>CAVRYD010000008.1:0-189599 GCA_963725335.1 uncultured Acidobacteriota bacterium | reverse complement strand
GTGGAATCGCCTTGCGAGAACCTGTTTGATGCGATGGATCTTCGTCGACACATTGCGCGCGGAGAGTCCCGTGATCTCGCCAATCGACGCGGCGTCGACGCCCTCGAGGTAGAGCAGAATCACACGTCGGTCCGATAGGTTCCAGCGTCCGCACGAGCGAGAGGAGGCGGTCCAAGGCCAGTTGCCGGTCGAGAGTTCTCTCGTTGTGCAGCTCGCCGGCCTCGAGGCCACCTCGTCCAGGCTCACAAGCGGTGCCGTTCGCCGGCGCAGCACTTTCGACGTTGCAACGTTATGAGCCACGCGATAGACCCAGGTTCGGGTCGAGCACCCCCCTCATCGAACGCCGCAAAGCTTCGCCAGAGCCCAATCAAGATCTCCTGCTGGGGGATAGCTTCCGCTTGTCAGGATCTGGCTCGTACGCCCCGAGCAAGCCGAGCCAGCGCCGCCCCGTCCCTCCGCCGTCGCTTCTTCGAATCGCGCATCCTGGAGGCTTCGGACCCCCTCCAATGGCCAAGCTGTCGGTCCGGTCAGTCGCCACCTGTATAAGGTAGTCGCAACAGAAAGGCGATTCTTACACTCCGATCAGTCGTCGAGTGCTCCGGGAGCCGCGCCAGTGGCCTACCCAGCGTCTTGTAGCGCCGCCACTCCTCGCAACCAGGCCGCCGCCTGGTTCCAACTCGCGAAAATGCGGCTCGCGATGCTGGGCCGCATAACTCCCCACAACGCTCACTCATAGGATCTGTCTGCTCTCCATTGCACGACGCTGTGCGCCTTGTGGCCTGCGAGAAGCTCCGGGACGCCGCGGCCGGTTACTCCACTTGACAGCCTAGTAATTCAATGGCATTGTCTGCGCCGCGGTTCACTTGAATGTCTAGCGAAGTCGAGCTCTCACAGGGCGCTTTGGACCTCATTCTGTTGCGCGCGCTGAAGGCGATGGGCCCCCAGCACGCCTACAGTCTCGCCGCCCGTCTTGAACAAGTGTCCAAGTCCCGTCTCACGCTGAGGCAGGGCACGCTGTATCCAGCGCTCGTTCGGCTCGAGCAGAAGGGCTGGATCAAGGGCAGCTGGCGCAAGACCGAGAACAATCGCGACGCGAAGTACTACGGCATCACGAAGGCAGGCACGCGTGCGCTCGCGAAGGAAACCGACCGGTGGCGACGCCTGGCCGGCTTTGTCGACGCTCTGCTGCTCAACGAGCTGTAGCGATGGCGGCCCTCCGGCGATTCCTGCTTCGTCTCGTCCATTTCCTCCAACCCGGCCGTGCCGAGTCCGAGCTCGAACGCGAGCTGGCCGCGCACCTCGGTGTCCTCGAGGACGAGTACAGCGTCAGGGCTGACCGACGCTGATGCCGGCTTGGCGGCCCGACGTACGCTCGGCGGCATTGCGCAGGCGAAGGAACTTCATCGCGATGCGCGGTCGTTCCGGTGGCTCAACGACCTCCGGCAGGACACCCGATTCGCGGCGCGCTCGCTCGTGCGCGCGCCGGGGTTCGCCGCTGTCGTCATCGGCACGCTCGCGCTCGGCATCGGCGCCAACACCGCCATCTTCAGCGTCGTCCATGCCGTGCTGCTCCGCTCGCTGCCGTATCCCGGTGCGGATCGCTTTATTCGGATCGCCATCCAGTTCGATCCAGAGGATGGGAGCGGCATCGAAGACTCTGCCGCGCCGGTGAGCTTTCAAGATCTCGAGGTCCTTCGGTCCCGCTCTCAGACGCTGTCGAATCTGGGTCCTACGTCACTGAGGCTGTCACGCTGAGCGGACGCGGGGAGGCCGTCCAGCTGAGCGGCGTTCGCATATCACCCCAGGTCATGGCGATGCTCGAAGCGACGCCGCTGATGGGCCGCTTACTGGAGCCACGAGAAGAGGCGTCCGGCCTTGACCGAGTCGCGGTCATCAGTTACACCATGTGGCAGCGCCGCTTCGGTGCTGACGACGCTATTCTTGGAAAGACAATCGTGCTCGACGGCATTCAATACGAGGTTGTCGGCGTCATGCGTCCCGGCTTTCAGTTTCCGAACGCCGACGTGGAGTTCTGGACGCCGTTCGTCTGGGGACCCCGGCAGCGGCCGTCGGTCGTCGGGCGCCTCACCGCCGGCGCCTCTTTCCTGACGGCAAGCACGGAGGTCAACGACCTGATGCGGCTCGCGCGGGAGGAGCGCCGCTCCGCTGGTGGGCCGTCGCCGATTGGTCCTCCTCTTCTCCGGGAGCGGCCCCGCGGCTCCGCGCCCTCCCGCCAGTCCCGGGCTGGCCCTCCGCCGCCTCCGCCAGGACCAGGTGCAGGACCGCCACCTCCACCGAGCGGGGGCGCGGCCAAGGGCGCTGGGCCCCTCCGTTCGGAGCCGATCCCGACGCGGTTCTTCGTCGTCGCCCTGCACGGTGACCTGATTGCCGGCGCGAAAACGCCGCTCGTGATCCTGTCCGGCGCGGTCGGGTTCGTACTGCTCATTGCGTGCGTCAACGTCGGCGGGTTGCTGCTCGCGCGAGGCATCAGGCGCGAACGCGAGATCTGGGTTTGGCTGGCGCTCGGTGCGGGCCGCAGCCGGGTGGTGCGACAACTCGTGACCGAGAGCATGCTGCTGACGCTTGTCGGCGGTTTCGCGGGAATCTGGCTGGCGGTGAGCGGGGTGCGATGGCTTCGGGTGTTCGGCGCCGGCATGCCGCGACAGGACCTTGGCGCGTCATCCATCGTGCCGCGTCTCCACGAAGTCGGCATCGACGGGACGGTACTGCTGTTTGCCCTCGGGGTTTCAGTAGTCGCTGGGCTGGCGTGCGGGCTCGCGCCGGCGTTGTGGCAATCGCATGTCGAGGCGCGTGGCGAGTTGGCGCGCGAGACGAGCCTGTCCGCGCCGGGGTTCAACTTGTTCCGTCGCTCGCGCGGGCGCGCGCTACTTGTCGTCGTGCAGATTGGCCTGGCGGTCGTTTTGCTCCTGAGCAGTGGACTGCTGATCCGGAGCTTCCTCAAGCTCTCGAGCGTCAATCCCGGCTACGCGACGACGCGGGTCCTCACGTTTCAAGTCGCACTGTCGCCCAATCAGCCAGCGCTGAGATTCTCTGAGCAGCTGATCGCGCGCGTCCAGGGGCTCCCGGGCGTGCGGGCCGCGGGGTACGCTGATCACTTGCCGCTCACTCGCAGCAATCTCGGACACGCGCAGCTCAGTCCCCGCTCCCAGGCGCGTCAGTCCACGGGCGCGCCGCCGCCGCCTCCTCCGCCAGGTGTGGCCGGAAAACCAGACTTCCCGGTCACGCACCTCGTGAGTCGTGACTTTTTGTCCGCATTGGGCGTGGACGTCATCGAGGGCCGTGGCTTCTCCGACGCGGATCCCGTCGGCCGGCCGCATAGCCTCCTCATCAACCGAACGCTCGCGCGCAGCGGGTTTGTCGGCGAAAACCCGGTCGGAACACGCGTCTACACGGGCGACGTTCCCTGGGACATCATCGGAATTGTCGAGGACGTCCGAGAGACCGGTCTGGCAGACCCGCCCGGCTCCGCGATCTTTGCCAACCTGGAGCGAACGGGTGCGGACAGCAGGCTGTTTGAACACTCCTCGCCGTATTTCGCCGTGCGAACCGACGGCTCGCCAACGGCGTTGGTCCCGGCCATTCGCGAGATCGTCCGCCAGCTGGACCCGCAGACGGCACCCGACCGCATCGCGACCATGGAACAAATCCTTTCGAACTCGATTCTCCAGCCGCGCTTCTACGCGGGAATGTTCGGGCTGTTTGCGCTGATCGCGGGCACGCTTGCGGTTGTCGGCATTTACGGGGGCATTGCCTTCGCCGTCAGTAGTCGAACGCGTGAGATCGGCATTCGGGTGGCGTTGGGCGCCTCGAGATACCAGGTGTTTCGTGCGATCGTCGGCGATGTGCTGCTGTTGGCGGCGGTCGGCATCGCCGCGGGCGTCGCCGGTGGCGCCATGCTGACGCGCTATCTGCAGCAAATGTTGTTTGAATTGACGCCCCTCGATCCTGGCGTCTTCATCGCGATGCCCGTCGTCCTCGCCAGCGCCGTCTTGGGCGCGGCGTTTCTCTCGGCACGGCCGGCGTTGACCGTGGCACCGCTGGCTGCGCTGCGGCACGAGTAGACCACTCACTTCAGCAACGAGAGCCGGCTAAGGGTTTTTCTGTCCCCAGTGACGCCGCAACGTTCCCAATGGCGCAGGCGCGAGCAGCGGCAGACGGTTCAGGCCGCTGTCGAAGTCCGTCAACGTGTCTGAGGCATTGGCCGATGCGGTTCCAACTGGTGAAAAATAGGGTCGCGATGCTGGAGGGCATCACTCTGCGGGCCCGAATTTTGAGCGGTCACTCCCTGACGCAACGCACGGAAACTGCCATCTGCTTCTGGCCCTGGGGCCCACGATAGAGCGCTTGACTGCCTTTGCCGAAGTTATAGAGCGGTGCGGTGATCGGATCGTTTTCGGATGCCGTCCAGTAGATTCCGTGTGCCTCCAGCCTGTCGTACTGTCCATCAATGGAGCGATTGCCACCCAGCACGGCATTGAAGCCTGACGTCCCTCCGCTCAGGAGTGCCGTATATGCCGCTTTACCCTTGTCAGGCGAGTCGTTCCCAAGTCCACCATAATGCTTCGCCATCTGACGCCATTCGTCGTCGGTCGGCAACCGCCATCCATTTCCTAACGACTGACATCCTCGCTGCGCCGATTCCCACGTATACAAGCGGCCATATCGACGACAGTTCGGTTCCGCATCGTCGTAACAATAGGACGACGACGTGTTGACGTTGAGGTTGGCAGTCGTCCACTCTTTACCGTCCGCCATCCGTTTGGAAGAAGCGATCGTGCCGGACAGGTTCTTGTCTTTCGCTGAACCCTGCGTCGAGCCGGCGCCGCCAACAAACCCGAACGCAATACTCAGCGCGATTGCCACGGCACCAATTCGACTCGTCGTCATGTTATCCTCGCCGCCCTGGTGTGGTCGCGGAGTGTGTCTTCGCACATTTGACATCGCCGCACCTAACGGAGGAAAACCTAACACGCATAACCGCTAAACGCCGATCTGGCGACTGTTGTGAGGCCACAAGGGCAGCCAGCAAAGACCGATAGGCTAAAGGCGTTCCTGGACGTGCCTGCTATCCATCTTGGCCGACGAACCAGCTCGGTGTAGTCGGTCTCCGTCGAACCTGTTGAACGCTTGTCCGCCTAGGAACTTCTGAGCCATTCCCGGCGAACGGTGTATCGCTCTGTCAGGCGCTCCGCCGGCCGCATTGGATGACGATGACTTCGGCGGCATCGGCGTCGTTCGGCGTCTCAAATAGCCGGACGCATCCCTCCAGCGTCTCCGGCTCGATGGCGAAGTTGTAGACAGGAAGATTCTGATTGCGATCCGCCAGCCGCTTGCGAATCTCGTCGAGCGGCGTGTCGATGAAGTGGATCTTCGCCTCCGCACCGAGCGCCACGGCAGCATCGACCACCTTCCGGCGATGTTCGCGCAGGAAATAACCGTCGTCGAGGATCACGTCGCTGCCATGCACCAGTAGCTTCTCGGCGGACATCCAGATCACTTCGCGGCACGCGAGGACGCGTCTGACGTGCTCTTCTCCACCAACGTCCGGTACCTCGTAGCGTCCGAACATCGTGATAAGGAAGCGATCTAGCGTGAAGACCACGGCGCCGGTGCGGAGTTGTAGCTGCTGGGCGTAGGTGCTCTTGCCGGCTCCGGGGAGGCCGGAGATCAAGTGGGCGGTGGACATCCGGAATTGCGGCGTATGTTACACGACAGCGGAAACGTGCCACGCGCCTGCGCGCGTGCGTGCCCGCGCAGCCACCTTTGCTCGCGAGTAACGCCGCAGTGTTCAGCAAGTGGCTCGCTCGCACCGAAGAGCTAGCCCTACGCGGCTGGAAGTGACTCGTTAACTCCTGCCCGCTTGACTATGCGGCTCCTTGGAGCCCCTGGAGCTGGCTTAGCCAGCTCGCCATCTGGTTCCAACTGGTGAAAATCTGGGTCACCACTCCACTCGTCCAATACCATCAATCACTTGCACCCCGTCGCAACGGCCACCGCGGATAGGAATCGAACCTTTCGATCCTGATCGGTCGCCCTCATTGACGAAACCTAGCGGTAGGTTTACGATTTTGAGGTGACGTGGGCCGAGGTGATCCGTAAGCTGAAGGCTGGGGGATTCGTCGAGGTCAGGTCCGGGAAAGGCGGTCACGTGCTATTGAAACATCCCACATCCGGCAAGGAAGTCTGGGTCGCCGTTCACACCAAGAAGGATGCCGGGCGGCTCGGCAATCGCATCTTGCGTGAGGCGGGTGTCGAATGACGATGCTCTATCCGATCGTCCTTGAAACCGAAGATAGCGGCGCCGTGAGCGCCTATGTGCCGGGATTGCCCGTCTACGCTGCGGCCGAGACACATGCGAAGGCGGAGCGCGCCATTCGCGCCGTTCTGACGGAGTACTTCAACGCCCATCCGGCCAGTCGACCAGAAGCACGGGTCCGCGTGGCACGCTTTTCCGACACAGGGAAGAGGAAGGTCGATATCGTTGGCGTCGCGGCCCTGGTGGGTGCCCATCGGAGCGCCACGAAGGCGCGCGCCTCGCGAACCAACGGCCGGCTTGGTGGGCGACCTCGGACTGCCGGGGCCGCCGCGCAACGACGCGCCAAAGGGTCGCGCTGAGCCACCGCAAGGCGACGAGGCAAGGAGTGCCGTTCGACATGTACGCCCTTCGCTTGCCCAGTCCAGCCGCCCGTGTCCATCTCGCTGGTGGTGACTTGTGTTGAGCTGGCGGTTCTATTCCTGTCCGCCGACCGTTTATCGACAGCGCCAGTCTTGCAGGTGACACCGAGTGGCATCGAACGACCCTCAATGGCCCGTCTGCGAGATGCGTTCGGAAAGGCGAAACGAGCGCAACCGAGTGAGTTACTAGGAACGTGGGTGGAGACGTCTTCACAGAAATGTTTCTCACCGGCCGTTCTGGCCCAGATCACGTGCTATTCGACATCGCAGGAATCCGCCGTGATGATCAGCCGGGACATCCCCTCGATTGGACGCTGACATTCCGGACTGGAAGAGCCGAAGATCTTCAAGTCATCTCTTATACGGCTTGGATCCCGACCGGCGACATCTCCGCTGTGAATTTCGATTCCAACGGTGACTTCACCTTCGAGAAGCAGTATGGAGGCGATGCCCAGTGGATCTACCGTTGTCGCGCGGCGAACTCCAAGCGCCTTATTTGTTTGCTCCGGAACCATGAAGACGGGCACGCCGTGGACTTCCTACGACAGGCCAACTGACCGTCAGCGGCGCGGCAAGTCGGCATCCCGAGCGCTGTTTCTTGTGAAAACGCTCCGGGATGTTCGAATTCCTGACACCGCCACATTGACAAGCTTTTCAAAGCTCCTACGCTGAATCTTATGAACCTGCAGGTCCCGCCCGAGCTCGAAGCGAAGCGGGCACGCCCGGCCGCAGAGAGTGGCCGTACGGCCGATTAGGTGGCGCTCGACTTGTTGGCCAGCTCGGTGGAGCACGACGAGTGGTTCCGCGCGGAGGTCGAGAAGGGGCGCGCCGCCGCCCGCGAAGGCAGGCTGATCGAGCACGATGACGTCGCCGCTCGGATGGATCGGCGCTATCGCGGCTGATGCGCGTCCGCTGGACGACGGACGCCGCGGACGACCTTGAGCGGATCTGCGACTACATTGCAGAAAGCCGTGCTGAATCCGCGGGACGAGTGGCGCAGTCCGTGGTCGAGCGCATAGGGACGTTAGAGGCGTTCCCGCACCTCGGACGCTCTGGTCGCGTCGAGGGTACCCGAGAGATCGCCTTCCCTCCGCTTCCATTCATTGCGATTTACGAGGTTTTTGAGACTCAGGGTGAAGTTCGGGTGCGCATCCTATGTGGCGCCCAACAGTGGCCACCAGGCTAATTGGTCGCGCGAACAAGCTGCCCGAGCGTCATGAGCCTCAGCGGCCTAGCGATCCGGCTTGCGGCCTCGTTCCGCTCGGGGTGGGCAATGGCCAACGCCGACTGACATCCTGAAGGGAACAGGGCGTCCACACGCAGTCGCAGGATTGTAGCGGCGCGACTTTATCGAGCGGGCGATAGCCAACTCGACACGTTTGTCCATATTCTGTCGGCGCAGGACACGAACCGTATCGACGGTTCCTTCCTCGTTCACTTGCACATCGGCCAGGCAGTACCCCAACTGCCCGTCCCGCGCTGCAATGGAGGAGCAGTCGTGGCGCGCACCATGGGTGACACTCAGTTCGCTGTGGCCAGACGAGCCGTATTGGAAAACGAAAGGGCCATCGATCTCCGACCGATGCGCCGTCGTTGGAGGGCACGTACTCGGGAGGTGCGGGCGGGCACTTCGGCATACGCGCACAAGGCTTCCAGCGTGGGATGGCAATTCACCAAGGGTTACCGTCTTGATCTCGCGGCCACGAACCCTCTCCTCACGATTCGGTGCCACCCACGAGAGGTCGGCTGCTGTCCGCTGCATCATTTCGGCACAGATCTGCTCGACGCCCGGGCCGACAGGTGGCAATTCCAGCCGACGATCGACAACTACCCAAACGGCAAGAAGACCCGCAGCAACAATTCCGAGTGCGAGCAGGGCGGTCCGCATGGCGCTATACCATTGGAGACCAATTGTTGTGCTTCCGGCACAGGACCATGGATTTCGAATTCGAGCGTCAGGCAACGGCCTTCAAGTGCTGGACAGATTTCAGCCATTCGGCAATCCGGTTCCAACTCGTGAAATTTTGGAATCACCAGCCCTCGGGTCGACTGGACCTGAGTGAGCGCTGCGAGTCGAAGGACCAGCCTTCGCTCATGTTTGACGAGCACTGGGTGAGCTTCGGCTCGGCAAGCCAGGCGAAGTCGAACCTCGTTCCAAACAACTCAGTGCATCGGCGGTGATTCATTGACACCGGCAAGGCGTCGCGCCCGCGTCGCGGCGGTGATGCGCCGATCCATCGCCGTCTTTGAATTCCCCCCCTTCGGATTTAGGATGGCGGCGTGCATATCGCCGCGCGGATGATTGTCGCCGGTTCAATCGCGATGGCCGCCATGACCGTCGCTCCTCGGTCGGGTGCGGAGGGCGAGGCCCACGCGAAACAAGGCGGCGCACCCCCGCGAGGGCAGGCAGTCCGTCTCGCGTATCTCGGCACCGCCGGATGGCGAATCAGCGACGGCCGCACGACCTTGCTGGTCGATCCCTATCTCTCGCGCCTGCAGATGACCTCGCCGAACGATGACGTTCTTCCCGGCGACACGCGGCGCCAGTTCACGCGGGCGGACGCGGCGGAATCGGATACAGCGACGATCGACGCCCATATCCAGCGCGCCGATTTCATCCTGATCACCCACACGCATCCCGATCATGCGCTCGACGTGCCGTACATCGCCCGCAAGACAGGCGCCACCGTCATCGGCACCGAAAGCGCGCGCAATCTCGGGCGGGCGTACGGCATTCCCGGCGACAAGCTCATCGTCGCTCGCGGCGGTGACGATCTCGAGTTCGATGGATGGTCGGTACGGGTCATCCCCAGTCTGCACGGCATCCTGCGGCGCGCGCCGTTTCTCCGGCGGGAGCCGAATGCGCCGCCGACGCCGGCGATAATCCCAATTGACGCGGTCGCTCCGCTCCGGCTGGACCAGTTCGCGGAAGGCGGGACGCTCGCCTATCTGATCCGCATCGGCGGCAGGCAGATTCTCGTCTTCGGATCGATGAACTACATCGAGCGCGAGGTTGAAGGGCTGCGGCCTGATGTCGCGCTGATCGGCGCGATGCCCGAGCGCCGTGAGATCCACGACTACACGAGCCGGTTGCTCAAAGCGATCGGGTATCCCCGCATGGTGCTGCCGACGCATTGGGACCGGTTCAACGTCACATATGACGTGAGCCAGGCGCCGGCGATCGAACGGCTGCAATCCTTCATCGCCGAGGTGAACGCCGTCTCGCCGGCGACGGTTGTGGTCGTTGCAAAGTACTTCGAGGCCATTGACATCCGCTGACGGATCGACGACCCGGCGCTCGCCAATGACGAAGCGCTCGGTCGCTGCGTTCTACGCCGTCGGAGTCGCCGTTACGGGGCGAACGCGCCGATCTGCCGCAACCATGCCGTAACCTGGTTCCAACTCGCGAAAATGCGGCTCACCACCATCCCCCAGCGCAGACTCGCGCGCCGAGCCACACGCCGAAGTCCCGCCCGCATGTGTTCGGCGAGCGGTCTGGGCCGACACCGCGAGACGCAGGCCACTCACCCACGCTGCCGCAGATGGCCACATGAGCTCCGATTCTGGGCGAGACATTCAGACTCGCCCGGCACGCCTCGTGAAGTCGGCCGCGACAGCGGGATGGGTGCTGCGGGTGTTATCCCACGAGCGGTGTGGACACCCCGAGCTTAAACCCGTCCAGATCGTTGAACTGGAACATGCGCGCGCCCCAGGGGCGGTCCGCCGGCTCACTCAGCAGCGCTCCACCCACGGCCTTGATTCGCGCAGCAGCCGCGTCCACATCGGCAGCGCCCGCCACGTTGATCTGCAGGTAGAAACCCTGTCCTTTGATCCGGTCCCAACCGAGCTTGCCATCGTCCTGGTTGAGGACGATGCGGCAATCACTCGCGGCGACCACCGCGGCGACGACCTTCCCTTCGTTCTCGACCGTCTGAGCCACCGCAAAAGCCGATGGCATCGCGGTAGAAGCGAATCGACG
The DNA here is from genome assembly GCA_963725335.1 of uncultured Acidobacteriota bacterium. Classification (GTDB taxonomy): domain Bacteria; phylum Acidobacteriota; class Vicinamibacteria; order Vicinamibacterales; family 2-12-FULL-66-21; genus JALZOC01. The sequence goes on along the minus strand of CAVRYD010000008.1, from coordinate 178,924 downwards.
CCTCCAGGTCCTTGCAGGTGATCGAGCAGCCCAGATTGGTCGCGTTGATTGCGGCCGTCGTATCGGTCATTGATCCCTCCGGTGTCGTGAGCTGAATGTCGAGGATGGAGCGTTCAACCGAGGAAGAGCGAGTGTACGGTGAGACTCGGTCGCGCGCAATCCAGGGGTTGGGGTCGAGGTCGCCGGCTCGGCACGCCGCCGCAACGGACGGCTCGCCGCGGTGGCCGTCGTCCCAGGCCGCCATCCCCGCCAAAGACCCCGGCGAGCGCCGGCGGGCGTGCCCGGCCGTCGGTGGCGGTCCTCCACTTTGGCAACACCACGGGCGACCAATCCCTCGACTGCATGCGGACCGGCATCCCCGACATGGTCGTGACCGACCTGTCACAGTCGCCGCAGGTGGAGGTGGTGAGCACCGAACACCTCTCCGACATCCGCACTCGGGCGTTACCCCGAAGCCCTTGCCGCGTTCGAACGTGCCGTCGTGCTCGCCCCGGCCAGCAACGACGCCTTCACCGGCAAAGTGAAGGCGCTGATTCTGAATGGCGACGCCTGCTCTACACCGGGACCGCTTTCAGGGCCTGTGCGTCCCACGTGAACGATCGGCGCTCACGCACCGCCATCACGCCGAGGATGCACGGCAGCGAGGCGTTGAACCCGATCTCCAGCTCCGACACCGGCTTCTGGCGCGACTTGACGCAATCGAGGAAATTGCGCGCGTGCGCGATCGTGTGGGGATCGTTCTGGTAGTTCTCGGAGTAGTCCACGCGCTCGTACTCGAACGGCATCGTCGGCGGAGGCGGAGGACCCGCCGGCGCCCCGGCGCCACGGCCACCAGGACCCGCGCCGCGCTGAGGCCGCGGCCGCATCTCATAGCCCATGCGGTTGACGAGCAGGCTTCCGAGCGGACCGTAGAAGTAGTTACCGCGTTTGTCGAACTCTCCCTGCTGCGTGTCGGACACGACGTTGGTGAACGTCATCACGAAGTCGGGATACTGCCACGTCACCGAGAAGGCATCGGGTGACTGATCGTGTTCCGGATTGACGAGGTTCACGTACTGCGCGGAGCCGGTCGTCCGCAGCGGACCGGTGCTCTGCGACTTGAGATACCAGAGGGCGACGTCGGTCAGGTGCACGCCCCAGTCGGTGATCAACCCGCCGCCGTAGTCCCAGTAGCCGCGCCAGCTCCGATGGCGGCCGACCTTATACGGATGACGCGCCGCCGGTCCCTGGAACATGTCCCAGTTGAGTCCAGCCGGCGGCGCCGTTTCCTGCTCCGGCCCGCGGCCGTAGCCGGTGCCCGGATACAAGAGGACGGCGTGCGTCACCTTGCCCAGCTTGCCGGACTGGACGATCTGCGCCGCCTCCTGGAAGTGCGAGCCCGACCGCTGCTGCGTGCCGAGCTGCACGACGCGGTTGGATCCGCGGTAGGCCTTCAGCGCGTTCACCGCGCGTTCGATCGTGTTCGAGAGCGGCTTCTCGACGTAGACGTCTTTGCCCGCCTTGATAGCCTCGGCCAGGATGTCGCAGTGCCAGTGGTCGGGCGTGGCGATGTGCACCGCGTCGATGTCCTTGCGGTCGAGGATGCGACGGTAGTCTTCGATGGCGTCCACCGCGGTGCCGGCCTGTGCCGGATTGGCGGCCTTGCCGAAGGCGGCGACGCGCGCGTCGAGCCGTTCCTTGAAGACGTCACACGCCGCGACGTACTGCGCGTCCTCGTGCCGCAGGAAGAAATCGGCGACCTGTCCGCCGCGGCTCCCGCAGCCGATGAGCGCGAGCCGCACACGGTCGTTGGCGCCCGGCACCCGCCGCCATGCGCCCGCCGCTGCCGCCGGCAGTACGGCCATCCCGGCGGTTGCGCCGAGAAAGTCACGCCGCGTCAGGTTCTTGCCTGTCGTCTTCATGGCGCTCTCCTTTGTCGACCATCCGGCTTCCCTGTACAGCGTCGCCACGGTCAATCAGCCGCGCACGGGCAGCCTCCCGGCCTTACGCGGTCGCGCCGCCCGCATAAGTCGTGCCCCGACGCTTTTTGTGCGGAATCTGGCGTGGATCGGAACTGATCGCCGCTGTTCACGCCGCGCAGGCGCCGGAAATCCGGCGACTGAAGACGACCGTTCGCGCAGTATTCTGACGCGCATGCCGCGACTCACTCCGATCGGCGCCGCGTCCGCGATCTGTCTCCTCTGTCTCGCCCGGCCGGCCGCGGCCCAGACCTCGTCGTTCTACACGACGCGCCTCGATGATCCGAAAGCGGTCTATCTGACGAGCGACCCATTCTCCGCAAGAGGTGACGGCGCCGGAGACGACACGGCCGCCGTTCAAGCCGCGATCGACAAGGCCCAGGAGACGACCGGCGAAGGCATTGTCTTCGTGCCGTCCGGACGCTATCGACTGACGAACACCGTCTACGTCTGGGGCGGCATCCGGTTGATCGGGTACGGCGCGACGAGGCCGGTGTTCGTGCTCGGCGCGAACACGCCTGGTTACGGCGACGCCAATCAAGAGAAGTACATGGTGTTCTTCTCCGGCAATCGTCCCGGCACCGGACGCGGGGGCCGCGGCGGCGACGCGGGCCGCGGCGATGCCGGCCGTGGTGGAGCGCCGGCCGGCCCGCCAGGACAGGGCAGGGGCGGACGCGGCACCGGCACGCCGGGTGACGCCGGCGCCGGCACGTTCTACTCGGCGATGAGCAACATCGACATCGAAATCGGCGACGGCAATCCCGGGCGCGGTCGGCGTCCGCGGCCGCTACGCCCAGCACTCGTTCATCGCGCACATGCGACTTCCGCATCGGCAGCGGGCCTCGCCGGCGTCCACGACACCGGCAACGTGATGGAGGACGTCCACTTTCACGGCGGCGACTACGGCATCTGGACGCAGCGGCCGTCGCCGGGCTGGCAGTTCACCGCCGTCGACGCGACGTTCGACGGCCAGCGCGTGGCGGCGATTCGCGAGCGCGCCGCCGGGCTGACGCTGATCCGCCCGCAGTTTCGCGAACGTGCCGACGGCGGTCGCCGTCGAGCCGACGTTTCACGACGAACTGTGGATCAAGGACGGCCGCTTCGAGAACATCAGCGGGCCCGGCCGTGGTCATCAGCAACGAGAAGAACGCGCAGACGCAGATCAACATGGAGGACGTCGTCTGCGATCGCGTGCCGACGTTCGCGCGCTATCAGGAGAGCGGTCAGCACGGTGCGCGGGTCCCGCGGCGCGTGTATCGCGGTGAAAGCATTTTCGTACGGCCTGAGCTACGCCGACGTCGGCGCGACGCCCGAGACCAAGCAGGTGTTCGACGCGGCGCCGCTCGCGGCCCTGCCGGCGCCTGTCGCAGTCCGACCTGCCCGATCTGCCGCGCGCGCGACACATGGGTCAACATCCGCTCGCTCGGCGCCAAGGGCGACGGCACGACCGACGACACCGAGGTCTTCCGGAAGGCGATCGCCGACCATCGCGCGATCTACCTGCCCGTCCGGGCTACTACGTCGTCACCGACACGCTGACGCTGAAGCCCGATACGGTCCTCATCGGGCTGCATCCGGATCGCACGCAGATCGTCGTCCCGGATCGCACGCCCGGCGTTCCAGGGCGTCGGCGGACCGAAGCCGCTGATCGAGGCGCCGAAGGGCGGCACCAACATCGTCATCGGCATCGGCCTCTACACCAACGGCATCAATCCGCGCGCAGTCGGCGGCGAAGTGGATGGCGGGCGCCGCGTCGATGATGAACGACGTCCGCTTCCTCGGCGGCCACGGCACGAGCCACGCTCGACGGCACGCGTGAGAACCCGTACAACAACACCCATACCGCCGATCCCGACCTCAACCGGCGCTGGGACGGCCAGTATCCGAGCCTGTGGGTGACCGACGGCGGCGGCGGCACGTTCTTCGACATCTGGACGCCGAGCACGTTCGCGCAGGCCGGCATGCTCGTCTCGGACACGTCCACCGAGGGCCGCGTCTACGAGATGTCGAGCGAGCACCACGTGCGCTACGAGGTCCAGCTCCACCGCGTCTCGAACTGGCGGATCTACGCGCTGCAGACCGAAGAAGAGCGCGGCGAGGGCGGCTTCGCGCTGCCGCTCGAGATCGTCGACTCGAGCCACATCACGATCGCGAACTTCCTCATCTACCGCGTCATCAGCATGTTCCAGCCGTTCCCGTGAACGCGATCGAGATCTCCGGCTCGAAAGACATCCGCTTCCGGAACGTGCACTGCTACAGCAACAGCAAGGTCTCGTTCGACACGACGGTCTACGATCGGACGCATCGGCGTCGAGATCCGGCAGCGCGAGTTCGCGTCGCTCACTGTGTCCGGGCGCCGCGCCCGCGCGCCAGCCGCGAAGCCCGCGTCCGTCGTCGTCGCGGCCGGCGCGCGTGTGCAGCAGCTCGCCGGCGGCTTCTACAACATCTCGGGCGGCGCCGTCGACGCCGTCCGGCGACTACTACTTCGTCGACGCCCACTGGCAGCGCATCTATCGCTGGAATGCCGCGACCGCGCCGGCTCTCGACCGTGCGCGACAACGCGCTGGATCCGGCGAACCTCGCGTTCGACAAGGCCGGCAACCTGCTCGTCACGTCGTTCGCCGGCAACGGCACGGTGTACACCTTCAAGGCCGAGGCGCCGGACGCGGCGGTTACGCTGCTGAAGCCCGCGCCGCTCGAGCCGCGGCCGAACGCCGTCGCGTGGCTCCCGGTCAGCGACTGGCGCGTCAACCGGCCAGGCGCTCGACGAAGCCGGCGGCGCAGTTCGTGTCGCCCGACGGCACCACGTTCCTGCCGACCGGCCAGGATTTCCTCGACGGCGCGGTGAGCTTCGGCATCAAGAGCAGCGGGCAGCTCCGCAGCTTCGGCCTCGCGGCCGCGAGGCCCGGCCAGCGCGCGTATATCACCGACGAGTCGGATCAGACGACGTGGTCGGGGCTGGTGCAGCCGGACGGTTCGCTGTCGGAACTGCAGGTGTTCGCCTACCAGCGGCGGCGAAGGTGCGGCAGTGGACGCCCGCGGCAACGTCTACATCGCGGCGGGCCAGGTCTACGTCTACGACCCGCAGGGCAGGCAAATCGACACGATCGAGGTGCCCGAGCGTCCGATCCAGCTCGCGTTCGGCGGCAGAGATGGCCGCACGCTCTTCATCGCGGCCCGCACGTCGCTGTATGCCGTCCGGACGACGAACGCCGGACGGTAGGCCGGCCGGAGCCGCGGTACGTGTAGGACAGCTCTCTCGCCAAGCCTGAATCGCCAGACGCTGGTGCCTAAGTCGAATCGCGAACCACGCGGGCGGTGTGACCCTCAGTCGCGCGTCTTAGAGGGGCGCGAGCCGTACGGTTGCCGGGAGATGCGGCCATTTGCTGTCGCGCCCGCATCGCCATCGCGGCCTCACGCTCTACCTCGCAGCCCTTCAACCTGCCGCAGCCACCCGTCGAGCTGGTTCCAACTCGCGAAAACGTGGGTCGCCGACGTCGGCAATACATCTCCGGTCGCCCCGGCGCATCGCGCTGGTGTTGACGATCTCGGGCATTTACGGCGTGCTCGCCTACGCCGTCGCGAGGCGGACGAAGGAAATCGGCATCCGCATGGCGCTCGGCGAGAGCGCCGCCGGTGTCGTCGGCCTGATCCTGAAGCAATCGATGCGGCGGTGCGCGCGCTGAGAATCGAATAGCCCCGTCGTGTGCCGGGCTTCGGCCCACCTCGTCGTGGTGGCGGGCTTCAGCCCCGCACACGGGAAGCAGGCCGGCGGCTGAGCAGCATGCGTCAGTCCTGAAAAAGCGCCGAAGTGTTTACCGGTTGCGCCAACACCCCGCCGGCTGATCAGCTGGTTACCAGTCGCGCCTCGATTGCGTCTTGGCGCCGTGTTACCGGCGAAGCGCGTTCCGAAACTCCTTCGGCGTCTGGCCGGTTTCTCGGCGAAAGAACCGACTGAAATAGCTCGGGTCCTCGAATCCGAGCGACGCTCCGACGCGAGCGGCGGATTCGTCGGTGTAGAGGAGCATGCGGCGCGCACGCGACGCGAGCGTGCCGTCGAGCAGCCGCTTGGCGGGCTGGCCGGCGTACGTGTGTACAGAGCACGCTCAGATGCCCCGGGGTCACCGCCAGCTCCGCGGCGTAATCGCCGATCCGGTGACGGCGCGCGGCATCGCGCTCGACGAGATCGATGAATCTCGAAACGACGCGATGGGTTGGACGCTGCGGAGCGACGTGATGCGCCGCGGCGTACTGGCGAGCCAGCACGATAAGCATCTCGTACAGCTGCGCGCGCAAGAGATCGACGCTGTCGCGCCGGTCTTGCGGCAGCTCGCGTTGCATTGCGGCGAGTCGCGTCCGCATGCGACGCGCGGCGGCGGGTGCCAGTGACAGCGCGGCGCGCGCCGGATCCGCGTGAAAGTAGGGAAGACGAAGCAGGAACGCGTCGTCGTGCAGGAATTCCTTGATGAAGAAGTCTTCAAAGAACAAGCACACACCATCGAGCTGCTTCACGTCCCACCGTCGTACCTGCCCGGGGGTCGTGAAGAACACCGCGCCCGGGTGGACGGCGTGGCGGTGCGAGTCGAGCCAGAACGACCCTTTACCGCGCGTCACCAGAATGATGTCGAAGAATCCAAGGAAGTGCGGCTCGCCGAGGATGAAGCCGGACAACTCGTGCACCCAGGCGACGTCGATCAGCAAGTGCCGCCCGTACTTGCTTCTGTTCGAACGCGACTCGAGCGGACACTGGTCCTCGGCGCGTCCCGACGTTCGAGCTCCCCGGATTTTCGTCATTCGTCGAAAAGTGCCATGACTCGATGGCTTTGTCCATTCATACACGGTCTGGCGATTCGTAGAATGGGCAGCATATCGACACGATATCTAACTCTGCTTGTTCTGCTCGCGGTCGGTTGCTGGCGCCTCGCGTGGGCACGCACTTCATCGCATCGTCCACGCGCGTCCAGCCCGCAGGCAGCAGCGTCACCATGCGCGGCAGATTCGAATTACCAGCGCCTTGCCTTTTGGGTCGGCGACTGGGAGGTCCTCGATGCCACCGGTGCCCACTACGCGACGCAGCGGGTGCGCACTGCGGTCGATGCCTGCGCGATTACGGCCGAGTGGACCGGCCGGGTCGGCGACAAAGGCTTCGGGATGTCCGCGTTCGACCGGCAGTCTGGTGAGTGGAGGCAGGTGTATGTATCGAACCAAGTGCCCTCACCGACCGGCGTCCTTCTTCGGAAGTCCGATCGATCGTACAGCGGACCGGGCGTCCGTTTTATTCCGCTGCTCGATCCGGTGGATGGGAATCCCGCGCGCTCGCGCGTGACGATCATGCCCTTGAGCGACAATCGCGCGCTGCAGCTGTTCGAGGATTCGCCCGACGGCGGGAAGACCTGGCACACGCTCTTTAAGGCCGAACACCGACCGCTTCGGACCGGCGAGCCGTAGCGCTGGCGCTCTCCGCCATGGCGCCATCAATCTCAGCGTCCCAATGGATTACTCTCCCCTTCGCGACATGATGAACGCTAACGACATATCGGGACCTTAGTCCGCGCTGAACTACTTCTTCCCCTCGGGCTTCCAGTTCATCAGCAGCGTAATCGGCGCGGCGGCGCTGTCCAGTTCGATATTGATCAGGAGCCGCCGTCGGGGCCGACGTCTGTACTGCCGTCCTTGTTGCGTGTCCACGCCGCCACCGAAGATGCGCGTGCGAGAGAGCACCACCGGCGCGCCCGGTGCGAGCGTGGTCCCGCCGGTCACCGGGCTCCGCGAATCGCTAATCCTCGAGTCACACGCGGATTCTGGAATTCGAGGATTCGACGATCAGTGATTCAGGATTATTCAGGATGAGTGATCAGTGATCAGTGATTGATTCTACCGCCCCCAACGAAGCGCCACCGGATTCACGTTGGCCGCAAGTTCGAGCAGTCCGGAGCGCGTGGGGGGATCCAGCGATTCGAGCGGATGCCTGACCGCGTCGCTCCTGATGACGCCTCCCTCCTTCATCACCGTCTTGCACGCGCGCAGGCCGCACTGGCGGTTCTCGAAGTTGATGAGCGGCAGGATGCGGGCGTACGCCGCGGCCGCTTCCGCGCGGCGGCCGGCGAAGTAATGCGTAAGGACGACTTTGATCAAATCCGGGAGCAGGGCGCTGGGCATCGTGCCGAGTGCACCGGCGTCGAGGTCGGCCATGAGAGTCACCGATTCTTCGCCGTCGAACGGCCCGACAATCGCGTCGCCCCCGGCCGCGATGAGTGCGCGCAGCTTGGCCGCGGCGCCAGGCACCTCGATCTTGAACGAGTTCACGAGCGGCACGCTTTTGGCGAGGCGCACGAGGAAAGGCACCGAGAGCTGGACCCCCGATAGCGGGGCGTCCTGCACCATCAGCGGGATGCGCGCAGCCTCGGCGACGGCGGCGAAATGGGCGAACGTGCCGTTTTCGTCGGCACGCAGGCTGACACCGTGATAGGGCGGCATCAGCATGAGCATCGAAGCACCGAGCGACGCGGCACGGCGCCCACGCTCGACGGCAATGCGGGTACTGAAGTGGCTGCAGGTTACGATCACCGGCACCCGCCCGGCCACGTGAGTCAGGCCCAACTCGGTCAGCCGGTCCCGTTCGTCATCGGTCAGGAGGAACTGCTCCGAGAAGTTCGCGAGCAGACAAATCGCGTCGACGCCCTGATCGATCAGGCAGTCGAGCACGCGCCGCTGACCGTCGAAATCAACGTCGCCGGACTCGGTGAAGGGCGTTGGGGCGATGGGCAGAACGCCACGGAGGAGTCTGTGCGATGTCGTGGTCACGTCAACGTCCGAGGGAGGCTACCGGAAGAGACAGTCGGATTCAAGTAACCGCGACGCGATGGAGCCGTTTCATCGGCGCGGACTTTCGTGCTACGTTCTGGCGCAATGTCCGACGCTCGTTCCAAGGTGCGAGCGAGCGTCGCGAGCGAGCCACGCGACCGGCCCGCCTTCGCGCGAAGCGCTTCGGCGAGGTCTCGCCGTAGCTTTAGCGGAGGCGGAAGCGCGCCGACGAAGCGGCGCGCGAGAGAGCGTGTAAGGGAGTTCGAGGGGCGAAGCCCCTCGAATAAAAAAGTGCCGCAGACCACGCGATTCGTTCTGACACTGTTCCTGGCGTGCGCTGTCGCGCCAGCACGTTCACAACAGCCGCCCGTCATCGGGCTCATTACCAAGACGGAGACGAATCCGTTCTTCGTGAAGATGCGGGAGGGAGCGGCCGAGGCCGCGAGCGCCAGAGGCGCGAAGCTGATGACGGCTGCGGGCCGGTTCGACGGCGACAACGCGAGCCAGGTGACCGCCATCGAGAACATGGTCGCGACCGGGACCAGGGCGATTCTCATCACGCCAAACGACACGAAGGCCATCGTTCCGGCGATCAGGAAGGCACGCGCCGCCGGCGTGCTGGTGATCGCGCTCGACGCGCCGACCGACCCGCAGGATGCGACCGACGCACTCATCGCGACCGACAATTTCAAGGCCGGCCTCTTGATCGGCAGATATGCCAGGGCTGCCATGGCCGGCAAGAGCGCGAAGATCGCCACGCTCGATCTCGCGCCCGGCATCACCGTCGGCAAGCTGCGGCACGACGGCTTCCTGCAGGGCTACGGCATCAAGGACGGTGATCCGAGCATCGTGTGCAGCGCCGACACGCAGGGCGATCAGGCCAAGGGACAGACGGCGATGGAGAACTGCCTCCAGCGAGCCCCGGACATCGACGTCGTGTACACCATCAACGAACCAGCCGCAGCAGGAGCCTATCGCGCGATCAGAGCCGCCGGACGGGAGAAGAGTGTGCTCATCGTGTCTGTCGACGGCGGCTGCGCCGGAGTGCGAAACATCAAGGCAGGAATGCTCGGCGCCACGTCGCAGCAGTATCCGCTCAAGATGGCGTCGCTCGGCGTGGAGGCCGCTGTCGAGTACGCGAAGACCGGCAAGAAGGTGTCCGGCACGATTGATACCGGCGTGACCCTCATTACCGACAAGCCGATGAAAGGCGTGGACAGCCGCGACACCGCGTTCGGCCTCGATGCGTGCTGGGGCAACAAGTAGCGGCTCGGCGGCACCGATGGATGGGACCGGTCCTCGATTCCGCGAGCACGCGGCGATGATGTCGGCTTTGGGTCCGCTCCTCGCGCTGCTGCTCGCCTGTGTCTTCTTCGCGTCGCAGAGTGACCGTTTCCTGACCGGCCAGAACTTCTCGCTGATCCTGCAGCAAGTGATGGTCGTCGGCGTCATCGCCATCGGCCAGACGCTGGTCGTCCTCACCGCCGGCATCGATCTGTCGTGCGGGATGGTGATGGCGCTCGGCTCGATCGTCATGAGCAAAGCCGCGGTCGATCACGGCATGAATGCTGGTGCGGCAGTCGCGTGCGGGATGCTGGCGACCGCGGCCTTCGGTTTCCTGAACGGCGCGTTGATTACTCTTGTCCGGCTGCCGTCGTTCATCGTCACGCTGGGAACGCTCAACATCGCCTTCGCCATCACGCAGATCTACTCTCGGTCCCAGACCGTTTCCGGTCTTCCGGACGCGCTCGTCGCGCTCGGCGAGACATTCGAAGTCGGCGGCACGGCGGTCACCTACGGCAGCGTGCTCATGCTCGGTCTCTATTTCCTGGTCTGGTTTGCGTTACGCGAGACCGCCCCGGGCCGGCATGTCTATGCCGTTGGCAACAACGCGGAAGCGGCACGCCTGATGGGCATTCCGACCGGGCGGCTAATCCTCGGCGTGTACACATTCGCCGGCTTGATGTATGGCGTCGCCGCGCTGCTCGCGGTGGCCCGTACCGGCGTTGGCGATCCGCAGGCAGGCCAGACCGACAACCTGGACAGCATCACGGCCGTCGTGCTTGGCGGAACCAGCCTGTTCGGCGGCCGCGGCGTGATCCTCGGCAGCCTGGTCGGTGCGCTCATCGTGGGCGTGTTCCGCAACGGTCTCACGCTCATGGGCGTGGCGTCGGTCTACCAGATTCTGATTACCGGGATTCTCGTGATCCTGGCCGTCGCGACCGATCAGCTCTCGCGCCGGAAGGGCCTTCGACCATGACGGCGGAGGCGACGACAGCGACGCCTGTCCTGCAGGCTCGCGGGCTCGTGAAGCGTTACGGGCACGTGACGGCCCTCGATGGCGCCGACCTCGATCTCCTGTCCGGCGAAATTCTGGCGGTCATCGGCGATAACGGCGCGGGCAAATCGACGCTCGTCAAGGCGCTTTCCGGTGCGCTCGTGCCCGATGAGGGCGAGATACGCCTGGACGGCCGCGCCGTGAAATTCCAGAGTCCCAGCGATGCCCGAAGGCAGGGAATCGAGACCGTGTATCAGGATCTCGCCGTCGCGCCGGCGATGACGGTCGCCGAGAACCTGTTTCTCGGCCGCGAGATCCGCAAGCCAGGATTGCTGGGAGCCGTGTTCCAGGTGATCGACAAGAAAAGGATGCTGGCCGAGGCGGCCTTACACCTGCAGTCGCTGCAGATCGGCATCGCTTCCATGCAACAGCCTGTCGAATCGCTGTCGGGCGGTCAGCGGCAGGGTGTGGCGGTGGCGCGGAGCGCAGCCTTCGCCCGCCACGTCGTGATCATGGACGAACCGACCGCTGCGCTCGGGGTCAAGGAATCAGGGATGGTGCTGGAGCTGATCCGCCGCGTGCGCGACAACGGCCTGCCTGTCCTGCTCGTCAGCCACAACATGCCGCACGTATTCGAGGTGGCCGATCGAATCCACATCGCCCGGCTAGGAAAGAGGGTTGCGGTGGTCAACCCACGCGAGATCAGCATGGCGGACGCCGTCGCGATCATGACCGGCGCCCTGCCACCTGATCCCGGCACCTGAGCATGTAGGTGCACTCGCTGCAGTGAGCGGCCTTCGGCCCGTTCGCATGGCGAGCCGGGCTATTTCCTGACGGGTGCGCGGCGGCGGAGTTCCTCGAACCAGTTGGTCACGATGGCGAGCGTCGAGCCACCTGAACGCGCGGAGAGTTCTACCAGGAACCGGTTGCGGTCAGGCGTGATATCCCAGGTCGTGGTCGAGGGCTGTTGAAACAACTCACGGGGCGTCCCGGCGCGAAACTCCGGACTCGTGACGACGTCGACGGCCATCAGCTTCGCTACCGGTACGCGAGCCCAATAGAACAACTCCCGACCATCCTTGGACCACCGTGGAGTGCTGCCACCGTCCAGCGAAATCCGAGTCTTCGGCCCCGGTCCAGGAAACGGCTGGACGTAGACCTCGATCCCCTCCAGACTCGGTTGACTCGTACGCTATCCAGCGACCGTCAGGCGACACCTGCGCATCGGTCTCGGCGCCGGCGGCATCGGCGTGCAACGGTCGGGGTTGCCCGGGCTGACCGTCGATTGGAATGGTCAACACCAGGAGCCGTGGACGCTTGTCAGGACCCGCCTCGGCGTAAACCAGCGTCTTTCCATCAGGCGTGATCGACCGCGGCGTGGCCGACGACTCGGTTGAAAGGAGCAACGTCGGCTTGGCGCTGGCATCGGCCGGCACGCTATAAAGGCCGTGCTTGCCATCCACGATGCCGTTGTAGAGCACACGACGACCGTCCGGAGTCCAGATCGGAAAGTCGTTGGTGTCATTCGGTCCGCCAAAGCTCAGGCGCGTCAGCGTGCCGCGTTCGACGTCGAAGGTCCAGATATCCCGGCCGCTTCTCTCATTGCTGATTCCGTTCGCGACGAGGCGCCCATCGGGCGACAGGCGGCCCGTTCCCCACCCTTGTCGGGACTGTCCCGGCAGGACCTTGGTCTGGCCGCTGCGATCCGCCCACGCGAGCGTAGTCCCGCCGCTCCCCGGGCTCGAGAAGTACGCGAGGACACCCGCCGCCGAGACGGAATAATCGGCCGTGCCGGACGGGCCAATCACGGACACGTCCTCGACGACCGGCACCTCGCCGCCCGTGACTTCGAGGCGAGACAGATCGAACGGCATTGCGAACAGGGTCGTGCCGCGAACGAATAGCCAGATGTCCGCTCGCGACGTACTGGCCGTTGGCTCCGCCCTTTGCGACGATCCGGTAACCGGTCTTGCCCAGATCCTTCACGGCGAATTGCGGCTCCCCCTGCTGCGCCATCACGGTGAACAGCAGTCGATCCCCGCCGGGCAGGAATTGCGGACGGACGTGTGAGATCTCGCTGTTCGAGCTATCCACGGTCGTGAGTGACTCGGGCACGCCGCCGTCGGCAGGCACGCGCATCAAACCCTTCGGGCTCCGGAACACGACTGTCCCGTCGTCGGCCCACGCGCCACCCCATTGCAGAGAGCCGTCGCAGAGGGTAATAGATGTCCCGCCCGTGATCGGTATCTTCTTGATCTTCTGGTCCGCGAGGTCGGTGTAGGCAATCCACTGGCCGTCGGGAGAGAACAGTGGAAAGGCGCTCCGCTCGGTTCCCGGCACGACCCGCCCTTCGAACTGGTCGAGCATCCGCAGCACAATTCCCGCGCTGGTGTTCGGACCGGCGGCGAGCGTATACGCGAGCCGTGTGCCGTCACGAGACACGGCGACGAACAGCGACAAGTCCTTTATCGTCTGCGTCGAGCGTGTGACCAGCGGAGACGCAGGCTCGGGTCGTCGTGAGAGGGCCCATGCGACGCTGCCCGCCGCGATGACGAACGCCACGCCCCAAGGCAGCGAGCGCGAGAGCGCGGACGCGCGCCTCACAGACGGGGCCGCGGCCGGCGCTGTGGGTTCGTCGGGCGCATCCATGCCGATCCACACGTCGCCGATGTCGCGCAGGCGCCGCGCTGGGTCGCGTTCGAGGCAGCGCTCGAGCACGCGACGGACCTTCAAAGGCGTGTCCGCCGGCAGCGCCTTCCAGTCGATGTCCTGCCGCAGCACCGCAGCGAGCACGTCCGAGACGTCGTCCCCCTTGAACGCGCGTTCGCCTGCCAGCATTTCGAACAGCACGACGCCGAACGCCCAGATGTCCGCGCGCCGATCGACCCTCTTGCCCTTGGCCTGCTCGGGCGCCATGTAGGCGGCCGTACCAAGGATCACGCCGAGCTGTGTCGCGCGCGTCAACGTGGGCGAGTTCATGACATTGACGTCCGACGATGACGTCGGGTCCATCGCCTTGGCCAGCCCAAAATCGAGCACCTTGACCGTGCCGTCCGGACGGACTTTCACGTTGGCAGGCTTGAGGTCGCGATGGACGATACCCTGTTCGTGGGCCGCCTCGAGTGCGGTAGCGATTTGCTTCGCGATCGCCAGAGCCTCGGCGAGAGGAACCGGTCCTTGCTCGATGCGATCGGCAAGCGTCGGCCCGTCGACCAACTCCATGACGAGCGCATGCGTCGCGCCACTGTCTTCAAAGCCGTAGATCTGGGCGATGTTCGGATGATTGAGTGCGCCGAGGACCTGGGCTTCGCGATGAAAGCGCGCAAGGCGGTCTGGATCGCCGGCGAACGAATCCGGCAGGACCTTCAGCGCGACGTCGCGACCGATTTTGGCGTCGCGGGCGCGGTACACTTCGCCCATCCCGCCTTCGCCCAGCTTGTCCAGGACGTGATACGAACCAACCGTCTTGTCGATCACCGGCGTGTCTCGCGCTGGGCTACGGCCCGTCTGCGCTCGGCTGTCACCCTTGCCGAGCTCCGACGTGGTCTCGCCAAAGCAGCTTCGCTGCGGGGGCGGACGAGGCCTCGCCGTAGTTCGCGCCGCGCAGGACCACAAGCGCGAACGGAGGCGGGTCCACCCGCGCCAATAGCGGCGACAATCTCATTGGGGGCCAAGGCTGCTTCCGAGGCTTACTGTCATGAAGTATTGGTGAGGGTAACACAGCGTTTATCGGAGTGACACGTCTCCGACGCGAGCGTGGAAAGCTGGCCTCAAGGACCGCTCGGCCGCCGTGTTCGGGAGTCGTATACTCTGTCTCTTGAAGAGAGAGCGACCAGACGAAGGAGTTGACATGCGCACAATTCGAATGCTGTCTGTGCTGACGCTGGCTGGTTTCGTGTTGTTCGCGGCCGTCCCGGGAGAAGCCCAGAGCGGCCGTGTCGCGAAGAAGGCCGCCAAGGAGGCGACGAAGGACGCTGCCGGGGACGCCGCGAAGGGGGCCACAAAGGACGCCGCCGCGGGCGCGGCCAAGAAGGCCGCAGCGCCTGACGCGGTCGATCTCAACACCGCATCAGCCGAGCAGATGACAAAGCTCGGGCTCGACGAAGCCACGCAGAAGAAGGTTGTCGCGGGCCGCCCTTACACTGATCTCGACGACGCCAAGCTCAAAGAAGCCATTCCTGCGAGTGTGCTCTCGAAGCTTGAAGGAAAGGTTACCGTCAAGCCGAAGGCCAAGTAGGCGAGGGCAGGCAGGCTGTGTCGACGATCAGTCGATGCGGAGGGTGAACGGGAAGACGCGGGCGGCCTCTTCTCTGGACATCCCGTGCGCGACGAATCGGTCCGCGAGGAGGCGCAGGTGTTGCTGAATCTCGTCGTCGAACTGTTCGTCATGACGCGGCCCGCGCACCAGGCCACGAGCTCGCGCAGCGAATGCGCGGAGGCGGGATGTGCCTCGTGCCTTCACGACTCTCCTTCGGGCTGCAAACGCAGGACGCGGCGAATTACACCGGAAATGCGCTCCCAGTTCTCCGTTTCCGCCTCGAGCTGCGTTCGCCCGCGCGCGGTGATGGCGTAGAACATGGCCTTTCGGTTGTTTTCCGACGTGCCCCACCTGGCCGTGATCCAGCCCTGCTGCTGCAACCGCAGCAAAGAGGTGTACACGGTGCCCTCGTTCAGCTGCAGGACGTCGCGACTCACCTGCTCGAGACGGCGCGCGATGCCGAACCCATGCAAGGGTCCCAGCGCGTGCAGCGTCTGCAGGATCATCAGGTCCAGCGTTCCGCTGTAGCAGGTCCAACTTCTTCTGCGTCCACGATTCTTCCGTTCTCGTCAGTTGTTCGGCGTGGCTTCGTGTCCTTTGGATGTTCCATAGGAACCCTATCACGTGTTCATATGGAATGTCCAAAGGTAGGGCGAACGCCTTCAAGACGGGTGAGCAGAGCTGGAGGGAGTTGCGGGGGGCTGCGCGAACGTGTCACGCGATCATTCACTCTTGCTCGTCTCCGACGGCGTCGGGAAGCGTTCTTGAATCCACGCTTGCCAGAGCGGTGTCTCGCGGGCGACGGTCCCGGCCGCCTGATCGCCGTAGAGATAGAAGCTTAGTGTCACCATGCTCTGGCCGCCGAAGTTCACGGCGCCAAGGGCGGCGGCGCCCGGCCCCGGCTTGTCGAGCCGTAGCAAGGCGTTGTACGGACTCTGAGCTGACGTGCTCCACCACGCCCCCGAGCGAAGGAGTGCCCGCCGGGACGCCCGCCGGGGCGGTCCAACGTTGCCCGGCGCTCACGCCCTTCAGCCCCAATGCCGCGGTCAGCGTTTCCCAGGCCTCCGCTTCGGTTCCCTCTGCGGGGGCTATCCACTGCATCATCGCGGAGCGTTGGCCGCGGAAGTGCGTGAGATAGATCCGCAGGATGCGGAAGAAGCCAGGCCAGCCGGATTCGGTGCCTTCCAGCTGGTTGTCCCAGTCGTCCGTGCTGGCGAAGAGGCTATGCACCACGCGGACGACGCAGATGCCTCCCCCGCGCGCTTCGACGGTCCACTCGTCCGCGATGGGCGGCGAGCCCGGGCCCCAGCCCTCGCCCTGCGCGGCAAACATCCGCGGCGGATCCCAGGCCGTCACGACGGAACGGGACTCCATGCCCGGGCCGAAGTTCAACGTCACCGCGACGGGCTTCCCGTCGCGCTCCTCGAACTCAGTCGGCACGAACCAGGACGAAATACCCGGCCCGGTGGCGATGGCCTGCCAGACTTCCTCCGGCGTGCCGGGGACCTCGACTTCGACCTGGACTGAACGGCGTCCGGAGGCTTCTTTCTTGACGCTCATGATCGCTCCTTCGGATCGGATTTCTGCGGCCCGCCTTCGCGCCGAAGGCGCTTCGGCGAGGTCTCGCCGGAGCCTACGGCGTAGGCGGGCAGGGGGTGCGCCACGACCACCAGGCGATGCGCGCGGCCGCCGGGGGCGGATTCATCGTGGTACTTCGAAACCAGTTTCGTGATGGCCTCGGTGAGTTCGTTGCTGAACGCCGCCCGGTCCGTCGCCGACCGGAAGCGAACCTCGGTATCCACCGCCAGGGTCGCCAGGCGTTTGCCCGTCTCTTTCGCACGACGAACAAGATCGCCCACCTCGCGGACGACCCGTGCGCCCAGGGCGATGAGATAGCTCGCGGACAGCCTATCGATTTCCCGATTCGGATCCGCGGCGACCGGACCCAGGGCGCTCGGCGAAACGACGTAGGAAGCGGCCGTCGCCACGAGCAGCCGTTCCGTCAGCCCGCCCCACAGGCGTTCCTGGGCCAGCCGCACCAGCCCGTGCGCCTCCAGCGCGTGCAGGTGGTAGTTGACTTTCTGCCGAGCCAGGCCAACCCGCGTGGCCAACGTCGCCGCCGAGGCGGGCACGACTAGCTCGGAGAGGAGTCGACTCCGTATGGGTTCCAAAGCCACCGTCGCCGCTGCCGGATCATCGATGACTTGGATGTCGAGCACGAGGCGATGGTAGACTTGACAACTTTTATTGTCAATGATGGTTCAAGGCTTGTTCTTACGAATTGCAGAGTCGATGTCAGACAGGATCTTCATGGACCTTCTCACTTCTTCGGGTTGTCCAGCCGGCCCGCACTCTCGGAGTGCCCGAGGTGTGCGCAGTCTTTCTGCTGCTCCGGCGTGATCGGGGTCGGCGTTTCACCCGCGGGCACAGAATTGCATCGCATCGTCTCCTCGAAACCCGGCGCCGAGAAGACGAACGTCAACGCGATCGGAGTGGCGCCAATGTTCTTCCCACTGATCCAGGTGTTCGCCGGGATGAACACCAGCCCTCCAGCATGGAGATCGCGCTCCTGATCGCCGAGCCACACGTGGGCCGTTCCGCCTTGGATCAGCAGGATTTCATCCTGAACGAGGTGTCTGTGCTTCGGGAGTGTCGCTCCCGGGGCGAGGAGTTCTGTCCCGGCCACCAGATGGTGAGAGCCATTGTTCTTCGGGCTCACCTTGAGGATGAATTGAGACGAGGCGGGTGAACTGCTGTCGGTATGAATGCGGCGAGTCCGCAGCTCCCCTTCATCGCTGTCGAGCATGAGCGGCCGAGCGCTGGTATCCGAACTCTGAGCCCCAGCGGATTGATCCGCCTGGGATACCGCTGTGCCGACCAGGCCCGCCATGATTGCGATCATTGTCCCGACAGTCGAAACGGTTCTTGAGTGCACACATCACCTCGAGGTGCAGTGTACTCGTCATTGCCAGGGCGGAGGCGCAAGAGAGATTGTCTGGCTTCGATCAGGCCGCACGGATGATCCAGGTGCGGAAATCGTCCCGAACAGCCAGCCATGGAAAGTCAAACGCCTGGTTTCCTTCGAACACTGTGCGAGACAACGAGTTGCGAGTTCCAAGTTCATGACTCGCCGTTTCGCAAACCTGTCCATAAACACCGCGGCCCTCCGGCGAAAGCACTGGGACGCCAGTCACTTGGCGGCGGCGTCGCCGTTCGAATCACAGGCGACACTCGCGGCCATGCGCCCGGCTCACGCCGTGCGCCGCGCCGGGAAATTGTATCGGCCGAGCCTCGAGACGAGGACGCTGGCACACACGAGCGCGACGCCGAACACGGCGAGCGCGAGCGTGTAGGAGCGCGTCTCGTCAAAACTGAGGCCCATCAGCACGGGCCCCAGGCCGGTCCCCACGGTGAAGATGGCGAACATGCATCCGTAGATCTCGCCATAGGAGCGCAGCCCGAAGTAACGGCTGACCATGAACCCAATCACGTCCACTTCGGCGCCGAGCCCGAAGCCGAGCGCGATCGCCGCGAGGATCAGCGCCGGACCGCCGGGGCCGGCGGCGAGAATACCAACGCCGGCCAGCGGCAGGAGGAAGAGCGCTGCGGCGACGTACGGCGCAAAGAACCGATCCAGCAGGTAGCCGGAGACCAGCCGTCCGGCGATGGTCGAGAGTCCCACGGCGGACAGCGTCGCCGTTGCCTGCCCGAGCGCGAAGCCGCGGTCGGTCAGCAACGGCACAAGGTGGCCGACGATGCCGTTGATCGCCGTGACCACGAGGAAGACGGGAATCGCAAGGAGCCAGAAACTGGCGGACCGGACCGACTCGCCGACCGTCAGTCCCGGAAGGACGCTGTCGCCGTAGGTGATTGTGCGCGCGTGGCTGTCGGGTTCCCGGATGAAAATCGCGACGACCGGAAAGGCGACGATGAACATCAGCGCGGCAAGCGCCACGTAGCCGGCACGCCACCCGTACGCATCAATGACGGCGCGGGCGAACTGCGGCACCAGCGTGGCGCCAATCCCGATCCCGGTCATCGCGATGCCAAGCGCGAGGCCGCGGCGCTCGTCGAACCACGACGACACGGCCTTGGCGTACGGCAGCGGCGCCTGCCCCGCGCTGAGCAGTCCGACCAGGCCGGCCATCGCGATGAACACGGCCGGCACGGGAGGGGTCAGCGACAGCGAGGCCAGCGACAGCGCGAAGAGCACGATGGACGTCAGCGAGACCCGGCGAATCCCGTAACGATCGATGGCGCGGCCGAGAAAGGGATACGCCGCCGCCGCAAATCCGTGGCCGACGAGCAGTGTCGAGGAGAACGTGGCCCGATCCCATCCGAATTCCCTTGTCACCGGCCCCAGGAACAATCCGAATGTGAAGAACACGATCGGACCGTTGCCGACAATCAATCCCACGGTGGATCCAAACACCACCCACCACGGGTTCTTCAGCCTGGGCGGGGCCGCAGCAACTGTCATGAGGTCGGTGCGAGATTGAAGAACCGCTCCACATTCGTCGTGAAGATATTCGACTTTTCGGCTTCCGTGCAGGCGGAATTCTTCACGGCCGCGATGCTCTCGCGAATCGAGGACCGGCCGCCGGTGGCGTCGAACGGCGCGTCGGTGCCGAACAGCAGGTGGTCGGCGCCGAGGAAATCCCGGGCGACATTCACGGCACCCGGCGAGAACGCCCCCATGTCGCCGTAGAACCGGCGGAAGTATTCGATGGGATGCTGCGTCAGGCGTCCCTCCGTCAGGATCGCGAGGTCTTCGCTGAACTGGTCGAACATCGACTTCATGCGGCCGTGGAAGAACGGGATCATCGCGGCGGTGTGGTGAACGAGGATCTTCAACCCGGGATGCGTCTGCATGATGCCGCTGAAGACCAGCCGCGCCACCGCGGCCGTGCTCTCGTACGGCCAGCCGAACACCTGCCAGATCAGGTACTTCGAGTCCTGCTCCGCGGCATAGTCCGCGTGGGTGCTGCTGCGCGCGGGATGCAGCAAAACGGGCACGCCCTTGTCGGCAAGCGTCTTCCACACCGGCCGGAACTCGGGTGCGTCGAGCGGCCGGCCGTTGACGTTGGTGAAGATCTGGACGGCGCACAGGCGCAGCTGGTCGAACAGGCGCTCGATCTCGCGGCATGCCGCATCGGGCTCGTTCATTGGAACGGCGCCTGCGGCGCCGGCGAACCGCGTCGGGTACTTGGCAATCAGCTCCGCGAGCTCGTCGTTGGCAATCGTGGACAGCTCCACGCTCGACCTCGGGGCAATCTGTTCGGGCGATGGGCTCGCGAGGCTGATCACCTGCCGGTAGCCCTCGAACTCGTCCATCATGCGAAAGCGGGCCTCGAGGCTCGTCAGCCCTTCGTAGTTGGGTGCCTTGCGTCCGGTGCGCACGTACTGCAGGTGCGCGGGACTGCTGGCGGCAAAGTCCTTTGAACCGGCGCGTGCCCAGCGTGTTTCTTCGTACCTCGGCGGCAGAATGTGGCAGAAGGCGTCGATCATGGCCACCGATTATTCCTTCCTATTCGCGGCCTGGCCGCAACCGGACCCAACGGCAGTGCGGCTGGCGGACAGCAGTCAATTGCGAGACTTGAGTTGCGAGCCGCGGCGGCGCTAGGCTGCGATGAACATCTCAGCCCCTCTCGCCGAGAACGTTCACGCCAGTCAGGTGGAAATGCCGCGCGGCCTTCAGCATGTGACTGTCGCTGGTGTAGACCTCCTGAAAGCCATGCTCCTCGGCGCAGGCCAGGTGCAGGGCGTCACCCGATCGGAGGAAGACCGTGGCCGGTAGGTCGAGGACGACTGTGCGGGCCTTTTCCACGAGGTCAGACGTCACACCCAACCATTGCCAGACGCCGTTCTGCTCGTCCTCTTCGAAGTCTTTCAAAATTGCCGTCACCTCTCGGCGACTCACGTGGCGCTCACGGACGTGGTGCTTGAGGATCGAGGCAAACTCCAGTCGTGCCAGTTCACAAGATGCCAGGCCGTCGGCGCCGTAGGCGACTTCCCGGACGCGATCCGCGCCCGGCTCATTGAGGTAGCACTTCGCGATGTACGCCGCGTCGAAGTAGATCATCGATCTTCGCGCAGCTCAGACTGGTAGACGACGGAATCAACGGGGACCTTCGACCGTTTGCGTATCGCTGCCTCTCGGTTGGGGAGCGGCCGGCCGGTTACGGAGGCGTCAAATGGTTGAAGCGCCGCGACTCGGCGACCGCGATCGGTGACCACGATCGGACCCCGACTGGCAGCATCGCGAACCCACTGGCCGGTCTTCAGGTGCAGTTCGCGGATGGAAATCGTCTTCATGTGCACATTGTGACACATTTCATTCAATAGGGCGATGGATGTGACCCGCGATGAATCGCGTCGTGTGCGGCGACGATGACAGAACGTGTCGGGCAGAGTACACTCCTGTGCACGCATGCCCACCACGCCCCTGATCGCACCGCCCACCGATACGAATGGCGTTCGCATCGACCCGTTACGCATTGGTCGACCGATCGCGATTGCCGCGATCTTCGCAATCGTGACGAGCGCGTTCGTGGCGGGATGCGGTGAACCGGCCAAGCCTGCCGCCAAGCTGGCAGCAGCCGCCCCGACCGCTGCGCCCGCGACCGCCGACAAATCCACGATCACGATTCAGTGCCCGCCGCGCGGCCCCTTCGGCAACGGGCCCACCTACTACTCGCAGTTCTACGAAGACTACATCCTTGGGTACGTTTTCAAAGATTACGAACACGGATTCTACGTCGATGTCGGCGCCAATGATCCTGACGATAGCAGCGTGACCAAGTACTTCTACCTGGCCGGCTGGCGCGGCATCAACATCGAACCGATTCCAGAACTGGTCGAGAAGTTGAAACAATCAAGACCCGAGGACACGAATGAAGGCGTGGCGATCTCGGACAGGCCAGGCGAGCTGACACTCTACAAGGGCGTCAATGCTTCCGGGCTCTCGACGCTGAGTCCGAAGATCGCGGCGTCACACCAGGCCAAGGGGTTCGGATTCACCAAGATCAAGGTTCCCGTGACCACGTTGAACACAGTGCTCGACGAGCACGCGAAGGACAAGTCGGAAATCACGTTCCTGAACGTCGATGTCGAAGGCTTCGAGAAGCAGGTGCTCTCGAGCATCGACTTCAAGCGATATCACCCACGCGTCATCATGGCTGAGTCAACGGCCCCGCTGACCGAAATGCCGACGCAGCAGACGTGGGAATCGATTCTTGATCCGCAACGGCTACATCTTCGCGATGGACGACGGCCTGAATCGCTACTACGTGCACAGCAGCCAGGAGCGCCTGCTCCCGAAGTTCATCGAGGCAGACTTCTGTGTACAGCGGGACAAGCTGGACAAGCGTATCCATCTGGACGGCTACGAGGCCCGTTAACCGCTCTCCCGTTAACCGCTCTCCTTGACGTCCTAGGAGAAGTGGTGCATCCTCTCCTGGTATGTCTAGGAGAGCCGCGTGAGCGACACGACCGAGCTGCTGCAGGGCACCCTCGACCTCCTCATCCTCAAGGCCGCCTCGCTGGGGCCGCTGCACGGCTACGGCATCCTGCTCCGCATTCAGCAGATCTCGCAGAGCCGTCTGCAGATTCAGCAGGGCTCACTCTATCCCGCGCTGTATCGTCTCGAGCATCAGGGGCTGATCGCCTCGGAGTGGGGCGAATCGGAGAACAAGCGGAAGGCAAAGTATTACCGCCTCACCGCGGCCGGCCGGCGGCGACTCAAGGAAGAGACGGCGTACTGGCGGCGGTTCTCGGAGGCGATCGGGTTCGTGCTCGAAGCCATGCCGGAGGACCTATGAATCTCATCGCACGCGTCCGGTCGTGGCTTCGAGTCAGCAGCCGGCGCGCTGACTTCGAGCGCGAGATGCAAGACGAGATGCGGACCCACCTCGAGCTCTATCAGGCTGATCTGCGCCGGCGCGGCGTGCCGGAGGAGCAAGCTCGCCGGCGTGCGCTCGCCGAGTTCGGCAGCGTTGCCGCGCGCAAGGAGGAATGCCGCGACCAGGTCGGCCTGCGGCTGCTCGACGAACTGCGCGGCGACGTCAGCTACGCACTTCGGCTCCTGCGCCGGTCGCCGGCGTTCACACTCGTCGCGCTGTTGTCGCTCGGACTCGGGATCGGCGCCAACACGGCCATCTTCACGCTCATCGACACCGTGCTGGTCAAGACGCTGCCGGTCGAAGATCCGCAGCGCTTGTTCTTCGTCGACAACTCCGGCGGAAAGTCGGGCGGCAGCAGCGGCCCTCCGTATCCGTGCTTCGAGCGGCTCCGCGATCACAACCGCTTCCTCTCGGGCATCGCGGCGTTCGACGAGCGGATGTTCAAGGTGTCGATCGACGGCGTGCCGGAGCGGGTGCGCGGCCAGTACGCCTCCGGCTCCTACTTCGACGTGCTCGGCGTTCGCGCGGTCCACGGACGAGTGCTCACGCCCGCGGACGATTCCGAGCCGGGCCGCGGCGGTCCACAGGGCGCTGTCGCCGTGATCAGCGACGGCTTCTGGACGCGCCGCTTCGGAAGGGATCCGGCGGTACTCGGGAAGAGCGTTCAGGTCGGCACGCAGTGGGTGACCATCGTCGGCGTCACACCACCGGGATTCTTCGGGCTTCAGGTCGGCGCGCCGCTGGATATCACGCTTCCCATGATGCTCGTCGAACAGGGTCTGCAATCGAAGCAGAGCTGGTGGCTGAGCGTGATCGGGCGTCTCGCGCCCGGCGCGAGCGTCGAGGCGGCACGCGCGGATCTCGAGGCACTGTGGGACGCCTACTTGACGGAAGTCGGGATGCCTCGCGACAAGCGCGGCTACTTCAGCGGCATCGTGCTCGTGCCCGCGGCCAGAGGCGCGAACGAGCTGCGTCGGACCTACGCGGAGCCGCTGATGATCGTGATGGCGATCGTCGGCGTCGTACTGCTCATCGGCTGCGCCAATGTGGCCAACTTGCTGCTCGCCCGTGCCACCGCGAGGCAGAACGAGATGGCGGTGCGGCTTGCGATTGGCGCGAGCCGCGGCAGGCTGGTCCGTCAGTTGCTGACCGAAGGCGTCGTGTTGGTGTCGCTGGGAGCCGGAGCCGGATTGCTGTTCGCGCGGTGGGGCGCGTCGTTCCTGGTGGCGGTTCTCTCCGGACCCGCCGAACAGGTAGTGTTGGAGCCGCATTTCGACCTGCGCGTGCTGGGCTTTACCGCAGGCGTTTCAGTCGCGACCGCGCTGCTCTTCAGCCTCGCGCCCGCACTGCGGGCAACGCGCGTCGACGCCGCGAAACCGGCTGTTGCCGGCGGTACAGCCACCCACAACCGCCTCGGTCGAGCCCTGGTCGTCGTTCAAGTCACCTTGTCGGTTCTTCTGCTCTGCGGCGCCGCGCTCTTTCTGCGGACGCTTCACAACCTGAACACGGTTCCGTCGGGTTTCGATCGCGATGGCGTATTGACGATGAAGGTCGAGGCCACCGTGCCAGGCCGGACCGTGACGCCGAAGACGCCGGCGGAGTTTCGCTCGGACCATGCGCGGCTCGGCGCTATCTGGAGCAGCTTCATCGAGCGGGTGCGCGAGGTGCCGGGTGTGTCGTCTGCCGCGGTTGCGACCATGAACCCGCTCAGCGGCTGGCAGCGTGGGGTGAAGATCGAGATCCACGGTCCGGTCCAGGGACCCGAGAAGGATCGCGGTATCAGCATCAACCAGGTTACTTACGGCTACTTCGAAACCACTGGCATCCGCCTGCTGGCCGGACGATTGTTCTCGCCCCGCGATCGGGCGGGCTCGCTGCGTGTCGCCATTCTCAACGAGACCGCCTCGCGGGCATTCTTCGGCGCCGAGAGTCCGCTTGGCCGCACGGGAAATTTCCCGGGGCAGCGCGTCGCGGACGATTTCGAGATCGTGGGCGTCGTCGGCGATACGCGCTACCAGGACCTGCGAACACCGGACAAGCCGATGGCCTACGTGCCGCTGGAGCAGGCGATCGATCCGATCACCGGCGTCGTCGTCGCGGTGCGAGGGCCCGGAGATGTCACACGGCTCGTGCCGTCGATCCGCGCCCTCGCCACCGAGACCGTGCCGGGTGGATTCGTCACCGGAATCGCGACGATGGAGCAGCAGGTGGACATGTCGCTCGTGCGCGAGCGGATGCTCGCCCTCCTCGCCACGTTCTTTGCCGCGCTTGCACTGGGCCTGGCGTGTATCGGCCTCTACGGCGTGATGGCGTACCGCGTGGTCCGACGCACGCGCGAGATCGGGATTCGTATCGCCGTCGGCGCCCGACAGCAGAGCGTCGTCTGGATGATGGTGCGCGAAACGCTGCTGCTGGTGACCATCGGGGCGACGCTCGGCACTCTCGCCTCGCTTGCCGCGAACCGCTATATCGCCGGCCAGCTGTTCGGCGTGACCCCTCGCGATCCGATGGCGATCGTTGTTGCTCTGTCCGTGCTGGCGATCGTCACGATGGTCGCTGGTTACGTGCCCGCACGCCATGCGAGTCGCATCGATCCCGTGAAGGCGCTACGCGCGGAGTGAAGAGTTTCACAGAAGCCCAACACGCCACACCACACTGATCTCGACGTGAGTAGAATTTCTACACAACATTGTGTAGAGTTTCTACATGATGGCCCAGAAGCCGCCGTCGCGGGTCGACCTCCTGCGCGGCACCCTTGATCTCCTGATCCTGCGAACGCTCTTACCCGGGCCGAGTCACGGCCACGCGATCGCGAAGCACATTCAACGAACCTCCGAAGACCTGCTGCAGGTCGAAACCGGCTCGCTGTACCCCGCGCTCTATCGGCTCGAGGCGAAAGACTGGATCGCTGCGTCCTGGGAGCTGTCCGACAAGGGCAAGCGGGCCCGCTACTATCGACATCACCCAGAAGGGGCGGAAGCAGTTGGCCGCCGAACAGTCGAAGTGGGACGCTTTCGTCCGCGCCATGGGACTGCTCCTGAAGCCGGCCGATGAGGACGCGTCATGACCTCCCTCTTTCGGAAGGTGCAATGGTGGCTGCAGCGCCGGCGCAAGGAGGAGGAGCTGCGCGAGGAGTTGCAGTTCCATCTGGCAGAGGAGATAGATGAACGCCAGGCCGACGGGTTGCCGCCAGACGAGGCCACATGGGCGGCGCGGCGCGACCTGGGCAACGCCACCCTCCTGCGGGAAGACGCACGCACGTTGTGGTCATGGACGCTGCTCGAGCAACTGGCGCAGGATGTCCGCTACGGCCTTCGCGGCATGTTCAAGAACCGCATGTTCACCGCTTTGGCCGCCCTGTCGCTCGCGCTGGGGATTGGCGCCAACACCGCGATCTACAGCTTCATGGACTCGATCCTGATGCGCTCGCTCCCGGTGGCAGATCCGGCGTCGTTGATCGTGGTGAAGTGGCATAGCGGTCCGGTGAGCTTCGCGAACAGGGACCAGTTCGTGATGCATTCCATAGACGGCCACACCTATCGAGATCCCGCGGGAGTCATCGCCGCGATCTTCCCGTTTCCTGCGTTCGAGCGTCTGCACGAAGCGTCGGCGCCAGTCGTGTCGAGCCTCTTCGCGCATAAAACGGCCGGAGGCGTGAATGTGATCATCAAGGGCGAGGCCGAACTTGCCCAGGGGGAATACGTGTCCGGCGACTTCTTCCGCGGCCTTGAAGTGGTGCCAGCGGCGGGGCGCCTGCTTCATGGCGACGACGACCGCGCCGGCGCCGCACCGGTCGCGGTCTTGAGCGCTGGTTACAGCCAGCGCCGCTTCGGCGACGCCGCCAGCGCGGTCGGACAAGCGATCCTGATCAACAACGTACCGTTCACAGTGGTCGGGCGTCGCACCGTCGGAGTTCTTTGGAGTGGATCCGGCCACGGCGCCCCACGTCTATCTGCCAATGCGCGCCACCAGCCTGCTCCTGCAACAGGAAGGTGAGCAGGCGCTTCGTCGACCAGAACTACTACTGGGTCGAGATGATGGGCCGGCTGAAGCCCGGCGTCGATCTTGCGCGGGCCCAGGCGGCGCTCGCGGGGCCGTTCACGCAGTGGGTCGCCTCGACGGCGACCAACGATCGAGAGCGCGCCAATCTTCCAGCGTTGCGACTCGAGGAGGGCGCGGCCGGACTCGACAGCCTGAGGCGCCAGGTACTCGAAGCCGCTCTACGTGCTGCTGGTGATGGTGGGCCTGATTCTGGCAATCGCGTGCGCGAACACGGCCAACCTGCTGCTCGCTCGTTCCGCTGCTCGCGCGCGCGAGATCGCCGTGCGGCTGAGCCTCGGCGCGGGCCGCTGGCGTGTTGTCCGTCAACTGCTCACGGAAAGCGTCCTGCTGGCGACGCTCAGCGGCGCCCTCGGCATCCTCATTGCCGTCGTCGGCATGCGCGTGTTGACGCGGTTACTGGCCAACGGCCAGGAGGCATTCACGCTCCACGCCGAACTGAATTGGCACGTGCTTCTCGTCACGCTGGCGTTGTCATTGGGGTGCGGCGTGCTGTTCGGTCTGGCGCCGGCGCTGCACGCAACCCGTCCGGCGTTGATGCCGAGGCTCAGAGATCGATCGGTCACCGAGTCGGGTGCGCGGCTGCGCGCCGCGCGTCTGAGCCTGACGCAGGTGTTGGTCGTGGCGCAGATCGCAACGTCGCTCCTGTTGCTGGTCGCAGCAGGCCTGTTCGTGCGGACGCTCTCGAATCTCCAGTCGGTTTCGCTCGGATTCAACCGCGACAACGTGCTGCTGTTTGAATTGAATGCGCCGCAGGCCGGCTATCCGGAGCCCCGCGTCGCCGACTTCTATGCCGATCTGCGGCGTCGCCTGAGCGAGGTGCCCGGCGTGCGCGACGTGACGCTGTCGCATGCGTCACTCATCAGAGCCGGCCGCTCGCACCCGATCACGGTCAACGGACAGCCGACGCAGGGCACACGAGTCCTGTGGACTGGCCCTCGGTTCTTCTCGACCATGCAGATCCCGATCCTGCGGGGGCGGGAGATCGCAGAGAGCGATCGCCAGGGAACTCTACGGGTCGCGGTGGTGAGCGAGCTCTTCGCCAGGACCAACTTCGGCGATGCCGACCCGATTGGACGTCGCATCGAAATCGGAGGCAGCCTGAAAGTCGGCGGCGAGCCGCTAGTCCTCGAGGTCGTCGGAGTCGCTGCGAGCGCCCGATACGGTGGGCTGAAGGGTGACACTCCGCCGGTCGTGTACGTGCCGTACGCCCAGGTTCCACCTGCGCAACTGCAGAAGATGACCTATGCCATGCGCACCGCCGGCGACCCGCTGCGCTATGCCACCGCTGTCCGCCAGATTGTCCATGAGGCCGACGAGCGTGTGCCGGTCACCAATCTGAAGACCCAGGCCGCCGACATCGATCAGACGATCAATCAAGAGATCGTCTTTGCCAGACTCTGCAGCGCGTTTGCGATCCTCGCGCTGACGATTGCCTGCGTCGGCCTCTACGCCACGATGGCGTATGCAGTGGCGCGCCGCACGAGCGAGATCGGGCTTCGCCTGGCCCTCGGAGCCGGACGAGGCGCCGTGATCTGGATGATGTTGCGCGACGTCTGTGTGCTCGCTGCCGTCGGGTTGGCGATCGGCGCGTCCACTGCCCTCGCGACGTCTCGCCTCATCGAGTCTTTTCTGTTCGAGACGAAACCGAATGATCCCCGGGCGGTGGCGCTGGCGGCGGTCATTCTGCTGACTGCGGCGCTCATGGCCGGATACGGACCGGCCTGGCGCGCGTCGCGCGTCGATCCGCTGACTGCGCTGCGCCACGAATGAGCGCAATCCCGAAGTCCTTCTCAGTCTCAGCTTAAGGTCGGTTTGCCGCTTCAGCACCGCGGTCTGCAGGTTCTCCGGGTTCGCCGACCCGTCGCGTACGCTCCATCCGGCTCAGATACTTCAGCAGACCGACGTTCAGCGCCAAGCCGCCCGCGCTGACTCCGGCCGCCGGCCAGACGACCGAATCGTCCCCTCCGAGCCACGCGTTCATGGTCGCTGTCAGCAGCCAGAGCTGCAGAATCACGACGATGAGCACGAAGACCAGCATCCCGTAGACGATGGTCATCCGCTGGTCGCGGCTGAACGGCCGCTTCGTGGACGCGCTCACGTGCTCCTCTTCTCGATCGCAACGGCATAGATGTCGCGCCCCCGGATGTCGAGCACGATGCGCGTCAGCGGCCGGCGCGGCGGCCCGGCGGTGGGGACGCCCGTCCGGAGGTCGAACCGTCCCTCGTGGCACGGACAGTAGAAGCTGCCTTCGGTGGGCCGTGGAATCACGGCACAAGACAGGTGGGTGCACTCCTGGCTGAAGGCCACGAACTCACTGGTGGTGAGCCGAACCAGCAGACAGTGTTCGCCTTCGTCGGGATAGGTGAAGGCGACCGCTCCACCGACGGCGAGATCGTCGACAGCAGCAATCCGCTGTATCGCCGGCTGGCCATCGCGCTTCCGGTACCAGTTCTGAACACCGATCCAGACCTGGCCCAGTGTGAACGCGGCGCTGGTCAGCACCAGGAACTTCATGAAGTCCCGACGCTCGACGTAGAGATCCTGCGGCCAGTCGATCGGGAAGTCCTGGCGCCAGGCTGGCTGGGCGTCGGTGGGTGCGAAGTTCGGTGCGATGGTGATCTGCTCCCGCTCCAGCGCGGGCGCATAGAGGCTGGAGGGTGCCGTTCCGGTAAGACCTTCACGTCCCGGTGAGTTGATCGCGGGATCGATCGGGCGACGTGGATCGGGGCGGACGTCAGTCACGGCTATACCTCAACCTCGGCAAACGGATCGCTCTCGATTGGCGCCGTGCCAGACGCTGCGGCGGAAGCGCTCACCACCTTCAAGGACACCGAGCGGATCCGTGGCTGCTCCTCCATCGCCGCGGTAACATCGACGAGCGGCGCCACGGTGGTCAGCTTGCGAGGCACCATCACGTAGACCTGCGTGGTGATCGTCTGCAGGCCGAACTGGAACGTGTTTATGGGCATCGAGAGAGGACGCAACTGTTCGATCTGTTCGCGCGTGCCGAAGAAGAGCGCCTGGCTCGGGCACACGGTCGCGCACATCGGCTTCTTGCCGACGCTGGACCGGTCGTAGCACATGTCGCACTTCATCATGATCTTGCGGTCTTCGTAGAGCTCGGGCACACCAAACGGGCAGGCGACGACGCAGTTCCCGCATGCAATGCATCGAGGCTTCCGTGCTGACTGCACGACACCGTCGCCGGTGCGCTTGATCGCGTCCGCCGGACACACCTCCGCGCAGGTGGGCTGGTCGCAGTGCATGCAGACCACTGGCACCGTCTGCACGCTTTCCGACCGGTCGACGTACTCCAGGTGAATCATCGACTCGCCGCGGTGCGTGTCGCATTCGGAGCACGCCTGCATGCAGGCCTGGCAACCGATGCAGCGATTCGGATCGATGAAGAAGTGGAGATAGTCCGGCTTGGCCATGCCTTTGTCCTACGCGCCTATTGCTGCGGCTCGAGCACCGCCGCGTAGTCTGGCGGCGCGTCGGCCTTGCGCACCCGGCAGCCGCACACCTTGTATGCGGGATCTTGCTGATGGGGTCCTGTGCGGCCACGGTCAGCTGGTTCGCACTTTTGCGGCCAGCCCAGTGATAGGGGATGAAGATGGTGTCTGGACGAATCGTCGTCACGACCTGCGCTTTGAGCGTGATGGTTCCGCGCCGTGTTTCGGCCGTCGTCCAATCACCGTCCGCGATCCCGAGCTTCGCCGCCAGTCGCGGATGCATCTCGATCCGCGGCTCCGGGTACTGTTTCACCAGCGGTCCGATCCGCCGGGTCTGCGTCCCGGACAGAAATTGACTGACGACCCGACCGGTAGTCAGGTAGATCGGGTACTCCTCGTTCGCATCGTCAACAGGTGGGCGATAGTCGGCGACGTTGAAGCGCGCACGTCCGTCGGGAAAATAGAACGGTCCGCTGCCCCTGGCGACCGGGTTGTAGCTGCCGTGCTCGAAAAGCCGCGGCGTGCCAGCGTGGTCATCGATCGCGGCGCCGGTGCGCGGGTCCTCGCTGTAGCATGGCCAGAAGACGCCAAGCTGCTGCGTGATCTTCTCGTAGGTCACGCCAGAGTAGTCCGCCACGCCGCCTTTACTGGCGACGCGCAGTTCCTCGAAGATCTCGCGGGGATGCGTGAAGGTGAAACCGCGCGGCCGTCCCAGCGCGTGCGCGATGTCCTGGACGATGCGCCAGTCCTCGCGCGCCTCCCCCGGGCAGTCGACCGCCTTGTTGATCTTGATGATACGTCCCTCGACCTGTGTCACCGTCCCTTCGTCTTCCTCCTGGAGGCTACCGGGAAGCACGACGTCCGCGTGCCAGGCGGTATCGTTCAGGAAGAAGTCGATGGCGGTGAAGAACTCCAGCTTGTCGAGGCAGCGGGTGATGAACGCACTGTCCGGGAGAGACACTTTCGGGTTGAAGCAGATCGCCAGCAACCCTTTGATCTCCCCGCGATCGATTTTTCGGAACAGCTCGTAGGCGTCGACACCCGGACCCGGCAGATCCTGCTCATCAATGCCCCACACGCCCGCGATGTACCGGCGGTGCTCAGGGTTGCTGATGTCACGCCAGCCTGGGAGCTGATCGCATTTCTGGCCGTGCTCGCGACCGCCCTGCCCGTTGGCCTGTCCCACGATGGTGCCGTAGCCACTCTTCGGTTTGCCGATCCGTCCAGATGCAAGCACGAGGTTGATCGTGCCGAGCGAGTTCTGCACGCCGTTCGAGTGGTGCTCGATCCCGCGTGCGTGGAAGAGGAAGCTCGTCTTCGCGGTTCCCCACCACTCGGCGGCCTGCATCAGGGCACGCTGCGGCACGCCGGTCACCTCGGCGGTCCTCGACAGCGTCCACTCCCGGCAATACTCCGCGACCTGCTCGAAGCCGACCGTATGCGCGTCGATGAACGAGTGATCGAGCCAGTCGTGCTCAATCATGATCTGCAGCACGCCTGCAAAGAGGGCCGCGTCACGTCCCGGCTTCACCGGCAGGTACAAATCGCAAGTCCGAGCGGCGGGCGTGATCCGCGGATCCTGAACAATGATCCTGGCGCCCTGCTCGCGCGCCTGCCAGATGTAGTTCGTCGTGATGGGCGAACACTCGGCCACGTTGGAGCCAGCGACCCAGATCACCTCGGTGCCTACCATGTCGGACCACGGGTTCGTCGTGCGATCGATGCCGAACGCCTTCTTGTTCGCCGCGCCGGCGCTGACCATACAAAGCCGGCCGTTGTAGTCGATGAACGGCGTCTTGAGACACACGCGCGCGAACTTGCCGAGCAGATAGGTCTTCTCGGTCGTCAGGCTGGCGCCGCCGAGAACGCCGATGGCCCCGGCACCGTGGGTCTGCTGAATGCGGCCGATCTCGCTGGCCACGCGGCTGATCGCGTCCGCGTACGGCAGCGGGCTGAATCCTGACGCCGAAGACGTATCACGCTGCAGCGCCGTCGTCAGTCGATCGGGATGCGAGCCCTGCAGGTAGCGCTTTACACCCTTGGGACAGAGCATGCCCCGATTGAAGGGGAAGTCCTCCCACGGCTCAAAGCCAATCACCTGGTTCTCGCGGACCTTGAGCTGAATCCCGCACTGCTGCCCGCAGAAGCAGCAATGGGTCTTCACGAGTCGATCGGGCTCGACGCTGGTCGACAGGCGCACACCGGTCATCGCGGAGAGGTGCGGGCCAAACTGGTGGATGATGCGAAGGGGATCGGCCGGAACTTCAGCCACGTCCTTACCCTGCCTCTCGTTCGTCACTTGCCGCCAGGCGAAGGCGAGCGGGTGTTCAGATAGTGCTGCCACAAGACTCCCTGCGCCAGGCCGAAGAGCGCGCGACGACACCTGGGGCACACGTCCTGATAGTGCCCACCGCCGGGCAGCTCATACCGAAAGCCGAGTTCCTGTTCGACCGTCGTGAGGTCGCGAACCATCGGCAGCGAGGCATACTGTTGCCCACAGCGTCGGCACGCCGCCTGCTGGTCGCGAGCGCCAGCGTCTTTATAGAACCCGACGCCGAGCTGGGCCGGCCGTTGAAAGACGTGGAACAGCTTGCCGAACGGCAACCAGAGTAAGGTCACAATCACGATGGCGGCATGGAGAATCGCGAGGAACTCGTACGCGTACCCGCGCATCCACGTGTAGCTGGCGGTCAGCATCAGCCCCGTCACGCTGATTGCGAACAGCAGCAGCAGCGGCAGGATGTCCTGCCCGAACTGCTGCACGGCAACGGCGCCGTGGTCGATCATGCGACGGCGGAAGGCGAGCATCACGCCGGCGATGACCAGGATCGACGACCAGACGAGCCCGTGGAAGATGACAAAGGCGACGGCAGACTCCACGGGAAAGTCTTGCAGAGGAATACCGAACAGGAACGTCCGGTACATGTGCAGATCGCCCGGGACCGTCTCGAAGTGGATCCAGCCCCAGACCAGAGGAAACGTGATCGCCGCGGCGAGCAGACAGCCCCACATGATCAGCCAGTGCGCGAGCCCGCGGAGCCGGCCACGGCGGAAGATGTACGTGTTGGCGCCAAACTCGAGCAGCGCGCGGCGACCGAGGCTGACGGCGTTGCCGGCCAACGCACGCCGTGAGAAGAAGACCTGCCACCCGCGACGCCAGTACATGCGCGTCGGCGGACGTTGCAGCCACATTGCGTATCGATAGCTGATCCCGAACGCCGCAAAGAGGGTCGCGAACGTATAGCCGACGAGCGCCGCGTCGAAGTGTTGAAGGTTTCGCGACCCGACGACGATCGCCGCGCCCAGTGTGGCCATGACGAGTGCGGCCCACGCCCCGGCTCTGACGCGCTCGAGCGCCTGGCGCGCGGCCATCGGGAGAGACCGCATCCATTCGACGTCGCCTGGGCGAAACGTGCGCTGATTGGCCGCCCGTAGCAACAGGGCTGTCGCGGACAACAGAAGGAACCCGGGCCAGATGACGCCGAGTTGATCGCGGAATACGCCAAGCACGAGCGGCGGGAAGAATCCGCCAAGACCCCCGAGGGCGCCGACGAGGCCGGTCACCGTGCCGGTGTCTTTCGGGAAGCGCTCCGGCACCAGCTTGAAGACCGCGCCGTTCCCGAGTCCCATCAGCATCGCGCACCCGAGCGCGCCGATTGTGAACGGCACCATCGACGGCCACGTCAGGAGCAGTGAGAACAAGGCAACGCCGCCGAAGACCCACGACAGCACCTGGGCACCGCCGATCCGGTCCGACAACCACCCGCCGACGGGCCGCATGAGCGTCGCCAGCACGACGAAACCAGCCGCCCGGAATCCGGCGTCCGCGGGGGCGAGGCCGAACTGCGCACGCAGCAGCGTCGGCAGGTAGATCGAGAACGCCACGAAGCCGCCGAAGGTCAGGAAGTAGAAGGCGCCGAGCAGCCAGGCGGTGGGCGCGTGGCGAAGGACGGCGGTCATCGCGGCGACGGTCGCGGGACGCCCGGACTGCGGCGGGTTCCGCGCGAACAGGAAGTATACGACCGCCCACCCCAGGAGAACGGCGCTCGTGCCGCGAAACACCATTTCCCAGCCCAGGCGAGCCGCCACGACTGGCCCGACGAAAACAGCCAGTGATTGACCCATCGTTCCCAGACCGTAGAAACCAAGGGCTGTGCCCTGGCGAGCCACAGGGGTCCAGCGGGACACGAAAGCTGCGCCGACAGCGAAGGACGACCCGGCCATGCCGATGAGGAACGCGGCCACGAGGAGCGAGCCGTAGCTGGAGGTCAGTGGAACCACGAAGCTGGCAATCGAGGAGAACGCGAGAAGCGCCGTGAAGACGGAGCGTCCGCCGAATCGATCCGTCAGTATGCCCATCGGTAGCCGCGCCAGCGAACCGAGCAGCACCGGCACCGCAACCAGCAGGGCAGTCTCGGATGCCGTCAGACGGTAGAGGCCGGTGAAGACCGACGCGAGTCCGCCAACGAGGCCCCACGCGGCGAACGAGAGTGTGAACGAGATCGTCGCGAGCACCAAGGCGCGCGTCGGCGATTTGGCCGCACTGGACTTCTGCCTGACGGATGGCGTGCTCTCGAGAGACCTTACGCGCATGTCGTATGCCTCGAACTGGTTTCAAAACCTCTCGATTTCGAATTTGTAACGCAGGGCTTCAGCCCAGCCACTCGCAGCGCTGAAGGGCTGCGCTACCGGTTTTGAAGCCACTTCTAGTCTGACGCCACCGGTCGCGACGCTGTCAAGGATGCTGTGAGCCTCACCGTGTCTGAAATTAGGATTCAGCACGACTTCAAGCCGTACCTGCTTCGTCGGACTGCGATAACATCGCCCTGATCCTCAGGCATACCGTTTGTGGATGCTTAGAGATGCTCGGAAGAGAAGGAGGTTGACGGATGAAACGACTACTTATTGTTGCGACTGCGGTTGTCGCGCTCGCGGCTGGCGGAGCATTCGCGGGCGAGGTGAAGGGACCGCCGGGTACTCCCAATAACACGAACGAGACGGGCGCTCTGGATCACGCGAACTCGATCTGCGCCGCCAGCGGGCTGAACGACCTTGACTCGGCAGAGGGACAGACGGTGTCGCAGGTGCAGACCGCGGCGGACTCCTGGAAGTATTACGGGCTTCCAAAGGGCTCGCCAGGCACACTCGGACTCTGCAAAGGCGGAACGGGCGAACGGTAGAGGTCTTACCCCTCAGAACTCTGTACAAATGAGTCAAGTTTCTCGGGTCAAGACCGTCCCCGCGTCAGCGGGGCGTTATCAAGAATGTGTCCTAGCGAGGCGAAGCCTGTTGCTCTGAGGCGGAGCCTCGCTAGATGAGAGTGTCGTGGTTGGCCCTGTGTTCGACCGGGGCCAACCTCGCATCATTGAAACCGCAGCGCTTCCATCGGATCGGCTTTCGTGATCCGCCAGGCGGGCAGGAAACACGCGAACCCTGCGACCCCGGACAGCATCGCGGCTACAACAACGATTGTTAACGGGTCGTAGGTACCGACGCCGTAGAGCATCGACGACAGGACGTCAGTCGCGGGAATCGTTCCGATCAACCCGATCGAGAGTCCGATCACCGCGAGCCGCATCCCTCCCTGGAATATCAACTTCCGCAGGTGGCCCGCGCTGGCTCCAAGTGCCGCGCGAATGCCCATCTCGTGGGTCCGCTGCGCGGCCGTGTAAGAAATGACGCCGTAGATGCCTACGGCAGCGAGCAGCAGCGCAATGGAGGAAAAACCCGTGAGGAGCGTGCTCGAAACGCGGTTGGCGAGCATGGATTGATCCACGATCTGTTCGAGCGTGCGGACATCGCTGAGCGCCTGGTCCCTGTTGACGCGATCGACGGCCGACCGAACGGCTCTCTGCAGAGACTGCGGAGGCATGCTGGCTCGCACGATGAGGTTGATTCCGTAGGTCGGGCTCTGCTGG
The DNA here is from genome assembly GCA_963725335.1 of uncultured Acidobacteriota bacterium. GTDB lineage: Bacteria > Acidobacteriota > Vicinamibacteria > Vicinamibacterales > 2-12-FULL-66-21 > JALZOC01. The sequence continues at coordinate 142,293 of CAVRYD010000008.1, read as the reverse complement.
TTCGAGACGTACATGCCGGCGCTGATCGCATCGCCGAGTCCATTGATCTTCTCACCCGCTATGATGCCAACGATTTCCCAGGCGATCTCCTGGCCGAACTCAGTCTTGCCCGGTACGATTTCTCGCACCAGGATGCGGCGACCGATCGGGCTCTCGTCGGGAAACTCCCGCTTGGCCAGCGTCTCGTTGATGAGCGCGACGGGCGGCGCGCCCGCCATGTCGCTATCGCTCAACATGCGTCCTGCAAGGAGCTTGATGCCCAGCGCGTCGAAGTAAGACGGGCTGACGATCTTGAAGAACGCCCGGCGGCGACTGGCCGGATCCATGAACTCGCGATTGGCGATCGAGTAGGGTACGCCGTATCCCCAGCCCTGCAGCGGTAGCGCCGAGGTCATGGCCGTCTCGCGAACGCCCGGCACGGCCTCCACCGAGGCACTGATCGCGGCGAGATATGCGTTCAGTTCGACAGGATCGGGGTGCTGTTCCTGGCTAATCGGCAGGCCGGCCGTCAGGACATTCGTCGCATCAAATCCGGGATCGATCTCGAGCAGCTTGAAGAAACTGCGCATGAGCAGCCCCGAAGCGACCAACAGCACGAATGCGAGCGCGATTTCTGCGACGACGAGACCGCGCATGCGTCGAGACGGCCTGCCCGCGGTCGTGCGGTGTCCGCCTTTCTTCAGAGCGCTGACCAGGTCCGATTTCGTGGCCTGTGCTGCTGGCGCCACGCCGAACAGCAGGCCTGTCATGATGGCAACGGTCAACGTAAACAGCAGGACGGACGTATCCATTCGAATGTCCACCGCGGGGGGAAGCGTGGAGGGAGGGATCAACGATTGGATCCATTTCAGCATCGCGTAACCAACGCCGACTCCCACGCCCCCCCCGCACACCGCGATCACGACGTTCTCGATCAGCAACTGCCGTACTAAGCGCCAGCGGCCCGCACCGAGTGCGGCGCGCACCGCCATCTCGCCTTCCCGTGAAAGGCTGCGGGCCAGCGTGAGATTCGCCAGGTTGGCGCAACCGATCAGCAACACGAACAGAGTGGCGGCGAAGAGGACCGTGACGGCGGTGCGCAACCCTGGGCCGATCAGCACGTCGGCGAGACGGTCGACGGCAATGCCCCAGCCCTTGTTCGAGTTGGGATAGGCGTTGGCAAGACGCCGCCCGATGACGCCCATCTCGCCTCGTGCTTTCTCGAGGGTCACGCCCGGCTTGAGCCTGGCGCTTGCGCCGAGCCAGCGAAAATCACGCGTCATGTTTGAAGGCTGGAAGGCCAGGGGTGTCCAAATCTGGGCCGCGGCGCGATCGAAGGGGCCTGTCTGAAGGACGCCGATCACGGTGTACGCCTCGCCGTTCAACTGAATGTCCCGTCCCAGCATTGACGGATCGGAACCGAAGCGGCTTTCCCAGAGCACATGGGTCAGCAGCACGACGCGATCTTTGCCGGGCTGGTCCTCGCCCGGAAGAAACGTGCGGCCCAGCGCCGGCTTCGCTCCGAAGACATCGAAGTAGTGCGCCGAGACGCGCGCGGCGCGGATCGAGACCGGCTCGTCCCCACCGGTCAACGTTGCACGCCAACCAACTTCCGCGGCCATGTACTCGAAGACGGCATTCTGGTTCGTCCAATCGAGATAGTTCAGGGTGGAGATGCCATTGAGTCCGCCGTTGGGAAGCCTTTCGAGGACGCGCACGATGCGGTCCGATTCGGGATATGGCAATGGCCTGAGTAACAGGCCATTCACAAAACTGAACATCGCCGTATTCGCGCCGATCGCGAGCGCGATGGTAGCAATCGCGACAGCCGACAAGCCCGGGCTGTTGCGAAGCACGCGAATTGCGTAACGGACGTCGTGAAGCACGCTGGAAAGGCCGGACATGAGACGCGAAGTCAAGGATTTTGGGGCCTGAACGCTGCGGCCGAGCCGGTATCTTACCTATTCTCCGACGCCAATGCCGAGCGATGCCGGCTTGAGCCGAATCCTTTCACCTGAGGGACTGGGGTAAGATGCTCGCGGATCTCATCCGCATGCATCTGCCCTCTCGCTATATCGTCGGACGCGAACTGGGACGCGGCGGCATGGGCATCGTTTTCGAGGCCGAGGATAACCGCCTTGGTCGCAAGGTCGCCATCAAGGTCCTTACCACGGGCCGGGAGAGTCCCGAAGGAAAGCACCGCTTCGCGCAGGAAGCGCGCGCGGCGTCCGCACTGAATCATCCGAACATCATTACCATCCACGACATCGACGTCGCAGACGACGGCGACTTCATCGTGATGGAGCTCGTCGACGGCGTGCCTCTGAGCCGTCTTTCCCGTGACGGTCCAATGCCGATCGATCGCGCGATTGACTACACGATTCAGATCGCTGGCGCGCTTGCCGCCTCACATTCCGCCGATATCATTCATCGCGATCTGAAGCCGGCCAACGTGATGGTGACGCGCGAAGGCCTGATCAAGGTGTTGGATTTCGGCTTGGCGAAATGGACCACCGAGCCTGCTGGTGCTGCCGATGCCGCCACCATGACCTCGCCGCCCCATACCGGGGCCGGAGCAATTGTCGGCAGCAGCGGATACATGTCGCCGGAGCAGGCGCTCGGTCAACCGGCCGATGCGCGGTCCGATGTGTTCTCGTTCGGCGTCGTGTTGTACGAGCTCCTCGCTGGACGTCGGGCGTTTTCCGGCGAGTCCGAGTGGTCGGCGATCAACGCGCTCGTGCACGATCAGCCGACGCCATTGCAAGACGCTTCGGCCGGACGCTCCCGAAGCCCTCGCACAAATCGTCGGCCGCTGCCTCGAAAAAGATCGAGCGCTCCGTTATCCGTCGGCCGTTGAACTGCTCGATGATCTCCGGCGTGTTGCGCCGGCAGGCACGACGACACGCCCATCGCGGACGGCTCGCTACCTGGCTGTCGCCGCGATGGTGGCGCTCGCCGCCGTGATCGGGATCACGTTGGTCATGGTGCGCCGATGGCAGTCGGCGGCGCTGGTCGAACGATCGATCCCGGAAATCGAGCGGCTCGCGAGCCTTGGCCAGTATGTCGACGCCTATCGGCTCGGACAGCAAGCCGCGGCCGTGGCACCTGGCGATTCTCGGGTGCAGCGGGCGCTCGGGGCTGCGACGGTCCCTCTCACCATGAAGGATCCAGTGGGCGCGGACGTGTATTTCAAGGACTACGGCGACGTCGATGGTCCATGGCTGCTCGCCGGTCGTGTCCCGATCAACGGTGCGCGGGTTCCCCAGGGCGAACTGCGGTGGCGGCTCGTCAAGGACGGGTTCGACACCGCGGAAGGGGCTTCGCCACAATCGGCCCTCGATTACGATTCGTCGAACGGGAGAGGCGCCACCCGGAATGGTTTACGTGCGTGGAGGACTGTCTCGCAATGGGACGATGACGGTGCAGCTTGCCGGACTTCTGGATCGACAAGTACGAAGTCACGAATGCCGAATTCAAGCGATTCGTCGATGCCGGCGGCTACCGCGAGCGGAAATACTGGAAGGAGTCGTTCGACGTCGCCGAGCGCATTGCGCGACAAGACCGGTCAAGCCCGGCCCTGCGACGTGGGAGCTGGGCACGTTCCCCGAAGGACAAGCCGACTATCCAGTCAGTGGAGTCAGCTGGTACGAGGCCGCGGCATACGCGGAGTTCTGCCGGCAAGCGGCTGCCGACCGTGTTTCACTGGGGCAGGCGATCGGATCGGTGTTATACGGCCAGGCGGTTGCTGCCGCGGCGAATTTCAACGGCAAGTCGGCCGTATCGGAGACCCAGCTCAAAGATCTCGGCACGTACGGCACCTACGGCCTCGCGGGCAACGTGAAGGAGTGGATCTGGAATGCGACCGACGATCGGCGCAACGTCGTCGGCGGCGCGTGGAACGATCCACCGTACATGGCCATCAACCGCGAGGCGCGATTGCCGCTCGATCGACACGAGACCCATGGCTTCCGCTGCGTTCGCGATGTGACGCCGCTGCCGGCCGACGCGCTCGCAGCGATTCCTCCTCGCAGCGTCGGCCGGACGGACAAACCCGTCGGCGACGATCTCTATGCGGCGTACAAGGCGCTGTATGCGTACGACCGTGGTCCGCTCGACCCGCAGGTGGAGACCCTGCCGGAGACGGAGCATTGGCGCGCCCAACTCGTATCCATTGCGGCCGCGTACGGACACGAGCGCGTGCCCGTCTATATCCTTCTGCCGAAGAACGCCGCACCGCCCTATCAGACCATCATCTGGTTTCCGGGCGGATATGCGTTCGGTCTTGTTCCGTTAGGCCGTGATCTCAGCGTCGCGCCGGGCGCTGCGTTCTTCAACTTTCTGACCCGAAGCGGCCGTGCCCTCGTCGTGCCCGTCTATCAGGGCACGTTCCAGCGGTTCGTCGGCGTCGGCGAGGTTCCGCGCGACGATCAGATGAACGCGTATCGCGACATGGTCGTCCAGTGGTCGAAGGATCTGGGCAGGACGATCGATTACCTCGAAACACGGTCAGATATCGACGTGGGAAAGATAGGTTATTACGGCCTCAGTGCCGGCTCCCACGCGGCGCTGCCTATCGTCGCGGTCGAGCCGAGGTTCAAGGCGGTCGTGCTGCTGTCCGGAGGACTTCCCGCGCGCCGGCTGCCTCCCGAGGCGGATCCGATCAATTTTGCGCCGCACATCACGGCTCCCACGCTGATGCTGAACGGGCGTGACGATTTCATTTTCCCGCTCGACAACGTAGCCAAGCCGCTGTTCACGCTGCTCGGCGCTCCTGCCGACCGCAAACAGCTCGCCATCCATGAAGGCGGCCACGTCCCACCGCTCAATGAACTGATCCGCGACGTCCTGGGGTGGTTCGATCAGTACCTGGGACCGGTCACGACTCGATGAGACACGCTGCAAAAGAACGCGGCGAAATGGAGGCCACGCATGATCAGGCGAAACCAGACGTGGTCGCGACGACGTTCTGAGACTCACCGGGCGATGCACGTCGCCGCGCGATGAGGTGTTTGATCCGGAGGTGCTCCTCGCGCTCGCGTTCGGTCAGCGTGCGTCGAATCGTGGCGAGGTCAGCGGTGAGCCTGACGGCGACGCGCTGCTCCAGCGTATTGACTAACCGCGTCGTGCGCGAGAGTGCGTGACCGAGACGTCGGATCAGATGCTCTTGCGGGGCCGCGTCGAGTAACTGCTCCACAAGCGTTTCGAACTCACGCGCCGATTCCTGGCTGATTCCTTCTCCGGGGGCGGGGAGCATGCCGCGTGCGGCCAGGCTGCGTACCACAGTCGGTCGCTTCAAAAGCTCCACCGCACGGATTCCCCAGAGCTCGACCATCCTCAGTTCCACGTCGAGTTCGCGCGTGGGCCACGTCATTGCCGTCAACCCGTCGCTGCTGTTCGTAGACAGCGCCAGCCACAGCGCTCGCCATGCCCGGCGGGCTTGCGCATCGATGATTTCGCGAGAGGTCACGGCCGTTCTGGCGCGCGTGAACAGCTCTTCGACGAGGGACTGGCGCTTGCGCTTCAACAGGGCGGCCCCTCTATGCACCTGGCCGAGACGACGCGCCTGGCGCAGCAAATTCGATCGCGTTGCTGGAGCGCGCGTGGCGGGCATCACGGCGCTGCCTCCTGGGCCTGCTGACGCTGGCGCTGCCGTTGGGCGAGCAGATCGGCGTTGAGCTTGAGGAGGTCGTCAGCCGGCAATCGATCGAGGAGTCGCCATCCCGTTTCGATCGTCTCGGAGAGACTGCGGCGGCTGTTTCCCTGTCCCACGAATGTGCGTTCGAATTCCTCGGCAAACGCGAGGGCACGGCGATCGAGCGGCGGCAGCCCCGCCTCGCCGACGATGGCCACCATCAACCGCGCCTCACGTCCACGGGCATAGACGGCGTAGAGCTGGTCGGCCCACTTGCGATGCTCGGGGACCGTATGCGCCGGCCCGATGCCGGCATTCATCAGACGCGACAGCGAGGGGAGGACGTCGATCGGCGGGAACACACCGCGTCGCTGCAAGTCGCGACTGAGCACGATCTGCCCTTCAGTGATGTAGCCAGTGAGGTCCGGGATCGGATGCGTGATGTCGCCGTCGGGCATCGTGAGAATCGGCAGTTGCGTGACGCTGCCCGGCGACCCCTCGAGCACACCCGCTCGCTCGAAGAGTGATGCGAGGTCCGTGTACATATACCCCGGATACCCGCGGCGTCCGGGCACCTCTTCACGGGCTGCAGCCACTTCGCGCAGGGCATCGCAATAGTGCGTGACATCAGCCATGACGATCAGGACGTGCATGCCGTGGGTGTAGGCCAGGTGCTCGGCGCAGGCGAGTGCCGCACGCGGCGCCAGCAATCGCTCGATGGTCGGATCTTCCGCCTGGTTCAGATAGAGCACGCTGCGCTCGAGTGCTCCGCTTTGCTCGAATCGCTCCAGAAACACGCGTGTCTCGCGCGCCGTGATGCCGATGGCCGCAAAGACGACAGCGAATGGCTCGTCGTGCGGCGCCCGTGCGTGTTCGACGATGGTGGCGGCGAGATCGAGCGCTGGCAGTCCCGGGCTCGAGAACACCGGCAGCTTTTGTCCGCGCACGAGCGTATTCAATCCGTCGATCGCGGAGATGCCGGTCTCGATGAAATCAGCTGGCGGCACGCGCCGCGTCGGATTGATGGGGGCGCCCCAGATCGGCTGATGGGCCTCGCCGATGGGTCGAGGGAGCCCGTCCTTGGGATCGCCGACACCGCTGAGCGCGCGCCCCAGCAGATCACGGCCGACAACGACGCGGGCGAGATCGCCGGTCAAGGTGATGCGCACGGAGGCAGGAGCCAATCCCAGCGTCTCCTCGAGTACCTGCACCACGGTGACATCGGCCCCGGCGTCGATCACCTGGCCGCGGACCTCAGGCAGGCCGGGTGATTGCACCGTCACCCACTCGCCGAGCGCGACGCGTTGTGCGCGGTTCAGATAGATCAAAGGACCAGCAGCCGCCCGCGCGCCGAGATAGGTTCGCGCGGTGCTCACGAGTGTCCCTCACTTCGACCCGCTGCAGGCGGAGACGGTGTCATCGTCCCGATCGCGTCATTGACACGCTTTCGGGCGAGGTCGGCGTCGGCTGGGGATGCGTCACGCAGGTGTGCCAGCGTGCGGCGCACGTCGTCGACGGGGAGGTCGATGAACGTCGCACCACCGGACAATGCCGCCATTCCGGCGTCGAACGTGCGAATGGCCGCATCGGCGAGCGCGAACGTCTTTGCCGGCGGTGAAAACGCGTCGTTCGGATCGAACGCGCTTTGCCCGAGCACGAACTCGCGCAGAACTGCTGCGGCGGCGAGCAACAGGCGGTCCTTGTCTTCGAGCGCCTCCGGCCCCACCACGCTGGCCACTTCGCGCAGCTCCGCGTCGCGTTGCAGCAAGTCGATCACACGAGTTCGGGTCTGGGACCATCGTGAATCGGTTGACCCGTCGAACACGCGAGCCATTGAATCCGCGTACAGGCTGTAGCTGGTCTCCCAATCGACGGCTGGAAACTGACGCTGGTGTGCCAAGGCAGGATCGAGAGCCCACAGCGCGCCAGCCACGTTGAGGCATGCTTGCGTGACCGGCTCCGAAAAGTCGCCGCCCGGCGGAGACACCGCGCTGATCAGCGTCACGCTCCCGGCACGCTCGGGTCGCCCCAGACACTGCATGCGCCCGGCTCGCTCGTGGAGCTTCGCCGTTCGACTGGCAAGCGAGGTCGGATAACCCTCCTCGCCGGGCATCTCCTGCAGTCGGGATCCAACTTCGCGCAGCGCTTCGGCCCACCGTGACAAACTGTCGGCCATGACCGCGACGCGATAGCCCATGTCGCGAAAATACTCGGCGATCGTCAGGCCGACGTACACCGAAGACTCCCGCGCTGCCACCGGCATGTTGCTGGTGTTGACGACCAGCACCGTGCGATCCATGAGGGGTCGTCCACTCTGCGCATCCGTGAGCGTCGAGAACTCGTGGAGCACTTCGGCCATTTCGTTGCCGCGTTCACCACAGCCGATGTAGACGACAACGTCCGCTTCGCCGTATTTCGCGAGCGCTTGTTCGAGCACGGTCTTGCCTGTGCCGAACCCTCCGGGCATCGCAACCGTGCCACCCTCCGCAACCGGGAACAAAAAGTCGAGAACTCGCTGTCCGGTGAGGAACGGACGCGTGCTTCGATGCGCGCCGAGACCGGCCGCGGCCGTCGTACTGGCCACTTCTGCATCGCCGTGATCGCTTCGCCCGAATCCAGCACGACGACCGCATCGGCCACGGTGACCTCGCCCTGCTGCACCGTGCGCACGAGACCGGACTGTCCAGCGGGCATCAACACACGCAACTCGAACCCGCCGCGCTCAGCGATCGTCCCCAGGATGTCACCCGGCCCCACACGCTCGCCCACGGCACGGGCTGGTGTGAAGTGGAAGCGGCGCGCCCGGTCGATCGTCGGCGCGGTCGCCCCTGGCTGGATGAAGTGGCCCGTCAGTTGGGCAAGGCGCCCGAGCGGACGGCCGATGCCGTCAATGACGCTGCCCAGGAGTCCCGGACCAAGCTCGATTGTGAGCGGTAGACCCTCGCGCACGACCGGCTCTCCCACGCGCACTCCCGCCGTGTCCTCGAAGATTTGAATCGTCGCCAGATCTGACGTGACGCGGAGTACTTCGGCCAGTAACCGACGGTTGCCCACCCGTACGAGCTCGTTGAGCGCAATGTCGGTAAGACCCTTGACCTCGCCGAGCGCGCCGACCACGCGCGTCAATCTGCCGGTTGACGTCACCGTGGCCTCACGCGATAGCCGATAGCCTGCCGGAGAATCTCCAGAATGTAGGCTTCGGCTTCACTGCGCTCGTCCCAGCGCGGGGTTGGGACGGGTGCGATGATCGGCAACGCCTGCCGGTCGAGGCGAGCGAGCAGATCCCGTGGCAGCGCGCGAAACAGCGGATCCTCGACGAGAACAATCCCGATATTCGTGTCGGCCGCCCATCGTCTGATCGCTTCTGCGGCCGTCGCGCCATCGTCCGCACGGGTCACCACCAGCCCCGCAAGCTCGAAGCCGGCCGCCAGCTCGGGCCGAGTTACCACGCGAAGTCTCATCGTGGGGTTACCAACTGCTGTTTGCGAATGGACGGCGGTGTCGCGAGCACTGCGCCCCACGACAGGGTGCGCAGATCGCGGCTCTGTGCCTCGATGAGAAGCAGGACACGCAGGAGTGACGCGGTGCTCAGCGGATTGAGGCGAGCCGCGTGCGCGAGTTGCTGCAAAGCGGAAACGAGAAAGGCACGGTCGAGATGCGCGATATCGCTGGACGTCGCCGGCAGTAGATCGGCAATCGGCGATCTCGAGAACACCTTCGCCAGCACCGTCAGGGCGCGCTGTGGCGAGCCAGCGCTGACGGCGGAGACGAATGCCTGCGCGGAGAGCCATCGCCCTCCGGGGACGAACATGTCCGCCAAAACGATGTCGCGCGGTCCCCCGGCCATGAGCAGTACATTCTGCGTGTTGCCGATGTCGATCAGCGTGCTGACGAACTCCCGCACCGTTTCGTCGGCGCCAGACGCGGCTCTGGTGGCCCGCTCGGCGAATCCGAACAGCAGTGCTCGTTCCACCTCAAACAGATCCACCTGTGTCTTCTGAACGAGCGGCAGCAAACGCGGCACATCAGGGTGAGCGATGACTACGAGGTACGCGACTACGTCAGCCGGTGATCCTCGATGGGCGAGTTCGATCAAGGCGAGTCGTGGCAAGGACGGCGTGGGCAGCAGTCCTTGCAGGCGCGCCTCTGACCGAGCACCTTGGGCGGCTCCCCTCAGAAGCGCGCGGAGGCTGCGGCGGTCCTGATGAGCGGTGAATACATCGAGCACTCCCGGCATCCGTTCCTGCCAGCGATAGAGCGTTCGGAGATACCGATGTGCGGTCTGGGCGACAGCGCGTTCGACGCTGAATACGTCAGGTGAATCACCGAGCGGATCGACGGCTGTGCCAAGACGGGAGAGCAAATGGGCGAAGGCGTCCAGATCGTCAGCCTCGGCGAGCGTCTCGAGTGTCTCACGGGCGAGCAGACGCGTCGCCAGGCCCTTCGCGCGAGCGACGAGCGCAATCTCAATCGCCATTTCGCAGCTTTCGCGATAACTCGGTGGCCAGGCTCGCCTCTGCGCGCGTCAACCGCGCAGCGAGTGTGTTGTCGACGACGACTGAACCATCGGTGGCCTCTGCCACGACACCCGGGCCCACCGACTCGTCGATCACCAGTTCCGCATCGGCGTGACGGTCGATCGTTGGCTGCAGTGATGCGGCGAAAGCGGCCTGACATCGCACCCGCGACCGCACGCCCTCGAGGAATGACAGCGCCTCGTCGAGGTGCGACGGCAGGGCTTCACGGTAGGAAGCCGAGCGCGCAATCTCGGGCGCAAGGGCACGTGCCCGCTCCAGAATACGGGCAAGTTGCGCATGGACTGCCTCGAGCTCACGGGTGCGCGCCTGTCGCCGGGCGAGCGCAAGCTGCCGCTGCTCGACGATCTGGCGCTCAGCGCGTTGCTGCTCGAGGTGGCGTGCCGTGATCTCTCCGATCGTCTGCTCCGTTGCCGCCTCGATGGCTCGCGCCTCGGCCTCGGCTTGCTGCTCGATCGCGCGAACCCGGCTCTGCGCCTCCTGCTCGAGTCGAGAGATGAGGTCGGACAACGCCATGGCGTGCTACGACCCTAGCCACCAACGCGGGTCAGAATCAAGACCGCGATGACGAAACCAAGGATGACCATCGTTTCGGGAATAGCGATGAGAATGACGGCGGTCGTTGAGAGTTCCGGTTTCTCGGCGAGACTGGCCGCGGCCGCGGGTCCGATGCGGCCCTGCGCCCAGGCGGTCGCCAGCGCCGGAAGGCCAATGGCCAGCGCCGCAGCAAAACCCAGTAATGCCTTGTCCATAGATCGTCTCTCCCCAAAACGAGTCTCAAGCCGGCGGATGCCAGTGCCCGAGCGGCCGATATTCGGCACCGCCGGGACTGAAGAACTGACCGAAAAACTCCACGTAGTGCAGGCGCAGTGCATGGATGGTCGGACTGAAGAGCCCTATCGCGAAGTTCACCAGATGAAACAGCAGCGCGAACACCGCTCCGACGAGAATGCTGCCCACGGCGCCAACCATCTCGTTTGCCACGACGGCCATCATCAGTGAGGCAGTGCCGAGCGCCATGATGCGCGCATACGACAGGATGTTGCCGAAGGTCGAGAGGAGCTCGATCACGCCGACGATGCCCTCGATCGCCACCAGCACCGTAAAGGCCACCAGAATCGCAACAACAAGCGGAGTGAAGAACCCGTCAGGCAGAACCTCGAGGGCGGCGAGCAACGACAACGCGGTCAGAATCAACATGCCCAGCGTGAGACCGCGCCCGACCGCTTCGCGCCGATGGCCGCGCCGCCACGCGCTCACGCCGCCCAGCACAAGGCCCAGGATCATGTGCACACCGCCCAGTGCCACGGCGAGGCCGAGAAAGGGAATCGTGGCCTGCTCGCGATTGAAGAAAGGGTGCAATCCGATCGCGGGGCCAAGCGATCCGAAGCACTCGCCGAAGAGCAGACCGAATGCGACGGCGCTTGACGAGCATGCGAACGCGACGGTCGATACCGATCGAAGCGCCGTGTCTGGTGTGGACTTCAACCGCAGAAATCCAGCGAGTCCCGCCAGCATCAGACCGTACCCGACGTCGCCGAGCATCAACCCGAAGAACGCCGGGAAGAAGATCGCCACAAACGGCGTCGGATCGATCGACCCGTACTTTGGCAATGGCACCATTCGCGTCAGGACCTCGAACGGCCGGAACAGCGGCGGATTGTGCAACGTGACGGGCGCGGTGTCCGCAGTCCAGTCCTCAGCGCCGATCGTCGAGACGACGACCTCCGACCCGAGCGTGCGCTTCACCTGTTCTTCCAGGCCGGCCAGACGCGCGGTGGGCAGCCACCCTTCGATCACGAACAAGTAGTCAGCAGTGAAGACACGTCTGCGCGCGTCCAAACGCAGCATCTGGTCGCCCAGGAACACGCGCAGCCCCGACAGCCACTTGCCTTCGGCCTCTGCGAGCGCGCGGCGATCAGCCTCGATCGTGCGGAGCGACTCTGCAATCTGTGCGAGACGCGCTCTGATCGCGGGAAGCGAGTGACGGGACACCCTTGTCGCCGAGCCCGCTCGGCGCCGGCAATTCTTCGACACGTGATGCTGACAGCAGAATCCGACACCTTCGCTGCCGTGCGTGAAGACGCCAGAATCAAGACCGCCGACTCTCCGCTGGCGAGCACACGGTGGAGCAGCTCGATCTCTCCCCCAACCGCCTCCTCGAGCCGTCGTCTGAGCTCGGTGAGCGCGCCGCTGGTGCCTGCCCGGAGCACAACGTAGAAGGCCTGAGCATCAGGCCAGGTGAGTTCCCGACCGAGCGGTGCAAAAACCTCGAAGAACTCGCGGTAGCGCAGCAGCAGGCTTCGCTCATCTTCGAGAGCCGACGTCGCTGACGCCAGCGCATCGGCTCGACGGCGGACGCGGCGGGCGCGTCGTGCGGCCTGGGATGCGGGCGGCGCCGGCGTTATCGGAGGCGTATTGGTCTCCGGCGTCAGCCGCAGTCGATTCCAGCGCGGTCTCCACGTCGGACAGGCAGCGCTCGACGTGCCGCTGCCAACGCGTCAGCGTCCTGTCCGGCGGAGCCAGTTCGGGAACCCGGGGGCGATCAACGTGGAGCACGCCCACGTCCTGCAGCACCTGCAGCGTCTGATCGAGGCAGCGAACGGGGACCGGCGATCCGCACTCGGATCATCCGGACGATCACGTCGCCTCTCCGGTCCCGGCAATTGCACGGACCAGCGCCAGACGGGCCAATTCGTCGATACGGCTGTCGGGGATGTCTGTAATCGTCGCAAGGGCGGCGCGATGGGCGGTGTCAATTGCGAGGAGCGTCTGTTCGTGAATGAGGTGTTCTGCGCGGGCCCGCTCGGCGTTGGCGCGTTCAGCCGCCTCTCGGGCGGCGGCCTGGTGCGCTTCGCTTGCGGCACGGGCCGCAGCAATCCGTCTGGCGGCGTCGCTCTCTGGCCGATCGGACGAGATCCTGTAACCGCTGCTCGAGGTCGAGCAACTGTTGCAACCGCTCATCGCCGGACTCGCCGATCGGGTCGTCCATCGTCAGGCCTTGTCAGCCTCACGCGGGAGTATAACGGCTCTTCCTAACCTTCGCGATCGTCTCCGTTTTTGGCAGGCAGTGGATCGGGACGGGCGACGTCAGGGTCGGCCAGCCAGATGAACGGGAGGGCGAGCGGCCGGATTGCGGGGCTACCTGGAAGGAACGCTGGTTCTCAAACGAATCAATCTTGCCTGAGCGCGGCGACCGGATCGATCCGTCCTGCGCGCAGCGCGGGAATCAGCGCCGCACACGCGCACGCCGTGACGATGCAGAGAAGGCTGGCGGCGTAGGCGACCGGATCGAACAGACGCACGATCGATCCGATCGTCCGGCGCCAGCCGTCGCCAGGAGCACGGCGCCGAGCGCGGCCGTCAGGCTGCCGCCGAGGAGCAGCCCGATGCCGACGGGACCAGCCATCTGCGACAGCACGAGCGTGCCGATGCTCCGCCTGGTCGCGCCGAGCGCCATCCGCACGCCTATCTCCCTGGTGCGCTGCTCGACGAGATACGAGAGCACGCTGAACAGCCCCGACAACGTCAGGAGAAGCGCCAGCGCTCCAAGCACCAGCGTCAGCCAGAACGCGATCTGCAGAAGGTACGCGACCATGCGCGGCGATGGTCCGCAGCGTCGCGACCTCGCCCATGTTCGGGTCGATCGCCGCGAACCGATCGACGAGCGCGAGGCGCGCGCGCTCCGGATCGCCGTGCACCCGAACGGTGAGCGATGTCTGGGCAGCTCGGCGGCGATCGGCACGTAGACAACCGGCTCCTTGGACCTTGGCGAGCCGGAAGCCCGCCACGTCACGGGCGATGCCGACGACGATCGAAGCTGCGAGAGAGCAGCGGCGGCTCATCGGGCCGTGGCGCGTCGCTCGTCGGGTCCGGCTCGAGCCGCAGGACCTGTCCGACCGCGTCGCGATCCGGCCACAGCTGGCGCGCGGCGCTTTCCGACACGACCGCCACCGCGACGCTTGCGCTCCGCTCGGTCTGCGCGAAGCCGCGTCCGCGCACGATGTCGATGCCGAGGACGCTGAAGTATTCCGGCGAGACGAACTTGTACCCGACCGCCGACTTGCCGCGCGTGTCCGCCGGCTTCGGCCGCCGCAGCCGCGTGCGGCGGAGCCGGAAGCCGCGGCGAGGCGGAGCTTCAGCGAAGGCGGCACGGCTCGCCCAGCGCGCCCGGCCACGAGGCCGCAACCGAGGCGACCGACGGCTCGCTCTTCACGGCTTCGAGCAGCGCGCCGCGCATCTGCTCGTTCGCGACGCTCACGAACACGGTATCGGCCGTGCGGATACCGGGATCGATCGTGGCTGCGCTCCACGCGCTGCGCAGGAAGACGGCAGAGCAGATGAGGAGCAGCACCGAAGCGGTCACCTGAAGGGCGACGAGCGCGTTCCGGGCGCGGCCGGGACGCGCATCACGCACCACCTCGCCGCGCATCGCCCGCACCAGCTCGAGGCGGGTGGCCTGCAGCGCCGGCGCGAGCGCGAAGAACATGGTCGAAACCATCGCGCCGGCCACCAGGAACAGCGCGACGCGCCAGTCCGCCGGCGGCACGGCGAGACGAATGTCGCCGATGGCCGGCGCCCAGGTGCTCGTCACGCCGTAGACGACGGCGGCGAGCACGAGTCGTGAAATGCCGAAGGCGAGCGCAGCGGACACCAGCGCGAGCAGCAGGCTTTCGGTGAGCAACTGCCGGATGATGCGGCGCCGCGACGCGCCCAATCGCCAGCCGGATGCCGATCTCGCGCTGGCGTGTGACCGCGCGCGCGAGCAGCAGGTTGGCGACGTTGGCGCACGCGATCATCAGGATGAGGCCGAACGCAAGAAAGAGCGGCGTGAACAGCAGCATGACGTCGGCCGACAGCGGGACCGTGCCCTGCCTCGGTTCGAGGACGAGGTTCGAGGCACGCCGCTCGACTCGGGCTCGGGGCAGGCCGCTCGACAGACTTGCCGCGGCTCGCCGCGAGTCCCACACGCGCAGCTCGCGCGAGCGCCTGTTCGCGCGACAGCCCTGGCTTCAGCCGCCCGATGATGCTGATGACCGACGGCGTCCGTCGTCGTCCAGCATCGACGCGGCGAAACTGGCCGAGGACCGAGAGCGGCGCCCAGAAGTCCGGCGCGGCGACGACGAGCCCTCGAAAGCCTTCCGGCATCACGCCGACGACCTGCGAACGGCGACTCCGTTCACGAGGACCGTGCGGCCGAGCACGCCGGGATCGCTGGCGAAATACCGGGACCAGGCGCGATGGCTGAGGACGATGGGCCGGATGGCCGCCGACGCTCGTCGTCTGACGGTGTGAGCGTGCGTCCACGCGCGGCGCTGACGCCGAGAACGTGGAAGAAGTTCCCCGTCACGAGCGAGCCCTCCATCCTCCGGCCATCGATCCGGACTGTCGATGTCCGGCCCCATCGCGAAGGCATCCGAGAACACGCCCGTCTCGCGGACGAGCGCGTCGTACTGCGAGCGCGTGAAGCTCTCGGGCTCCGCGTTGGCCGATCGCTGGCGTTCGACCGCGAACAACTCGTGCGGGTTGCGCACCTCGTCCACGCGAAAGATCACCTCGTTGAGGAACGTGAACACGACGGCCACCAGCCCAAGGCCGAGCGCCACCGTCGTCACGATCGTCAGGGCCACCAGGGGCGCGCGGCGGAACGAGCGCCAGGCGTAAAGGACATCTCGCGTCAAATTGTCGAGCATGGTGTCGACTATCGACCCTGAGGCGGTCGTCGGTCAGCTGTCAATCGGTGACGTCGCGAGTTGGACGAGTGTCGTAGGTTGGAGATACGTGTCTGACCCGGCTTGGGTTCAGCGACCGAGCCGTCGATTCAGCGAGTTTCTCGACCTGCGCGTTAGCGAGAGGGGGCGCCTTGGAGTAGGATTCATCCCGCCTAAGCATGCCCGGCACTGAGCTCCCTGGTTCGGCTACGCCCCAGGCCGGCACGCTGCCTTGACGCCGTCTCTCGCAAGCGGCATCGATCAGAATTGACGTCTCCACGAAGGAGGGTCGTCCGGTGGGCGCCGCCGGCGGCAGCCGGACGATGCCGAGTGGCGAAGCTCGACAGCGCCCACCCTCCGCGGGGCAGCAAAGGCAACTACTCGAATCGCTGCAGGACGCGCCGTCGAGCAGGTAGATCGGTACAGCTCGCCGTTCGATCGGTAGAATTCCGCGCTGCCGGCCGACGTCGCGTGGTCGGGGTCCGACAGCGTGACGGTGTGGTCGATCACCTGCCATCCGGCCTCGAAACCCGGCGACACCGGCAGGTTCGGCGGCGTTGTGAACAGGATCTGCGCCACCATGCGCTGTCGGAATGTACTATCCCCCAGTCGAGTCCATGTGCCATGGCCAGTGCTGCGCTGGCCAGGCGCGAATGCGACACCTCCGGGACTTTCGTACATCGTGCCGCCATTGACGAACGTGACGAGCGAGTTGAACGTGCCACGCGACGCCTGAGTGGCGCAGTCACGCTGCGACACCTGCACGAACCAGACACCCTCAATGGTCTTCGCATCTGCGGCCAACGGCGTTCTGGCTGCGGCGACCAGCGCCACAACAAGACCGGCCGCGATCCCCAAACGTACGGCTTTCGATTTCGACCCGTTCCACTTCATGACTGCCTCCCATGTGGGTGAACCCTGACAGCAATCGGGCTGCGGCGCCAATTCTCAGCACCGTGCGACGAGTGACGCCATGGAGAGCGGCTGGAGAACGTCTGAAGATTGTCTGACCCGCGAAGGTACAGGGGACGTGGGAGTTATGACAATCTAGGTGGGCTGGATCGGTGTATGGTCATGACTTCCGATTCACGCGAGACGTTTCGCTTCGGCGATTACGTGCTCGATCGCGGCGCGTACCAGCTGCGCAAGAAAGGGCGCGCGGTTCGACTCGAGCGCCAGCCTATGGATCTGCTGATCCTCCTGGTCGAGCGCCGGGGCCAACTCGTCACGCGCGCCGAGATCGTCGAACGGCTGTGGGGACCGGACGTGTTCGTGGACGTCGAGACTGGCGTCCACACGGCCATCCGCAAGGTTCGGCGGGCACTTGGAGACTCGCCCGACGCTCCGACGTTCCTCGAGACCGTACCCGGCAAAGGCTATCGCTTCGTCGCGCCGGTCGGCAACGAGGGTGCCGGCACGCTCACGGCCGCGCCGGCGTCCGGAGCGGGCCCGGCCAGACGTGCCGGCGCCCGAGGCGCTTCCGTCCAAATTCGCCCTGTCGAACCGCAGCGCGCCTGGCGATTGTCGTACTCGTCCTGGCCGTGCTGGCGGGTCTTTCAGCATGGGCCTGGCACAAGACTGGCGATCCCGCCTTCAGACGTGACGCTGGCGGTTCTGCCGTTCGACAACCTGAGCGGTGATCCCGAAGCCGAGTATCTGGCGAGTGGCCTCGCTGAGGAAGTGATGGTCGCGCTCGGACAGATCGACCCCGCGCACGTTCACATCGTCGGCCGGACGTCGATCATGTCGTACAAGCACACGACGAAGTCACGCCCGGAGATCGCGCGCGAACTGCGCGCCGACTATCTCGTCGAGAGCGCCGTGCGTGGGGAGCGCGGTCGTGTGCGAATCACTGCGAGTCTCGTGCGCGCGCGCGATCAGGAACAGGTGTGGTCCGACACCTACGATCGCGAGCCGACGAGCATCCTGAGCCTGCAGCAGGAGCTGAGTGAGGCAATCGCGACACAGGTTCGGCTGCGACTATCGCCCGATCGCCTGAGCGCTCTTGCGCGGCGTCAGACGCGCAACGCTGACGCCTACGATTTGTATCTTCGCGGTCGCAACTTCGCGAACCAGCGCACGCCGGAGACGACCAGCCAGGCGATCGATCTCTTCAAGCGCGCGACGGCGCTCGATCCGAGCTATGCCCTGGCGTGGGCGGGACTCGCCAAGGTATACAGCGCCAGCCCGCTCAACGCCGACGCGCCGCCGCTCAAGGTGGGCCCCCTCGCCCGAGACGCGGCCATGCGGGCGGCCCGCACCGATCCCCAACTCGGCGAGGCGCAGGAGGCACTTGGACATGCGCTGTGGACGTTCGGCTGGGACTGGCCTGCGGCAGAGCGCGCGTTGCGGCAGGCGGTGGCGCTCGATCCGCAGTCGGTGATGGGCCACGTGAGCCTGGGGCACTTGCTCTCGCAGATGGGCCAACACCTCGAAGCCGGGCGCGAGATGCGTCGCGCGCGCGAGCTCGACCCGTTGTTCGCGATGAGCCATGCGTTGTCGTCGCAGGTCGCGTACCAGGCGCACGACTACCAATCGGCCGTGGAGTACGCGCGTCAGGCCATCACCATTGATCCCGACTTCTGGGTTGGACACATCATGCTCGGGCAGGCATACGAGGGCCTTGGCCGGACCGCTGAGGCGCTCGAGGAGCTCACGACCGCCGCAGCGGTTTTCGGGCCAGAACAGCAAGGCTCTCTCGTTTCGTGGCTACCTACTCGCGAAGGTGGGGCGGGCAGAGGAGGCCCGCGATTTGCTCCGCACTCTCGAGGCCGCCTCGCAACAGCGATACGTCCCGCCGTACGCGTTCGCGCTCGTGCACGCCGGACTGGGCGATCGAGACGCCGTGTTTCAATGGCTCGACAAGGCGTTTGCCGTGCACGACGTCCATCTCATCTACTTGACTGTCGATCCCAAATGGGATCCGTATCGCGACGATCCGCGGTTCAAGGCGCAATCGACCGGTGCAACTTCATGCACGCGGCGTCCCACTGAAGGGACATGAGGCCAGAAGCTCGCGCGAGGTAGGCTCTGGCCACGCTCAAGCGGGCAACGCTCTGTGGCGCCTCACTCCACTTGCCAGACTAGGAGAGACGCGCTAGGATTCCTAGCCAGACTAGGAGTCACACGTCGTGGGAAAAACAGCCGACCTCCTGCCTGGGACCCTGGACATGCTGATCCTCAAGGCGGTGTCGTTGAAACCGCTGCACGGGTACGGCGTGTTGCTGCGCATCCAGCAGATCTCGGGCAACGCTCTCGAGATTCCGCAAGGATCGTTGTACCCGGCGCTCTACCGCCTGGAGCATCAGGGACTCGTCACGCCCGAGTGGGGCCAGAGCGACAACAACCGTCGCGCGAAGTATTACCGGTTGACCCGCGCGGGACGACGGCGGCTGCGTGAGGAAGCGGCCGGCTGGAATCGGCTCGCCTCGGCCATTGCCGCAGCCTTGAGCGCAACGTCGGAGGAGGTGTGACGTGTTCGCGCGCCTTCGCGCTCTGATTCGTGCGCTGACGTCACGCAGCAACTTCGAGACCGATCTGACAGAGGAACTCCGCTTCCACCTCGAACAGTACACGGACGATCCCATCCGTGCCGGCAGTTCACCGGAGGATGCGCGTCGACGCGCACGCAGGGAGTTCGGTGGAATCAACACCGTGCAGGAGGATTGCCGCGAGGCACGCGGCCTCAGGGTGTTCGATGCGCTTCAAAGGGACTTCAGTCACGGCGTTCGTCAGCTCTGGCGCAACCCCGGATTCACCGGGATCGTCGTCCTCACGCTTGCGCTGGCAATCGGGGCAAACACCGCCATCTTCTCACTCGTGAATGCGCTCCTGCTCAACGATCTGCCGTATCCGCATGCGGAACGCATCGGCACGATCTACGTGCGGATTTCGGGGTCGCAACCCTCTGACACCCGGAGGACCATCGACGGTGAGCAATGGGAGCGCGTGCGCGACGGCGTGCCTTCTCTGCTCTCCGCGGTTTCCGGAATGCGAGCATCCGGCGCGAACCTTCGGGCCGGTTCCGTCGTGCAATATCTTCGTGTCGGCCGGGTCTCGGCACACTATTTCGACGTCCTCGCGCTCCATCCCGCGATCGGCCGAGAGTTCTCGGAAGAGGAGGATCGCCCGCAGGGTCCCAGAGCAGCCATCCTGAGCTACGCACTGTGGCAGACCGCGTTCGCTGGAGACGCGAACGTCTTGGGACAAGCGCTTCTGCTCAAAGGCGAGCCGCACACGATCATCGGCGTCTTGCCCGAGCACGGTACGTCGCCATTGAATGCCGACGTCTATACGGCTCTCCAACCGGGCCGCGAGGGCGAGGGGCAGGCCGCGAACTTCGTCGCCATCATGCGACTGCGCGACGGCGCGACGTGGCAGCAGGCGAATGGTGAGCTGCATCGTGCGCTGAGCGGAAGTCTCCGCGCCCAACGCTTTGCCAGCGCCAACCCTGCAGTGCAGCTGACCTACTACGCCGTACCTCTGCAGCGAGCGGCCACCGGTACGCTGCGACCGCAGGTGCTGACCCTGATGCTCGTGGCGGGACTCATCCTGCTCATCGCGTGCGCAAACATCGCCGGGCTCACGCTCGTGCGCATGTTGAGACGAACCGGTGAAATCACCATCAGGCTGGCCGTGGGTGGATCGCCGTGGCAAGTTCAGAGACAACTGTGGATCGAACACCTGCAGCTGGCGCTGGTGGGAGGGGCCGCGGGCGTCGGTGTCGGCTTCGCTGCGCTGCGAGGGCTGCTGCTCCTCCTGCCGGAACATTTTCTGCCTGTCGCCACCGTGTCGCTCGACAGCCGCGTCCTGGGCTTCACGCTATTGGTGTCTCTCCTGACCAGCGTGTTGTCCGGGATGTTGCCTGCACTCACGACGACGAAGATGGACCTGCGATCCCCTGTCTCCGGCCGTGGCGTCATAGGAGGCGACGGCTTCCGGGTCCGGCAAGCATTGATTGCCGGCGAAGTTGCCCTGACGGTTGTGTTGGTGGCCGCCACAGGGCTGCTCATCAGGACCCTTATCGGTCTGGAAACCATGCCTCCAGGTTTCAATCCCTCTGGCGTGATCGCGGCGAAAGCGTCTCTCGACGATGTCCGATATCACGATCCGGTCGCGTTTCGAGGGCTGCTCACCGAGAGTCTCGTCGCGATCCGAGGGATTCCCGGCGTGCAGCATGCCGCGGTGGGATTGACGCTGCCCTACGAGCGTGCCCTGATCGATGCGGTCACTCTCAGTGACGGCAAAGAGGCGGGACACCAAGTGACGTCAAACTCGGTCTACGTGACTCCGGGCTATTTCGAGACCCTGCAGATTCCCGTCCTGGCGGGCCGGACCTTCACCAATGGGGACGGTCCTGACGCGCCGCGCGTCGTGGTCGTCAACCAGACGTTCGCACGCAAGTTCCTCCGGCAGGAGAACGCGCAGATTCGGAGCGACATCGACGCGCGAACTGCCCTTGGACGATATCTCAATACGAATGTGCTGATCGTCGGAGTGGTGGCTGATACCGTGCTGTCCTCCGCGGCCAGGCTGAACCCAGGCACCGCCCCCTTGACGCGCGAAGAAACCATGTATTTCCCCGCCGCGCAAATCGTCGATGCCAAACTTCTTTCTCTGATGCTGGGTTTCTTTCAACCCAGCTGGATTGTGCGAACCGCGAACCCGACAGGCCTGCCGGCACAGATGCAGCGTGCCCTGGCGAGCGCCGACCCCCAGCTTCCGTTTTTCGGCTTTTATGATGTGAACGACTTGATGGCGGCGGCACTCGCGACCCAAAGGATCCAGGTTGCTCTGCTGGCGACTTTGTCGTCGTTGGCGCTGGTGCTGAGTGCGGTTGGCATCTTCGCGCTGGTTGCGAACATCGTCGCGCAGCGGACGCGGGAGATCGGGATCCGTATGGCCCTGGGTTCCACCGTTCACAGGACGATGATCCAGGTCGGCCGGGCGGGAGTGAGCGCGTCGGCGCTGGGATTGGTGCTGGGACTGATGCTCTGCGCGGGAGCGCTTCCCGCGATGCGGGGCGTGCTCTACGGCGTCGGTGTGTACGATCCAGCAACAATGCTGGTGGTGGTGCTGACGCTGTCTGCCGTGACGCTCCTGGCAACAACACCCGTGCTGAGAATTGCAGGTATCGACCCGGCCAGGACGCTCCGCGAAGAATAGCGGACGTGCAGGTTCACGCCGCGCCTGCACGAACCCGTGACGTGCTGTGCCTCAGTCGCGCCACACCACTCCCCGCTGTGCGAGCACATCCCGCAATCCGTAGATATCCAGCCCGAGTTCGCCGGCCTTCAAACGCGCGCGGGTGCGCTCTTCTTTGGCGAGGCGCTCGTCGGCGACGCTGACCACGGTCGCAGCCGACTCCCGCGGTACCACCACGACCACATCAGCATTCTGCGTGAGAATGCCTTACAGTCACGGCGTCGCGTTTCACGGCGACGCATCCAGCGGTCGACTCCCGGGCCTCCGGATCCCGTGTTTTGCGCATGCGGCTTCGGAGTGTGCTCGCGTTGATGCCGAGCTCCTCGGCGGACCCGCCCGCGGAGCCGTGGCAGTCTCTCATCCGTTTGTCATGAGACCTTCTCGAAGACCGCCTTCACCTTCCCCGTGCCGAACCGCGCGCGTCGAGCGCGGCGTGGTCCTTCTCGTTCTGGTCGGCGTAGGCCACCGAGAAGGCCGCGATCGCCCGGTCGAATGCGTCGCTCTTGCCCATGTACCCGCTGAGCATGGCGGAGGACCCGGAGCGCGCGTGGGAGAGCGCGAGCGCCCTTCCGCACCAGCTGGCGTAGAGGTCCATCTCGGGCGCGCCGAAGGTCTCCACGCGGACGCTGATCTTGATGTCCCTCAGCTGGCGGACGAAGAAGTGGCGCCCCAGGGCCCCTGGTCCAACCGAGGAACATGTCGCTGGCGGGCTGCATGAGCCGGTAGCCGTTCACGACGCGCTGGCCGTGGTTGGGGAAGACGCTCGCACCGGCGTACGGCTCCAGCACCGAGGCGCGCGCCTCCTTGATCTGGAGGAAGAGCGGATCGCCCTCGCCGGCCATGAAGAGGAGCACCCAGCAGACGGTCCCGACGCTGCCGACCCCCACCACCTTGATGGCGGCATCCCGGATTTCGTATCGGTCGAGCAGGGACTGGAGGACGGCGGCAGGGTGTCGCGATACCCGGCGAACGCGTCCCGGACGTCCTGCTGAACCTCCCCCGGGGGATGGCCCTTGCGCGTGGAAGATCGTGGGGAGCTGGTCCTTGATGACGGGCATCTCCCCTTTGTGCTTCGACGAGCTTCGGAAAGATGTCCTCGGCGATGCTCTTCGCCCGCTCCTTCTGCAATGCGCTTGATGGCCCGCTGGCGGAGGTCGGGATCCTTGATGTCTGCGACCAGTCTCGTCCGCCCACAGCGCGAAGTACCACAGCTCCAGCGTCTTCATCTGGCTGAACTCGGCCATGGACTCGCGGTAGGTGCGGACGCAGGTCAGTGACCACGTCCTTGGCCGCGGCATCGCTCAGGCCGTTGTCCCGGCAGGCCACGACGAAGCTCGCGGCGAGGCGCTTGACGTCCCACTCCCATGGGGCCGGGAGAGTCTCGTCCAGGTCGTTGATGGAGAAGATGACCCTCCGCTCCGGCGTGGCGAATCCGCCGAAATTGCACAGGTGGGCGTCTCCGCAGCACTGGACGCGGACCCCGGTGGACGGCGTGGATGCCAGGTCGGACGCCATCGTGAGGGCCGCCCCGCGGTAAAACGTGAACGCGGAGCGGACCATGCGCCCGTGGCGCAGAGGGCAGCAGCTCGGGCATGCGCCCCTTCTCCGCGGCCAGGACCAGTTCTACCGGATCCCGTCGGTCCGGACGGGGCCTTCCATGCGGCGTGCGCCTTCCGAGGGCATTTCGTCCGCAGGGCTTTGCCCTGCGGCATATTGCTCCGCCCGTGACTGAATTCGGGCCCGAACTGTAGCAGGGGCCGGCTTACGACTCGTCCGGTCTCTGCTTCTCGGAGGGGTCAGCGAGATTCTCTTTCTTTCGGAGGCGTGCATGGTCATATCGCCGATCTGGTTGCGCGGCACGAGACAGCCTGTCGCCCGGCGGCTTCCTTCCCCACGCTCACGACACGATCTTCTGGTAGTTCGACTTCGTGATCCGGACCTCTATGTCGTCTCTGATGTTCAGAACAGGCGCTTCACGCGAACGTCGATGATGTTCTCCGTGGTACTGAAGCCCTCCTCGATCGTGTCGCGCGACCGCGTCCACATGTAAAGCACTTCGTACCGCCAGTTGAAGTTGCGGCGATACCCGAGGCCGGTGCGGATACGCTGGCGGCTGGCGAAGCGCTCCTCTGGATCGTCGAGCGGAACGAACCACTCCCAATCGGCCATGAGGTAGCGAGCGCCGTCGTCGGTCATCCGCGCCTTGTTGAGCGGGATGAGGAACTCGAGGCGGTTCCGGAAGCGGACCGTTGAATCGAATCCGCTCTCTGCGCCGCGATAGAAAAAGTTGCGCGATTCCACCCGCACGAGGTCCCGCACGACGATGCGCCGGTCCGGTGCGCGCTCCATCAGTTGGAAGCGCTGGCTGCGTGAGAACAGGTGGAAGCGCAAGCCCAGACGGGGTGTCACCTCGATCGTGTCGACGTCATCGGTCTGCTTCGTCGAGCCGACCGTGGTGTCGGCCACGACGTCGAGCCAGCCTTTCGGCGAAAACTCGACGTTCGGCGTCAGGTCGATGTTTCGCCATCCCGGCTCATCCTCCGGCGCGGCCAGCAGGACCTTGGGCTCGACGTCGAACTCGTACACCAGACGATCGCTCTTCACCCAGTTCAGCGTGAGGTTTCCCCAGAACTGTGCCGTGGTCTGTGCCTGGACCACCTGAGGTGTCCCGAGCAGCAAGGCCATCATCGCTGTCGCGAGCCAGACCATTCGATCCCCGCCGTCGCGTCTTCCTCTCTTGATCGGTGGCCGGTTGGGCGCTCGGTTCCGAACCGTGTCACACATGCACGATTCCCAGGCTCTTGAGAGCGGCCAGCATCATCTCAAGGGCCAGACAGACCTGCACGAACACCGGCACGGCACCGAGCACGGTGAGCACGATCGTCAGGCCAGGCGTCTTCACGATCGTGTCGATGAAGAACATCGTCAGGAAGCCCGAGGACCGTCCTTTTTTTTCTCCCACCGTTCCCGTGTCGGCCATTGGGTTCTCCTCAACAATGCAAGCGATCGCACGTCACTTCAGGACTCCCCTACACAGCGGCACCGGTTTCTTGAAGATCAGGCGCTGCCGAGAACATCGCGCGCGACAACGTGCCGCCGGAGAGGTTCCTCGCCTTGAACCCGTGCTGCAGCAGGATGCGCGTCGCGTAGTAGGCGCGCTGCGCGGAACGGCAGATGACGAGGATCTCGCGGTCGCGAGGGAGTTCGCCCAGGCGCGAGCGGAGCTGACCCAGCGGGATATTGACCGCGCCCGGCACGCGCTCCACGGCCAGTTCCACCGGCTCGCGCACATCCAGGAGAAATGCACCGTCAGTTGCATCCCAGTGGCGACCGGCATGTCGCCGCGCAGGACGTTGCGCCGCGACCATCCCCGCGAAGTTGACCGGATCCTTCGCGCTGCCGAACTGCGGCGCGTAGCACAGCTCGGCTTCTTCGAGGTCGTAGACCGTTGCGCCCATCTGGATGGCCATGGCCAGGGCGCTGATCCGCTTGTCCACCGCCGGTCCGTCCTCGCCGAGCGCCTGCGCTCCGAGGAGACGTCCGTCGGACTTGCGGAAGATGATCTTCAGGCCGAGCATCTTCGCGCCCGGGTAGTAGCCGGCGTGCGAGTTCGGGAACAGATAGACCTTCTCGAAGTCCCGTCACCGAGCTTCGCGCAGCGTCTTCTCGCTGACTCCAGTCCAGGCCGCAGCGCCTCCGAACAGCCCGATGATCGAGGTGCCCTGCGTGCCGCGGAAGCGGGAATCGCGTCCGGCGATCACGTCGGCCGCGATCCGGCCCTGCCGGTTCGCCGGTCCGGCGAGCGCGACGAGGCTCCACTGGCCGGTGACGAAGTCCTTGACTTCGACGGCATCGCCGACGGCGAAGATGTCCGGGTCGCTCGTGCGCATCTGATCGTCGACGCGGATCCCGCCGCGTTCGCCGATCGCGAGGCCTGCCGCCTTCGCCAGCGCCGTGTCCGGCCGCACGCCGAGCGCGAGGATGACGATGTCGGCCGGATACGTCTTGCCGGACTTCGTCTTCACCTCGAGCGCGCCGCCGTCCACCTGCGTGAATCCGGCCACCCCGTCACCGAGCGCCAGGTGGATGCCATGCCGCTTCAAGTGTCCTTCGACGAGGCGGGCGAACTCGCGATCGAGGGGGGCCAGGACCTGGTCGAGCATCTCGACGAGCGTCACGTCGAACCCGGCATGGACCAGGTTCTCCGCCGTCTCGAGACCGATGAATCCGCCGCCGATCACCACCGCGCGCCGCGCGGGCTTTACGAACTGGATTCCCGAGTAGTGGAACATCCCGCCAGGAATGTCGTGCCGCCTTCGATCCACTCGCGGATCGTCCTCGCGTCCGGCACGGTCCGCACCTGGAAGATCCCGGGCAGATCGATGCCGGGCAAGCGGCGGGCGGACCGACACCGCCCCCGGCGACAGCACCAGCTTGTCGTACGCCTCGGTCGTCACCTCGCCGGTCGCGACATTGCGCAGGTCCACGGTCTTCTGCTTCGGCGAGATGGCGATCGCCTCGCAGTTGGTCCGCGCGTCGATCGCGTGCAGCCGCGGAAGACCTGCTCGTTCGCGACGAGCAGGCTCGACTCTTTCGGAATCACGCCCGAGACGTGGTAGGGCAGCCCGCAGTTCGCGTACGAGACGTACGGTCCCGCGCTCCACCATGAGGATCTCGGCCTTCTCGTCCAGCCTGCGCAGGCGCGCCGCGCACGACGCCCCCCCGGCCACTCCGCCAACGATGATCGACTTTCATAATTCACTCCTGTCGTCGGTGAGCGCCCTCGGCGTGCCACGATGGCAGCACCGAGGGACGCTCGTGGCCGACTACCCGATGCCGCAACGTAGAAGCCGCGTCGGCAGCTTGTCGCCGGTCGCCTTCTTCCAGCGCTCTTCGAGCAGTTCCTTCGCCGCCTGCTCGAGGAACTCCGGCGCGGCCCACTTCTGCACGTCGAAGTCGTTCTTGATGTAGCCGTGGCTCAGCATGAAGTCCTTGCCGATCTCGACGGAGGCCAGGTTCTGGGGCGACAGGTTGGGCACCATGTCGATGTCCTTGATGCCTCGGTACGTATCCTCGACGTCCAGGTAGAACGTCTGCTTGTCGAGGATCGCCGCCGCGGCGTGCTTGTGCTCGTTGGCCCAGCGCCCCACCTTGATCATGCCCTTCATGAACGTGACGACCAGTTCGGGGTGCTCCTCGGCCATCACGTCGGTGCAGGTGATGGCGGCAGGGATGTTGGCCACCTGCAGGGTCCAGTCCGGATACCTGGACAGGTCCTCGATCGCCTTGAACTTGCCCGTCGCCTCCTGGAGATGCTGGAAGGGTTTGCTCTGGGTATAGATCGCATCGACGACGCCCTTTTCCAGCGCGGTCTCCAGCGGACGGAAGGCCAGGTCGTGCTTGTGGTCCCGCTTGAGCCACAATTCGGATGGGTTCTCCATGGGCGGGCCCAGCATCTCGGGATTGTTGTACCAGTCATCCGGGTAGGGGAACTCCACGATCTGCACGTCCTCGCGGGTCATGCCGTTCATCCGGAGCATCAGCTCGATGCCCTGTTCCTCCTGGATGCGCCACCAGTCGCTCTTGATGGTGTTCAGGCTCTTCGAGAGGCCGATCTTCTTGCCTTTCAGATCGGTCATCCGGTAGATGTCGTCCCTGGCGCGCACCATCATGCAGCCGCCTTCGTGCGGTGCGTGCGTCACCCCCAGGAGCCTGGTCCTGCGGATGTCCGCGTGAACGTGGATGGGCGGGAACAAACCGCCGAAGCGGATGAGGTTGTCGAGGTTGTGGATGTAGTGCGGATACCAGTCGTTCTCGCGCGGTGGAGCGCAGGAAGGCGTACTTGACGCCGATCTTCTTGTACTCTTCCCTGGTCCAGCCCAGCTCCTGGTCGACATTGCTGGCGGACACGAGGGGACAATTGGTGTAGTACACCTCTTTCCAATCCAACGGTACCGTGCTGAGTTTCGTAGGTGTTGTTTCGATAGCGGTTGTTGCCATTGCGTCCTCGTTTGATTTTGTTGCTCATCACCGGACCGGGGGTAATGGCCTGTTCCACTGCGATCTGCGCCCGGTCGCGCGACCATACATGTCCCTTGGTTACCGCTCCGTTGACTCCGCCGCTTCGCGTACGGCGGCGACGTACTCCAGCCGCCGCGTCTCCGTAATCATCCGGAACTCCAGCACCGGCGGCTGCGCGCTGGTTTCCATGAGTGCGAGCAGCTGCGAGAACCGCTCTGTCCTCAGTTCTGCTTCGAGCGCGCCGACGTTCTGCCAGTCCTCGAGTACCAGAACGCGTTCGCTTCATCCACGTCGACGCCGATGTGGGCGTTGAAGCAGCGGCCCTGTCGAAGCGTCTCCCGCATGCGCATCTGAAGGGCCTGTACCAGTTGGTGAGCCCTTCCCGATACCGCTGCCAGTCGCACGGTCATTTGCACCATCGGATTCCTTCTCGGAAATCGCGAGCTCTGGAGGCTGTAGAGCAGAGACGATGCCAGGAAGGAGCCCGCACGACAGCGACCGTTAAGTGTTGGCCCAGCAGTCGATTGAGAGAGGAGGGATGCGACGGTGCACTGCAAAGCTCTCTGGGTGCTCCAGCCTGGCGGAGATTCTCCAATGGACCCACGTCGCGCACCGGCTCGGGGAGAAGTAGCGAACCAGTGTGCTTGGACCTGATCGCGATCGTGGTGAGCAGATCAGCGTGGTGCTGAGGCGGCCGCTTTCTGAAGAATTCAGTGCTCCATCATTTCGGAGAAGCACCAACCTGGCGGGCACCAGCCGTCGATCACCCGAGCGCGCGCGCGCAAGCCGCGACGCGCTAACCCGAGACGCTGTCAGCAGTTGTCACTCGCGACATTCCATCCACGTCGGCTCGGTCAATCTCTTGCTTGAGTGCATTCATGCGTGTGGGCTCCACTGGGGCCATGAGCCGCGATCAGAATCGAATGAATGGAGGCCGAGCATGACGACTTTGAATCGAGCCCTCGCCGCCGCGTTTCTGTTGCTCCTCGTCCTGATCGCCCCGCGCGGTGTGGGCCCCGTGGTGAGTGCGAGTGACGCCATCCCCGGGCAGCCTTCGTCACAGGCGGCGAAAGTCGACCTTCCCAAGGAGAAGCAGACGTCCTTGGGGCTGTATGTGACCGCGAAGGAAGCGTTCGAGAAATGGAACGCCGATCCTGAGGCGGTGAAGATCCTCGACGTCCGCACCACCGAGGAGTTTCTCTTTGTCGGGCATGCGGCAATGGCCTGGAGCGTTCCCCTCTTCCTTCAGGTGTACGAGTGGGACGCCGCCGCCGGGCGGTTCCCGATGAAGCCCAACCCCGATTTCATTACCCAAGTGACAAAGGTGGTCAAGCGCGCCGACACGGTTCTGGTCATGTGCCGATCCGGCGGCCGGAGTGCGATGGCTGTCAACAAACTCGCGGAGGCCGGATTCACGCACGTCTACAACATCACCGACGGTATGGAGGGAGATGAAGTCCACGATCCTGGCAGCGTCTTCGAAGGCCAACGGCTGAGGAACGGGTGGAAGAACTCGGGGGTGCCCTGGACGTACGACGTGTCGCCAGAAAGGATATCGCTTCCGAAGGCGCGGTAGACAAGCGCGGGCGCGCCGGTCCGCCTCGTTACGTGTGCTCGCGAGCCGCGGGCCTGTGGATGCTGAGTCTGACCATGCGTGCTTCGAGCGTGGTCGGCTTGAGGCCAAGCAGATCGGCCGCGGCGCCCTTCCCCCGGACTCGCCAGCCCGTTTGCTCGAGTACGCGGATGATGTGCTCCCGCTCCAGATCGACCAAGGTGTCGCTAGACGCGGCCGGCGCAACCGAGGTCGAGGAGATCGAATGAGGTTGAGCGACGGTCAGGCTCCGCCCGGTGGCGACGATTATCGCGCGTTCGAGGATGTTGCGTAGCTCCCGGACATTGCCTGGCCATCGGTACTGCACCAAGGCCTCCATGCTGGCACGTTCGATCGAATCGAATCGCTTGCGCATGACAGGGCTCAATTCGTCGACGAGCGTCTCTATCAGCACGGGGATGTCCTCCGGCCGCTCCCGCAGCGGAGGAATGATGATGGGAAACACATTGAGCCGGTAGTAGAGGTCGCTGCGGAAGGTGCCGTCGCGGACGGCCGCTTCGAGATCACGATTGGTGGCGGCGATGATGCGCACATCCACCGCGATCGGTGTCGCGCTTCCAAGCCGCTCGATCGTGCGCTCCTGAAGAACCCGGAGCAGCTTGGCCTGCACCTCCAACGGCAGATCACCGATCTCGTCGAGAAACAGCGTCGACCCGTGGGCGAGCTCGAAGCGGCCGATTTGTTTCGATAACGCTCCCGTATACGCGCCCTTTTCACGGCCGAACAGCTCGCTCTCGATGAGCGCGCTTGGAATCGCCGAACAATTGATCCGCACCATGTGGCGGGCGTGGCGCGGGCTCGCGTTGTGGATGAAGGAGGCGAATCGCTCTTTGCCCGTGCCGGTTTCGCCGACGAGGAGCACTGTCGATGGCGTTGCCGCGACCTGCTCGGCCAGGGTGAGCGCGTGACGGATGGCGGGACTCCGGCCGACGATCAAATCGGTGCCCGTGCCGTGCGCCGTCTCCTTGCGCAGATAAACGTTTTCGCGCTCGAGCTGGTCGCGCAGCTGCTTCACCTCGGTGTACGCCGTCTGGAGGGACTCGAGCGCCTGCGCCCGCAGCAGCGCGTTCGCCATCATCTCTCCGAGCAAGCGGAGGCGCGGCACGTTACTCGACTGGCCAGTCGCGCTCTTCCGACACGGTGGCCATGGCGATCAGATGCCTCACGGTTGACCCAGTGAATATCGGAACCGTCAGGCTCGAAACCGTCGCCAGGGACGCCCAGCTCGCACGGTCCACCGCGGCTTCCGGCGGCAGCTCGATCATTCGTGGAATGACTGTAGGCACGCCATCGATGACTCGTTGGCTGCACCAGGGAAACATTTGGGCGAGGTTGATGTCCCCGGATACGCGCACGAGGCCACTGGAGTACGACGCCTCAACGACGTTCACGACCCGCTGATCGGCGCTGACGTTCAAGAGCGAGCAGCGGTCGGCTCGGAAGAAGCTCCTGACGCGATCCAGCGTGGCCGCGATCGCGGCATTTACCTTTTGCGGCGGCGCGATGATGAGCGCGGCGGAAGTGTCAGAGATCAACGTCTCGAACTCGAGACGGTCGGCGGGCGCCGGAGTCGAGCGCGCTTCAGAGTCACCCATGGTTCCATCCAAGATTCTAGCTCATCAACCCGAGTGCACCTCCAAGCTCATGGCTCCGCCATTTCGGAGAAACCCCAAACGCAGGGGTCGAGTCAGCCTTGCTCCTGTCAAGCGCCCGTGCCCGCTCAATCTGACAAGTTCCCGTTTGTTAGCCAGTTGACGAGGCGATGTCGTGAGGGATTGAGTTGGCTTGCGTCGTGCGAAGGCGTCCGCTCAGAGACTCTCGATGAACGACTACTAATGGCTTCTCGAAGGAGCCCGGACATTGAAGGGCGGCCGGCGGGACCACTACCGCGAGGGACGCCAGGGAGAACGTGTAATGAAGGCCGTCACCGTAGAACCGCGCAAGTCAGACAGCGCACACCTGGAAGACGTTTCCGAGCCGGACGTGCGTGGTGGGTCGGTCCTCGTGGAAGCCATCGCTGTCGGCGTGTGCGGAACCGATGTCGAAATCGTCGAGGGGAAGTACGGCTGGGCCCCTCGCGGCAAGACACGTCTGGTACTCGGGCACGAATCCCTCGGCCGGGTGTTGGACCCAGGCTCGAGCAGTCTTCAGAAGGGTGACCTCGTGGCCGGCATCGTCCGGCGGCCCGACCCGGTGCCGTGCCCGAACTGTGCGGTGGGCGAATGGGACATGTGCCGGAACGGCCAGTACACCGAGCGCGGCATCAAGGAGATCGACGGCTTCATGTCCGAGCGCTGGCGGATCGAGCCCGAGTACGCGATCAAGATCGAGCGCTCACTGGGGCTGCTGGGGGTGCTGCTCGAGCCGACGACGGTTGTTACGAAGGCGTGGGAACAGGTCCTCGCGATTGGCCGGCGTGCCTTCTGGGAGCCACGAACCGTCCTCGTGACCGGCGCTGGACCGATCGGTCTTCTCGCGGCGCTCGTCGGAAAGCTGCGCGGCCTCGAGGTCCACGTTCTCGACCGGGTGGAGTCGGGGGCCAAGCCCGATCCCGTTCGGGCCCTGGGTGCGACGTACCATACGGGCAGGGTTTCAGGAGTGGGCTTCGAGCCGGATGTGATCATCGAATGCACCGGCGTCGGCCAGGTTATCAATGACTCGATCCGGGGAGTCGCCGCGGGAGGCGTGGTGTGTCTCACAGGTGTTGGGACCGGTGGATCGACCATCGGCCCCGCCGTGGCTGACGTCGCGTCCGCGGCCGTGCTCAAGAACAACGTGGTGGTCGGAAGCGTCAACGCCAACAAGAGGCACTGGTACAGGGCGGGACAAGGACTGGCCTCCGCAGATCGTGCATGGCTCGCGCGACTTATCACGCGGTGCGAGCCACCGGAGCAGCTCATGCGCGCCCTCCAGCGGCAACCGGGTGACATCAAGGTCGTCATTCAGTTTGCGCAGGCGTGATGACTCGTCAGCGGCTTTCTGTTCCGCATTGCCCGGCCAACCTTCGAGCTGCGCGTGATCTCGCGAGTCCAGCCGCTGAAGGTCGCGGTGAGACCGGGGCTCCAGCCCGTCTCAGCATTGGCCGTGTCGGTTCAAGTCGTCTGGGCAGCTGGATCGCAGCCATTGGGCTTCTGATGTTTGGGTGGAGTTTCCGCACTTCAGACACTTTTCCGACCAACTTGGTGGCGGAAGCATTGGTGAAATCGTCACCTGACCCTCCTGACGCGTAGGGATTCGTAGCGGCATTTTGTGAGAAATGATGCCATGCCGATGATGAGTGACTCGTTGGCTTGAATGGTTACAGAGGATGGGCTGTGCTGGTGGGACTGTCAGTCGCGCCACACCACGCCGCGCTGTGCGAGCACATCCCGCAATCCGTAGATATCCAGCCCGAGCTCACCGGCCTTCAAACGCGCGCGGGTGCGCTCTTCTTTGGCGAGGCGCTCGTCGGCGGCGCTGACCACCGCTGCAGCCGATTCCCGCGGCACCACGACGACGCCGTCGGCATCGCCGACGATCACGTCACCCGGAGAAACGGCAGCGCCAGCGCAAACGATCGGGACGTTGACGCTGCCCGCAATCGTCTTCGAGGTGCCTTGCGCCGAGATGGCTCTGGACCAGACGGGAAACCCGAGCGCCGTGATTGCGACCGTGTCGCGCACGCCGGCGTCGATCACCAGGCCAGCGACGCCGTGCGCTCGACACGATTCGGCCAGCAACTCTCCGAACAGCCCATCCGTTGAATCGGAGATCGTCGCGACAACCAGGACATCGCCCGGCTGGACGACCGCGATGGCGGCGTGAATCATCAGGTTGTCGCCGGCGCCGCAGAGAACGGTCACGGCGCTGCCAGCGAGACGGGCAGCGGGATAGATAGGCCGAATAGAGGGGTGCAGAAGGCCGCTCTTTCCCTGCGCTTCATGAACGGTCGCGACGCCTGCTGCGCCAAGCCGTGTGATGTCCCGCGGATCGGCGCGACGGATCGGTACGGACGATTGCGGGAGTCATGTCAGTTCGTTCGTCACTTGGGGAAACACGCGCTGGTACGCTTCGGCGTGGGTGATGCCCTTGCGTCCGGAGTTGCGCACCGCCTGGGTGCCGCGCCGGCGACTCAGGTCGGAGTAGTACTCCACGAGATGCCGCTGCGCTTCCATCGATTCCATGGCCTGACGCTTGCGCTCCCATACTGGTGTGATGTCGAGCAGCACTTCCGGCTTGAACTCGCATTGTTCCGGCTGGTGCGGCTCGAACATGAACACTGGCGGTGCGCCGAGCGGCGGGCCCCGCCAAGGGGTAACCCTCCGCCTGCGCATACACGCGGGTCTGGAGCGAAATCTGATTCGCCGCCGGATGATCCGGGTTGTAGGGATCGTTGTACGCGTGAGTGAGTACAATCTGCGGCGCGAGGGTGCGGTACTCCTGCACCAGCGCGGCGACAAGCGCGTCGGTCGGACGCATCGGATAGTCGCCGGCGTCGAAGAACTGCACCTCGGCGCCAAGCAGACCTGCCGCCCGTTCCGACTCCGCGCGGCGAATCTCTTTGACCCGTTCGACCGTCATGCCCGGCTCCTTCCACGCGCCCTGGCTCTCTCCGCGTTCGCCGTACGAGAGGCAGAGAATGCGTACGCGGAAGCCGCGCGACGCGTACAGAGCGATGGCGCCGCCGGCACGCCAGACGAAGTCGGCGGCATGGGCACTGAACACGAGCACGGAAGAAGTCTGATTCATGGCGTGACCGGACCGATTATAAGAGCCGATTGAACAACTGTGCAATCCGGTTGTATGATCGGCGCCACGTGACTACGTCTCCGCGCGCCACCCCGAACTGGACCCCCCCCGAGCCCCCCTCGTCCGAGACGCGCGAGCAACTGCTCGCGGCCGCCGAGCGGTTGTTCGCTGAACGCGGGTTCGCCGGGGTCTCGGTGCGACTCATCGCGGCCGAGGCGGGCGTGAATTGGTCGCTGGTGGGCTACTACTTTCGCGGCAAAGACGGACTGCTCGCGGAGGTGTACCGCCGGCATTGCACGGCGCTGAACCGCGAGCGCGAGAGGCTGCTGAAGGAGGCTCGCCGCTCCGGTCTGCAACTCGAGTCCGTGATCGAGGCGTTTGTCCGGCCGGCCCTCGCCGAGATCCAGGGGGCGCGCGGCGACAATCACTATTCCCGGCTGCGCGCCATGCTGGCCGCCGAAGCCGCGCCGCTCTTTGCCCAGCTCGTGGCCGACAATTTCGATCAGTCGAGCCGCACCTTCGTCGCGGCGCTCCGCGAGTGTCTGCCGGACCTTCCCGCGGATGATGTCCTCTGGCGATTCCACTTCATGCTGGGCACGATCTACTACTCCGCAAGCAGCCCGCAACGCATCAAAGCGTTTTCTCGCGGCCGCTGCGATCCCGGCGACGTCGACGCCACGGTGCGGCATCTCGTGCCGTTCCTCGCCGCCGGATTTCAGCTCCGTGCCCGTCACTCGTCCCAGCCTGCGGCGCGCTTGCCGCGCTTGCGACCAAAACGAAAGCGCACGGACCCCGAGGGCTGAAACCGTGGCCGCGCGAATTCCCTTGCGCACGCTTCTCGGCGACCATCCCACCACGCACGCACTACGTGCGGGCACGCTCGCTTCGTCCGTCGTGCCACTGGACTTCGCAGATGTCGCGATCCCGAACAAGGCGTTCAAACGAGTGGTCCGCGATCTCGAGTTCGACGTCGCGGAGCTCGCCCTCATGACCTTTCTCATCGCCCGCTCGCGTGACGTGCCGCTGCGCCTGCTTCCCGTTGTCGTGTTCAGCCGCAACCCTCTTCCGCATCTCGTCTGCGACACCGAGCGGCGCCGCGTCGCTCCGGCTGAGTTGAGTGCCTGCCGTATCGGTGTGCGGGCGTACACGACGACGACTGCCGTCTGGATCCGTGCGTTGATCGCCGATCAGTTCGGCGTGCAGTTCGATGCCGCGACGTGGATCACGCTCGAGGAAGGGCACGTGGCCGGCGTGCCGGATCCGCCGAACGTCCGCGCGAGTTGCCGGCGGCACCGACTTGATGACGATGCTGCGCGACGGCGCGATCGATGCGGCGATTGTCGATCCGGTGCCGGCGGGGCCGCGATTCGTTCCCGTCGTTTCCGATCCCGAAGCGACGTTCCGCGCGTGGCAGCAGCGGCATCGCGCGTTCACCCTGAACCACGTGATCGTCGTCCGCGAGTCCCTCGCTGATGACGAGCAGACGATGGCCGAGCTGTTCAGGCTCTTTCGCGACAGCCGGGAGGCAGGTGGCGGCGCGGTCGATCGTGAATCGACGCCTCTTGGACTTGACGCGAACCTCAACAATCTTGAGGTGGCGATCGGGGTAGCCGCCGCGCAAGGTCTGCTAGCCCGTCGCCTCACAGTCCACGATCTCGTGACCGACGTCGTGGGATCGCTTCATTAATCGCGTTCAGAAGGGCACGCTCACATGACCGGCGAGTCGTCGGCAATCCCGTTTCCACGGTTCGGAGACGTTGCGCATCTCGGCCACGTCGAATTGTTCACGCCAAAACCCGATGCGAGCCTGTCGTTCTTCACGTCGATCGTCGGGCTTCACGAGTCAGGGCGTGCGGGCGACTCCGTGTACCTGCGCGGCTGGGGCGATTACGAATGGCACACGCTCAAGCTGACGGCGCACACCTCGTCTGGCATCGGTCATATGGGCCTGCGTGTTCGTGACGAGGCCACGTTGCACCGTTTCATTGCGCGGCTCGAGGCCAATCGAGTGTCGGGCCAGTGGATCGAAGACGTCGCGCACGGTCCGGCGTATCGGTGTGTCACGCCGGATGGCCACGCGGTGGAGCTGTACTGGGAGACTCGCCGTTTCAGAGCGACGCCGGAGATCGCGACCGCCTTCAAGAATCAGCCGCAGCGCTACGTCCCGCGGGGGATCGCGCCGCGCCGGCTCGACCACCTCAACATCCTCGCGCGCGATGTCACGGCGACGCGCCGCTTCTTCCATGAGCTGCTTGGCCTTCGGCTGACGGAGCAGATCATCTTCGACGATGGCACGGAGATGGGCGCATGGCTCTCGGCGACGAACAAATCGTATGACCTGGCCATCACTCGCGACCGCAGCGGCGCCTCGGGCCGCCTGCACCACCTGACCTACATGATGGACAGTCGCGAAGATGTGCTGCGCGCTGCCGACGTCTTGCGCGATGCCGACGTGCCGATTGAAACCGGCCCGCACAAACATTCGATCGGGCAGACGTTCTTCCTCTACTGTTACGAGCCTGGCGGGAACCGCTTCGAGATTGGGTCGGGTGGCTATTTGATCCTCGACCCGGATTGGAAGCCTGTGATCTGGACACAGGCGGAGCGGGCGAAGGGCCAGGCGTGGGGCCTGCAGACAGTAAGTACGTTTCACACCCACGGCACGCCACCAGTCGAAGAGCCGCCCGCCCACTGAACTCAGGAGTGGGCGACAGCCAGTGTCGCGCTGCACGCGCCGACGGCTGAACGTCGAAGATCCGAAGATCCGAAGATTCGAAGGAGGAGCGAAGGTCGGAGGATCACGCTGCGGGCTGACGGGTCGCCGGCCATTCGGCCGGCGATAAAGTGAGACGCGGATCCCGAAACGCAAGCACCTCGTGAGCAAGTGGTGCTTGTGTTTCTGGATCCGTGTCTCGCTTTCCGCGCGCAGCGCGGCCCGTCAGCCCCGCGTCTTTGCTGCTTGATGTCGCACAGCTCACTGGCGTGCTCTTCGCGGTTTTCTTCGATTCTCCTTCGATTCTTCGCTTCTTCGATTCTTCGCGTTCAGCCGTCGGCCCGTGCAGCGGACAAGCAGCCGCACTTCCGAAGCGCGCCCCAAATGCGACGACTCTGTGACCAACCTGTGACACTTCTTTGAAAATCGGTCTGGGCGACGTGCAGCAAGCAACACTCGGATCCAGAATCCGTCGAAGCAGAGGGGAGACAGCCATGAAGCTTGCCCTGTTGACAGCCGGTGCCTGCGGCGTCGTGGTGGTGATTGCGCTGGTCGCGGCGCAAGAGCGCGGGTTCGACGCCGGCGGACCGCCACCTGGCCGCCTCGCCTCGGCCCTTGATGCCGATCATGACGGCACTATCTCGGCCGCCGAGATCCGCTCGTCGTCGTCCGCACTCAAGGTGCTCGATGTGAATGGCGACGGACAGCTGACCTCCGATGAAGTGCGGCCGCCGTTCGACGGCGGGCGTCGAGGGCGTGGCGGCGAGGGTGGCGAGCGCGGAGAGGCGCCAGCGGCATCAGCGGACGACCTGGCCGACACGCTGATGGCGTTCGACCACAACGCCGACGGCAAGCTCGATCGCGCCGAAGTACCGGAACGGTTTCAGGGTCTCTTCGATCGTTCCGACGCGAACAAGGACGGCGCGCTCACCAGGGACGAGCTGAAGCAGAGTGCGAGTACCAGCGTCCAGGGAGCCGGCGGGCGCGGTGGACGGGGCGGTGAGGAAGGCCGCGGTCGCGGCCGGGGCCGGGGAGGGTTCTTCGACCCGCTGATGGTTGCCCTCGATACCGATCACGACGGTGCGCTCTCGACGTCGGAAATCTCCACGGCCGCTGATGCCTTGAAGACGCTCGACGCGAATCAGGACGGCCAGCTGTCCGCCGATGAGTTCCGGCCGTCGCCGCCTCGCGGCCGCGAGGGACGTCGATGAGGCGCGCACCCATCGTCATGGCGCTCATAGCCGGAATGGTGGTGGGTTGCCTGGGCTACACGTTCTGGTCCCGTTCCGCTCGTCACGTCTACGCATCGCACTTCGAAGACGTGATGGGCACTTCGCTGGAGATCAAGGTGGAGTCGAACTCGGGTCTGGCCGCTCAGCAAGCGGAGCAGGCCGTCCTGAGCGAGATTGCACGACTGTCGAAGATTCTCAGTGGATACGATCCGGAGAGCGAGTTCAGCCGCTGGATGCGCTCGACGGCTGTTCCGACGAAGGTGTCTCCGGAACTGGTGGAAGTCCTTTCGGCATTCGACGAATGGCGCGCGCGCACAGCCGGGGCGCTCGATGCATCAACCGAAGCGTTCAGCCGACTCTGGAAGCGCGCCGCCAGCGACAACCGGCTGCCGACGGCCGCGGAACTGCAGGTTGTCGTAGCGAAGGTCCGCCAACGTCATTGGATTGCCGATCCGGCCTCGTCCACCGCAACGCGGACGAGCGATGTGCCAGTGCTACTGAACTCTTTCACTAAGAGCTACATCGTCGATCGCGCGGCGCGACGAGCGCTCACCGAGCGAGGGGTGACCGGTATTCTGATCAACGCCGGAGGGGACGTGATCGTGCGAGGTGACTGGACCGAGACCGTCGGGGTCGCGGATCCGGTGGCGAATGCCGACAACGCCGCGCCGGTCGCGGTACTCGCCGTTCACGATGCGGTCGTGGCGACGAGTGGCGGCTACAAGCGCGGCTTCGACATTGCGGGCCGTCACTTCTCGCATGTCATCGACCCGCGGACCGGACAGCCGACCGGACATGTGTCGAGCGCCACCGTGGTGTCGTCGAGTGCGATAGAAGCGGGCGCGCTGGCGACCGCGTTCTGCGTGCTGACGCCGTCCGAGTCCGCTGCGCTTGCCCGGACGCTGCCCGGCGTCGAGTTCGCACTCTCGCTCGAGAACGGCCAGCGCGTCGAGAGCGCTGGATGGCGGCGGCTCGAGGTACGGCCGCCGTCGCGTCCCACGTTCACCAGCCCGGTGCAAACCGTCTATGCCGCCGAACAGGGCGGAGGCCAGCTCAAGATCACGCTGGAACTCGCGCGAACGAGCATGATGGGGCGCAGACCGTACGTCGCAGTCTGGATCGAGGACAAGGATCGATTCCCCGTACGGACCGTCGCGCTGTGGTACGACGGCAAGCCCCGCTACCTTCCGGAGCTGAGGGCCTGGTATCGCGCCGACCGACTCCGCGCGATGGCCGAGGGTTCGCAAATCGTCGACACCGTGACCAGCGCCACGCGTCCTGCCGGCACCTACACCTTGCAGTGGGACGGCAAGGACAACGCCGGCAAACCGGTGCGCCCGGGCGCGTACACCGTCTGCATCGAGGCGTCGCGCGAGCACGGCACCTATCAAATCATTCGGCAGGACGTGGATCTTTCCGGACCGCCAAAACACGTCGATCTGCCAGGGGGGACGGAGATCAGTGCAGCAAACCTCGATTATCAACCGGTCGGCCGTTGACGCGGCGGCAGTCGGACACGCTGCGCCGGCAGCCGTGTGGTCCATGAGCCGACACGTCTGGCGTCGCCACGTGGCCAAGCTGTCTAGATGGCTGCACATCTACGGATCGATGGGCAGCCTGGCGCTCGTGCTGTTCTTCGCGATCACGGGCGTGACCTTGAACCATCAGGAATGGTTCGCCAACCAGCAGGTGACGGTCGAGCGGCACGGGACCATCAATTCGTCGTGGTTGAAGACCGCGGATCCCGGAGGTGTCGACAAGCTGCAAGTGGTGGAATCCCTGCGATCGAGTGCGGGCCTGCGCGGCGCGCTCTCAGACTTCCGGATCGACGACGGCCAGGTCGAGGTCGTGTTCAAGGGCCCGGGATACGAGGCGTCGGCCGTCGTCGATCGCGCCACGGGCAGATTCGATGTGACCGAATCGCGAATGGGATTTGCCGCGATCATCAACGATCTCCACAAGGGTCGCGACACGGGCACGGTGTGGAAGGCTGCGATCGACGTATCTGCCATTCTTCTCGTGTTCATCTCACTGACCGGGCTGATCCTCCTGTACTTCGTGCACAAGTACCGTCTCGCGGGCGTGATTCTTCTCGGCGCTGGTGCGCTCACCAGTTACATGATCTACGTCATCTGGGTGCCGTGAAGTATCGCAGTCCTTCACGACTGCCTCAGGGTCGTAGCGGCCAGCGCGAGCGCGCGTTGCCCCTACGTTGGTTTACGACCGCAGCGAACTCGAGTCCTTTCCCGTTCGTTCGCTCAAGGCGATCAGACCCTTTCGCACAGCGTAGAGCACCCTTTCGCAGTGTTGTGCAGATTCAACTTCTGCATCAGATTTGAACGGTGGGTCTCGACGGTGGACAGGCCAAGATTGAGCAGCGTGGCCACTTCCTTGTTCGAGCGCCCCTCCGCCAGCAGTTGAAGCACCTCCTTCTCCCGATCCGTCAGCAGATGATAGGAGTCGGTCAGACCAAGCTGCTGCAGTCGACGAACGTAGTCCTCGACCAACACTTCAGTGACCGCGGGGCTGAAGAAGGGCTTTCCGGCTGACACTGCACGAACGGCTGGAATCAGATCTTCGTCCGTGGCGCTCTTCAAGAGATATGCCCGCGCGCCGGCTGCCAGCGCGCGCATGATGTACGACTCGTCACCGTGCACGCTGAGAATGATTACCCGCGGGGGGCGTTCAAGCTTTTGCGCCCGGGCCGCCACCTCGATCCCGCTGAGTTTCGGCATTCCAATATCAAGGATGAGGAGGTCAGGGTGTCGCTCTTCACAAAGTTGTACCGCCTCCAATCCATCGGCCGCCTCCGCAACCACCGTCAAACCGGCGGCCTCCAGAAGACCGCGCAAGCCGCGCCGGACGATGGCGTGATCGTCAGCCAGCAGCACGCGCAAGCGGCACCTCCATCAGCGGTAGCGGCAGTGGAAGTTGAACCAGTAACGTCGTTCCTTGTCTGACTTCCCGTACCGATAGTCATCCTTCCGTCGAGCTCCCTGACGCGCTCGTCGACGCCTCTGAGGCCGAGTCCTTTCCGGCGACGGCTCGGATCGAGGCCCACTCCATCGTCTCTTACCGTCAACGTGAGCTGACCGCCCTCGGTCGTCACTGTGACCTTGATGTTGCGGGCATGTGCATGCCTGGCACAGTTCGTCGTCGCCTCTTGGACGACGCGATAGACGCACGTCCGGTGCTTGTCGGGTAATGTGTCGAACTCGCCGCCCATGCTGAGCTCCACGTTGATGGCGTATCGCCGCATAAAGTCTCGCGTGTGCCATTCCAGGGCCGCCCGCAAGCCGAAGTCGTCGAGCATGCTGGGGCGCAGGCCGAGCGTGAGGTCCCTGACGGTTCTGAACATATCGTCGACGAGACGTTTGCACTCGGCAGCGGCGGGAGCAACGGCGGCACTTGTTCGCTCAATCTGCCCGAGTTCCATTCTGACTGCGGTGAGCACCTGCGCTACGTGATCGTGCAGCTCGCGCGAAAGGTTCTTGCGCTCCTCTTCCTGGGCGCTTACCAGGCGTTGCGACAGCTCGCGCATCTGACCCTCGGTCTCCTCCGAACGACTCTCGAGGACTCGTAGTCGAGCGACGACGACCACGGCGACGATGAGGCCCAGCAGGACGGTTTGCCACATCAGCCGCCGCAGGTCGTCGCGGAACGCCGCGTGTCGCCGCGCCACTTCTTCACGTTGGGCAGCCAGGTTCGCGTTGTTCAGCTCTTCGATTTCCTGTGCAAGCGTGAGCGCGGCTTCACGGCGAGGAATGACTTCCTGTCGGAGAAAACTCGCGCTTC
Organism: uncultured Acidobacteriota bacterium; assembly: GCA_963725335.1. GTDB lineage: Bacteria > Acidobacteriota > Vicinamibacteria > Vicinamibacterales > 2-12-FULL-66-21 > JALZOC01. Next base: position 100,131 of record CAVRYD010000008.1, on the reverse strand, counting down.
GAGCCATCTTCTCGGCCGGTGTCCAGTCAAACATCGGATCGAACGTTTCCCAGTACTCGTCCAGCTTCGCCTCGAGACTCGCGATCTGGTCGTCCCGTCTGATCAGACCTTGGAGCTCGGCGAGCGTCGCCATGTTGGTCCGTCGGAATTCCGCAATTCGTTGGCGGTATCCCGGCGCTCGTTCGCGCGCCACATCGAGTAGGTAATCGCGAACGTAGATGCCCGAAAGATTGACATCCGAACGCAACCGACGGAGGTTGGCCTCGACGCGACGATGATGACTGTTTAGAAGAATCAGCTGAGGATTGTCAATCTGCGACCAGCCTCCGTCAGCGAGCTGTTTGTCCAGCGCACGCAGCCGTTCGCTGAACGCGTCAACATTCTCGTACCGCTCGACGCGGTCCGGCCGTCCGCACCAGAACAACGCCAGCACATACTCCTTCGTCGTGACATCAAGTTGCGTTTCCAGTCGAAGGACCTGTCCGTCTCGTTCATAGATCCAAACCATACTGAGTAGTCGCCTGAGGATGTGTTTGTGACTTTTCAGCGAAGGATGCACTCACCGGAAACTGTGCGACGCAATTTGGTCTCGTTCCAGGTTCGGTCCGCGAGCTGCCCAGATAGGGCCCACGTTGATGACGTTCTGAGGCGACGCGTACAGATCGACCAGGCGCCGGTAGAACTCGTCCGGATTTCGGCGAATCGCTTCGGCAATCAGCGTCGAGAAGCGGTAGTCCTTACTCCGCCTGCCGCTCTCGACGGCAAACACATATACTGCCGTTGCATCTGGTCCTGAATCTGGGCTCCGAAGAACTCTCCATCTGGCGGCCTGATCGCAGAGAGTCGATTCGTGGCTTTCCTCCATGGCTGTTTTCAACTGACCAATCATGAAGTCGAAGGCGGTCGTCTTGTCCGGCTTGATGTAGTTCAGGACCAACCCGGAATCAGAACCAAACACGATTGCCTGTATCTCGGGATGATTTGTGGCAGACTGCTGAACGGCAAACGGCAGATGCCATCCCGGCAGCCGAACCTGACCGGAGCTGACGAGCAGCAGGCCAGCGCCAAAACCCGCCAGACCCCAGCCCACCAGAGCCACCTTGAACAAAGTGCGCGGCTCCTTCCGGCCACCGTGTGCCCCAATCACGGCGGTTAACAAGGACGGTAGCGCGCCATGACGCGTCGATCCATCCTGTAAATACCTGACTTTGTGAGCAGTAAGGCCACGAACCGAGCCGCGAAGGCCGAGCCTGTGTTCAAAAAAGCGCAGACGGTCTAGTGTTGTCCGTCGGAGGCGCGCAACGTAGTATGGCGAACACACGTTGCCGTCGAACGGAGGGCTGTAGATGAATCGTCGTGAATTTCTCGAATCACTGACCGCGGCCGCCGTCCTGCCTGCGCTGGTGCGACAGGGCGCGCCCACGAACGAGTGGGGCTCGCCCGTGTTCGACTTGCATTTCCATCTTCGCGCACAGCCGGCCAGCAACCTCGCACACCTCGATGGCGCAGGCGTGACGAAAGCGAATCTGCTGTCGCGCGGTGACGCGCTCGAACAGGTCAAAGCGCTTCAGGCTACAGCACCGGGACGATTCACGTGGTTCAACAGCTACGACGTGACCAAACCTGATGCCGAACAGATGCTCACGCAGGCCGTGAAATCAGGGGCTCAGGGATTCGGCGAAATGAAGTTCCACGTCGCCGCCGACGGTCCCGAGCTGCGGCGCATGTATGCGCTTGCGGCCGATCTCCGCGTCCCGATCCTGATTCATTTCCAGGAAGTGGACCACTTCCCGGATGAAGGCGCCTGGAGCACGGGGTTTGCCAGGACGTTCGACTCGATCCTCAAGGCAAATCCCAGGACGACGTTCATCGGACATGCGGACGCGTTCTGGGCCAACGTGAGCGCTGACTATCACAATGAAGCGGCCTATCCGACGGGGCCAATCAAGCGGGGCGGGCTCACGGACAAATGGCTCAGCGACCATCCCAATCTCTTCGGCGACATGTCGGCGAATTCCGGCAACAACGCCATGTCACGCGATCCGGAGTTCACGGCCGACTTTCTGAAGCGCCATCAGGACAAGCTGTTCTTCGGGAGCGACTGCAGCTGCAGTGATGGCCATGGTGCCGGTATCAGTCAAAACAACAATCCGGCAGCCGCACGGCTGGCTGGTAAGTGCGTGGCACGCGAGACGTTGGGGTTGCTGAAGCGGTCGACGTCACCCGACATCTTTCAGAAGATCGTATGGGGCAACGTCCACAAGCTTCTGAAGATTCCGGCGTAAGCTCCCCGGCTACGCAAGCTTCGTCAAGTTCGCGACGAGCGTTTCAACCGTCCGCAGATAATGCTGCTGCAGCAACCTGACGCCCGTGTTCGCATCCCGATTGACGATGGCTTTCTGAATGGCTTCGTGCTCGCCGAGATGGTCTCGAGTGCGGTCGACGTTTTCGAGTAGCAGGTGTCGATACCGGTACGCCCGTTCGGCGAGAACCTGGCAGAAGGAAATCAGCGATCGCAACTCGCACGCCGCGTACAACGCCTGATGGAAGGCATCGTGACGTCGCTCCCAGTCAGGATCCAGTTTTCCGTCTGACGTGTAGGTCGGCCGTTTCGACAGCTCGTGGAATCGAGCGATGATATTGGCTTCCCACCGGTCGTCGCCCTTCTCGATGGCCATCCGAACGGCGAGTCCTTCGAGTTCGCAGCGCGTGTTCCCGATGTCGACGATCTCCTCGGGCGAGACCGGCGCAACCCGGAATCCTTTGTGATCTTCGAGAACGACGAGCTGTTCGGAGGCGAGCCGCATCAGCGCTTCCCGCAGAGGGCTCTGACCGGAACCGTACATCGCGCGCAAGTCGCGAAACAGGAGCCGGGAGCCCGGCTGCAGGCGACAGTGTAGGATGTCCAGCCGGATCTGGTCGAACAAGTCGGACGTGAGCGTTCGACTGACCCGCGGGATCTTCGAACGACCCATTCGGCTTGACGTGACCGGGAACGCGATTGGAGAGGGGCGGATAGCGCGCATGGATTGCACCATTGCACTGATCAGACGAGGTGAAGAGAAACTGACCACCGGCGCAAACGTGTCAACCGGAGGCCTTGCCAGTCAACGCTAATTTATTTCGACAATCTATCAGAGAATCGATATTATCGCGACCCATCGATTTTGCGCGACGGCGGATCGGGCTTTCTCGCGCGCCCGGGGTTCTTTCAATGATGCTTCGAACTTACAAGAGATTTGCCGGACCTGTTCTCATTGTCAGCACCACCTTCGTATTCAGCACGGAACTGTTCCTCGCCGCGAGGGATGGCGGCACGCAGTCGCAGCCGCAGGCTGAGCAAACCCCACAGCAACCTCCTACGGGTAGTGGAGCGCCGGCTGGAGCGCCGCCCGCGGGACAGGCACCCCCTGGTGGCGGCCGAGGCGGCGGCCGCGGGAACGCTGGCGCCACACTTTTCGTAGCGACGTGTTCTGGGTGCCACGGCACCACAGACGTGACGGGCCGGGCGCCGTGGCTGTTCGATCAGAAATGGCTCGACGGCACTGACGACGAGAAGATCGCGAATACGATTCGTCACGGTGTTCCCGAGAAGGGCATGGTCGGCTTCCTGCCGGAGCAGTTGTCCGATCAGCAGGTCTTTCAGCTGATCGCGTACATTCGAACCGCTACCGCCAATCTCAAGCCGAAACCCACGTATGTCGCCGATCCGGAAGGCGTGGTCATCCCTTCGGAGAAGCAAACGTTCAAAATGGAAGTGCTCACGCGCGATGTGAACACGCCCTTCGGTCTCGCGTTTCTTCCCGACGGGCGACTGCTCATCACCGAACGAAACGGCACGCTGCGCATTCTCGACAAGAACAAGCTTTCCGAGCCGATCACCGGCACACCGAAACCACACGTCCAGCAGGACGGAGGGTTTCTGGACGTGACCGTTCATCCGCAGTACGCGAGAAACGGCTGGATCTATCTTTCGTATTCCGAGGTCCAGCCAGGCTTCCTGGCCCCTCCACCTCCACCGCCGGCCGATCCGGCGGCTGCTCCTGCCGCGACGACACCTCCGGGCGGAAACGCAGGTGGCACTCCTCCTCCGGGCGCAGGCGCTCCCGGCGGCGGTCAAGGCCGCGGCCGCGGAGGACCTCCGCAGCCTCCGTCGAACACAGTGATAGTTCGCGGGAAGATCAACAAGAACAACGAGTGGACGGACCAGCAGGTGATCTTTCGATCACCGACCGAGCTGTACGTCTCGAGCGGCGTCCATTTCGGATCGCGCTTCGCATGGGACCGCGACGGTCATTTGTTCTTCACGCTGGGCGAGCGCGGCACCATGCAGAACGCTCAGGACCTGAAGAACGGCCTGGGCAAGGTTCACCGCGTCAATGACGACGGAACGGCTCCGAAGGACAATCCGTTCGTAGACACACCAGGTGCGGACCCGACGATCTGGAGCTATGGTCACCGAAACCCCGAGGGCCTTGCGTGGGAACCGGTCACAGGTCGACTGTGGGAGTCCGAGCATGGTCCGACTGGAGGGGACGAGATCAACATCATCGAAAAAGGTCACAACTACGGTTGGGGTGTGGCTTCAAAGGGTCTGCAGGGCGGCATCACGAAGACCTCAGAGCCTGGGATGGACGATCCGATCGTCTACTACACTCCTGCCATTGCACCGGCGGGCATCGCCTTCTACACGGGCGATCGCTATCCAGGATGGAAGAACACGAGCCTCTTCGTCGGTGGGCTCGTCGGACAACAGCTGCGTCGCCTCGAGATTAGCGACGAAAAGATCGTCAAACAGGAGGTGTTGTTTGCCGAGTTCGGCCGCGTGCGCGACATCGTTCAGGGGCCGGATGGCTTCCTGTATGTCGCAATCCAGAGCCCGACCGGAGGGCAGGGCGTGCCTCTCTCGGCGGCAACGCCGGGCATGATTGTTCGTCTGATGCCGGACTCACCCGCCGGGGCCCCGAAGCGCTGAGTTCGCTTCGGTCGCGCTCCCATGCTGCTCAACCTAGAGAGATGGCTCAATCGACGCTCGATGGTTGACGTCAAGTCTTGCGATCGCGGTGCGTCTTGGGCGGTGCAGGAATCGCCACGGGTGACGGCGAGATCGCTCCATTCCGGCCGCATTCGTCACGTCTCCGGGCGGCACGCCGCACGCGTGCGCGCCGGGCGTGTCCGAGAAAACTCATGGGCCGATTTGATGCGGCGGACATTTGGGATCGACGTGCTCGACTGCCCGCGCTGTGGGGGCCGGCTTCGGCTGCTCGCACTCATCGAGTACGGGAACGCGGTGGAACGCATGCTCCGGCATCTAGGCCTTCCGACCGACCAGCCGGAGTTCAAGCCCGCTCGCGCCCCGCCACAGCATCTGCTTGATCCCGACCGCTAGTTGAGCGCGACGGCCGATGCGAGCCTCGGCCGCCGTGTGCCTCGCCGATGTCTTTCCTCCCCGGGCGGGCAATCTGCTCGTGCATGCAGAGCGTCGACTTGGCACGATTCGCGTCCAGCGACGCGCTAATCCGCGCTGTCGGAGACAGCGAGCGCGGTCTGATAAGGGATCTTCTGTAAACTCGCGCTCGCGGCACAGCGTTAATACGGACTATCCTCCCACAGACGAAGGCGCTCGAACTGAAAGACTGGTACGCCCCTGTCGACGTGTACTGGATGCGCAAGCGCGACCTCGATTTCAACACGTCGTCACCCATCTTCGAATACAAGGGGAAGGAATACATCGTCTCGGCCAGCAAGGAATGCCGAATCTGGTTGATGGATACCTCTGCCCTCGGCGGTGAGGATCACCGCACGCCGGTGTATCGCTCGCCGCTCATCCGCAACGAGGAATGAACTTCACGATCGGAATCTGGGGCGCGATGGCCACGTGGCAGGACGCCAAGGGGACGCGATGGGTGCTGACACCGTTCTGGGGCCCGAAGCACACGCGCCCCGAAGCGCCGATCGAGCACGGGCAAGTTGTGTATGGGGCAGTGTTACTCGGCAAGTCCGCCTCCGATGCTGAACGTCACGACTGAGTGTCCTGGCGGGTTAGTCGCACTGTTTCGCGTCCAACCGCGTCGCGCCGGCGGCTGGCGGCGCCGGCTTCGGCCGTGGCGGCCGATCCGGCGGCGGTGTCGGTGAACCCGGCAGAGCCGCGGTCACGCTCGCGACCGCGGGACAACAACGGGGCGGTGGTGCTGGCGCCGCTGGTGGACCTGGCGGACGCGTCGGGCGCTCCGGGCGCCGTCCCCGGATCCGCTGCGGCAGCGGCAGGCAATACACCGGGTGGACTTCCCCCGGCCGCGCGAGGCGCTGGTGGCGGATTTGGCGGTGCTCTTTACCGCATCGAGCGGAACGAAAGCGGTGACCTTCGGTGCTCTACGCGATCGACGCGGCGAACGGGAAGGATCTCTGGAACAGCATGCGGACGATCACGACGTCAGTGCGCGGCGGACTGTCGGCGGGGCAGGGGAACGTCTACGTCCCTGGCGCCGACAGCACGCTGTATGCGTTCGGGTTCGGGATTGAGAAATAGATTCTTGTCGGGATCCGTTGTGCGTGGTCCGGGATCCGTCGGTTCCTGGTTTTCCGACCAAACAACGGATCCGTCACTTTTCGGCTGACATCCATCTCCGTACAGCGGCTGCGAACATGCGGCGTTCGTCGAGGGTGGGATAGTTTGATTCGTCAATTCCGATCTGAGACGTGCGCCGGTTATAAATGGTGAGTTTCTCGACACTCACGATGAGCCGTGAGGGATCAATTCCCAGCTCGTGCAGCATCACCATGCCGAAGGCGTCGCACATCAACTCGATTTCTTTGAGACGGCGGTGGTCCTGCGCATTCGTCGCCCGTTCGTGCTCTGCTGCGAAATATTCGTGAGCGATTTCGTGCGCGACTTGTGCCCGCACGTCGTCGGCTGACAACAGCGCCAGTGCGGTCCCGGAGATCAGCAGGACTGTCCGGTAAAGGAGGCCGATTCGGGCAAGCGGAATGTCGACGACCCGTACATCGTAGACAGCGTCGCGGTCCGCGGCCCTTAGCAGTACCTGGAGACCGATCAACTTGTTCTCCATCTTAGGTGTCAACCGCGTCATCACGCCTTCGCGAGGCAGCGAATCGAGGATTCGCCTCCGGTCTTCCGGTGACACCGGTCTCGGTCTTGCGGTTCTGAGCGAATCGCCAAAGGCATGCGGATTGGTGGCGAAGAGTTCCTGTGGCGTTGATGGGAGGGGGTGACCGTCCAACCCAGGAAACGCAGCACATATCGTCCCTGTCGCTACATTGCTGAGCAGACAGGATCCGACGGCAAGAAACCGGCGTAAACTGAGCCCCTTCCGGAGCCGTTTGGTGAAGTAGTGTCGATAGCGCACGAGACGACGCTAGACAGCGGCTCGTGAGCAAGTCCTTTGAGCTGGCAGTGTGTTGTCGAAGAAATTCAAAAGAAATTCTTGAGAACCGCGATGACGACTCAGGTTGCTGACGTCTACGAGTTCGGCGGGTTCAGACTCGATATCCAGCGCCGGCTTCTGACGCGCGACGGTCGCCCCATCTCTCTGACCCCCAAGACGTTCGACCTCCTGTCAGTCCTGGTACAGAGTCGGGGGCGCGCGGTCTCGAAGCACGAGCTGATAACGGCACTGTGGCCCGACGCGTTCGTCGACGAGTCGAACCTCTCATTTCAGATCTCGGCTCTGAGGAAGGCGCTCGGGGACGGCGCTTCCCATTGGATTGAAACCATTCCGAAGCATGGGTATCGCCTCGCGGAAGGCGTGATCCCGATTCCGCCCGGGGCTGGTGACGCGGCCAACTCCCTTGCGCTCGCTCGGGGGCGCAAAGTTGGGGAGCCGTGGCGATGGAGCGTCGCAACGGTCGTGCTCATCGTGATTACCGGCGCATCGTGGTGGGCTGTTATGCACACGCGATCGACGGAGGAGGTCAGAGCAAAGGTGCCTCCCACTATCCCGTTGACCACAGACCCGGGCTACGAAACGACGCCGAGTTTCTCCCCGGATGGCAGCCAGGTCGCCTTCGCATGGAGCAAAGAGTCAAAGGATTACGACATCTACGTCAAACTCGTCGGCGGTGGCGAGCCGATTCAGTTGACCAATGACCCTGCGCGCGATCTCAATCCTTCCTGGTCGCCGGATGGCCGGCTCATCGCGTTCGAGCGATCGCCAAAACCCGGCAGCACCGATCTCCATGTGATTCCCGCGCTGGGTGGTGGAGCGGACCGAACCATCGCAACTGGCCTCGCAATCCGGGGTTGGTCAGGGCCGGTGGGACCGAACAGCAGCATTGCATGGACGCCGGACAGCCAGTGGCTCGCGCACTGGGGAGAGGACGGGTATTCCGGAATCTGGCTATTCAGCGTCGGTAATTCGGGCAAGCGGCAATTGACGAGTGATGGTGGCGGCCCGGCATTTTCATCGGACGGCCGCCGAATGGCTTACATCCGGCGGACCGGCACGGGCGTCGCTTTATATGTGCTGCCGCTTACCAGCGAGGTGACGGTCGCAGGACCGCCGACGCGCGTGACTCCAGACGCGGCATTCATCCGCACCGTGGCGTGGACACCGCGCGGGAATGCCCTGATATTTTCAGCCTCGGGCCATTCCGGCGTGATGCGGTTGTACCGAGTGACGCTGGGAGCGAATCGATTGGACCCTCCGAGTCCTCCTGAGCTGTTGCCTTTTGGTGAGAACGCGGATTCGTTCAGTGTTTCAAATCGCGCGAACAGCCTCGTGTATTCGGCAAGTCTCGAAGACATCGACCTGTTAAGGCTCGATTTAACGAAACCGGATCAAGCCCCTGTGCCCGTTGCCGTCTCCACCTACGAGGAATACAACCCTGACTATTCACCCGACGGTGAACGCATCGCGTTCACGTCGACCCGTACGGGCTGCGAGGAAATCTGGATCGCCAACGCAGATGGGTCGAAGCCGGTGCAGATGACGTCGATGGGTGGTGCCGTGTGCTCGATGAGCGCTCCAAATTGCGCGAACGCACGCTGGTCGCCCGACGGTAAAAGAATCCTGTTCCAATCGACAGGGCGTGACAACCGAGCGCGCGTTGTGGGTACTCGATGTGGCGACAGGCCGGACTGAACCTCTCACCGATGGACCACTGCCGGATCTGCAGCCGAGCTGGTCGCGCGACGGCAAAACCATCTACTTCCTCTCGGTCGCATCACCGGAGGTGTGGGGAGACCGGCAGATCTGGAGAATGCCGTCGGCGGGAGGACATCGCGAGCAAGTGACTCGACAGGGTGGCTCTTTTGCGATCGAGTCTGTCGATCGTCAGTATTTGTACTATGCGAAGGCCGTTGGAAACAGAATGGCGATTTGGCGCGTCCCCGTTAAGGGTGGAGATGAGATCCCCATCATTAGCGAAATGCATGATCCGATGAATTTTGCCGTCGGAAAGGATGGGTTGTATTTCATCGCAGGGACCGTCGACCTCGAACGACGACCGGCGAGTGAAACGATGCCATGGAAGAACACGATCGACTTTCTTGATTTCAGGACCGGTCGACGTAGAACCATCGCGCACCTCGAAAAGAGTCCATCGCTGGGATTGGTGGTATCACCGGATGAGCGTTACCTGCTGTATCCCAGTTGATCGACAGCATCAGCCGGAATCTGATGCTGGTCGAGAAGATCGAATGACACATCAAAGCAGCCACTCCTTCGTTGTCCCTTTTCCCTTGTCCCTTTTCCCTTTTACTGTTTGAGCCAGATATTCCGGAACGATGCCTTCATGTTGACGCCTTCGACCTGAAATCCAATCAGGCCTTTGCTCACTCGTTTCACCAGGTCGTCGTCAACCGTGGCGGATACCAGGCGGCCGTTGATGACGTGCAGGGGCGCGACCGAATGATCGCGGCGGCGATTTCCACGGACCGTGGTGCGCGTCTGTTGCTCGAAGCCACCACTTGAACTCTCGCACGAGCTTGCGTGGCTCGTCGAGGTCGACCTCCTCGTTCAACACCGCGCCGTGTTCAAGATGCCCCGATGGTAGGCGCACGTAAATGGCCTGTCCTTCATGCGCGAGACTCATCGCGTTAGGCCAGGGATTTCACGAGCATGGGAGTTGCCGATGATATTCGTCCTTGCTCGCGCCGCCACCTATTCAGTGCTCTTCATCGGATTCCTCCTCATATTCCTGCCGGGCCAGATCCTGTCCACAACGGGCGTCATTCAACCCGCGGCAATCGGCGTGTGGCAAATCGCCGGGGCGCTTCTGGCAGTCTCCGGCGCGACACTCGCACTCACGTGCATCCTCACGTTCGCGTTCGTCGGTAGAGGGACACCCGCGCCGTTCGACCCGCCTCGCCGGCTGGTGGTTAGGGGCCCGTATCGACTCGTCCGGAATCCGATGTATCTCAGTGCGGGCGTGGCCTTAGCCGGCGCCGGGATCTTTTATCAATCGATTTCGCTCCTTGGCTATGCCGCCTTGTTCCTCTTCATCACACACCTGTTTGTCGTGTGGTATGAGGAGCCCGCATTGCGCCAGACGTTCGACAAAGATTACGAGGCGTACTGCCGGCGGGTCGGTCGGTGGTGGCCGAAACAGTGAGCACCATCCACTTTCATCATTTGCTCGAGACCGATGAGATGGACGACGCGCTCTCTGGTCAGCATGGGCCGATCGGGGTGGGCTGAGCGGCGGTGCCGTTAGGCGGCTTACCTCTCAGAACAGGATGTTCACGATTGAGCTACGACTTGCAAGTCTGGTCCACGGCGGCCCAGCTACGCTGCCAGCTAATTGGGCGGTTCGCCGCCTGAAGGCGATCGTCGCCATCGCACACATCGACGATCGCTTTCGTGACGAGCGGGAGCTTGGACGCAGGAGTGATTGCTGTCGCGTTGTCTCCCCGCCGATGATTCGACGGTGCAGGCGGATGACCATCAGCTCTTCGTGACTTCGAAGTCCGGCGGACGAGTATAGCCGCGCTTGGCACTCGCTGCTCGATTCCGTGACAATCCGTCCCACAACCGGGCACATCTTTACAGCACTGGCGTGCCGCATCTCACATGAAAGTCATTAACAATCAATGAGTTACAGTATCTCTGGCGCGTGGCAACGGTCGTGCTCGAGACGCGGCGACGCCTCGCTCGTTCACGTCCGATGAGAGGAAATCGATGATTCCCGATCTCCGCCTCGCCCTTCGGCGATTTCGATTCAAGCCGGCCCACACGTTGTTGATGATCCTCATCCTCGGCATCGGGATCGGCGCGACGACGGCGGTTTTCAGCGTGGTCGACCAGACCGTGCTTCGTCCTGCACCCTTTGCGTACGCGGATCGTCTTGTTGATGTGCTCGACATCGATCGCGCGAACGGCGGAGGTGGTAACAGCCTGGCGCCTGCCAAAATCGTCGGCTGGCAGACCGAGCTGGCGCTGTTCGAAAGATTCGAGGCATACGCACCACGACAGTTCGATGTGACGGGCGAAGTCGAACCGGAACGGGTCCAGGGGCTCCTGGTGTCGACCGGTCTCTTCGACATGCTCGGCGTGCACCCCAGGAACGGGCGCAGTTTCGTGCGCGAAGACGGTGCCCCTGGCGCCGAGCGTGTCGTCGTGATCAGCGAAGCCTTGTGGCGCCGCAAGCTCGGCGCACGCGAAGACGTTCTCGACTCACGCCTCACGCTCAATGATGAACCGTACCGGATCATCGGCGTCATGCCGCGCCGCTTCCGGTTGACCAGCGAAAAAGAGAGCCTGTGGCTGCCGTACGATCCCCAGTCGAATATCTCGGATGCGACAGTGCGAGGTTTCTTCGGCCTCGGTCGTTTGGCCACGAGCGTGCCCCGCGGATCCGAACAGCAACTTGCGGACACGATCGCGGATCGACGACAGATACAAGCTCCACTCCCGAGGACGTGGGGATTGCGACTGGATCCCAAGAAGGTCGCGCACGTCGACAAGACAGCACGAGCCGCCCTGTTCGTCATACTCGGGGCGGTCGCATTCGTGCTTTTGATCACCTGTGCCAACACCGCAAGCCTCTTCCTGTCACAGATTGCAATTCGACAGCGTGAGATGGCGATACGCACGGCCATCGGCGCCGCGCGCAGCCGGCTGATCCGGGAAATGCTGACCGAAAGCCTGCTGTTTTCGCTTTGCGGCGGAGCTCTGGGTGTGTTGATCGCGACCTGGGGCGTTGATGCGATCGTGGCGTCCGCGCCTGCGGACCTCACGTTTCAGGCGACGAGTCCAATCGAGATCGACGGCCGGGTCCTGGCCGTCACCCTGGTGATGACGCTGCTGACCGGACTCGTCTTCGGTCTGGTGCCGGCGCTGCGGGGATCGCGACCCGACCTTGACGTGATCCTGAAGGCGACGACCGGTGGCGGAGGCAGTCAGTCGTATAGCCGCTTCGCCGGCACGCTCATCATCGCCGAGGTTGCGTTTTCGCTGATTCTCCTGGTCGGCGCAGCGCTGATGCTTCGGACCTTCGTGAACCTGGAGTCGCTGCAACCGGGATTCGAACCTCGCGGACTGGCTGCAGTGACGCTCAGCCTGCCGACCGACAAGTATCCTTCGAGCGCCGCGCGATCCAATTTCCTCGACTCCGTGCGGGACCGCGTTCAGGCGATCCCGGGCGTTTCACAGTTTGCCATCGCGGATGGCGTTCCGCCCGCGGGGGGATCGCTCAATTTCGGGGTGCCCGAAGCCGAAGGCAGCACGGCCCCGGCACACGCCGAGCAACTGGCACTGCCAGGCAACATGGTTTCGCCGGATTACTTTCGCACGCTGCAGATTCCGCTCGTCGCCGGCCGCTTCTTCTCACCCACCGAACCAGCCGATTCGCTCATCATCACCAAGGCGCTCGCGAATCGCTATTGGCCTGGCGACTCGGCGGTTGGCAGGAGATTCAAGTTCTACAGTCAAGCGCCATGGCGAACGGTCGTCGGCGTCGTGGCCAACGTGAACGGGTGGGACAGGCAGGAACACACGCCGTTTCACGTCTATAGCCCGTGGCCCGTTCCGACGGAGACTGTCGCCACCAACATGCCGCGACGACGGGGGTACACCGCCCGGACGCTGTTGATTCGCGCGCAGGACGCGGCGGCGACGATTCCTGCGATCAAAGCGGCAGTCTGGTCGATCGACAGGAATCAACCGATCGATCGTGTGGCGCTGGTCGAGCGGTCGTATGCAGATGTGTTCAGCCGCCAGCGCTTCGTGTTGCAGTTGATGATCGCGTTCGGAGCCGTCGCCGTCACGCTCACGCTGGTCGGCCTTTTCGGCGTGCTGTCCGAGATCGTTGTCCGAAAGACTCGGGAGATCGGCATCCGCATCGCGCTCGGTGCGCAGCGGGCCGATGTGCTTCGCCTCGTGCTCTCGCGAGGCCTCGCGTTGACGTTTGCTGGCGCGTCGCTCGGGCTCGCCGGCGCGATCGCGCTGACGCGTTTTCTCCGCGCGCTCCTGTTCGAGGTCAGCCCGGTCGATCCCGCGAGCTTCGTCGCGGTCACGGTCATGATGATCGTCATCGGGCTCGTCGCGTGCTGGATCCCTGCCCGGCGCGCGATGCGCGTGGGACCTGCCGCCGCGTTGCGGGTGGAATAGATCTACGGCTGCGGGCTTCTGGCTGCTGGCTGCTGGCTGCTGGCTGCTGGCGGCTTCGGCGGCTGGCGGCTCGGTGCTGGCGCGCGCCGAGGCGCTCCGGCGGGGCGGGGCAGTTTTGCATCCATCTCAACTGACCAGTTAGCGTATTCCGCTCGCCGAACACCTGGGCGCGGATCAACCCGTCTACGGTCTCCAGTCCCCCGGGATCGATTCGGACCAGCCCCCGATCGCCGACATCGAGACGATCGCGAACTCTTCAGACGTGCTTCCGAAGCGACAGCTCGTGGGGTGGTCGTCGAGGAAGGCGATCAGGCTGTCGTAACCACGATGGCGCAGCATGTTGAGGTGCCGCTGCGGCGGTACCCATGGGGAAGGCCGGAGTCGAAGTACATCGAGTCACCGGACTCGAGCGCGTGCTCCTGGCCGTCGATGTGAACGTTCAACCTGCCCTTGAGCGTGTAGATGAACTCCACGCCCGCGTGCGTGTGCAACCGGACGTTGTCGCGCGCCACGGGAAGGAACTCGGCGTAGTACCGAGTTGAACCGCCGCTCGGTCGCGGGGTAGTCCAGCGACTCGAAGCGATAAGACATGTCCTTCCCATCCTGACGCTCTGGCAGCTGCACGCGCTCCGCCTTGCGGACCACCGCCACGAGCGGCTTCTCGCGCGCGCCGGCGAAGAAATAGTCGAGGCCGACGCTGAAGACGAGCGCGATCCGCAGCAGCGTCGGCAGCGTCGGGAAGAGGCGCCCCCTTTCGAGCTTCGAGAGCAACGCCGGCGACAGCCCGGAATGCTGCCCCAGCTCGACGAGCCCCATCTTCTTCTTCAGCCGTAAGGCGCGAATCTTCGCGCCGATCGCATAGTCGCTGAGCCCTTCTTCGAGCGTTGCCGACAGCATTCCGCCTCCAGTTTGTCGTGACAGTCACATTCCGCGCGGTTCTTGTCGTCGCATTCACATGACTTTGCGGCCGAGCGTTGATTTTACTGTAAAGCAAATAAATGTGCACTACAGTCAATACATGCATTGCGCCGGCGAGGTGCCGGACGCAGCACAGGAGGAAGAGTCATGAAGCAGATCGACGTCATCGCCGCGGTCCTCGTCGTCGTCGGAGCGCTCAACTGGGGGCTCGTTGCCGTCGCCCGGTTCGACCTCGTCGCAGCGCTGTTCGGGATGCAGTTCGGTGAGGTCTCGGCGGCCAGCGCACTCGTCTACGGGCTGGTGGGTCTGGCCGGGCTGTATCAGGCCGTGTCGTGGAAGCGCGTGCAGAACCGCTGGGCGCAGCCCGCGGCGATCGCGACTCGTTAGTTCGTCAACCCGCAACTCGATCACGGAGCAGAAACAATGAAGAAGATGATGATTGCAGGAATCGTGGCCGCCATGACCATCACCGGCGCCGCCGCCAACATGGGTGCTGCCGACCGCTGACAAGGACATCGTTGATACCGCGGTCGCGGCCGGATCGTTCAAGACGCTGGCGAAGGCACTCCAGGCGGCCGACCTCGTCGAAACACTGAAGGGAGCCGGGCCCTTCACGGTGTTTGCGCCGACCGACGAGGCGTTCGCGAAGCTGCCCGCAGGAACGCTCGAGGCGCTGCTGAAGCCCGAGAACAAGCCGAAGCTGCAGCGCATCCTCACATCTCATGTCGTCGCCGGGAAAGTCATGGCGGCCGACGTGGTCAAAACCAGCTCGGCGAAGGCGGTCAGCGGGGACACGCTGACGATCGCATCCCGCGATGGCGGCGTGACCGTTGACGGCGCGAAGGTCGTGAAGACCGACATCGCCGCGACCAACGGCGTCATCCACGTGATCGACAGCGTCATCCTGCCGAAGGACGAATAGGCCGGGGCATGGACGCACCAGTCCTCCTCACCGGCGCGACGGGATACATCGGCGGCCGTCTTCTTCGACATTTCGAAGAGGCCGGCCGTCCGGTGCGGTGCCTTGCGCGGAATCCCGAACGCGTCAAGGCAACCCGATCAACGACGGAGGTCGTCCAGGGTGATTGCCTCGATGAGGCGTCGCTGGACCTCGCTCTCGCTGGCGTGGACTCGGCTTACTACCTGGTGCACTCCATGTCGGTCGGCGCCGATTTCGCGGAGGTGGATCGGCATGCAGCTGCAAACTTCGGCCGCGCGGCGGCTCGTGCTGGCGTCCGGCGCATCATCTATCTGGGCGGCCTGGCAGATCAGGCGGGTTCGCTCTCCAGCCATCTCCAGAGTCGAGCCGAAACCGGATCCGTCCTGCGCGCCAGCGGCATTCCGGTCATCGAGTTCAGAGCATCGATCGTGGTCGGCGCCGGAAGTCTGTCGTTCCAGATGATCGAGGCGCTGGTCGAGCGCCTGCCCGTCATGGTGTGCCCGCGATGGGTCGCGACGTTGACACAACCGATGGCTGTTGACGACGTGGTGGCGTACCTGGCGGCGGCCCTGGACCTGCCTGACACCGGCAGTGAAGTGTTCGAGATCGGCGGTCCAGACGTCGTCTCGTACGGCGACATCATGCGGGAGTACGCGCAGCTCCGCGGGCTGCGCCGCTGGCTGCTGCCGGTGCCGTTGTTGACGCCGCACCTGTCGGGTCTCTGGCTCGCACTGGTGACACCGGCGCAGGCCCGTGTCGGTCGCGCGCTGGTGGAAGGGTTGAAGAACCCGACGGTGGTCAGATCGTCAGCCGCGTTCGACGCGTTCCAGATCGAACCGACGCCGTTGCGCGTGGCGCTGGCGAAGGCGATAGAGGGCGGCGCTCGGTTGCGTCAGAAGGTCGACACGCGGACCACTGTTCTGGACGCGCCCCCGTCGCAGGTCTTTGCTCCGATCAGGCAGATTGGCGGAACGAACGGCTGGTACTTCGGGAACTCCCTCTGGCGAGCGCGAGGCTGGCTGGACCTCGGTTTCGGAGGCGTGGGCATGGGACGCGGCCGCCGCGATCCCGAGAACTGCGGGCTGACAGATGTCATCGACGGCTGGACCGTCGACGCGTACGAACCGGATCGACGCCTGCGGCTCAGGGCCGATCTGAAGTTGCCCGGCCGCGGCTGGCTGGAATTCCAGGTCACGCCGCTCGACGACGGCCGGCGATCGCTCCTCCGCCAGACGGCGACGTTCGACCCTCGAGGCCTGCTGGGCCGCGCGTACTGGTACGTCCTCCTTCCCGTGCACGAGTGGATGTTCAGCGGTCTCCTGCATGAGATCGCGCGTCGCGCCAAGCTACGCAGAATCGAGCTCAACGGCGAGGCGACGGAGTGCCCGACTATCGGGAGCTGACCGGACGATTCGACAAAGTGGTCAGCATCGAGATGTTCGAGCGGTAGGTGTCAACCATTACGACGAGTACTTCACCGCGGTTGATCGGCTGCTCGCTGGCTGCGCGATCGATAGGAAGGGTGTGACATGCGAGTGTTCGTGACGGGGGCGACCGGTTTCGTCGGCCGGGCGCTGATTCCTCGGCTCCAACGCGACGGGCATGCCGTGGTCGCGTGGGTGCGATCGCCGGCGCGCGCTCGGGGTCTTCTGGGCGCAGAAGTCGAATTGGTTGACGCCGACACGGCGCCCGACGGATTGGTCGCGGCGATTGAGCGCAGCGACGCCGTGGTGAATCTGGCGGGCGAACCGCTGATGGGCGGCCGGTGGACGGCCGCCCGCCGCGCCGTCCTCGAGGGCAGCCGCATCGCGGTGACCGAGCAGCTGATTCGGGCCATGGCCGAGGCGAAGAGCCGCCCGCGCGTCTTCATTTCGGGGAGCGCCGTCGGCTATTACGGGGATCGCACCAATGAACTGCTCACGGAAGCGTCCAGCACCGCCGACGGTTTTCTGGCGCGCCTGTGCCGGCGGTGGGAGGGCGCGGCCCAGGAAGCCGACCGGCTGGGCGCGCGTGTCGTGCTGCTACGAACCGGGGTTGTTTTGGGTCGGGCCGGCGGCGCGCTGGCGCAAGTGCTGCCGCCGTTCCAGTTAGGGGTGGGCGGGCCCGTCGGATCGGGCAAGCAGTACCTGCCGTGGGTTCATCTCCACGATCTCGTGAAGATCATCGCTGTGGCGCTGGCCGACGACCGTTATCGAGGACCGGTGAACGGCGTGGCGCCGGAGCAGACGACCAGTCGATCGTTCGCGCGCGCGCTCGCACGCGCGCTTCATCGCCCAGCCATACTTCCGCTGCCGGCGCTCGCGCTCAAGGTGATCTTCGGCGAGGCCGCCACCGTGCTGCTGGCGAGCCAGCGCGTGGACCCTTGCGTGCTCCGGGAGCACCAGTTCGCGTTCGACTTTCCGACCTTGGACTCGGCGCTCGAGGACATTGTCGGGGGCACCGCCGTCGCGATCTCGCCCGCGCAGTCGAGACCCGAAGGAGCCGGGGAGGCTCGCTACGAACTGCGGGCCAGGACGGTGATCGATGCCCCGCTCGACCAAACGTTCGCCTTCTTCTCGAAGGCCGCGAACCTCGGCGTGATCACGCCGGCTGCGATGCGATTTTCCATTCAGGGACAGCCGCCGCCGATGACGGCGGGCGCCGTGATCGACTATCGCGTGCGCGTCGGTCCTTTACCAGTTCGTTGGCGCACCCGCATCACCACGTGGGAGCCGGGCCGAAGCTTTGCAGATCTTCAAGAGAAGGGCCCGTACCGCTTCTGGTGGCACAATCACACATTTCAGGCCGATGGCCCGCGCACGGTGATGGAGGATCGCGTGTATTACACACCGCCGCTCGGGCTCTTCGGGCGGCTGGCGAATCGCGTCTTCATCCGCTCGACACTCAGGAAGATCTTTCAGTATCGAGGCGATGTGATCCGTCTCCGATTCGGAGTGTCGTAGTGTGACAACTCAGGCTTCCGCAACCCACTGTGGTACGCGCTGGGAGCCTTGTCGTTCGCCGAAGGGGAATCCGATGCGTTTCGCGAGCGCGGGTTACGCTAGGGTAGCGATACACGCGCGCTACATTCTGCTCCGCTCCGACGTTACGCGCGTGGCCGTGTTTGGCGCAGGCTCCAACGCATTGATCTCCGCTCGGTCAGCGAACGACTGAGCTCCGCGATTTTGCACCTGCCCCGGCTCGACTGCTAAGGTTGCTTCCGCGTCCCCTGGCGTTCGTCACCCAAGCCCACGGGAAACGCGCGGAGCACACTATGTCCCTGAGCCAGTTCATACGCGGCCACCACGAAGCAATCATCAGCGAATTTGCCCGATTCGCCAAGACGCTGATGCCACCAGGCCTAGAGATGACCGAGGCAGAACTGCGCGACCACGCCGAGGACATCCTGACGGCGGTCGTTCAAGACATGAGCATTGCGCAGAGCCCCGAAGAACAGTCCCTCAAGTCGCGGGGCCGCGGCGCCGCTAAGACTATGGAAGCCTCTGGGACGCTTCACGCCGACGATCGCATCCAGCACGGCTTTACGTTCCGGGCGGTGCTGGCGGAATTTCGCGCGCTCCGGGCGACGGTGCTGCGACTCTATGAGAAGAGCGGAGAATCGGACCTCACCGATGTCCGCCGATTCAACGAAGCCATCGACGAAGCAATGACGGAGTCGATGGATCGCTTTGCGGTTCAGACCGACCTGTTTCGAGATCAATTCATCGGCGTCCTCAGCCACGACCTGCGCACCCCTCTCGGGGCCGTGACTGCCGGCGCCGCCCTCTTGGCTGTACCCGACGACAATCCTGAACGAAGGGGCCGCGTCGTCACACGCATCATGAACAGTGCGCAACGCATGGAGCGAATGATCGGCGATCTCTTGGATTTGACCCGGACCAGGTTAGGTGGATCACTTCCGCTCAAGCGACGGCCCGCAAGCCTTCAGCAGGTGTGCGAGGAAGCGATGATGGAGATCCGTGCCGGCCAACCTGACGCCGTCTTGCAGTTGCAGGTGAGCGGGGATCTGCGCGGCGAGTGGGACGCTGACCGACTCGAGCAAGTCGTGTCGAATCTCGTCGGCAACGCGATACAGCACGGCAACGGAACGCCCATCACCCTTACCGGCCAGGAACAGGGCAACTCGGTGACGCTCACCGTCCACAATGGGGGCCCACCGATTCCCCCAGAGGTGCTGCCGTACGTCTTCGAACCGCTCGCTCGCGGCGGCGCGGAAGGTGCGTCACACAGCATTGGGCTGGGCTTGTTCATCGCGCGGGCGATCGTGTCGGCACACGGCGGACACATTCAGGTGAGTTCATCGACCGATACAGGGACGACGTTCACGATCACGTTGCCAAAGATGACTTAAGCGGTCCTGCATGGGCTCGTTTCAGGCGATTCGCCATTCCTTCAATGTGGCCAACTGCGTTGCCGCCGTCAATCGCCGGGATGATTACGAGTTCGAGTCGCGAGACCGCGTTCAGATTCGTCGCGTACTCCTCGCGTTCAATGGTCGTCTCGGGGGGTGAGAATGTGAACTGCTGCCGAACGATCTCGCGTTCACCATCAAGCGTGAACGCGCGGAGCGTGAACTCCTGCGTACCAGCTCGGGACTGCTCTTCGCAGGTTGCAATCAGAGCATCCAAGCGATTCTCGGCTGTTCTCACAAGGAAGCCAGCTTGAAGCAGCGTTTCGGCGATAAGCACGCGGGCATCCTCGATATCGTCGACCACCAGCACGGCCGTGATCGGATGGGCGCCGGCGTGGGTCCGTTCGGCCGCCTCCGCCTCCAGCCGAGCCAGAAGCGATTGCGCCATTTCCTGCACCTGGCTGCCGCTGTGTAGTGCGCGTTCGGCGAGTCTGACGGCCTCAGCCGAGCTCCCGTTCACATCTCGCGCGGCTTCCAACGCCTGAACCACGTCGCGCAATCGTTCATCGTGCCGTCGCGCAACTAGGCACAAGCGGTCGCACTCGTCCCGAAGGGCCATTAGAGTGCGTTTCGACGTGGAAAGGTTGGACACGTGACGCTCCCCTGCGGCAGCTCATCGGCTGCGGAAAGCTCGGAAGCTGAGGCGACGTCACGATGGGCGTGGCACCAGATTGACGGGCGCTTATCCTAGATGCCCTAAACCGGGAACTGGTAGTGCGGGAAACATTTGACCAAGTGTCAGGACGCGCCGGCAGACCTCCCGGCGTCTTTCGAATACTACGACACCTGTGCGCCGATGTTTCCGGTTGAAATTATTCTTTGTGCAGCGCGGGTTGCCACGCCGGCGTTCCCTCTTCCCACTGATTGTCGGTGAGTTGGCGAACATCCGTGCCGTCGTACCGCATGACGAAGATCTCACCGTACGGCTGCGGCGCGTCGGTGTATGTCACCTCGTCCTTGTATCCTTTGCGCGACGAGGCGAAACCGATGTA
Source organism: uncultured Acidobacteriota bacterium (assembly GCA_963725335.1). Classification (GTDB taxonomy): domain Bacteria; phylum Acidobacteriota; class Vicinamibacteria; order Vicinamibacterales; family 2-12-FULL-66-21; genus JALZOC01. The sequence continues at coordinate 79,302 of CAVRYD010000008.1, read as the reverse complement.
TTCGCCATCCGGTGACCACGCCATGTGCGCATCGTTGCCGTGACTGTTCGTCAATTGTTTGAGCCCGGTGCCGTCAGGTTTGATCGTACAGATCTCGTACGCACCGTGATCCTGTCGTGAGAACATGATCAAGTCGCCGCGCGGCGACCACAGCGGAAAGTTGTCATAGCCGCTCGCGATCGATGTGATCTTCTTCGTCTCGATGTCCATGATGCGGAGGCCGTCGCCATCGGGGCCGAAGGTTCGATAGACGAAACGCCGCCCGTCGGGAGACATCGAGGGAAACGCGCTGTTATTCGGCCCCGACGTGAGCTCGCGGTATCCACTGCCATCCGCATTGATCATCGCGACCTGTGCACCCCCTTCGACGCGATCTTCAGGTTTGAGAAACATACTGTGAAACCCGTTGAAGAACGCCTTGAAACTGCCGACGCCGAACATGATCTGTTTGCCATTCGCGGACCATTGCGGCGCGAGAATGTTGCGCAGCGCATCGCGATAGATGATCTGGAACGTGTCACTGGCGACGTTCGCAACGGCGACCCCTGCGCCCTTGGCGTTTTGCGCGGCGCTGACGAATGCATACCGATCGCCGAGTGGACTGAACGACGGCCCGCCGGCCACGAACGCCAACTCGTATCGCGCATCTCGGCTGTATGTCTTCACCCACGGCTTTCGCTGAACCACGAGGCGTTTGTGGAATACCACGCTTCTTGCCGTCGGGCGACCAAGAGGCGGTGCGGATGTCTCCGGCCGGACCCGCTTTCCGTTCGAGTACTGAATGCCACGGTCGGGTCCGTCCCTTCGGATATAGCCGATCACATCGTCGGCGAGCGGCGAGGGATTGAATTTGACGCCGTGGCCCGCGGGCGAGATCGGACATCGTCCCGCTGGCGACATCGATGGCGACGATCCGCGTGTCATCCGGATGTTCGGGCGCAGGAAGTCGATTGTCGAGCGTCTGCTCGCGACCCATGCATACGCAACGATGCGTTTGCTATCGGCGGTCCATTTCGGGCTGCCGCAGAAATCGCCGTGTGGCGTGAGGCGCTTGAGCCCAGACCCATCCGGACGAATGACGTAGACGTCGGCGATTTGCAGCCGCTCCCAGCGGCCATGAGAAAACGGGAAATCGCTGGTGCGGTCGGAAGAAAATGCGATCCACTGGCCATCGGGCGACCACGAAGGACGGAAGTCTCCGGCGGTTCCCTTTGTGAGCTGCTTCGCGCTTCGCGATCGCGATGTCCAGCGTGTAGAGATCGGCCGTGCCGTCGCCGCGCGTGCTGACGAATACGAGTCGCTTCCCGTCCGGCGAAAATGCGGCTTGATCGTCGTACGCCGGGACTGTCAGTCAGTCGCTGGAGTCCACTCCCATCGGGCTGAATTCGATACAGATCAGCCGAGCCGTTGCGCTCAGACGTGAACACGATCGACTTGCCGTCGGGCGACCAGACCGCGTCGTAGTCGATGTCAGCCGGCGCGACGAGTGGATGTTCATTACTGCCATCGGCGTCGGCGATGAACGCGCCGATTTGCCCGGGCGCCGGAAACACTCTCGTTATGACGATTTGCTGCGGCTGCGGCGCTGGAGCAATCGCCACGACGGCGAATGCGAGAAGAACGCGTGCGCGCATGAGGCACTTCCTTTTTGGAGGCGACGTCGCCACTGGTTTGGACAAGCTACGGCGCCTAAACTTACGTCTCGAGGAAGGGGAATTCAGCCAGTCCCTCGAAGGCGAAACCTCTTCGCGCTGCTTTCCAGTTTAGCTCCTCCAGACGAACACTTCTCTGCCAAAAAACGGAGAAGATATGAACAAAAAGAGCTATCAACTTCTTACTCGTTAGAACCAGCCGACGCGCCTGTCGTTCCTCGTGCACCAACCGCCCATGAAATCCTCGAAGCTAGCCGGACGGACGTTCCGTACATCGCTAATTCGCACAACACGTGGTAGTCGGCACACCGTCCTTACAGTTTGACACCGACCGGAATCGGCTTCGAATGTTGTCTCCCCCAAAGCGCTCTTGTTTGCGTGCCACCTTGAAACTTAACAGCTTCTTGAAGACGTAGCTCGGACGTCATCGTAGTGCAACTTGACCGTCTACGGGCAGGAGACGTGGGAGGACTCGCCCACCGGTGGGAAGGCAAGCAGCGTGTGCATACCGATGGACGTCCCACGTCCCAATGGCCCCGCTTGAAGGCTGGGTATTCCGAGGATCTGGGCACTGGCAGCCACTGACTTCGTTCTTGCGCCGCGCTTTCAGATCGCGTCCTGCGCTCGCGCAGCCCGCACGCGGCCGAAGGCCGGACCTTTTCTTCCGTTGACGGCAGACTGCCGGCCGCACTTGAGTCAAAATTCACTCGCGCATTGCGTGTGTGTCGTACCAACCCACGAGCCCGAGAAGTTTCCGCACCAAGCGCATTCTGCCCAGAGTCTTCGATAGGAAGGAGTTATCCCCAAACGCCATGTACAGGAAGAAAATGGGAATATATCTTCGTATCGCTTGCCTTTTTGTTAGCCAGGGACCATCGAGCAATTCTCCAAAGGGCCCAGAGGCTTCTTTTTCGAAAACATATCTAATCAAATTGCCATTCTTGGTTTTGAATTCGCCACCCTTATGGACTCTTTGGTTGACAACCTTGAACCTTGTAACACCCAATCTCTCAAGCGTATCGAACTCGCTCAAAAGCTGCGTCCACGAGGTTTTCGTCGACTCTATCGAAAGATATTTTGGGCGACACTCATTTTCGAGAAGGGCATTGACGCAAAGCATGTCCGCACCTTCGACATCGATCTTCAGGTAGTACGGGCACCCGTAAGTCTTCAGTATTTCCGAGAAGCGTACGCTCTGAACAGTAACCTCCTCGGATTCCGCCCCAAGCCCCGTGTTTCTATCCGCCCATCCTGGATCAGCAGTGCCCCAGACGGAAACCTTCTTGTTGATGTAGAAGCTCACTTTCTCGTCAATCGTTCCGATCGCTTTGTCGACAAGCATGTAACGTCCGACACGAATCTCATCGCTGAATCGTTTGCGAAGATTGTCAGCAAGCGCCGGGTTGGCTTCGATCGCGACGACGCGATAGCCAAGCTTCAAATAGAAGTCGCTGTCTTCACCCTTATGCGCGCCAACGTCAAAAATCAAATCTGCCGTCGAATTGGAGTTACTCATAACTACTTAGAGCGCATTTCAAAAGTAACTAACGTGCTATCGTAGGCATTCTCAACTCGGCCAACTTGCGTGCATCGCCGCGATTCGTCTTCACCCGCTCGCCGGGCTTCCGCGGAATCAATGCGGGGGCCACCACCTCGCAACGCCCTTCGTAAATCATCAATCTGCCATTCCGCCAGCGATACCGGAACGAGCGCGCTTTGTATCGAACACAAAAAAAAAAAAAAAAAAAAAAAAAAAAAAAAAAAAAAAAAAAAAAAAAAAAAAAAAATTCTTTTGCCAGCGTTGCCGCGGTCACCGGCCTGGCTGGTTGCCGCCGCGGCGGCGCAATCGGAGGAGTTGCGCTGCTGTGCGCGTCGATGTGCCCCGTCGTCAACTCGTCTGCATGATCGGTACCTTCGATGAGCTATGGCACCTCGACGTAACCCGCCATTACGATGCATATGTCCGCTGTCTGGTGGTTTCCAGCTCCTCAAGCTCATAGAAGAAAGCTGACGTGGTGCCTGACGCAAAGATCGGCCTTAATGTCCCTCCTGTCGACGACGACGCGAAAAATTGTGTCGACTTCAAGTCGGACTGCGACGCGCCAGCGCGAAATCCTGATCGTGGAAGACTGGAGACAGCGAGCGCGGTCTGATGAGGGATCTTCTGTAAACTCGCTCTCGCGGCACAGCGTTCATACGGACTACCTCTAGTTTCCGACGGGGGATCGACATGACGATCTCTTTCGGCTATCGCCCGCGTCCGCTCGACGGGCTGAAAGAAGATCGCAGATTGTATCGAGACCTGGCTCAGGTGGGCTCAGCCGTTCCCGCGGACGGGGTGTGTCCTGTCACGCGCGCTCACTGTACAGCATGATTCGACGGGCGGGGCGAATATTATCGCCAGCGGACATGATTTTGACAAACCGGGCCGACGATGTTCAATCGAATCAGAACGGTTTCTTGCGCCGCGTTTGTCGACTGTATGAACAAAGACAGTCCACTGACGGAACTTGGTTCTCATATGTTAGAACCTCGTCTCTCATCCGAACCGCGCGCCGCAGGTTTCCTGGCCCGACGTTGAGGTTCCGCGAGGCATTCGATTGAAGTCTCTGCGGACGCTGTCCGAGAGACGCATCCCGCCTGCTTGTGAACGCTGCCGGTCACTTATGGCAATCAGCGGTCAGCGCGTCGTCATTCTCGGTGCAGGCATCACCGGCCTGACGCTGGCAGCCGAGTTGTCGAAAACCCGCGCGGCCGACGTCGTCGTGGTGGAAACCGAGCCTCTTGCCGGGGGCCTCGCGACAACATTCAAGCAGGACAATTTCTCCTTTGACATAGGGTCCCATCGGCTTCACGAAGATTGCGAGAAGCAAGCGCTGGCCCTCATCAAGGATCTCTGTGGGAATGACCTGTTGCGGCGCCAGCGCCGCGGCTTGATTTACCTTCGCGGTCGAGCCCTGCCTTATCCGCCCTCAGCCCTCGATGTCGTCTTCGGGTTTGGCGCCGAGGACGCTCTCCGGTTCATCGCCGATTTCACGTGTGCCCGACTGCGGCCTTGTCCGCCCGCCGCTATCGAAAGCTTCGAGAGCTTCATCGTCCGTACAATCGGCCGCAGCTTCTTACGAGCGATTCTACCAACCATACGCGCTCAAGCTTTATGGGACATCCCCTCGGAGAATTTCGATGAACGCTGCGCTGACTCGCGTGCGCAAGTTCACGCTCGCGGCCATCTACAAAGAGCTTCGAGCCAAGCTACGGAAAAAGCCCGCCGAGTATCTATATCCCGCGAAAGGTATCGGCCAGCTCGCTGATGCGCTTCAGACTCGTTTCGAAGCGAACGGCGGCCGACTCGTGTTCATCTCACGGATCGACGCCGTCCGGATCGTTCGGGCTGGCGTCATCAGTGCCGTCGATGTCACCACACGTGACGGTCACCCCGTGAGTTCGCCCTCTGACATCGTGATTTCGACGATCCCGTTGGATATGCTGCATCGCTTGGTTGTCTTGCCTTCCGAAAACGGCGACCGTCCGCCATTTGACCTACATTGGCGCAGCCTGCGCCTTCTCTATTTAATCACTCGCGACAAAGTCCCAAGCGAGCACGAAACCCTCTATTTCCCCGAGCCCGAGATCATGTTCGGGCGGGTCTCCGACCTGGTCAGTCCCAGTCGTCTTCTGAATCAGGAACCAGGGCGTTCCGCGTTCGCGATCGAGATCCCCTGCTCGTACGGAGACGAGACGTGGAACTGCCCGGACGAACAGCTGGGCCAACGCTGTATCCACGCGCTTCAGCAACTCGGCATCCTGCGCACTCCGGCGACTGACACAGGAGAGTCCTTCTCCCGCAAACTGCGCACCGTCTATCCTGTCTACGATCTCGGTTGGCGCGAGCGCTTTGACAAGATCTATCTGCTGCTCAACTCGGTCCAGAACTTGTACCTGCTTGGCCGCACCGCTTTGTTCCTTCACTGCAACATCGACCACTGTATGACGATGGCTTTCGAGCTGAGCAAATATCCTGACGAACGGCTCCACCGACAAGGACCAGTGGAATAGAGTTCAGCAACGCTTTTTCGTACCGGGTTCGGGAGTAAGGAACGCTCGAGTCGCCAGCAAGACTGCTGAAAGGGCAAGCGGGTGAGTATTCATTTTCGGGTTCGTGATTTCCGCTACCCCGCCTCGATTCTTGGGCTTCGCGCGTTGTTCGAGCGCAGCCAGTGGTGGTCTCTCGGCGAACTGATCGAGTACCAGGAGCATCGGCTTCGGCAAGTCGTTCCAAATGCCTATCATCAGGTTCCGTACCTACCAGACCTGTTCCGGTCGCTGAGGCTCACGCCGGCCGACATCAGGACCGTCGCGGATCTGCAGAAGCTGCCGCCGCTATCGAAGGCGACTCGTCCGGCGCGAATTCAGTCGTCTGCAGGCGCGGAACAGGCATCGGTACCGCCCAAGCGTGCATCACACGACTGGCACCACAGGTGAGCCGGTGCACTTCCTTCTGGACAAACCGGCGAACGTCCTGGAGTTCGTGCATTACTGGCGCCACTGGAGTTGGGCGGGGTATCGACTCGGGTGCCGCTTTGCCGAATTCAGCAGTGAGTTCTTTCTGCGGCGTGACGATCTGATCGATGTGCCGTGGCGCTATCAAGCTGGCCTCGGACGTCTGCTCTTGAACAGCATCGCACTCACGGCAGACTCGGTCGATGCATGTACCAGCGGCTGCGCAGGTACCGGCCGTTGTTCTTGAAGGGCCTTGCGTCGGTTCTCTATGTGTTTGCGCTGTTCCTCGAGCAACAGTGCGTAGTCGATATCACGTTCTCGGGCATTTTCTCGACCGGTGAAGTCCTGCTGCCCTTCCAGCGCAGGCTGATAGAGAGTGTGTTCAAGACGAAGGTGTATGACTCCTATGGACGCATGGAGCGAACGGTTGCCATTTCGGAGTGCCCATCCGGAGGACTGCACATCAACCCCGAGTATGGTGTCCTGGAGCTTGTCGATCGCCAGCGCTCTTCCAACGTCCCAACGGCGGACGCGGGTGGCGCGAACGTCACGACGGGGCGGGTCCTCGGCACAGCGCTGCACAACTACAGCATGCCGCTCATGCGCTATGAGATCGGCGACATGATCGAGGTTGAAGACTCGCCGGCACCGTGTGCCTGTGGACGTGCCATGCCGTGCGTGCGACGCATCATGGGCCGGCAGGAGGATGTGATCACGACACCGGATGGCCGTGTCATTCCTTCTCTCTTTCTCGTCTTCAACGATGCGGCCGGATTCGCGCTCGGACAGGCAGTCCAGGAGGCTCCGGATTGGCTCGTGGTGAAAGTTGCGCGTTCCGCGACTTACACGGCGCAAAGTGAAGCCAATCTTCGTCAGCGCCTCAGGCGGCTCCTCGGGCCGGCCGTCCGCATCGAGATCGAATGACCGGTCGCTCGACGAGCTTCGCCCCCGCACGAATGCCAAGTTCAAAAGCGTTATCTCGCATGTGTCGCAGGGGACGGGGACGCCCTTGCGCGAGTCGTTCCATCAACCAACCGGAGCATAAAGTCGAATGGCTTTTCCGTCCGTTCAAGGCGTGCTTGGCACCGTGTACAGGCACCCCTTATACATGCAGCATCTCATCGTGAGCAAGCTGACGGCTCTCACACGCTATCGGTGGGCCGAACGAAACTCTCACAAGGACGCTCAGGTGCCGGCGCCTCTCGGGTACAAGCTCGTTCTGACGTACAAATGCAACCTGCGCTGCATCATGTGCTACGAGTGGGGCGAGGTCGGCTGGTGTCATGACCAACCGAAACCAGCAATGGCCCGCGAGCTGGATTGGGCGGTAATCGAACGCTTGTTTGTTGAAGTCGGCCGCTTCCGGCCTTACTTCATCCTGATTGGCGGCGAACCTCTGCTCTACTCGCGGTTTGCCGAGTTGGCCGCTTTGCTTCGCAGAACCAAGTGCTTCGCCATTGTTTGCACCAATGGACTGCTGCTGCACCGGTTTGAGGACGTGCTGACTGACAACCCTTATCTCACGTTTCTCGTCTCGCTCGATGGACCGGAAGAACAGAACGATCTATTGCGCGGCCGCGGCGTGTACCGCAAGGTCACACGCAACATTGAGCGGCTCAAGTCGCTGAAGCAGCCGCCGTACATCGGCATAGAATTCACGATTCGCCCGGAGAACGTTGGAACGATGCACGAGTTCTGCCGAGACATGGTCGCGCGCCACGTCGACTGGATATTGCTGAACCCATGCTGGTTCGTCTCGGAAAGGCAGGCTCGCGAGTACCGAGCGGTTCATGCAGCAGCACTTCAACATTACGCCGACGACGCATCTCGGTTACTTGATGCCGTACGAGCTCGACAAAGAGGAATTCGTTCGTCAGGTCGAGAATATCAATAGCGACAGCTGGCCAATTCAAATCTCCTGTTACTTACAGAAGCCGGAGCATATTCACACATACGTCGACACGCCCCAGGTGCCGCCCGGCAACAGCTTCTGCTATCGCCAGTGGTCTCGAATGGACATCACGCCGGACGGTGACGTGACGCCTTGTATCCTCTATCCCGACCTCGTCGTTGGCAATCTGCAGCAGCAGAGCGTGATGGAAATCTGGAATTCGCCGAAGTTCGCGAGGTTTCGACAGCTGCGCCGTCGGGAAGTGCTGCCGGTGTGTGCGAAATGCAACGCGCTCTATTTGCACGATTCAAAACGCAAATACATCTGACAGGAATCACGCCCGAACACTCTGCCGGAGTGACAATGCCAGTCGAGTCTGCGTTCGATCTTGAAACAATTTCGGATCGTTTGTCGGCGCCCGTCCTCATCGTGAGCACGGTTGTTGGCCGCGGCATGTACACGCTTGGGAGAGGCGTTTCGAGAACGGTTTCGTGCATCGGACGACGTCGAGCACATCGCGATAGAAGATTACTTGCCATCCAATGCGGTCGAGGAGGACCTGCGGCGGTACAAGCTGATTTCCAACACGATGCCGTGGCTGTTGAACCTGGTGTATCGAGTTCCACTCTTTTACTACCGCAAGTACCTGCGCGAGGCATCGTGGCGGGGTTCCGACCTGCAAGCGCTGAAAGCACGAATCGACAACATGAAACCAAGAACGATCCTGTGCATCAGTCACCGGCCGGCGTTTTGGGTCTCGAGCCTGAAGAGAAGAGCTCGAATGTCTTTCAACCTGTGGGGCGTTTTGGGTGAATTCGGTAACACGCTCGGATGGAAGTACGTGTTCTGGGATCAGCTGGAAGGCTTCCTGTCGCCGGTCGATCGGCTCGAGCTTAGCTATCCGTTTTCAGATTCGCTTCGCTTCAGCAGAATCGACCTACCTGCGCGGCGGGCGTATTACACTCTGGCAGGCGAGCCCGGACGACCCAAATCCGTGCTTCTCGTCTGTGGCTATTGGGGGCAGGGGCCGATCGTGCAACTGTTGCACACGATCCTAGCGGACTGCCCCGGCCTGTTCGTATCGGTCGTCTGCGGAGAGAACGAGCGTGCCTTCAGGGCGGCGCAGGAGGCGTTCGGCCCCTCTCCCAACGTTCGCATCTACGGTGTCGTGGACACGCTCGTGCCGCTGATGGCTGAGTGCTCGTGTGTAATCACCAAACCCGGAATCTCCACGCTCCTCGAGGCACACGCCGCACGGCGCAAGCTGTTTTTGCTGAAGGGTATGCCCGTCGCCGAAGACAACAATGCGCGCCACGCGCTGCAGCACTTCGCAGCGGAATGGTTCACCAGAGAGAGCTTCGGCCGATGGTCTCGTGAGGCAGCGCATCCCGCGCGCGATGTGGTCGACACGACAGCGATTCGTTCGCAGGTTGGTGGTTAGTCGTTCATGCAGCCTGATGCTTCACCGGCCGACACGCGCCTCACTCGAGAGGAGGCGTCCTGGAACGACGCTTACCGGGCGAGCGGGTCCGAGCATCACAAGTATCTCTGGGTGAAGCGCCTCGAGCAGCACTCGTATGTGGGCGAGTAGTCTCTTCGTCGCGCCAGCCGCTTTCGCAAAAACGGATCCTCTCGTTGGGTGGAGGAATAGATTACCTCGCCGTGTCTTTGGCAAGGGCTGACAATCGGGTTGTAACGGTCGACGTCTCCCCTGTGGCGGCTGTCGCCACCGTCGAACTCGCCCGCCAGGAAGGGTGGCGGACAGGGTCCAGGGTATCTGTGGGTGCAAGCGAAGAGATCGCTCTGGGAGACGACTCGTTTGATGTCGTGCTCTCGAAGCGCGCGCTTCATCACATGGATGTGGAGCGGACGGTCGGCCGGGTGCGCGACCTGCTAATCGATGGCGGGTCGTTTCTGGCCGAAGAACCCATCTGCTTGTCGGCGGGCCTGAAATGGATTCATGAGAAGTTTCCGTTTCACCCCACCGCTCCACGCACACCTGACGAGCGTGAGCTTACTGATCGCAACCTGACGTTCATCCAGCGCTCGTTCCGCGAGGCAAGTGTGAGCTATTTCGATTTACTGGGACGTGAAAGCGTCGCATACGTGCTCGAGAAGCTCCGAATGGATTGGGTGTTGAACCCGCTTGGCCGGCTCGATGATCTCTTGATGAACAGGAGCCTGCCTTTTCTCCGCAGTGTGGCCACGTATGCAATCATCGAGGCCAGCAAGTAGCCGCAATATGCCCATTTCCGTGTTGAGGCGTCTGCTGTCACGGGCGCGTATGACGCGCTGGATGCTGCGCGCATCGTACGCAAGACGCCGGTGGTCGAAGGCGCTCAAAGTGCTGGAAGTCCGGCTCTGGCGGAAGCCGCTCATCAAGGTTTACTACAGCCGCACGGACTACGCACCAGCGCCGTGTGGAATCACGCTGCGCATGACACATCACTGCAATCTCCGGTGTGTGCAGTGCGGACAGTGGGGTGAGCACGGTGTATTCATCCGGCCCGGTCGTCCCGCTTTTCGCAACGAGATGTCCACCGCCGACTGGAAGACGTTCATTGCGCGAGTCGCCCAGGTGTGTCCGCACATTTATTTTTTTGGGGGGGAGCCGTTCCTCAGGAAAGACTGTCTCGAGCTTGTCAAGTTTGCGACCGCCCACAACATCATTGCTGGCGTGAACACGAACGGGAACTTTCTGACGAACAAAGGTCGAGAGATTGTCGAGTCCGGTATGGACTATCTGATTGTCAGCCTTGACGGGCCGAAGGAGATCAATAACCAGATTCGGCTAGGCAAGTTGGACGGGTACACCGCTGTGGTCGACGGCATTCGCGAGCTGGTTCATGCCAAGACGGAACGCAAGAGTGCGTACCCCTTGGTGGAGCTCATCATGACGCTGACGGACTTGAACCAGTGGCACATCGTCAGCACGGCAAAGCTCGCTCTCGAGTTGGAGGTCGATTACTTCGCGGTGGCGTTCGGGACATACACGACAGCCGCCCTCGCTCGTGCATCGACCAAAGAGTTCGAGGAGGAATTCGGTGTCACCCCACGCTTCTTCAATGGCTTTGTCCGCGATGTCTCACAAATGGACGCGGAAAAGATTGCGCGCCAGATCCACGAGGTGAAGCAGCTATGGGGCTCGCGTTACAAGCAGTATCCGCCCGTCAAGTTCGACGTGGCGGATTACTACAAAAACCCGAGTCGGTCTTGCGGCGGGCACCCTGCATCGTTCCCTGGTTGACCATGCAAGTGATGCCAGACGGCGAGATGGCATTCTGTGAAGACTTTCCAGACCTGGCCGTCGGGAACGTGCGGCAGACCGACCGCTCACCTTGTGGAATGCTCCCGCAAGCAGGGCCTGGCGGCACAGGATTCGGACCGGGATTTTTCGCGCGGAAAGCCGATGCGGAGATTATACCTGCACTGAAACAACAGGTCCCTAATGAAAACGCTGGTGACTGGCGCATCGGGATTCATCGGTCGTGTGTTGGTCGATAGCTTGCGTGCGCGTGGTCATCAGATACGCGCGCTGGTCCGCCCAAGCAGTGTCGTTGAACCATTGATTCGGCAAGGCGTGGAGCTGATGTACAGGTGACCTGCTCGATGTGGATCGTCTCAAAGAGGCGGCTCGCGATCGATGTGATTTTTCACGCGGCGGCGCGCTCGAGGTTTGGGGCACCTCGCAGGAGTCTACGGACGATATACTGGGTAATACAACGTGATCCAAGCCCTGCTCGCCGCCAGAGTTCCGCGCCTGGTGCATTTCAGCTCGACGTCGGTTTACGGCCCAGAGCGGCACACTCGACGCGTCAGCAGTCCGTCAGCGAACCGGCGATTCTTACAGCAACTCCAAGGTGATAGCCGAAGAGGTGCTGCTGGACGCCTCGCGAACACGTCAGTTCCACCTGACGATCCTACGTCCATCGCTCGTTTATCGGCCGTACAACCACAAGTACATCCCGCGAGTCAGCGCCAATATCGTGAAAGGGCGCATGCTGGTTGTCGGCCGAGGCGCCAACCCGGCGCCGGTCATATACGGGGAGGACGTGGCCGACCTGGCCATTCTCGCCGCCGAACGGGCCGAAGCGTCCGGACAGATTTTCAACGTGTCAAGCTCGGAAGCCGTGAGTTGGAAAGAGTTCTTTTGCACGCTCGCCGGTTGTCTCGGAACGAGATTGCCGCGCACACACGTGCCCGCGTCGATGGCCTACGTCGGCGCCGCGGTCCTGGAGACCGTGTGGAAAGCCGCCGGTAAGACCGTCCGCCGCCGGCTACGCGATTCGGTGTTCGCCTCTTATCGGCGCATCGCCAGTACAAATGCACCGTTCTTCGGAGATCCTCGGTTTCCGCGCGCGAACCTTCCACAAGGAAGGATTGCGGAAAACGCTCGAGTGGATGCGCCGGGAAAAGATCGCAGGCTGGCAGTTGACACGGTCATCGCTGACATGCTGGGAGAAGCTGCACTGATGACCGTATTGCTCGGCGCGATTGTTGTCGGGCAGCTCGTCGCTTCCAAGTCGATGTACCTGCTCACTCGCAAGCTGTGGCTCGACGAGATCATCACGGAGATGTTGGTGGTCGATCCGGATGTGCGCCATTCGCTACGTGCCATCATCGGTGGGCTCGACACCAATCCTCCCGCGTACCATCTTCTGCTTCGCCCGTTTCGAACGATCATTGGCCGCCGGGCCGAAGTAGCGTTACGGAGCTTCTCGTTACTCGCTGCGCTCATCGCGCTCGTCGGTCTTTACATGAATCTGCGACAGGTCTACGGACCGCTGATCGCGCTGGCGGCTGTACCTTGCGGTGTGGACCCACCCGTTACTTCAACGCTACGCGTTCGAAGGGAGGATGTACGCGCTGTGGCTGGCCGCCGTCGTGTGGTTCTCGTATCTGCTGTCGCGCTCATGGAGTTCCCCCGCCGATTTGGGGGTACATATCCTCCTGGCCTGCACCGCGGTTCTGACCTGCATGCTACACACGCTCGGACCTCTAAGCCTGGTGCTGGTAGTGGGCGCTCATCTGATGCTCAACGACTTCCACCCGTGGAGCGGGGACGCGCTGATGTGGGCGAGCATCGGACCCATCCTCTTTGTCGGGTGGATCCCCGTTCTGTGGAAGCAGAACTGCGCAAATCCCGTGACCTGGGTGAGCCCCGCGACCAAGCACAATGTCGTCAATCTCGCCCGCGGGGTCGTCATTCCTAGGCATGTTGCGACACTGCTCGTTCTCGGTGGAGGATTCGCGGCATTCCTTCGAGTGCCTGCCCCGCCGAGTTCTCTGGTCGAAGGCTTGGACGACGCGGCCGCTCTGGCCGGTCTATCGGGTCTCTTTCTCATGCCGGTCGCTTTGGTCGTTCTGTCGTATACAGTGCAGCCGCTGTTGGACGATCGCTACGCGACCCCCGTGGTTGCGGGCTTTGCGCCCGCGATAGCGGCGGTGATCTCGCCGCTTTCGCCGTTCTGGCTAGTGCTCCTCAGTGGCGCACTTTTGGCGATCGGTGCGTCCCACTTGCAGACCTTTCGCACGCGTTGCTGGGAAAAGGACAAACTGGACACCGGGCTAATCGATGCCATTCATCGATATACCGGGGATAACCCGGTCTTCTTTGAAACGCTTCACGAGCTCTCGGTAGTGTCCCGCTACGCACGACCGCCGGCGCAACGTTACGTCGAGCTCGACTTCGACGACGACGCCCTTGAGTCGGCCGAAATCGTGCGAGTGGCGAATAAGAATCACACGCGGATAATGAGCACGTACTGACTCTCGCGTGACGATGATTCCATGGAACAAGGTACGGACACTGCCAGAACTCTACGTTGTCCCATCCAAGGGTACGTTGCTCAGACGCGGGCCCGCCGAGGTCGCGAAGCACTATCCGGGATTTGCCGTGTTTCCGCTGGAGGCAGGTCTCTATCGATTTCTTGCGCGATGTGACGTCGTCAGTTTGGGCCAGGACGCACGCCTGGTTTCAATGGGCAGGTACCTTAGCCGATCAGCGGCTGCATGAACGAGTGAAACTGTGTCAGAAAGCGCGCGCGGCTGAAATAGCTAGCGCGGTCACGAGCCGCCTCCGACATCTGCGCCTGCACTCGAGCGTCGCGAGCGAGCAGTCGCGTGTATTCCTTCAACTCCTCGGACGTCCTCCAGCGAAAACCGCTGATGCCATGCTCGACAATCTCTCGTTGCCCTCCCTTGTCGATCACGACAGGCACGCACCCGGCTCCCATCGCCTCCGCCGTCGCGATGCCGAAGTGCTCCAACCGATCGGGATGCACCTCGTCGTCTTCGCCCCACCCTGTTGCGTGCCAGAAGATCTTGGCTCGCGCATACGTCGTCTCGAGGTCTGTCGATAGGATGTTTGGGACAACGCGCACACGATACCCCGCTGCGAGCGACTGCACCGCCGCAAGGAAGTCGTGGTCGGCCGGCAGATCGCTCAGCGCGCCAACGCACCTATACTCCCATGTCGGTAACTCGGGTTGGAGCTCGCGGAAAGCGGTGACGGTCTCCCTTTGCTTCTTCTGATGCCAACGCGTGGAAAACCGTCCAACACTGAGGATGATGTCCTCTTTGGTTTCGCGGCGACAGCCAACGTCGGCAGGTGGATACAGCACGTGGCTGTCGAGGTTCCACCACCGGCGCGTCCATGTTTGAGTGAATCGTGAATTGGCAAGCGTCAAATCGTAGCTTTCGACTCGCCGCCGCCACTCCCACCTGTCGTACGCGCGCACGTAGCCGCGAACATCCGGGTCGATGTGCAGAGGTCGGAAGAATGGAAACATCACGAAGAGGATTCCATGCTTGGCGTGGCAGAAAGGCGGCAATCCATGTGCAAGGTTGATGAAGAGGTCGTAATCCGCGCTGAGTGATGCATGCCACTGCTTTGCCCACCGATACCGTCGCCAGGGCCTCAGCGAAAAGCTCCGAGCGTCACGACTTGGAGGAACATGGCGGACCCGAACGCGCTCCAACTTCGATCCGGCAAACCGGGCGAGCGCTTCGACGTCAAGCGCAGGACAGTGATTGACGATGTCAACTTTGTGCGAATGCTGCAGTGCCTCCGCTAGTATCGCGGCGCAGTGCTCCACGCCTCCTGCCGCGTCCCCCTCGCCCAGCTCATGGTATATTCCGACTCTCATTTCGCGGTGACTCCAGCGCAAGCACCCAACCCGTGACGACAGCGTGTGCGCAGGAAAACCGTCGCGTCCCACGCGCAACCGTGCCTCACTGCTTCGGTGAATGCCTCGCGCTGCGCGAATTCTGAACGTCAGGCTCAGAGCTCACAGCTGTAGCGACTCGTATCACGCGCAAATGGTGGGCACGCTCGTTGTGCAGCAATAATGATGACGAGCAGACGTTATGTTGAACGCTGCAGCTATCTCCAACATCGAGCCTTGGGATCCGGCAAGCATGCTCACGTCCGTGGCCGGCCTCGGGATGGTTGCGATGGCCACGGCATGGATTCCAGCCCGTCGGGCTTCGCGAGTCGAGCCAGCCGTCGTGTTGCGCGAGAGCTGAGTAGTGGACTACGACTCGCGCTGCGTCCTCCGAGTCGCCCTACCTATTGGTCAGCAGCTCTCCTTCGGCGGAAGCGTCTGGGTCGCAGGGCAATCGAGCCTAGCGCACCCGCCACGAGAATGATCGTGGCCGGTTCGGGCACGGGCTCGACGACCGCGAACGAGTAGGTAAATGAGTTGACTGCCTGTCCGGCCAGCGGACCGCTCGGGATGATGAAGTCCGGCGAGCTTTGTAGAAGGTCGACGACCAGGTTCATCATCACGGGCTGGTACAGCAGAGGAACGTCGAACCGTGGAAGCACCGTGAACGGAGGATTCGTTCCGAAGTTAGGTATGGCAGTGTCGCTGACGATCGAATCGAATCCGGGGGTCATCAGGGTGAGCCTTAACGTGTCGGTTCCGCCGAGCGGCAGGGTTCCCCTGATGTCCACAAAGATGGAAATGTCAGTGGTTTCGCTGATTAGTACGATACCAGGGTTCGAAAAGAGATCCGTGAACACCCGGTCCGTCGGTGGAGCACCGGGCGGCCGGTAAGCCATCGTGACGTTGGCGAAAGTCAGCGGCTCTGCGGCGGCCTGGCTGCCGATCAGCAGTAAGGCCGTTGTGCTGATTAGAATCGGAACGCTCAGAACGACGAACGGGGTGATGCGGTCCCGGCCTGCCATAAGCCCTCCCGGACGCTACATACATTTGCCGTGGAGACTCCACAACGGCTGCGAGATGCAACTCGCCGGGGCTGCGAGCAAATCCTGCGCCGCGAATCGCGTTCATACCGCCCGCCAGTCCGATGGCAAGTCCGAGAGCGACCGGCAGCGTCGCATCGATCATCACGGCAAGCCAAAGCCGCACGGCCGGAGTGGAGCGCGCGAAGCGCGCCGCCGAGCGAGGACTCGTGGGGTGGGGCCCCGCGAGCAGTGAGAAAAGCAGAGGTAAAAAAGTAGAGGGACGACCGATGCGATTTCTGACACCGGTGGTACGCTTACGGGGTCGAGCCGGCCGGACGAAAGCGGTTGGCGTCTAATCGAGTAGCCAGGGCAGCCATTTGACACCGAACCGACTGATTTCGTGCGCCATGGTTTCGCTGATCGGGCTCGGTGTGACTGCCCCGATGGCGGAGGCTGCGCCTCAGCAGGTGGCTCGAGAATCGGGGGACTCGGTGCAGCACGTCCGGACCCAGCTCGACAAGCCGCAGGTGCCAACGCTCAAGAACGCCCCGCCGCCACGGCCCCTCCCGACCTTCAGAAGCAGCGTGGATCATCGCGTGTGGGTTCTAACGCTCGAGGAACAACTCCACAAAGAGTTCGATCTGACGCCCTTGCAGCGGCAATCGGCGGACTGGTCGGCTCGCTGCTGCGGGATCAACCTCATTCAAGTGGCCAAGGGAATCAATAAGGCCTTCCAGCAGGCTGAAGAACGGAGGGTGCGCGGGCAGATCGCCCGGGAACTCGCCGAGATCGAGGCCGCCCGGGCACAGGCCGACGAACGGTGACGGCCTACCGTACTCTGAAAGGCACCAACGCTCGCGCTGCCTCGCTTCCACGCGCCGCCTCAATCGCAACCACGTAATCGTCACGCAGGCTCACGCTCAGCGGCAGGTCCAGCTGGTACACGCCGTCTTTGAGCGGGGAGACCGGCTGGGGCCGAAGTTCATTGCCTCGGCGGCTGAGAAGCCGGGCAGCGGCTTTGATCTCCTGACCGCCGTAAACAGGGAAGCGAATGAACAGATGATCCGTTCGAACGAATTCGCGGCGTGCCTGGCCTGGCCCTCACCCCCGTCCATGATGGTGCGTGGAGCCAATGACGATGCGGTCGCTGCGACGCGGCTTGACCGTGATACTCAGCGCGTCCGATGACCGTTGTGCTTCGTGGAAGGCCGCGCCGAAGGTGTCCGATATAGACTCTCGGCATGACGCGCAAAGAATTCCTCAAGGCTACGGTCTGCTCGACTGTCCTCTTTACCCCGAGGCGCTTCACCCCTCGCACTTCCCTATACGCTCTCCCGCGAGCCGCTTCGTCGGCTCGCTCACTACCACTCATTCGCTCAATCGGCGTCACAGAAAATGACGACGATCTGCAGCAGGGCGGATCGACCTCCGCGCCGGCGACGCAGCCGGCAAAGCCCAGGAATTTCCCAGCGGGAACAACGAAGGCGGTCGTCGACTTCATCTCGAAGGCGTCGTTCGATCGCATGCCGCAGAAGGTGGTCGATGAGGCGAAGCGTTGTCTGATCGACGGCTTTGGCGTCGTGCTGGCCGGCGCCACCGTGCCCGGCAGCGCGATCGTGCGCGAGCACATCAAGGCAGCCGGCGCGGCAAGCGGCGCGACGATTCTTGGACGGGAAAAGATTGTCGCGACGGCGGCGCACGCTGCGCTGGCAAACGGCGCGAGCGGCCATGCGATGGACTATGACGACACGCAACTGTCGAGCACACCCGACCGCGTATTCGGTTTGTTGACGCATCCGACCGTTCCTGCGCTGGCCGCGGCCCTCGCTGTCGGCGAACGGCTCAACGTGTCGGGCCGCTTATTTCTCGAAGCGTTTCTGATCGGGTTCGAGGTTGAATGCAAGATAGCCGAGGCGATTAAGCCGGATCACTACCTGCAAGGCTTCCACAGCACAGGGACGATCGGGACGTTTGGCGCGGTCGCAAGCGCCGCCAGGCTCCTGAAGCTTCCGCTGCCAAAATCCCGCACGCGCTTGGCATCGCCGCGAGCATGTCGAGCGGCATCCGCGTGAACTTTGGATCGATGACCAAGCCGCTTCACGCCGGGCGTGCGGCCGAGAATGGCGTCACTGCCGCGGAACTCGCGTCACGCGGATTCACCGCCGGCGACGAACCGCTCGACGGCGAATGGGGATTCTTCCAGGTGTTCGGAGGCGGCGCCGACCTTCCGCGCATCGTGCCGGCGCTCGGCAACCCGTTCTCGATCGTCGATCCCGGCGTGTCGGTGAAGCCCTACCCGTGTGGCTCGTTGGGGCATCCGACGATGGACGCGATGCTGAAGCTGGTGACGGATCACGACGTGAAGCCGGAACAGATCGCGCGGGTCCGCGTGCGCGCCGGATCGAACATCCTCAACCCGCTGCGCTACAAGACGGCGAAGACGGAGCTCGAAGCCAAGTTCTGTCTGCCGTTCATGATGTCGAGTATCGTGCTGCGGCGCCGCGCTGGCATCCGGGAGTTCACCGACGAATTCGTCGCCTCGGCCCCCGTTCAGGCGATGATGGCGAAGGTCGACGCCATCTTCGATCAGCAAATCGAGGCGCGCGGCTTCGACAAAATGCACAGCATCGTCGAAGTGGATCTGATGGACGGCCGAAAGTTCTCGCAGCCGTCGGACGAGCGCTACCGCGGCGGGCCCGAGAAGCCGTTCACACGCGCCGAGCTCCACGACAAGTTCACCGATTGTGCGAGCCTCGTGCTGCCGCCCGAGCGCATCACGCGCGCGCTCGACGCGATCGAGTCGGTCGATCGGCTCGCCAGCGTCCGCGAGCTGGTCGCGGTGCTCGGCTGAACGCAGCGTTTCTTTATACTCGCGATAGTCCAACGCGGGCTTCCGGTCCGAGAGCCTGGTCGAGTAGACGAAGTTCGAATCGGCGACGCCGAACACTGGCAGAAGCTGGTTGACAACATGGCCGCCATTGTCGCGGAGATGGATCGGACGTTCGTGCCGGCGATCGACGCTGCGGCCGGTCCACAGCCCGAGTGGTTCACGCCTGAGGCGTGAACGATGTGACAGACGTAAGGAAAGCATATGGCGCCAGGTGCAGCAACGTCATCCCGTCTCCGCCTCGCCCTCGTCCTGGCGCTCGCAAATGTGATGGCCGTGTTCGGACGGGTGCCGATCGCTCACGGTCATGTTCCGCGAACAGGAAATGGCGCAGTGAGCCTTGGCGCCGATCAGGCGCAATCGCCTCCGTCGAGAATCGCCGTGAAGAGCGGGAACGTCACCCTGGAAGCATGGATATGGCGGCCGCAAGGCAGCGGCCGCTTCCCTGCGGTGTTGGTTAATCACGGCAGCGGTCGCACCCGCGAGGAGCTGGAACGGCTGGGACCATACGAGCAGATGGCGGGAATTATCGGACCCGTTTTCGCCCGTCACGGCTACGTGTTGCTGTATCTGTTCCGACGAGGCGTTGGTCCCTCGACACACGCCGGGAAAAACGCGGTCGATCTACTGAGCGAGGCAGCCGCGGCGCAGGGTCAGAACGCGAGGAATGCACTCCAGACGAAGCTACTGGAAGGACGCGAGATGTCGGACGCGCTCGCCGCTCTCGCGCGTCTGCGCCAGCTCCGTTACGTCGATCCCCACCGAGTGGCGTTGATCGGCCATTCGTTCGGAGGTTCGCTCACGGTGTTGATGTGCGAACACGAACCTTCGCTGCGCGCCGCGGTCATCTTCTCCGGCGCTGGCTACAGCTGGGATCGGTCAGCGGACCTTCGAGCACGGTTACTCCAAGCGGTCGATCACACTTCGGTTCCAATGTTCTTCATCCACGCGGCAAACGACTATTCCATCAATCCCGGCAAAGCCCTGGATGCCGAACTGGCACGTCTTGGAAAACCGCATCGCCTCAAGATTTATCCGCCCGTCGGGCAGACTGCCGACGATGGTCACGACTTCCCGAACAACAGCATCGCGACATGGGAGCCGGACGTGTTCGCATTTCTGGATCCGTATATGCGCAACTAATCGATCCGAGGGGCATCGCCCCTCGGACTCCCCGACACGCGGGCCGGTCGCGTGGCTCGCTCGCAACTGCTCACTCGCACCCTGGAACGAGCGTCAGGTTTATGAGACAGCCTCTCTAAGGATCCCGTGACTCCGGATGCTCTCGATACTCGCGGTCGATTCACCGCCGCGCTCATATCACACGCTCTCACGCCAACCGACTTCCATGCGTGAGGCATGAGACCAGATCAACCTCTGCCGCAGCACGGCGACGCGCTGAATCTCGTCGGGTAGTGCGGCCGAACGAAGGGGTGTAGACGGACTCCATCCTAGGGGTGTAGGCTGTCTACATACATGGCGAAACGCGAACGCTACCAAAACCGCATCGAACTGCTGCAGGGCACACTCGACCTGCTCGTGCTGCAGACGCTCCAGTGGGGCCCGCAGCACGGCTACGGCATCGCCCAGGCGATCCAGGCCAACTCGAGTGAGGTCCTGCAGGTCGACACTGGCTCGCTCTATCCCGCACTGCACCGCCTCGAGAAACAGGGATGGATCTCGGCGACCTGGAAGCTGTCGTCGAACAAGCAACGCACGCGCGTGTATCGCCTGACCGCCGCCGGCCGTCGCCAGCTCGCCTCCGAGCGCTCCCGGTGGCAGACGCTCGTCGACGCGATGGCCGGGATTCTCGCGAAACCGCAGGAGACCGAGTCATGAAGAACCGCGATGCCGAACTCAGAGACGAACTGAAGGCGCATCTCGACATGGCGATCGCGGACCGCCTCGATCGCGGCGAGTCGCCGGAACAGGCGGCCGCTGCGGCGCGCCGTCAATTGGGCAATCTGTCGCAAATCCAGGAAGCGACCCGCGATGTCTGGGGCCGCCGTTGGCTCGAGCAGCTCGCACAGGACGCGCGCTACGCGCTGCGCGTTTTCCGACGCAATCCCGCATTCGCGGTCGTCGCGATCCTCTCGTTGACGCTTGGGATCGGCGCAAACACCGCACTTTTTGAAGTCGTCGACGCCGTGCGCCTGCGGCCGCTGCCGATCGCTGATCCTGGTGGACTGCTCGAAGTGCGACTCGCCTCGCTCGATGGTGCACGCGGAAGTTTCCAGAGCTGGCATGCGTCTGTGACGCAGCCGATCTGGCGCGAGCTGCAGGCGCGGCAGCAGGCATTCACGCTCTTCGCCTGGTCCCGCACGAGTTTCAATCTCGCCGACGGTGGTGAAACGCGACCGGCCGACGGTCTCTGGGTCAGCGGTGAGTTCTTCAACGTGCTCGGACTGCGGCCGGCGCAAGGGCGACTGCTCTCGTCCGAAGACGATCGCCCCGGTTGCGCGCCGCGCGCGGTGCTCGGTTATGGTTTCTGGCAGCGAGCCTACGGCAGCGACGCGTCGGTCGTCGGCCGTACTATCAATCTGCGCAACCGTCCGATCGAAATCGTCGGCGTGGTGCCGTCGGGGTTTCACGGTCTTGAAGTCGGGCGCACATTCGATGTGGCGCTGCCGCTCTGTGCCGAAGCAGTCTTCAGCGTGAACGGCAAAGGACGCTCCGAAGCGGGCACGACCTGGTGGTTGATGATGTTCGGTCGCCTCAAGCCTGGCTGGACGTTCGATCGCGCAACGGCGCATCTCGCCGCCATCTCTCCCGACATCTTCCGCACGACGCTCCCTGCCGGTTACCCTGCAGTCAGCGTCCAGAAATATCTCGCGATGAAATTCATCGCCGGGCCTGGCGGCCAGGGATTGTCGCAACTGCGTGAAGCATATGAGACGCCGCTCTGGCTGCTGCTCGGCATCGCCGGCCTCGTGCTCGTCGTCGCCTGCGCCAATCTCGCCAACCTGCTGCTGGCGCGTGCCACCGCGCGCGAACGTGAGATTTCAGTGCGTCTCGGTCTCGGCGCATCGCGCGGCCGCGTCATTCGCCAGTTACTGACGGAAAGTCTTCTGCTCGTAACGATCGGCACGGTCGGTGCAGTGCTGCTCGCCGCAGCCATGGGCCGTTCGCTGGTCGCTGCGCTCGAAACGAGCGACAACACGATCACGCTTCCCCTCATTGTCGATTGGCGCGTGCTCGGCTTTGCGGTTCTGCTAGCGATCGCCACCTGTCTCCTGTTCGGCCTTGCCCCGGCGATTCGCGCGACGCGCGTCTCGGCATCGAGTGTGCTGCGCGGCACGACGCGGGGTGCGTCCGCTGGCCGGGAACCCGTCGCCCTTCGGCGCGGCCTCGTCGTCGTCCAGCTCGCGCTGTCGGTGGCGTTGCTCTTCGGTTCGATGCTTTTCGCACGCACCCTGCACAACGTGCTCAGCGTCGATCCCGGATTTCACTCGGAAGGGCTGCTGGTGGCGGAGATCGATTCAGTACGCCTCCGACTTCAGCCAGACCAGCTCGTTGCCCACCAGAATCTGATCGCAGATCGCCTGCGCGGCATTCCAGGCGTGCAGGGCGCAGCGCCCGTCGCAATCGTACCGATGAGCGGAAGTTCCGGCGGCAACGACGTCTGGCCGGAAGGCAACACCAACGCGAAGTTCAACACGTTTGTGAACTTCGTCGGCAGCGGCTACTTCCGGATGTTGGGGATTCCGCTGATCGCCGGCCGCGATTTCGACGCGCACGACAGCCCCGACTCGGTGGCGGTCGTCGTCGTCAATGACGCGTTCGCCGCAAAGCTCGGCGGCCCGGCTGCGGCGGTTGGGCAGCGCATCACTCGCGAGCAGACGCCGCGCAACCCGGCGAAGTCGGTACGAGGTCGTCGGCGTCGTCAAGAACTCTGCATACATGGCGCTGAAAGATGACCCGTATCCGACGATGTACTACGCCGCGGCGCAAGATCAGCCGTCTCCGGACATTCAGCTGATGCTCCGGTCGTCATTGCCCCCTACCGCGACGACTTCTGCGATCACCGCGGCGCTGGCGAACATCGATCCGCGAATGAGCGTCAGCTACACGATCGTGCCGACGATGATCCGCGACACGCTGGTGCAGGAGCGTGTGCTCGCCGCGTTGTCGGCCGGATTCGGCGCGCTCGCCGCCGTGCTGACGATGGTCGGCCTCTACGGTCTGGTCGCGTATTCGGTGACGCGTCGCTCGACCGAGATTGGCGTGCGGATGGCACTTGGGGCGAGGGGCAGCGACATCCTCCGTCTGGTCCTTCGCGAAACGGCGCTCCTGCTCGGCATTGGGGTGGGCGCAGGCGCAGTGCTCGCGATCGCCGGTGGGCAAACCGCAGCATCGCTGCTCTTCCGCGTCCGTCCGTATGATCCGATCACGCTTCTTGCGTCGGTCGGGCTACTCGCCGCTGTTGCGTTCACCGCCAGCTACCTGCCGGCACGTCGCGCCACACGGATCGAGCCGGTCGTCGCACTCCGTACCGGACTAGCGAGCTCAGCCGAACAGCTTCCAACTGTCACGCTCTGGTTCGAGCCATGGCCGGCTGTTTCTTCGTGACGTGCCCCGAGGTGAGCAACAACGGCCCAATGGCGGTGCGCCGCCGGACGTGCCGCGATTGGCACGCTCATTCTTCATGCAACGAGCGGCGTGCTGCTCGATCACCGACGAGAGCAGTCACGACGGCGACGAGGACGCAGGTCCCGCCGATGAAGGTGCCGCGCGGCAGGCGCTCGTTGAGAAACGCCGCGCCCAATAGAACGGCGATCGGAACCTCCGCGACGGTTCCACGACGGCCGTCGTCACTCTTTGCGCTCTTCAGCCGGACCATGTTCACGGGCCAGATTCCGCGCGGTGTTGATCAGCATCACGTGCGAAAAGGCTTGCGGAAAATTGCCAAGCTGGCGTTTCGCCGTCGGATCGGTCCTGCTCCGCAAGCAGCCCCAGATCGCTGCGCAGGCTCAGGAGCCGCTCGAAAATCCGCACCGCGTCGTCACGGCGCCCCTGGAGCGCGTAGTTATCGGCGAGCCAGAACGTGCAGGCGAGGAACACCCCCTCGCCGGGCGGCAAACCGTCGATGTGTTCGTTCGTCATGTAACGCTGGACGTAGCCATTCCACATCAACTCGCGTTCGATTGCGGCGACGGTGCCAACGACGCGTGGATCGGTGGCGGGCAGGAATCCGACCAGCGGAATCATCAAGAGACTCGCATCGAGCTCCTTCGACCCGTAGTACTGCGTGAACGTGTTTCGACGCGCATCGAATCCTTCGCGTAACACCTCCGCATGCACTTCGTCACGCAGTTGACGCCAGCGATCCACCGGCCCTGACGCGCGGTATCTTTCGACCGCCTTGACCGCGCGATCGAAGGCGACCCAGGCCATGACTTTCGAATGCGTGAAGTGCCGTCGCGGTCCGCGGACTTCCCAGATCCCCTCGTCCGGTTCCCGCCACGCCTGCTCGATATGACCCAGGAGCGCCCGTTGCAGCGCCCATGCATCGGCATCGTCGGCCAGGCCCGTGCGACGTGTGAGATGTAACGAGTCCATCACCTCGCCGTAGACATCGAGCTGAAGCTGCGTGCACGCGGCGTTTCCCACACGCACCGGCCGCGAGTTCTCGTAGCCGGGCAGCCAGGGTAGCTCCAACTCGGTCAACCGACGCTCGCCGTGCATGCCATACATGATGTGCAGCGACGATGGGTCACCGGCGACCGCCCGGAGCAGCCAGTTGCGCCACGCGGCCGCTTCTTCCGTGTATCCACCGATCATGAGTGCGTAAAGCGAGTAGGTGGCGTCACGCAACCAGCAGAACCGATAATCCCAGTTTCGTACCCCGCCAATGCACTCCGGCAACGACGTCGTCGGCGCGGCGACGATTCCTCCGGTTGGCGCAAATGTCAGCGCTTTCAAGGTGATGAGCGACCGCGTGACGTGCTCGTGCCACGGCCCTTTGTAAGCGCAGCGATCGCACCAAGTCGTCCACCAGCCCGCGGTGTCCTTCAAGGACTGCATCGGGTCGACCGGCGTTGGTGAAGGTGCGTGCGAGGGATGCCACATCAAGACAAACGGGACTCGTTCACCAGCACGCACCGTGAATTCCGCCTGGGTCGTGAGTCCCCGGCCTTCGGTCGCAACGTCGGTCCAGAGCGACAGCGCATCCGGTCCACCGATCGCACGGATGTGACCATCAATCTTTCTCACCCACGGCACGATCGATCCGTAGTCGAAGCGGATGACCAATTCCAAATGCATCCGCACCTCTCCGCGGAGCCCCTCGACGATGCGTATGAGATCCGGTTCGCCGTCGCGCGGTGTCATGAAATCGATGACGCGCACGTCACCGGCATCAGTTGCGAAGTCGGTCTCGAGGATCAGCGTGTTCGGACGATACTGGCGAGTCGTGGCGAGGACGTTCGTGTCGGGGCGGATCAACCAGCGCCCGTGCTCGGGTGAGCCGAGCAGCGCCGCGAAGCAGGCGCCGGAGTCGAAGTGCGGCAGGCACAACCAATCGATGGAGCCGTCACGGCCAACGAGCGCCGCGGTTTGCGTGTCGCCGATGAGACCGTAATCTTCGATGCGGAGGGGCATGAAACACGCGCGGCTGTTGGCGGTTACTCGACGATTTCGAAGGTTCCCGTCATCGAGTGCCAGTCGGTATTGCTCGAGGCGAATCCAAACATTCGGCCCGTCGCGAGATTCAACACGACCGTGAGGGTATGGCCTGACTTGCCCAAGTACGAGACCGCGTGGACATCTTCGGAGACCTGCACCGCGGCGTATTGTTTCTCCTGAGCGGATGCCCCTTTTCCCGGACCATCAAGGATGCGCCAGACGACGGTACCATCATCGTTGAAGGTGTGTTCAATGGGAGTGCCGGTCATCGGGCCATCGGTGAATGTCCACCGCACTGTCTTTCCGCGAAGCGAGTTCATGTTGCGCTCATCATAGATGAATTAGTTGAGCTCGATCTTGGTCACATTGACGGGCGTTGGGGCAACACCCGCACCGAATCGCCGTCGACCGAGAGGGCCGAGAACCGGCGTCGTCGACGCGGCCACGTTGCGGTACTTGTCGAGTATCTCGCCAACGCCGGCAAGGCTCTCGGCTCAGTGGCCGACGTGAAGCGAAACGAACGTCGTTTTTGGATGTCTGGCGAACACTCGATCGCGGGCGGCGAGGATCTCTTTGAACGCGGGAAGGCCCTTGCCGTATAGCGACCAGTCGGGATAGCCGTCGCGGAGATACAGGCCAAGCGTTTTCAGGATCTTCACACCGACGGGACCGGCGGCTTTCGCCTTGCCGATTTCGTCGGCCTGCCACGCCGCGTAGCCGGGCTCGCTGGCGCGGGTTCCTCGGAACTCACTTGGCAGGAATCTTTGACCTCACCTCGTCGAACCAGTGCTGCACAACGACGACATGTGGCCGCTCCGCAGTCGGATCCGACGGTGTCGTTGGCGCCAGCATCAGGAAACGCCGCCCGTCAGCCGACACGTCGTACTGCGGTCGAGGCGAACCCGTTGGCGAAATGTAGTAACGCCCCTGAAAAACCTGCACCGCTGTACCCTACGTCAAGCGTCGGCGCCGTTCTGACGAACACGGAAAACATTTTCTCGCCGTTGGGGCTGCGGTAGAACAGTTCGCCGTTGCGGGCCCACACCGGCTCGCGCCCACCCCCGACCGACACCGTCGTGCGCGATCCCGGTTTCTGATAGGGACGAATGTAGATTTCCCGCTGACCCGTTTCACTGGAAAGATACGAGACATACTGGCGATCGCGGGAGAATTCCGCGCTCTCCTTGCTGGCTTCACCGCCGTAGAACACTTCCGGGCTCGCGTCAGGACGATCCATCGGCAGCATGTAGATGTCGTTGGCGCCCTGCGGCGGATGACGATGCAGCGAGAGGGTCCGCCCGTCTGCGGACCACGAATCGACGTGAACCTGTCCGCCGAGCGTGGTCAGTTGGCGTGGCACTCCGCTGCCGTCCGAAGAAGAAACCCACGCTTCGAGGTTTCCCTTTCGCGCCGACGAATACGCGATTTGCGAGCCAGCCGGATTCCAGACGCCCATCAGGCTGGTGCCATCGTTCGTGACTTTGTCGCTGCGTCCCGACGCGATGTCATACACCCAGATGTCATTCGACTGCGTGACCAGCACGCGCCGGCCATCGGGCGACAGGCGCGGGTCCTGATACGAGCCGGGCGGAATGGTTGTGAGGGTGCGGACGTCGGTGCCATCGCGATTGACCCACACCAGCGACCTCGACGAAGTGCTCCGTGCGATGTAGACCAGCATGCCTTGCTCTGAGATGTCATAGTGCGCGGCTGCGGCCACCACTCCGACCGGCCGCTGAACGCCTTGAACGAGTGCGACCGCCCCGCCAGTAGACTGCAACCGGCTTGCGTCGAAGCGGACGCCGTAGAGTCCGTCGCCGAGGGCGTATATCACGTGGCCCGTTTTCAAGTAGCGAGGATCGCTGCCGCGGTCCACGACGACGGTTCGTTGGTGTGAGGACAGGTCCTCGGCGACCACCTGCGCCTCATCCCAACGATTTGGTCCCTGTTTTGTGGTCGCGCTGAACAAGACGGCGTGACCGCCGGGCAGCAGCTGCGGTCCGTATATCTGTTCACCGTCTCTGGCGGGCACGATTAGTGTTGGTGTACCGCCATCGGCAGACACGCGCATGACGCCCGCCGCCTGACCGAACAGGATCGTATTGTCACTCGCCCAGCTGATGCCGAATGGCAGGGCCGCTGCGCACAGGATCACGGGCGCGCCGCCGGTGATCTCTACCTTCTTCAACTGTGTTGGGCCCGAGGTATTCGTCTCGCCCGCTCGCCCTGACGACGAGAAGAAGACAATCCGCTGGCCATCGGGGGACACGATCGGCGCGTACAGGTATTCCTCAGTCCCGGGAACGAGGCGTGGCTCCAGCTCGCCCAGCGCACGCTGAAACACACCAGCGGTCGTCTGATAGATGAAGGACCTGCCATCGGCGGGTGTAGCAATGGCGGGCCGCTGCGTGGTGGGAAGCTGCTGGCCTTCGGGGAACACGTATTCGAAGCGTGTTGTCGCTGAAGTGTCTGGAGTTGGCCGATAGCTCCACGCCACGAGCCCCGTGAGGAGTCCGCCGACGATCGCCGTGGCGGCAAATGGAAGTGCGCGTTTCCAAGCAGGCCGGTGCGGCGCGGCAATCTGCGCCGCCCGCGAACCTGCGCGATCGAATGCGCCATTGAGCGCGAGCCAGGCATCACCAATATCGCGAAGACGCTGCGCCCGATCCTTGTGAAGGCAAAGTCGCAGCAGCGTCGAGACGTCCGGCGAAAGGCCGACCGGCAGCAACGTCCAATCCGGCTCTCGAGTCAGCACCGCGGCGAGCACGTCGACGATCTCGTCTCCGGGAAAGGCGCGACGGCCAGTCAACATCTCGAAGAGCACGACGCCGAACGACCAGATGTCGCTCCGTTTGTCGACGGCGGTGCCACGAACCTGTTCTGGACTCATGTAGGCGGCGGTGCCAAGCAGGACGCCGGCCGCGGTCATCATGGCTGGCGAGGTGATGGTTGGCGATGACGCCACACCCGAGGCTGACAACCCGATCGGCTGCGGCGCCTTCGCGAGACCGAAATCCAGCACCTTCACGCTGCCATCCGATCGCA
Organism: uncultured Acidobacteriota bacterium; assembly: GCA_963725335.1. Taxonomy (GTDB): domain Bacteria; phylum Acidobacteriota; class Vicinamibacteria; order Vicinamibacterales; family 2-12-FULL-66-21; genus JALZOC01. The sequence goes on along the minus strand of CAVRYD010000008.1, from coordinate 50,512 downwards.
CCTTGATGTTTGCGGGCTTCAGATCCCGGTGGATGATGCCTTGGTTGTGTGCGGCCTCCAGCCCTTGAGAGATCTGCCGTGCAATGGCGATCGTGTCCTCGACCGGGATCGCTCCTTCGTCGATGCGATCTGCGAGCGTCGGTCCCTCAACGAGCTCCATGATCAGAGCCGTCACGCCATCGCTGCGCTCGAGTCCATAGATCGCAGCGATATGCGGATGGTTCAGCGCGGCAAGCACCTCGGCCTCACGCTGGAACCTGGCAAGGCGCCCCGCATCCGCCGCGAAGGCATCCGGAAGAACCTTGATCGCGACGGCGCGCTTCAGGTTCGTGTCGGTCGCTCGATAGACCTCGCCCATTCCTCCCGCGCCGAGCGTCGCAGTGATCTCATAGGGACCGAGTCGCACCCCACTGGCCAAGGACATGAGGCCTGGATTGTAAGCGATTGGATGGGATCGACGAGTGCCGGATGGCTTCCTGTATGTCGCAATCCAGAGCCCGACCGGAGGGCAGGGCCTCTCTCGGCGGCAACGCCGGGCATGATTGTTCGTCTGATGCCGAACTCACCCGCCGGGCCCCGAAGCGCTGAGTTCGCTGGGACCGTGTGGTCCGTGGGCCTAACGAACGACGGCCAGCGGCGTCAGCGCCACCGGCCCCAGCAACCCGGATTCGAGCGGCTCCCACCTCGCAGCGGTGAACAGGCCGTCAGCCCCACGATTCTCCGGAAAGCGCGCGGGAAAATTGACGTTGTAGAACTTCTTCCAGCTCACACCGCGCGCGTCGAGGTCGCGGATACGGTTCGCCGATAGATTGGTGACCGATACCTCGAGTGTGCTCATGGCTGTCAGCTGCGACGCGTGAAGCACTATTCGATACGGGGGTCCGACGAGTGTTGCGAGGTCGCGTCCGTTCAGGCGTACTCCTGCGCTTTCGGCGACGCGGCCAAAGTCGAGCTGCCAAACCTGATTGTTTCCGTTCGGTCGCGCGAACGTTGTCGTGTAGACAACCGTGCCGGAGAAGACCTCGGCGTCGTGGCCGAACGTCGTCCACGACACGAGCCGGTCGATCTTCCGATCCGAAGGCAGACGGGGTCCCCCCTTGCGAAAGTGCACCGTCCACGGTCCCGGAAGAGTGATCGCTTCACCGGCTGTGCGAAACGTGTCGAAGGTTTCCCGTGCTGGTCCGGATGACTCTGCGACAATCAGCGACCCGCCGGCAGGTATCTGCAGATAGACCTCGCGCGTGGATCCGGTCACGTGGGAGCGCAGCCGTCCTTGACGCCCGCTCATCGGATCGAACGCCATCACGATTTCGGTGCGACAGCCGAGCGGGACCCAGCCATCGACCCCGCGGTCACTCGGGTTGCTGACGAAGTAGATGCGGCCCATCGCGTCAACGCGCCGTGCGAACTGAAGACCGTGCTCGACCAATGCCTCTCGCTGCACGTTGGCGCGCGCCAGCAGCTTGCCGAGGTCATGTCCCTGCAGGATGCGACCGCGGCCGATCGCCGCGTCTCTCGTCCCATCCGCATCTGCTGCGCCGAACATCACGGCATCAACCGCTGCTTTGAAGCGTGCTCGTCGGCCTTCGAGATCCGTCAGGCCGCTCACGTCGGATGGCCAACCGTCAAGGGACACGACGGTCGCGCCGCTGCGCGCGAGCTGGAGAATGTGCAGGAGGGTTTCGAGAGGAACGTAGCGAGACGATGGCAGAACGATGATCGTATAAGAGGCTCCGCCTTCGGTGATGATGCGCCCGTTGTTGGTCAGCAGCCGGCGCACCTGGCGATCGGAGACGAAATCGTAGGTGTAGCCACCCGACTGAAGCGTCTCGGCAGCCGTTTCGAAGATTGTGCCTTGAGGGGGTGCTGCGGCACCGCCGAAATGAGCCAGGAGCGATTTCCCACGCACTGACAGTGCGTCATAGAACGGGTAGTACAACAGGACGTCGGTGTCCGGGCGTCCCGACTGGAGGAAGGACTGGACGCGTGCCACATAGGTGTTGAGCGCGCGGAAGTCGTCCCACCAGGCATTCTGCGGGTTGAACTCGACGCTGGCGTAGAACTGCCAGCCCGGCCAGGGCTCTCCAACGGGCGAGTACGCGGTGCCGTGGTACACGATGTGGTTGACGCCGGCGGTGAAGAATCGATCGACCGCAGCCCGCACCTCGGCGAGCCGCACGCGGAAGTGTTCGCCGAGCCACGTCGCGGCCTCTGCAGAAACCAGCCGGCGTCCGGCAACGTGCCCCGCGGATGTTGCCCATTTGAACCGCTGGATTTCGCCGCCCTCGGTCTCGGGTATGTCGCTCGCGGCATAGAGATCGAGGAGGCTCGCAGGCGAGCCGTGTGCCTGATTGCGTACCTGATGCCCTTGACGCCGTGCCCACGTCGACCACTCTGTCGTGAAAGTCTCGAGGAGCAGATCCGAAATCGTTTCGCGATAGTCCGCCAGCACGCGCGCACTGACGTCGTCCGTATCGCGGCCGAAAAGCGACGGCAGATGGCGGCGAAGGTCGTACCCCCGACGGCTTTCGAACTCGTCAAGGAACTGCGGCGTCCAGTCCGCCTCGCCGGTCGCATCATCCACTTCATAGGAATCGTTGAAGAACGCGCGAAGCCCGGCAAGGGTGTGTCCGGCAAAGGCCCGATCGAACGGCAGCAGGTATTTCCTGATGGCGTTTGTCGAGAAGTGATCGATCACGAACCCTTCACCACCAGGGGCCGCGCGCTCGACGAGCTTGCCGTGCCAGCCGGCGAAGAGCGCGTAGAGCGTCCAGCGCCCCTGCGGTGCAGACCAGTCCAACCTGCCATCAGGCTGGACGCGCGAGGTGAGGTCCGAGATCTCGCCCGCATCGGAATAGGCCATCAGCAGTGTGAGCGGCAGGTCGCGGGGGTACTTCACCTGCTCGAGAGCCAGGGCCTGAAGGTTCCGGTTCGCCGCCAACGGCTCGACGAGATCGGTGATCTGGATGGCTCGAGCTTCGGGTCTGACGACCGGCGCCGTTGACTGGACGCTGCGCGGCGGGTCCCCAGGCGTGCCCTCGTTGACGACATGAATCTGATTGCCGATGGCGCGGACGAGCGGTGCCTGGCGGAGCCTGACTGGCTCGGTCAGACGTTCGCCGCCGGCGAGCGTCCAGGTCTTGTAGGCGATCGATCTCGCCGCCGTATCGTCTCCGACCAACGGTCCACCGAACGGCCAGCCGGTTCCGGTGGCCATGTCCACGCGCATCTCCAATCGATTGGCCTCGCGGAGTGTGTAGTCGAACATTGCCATCCACTCCGGAGACAGATACGAAATGAAGCGATCCTCCGTACTGCGCACGCCATAGATCGGCGTCAGTTCGACGCCGCCAATACCGACCGAGGCGAGCGCCTCCAGTTGCGCGGTTATCGACGACTTGTCGACTGCACTGCCCTGCCACCACCATCGCGTCCACGGCTTCGTCTCGGCGACGACTGGTGGCCAGGCGCGCTGCGTCGGCTGCGCCGACGGTGATTCCACCCGGGCTGGCGCGCCGGCGAGGGAGAAAAAGAGCAGGGCTCCGGCGAGCGGGATGCCTCTGTATCGGCGGTGATGTGTCATGTCCAGCGTCGCGAGCGCGATCGTCAAGATCGGATCGCTCAGCAAGCGGTTCGTCGCCACCGGCATCATGCTGCTCGTTCAGAACGGCACGATCGCTGTCGATGATGGCGTCGGCAAGTTTAATCTAACGCCAGCCGAAGGATGTCCCTGACGTCCGCTGTCTTGGCGTCCGTGTAGGCTTCGCGATCGCGGGGCGTCTTCGGGAAAAAAGATCACGAACGATCCGCGTGGAACGCTCAGCCACGAGGACGACGATTCGACGATTCGAGGATCGCTGAGTTTCGGTCGCGCTCCATACTCCTCTAGAGCATTCGTCGAGATTGCGCAAACAAGCTAGAAAACGACCCGGGCTGGCAGTCAGCTGTCGGTTGGCGGCACGTCTGAGACGGTGACCGTCAAGTCCGAAGCTCCCATTATCCAGTCGCAGAGCGGCCAGCGTTCCTTCCGCGTGACCACCGCGGAAGTCGAGAACCTGCCGATTGGCACCAACCGCAACTTCGCGTCGCTGACTTCACTGACGCCGGGCGCCGGCTGCTGACTGAGAGTCTTGAACGTGGGAGAGAGAAACTCGAGATTGTAGGACGTTCCCGGCGCCTGGGTGAGACTCGGCAGCGGATACATCTTCAGGATGTTCAGACCTGTTTGATAGAGACGATCCTGAGGAATCTTGTTGCCGGGGAACGTGCCGCCGTTGATCGGATCTTTCAGGGCCGGAATCGGCGCGCCATTGTTGTCGAGCGACGCGGAGAAATCACCGTTCCGCTCCGCCTGCGTGGGGACTCGGAACTGGCGCAGCGTGTTCGCGGCGTTTCTCGGCCGATACTCGTGCGCGTAGAAGAAAAAGAGCTTGTTGTTGGCTCCAGGTTTACCGATCGGCCCGCCGAACGTGTAGCCCCAGTCGGACTGCTTGTCGACCGCCTTGGGCGTGCCGTTGATCTTGTTCACCCAGCTGTTGGAGTTCCAATCGGAGTTCCGCATCACGTCGTAGGCCGATCCGCGGAAGCGATTCGTTGAAGGAAAGTTCATCTACAACCAGATCGAGGGGTACGCGCAGGACAAACTGGAAGGTCAACAGCAGGCTGACTCTGGTCTACGGCCACATCGTCAAGATGAATTTCATCTGGGATCTACCCGACTGGCACACCACAGGGTCGGCGCGTCTCGCCGCCGCCATCGTCAACAACTGGCTGCTCGGGAGATCGCTTCAAGCGGTTCACGACCATGGCTTTTTCGGGACCGCTTCCCGGAAGTGTCGGGCTCGAGTCTGGCCGCAACTACATGGTTGGCTGCCCCGACAAGACCACCGATCTCGCGATTGCCCGAATGTTCAAGATGGGCGGCGCGCGCACGGCGCAGGTGCGAATCGAGATGTACAACGCGTTCAACGTGGTCGTCTACAACGCACGCCAGACACAATTACAGCTGGTCAGCCCGACCAACCAGACGATTCGGAACCCGCAGTTCCTGCCGGATGGCAGCGTGGATCCGAATCGATTGAAGACGACGAGCGCAGGATTTGGGGCGGCAACCGGCGCGCAGCCGCTCCGGACCATTCAGGCGCAGATACGATTCTCATTTTGATGGAGGCCAGCAACGGCGCGAGCGATCTCGCGCCGTTGCCCGGTTTCACACATCCGTCGTTCTGGTCGACCGCTTCAGCAATGCAGTCGACCGCTTCAACCATGTAGCGCAGCCCTTCAGGGCTGCACCAGTGGCGGGGCTGACACCTCCGCCAAGGCTACGGCGGTTCGCCGACCCGAATGCGAAGGTGGAAGCCCTGCGCCACGAGGCTCGAGTGAGATGACATGCACCGGCGTCATAGATAGTCGTGTCAATGCTCAATTGCACGATCGTGCAACCGGGATGTATCATGTCTCGCCACCCTCCGTTGAACCTCAGACGAATGTTCGGCGCAAGCTGTCTCATTGGAGTTGGTCATGTCTGAAAACAATTCTGCGAATCAGCCCTCGGGTATCGATCGCCGGCGATGGATCAAGTCGGCGGCAGGCCTTGCGGCCAGTGCGGCGGCCGCACCGATTCCTTCGAGCCATGGTGACGCGGCCGAGCAGGCGGCGCCGGCGAAGTCAACCACGTCGCGCACCATCCTCGCGCCAAACGCCGGCAACATCGTCGAGATCGACTGCGGCAAGATTCGCGGGTTTTCGCGCAACGGCATCCTCGCGTTCAAGGGCATCCCATACGCCGCGTCAACCGCGGCAACGGGACGCTACATGGCTCCGGCCAAACCGGCGGCGTGGTCGGGTGTCCGGAGCTGCATGGCATTGGGGTTCGCATGTCCGCAGGGCTTACACGTGCCCGAGGGGCGGAGGGTCGGCTGGACGCACGATGAAGAAGCGTTCATGTTCGAGTGGGACGACGGCCAGCCCGGTGAAGACTGCTTGCGTGTGAACGTGTGGACGCCGTCCACTGCGGACACCACCAAGCGGCCGGTGCTCGTCTGGATCCACGGCGGTGGCTACACGTCTGGTTCGTCTAACGAGCTGCGGATGTATGACGGCGAGAGTCTCGCCCGCCGCGGCAACGTTGTCGTCGTCAGCCTCAATCACCGGCTCGGCTCGCTCGGCTACATGAATCTGCAGGATTACGGCGACAACTGGAGTAACGCCGTCAATGTCGGACAGCTCGATCAGATCGCAGCGCTCGAGTGGATTCGCGACAACATCGGCCGGTTCGGCGGCGACCCGTCGAAAGTTCTCGTATTCGGTCAGTCGGGTGGCGGCGGCAAGATCTCGACGCTGATGGGCATGCCCGCGGCGAAAGGGCTCTTTCATCGCGCGGTCATTCAGAGCGGATCCAGCTTGCGGCAGCAAACGCCGGATCGGTCGGCGTCGCTTTCCGCCGCGACACTGCAGGAGCTTGGGTTGTCGAAGGCCAACATCGATCGGCTGCAGGAAGTGCCGGTCGAAGCGATCATTCAAGCCGGGCTTCGCGCACAGCGAAAACTCCAGCCGGTGCCTGCGGCACCAGGAACAGGCGCGGGCTTGAACTGGGGCCCGACCGTCGACGGCACGTCGCTCCCGCGCCACGCGTGGGATCCGACCGCTCCGGAATACTCCGCGGCGGTGCCGCTCATGGTCGGCAGCGTGCTGAACGAGTTCGGCAACAGCATTCAAGCGGGCGATCCCTCCCTCGACACGATGAGCGCGGAGGAGATGCGGAAGCGCCTCAGCGACCAGCGGGGTGAAAAGGCCGCGGCGCTCCTGGAAGTGCTGCAACGTAAGTTCCCGAAGGCGACGCCCTACGAGCTGCTCTCCCGATCGACAGGCCTGACCGCTCGAATGAACGTCGTCAACCAGGCAACACGGAAGGCGCAGCAGAAGGGGGCGCCCGCGTACGTGTACTGGTTCCACTGGCAAACACCGGTCCTCGATGGCCGGCCGCGCGCCTATCATTGCTCCGAACTGCCGTTCGTGTTCGCGAACACCGATCGGTGCGCCGTGATGACCGGCGGCGGGCCGGATGCGCGCGCGCTCGCCGACAAGATGGCCGACGCCTGGGTCGCCTTCGCGCGTAACTGGAAATCCCAATCACCCGGGCTTGCCCAAATGGCCGGCGTTTTCAGCAGATCAATGCGAAACGATGATCTTCGACACGATCTCTGCCGTGAAGAACAACCCCGATCGTGAGGAGCGTGCCGCGCTCGCGTGAGGTCGACAGATACACGATGAATCGAACACCCATTGCCCTCGCTCTCGTCGCAACCGGTATCGTCGGCCTCGCAGCCGTGATCGCTGGTCAAGGCACCGCCAAGGTGCCCGGCAACATCTGGCCGCCGGCCAAGAAGCAGATGGAGAAGTCCATCGCGCTTGTCGCCCGAGGAGGAGATGAAGACGTTCTCGCTGCCGCCGGGATTTCACGTCGAGCTCGTCGCCTCGGACCCGATGATCGAGTCGCCCGATCCTGATGGACTTCGATGCCGACGGCCGCCTGTGGGTGCTCGAGATGCTGACCTTCCTGCCCGACACGTCCGGCCGCGACTCGCGCGAGCCGCTCAACCGCGTCAGCGTGCTCGAAGACACCGAACGGCGACGGCAAGATGGACAAGAAGACCGTGTTCGCCGACAAGCTGTCGATGCCGCGCGCGCTGAAGGTGCTCGAGCACGGCGTGCTCGTCGGCGAGCCGCCGAACCTGTGGCTGATGAAGGACACCGACGGCGACCTCAAGGCCGACACCAAGGAGCTGGTCGTCAACACCTACGGCAACCCGAACGGCGGCATCGAGCACAACGCCAACAGCCTGTTCTGGGCGATGGACAACGTCATGTACTCGTCCGAACACGTCTGGGACCTGCGCTGGAAGAACGGCAAGCTCGAGTCGCTGCCGGCGCTGAGCCGCGGCCAGTGGCAGGTGTCGCAGGACGACGCCGGACGCATCTACCGCAACGTCAACGACTCGCCGCTGTTCGTCGACTACACGCCGTCGCGCTACTTCCTCCGCAATCCGAACGGCGCCCGGACGCGCGGCCTGTACGAGCTGCTGATCGAGCAGACGGACGCCACGGTGTATCCGGTGCGCAACAACCGCGGCGTCAACCGCGGCTACCGCGATCCCTTCTTCCGCGCCGACGAGTCGTCGATCGTCATTCAGGGCGCCGGCACGCCGACGATCTATCGCGGCGACGTCTATCCCGAAGGAGCTGCAGGGCAACGCCTTCATCACCGATTCGCCGACCAACCTCGTGCACCGGATGGTCGTGACCGACGACGGATCGGGCCGGCTGAAGGCGAAGAACGGCTACGCGCGCGGCGAGTTCCTCGCCTCGTCGGACGAGCGGTTCCGTCCGGTGAGCCTGTTCGACGGCCCTGACGGCAACATGTACGTCGTCGACATGTACCGCGGCGTCGTGCAGGCCGGCGGCATCTGGAGCGCGTACCTCACCGACTACATCAAGGCGCACGACATGGAGCTGCCGGTCGGCAAGGGCCGGATCTGGCGCGTCGTGTACGGCAACCGCACCGGCGCGGCGTCCGGCGGCGCCGGCGCTGTCGAAGGCGACGCCCGCGCAGCTGGTGCAGACGCTGTCGAATCCGAAGGGCTGGTGGCGCGACACGGCGCAGCGGCTGCTCGTCGAGCGCGGAGACACGTCGCGTCGGCGCCGGCGCTGAAGACGCTGGCGGCCAGCGCGCCCGACTGGCGCACGCGGCTGCACGCGCTGTGGACGCTCGATGGCCTCGACGCGATCGACGTCGCGTCGGTCCGGAAGGCGCTGGCGGACGCGAACGCCGACGTCCGCGCGTCCGCGGTCCGGTTGTCCGAGCGATGGCTCGACAGCGACGCAGGCGCTCGAGGACGGCCGTGCTCGCGCTCGTCGGCGACAAGAACTGGAACGTGCGCCGGCAGGTGGCCGCGTCGCTCGGCGAGATGCCCGCCGCCGATCGCGTCGATCCGGCGGCGACGCTGCTCACGCGCGACGGCGCGGATCCGATCATCGTCGATGCGGCGGTCAGCAGCCTGAAGGGCATCGAGGCCGACGTGCTGACGCGCGTGATGCAGGCGAAGACCGCGCAGCCGGCGCGCCGCCGACCGAAGCGGTGGCGATGCTGGCCGCGGCGGTCGCGAAGAGCGGCGACGTGGCCGCCGTGCAGCAAGCGATCGACGTCATTGCCGACGCGTCCCAGCCGGAATGGCAGCGCACGGCGCTGCTGCAGGGCCTCGACGCCGGCCTGCCGGCGCGCGGCGCGACGGGTCGCGGCGGCGCGGCGGCGGCGGTGGCGGCGGGCTGCCCGGGCTCAGTGCGCCCGGAGGCCGGGTCGCGGTCACGCCGGGTCGCGGCGTCTCGCTGCCGGCCGAACCCGCCGGGTTGACGCGCTCGCGGCGGGAACCGACGCGATCGCGGTCCTCGCGAGGAACGTGTCGGCGAAGCTGGATTGGCCGGGACGGCCGGCGCCGGTCGTGACGGCGCCGCCGCTGACGGCGGAGCAGCAGAAGCGCTTCGACGCGGGCGCCGAGATCTACAAGAACATCTGCATGGGCTGCCACCAGGAAGACGGCCGCGGCAAGGACAAGCTGGGCGCGAATCTCGTCGACTCGCCGTTCGTGAACGCCGCCGACCCGACCGCGACGATTCGGATCCTGGTCGGCGGGAAGGAAGGGACCATCGGCCTGATGCCGCCGCTCGGACCGGCGCTGAGCGACGAGCAGATTGCCGCGGCGCTGACCTACATCCGCCGCGCCTGGGGACACACCGGGCGCGGCCGTCGACCCGCTGAACGTCATGGAAGTGCGGGGCCTCTCGAAGGGCCGCACGAGGCCCTGGACCGATCAGGAACTGCAGGCCGCCGGCCGCGGCGGGCGCGGCGGCGGACTGTAACGCCAGGGCACCGCATCGCGTATTTCAGCTGGGACCTGAGCGCGGCATGTGCTGCAACCGTAACAACGACTGGGGAGTGACGGAAGCTGGGCATGGCTCGAACGATCTGGGCGGTGATGCTGGCGGCTGCGGTCAGCGCGGGTGCGGTCGCGCAGCACAGCAGCAGCCGGCGGCCCCGGTGCCGTCGGCGGCGCCGACGGTGCAGGCGGGGGACACGCGACCGCTCCATATCTACATCCGGTCCGGCCTGAAGTCGCACGGCGAAGGGGCGCACGACTACCCGCAGTTCAGCGCCGACTGGAGCAAGCTCCTCACCGATCACGGCGCGCTGGTCGACGGCTCGTTCCACTTTCCGTCCGCGCAGGAGCTCGCCAACACCGACGTGATGGTGATGTACAAGGGCGACGCCGGCTACATGACCGCGACGGAGCGCGCGGTCCTGGAGGACTACCTCAAGAGAGGCGGCGGGCTGGTCAGCATCCACGACACGCTCTGCGGCGACGACCCGCAGTACTTCTCGACGATCGTCGGCGGGGCCAAGAAGCACGGCGAACAGAACTTCTCGTCCGGCGCGATCAAATACACCATCGTCGACAAGGCGTCGCCGATCATGAAGGGCATGTCGGATTTCGAGATCACCGACGAGGCGTTCTTCAAGATGACCTGGGCGCAATCGCCGGAGGTCCACGTCCTGGCCACGGCGCCGATGCCCTCGTCGGGTGAAGTGGTGCCGCAGATGTGGACCTACGAGCGCACGATCTTCGGCGGGCAGCCGTTCCGCGCGTTCGTGTGGATGCAGGGCCACACCTACACGAACTTCAAGAACCCGCAGATCGAGGGGATGCTCCTGCGCGGCATCGCGTGGGCCGGCCACTATCCGGTCGAGTCGCTCGTGAACGGCACGCGCCCAGCGCGGCGGCGGACGCGGCAGGGGCCGTCAGGGTGGCGGCGAGGCGCCGGCCGCACCGAGGGCCGCCGCGGCGGGGGGCAGTAAAGGGAGAAGGGAAAGGGAGAAGGGACGGGCTCAGAGTCGTACCCTTTCCGGGCTCACTCGATGCACGGATGTCTCCACCGTGAGCGGAGACGATACTCCTGACGATGGCCAGTCCAAGTCCTGAGCCACCTGATTTTGCCCCCTTGTAGAAGCGGTCGAATATTCGAGCGACCTCCTCGGGCGACATCCCTTCACCAGCATCGCGCACCGTCACGGCCACGCTTCCAGGTGCCTCGGAGACCGAGACGGTCACCGAGCATCCGGCGGCACTATGCCGGAGTGCGTTCGACAAAAGATTCGTGAGTACCTCCCGGATGCGCACTGGATCGATATCGACCATGACGGTCTCGATCGAGGAACTTGCACTGAGTGACACCGACTTCCGGTCGGCCTCGGGCCGCATGCTGGTCACGACCTCTTCCACAAGATCGACCAGGTTCGTCGAATCCTTCTGCAGGGTCAAAGCCCCAGCGTCGGACAACGCGAGCGTGCGCAGGTCTTCGATCAAACGCGACAGGACCTGCGTTTCCTCCAGTAGCTCGGCAAGCTGACGATCGTCGCGTGGATACACGCCGTCGATCAGGCCAGTGTCGCAATCGATCGTGAAGAGATTATGAAGTGGTCGTGAAGGGAATGTGCAGTGGCGAAATCGCCGCCGCCCGCGACCCTACTGCTTCTATACGCGATCGGCGAAATCCGCGAAGCGATCCCAGGTCAAGGCTGATGACCACTATCGAGACGGTGGGTCTGCCGGACCACCGTATGCCGCCGCCATGGCGATACCTCGGCCGAGCCGATTTGTTACCATCGATGCAATCAGTCGGCCGCCGAATGGACGGGCCGGACGACGCGGCGTAGAGTGCCCTGAGTCAACAGCCGGAGTGATGACGGTCATGCGACCTTTTCCGCCGATAGCGGTCGCCCTGACTTTGGTGGTTGTGTCAACCGGCTGCCGGCCGGCACAGCAGCGGCGCGATTCCGGGTCGCGGTATCTTGTGACCGAGAGTCCGATCAACGTTGGCGTCAGTCCGGATCTTTGTGTTGCACTCGATCCGAATGACCAGCACGGAGTCTGGTGGTGGGAACCAGGTGCGTCTGGCTGTCGCAGTCGTTCTACTGGTCCGGGCGTGTTCGACGCCGAGCAGGCGGTTGTCTCCCACTCGAGTACGGGATCAATTGCCGCCGGTTTTCGACTCCCCACGCATTCAGAGACGCGGCCGCTTATCGAGGTTCGACTGCACATAGAGGGCAGTCGAATGCGAGCGCTCGAAACCGGCGCCCAGGTGTCGGTTCAAACACGAGTCGATCTCGACCTACCGGAAATGCCGCCGGCGGGAGGTCGACGGCGGCACTGACTGCCAGCGTTCGCAACTGTAGCGACCGCAACCAGAATTCAGCGGCACTCTTCTCGTATGACGTTCACCAAGCGCCTTCGTGAAGGCATACGGCGCGGAAGGATCCGATGCAGCGTTCGAGTCTGGACTCGTCCGCATGTGAAGGCCGGTAATCAGTATCAGATGGATGACGGCCACATTGTCGTGGATTCAATTGCGCCGATTGCGTTGGCCGACATCACCTACGATTTGGCTCGCGAGTCAGGGTTCCAGAGCGTTGATGATCTGCTGAAAATTGCACGGCACGGTCGCGGCGAGAATGTGTACTTGATTCGATTTCACTACCTGCCACCTGGCGGATGGGATACGCCGGCGTTGAGGCATCGGCAAAGGAGCAGCAGGTAAAGGACGCCGCGGCGGTCAGCGATTCGAGATGGCTACGATAGCGATCGGGGATATTCACAATAGACGGCCGCAGTTCATTGCGAACGCTGTCGCGGAAGCGTAATGTACATGACAGCTGTCCGCGACGAACGGCGAGGTGAGCTGTGCAGTTCAAACACTTCGAGTTCGGCGTCATCGACATCGATGGAGTGACGTACGAACATGACTTGGTCCTCGATCGAGGCGAGATCCATCGACGCAAGAAGAAGGCATCCAGGCAATTCCGCGAGACCTTCGGCCATACGCCGCTGTCGATAGAGGAAGACATCCCCTGGAAGTGCGATCGGCTCGTGGTCGGCACGGGGGCATATGGTCGTCTGCCCGTGATGGACGACGTGATACGTGAGGCCAGGGACCGCGGCGTGAAACTGATTGTGTTGCCCACGGCTGAAGCGATCAAGGTTCTGGAGAAACGCCCGAAGAAGACTAACGCGGTCCTTCATGTGACATGTTGACCGACGCGTCCGGCGCTCAGCCGGCTTACCTGCGGCTGGGTTGCGACGTGCTGATCCACCATCTCGTCATGCCCGGCTGCCTGAATGAGACGAGGGCGATTCTCGAATGATTGTCTCGACGCTAGGCACCGACACGTTCGTGAACCTGATGGACCAGTACCTATCCTGCCGGCAAGGTAGGTGAATCGACATTTCCCGAAATCAACCGGAGGCTGACTCCCGCGGAGTTTCGCGAGGCACAGCGCATCGCAAGCGAGGTCGGGCTTCAGCGTCTGGATGCCCGCCGCCCTCACTTCCGCCTGCGGCGACGGATGATGCTCGTCGAGGCGTGAGGCGGCGCCACAGGAGGTTTGACCATGCCAGTCTATGAGTTCGCGTGCCGCGATTGCCAGAAGACGTTCGAGATCGTCCGGCCCATGTCTGAATCGTCGTCGACCAACGTCACGTGCCCAGGCTGCGGGAGCACCAAGGTCGAGCGGATCTGGAGCAGCGTACACACGATCACATCGAAGAAGAGCTGAAACACACTGAGACGATATGGTGGCGGACTGAGATCGTGAGGTCAGCGTCAGTTCGTTTCTACGGTTCGCTCAACGACTTCCTGCCGGCGGCGAACCGGCAGTCGACTCTCGTGTGCGCTTTCAACGGCAGCCCGTCAGTCAAGGACTTCGTAGAGGCGCTGGGCGTGCCGCATCCGGAGATTGACCTGATCGTCGTGCACCGTCAATCGCTGGACTTCAGTTACCGCATCCGCGATGACGTGCGCGGGAACGGCCACGAGCAGCTCGAGGACGCTCCCGCGCAACAGCAGCCTGACGGCGCCGGCAATCCGAGTCGGAGTCGAGCGATAGTAGGAGTAGAACACTCCCCGCTGGTCAACTCCTTACTGCAGCGAGTTGAAGACTTTCTCAAACTCGCGTGCGATGAAGGTATAACCGAGGTTCGTTGGATGAATGTCGAAATCGAACGGCCCCGAAAAACCAAGACGCCGCTCGACCAGCACGAGCCCGGTCCGCCCCTCCGACGCCTCATAAAGATTCACGTACCCAAGCTTTGAGCCCGTCGGCACTTGTATGGCCGGCAGCAGGGATTGGAGCGCGAAATCGAAGCCTGCGAGCGCCTGATCCAACAGTGCCTCTATCGCCGGAACCGGAACGGGCATGTGATAGTAGTTCGAGACGAGGATGGTCACGTTGGTCAACGGTGGACAGGGATTGCCGCTGACAGGGTCGAGAATCGGCGGGGCCAGCGCGCTCGTACCGTTGTGGAGAAGCAAGTCGATCGACTGGACGACCCGGAACGCGATTGCGCCTATGTTCGTGTCGCCATTGAGAAAATCATTCGCTCCGGCTGTGATCGTGACGACCGTGGGGCGCAATACTGAAATACTGCACAGAACTTCCGGCACCTGATTGTCGCGCAGCTCCCAGGTGCGGCCGCCCCGCACGGAGACATTCGCGAAGGCCACGTCCGTCTTCTGGCCGAAGACGCCTTGATCGTAGAGTTGATACACGTATCCGTTTGTCACCGGCAGCGCGCCTGTCCCGGCCGCGACACTGTCGCCCATCCCGACGTAATACTGATCTTTTGGAAAGCTGATCTGTGCCGAGGCTACCGCAGGCGTAAGTATCAGACAGAGTGCAACCGCCACAAAGTTCCTGGCCATTGTGCCCTTCCTTTTCCCGGCGGGGACTACCGGATTTCCGGCAATTCAGTGCGAGCTTCGCGTGGATGCGCTTTGCTCAATTAGACGCCAGTCCATCGGGATACCGCCGCTTGCGACTGACTGCATCGGGGCAGGGAACTGAGGGAATGGGCGTCTTATTCATTAACCGTGCCCGGATTGCCCTGAGGTAATAGAGAAAGTCGAGCCACACCAGGCCGCCCTTCGCCCAATCCGGCGGCGTTTAAGGCCGTCTTCGGATCGTTGCCGCACGATTTACCGGCAGCCGGTAGTCCAGATCAATGAGTTAGGGCGGCACCTTGATTGCGTGATCTCCTTCAGGATCGTGTGCAAAAAGGAGACGGCTCCCATGCAGTCCTCATTTCGCCCTCCACGACTTCCATTTCCAGCCCTGCTCATCGCGTCGCTCGCCGCGGCATTCGTTGCCTGGACACCTGCTCCCGCCAGTGCCGACGTCTGCGTGACGATTGACGAAGCGCATGACACGTTTTCTGCGTCGGATCGTTCCGCCGCCCTGCTATTGCTCAAGCGCCAGTTCGAACTCGCCGGGGAGCGCGTGATCGAGCCAGGATGTGCCGAGGCGTACGTCGTTTCGCACGTGAAGTTTGGAACACGAATCATGATCACGCTTTCAGGACCGAAGGGCCAACGCGACGCCACCGCGATGGGCATGGACGACGTGCCGGCGGTGTACAGCCAGATGGTGCGCTCGTTATTGCGCGGAGAGCCGATGGGGGCGCCGGGTGTAGTCGACAGGACGAACGTGTCGGAGACACAAGCGGCGGCGCAAAACCGGATGCATGCCGACTCGGTCTGGTATGCGCGGCTCGGTTACGGCGCGCATTTTGCCGACCAGGCGTATGGTGGTCCGTCCGTCGGCTTTCTCGGGTATCGGCGTGAGGGCAATCGCTACGGTATCGACGTGTCCTTCTTCAACTTCCAGTACAAGTCCTCCGATCGGACGTACGATTACTCTGGACCCGCCGGCAGTTCCGGAGCGACCGGGACATGGTTGAAGCTCGAAATGCTTCGCTACTTCGCGCCCCAGGCGGACCGTAGCCCCTACATCGGTGCCGGGCTCAGTTTGAGCACGACGAACCTCGATCACAACAACACGTCGTGGGAAGGCGACGGGCTTCAGGGAGAGCTGACCGGCGGCTTCGAAACGGGTCGCGCCGGCTCCATCCACATCTTCATCCAAGGTGACTTCGGACTCCCGTTCTACAACCTGCGATCGACGACCTACACGTACTCGGTTACTCCTCCTTACTCGTATCAATCGACCGTGTCGCATCGGTACGTGCCGTCGCTGACCGTCTCGCTTGGTCTCGGGTGGCAGAGGGGAGGGGGTAAATAAGGGTGCCAGGGGTGCCAGGGGTGCCCGGGGTGCCCGGGGTGCCAAGGGTGCCCGGGGTGCCCGGGGGGTGCCAAGGGTGCCAAGAGTGCCTCGTGCTGTGACGCCGCGATGTGGAGAATCAATAGACGTCCCACGTCTGCGCAGCGATGAATTCGGTCCGGCCGGACACTCTTCGTCCTCTGGGACTCGTAGCACCCAAGGCACTCCCGGCACCCTCCCAAGGCACTCCCGGCACCCAAGGCACTCTCGGCACTCAAGGCACCCCAGGCCCTCTAGGCACGCCTAGTAAACTCGGTCTCGCGGCACAGCGTTGATACGGACTATCCTCTCATCGTGTTCTCGATCATCATCTGGGCCAAGGGGAACTGAGGAGTCATGGCACGAGTGTTGGTGACGGGCGGGGCGGGCTTCATCGGTTCGCATGTGGCCGACGCGCTCATCGCGCGTGGCCATTCCGTGACCGTGCTCGACGATCTGACCGGCGGGTTCGAGGACAACGTGCCGCCGGCGGCGGCGTTCGTCCGCGGCAGCATCACCGACCCGGCCGTCGTCGATCGCATGTTCGAGCGTGGACGCTTCGACTTCGTCTACCATCTGGCCGCCTACGCGGCCGAGGGGCTGAGCCACTTCATCAAGCGGTTCAACTACACGAACAACGTGATCGGCAGCGTCAACCTGATCAACGCGTCGATCAACACCGGCGTGAAGGGCTTCGTCTTCACGTCGTCGATTGCCGTCTACGGACGCTGCCCCGAGCTGCCGATGACCGAGGAGACGCGGCCCAGGCCGGAGGATCCCTACGGCATCGCGAAATACGCGGTCGAGCAGGAGCTGCGCGCGAGCCTCGATATGTTCGGATTGCCCTTCATCGTCTTCCGTCCGCACAACGTCTTCGGCCCGCGCCAGAACGTCGGCGACCGCTACCGCAACGTCGTCGGGATCTTCATGAACCGGCTTCTGCAGGAAAAGCCAATGACGATCTTCGGCGACGGCACGCAGACGCGGGCGTTCAGCTACATCGACGACGTGGCGCCGGTGATTGCCGAGGCGGTGGACATCGAGGCGGCATGGAACGACGTGTTCAACATCGGCGCGGATCAGCCGTACACCCTGAACGAGCTCGCAGACAGCGTCGCGAAGGCGATGGGCGTGCCGCCGGCGACCGTTCACCTGCCTCCGCGGCACGAGGTGGCGCACGCCCACTCGAGCCATGACAAGATCCGCCTGGTGTTCGGGGAGCGCCGTGCGACGCCGCTCGAGGACGGCCTGCGCGAGATGGCGGCGTGGGTCCGCGAGCGTGGCGCGCGCAGCACTCCGGCGTTCGACGGGATCGAGATTACCCGGAATCTGCCGGAAGCATGGAAGCAGGCATGACTACGGGTGGGGTCGGCGCCACCGGATACCACGCCGTGCACCTGCCGGAGGATCCAGCCCGGGCCGTCGTCTGGCGTGTCATCGCGGACCACCTCTCCGGCTGGATCTCCCTCCAGAGCCACGTCCTCGAGATCGGTGCGGGCTACTGCTCCTGGATCAACGCGGTGCGCGCGGCGCGCCGCGTCGCCGTGGACGCGTGGCCGGAGTTCCATTCGCACGCCGCCAGCGGGGTGGAGACGATGGTGCTCGACGTCTCGAAGGACCTGGGCCGCGTCGGTGCCGGAGCGTTCGACGTCGTCCTGGCCTCGAACGTCATCGAGCACTTCGATCGGGACGCAGCGGCCGGGCTCGTGGACGGTATCGCCTCCGCGCTCAAGGACGGCGGACGGCTGCTGGTGATTCAGCCGAATTTCCGCTACGCGTTCCGGGAGTACTTCGACGACTACACGCACAGGTCGATCTTCACCGACGTGTCGCTGCCAAACCTGCTGCGCTCGCGCGGGTTTCAGATGGAGCGGGTCGAGCCGCGCTTCCTCCCGTATTCGATGCGTGGAACACGCTGGCCGATTGCGCCGTGGCTCGTGCGAGCGTACTTGCGGTCGCCGCTCAAACCTCGCGCCGGACAGATGCTCGTGATCGCACGGAAGGGTTGATGTACGGATCCAAGACCGTCAGCGTGGTGCTGCCTGCCTACAACGAGGAGAAGTACATCCGGGCCGCGGTTGAGGACTTCCTGGCCGCTGGCGTCGTCGACGAAGTCCTCGTCGTCGACAACAACTCCCGTGATGGCACGGCCGTCGAGGCCCGTGGCACTTCCGCGCGCGTGGTGTGCGAGGCGCAGCAGGGATACGGCTACGCGCTCCGCCGTGGACTGAAGGACGCGTCGGGCGACATCATCATCATGGCGGAGCCGGATGGCACCTTCCTCGGACGCGACGTCCTGAAGCTGCTCGCCTACGCCGAAGACTTCGACATGGTCTGCGGAACGCGAACCACGCGCGAGCTCGTCTGGGATCAGGCCAACATGGGGTGGTTCCTCAGGATCGGCAACTGGACCGTCGCGAAGCTGATTCAGCTTCTGTACGGCGGTCCATCGCTGAGTGACTGCGGCTGCACGATGCGGCTGGTGCACCGCGAACCGCTCGAGAAGATCAGGAGCGATTTGACGGTTGGCGGCTCGCATTTTCTGCCCGAGATGGTGATTCTCGGCCTGAGGCGAAAGCTGAAGATCATCGAAGTGCCGATCAACTACCGCGGCCGCGTTGGCGAATCCAAGATCACCGGCAGTTTGAAAGGGGCGCTGACAACGGGATTCAAGATGATTGGCCTCATCCTCCGCTATCGCATCGGATGACGACCACCATCGATCGGCATCCCTTTCTGTCTCGGCCTGCGGCCGCCGCGGCCCTGGTCGTCTGTCTGGCGGCGGTGCTGCCGTACGTGCCGACGCTCAACAACTACTTCGTCCGCGACGACTTCGGCGTCGTCGAGCTCCTGGCGTCGAAGCCTGCGACCTCTTTTCCGCGCTGGTTCTACACACCGTGGACGGATCGGATCTGGGGCGATATCGCCGACGAGGTCCGCCCGTTCATGGCGGTGTCGTACCAGATCACCGCACTCGGCGGCGCCGCTTCGCCGTTCCTGCATCACGTCATGAACGTCGCGCTGCACGCGGCGACCGGGCTGCTCGTGCTGCTGATGGGGCGGTGGCAGGCCGGTCTCAGCCTGACGGCGTCGGCGTTTGCGGCCACGGTGTTCGTGCTGCTGCCGGTTCAGGCGGAGACCGTTGCCTGGATCACGGGACGCGTCGATTCCATGCCGGCGCTCTTCTACATCGCCGCGTTCATCATGTACGCGCGGTGGCGTGAGAAGGGAGCGACCGACTCGCGCTGGTACCTGGGATCGCTCGCGCTGTTCTTCGCTGCCCTCTTCACGAAGCAGACGACGATCACGATGGTGGCAACGCTTGCCGCCTCGGACGTCCTGCTGGCGAATCGGCCGGTACGGCTGACGTGGAACTGGTTGAAGCCCTACGTACCCGTACGTGCTCATGACGCTCGGCTACATGTGGCTGCGCTACGTGCTGTTCGGCCAGGTCGCCCGTGAGGGTCAGCTCACCGCCGAAGGGTTGCGCTACTTCGTCGTGCTCCTCGAGCGCCACCTCGCGCGCGTGGTCACGGGCAACGCCGACGCGCCCGCGCTGCTCACGTGGGGCCTCATCGGCGCCGCCTTCGGTGCCGCATGGAGGCTTTCGAGGGATCGGTCGGTTCAGGAGCGACAGCGCCTTAGACGGCTGTTGCTGTTCTTCGGACCGATCTGGTGGGTCATCGGCGTGATTCCGATTGCGGTCGCAGGGTACGAGTCGCCGCGACACGTGTACCTCGCGTCAGCCGCGTGGGCGGTGGTGCTCGGCATCGTCCTCGATCTCGCCTGGACGATGCCGAGAGCGGTCGTCGTCACACGCCGCCGGGCCGTGATCGCCACGGCTGCTGCGATTGTGGCGTTCTACGCTGTCGGTCTCTACAAAGAAGTCGTGTACTGGAGAATCCTCGCGAAAGTGTCGCGGAAAGTCATGGTCGACACGCGAGCCGAGGCGATGGCCGCTCCGCCCGGCAGCCTGATCGTCATTGGCGCGCCGAAGTTGAGCTGGGAATGGGCGATGCCGTTTCCGGTGAAGCCGCCCTACACCAGGGTGGAC
This sequence comes from uncultured Acidobacteriota bacterium, assembly GCA_963725335.1. Classification (GTDB taxonomy): domain Bacteria; phylum Acidobacteriota; class Vicinamibacteria; order Vicinamibacterales; family 2-12-FULL-66-21; genus JALZOC01. The sequence continues at coordinate 30,257 of CAVRYD010000008.1, read as the reverse complement.
CTGACCACGCGCGTCTTCATGATTTCCCCCTGGCTCCTGCACTGCTGCCGGAGTCAGTGGGTCGATGACACGCGGCGGACGCTCCAGACGTGGGAGGGACGGCAGACGGACGCGCCGGTGATCGTCCTGCACTGGGATGGCACGACCGGCGCGCTGTCGAAGATCACCGATCGCGAGTACCCTGCGCTCAGAAGCCTCGTGCCTGTCCTGCTCCAGCTCAGGACGCGAGACGCGCTGTCGGCCGCCGTACTGAAGATCGTTGACGACCTGCCCGTTCCGACGGGACGATGAGGTGCTACGGGACGCTCTGCGGACACTCGATTACCTGGCGAGCAGACCTGATGTCGATCGACGACGGCTCGGCCAGGCCGAAGCGTGGGATTGGCTGGCGACGGACATCTCGGCAGCAGGACTCGCGTCTTCTAATAGTGACACGCTATGACGACCGCGCTGCCCATCGTGACGATTCGAACGGCAACCATCGACGACCTCTCGTCCATCGTCGCGATATATAACGAAGCCGTCGAACAACGTTTTGCAACGGCGGATTTAGAGCCGGTCACCGTCGACCAGCGATCGCGATGGTTCCACGAACATGACCCGGCCAGCCTGCCTATCTACGTCGCAGAGCGCGAGGGCGCAGTGGCCGGATGGTGCTCGCTCAGTGAGTATCGGCCCGGGCGCGCCGCGCTGCGAAGAACCGCCGAAATCTCGTACTACGTTAGAGCCAACGTCCGTGGACGTGGTGTCGGCACCGCGCTCGTCCAACATGCGATCGACCAGGCGCCGCGCTTGGTGAAGCATGTCCTGTTCGGCATTCTCCTCGAGAAGAACACGGCCAGCGTTCGCCTGCTGAAGAAGTGCGGGTTCGAACTGTGGGGCCGTTTACCGGACGTCGCACTCATCGATGGCGAACTCGTCAGCCACGTGTACTACGGCCGAAGCGTTTGAGCGCCGTGGACGGGCCGGTGGAACACGCGGGATGGTGCCGCGCCGTTGCGCGGCAGGCTCGTTTCGTCCGTACGCACGAACCGTACCGGTCCGATCGCCACGCAGGAACAGCATCTCCGGGTGACTATGCGAACTTCAAGAACCCGCAGATTGAGGGGATGATCCTGCCCGGCATCGCCTGGGCCGCCCCAATCGACGCTCAATGGTCGACGTCAGGTCTTGCGATCGCGGTGCGTCTTCGGGCGGTGCAGGAATTGACACTTCAATGGCCAGTTCGACGTCGGCTTCCCGGTTTAGACTGGACGGGAATCAGTGGCGGTTGCACGCCGGAGACGCGTCGAATGCCGACAGAAGTGCGAGTGAGAAGACATGCCGCGCGATGGTATCGCATGCTGGGCTGGCTGTTCGCGCGCACGGAAGTCAGAGATGCGGTTGCCACGCGCGTTCGCCTGAACGCGAGCCCGCAGATAGTGTGGGAACGCCTCATGTTCTACGAGGAGGTGCCCGGGCGTCCGTCATTCCTTCTGCGCGCGCTCTTGCCTTCTCCCCTGCGAACTGACGGTGACAAGACCCGCATCGGGACGACGGTTCGTTGCGAGTACAACCGAGGGAATCTGGTCAAGCGGATCACGGCCGTTGATTCGCCGTACTCCCTCCGATTCGACGTCGTCGAGCAGCGGTTGGGCATCGAAGACTGTATCCGCACAGTCGGTGGTTCGTACCGAGATCTCTCGCTGCGGTGACGGCAGCGACGTGATCTTGACCACGATGTACTATGCCTTCCTGCGCCCCCGCTCTTTGTGGCGCCCGTTGGAAGTGTTTGTTCTGACCCGGCTGCACAGCCACATCCTGCAGGGAGTGGGCGCCGCCCTTCGCCGGCGGAGTACAGCCAATCGCGTCGCGGCAGCAGAAGCGCTAGCCGCGTCATGCAGCTCTCCCGGAGCGAGTGAGTGCCAAGTATCGCAATCGCGTTCCCGCCGTTGATGATCATCCGCATAAGCGTCGCGGCCGTTTGGTTGTACGAGGGGCTCTGGTGCAAGATCCTCGGCCGCGTGCCGTCGCAGGTCGACGTGGTCACGGCCGTGCCGCGGCTCGGACCGCTGTTTGGCAAGCCGTTCCTCAAGGGGCTTGGCGTGGTGGAGGTGGCACTTGCGATTTGGGTCTTGACCGGCATCGCTCCGGGGACATGTGCGGTCGCCCAGACGGCGCTCCTGATCGGGCTCAATGCGAACGGCCTGATCTGGGCCCGCCATATCATTCATGAGCCGCTTGGCATGGTCGTCAAGAACACGGCGTTTCTGGTACTCGTGTGGGTGTGGGGAGCGCTTTCCGAGGGGCGCTTGTGACGCTGGACACCGCATGGCACGCGGGGCGGCTTCACAACTCGAGCGGCCCGAGCCGACTGCTCTTCGGGGAGACGTACGAAGATGCCGAGATCGAGCTCGCGGCATTCGAGGGCAAACGCCACCTGTTCTGCATTGCGGGGGCGGGAACCACCGCGCTCCGGCTTTCGGACGAGCACGACGTCGTCGCGTGTGATATCAACCAGACGCAGCTCGCGTATGCCGAACGGCGCGCGGCCGGCGGACCTCCGGAGACAGGTGACGCCGAACGAGCGTTGAACGTCGCGCGCGCACTCATGCCCTTGATTGGCTGGCGAGCCGCCGTCGTCCGCGACTTCGTCGCGCTCTCCGACGCTTCGGAACAGATGGCCTTCTGGAAGACCCGACTCGACACGAGACGCTTCCGGCTCGGGTTCGACACACTGCTCTCGCCGCCAATCCTGCGCGCGATGTACGCGCGGCCATTCCTGTCGTTCCTGCCAGCACGCTTCGGCGCCGCGGTTCGAAAGCGGCTGGAACGGGGATTTAGCCGGCACCGGAACGCCTCGAACCCTTACGCGCGAGCGCTGCTGCTGGGCGAGAGCCTCAAGGTCCCCACCCCGCGAAAGCCGAACATCCGTTTTGTGCTCGCAGATGCGGCGTCGTTCCTGGAATCGTGCCCAGCAGGTCTGTTTGAGGGCTTCGCGCTGTCGAACATTCTCGATGGCGCGACGCCCGCGTACCGTTCGCGCCTCTGGCATGCCGTGCGGCGCGCCGGCGCGCCCGGGGCGATGATCGTGCTTCGAAGCTTCACGGACCCGTTCGCGGACTTTCACACGAATCGGGCGGAGTTCGATCGTTCGATGCTCTGGGGAATCGTCGACGTGCGCGGCGTAGACACGCTTGCGCAGGGCTTCTGATGCTCACGACCGTTCGGCGCAGCTGGCAGGTCTATCGATCTTTCTTCAAACATCTCCTCGTTCCCTGGGCCTTGCGTCGCCACACGCCGTCGCGTTCGGAGCGCGCGCAGGCCGCCTTGGAAGAACTGGGTGGCATGTGGGTCAAGCTGGGACAGGCTCTCGCGCTTCGTTTCGACATTCTGCCGGCGGATTACTGCCTCCAGTTCTTTCAGCTGCTCAACCGGATGGAACCCTTTGGCGGCGACCAGGTCCGGTCGATTGTCGAGAGCGAACTTCACCATCCGATCGAGACGCTGTTTCGATCCTTCGAGTGGCGGCCCCATGCCGCGGCCTCCATCGGCCAGGTTCATCGAGCAGAACTGCACGACGGCACGCCTGTCGCGGTCAAAGTCCAGCGCCCGCATATTCGCGAGCTCATTCGCGCCGATCTCACGCTCATGCGTCGGTTGGCGGCTCTCATCGACTTGACCCGGTTGTTCGGTGGCACGCGAGCCCGGGTTCTGGTGAACGAGTTTGCGCGGTGGACCGATGAGGAGCTCGACTATCGGATCGAAGCACGCCACGCAGCCGTCCTCCGCCGCAATGCCGAGGGCGATCCGCTCGAGCGGAACCCCAGGATCTATCCCGAGTACACGACGTCACGCGTCCTCACGATCGAGTACCTCGACGGGATTCCGCTGATTGACATCGTGACGGCGATCAGGCGAAGCGATGCCGCGTTTCTCGAGGCGGTGGCCGCCAGGGGGCACGACCCGCGCCGCATCGCGACCCACATCGTCTGGAATGCGCTGAACCAGATCTACCGGTTTGGTTACTTTCACGCGGATCCGCATCCCGCAAACCTCATCGCGCTTCCCGGCGATGCCATCGGCTATGTCGATTTTGGCATCGTCGGCAAATTCGACGACCGAACGACGCAATCCATTCGACACTTCGCACAAAGCCTGTTTGGCGGACATACAGGCGCGGCGGTTGACGAGTTCATGCGCTTCCTGAGGCCATCGAGAACGACGAATCTTCGCGCAGCACGGCAGGATTTGATCGAGGCGATGAACAACTATGTCGAAAGCGCGCGTGTGGGTCCTGGCGGATTCACTCTGACCGAGAACATTTTCGAGATTGAGATGCTTGCCGTCGTGCGCGCCCACGGCATGGTGCTGAGCCCGGACGCCGTTCGCTATCTCAAGGCGGTCCTGACGGCCGAGGCGATGGTCAAAGAACTCGATCCGCAGTTCGACTTGCGTGCGCACGAGAATCGGTTCTTCGGCCGCTTGATGGAGCTGGAGGCGGCCGAGGCATTGGATCCGCGGCGGCTTGGCCAGCGCGTGCTGAACGCGCGCGTTCGATTCGAGCGGGTGCTGGATGCCATCGAGAGCGTCGCGGAGACGCCTCGAGACGTGCTCAACGTCGCGCTCGGCGTCCGCCGCCGCGTTCTGTTCTTTTCTGCGCTCACGCTGATCGGGTGGACTGCGGTGCTGGCGGCCTTCTGGATCACACAGGGCCCTGCGGGTCTGCGGTTGTTCGACAAGGCGCTGACGATCATCGCGATCACCGGCGGCCTGATCAGCCTTGCCCTGCTGTGGTTTTCGATACTGGAAATCCGCCGCTTGCCGTCGGAGTCCGAGGTCTCCCGACTCTCGCGGTACCCGCGACGGATCCCCTGAGGTCACCGGCGATACGCCGGGCGAGGAGCGACCGCTCAGAATCTCACACGACGCCGCGGAGGCGGCTGGTACAAGTCATCCTCGAACGATCGCCCGGACCGCACGAGGTAGGACCAGATCGCCAGCGGAGCGCGCAGCAAGGTCTCGACCGATCCCTTGGTGGCCAGATCGACTTCACGGACCAGTCGACGCGCCGAGTCGACGACCTCGCTCTCCATCATCATCGGGTCCGGCACGTTCTCCCACATGCCGCCTGACTGGCGATCGATCCAGCGCTGCCTCTCGTCCTCGGTCGGTCCCGCGACCCACGCCTGACGCCGACGCCGTTCACGCTCGGCCCATTCCTCGATCTCTGCGCGCGTGGGAGACAAGTCGGACTCAGGAGAACCGGAGAACACGCGACGGGCGTAGCGCTGCGCCCAGTCGCGTTTCTCCTGATCTGTCGGCCCGGCGAGCCAGGCCTGCCGGCGCTTGTGCTCGCGATCCGCCCATTGCGCGATGTCTTCCGGAGATGGCGGAAGACGCGATTCGGCAAGACCCAGCGCTGCGCGCCGCTGGTAACGCCGTGCCCATGCATCCTGTTCTTCCCGCGAGGGACCGGCAAGCCATGCCTCGCGCCGTCCATGCTCGCGGCCTGCCCATTCGTCAACTTCTTCCGGTGTGGGGCGAAGCGGTCGATCGCGCGGATCTATCAATGGATCGGAGTACATCATCGCACCTCGCACGGTTCGGAGCGGCTCACTCTGGAATGATTATAGTCGCACCGGCGACGCGCGGTGTTCCCGGTGAGAACCTGGCCGACTTAGCGTTCGACGTCGCCTTTCTCGAACGCATACTACAAAAGCCGCGTCACCGATTCGATGGGTTGAAACGCGCGGTGCCGCAGGGCGGCCGCCCCGCGCACGGGATCAGCGCGTGGCCTGCGCGAGCGCGGAGAGCAGCTCGTGGGAATCCGGGTTGAGCCCCAGCTGGCGGTGACGAACCACGCCCTCGCGATCGATGATGAAGATCATCGCGGAGTGCGCAATCTCTCCATTGTCTGCCGTCTGGTATTTCACGCCGAGCACCGCCGCCAGATCGCGCACGCCGTCTTCCGACAGCGCGAACAACCGCCAGCGCGGAAGGTCGAGGACATGTTGGGCCGCGAACTGGCGCAGGGCTACAGGCGTGTCGCGCCCGGGATCCAGTGAGAACAGCACGAACCCAACATCGTTGCGCTCGCGATCGGAGAGCTGCTTCTCGACGCCCTTCATGTCTTCGGTTACGCGCGGACACACTGCCGTGCAGCTGGTGTAGATCATGGCCGCGACCAGCACCTGGCCACGCAGGTCCGCGAAGGCGAATGTGCGTCCATCCTGATCGGTCAGTGAGAGATCCAGATTGTAGATGGACTGGTCAGCCGGACGGCCTGCGATCTCCGGCTCCGTTGCCGATGCGCTCGGCCGTGCCGGCCGCTCGCCTTTCGAACAAGCGGCCAGGGCGATCACGAGACCACACAGCATCACCGCGCGGCACACCCTGACGGTCTGCATCATCGGCCGGTCTCCGGGCTCGCGAGGACGCCGCGGAACCCAAGGTTCGCCACCGTGTATCGGGCTTCGAGACTGCTGCGAAACGCGTACCGCATGAACGCGGCGTAGTTCTCGAAATCACTCGCTCCGACGGCGCCGCTTCCACAGTAGAGATATCGCTCGAGCGACGCGTCAGCGCGCGACTCTCCGGTAACGAGCGCGGAGTTGAAGTCGAGCGTCCATTCCCAGACGAGACCGTGGAGGTCGCTGACGCCATAGACGTTTCGGAACGTGGAACCCACCAGCGGCATCCTCTCAGCCGTGGGCCGCCCATACCAGTCGAGGATTCGACCGAGGAACTTCGGGTCGCGCGAAGCGTCGCGCGCGGTCTCGCTTGCCGCGGCCGCATATTCCCACTCGTCCACCGTGGGCAGCCGTCGGCCATGAGACCGCAGGTAGGCGCGAGCCGCGAACCATGACACGTAGACCACCGGAGCATCGGCCGGCGCACGGTCGCCGGGTTCGAGGTCGCTTTGCCAGTGATGAAGGTAAGAGGCGTCAGCAAACAGCGCCTTCACATGCGAACGGCGCCATTCGGGGTGGACGCGGACGAACTCGAGATATTGGCCATTTGTCACCGGGTACACATCGATGGTGAATGCGGACACTGAACGCTGTCGGGACGGGACCCGACTCGTGCTACGGGCATCGGCGCGCGGCGCAAAGTACAGGGGGACATAGGATCCCGCGGGGATCGTCACCATGGCCGCTGCTGTTTCACGCCCCGGCGTCGTGGCGAGCACGACGCCAGACGCAGCGCCAACAAGCACGAGCGCCGCCCCGAGTAGGGCGACCGTCCTGCCCGGCTGCGCGACTCGGGTACGAGTGTTCATGGCTGCTTGACCGGTTCCCCTCTGACGGCCTTGACGTCTGCGGGCGTCACTTCGTGCCCGGCATTCCCCCACTGACTGTAGACGAACGTTAGCGCGTTGGCGACGTCCTCATCGGACAGTCCAAGCGCGGGCATCACGCTGTTGATCGTCTGGCCGTTGACCGTGACGGGACCAGACAATCCGCGAACCACGATGCCGATCGCGCGCTTCGTGTCGGCGTTGAGGTAGTCGGAGCCGGCGAGCGGCGGGAACGCTGCCGGTATCCCCAAACCACTCGGCTGGTGGCAGGCGGCGCAGATGGAGTTGAAAACCCGCTGGCCATTCGCAATCCTTTCGGCCTTGTTCGCAGCCGGTGGGCTTACCTGAGCCTGACCGCCCACCGTCTGGATGGCGCCGCCCTCAGGCTGGTAGACCTGGTCGAACTGTTTGCCAGAGTAGATCGCCTGGTTCTGGGGTCCTTCAACCTTGAGCATCCCGAGCGAGCCTTTGTTGAACGTTCGGAAGATCGAATGATCGACCAGAATAAAGGTCCCCGGCACTTCAACTTTGAACTCGACAATGGCCGATCCTCCCGCCGGAACGACCGTCGTCTGCAGATTCGCGTTCACGACGTCGCCGCCTTCGACGCGAACCCTGTCGAAGATCTCTCCGATGACATGGAACGAAGAGACCAGGTTCGGACCGCCGTTGCCGATGAAGAGCCGCACCGTCTCGCCGGTATTGGCCTTGAGGGCCTTGTCGCCGGTGATCGATCCCACAGCCCCGTTGAACACCACGTATTCGGGCTTCTCCTCGATCGCCTTCTCCATGTCGAACGGCTGGAGCCCCGGAACGCCGTTCTTCCCGGCGGTGTAGAACTCGCCTTGCATGACGTAGTATTCCCGGTTCACCGCCGGCAGGCCTTCGGGCGGCTCGACCAGGATCAAGCCGTACATGCCGTTGGCGATGTGCATGCCGACCGGAGCCGTCGCGCAGTGGTAGACGTAGAGACCCCGGTTGAGTGCCTTGAACGAGAACACGGAGGTGTGGCCGGGTGCGGTGAACGAGGCGGCCGCGCCGCCGCCGGGACCGGTCACCGCGTGCAGGTCGATGTTGTGCGGCATCTTGCTCGACGGGTGATTACTGAGATTGAACTCGACAGAGTCGCCCTTCGCGGATGCGAATGAACTTGCCGGGCACTCCACCGCCAAAGGTCCAGAAGGTGTAGTCAACGCCGTCGGCAAGCCGCTTGACAACCTCGTGGACCTCGAGCTTCACGATGACCTTCGTCGGATGTTTGCGCGTGATGGGAGGCGGGACATTGGGAGCATCGGTGAGGACCGCATCTTCCTGGCCCTGAACGGCGTCGGAGGCCGATCCCGATCCACCATGACAGGCCGTGAGACTTGCCACCGCGAAGGTGCCTGCCAGCACCGCTAGTGCCGTGAATCCCGCACTGCGACCCATTCGACCTCCTGTGTTCAACACGACCCGCCGGGAGAAACGGCGCCGCGGGCCGGCACTTCAAAGATGCATCGCCAAAGATGCATCGACTTTGGATCAACGCAAGTCCGCGGTCGGATCAGAACGACACCATCGTCTCGACGTAGCCGAATCCGAGTCGGGTCCCTGCGAAGCGCAGGGGCCGCTGCGGGTGTCGGGACCGCCTGACCGGCTCCAACAACACTCGGCCAGTTCAAGCCGAGAAGCAGCACGAAGAAAGATCCGACCAGCCACCACAACTATTGTGGGCAAACGTGTTCCAGGGGCTCTATGACGGGCGTCATACGGAGGTTTTCATGCGGGGAGCGAACGACCCCGAGTGTTGAAAGTGGGTCGGACGAGATGGTGGCCGGCGTGAAAAAGAACGGCGTACTCTGACAGTTGTCCTCGGCAGCCGGCAGGCACGTGGGATCGATTTGGCGACGCGGAAATCTCGTACTACGTCAGCCACGTGTCACTACGGCCGAAGCGTTTGAGCGCTGTGGACGGGCAGTCGATCACTGCCCGACCACGTGACGCAAAAGCGACCGCGTCGACGGCGACGATCATGAAGCCAGCCACTATCGACGCTCGGCGACGATGACGACTTTCTCCATGAGCGCTGTGGCTCGATCGCGACGACCCTCGGCCGCAACGCGCTCCGCTTTGGTTTCCGGCAAATCAAGACGCGCCGATCCTTCCCACCGGACTTCCCGCAGGAAGTACTGATCGCCGTATCGGTGGAACACGAGAGATGGTGCCGCGCCGTTGCGCGGCAGGCTCGTTTCGTCCGTACGCACGAACGTACCGGTCCGATCGCCACGCAGGAACAGCATCTCCGGGTGACCATACATTCGCGACAGGCGATAGGTATCGACAGGGAGGTTCGCGTTGCCTGCGGTGAACGCGAACGGCACGCGCGCAATCAGATGAACGTCGTCCTGCGCCCATACCGGTGCGACGGTCCCCAACGCCGCGACGGTGGCGAAGACTGTGACGAGTCGGCGATAGATCTTCATATGAACTCCTTTCTTAAGTTCATACGATCGCCGCGTGAGCAAGGTTGTCTAAGAGTGTGAAATAGGTGTGACAAACGTACTGACGATGTGATCTTTCGTCGCCGGGCCGATCCATTTGCGTATGGAGGTCGGCTGTAGCTGAAGAACAGTGACAAACGGCAGGACGATCAGAGCGGCGCCAACAGTACCGGCGGCCGCCTGTTCGATCGACGTGATCGTGGGGACGTAGGTACCTTTCAGAATGTGGATCCGAATAAGTTCGTCACGCCCCTCCACACGAGCGGCGCAGAGACGGTGATTGTCATCGGCCGAAGTCAGTCACGTCTCTGCGAGCGCTTACGAGCATTCAATCGATCACTTCGATCCGAGCGTGGTGTCCGGGCGCCTTGGCGAGCGGATCGTCGCAGGTGACTATCGTCGCCTCAATCGCTTCGGCGAGGGCGACGTACATGGCGTCGTATGCCGTGATGTTGTCTCGCAGTTTCCACGCACGGCCCAGAAGATCGAGATGGGAGTGACGATGGAGATCGAGGTCAGTGAGATCCACAATCGCTTCGTCGGCACGGCCGGAAGAGACTTCGCCGGTCCGCACGAGACGTCGAAGGCCTTGAAGGATCTCGACGTCCAGGAGATGCGGCGCATGGAGTTCGTCCGCGTCACGAAAGAGGCGGGCCTCGACTCGGGCGCCAAGCGGGGTCTGCAGGAGAAACTCCAACAAGGCCGACGCGTCGACGACGATCACGCCGATTCCCGCTCCTCGCGGATGACGACCGCGGCCCGGGTCTTCAAGGTCACGCGTTTTCGACCGTGGAGCCTGGCCAGCATCTCCTCGCGCGTCGGCCGTGCGGCCAGGCGCTCGAGTTCGGCCAGGAGGTAGTCGGAGAGCGTCTGGCCCGAGTACGCCGCGCGAGCTTTCAGCTTGCGGTGAAGCGGATCCGGGACGTTGCGGATCTGCACCATCTTCGACATGTGATAAGCATGCGCGCATGTGAGCTACATGTCAACATGACGCCGGCGGCGGCTGGACGATTCCGACCGGCGAAGACCAGGCGCGATTGGAACGAAGAACGGGCACGCCTGGAGCGTGCCCGTTGCTGTGGATCGAACCTGGAACACCGGCCTGGTCGCTAGCGGCGACCGTCCGGCGCCCCCCCGCCGCGACCGCCCGGCCCCCCGCCGCGACCGACTGCCGGCAAGAGCGACACCAGCTTGTCGTCGCGGAGCGCGACCGACTGGCTGACCGTGTCGAACACCATCGCCTGCGGGTCTTCTTTCGTATAGGGCTTCCACTCGAGCCCCGGCTGGCTGGGATTACCCGTCTTCGCGAAGTTGATCCACGCCTGCGAGACCTTGTCCTGCAGGGCCATGGCGACCGGACCGCCGCCCGTCGGAGTACGGATTTGCGGCACGCTCAGGGCATGGAAGCAGAACGCGAGCTCGGAGCAATGAAACGACGTGATCCCTCCATTTACCGGATATTCCCAGGCGAACAGGTAGTTGTAGGTCCCCGTCTTCGCTTTCTCGAGCTTGCGGTTCAGCAGGTTCTTCGCGCCGGGGCGCGAGGCGCCAGCGTAGTACAGCACGTCCTGCACCTTCTTCCGCGGGAACGCCTGCCTGAATTCAGCGACGATGTCGTTCTTCTTGTCACCGTAGGCGGCGGCCAACTGGTCGTCGATTTCTTTCTGCGTCCAGTCGTTCTTGCGGCCGTCGCCTCGGGTGAGCGTGCCCTGCATCTCGCTGAACACGGAGCCGGCCATGAGCGGAATGGTGCTGGCCCAGTCGCAGAACTCGCGCATCACATAATCGTCGTCTGCGATGACTTCCCAGTTGAGTGTCGGCCTGCCGACCTCTTTGGCAGCGGACTGCAGCGCGGCGGTCCCGGCGGTAATCAGGGCCGAGTAGGGAACGGTCTTCAGCTTGTCAATCTGGTCGCCCGTGAGGTTCAGGTTCTTGAGCGTGTGGGCCGCGATGGTCTGCTGCGCCTTGATGCTCGCGGCCGGGTCGGTCGTGCGGTAGGTATTGTTGCCCCCGCTCTGCGCGGCAACCTTGTGGAAGAGACCCTCCGCGGCCGGCATGTGCATCATGCGGACCACTTTGCCACCGCCGCCGGACTGCCCGAAGATCATGACGTTGCCAGGGTCGCCGCCGAAGCGCTCGATGTTGTCGTGCACCCACTGGAGCGCCACGACGAGGTCGGCGGTACCCGTATAGCGGGAGTTTGCGTACTGCGGGCCATACGCCGACAGATCCAGCGTGCCCAGGATGTTCAGCCGGTGGTTCACGCTGACGACCACGACGTCACCGAACTCGCTGAGGGTTCTGCCGTCGTACGCGTACGACTCCATCGAGGAGCCGTTCGTGAATCCGCCGCCATGCATCCAGACCATGACGGGCTTCTTCACCGAGGGCGTGAGGTTCTGGCTCCAGACGTTCAGATACTGGCAGTGCTCGTTCGCAATATAGTAGCGATGTGGAAACACGAGCTCGTCAGCGCTGACCGCGGTCTGCTCCGGACTTGGGCAGACCGGCCCCCAAACCTGGGCGTTCTTGATGCCGTCCCACGACTGCACCGGTTTGGGCGGTCCGAAGCGTTCCGCTTCCGCGTAGCGGATGCCGAGGAATGTGAAGGTCTTGCCCTCCCTCAGGCCGCGGAGCTTTCCGCCTTTGAGCTGAAGCAACGGGGGGTTGAGGTTGGGACCTGCCGCCGGCGGTGCCGTTGCCGACGCGGCTTTCGGTTTTTCCTGCTCGACGGCGTTTCCCCTGAGGCCGACGACAGCACCCCCGAACAAAGCGGTAGTGGTGCCCAGCATCGTCCGGCGATTCATTCGACCCAACGGCGCGTTCGGCGACGATTCATCTGCCATATTGCCCCCTGACGCTTGGTTTCTGCGGTGCACGCGATCATACATCGGAGACGAACGCGCGGCTGCACGTGCGCGTGTCGACCCTCGCCTTTGGTGGCAATTGCTTGAAGGGCGTTCTCAGAACAGACCTTCATCGCGGCCTGGATCCGGCGCCTACTCGTGTCGCAGCGCGACCAGCGGATCCACCCGTGTCGCCCGGCGGGCCGGCACCCAGCAGGCGGCCACCGATGCGGCCGCCAGCGTCAGGATGGTCACCGCGTACGTCATCGGATCGGTCGGCGCGATCTCGACCAGCAGAGTCCCCATGGCTCTCGAGAGCGCCACGCTGCCCGCCAGGCCCGCCACCATCCCCGCCGCCGTGAGCACCAGGCCCGAGCGCATCGCGAGCCGCATGACCTCCGCCCGCGGCGCGCCAAGCGCGGTGCGGATGCCGAACTCCCGGGTGCGCTGCGCGATCGCATATGCCAGCACGCCGTAGAGTCCCACGGTCGAAATCACCAGACCGATGAAGGCGAACGCGGTCATCAGGAATGCGTAGAAGCGCGGGGTCGAGAAAAACGCCGCATACGCGTCGTCGAGGCTCTCGATGCGCAAGATCGGCTGCCCGGGATCGACGTTCCAGATTTGCTTGCGAATCTCGGGGATTACTGCGCGCGTCTCGCCGGCCGTTCGAATGACGAGAGACTGCTGCGCAGGGGTGCCACGGCTCTGCGAGTTCGCGTAGTACACCGCGAACTGCCCGTGCGGCTGATCGTGGCGGAACTGGTAGACGTTGCCGGCAACGCCAATGACGGTGTACCACGGCCGGCCGGCATCGAATCGGATCCGGTGACCGACGGGACTCTCGGAGGGCCACAGTCGTCGCGCCATGTCCTCTCCGACAATGACGACGCGCGGCGCCTCGGGCGTGTCGGCCCGGGAGAAGGTCCGGCCGGCCTTGAGCGGAATCCCCATCGTCTGAAAGTAGTCGCCGTCTACTTCCTGAAACGGCATCAGCAGCTGGGGATCCTTGAGCACGACCCCGCGTCCTTCGATTTCGAAGCTCAGATCGAAGCTGATGCCGCCCGCGTTTGGCGGCACGCCGCCCGTGATCGTCGTCCCCGCGACACCCGGGAGGCTGCGAATCCGCCCAGACACCTCGTCGAAGAACTGCTGCTGCGCGGCGCGCGTCTGGTACTTCCATTGCGGCAGCGCGACATCGACCGCTATCACGCCTTGAGGATCGAACCCGGGATCGACCCGCGTGAGATGCGCGAATGTACGGGTCATCAGGCCCGCCCCGACGAGGAGGACGAGCGACAGGGCGACTTGCGCGAGCACGAAGACCCGCCGCAACCGTTCCTGCCGCGGCGCAACCGTTGACGAGCGGCCGTCCTTCAACGCTTCGTGCGGCAACAGGTCCGACGCGCGAAGCGCGGGCAGTACGCCGAAGACCCCGGCAGTCACGATCGTCACGAGGATGCCGAACGCGATGACGCGCTCATCGAGCGCGATCGGGTGAACGTTGAGGAACGTCAACTCGCGCGGTGCGAGGATTCCAATGAGGTCGATCGTCCACTGGGCCAGGAGCAGCCCCAGCGCGCCTCCCATCGCGGCGAGGAGCATCGTCTCGGTCAGGAGCTGTCGCGCCAGCCGCCGGCGTGAGGCGCCGAGCGCTGTCCTGATCGCCATCTCGCGCCCGCGACCTGCCCCCTGCACGAGCAGCAGGTTCGCCAGGTTCGCGCAGGCGATGAGGAGCACCAGCGACACGGCGCCGGCCAGGACGAGCAGCGCGCGGCGCACGGGCTGGTTCAGGTGACGCGCCAGCGGAGGTGTCAGGTGAAGGACCAGGCCCGGTTGCATCTGCCCGGACTCGATGAGTGCCGGCGTCAGCGCGCTCGTGCGTGCGTCGGCGGCCGCCATCGTGAGGTCGGCGCGCACGCGCGCCACGACGTTGACACGGACGGGCTGCGTACCGGGCGCCTCGTCGAACACGAGGGGCACCCAGAACTGCCGCTTCCCATAGGGGAACGTAAAGGACGCGGGCATGACGCCGACGACTGTGTAGGTCTGATCGTCGATGCGCACGGAGTGCCCGAGGATATCGGCGGCGGCACCGAACCGCGTGCGCCACAGGGCATCACTCAGGACCACGACCTGGCTGCCGGGTCGGGCGTCACCCGGTTCGATTCCGCGCCCGATCTCCGCAGGTACACCGAGCATCCGCATCATCCCGTCGGTCAAAGCCGCACCGAGGAGGGCCTGCGGCTCACCGCCCCCAGAGAGGACGGCGGAGCGATTGACGTACGCTTCGGCCTGGTCGAAGACCTGTGTCTGTCCGCGCCAGAATTCGAGCCGTTCACGAGTCATCGGCAGCGAGACGCTCGACACGCCCAATGTATTCGCCGCCGCGAGGTCGACGAGCCGTGCCGGTTCGCGATAGGGCAGCGGGCGCAGCATCAAGGCGTCGACGACGGAGTAGATCGCGGTCGTCGCCGCGATCGCGAGTCCGAGTGTCAGTGCTGCAACCGCCGTGAAGCTGGGCGACGACTTCAACCGCCGCGCCGCATGCCGGAAATCAGTGAGGATGCTCTGCATGAGTGCTCCGCGGGCGGCGATGTGCACGAGCCATGCCCCTCCAGAATCTGGTGATTTTTTGCCGCGACGCCTCGCCTGACCGTCCGCCGCAGGGACAGTCCGTCCCACCACCGGACACACGCGGTCTGATAAGGGATCTTCTGTAAACTCGGTGGCGCGACAGGCGCTAATGCGGGCCGAATGCGGGCTATCCTCCAACGGGTCGCTGGACTGGGCGAGAACCGCTCCGGTTTCTAGGCGATACAACGGTTTTACAACGGTTTAGCCTCAGTCTCACCTCCTTGCGTCGGCGATCTGCGGCATCACGAAGCAATACACGTTGTAGCCGATCTCGCTCCACGCCAGTTCCGGCAACGGATGTCCCGGAAAGAGCGGGGTGTCCACCGGCGTGAACTTCATGCGGATCCGGATCCGCGATCGCCCCCTCGTCAGCTCGCGCGGAATCAGGAACTCGTCGTCTCGAAAGCGGCGGTTGGACGTCTGGACAACGTGTTGTGTCGCGCCGAGCTCATCTTTCGGATTCGAGTACACGCACGTATTCGATCCGGCCAGAAACCATATCCCGGCCGGGTGCCACTGGTCATTCGACTGCCTATCTGGATGCGAGGCATCGGCGACCTCGACGTCTGCCCGCTGATTCGGGAATGCGTAATCGAGCGTCCGGCGCAACAGCACGCCGTGGTTGTCGGGGCGCAGAGCGACGGTGAACTCGGATGTGCCTTTCGTGGTACGCCCGCGCTCTGTGTGCGCGGGAAAGATCTCGTTGCCGTCGAGCAGATCCGGTCCCCACTCGTAGCGTGACGTGATCTCGTACGGCGACGAGGCGTCTGGCGATACATACTGGTGCGACTTCTCGCTGTCGCCGTCCCCGATCTTCAGGTCGTCGGTATTCACCAGCGAGGGACTGGGGACGCCGTACCAATACGTGACCGTCTCGTAGTGTTCCGTCGATCGGTTGTCCGCGCCGTGCTCGAACTGGATGCGCGCATTGGTGCCGAACGGCATGAGGTCGGCCAGGAGAAAGCGGTAGGCCGATTGAATATTGTCCAGGTCGTTCCTGGCATCGGTGGCACTTCGCGCGCCCACCGGATGTCCGGCGAACGGCAGCGTCATGTTGAGCCCGCCCCAGTAATCTCCGCCGCCACCCCACTCCTCGGTGCCGGTGCCGTACGCCTGCGGCGAGCGGCTGTCGTCGAAGAAGAAACGCGGATCGCCTTCGAGCGTCCTGAGGTTCGAGGCGTGCGAAAAGATGAACGACGTGCCGACGAAATGGCCCGACCACTCCTTGCTGTCTTCCTCTTCGCGCGTGTCGAGCAGGACGAGATCCTTGCCCAGCTCGGGTTGCGGATGATCCTTGTACGTCGCGTGAAAGTACGCGACGTGATTGAGAGGATCCACGTACGGTACGTAACGCAGGCGCCACTGCACGTCGGCGATCGCCGTTCCTGCGCCGACGAGCTCGATGCGTGCGGAACGGAAGAACGGCATGGGGAAGAAGCAGGCGAGCCGAAGCCTGTCAGCATCGTACCGGACGTGAATCGGGAAGCCTTTGACGAGATACTCGCGGTCGTCGCGGTTGTAGAAGGTGCCGGTGCCGAAGAAGAGCGACGACCGGAGCGTCGATCGATGGCAACGGCCGGCCGTCCCACGTGACGCGAAGCCTGACCCGTGAAAACTCGACGGCCCGGTCCTTCGGGACGGACAGCTCGAGCGCGCGCAGCATCGAGGGCGCACGCGTGATCGTCGCCAGCGTTGCCGCACCCTGGGGCGGCACGGCAATCACGCCCGTCTCCTGACGAACGCCCGTCCTTCTTGCCTTCTTCAGAGCCGGGTGCGGAACGAGATCGGAGCCGGCGCGGTTGATGAGCTGCCAGCACTGTCGTTATCCGGCGGCGTCTTTCCATCCCATGCGCGGATCGGCCGAGAGAGTCTGGCCCCGGCCACGTATCGATGGAAGATGTAATACCCCGTGCCGTACCGAGTGCGTGAGTACGCCATGCGGAAGGAACGCTCGAACGGGATCGGCACCCACATCAGGTCTGCGCCCTTGGTGATGTCCCAGGTCCAGGTCAGCGGATTCGGAAACAGCTCCTCCGGGATGAACACGGATCCCGGCACCGGCTTTGTCGGATCGGCGCTCGACGTTTCCTGAACGATGTGATCCGCGCCGTCGACGTCGTAGTGCCAGGGGCTGCCGTGCCAGTGGTTGTAGCGGGCGAAATAGAGGACGCCGGGACCTTCGAGATCCAGCGTCACGTTGAAATCGTCTGCCAGCTGGTAGAGGAAGTGGCTGGCGTCGGCGCCTTCGTTGCCGCCGGTGCGATCGTAGGTGCTCCGCATGTACGCGCGTGCGCCGATGCGCTGGTACGGCCAACGTTCCCACATGAGATAGGAATCGAGGCCGATGGGAATCATCGGCGGCTCGTCGCGGCTGGTGCGCTGCAGCCGGGAGGCCTCGACCCTGGTGGTCGGCGTGGCAGCGGTTATGGCTGCAAAAAGTCGCAACAACTGTCGTCGGGTCATGCGTGAAGAAGACTAACCTGCCACGTTGAGACCGGAATCGCACTCGGTGCGTGTCTCGCGGCAATACGAGATCGTCCGCTCGGCTCGCCTCGATTCAGTCATCCACCTGTTTCTTCTCGTAGCGCTTGTGGGATGCCCATCCGTACGAGCAGGTCCGCAAATCGCGGGTCAGCCCGGAGAGGATCCCAAAAGTGCCGAGCGTAGCACGACTGTGTACGCTTGCGCCGCTGGTTCCCGGTCGAGGAACCCGTCAGGTGATGACACCGTGCGGACGGCCGCGGAAGCCGGGATGCCGTCATCAATCTAATTGGCAGCGGCCGGAACGATCGGCGCTATCATTCGCTCCACGCCGTTCACATGGTGACAATCGGCAGCAACGTAGGTCCCTACGAGATTCGCGGCTCGCTCGGGGCTAGCGGGCCCGCCTCCGTTCGCGCATTCGGGCCCGAGCGCGAGCTACGGCGAGGTCTCGCCGTAGCCCAGCCTGCGAGGATTTCGTGATCAGTGTCAGTACGAAACTGGGCTCGTATGAGATCCTCGCGAAGCTCGGCGAAGGCGGAATGGGAGAGGTGTATCGGGCCCGCGACACGAAACTCAACCGGGATGTCGCGATCAAGCTGCTCCCCTCCGACGTGGCTCTCGATCCGGATCGTCTGCTGCGTTTTCGACGTGAGGCGCAGGTGCTGGCCTCGCTGAACCACGCGAACATCGGCGCCATCTACGGCATTGAAGAGTCCGCCTCGTCGGCGGCCGCGGGTCCGGGGTCGATGGCGCTCGTCCTGGAGCTCGTCGAGGGTCCGACGCTTGCGGATCGGATCGCGCACGGCCGCATTCCACTCGACGAGGCGTTGTCGATCGCGCGGCAAATCGGTGACGCGCTCGATGCCGCCCATCAACAGGGGATCGTGCATCGCGATCTCAAGCCGGCGAACATCAAGCTGCGGCCGGACGGCACCGTGAAGGTTCTCGACTTCGGGCTCGCGAAACCGCTCGACCCGGCTGCAACGACCAGCATCGATATGACGGCGTCTCCGACGATCACCTCTCCGACGATCACGTCTCCGGCGATGACGCGCATGGGCATGATACTAGGCACCGCGGCCTACATGAGTCCCGAACAGGCGCGCGGCCGCACTGCGGACGGGCGAAGTGATGTCTGGGCCTTCGGTTGCGTGCTGTATGAGATGCTCACAGGCGAGCGGCTGTTTCGTGGTGAAACCACGACGGACGTGCTCGCGGCGATCCTCAACCGCGAGCCCGACGTGAATCGCGCACCGCCGCGTGTGCGGCGCTTGCTGCGCGCATGCCTTGCAATGGACGCAAGACAGCGGCTCCAGGCACTCGGCGATGCATGGCTCCTGCTCGAGGATGGCGCGTCAGCGGCATCGGTGCAGAGGTGGTGGCGATGGCCGCTGCTGACGACGCTCCTGTTCCTGCTCCTCGCCGTCGTCGCGACCACGATGTGGATGTCATGGCGCTCACCCGTCGTCGGAGCGGCAGCCGATTCAGTTTCAGGTGCCCCTCGCGGGCGGCCTGGGTCTCAGTGGGCCAGTCGGCGGTGGCCATGCGATATCGCCCGACGGTCGAATCATCGCCTTTGTCGGTCTTTCTGATGGATTGAGGCAACTCTGGATCCGCCCGATCGAATCGCTGGCGCTACGCGAATTGAAGGGCACGACGGGTGCGGATTTCCCGTTCTGGTCTCCGGACAGCCGCTCGATTGGATTCTTCGCGCAGGGCAAGCTCAAGAGAATTGATATCGGCGGAGGTCCTCCGCTGGAACTCGTGCTGTCCCGATAGGTCGTGGGGGCACGTGGGGATCGGACGGATCGATCATCTTCGGGCAAAGCACGGGCGCCCTGCGGCAGATCACGACAGGCGGCGACGTCACCCCCCTCACGACTCTGAATCTCGCGAACGGCGAGAACGCGCATCGGTGGCCGCAATTCCTGCCCGACGCCCGCCATTTTCTGTATTACGTGCGAAGCAGCACGCCGAACCGCTCAGGTATGTACGTCAGTTCGCTGAACCGGCCCCAGGACGCGGTCCTCGTGCTGGCCAACGCGACAGCGGGCGTGTATGCGCCGTCCGACGACGGTGACGGCAATCTAGTCTGGGCGCGTGACGGCAAACTGGTCGCGCAGAGGTTCGATCCCGGGAGCGCGCGACTGACGGGCGATGCGACGGTAATCGCCGGAACCGAGGGGGTGGGTGAGTCGTTCAACGACTTGCGGGCATCATTTTCGGTGTCGCAGCAAGGCACTCTCCTTTTTGCCGGCGCCGAAGATCGCCTCCAATTGGAATGGTTCGGCCGCAACGGACAGAAAGTCGGTCAGGTCGGCGCCCCGGAGCGATACGCCGCTTTGCGGATTTCACCGGAAGGCAACCGGGCGGCCGTCGCGCTGTACGACGCGTCGAAGAGACGGGAGGTCTGGACGATAGAGCTCGCCCGGGGGCTTCTGAACCCCCTGACCACCGACGGCGCGTTCGTGCCTGTCTGGTCGCGGGATGGGCGGCGGATCGCGTACCACAACCTCAGTCAAACGAAGCTGCTCACGGTTGGCGCTGACGGCTCCGATCCGAAGTTGGTGCTGGACTCGCAGCAGCCGGTGTACATCAACGACTGGTCGCCGGACGGTCAATCGCTATTGTTCACGAAAGTGTCGCAAACGAGAACGAGCACCGATCTATGGGTCGTGCCGGTCAACAGCAAACTGAACTCGACGCCCTTGCTCGACACCCGGTTCAACGAGTCGCACGGACAATATTCGCAGGACGGCAAATGGATCGCGTTCACGTCCGACCGCTCGGGGCAGCAGGAGATCTACGTCAGCAGTTCTGACGGGAAGGACCCCAAGCGTGTATCGACGGCCGGCGGCAGCTTTGCTCGCTGGCGGCACGACGGGACGGAGCTCTTTTATCGTTCGATGGATGGTCGGTTGATGGCTGTGCCGGTCACCGCGGCGGGCGGCCACCCGGAATTCGGCACGCCTGTGGCGCTGATGAACATCGTGGAACCGCTGGGTACCTACGCGTATCCCTACGACATCACGCCAGACGGATTGAAAATCCTCACGTTGAAGCCCGTCGAAGGCGAGCAGGCCGCACCGTTGACCGTGCTGATTCACTGGGATGTGGCCTTGAAGCGATAGCGGTGTTCAGCGCATCCGCTTGAGGGCCCAACAAAGTGATGCTGTTTCGGCGATCTTTGAACCCTCGACCGTTCGATATGCTTCCCGACGGCCGTCTCATCGGCCTCGTTCCGGTGGACGACTCCGGCGGCACTGCGCTCGCCTCGCGGGAGATCAAGGTTGTCTTGAACTGGATGGAGGAGCTGAAACAACGCGTGCCGCGATGACCCTGTCATGCCCGCCTGTTCTTCCCTTGAACATGCCTATTTCGCCCCACGACGCAGTACGCCTTCGTGAAGTGCCACGATCCGCTCGTCAGGACGACGTTACGAGCCTCGTTGCGCGAATCAAGTGACCAGGACACAATCGAAGGAGAGCGACAGGTGGCCACACTCGGGATCGTCGGCGGGCTCGGCCCGGAGTCCACGATCGACTATTACCGTCGCATTCTGCAGGAGTGGGAGCGGGACGACGCTTCCACGGCCCCATCGATCGTCATCGACAGCCTCGATGTCCGGCGCGCGCTGCACCTCGTCGATCGGGACCGGCCGGCGCTAACGGAGTACCTCCTCGCCTCTTTGCAGCGGCTTGCGGGCGCCGGCGTCGATTTCGCGGCGATGACCGCCAATACGCCACACATCGTGTTCGACGACCTCGTGGCGCGATCGCCAGTACCTCTCGTCAGCATCGTCGAGGTCTGCGCCGAGGAAGCGCGACGACGGGGACTGCGTCGATTGGCGCTGCTCGGCACGCGGTTCACGATGGAAGCCCCCTTCTACCCCACCGTGTGCGCACGTGACGGAATTGCGGTGGTCGTGCCAAACGATCGGGATCGGGCATGGGTTCACGAGCGGTACGTGGGAGAACTCCTGAAGGGAGAGTTCCGGGACGACACGCGTCAGGAGTTCATCTCCCTCGTCGGCCGTCTTCGGGATGACGAACGTATCGACGGCGTCGTTCTTGGCGGGACGGAGCTGCCGTTGCTCTTGTCCACACCGACGATCGCTGGTGTTCCTGTGCTCGATACCACCGCGCTCCACGTCGTCGCCCTCGTCCATCGCCTGAGGCAACCGGGCACGGCGCCATCGGCTTGACGAGTGCCGAGAGAATGTCGGCTCCCTGAGACCGGAGAACACTCGCGAACCGTTTCGACGAACGCGTCATCCGCGCGATTCCGGTGGTTCCTGCGTACCTTCGGCCGCGCGGTCGTCGCAGGATCTGCGTAGCAACTCGCGTCGAGTGACGGCGTCTCTCGCATCCCGCCCGATTTCCACTGCTCGACGCTCGGCACGACCGGTGCACTCGACGATGTACAATGCGCACCGTGCCGCGAGTGCCGCTCGATCGCCCGGCCACCTATGACGATCTGGTCGCTCAGCCGGAGCACCTCGTCGCGGAAATCGTCGACGGAGAGTTGTGGACGTCGCCGCGACCGGCACCCAGACACGCGCTGGCGTATTCGGCGCTGGGTGGCATCCTGAATCCTCCTTATAACCATGGTCGCGGTGGACCCGGCGGCTGGTGGATCCTCGACGAGCCTGAGCTCCATCTCGGTGCCGATGTCGTCGTCCCGGATCTCGCGGGTTGGCGACGCGTTCGAATGGACCGATTGCCAGAGACTGCGTACTTTGCTCTCGCCCCCGATTGGGTGTGTGAGGTGATCTCGCCGTCAACCGCCCGCCTCGACCGAACGAAAAAGCTGCGGGTATACGCACACGAGGGCGTATCGCATTGCTGGATCGTCGACCCGGTCTTACGGACGCTCGAAGTGCTGCGGCTCGACTCGGAGCGTTGGACAATCGCCGCGACGTACGCTGACGACGACGTCGTTCGGCCCGAACCGTTTGTGGATGTGGATCTCGAGCTGGCGCTGCTGTGGGAGGGATCTGAAGATCATCGCGTTTCGCTCACTGCTTCAAGCCCGGCCAGTTCAGAATCAGATGAATCGGATCCGAGGCATCACCGGTCGTGACGTTGATAAGGAATCGACCGTCGGGTGCGACGTCGTAACCCGTCGAAGGAAGGATTTGTCGTTACCTTGTTCGCGTGAACGCCATCGAGTGTCCAAACATCGACGTTGCCGCCGGTCATTCGTAACCACAGTCAGAGGCCGCCTGACAAGGCGTGCTGCCGGCAGCGCGCGAGGCATGGGTCTCGCTGCGACTGATGCCTGACGTTAGCCTGTCACCGTATGAAAACGCCGAGCCCACTTCAAGAGATTGGATGCGCTTGCAATCCGGTCAGCCGCCGCTCAAGATCGAGCCGTTGAGGTAGGGAGAGATCATGGGGCACGCCATTTACCGAGTCGAACACTTTGCAGTCGTGGGACCCTACACGCTGGTGCTTCGGTTCAACGACGGAACCGAGCAGCGGATTGACTTCCGGCCGATCCTGGAGGGAGAAGTGTTCGGGGCGCTGCGGGACCTGGCCGTCTTCAATGCGGTTGAACTCGATAGGACGTTTGGAACGATTCAGTGGCCGAACGGCGCCGATTTCGACCCTGAGACGCTGCACGACTGGCCGAAGTATCGCGAGGAACTCGTCGCGATGGCGCGTCGGTGGGCCGGAGCATCCGATCCGCTTCGACGGACAGCGGGCTAACACCGTGAATCGCGGCGATGTTGGGATGATTGAGCGACGCGAGCACGTGGGCCTCGCGCGTGAAGCGCGCCAGCCGGTCCGGATCGCGCGTGAATGATTCGGGTAACACCTTCAGCGCGACATCGCGATTCACCTTCGTCTTGCGCGCGCGATAGACCTCGCCCATGCCCCCGGCGCCGAGGAGCGCATCGACGCGGTAGGGCCCGAGCGTCGCCCCCGGCTGGAGGCGTGGCGTGGAACCGAGCATGACGGCGGCAACCGCGCTAATTCCCTGCTCGAGCAGCAGCGGCGTAGCCTCGTGTGCGAGCAGCGATTCCACCTCGCGACGAAGCGTCTCGTCGTCGCCGCACGCCTCGGCCACGAACGCCGCGCGCGCCGACGGCTCTCGTTCGAGCGCCGACTCGCACACCTGCGCCACGCGTTGCCAGTGATCGGGTGTCATTGACACGTTTGTTGCAGCCCCAGCCGACTCGTCCACGCCCGGGACCTGCATTGGAACGATCGGGTGCACTTCTTCGCCGTGTGCGCGCGCATCATGCGGAACATCCTGGTTGACGCGGCGAGGTCTCGGGCCGCGCTGAAGCGACGCGGAGACGCTGACCGTGTGGATCACTCCACCGCCATCGACCTCGATCGGCTGCCGTCAGCGGCCTCGGCCATGAGCGCTCAGCTGTGCGCGCTCGATGAGGCCCTGGACGCGCTGGCGAAGATCGATCCCCGGCGCGCCCAGGTCATCGAGCTGCGTTTCTTCGGCGGACTGAGCGTCGAGGAGACTGGCCAGGTACTTCGGATATCCCCTCAAAGCGTGATGCGTGACTGGAAGCTCGCGCGCGTGTGGCTCGCGCGTGAGCTCTCGCACTAGCACGGTCGGCCGTGCCGGTTCGCGATAGGGCAGCGGGCGCAGCATCAAGGCGTCGACGACGGAGTAGGTCGCCGTTGAAGAGCAAACAACGAAATGTCGTGCCTGGTGTGTCCGTCGAGTGCGAGATCCGCAAGGATCTCTCCTACGACGCTGCAGAATTTGTATCCATGACCTGAGAAGCCCGCGGCTACGACGATGCGCGGTGTCTCAGATAATGTGTCGACAATGAAGTGCTCGTCGCTCGTGTTTGTGAAAAGACACGTCTTGAGGACATTGGCCGGGCCGTCGGCGTCCGGAAAGTACCGCTGGACTGCCTGTCGAAGCACCAGTTCATCTTCCGCGTGACACGATCGGTCCACGAGATCAGGATCGACGATTTGATGAAGGTGGTGGTATCGACCGATCTTGAACCCTAGTTCACGAAAAACAGGAAAGCCGTAAAAACTGCCCTCATCGCCGTGGAGATAGAAAACGGGAAATCTCTCGGGCAGAAACAACTCGGGTCGTCTCGGCGTCAGCCACATCACAACCTGGCGTTCGACTTTGACGAGCGGACTCAATGCACGAACGATCTTCCCGGCCCATGGGCCAGCCGTCACGACGAGCCGGCGCGTGGTATAGGTCGTTCGATTAGTGTGAACCAACAAGTCGTCTCCGAGCACTTTCCAGTCGACAACGCGCTCGTTCGTGTGCACGGTCGCGCCATGCTGCAGTGCCGCGTTCACGTGGGCGGTGATGCAACGTTCCGATAGCAGGAATCCCCCATCTGGCTGGAATAAAGCGACCAGGTTAGATGGCACCTGATACCCTGGGAATCTCTGATGCAGCGCTGAACTATCGAACGTCTCGTAGCGAAGGCCGAACCGCTTGCACGCGTCCAGAGCTCCTCGAATTGGACGGCTATCCGGTGCGCCAGCGTCGACGCTTCCTGTTGTCACGAGCAGCTCTTCTCCCGCCAGGCGTTCCAGTTCACGCCAGAGCTCATACGCCCGATGGAGTAGCGGGACGTATGCCGGATGTTCCCAATATGCGAGACGGATGATACGGGTCAGCCCGTGCGACGATCCGAGTTCGTGCGGGATTTCGAACTGCTCCAGTCCGAGCACGCGTAGTTGTCGCCGGGCGAGATGAAGCAGCGCAGCGCTTCCCATGCCCCCGACGCCGACCACGATAGCGTCGTACACGTCGTCCCTCTAATACAGCCGAAACTGCTTCCGCGAGAATTTCAACCGTGAGCGCCGAGTATAGCCGGATGGCCCCCCCTCTTGTGTGGAGCTTCTGTGAAGGCGACAGAATTTCGTGCCGGGTCGTCCTGGGGTAGTCTTTCCTTTCGACCAACTCACCACGTTCGATGAACAAAAAAGAGATGACCGTTCGTGAGATCGAGCCGGCGGACCGCGACTGGAGTGCTCCATGTGCAACACTGGCGTCGCGCGATTGACGCTAGTTCTAATCCTGATCTCGTCCATACCGGTGACGATGATTCGCCTGGGCGGACACGACAGCCGGCAGACCACGCAGACGCCGGCGTCGCGATCCAATGAGGCAACAGCGCGCATGCGTGGACTGGTGCTTGCCGCCGATACCGGCAAGCCGGTGCCCGGCGCGATCGTCACGCTCGTCGACACGCGCGCCTCCAACCCGACCGAGCGTCAGGGACGCTGGATCAGGACCGATGCGGAGGGACAGTGGGAAGCGCGGGATCTCCGTCCCGGCGCGTACATGCTGAGCGTTGCCAAGACCGGATACTTGAAGATCGAATACGGGCAGAAGCGTCCGTTCGAACGCGGCAAGAGTATACAGGTCGTGGCGGGTCAGGTGCTCGACCGGATCGACATGACGCTTCCTCGCGGCGGCGCGATTACGGGAAGAGTGTTCGATGAGTTCGGCGACCCCGCCGCGACAGTGTTCGTGCGCGGATTGCGGCAGCGATATGTCGACGGACGCCGCGAGTTGACACCGCTGGCCGAGGCCCTCGAGGGGCTGGCAAGCGGCGGAGGGGATATCACTGACGACCTCGGACAGTTCAGGATCTACGGGCTCGCACCGGGAGACTACTACGTGTCGGCCTCCTTCGCGCCGCCTGGTGAAGCTGCGATGGCAGTTGGATATCCACCGGTTTTTTATCCGGGCACGCCCTCGGCCGCTGACGCGCGACGTGTCAGGATCGGATTGGGTGAGGAGGCACAGAACATCAACCTCACGCTGGTCAGTGCCCGCTATGCGGTCGTGTCGGGAACGGTGCTCAACTCGCTGAATACACCGGCCGCCGCGTCGATCCAGCTCGTCACCGCGGACCCACTCGCGGGCATGCCGGTGGCGCCGGGGAGAACGGCGTCGAATGGGACGTTCACGCTGCGCAGCGTGCCGCCCGGCGAGTACCGGCTGAACGTGTACGATGTGCGGCCCGCACCAGGAGCACCGGAGTACGCGTCCGTTCCCGTTTCGATCGGCGGTGAGGATGTGACGGCGTTGGCGGTCAGTACCCGCGCCGGGCGCGACCGCGAGCGGCCGGGTTGTCTTCGAGGACGGAGCGAAGGTGAATGCCCGGATGTTCGTGCGGAGCGTGACGACGGTCGCCGGCGCGCCGACGTTCTCGAACACGTCGGTGGGTGTGGACCCCGACCTGAGCTTCGAGGTTTCAGGCCTCACCGATCGTCAGACGTTCCGCACCGGAATGCTTCCCGAAGGTTGGTTCTTCAAGTCGGTCACGCACGAAGGCGTCGACATCACGGACAGCGGGTACGACTTCAAACCGGGACAACGCATTTCCGGGATCGAAATTCATCTGATGAGGCGTGCGACGACTCTATCCGGAACAGTGCAAGATGACCGTGGCAGTCCGGTCGGCGACTATACCGTCGTCGCATTTTCTACAAACGCGGACCGGTGGGGATACCAAACCCGATTCGTGCGCAGCGCGCGGCCAGACCAGGGTGGCACGTTCACGCTGCGCGGGCTGCCGCCGGATGAGTATTTCGTCGTCGCCCTCGAATATGTCGAGACCGGTCAGGAGTTCGATCCCGAGCAGCTCGCCAAGTGGAAGGCTCCGGCGACGACGGTTGAACTACGAGAGGGAGAGACGAAGAGCCTTTCGCTGAAGCTGACGCAATAATCAACCTTACTCCGATTTCCTGAGACTCTCGATCAGCGCCTGCGCCTCTCGATCGTCCGGATAGGCCTGCGCGAGCCGCGCGGCGTGCTCGCGCGCGGCCGCAAGCTGCCCTGCGTCGCGCTCGAATGTCGCCAGCGCAAACAGAATCTCGCGATCGTCGTGAGGTTCAGCCGTCGAGACGCATCTTGCGCAACAAGGCCCCAAAACGTGGATCGGAACGAATCGGATCGAAGATCCAATAGCTCTTGATCGGCATGATGAACTGATCGCTACCGTCGACCGCTCGATCGAGCCATTCAAACGCGCAATCAGTCTCGCCCAAGCCCAGATGTATCCACGCGAAGCTCGTGGGCGGCACATACGCCTGTGCCGCCCGTTCGTGCAGGCGGGTGAGTATCGTCCGCGCCTCGTTCGTCTCTCCTCCGAGAGCCAGCGACAGTCCCAGCCAACCCAACATGGCTGACGCTCCGCTGGAGAGCTCGACCGCCGCTCGATACGCAGCGATCGATTGCTCGAGCGTTCCTTGATCCCGAAAGCACGAACCCAGGAGAGCGTGTCCCCAATAAGCGCGAGGCTCGAGCTCGAGTATCCGTCGCGCCTGCTCCATCGCTCGGTCGTAGCGGCGCCACAACAGCAGTACCGCTCCGAGATGGCTTCGCAGTCCAACTGACTGCGGATCCCAAGTGAGCGCGAGGTCGAGCTCCGCCACGGCCTCTTCGAGGCGTCCGTGCGGCATCAGAAGGTTGAACGCGTAGCGCTCCCTGACGACGGGTGAGGATGGGCTCAATTCCAGCGCGCGCGCCATTTCTCTCTCGAGTTCCGGCCAGTCGTAGGCCAGCTGTTTGTAGTACAGACCGAGCAGCGCGTGCGTTTCGCCGAGTGAGTTGTCGAGTTCCAATGCCCGGATCGCGCACAGGACGCCTGCCGAGAACGCATCCCGAGGCAGCATGAAACCGAAGTAGCCCAAGTACCAATAAGTCTCCGCTAGCCCGTCGTATGCGAGGGCAAACTTTGGATCTTTCGCGATTGCGTTCTCGAAATGCTCTCGCGCCTCCGCGAACGCATCTGGCGTGACGCGTCCCATGCGGGATCTGCCCTGCAAGTACTCGTCGTAGGCGCCAAGGTTCTGCGTTCGTCGTTGCCTGACGATTGCATCGACGGCCGGCGTCACCAGAATCGACTTCGCCATATGGGCGTTGTCAATGTGTGTGGCAACGTCCTGGGCCACCGCGCTCTGTATCTTGAAGATGTTGGACAATTCCGCGTGGTACCGCTTGGCAAACACGTGCGTCTGGTCGCTCACGCGCACAAGTTGTACGTTCAGTGCGATCCCATCCTCGGTGCGCCGAATGCCGCCCTCGACGATGTACTCGACGCTGAGCTCGTGGGCGATTCGGGAAACGTCTTTGTGGCTGCCCTTGTAGCGCATCGCCGTCGTTCGGGCGATCACGCTCAGAGCTTCCGGCGCTAATCCCGCGAGCTCCGTGATGATCTCGTCGGTCATGGCGTCGCTGAAGTACCTCTGATTTGGATCGCCGCTCAAATTGAGCATCGGCAGCACCACAACTCTGGTTGCCGGCGCCGAGGTCCGGTTATCCGCAGAAGGATGCCCGGAGACATGTGCGATGAACCGGTAGCCGTGCTTCGGGAGCGTCTCGATGAAGCGCGGTCTCTCCGCTGAGTCGCCAAGGGCTTCGCGCAGCCGCCCGACTGCGGTATTCAGATTGTTCTCGAAGTCTACGAAGACATCCGCCGGCCAGAGCCGATGCTGCAGCTGTTCACGTGTGACGACTTCACCTGGCCGTTCGAGGAGCAGCGCAAGGACCTGGAAGGACTTCTCGCGCAGACCTATCCGCACGCCTCGCTTGTGAAGCTGCCCGGCTGCGAGATCGACTTCGAAGTTGGCGAAGCGAACGATTCTGGACACGCTTGGTGGTTCAGGTGTGCGTCCGGAGCCTAACCCCTGCGCTGTAAAACGGTCAATCGCCGTCAACTCCCGCATGCTCAGTTGGATCCGCGGTAAGCAGAATTCAAGAAGGAGTCAAGGCACCGTCCATTTTCTTTCGTCTGGCCGACGGGGATAGTTAGAGAGGCCGCATCGACGCGCCAGTTCGTTGGCGTGGCTCGTCCGCGCCCCAGTGAGGCCTGCCATGACCCGTCATATTTCTGTTGTCCTCGCCCTTGCCTCAGCGATCCTGCTCGGTCCCTCACTCGCTGGTCGGGAGCACGAAGTTGTCCCGCTCTTTAGCCTGACTGCGCCGGCCGACGGTCCATTCCCGAGTGATCTGTTCACCGCCCGTGACGACACTCAGAATACCGGCCTGCGCGTGTCGCTACCGAAGCCCGACTGCACGGAGCGTGTCTCCGATTGCCAGGATCTCGACGTCATTAACGAGCTGGACGGCTTCAATCTCCAGCCGCGGCTGTCCATTCCGTTCAGTGGCCGTATCAATCCAGACACGGTGACCAGTGACACCGTGTTTCTCGTCAGCCTTGGCAGCACGCTGCAGGATGACGACGGCATGCCGTGGGGCAACCGGGTCGGCATCGACCAGGTTGTCTGGGATCCGTCAACCGAAACGCTGCACGTCGAGTCGGACGAGTTGCTCGATCAGCACACGCGGTATCTGCTCGTCGTCACCAAACGCGTACACGGGGAGAACGACAAAGCGATCAAACCTGCAAAAGAATTTCTCCACTTCATCGATGAGGACCTCACCGACTCGACCGGTGATCCGGATCGAGATGCCTACCGCGCCGTTCTCTGCGGTGCGCTGACCGACGTCGACACTCGCGGGATCATCCCGAAAGGACAGGTTGTAGCAGCGAGCGTGTTTACCACC
>CAVRYD010000007.1:0-1162917 GCA_963725335.1 uncultured Acidobacteriota bacterium | reverse complement strand
AGGCCGACTGTTGCCGCAGCGCTCAGTACCAGAGAAGAACAGCGCGAAGTCCTTCGTCGTTTCCCGTGCCCGCTATCGGATGAAGTTCAGGGTCTCAGGCAATGGGCTGCGCAGCGGCACCTCGAACCACTCCGATGGGCTCAGATGGATCACCAACGCGCCATGCGACGCAAAGAACGTTGCCAACTGTTCCTGCGCACCGAGCGAGATCGCGCGAACCGTCGCGTTGGCGCTGGTTGGCTGCGCCGCGAACAAATGAGGGTTCTTCGGAATGGCGGAATCGAACTCGAACGCAAGATCGTGACGGTAGAATGTCGTCCGATCCGCGAGATCTCCTTCTCGGATCAGCGCGCTCATACCAGGATTGACCGCCTGCTGATCCCCCTTGGCGAGCTGGTACAGGATCGACTTGGGAAAACTTCCTCGCAGCGGCTGCGCGCGCAGGTACTTCGCCCACGGCACAGCGCTGATGCCCGCTTCGGCCGCCATCTCGGCCCACTCCAGCGCCTTTTGGATGTCGGTCACGCCCGCGACCATGTTGATCACGGCAGGCTGATCGCGGAGCGGCTTGTTCTCATTGAAGTACGGCGGCGCAACCGCAACGCCGTCGATCGACGCGAGCCCGTCAGCATTAATGAGAGACGGGATGCGAGCGTCGAGCGCCAGGCCGATCGTCTGCCGGCGGACCGGCTGCCATCGTGCGTGCTCGGGGATGACCCCAGGAGCCGATACGAACGCTGCCACGGACACCGCCGGGTCGAGCGCCACGAAGCTCGCGCCCATCATTGTCCCGGCGGACGCGCCCAGGTAGTAGATGCGCGTCGGATCGATGTCGGTGACCCAATCGCCGTCGACGTCCATGCCGACCTGGATTACACGAACGAGCTGCATCAGGTCGATCACCATCTGCCTGTAGGTGTCGCGGAGCGATATCGTCCACGTCCGAGGCGCGGCCGCTTCGGAACCTTCCAGAGGCCAGTAAATGCCGTCGCCGTTCTGATCGACGCCACGGCCGGCATCAGGGAAACTCCGCATCGTCCCGTCGGTTCTCGTGACGATGAGCCTGCCCAGGGGACCGAAGCCCTGTCCCACCTGGCTGATTCCGATCGTGGCAAGCCCGTGGCTGGCGAGCTTCGACCCGAAGGTGGTCGGCGCGAAGTGCTGGTTCGTGCTAGTGCCTCCCCCGGTGAGAACGATCGGCCAGCCACCGGGCGGCTTGGGTCCGGACGGCAGGTACAAGGTGAAGTAAACGTCGGCGTATCCCTGGATCGGCGGAGTGCCGACCAGTGTTCCGACAGCAGGAATGTCCTCGCCCGGATGTACGAGGTAGTCCGGCGAGACGTACCGCCCGTAGGCGAGGGTTCCGACCGCACCTGAAACCGCATCGAGTTGGGCCAGGTTGACTGGAAAGTTTGGCTCAACGCCAGGGGCAGTGGTGTCTTGCCTGAACACGACGCTCTCTACATCTGCTCGTTTGAACACCGTGCGGTCTCCGTTGGACCCGAGCAGGAAGTCGGCCGGCGCAGGAGTTTCCGCCTTGATCTGGTCGCGGATTCTCTCCATCACCGATGTGATCGTCTGCGTCGTGAACACGGAGGCGGTGACGACATGTCCCGGCGGAACTCCCAGCGCGTGTGCGGCTGCCAGCGCCTCGTCGAGCTGTGCCGAATACCACGGCGGCACGGTGATCGCCTGGTTCTCGAATGCCTCCATCTTCTTGACGTGTTTTCCTCTGGCGTCGAGGACGTCCCTGGTGACGATGACGCCGTATCGGCGGTGCTGATCGAGGAGGCGATCGACTTCGAAATGGAGAGTGTGAGTCGCGACATCCCAGACGACCTGGTTGATCCCGATGCGCTCCCCGCCAGCGGGATTACCTGGAAGCGTGTTCTCGAGACTCACCACGAAAACCGAGTCGCTCGTGACCGTCGCTGGATCGATATCGCCACTGAACGGCACGGAGACGCGCGTCTGGACCCCCCACCCGTCGAGCGTGTTGATGACGTCGAGGTCGTTGCAGTCGGAGGGGCGCACGATGCAGTCGGGATAAGGGTATGCGAGGCGAAGGCCCGTGTTGTGGCTCGCGTCCTCGACGGTGAAGATGTCGGAGGGGAAGGGCCCGCTCTCCGGTGTGCCCAGATCGAACAAGGCAAAGACGCCATTGTGCGGCCCGCGCTCGGCCTGGCCGATCGCCTCGGGCCGATGAATCGCCAAGGCGAACACCAGGACCGCCACACGTCGCACGAAAGTCGTTGCCATTACCTGTCTCCCTGCTTTCGATCTGACCACGACGGGACCGGTAGCCTGATCTCGAATCATCGCGGGAAATTCCTCCCGCCCTCCTGTAAAGGTCTCGTGACCAGTGAACAGCGCTGTGAAGGCCGCAGGGTGCATGGATTCCGGGACTTAGGGATGCACCGCTTGCAGGTTGTGTGTATAGATGTACGCCCCCACTCGACGCCCCAGCAGCCCTCCGGCCTCCTGATCGAAGCGGAAGTGAATCCCTCCGTAGATTCGCGCATCGTCGATGTCGTGCGTGATGGCCTCGAACGTGGTGTAGTGAAACGTCAAGCCGGGTACGGCCACTGAAGAGAACGTGATGTCGTGTCCGTCCGCGCCATACAGGCTCTCGAGCACCTCGCGCGCCGCGTTGCTCAGGCTCGCGTGGTTCGACGGATAGCCGGGGAAACATGGCGCGACGATATACGGGACGTAGAAGGGATCCGCGCTGGTCTTGTGGTTGCCATCGCCGTCGCCCGCGTGAATCGCCGTCTCGGGCCTCCAGAACGTATAGTGATATTTCGCGGCGAACGACGCCACGCTCGCATCGCTGACCGCCATGTTGACGAGCGCGAGGGCACGCGCGTTTGCGGTGAGCGACTCCCCCAGCGGCCCGGCCACCTGCTGCAGCGCCGAGTTCGCCCACGCGACCGGTGAGAAGTTCGCGTAGAAGCGCGCCACGTCGGCGCGATCTGCCGGTCGCAGCGCACTGTTGACGGCGCCGACCGCCTTCAGCTCGTCATAGGCCCTCCGATAGACCTCGCTTGTGAGTGGCGGCGGAGCACCCGGCCGGAATTGATGGACGTCCGGAACGCCGAAAGGCGTGACGTTCGGCCAATGAAACAAGGTTCCACCGAGGTCAGGACACGACGGCGTCAGCTGCCACTGCCCGGGGTCCGAGGAAGTCGGCAGGTAGAACTGCGGAACGGCCGACCCGTCGTCCGCGCGCAGGGCCACCATTGCGGCAGCGGCCGCTTGGCCGGTTGCAATCCCATCGGTCTTCGCAGGTCCGTCCGGAATCGGCGCCAACGAGGCGGCAAGGGCCATGTCGAGCGCCGCCGCCTTGGCCGGAAAGTAGGCCTTGAGCACCCCGTGCGCTGCGGCGGCCGCCGCGGCTTCCGCCGACGCACCCGCTGGCGCCGAAATCGTCCCGAGTACCGACGGTACTCCCCCGTGATCGCGTTGACTGCCTCGAACACGGCCAGCTGCGTGATCGCGGCAAACCGCGCCGATGCGAACGGAGTCTGCCCCGCCAGCGCTGCCAGCATCGTCACGTTCCAGTCCAGCACGACGTCGGCACGCGCGAGCAGTGGGCTGCTCAGGAGAACGGTTGCGATCGCGGCAACGCCAACCGCTAGTCTTGGTCTTGCCCGAAGCGTCCTCGACCCCCGACGATCGTCAGGCTGCTGAATCGGTACCGATGAGGGCTGCCGGAACCTGCTCGAGATTTTCTTGAACATTGCTGTTTGCCTCGAGCTTATGAATCTTCCGGACGCCACGAGGCGATGAAGAAGAAGATATTCGTCGGCGTGTCGGCGCTGATGATGCCGGGCCGTCCGGTGGCGGGGTCGCCCTGCAGCTCGCGCACTTTCGCCAGGTTCTTGGCTGCGGCGATTGGATTCCATGCATCGAGGTTGAACACTCGGATGTTCACCGTATGGAACCAGCCCGCGCGCCGCTCGGTCAGGATGTGACTGTGCGGCAGCCCGCTGACGCTCGTCGCGCTGGGCCCCAGCACGCGCGACGCATCGATCATGCTCGGGTGATTCAGGCACACACTGCCCGCCGGACACGCCAGCGTTGCGGGATCGGGACGGATACCGGCGGCGGCAATGGCGTAGATGGTGGGAATCGGTCCGGGCCGCGGATCGACCTCCCCATCAGCGCCGATCTCGCAGTTCGTCGGGGCGCCGCTGGCGGGCGGCTCCGCGCAGAAGAACGACTTCGTGTAGTACAGATGCACGTCGCTGCCCTCGAACCACCCGTCGAGGTACCCCTTGTCTGGTGATTGCCCCTCGGAACCGGAGTGCGACGCATGCGGCCCGACGATCGCCGTCGTCTCGCTTGCCTGAGGCTGCGCACCAGCCGTTGCCACCGGACTAGGCGTGGCTGGCGACGGCCGGCCGCTGCACGCACAGATGAGCAGGCCGGGCACGATGAGCACCAGGATTCCCATTCGATTCGTATTAGTCATGACTGATGTTTCTCCACGATCCGCTCCTGTGATGGTGGCTCTATCTCCTGAAACGGTGACTCACGCTGAAAGTGCACAACCCTTGGGACTGGGGATCAGTTTCTCGACGAGCGGACAGCGGTATGATTGGTCTCTCGCCACCCGCGAGCACCGATGAAAGCGGACCGGAACGGCAGCCGTGAAGCCTCGGGCGATCGGCCTCAGCTTTGCTCATCGCTCACGTTGCTGGAGCGGGCCCGCGCCGGCGATCGCGTAGCCCTCGAGTCCCTGATCGCCCGATACCTGCCTCGCCTGCAGCGCTGGGCGAGCGGACGGCTGCCGCCATGGGCGCGCGACATGGCCGAGACGCAGGACCTTGTGCAGGAGGCGCTGTTCCAGACATTTAAGAGAATTGAGCGATTCGAGCCTCGGGGCGAAGGAGCCCTGCACGCATACCTGCGTCAGGCCATCCTCAATCGAATACGGGAGGAGCTTCGCCGCGCGAAGCGACGGCCGGCCAGAAGTGAGCTCGATTCAGCGGCCGAGGACGCTGCCCGGTCGCCGCTCGCAGCCGCGATCGGACAGGAAGCCATCGACCGATACGAGCGGGCGCTTGCGCGGCTCCGCCCGGAGGATCGCGAGCTGGTGGTCGCCAGGATCGAGCTGGGCTACACGAACCGCGAGGTTGCCGAGCTCCTGGACAAGCCGAGTCCCAATGCCGCGCGCATGGCGACGGAGCGCGCAATCGTCCGACTCGCCAAGGAGATGGGAAAGCCGAGGGCGTGATGCAGAGCGAACGTGTCCTGCACGACGTGGCAGGCGCGATGGTCGATGGCGCCGCGATCGACTGGGCGTCGGCCGAGTCAAGCGCCGACGACGAGTCGATGCGGAGAATCGTCCGCCAATTGAAAGTGATCGCGGCCATCGCTGACGTGCACGGGACGTCGGCCGTCTCGTCTGACTCCCCTTCTGTCGACGCGGAAGCTGGAAACCTCTCCTCCGGGCAACAACCACGAGACAGCGCGGGCGCTGAATCCCCGGCGCAGGTACACGGAACGTGGGGCGCGCTGCGTCTTCTAGAGAAGATCGGCGAAGGTGCGTTCGGGGAGGTCCATCGAGCGTGGGACACGCGACTCGATCGCGAAGTGGCGTTGAAGCTGCTTTATCGACAGGATACGCCCCGCGCACGCGAGGCCTCCGCCGTAATCGACGAAGGGCGGATGCTGGCGCAGGTGCGTCATCCGAACGTCGTCACCGTGCACGGCGCGGACCGCTGCGACGGGCGTGTCGGCGTGTGGACGGAGTTCATCCACGGTCGAACCCTCGAGCAATTGCTGCAAGAACCCGGGGCGTTCGGGGCCGGGGAAGCCACGCTGATTGGGCTGGATGTCTGCCGTGCGCTGTCCGCCGTGCACCGGGCCGGGCTGTTGCATCGGGACGTCAAGGCGCACAACGTGATGCGAGAGCACGGTGGCCGGATCGTGCTCATGGATTTTGGCACCGGTATCCATTACGTGGATTCCAACGACTTGACCGCAGGCCTCGCCGGCACGCCTTTGTACATGGCGCCGGAAGTTCTCGAAGGTCGAGAAGCGACTGTCCGGTCGGACGTCTACAGTGTGGGCGTCCTTCTCTACCATCTCGTCACGGGGTCGTATCCAATCGGGGGTCACAGCGTTCAGGAAGTCCGGGCCAAGCATTCGCAGGGAGAACGGACATTCCTGCGCGACGCGCGTCCGGATCTGCCCGATGATTTCGTGCAGATCGTCGAGCGCGCGCTGTCGCCCGAGCCTGAGCGGCGATACGAAACCGCCGGCGCGATGGAGGCCTCGCTTGCCTCGGCCAAGGAAGCCGGTCGATCAATCGGCGCCACAACTGCGCGCGGAGCGGTCGTCACGCCCTCGGTCGATCGGACGCTGCCGCTCGAATCGGTGGAGCGAACCCGTTGGCGCCCACACATCCTCGCGATTGCTGCAGTCCTCGTCGTCTTGGCGGGTGCCGGTTCACTCTGGCTGGACGCCCGCAAATCGGACCCTCCCGTAATCGCCGTGCTGCCGTTCAAGAATCTGAGTGCCGAGCCGGACAGCGATTACTTCGTCGACGGCCTGACGGACGAAGTCATCCGCAACCTCTCCGTGATCGATGGTCTCTTCGTGCGGTCATCGGCCTCGTCGTTCGCGTTCAAGAACAAGAACCCCAGCGCACGCGACGTGAGCGCGCAATTGAACGCGAGCCTTGTGCTCTCCGCATCGGTGCTCCGCGCCGGCACCCGCTTGCGCATCGACGCGCAGCTCGTGCGCGCCGTGGACGATCTGCCGCTCTGGTCGGCGCGGTACGACCGCGAATTGAAGGACGTCTTCGCGATTCAGGACGAGATCTCGCGATCGATCGTCAACGAGCTGCGGCTCAAGCTCGGGCGGGGTCAGCGGCGGTACACGGCGAATATCGAGGCGTACGATCGATACCTCAAGGCGCGAGTCCTTCAGGCCCGCCGCGGTCCTGCCACTCGCCAGGCGATCGAGCTGTTCGAGCAGGTCGTGGCGAAGGATCCGGCCTTTGCCCCGGCTTACGCGGGACGTGCCAGCGCGTACGGATACTACCTGGCCATGCTGGTTCCGGGCGTCGGCGGCTTACCCGTCCCCGTGGATCAGGCACATGGGATCGTCCGCCGCGACGCGCTCGAGGCGATGCAGCTCGACCCCTTGCTGGCCGAAGCCCACGACGCGGTCGGCTGGGTCCATTCGCTGGATCTCGAATGGGCCGAGGCGGAGACGTCCTTCCGTCATGCCATTGAACTCAACCCGAGCCTCACGACCACATCCACGGATTTCGTGCTCGCGGCGCTCCTCCCGGAAGGGAAGCTGGACGAAGCGTTGCGCGTCCTGGACGACGCCCTCCGCGCCGATCCCCTGTCATCGGACGTGTGGCGGACGATGTCCACGGTGCAGATCAGCGCTCGCCGATACGACGAGGCACTCGACAATTGCCGCCGGGCAGTTGCCCTGGATCCTGAAGTGTTCGCCGCGAACACCCGGTGCGAGCAGGCGCTTATCCACAAAGGCCAGCTACGCGAAGCCATCGCGCTGATGGAGAAGTTCGTCGCGGATACTCCGGCTCTGAAGGGCGGGCGCGGTTACGGCTATCTCGGATACGCATACGCGATCAGCGGCCGTCGCGCCGAAGCGGAGGCACAGGTCGTGCGGAACGAGGGTCTGCCGCATCATCAGGCCACCATTTACGGCGGGCTCGGCGACAAGGAAGGCGCGTTCGCCGCCATCGAACAGCTCGCGGCCCTCAACCCTCAGCGGGCGCTCTCATGGCTCACTCGCCCGGAGCTTGACCTGCTCCGCGGCGATCCACGTGTGACGGCGCTGCAGCGGAAGTTCGGCGTACTTCGGTGAGGCGGGGGGCCGATCGGATTACCACTGGGTTCGCACCAACCCACGAGCCCCGGCGCGATGATGACGATCGTTCGCGGTTATCGGTTTGTTGACGCGGTCAGCGCATTCGAGGACATTCGCCTCATCGCGAGGAGGTCGTTTTCGATATGCGCCGTGCCAATGCGCCAGGTCAGAAACGTGAGGTCCTCTGACCAGCGCCCCGTCATCCCGTCGCTTCCGTCGAGGATGGTGTCCGATGAGCCCAGCTGCACGGTCTGGAGTGTGATGTCATCGTAGTAGAAATCCCGCACGATCAACGTCCCGCTCAGGCTCAACCGCCCATCTGAGCTCACGGTTCCTGTAACCGTCTCGCGGAAACTCCCGATTTACGCTCCTGTCTTACCCCAGTAAACGTCGGCGCCGCCGAAATCCGCACAAACCTGAAAATTGCGATTCGAATCTGCAGTCGGATTTCTATGGCTGAGCACGCCTTGTGTTCCGGGTAGCCGCGCTTAGGTACCACTTTGTTAGATTCGTAGGTTGATTTCCGCGAGTTTCTGCATGGTCGTAGGTAGTGCGGGTCGCGTCACGAAAAATGGGCGGTGAGGATTTCGGTGATCACCGCGCGCGCGACGGGCAGCGTCGGCAGGCGCGCCCCGGCACGTCGTCGTGTGTCCTGCAGCCAGCTGTACGCCAGCGCGGTGAGGACGACGTGGCGGTGCCAGCCGACAAACGAGCGGCCCTCGAAATGATCGAGCCCGAGCTCGTCTTTCAGCTCCAGGTATTGCTGTTCGATCGCCCACCGTTGGTGCGCCAGCCGGACCAAGGCGGCGAGCGACGCGGTGGCCGGGAGCGCCACCAGATACGCCTTGGTCCGTGGCGTGGTGCCCAGGTCGCGTTCGAACAGCAGCCAGACCTCGGGCGCGAGCCGCCGCGTCCACCAGTCGTGGGCGGGCGTCACGCGCAGCGCCGCGAACTGGGCCGCCCACGGCCGATTCGTCCCGTTGCGCCACGTGATGCGGCGCCACGCGCGGGCCGGCAGCGACGCCGCGATGCGTGCGGACGGCTTCGGGCCGACGGTCGTCGGTGAGTTGCAGGCGCGAGGGCGGACGGCCGCGTCGCGTCGCGCGGGCGGGCACGGCGACCGGGGGCGTGCCGCGAAAGACGGTGTGCGTCGACGAGACGCCGAGCGCATACGGCAGGCGCAGGCGATGCAATGTTCGGCGCAGGGTGGTGTTATCCCCGAACTCGGCGTCGCCGAGCACCGCGGTGACCTCGAATCCGGCCGCGCGCACCTGGCGCAGCAGCGTGAGCGCCAACCGCCATTTCTCCTGGAAGCGCACCGTCGCGGGAATCCGGGCCCGCTGGCGCGCCTCCGGGCGTCAGCCATTCCTCCGGGACGTACAGCGCCGCGCCCACCATCCACGCGCGGACGCCGGTCCACAACGCGGCGGTGACGGCGACTTGGCAATTGGCAATCTTGCCCAACGTGCCGCAGTACTGGCGCGCCACCGCGACCGACCGGCGCCCCTGCTTCGGAAAGCTGGTGCCGTCGAGAATCAGCACGCCCCGTCGCTCGGGGATGGTGGCGCGGAGCTGCCGCCACACGCGCTCGGCGCTCCACGGGGCGTCGGTGATGAAGTGCTGAAACGCTTGATACGTGCCGGCGTCGTGCACCCGCTCCAGCATCGCGCTCATCGACTTGCGCCGACTGTCGCTCAACAGCCCGAGAGATAGCGACGGAACGCCCCGCGCTGCGCGACGTGCGTGAAGCACACTTCGAACGGCTCGAGCCATGTGCTCAAGCGGTCGAGCCACGCCGGCGCATTGCGCGGCAGTCGCGACAGCACTGCGCGCAGCGTACCGAATCGCGCGAACAAGTACAAGCGCTTTCGTGGGGTTTGGATCAGAATCCGGAATGAATCAGTCGATCTGACAAAGTAGTATTAGAAGCCTGGAACTAACCTCCGCGCGCGAGCGGGTGATTGGGCGGTACCCAACCGCCGTCCATACATATCCACGTCGACGCAGGCTGCGCTGTCGCCCAAGAAAGCCGGACTCGGCCCTCCTCTCGCCCGCCTGCCCTGGGACGTGAACGGCTTGATGGAGCCCGGAACGGAGTGAAGAGTGAAGGTGGAAACGGGGTCCTAAACTAAGAGCCTGTAACAAAACCCAATCGGCACTCGTTCGGGGCCTTCTGGCGGATTGGTCAACACTACGCGACTACTCGGGATTGATGGGGCGACCTCGGAGGACCGTGACAGCAGGCCTCGTCGGCGTGATGACGACCGGCTAATTTCTCAGCTCGTTATGCGCGGGGTGAGATGCTAGGTTGAAGCCGAGGGGTGGCGTCGTCTCAACTCACGGAGGAGCCAGGCCTTCGCGGTCTTCCAATCCCGCATGACGGTCTCAGGCGAGACGTTCAAGACATCCGCTGTTTCGGCGACGGTCAGGCCGCCAAAGAATTTCAACTCGACAACCTGGCTCATCCGCGCATCGAACGTCGCCAATCCGCTGAGCGCCCCGCTGAGGGCGACGAGGTCGCGCTCGTTCGCGTCCGGCAGCTCTTGCACGTCATCGAGACTCACGCGAACCGCACCGCCACCGCGTTTCTGGCGCTGCCGGTTGCGGGCCGACTCCACCAGGATCCGTCGCATCATCTGCGCCGCAACAGCGAGGAAGTGCGCGCGATCCCGCCACTCGAGTCGATTGACGTCGATCAGCCGCAGGTACGCCTCGTTCACCAGCGACGTCGCCTGCAGCGTATGATCGGCTCGCTCCTGGCGCATATAGCGCCGTGCAAGACGGTGGAGCTCTTCATAGACCAGCGGGACCAGTCGGTCGAGGGCGGATCCGTCGCCCTGGCTCCACGCTCGGAGGAGCTCGGTCGGCCCGCTGTCGGAATTCGACATGACAGTTTTTTCCAGTCGGATGGCGCCTTCTATAAACAGAGCACCATGATAAACCGCGGCGACGCGGTTCCAGCCCCCCTCCAGGAGTCCGACATGAACCAGCCTGTGATGGACCGTTGGACGACGGTCAAACGCATTCATCAGTCCGCTCTCGACAGAGACCCGTCCGAACGCGCCGCGTTTGTGAACGAATCGGGCACCTATCGGAAAAGCCGCGCCGCGAAGTCATTGAGGTTGCGGCGCCAAGTCTGCCACTCGTGATCCGTGCCGGGCGACTCCTGGTACACGTGCGCGATGCCGGCGTCCGTCAGGATCGTGTGCAGCTTCCGGATCCCGTCACGCATGCGCTCGGGCTCGGCCGTGCCGACGCCCAGCCATAGGACATGGACCTTCTTGGCGAAGGCGGCCGCATCGGCAAGCACGCCGTTGTAGTCGGTCTTGGGATCGAGATCCCGGCCGAGTGTGAGCGCTCCGGCCGCACCGCTGAAGCCGCCGATGTGTGAGAAGACATCGAGGTGATTAAGTGCGATCTGGAAGGTCTGCATCCCGCCCATCGACAAGCCAGCCATCGCCCGATGATCGCGGTCGGCGATCGTGCGGAAGGTCTTGTCGATGAACGGCATCAGCGCCTCGGTCACGTCGGCTTCGAAGACCGCCATCATGTCCTGCATCGCCTTTCGGAATTCTGGGGATCCGACTCCTTGCCGGCGAGATCAGGCGCTGGCTGGCCTGCGCGCCTGGCGTAGCCATAGGCCATCACGACCAGCATCGGCTTCGCTTTGGCGCTCGCGATCAGGTTGTCGAGGATGTTGTTGGCATGCCCCTGGCGCACCCACCCGGTCTCGTCCTCGCCGCCACCGTGCTGCAGGTACAGCACCGGATACCGCTCGGTGGTGTTTTGGTCATAGCCAGCCGGTGCATAGACCAGCGCATGCCGCCAGCTGCCCGTCACCTTCGAGAAGTACCAGATTTCGCGTACCTGGCCGTGGGGCACGTCCTGGATGGAGTAGAACGTCGAGCCGGGCTCGGGCACTTCGACAGCGCTCGCGTACTTGCTGCCGCCGAAGAATGAGCGGCTGCCGGGATCGGCCATCTCGACGCCGTCGACGGTCAACGTGTAGTAGTGCAGCCCAGGCACGAGCGGCTCGGTGATGACGCTCCACACCCCGTCCGCCTGCCTTACCATGTCGATCTTCGGCCCGCTCCAGAAGTTGAGTCGCACCTTCGTCGCGTCGGGCGCCTTCAACCGGACCTCGACCCGTCCGCTCCCGTCGACGCGCGGATACGGCGCGTCCCAGACGTTGGTGGAGGCTGGCTGAAAGTCCGTGGATCCTGCGCCCACGCCACGGCCGAGAGGCAGAACAGAAGCATGAGCACCGGTCCAAGTCGTTTCATCCTTTGCTCCTCGTGATAAGCCCCGATCCGGCGCGCACCGACGTGCCACACGAGCTCCGTCGATCCCTTCCGCCTGGGATCGGTTATAGAGAGTTTCTGGCACCATGCAGCGCGGCGTGTTCAGGTATCGGTAACTGTACCGAAATTGTGGGGCCATTTATGGCCCGCAGGGCGGAGGTTGTCGACGCGCGCCGACGAGCGCACTTCGTCTGCGTGGCGCCTCTGCGTGACGGCTCCCGGTTACCGCGCGTCTCGGGGAGGCGCGATTCTTCAACGGCCTCGACGATGGGCTTTGCGACGCGTGGATGCTCGGATGACCAGCTCTGGCTGCAATATCACTGTTTCAGGGGCTGGTGGCACCCGGGAGCCGAGAATCCCGAGCGCAATGCGCGCGGCCGCTTCACCGATCCGTCGGCTGTGT
This sequence comes from uncultured Acidobacteriota bacterium, assembly GCA_963725335.1. Taxonomy (GTDB): domain Bacteria; phylum Acidobacteriota; class Vicinamibacteria; order Vicinamibacterales; family 2-12-FULL-66-21; genus JALZOC01. The sequence continues at coordinate 1,150,356 of CAVRYD010000007.1, read as the reverse complement.
TGATCGATGCTGGAAAGACCGACCCGCAACGAATCGTCATAGTGCAGATTGCCGCACCCAATGATCGCCACATCCTCCGGAATCCGCGCTCCGTGTTCGATGGCATAGTCCATCGCACCCGTCGCCAGTGGATCGTTGTAGCAAAAGACGCCGTCCGGTTTCGGCTTGAGGTGCAGGAGTTGAGCCATCGCTTCCGCACCTCGCTGTTTGGAATCTACATCGACCTTTCGCACAGACGTGATGTAACGCTCCTTGATCGTGATTCCCGGCGCACCAGCGCCCGTTTGTATCCCTCCAACCGGGCGACTCCAGGACTGGTCTCCGGCCCGCGGATGTGCGCGATCCGTTTGCATCCGATCGCGATCAAATGTTCGGTGGCGAGCCGGCCGACGGCAACATCGTCGACGCCGACATAGTTCGCGGAGGCACCAGGGATACGTGCGATCAATCAGAATGTACGGTGTCTTGTGCCTCTCAATGCGGACGACTAGCTCGGCGGTCGGGCGGCAGGAGGCGATGATCAATATATCCAGCTGCCGCGCCAGGAGCTGATCGACTTCTTGTTGCTCGAGATCGGGATCCTCCTCGGAGGATGCGATGATGAGATAGTACCCACTCTTCCTCAAGACATCGGAGAGAGACTTGGCGATTTCCGCGAAGAAGGGATGGAGGAGATCCGGGACGATCAACCCGACCAGGTAGGTACGGCCCGTCACCAGACTGCGTGCCGCCAGGTTCGGCCGATAGTCAAGCTCCTTCACCCGCGCCAGCACACGCTCGCGCGTGTCGTGTCCGACCTCAGGATGATTGCGCAGCACCTTGGACACGGTGATGACCGAGACTCCAAGGTCCTTGGCGATGTCCCTCATTTTGACGGTCATAGCTGTCGGTCCTCCAGGTTTGCCCGTCACTGAACGCAGAGAGGTGTCACGATCGCGCGCCCGCCGCTCCTGAGCGTACGCACTGACGCACTGGACACGTCCGCGCGCGGTCAACGTCCGCGCACTCCAGCGCGTTACTGCCGTCCGGGGCGTGCGCGCGCGCCGCTCGAGATCGGCTCGTTGGTCGATCGTCAGGGTCGGCGGCAGACAACGCCACACAGTACCAGTAACCGCTTCAGTAGTCACAACCTCTAGCCGGAGGGCCTTGCGCAACGCACGGCCGCGCCCCAGTATCCCGCAACGCGCCGACTGCCTGCTGCGTGGATCGGCGGGCCGAGCACGACGAGGCCGCTCGGCACGCCGGAATTCGTGTCCGCCGGGACCCCGCCTTCGGGACTCCCGCACGCGAGTGAAGCCGGATATAGCCACAATCCTCCCAAGAAAGCGCTTGACAAGGCTTGGCCTGCAGCTACAATCCACGCACTTCGGTTCAGTTAACGGTAACTCCCGACTGCTAGTTGTTCTTCGGCTCGGGTCGCAGGTGGCCGTATCGCAGCAGCGAGGCGGCATGACGAAGACCGATCGGATGGGGCGTCGCCACGGGCGACTGGCGAGACTGTCCCGGACCCCCTCTCGCGCCACCTCGTCGTTCCGACGCACGTAAGTCGACGGCGTCGTGCCAGGACATGGGAGTGATTTCATGATCTCGGCCGAGGGGTTTGCACCGACGGCACGGACCTCGGAACCAGGGCGGACCACATGGCGTACAACGACGAGGGCCACTGACATGAAGACAAAATTATCGATTCTCGTGGCCGCACTATGCTCGCTGGCGTACTACTCCTACACGGAGTCCGTTGCCGCCTCCAATCAATTCGACTCGAGCCGACCTTCGGCGAGCGCGCACCCTGCGCCAAGCGACATCTTCGATCCCCTCGGTCTTGTGTCGGCGAGTCAACACGGAGCAGCTGACCACTTTGGGAACAGGGTTCGGTTTTACCGAGGGCCCCGCCGTCGATAGACATGGAAACGTGTTTTTCACTGACCAGCCCAACGACCGGATCTACCGATGGGATGCCGGAACCGGTCAGATCACCCTGTTCCTGCAAGGTACCGGCCGCGCCAACGGAATGGCCTTTGACGAAGATGGCAACCTCATCGCCTGTGCCGACATGCATGGCGAACTCTGGAAGATCCATTCGGACGGCAGCCATGAGGTGTTGGCAAACAACTACGGCGGCAAGCTGTTGAACGGGCCGAATGATGTCTGGATCAACCCGGTCAATGGCGGGATGTACATCACGGATCCGATCTTTCCGCGGGACTATTGGGACGATACCGATCCGCGGAAACAGGATTGGGAACCAACCCACTCGGAACAAGCGCCGACTGGCAAAGGTGGTTACGTCTACTACCTCCCTCGCGGCGGCGGCCCATTGGTGCGGGTGACGACCGAGGCCATGGGGTGGGAAGCGGATTCATGGCCCAACGGTGTTGTCGGCACTCCTGACGGAAAGACGCTGTACGTCAACAAGTGGTACTACGACAACAAGGGCGGAACGTGGGTCTTCGATATCAATCCTGATGGCACCCTCTCCAACATGCGGAAGTTCAGCGAATGGGGAGGCGATGGCATGTCGATGGATGAATTGGGGAATATCTATATCAGCAACGGACAGGGCGTGATGGCCTTCGATCCCGATGGCAACAACATCCTGAAGATTCCTACCGGCAGTGGGGCGACCAACAATACGTTCGCCGGGCGGAACGACAAGATCTTGTTCATTACCGGTCCGGTGAACAGCGTGACTGCCGTCAAGATGGCGGTGAAGGGCGCGCCCAATTGGTGACGCGACAGCCGTTCCGGCGGCGTCACCGCGTCGCCGACGCCGCCGCGGGTCGGGCGCGAACTCCTGGGAATTGTCTCGCAGGAGCAGGGCCCGACCCGCGACGGAATGAGCGTCGCGAGGCGGTGCGGCCGCTGGTCCGGCGAGTGGCGCACACGGCTCGTTCGACGCGTCGGCGTGCGCTACCCCGTTCGCGCTCCTCCTCGACATGTGTATCGGAATGGTGACGTACGCGCGCCGCCATCCACCCGACCCGGCGACCGGCCGGTGTACGTGTTGCTAGAGCGCGCGACGGCGGCGGTGACGCGGAGCGCCGCCCAGGGGGACGGTGAGCCGGCTCCAACGGCTCGATTCTGATCGCGGACACGTGCTCACACCCGCGCAAAGTTACGGCAGGTCACACAGCTTGTTAGACATGCTCGCAAGAGACTTGGGGAGGAGAGATGACACACAGGTCGCGCTCGGTCGCACGTGTATTCGGCGTGGCGATGCTGCTCGCTGCATGGGTCGTTACCGGCCAGGCGCAAACACAAGGCGGAATCAGCGGCCTGGTGACCGACTCGTCGGGCGCCGCCGTCCCGGGCGCGACCGTGACCGTGACGAACACGGCCACCAGCGGCACGCGCAAGACCACGACCAATGCGGACGGGCTCTACACCTTCCCCTCTCTGCCTCCCGGCATCTATGAACTGAAAGTCGAGCAGAAAGGCTTCAAGACCGCGGAGATCCGATCCATTCAAGGTCGACGTCCAGCAGACGGTGCGAGTGGATGTGCCGTTGGAGGTCGGCGCGGTCGACGAGACGGTGACCGTCATCGGCAGATCCACCCTGCTCAACACGCGAGAACACCACGATCGGGACGGTCATCGAGAACAAGGTCGTGACCGAGCTGCCGCTGAACGGCCGGCAGTACCTGAATCTCGTCGCGCTGTCGCCTAACGTCAACGTGCTCTCGCCCGCGCGGGGCAGGCGGGCGCCCGGCAGGGCGGCGAGCGCGCCCAGCAGTCCATCTCCGCCGGCGGGCAGCGCATCTTCTTCAACTACTACACGCTCGACGGCGTCAGTAACATGGACCCGAACTTCAACAACTACATCGCCCTGCCGTCGATCGACGCGATCCAGGAGTTCAAGGTCCAGACCGGCGTCTACCCGGCCGAGTTCGGGCACCAGAGCACGCAGGTGAACGTGGTCACCAAGTCTGGCGGCAATGCCTTCCACGGCGTCGGTCTTCGAATTCCTGCGCAACGACACGCTGGACGCCAAGCCCTACGCCTTCACCAGCGTCCATCCGACGAAGTCGCCGTTCAAATGGAACGACTTCGGCTTCGAGGTGGACGGGCCGGTTCACATCCCTCGCCTCTTCGACGGTCGCGACAAGTTGTTCTTCATGACCAACTTCGAGGGGCTGCGGCGTCGGCAGACCACTCTGACCACGTTCACAGTGCCGACCGCCAAGATGTTTGCCGGCGACTTCAGCGAGATACTTCCCGGCACCGTCATCTACGATCCGACTCACCGGCCAGCCGTTCCCGGCAACGTCATCCCGGCGAACCGGTTGGACCCGATCTCGCAGAACTTCTTGCAGTACTACCACTCGGCCACGCTTCCCGGCCTGCTCAACAACTACGTGCAAGACAACTCGGCGCCATTCGACCGGAACGGCGCGGTGATTCGCGTCGACTTCAACGAATCGCCGGCGTCGCAGTGGATGGGGCGCTACAACTGGGGCGACGACACCCAATCGACACAGGGCATCGGCCTGGCCGGCCAGAAGGTCTTGACGCACTACAAGCAGTGGGGCGTGTCCAACACGCGCACGCTCAGCGCCACCCTCGTCAACGAGGCGCGCTTCGGATACACCAAGTTCTTCAACTCGGTCGGCACGCTCTCGGCCTTGACCAACAACGTGGTCGACGATATCGGCATCCCGAACCAGAACGCCGGAGCCCCGATCACGTGGGGCATTCCGAACGTCGTGTTCAACGGGGGCGGGTTCACCGCCATCGGCGATGCCAACGACGGCCCCTTCGCCATCGACGACAACACCCTGCAATTCGTCGACAAGCTGACGTGGGTCCGTGGCAAGCACACCATCGGCTTTGGGGCCGAGTACAACCGGCAGCACTTCAACCAGGTCGGCAACCAGTTTTCACGCGGCGTCTTCACCTTCCAGGCGAACGCGACCAAGAACCCCGTGGACGCCAGCGGCGGCTATGCCTTTGCCGAGTTCCTGCTCGGCCAGATGTTCGTGTCCACCAACGCGGCCGCTGTCGCCGACGCGAAATTCGTGCGGAACGTCTTCCACGCGTTCATCGACGACAGCTGGAAGCTGACGTCCAAGCTCACGCTTTTGCTCGGCATGCGGTACGAGCTGACGCCGCCGTTCACCAATACGTTGGGCAACTATTTCACGGTGGCGATTCCGAAGATCGACTTCACCCCAAACGCCCCCGAGGCCGACTGGCCGTATTTCGTGCGGCAGGAGGGCTCGGGCTGCACCGATCCCTACGAGGGCCTGAGCATCCGCTGGACCAGCACGAAAGCCGTCTGCGGCGGCGGAATGAACAACAACCTGCGAGAGACGAAATACACGAACTTCGCGCCCCGGATCGGTGCGACCTACGCCCTCGAGGACAAGACCGTCATCCGCACCGGGCTCGGGCTCTTCTACATGGAGGACATCGCCAACGCCGAGTACTTCGATATGGCGCGCAATATCGCGGCCCGCATCGACCTGACCACGACGCCGGCGAATCCGATCACCTGGGCCAATGCGATTCCCGGCGGAAGCGGCACCATCGTCCAGGTGCCGCCGCCGTTTGCGTGGGCCGCCGCCTACGATCACGCCACGCCACGCACCTGGCAGTACCTGGCGAACGTGGAGCAGCAGCTCGGCACGAATTGGGCGGTGGAGATTGGCTATCTCGGGTCGCAGAGCCGGCACCTCTACGGCTTCCAGAACATCAACCAGGCGGCGCCGGGCCCGTTGAACAGCATCAACTCGCGGCGCCCGTTTCCCAATTACGGCGTGCTCTCCTACGTGAACGACGTGTTCAAGGGGCACTACAACGCCGGAAGCGTGAAGTTGACGCGCCGCTACGGCGATGGTCTCAGCCTGACCACGAGTTACACGTTGGCGAAGTCCATGGACAATGCCAGCGGCACGCGCACGCAGGGCCTCGACACGCTGTTCCCGCAGGACAGCAGTTGCCTGGAATGCGAGATGGGGTTGTCGTCCTTCGACGTGCGCCATCGTTGGGTGCTCGGCGCCGTCTACGAGCTGCCGATAGGCAAGGGCAAGCCCGTGAATATCGGCAACGCAGTGGCTAACGCGTTCCTGGGCGGGTGGCAGTGGAGCACGAGCGCGACGGTCCAGAGCGGCGTGCCACAGACGCTCACGATCGGGATCAACAACGCCGGGACGAACAACCCGCTGCCCGATCGTCCGAGCTACTCGGGAACCGGCGACGGCTATGCGGCCGACCCCACCCCGGCGCGCTGGTACGACCCCTCGTCTTTCATCGTGGCGCCCCAGGGCAGCTTCGGGAACGTCGGGCGCAATACCATGATCACGCCGCATCTGCAGTCGATCGACATGGCGCTGGCGAAGCGCTTCGACATACACAGCAGCCACGCCCTCCAGTTCCGGCTCGAAGCATTCAACGTGTTCAATCATCCGGTGTGGGGCGCGCCGAACGGAAACATTCTGGCCGGCCCGGCATTTCCAGGAGCGGCCGCAAACGCCGCGCATCAGGGGTTCGGCGTCATCACCTCAACGGCCATCCCGATGCGCCAGATCCAGTTGGGCTTGAAGTACTCGTTCTGAGCTAGGGAGGGGAATCAAAGCTGGCGGCGACTCGCCAGGAGTCAACGATGCGGCTACGCTCGGCCGCCACTCTGGAAAGCGGACGAACATCCCACTATTTCGACGGGCACCGTTCAATGCGTCCGCGATCGATGTACACCGGCAGGCCTAAATCCCTGGTCGAAGTGGAACCTTGCTGTCTGCCCGCTTTCCGCAGGCGAGGACCATCCCTATTCGAACGGGTGATATCGCATAGCCCCTCAGCGACTTAGCTGCTCACAACGATCACTTCGTGTGCGTCGGTTTGCTGGACGAGGGTCTCTGGACGCAGAACGGGCGAGATCAGTGCCAGCGTATCCAGCGTGCGTGTCGCAGTGCAGGTCATCGTGAATGATTTGCATTTCGCGTCTCACCCCCTGCAGATCGAACATCAGCGGACCATCCAGTTCAAAACGACCGTCATGGGCACGATCAGTTCAATTGGCGCATTACCGTACCGGCTGCGTGGAGCGACGCATCGATCGAGGGACCGTGGCTGCGCCGAGCATAAGACCAGCATAAGACTTAGCGGCATGTGGGCTGAAGCGTCGCTGTAGCACGCAGGATCCGGGAGATTTCTTAGATTCTGTGGAGAGAAGATGAGGCGAGCCCGGATTGAATCAACGGGCTACTCGGGAGGAACCAAGCGGCCGTGTGGCCTGAATTCGCTGAAATTTCTTAGGAAAAGTGGTCGGGGCGAGTGGATTCGAACCACCGACCCCTCGGTCCCGAACCGAGTGCTCTACCAGACTGAGCCACGCCCCGACTAAGACGTGAACAACCATTCTACGTCAACAGCCGCGGCCGAAGCACGCGCCAAATCACTTGCGCTCGAATAACGCCCGGAAATCCGCTCGATCGCGCAACGCCGCAAACGATGGCTCCTCCCCCACCGATGGCGGCAGGAACTGCGGCGGGATGGATCGCAGCCATGCGATCGCCGCATCCGGATCCCCCTTCGCTAGGCACGCGCGCGCGGCGGGCAGGCCGAGATCGCGATAGCCGAGCCCTTTGTCGCGGAGCTTGTCGAACTCGCTGCAGGCGGCCGCCGCCTGACCGTCGCCGAGCAGCGCCTCCCCATACGACAGCCGCAGCCGCGCATCGTCTGGACGCACCGCGACCATCGCGGCATACGCTGCCGCCGCTTCGTGGAACTTCCGAGTCTGCACGTAGCCGGCGGCGGTGGCTTCCGGGAGCGATGCATGGAGCGCGGACTGATAACGCGCCGAGGTGGCGCGCTTGACGAAATCGAGCGTGTCCGCAATCACCTGGCGCGTCGCATCGTTGTCGTCAGCCTGCTCGAATCCGTGATGGCCCCCCGCGTAGTTCATGAGCGTCAGCGGTGCGTTCTGAGAGACGGCCAGCGCAGCCAGTCTGGAAATCGATTCGTTGACGCTCGGTCGATCGAGCCCGGCCCGCACGTACAACACTGGCAGATCGAGCCTGAACTGCGGGATGTTGGCCGATCCGTAATACATGACGGCTGCCTTGATCGAGATCAGCGCGGGATCCTCGACGACGGGGAATGCGGTGGAGACGTTGCCAGAACCGGCGTAGACGGCGATGCTTTCGACGCCGTGCTCGGCAGCGTGGCGTTCGAGATACGACAGCAGCACGCGGAAGTCGGCCGCTTCATTGCCTTCGCGCAAATCCGGCAGAATGCCCATCACGCCATTGGATGCTGCCGCGCGCGCCCAGCCGGAATAGAATCGACCACTGCGGTCAGCTCCGGTGGCGCGATTGAAAAACACCAGCGCCGGCACTTTCGCCCCAGCGGTCATCGCGGGCTTGTACACGTCCATCGCGAGGCGTGTCGTTCCTGCCGTGCCGTACTCGACATCGGTCGTGACGGTGATGCCTGGCGATGGCGCCGCAAATGCCATTGGGGGTGGCGCCGCGGCGTGGCCGGCGAACGCGTGAACGCTGGACGCGGTGAGGAGCACCACAGGGAGAGAGAACATATGACGCATCATGTCAGCGAGTTTAAACAGCCGTCGACGGGCGTTTCAACGGAAAGGGACAAAGACGCGCGCAGTGGGGACGATCCGCGCGCCTCGCGGGACCACGGCGTAGGTAGGCTCGAACATATCTGGCTGAAACGGGCGAAGGGCGGGTTTGAATCGCTCATCACTGATCACTAATCCTTGAATCACTAATCCTGAATCCTGAATCCTGAATCCGAATCCTCGAATCCTTGAATCCTCGAATCAAATCCTCGAATCCTTGAATCTTCGAGATGAACGATCAATGAAGAACGGATCGAATTATTAGGGGACCCAAAATGTGGCTGCTGCTTGTCGCCGCCTTCGGGCTGTTCGTGCCGAACGGTTTTTTCGTCTACTGGCTCGTCAACGAATATCATGGCCTCGGGCCGGTGCTGCAGGACAAGCTCGCACTGGCGTTCATCCTCGACGTCACGGTCACGCTCATCATTGTCACGGTGTATTTCGCGAAGCATCCGCTTGGGCCCGTTCGATGGCCCTGGTTCGTGGTGCTCTCGTTCGTTGGCGGGCTGGGTTTCAGTCTGCCGCTCTATTACTGGCTCAATCAGCGGCGGTCAGTGCGTCCTTCCGCTTGACCAGCCTCCGCTGAAGCTACGGCGGTCCGCCGGAGCCTTGGCGAAGGCGGAAGGCGGAAGCCGCAGGGTGTTGACGATTCCTACCGTAGCGGCTGCAGCTCGATGCGCCGGAAGTAGATTTCCGCGCCTTCCGATTGAATCATGATCCGCCCTTCCTTGAAGGACGAATCGGAGGCGGCGTTCACGAGCTTGCCGTTGACGTAATAGGTCAGCTTCCCACCCTCGACGACGGCTTCGATGCGCGTCCATTCGAGGCCGGGGCTCTCGACATCCTGCGTTCCACGAAATCCAATCCGGTCCGCCCAGTCTTCGCTGCGGCCCCACCAGTTGATGCGGCCACTCGAGAACATTCCCGGCGTGCCCTTCTCGTCGTACACGGTCTCGCCATCGCGATCCTTCCGCGTCGTCGTCGTCACCTCCGGGCGAATCTGGGCGCCGTCGTCTCCATAGCCCGCCACGGGAAGGATGTCGCCAACTCCACCCTCGATAATCTGAAACTCGATCGAGCGCAGCCATGGTCCGTTGAAGTCCTTCCCGGTGTTCCCGAGTCGCCCCTGCGCGTGAAGCAGCACGCCGCTGTCGCGCGCACGCGCCTTGCGATCGCCCCACGTCAGCCCACCCCAGCGGAACTCGACGACCAGCCGGTAATCGCGATAGGCCTCTTTGGTGAGAAGGCCGCCCCAGACCTGACCGCTGACCCGGATCGCTGGCGCACCATCAATCTGATCGACGACCGTGAACACGCGCTCGGGATCGCTCGAGTGGTGATCGACCAGCCAGGTCTCGAAGTTCGCGAGCGATTTGCCGTCGAAGAGCCTGATGATCTCCGATGGCTTGATGGCGTGTTCCGGTCCCTGCGCGCGTACAGGCAACAGGCTCACTGCCGCGATGAACGCGATCGCGCGAGCAGTTCTGAAAAACGGTCGGGTCATTCTGGGACTCGTTCTAAACAGGTTCGATGTGTGCCGATTCTACCTGAGGTTGCGCCAGACGGACGGCTCCAAGTGTTGGCCGTCCACTTGCACGTGGGGCCAACGCTTCAGCGCAAGAAAGGAGGAACCATCAGACTGCAGGATTTTCCTGGAGCGCGCGGCAGAGTAAACTGCGCGCATGTTGCGACGTACCTTTGAAACTTGCGTACTCATCGGTGTGACGGTCGTTATCACAGTGACCGCACAGGAACACGAACACGGGACTGCGTTCGAGAAGATCGGCACGGTCTCCTTTGCCACGTCCTGCAGCGCCGCGGCACAGTCGCAGTTCAATCGCGCCGTCGCCCTGCTCCACTCCTTCGAGTTCCGGCGTGCGATCGAAGGCTTCGGCACGACGCTCACGGCCGATCCGTCGTGCGCGATGGCCGAATGGGGCATCGCGCTCAGCAGGTGGGCTAACCCCTTCGCGATCGGCATACGTACGCCGGCGGTGCTGCAGCAGGGGCGCGACGCGGTCGATCGAGCAAAAAAGATTGGGCCGAAGACCGATCGTGAGCGGGCGTACGTGGATGCGGTGTCCAGGCTGTACGCCGATTTCGACAAGACCGATCAGGCATCGCGCGTCGTGGCGTATCGCGATGCGATGGAGAAAGTCGCGTCCACGTACCTCGGACGACACCGAAGCGCGAATCTTCTACGCGCTCTCGATCGCCGCCGCGGCGTCGCCAAACGACAAAACATTTGCCGAGCAGCTCAAGGCTGGCGCCATCCTCGAGCAACTCATCGTCAGTCAGCCGGATCATCCAGGGCTCTCTCACTACATCATCCACAGCTACGACTTCCCTCCCCTGGCGGATCGCGCCCTCGAAGCCGCGCGACGTTATTCGAAGATTGCGCCGTCGGCTCCGCACGCGCTGCACATGCCGTCGCACACGTTCACACGACTGGGGTACTGGCAGGATTCGATCGACACCAACTTGAGATCGGCGGAGGTCGCGAAACGCGAAAACTCGGTGGCCGAAGAACTGCACACGATGGATTACCGTGTGTACGCCTACCTGCAGACCGCGCAGGACCGCAGCGCGCGACAGCTTCTCGAGGCGCTTCCGGAGGTCCAGTCACGGTTCGACCCCGAGGCGGTCGGGTCGGCAGCGCCTGGATCTGCCGGCGTGTTCGCGCTGGCGGCGATCCCGGCTCGGTACGCGCTCGAGCGCGGCGCCTGGGCTGACGCCGCCCGGCTCGAGCCGCACGCGAGCAACTATCCGTACACGGAGGCGCTGACGCACTTCGCACGAGCGCTGGGTGCGGCACGCATCGGTGACACGGCCAGCGTCCGCTCGTCTATCGATGCGCTGCAACGCATCAAACAGCAACTGGTCGATGCGAAGGAGGTCTACTGGGCGGAGCAGGCCGAGATTCAACGAAGTGCCTCCACGGCGTGGCTCGCGTTCGCGGAACATCGCGAGGCGGACGCCCTCGCTGAAATGCGTGCGGCCGCCACGCGCGAAGATGCGACCGAGAAGTCTGCGGTCACCCCCGGACCGCTGGCGCCAGCGCGGGAATTGCTGGGCGAGATGCTGTTGTTGACGAAACAGCCGGCGGAGGCGCGGAAGGAATTCGAGGCCACGCTGAAGAAGGAGCCGAACCGCTTCCGTGCGGTGTACGGCGCGGCGCGCGGGGCGTCACTCTCTGGTGATCGGGCCGCGGCGCGGCGTTATTACGATCAGCTGTCTGAAGATCTGCGAGCACGGCGACGAGCCTGGTCGTGCGGAGCTTGTGGAAGCGAAAAAGGGCGGAGCCTAAATCTCCGACGCGTGCGGTGCGCCGACAATTACCGCGAGACCGATGAATCGTAGGGCATTGAATCCAGGGCCAGAGATTCGAGCTTCGCCATCGCGTCGTGGTCGGTCATGTCGGGCTGCAGCGGGGTAACGGAGATGTAGCCGTCGCGCACGGCCTGGTAGTCCGAGCGGTCGTGCGGCTCCCAATCGTTCTCCCCTTCTTCAATCCAGTAGTAGGCCTGCCCGCGCGGATCAGTGCGGGGATCGACGATCGTGATGTGATTGCGCTTCGCCTGGACGGTCAGGCGAAAGCCCTTCGGCTTGCCAGTCGGCACATTGATGTTCAGAAAGGTCCGCGCCGAAATCATCTCCCCGCGAAGCGCCATCGAGGCGATCGTCGCCGCGGCGGCGGCCGCGGGCGCGAAGTCGTACGTGCTGCGCGTGCGCGCGAGCGACACCGCAATGCTGGGAATGCCGAGCAGCGATCCCTCGAGCGCCCCCGAGACGGTCCCTGAATAGGTCACATCGTCGCCGAGGTTGTAGCCCTTGTTGATGCCGGACACGACCAGGTCGGGTGCCGACCCCGCCGGATACACCTGCGTGACGGCGATGTTGACGCAGTCAGTCGGCGTGCCGTCGACTTCATACACGCGATCGCGCAGCCGCTCCATGCGAAGCGGACGACGGAGCGTCAGCGCGTGGCCGATGGCGCTCGCCTCGACGTGCGGTGCCACGATCGTGACCTCTCCAAGCGACGCGAGAGCAACCGCCAGGGCATGGATGCCGTCCGAGTGGACGCCATCGTCATTGGTCACCAGGATTCGTTTCATCAGGAAGTCGTCGGTTCGGGGGGCAGGGGAATTATATCAATGAAATTGGTGAATTGGTGGATTCGTGAAATGGCATGCAATTGGCCAACTCACCAATTCACCAATTCACGGATTCACCAATTGGCCCCATGCCTCATAATCGAGTCATGCACAGATCTGCTCGGGTACGGCTGGCGGGCGTTCTGGTCGCAACTCTTTCCGGCGCGGCGCATGCGCAGATGCCCGAGACGCCGCAAACCCTCAGCGAGGCGTATCGGCTTTTCTACAACGCGCACTACGAGGAAGCGGCGGCGTTGGCAATGGCGCTGCGCGCGACGGGCTCCCAGGATCTCGAAAACGACGAGGTCAGAACCTCGGCTCTTCTCTTTCAGCTTCGCGGGCTGCTGAACGGACAGGATGCCGGCGACAGCGACAAGAAAGACGAAGCCCTGAAGCGCTGCAGCCGATGCACGGACGTCCTGACGGCCTTCATGACCGATCTGCATCACGGTCAAGCGCTCGCACGCGCACGATTGAAAGGGACGCCTACTGATGAGGAGGCACTGTTCTTTCTCGGAAAGCTGGACCTCAACTATGTCTGGCTGGAATTGGGGCTGCTCGGACATCGAACCGGCTGGGACGAGTACTGGGAAGCCAGGAAATCGCTCGACGCGGTTCTGAAACAAAACCCTCAGCACGTTCGCGCACGCGTCGCTCGCGGGTGGATCGACTACATCGTGAACACTCGGATGCCGTGGGGCACCCGTTGGATCCTCGGCGGCGGCAACAAGAAGCGCGGGATCGCGGCCGTGCGCGAAGCTTCGACCATGGACGCAGATGTCTATACGAGGGCCGAGGCGGAATTCGCGTTGTGGGACATGAACGTGCGCGAAAAAAATCTTGGCGTGGCCACCGATCTCGCCCAGAAACTGGCGCACAACTTTCCGGACAACCAGGAAGTCGCGCGCTTCCTCGGCGCGCGCCCTTGCTGTGGACCGCACAAACAGTGAATCGCTTTCAGTCTCTACAATCACTGAACTTGTAGTGCAGCCCTTTAGGGCTGCCTCGTCTTTGCGCCCAATCCACCGGTCCCCTGTGTGGTCTGCTCACGGAACATCGTGAACAAGAAAACTGACGCGAGCACGGCCAGGCCGGCGCCGGTGAGGAAAGCTGCGTGCGGAGAGACCCGTGTCCAGATAGCGCCGAAGATCAGGCTGGCGGCCAGCGTGCCGATGCCGAGGGCGGCGTTGTAGATCCCGAAGGCGGTGCCGCGCGCGTGCGGAGGCGCCATATCGGCCACCCACGCCTTCTCGTTGCCTTCCGTCAACCCGAAAGTACAACCCGTACGATAGAAAGATGGCGATCACCGTCGACTTCGTGTCGAAGTAGCCGAAGCCGGCATAGACGAGCGCGTACCACAGCCAGCCGAGCGCGATGAGGCCGCGGCGCCCAAACATGTCGGACAACCAGCCGCCGGCGAGCGACGATACGACCTTCACGACGTGAAGCGCAGACCAGAGGAGCGGAATCCACACCGCCTTCACGCCCAGGTCACTCAACCGCAGCAGCAGAAAGGCGTCGCTCGCATTGCCCAGACTGAAAAGCAGGATCACCCCCATCGCACTGTAAAAGCGAGCACCAAGGCTCGACAAGGTGCTCCCAGGTTCTGCGGGGTTCTGCGCGGTTCTGTCGGTCGCGACAGCCTTCCTGGCGGTCCTGCCGGATTCGGGCACTCTGAGGATGAAGAGAATGACGATGATGCCGGGGATGATCGTCAGTGAGAAGAGCGTCCGGTAGTTGCCGGGAGAGAAATAGAGGAACGCGGTGGCGAGCAGAGGGCCGGTGACGGCGCCCGCATGATCCATGGCGCGATGGAACCCGAAGACGCGGCCTCGTGCCTCGGCTGGCGCGAAATCGGCCAGCATGGCATCGCGCGGCGCGCCGCGGATGCCCTTCCCCAGACGATCGGCGAACCGAATGGCGAGCACCTGCGGCCACGCCGTTGCGAGACCGATCAGCGGTCGCACTGACGAAGCGATGCCGTAGCCGATCAGGACCAGCGTCTTCTGCGAGCGCCAGCGATCCGCGAGCCATCCCGACAGCACTTTCAGCGCGCTGTTCGCGGCTTCCGCGGCCCCTTCGATGACGCCGAGCGACATCGCGCCAGCGCCCAGCACCTGCGTGAGGAACAATGGCAGCAGCGGATACACGGTCTCGCTGGCCATGTCGGTGAAGAAGCTCACCCACCCGAGCAGCCACACCGGGCGCGAGAGGCCAAACCGATCGGTTCGTGGTGAGCTCATTGACGGAGAATATAATCTGCGCATGGTCTTCCGGCTAAAGCCGGAAGCTACCGATGGCGCCCTTGAGGTCGATCGAGAGATTCCTGAGGTCGGCGAGGATCGATGAGTTTTGATGCCGTCCTGATCGTCGCATTCGGCGGCCCGCAGGGGCGCGCGGACGTGCGGCCGTTTCTGGCGAACGTGCTGCGCGGACGGCGTGTGCCGCCGAGCCGGGTGGAGGAAGTCGCCCACCATTACGATCTGTTCGATGGCGTCTCCCCGCTGACCGAATTGACACATGAAACAGGCGGACCTGCTGCGATTGCGACTGCAGGATCGCGGCACGCCGCTGCCCGTGTATGTCGGCATGCGGAACTGGCACCCCTTTCTGGCCGATACGCTGGCGGACATGTCGCGCGCCGGCGTGCGGCGCGCAGTCGGGTTCCTGGCCGCGGCGCAGCGCAGCTACTCGAGCTGCACCCAGTATCGCGAGAACGTCGATGCCGCGCGCGCGACGCTGAAGGAATCGGGCCTTCGCGACGTCGAGATTGTGTACGTCGGCGATTGGCACATGCATCCAGGGTTCATCGAGGCGAATGCTGACCATGTCCGCGACGCACTCGAGCAGTTGCCCGCGGACGTCCGCAGCCAGGCACGTCTCGTCTTCACCGCGCACAGCATTCCTGTCTCCATGGCCGATCGCTACCCGTATCAACGCCAGCTGGAAGACACGGCGCGCGCGGTTGCGGACGCCGTGAACCGGCAGCGTGGCGGGGCTCGACATGACTGGACGCTCGTGTTTCAAAGCCGCAGCGGACGCCCCGAAGATCCGTGGCTCGGACCGGACGTAGGCGATTACCTTCGCGAGGAGGCTTCCCGCGGCCTCGCGGCCGCCGTGCTCGCGCCGATCGGCTTCCTCTGCGATCACATCGAGGTGCTCTACGATCTGGATGTGGAGGCAGCCGCCGTGTGCCGGGAGATAGGTCTCCCGATGGCGCGCGCGAAGGCCGTGAACGATCACCCGCGCTTCGCTGATGCGATGGCTGATGCCGTTCTGCAGACAATGGAGCGGTACTCCAGCGGTCGGCCGCTGCCGCTGGTCGCGAGCGCCACATGATCCGCGTGCGCACTCTCGCGATCGCAGGGGTGCTCCTGACCGTGCGCACGCTGGTCGCGCAGGTCACTCCAGCGCAGCCGACGAATCGCGGACTCACAGCCGTCGCCGGACTGAAGGTTGGCCATCACACGTTGACGACCCGGCCGACCGGCTGCACGGTGATCCTGGCCGAGCAAGCAGCCGTGGCCGGTGTCGACGTGCGCGGCAGCGCTCCGGGCACGCGCGAAACCGATCTGCTGAATCCCACGAACCTCGTTCAGCAGGTCCACGCCATCGTGCTTTCTGGCGGGAGCGCGTTTGGGCTCTCCGTCGCGGACGGCGTCGTCAAGTACCTCGAAGAGAAGCGCATCGGCTTTCCCACGGCGAGCGGGGTCGTGCCGATCGTTCCCGCTGCGATTCTTTACGATCTCCAGATCGGCGACGGCACCGTCCGTCCGGGAGCTGACTGCGGCTATGCGGCGGCTCGCACCGCGACGACCGAGCCGGTGATCGAAGGAAACGTCGGCGCCGGTGCGGGTGCGACCGTCGGTAAACTGCTGCGGCCGGATCGAGGGATGAGGGGCGGTGTCGGGAGCAGCGCCATCGAGCTGCCGGGCGGGCTCGTGGTGGCGGCGCTCGTGGTGGTGAACGCCGCTGGAAACGTCGTCGATCCGGCAACGGGGCGGTTCATCGCTGGAGGTCGGACCGAAGACGGGACGGGCATTGCGGACCTTCGCGCGATGTTGCGCGGCACGATCTCTTCGCGAGCCGCGGTCTCGGGGCCAGCCTCGACAGGCGACACGTCGATCCCCAGAGCGAACATCAGTATCGAGAACACCACGATTGGAGTGGTTGCGACCAACGCCACACTGACGAAGGCGCAGGCGACCAAGCTCGCGCAGATGGCGCACGACGGATACGCGCGCGCAATCTACCCCGCGCACCTGATGGTCGATGGCGATGCCATTTTCGCGCTGGCGACGGGCGCTCGTCCGGGCCCTCCGGACCTGAACCAGCTGGGGGCGCTCGCCGCGGATGCCATGTCGGATGCGATTGTGCGCGCGGTGCGCGCCGCGACGAGCATCCCTGGATATCCAGCCGCCAGGGATCTGAAGTAGCTTGACGGTTTCGTTCGCGCTCCTGATCGCCTACGCCGCCACGTTCGTCGCGCTCGGCTTGTGGATCGGCCGCAGCGCGCGCGCGAGCGACTTCTTCGTGGCAGGACGACGGTTCGGTCCCGGGCTGATCTTCTCGACATTCCTTGCCGCCAACATCGGCGCCAGCTCCACCGTCGGTGCGACGTCCCTCGCGTTCTCCGAAGGCGTGAGCGCCTGGTGGTGGAACGGCTCGGCGGGCATCGGCTCGCTCATTCTTGCGTTCTCGGTCGGTCCGCGAATGTGGCGCGAAGCGGCGGAGCACGGGGATTTGACGCTTGGAGACTTTCTCGATCGCCGGTACGGGCCGGCAATGCGCGGGCTCGTCGCCGTGTTCATCTGGCTGGGGACGCTGACGATTCTGGCGGCGCAACTGCTCGGCGTGTCCGCCGTGCTCAACGTCGCTGGCGGCTTCTCGATGATGGCCGGCTGCAGCATTGGCGCGGTCGTGACCGCGTCGTACTTCGTCGCCGGAGGCTTGCTCAGTTCGGCCTGGGTGAATCTCGTGCAGCTGATCGTGATCCTGGCGGGATTCGCGATCGCGGTTCCGTTCTCCGTGGGTCACGCGGGCGGGTGGCACACGATGACCGCGGCTGCAGGGTCGCGTGCAGACCTGTGGTTCAGCGGCGGGCCCGCTTCGGGGTGGCGCCTCATATTTCTGCTCGCTCCGGCCTTCATCGTGTCTCCGGGGCTTCTGCAGAAGGCGTATGGCGCTCGGAATGAGACGGCCGCACGGCGCGGCATTGCGTGGAATGGCGTCGCGCTTCTAATCTTTGCGTGCGCACCGACGGCGATCGGTCTGGCGGCGCGAACGCTGTATCCGTCGCTCAGCCGGCCGGACCTGGCGCTGCCCACGATTTTCGCGGGCGCGCTTCCGCCGGCGGTCGGGATCGTGGCCCTGGCAGCGGTGTTCTCCGCCGAGGTGAGCTCCGCCGATGCGGTGCTCTTCATGCTCGCCACGTCCGCGTCGCGCGACCTGTATCGCGGGTTCGTGCGGCCGGATGCGAGCGAGGCGCAGGTGCTGCACGTCGCCAGGATCGCGGCGGTCGTCGGCAGCCTGTGCGGAGTCGGCGTAGCGATGGCGTACGGGAGCGTCCGCGCCGCGGTCGCTGTGTTCTACGCGATTTTAACGGTGACGCTCTTCGTGCCGGTGCTCGGCGGGCTCTACGTGCGGGGCTCCGGGCGACGCGAAGGGCTCTCGTCCATCCTGATTGGGGTTCCCGTCCTCGCGGTCACGCATTTCCTGACAGGCGGTCGCGGCTACGGCGTGCTGTCGCCCGCACTGGCGGGCGTTCTCGCGAGCGCCGCCGCTTTTGCCGTGGCGCATGTCATCCCGCTGGGGGCGCGTCAGTCACTGTCGCGCTGAACGCGCCGACGGCCCACGTCGAAGATCCGAAGAATCGAAGAATCGAAGGAGAATCGAAGGAGTTCTCGATAAAGACCGCTCACAGGCGCTGCGACGTCAAGCCGCAGAGGACGCGGGGCTGACGGGCCGCGCTACGCGCGGAAAGCGAGACACTGATCCAGAAACACAAACACCTTGTGCGCAAGTGGTGCTTGTGTTTCTGGATTAGTGTCTCGCTTGATTGCCGGCCTCCGGCCGGCGCCCCGTCAGCCCACAGCGTGATCCTCCGGCCTTCGTTCCTCCTTCGGATCTTCGATTCTTCGATTCTTCGACGTGAGCCGTCGGCGCGTGCAGCGGGACAGCCAGCGGGGCGGCAAGATTTAACATCCTTAACGTACCCACCCATGTGAAAATTCGTCGGATACGGATCAGTCATCGGATACGAGGTTCTATGCGCATTCTACGGACGGCGGCGGTGTGTGCGTGTGCGCTGATGCTCTCCAGCGATCTTGGCGCGCAGCAGCAGATCATCATCCAGGGCACAACCGACATGCCGGTTCAACTACCCGGGATGGGGCCGCGGCAGCCAAAGACGGGCACCGCTCGGCTGCGCGGCCGGATCGTGTCAGCCGAGACCGGCGGACCAGTACGTCGCGCGCAGGTGCGCATCGTGAGCCCGGACATCGGCTCGAAGAGCGCGATGACGGACGCCGACGGGCGCTACGAGTTCCGCGATCTTCCGGCTGGCCGATTCAACTTGTCCGCGACCAAAGCGGGATTCGTGACGGTGCAGTTCGGACAGACGCGCCCGTTCGAATCGGGAAAGCCGATCGATCTCACAGACGGACAGGTACTCGACAAAGCTGACTTCTCGATGCCGCGTGGCGGGGCGATCTCCGGACGACTCGTAGACGAATTCGGCGAACCAGTCGCGGACGCCATCGTGAACGCGATGCGATCGGTCTGGTCCGGCGGGCGCCGCCGCCTGCAACCCACGGGGCGCACGGCCCAAACCAACGACCTTGGGCAGTTCCGCATCTACGGATTGTCGCCAGGCGACTACTACGTGAACGCGACCTTTCGCGGCGACATGATGGCCATGGACATTGCGATCACGGGAGGGGAGCCGAAAGGCGGGCCGTCGGGATCGAACCCGAATTCCGGCTACGCGCCGACATATTTTCCCGGCACACCGAACGGCGCGGAGGCGCAGAAGATCACGCTCGCGGTCGGCCAGGAAGCCCAGAACACGGATTTCGCGCTGTTGCCGGTCAAGCTCGCGAAGATCACTGGCACGCTGATTAGCTCCGAAGGAAAGCCGGTCGAAGGATCCATGATCAACGCGGTCCCCCGCAATGCCGACATGGCTGGGATGATGATGATGGCCGGCAATGCCAGGACCGACAAGAACGGCAACTTCACGATCGCCAACGTCGCGCCCGGGGACTACACGCTGCAATCTCGCGCGCTTCAGATCATGACGTCGGGCGGCGGCGACAACATGGTGTTCACCGCTCGCGTCGGCGGTGGCGACAATGGCTCGGAGGCTGAGGTCGGCTCGCTGCCCGTTTCGGTCAGCGGCGAGGACCTCACCAACGTCGTCATCGTCACGGCGAAAGGGGCGACGGCGACCGGCCACCTCACGTTCGAGGACGGAGCGAAGCCATCGACGCTCACCGGTATTCGTGTGTCGGCTCCAGCGGTTGACAGTGATGGCCCGATGATTTCGTTCGGCGGTCCGGGCACCGTCAAGGCGGACGGCACGTTTGAGATTCGAGGCCTCACGGGCACGCGCCTCGTGCGTGTCGCCAACCTGCCGTCGGGCTGGACGTTGAAGTCGGTTCGCGTGAATGGCACCGACATCACGGATACCGGAATGGACTTCAAGCCGGGTGAAGCCATCACCGGCATGGACATTACGCTCACCTCGAAGCTGACTGAGGTGAGCGGCACCGTGAATGCCGGATCGCAGCCCTTGAAGGACTACACATTGGTCGTCTTCTCGGACGAGCCGCAGAAGTGGTCGCTTCCCAACAGCCGCTTCGTAACCGGAACACGGCCAGACCAGGAGGGACGCTTCCAGATCAAGAATCTTCCCGCAGGCGGCTACTACGCGATCGCGGTGGACTACCTGGCTCAGGGTGAGTGGAACGACCCGGACGTACTGGAAAGGCTGAAGCCGAAGGCGACGAGCTTCTCGCTCGACGACGGAGAAACGAAGACGCTGAACCTGACGCTACGATAGCGTCGGTCACATCCACGTCGCCGCTCAGGAGTCCTCGCGATCGAGCAGGACGGCAGCCGCGTCGTCGTCGGCGGAACTGTCGCTGACGGCCCCTTTGCGACGCGCGTGCGCGTAGGCAATCAGGAACGTGAGGGTGATGATCGTCAGGTAGATCCACCTCGGCGGCTCGAAGTGGAACCATCCGATCGCATCGCCATACTCGAGCAGCAGCTTGCTGCCGACGAGCGCGATGATGATGAACGCGGCATCGACCAGTGTCGGGTACTTGCGGACGATCGCCAGCAGCTGCGAGATCACGACGCGCATGGCGACAATCCCGATCAACCCGCCAGCGAGCACGACCCACGTTTTCGACGAAATCGCCACCGCGACGAGGATCGAGTCGACCGAGAACGCGACGTTGACCAGCTCCACCTTCAGGATTGTCCCCCAGAGCGCCGACAGCCCAAGCCAGGGTCTGGCGGGCCTCGGCTTGCTGCGCTGCTCAGCATCCCCGCTCCGAAAGAAGTGCTGATACGTCAGGTAGATGAGATAAAAACCGCCGAGGAGCTTCACCCAGGCGAGTCGAATCAAGTAGACCGCCAGCAGCGTGGCCAGGATACGTAACGCGAACGCGCCGAACAGGCCGTACCGGAGCGCCAGCTGCTGCTGGCGGCGCGGCAAGCCCAGAATCATGACCGCCACGACCAGCGCGTTGTCCGCGCTGAGCAACCCTTCGAGCACGACGAGCAGGCCAATCGTCGCTAAATCGCTGAGCTGAACGTCCATTACTCCGGCAACTCCGGACCGACCTTGACGCGCTCCGTATCAAGACCTACATTTGGATCGACGCAACTTCTCATGCAGACGGATCTTTACTTTATCAGCACCGCGGCACGGCTGCTTCAGATGCACCCGCAAACGCTGCGAAAGTACGAGCGGCTTGGTCTCGTGTGTCCGTCTCGCACGATCGGCAGCATGCGGGTGTATTCGACAGAGGAGATTGATCGGCTGAGGCTCATCAAGCATTTGGTGGACGAAGAGAGGATCAATCTCGCAGGCGTGCAACGGCTGTTGTCGATCGCGGAATCGGTGCAGCGGCTGAGGCCGCTGCTGAACCAGGATTCGAGTCGCGCGGACGCGCGGCGAAGGATTGCACAGGAACTGAAGCGGATCAGCGAAACGATTGGACTGTGAAACGGGCGACTCGCGGCTCGCGACTCGCGACTCGCGACGAGGCGCTCGATAGCTGAAGCTGAACACTGTCACGACTTCATGGAATTCAAGGATTACTACCAGACCCTCGGCGTCACCAAGACCGCCTCGGACAAGGAAGTGAAGCAGGCGTACCGGAAGCTCGCCCGCAAGCATCATCCGGACGTGAATCCTGGCGACAAGACGGCCGAAGCGCGCTTCAAAGAAATCAACGAGGCGTACGAAGTGCTGGGGGATCCGGAGAAGCGCCGCAAGTACGACGAGCTGGGCGCGAACTGGCGGATGTACGAGCAGGCGCAACAGCAGGGGCAGGGCTTTCCGGGCGGCAGTCCATTCGGAGGGGCGGGCGGCGCCTGGAACATCAACATGGGAGGGCCCGGCGGCGGATACCGCACGATGACCGAAGAGGAGATGCACGATCTCTTCGGCAACGAGGATCCCTTCTCGGACTTCTTCAGAACGTTTTTTGGTGGCGGCGGCCCGCGCGAAGCCACCGGTCGTGGACGTCAGGGACGGGTGCCGCGCACGCAGAAGGGACGCGACATCGAGCACGAAGTGGAGCTCACACTCGAGGAGGCGTATCACGGCGCCACCCGTCGCATTTCGATCAAGCAGGGCGGTCACGCGCGCAGCGTCGATGTACGCATTCCGGTCGGCGTGAAGGACGGCTCACGGGTGCGCGCGGCGGGCGAGGGGGAATCCGGAGCGAACGGCGGAGCGTCCGGCGATCTGTATCTGCGCGTCCGGATCAGACCACATGCGGTATTCGAACGGAAAGGGACGGACTTACACACGAACGTCGCCGTGCCGGTCACGACTGCCGTGCTTGGCGGCGAAGCGCAGGTGCCGACGATCACGG
The DNA here is from genome assembly GCA_963725335.1 of uncultured Acidobacteriota bacterium. Classification (GTDB taxonomy): domain Bacteria; phylum Acidobacteriota; class Vicinamibacteria; order Vicinamibacterales; family 2-12-FULL-66-21; genus JALZOC01. The sequence goes on along the minus strand of CAVRYD010000007.1, from coordinate 1,127,509 downwards.
GGTCGGTGCGCCTCAAGATCCCCGAGACGACGCAGAGCGGGCAGGTGTTTCGGCTGAAAGGGCACGGCATGCCCGCCGTCGGCAAGCCGGACGATCGCGGCGACTTGTATGCGACGGTCGACGTGCAGCTCCCCCGCTCCCTGACGAAGGAGCAACGCGAGCACTACGAGGCGCTGCAGAGACTGGAAAGGTAGGGAACAGCTATTAGCTGACAGCCATCAGCTGTCAGCTAGCTGAGAGCTGAGAGCTGAGAGCTGAGAGCTGAGAGCTGAAGCTGAAGCTGAGAGCTGAGAACGGATATGGACATCAACAAATACACCGAGAAGGCTCAGGAGGCGATCCTCGCCGCGCAGCAGCTTGCCGATCGGGAGGGCCACCCTGAGATCGTGCCGGAGCATCTGCTGCTGACGCTGGTCGAACAGCGCGAAGGGATCGTTCCGGAGATTGTCCGCAAGATGAACGCGGATCCAGCGGCGCTCGCAGCGGCGGTTCGCGCTGAGCTGAACAAGCTGCCGCGTGCGCACGGAGGCTCTCAGCCAGGCTTGTCGGCGCGTCTTCGCAAGGTCACCGATGCCGCGGAGTCTGAAGCCGAACGACTCAAGGACGAGTACGTCAGCACGGAGCATCTCTTCATTGCGATTGCCTCCGAAGGATCGAGGTCTCCCTCTGTCCGAGCATTGGAGCAGCGCGGCATCACGAAGGATGCCATCCTTCAGGCGATGACATCCGTGCGCGGCTCGCAGCGTGTGACGAGCCAGAACCCCGAGGGGACCTATCAGTCGCTCGAGCGATACGGCCGGGATCTGACCGAGCTGGCGCGGAAGGGCAAGCTCGATCCGGTGATCGGCCGAGACGACGAGATCCGCCGTGTGATTCAGGTATTGTCCCGACGCACCAAGAACAACCCGGTGCTCATTGGTGAGCCTGGCGTCGGCAAAACCGCGGTCGTCGAGGGGCTGGCGCAGCGGATCGTGCGGCAGGACGTCCCCGAGGGTTTGAAAAACAAGCGGATCGTCGCGCTCGACATGGGTGCGCTCGTCGCCGGCGCAAAGTATCGCGGCGAGTTCGAGGAGCGGCTCAAAGCCGTGCTCAAGGAAGTGGCGGACTCCGAGGGACAGGTGGTTCTTTTCATCGACGAGCTCCATACAGTCGTCGGAGCCGGCGCGGCGGAAGGATCCATGGATGCATCGAACATGCTGAAGCCGATGCTCGCCCGCGGCGAACTGCACACCGTCGGCGCGACCACGCTGGACGAATACCGGAAATACATCGAAAAGGATGCGGCGCTCGAGCGCCGATTCCAGCCGGTCATGATCGGCGAGCCGACGGTCGAGGACACGATCAGCATCCTGCGCGGGCTTCGGGAGCGCTATGAGATCCATCACGGCGTGAAGTTCAAGGACTCGGCGCTCGTCGCGGCTGCCGGTACTGTCGAACCGGTACATCTCCGATCGGTTTCTTCCAGACAAGGCCATCGATCTGATCGACGAAGCGGCGGCGCGCCTTCGTATGGAGATCGACTCCATGCCGGCCGAGCTCGACGAGGTCTCGCGCCGGATCATGCAGCTCGAGATCGAACGCGAAGCGCTGCGGAAGGAGAAGGATCGGGCTTCGAAAGAACGGCTCGAGAAACTGGAAAAGGAGCTCGCAGATCTCAAGGAGGAGAAGACACGCCTTGCCGCGCACTGGCAGCAGGAAAAGGATGCCATTCAGGGCGCGCGGAAACTGAAGGAAGAGCTGGAACAGGTGCGGCTGGAAATGCAGCGCGCTCAGCAGGCCGGCGATTACGCGAAGGCATCGGAGCTGCAGTACGGACGCCTTCCCCAGCTCGAAAAGCAGATCCGCGACGAGGAAGCGCGACTGGCTGAGATGCAGAAGAGCCAGCGCATGCTGAAGGAGGAAGTCGACGAGGAGGACATCGCCGAGGTCGTCAGCCGCTGGACGCACATTCCCGTCAGCCGACTGATGGAAGGCGAGATTCAGAAGCTTCTGCGCATGGAGGAACGCCTCCACGCCCGCGTGGTCGGACAGGACGAAGCGATCAGTGCGGTCGCCAACGCCATGCGCCGGGCGCGAGCCGGCCTCCAGGATCCCAATCGCCCGCTCGGCAGCTTCATCTTCCTGGGTCCGACAGGCGTCGGCAAGACCGAGCTTGCCCGAGCGCTCGCCGAGTTCCTGTTCGACGACGAGCAGGCGATGATCCGTATCGACATGTCCGAGTACCAGGAGAAGCACACGGTGTCGCGCCTGATGGGCGCGCCTCCCGGCTATGTTGGGTACGAGGAGGCGGGCCAGCTCACCGAAGCGGTGCGGCGGCGGCCGTACGCGGTCGTGCTTTTCGATGAAATCGAGAAGGCGCATCCGGAAGTGCTGAACGTCATGCTGCAGCTGCTCGACGACGGCCGGCTGACGGACGGCAAAGGACGCACGGTGGACTTCAAGAACACCGTGGTGATCATGACGTCGAACGTCGGGAGCCATTTCATTGCCGAGGCGGCGTTGCGGGACACCATCTCGCGGGCCGGCGGCGGCGAACACGAGCTGGATGAAGGCACGAAACGGCAAGTGCTCGAGGCGTTGCGCGAACACTTCCGCCCGGAGTTCCTGAACCGGGTGGACGAGATCATCGTGTTCCATGCGCTGACGCGCGAGGAGATGCGGCGGATTATCGATATTCAGCTGCGAGGGCTGATGAAACGGCTGGAGGATCGCAAGATTCACGTCGAAGTGACCGATCGCGCCAAGGATGTGCTCATTGCCGAGGGGTACGATCCCGCATACGGCGCGCGCCCGCTCAAGCGGGTCATCCAGCGCCGCGTGCTGGACCCGCTGGCGATGCGGGTGTTGCAGGGAGAGTTCGGCGAGGGCTCGGTCGTGCGGATCGACGCGCCGCGCGGCGAGCTGGAGTTTGCGAAGGCGGAAAACGCGGTGCACGCGTAGCGTATGGGACTTCCGCCTGACCGCCTCCGCCACGGCTACGGCGGTCCGCCGTAGCGCTTCGCGCGAGGGCGGAAGGCTACGGGCGTAATTGGGCGTAGGATCGAACGACATGGCGGATCAAACCTCAGGCAGATCGGGTTCCAGGGCGCGACGCGCGGGCGATCGCAAGCTGCCGCCGCGCACCGGGCCGGGGTCTGCCATGTGGTACATCCTCGCGGTCTTCCTCCTGCTGGCACTCGCACAGGCCTTCTATTTCTCGATGCAGGGAGGCGAGACGATCTCCTACAGCGATTTCAAGCAGCGGGTCCGCGACGGTGCGGTGCAGGAGGTTGTCGTGGCGGAGGACCGCGTCCGCGGCACGATGAAGGGCGGGCCCAAGGGGTCGCATCCCTTCGTCGCCATCCGCATCGAAGACCCGAAATTGATCGAGGATCTCGAGCGATCCGGCGTCAAGTTCACCGGCGAGGCGCCGAACAAGTGGCTCGCCGAAATCGTGGGCTGGATCATCCCCATCATCTTTCTCGTGGCGCTGTGGAGCTTCTTCTTTCGCCGCATGGGCGGCGCGGAAGGAGGCGTGATGTCCTTCGCGCGCAGCCGCGCGAAGATTTATGCCGACGATGACGTCAAGGTGCGGTTCGGGGACGTGGCCGGAGTCGACGAAGCGGAGGACGAGCTGCGCGAGATCGTCGAGTTTCTGCAGAACCCGAAGAAATACACGACGATTGGCGGTCGAATACCGAAGGGCGTCCTGCTCGTCGGCCCCCCGGGCACGGGCAAGACGCTGCTGGCGCGCGCGGTCGCCGGCGAGGCGAAGGTGCCGTTCTTCAGTCTGAGCGGTTCCGAGTTCGTCGAGATGTTCGTCGGCGTTGGCGCAGCGCGCGTGCGCGATCTCTTCGCGCAGGCCGAAGTCAAGGCCCCGTGCATCGTCTTCATCGACGAACTGGATGCGCTCGGCAAGGTACGCATCCAGACGCCGATGGGCAGCCACGAGGAGCGGGAGCAGACGCTCAACCAGTTGCTCGCGGAAATGGACGGGTTCGACGGCCGCAAAGGCGTAATCATCATGGCGGCGACCAATCGGCCCGAAGTGCTCGACCCTGCCCTGCTCCGTCCTGGACGCTTCGATCGGCAGGTGCTCGTCGACAAGCCGGACGTTCGCGGCCGCGAGGAAATCCTCCGCATTCACGTGAAGACTGTGAAGCTTGCCGAAGCCGTCGATCTGAAAGTGATCGCGGCACGGACGGCAGGGTTCGCGGGCGCGGATCTCGCGAACCTCGTCAACGAGGCCGCGCTGCTCGCGGCGCGAAAGGACAAGCCGGCCGTCGAGATGAAGGATCTGGACGAGGCTATCGATCGCCTGATCGCCGGACTCGAGAAGAAGCGCGTCATGAGCGACAAGGAGCGCCGCATCGTCGCGTACCACGAATCGGGACACGCGATCGTGGCGAGCGTGTTGCCGGGACTCGATCCGGTCCACAAGATCTCGATTGTGCAGCGCGGGTTTGGCGCGCTTGGCTACACGATGCAACTGCCGCTCGAAGATCGCTATCTACTCACCCGCGAAGATCTCCTCAGCCAGCTCTCCGTGCTGCTTGCCGGCCGGAGCGCGGAGGAGATCGCGTTCGGCCGCATCTCGACCGGCGCCCAGAACGATCTGCAGCGCGCCACCGACATCGCGCGATCGATGGTCACCGAGTTCGGGATGAGCGACATGCTCGGCGCGGTGAACTACAACGGAAATCAGCGGCCGGTCTTTCTGGAGGTCCCCTTCGCGTCGGAGCGAGGCAATTATTCCGAGCAGACGGCGGTCAAGATCGACGCCGAGGTCAAGCGAATTCTCACGGAGGCCCATGACGTCGCTCGCCGCGTGCTGCGCGATCGACGCGCGACGCTGGACGCGCTGTCCGAACGTCTGCTCGAAAAAGAAGTCATCGAGGCGGACGAGCTGAAGAACATCATGGGCACACTTCCACCCAAGGATCCCGACGGCACGGTGCCGGTGCCGATTCCCGACCCGGGCGTCAGGACTTCCTGAGGCGAGCGCTTCGTTCTGCAAGAGGCCTCCGCCAAGCTCCTGAATATCCGCCCGGCATCTTCCCCGAAGTGGTACGCTACGCGTCGACGATGAGCACGGACACCGAAGTCGAACGTTTCGAGCAGTTGCTCGATCATTTGCGTCAAACGCGAGGGTTCGACTTTACCGCGTACAAGCGAAGCAGCCTGCATCGCCGCGTCGTGAAACGCATGCACGCGGTCGGGGTCTCGACGTTCGATGCGTACATCGACTATCTCGAAGTGCATCAGGGAGAGTTTCAGGAGCTCTTCAACACGATCCTCATCAACGTTACTGCCTTCTATCGCGATCCCGACGTCTGGGCCTATCTCGACACCGTCGTCCTGCCCCAACTGCTGGATGGTCGCGACCCAGACAAACCGCTGCGCGTGTGGAGCGCAGGCTGCGCGGACGGACGGGAGGCCTACTCAGTCGCGATGCTGCTGGCCGAGAGATTCGGTGTCGAGGGGGTCAAGGACCACGCGAAGATCTACGCCACCGACGTGGACGAGGAGGCGTTGAAGGACGCGAGACGCGCGACCTTCAACGCCAGGGATCTCGAAGACATGGCGTCCCCGCACTCGGCAAAATACTTCACCATCGACGGAAGTACAGGCCATGCTGCATCGCGAATTGCGGCGCGCTGTGATGTTCGGGCGGCTGGATCTGCTCACCGACGCCCCAATCTCCCGTATCGACCTGCTGCTCTGTCGCAACACGCTGATGTACTTCAACTCTGAAGCGCAAGGCCGGATTCTGGGCCGGTTTTCGTTCTCGGTCGACGGCAGCGGGTTTCTGGTGCTGGGGCGTGCGGAAATGCTATTCAGCCATTCTGACCTTTTTGCCCCGGTCGACTTGCAGCACCGGATCTTCCGCGTCATCGGGAAGGCCCCAAATCGGCACCGCCTGGCCCAAACGCCGGTCACTGGACGAGACACCATGACGAACGAATCAGGCGTCGAGCTTCGGCTGAAGCAGGCGGCGTTCGAGGCCGACCTGACGGCGCAGCTTGTGATCAATCCCGAAGGCGCGCTCACGTCGATGAGCGCCGGCGCACGCCAGCAGTTCGGGCTGACCATTGCGGATGTCGGCAGGCCTCTGAGCGAACTCGAAGTCTCCTACCGCCCGGTCGATCTCAGAGGCGCGATCGAGCGGGCCACGGCCGAAAGCAAGGACATCATCCTCAAGGACGTGCCGCAGATCGTCGCGGGCCATCCGCGCTACTTCGACGTGATGACCGCTCCAATCTGGGACGCGCAGCGAACGCTGCTCGGACTCAGGATCTCGTTTCAGGACACCACGTCGGTGCACCACCTCCAGGCGGAACTGAGCGCGTCCAAGCAGGAACTCGAAACCGCCTACGACGAGCTGCAGTCGACCAGCGAGGAGCTCGAGACCACGAACGAAGAGCTGCAGTCGACGATCGAGGAGCTCGAGACCACGAACGAGGAACTGCAGTCCACCAATGAAGAGCTCGAAACCATGAACGAGGAACTGCAGTCGACGAACGAAGAGCTGCAGACGATGAACGATGAGCTGCGCATGCGGAGCCTCGATGTCGATCTGCTCAACTCGTATCTGGAGTCGGTGTTCGGCAGCCTGCGTTCGGGCGTTGTCGTGCTCGACCGTGACTATCGCGTGCTCGTCTGGAACCGGCGGTCCGAGGATTTGTGGGGGTTGCGTCGAGACGAAGCGGTGGGCGCTCAGTTCATGAGCCTCGATGTCGGATTGCCGGTCGGCGAGCTTACGCAGTCGATTCGACAGGTGATGAGCAGCGAACAGCCGAATATCGAAAAGAGCGTGCGGGCGCTGACTCGGCGTGGGAAAACGATCGATTGCCTGATCAGCGTTTCAAACCTGACGTCCACGCAACTCCAGAATGCCGGTGTGATTCTGCTGATGGACGAACAGCCGGGCGCGCCGTCGCAGGGATGAGCCTACTGCTCGGGAACCGGGTCGACCTCTTCGCGGGGCTCAGGCTCGGCCTCTGGACTTTCGTGGAGCAGCGAGCGATTCACGAGCAGCTCCCGGATCACCGCGGCATGACCGTCTGCGGCATGCGCACGTTCCGAGAAAGCGCGCGCGACGAACTCGTGCCGACTTTGCCGCGCGCGATCAGCAAGCTTGTGGGTCAACGCCGCACGCTCTTCAAGTGATCGAAGCGCGGTCCATAACGCGCGATCGACCGAATCGGTCTGCGCTGCCAGCATGCTTTCGGCAGAATAGACGTGTCCCACCCGACAGCGGAAGCGGACGATGCCCCGCTCATCCGCCTCCCAGAGCGCGCCGTGGCATTCCGGGCAGGTGAAGATCGACACTTTTCCCGGGCGGTCATTCTCCCCCACTGCCAGCGGGGGGCTTCCCAGATCGGACTCGAGAGCTGCCACGTGCGCTCCGACGACATCGGGCTGCCCGCCCGCCTGCTCACGCGTGAGCTGTGAGATCAGCAGACCCATCTCGCGGACTGGCAGCACGTAGTCGACCGCGACGAGGGCCCGGGCGCTGCGCGGCATGCTCGGCGCGAATGCCTCTTCCGGCTCCTGCACGATCGCAATGCCGCCGGCTTCCTTGACCGCTGCCAGCCCGGCTGTCCCATCGTCGAGCGCGCCGGTGAGCACGATGCCGATCACTCGCGAGCCGTAGACGCGCGCCGCCGATCGGAACAGCGGGTCAACCGCCGGGCGACAACCGTTCTCCGTCGGCCCGTGGACCACCCGTACCCGGCCAGGCTCGACGATCAGATGGTGATCGGGACGCGCGACGTAGATCTTGCTGTACTCGAGGGCATCACCGTCTTCAGGCTGCACCGCGCGAAGCCGGCCGGCCCGGGTGAGGATCTCGGGTAACATGCTGCGTCCGCGGGCAAGATGCAGCACAACGAGCACGGCAGCGTGCAGGTCTCGAGGTAATGCGGAGACCACCAGGCTGATTGCTTCAACGCCTCCAGCCGAGGCGCCGATGACAACAATATCGTGTGTAGCCACGGCTGCTCACGTGCATTTATTGTGCCCCAGCGCCTGCGGTACGAGATATCTGCGGCCGTACGTAGAACTTGACCGCCCGATCGGCCGGGCAGATAATCAGGTGCGCCACCCGCACACTTGTTAGGCGCGTAATAATACTGAGCACAAAAACATGGGTACGTTGCACAATCTCACGCTGCGTACAGCGACCGCCGTGGGACGCCTGGCCGAGCTTCAGCGTCGGGCCGAGGGTATTGCCAATAAGCAGGGATCGCCGGTCACCAAGGCGGCGATCCAGGAACTCTCGACCGCTCTTGAAGAACTCCAAGTGGCAAATGAGGCGCTGCAGACGCAGGTAGATGAGCTGGCCACGATTCGAGAAGAAGCGATGGCAGCTGCGCGCGCGCTCGACGAATTCACCACCGCGATGCCCGTTGCGGTGCTCTGGACCGATCGCTCAGGCGTCATCGAGAGGGGCAACGACACCGCATCGCAGCTCCTGAACATCGGTAGACACCACCTGCAGGGCAAGCCGCTGATGCTGTTCGTCACCGACCGTCAGATCCTGTTTGGTGCCCTGCGCACGCTGGTCGAATCTCCGGGCGCCACCTCGATCGATGTGGAGATTACGGTTCGTCCTCGGGAACGTCGCCCCCGGAAGATGCAACTGAGCGGACGCCGGCTCGAGCACGATCCCCGCTGCGTCTGGTTTTTGCACGAACCGCGTACGTCCGAGCAGCAACCCGCCGTCGCCTGAAGCCTCCGCTCGTTTCCGTCCGCGATCCGGATTTTCTCAAGGGACTTCAGGAGACCGATCACGGCGGCCCGAACCAAGTAGAACCTTGTAGAACCCTGTAGAACCCTGCAGAAACCCCCGTTTTATCCCATCTTCTGCATCGAAGAGAGGAAGTCCTGATTGGACTTCGTCTTTCCCATCTTGTCCAGAAGGAGCTCCATCGCCTCGACCGCGGACAAAGGAGCAAGGACCTTCCGCAACACCCAGACGCGATTGAGATCTTCCCGCGGAAGCAGCAGCTCTTCCTTGCGCGTGCCGCTCTTCTGCATGTCGATTGACGGGAAGACGCGCTTGTCGGTGAGCTTCCGGTCGAGATGGATCTCCATGTTGCCGGTGCCCTTGAACTCTTCGAAGATCACGTCGTCCATTCGCGAGCCGGTGTCGATGAGCGCGGTCGCGATGATCGTCAGCGAGCCCCCCTCCTCGATGTTCCGCGCCGCGCCGAAGAATCGTTTCGGCTTCTGCAGCGCGTTCGAATCGAGACCGCCTGACAACACCTTGCCCGACGGCGGGATGACCGAGTTGTAGGCGCGCGCGAGCCGCGTGATCGAATCGAGCAGGATCAGGACGTCTTTCTTGTGCTCGACGAGCCGCTTCGCCTTCTCGATCACCATCTCCGCGACCTGAACGTGCCGCTGCGCGGGTTCGTCGAAGGTCGACGAGATGACCTCGCCGTTGACCGATCGCTGCATGTCGGTCACTTCTTCCGGCCGCTCGTCGATCAGCAGCACGATCAGAAACACCTCGGGGTGATTCTTCGCCACCGACTGCGCGATGCTCTGCAGCAGCATCGTCTTTCCGGTGCGCGGAGGCGCAACGATCAGGCCGCGCTGCCCCTTGCCGATCGGCGCCATCAGGTCCATCACGCGGCCCGACAGCTGATCGGACGTCGTCTCGAGGACGAATCGCTCCTGCGGATAGAGCGGCGTCAGGTTCTCGAAAAACAGCTTGTCGCGCGCCTGCTCCGGCGATTCGAAGTTGACCGCTTCGACCTTGATGAGCGCGAAGTAGCGCTCCCCTTCCTTCGGCGGTCTGATCTGCCCGGACACGGTGTCGCCCGTCTGCAGGTCGAACTTGCGGATCTGCGACGGAGACACGTAGATATCGTCGGGACCGGGCAGGTAGTTGTAGTCAGGCGCGCGGAGGAACCCGAATCCATCCGGCAGGACCTCGAGCACGCCTTCCGAGAAGATGAACCCGCTCTGCTCCGTCTGCGCCTTCAGGATCTGGAAGATCAGCTCCTGCTTGCGCATGCCGGTCGCGCCGGCGACGTTCAGATCCTTCGCGATCTGCGTGAGCTGCTGGATGCTCTTGTCCTTCAGGTCGGTGATGTTGAGGCCACGTCCCCGCCGGCCCTCCTCGCCCCTCTGTCCACCACCGGAGTCCGCCGGTCGCCCGGCGGACGCGTCGCCTCGCGGCCCTCCCCCCCCCTCGCCCGACCGCTGGACAGTCGGTTCGCCGCCACGCTGCGCGGGGGGCTGGTCGGCTGGCTTGGGCGGCGGCGTCGGCTGCTCGGCAGCGCGCTCGGCCGCAGGCGACTCGCCGCCGGTTGCCTCGGCTGGCGCTTCGTCGCTGGGTTGTTCGATGGTGTCGTTCTCGACGATGGGCTGACGCCCGGAGCTGCGTTTGTTCGATGGCATGAGACTACTGGCGCTGTCGGTCAGGTTGAGGTTGTTGTGATTACTGCGTTGAACCTTGCTGTTTTCTGGTGCGGAGCGGGGTGATCGAATCAGGAGGCTCCGCGACTACGGCGGATTCATGCGGAAGTGTTGTGCTATTGGGAGTATAGGGGCCGAGGGAGCGAGGTGTCAAGGAGGAGCTTTAATACGGGCTCTCGCCGATCGCGATGATGCTGCAGGCCTGTATCGTCTTCAGACCCAGCTCGCGGGCCCGCGCCACGACCGTCGTGGTCGTCCGCTCCTGGATTCAGCCAGACTTCCGGCACTCCCTTTTGCGCGAGTTGCTCCATCACTTCAACGCCGACGGCCGCGGGCACGTAGACCGTGGCGATGTCGATGGGGCCTGGCACGTCCAGCACTGACGCGTACGTGGCGTGCCCTTCGACCTCCCGTTCGTTCGGATTGATGGCGAGCACGGTATAGCCCTGGCGCTCGTAGGCTCGCAGCGCCCTGTTCCCGAACTTGCTGCGATTGCTCGAGGCACCGATCACGGCGACAGTCTTGGACATGAGATGATTGTAATCGCCGGGATCCGGGGTGCGGGATCCGGCGCGCGATTCGGGATTCGCTCGGATCCCGGATCCCGTGATCCCGATACTAGTCGTACAATCAACTTATGGCCTCGCTGGCCGATGTGCTCGAAGCACGAACGGCCGAGGCCGCGCCTGAGCTCGTCGAGACGATTTCCAAGGACCGCCTCCGCTGCTACGCGTGCGGACACGAGTGCCCGATTCCAGAGGCGCGGTCGGCGTCTGCAAGGTGCGGCATGAATCGCGGCGGGCATCTTCGGGTGCCCTGGGGATACGTCGGCGGCATCCAATGCGACCCCGATCGAAAAAAAGCCGTTCTTTCACGCGCGTCCCGGCTGCGCTGGCATTCAGCTTCGGCATGCTCGGGTGCGATCTGCACTGCTCCTACTGCCAGAACTGGGTGACGTCGCAGGCGCTTGAGGGATCCGGACGCCATCTCGCCGCCGATCGACGCGTCGCCGGAGGCGCTCGTCAGCCGAGGCGCAAGCGGCTCGGCGGACAGGTCGTCGTCAGCACCTACAACGAGCCGCTCATCACCAGCGAATGGGCGGTCGCGATCTTCAAGGAAGCGCGCCGTGTGGGCTTGATGACCGGCGTACGTGTCGAACGGCAACGGCACGCCGACGAGTGCTCGAGTACATCCGGCCGTGGGTCGATCTCTACAAGGTCGATCTGAAGAGCTTCGACGATCGGCACTATCGCGCAGCTTGGCGGCCGGATCGAGCCGATCCTGTACACGATCCGCGCGCTGCACAACATGGGCATCTGGGTCGAGATCGTCACGCTGCTGATCCCGGGATTCAACGATTCCAAGGACGAGATCGAGCGGCTGACCGCATTTCTCGCGGGCGTCTCGCCCGGACATTCCGTGGCACGTCACCGCGTTTCACAAGGATTACCGGATGAACGATCCGGAGAACACCACGCCGGAGATGCTGATGAAGGCCGCCGACAATCGGCGGCCGCAATGGACTGCGCTACATCTACGCCGGCAATCTTCCGGGTCGCGTCGGCGATCTCGAGCACACGCGCTGTCACAACTGCCGCGCGATGCTCGTCGAGCGCTACGGCTACTTCATCCAGCAGTATCGCCTGACCGCCGACGGGCGCTGCCCCGACTGCGGCACGGCCATTCCCGGGCGATGGGGCGCCGGATTCGATGGCCAAATCACGTCCACGCCGTTTCTCCCAGGCACGCGTCGGCTGCGGACGTTGTAAGTGAATCCCGCGTAGGCGCAGAGATTCTCACGCGGAGAACGCGAGGCCGCACAGAAAAGCGTGCCAGCGGACCTATCACGCTGAACGCGCCGACGGCGAACGTCGAAGAATCGAAGAAGAATCGAAGCGAAAGAAACTCGCGTACGACGTACGCGCCAAGCCGCAGTCGACGCGGGGCTTACGGGGCCGCGCTGCGCGCGGAAAGCGAGACCCGATCTGGAAACACAAACACCTCGTGATCCAGTGGTGCTTGTGTTTCCGGATCAGCGTCTCGCTTCATCGCCGGCCTCCGGCGGCCTCCGGCCGGCGCCCCCGTCAGCCCGCAGCGTGGTCCTCCGGCCTTCGCTTCTCCTTCGAATCTTCGGATCTTCGGGTCTTCGACGTTCGCGCGTCGGCGCGTGCAGCAGGACAGGTCGCCGCCTATCGTGCTTGGGCGAGCGCCGCGTCGAGCGCGGACTTGAACTCCGGGTACGGCTTGGCGCCGTAGACGAAGCTCACGACTTTCAGGGGTGAGCCGGCCGGAGGGGTGAGACCGATCAGCACGAGCGGCGTGCCGCCGACGCCGAGCTGCTGCATGCGTGCGATGCTTTGCCGGATCGCCGGCGCGTACTTGCCGCCGTTTCCGCCGTTGAGACAATCTTCGAACTTCTTGGTATCCACGCCGAGCATGCCGGCGTTTGCGGTCAGCTGCGAGACTTCGCGAGCGGGTGAATTCGTGAACAGCAGATCGTGCATCTGCCAGTACTTGCCCTGATCGCCGGCGCAGGCGGCGGCCTCGTGGGACTTGAACGCATCCGGATGCAGCTGTGCGATCGGATAGTCGATGAACACGTACCTCACCTTGCCCGTGTTCACGTACTCCGCCATCAGCTGCGGCATGGTCTGCAGGTTCTGCCTGCGGCAGAACGGGCAGTGATAGTCCGAGACCTCGACGAGCGTGACCTTCGCCGCCGCGTTGCCCTTGGTCGGCGCATCGGCAATCGTGATGGACTTGTCGGTGAACGACTCTTCCGGCTGCTGTCCGCGTGCCTGCGCGAGCGTCTGCAGCAGCGATTTGATCGTGTCCAGGTCGCGCTGCATCGCGGCCTGTTGAGCCTTCAGCGTCTGGAGCTCACGCTTCAGCGCGGCGATCTCGTCGCTCTGGCTCTGCGGGGGCGACAGCGACAGCAGGGCGAGGAGCCGCCACGCTGGCAACTCTGGCAACCATGGATGATCGATTCTATCAGAGGCCGCCGCGAGATCGCCGTATCCGGTGACCATTTTGATTGGCGGACGCAGGGTCTCGCCATCGGCGGGCGACTCCTGGATGCGGCGTACGACGTCCATGCCTCGGACCACCCGGCCGAACGCCGCAAAGCCCTGACCGTCGGGGTTCCGCTTGCCGTCGAAATCGAGCTCGGGCTGATCGCCGACGCAGATGAAGAACTCGTCGCGTTGCGGTGTCCGGCCCGTCGCGCGCCATCGAGACGGTCCCGTCCTTGTGGGTGAGGCCCGTGGTCTTGCGTGCGCTCGAGCGCGATCGCGGGAAAGAACTCGCCTTCGGCGGTCGGTATTCGCGGCACCCTGGATCACCGCGATCTTCACCGGCTTGTCGCGCTGATTGTCTGGACGGACGGTGCGATGAAAGAGGCCGCCGTCGTACAGGCCAGCATCGACGTACTTCAGGAAGTTCGCGGCGGTCGCCGGCGCATGTGCCGAGTCGATCTCCATCTCGATGTCGCCCAGGTCCGTCTGGACCACGACGTGGATCGGCGCCTGCGGTCCGGCGGCCAGCGAACCAGAGCAACGTCGTGATGGCGAGCGTGCTGAAACACGACTCCGTGCATGGCGACTTACGGAAACATCTTGCCGGGATTCAGGATGCCGTCCGGATCGAAGGCGCGCTTGACGCGCTTCATCAGCGCGATCTCGTCCGGCCGACAGCTCCATCGGCAGAAACGGCGCCTTGGCGAACCCGATGCCGTGCTCGCCGCTGATCGAGCCCTCGAGCGCGACGACGCCTTCGAACAGCGCGCGCTCCGCCTCGTGGGCGCGCGCGATCTCGTCCGGCATCGTCCGGGTCCGACCATGATGTTGACGTGGATGTTGCCGTCGCCCGCGTGGCCGAAACAGGGGATGCGCAGGCTGAATCGTCTTCGCGGATGTCGCGGACCAGCGCGAACAGTTCCGGGATCCGCCCCTTCGGCACGACGACGTCGTGGTTGAACTTCAGCGGCGCGATCATCTTCAGCGACAACGACAGCTCGCGGCGCACGCGCCACAGCTCCTGGCGCTCCGCTTCGTCGCGCGCGCGCAGGACCTCGGTGGCGCCCGCCGTCGCGGCAGGCCTGCTCGACGCGCGCGGCCTCCTCCGCGACGGCCTGCGGACATGCCGTCCACTTCGAGCAGCAGCAACGCCTCGGTGCCTTCCGGCGCCAGCGAGCGGACGTTCGAGGTTGCGCGCGACCGCCTCGAGCGAATCGCCGTCGATCGAGCTCGAGCGCCGCCGGGACGACGCGCTCCCGGATGATATTGATGACGGCACCGACCGCCGACTCGACGTCCGCGAAACGTCGCGCGCAGCGTCGTCTGCACCGGCGGCTTCGGCACCAGCCGCAGGATGACCTTCGTGATGATCGCCAGCGTCCCCTCGGAGCCGACGAGCAGCTGCGTCAGGTCGTAGCCGACGACGTTCTTGACGACCTTGCCGCCGGTCTCGATGATTTCGCCGGTCGGCGAGCACCGCCTCCAGCCCGAGCACGTAACGCTTCGTGGTGCCGTACTTGAACGCGCGCGGGCCGCCGGCGCATTCCGCGACGTTGCCGCCGATCGACCGACTGGCGCAGCGACGCGGGATCCGGTGGATAGAACAGTCCGACCCTCTCGACCGCGTCCTGCAGGTCGCCGGTGATGACGTTCGGCTCGACGACCGCGAGGAGGTTCGCCTCGTCGATCTCGAGGATGCGGTTCATGCGCTCGAGCGACAGCACGACGCCGCCGTGCGACGGGCACCGAGCCACCGGTGTAGCCCGTGCCGCCGCCGCGCGGCACGATCGGGACTCGCCGTGCGCCGCGCAGACGCGGACGACGGCGGCGACCTCCTCGGTCGTGGCCGGGAAGAACGACGACGTCGGCGGGATGGCCGCGCTTCAGCGCGTCCGTCCCGTACACGTGCGCGCGACGTCTCGTCGGTCCTGACGTGCGCCGGCGCCGACGTCTGGCCACGAGCGGCGTCGACGAGCGCCTCGACGAGATCGGGCGCGATCTACCCGGCGACGGCTTTCCGGCTTTCGAGCGACCGCACGAAGGTCGAGGATCCGCTCGGTGCCGCGTTTCAGCTCCTCGATCGACGTCGCGTACGAGATCCGCAGGAACCCGGGCGCGTCGAACGCCTCGCCTGGCGTCACCGCCACGCGGGCGTCGTCGAGCAACGCCTGCGCGAGCTCCGCGGACGTGCGGATGCCGTCCGGCGAGAGGAACTCGGAGACGTCCGGAAACAGATAGAACGCGCCCGCCGGCTTGACGAGGCGGATGCGCGGTTCTGTCGCCGAGCCACTCGCACAGCTGATCGCGGCGTCGGCGATACTCGTTCGAGCATCTCGGTCGACGCATTCCTGCGGGCCGTTCAGCGCCGCGGTGACGGCCTTCTGCGTGATCGAGCACACGTTCGACGTCGAGTGGCTCTGGAGGGCGTTGCACGCGGCGACGACGGCTGTCGGGCCGACCGCCCAGCCGCAGCGCCAGCCGGTCATCGCGTACGCCTTCGACGCCGATCCGCAGAGCACCGTGCGATCGCGCGGTCCGCTCGACCAGCACGCGCGGCAGGTTGTGCGGCGTCGGCATCGTAGATCAGCTTGTCGTAGCAGAGATCGAGCAGCACCCAGATGCCGCGCCGCGCGGCCTCGTCGGCAGATCGCCGCCATGTCCTGCTTCCGAGATCAGCGCGCCGGTCGGATTGCCCGGCGAGTTGATGATGATCCCGCGCGTGCGCGGCGTGATGGCCGCGAGGATCGGCTGCGGCGCGCACGCGTGAAGCCGTCTTCGGCGTGGGTGTGCACGATCACCGGCGTGGCCTCGGCGAGCTTGATCTGCTCGACCAGCGTCGGCCAGCCGGGCATGTGCGTGATGACCTCGTCGCCCGCGACCGAACAGGCACATCGCGGCGTTGTAGAGCGCCTGCTTGCCGCCGGCCGTGACGATGATCTCGGACGGGCGAATACTCGATGCCGTAGTCGGTCTTGTAGCGCGCGCACGATGGCGCGCTTGAGCTCCTCGGTGCCCGAGTTGGTCGTGTACTTCGTGAAGTTGGCGTCGATGGCGGCGTGCGCCGCGGCGCCGATGTGCTGCGGCGTCGGGAAAGTCCGGCTCCCCCGCGCCGAAGTCGATCACGTCGACCCCTTGCGCCTTCAGCCGCATGGCTTCGGCGGCCACCTTCATCGTCGGCGACACGCCAATTCGCTTCGTCCGTTCTGCGAGCATAGCATTCAGGCCCTCAAGGTTTCTCGCGCGAGCTTCTTCTCGCGCAGCCGCCTCTCGACGATCGTCGGGCACCAGCCCGTGGACCGATCCGCCGAGCGCGACGACTTCCTTCACGAGCCGCGAGCTGACGTAGGTGTAGGGCTCGGCCGGCATCATGAACACGGTTTCGACCTCGGGGTTCAGCCGCCGGTTCATGAGCGCCATCTGCATCTCGAACTCGAAGTCCGAGACGGCGCGCAGCCCTCTGACGATCACGCCGGCGCCTGCGCTTTCGAGCGTAGTCCACGAGCAGCCCGTCGAAAGTGTCCACTTCGACATTGGCGTTGCCGAGGAAGACCTCGCGCGCGATGTCCACGCGCTCGGGCACCGTGAAGAGCGGCGACTTCTCGAGGTTGATGCAGCACGGCGATGATGATCCGATCGAACAGCCGCGCGCCGCGCTGGATGATGTCGACGTGTCCGTTGGTCAGCGGATCGAACGAGCCGGGATAGATCGCGACGACTCTGTTCATGCGGCGGTCTCGTTCACGTTCCGCGCGTCGGCCGCACGATAGAACGCCAGCGCGCTGTCGCCCGACGTCAGCAGCCGTGTCCGCGTCAGCGGCGCCTTCCGATTCAGGCGCCGCGTCCCGGCGGGCGTGTTCGACGACGAGCAGCGTCTGGTCCTCGACGAGCGGTTCCGCGGCGTCGAGCGCTGCCAGCACGTCGCTCGCGCCGTACGGCGGATCGAGAAAGATGATGTCGAACGATCCGCGTTACCGGCGGCCGGTCCATGCCGGCAAACCCAGCGCGGATAATAGCATAGCGGTCGCGGACGCCGCAGCGCGCGCAGGTTGGCCTCGATGAGCGCGATCGCCCGCGGGTCGCGCTCGACGAACGTCACGTGCGCAGCGCCGCGGCTCAGCGCTTCGATGCCGACCGCGCCGGTTCCGGCGAATCCATCGAGCACGCGCGCGCCCTCGATCGCGGCGCGAGCACGTTGAACAGGGTCTCGCGCAGCCGATCGGACGTCGGCCGCAGCCCTTCCCAGTGGGCGTCTGGAGACGCGGCCTTTCAGGCTCCCGGCAACGATCCTCATTCGGACGACGTCAGCCCACACAGAGGAAGCGGAAGGGAGATCTCTGACCTAGTGACTCATTCCGCGTTCGACTTCGCTCTGGTGCACCCGACAGCGCAGACTGTCGAACCCACACGAGGACGAGAGGGCTGAAACCGGACAGGACGAGACTAAACCAAATGACTCCCTACTCCCTTACTCCGTGAGCTCTTGACACCTCACCCCACGCCCACCAGCCCGAATCGCTGCTCCCAGTGCGCCCGCACGAGGCCGGCGCAGCGGCCTGACGCGGCATCGTCGAGCGCGGCGACGGCCTCGCGCCGCGCGTCCTCCATGAGCTGATGATCGCGGAGGAGATCGCCGACGCGCAGCGTGGGCATGCCGGACTGGCGCGTGCCGAAGAAGTCGCCCGGACCGCGCAGCTCGAGGTCGCGCTCGGCGATCACGAAGCCGTCGGTGGTCTCGGTCAGCGCCTTCAGCCGCGCGCGACCCTGATCGGTCAGCGGCTACTGATACAGCAGGATGCAGTACGACTGGTGCGGGCCGCGGCCGACGCGGCCGCGCAGCTGATGCAGCTGCGACAGCCCGAAGCGCTCGGCGTGCTCCACCAGCATCACCGATGCGTTGGCGACGTCGACGCCGACCTCGACGACCGTCGTCGAGACGAGGACGTCGAACTCGCCGCGCGCGAACGCGCCCATGACGCGTTCCTTGGCGTCCGGCTTCATGCGGCCGTGCAGCAGCGCGACGCGATACGCCGGGAAGATGTCCTGCGCGAGGTGGTCCGCCATCTCGGTCGCGGCCTTGAGATCGACCTTCTCCGACTCCTCGACGAGCGGGTAGATCACGTAGACCTGGCGGCCCGCGTCGATCTGCTCTGCGGACGAAGTCGTAGATCTCGTCGCGCCGCGATTCGGGCTTGGCGATCGTCTTGATCGGCTGGCGGCCCGGCGGCATCTCGCGCATGACCGACACGTCGAGATCGCCGTAGGTCGTCAGCGCCAGCGTGCGCGGGATCGGCGTCGCGGTCATGACCAGCACGTCGGGGCGCATGCCCCTTGGCGCGCAGCGTCGCGCGCTGCAGCACGCCGAAGCGGTGCTGCTCGTCGATGATCACCAGCCCGAGCTCGCGGAACGCGACCGGATCCTCGACCAGCGCGTGCGTGCCGACGACGAGGTGGATCGAGCCGGCCGCGAGCTCCGCCTGCACCTCGCGGCGCTGCTTCGCCGGCGTCGCGCCGGTCAGGAGCGCGATCCGGAACCGCGACGACTCGAGCAGCCGGCGAATGGTGATGAAGTGCTGCTCGGCCAGGATCTCGGTCGGCGCCATGAACGCGACCTGGAAGCCGTTCTCCATCGCGACGAGCGCCGCCATCAGCGCGACGATCGTCTTGCCCGATCCGACGTCCCCCTGCAGCAGCCGGTTCATCGGCTGGGGCCGCTGCATGTCGGCGACGATCTCCGCGATGACCTTCTTCTGATCGCCGGTGAGCTTGAACGGCAGCACGCGGCGCACCGCTTCGCGGATCTCGTCGGTGACGATGACCGAGCGCGGCTTGCGCTCCGCGTCCGATCGCCGCCGCCGCAGCACGAGGCCGAGCTGGAAGAGGAAGAACTCCTCGAAGATCAGGCGCCGCTGCGCGGGCGATCGGAACGCGTTCAGCGTCGTCGATGGGCGTTCCCGCGGGCGGAAAGTGCACGTCGAGCAGCGCCGCGCGCCGGTCGATCAGCTGCTGCCGCGCGCGCACCTCCGCCGGCAGCGGATCGGCGATGGTCTCGGGCAGCTGCGCTGAGCGCCTGGTGCACGAGCGCGCGCTGCATCTTCGTCGTCAGCGTCCCGGTCTTCTCGTAGATCGGGACGATGCGCCCGGTGTGAAGCGTGTCATCGTCGGAATCCCGTCGCCGCCGCTCGGCGTCCGCCCTCGGTCTTCAGGATCTCGTACTGCGGGTTCTGCATCTGCAGGCCGTGCGACGTCAGCTCGAGCTTGCCGAACAGGATCACGCGCTGATGCGGGTGGAAGACGTCGTTCGAGGAACGGCTGGTTGAACCAGATCGCGCGCAGCGACGCCGGTGCGATCGCGGACGAGCATCTCGAAGATCTTGAAGCGCGGCCGGCGGGTCGGGCGGATGCCGCACGCTGACCACTTCCCCGGCGACCGACGCGGCAGTCGCCGGGCCGCAGCGACGGCGATCGTCTGGAAGTGCCCGCGATCCTCGTAGCGGATCGGGAAACCGATACGAGCAGATCCTCGACGTGTGGAGGCCCGACGCGCTGCAGATCGGCGGCGCGGCGCGGGCCGACGCCCTTCAGGTACTGGAGCGGCGTATCGAGGGGATCACTGAACTGCTGAATGCTGACTGCGGGCTGGCGAGTGATTCGAGTGCGAACGGTCGATGATGAATTCCCGGGTGGCGATTGATTCTGGCCTCATTGCACCACTGTGGACGTCCCCGTGCCGACCCGGATTTCCCGGATCGCGCGGGCAGCTCGAACGGATCGTCCATGTTGATCCCGGCGGGATTTTCAGGACTGCTTGCGAGTAGTACCGACAGCAGCTCCTGCAGCACGCTCTTCGGGACCGTGACGCCGGAGATTTCCGCCGACTCGAGCTGGAACCGCCCTTCCCCTCCTTCGTCGTCAGCACGCCGGATGCGGTCACCGGCAATCGCCCGCTCAGGTACCCGAGCGGATCGAGCCAGCCGCGCTTCTTCTGCGTGCGCACCGCGTCGAGATCGACGAGCGCCTGTCCCGATACGCTGTCCGTCGCCGAGTGCGTTCAGCACGGGCTCGACGATGCCGGTCGGTATCTGGTCGGACGCCAGATAGCGGAGGTATGAGTTCACCTCCGTGTCGGTAACGGGCGTGCTGCGCGGCGCGGTGGCTTTGGCCGCGGGCGCCTTGCCGAACGCTACGATGTTGGTGAGCTTGGACTGGAACCGCTCGGCATCTTCCTTGGACAAACGTCCTTGTGCCGCAAGGGGTGCAGCCGCGACCAGGGCGCCGAGCAGCCAGACGACGGAACGCCTGCCCATGTGTCGATTGTAGCAAGGCTCTCCGGTTTTGCGTCCAGCCCGACTGTCCCCCGTCCCGCCCGCGGGCGGCGCGCTGACGGGCCCGCATCAGGAGATCCATCTTTCGCCGCTCGATCATTTCCTCGAAGATCCGGAACCGTGCCTGTTGGCGCACGTCAAGCACTTCGTCGAGCGAGTCGTAGGCGCGGCGGAGGTCCGCCGCCGATCGTTCGTCCAGATCGCGCAGCGCCTTCAGCCGCTCGCGAACCGCCGCTTCGTCCAGCGTCGCGACCTGCGGCGCCGTCAACTTTCGCAATTCCTGAACAAGCTGATTCCGGGCGCGCTGATTCTTCCGACGGGTCTCCTGCAGATTCTTGAGCCGGCCGACGAAGGTTCCATACTGCGAATCGTTCAGCTGAAGCGCCTCCTGCGCCTGCACCAATGCGTAGGCATCCAGCATCGCGACCACTTCGACAGGAGACAGCTCTCCGGGCGGCCGACTCGGCCGTGCGTCCGGCGCCGCGTTGGCGCCCTGACGCTCCGGGGCCGCGGGGGCCGATACCGCCAGCCCGGAGGACAACAACACGATCGAGCAGCGATGCCATCATGACCTATGCTCCGTTGCGCTTCCGATCTCGCATCGAGCAGCCGCGCCAGCTCGACACGCTCCGCGGGCGTCAGCTGCAGCGCGACATTCTCGACGTCGCCGGGATGGGCGGCGATCCCCGCTTCGTCGCGCCTCTTCCCATTGCAGGTTCGTCGGCGGCCGCGCGCACGACAGCCCAGGCCTCGTCGCCCTCGATATCGTCCACAGGCTCGACGGCCTCGACAGCGACGGCAGGTGCGACCGACGCCGAATTGATCGGCGCGGGCGCATGCACTGTGGTGCGCCAGACGGCCGTGATAATCAAGAGCGTGGCCAGCGTTCGCCACAGCCGCCCAGCTACCGAGCGATCCTGGAATCCAGCGCGCTGGTGCGACTGGAGCCGGCTCGATGCGAAGCCGTTCCGACACGCGGGCGGAGAAATGATCCCAGAACAAGCGGCGACGGTTCAGACGCCGGATCGTCGGCGGCGAGCGCTCTCACGGTTCGAAGGGTCGCGGCTTCCTCGCGGCACTCGTCGCAGGCCTCGAGATGCCGCACGCGGTCGGGCGGCAGCGTCTGCGACGATTCGATCAGATCGACGAACTCGGCACGGCTCAGATGCTTCATGACTTCTGATTCAACAGCTTCTTCAGATTGACGAGCGCGTGAAAGAAATTTGCCTTCACGGCGCCGACCGAGCGTCCCGACAATCTCCGCAATCCGATCGTGCGGCAGATCGTGATAGACGCGCAGGATCAGCGCGCTCGCTGCTTCTTTGGCAGACGCGCGATCGCGGCGCGCACTTCGGCCGCGCGCTCGCCCGCAGTAGCCGGGCGTCGGCGCGCTCGGTTCGCGAAATCAGTCTGATCGCGCGGCGTCGAGCGACGTCCACTTCGCCTTCTGCGCGCGCGAACCGACGCGGTTCAGGCAGACATTCACGCCGATCCGATACAGCCACGTGCTGAACGCCGCCTGCCCCTTGAAACTGTGCAGGCCGCGATAGGCGCGGATGAAGACGTCCTGCGCCAGATCGCTCGCGTCCTCGTGATTGCCCGCGAAGCGATAGCACAGCTGGTAGACCTGGCGCTGGTGGCGCTCGACGATGACGTCGAACGCCTCGCGCCGCCCGCCGAGGCACATCTCGACCAGGGCGCGGTCGTCGGCTACGTCCTCGATCGGCGCAGCCTCAGGCCGCGCGGTCTGGGAGCGATCTCGCGTCACGGTCACCTGCCAGTGCCGCGGCCTCATCCCCGGCCAGGGCCGATCGATTGTGCTGTCGGTGCTCACCTGTCATTTAGACTGCGGCGATGGCCGGCAAAGGTAAACGCCGATCGTTGACTTTCGCTTTTCCTTTGCGTATAGTGCCGCGCATGCTGCCACTGACCAAACGCCAGCGCGAGATTCTGGACTTTCTCAACGATTTCATTCAACAGCACGGGTACGCGCCCAGCCTCGAGGAAATCGGCCGGCGCTTCAGCCTGTCGTCGCTGGCGACGGTTCACAAGCACCTCACGAACCTGCAGGACAAAGGCTTCATCAAGCGCGCGTGGAACCGCAGCCGATCGGTCGAGGTGGTCCCGGCGCGCCTGGCGAGCCGTGCCGTCGAGCTTCCGATGCTCGGGTACGTGGCGGCCGGGTCGCCGATTGAGGCGGTCGTCGGCAGCGAAACCATTGCCGTGCCCGAGGACTTGGTCGGCAAGCGCGATACGTACGTGCTGCGTGTCAAGGGCGATTCGATGATCGACGAGCAAATCCGTGACGGGGACTTCGTCATCGTCGAGGACCGCCGTACCGCCGAGAACGGCGAGATGGTGATCGCGCTCCTCCACGGATCCGACGTCACCTTGAAGAAACTCTACCGTGAAAGCGGGCGCATCCGGCTGCAGCCCGCCAACCCCGCCATGCAGCCGATCGTGGCCACGCCCGACCAGGTGCAGGTCCAGGGGGTCGTCGTCGGCGTCATGCGACGATACTAGTGGACTGGGCCCTTGGTGTCCCAGCTGGTTCCGGTCGATTCTGAATAGACGCGCATGTGTTCCTGCAGGGCAGCGATCAGGTTCGGCACCACCTGAAGCGGAACGACGATCTTCGAGCGCACAGGGGCCCGTACGACATGCTGGGCCTCGGCCGCCTGAATATCCTTTTCAGACAACGGGAGGACCTCGCAGAACGCCAGCGTGAAGTCGAAGGGCGTGTGCGAGATTGCGCAGAAGTTCGCGTAGGTCCGCGGCACGTCTGTCGTATCGTCGGGAACAATCGTGAAATTGATTTGTTTGCGCTCGTTCATGGCGCAAACTGTACCTAACAAAGCGACAAGGGAAAAGGGAAAAGGGAAAAGGCAGAGGAAGGGCCCTTCCCCAACATAATCGGAGCACCACACGTCTAGCCGCATGATGGATGGGCAGGCGATCGCGATGCCGGTGGCTGTCGAGCAGCCGCCTGGAGATGTCGCAACGCGTGTCGGCGCGCTGTTCGACCTGCATCACCAGCGGCTGTTCAGGCTCGCGCGACGGCTGTCCCGATCGTCCGAGGATGCACGCGATCTGGTGCAGGAGACCTTTCTTGCGAGCCGCCCGGTCGCCGGGATCGATCCCGACGGGGGTGACGCACGAAGAGGCTTGGCTCGTGCGTGTGCTCATCAACATCTGCCGCGACCGCTGGCGCCAGAACGCGGTACGCAACCGCGCCAGGCTTAACGGGAGCGTCAAGGCGGAGCCAGCCTACAATCCCGAGCCGCACCTGATCGCGCAGTCGATGGTGCGTCAGGCGCTGGAGACGCTGCCGCCGCGACGCCGGGCCATCCTGCTGATGTACGAGGTCGAGGGCGCGCCGATTCCGTCGATCGCGAAGCTGCTGAGAATCAGCGCGGTAACGGTCCGCTGGCATCTATCCATCGGACGTCGGGAAATGGCGAAGGCCCTTGGAAGGGGACGCAATGACTGACTGGCGTTCGGCCATCCGCAATATCGGCGAACGGGACGCGCAGGACGAGCTGTCGACCGAGGAGGCCCTGGCGATGCGTCACGTGGTCGTGGCGGCGGCCGCGACTCAGGGGGGCAGCCGGGCGCACAGCTCATGGGTGCGCCCGATCGTTGTCATGGCGACGGTTGTCGCAGGGATCGCATTGGCCGTGGTCGCCGGACTCAGGTTCGACGTCTCGATGGGATCCGATCAACCCCTGCGGGACGCGAGATCCCTCGCCCGATCTGATGCAGCCAACGTGGCAGCAGACGCTCCCGAAGGGGGCGCGCCAAATCGCCAGCTCCAGTTCCTGACGCCGGGCGGAACGCGCATCATCTGGGTTTTCAATTCCGATCTCGATCTGAAAGCGACGCTGCGATGACGAATCTTTCACGAGCCGCGCGTGTGATCGCGGCGTCAACGCTCCTGTGGCCCGTCAGCATGACGGCGCAGCAGGCCGAAAGTATTGAAGCGGCCAAAGCGCAGCCGCGGTCCGGGCGATTGACTCCCGCTGAACGGGCGAACCTCCCGACCCCTCAGGGATTCAGCGTCGTGCTGGTCCTCGGCGAGATGCAGGGCACTGGCGCCGGCGCCGCGGACAACGTTCCGACGGCCGCACGCAAGGCGCTCGCGGACATGAAGGACTTTCTGCCCTACAAGTCCTATCGGTTGCTCGACACGCAATGGACGCTTTGCTGCGGACACTCGGTCATCGCCACACGTCTGCGCGGTCCGGACGAGCAGGACTTCGATCTCGAGCTCGATCCAGGCCCATCGCAGACGAGCGGAAAGTGGAACGTGCGTTTCACCCTGCGTGAGCCCGTGACGCCGTCAGGTCGCGGCGACGCAGCTATGACCGACAGGACGTCATCGCTGGCCGCCCAGCGTGCAGAGCTGGAAGCCCGCATCAAGACACTCACGGAACGTTACAACGACAATCATCCGGAGGTTCAGCAGGCGAAGTCTCAGCTGGCGGCGCTCGAGCGTCAACTGGAACAAATTCGAGTCGAGGAGACGGCCAAGGGCTACCGAGCGGCCGCGATGGTGCGCCGGCGGGCCATGATCGACACGAGCTTCACGATGGATATCGGCGAAACGGTTGTCGTTGGGACGTCGCGACTCAAGGGAGACAAGGCGCTGATCGCGCTGCTGACCGCCGTTCCCGTCAACCAAACCTGCCACGCGCTGATTAAAGCTTGGCGATACAATCGCGGGATGCCGAAGGGTGCCTCCGCGCGCACGCCTGCGCCCAGCAAGTCGCCGGCCGAGACTCGCCGCATCATGGCGAAGCTCGGCACGCAGCACCCCAACGCTGATACCGAGCTGCATTTCTCGAACCCCTACGAGCTGCTCGTCGCCACGATCCTGTCGGCGCAGTGCACCGACGAGCGGGTCAATCAGGTCACGCCGGCGCTGTTCAAACGCTATCCGGACGCATCGACGCTCGCCACGCGCCACGACCGACGAACTCGAGCCGCAGATCCAGTCCGACCGGGTTCTTCCGCGCGAAATCGCGTTCGCTTCTTGGCATGGCTACCGACGTCGTGCGACGGCACGGCGGTGAGATTCCGAACACGATGGACCGATCTGGTCGGAGCTGCCGGGCGTCGGACGCAAGACGGCGAATGTGGTGCTCGGGCACGCGCTCGGCGTGCCTGGTCTCCCCGTCGATCGCCACGTGCTTCGCGTATCGAACCGCATCGGCATCGCCCGATCCGACGATCCCGAGGTCGTCGAGCAGCAGCTGTGCGCCGTGATGCCGCCCGCCGAGTGGACCCGCACGTCCGACACGCTGATCCTGCACGGCCGCCGCATCTGCAAGCCGCGACCGCTGTGCGACAAGTGCGCGGTGCGCGACGACTGCGACTACTATCGCAAGGTAATGGGCGTCCTGCCGAAGCGTAGACGGGCAAGTCGCGAGGAAAGCACGTCGTGCGACGCCGAGCGGATCGTCCGGGAATGAGCCCGCGACCGCGGCGAAGCCGCGAGCGACAGCGTCGTCGCAAGCGGCCAGCTCGCGCGAAGCCTGGCGAAGGCCAGGCCCCACGACAAAGCAAATAATGACTCGACAGCGATTCGAGCAACTCGTCGAGGAAGCGCTCGACGACATCCCGCGGCGATTCCGTGCGCGCGATGAAGAACGTGGCGGTCGTCGTCGAAGACGAGCCGCCGCCGCACGTGCTCGAGGAGATGGAAATCGAGCCCGACGACACGCTGTTCGGGCTCTACCAGGGCACGCCCCTGCCCGAGCGCAGCTGGGGCTACGGCAACACGCTGCCCGACCGCATCTCGATCTATCAGCAGCCCGATCGAGGACGCCTGTGAAGACGAGGACGAGATTCGGGACTGCGTCGCCGAGACGGTCATCCATGAGTTCGGCCACTACTTCGGCATGAGCGAGGAAGAGATCGAAGAGATCGAAGAGAAGTTCTGGCGGGGCGAGTCGCTCGACGAGGTCTAGCGAGGCTGCGCCGCAGACCATGAAGGCTTCGCCTCGCTAGGACACATTTCTGATCACGCCCCGCCGATTCGAGTAATGAGCCTCCGCGCAAGAAACGATTCGGCCAGCACTTCCTGCAGCCAGCCTGGGCCGACAGGCTCGTCGCCGCGATCGACGCCCGGCGCGGACGAGCGGTTCCTCGAGATCGGTCCAGGCCCTGGCGCGCTGACGCTGCGTCTGGCGCCGCGCGTGGCGCACCTCACAGCCGTCGAGCTTGACGCCGACATGGTGGGCTTGCTCCGGCCGAAGCTTCCCGCAAACGTGACGCTCGTTCAGGCCGACTTCCTCGATCTCGACCTGGCGTCAGTCGTTGTCGACGGCCCGTTTCGCGTGGCCGGCAACCTGCCCTACAACGTCTCGTCGCCAATCCTGTTCAGGCTCCTCGAGGCGCATCGGCGGATCGGTCGGCTCTCGTGGACGCGACGCTGATGCTGCAGCGCGAGGTCGCCGACCGATTGACGGCGGCGCCGGGGACGCAGCGACTACGGCGTGCTGTCGATCTTCGTGCAGCTGCACTGCGACGTGCGGCGGTTGCTGACGCTCCCGCCCGGCGCCTTCCGGCCGGCACCGAAGGTCCACTCCGCGGTCGTGCGACTGCCGCTTTCGCCCGCCGGCCGCGACGTGCCGATGCAGCGCTGTTCGAGGCAATGGTGCGGTCGATGTTCACCCAGCGCCGGAAGACGCTCCTGAACGCGCTGCGGCCCTACGCCGTTCAAAGGGGGCGGAGTCGCGAGCGCGCGTTGCGCGTCAGCGGACATCGATCCACGTCGGCGACCCGGAGACGCTGCAACTTACAGAATTGGCGCGGCTTGCGGACTATTTCGCTTCGGCTGAGGGCGAGCTGTGCTATAGTTTGGCCCGTTTTCATAGCTCGTGCGGCGCTCGGCGCCGTATGAGGGCAGCGGTCCCTGCGCGCCGTCCCAGCGGCACTCAGGTGGACAATCGGTGCGGCTCCCAGCCGCTCCGCGCTGTTCCGCCCGCCCGGGCGGCTCTTCCTGCGTGGCTTGTCCTGCGATCGCAACGTGAGCACACGTTTCTACGGTTCAGCTTTCAGTTTTTCCGATGTCAGGTACAGCGACCAGGGCGCGTGCCATTGATGAGCTGATACGCCGCCGCTCGAGCTGATCCCGCTCGGCGGGCTTGGCGAGTTCGGCATGAACATGATGGTCGTCGCCTGCGGCGACACGGCCATCCTGATCGACGCCGGAGTCATGTTCCCGGAGCCCGAGCTGCTCGGCGTCGATCTGATCATTCCGGACCTGCGGCAGCTGCAGCAGTACCGGCTCTCGGCGCTCGTGCTGACGCACGGGCACGAGGATCACATCGGCGCGGTGCCGCACGTGCTGCCGTACTTCGATGGCCCGGTCTACGGAACGGCGCTGACGCTGGCGTTCGTCGAGTCGAAGCTCGAGGAGGACGACCAGGCAAGCCGCGCCCGGATGCGGCGAGTCGCGCCCGCGCGAGCGCGTCACGGTCGGCTCGTTCACGCTCGAGTTCCTGCGCGTTACGCACAGCATGCCGGACTGCGTCGCGGTCGCGATCGAGACGCCGCGCGGGCGTGGTCATCCACACCGGCGACTTCAAGATCGACCAGACGCCGCTCGACGGCGAGCACCTCGACTTCCACCGGTTCGCGGAGCTCGGGCTCGGCGGGCGTGCTGGTGCTGCTGGCCGACAGCACCAACATCGATCGGCGAGGGCTTCACCGGCTCGGAGCTCGACGTCACCGACGGCTTCGAGGAGATCTTCACCAGCGCCGACGGCAAGATCGTCGTCGCGATGTTCGCGTCGAGCATCTACCGGATGCAGATCGTCGTCGATCTCGCGGCACAGTTCGATCGGCGGGTGGCGTTTGTCGGCCGCGGAGTGATCGAGAACTCGGAGATCGCGCAGCGGCTCGGGTACCTGCGCGTGCCGGCCGGCGTGCAGATCCGCGACAGCGAGGTGCGCAAGCTTCCCGTCGCAGGACGTCGTGTGCATCTGCACCGGGTCGCAGGGCGAACCGCAGGCGGCGCTGCCGCGGATCGCCATCGACGACCACCGCCACGTGAAGCTCGACGCCCGGACGACGTGGTCGTGTTCTCGGCGCGCGAGATTCCCGGGAACGAGAAGGCGATCGGCCGGGTGATGAACCACATCGCCCGGCGCGGCGCCGAGGTGGTCTACGAGGGATCAAGCACGTCCACGTGTCGGGGCACGGCAGCGAGGAAGAGCTGAAGCTCATGCTGTCCCTGGTCAGGCCGCGGTACTTCGTGCCGATACATGGGGAGTACCGCCAGCTCGCCCGGCACGCCCGGGTGGCCGCGCGGGTGTCACGGGCAACGAAGGTCCTGCTGGCGGAAAACGGCGACGTGATCCGGTTCGACGACGAGGGGGCGCGGATTGCCGACAAGGTGCCGGCCGGCCGGATCCTGATCGACGGGACGCGCAGCGGCGAGGTCGGCGACGAGGTCCTGCGCGACCGCCGCCACCTCGCCGGGCGACGGCCTGGTCGTGCCGGTCGTGGCGATCGGCAGGCAGTCCGGCACGCTCGAGGAAACGCCGGACGTGATCACCCGGGGGTTCGTCGTCGATGCGCGGACCGAAGCGCTGCTCAAGGAGATTCCGTCGCTGCTCGCGGCGACGCTCGAAGCGGCGAGCGTCGAGGAACGGACCGATCCCGGACTGATCAAGGAGAAGATTCGCGTGGATCTGCAGCGGTTCTTCCGCAAGCGTTCCGGTCTCCGGCCGCTGGTGCTGCCGGTGGTGATGGAGATCTGAGTGGCGCAAGTCCGTTCGTTTCCCGCCGGGTGAGCGAGTTCGTCGGCGTCGCGCTGTTCGCGCTGGCGCTGATCTGGCTGATCTCGCTGGCCAGCTACAGCGCGTCGGATCCGGTGTGGTTCTTCAACACCGGCTCCGACGCTGCCGCCCGGCGAACTTCGCCGGGCGCATCGGCGCGTTCATCGCCGAGCTGTCGTACCAGCTGCTCGGCTATTCGGCCTACCTCGTCCCGCTCGTGCTGGTCGTCATCGGCTGGCACTACTTCTGGTGCCGCGCGCTCGACGCCGCCTACACCAAGCTCCTCGGCGCGGCGCCTGCTCTTTGGCTGCGTGTCCTCGTTCCTGTCGCTCGCGTTCGGGACTCTCGAGATCTCGGGCAAGGCGTTCCGCGCGGGCGGCTACATCGGCGATCGGCTCGCGGCGCTCCTGGCCGACTACCTGAACCGGACCGGCTCGATCATCCTGATCCTGACGCTGCTCTTCCTCGGCGATCATCCTGTCGACGCAGTTCTCGTTCGGGCGCCTGTTCGCGGTCGATCGGCCAGCTCATCCGCGATCGCTGGGCCGCGATGCTCGGCGCCTATCGCGCGCGGCGCGAGGAGCGGCGACGCGAGAAGCAGCGCCAGGAAGTGCTCAAGAAGCACCTCGAGAAGGCGCCGAAGGAAGCCGATGCCAGGCCGAAGGATCGCCGTGAGCGCGGAACCGCGGATGCTCGACGCCATCGCGTCCGGCCATCGACGCCGGGAGCTCGCAGCCGAGCGCCAAGACCGCCAGACGCAGCCGCCGAAGAAGGCCGTCACGCACGGCGGCCATGGTCGACGCGGCCGCGGCGGCGCTCAAGGCCGCCTCCTCGAGGCCGACGCCGTCCGCCACGATCAAGCGCCCGCCGCCGCCGCCGGTCGACGCCGCCACTGCCGCTGCCCGAGCCGGAAAAGCTGCCGGCCGAGCGGCAGGAAGGGGGCCTACACGCTTCCCCCTCTCGCGCTGCTCGACGCGCCGAAGGGCGAGCGCAAGATCGACGAGCGCGAGCTGATGGACGGCGCGCGGCTGCTCGAGGAGAAGTGCCGCGAGTTCGCGGTCGAAGGCGTCGGTCGTCCAGATCCACCCGGGCCCGGTCGTCACGACCTACGAGTTCAAGCCGGACGCGGGCGTGAAGTACAGCAAGATCACCGGCCTCGCCGACGACCTGTGCCTGGCGATGCAGGCCGAGTCGGTCCTCATCGATCGCATCCCCGGCAAATCGACCGTCGGCATCCAGATCCCGAACCCGAACCGCGAGCTGATCTCGATGCGCGAGCTGCTCGAGTCGGACGCCTACAAGCGGTCCGCGTCGCAGGCTCACGCTCGCCCTCGGCAAGACCATCCACGGCGAGCCGTTCGTCAGCGATCTCGGCGACGATGCCGCACCTGCTGATCGCCGGATCGACCGGCACCGGCAAGTCGGTCAGCGTCAACGCGATGCTCTCGAGCATCCTGTTCCGCGCCACGCCCGACGACGTGCGGTTCATCATGATCGACCCGAAGCGGCTCGAGCTCGGGATGTACGAGGACATCCCGCACCTGCTGACGCCGGTCGTCGTCGATCCCAAGCTGGCGGCCAACGCGCTGCGCTGGGCCGTGCGCGAGATGGAGGAGCGCTACAAGACGCTCGCGGCCGTCGGCGTCCGGAACATCGAGCAGTACAACCGCAACCTCAAGCTGGCGCAGGCAGAGAACCAAGGGCCCGGTTCTCGACGACAAGGCAACGAGATCAAGTCCGCTCCCCTTCATCGTCGTGCTGATCGACGAGCTCGCGGACCTGATGATGGTCGCCGGCAACGAGGTCGAGGAATCGATCTGCCGGCTGGCGCAGATGGCGCGCGCGGTCGGCATCCACCTGATTCTCGCGACGCAGCGGCCGTCGGTCGACGTCATCACCGGACTGATCAAGGCCAACCTGCCGGCGCGCATTTCGTTCCGCGTGTCGTCGAAGATCGACTCGCGCACGATTCTCGACGGCAACGGCGCCGAGCAGCTGCTCGGCAAGGGCGACATGCTCTATCTGCCGCCGGCGTCGTCGCGCTTCGTGCGCCTGCACGGTCCGTACATCTCCGAACAGGAGAGCGCGCGGCTCGCGAGCTTCCTGCGCAAGCAGGGCAAGCCGACCTACGACGCGACGATCACCGAGGACGACAAGAAGGCCGCGCCGGCGATCTGGAGTTCGAGAAGGACGACCTCTACGACGAGGCGGCGCGGATCGTCGTGTCGAGCGGCCAGGCGTCGATCTCGTACCTGCAGCGCCGGCTGCGGATCGGCTTCAGCCGCGCGGCGCGGCTCGTCGACATGATGGAGGCCGAAGGGCTCGTCTCGGGCACGGCCGCCGGCGGCAAGGCGCGCGAGGTCCTCGTGAAGAAGGACTACTTCGACGAAGTGGACGCGCAGCTGAGGTAGCTCGATGACGCTCAGGAATCCTGCGGCGATACTGCTGCTCGGCCTGCACGCTGGCAGCGCCAGTCGGCGGCCGGCGCGGCAGCTCGGCCCGGATCATCTACGAGCGCGCGCTCGGACGCGAGCGAGCGCTGCGCACTGCCGTCGAGACGACGAGCGCAAGCCGACCGCCGCGGAATTCCGCAGCGTCGTCGCGCCGTACGAGCCGTCGTGCGGCGCTTCCCGTCGAGCGGCTACAGCGACAACGCGCTGTGGCAGGCCGGGAACCTGGCGTGCCTCGCCTTCGAGCGGTTTGGCGAGGCCGCCGACCGCGACGCGGCCGGTTCAGATACCTGACGCGCCTGACGCAGCGAGTACCCGTCCAGCTCGCTGCGGTCGCGGCGTCGAATCGATGCGCTGCGCGCGCGCGGCCGGCGGCGAGGCCACCGCCGTGCCGGATGCCGCGGCGGTCTCCCTGGCATCGCCACGATCCGTCCGACGCAGCCGATCAGAAGGCGATCGGCACCAGCGCCACCGCCGCCGACGCCAGGGTCGCATCCACAGACGCGCCGCGCCGGTGCTGATTCGTGACATCAAGCGGACGGCGATCCCGGACGGCATGCGCGTCACGATCGAGATGGACGCGGAGACCACGTTTCGAGCCGAGCGCCTCGAGAATCCGCGGCGGGTGTTCTTCGATCTGAAGGGCACGCAGGCCGGTGCCGTCGCTGCTCGACGCGACGCTCCGATACAGCGACGAGGTCGTGCGGGAGATTCGGCTGGGACGCCACCCGCAGAACACGACGCGGGTCGTCTTCGACATGGAGGGTGTCGAGAGCTACAGCGTGTTCACGCTCTACAGCCCGTACCGGCTGGTGATCGACTTCAAGCGGAGACGACCGCGGCGGATGGTTCCAGCCGAAACCGCCACGGCCGTCGGGCAGGGCACGAGCGGCCACGCGACGTGCGCCGGCAGCCGCTGCCGATCAAGCCGCCGGTCGACGCCGACAAGGCAGCGTTGAAGGAACTGACTGCGATGGCAGTCGTCGTTCCCTTGCCGGCGATGCCGATTGCCCCTCCCTTGCCGCCAGCTTCGCTGCCACGATCGGTCATCTCGAGCTTCGCTACGAACCGAAGCCGGAGCCGCCGAAGCCGCCAGTCGCGCGAGTGCCGACCCGGCGGCGTCCGCGTCTGCCCCGCGCCCGTCCGCCAACTCGACGGCAAGTTCTCGCTGGCGCGCCAGCTCGGACTCGGCGTCTCGCGCGTCGTCATCGACGCGGGCCACGGCGGACACGACCCTGGCGCGCAGGCAACGGGATCAACGAATCCGAGCTCACGCTCGACGTCGCGCCGCGACTCAGTCGCAGCTGCTCGAGAAGCAGCCCGGCGTCGAAGTCGTGATGACGCGCGACACCGACGTGTTCATCCCGCTCGAGGAGCGGACCGCGATCGCCAACCGCGAAGGGGCGGACCTGTTCCTCTCGATCCACGCCAACGCCAGCCGCAACCCCAAGGCGCGCGGCGTCGAGACCTACTTCCTGAACTTCGCGTCGAACCCGGAGGCGGAGGCGGTGGCCGCGCGCGAGAACTCGGCTCCGGGAAGACGATGCACAGCCTGCCGGACATCGTGAAGGCGATCGCGCTGAACAACAAGATCGACGAGTCGCGCGACTTCGCCGACATCGTCCAGAACTCGATGGTCAGACGCCTGGCGACGCGAAACAAGCAGCTGCGGGATCTCGGCGTGAAGCAGGCGCCGTTCGTCGTGCTGATCGGCGCCGCATGCCGAGCGTGCTCGCGGAGATCTCGTTCGTGACCAACCAGCAGGAAGGCCAGCTGCTCAAGAGCCGGCCTACCGGCAGCAGATCGCCGAGGCGCTGTTCGACGCGGTCGTCAAGTATCAGCAGTCGCTGAAGAAGCCGAGGGCCGGGGTGATCGGCTTGGGAGAGAGATGAGAGATGACGGAGGGAGCGGAGTAGTTCACCACAGAGCGTAACGGAGCGAGCAGAGAAACCTGCTGACTCACCACTCAGACAATGTGGATGATGTCGGAATCCGGAGGAGGCTCGAGATTCAGCCGGCGCCGGAGGAGCTTGAACCCGATCAGAGCGCCGCCGAACGCGCTCCCGAGCAGGAGCGCCACCAGCAGCAGCATGCCGGTCAGGCCGAGCGCGCCGATGAGGACGTCGGCCGACGCGTGGTCGATTCGACCGGCTGCTGGATCGACGTGGACGATGATCGGGGCCTGTCTGGATCGATCATTGCCACTCCGCGCTGCGTGAAGGCGAGCTCGGCCAGCCCGCGAACCGCGACGCCGCTGGCGCCCTTCGCCAGCCACGGCTTCGCGTCGTCGGCCCACGCGGTGCCGGCGATGTCCAGGTGGGCCCAGGGCAGGCCGCCGGCGAACTCCTTCAGGAACATCGCGGCGGTGCAGGCGCCGGCCGGCCGGCCGCCGGTGTTCACCATGTCCGCGATCTCGCTGCGCAGCTGATCGGCGTACTCGTCGTAGAGCGGCATCGGCCAGCAGCGATCGCCGGCGTCCTCCGACGGCTCGCCGCACGACGTCGACCCAGGCGTCGGGCTGGCCGAAAATCGCGGACGCCACCTTCCCGAGCGCCACGACGCAGGCGCCGGTGAGCGTCGCGACGTCGACGAGGTGCGTCGCGCCGAGCTGCTGCGCGTACCAGAGCCCGTCGCCCAGGATCAGCCGGCCCTCGGCGTCGGTGTTGATCACCTCGACCGTCTTGCCCGCCGCCGCGTCAGCACGTCGCCCGGCTTGATGCGCGCGGCCGCCGGGCATGTTCTCGGTCGCCGGCACGACGCCGATGACGCGGATCGGCGCCTTCGAGCAGCGCGATGGCGCGCATGGCGCAGACGACCGCCGCGCCGCCCGCCATGTCGTCCTTCATCCGCTCCATGCCGTCGGCCGGCTTGATCGAGATGCCGCCGGTGTCGAACGTGATGCCCTTGCCGACGAGCCCGAGCACCGGCGCTGCCGGCGCGCCGGCCGGGTCGTGGCGCATCACGATCACGCGCGGCGGCTCGGCGCTGCCGCGTGCGACGCCGAGCAGCAGCCCCATGCGGAGGCTTCGGCGATCTCGCGTTCGTCGAGGACCTCGACGGACAGCCGGCGGCTTCGCAGATCTCGGCGGCGCGCTCGGCGAAGACCGCGGCGTCAGCACGTTCGACGGCTCGTTGCAGAGCTCGCGGGCGATGTTGCAGGACTCGCCGAGGATCCGGCCGCGCTCGACCGCGCGCTTCGAGCTCGGCCGGCTCGTCCGCCCGGACTGCCGACGATCAACGCCTGATCGATCGGCGGCGCGCCGCGCTCGCCGCTCTTGTAGCGATCGGCGCTGAATGCTGACAGCACGATGCCCTCGGTCGCCGCCTGAACCGCGTCGAGCAGCGGAATGTCGCCGCGATTGAGCCAGGCGAACCGCTGGACGCGCCGCTGCGCGCGCCGAGTGCGGCGGCGGCCAGCGACGCGCCTCAAGCCGCTCGAGGCGTGAAGTCCGACCGCTTGCCCGCGCCGATGAATGCGCACGCGCGACGGCCGCCAGCCATTGGTGACCGGCGTGCACGAGTTGTTCGTACGGCTTGCCCCGGAGTTCCCGGGACTCCATGCGCGCGCATCAGCGCGCCACCGGTCGGCGCGTCCAGCGCGCGAAGGTCCGCCGCCACTCGTCGCCCTCGAAAATCGGCACCGCGAGCAGATCGGTGTCGATGTCGGCAGGCGACGCGGCACTCAGCGCAATCGCGGGCAGGGACACGGTCGAGGGCATCGGCGTAATTATAGAGTGAATTGGTGATTTGATCGGACCGTGGCCTCGAGCGGCGCGCATGGTCAGGATCGAGATGCACGGCTCGCATCGGGATCGAGGACCCGGGGCAGCGTCGTGCGTCCACGTCCGCATCGGCGAGCCGTTCGCCGTCGAGCTTCAGCCGGAAGTCCCCCGGAGGTTGACATGCACGTGCGTGCCCTTCGCCGGGCAGTTCCGGCGATTCTGTGTGCGTCGGCTCTTGCCAGTTGCCGTGCAGGCTGCCGGCCAGGACAAGAAAGCCGACAAGCCGACCGTGACGGTCAAGGTCACGCCGATCGTCGGATTTTCCCCTGCGCGCATGGTCCTGACTGCCGATCTCAAGGGAGGCGCGATGACTACGAGGATTCTATTGCGCCACGCGTCGAGTGGGACTGGGGCGACGACACACGGTCGGAGTCAAAGACGACTGCGATCCGTACGAGGCCGGGCAAGAGCGAAATCAAGCGCCACTTCACGATCGATCACATGTTCAACGTCGCCGGCGACTACCGGGTCGAGTTCCGCCTGAAGCAGAAGAACAAGGTCGTCGCCGCGGGCGCTACGGACGTCAAGGTACGTCCGGGCATCCGCGATCCAGGCGGCATCGACCGCTAAGGCACGGTCTCGAAGTCCGCGGCTGCGATCGAGCGTGCCACGTTCGAGACGATATGCCGCGGATCTCAGGCGGCTCGCCGCACCAGCGAGACGATGACGTAGAGGAAATCCCTCCTCGTAGTGCGCCTCCGCGATGTCCGTGGCGACGGCACTGCCGCGGTCCGTGGGTGCGAATGGTACGCGCCGAGGACGGCTCGCCCCGAGCGCGCAGGCTCTTCCGCACGGCGATGTGCTCGCGCGGATCGATCTGATACGCGACTTCGCTGGCTCTGATGTTGGGCGTCCGGACGTACTCGTCGATCAGATGGTCCTTTCCCGCCAGCAGCCCGCAGCACTCGATCGGAGCCTCGTCACGGGCGTGGGCGATCATCCGGTCAGCACCTGCAGCGTGATCTTCAGCGGCACGCTTCGATAATCATCGCGGCGCCCATGCCGCCTCCAACGCATATCGACGCGACACCCCGTCCCCCTCCTCGGGCCTGAAGGGCGTATGCGAGCGTCGTGAGCACGCGCGCGCTGAGAATGGCGCTTCTTCCAATGCCGTGACCTCCTCTGCCAACGGTCTACGACTGCAGCTCCACCCGGTTTCTGAACTGGTCGAGGGCTTCGGGATTCGCCAGCGCTTCCCGGTTCTGAATGTCCCGCCCGTGGACGACGTCGCGCACGGCAAGCTCGACGATCTTGCCGCTCTTGGTGCGCGGGATCTCCGTCACCTGCACGATGCGCGCGGGCACGTGCCGCGGCGAGGCGTTCTCCCGGATCCGACGGCGGATCCGCTCCTCGAGCGCCTGGCGTCAGCGTCACGCCGTCCTCGAGCCGCACGAACAGCACGATCCGCTCGTCGCGATCCCAGCGCTGGCCGATGACCAGACTCTCGAGCGACCTCGTCGAGTCTGCTCCACCTGGCGATAGATCTCGGCGGTCCCGATTCGCACGCCGCCCGGGTTCAGCACGGCATCGGAGCGGCCGTAGATGATCACGACCGCCATGTGTTCGGTCAGCGCGGCGTAGTCGCCGTGCCGCCAGACGCCGGGAACTCTTCGAAGTACGCGCGGTGTGATACTTGCGCCCGTCGGGGTCGTTCCAGAATCCCAAGCGGCATCGACGGGAACGGCGATCGTGCACACGAGCTCTCCCTTTTCGCCGGACCGGGAGCGGCGCCCGCGTTCGTCGAACACTTCGACCCGCATGCCGAGCGCCGCGCGCCTGAATCTCGCCGCTCCACACCGGCGCGGTCGGGTCACGCCACCGACGAAGCAGCTGACGATGTCGGTGCCGCCCGAGATCGACGCGAGATGGATATCGCGCTTGATCGCGGGTGTAGACGAAGTCGAAGCTCTCGGGCGCCAAGCGGCGAGCCGGTCGAGGTCATCGTCCGGACGGTCTGCGAGGCGGTGGGTCGCGACCGGGTGACGAGCCCGCCTTGCTGACCGCATCGATGAACTTGGCGGACGTGCCGAAGAGCGTCATGCCGGTCTCGTCGGCGAAGTCGAACAGCACGTTGCCGTCGGGATGAAACGGCGATCCGTCGTAGAGCAGCAGCGTCGCCTCCGACGCCAGAGCCGTGACCAGCCAGTTCCACATCATCCAGCCGCACGTCGTGAAGTAGAAGACGCGGTCGCCCGGCTGGATGTCGCAGTGGAGCTGATGTTCCTTGAGGTGCTGGATCAGCGTGCCGCCCGCGCCGTGCACGATGCACTTGGGAACGCCGGTCGTGCCCGAGGAATAGAGGATGTACAGCGGATGATTGAAGGGCAGACGTTCGAAAGACTGGAGCCGCCGCGCTTCCGTTCGCGAGCCACTCGGACCACGACGATCGATCGCGCGATCGCTCGGTCCGTCCGTCGCCGGTCCCGCCGTACGGGACGATGACCGTCTGCTCGACCGACGGCAGCGTCGCGCGACGATGTCGGCCGAGGCGCGGCAGGACGTCGTGACGTTTCCCGCCGAAGAAGTAGCCGTCGGCGGCAACGAGCACGCGGGGTTCGATCTGGCCGAACCGATCCAGCACCCCCTGGACGCCGAAGTCCGGCGAGCAGGACGACCAGACCGCGCCCGACGCGCGGCCGTCCGAGCGCCGCGACGATCGTCTCGGGCATGTTCGGCATGTATCGCGGCGACACGCTCGCCGGCGCGGATCCCGATGCGCCGGAGCGCCGCCGCGAAGCGGCCAACCTGCAGTCGTACAGCTCCGCATGGGTCATCGCGCGCCGCCGACCCTCTCCGCTGAAGATGATGGCCGTGCCCACCGTCCCGTCGGCGCAGCACGTTCTCGGCGAAGTTCAGCCGTCGCGTCTGGAAAGAATCGCGCGCCGGGCATCCTGTCGATGTCGTCGACCACGCGCGCCGCCCATCTCGCCGCGTATCACCGCAGAACGTCCAGACTTGACCCAGAAGTCGGCCGGCCGCTCGATGGAGAAGCGATAGAGATCGTCGTAGCTGGCGATCGCCATCCCGACTGCTTCGTCACACGCGGCGCATGAACGCGGTCATTCGCGCTGCGCGACGCGGTCCGCCGACGGTTCCCAGAGACGGGGGCATTCATGAAGTATAGCGGCGATGTTCGGGAGTCGAGCTGCACGCGCCGACGGCGTCACGTCGAAGATCCGAAGATTCGAAGATCCGAAGGAGAACCGAAGGCCGGAGGATCACACTGCGGGCTGACGGGGCGCCGGCCGCAGGCCGGCGATAAAAGCGAGATACCGATCCGAGAAACACAAGCACCTCTTGCATCACAAGGTGTTTGTGTTTCCAGATCGGTCGTCTCGCTTTCCGCGCGCAGCGCGGCCCCGTCAGCCCTCGTCTTCTACCGCTTGACATCTGACGGCCTACCAGCTTCTCTTCCAGGTCTTCTTCGATTCTCCTTCGTTTCTTCGGTTCTTCGATTCTTCGACGTGAGCCGTCGGCGCGTGTGACGCGACAGTGAAGGCGGCCGTCGACTACACGTCGATCAGGATAATCCTCGGTCTTGAACACCGTGAAGCCGCGCTTGAGATAGTTGGGCAGCGCAGCAGGATGATCCAGCGTGTTCGTGTGCAGCCATACGCGCGCCGGCGCCCGACTGCCAGGCGCGCTCGACCGCCTGGGTCAGGAAATGGCCACCGAGGCCACGTCCGTGGAAATGCCGGAAGAGTCCGAAGTACGACGATTTCGACGCCACCGTCGGTGTCGTGCCGGAGCTCGAAATATCCGGCCGGCGAAGCCCCACACGCTCAGCAGCCAGATCGACACGGCGGGATCGCCGATGTACGCGCGGATCTCGTCGATCGACCAGGGAGCCGATCGACCCAGTGATAGTCGCGGCCGACTTCCGCATAGAGAAAGCGCCAGAACTCGGGAGCGCAGTCGCGCATCTGGTCAACGCGCCACTCCGCGTCCGGGAGCGGTGCGTGAACCAGCTGCGACGGCTCGTTCATCTCGAGATAGGTTCGCGTTGCGGTGACGCTGGCGGCCATTCATGCCGTGTCCCGGTCCGCCTCGAGCACGCGCTTCCAGCGCGCGGCGGACTCGAACGTGGCTCGATCGAGCGCCTCGCGAGGCCGGCTGGTTTCCGATCCAGCTGCTG
Organism: uncultured Acidobacteriota bacterium; assembly: GCA_963725335.1. GTDB lineage: Bacteria > Acidobacteriota > Vicinamibacteria > Vicinamibacterales > 2-12-FULL-66-21 > JALZOC01. The sequence goes on along the minus strand of CAVRYD010000007.1, from coordinate 1,087,610 downwards.
AAGAACCTGAACGAGTTCGTCGATCGCGCTGGCCGATGTGTCCTTGTTGGTTGCGGCGATGTCGCGCCAGATATCCGGCCGGGCTCGACGCCAGCCTGTCGTGTCGCGCAGCCCGCGACCCGGCCAGCGCGAGTCCCGCGGCGCCTGCGCGTTCGCCGACGAGGTGCATCAGCGCGCGTGGCGGTGAGCTGCGGCAGGTGGCTCAGATAGGCGACGACCTGAGTCGTGCGCGTCCGGAGTCATGAGCGTGCACCGCGCACCGAGGCCGGCGATGAAGGTCGAGAGTCGCGCCACCGCGGTCTCGCGTTCGTCGACCGGCGTGAGAATCCAGGCGCGCCCGTCAAACAAGTCCGCGCGCGCCGCCTCGAGCCCGCCGGTCGCCGCGCCGGCGAGCGGATGCCCGCCGACGAAGCGGAGCCTCTCTGGCAGCTGTCCGGCCCCCGCAGCGATCCTGCCGCTTGGTGCTGCCCACATCGGTCACGACGGCGTCGCCGCTGACACGAGCCGAGGCAACTCCGACAGGATGCGGATGTTGGTTTGCACGGGAGCGGCCAGGATGACGAGGTCCGCATCCTGCGCACAGACGCGAGATCGTCCGCCGCCAATATCCGCCGCGTGCGTTCGCATCGCCGACTGCGATGACGTCCGGACGATCGACCGCGATCAGCTCCGCGGCGAGGCCACCGCCTGCGCGCCGCCAGCGCCACGGAGGCGCCGATGAGCCCGAAGCCCACGATGGCGATGCGCCCAAACGGCCCGCCATCACGCTGTCCTGCGCTTTCGCTCACCGATGGCTGGGTTCGGTCCTTCTGCATTCCTCCCGTGTCCCTTGTCCGCTTCTCTCATTGCTCGCGGGGCCCCACCCCCGCTCGCGCTCGCTCGGCGGCTGCGCGCTCTCGCTCGGGCCGCAGGCGCTTTCCCTTTTCCAACTTTTATATCTACACTCCCCATCCGCGCCGCGCGACCGGCTCGAGGCAGATGCTGCGGCCGATCGCCGGCGCGATGATGCGCAGTTCGGCCATCAGCCGATCGAACTGCGCGGGGAACAGCGACTGCGCGCCGTCGCTCAACGCGTGATCGGGATCGTGGTGCACCTCGATGAGCAGGCCGTCGGCGCCCGCGGCGACCGCCGCGCGCGCCATCGGCGCGACCTTGTCGCGCAGCCCGGTTCCGTGGCTCGGATCCACGAGAATCGGCAGATGGCTCAACTTGCGCACGACCGGGAATCGCGGAGATGTCGAGCGTGTTGCGCGTGTAGCTTTCGAACGTCCGAATGCCGCGCTCGCACAGCATCACGTTCATGTTGCCGCCCGGCGAGGATGTACTCGGCCGACAGCAGCCATTCCTCGATCGTCGCGGAGATGCCGCGTTTCAGGAGGACCGGCGTGCGCGCGTGACCCGAGCTCGCGCAGCAGCGTGAAGTTCTGCATGTTGCGCGCGCCCACCTGCAGGATGTCCGCGTAGCGCTGCGATCATGCTCGAGCTGGCTGATGTCCATGACCTCCGACACCAGCTTCAGGTTGTGCCGGTCGGCGGCGCTCCGCAGCAGCCGGAGGCCTTCTTCGCCGAGCCCCTGGAAGCTGTAGGGGGAGCTGCGAGGCTTGAACGCGCCGCCCGCGGAGCACCTTGGCGCCCGCGCGCTTGACCGCGGACGCCGCGGCCTCGACCTGGTCCTCGTTCTCGGCCGAGCACGGGCCCGCCATCACGATGACCTCGTCGCCGCCGATCCGCACGTCGCCGATCGAGACGACGCTGTTTTCCGGCTTGAACGTGCGGCTGGCCAGCTTGTACGGCTCGGTGATGCGCAGCACTTCCTGCACACCGTCGAGCACCTCGAGCAGCCGCGGGTCGCCGGCCCGGTTGCCGCCCACCGCGCCGATGACCGTGCGCAGCGCGCCCGTCGATCGGTGGACGTCGAAGCCCATCTCCACGAGCTGCGAAATGACGCGCTGGACCTGTTCGTCGGTCGCGCGCTCCTGCATGACTACCACCATAACTACCTCTTTGAGCCTCTCATGTTAGTGAATCGTCCTACGTCGCCTGTTGATCCGTGTCGGCGAGGCGCTCGAGCCGCCGCGCTTCATCGATGATTCGTTCGAACAGCCGCTTCACGGCTTCGTCGTCGCAGCGGCCCCTTGTTGATGCGTTGCACGTGACCGAGGACCTCCGCTTCGCGCGAGGGCTGATAGACCTCGAGGCCGACCAGCTTCTTCTCGTGCCCGATCGCCAGCGCGCACGCGGCGCGCTCGCTCAGCAGCTCGACGAGCTGCTCGTCGATGTCGTCGATCTGCTGCCGAAGCTCGTCGATGCGGTTCACATTGCGCTCTTCAGCCATCGCACATACTCGCCTGCCCGCTCGGCCACGTCCGGCGCCGCGCCATGCTCCGCGATCACGTTGACCAGCGCGCTGCCAACGACGGCCGCGTCCGCCGATGCGGCACGCCTCGGCGACGTGCTCGGGCGATGAAATGCCGAACCCGACCGCGACGGGCAGCGACGATTGCGCCCGCACGCGCGCGACCAGATCCGTCGACGTCCGCTGCGAGGCGGTCGCGCACGCCGGTGACACCGAGGCGCGAGATGACGTAGAGGAAACCCGCGCCCAGTTCGCCCGATCGTCGAATCCGCCCATCCGTCGTCGTCGGGCTGATGAGAAAGATCGGATCGAGCCCGGCCGCGACCAGCGGCGCTCGCAGCGGCTCGGCCTCTTCGACCGGATAGTCGAGGATCAGCACGCCGTCCACGCCTGCCTCGCGGCGCCTCTCGCGCGAACACGCCGGGTCCATGCGGAGCGACCGGGTTCGCGTAAGTGAAGAGCACGATCGGCGTGTCGACGTCGCGACGGACCGCGCGGACGACATCGAGCGTGCCGCGAAGCGTCATGCCGGCAGCCAGCGCACGCTCGGTGGCGCGCTGAATGACCGGGCCGTCCGCCAGGGGATCCGAGAACGGCACGCCGACCTCGAGAATGTCGGCGCCCGCCCTGCGCCAGCGCCACGAGGATTCGCGACGAGCGTCTCGGCGTCGGGATCGCCCGCCGTGACATAGGTCACGATGCCGCCCCGCCGCTCGCGGCGAAGCCGCTCGAAGGCGTGCTGGATTCGCGACATCAGCGTCTTCCCCGCCCGCGCGTCGAGCGCCTTCTGCACGCTGATGACGTCCTTGTCGCCACGACCCGAGAGGTTGACGAGCAGAATCTGATCGCGTTCCATCGTCGGCGCGAGCCGGCAGGCGTGAGCGACGGCGTGCGACGACTCGAGCGCCGGCAGGATGCCTTCCTCCCGCGCGAGCCGCTGGAACGCGACCAGCGCGTCCGCATCGCCGATCCAGGTGTACTCGGCGCGTGCCGAATCGTGCAGCCACGCGTGCTCGGGCCCGACCGCCGCGTAGTCGAGGCCGGCCGAGATCGAGTGCGTCAGCTCGATGTTGCCGTTCTCATCCTGCAGCACGTAGCTGCGCGTTCCCTGGAGCACGCCGCCGCTGCCGCCGGCGAACCTGCGCCGCGTGCTCGCCCGGGCTGAATGCCGTGGCCGCCCGCCTCGACGCCAATCAGCCGCACCGCGCGATCGTCGATGAACGCATCGAAGATGCCCATGGCGTTGCTGCCGCCGCCGACGCAGGCGACGATGGCGTCGGGCAGCCGGCCGATGGCGTCGAGGCACTGACGGCGCGCTTCCTGGCCGATGACCGACTGGAACTCGCGGACCATCAGCGGGTACGGATGCGGCCCGAGCACGGACCCGAGCAGGTAGTAGCTGTCGGCGACGGTGGTGACCCAATCGCGCATGGCTTCGTTGATGGCGTCCTTCAGCGTGCGCGCGCCGGCCTCGACGCGCCGAACCGTCGCGCCGAGCAGCTGCATGCGGAAGACGTTGAGCGACTGGCGCTCCATGTCTTCCGCGCCCATGTAGACGTCGCACTCGCAGGCCGAGCAGCGCGCAGACCGTCGCGGTCGCGACGCCGTGCTGGCCGGCGCCGGTCTCGGCGATGATGCGCCGCTTCCCCATCCGCTGCGCCAGCAGCGCCTGGCCGAGCGCGTTGTTGATCTTGTGCGCGCCGGTATGCGCGAGGTCCTCGCGCTTGAAGAAGATGCGCGCGCCGCCGAGCGACTGCGACAGCCGCCTCGCCTCGTAGAGCGGCGTCGGACGCCCGACGTAGTCGCGCAGCAGACGACGCGAGGCTCGATACGAAACGCCGCGTCCTGTCGCGCGCGCAAGGTAGGCGCGCTCGAGCTCCTCGACCGGGCGCGACGAGCGTCTCGGGCACGAACCGGCCGCCGTAGGCGCCGTAGTAGCCGCGCGCGTCGGGGTCTCGCTGTCCGAATGATGGATTCATGGAAGACTCACGCCGCTCGCGACCGCCGCGAAAAACGCCTCCAGCTTTCCCGCGATCCTTACGCCGGGCGCCGACTCGACGCCGGACGACACATCGACCATGTGCGGCCTGACCTGCGCGATCGCGTCCCGCACGTTCGTCGCGTTCAGCCCGCCCGACAGAATGATCGCGCCGGCGAGCCGCGATCGACGCCGCCATCGTCCAGTCGATCGTCCGTCCCGTGCCGCCCCGCCGAACGGGATCGTGTGCGTCGAGCAGCACCGTCACGCTCGTCGGGCACGACGTCGACCGCGGACGGGCTCGAACCCGTCCGGTCACCGGCACGGCCTTGATCAGCGGTTGACGGACGCGATCGAAATCCGCGATCGACTTCGTGTCCGTGCAGCTGGACGGCGCCGAGCGGCACGATGCTCGCGCGATCTGAATCACCTGCTCGACCGGCTGATCCACGAAGACGCCCGACCGCCGTGACGTACGGCGGCAGCTCGCGCGGCGATGGCTCGCGCCCGGTCGGGTTCGCAGTAGCGCGGGCTGTGCGGCCAGAACACGAAGCCGATCGCCGCCGCGCCGAGCGCGATCGCCAGCTCCGCATCCTCTGCGCGGCAGATGCCGCAGACCTTGACCGTCGGGCTGATCATGCGCCTCGCAGCTCCCGCAGCGCCGCGCCGGGGTCCGGCTGCGCGATCAGCCGCTCGCCGACCAGGAACGCGTGATAGCCGACGCCGACGCAGTCGCGCGATGTCATCCGCGCGTCCGGATGCCGCTCTCCGCGACGGCCGTGACGCTCCGGCCGGGAGCGTCGCGGCCACGTCGATCGAGCACGGCCGGATCCACCGTCAGCGTCCGAAGGTTGCGGCTGTTGACGCCGATGATCCGCGCGCCGGCATCGATGGCGCGCCGCAGCTCGTCGAGATCGTGCACTTCGACCAGCGCCGCCAGCGACAGCGCTCGCCGCCGCAGCGAGGAGCGCGACCAGCTGCCTTCTGTTCCAGCGCGCCCGACGATGAGCAGCACGGCGTCGGCGCCGAGCGCCGCCGCCTCGAGCAGTTGGTATTCAGTGACGATGAAGTCCTTGCGCAGGAGCGGCAGGTCCACGGCCGCGCGCACCTGCTCGCAGGTGCTCGGGCGCGCCGTCGAAGAACGTGGGCTCGGTCAGCACGGAGATCGCCACGGCGCCGGCCTCGGCGTACGCGCGCGCATGCTGCGGCGGGATCGTAGTTGCGCGCGAAGGATTCCCCGTCGAGGGCGAGCGCCGCTTGCACTCGGCGATGATCGCGCGGGGCGCTCGACTCGCCGATCGCCTCGGAGGGCCTCCGCGAAGGCCGCGCCCGAGCGGTGTCCGGGTCTGTTCACGCTGCGAGCGCGCGCGCCGGATGCGTGCGCTTCGCGGACTTCGACGATGCGCCGCGTCGCCGCGACGATCGTGCCGAGCAGATCCGGCGCGCGCAATCATGACGCTGCCACCCTCGCGATGCGCCGTTCGACACGCTGACGAGCCTGTCCGAGCACGCTCGCCGCCCGTCCGCTCGTCGAGCGCCGCGGCGGCCTGCGCGATGCCCTCCTGCAACGGATGCCACGCCGCTCGGCGATGAGCAGCGACGCGCGCGGCATTCAACAGGACGATGTCGCGCGGCGCGCCCCGCTCGCCGGCCAGGACCGCGCCGGGCAATTGCGGCGTTGTCCGCGGCATCGCCGCCGCGCAACTGCGCCGGGCACTGCCTTCGGCAGGTCCGAAGTCCGCCGGATGCACATAGAACGTGTTGACCGCGCCGCTCGCGGCATTCCGACACCTTCGTGTACCCGGTCGTCGAGATCTCGTCGAGGCCGTCGGCGCCGTGCACGACCCAGGCGCGCTCCGATCCCAGGAGCGCCAGCGAGCGCGCGACCAGCTCCGTCAGCTCCGGCCGCGGCACGCCGACCAGTTGACGCGAGGCGCCGGCAGGATTCGTCAGCGGCCCGAGCAGATTGAACGCGGTGCGCACGCCGAGATCCTTCCGCGTCGGTCCCGCGTGACGCATCGACGGGTGAAACGTCGGCGCAAAGAAGAACGCGATGCCGGCCTCTTCGAGGCAGCGCTCGACGACGGCCGGCTCGGCGGCGATCTGCACGCCGAGCGCCTCGAACAGGTCGGCGCTGCCGCACCTGGCTCGAGACCGATCGGTTGCCGTGCTTCGCCACCCGCACGCCGCACGCGGCGAGCACCAGCGCGGCGACGGTCGAGACGTTGAAGGTGTGCGCTCGATCGCCGCCGGTGCCGCAGGTGTCGAACACCGGCGCGTGACTCGCGCGACAACTTCGTCGCCCGTCGCGCGCATCGTCCGCGCCAGCCCGACGATCTCGGCCGGCCGCTCGCCTTTCATCGACAGGCCGATCGAGCAAGCCGGCGATCTGCGCGGGCTGCGCGCGCCCCTCCATGATCTCTTCCATCGCCTGCGGCGGCCTCGTCGCGGAGAGGTCCTGGCGGCGCTGCAGCTTTTCGATGAGCGCGGCGAACATCGGATCACAGCTCCAGGAAATTCCGCAGGAGCTGCCGGCCTTCGCCGGTCAGCACCGACTCGGGGTGGAACTGCACGCCGTGCACCGGGAACGTGCGGTGCCGCACGCCCATGATCGTGCCGTCCTCGGTCCGCGCCGCCATCTCGAGCGACTCGGGCAGCGGTTCGGCGACGACGAGCGAGTGATAACGGCCGGCGACGAACGGCTGCTGACACGCCCCGGAACACGCCTCGTCCGTCGTGCTGGACCGACGACGTCTTGCCGTGCATCAGCTGCGGCGCGCGAACGACCTGGCCGCCGAACGCGATGCCGATGCCCTGGTGTCCGAGGCAGACGCCCAGGACCGGGATCGTCGGACCGAACTGGCGGATCAGCTCGACCGAAATGCCCGCATCCTCGGGACGGCCCGGGCCCGGCGAGATCACGATGTGCTCCGGCGCAGTGCGCCGACCTCGTCGAGCGTGATCTCGTCGTTGCGGCGCACGAGCGGCGCGGCGCCCAGCTCGCCCAGGTACTGCGCGAGGTTGAACGTGAACGAATCGTAGTTGTCGAGCAGGCAGCACCACTGTCTACAGCCCCGCCTCCGCCATCGCCAGGGCCGTCGAGAAGCGCGCGCGCTTTGTCGCGCGTCTCTTCGTACTCCGCCGCGGGATTCGAGTCGGCGACGATGCCGGCGCCGGCCTGCACGCGCGCCTTGCCGTCGCGGATCGTGATCGTGCGGATGGCGATGCAGAAGTCGAGATTGCCCGGCGAAGTCGATGTAGCCGACCGCGCCGGCGTACAGGTCGCGGCGCGTCGGTTCGAGCTCCGACAGGATCTGCATCGCGCGGATCTTCGGCGCGCCGGACACGGTGCCGGCCGGGAAGCACGCGACGAGCGCGTCGAGGTGGTCGCGCTCCTCCGCCAGGCGCCGTCAACGGTCGAGACCAGGTGCATCACGTGGGAGTAGCCGCTCGAGCGACATGTACTGCGGCACCTTGACCGTGCCGAACTCGCAGACGCGGCCGAGGTCGTTGCGCCCGAGATCCACGAGCATGACGTGCTCGGCGCGTTCCTTCTCGTTTCGCTTCAGCTCCTCGGCCAGCCGCAGATCCTCCTCGTCGTTCTGCCCTCGCGGCCGCGTGCCGGCGATCGGATGCGTCTCGACTCGGCCGGCCTTCGACGCGGACGAGCATCTCCGGCGACGACCCGACGATCGCCAGACCGCCCATGCGGATGAAATACATGTAGGGCGACGGATTGACGTGGCGCAGCGCGCGGTACACGGTGAAGGGATCGGCGGTGACGTCCGCCTCGAAGCGCTGCGACAGCACGGCCTGGTAGATGTCGCCCGCCGCGATCCGCTCCTTGATCGACCGGACGCCGGCCTCGTAGGTCTCCCGCTCCATGTTCGAGCGGATCTCGGGCGGCGGACGCGGCGCGCGGCTCCGGCTGCGAGAGGCCGCGCTCGAGCTCGCGCTCGAGGAACTGGATCTTGGCGCAGGCGAACTGGTACAGCGCGCTGCAGATCCTCGTCAGCCGTCACCCGCGCGTTGGCGATGATCAGGATGCGATGCTTGACGTGATCGAACGCCAGCACCGTGTCGAACAGCATGAAGCCCGCTTCGTCCTCGGTCTGCGGATCGGCGGTGCCGTTGGTCCCGCCACGGAGCCGTCGCCCAGGCCTCGACCAGCGCCGGCTCGAACACCGGAGAGGCGTCGTAGCCGATGAATCCGACGGCGCCCGCCGGTGAAGCGCGGCAGCCCGGGCACGAACGGCGACTGGAATTCCGCCATCAGCCGCCGCAGGCTCCGGACGAACGGCTCGTCGACTCTCGCTGGTCACGCCCGATCGATCGATGACCGTGCGTCCGCCGCTCTGCCGCAGCACGAGGAACGGATCCTTCCCGAGGAACGAGTAGCGCGCGACCTGCTCGCCGCCTTCCACGCTTTCGAACAGGAACGCGTAGTCGGAGTGCTCCGCGATCTTCAGAAACGCGGACACGGGCGTCAGAAGATCCGCGATGATTTCCTTGACGACCGGCACGAATGTGCCGCGCCGCGCCAGCTCCACGAACTCGTCGAACGTTGTCTGTTTCACGCCTGTCCCCTGGCATTTGCGACGTGGTCGTCGCCGGTTGCGGCGGCTGCCGCCGATTTGAATAACCCGGCGGGCGGCCGATATCCCGGTCCACAGCTCGAACTGTCGCTCGGCCTGCGCCACGAGCATCTCGATCCCGCCGATGGTCAGGCAGCCCTCGCGTGCGGCGCGATCGAGCAATGGCGTGCGCGCGGGCGCATACACGAGGTCGAACACGATTTCACCGTCGAGCGGGACGCCGTCCATCGGGTCGTCCTGCGGCCCCGCTGCCCGCCGAGGTCGCGTTGATGAGCACATCCCAGCTGCCCGGCTTCGGCGGCCAGTGCCTACGCTGTCCGCCGGCGAGCGCGCCACCTCCTTCGCGGCGGTCGGCCTGTCGTGCGCAGACGGTGACCGCTGCGCCCTGCGAGCCCAGCGCCACGGCGACTGCGCGCGCCGCGCCGCCGGCGCCGAGCACGCGACGCGCGCGTGCCCTTGAGCGCCATTCGGCCGGCAAGCGGTGTCAGGAACCCATCGACGTCGGTGTTCGCTCCAATCCACTCTCCCTCGCGAACCACGAGCGTGTTGATCGCGCCGACCCGCCTCGCCATCTCGTCGGTCTCGTCGACGTGCGCCAGCATGCCGACCTTGAACGGCGCGGTGATGCTGGCCCCCGTCATGCCGGTGTCGCGTGCGAAGGCGACGAAATCCTCGACGTCGCTTGCCTCGAGCGGAACGTAGACGGCGTTCATCGCCCAGCGCGCTGAAGCCGGCGTTGTGCATCACCGGCGACAGCGAGTGCGCGATCGGATTGCCGACCACGCCGTAGAGCGTCGCGTCCGCGCGGATGCGTCGGAACCCGAACTCGCCAAGCAGCCGCGCTGCGGCGAGTCTGGCCCGGCGCGACGCCATCGCCGGCGTAGGTCCAGCGGTTTCCCAGCCGCGCGGCGAGCACCCGCGTCGGCGACGCCCGCTTGCCCCATGGCGAGCAGGACGTGACCGTCCATGCCGTCGGGATCGGTGAAATCCGACCGTCCGCGAGACGCATGAGCGGCAGCATGTCCGCCGAGGCGCCGCGCCTCGATGGCGATCTTCACGATCTCGGCACCTGTCGAGCGCATCGCGCGCGCACGCTCGACGAGATCGCGTCGGCGGCTCGCCAAACGCGTGCAGCGACAACACGATGCCGCGCCCGCGGCGGCGCCGGGTGATCGTCGGAGACGAACTCGGCGCGCGCTTCGACGTCGACGAACTCAGCGCCGGCGTTCTGGGCGTCCGAGAGGATGCCGCTCGCCGCTCCTCCTCCGACCCCTGGAAACCGCCGCCCTCCCACTGCGGCGCGGCACGTCACGAGAACAGGGCGCCGGCGCCCCTCGAGCGCGCCGATGGCATCGGGGCGGTCGACCAGGTCGAGACGCACTTCGACGAGATCGGCGAACGTCGCGGCATCGCGCGCGCGGCGCAGCTCCTCCATCGTTCGTCCCGTGACGGTGGCGCACAGTAGCGGATTTCGCATAGTCTCCCGAAACGAAAAAAGCCTCCTCAGCCGGGGCTGAGGAGGCTTTCGAAAATCCTGTCCTGCGGTGCAGGTTAGCGGATCGCCCCCTCAGCGGACGCATACCACCACCAATAGGACGCAAAACGTCCGGCGGCAGAAACGACACGGCTGACCGGGAAGCGACAACGTCAAAACGTTGGTGACAATAACAGAGCGGTTGCGAGGGGTGTCAATCAGCGGCGCCGTATGCGCAGCCCTTTCTCCTTGACCGCAAAGCAGTTAGCGCTTATAACTGGATTGAGCGGCAACGGCGCTGCCGCCAACATTCCTTTCCCAACTACGACCCATGAATATTCGAACTCTCGCTGCGGCGATTGCCCTGGCCGTCCTCTGCTGGATCGCTCTCCCGCGGCGGCACCGCGCTCATGCCCGTCGACGAAATCAAAGCAGGCATGGTCGGCATCGGCCGAACGGTCTTCGAAGGCACCGATCTTCAGGATTTCAAAGCGCACATTCTCGGGCGTGCTGCACAATGTGCAGGGGCCGACAGCGCGACTCGATCCTCGCGCGGCTCGAGGGCGGGCCGCTTGGCGAAAACCGGGGTCGCGGCCGGCATGAGCGGCAGCCCCGTGTACATCGACGGGCGGCTGATCGGCGCTGTCTCGTACTCGATCGGCGCATTTCCAACCGAAGCGATCGCCGGCATTACGCCGATCGCCGAGATGAAGGACGCGACCGAAATCCTCGCCGCGTGTCCCACGCCGCAGGCGCGGATCGAGCTGCCGATCACCCGTGAGGGGTCTGACCGCAGCGCTGAGCGCCACCTACGCGCGGATGGCGCCTTTCGCGAATCGCCCGGCCGACGTCCAGGTGATCGGCATGGCTACGGCAGCCGGCTCGCAGCTCGGCGCGATGCTGCGCCCGATCTCGACGCCGCTCGTGATGAATGGTTTCGAGCCGGAATCGGCCGCGATGCTGATCGACCGCCTTCGGCGCCGCGGGATTCACGCCGGTGGTCGGCGGCGGCGATGGCTCAGGGAGCGCCGGAGCTCAAGACGATGACCGGCCCGCTTGCGAGAGGCGACGCGGTCGGCGTGTCGCTCGTCGGCGGCGATCTCGAGATGGGCGCCACCGGAACCATCACGCACATCGATGGCGATCGCGTCTATGCGTTCGGGCATCCGTTCTTCAACGTCGGTCCGTCGCAGTTCCCGATGACGCGCGCGTACGTCTACGCGATGCTGCCCAGCCTCATGTCGTCGTTCAAGATCTCCTCGATGGGCGAGGTCATCGGGACGATGCAGCAGGATCGCGCGACGGCCATCGCCGGCACGCTTGGCAAGGGCCCGGCGGTCATTCCGATGGCGGTCACGCTGCAATCTCAGCGCGACGACGGCAGCAGCCGAAGCGCTCCTTCACGTTCAACGTCGCCAACGATCAGGTCTTCACGCCGCTCCTCACCTATGTCGCGCTGGCCAACACCCTGGCTCCTACGAGCGACAGTTCGGCGCCGCGACGTTCACCATCAAGAGCCGCGCGCAGATCAAGGGACACGGCGACCTGACTCTCGACGATGTGTTCACCGGCGACAACGGGGCGCTTGGGGCCGCGACCGCGATCGCCGGGCCGATCACGATGCTGCTGAGCAACGATCGTGAGCCGATCACGCTTAGCGGGCTGAACGTCTCGATTGATACGAGCGAGTCGTCGCGCACGGCCACGATCGAGCGAGTCTGGCTCGACGAGCTCCGCCCGCGCGCCGGCCGAACGGTTCCGCTCAAAGTGCTCACGCGCAGCTATCGCGGAGAGGACAAGATTTCGACCGTGCCGATCGAAATCCCGGCGAACGTGTCCGGCTCGGTCTCGCTGCTCGTCACCGACGGACGGCAGCTGAACGCCATGGAACAGCGCGATATGCGACGGTCGCTGCAGCCGCAGAGTGTCGCCCAGATGATTCGCGTGCTCAACGAGACGCGGCGCAACAATCGCATCTACATCCGTCTCCTCAACGGCAAGCCTGGCGCCGTCGTCAATGGCGAGGCGCTCACCGTCGTTGCCGCCGTCGGTGCTCTCGGTGCTCGAGGGCGACAGCAACGGCGGAAGCTACACGCCGATTCGCAGCGCCGCGGTTGGCGAATGGGAGCTGACGATGGACTCCGCGGTCAGCGGCTCGCGCAGTGCTCACGATCGACGTCGAAGCGCGGGCCGGCGGCCGCTGATACCCGTGTGCCGCTCTCCCTTTTTGCTGACGGCTCACTCACATGTTCAGACACTTCGCGGCCGGCTCGTCGCGGCCGCCCTCGGGTTCCTCGTCTTCGCCGGCACGCGCAGCTCTCGACGATCGGTCTCGCGCGATCGCCGCGGCGATTTGTGCGGCGTCACCGCGTCGACGCCGACGTTCTGGACGGTGTCCACGCAGGCCGACTTCCTGAAGGGAGACGTCGAGGACTTGTCGATCGACAGCGACGGGCGGATGTTTCCCGGGCCGTCGGCGTCGCTTCTTGCCGAGACCGCCGCACCGTTTCTCTGGACCGTAGTCGCCGGGCGCCGACGGCACTCTCTGGGCCGGCAGCGGGAACGAAGGCAAGGTCCTGAAGGTCGGCAAGGACGGCAAGCTGTCGACGTTCTTTGATGCGTCCGAACTCGAGGTTCATGCGCTCGCCCTCGCGCCGAACGGCGGACTGTTCGTCGGGACGTCGCCCGACGGAAAGATCTATCAGGTTGCGGCCGACGGCACGTCGAAGACCTTCTTCGATCCGGACGACAAATACATCTGGGCGCTGGCCGTCGACAAGTCAGGCAATGTGTTTGCCGCGACCGGCGACAAGGGCGTGATTTACAAAATCACGCCCGACGGCAGGGGACGCGCTTTTATAAGACCAACGCGGGCAACGTGGTGTCGCTCGCCTTCACGAAGTACTGGCGATCTGATCGCTGGCACCGAATCGCCGGGCCGCGTCTTCCGAATCGACAGCTCAGGCAAGGCGTTCGTGCTGCTCGACTCGCCGTTCCGCGAAATCCACGCCGTGCAGGCTGGCCGAAGACGGGACCATCTATGCGGTCGCCGTCAATGGCCCGCAGGGCAGCGAGAGCCAGCCCACAGCGAGCGCCCGCGCCACTGAACCGGCGCGCGCCCCGGTGCCGTCGGTATCAACTGAAATCACGGCCGTGGCGGTCGTCGAAGGGCCGGTCAGCGGCGGTGCGGCATCGGTCCGGCCACCCCCCGCCGCGGCCCGTCGCGGCGGACGAGGCGCAATCTATCGCATTCGACCCGACGGCCTCTGGGACGCTGATGTGGGACTCGGGCGAGGATGCGCCGTACGATCTCGTCATCGAGCCGTCCGGCAGCCTGCTTGTGGGCACGGGCACCGAAGGCAAGATCTTCCGCGTCAGCGGCGACCCCGCGCGCGCGACGCTCCTGGCGCGCACCACGGCGCGCCAGGTCACCGCGCTCCTTCGCGAGTCGTCGGGCCGCATCATCGGTGTCGCCAGCAACCCGGGCAAACTGTTCGCGCTCTCCCCCGCGCTCGGCTCGCCGCGGCACGTACGAATCCGATGTGCGCGATGCCGGCACGGTCGCCAGCTGGGGCGTGATCCGCTGGCACGCGACCGCCGGCGCCTGGCGAAATGACCGTGTTCACCCGGAGCGGCAACACCGCAACGCCCGACGACACGTGGAGTCCCGTGGTCGAAGGTGTACGCCAACGCCGCAGGCGAACAGATTGTCAGCCCGAACGGCGCGCTATCTGCAGTGGCGGGCCGTGCTCGTCGGCGAGCGGTTCACAGCTGCCGGTGCTGACGTCGGTCACGACGGCGTATTTGCCGCGGAACCTGCGGCCGGAGATCTCGTCGATCACGGTGCATCCTGCCGGAACGGTCTTTCAGCGGCCGTTCTCCACAGGCGAGTTGGAGATTGCCGGCTTCGAAGACAACACGTCGGACGGCCGCGGCCAGACCCAGTCGCCGGCGCAGCCGCAGCCGGCATTCCCCCGTCCCACCGCCGTGCTTGGCCGCCGGATCTATCAGAAGGGACTGCAGACGTTGTCTGGAAGGCAGACGACGAAAACGACGATCGGCTTCAGTACGACGTGATGTACCGGCGCGAAGGCGAGACGTCGTGGAAGGTCCTCCACCGTGGGTTGACCGATCCCATTTTCGTCTGGGACACGACGTCGGTGCCCGATGGCACGTATTTCATCAAGGTCGCCGCGTCGGATGCGCCGTCGAACTCCCCGGGCACCGTCGCTTGTCGGCGAACTCGAAAGCGTCAGTTTCGATATCGACAACACGCCGCCCGAAGATCGATGTGCAGCCGTCAGCGCGCAGCCGGCGCACGCACGACGATCAGCTTTGTCGTCAGCGATGTGCAGTCGTCGGTGCAGCGCGTGGAGTATTCGCTCGACGCGAGCCGCTGGCGGGTGGTGTATCCAAAGGACGGGATCGCGGATTCGCCGCGCGAGGAATTCGAAGTGGTGCTCGACGAAAACGAAGCGGCGCGCAGCGTGATCATCCGGGCAACGGACGCGATGAACAACGTCGCCACGGCGGTTGCCGAGGTCAAGAGGTAGGACGCGGTCTTCAGACCGCGCCGAGCTACGACCGCCCTTTGCCTTTGACGGTCGTGTGGGCGACGAGCCACACGAGGTTCACGGCCACCGGCGAGCCGCCGAACTGTGCCGGTTCGAGCCGGCCGCGCGACAGCGCTTCGACGATATCGGTTACTTCCCGGCGCATCCTGCCACTTGTTGAGGCGCTCGAGTCCCGACACCCGGCCCTCGCGAGTCACGATAGCGGACAGCGGTACGACAGAATCGCCATCCAAGAATCGATCGTTCGAGCGTCGCGTAGACGATCCCGTTCTCCGGCACGCTGGGTGCCTGGATGCGGCCGTCGAGCCGCGCAGGATTCAGATCGGAGCCAGACGGCGCGGCCATGACGGCGATGACCGCGGCGAGCGAGTCTTGCCGCTCGGGTGAGGCGAAATGCAGCATCGACAGCACCGTGGCGGCGCAGACAGCAGGTCGCCGCCGTCGAGGCGAGCGCGATCCAGACGAGATGGAGATCGTCGAATGCGCGACGAGCGCAGGCCGTCCACGACTCGTGTGCCTCGGCCCGCATTCGGCTGATCACGCTGGAGCGCACGCCGGTCCAGTCGTCGGGCGGCGCGGGCGCCGCGGCAAGACGCAGCGCGTGGCCGACCTGTTGCAGCTCGCGCAGGTCCCGTGCGCACGGAGGACAATCGTGCAGGTGTGTCTCGATCGCGATGAGATCGCCGACCGGCCAGCTCGCGGTCGTGGAAGGCCTGCAAACGCCGCGAGACCGCCGCGCAGGTCAGGAACGTCATGCATCCCTCAACTGAGCGCGCAGCGCTTCGCGCGCGCGCGCAAGCCGCGATTTCACGGTGCCCACAGCGATGCCGAGCGAAAAGCCGATCTCCTCGTAGCTCAGGCCATCGATCTCGCGCAGCACGATCGCCGTGCGCTGATCGAACGGCAGCCGTTCGAGCGACGTGCGGATCCGCTCCGCGAGCTGCTTCTGTCCGAGAATCCTGTCCGGCGATCCGCCATTGCCGGGCGCCGGCAATTCGCCGTGCGCGCTGATGTGCTCGTCGAGCGACACCTGCTGCGAACGGTGACGCCGCCGCCACCATCGCTGACGGTTGCGTGCCTGGTTGACGACGATGCGGTAGATCCAGGTGCGGAGGGCCGACTGCCCGCGGAATCCGTGGAGCGTGCGGAACACGCGGAGGAAGACCTCCTGGGACAGGTCGAGGGCTTCGTTGTGATCGCCGAGCAGATTCAGTGACAGCTGATACACCATGCGCTGGTGCTCGGCGACCAGCTCCGCACACGCGTCCTCGTCACCGGCGGCGCAGCGCTGAATCAACGCCGCTTCGCGTCCGCCGACCTCGGTCCAGGTAATGGATGGAACTGGCTTCACTGACAGTCCTTCTGCCATTTTATCACCCCTCTTCAGGGGGTTACTTTGCCTTAGATTATTAGAAACCGGCCGGCCGATTAAGTTCCCCAATACAGGCCACCTTTTCCCGGTCTCCGGAACCCTGTAGAACCTAGTAAGATGGGAGCGTGAAGCGGCCTGATTCTAGGCATCCTGGCCATGGCCGTGTGTGCACGGCGCGCTCTACGGCTACTGGGCGGCGCGGCGCGAGCGGACGTTCCGGCAGCTGATCGACCGCGGCGACGCGGCGCTGGCCAGGGACGATACGTTTTCGGCAATCGAAAGCTTCAGCGGCGCCATCGCGCTCAAGAACGAGGCGATGCTCGGGTACCTGAAGCGCGGGCAGGCGTACCGGCGCCGGCAGCTGCTCGATCTCGGGCCCCGCGAATCGCCGCAGACTGAAAAGATGGATCCCGCCGCGGATGCGGCCATCCGGGATCTCCGTCGTGCCACCGAGATCGATCCGCTGGCGCCGCAAACCGAGGGAGCTGCTCGGTGACGTCAACTACACGCTCCGGCGATACGACCGCGCGGCGGAGAGATATCAGAAGTACATTCGAGCTCGACGATCGCTCGCCACGGATCCTCTACAAGCTCGCGCTCGCGCACTATTCCGCACGCCGCCCGGAGCGCGCCATGTTGGCGCTCCAGAAGGCTGTCGCCATCGACGAGCGCTTCGCGGAAGCGTATTACCTGCTGGGCCTGTGTTACCGCGACATGCAGAACGTCGACGCGGCTCTTCGCGCCCTGCAGACCTCCGTCGGGATCGCGCCGGCGATGGTGCACGCGCGCGAAGAGCTGGCCGATCTCTACGGCCGCACGGGCAGACCCGAGGCCCGCCTTACCCAGCTGGAGTTGCTGCTGAGCCTCGATCCGGGACCGCGCCGCCAGGTGGCGCTCGGCCTCGCCTATGTTCGCGCCGGAGAGTTCGACCGCGCCGTGACAACGCTGGGGCGCGCTGCGGAGCAGTATCCGGAGCATCCGTACACCTACGTCGCCCTCGGTCGGGTGTGGCTGGAGAAGGCGCAGCCGCGCGGCGACCGGGTCGACTTGAGCAAGGCGCTCGGCGCGCTGCAGGACGCCGCCGGCAGTGAGGACACCAGCGAGGCGCTGACCCTGTTCGGTCGCGCGCTGATGCTCTCGCAGAGCGTGGATCTCGCCGAAACGGTGCTACAGCAAGCCACGGAGAAACGGCCGGTGCATCCGCAGGCGTTCTCGTACCTGGCGGACGCCGCCGAGCGTCGCGGGCACGCCGATGTCGCCAGGCGTGCCCTGCTCGACTACCGGGCGCTTGAAGGAGACGATGCAGATCCACGCCGGCGCGCCGCGTTCGACGTGCGTGTCGCGGACCTGTCACTCAAGTTGCGGGATGCCCCCGAGGCGGTCGCCTGGTATCAGCGTGCGGTGCAGGCGAACGGCGCTGACGTGTCACTGCTGGTCAAGATCGCGGAGGCGCACCTGCAAGCGGGGTCGACCGACGCGGCATTCGCGACCATTCAGAAGGCGCTCGAAAAGGACCCGCAGAATCGCGACGCGACCGCGCTCGCGCGCCGCATCCGTCCGGTCACCGTACCGTTTTCGGATCCACGCGGTCCCGGAGGCCATCCCCCAGGAAGTTGAAGCCGAGCACCAGCGTCGCGATCGCCAACCCCGGGAAGATCGTCAGGTGCGGCGCGTCGAACAGGTGCGCTCTCCCGGCATCCAGCATCGTCCCCCAGCTCGGCGTCGGCGGCTGCACGCCCAGTCCGAGAAAGCTCAACGCCGCCTCGGCGATGATCGCTCCAGCCATTCCGAGCGTCGCCTGAACGATGACCGCCGGAATCGCCGTCGGCAGGATGTGCCGCACCACGATCCGCCCGGCGCCTGCACCCGACGCGCGAGCCGCCTGCACGAATTCGAATTCGCGCGCGCGGAGTGCCTGTCCTCGCACCAGACGCGCATAGCCGACCCACCCGATGATCGAAAGCGCGAGTACGACATTGACGAGGCTGGGACCGAGCACCGCGACGAGCGCGATGGCAAGCAGAATGCCGGGAAAGGCCATCAGGATGTCGATGACGCGGCTGATCATGTCGTCGACCAGCCCGCCGAAGTAGCCGGCCACCGATCCGAACAGCATGCCCAGAGTGGATGAGACCGATACGACACAGATCCCCACCAGGAGCGACACGCGAGCGCCCTGGAGAAGCCGCGCGAGAATGTCGCGGCCCAGCTCGTCGAGCCCCAGCGGGTGCGTGAGGCTTGGCGCCTCCAATCGTCGCGCCAGTTCCTGGGCGGACGGATCGTAGGGACAGAGAAACGGCCCGGCAAGCGCCGCGACGATGGCCAGGATCACGATGAGCGTGCCGGCGCGAACCATTTCAGTCGAACCTGATGCGCGGATCGAGGAATCCGTAGGTGAGATCCGTGAGCAGATTCATCGTCACATAGGTCACCGAGATGAAAAGAATGCATCCCTGGACGAGCGGGTAATCGCGAAAACTGATCGCTTGAATCAGCAGTCGGCCTATTCCCGGCCAGGCGAAGATCGTTTCCGTGATGATGGTCCCCGTGAGCACCGCGCCGAACTGCAGCCCGATGATGGTGACGATCGGGATCAGGCTGTTTCGAAACGCATGTCGAACCACGGCCCGCATCCCGGACAACCCGCGCGCTCGCGCCGCCAGCACGTAGAGCTCGCGCAACTCCTCGAGAAGGCTCGCCCGCGTCATGCGCGCCAGGATCGCCGACAGCGCTGCTCCGAGCGTGACGGCCGGAAGCACCAGATGCGACAGCCCCCCGGTTCCCGAGACCGGCAGCCATCCGAGCCGGACCGCGAACAGAATCGCGAGCAAGGGACCCAGCCAGAAGTTCGGCATCGAGATGCCGAGGAGCGCGAGGGTCATGGCTGCATGATCGATGATCGTGCCTCGAAAGACCGCCGCGAGGATGCCAAGCGGAATGGCGAACAGGATCGCAAAGAGCATGGCGGCGAGGGCAAGTGTCGCCGTGTTCGGAAACTTGTCGCGAATCTGCGCGGTCACCGGGGCGTTGTAGCGGAATGACGTGCCGAGATCGCCGTGTGCGATGCCTGTCAGGAACGTTCGATACTGCGTCAGCAGCGGCTGATCCAGCCCGAGCGAATGCCGCAGTTTCACCACCTCCGCCTGAGGCGCCGCCTCACCCAGCATCGCCTGAGCGGGATCACCCGGTACGAGGTGAATCAACGCAAACACGAGCGTCGCGACGCCCAGCATGACCGGAATGGTCAGCAGCAGACGGCGTATGAGATAGCGGAGCATACAGAGCGCACTATACCTAAGATCGGCGGCTGGCGGCTGGTGGTTCGCGGCTCGCGGTTCGCGATTAGCGGCTCGCGATTCGCGGTTCGCGACTGGCGACTCGCGATTCGCGGATTCGGACGGCGGCATCGCGATTCGCGACTGACGATAGGATTCGGGATTCAATGATTCAGGATTCGTGATTCAGGATCGGGATTCGTGATTCGGGATTAGGATTCGGGATTCGGGATTCGGGATTCGGATCAGGATTCAGTGATCAGTGATCAGTGATTAGCGATTCCGAGCCGTCGCATCATCTTGGCGAGTCCCTGTCGCGTGATGCCGAGCGCCGCCGCGGCGCGTGCGCGCTGCCCGTCGGCGCTCGCGAGTGCGGCCCTGACGAACCGTCGCTCGAACTCCTGTCGCGCGGCTTCGAACGTCGTGTCCGGCGGCACGCCGGCATGGGCCACATGTGCGGGTAAAGCGGACGATCCAATGCGTCCGCGACGCGGCGACTGCACGGCGATCCACGCCATCACATTCTGGAGCTCTCGAACGTTACCCGGCCACTCGTATCGGGCCAGCGCCGCGACCGCATCGGGCCCGAGCGTTGCTCGAGATCCGACACGTCCGGCGGCGTCGTTCCAGAAACGAGAGGCAAGCAGCGGGACGTCGCTCGCCCGATCGCGAAGCGGCGGCACTTCGATCCGAACGACATCGAGCCTGAACCGCAGGTCTGTTCGAAAGCGGCCGGCAGCGGCCTCGTGGTCAAGGCGACGGTTCGTGGCGGCGATAATCCGGACGTCGACGCGGCGGGAGAGATTCTCGCCGACCCGACGCACCTCGCCGTCCTGGAGCACGCGTAGAAGCTTGGCCTGCGCGCGGGCCGACAACTCGCCGATTTCGTCGAGGAACAACGTCCCGCCGTCGGCCTCCTCGAAGAGACCGGCGCGCTCACCCACCGCGCCGGTGAACGCGCCGCGCGCGTGCCCGAACAGCTCCGCTTCGATCAGCTCGTCGGACAAGGCCGCGCAGTTCAGAGCACAGAATCGCCGCTCCCGGCGCGTGCCCAGGCGGTGAATGGCCTTCGCCACCAGTTCCTTCCCGGTGCCGCTTTCCCCCTGAATCAGGACGGGAAACGGCGCGCGTGCGGCGCGTGTGATCGCCTCTCGCAGTGTGCGGGCAGGCTGGCTCTCGCCCAGCAAGTCTTCTCCGACCTCCGTGGCCGCTGGGGTCGCCGAGCGATCGAGCAGCGCGCGAACGTTCGGCGCGA
This sequence comes from uncultured Acidobacteriota bacterium, assembly GCA_963725335.1. Taxonomy (GTDB): domain Bacteria; phylum Acidobacteriota; class Vicinamibacteria; order Vicinamibacterales; family 2-12-FULL-66-21; genus JALZOC01. The sequence goes on along the minus strand of CAVRYD010000007.1, from coordinate 1,066,731 downwards.
GCGCGAGCGATGCGACGCGCAGGAGCGACCCGGTCCGTGTCGCGTCGATCGCGACGCCGGCCGTCCATCGAACCGCGACTGCGCCGATAATTTCCCCGCAATAGCGGATGGGCTCCCCCGCCTGGCAGGGCTCGAGCGATGACTCAACGGGAACGCCCAGGCCCGAACCTGCGGCCCGCCATGCGACATGCGGGTCGCCCGGCCACGGCCGGCCGCAGACCGCCAGTACCCGTCGCTCCAGGACCGTTCCGACAACGATGACGGTCGTGGCCCGAAGCTTTGATTGCAGAGAGCCGGCGATTCGCTCCATTGCCGATCGATCGTCCGCGGCCGTGTGCCCGAGGTCGAGAAACGACTCGAGATCCGCGACAGGGTTCGCGATTGCAGTCACTGACGGTTTTCTGATGAGAGCGGCCCCGCTTCCGGCGACGAACGCTTTCGTTGCAGCATCGAGTTCCGTGTCGTTCAGACGTGCCAGTACCGCCCGCGCGAAGGCCTGCAGAAGCGGTGGATAGTTGTGAGCGATCACTCTCGCGACAATCCGTCGCGCTTCGTCGCGATCGGACGTTGCCTGAATGTCCACGGAGGTCAACCGAAGTCGCGCCGCCGCCAACGGCAGATGTGCGGCAGCTGCCGCCTGGAGCCCGTGTCTGACGTGCTCGGCCGCGGCGCGCCCGTCGCCTGCGGAAGCCAGTGCCGCGGCAAGCGCGCGACGCGCCGACGCCTGCCCTCGAAGGTCGCGCGCTTCTGTTGCGAGGTCGAGCGCCGCGCTCGCGGTGCGCACTGCGTCGCAGATGAGGCCGCCCGCCAGGTGGATCCGCGCACGCATCGCCAACATGCGGGCGGCTTCGGCGTTGTGACCACTGGGTGCTCTGTCCAGCGCCAGCATGCCCTCGTCCAGCCGTCCCATCCAATACAGACATCGCGCAAGCCCGCACGCGGCCTGCGCCCTGAGGTCGTCGCCAGACGATCCAACGGGGATCGCGGCGGTTCGGAGAAGGGCTTCCGCCTCGACCAGTCGTCCTTCGTCGATCCAGGCCAGACCGAGGCCGATCGCCGCTCGGGTGGCTGTCGGCGTGGCAGGGCTCGCGTGGCGCGCCTGCTCGAAGGCGCGTGCCGCTGCCGCGACAACGCCTCGATCCAGCCAGAGAAACCCAAGACGAAGCGACACCTCCGCGGCAGCGTGCAGCGCCCCCCTCCCCAGAAGGATCCGCGCGGCTCGCGATAAAACGCGGCCGGCGGACGCATGGCGTCCACGAAGCACGAGCGCCTCGCTTCGTGCGATGGACCGGTGGACCACTCCGTCGGTTCGTCGCTGGTCTGCGGGGTTTGTCCAGGGATGTCGCGGCATGGCTCGGCGTGCCGTATGGCTGCGGCATCTCGTGCACCATCAGGTGGCTGGGTCGCACCACGTCGTACGGGCAAGCTCCGAGGCGCTCCAGGCACACACCAGGTCGGCCATCCGCCACCCGAACCGCCTCCAGTATTTCGGCCGGCGTCGGGCCCAGTTCGCGATCCAGAAAAACCATTGCGCTCATCGCGGTCGCTCCCATTCGCTCGAGTGGTACCCATCCGTGTGGACGCTCCAGTCCAGGCCGGCCGAACACCAGTACCGACATGGCGCCGCGCGCTGTCGAGCCGGCTTAGCAGCAGATTCGATCCGTCCATCTGTAGTCGGAGGTCTATCCATGAAGACACAGACGTGGCGCCTGGCCGCGTACTCGACAAGCCAGGGAAACACCTGCACCGTCGCTGCATCGATCGGCAGGTAACCCTGAACGCGCGCCGCCCGCACGGCAAGGAGTCGCGTCGTCCGGAGACCGGACTGGTTCGGCCCCTCGATGGACACGACACACGGTCCAGGCGGCCAATTGACGCGGAGAACATCATCGATGGCGGTGTGGACGGGCCGCTGCTGGAGCACGACGCCGATCGGCCTGGCGGACGACACCCGAGTGCGCTCGATTGACCGAATGATCGGATCGAGTTCCGATGGTGTGAGCCTGACGTCATGAGCCGCGAGAAAACGCAGGGCGTGCGCAATCAGTCGCTCCGCAGTTCTCGCGGTCAGTCGCAGCGGTGATGCGTGACTCACGTAGGCTTCGAACAGCTGCTTCCTGTCGAGCCATCCGTAGTCGATCAACGGATTGATCAGCGGATGACGAAGATTGGCCAGCGTGGCACATCGCGTATTCCATGCCAGTTGCTCGGCAGCTGGACCTGCTGGCAGGACGCGCAGGCGCGCCGCGCACCCAGTGCCGATATCAATCCACACCCCGTGCGCCCGCACGAATCGATCGGCAAGAAGCTGCGGCATGCCGGTGCGCTCTGCAAGAGCGCAACCCGCTTTCGACGCTCGGTTTTGGCTCGTGAATCGTGGGGGTCACGTCCGGACGCTGCAGAAACTTCGTATACAATTGGGCCCTCAATGGTGCGTTTTCTCACCGCGGGCGAATCTCACGGTCGCGCGCTGATTGTGATCCTCGAAGGCATTCCTGCAGGGCTCTCGATCGACGTTGATGCCATCACGGCTGATCTCAAGCGGCGCCAGGGCGGCTACGGACGTGGACGCCGGATGGCGATCGAGTCTGACCGCGCCGACATCCTGTCGGGTGTACGCGCGGGAGAAACGATTGGCGGCCCGATCGCGATGTCGATTGAGAACCGCGATTGGGTCAACTGGCAACACACGATGCGGACGACGACCGAGCCGCCGCCCGATGCCGGCGGTGCCAGGCGCGCGCCAGTCACGCGCCCGCGCCCGGGACACGCCGACCTGGCGGGCGTGGCGAAGTACGGCTGCACGGATGTACGCGACATTCTCGAGCGGGCGAGCGCGCGCGAAACGGCCGCGCGGGTTGCGGCTGGAGCCGTCGCCCGCCAGCTCCTCGGCCGCGCGGGCATCCGGATCACGAGCCATGTGTTCTCGATCGGGCAGGCTCGGCTTGCGGAAGGCACGTTCGTCAGCTTCGAGTCGGCCGCGGCGTTGAGTCCCGATGCTCCCGCTCCGCTGCGTTGACCCCGAGGTCGAACAGCGCATGATCGACGAAATCGATCGCGCTCGGGAGGCGGGAGATACGAAAGGAGGCGCGTTCGAGGTCATCACGACAGGCGTCCCCGTCGGGCTTGGCAGCTACGTGCAGTGGGACCGCAAGCTGGATGGCCGGCTTGCTCAAGCCATGATGTCAATTCCCGCGATCAAAGCGGTGGGCATCGGTCTCGGACCCGAAGCGGCAGCGCGGCCGGGATCCCGCGTGCACGACGAGATCGTCCCCAGCCCCGGCGGCAACCGTCCGACTGGTGTCTCGCGACCGAGCAACAATGCGGGTGGGCTGGAGGGCGGCGTCACCAACGGCGAGGACGTACGCGTCTCGGCCTGGATGAAGCCGATCTCCACTCTTATGAAGCCGCTTCGCTCGGTCGATCTGACGACCATGGGGGAAGCCGCCGCAGCCATCGAGCGCAGCGACGTGTGCGCCGTGCCCGCGGCGGCGGTTGTGGGCGAAGCCATGGTGGCGCTTGTTCTCGCCGACGCGCTGACGGAGAAGTTCGGCGGAGATTCCGTCGCCGAGCTGGAGCGCGCCATGACGGCGTGGAACTCTAGCGTGCGCGACCAGTTCGCGGCGAAGCACGCCTGATCGATCAGTATCGCCCCTCGCCTGCCCTATGATTCGGCCGATCCTTCGATACGGGCAGTCTCTCCTCCATCAGCCTGCTTCCGCGGTCAGCGCAGTCGATAGCGAGGTACAGCGGCTGGTCGATGACATGGTCGAAACGATGTATGCGGCGCCGGGTGTCGGCCTGGCGGCACCACAGGTCGGCGTGCCGCTGCGTCTCTTCGTGATTGATCTTTCTGTCGGTCGCCGCCTATCGGATCTGATCGTCATGATCAATCCTGTCTTCGTCGAGCGTGAAGGGATGCAGCTCGAAGATGAGGGGTGTCTCAGCGTTCCAGGATTCAACGCAACCGTCGTGCGGCCCGCGCGCGCGGTCGTCCGCGGTCTGGATCGGTCGGGCAGCGAGCATACGATTGAAGGACGCGACCTGCTCGCGCGTGCGTTTCAGCACGAGATGGATCATCTCGAAGGCACGCTGTTCGTCGATCGGCTGAGAGGCCTCAAGAAGGAGCTGATTGTTCGCAAGATCCAGAAGCTGAAGCGGTCGGGACGATGGTAGAGCGAGCCGCTGCGTCTCGTGTATTTCGGCACGCCGGCCTTCGCGGTTCCGACGCTCCGCGCGCTGATCCGGTCTCGCCACCGCGTCGTGGCCGTCGTGTCGCAGCCCGATCGACCGAAAGGGCGCGGGCACCACGTGGTTTCGACGCCGACGAAGGCTGGTCGCGATGGAATCGGGTGTGCCGGTTCTGCAACCGCTCAAGCTCCGCGAGGAGGCATTTCTTTCCACGACTCGCCGGGTACGATGCCGATCTCGGCGTCGTCGCCGCCTACGGGCGGATCCTGCCGGAGACGCTGCTCCAGATTCCGCAAGCTCGGCATGATCAACGTGCACGGCTCGCTGCTGCCGAAGTACCGCGGTGCGGCGCCCGTCCATCGCGCGGTGATCGCGGGAGACAGCGATCACCGGCATCACGATCATGCGGGTTGTCGCGGAGCTCGATGCCGGACCGATGCTGCGCGCGGCCCCGCGGCCGATCGGCCTCGACGAGACCAGTGTCGACGTCGAAGCGGACCTCGCGGAGATCGGCGCGCGCGAGCTGCTCGCCGTGGTCGAACCAGTTCGCGGAGGGTCGGGTCGTCGAAGAGCCGCAGGACGATGCGCTCGCGACGTATGCGCCGAAACTGGAGAAGAGCGAGAGCCCGATCGACTGGGCGCTCCCGGCGCTCGCAATCCACAACCGTGTTCGCGGCCTTCAGCCGTGGCCCATGGCGTCGACGACAATTCAGGGCGTCCGCTACGTGATTCATCGGACGGCGTTGACGGATCGGTTCACCGACTCCCGCTGCCGGGACGATCGTGGACGCGCGCGGCGACCTGCTGGCGGTCGCGGCCGGCGACGGCTCGATTCTTCGCGTGCTGCTGCTCCAGCCTGAAGGCCGCCGCGCGATGACGTCGCGCGAGTTCCTGAGCGGACGCAAGCTCATTCCCGGGACGTCGCTCGGAGGCGCATGATCGCGCCCGCGCGCGCTCGCGGCGTATGACGTGCTGCGAGCGGTGAGCGCCGGCCGTTCGGATTTGCCCACAGCGCTTGCGCAGGTTCGCGGACGTCTGAACGACGAGCGCGACCGCGCGCTTGCCGGCGAGATTGCGACCGGAACGCTGCGCTGGCAGGGCGCGTTCGACGTGATCATCGAGGCATTCGCGAAACGCCCGGCCGCCCGGCTCGACGCCGAAGTGCTCGACATCCTTCGCATGACGGCGTTCCAGCTCCTGCACCTCGATCGAATCCCCGCATCGGCTGCCGTCAACGACGCCGTCGCGCTGACGGGCAAGGCGGGAAAAAAGAGCGCCGCCGGCCTCGTCAACGCCGTCCTTCGCCGGATCAGCCGCGAACGAGATCGTCTGCCCGCTGCCGCCGCGCCCCGTTTTTGCGGCAGGAGGCGGCGCGTCGGCTACCTCGAAAAGACGCTGTCGCATCCGGGATGGCTGGCCGCTAGGTGGCTGGACCGGTACGGCTTCGAGGCGGCGGAACAATGGGAGACTTTCAACAACGCGCCCGCGGCCCTCACGCTGCGCGCCAACACGCTGCGAATCGTCGCGAGATGCGCTGGCAGAGCGGCTGAGTCGCTCTCGGCGTCGAAACCGAGCCGCACGCGCTTTGCGCTGCACGGGCTGACCGTGCGCAAACGGGAATCCGCTGCTGACGCCGCTGCAGCGGACGAGGGTGTGTTCATCGTCCAGGACGAATCGTCACAGCTCGTCGCAGAACTGGCCGGTGCAGCTCCAGGCGAGCGCATCCTGGATGCCTGCGCTTCCCCGGGTGGAAAGACGACCGCGATGGCGGCGGCGATGGGCGACCGAGGCCTGATCGTCGCCACCGACGTTCGCGGCCGTCGCGTCGATCTGCTGCACCGCACCATCAAGACAATGCGGGGCAACATCGCGTACGCGTCGTCCAGGCGGACGCGTCCGGAGTGCTGCCGTTTCCAGCCACGTTTCGACTGCGTCCTCCTCGACGCACCCTGCTCCGGCCTGGGCACGCTACGTCGCGACCCGGACATCCGCTGGCGACGGTCCGCCGACGAGCTGACGGCGGCTCGCGGCCATGCAGATGGAGATGCTGACGCGCGCCGCTGACGTCGTGGTTCCTGGCGGGCGGCTCGTGTATGCCACATGCTCGAGCGAGCCGGAGGAGAACGAAGAGGTCGATCGCTGAATTCCTCGCGTCTCGGAACGACTTCGCGCTCGCACCGGAACGAATACCGTCGCGTCTCGCCAGATTCGTCACGGCGCAGGGCCACTTCAGAACCTTTCCTTTTCGCGACGAACTGGAAGCGTTCTTTGGCGCCATTCTGGTGAAAACTAAGGACTTGCGGTAAAATTTCCAGTTCATGGCTTTGACGACGCGCGTCTGGGGCGCGGGCAAGCTGCTGCTCCTTGGCGGCGCTCTGCTCCTGACCTACCTGCGTCTTTACGGCTGCCGCCATGCGGGTGGCGCTCAAGACGCGCGAGGTTGTCGTACCCTCTCTTGCTGGAAAGACCGTCAACGCCGCCACCGCGGCCCTGTCGCAGGCTGGGCTGAATCTGAAGGTCGAGGAAGGGCGACGGACCGATCCGAAGGTGCCCGCCGGCCAAATCCTCGCTCAGGATCCCCAGCCGGGCGCTCGACACGCGCCGTGAGCGGAGCGTCAAAGTCTGGGTCAGCGCCGGTCCCGCGCTCGACGATCGTGCCGGCGCTGCTTGGCGAGTCCGATCGATCGGCGCAACTGCGCCTGCAGCAGGACGGGCTCGAACTGGCAGGCGTCTCGGAAATTCGATCGGCCGAGTATCCGCCCGACGCCGTGATCGCGCAGAATCCCGAGGCGAAGAGCAACGCGCCGCGGTGGCGCTGCTGGTCAATCGCGCGCGAGCGCGGGGCGACCTACGTCATGCCCGACTTGATTGGCGTCAACGGCGATCGCGCCGCCGACCTGCTTCGCGCGCGGGCGTTCCGGGTCGTCGGTCGTAGGGGATCATCCCTACCCGGGCGTTCCAGCCGGCATTGTCCTCCGCCAGAATCCGCAGGCCGGATTTCAGATCGCGCCGGGCGAGCCGATTTCGCTCGAGGTCAGCCGGTGACGGTGCGGATCGCGCCGTCGATTCTCTCGGCGGACTTCACCGTCCTCGGCGAGCAGATCGCCGCCGCCGAACGCGGGGGCGCGGACCTGATTCACGTCGACGTGATGGATGGCCACTTCGTGCCGAACCTGACCATCGGCGTGCCGGTCGTGCGATCGATTCGCAAGGTCGCGACGCGTGCCGCTCGACGTGCACCTGATGATCGAGGAGCCCGACCGCTATCTCGAGGCGTTTGTCGAAGCGGGCGCGGCGATGATCTCCGTGCACGTCGAGGTCCTCCCCCATCTGCACCGGACGCTGCAGGCCATCAAGGAAGCTCGGGGCGCAGGCCGGGGTGGCGCTCAATCCCGTCCACGCCCGTCGGAACGCTCGAGGAGGTCGCCGGGGATGGTCGACCACGTGCTGGTCATGTCGGTCAACCCCGGCTTTGGCGGGCAGACTTTCATCCCTCGAAGCGAGTCTAAGATCCAGGCGGTCCGGGCCCTCCTCGACCGGCAGGGCAATGCCGCGCCCATCGAGGTCGATGGCGGCATCGACGCGTCGAACGCCGCCCGGATCGTCGAGGCGGGCGCGACCATCCTCGTCGCCGGCACTTCCATTTTCGGAACCGGCGATCCGGAGCGGGCGACTCGCGATCTGCGCGCGGCCGCGACGCTGAAGGCCGGAGTCTGAGCGCGGCCGTGAGCGAGCGGAACGAGCGGCCCGCCTCGACGTCTGTCATCCGGGTGCGCTACGCCGAAACCGACAAGATGGGGGTCGTCTACTACGCGAACTATTTCGTGTGGTTCGAGGTGGCGCGCGCGGACCTGCTGCGGTCGCTCGGCTGGACGTATCGCGAAATGGAGCATGCGGGCGTTTCGCTGCCGGTTATCGAGGCGCACTGCGAATACCGCAAGCCCGCTCGCTACGACGACGAAATTGAGGTCAGAACGAAAGGACGGATGCTGTCGCCAGTGCGGATGGAATTCACCTACGAGGTCGTGCGCCGCGAGGATCGATCGGTCGCCGCGTCGGGGCACACGGTTCACGCGGCGCTGGACCCGGCCGGCAAGCCATGCCGGCTTCCGGATCGCATCCGGCAGGTTTTCGCATGAAGGCGCTCGTGACCGGCGCTGCCGGCTTCATCGGCTCGCACCTGACCGGACGCACTGCTCGATCGCGGCGCGCAGGTCACCGGCCTCGACTGCTTCACGGACTACTACGCCGCGCTCGATGAAGGAAGCGCAACCTCGCGCAGAACACCGGGCCGCGACGGGCTTCCGCTTCGTCGAAGCGCGCATCCAGGACGCCGATCTGCCGGCGCTCCTCGAGGGCGTGACCCACGTGTTTCATCTCGCCGCGCAGGCGGGCGTTCGGAAGAGCTGGGGCCGGGATTTCCGGGTGTACACGGACAACAACGTCGATGCGTCGCAGCAGCTCCTCGAGGCCTGCGTCGGGCTGCCGCTGCACCGGTTCGTCTACGCGTCGAGCTCGTCGATCTACGGCGACAACGTCGCCGATCCCGATGCGGGAGACGCGCCGTTCCCCAGCCGGTCTCGCCTTACGGCGTCACCAAGCTCGCCGCCGAGCAGCTCTGCTACCTGTACCACGTGAACCATGGAGTTCCGACCACGTCGCTCCGATATTTCACGGTGTATGGGCCCGGCAGCGCCCGGACATGGCGTTCCACCGGTTCATCAGCGCTGCGCTCGCCGGGGATCCCGATCACGCTCTATGGCGATGGCGAGCAGACGCGCGACTTCACCTTTGTCGCGGGACGCCGTGGCGGCGACGGCTGCGGCGGGCGACCGCGGCGTGCCCGGCCGGACGTACAACATCGGCGGCGGATCGCGGGTCTCGATCAATCAGGTGCTCGACATCATCGGCCGTGTGGCCGGCCGCCCTCTGGATGTGCGGCGCGAGCCGGCGCAGAAGGGGGACATGCGCGACACGTTCGCCGATACCGCGCTGGCGAGGGCGGATCTCGGCTTCGCGCCGACCGTCACGCTCGAAGAAGGAATCGCAGCGGAGTATAGATGGCTTTCGACTACACCCGCGCTCCGCTGAAGAGGGCGCGTTCGTTCGTCTGGCTTGTGATTCTGTGCATGCTGCCGGCGTGCGCCAGCGGGCCCAAGAAACCGCCGGTCGGGACGCTGGAGCCGGACAAGTTTCTGTGGGAGCGGGGCACCGAGGAGCTGAACAAGAAGCACTGGCTCACGTCCCGGGAATACTTCAGGCAGCTGATGGATAGCTATCCGCAGAGCCAGTACCGCGCGGACGCCAAGCTCGGGCTTGCCGATTCGTATCTCGGTGAGCAAGTTCGGAATCGAACGTGCTCGCGATCAATGAATATCGCGAGTTCCTGTCGTTCTACCCCACACATAGCGGGCGACTACGCGCAGTACAAGCTCGGCGATGTGCCACTTCTACCAGATGCACGGCCCGGATCGCGATCAGACCGAGACGAAGGAGGCGATCGCCGAGCTGACGACGTTCGTGCAGCGCTACTCCAATATCAGCCCGAACGATGCCGACGCCGAGGCAGCACACGAAGGTGCTCGAAGACGGTCGCGCCCGCCTCCGTGAAGCGCGCGATCGGCTGAGCGATGCGGACTACCGCGTCGCCTACTTCTACCTGCACACCCAGAAATTCGCGCCGGCGGCGATCGATCGCTTCAACGCCATTCTCAAGAACGATCCGGAATACAGCCGTCGCGATGCGCGTGTATTTCTATCTCGCTCAGGCCCTGATCAGAATCAATCGACAAGCGGAAGCGCTCCCCTATCTGGATCGGCTCATCGAGGAATTCGAGACACAGCGAGTACCTCGAACAGGCGAAGAAACTGGCTGAAACGTTGAGGGCCGATACGACGAAGAAGGCCAAGAACGGGAGCGTATCGCATGAATCCTAGTCTGCGTTCGTTGGTTCGCACCGCCGCCGCCGCGCTTGTGCTGGCGCCGATGGCGGTGAGTGCCCAGGTCGCCACCGCTCATGTCGCGTCCCGCGACTATGCCGGAGACCTGGCGTGCGGGGCGCGCGCCGTCGGCATGCCGCCCGACACCTCGATCCGCGTTGGACCTGGGCTGAGAGCGGGAAGGCGCTCTTCGGGCCGGATGAAACGCTCGTGATCAAGGCGGGGACGACCCAGGGGATCAAGGTTGGACAGGACTACTTTGTGCGCCGGGTCGTCGACGATCGGTTCGTCCGGGCCGCCGGCGACAAGGTTTCTCCGTCGAGCATTCACACCGCCGGCTGGGTCCGCATCGTGGACGTGGAGAGCAATTCCGCGATCGCCACGGTGATCAGGTCATGCGACGGGATCCAGGAAGGGGATTACCTCGAGCCCTTTGTGAAGCCGACGGTGCCGGAGACGGCGACCACCGGCGAACCGGATTTTGCCAACCCCGGCCACCTCGTCCTCGGCGACGAACGCCGCCAGATGGGCGCGCCGGGAGACCTGATGGTGCTGGATCGCGGCAGCGATCACGGGCTCCATGCTGGCCAGCGGCTGACGATTTTCCGTCCCACCGGTGATGGCACGGGCCCGATCGCGCGTATCGCGGAAGCCACCGCCGTCGTCGTCAGCGCCGAAACGGCGATGATCCGAATAGACAAGACCAGTGACGCGGTCGCGGTCGGGGATCTCGTCGCGATCCACCGCTGAGTGGCGACTTGGTAGCTGTGGTGAGAATTTTGTGATCTGGTGAGGTGACGTCACCCCCTGACCGTTCCACCGATTCACGTTACGCGATCACGCTGTTGAACCGCTGGTAGTAATCGTAGGCGGACGCCACCGCGGTAATCATCGCCACCCACAGCACGACTCTCCCCAGTGCGGCAAACACCGGCACGTGGTCGCCGAGGATCAGGAGCAGGATGGCGGTCACTTGCGACGCCATCTTGAACTTGCCGAGCGGCGACGCGGGGATGGAGACGCCGCGGGACTGCGCCAGGCTTCGCAGCACGGTCACCGCAATCTCGCGCCCGAGAATCACGACCACCATCCAGGACTGCGCCAGGTCCATCTGCACCAGGACACCAGCGCCGCGGTGATGAGCAGCTTGTCTGCCAGCGGATCCATGAACTGTCCGAGCGGGGTCACCTGCTTGCGCCGGCGCGCCAGATACCCGTCGAGCCAGTCGGTCAGCGACGCGATACCGAAGATCGCCGCACCGACGAGCTCTTTTCGAACGCCGAGAATGAGGTGGCCCTCGAACTTCGTCAGAAGGACGACAACGAGGAGCGGGACCAGGAAGATGCGGGCGATCGTGATCGCGTTCGGCAGATTCAATGGAGTGTTGAATGCTGAATGCTGAATGGCGAATGGTGAATGTATGATCAACGAAAAAATGCTGATTGTCGATTGCTGATTGCTGGACCAAAATTCAGCACTCAGCATTCTCTATTCAGCATTATCATCGGAAGTTGCATGAAGGCTATTCTTCTCGCAGGCGGGAAGGGCACGCGGCTCAGGCCCCTGACGGTCCACACGCCAAAGCCAATCGTTCCGATTCTCAACCGCCCGTTCCTCTACTACCAGATCGATCTTCTCAGACAGGTTCCGGAAATCGACGAGGTCATTCTCAGCCTGAACTATCAGCCGCGCCGGATCGAAGAAATTTTCGGCGAAGGAGCCGATCTGGGCCTGCGGCTGCGCTACGTCGTCGAACCGATGCCGCTCGGGACAGGTGGCGCGATCCGGTATGCCGGCGACTCGCTGACCGATTCCGTCGTTGTCTTCAACGGCGACGTGCTCACACAAGTCGATCTCGGGGCCGTCCTGCGGCTGCACCGCGAACGGCGGGCCAAGGCCACGATCGTCTTGACGCCGGTCGACAACCCGCGCGCGTACGGGCTCGTGGAAACCAAATCGCGACGGGCCGATCAAACGGTTCCTCGAGAAGCCCGGCGAAGACGAAATCACCTGCAACACGATCAACGCTGGCATCTACGTGCTCGAACCCGACACGTTTGACAGAATTCCCAAGGACACGGCCTGGTCAATCGAGCGAAGCTTCTTCCCTTCTCTGATCGAACGCGGTGAAACGTTCGTAGCGTACATCTACGATGGCTACTGGATCGACATCGGTACGCCGGCCAAGTATCTCCAGGTACACCGCGACATCATGGACGGGCGATATCAGGCGCCGCCATTTGCCGGGGCGCCGTCCGCGATGTGCTGGATCTCGCCTGATGCGAAGATCGATCAGGGGGTCGAGCTTCACGGTCCGCTGTTCGTCGACGAAGGGGCCGTCGTGAAGACGGGCGCACGCGTCCTGCCCTATGCCGTCATCGGCCGGCAGACGCACGTCTCGGAAGGGGCCGTCATCGACGGATCCATCATCTGGCCAAACGGATGGATCGGTCCGGAAGCTGTCGTCCGCTCATCCATCGTCGGACGGAATTGCCATATCGGCCGGAACGTCACCATTGACACCCCCGTGCAGCTCGGGGACAAGACGGCCATCACCGACTACAGCCGCTTATGACGACCAACCCGTCCACGATCAATAGCTCCATTTTCAAGGCGTACGACGTGCGCGGCCTCTATCCTGGGGAAGTCAACGAAGAGGCCGCGCGCCTGATCGGCCGCGGATTCGTCTCCTATCTCAAGGCCGGGCGGATCGCGGTGTCCCGGGATATGCGCCTCAGCTCACCTGCGGTGGCGGCCGCGTTCATCGACGGTGCCAGAGAGCAGGGTGCGGACGTCGTCGACTACGGAATGCTCGCGACCGACATGATGTACTTCGCCGTGGCGCGTGACGGGCACGACGGCGGCGCGCAGATCACGGCGTCGCACAATCCCAAGCAGTACAACGGCATCAAGCTCGTCCGACGCGAAGCGTTTCCGCTGAGCGGCGAGGCAGGGCTCGGCGAGATTCGCGACATGATCGTCGGCGGCACACTGCCTGCGCCGGCGGCGAAGCCTGGAGGGCTCTCGCACATGGAGGTGCTCGACGACTACGTCGCGCACGTGCTCTCGTTCATCGATCCGCGGATCATCAAGCCGTACAACGTCGTGCTCGACGCGGGTAGCGGGATGGCGGGTTTGGTTGGGCCCGAGCTGTTCGAGCGGCTGCCGTGCCAGACCACGCGGCTGTGCTTCGACATCGATGGCACATTCCCGAATCACGAGGCGAACCCGCTCATCGAGGAGAACCGGCGCGATATCGTCGAGCGCGTCGTGCGCGATCGCGCCGACATCGGGATTGCGTGGGACGGCGATGCAGACCGATGCTTTTTCGTCGACGGTTCCGGCGAATTCATTGCCGGCGACTACGTCACCGCGCTCCTGGCCGAAGCGTTCCTGCTGAAACACCCGGGCGCCAGGGTGGTGTACGACGTTCGAGCCAGCTACGCGGTGAAAGACATGGTCGCGAAATACGGGGGCACCGCGCTGATGAACCGCGTCGGTCACGCGTTCTTCAAGAAGCGGATGCGCGAAGAGGGGGCCATCTTCGGCGGCGAGGTCACCGGCCACTACTATTTTCGCGACAATTTCTACGCCGACAACGGATTCATTCCCGCGCTGCTGATGCTCGAGCTCATGTCGCACAAGGGACAGACGCTTCAGGAGCTGGTTGCGCCGCTTCGCGAGAAGTACTTCATCTCCGGCGAGATCAACACCAAGATGCCCGACATGCGCGTCGTGCAGGAGAAGATCGATGCGCTCTCGGCCCGCTACTCGGACGCCGAGACCTATTCGTTGGACGGGGTATCGGTCGAGTATCCCGACTGGCACTTCAACGTCCGCGCGTCGAACACGGAGCCCTGATCCGGTTGAACCTCGAGGCGACCACAGCCGAACGGATGGAACGGAAGCGCGACGAAGTTCTCGCGTTCATTCGCAGCTGAGGGATCGCGCGGCCTGACGACGCTGCGGCATCATGGACGGCCGCTCTCGTCCAGGCGATCCACACGCAGACTGAAATCTGCTACGATCGGATTGACCGATTGAGCGGGCTTAGCATAGTGGTAATGTCCTGGCTTCCCAAGCCAGTTAGACGGGTTCGATCCCCGTAGCCCGCTTATCCTTTGGTCTGGGGACTTCGTCCCCAGACCCTGACACGCTCACTCGCTGCCGCTCGTTCGCTGGCGGTACCCTCGCGACCGTCTTGTCCACCGCAGCCGCAAAGCGGTGAAGGTGGAAGCTGCGAAGCAGCGAAGGCGGACGCGGAGTCGGTCAATCGAACAGGAACGCGCGCATCAGCCGTCTGAACGCTCTATGACCATCACTTGTTGGCCGCCTTGATCCGGGCGATGAACTCGTCCAGATATTCGGACACGCTCTTGACCACGGTGGCAGAGTGTCCGGCGGCTGCGCCGGCGCTGATGCCGCCTCTGTGCAGGAGCGACACCTGGACCAGGACCGGCGACGGCTGATACGAGAGCCGCGCGGTGGTGTGGGTATAGAAGGTCAGGTCGAAGCGAGACACGCACGATCCAGTCGACAGGCTGCCGGTGATCACGTTGACGTAGACGTACGAGTCCTCGTCGGTGTTCGTCAGCACGGTGAAGCCGGCGCTCTTCAACTTGCCGGCCACGGCCGCTTCGAGCGCCGCCTCGGTCAGCCCGCACGACGCCGCCTGCGCGCCGAGGCCTTCGATGACAATCCCCAGACGCGTCAGTCCCTTGAGCTCGGCATCCGGCTGCTGGTTGAATGGCTCCGGAGGCGCGGCATTGGAGGCCGCCGCCGGTGCAGCGGCTGGCGGGGGAATGGCGGGCACTCCCCCGGCCGCTCCGCGCTCGGTCTTCGACGTGACGTCCGGCGTCGGGAACGGGTCGTCCGGTCCGATCAGGTCGTAGACGCGCCGAACGGTGTCGGCGACGCGGCCGCCTTCGACGAACTGGATGTCTACGGTCAGCTTTGGGACGGCGGTTTCCCGAGTGTAGGTATAGCGGAGCTCGCGCCCCTGCTCTACCTTGTAGCGGACGACCACATGGCCGCTGTCGCGAACCGTGACTGCGGTGATGGGAAGCCCGTGGATCTGTAGGTAGTCGTCTTTCCCGTCCGTATGGAGGGTGCGCGACACGTCGTCGGCATCAGTGATGGTCACCGTGCCGCGGCTGTCGATGATGGTGAGGTGCGGTGACGGCATCCGCGCCTCGGCCGAGAGCTGCTGCACGCGCTTCGCGTCTTCCTCGGTCTCGCGCGGCACGGCGAAGCCGCCCTGCTGACCACCGCCTGATCCCCGACGGCCTCGTCCACCGCCCTCGCCGCCACCCGACTCACGCTCGGCACTGCGGGTGCCGGCGGCCAGCCAGACGGGATTGAACCCGATTTCCTTGTCGACCTGGCTCTGGTTGCGATTGAGGACCCAGCGGCCCGTCAAATTGCCCGATTCCTGGCTGCGAGCGGAGGCCGGCGCCAGGAGGCCAAGCAAGCAGGCGGCCGCGAGCACCGCCGCTAGAGGGAATCTCACAAACGGAGATGCGGCCAGCGGTGAGATTCCGTGGGACAACATGCGAGCGAGCGTCGCGCCCGCCTCCGCGCCGGAGGCGCTACGGCGAGGTCTCGCCGGAGCTTTCAGCGAAGGCGGAAGTGAGCCACGCGAGCCGGCGAAGCGGCGAGTGAGAGCCCGCCTACGCCAAGGCTCCGGCGAGGTCTCGCCGTAGCGCTTCGCGCGAAGGCGGAAGCGTGCGGGGGAGTCTGAGAGGCCAAGCCCCTCGGATGAGACTCGTGTAGAAGAGGGCATACGGTTTCCTCTCCGTACGGTAGCACGGCTGATGAGGGGTCGGCAGCTCCGAGTTCGTTGACGAGCAGTGCTTCCCTGCCGGTGATCTCCGCTATCACCTCCCTCAAAGATGTCTCCACTTCATCGACGCTTCACCGCGCGCACTTCCAACGCGCCTCCGTCTGAAGACCGGCGCCGACGCGAGCCCCGCTGGTTTTTCCGATTGAATTCGAATCAGTCTAGGCGGTACCATCTCCTCGCTATTTAGATCGATCCAATCCAATCCAACCCAAGAGAGAGAGCGCCCGCCACCATGGCCGATCGAACGCTGGGTTGGGGTCTGATCGGGGCGAGCACTATTGCCCGCGAGTACATGATCCCAGCGATTCAGGCGAAGCCGGATAGCCGAATAGCGGCGGTCATGAGTCGTTCGGCCGCACGAGCGCGTCAGTACCACGGTGGAAAACGGCATCGAAGAGTCATACGACACCGTCGAAGAACTGCTGGCGGATCCCGGCGTTGATGTCGTCTACATCAGCACTACGAACGAACGGCACAAGGCTGAGACGCTTCTCGCCGCAGCGGCGGGCAAGCACGTGCTCTGCGAAAAGCCCTTGGCCCTGACGCTGGCCGACGCCCGCGAGATGGCGGCCGCCTGCAATGCAGCAGGCGTCGTGATGGGGACGAACCACCATCTGCGCAACGCGGTGACCCACAGGACCCTCCGTCGACTGGTGGCGGGCGGATCAATCGGAACGGCGCTCGCGGCGCGCGTTTTCCACGCCATCTACCTGCCGCCCCACCTTCAGACGTGGCGGATCAAGAACCCGGAGGCCGGCGCCGGCGTGATCCTCGACATCACGGTTCACGACGCTGACACCCTTCGCTTCATCTTGAACGACGAGGTGGAGGCCGTGACGGCGATGGCGACGCGGCAGGGGATGGCGGAATCGGGCCTCGAGGATGCGGTGATGGGCGTGATGCAGTTCCGCCACGGTGTTCAGGCGCAGTTTCACGACGCCTTCACTATCCGTCATGCGGGGACGGGCCTGCAGGTCCACGGCACGGAAGGTTCGCTCGTCGCGGACGACGTGATGACCCAGCGGCCGATGGGTCGCATCTCTTTGCACCGTGCCGGGAACGTGGAGACCATCTCACTCGACCCGTTCGAGGATCTCTACTCCCGTGCTGTACGTAATTTCAATGAGGCGGTTCACGGCCGGGGCGAACCCAGTGCGACCGCCGACGACGGAATCCGCTCGCTAGCCGTCGGATTGGCCGTCCTCGAGTCCACCCGCACCGGCCGGCATGTGCGAGTGGATTATGGCAATCCGATATCGCCGGCCTCTTGAAATGGACCATGACTACGACATCGTAATCATCGGGACAGGCGCGGGTGGCGGGACGTTGGTCTATGGACTGCGTGACTCCGGAGCGCGGATCCTGTTGATTGAGCAGGGCGACTATCTGCCTCAGGAGACGGAGAACTGGGATGCTGCTGCCGTTTTCCTGCAGAACCGGTACAGGACTCGAGAGACGTGGGACGATGCCGCGGGGCGACCATACCACCCGGGAATTCATTACTACGTGGGTGGGAACACCAAGGTCTACGGAGCCGCGCTCCCACGTTTCCGGCAGGAAGACTTTGCGGCCCTCGAGCACGAAGGCGGCACCTCGCCGGATTGGCCGCTCCGTTATCAGGACTTCGAGCCTTACTATGCCCGGGCCGAAGCGATCTATCGTGTGCACGGTCATATCGGGGAAATCCCACCGAACCGCCGCGTTCGCTGCCCTTCCCGTATCCCGAAGTTCCACACGAATCCCCGATGGCCGAGCTCGCCGACGCGCTCCGGGCGCAGGACCTACACCCGTTCTTCCTGCCGCTCGGCATCGACCTGCGCGAGGGCGGGGCGTGCATTCGGTGTAAGACTTGCGACGGGTTTCCGTGCCGCGTGCTGGCGAAGAGTGACGCCGACGTGTGTTGCGTCCGCCCTGCTCTCCAGCGCCCCGGCATCACGCTGATGACCCGCACCCACGCCGTGCGACTCCGGATGGATCCGGCTGCCAGGCGCGTCGCTGCGGCCGAAGTCGAGCGAGACGGTAAGCGTTTCGAGGTGCGGGCGGATCGCTTCGTTGTGGCTTGCGGGGCGGTCAACTCGGCCGCCTTGCTGCTCCGTTCCGGCGATGGCGGAATCGCCAACAGTTCAGGGCTGGTCGGGCGCCACTACATGGTCCACAACAACACGGCGCTCGTCGCCGTCAGTCCAATGCGTCGCAACCCGGTCGTCTTCCAGAAAACGATGGCCGTCAACGACTTCTATCTCAAAGGGCCGGGCTGGAACTATCCGATGGGCAATCTACAGCTCCTCGGCAAGTTGCAGACCGCAATGTTGGCATCTGCGCAGCCCTGGGCGCCGCGGCCGATGCTGAATTTCTTGGCTGGCCGGAGTATTGACTGGTGGGTGATGTCCGAAGACCTGCCCGAGCGCGAGAACCGCGTCACCGTCACGTCGGGCGGACGGATCCAGGTGCAGTGGAGACCCAACAACACAGCGTCTCACCGAAAGCTCGTGGAGGAAGCGACGAGGATGATGAAGCAGGGCGGCTATCCGCTCGTGTTCACGAAGCCAATGGGTATCGAGACCAACTCACACCAGTGTCGGTACCCTGCGTTTCGGGTACGGACCCCGCCACCTCTGTGCTGGACCCTTCCTGCCGGTCGCACGACGTCTCGAACCTCTACGTCGTCGATGCATCGTTCTTTCCCTCGTCCGCAGCCGTCAACCCTGCACTCACGATTGCGGCCCAGGCGTTGCGCGTGGCGGATCACCTGATGAACGTGTCTTGAAGCGCGCAACCTTGAGGGACGTCGCGGCCGATGCGGGCGTCTCGCGCGCGACGGCCTCCCTCGTCCTGCGCCAAAGCCCGTTGGTAGCGAGGGCAACCCGAGAACGGGTGCTCGCGTCGATGCGCAGGATGGGCTACGTCTACAACCGTGCCGCCGCGACTCTGCGCGCCCAGCGCTCCCGCACAATCGGCCTGGCCGTCACTGACATCACCAATCCGTTCTTCGCCGAGTTGGCTGTCAGTATCGAAGGACGGCTGGAGGACGTCGGCTATGCCGTGCTGTTGACCCACACGGGTGACCACCTCAAAAAACAGGAACGGCTTCTGACGGTGTTGCACGGCTACCAAGTCGACGGCCTACTCCTCTGCCCGGCGCAGGACACGTCGTTGGATACGGTCACCCAGCTTCGCGAGTGGAACCTGCCCTTCGTCCTGGTCGCACGCTATCTGGCGGATAGCGGGGCGGACTATGTCGGAGCTGACAACCGGCTGGGTGCCGAGATGGGCGTCGACCATCTCGTCTCGCTTGGGCACCGGCGGATTGCTTTCGTGGGGGGCCCGGTCTCGTCGTCCGCCCGGCGCGACCGACTCGATGGCTATCGCCGAGCGTTGGAAAAGCATCACCTGTCGGTGGAGGACCGGCTCGCGGCTGCCGGTCCGGCATCCCGTGACGGCGGCTTTGAAGCCGTGCGCGCGTTGCTGCAACTGCCCGAACCGCCGACGGCGGCACTCTGTTATAACGACGTCGTGGCCTTCGGGGCGCTCCTCGGCCTGCAGGCCGAAGGTCGAACGCCCGGCCGAAACTTTGGCGTCGTTGGCTTCGACGATATCGCCGACGCCGCCCTGGTGCGACCGGCGCTCACGACGGTCGGCATCGGGCCCCGCTCGGTCGGGGAAACGGCCGTCGAGGTCCTCCTCGAGCGCATCGCCCATCCCGAGCGCCCACTCCAGCAAGTTGTTCTGCCCCCGCACCTTGTCATCCGCCACTCCTGCGGGTCCTCGGGACGAGAAGGGCCCGTCTGATCTTCCCAGCACCGGCTCCGCTACTTTTTTGCGATTGAATTGGATCCATCTAAACGCTACCATCGTGCCCACTTTTGGATCGATCTAAATGAAGGAAACCGGCCTGAGGCGAGAAGTGAAGAAGGTCATCACGGCGCCGCAGGCGGCCGGACTTATTCGTGATGGTGACGTGGTGAGCATCAGTTCAGCCAGCGGTCTCGGCTGCCCTGACAAGGTGCTGGCTGCCATCGGTCAGCGGTTCGATCGCGAAGGCGCTCCACGGAATCTGACGACGTTGAATCCCATCGCCGCCGGAGACATGTACGGCATCAAGGGCATCGATCACATCGCGAAGCCGGGGTTGCTCGCTCGGTACTCGCCGGTTCGTATCCCAGTGGCCCGTCCTCGCTGCCGATGCCGGCGATCTGGCGCATGGTGGTCGACAACCAGGTCGAGGCCTACAACATACCCAGCGGGATTCTCTTCGACATGCACCGCGAGGCCGCGGCGCGGCGGCCCGGCGTGCTGACGAAAGTCGGCATCGGTACCTTCGTCGATCCTGATCAGCAGGGCTGCGCCATGAACGACGCCGCCTTCCGGCATCCCGTCGTGCGCAAGGAGACTTTCGATGGCGAACAGTGGCTCTATTTTCCGGCGGTCGTGCCGGACGTCGCGATCATCCGCGCGACCTCGGCGGACGAGCGCGGCAATCTGACCTACGAGCACGAAGGCGCCTTGCTCGGCGGCTTTGACCAGGCCCTCGCGGCACGCAACCACGGCGGCATCGTCATCGCGCAGGTCAAGCGAGTCGTCAGGCACGGCAGTCTGCGCCCACACGATGTAGGAGTGCCGTGCAACCTAGTCGACTATGTCGTCGTCGACCCGGATCAGTGGCAGACCACGCAAACCGTGTACGACCCCGCCATCAGCGGGGAAATCCTGCAGCCGCTAGCCACGTTCGAGGTCCAGGCTTGGGGCCCCGAGAAGGTCATCGCACGCCGTGCCGCGATGGAGCTGGCGCACGGTGATGCGGCCAACCTCGGCTTCGGCATCTCGGCCAACGTGCCGCGCATCCTGCTCGAAGAGGGTCTGCACGGTGAGGTGACCTGGGTGATCGAACAGGGCGCCGTCGGCGGAATGCCGCTGCTGGGGTTCGCGTTCGGTTGCTCATCGAATGCCGACGCGATCGTGGCCTCGTCGAACCAGTTCACGTACTTCCAAGGCGGCGGATTTGACATCGCATTGCTGTCTTTTATGCAGGTCGACGCCAACGGCAGCGTTAACGTTTCGAGACTGGCGGCTAAGCCGTACCTGACCGCCGGTTGCGGCGGCTTCGTCGACATCACCGCTCACGCGCGGCGCATCGTCTTTTCGGGCTTCTTCACCGCCGGCGCCCAGTTGGAAGTTGGTGATGGCCAACTCCACATCGCGAAAGAAGGCAGGACGCGCAAGTTCGTAAAAACCGCTGAACACATCACCTTCAGCGGTGTGGTTGGGCGAGCGCGGAATCAGCGCGTCCGTTACGTGACGGAGCGTTGCGTGATCGATCTCGAACGCGATGCGCTCGTGGTCAAGGAGATAGCGCCCGGCATCGATCTGCAACGGGACGTGATCGACCAGGCCGAGGTCGCGCTGCACGTCGCCGGCGACCTGCGCGTAATGGACGCCGCCCTGTTCCGCGAACAGCCTTTCGGGCTGACTTTGAAGGCCGAGGAGGCGCGGCGTGACTGAGTCGCTCGTCACTTGCCATCGGGACGGCCACGTCGCCGTCGTCACGCTCGAACGACCGGCCAAACTGAATGCGCTGACACCCGTCATGCTTGACGAGTTGGAGCGGATCGCCCGAGTACTGGAATCCGACCTGGACGTGCGTGTCGTCGTGCTGACCGGCGCCGGCGAGAAGGCCTTCTGCGCCGGGGCAGACATCAACGAATGGGCGGCCCTGCAGCCGCTGGACATGTGGCGCCGGTGGATCCGGCGGGGCCACCAGGTATTCGACCAGTGGGCGCGCCTGCGCCAGCCGGTCATTGCGGCGATCAATGGCCACGCTTTCGGCGGCGGGCTCGAGCTGGCGATCACGGCCGACATACGAATTGCTGCCGAGCACGCGCAGTTCGCGCTACCTGAGGCGTCGATCGGCACCTGCCCGGGATGGTCCGGATCCCAGCGGCTCGTGAGCCTCGTGGGTCCGAGCCATGCCAAGTACCTCGCCTTGAGTGGCATGCGTGTCGCCGCTGCCGATGCGCGGACCAGCGGGCTGGTGCACGAAGTAGAGTCCGCCGCGACTCTGCGCGAGCGCGCCATGAGATTGGCTACGGAGATGGCCGCCCGGGCGCCCGTGTCGTTGCAACTCACCAAGCAACTGGTCAACGCCGCGTCGGGCGAGGATATCGCGGTAGCGCTCGAGTCGATGGCGAGCGGGCTTGCGGCGTCTACGGAAGATGGCGCCGAGGGCGTGCGCAGCTTCCGGGAAAAACGTCCGCCTAACTACCTGGGCCGCTGAGACGCCCACCGGTTATCGAGATCCCACGACCATGATCAAGATGCTCACCCCAGCCGAGATCCTCGCCAGGCCGCCGTACTGCGGCAAGCTTCTCATCGACGGCGCCTGGCACTCATGAAGTCGCTCACTTGAGCAAGCTAGTGTGCTTCGAAGCAGAGACGGAGAGGCTGATCGCATGAGCGTGAGGGCGGACGAGACCTACGACTACATCATCATCGGCGGCGGCGCCGCGGGCTGCGTGCTGGCCAATCGGCTGAGCGCCGATCCGTCGCTGCGGGTCCTGCTGCTCGAGGCCGGCGGCATCGGACCGACACCCGCTGTTCCATATGCCGGCGGGCTTCGCGAAGATGACCAAGGGCATCGCCTCCTGGGGCTGGTCGACCGTCCCGCAGAAGCACATGAAGAACCGGGTGCTCGGGTACACCCAAGCCAAGGTGATCGGCGGCGGCACGTCAATCAACGCGCAGATCTACACTCGCGGCGCGGCGGCCGACTATCGATGAGTGGGAGCGCGAGGAGGGCGCGGCCGGCTGGAGCTATGCGGCAGTGCTGCCCTACTTCAAACGGGCCGAGAACAACCAGCGCTTCGCGAACGAGTTCCACGGCTATGGCGGCCCGCTGGGCGTCTCCAACCCGATCAGCCCGCTGCCGATCTGCGAGGCCTTCTTCCAGGCCGGGCAGGAACTCGGCATTCCGTTCAATCCCGATTTCAACGGAGCGCGCCAGGACGGACTCGGCTATTACCAACTGACGCAGTTCAACGCCCGGCGCTCGTCGACCTCGGTCGCCTACCTGAAACCGATCCGCGGCATCGCCCGAACCTGACCGTGACGCTGCGAACGCTGGCGTTGCGCATCGTCGTCGAAGCCGGGCCGCGCCGTTGGCGTCGAAGTCGTGTCAGGCGAGCAGCCGAGCACGCCGCATCCTGCGCGCCGAGCGCGAAGTGATCGTCTCATCCGGCGCCTTCGGCTCGCCGAAGCTGCTCATGCAGTCGGGCATCGGCCCGGCAGATCATCTGAAGTGCAGTCGGCATCCGCCGTCGTCCACGACCTGCCCGGCGTCGGCTCGAACCTGCAGGACCATCTCGACCTCTTCGCGATCGCCGAATGCACGGGCGACCACACCTATGACAACTATAACAAGCTGCACTACGCTGCGTGGGCCGGCTGCAGTACCTGCTGCTGAAGAAGGGGCCGGTGGCCTCCAGCCTGTTCGAGACCGGCGGCTTCTGGTACGCCGATCGCGGCCGCAAAGGGAGCGATCCCCCGACATCCAGTTTCATCTCGGGCTGGGCTCCGGCATTGAGGCCGGCGTTGCGAAGATGCAGCATGCTGGCGTCACTCTCAATTCGGCCCTATTGCGTCCGCGCTCGCGCGGCACAGTTCGGCTGGCCAGCGCCGACCCGACCGCTGCCCCGCTGATCGACCCCAATTACTGGTCGGACCCGACGACCGGCGCATGTTCGATCGCAGGGCTGCGCCTGGCGCGCGAGATCCTGCGTCAGCCGGCGCTCAAGCGCTTACGTCAAAGCCGAGGTGCTACCGGGCGCCTCTCTCTTGAGCGACGACGAGTTGTTCGACTATGCATGCGCGCACGCCAAGACCGACTACCATCCGGTCGGCACGTGCCGCATCGGCGCGGCTACCAACTCGATGAGCGTGGTGACACCGGACCTCATGTTTATTGGCCTGAAGGGCTTGCGCGTGGCCGATGCCTCGGTGATGCCCAGGGTACCGTCGGCGAACACGAAGGCTCCGACGATCATGGTTGCCGAGAAGGCCGCCGACCACATCCTCGGACGCATCACCTAACGTCCGGGGTTCATGCAACTGACGGAGGGTGAATGGCGCGCGTTTATCAGGATCCCCGTATCGACTGCGCCACTCGGGCGGATTACTCAGCGTGAGCCGCACAGCCGTCTGCGCCGCCATCATCGCCAGCGCGATGCTCCTGGCCGTTTCCGGCCAGGAATCGTTGGCCCGTATTGATGTGCGGGTCGCCGTCGCGCCCACACCCTTCAAGGGCAGCGATGGTCTGACGCATCTCGCTTATGAACTGGTCGTCAATGACATTCCGCGAATGGGCGCTCAGATCGACCGCATCGAGGTGTTCGCGGAATCAGATGCGAAGCCACTGATCACGTATGCGGGTAGCGACCTGGATCAGCGCGTTATGCGTCCGGAGGCGGACCCCAAGGTCCGCTATGGGCGAGCAATTCCGAGCGGCACTACCGCCCTCATCCACGTGTGGATCACGCTCGGCGAGGATCAGCTGGTGCCACGTATACTCCGGCATTCATTCCAGGTTTCAACTGAAGGCGGTCAGCAGCTGGTCGCGGCCGACGCACGAGTGGATGTTCGCTCGGCGCCGCCGATCATTGTGGGATCGCCGTTTGTGCGGGTACGTGGCTGGCGCATAACGGACCTGGGCAACACCGGTCCGCGCATTGGGGTAGCGCGCTTGTGGATGGACGAACGGCCAGGATTCCGCAGCGATACGCGATCGACTTCATTGGGGTCGACGACAACGGGAGAGCCGTTCGCGGGGATTTCCGCAGCTCTTCAAACGACGACTGGATTGGCTTTGGCCGTGAAATACTAGCGGTGCTCGATGGCACTGTCTACGCAGCACGCGATGGCATAGTCGACAATCAACCGCTGGTTGAACCACCGCGCCCGTCGTCTCCTTCAGCTGCAGACACGTACGGAAACTACGTGATCATTAGAGCCGGCGACGGCACATTCGTTCATTACGCACACCTGCAGCGCAACAGTGTCGCCGTCAAAGTGGGGGAAGCGGGACCGGCGGGGTCACGTAATTGGTCGCCTCGGGAACTCAGGCAACACGAACGGGGCGCATCTTCATTTCAACATCACCGACGGCCCAGAGCCAGAAGCGACGCAAGGGATTCCGTTCGTGTTCGACACCGTCGAATCACTCGGCAGCACAACGGCAGCCATTGCTTTGGGCGCCGAACCGTCAGCGAGCCAGACTCGGGTCTCCTCCACGCCGCAGCAAAGGATTCTGCCTCTCGACGGAGCGGTCGTGCGTTTCCGATGATTGGGCGGCAAAGCAGCGTGGCTCACTCGCTGGGGCTGATGCTCACCGGGTCGTTCGGTCTCGGGTGGATCACGCGACGAAAGAAGAAGCTCCGCGCGAGGCTCACCACGGCACGCTGAGATCAGCCGTCATCAGCGGGCCGGCGGCCGAGATATTGCGGATCGCAAACCCGCTCGGCGTGCCGTCCGCCCAGCGCAGGCTCGCCTTGGGCGGCGGCGCGTCGGGCAGCAGATCGTAGCCCGTCGCCGGATCCGATCCGTCCCACAACGACTGAGCGGGACGGAACGTGTCCCACACCGGTCGAATCATCCTGATGCCACGGCGTCCCCAGTCGTTCTTCGCGATCAAGGCCCACTTCTGTTCCCAGAGGTCCTGCCGCGAAGACGCCGGCGGATTCGGCGGTCGCGGCGGGATGAACGATCCATACAACGCCGGATCCTCGATCACGTGCCAGACGCCAAGGCCGCGATCGGGGAGCGCTGCGTCGTACGATCCGTCCCTGAACCGATTCTCCACGATGAAGTACTCGCGTGTGCCGCGCGCCGGATGTAGCAGGATCCACACGTCGCGTGCGCTCTCGATCGCGTGCAGGTCGTACCGGCCCGATCGGCAGACGAGCCGCGGCCTCAGCCACCCGAGCTTCAGCCTGAGGAACGGACAGAAATGCGCGCCGTTGTAGGTGTTGTCCATCAGGCAGTAGTCGCCGGCCGCAAACGGGTTGTCGAACGGGATGCCCTTCCACTTCGGTTCGTCCGGCAGGGCGAAGTACAGATCAGGCAGGCCCGACAGCAGGTGGCCCAGCTCGTGAGCCACGGCGCCGCGGTTCGGCGGCGCACCGATGTACACCTCGGCGATCACCGGAATCGTCACGCCGTCGACGACGAGGGGCATGGGGTTCGGATATTCGCGGGCCACGACGCCCCGGTTCGAGCCGAACGGTCCGTTCTGCGGAATGACTATCAGGACGCCGAGCTCGTCTTCGGGACGGAGATGGCCGTCGTGAGGATTTGCATCGAAGGCGCTGTAGTCGAACTGCGGATCTGCCAGCCGGATCGCTTCCGTCCACTTCTGCACGTGAGGGTTGACCCAACCATCGTGGTCGGTGTCGTTCGTGTCGGGCGGGCCCCACCAGTACGACGCGGGACGGCTCGCAGGAAACCATCCGAAGACCCCGACGCGATCGAACGTGAATGAGTTGCCGCTGACCTGCAGGTAGTAGTCGCGCGCGCTGTTCACCGCACCGAACACGACATCCTCCACGGCCGACACCGGAGGGGCCGGATCCGTCGGGCGCTTGGGATCCCACAGGATGGCCACGACCTTGGCGCGCCCCTGTTTTCTGCGGAGCGGAGCGATGGGCTCGCCCGTCGCATCCGTCAGACGCCGGCTCTCTCCGTCGTCCCACACCACGATCAAGGACTGCTGCGGCGTCGCGGCCGCGGCGTGCTCGATCAGCGAGCTGCCGGATGGCGTCAGCCACGCGGTCGGGCCCGACGACACACTGCCCCCGGTCGCGAGCGTCAGGTTCTGCGCCTGCCAATCGCGATTGGGGCGCCACCAGAAGCGCAGGAGCGCGTTGTCGACGCCGCGGGCCGAGAGGAGCTCGACGTTGGCGCCGGTCTCGGAGACTTGATAGGCGGCCGACACCTCCGCGATCGAGGCGCCGGTGATCGCGGTCACGTCCACCAGGCGCCAGTTCGTCGCGGGCGTCCACCAGTACACGAACAGCTGGTTGCTGCTGCCGTGCGCGGCGACGTGCTCGACGCCGCCGGCGAGCCAGCTGACCGTCCGGCCGTTAACGACACCGCCGGCGATCGACGACACGTTCAGGGCCTGCCAGTCATGCGCCGGCGACCACCAGAAGACCGACAGGGTGCCGTCCGGCGACACGCCGCCCACGTGCTCGACGATCATCGGCCCGTTGGTGGACTGCCACGCCGTCACGTCGCCAGCAACCGCGCGCCCGGTCTTCGCCGTCACGTCCACAACCTGCCAGTCGTGCGCGGGAGTCCAGAAGAACACCAGCAGCTCGTTGTTGACGCCGCGCGCGCCGAGATGCTCGACCTTTCCGCCCGCGCCGTCCGGCGTGACCCAGCTCACGGGCGCCCCGACGATGCGTCTGCCGGTCTTCGCGGACACGTTGACCGCCTGCCAATCGTGCTGCGGCGACCACCAGAACACGATCAGATCGCCTGCGGGCGAGCATCCGGCTACGTGCTCGACCAAAAACGGTCCATTAGGGGTCTGCCAGCTCGTCACGCCGCCGCCGACGTGCTGGCCGGTTATCGCGGTGACGTTGACAACCTGCCAGTCGTGCTGCGGCGACCACCAGAACACCAGGAGCTCGCCCGTCGCGCTCGTCGCGCCGACGTGCTCGACGTTGAAGGGCCCGTTCGCGGTCTGCCAGCTCGTGGGTGAGCCCGCGACGTGAGCGCCGGTGATTCTCGTCACGTCAACGATTCCGGGTAGCATCACGACTCCTTCTCAGCTTCGGCCTGCGCGACACCGTTACGTCCGTGGTCCGGCCGCACGCCGTTCGCGAGGGCTCCGTACCGATAGGCGCGCCGATCGGTTTCCTTTCGGAGGGGTGGCCGGCGCCAGTCGAGAAGCCGCGTATCGAGAACGTCGATTCGGCTCCGACCAGCGAATGAACGTCCCCATTTGGGGCGGCACAAGGAGAGTCAGATCAGGAGTGAGGAGGTGCTTAACGTCTCCTTCGCGTGATGCCGGTCGGCTGCCTTTTCCATGGTTCCTCGGGAGGCTCTGCAGTAGACTCCATCCTCGCGACGAGACAGGCCCATATCAATTGATGCTGGCCGCTTTCGCGATCGCCCTACTTCTGGCGAGCGGTCTCATGCTGGGTCTAGACGCGACATGAATGCCATTATTGCGATCCATCCGTACAAGCACGAAGGCCTCTGGGTGTTCGATGATCCGAAGGCAGGTCTTGTTCAGGAGCCGTTTGTTTCGGGTGCCGACGAGATCATCGAAAGGATGGTTCGGGGTATCTCGGGCGCGCAATCCGGATTCACGCTGCTCTTTTCAGCAGCGCCATTCCCTGGTCATCAATCGATGTTCGAATGGCGTCGGAGCGACATGGGTGGCAACTGGTACTACAGTGCGGACTTGGGAATCGAAGGTTGGTTGTGTCCCGCGCTCTTCAAATACTTCGACGACGCGCCGGAGCGAATCTACGCGCAGTTCAAGCCAAAGGCTGCCTAACAGCCGCCGCAGCCGACGAACGGCGGCGGGTCGGGGTAGAGAGAGCATCGAGTTCGCCGCTCGCGCCTCGACGGTGCTCAGGGCGCCCAAACGCCAGCCTATCGTTGGACCGCCTCGATTCGTCCGGCCATCAATCACGGTGACCTTGTCGCTCAGTCGGTTGGCCACGTAGATCATGTTGGTCACCGGATTGACGGCCACCGCCCACGGGCCCTTGTCGGCGGGCACCGTCGCGGCGACGGTGTTCGTCCGGCCATCAATCACCGACACGCTGTTCGCGTGGGTATTGACGACGTAGATCATGTTGGTCTTCGTGTTGATCGCGATCTGCTGCGGCCACAATCCGACCTTGACCGTCGCGATCGGCCGGTTGGAACCGCCGTCTATCACGGTGACGTCGCTGCTGCCGTAGTTCACGACGTAAATGCGATTGGTGATGTCGTTCACGGCCGCGGCCATGGGACGTTGCCCGTTCCGACGGTGGACACGACGTTGGTGCGCGTGTCGATGACCGTGACCGCATCGTTGTTCGGGGTCGGCAGGTAGAGCAAGCCGTTCGTCTCGTTGAACGCCGAATCCCACTGATGAAAGCCGGGCAGTTCGATTCGGGTCGGCTGGTTGGTGACGCCATCGACGACGGTCAGGAAGTTGTCCTCGTAGCCGACGAAGTAAATCTTGTTGGCCTTGACGTTCACCGACAGCGCATTGCCTTCGGTGCCGGCGTGAATGACCGTGGACTGTCTTCGTCGCAAGATCGATGACCGAGGGATCGGTGCCGGTGCTCGCCGAGACGTATAGCCGGTTGGTCGACAGGATTCAACGCCGTCAGGCTGCCCCGATCGGCCTTCAAGGTGTCGATGACGGCGTCGGTATCGGGGTCGATCACCGAGATCGTCCCCGGACCGCGGTTCATGGCATAGACACGGCCATCGCGGGGATCGATTGTCAGGTTCTTGACGTTGGCGCCGGTGTTGAGCACGACCACGGCACCGGTGGCGCCATTGACGATCTTCACGACGCCGAGGTCGGGGAACGCGGCGTACGCCTTGCCATTGCGGGTGTTGACGACAACACCTTTGGGACCGTCCGTGACGCCGACCTCCGCGCCGACACGGCCCCTACGGAGATACAGACGATCGCCGCGATCGCGATGCGAAATGTTGGCACTGAGGTTCTCACGGTCGGCCGGCGCAATGTACTATGCACCGCGCGCGGACATGAAGAGAATCTTGCGGTCGATCGGCTTGCCTCGTCGCTCTGGCTCCTCGTGCTCGCCGGGCGTCGTCGCGCAGCAACCCGCCCCGCCAGCGTCCCAAGGTGCTGGCGTTCTTCACCGTCGGCGGCGAGCTCGATCACTGTCCTGTTCGCGCAGCAGGCGATGCGCGCCTTCGGCGGCCGGCGCCGGCGAGGGCGGCTACGCGTTTACGGCCACGAGCGACTGGGACGCCGCTGAACGACGCAAGTCTCCGCGACGTGCGGGTGGTGATCTGGCTGAACGACATGCCCCACACGCCGGCGCAGCGCCAGGCGTTCGAGCGGTACATGAGCGGCGGCGGCGCCTGGCTGGGGTTCCATGTCTCCGGCTTCGGGAGCAACGCATGGCCGTGGTTTACCGAGTTCATGGGCGGCAGCCGGTTCACCGCGAGCAACTGGCCGTCGCTGCCGGCCCGCGTCAACGTGGACGACGTCGAGCACCCGATCGTGAAGGGTGTGCCGCCGACGTTCGTCGCGCCGATCAACGAGTGGTACTCGTGGACGCCGAGCCCTCGCGCCAATCCCGACGTGAAGGTGCTGCTGACGCTGGATGCGCTCGAATTTCCCGCTCGGGTGTGAAGAACACGCTCAACGGCGGCGACATCCCGGTGGCGTGGATCAATAGCAAGTACAGAATGGTGTATCTGAACTACGGCCACGGCGACCGGATCTATTCGACTCCGATTCTGCCAACGATGATCGACAACAGCCTGCGCTTTCTGCTCGCCCCACCGAAGTAGCTCGGTCTCGGGAGTCGGAGAGCCACAGATGAGGGCATCAATGTCCCAACGACGCAGTCTCGCAGTTTCGATTTCTCTGGTCGCGGTCGTGTGGGCCGCCGCGCTCGGACGGCCAGGCACCCGCGCCGTCTGTCCCTGGCACCTTCGTCCCGGACTGGACGTTCAAAGGATCCGCGCTGACCGGGACCGATCAGATCGGTCAGGCGACGTGGCGCGCGGAGAACGGCGAGATCATCGGCACGCCGACGAGCGCTGACGGCGGCTGGCTGCTCATCAATCCGGGTTACCAGGACGTGCAGGTCGCCGGTTCGTACCGGTGTGCCGCGGCCTGCACCGCCGGCGTCATGGTGCGGAGCGAGAAGAGCGCGGCGGGGATCAAAGGCATTTACACGACGCTCGGCCGGAGAATCGCCGGCGCCTGCGGCTGTGACCGTCGACGCGCAGGGGCGCATCGGCGGTCGCGAACCGTTGACGCGCCCGGCGGTGCCATGCTGCGAATCCAGCCGCCTCCTCCGCCGCCGAGTGCGGGCCGTGCCGGTGGTGCGCCGGGCGGCGGGCGCGGAGGCTGGTCCGGCCTCGACGTTCGTCTCGATGTTTCCGCCGCGACCCTCGACGGCATTCAAGCCGAACGACTGGAATACGTTCGAAGTGCTGGTCGACGCCAACGTCTTCCGCGCGAGCCTGAATGCGCCGGTGGGCGGCGGACTGGCGATCGATGCCGAGACAGGAACGTTCGGACCGGTCGCGCTCTACGTCGGCGGCACGGGTGAAGTGCGGTTCAAGAATCTCGCGCTCAAGGATCTGCAGCGCCGCGTGACCCCGGGCGAGAAGACCTCGCCGCATTTTCGCGCGCAGCACTTCGAGGACTTCTATTACGGCTGGTCGGCCGCGGCCGGCGACTTCAACCACGATGGCGTGCTCGACGTCACGATGGGCAACCGCTACTACCTCGGCCCGTCGTTCACCGACTCGCGCGAGTTCTATCTCGGCCAGGCGTTCAACCCGGCGAAGGAATATGGCCCGGCGATGGTGAACTACGCGGGCGACTACACCGGCGACGGATGGGACGACATCCTCGTCGCCGAATCGCGCGCACCCGCGCTCTACGTGAACCCGCGCGGCGAATCGCGCCGCTGGACGCGCTACACGGTGTTTCCCGAAGTCATCTCCGAATCGATCACCTTCGCCGACGTGAACAATGACGGCAAGATCGACGCGGTGTTCTCCGGCAGCAACAAGGTGCAGTGGGCGACGTCCGATCCGGCGAATCCAACCGGTCCCTGGAAGGTCTACGCGGTCTCTGAAGCCGGCCCGTGGGGCGGGAGCATCCATGGCATCGGCGCCGGCGACATCAACGGCGATGGCAGAGTCGATTTGATCGCGCCGCATGGGTGGTGGGAGCAGCCCGCGGGCGGCGCCACGGTCACGCCGTGGACGTTCCATCAGGGCGCCTTCGGCCGCAACGGCAATGCCGGCGCCAACATGGAAATCTACGACGTCAACGGCGACAAACTCCCGGACGTCGTCACCTCGCTCGCCGCGCACGGGTTCGGCCTCGCCTGGTACGAGCAGAAGCGCGATGCGGCCGGAAAGATCTCGTTCGTCGAACACCTGATCATGGGTGACTTCGCCACGAAGAATCCGGGCGACGTGACCTTTACCGAGTTACATGCCCTGACGATGGCGGATGTCGATGGCGACGGCGTGAAGGACATCATCACCGGCAAACGCGCATGGGCGCACCTCGACAGCTATAGCGATCCGGATGCGCAGGGCGCTGCCGTCCTCTACTGGTTCAAAACGGTCCGCGACGCGAAAGCGCCAGGCGGCGCGCGGTTTGTGCCGGAGTTGATCCATAACCGGTCGGGTGTGGGCTCGATGATTCAAGTGGCCGATCTCAACAAGGATGGCGCGATTGACATCATGGCAGGGACCAATCGCGGCGGCTTCATCTTCTGGGGTATTCCCACGCGTGGCACGCGAGGGAGTGCCACGTCGCCATCGTCCGCGCCAGCGCCCGGTCGCAAGTGAGGCCTGCGATGCGAGCCGTTCGAACGGCGGTAACGGTTGCTCTCGCCGTTGGTGTGCTCTTTCTGCCGGTACCTGTCGACGCTCACCCACTCGATCCGCTGACGCCTGACGAGATCCGTGTGGCCGCCGAGGTCGCGCGGATGGATGCGCGCTTCGCACGCGCGCAGTTCGCGTCGATCCTGCTCAACGAGCCGGCCAAAGCCGACGTCATCGCGTGGCGGCCAGGCGAGACGCTGCCACGTCAAGCGCGGCTGGTCGTCATGACTTCGGCGAGCGTGTTCGAAGTGGTCGCCGATCTCACGGCGCGACGCATCGTCTCGGTCGTCGAGCGCAAAGGCGTCGAACCGCCGGTGATGCTGTCCGAGTTCGAGGCGGCGAAGGTCGTCCTGACGAATCCGGAGTTCCGCGCGGCGCTCGCGAAACGCGGCGTGACCGATCCCGACAAGGTCTTCTGCTCGCCGATGACCGCCGGGTACTTTGCCATCCCCGAGCACGCGGGCAAACGCATCATCAAGGTCGGATGCTATGACCTGCGCCGTACGACGACCAACATGTGGGGCTGGCCCATCGAACGGCTGTACGCGATCGTCGATCTGCGCGAGCGCAAAGTGCTGAGCGTCGCCGACGCCGGTGTGGTGCCGATCGCCGATCGCGAGCAGAACTTCACTGAAGTCGGCCGCAGGTCCGTTGCGCGCGGCGCGCAAGCCCACGGTGATGGCGCAGCCGCAGGGCGCGAACGTCGTCATCAACGGCAACGAAATTGCCTGGGGCAACTGGCGCTTTCACGCGCGCGTCGACGGGCGCGTCGGCACGGTGATCTCGGTCGCGCGCTGGCAGGACGGGAACAAGCTGCGTTCGGTGCTCTACCAGGGCTACCTGTCGGAGATGTTCGTGCCGTACATGGATGCCGACTACGGCTGGTACTCGCGGACGTATTTCGACACTGGCGAATACGGCGCCGGCACGATGGCGACGCCGCTCAAGCCGGGCGTCGACTGCCCGGCGACGGCCGCATTTCTGCCGACGACGTTCGGCGACGACAAAGGCGAGCCGATCACGACGCCGAACGCGCTGTGCATCTTCGAGCGAAGCACCGGCGATCCGATCTGGCGGCACGCTGAGCCGCTCAATCAGACGTACGAGGGCCGCGCCAACGTCGAGCTAGTGGTGCGGATGGCTGCCGCGGTCGGCAACTACGACTACCTCTTCGACTGGGTGTTCAACGACGCGGCCGAAATCGACGTGCGCGTCGGAGCCACCGGCATCGACAGCGTGAAAGGCGTGGCGACGAGGCAGCATGGCGGACGCGACGGCGGCCGCGGATACGCGCTACGGCACGCTGGTCGCGCCGAACCTCGTGGCCGTGAACCACGACCACTACTTCAATTTCCGGCTCGACCTCGACGTCGACGGCGCCGGGCAACAGCTTCAATCAGGACACCTACCGCCCCGTGACGCTGCCCGCCGACTCGCCCCGCCGCAGCATCTACGTCGTCGAGCCCAGGATTGCCGCGTCGGAGAAGGCCGCTGAGCTCAACACCGGACACGAGCCGTCGAAGTACCGCGTGATGAACGAGAGCCAGACGAACGACGTGGGCAATGCCGTGTCGTATGAAGTGCTCGTCGCCAATCATGCGACGCTGCTGCTCGATCCGGACGACTGGCCGGCGAAGCGCGCAGGCTTTCTCCAGCACGACATCTGGGTGACGCCGTATGTGGCGGCCGAGCGGTATGCCGGCGGCGAATACATGTTTCAGAGCACCGGCAGCGACGGCCTGGCGGTGTGGACCGCTCGCGATCGGCCCATCCGCAATCAGGACATCGTCGTCTGGGTGAACATCGGCATGCACCACCTGACGCGGGCCGAGGATCTGCCGGTGATGCCGACCATCTGGCATTCGTTCAAGCTGCGCCCGCACAATTTCTTCAATCGCAATCCGGCGATCGATCTGCGCGAAGGATTCTGACGACCGGTGAGCGGAAGGACTCGACAGACCAATCTTATCCGAGGGGCTTCGCCCCTCGGACTCCCCTACACGCTCCCTCTCGCGCCTGGCAGGTTTGAAACCTTTCGGCGCGAGCCAGGATTCAAGGATTCAAGGATTCAAGGATCAGGGATTCAAGGATCAGTGATCAGTGATTAGGGATTTGAGGCCCACCCGATCGCGTTGAGAAAAAGCCGCGTGAACGTGGGGCTGTCGAACAGCTCCGCCTTGTGACCGAACTGAAAATACACGTTTCGGGCTTTGTAGTGAGGGTTTGTCCAGATCACCGGATGATCGCCCATCTTCACCGTGCGCGCCGGCTCGTAGCTGTTCTCATCGACGGTGGCCAGCACTCCTGCCGCGGTCGTCTGCGTGCCCGACACGGACAAACCGCGTGGCAGCCACCAGAAAGAATGTTGTGCATAGCCACGCCCGTGCACGGCAACGATATCGGGACAGATTTGACGGCATCTATGGAAGAATCGCGGTCGCGTTCCGCTTCGGCACGTAGCCGACTGGAATCTGCGTGACGACGTTGCGGGTGGCGACGTCAACCACCGACACGCTGTTCGATCCGGCATTGGCGATATAGACTGATTTGCTGTCGGGCGTGAACGTCAGCCAGTCCGGATGGTGGCCGGTCGGAGCCTCGCCCATCAACGTCAGGTCGGGCATCGCGTACTCGTAGACGCGGCTGTTCATCTTGCTCAGCACCCACAGCGTCTTGCCATCGGGCGTGACGCCGATGCCGTGCGAAGGCGACCCCTGCAGCCCTTCGGTCACACGCTCCTTCTCGGGAACGTCCGGCAGCTTCACCCGGCCGACTTCCTTCCGCTGATCGAAGTCGACGATCGCGAAGCCATTGAAGTCCGAGAGCTGCACGAACATGCGCCCGGTCGATCCGTCCGCCTTCTTCTCGAAGGCGATCGGCCGCACACCGGCGTCGAACGCACACGTCCACACCGGCTGCTCGGTTTTCTGATCGATCACGGTCAGGCGCTTGCCGGCAACCGAGCCGCAGATCACGTACTTGCCGTCGGGGGTGACGTACGTGTTGTGCGCTGCGCCCTGCACCGGAATGCTTTTCGCGCGCGTCGAGCGTCGCCGTATCGATCACGTCAACCGCGCCGGGAGCCGCCGCAATCGCCACGTAGACGCGCGCTGCCGTCCTTGCTGATGGCACACGTTGTTCGGATGCGCCGTCAGCGGGATCGACGTGATCACCTTCAGCGTCTTGGCGTCGACGACATCGAGCGTCTTCTCGGCCTCGTTGGTGATGTAGAAGCCGGGAGCCGTCGGGCGCGGCGGTGACGCCATGGTTCACCTCGATGCCGTTGATCACGCCGACCACCCTGTTGGTCGCCGGATCGATGAGGTGGACGTTGGTCCCGGCTGAATTCGTCTGGATGATTCGAACCGAGGACGCACCTGCGGCGCGCACCGAGCGCGAGAGCGATCGCGACGGTCAAGACAAGACGCTGCATAGACACCTCCGGACGGCCTACTTTACACCAGCGCGTCCGCCGTATATAAAGCGCGTGTGCGTCGAACATCGTTTCACCTTGCGGTATTGCTCGCTCTGATCTGCGCTCGTTCCTCGCTGCAGGGACAGGGGACCGCCGGCGCCGGCCTCCGGTCCGCGGGGCCTCGATTTCGAGACGTTCCGGACCGAGATCCAGCCAATCTTTCTCGCCAGGCGCGGCGATCATGCCCGCTGCTACGCGTGCCACTCACAGGGCACGCCGCTCCGCCTGCAGGAGTTGTCGCCGGGCGCGACCTCATGGAACGAAGAGCAGTCGCGCGCGAACTTCCAGGCGATGCAGCGTGTCGTCGTTCCCGGTCAGCCCAAGCTCAGTCGGCTGCTCCTGATGCCATTGGCACATGAGGCGGGCGGTACCGAGTTCCATCCAGGCGGCAAGCACTTCGTGACGCTGGAGGATCCGGAAGTGAAGACGCTGGTTGCATGGATTAGCCACGTGAAGGCCGACCGATAAACGCTCTCGGCAAGGACAGATGGCCCTTGCCGGGTCATGCTCAGCGGTTGGCGCACCGCGGCCCGGCCGCGTGCCGGGCTCGTCCGCGCGCTCCCTGTTCATCCCTGGATCGATGTGGCGACTCAGTTCTGCGGCTTCACTCCCGTCCTGACCCACTGAACAAGTGCCGAGAATGCCGCCGTTTCGTCAAGCAGGGAATCCGCAGTGGCCGAACCCATCGACGGTGCGCTGCAGGAGAAACGCAGACGACACCGCGTCGGCCACTCTGCCCGCATAAATCGTCTCATGGAAAAGCGGGACGAGTGGGTCACGGACTTTGTGCAGCGTGATAACGGGGATGTGCAGATCTCCGGTAGGCGTGTAGAAGTGCTCCATGTAGTTGGCGGCAGACGGGTCCTGGTAATAACGCGCAACCCCAGCATTCAAGGCATCGTCGTTTTCCGATCCTTCGTACCAGGTGTCGCTGTTGTCGACAGGCATATGGCCATGAGTGACCTCCAGGAGGTCATGAGCCTGTGTCACCGTGAACCCGACCGTGGTCAACCCGGCATTGACGATCTCCGATGCACCGATCGCCTGCAGGTTCGCCGTGCGCGCAAACTGCAGCGTTGGTTGCCCGGGAGACACTAGACCATCCATCAGAGCTTTGAGCACGGCGTCATAGATCGGATGCCCGGGCGCGAAGACAGGGTCGGGGGGAAGGTCCCACGGGCCGAAAGGAATCACCCCTGGAAAGAAATAGTCGAACAGGGTCCGCGCATCTACCAGGTACTTGAGTTCAACCGCGCCGCCGGCGAGTAAACCACATCCTGACAGCACCCCGTCGTATTGGGCTGGATAGGACTCTGCAAGGCCGACCGAAATCAAGCCGCCAAGCGAGCGACCCATCAGGTACACGCGTGTTGGTTGTCCAATGGTGTCTGCGAAGATTCCACGCAACTGGTGGGTCCGCTGCATGCCGTCTTTGACCGCTCCGTAGCCGTTCACGGAGCGACTCGTGGATACCAACGCGAACCCCTGACTCGTGAAAGTGGTCCGCAACGCGCCGACTGCCGGCAGCGCGATCGGGTCATTAGGATTTCCGATCCCTTGAGCAAATACCACCAGCTCCCCGTTCCACGGAGCCGTCGGCATGGCGATTTCGTATAAGGCCCCGGGGCCGAATTCACCGCTGATTAACGTGAAAGATGGCGATTGCGCCACCGACGATGCCGCTAGGAACAACGGCGAAGGCCGTGACAGCCGGCACCATGGTTGTACGTCTGATGATCTGCATCACTACCTCCTCGGGCGATGGTGCGCGCGGTGGCCGGACTATTGCAATGGACGCCGCCATACCGTCTTATCGACGTCTTCTTGACGCGCAACTCTCTCAGCAGACGGTGTTTCGCACGTGACGGAGGTCCGGCAGGTCGTCGTCTGATCGCCGGGCCAGACGCCATCCTCGGAGCAATTGCGATGGCACTTCTCCGATTCGACTGTTATGAAGTCGACGTTGCGGCTGGCCAGCTCCGAAAACACGGACGGCGAGTCAGGCTGCGTGATCAGCCCTGGCAGGTGCTGGCAATGCTGCTG
The DNA here is from genome assembly GCA_963725335.1 of uncultured Acidobacteriota bacterium. Lineage (GTDB taxonomy): Bacteria > Acidobacteriota > Vicinamibacteria > Vicinamibacterales > 2-12-FULL-66-21 > JALZOC01. Next base: position 1,028,626 of record CAVRYD010000007.1, on the reverse strand, counting down.
GAACACCCGGGACAGGTCGTCTCGCGCGAGGATCTTCAGCGCCGGCTCTGGCCGCACGACGTCATCGTCGATTTCGAAAACAACCTGAATACCGCAATCGGCAGGTTGCGTGAGGCGCTCGGGGACTCCGCCGATCGTCCGCGCTTCATCGAGACGCTGCCTCGACGTGGCTATCGTTTTGTCGGAACGGTCGCCGCAGGCGCCGGATGCGGCACCGCACGCGAGATTGCTGGTCCTGCCGCTCGTGAGAACCAGCGAGGATCCAGCCCAGGACTACTTCTGCGACGCTATGACTGGCGAGATCATCTCGGAGCTCTCGATGCTGGCGCCGTCGCAGCTCGACGTCATCGCTCGTACGACCGCGATGCACTACAAAGGCACCCGCAAGGATGTCGCGCAGATCGGACGGGAGCTGAGGCTCGACTACGTCGTCGAAGGATCGATCCGCCGCGCGGGCGATTGCGTCACGCTGAACATCCAGCTCATTCGCGCAGCCAGCGAGACACAGCTGTTTGCCAGACGCTTTGACACGCCGGTTGGCGAGATCTTCGCGCTCGAGCGAGCCGTTGCGCACGCGATCGGCGAGCAGATCGGCGTGCTCATCACTGGTGAGGCGCCGGATGAGCAGCGAGTGAAGGCGCGCCGGCTCCTCAAAAAACCGACGCACGATCTGGTTGTGTACAACTCTTATATCCAGGGTCGCCATCACCTCGATCGAGGTGAGTCACCGGACAGCTGGAAGAAGGCGCGTGAGTTCCTCGATGCAGCAGTTGCGCGAGATCCCCAGTTTGCTCTCGCCTACGATGGCCTGGCCGAACTGTGGTGGACGGCAGGGTTTTTTGGGTTCATGCCGCCACGAGAGGCCTTATCGATCGGCATCGTGCACGCCATGCGCGCCGTGGAAATCGACAACGACCTTGCCGAGGCGCATGCGCTGCTGGCGCAGGACGTGAAGCAGCTGGCTTACGACTGGACCGCTGTCGAGCGGGAGATGGCGCTCGCGTTGCAGTTGAATCCACACTCACCGATTGTCCGGATGAGGTACGCCCAGACCGCCTTGATGCCGTTTGGCCGAATCGACGAAGCAGTGGCGCAACTCGAGCACGCTATAGAACTCGATCCGCTCGCGATGTTTCCGCGGTGCTGGCTCGAAGTGATGCTGGGGCTGAACCGTCAGTACGACCGTGCCATCGATCAAGGCCGGCTGGTGCTCGAGATTGCGCCCGGACACTTCCTTGGCCACTTCACGATCGGCACGATTTATCACGAAGCCGGGATGTATGACGAGGCGATCGTGGCGCTGCGGAAGGCCGTCGAGCTGACCCGCGGCGCTCCGCTGATGCTCGGGTGGCTCGGGCTTGCGCTGGCCGACAGCGGCGACCGCCCCGGCGCGCGCGCGATCATGGCGCAGCTTCGCGCGATGCCGGCTGACATCTACGTGCCGGCAAGCAGCTTCGCCTGGATTCACCTGGGGCTGGACGAGATCGACGAGTTCTTCACCGAGATGGACCGGGCGATCGACCAGCGCGACCACCTGATCATGGCGATCAAGACATATCCCTTCCTCGATCGGATCCGCTGCGACTCGCGGTATTGTTCGCTGCTGCGAAGGATGAATCTCCCGTGCGGTTCCGGCTGATGCGGCACATCCTCGACGTCCTTGCGCCTGCACAGAACCATCGTCGCGTTATCAAGAAATGCGTCCTGGCGAGGCGACGCCTTCATGGTCCGAGGCGCAGCCTCGCTGGCACTACCGCGTCACGCGAATCGCGGTCATCACCTTCAGCTGATCATCGGCTGGGCCGGTCGTCACTTCCACGACGTAGTCCCCTGCCGCCAGCGCCGCCAGCGTGACATCGGCCGTCAGCCAGCGCTGACCTGTCTGCGTGTCGCTGCGCTCCCCGAGCGTCACCGGTATCGCGAGTGGCTCGCCGGCCTTGTCGAGCAAGCGCGCCGCGCCCGCTTTGGTGTCGGCGGCGACGGGGAATTCGAGGTGCGCGCGTTCGGTCCGGCTGAATTGAAAACTTCCGGCAGGTACGACGCGGTTGCCCGTTGACGGCCCGCGACGAAACAGCATCGGTTGGCCGATGCTGGTCGCCAGATCGAGCCGCAGGATGTCGGTGAACGGCTCCGCGCTTGGATCGCTGGCGGCAATCGTCGCGCGGACGTCGAGCGATCCTGATGTGACAGGCGGCGACAGCTTGACGGGAACGGAAAACGTGCGGTCACCTGGTGCGATAGTCACGCGTGCGGTGGCCGTCGAGTCGCCGGCTCTCACATCCAGCGAGACCGTCCCGCCGTTGACCCAGGCGCGGCCGGGCTCCCCGGTGGGCACCTCCCCCGCAATCAGGATCGTCGAGATCGACTTCGAACCTGACGCGGTGATCGGGACGGCATTCATGCTGAAGCGCCAATCAGGCCTGAGCCGCGACAAGCCTGTCATGGCGGTCGTCACCGCAGCCTTGGAGGATGTGACTGGCGGGTTTGCGGCTGTTCTCGCCGCCGCTACCTCGGCTTCGGTGGCCGAGCGGTAGCCTCTTCTGGCGCGGACGTCGATGCCGGGTCGCTTGACGCGTACCTTGATCGAATGGAACTTCCCGTCAAGCTTGGCGTTGGTGGAATAGTACCCAAGCAGGTAGTAGGACGACAGATCGCTCGCGATTCGCTTGAGGCCTATATCCAGATCGTTGTTGTTCAACACCGCCATGCCGTCGGTGGCCTCCGCGAGCGTACGCAGGGTTTCGACGCGGGTGCGGAGCATCGCGGCATCCACCACGATCGGCACCGGCGGCGCGGGTCCAATCGGCGTGTCGAAGACGGGCAGACCTCGGGGATCGACGGTGTAGAACGTCGCGTTGGCGCGGTTCGCCTCCCCCATGATTTCGCGGAAGTAGTTGTCGTCGTCGATGTTCGCGAGATATTGGCGCTCGGCGTCGCATTCGCTCTTATCGAGAACGTTGCCCTCGGTGTTCTTGGGCTTCATGGTGATCCGCCCATCCGGGCCGACGTAAATAGGATCGTGGCCCGGAACGGGTTCGGTATTGCCGAGAGCATCCTTCCGCAGCGTCGTCAGGCCCGTATTAGGACGATAAAGGAGCCACCCTTCGGAAACGGTGACGATCGCCTTTCGCTCTTCACGCAAGTCCCTAAGATAGAGCACAAGTTCTCTGAGCGCGTCGAGCGTGTTTCGCTCCCGTTTGCGTGCGATCATTTCAGCGACGACACCTGCCTGTTCCCGCGCGGGGTAACACGCGTCGTACTGGAATTCACGCTCGTCGTGCATGAGCGTCCCTCGTTCACCCCACGGCCAGACATCACGAAGGCCGCTCGCGATGACCTGGGTCTTCCTGGCGAACACCACATCAGCCGCGGACATACGCGGTGTCATGATCCCCACGAGATCGTCCGGTCCGAGGACGCGATCTATGAGACGGATCAACGGCTCGCGTGCGTGCCAGCCGCTGTCGACTGCTACATGCTTCACATCGAGGAACAGGACGAACACGCGGTTCTTGGGATTCGCTATAAGCTGACGCGAGGCGTCAATGGTGTTCGGCTCTGAGCGCTGCGCTTGCGGACCAGCGGGCGAGATCAGAATGTGCTCGAACGTCTCGACTTTCTGTGGTTTGTCGTCCTCCAGCACTTCGAAATCTTCCGCCTTCAGATCCAGAACGGGCTCGCCATTGTGCGTTGGATAGGCGTCGACCCGCACGAAATTGGCCTGGGTACGGAATGTCGGGGGCTGCTGCTCTGCTGCTGTTGTTGTTGTTGCGAGGCGCCCGACTGCGCGATGGCGATGGCGGCGGCCCCGATCGCAAGCGCAACGGATCCGAATATTCGGGTACGCACAGGTCGTCCTCTCTCTCGGCAGGCGCGGTCAGGCTGGCACTATTGAGTCTACGACAGAAGCGCCTGTTTTGCGGCATGCATCATCTCGCACCACTGCGTCTGAAAAGTAGTCGCCCCCCGCCAGCCAAAACCGGCTGGTAAATAGAGTGATGTGCGCGTTGTCAGGCAATCTCGGTTTGTGTGCATTTACCTGAACATGGCAGTAGACTTGCGAGGCCCGAATTTTCCGAAAACGCTGGAGGCGCCGTGAGCATCCCGCATTACGATGACTGGACGATCGATCGCTGGAGGCTCGAGCCGCGACTGGACGGCTTGGAACTCGACGATCCTCCGGACTCGGATGTCGCCCCTCCGCTCTGGAAGGATCTGACGCTCGCGTTGGCGATCGCGGCCGCGCTGTGGGTGACCGCGGCCATCGTGTTCGGTTGATCCGCCGGCCGTTACGACGCCGGGCTGTCGTGCCAGCCTTGAAGCTTGAGGCGCTCGCAATACGCTCGCGCCCAGTTGAGCGCAAGCCATTCTTCCTGGAAGAGCTCTTTCAGGACTACGTCGCGATCCTGCAGCACCTGCACTTCGACAGGCATCTCGTTCGGATACAAGATGCAGCGCACATCTGTAGCGCGCCGTCGCAGGCACCACAACATACGGGCGCCCGGCTGGACGTTATAGGTCGACACGTTTGGCGGCGCTTCCTTCTCCACGCCAACCGATTGATTCGGGGAGGCTGGAAATCTAATCGGAAGCCCGCATCTCAGTCAAGCTCGGCATTTTATTCGCGCGACAGTTCTTCAATCGCAAAGCCGCCCTGCTAGCTCCTGTTTCAGTTGTCGCGCCCGCTCGTAGGCGATCGAGCGATCGGGTGTCGCTCGCGGCGGACAATCGCGTCCCCTTCGAGGAGACACAGATAGATTCTCGAGCAACTCGAAGCCATCCGGCACGAGACCGTTGCATCGTCGTTCTGTCCGCGCCACAGTTCTCGTTCGGTTATCATCTGATCGTGCGCACCTCATTTTCCCTTGCATCTGTTTCTCTAGTAGTGGCTTCGGCGATTTTCACCCCACAAAAGGTGGCTGGCACCTTTCTGGGAAAGGTGCCAGCCACCTCGAACGGGGCGCCGGGCGCGGTCGCGGTCGTGGCGATGCCTGAGGGGCTAATTCAGCCCCAGGCGGCAGTGGATTCGAAGGGCGCCATACATATGGTGTTCTTCAGCGGCACGCCAGCGGGAGGCGACCTGTATTACGTACGGCTGGCTGCCGACGGGCACCGACTTTCGCAGCCCGTGCGCGTCAACAGCACGGAAGGATCGGCACTGGCCACGGGCTCGGTTCGCGGCGCCCAGATGTCGCTCGGGCGCAACGGATACATCCACGTCGCCTGGCACGGGTCGAAACCCGCGAGTGACGCGACCAGTACCGACGTCCCTATGTGGCACGCCCGCTCGGCCGACGGGGTGCGGTTCGATCCACAGCGCGCGGTCTCCGGGCAATCCAAAGGACTTGATGGCGGATCGGTGGCGGCCGACCGTTCGGGTCACGTCGCTATCGTATGGCATGCCATGGGGAACCAGGCGGGGGAAGGCCATCGCACGGTGTACATCGCGCAATCCTCTGACGATGGCGCAACATTTTCTGCCGAACAACCGGCGACGTCGGCACCCGTCGGAGCGTGCGGATGCTGCGGGATGCGCGCACTGTTCGACGCAGGAGGCAGGTTGCACGTCCTCTATCGTGCAGCAACTGGCGGCAGCGAGCGCGCGACGACCTGGCTGATGCTGGGTGGACCCGTCGCGCGTGCGCCTATCAGCGTCCATCCATGGGAACTCCAGACGTGTCCGATGACGACGTTCGCGTTGTCGGAGACGCCGGACGGCGTCCTAGCCGCCTGGGAAACAGCCGAGCAGATCTATTCGACGTCGCTGAACCCAAAGACCGGTACCGTTGGCGCCATCGCGGCCATTCCGGGAACCGGCTCGCGAAAACATCCGTCGGTCGCGGTCAACGCGAATGGAGACCGCCTGCTCGCCTGGACTGAAGGTACCGCCTGGAACCGTGGCGGCACGGCGGCATGGCGATTAACGGACCGCAACGGCTCCGAACTCACCAGGTCCGAAGACGCCGGACCGGTGCCCGTATGGGGGCTCGTTTCTGCGGTTGCCTTGCGTGACGGTTCGTTCGTGGTCTTTCGGTAAACCCGATCCGTTTCGAGCGTCACGATCGTCAACAAGGCCTCAGCTGGAAGCTCATCCGGCGACAGCTCGATGGAAGCCCTTCCGTGAGATGATCGTTGCATGCGGACAATCCGTCGCCCGGTGGCGCTCATTGGCGCGCTGGTCATCATTGCAGCGGGCGGAGCCGCCGCCACAGCGACCGACCAGCGGCCCACGCTTGCCCCATACATCCCTACGCCGCAGGACGTAGTCGAACGCATGCTGAACGTGGCGCAGGTCACCAGCCAGGATACGGTGTTCGACCTCGGCAGCGGCGACGGCCGAGTCGTCATTACGGCCGCAAAGAAATACGGCGCTCATGGGGTGGGCATCGACATCGACCGCGACCGGATCGCCGAGTCGCGCCGTAACGCACGTGACGCCGGTGTCACGTCGCTCGTCCGATTTGAGCAGGGCGACGTCCTGAACGCGGACGTCTCGAGCGCAACGGTTGTCACCCTCTATCTGGTCTCGAGCGCAAATCTGAAGCTTCGACCGATCCTGACTCGACAGCTCTCCCCCGGCGCTCGAATTGTTTCCCACAAGTTCGGTATGGGTGACTGGGAACCGGACAAAGTGGATCGATTCACAGATGTTCGCGGCGACGAGCGCGTCATTTATCTCTGGCGCGCTGACGGGAAGGTCCGCCCCTGACTGCTCAGTAGCTGAAGAAAAAGATCAGATCGGCCCCGAAGCGCTCGATCCGCCGGAAGAGTGAATTGCGGGCGCGGGAGCCCGACGCATCGCTCCCACTCGCGCTGAGGCGCATATATTTCGACAATTCATACTCGGCCAACAGCTCGTTGAACGGGTCAGACGAAAACTCACGGCTGTAGGTCAGGAACAGACCCTTCCAGATCTCCCGGCCGGCCGAGAGTCGATAGCTCGCAGTGCCCGCCGTTCCGACGGGCTCGAGCTGCAGGAAATCCAGTCCGAGTTTCTCGCCAACCGCCGACACGGCTGGGCTGACGACGAATCCAGTGGCTAGCGTTGCCGCCTGGAGGGCCAGCGCGTTGCGCTGGGCCGTGGCGAGCTCGTTCACCGGCTGGTTGAACAGCAGCAGCGACAGGATGTCGCTCTCGTCGAGGGTGGGCGTGCTCGTCAGATCCAGCTCCAGTGCCGACGCCTGTCCTCGAAGCGTGGCGTGAATCAGTGCCGCTTGACACGGTGCGGGTGGCGCTGATGCTGATAAGCGGGTCCAGCGACGTGTCTCCGAGGAACCTCAGCGTGCCGTCGCGTTCGATCGTGAACCGGCGCCCTTGATAGGCATACGACCCACGTACGGTCTGCAGCGCCCCGGCCACCTGAACAGACGCGTGTGGATCCTTGCGAATCGACAGATCGCCTCCGAACACGACGTTGATGTCGCCGATTCCCCTTGTCGCCTCCCGCGAGATGCGCATGTTCTCTCCCCTCACGATCAGGTTGTTCGTCGTGACCAGGCGCAGACGGAGCGTGAGATTGTCCCAGATGCCGGCGAAGCCAGGCACGGATGAGACTGAGCCAGAGCTGGACGGCGCTGAGCCGGGGCCGGCCGGCGGTGTGGGCGCGACTGCGTATGGTCGCTGAAAGCGCAGAAGAAGAGTGTCAGCATCGAGCGACGCACGCTCGACAGCAAGATCACCCGAGATCGACGGAGCCGCGAGCGAGCCTGTCACCACGACGACGCCGTTGAGTACCAGATCGCCGAGGTCGTTGTGCAGCACCTCGAATTGCGTTGCACTTATCTCGAAACCTAAGTCGCCGAGCTTCAACGCCCGAGTGGCGACGGTTCCGGTCAGATCGACGGGGTTGCCTTTGCTGTCCTCGAGATGAAAGCTGTCGACTCGGACCGCCTCGGGCACGAACGTGAGGTGCGCCGTGCCGTTTCGATATCGGATCCCCGTTGTGGGAACTTCAAAGGACGTTCCCTTGATGTCAACGAACCCGTCGATGAGCGGATCGTTGGCTTGCCCTTTGACGGTCACATCGAGCTGGGCGGTGCCGGCCACATTTCGCACGGCTGTCGTGAGACCCTCGAGCAAGGCAAGCTCGATCGTGCTCGAACGAATGGCGACATCGACAGCCTTTGTCGACGCGGATTTCGAGAAGAGGTCGAGGGGAACCGAGCCCCGCGCCGTGAGCCAGATCCCCGGGCTCTGATCGAGCCGTACATCGCCAGTTATCGAGTCGCCGGTCCAGCGGCCGTTGCCGTAAATGGACTGGAAGGAGAAACCTCGGTACGCCTCCCTCATCGATGCGGAACTCCGCGGCGAGCCCCGGATTCGACAGCGTGTCGCTGATTGTCACCGTGGCGTTCAGGCGGCCACGGTAGGCGGCGATCGAGGGCACGAGCGGCCGGAGATCCTGCAGAGGAACGTTATCGATCTTGATCGTGAGATCTCCAGCGGGAGCCGTTCGGCCAAGAGACCCTTGAATCGAAATCCGGCCGGGCGCGCCGGTTCCGGTGTCGAACACGAGATCGCGCGCGCCCAGCGCCGAACCGCTCCAGGAAACGACGGGAGATCCCGCGTTCGCATTGAGCACCCATCGTTCCTGACCGAGCTCGACCTGCAGAGAAGACACGTGGAGTTCGTTGTGCTCGGGGTGAACCAGGATGTTTCCCGAGATGCGCGCCACGCGTGAGTCCGGCAGGCGCGCTTCGATGTCTCCCTGCAGTCGCTCCTGCTTGTACTCGAACTTTCCAGAGGCGTTTCCGAAACTCTGGCCGAAGGCCGACACGAACGTCGCGGAAGCATCGCCCGAGATCGCCGCGTCGGCCGGCGCACTGGTTGAACCTTCCAAATGATAGCTGCCGGCTGCCGTCAGCGCGCTGACGCCGGCGACGTCGACATTCGTGGCCGTGAACGTGCCGTCGACGGCCGTATGTTCGACGGGACCAACCATACGCCCACGAAACGTGGCAGACCCCGTGGCGCTGACCCGAAGAAGATCCTTCAGTCGAGCAGCATCTGGGATCTCGGCTTCGTACTGGAAATCCGAATCTCCGCGTGAGACGGCAATTCGTCCTTTTCCGGAAGCGACTCCCACTGCCGTCTTCGCGTCGGCGGCGGAGATCGTCGCGAGACCGCGATCGAACTCACCGGCGATCGAAGCGCTCTGGACATCGACGCCTTTCAGGCGAGACGACGCGAACGAGAGAGACCCGGCAAGCAGGCTGGTATGGCTGTCAAAGCCAGCGCCAAAGAGACCGGGCATCGACCCCTGCATGTCGAAACGGCCATTGAGCGTGCCGGTTACCCGGGAGTCGGCGGTGAGGATGGCGGGATCGATGTCGGCGAACTGGCCGCGTCCACGTCCGGCAAGCGAATCGTTCCGAACCTGCATGTCGAGTTCGCCATCACTGATTCGACCGCCGAACATCGTGGCGGCGACGCTCGTGCCCTTGACATCGATCGTCAGGTCGTCGAGCGATGACCCTGCGCCGGTCAGATCGAACCCGCCGGAAACCTGTCCGGCATACTGCGGTTCCCGCAACGTGGCGAGATCGAACTCATCGCCGATCTGCCCGATGTCGAGATTGCGAACGCCGCCCACCGCGGAGTACGTCACGCGTTCGCCAGCGGTATCGATTGTGCCGCGCGCGCCGGCGGAGATCTGCGCGTCGAGAAACGTCGAATCGTCGAACGTTGCCGTGCCGGCGAGAATGGGGTTGTGGAACCGTCCGGTGGCGTCGTACTCGAACGTCAGGAGCGATCGCATCCGCGGTACGGGAACCGTTCGTGGGAGCTGCCGCAGGTCCAGACGCGTGGCGCGTCCCGAGAGGTGGAAGCCGTAGGGTTCCGGAATGTCGATCCAGCCTGACGTTCGGAACGGCGATCCGTACGCGATGCCGGTAGTGGTATCAACGAGCACGCGATCCACCACCAGCGTGCCGGCTGTACGCACGTCGCGAGCCTCGTAGCCCGCGTAGAGGACGTGAGGCCCCGCGAATGAAAAGCGGCCACGAGGAAAGTGACGTCCAATTCCCAGAAGCAGGTCGAAGTCTGCCACTCCGGTCAGATCGCTTTCAACATCGGTGGGCAGCCACCGCGAGATATCGAATCGCACGAGATCCGCTCGCCCCTTCCCTTTCCATCCCGGCACCGTCGAATCGAGCATCAGGTCAGCGGTCACGTTGCCTGACTCCGAGTGCGCCGACAGGTGTGTGTTCAGCGCCCTCTGTGGCCCCTTCATCCTCAGCTGCACGCGCGCGGCAACGTCGATGCTTTTGAGGCCAGGAACCAGACGAGCCATCTCGGGGAAGTTGAAGGTGGCTGCGTCCGCCGACACGTCGTATCCGGACGCCTTGAACGACGACGACACGAGCAGCGACGAGTCGGCTGAGTGCAGAACGCCCTGTTCGATGCTCCACCCGTCACTGTCGATCGCGACGGATCCGGCGAAACTTCGTACAGAGAACGTCGGGTCTGACGCCTCGGCGCGCAGCGTCTTGATGGGAAACACTAAGTGCCCCTCGCGCGATTCGAGGCCGAGCGTCGAGGTCAGGCCCGTGATGTGCCGCGGTAGGCGCATCCACGAAGGGCCCCACGGTCCGTCGAACGTCAGATCCGCACCGTCGAGCTGTATTTCTCGGATGTCGATCGTGCGTCGCGGCCCAGTCGAAGGGGGCCGCTTCTTGATGAGCGTTCCGAGGTTCAGGCCGCCCGATGGCAGGTGTACGACCGAAAGGGCAAGGCCGGAGACGTCCAGCCGGTCAATCACGATGGCGTTGCCGCGGGCCACCTGCCCGAGGCTGTAGTGCACCACCAGCCTGCGAATTCGAACCGCTGTCGTGGGTCCCTGCTGGACGGCTACGTCCTCGAGGACGACCCCTGACAGAAAGTTGCCGCTGAGCCGGCCAATCGAGAGATCGCCGTTAATCACGCTGTGTGATTGCCGGACGATGAAATCGCGGGCATACCGTTTGAACCAGGGCGTATAGAGAAGAGCAAACAGACCGAGGACCAGGACGACGACGACCAGTGCCCCGTAAGCCGCGATTCGGCGCGCAAGCCGCCACACCCTCACCTCTACATGCTACCGCGTGGGGTACCGCCATTACGCACTCCGGTGGCGTCGGCGAACGAAATGGGCGCAATTTCGGGCAGCCTGCGTCCGGGAACGCCGGGCCGAATGGTGACATCTAATACTCAGGATGAAGTCTTCACACGTTCCTTCGTCGTCTGGCGATCTGGCGCTCGTCGAGCGCGTCGCGAGCGGGGATCATGCCGCTTTCGAAAGCGTCATGCGGAAATACAACGGGAAACTGTTCCGGGTCGCGCGCGCGATTCTGAAGGACGACAGCGACGCCGAAGACGTGCTCCAGGATGCGTACCTGGACGCCTTTCGTCACTTCACAGATTTTCGGGGCGGCTCGGAGCTCGGCACGTGGTTGACTCGCATCGTCATCAACCATTGCCTGATGCGGCTTCGGAAAGAGAAGCGTCGTTCGTCCATCGTGCCATTTCGCAGCGCCGCTGCGGCCGACACCGAGAGCCCGGAGGCGCAGGTGCCAGACAACCGATCTGAATCTCCATCAGCCCGCGCCATCCGCGCAGAGACCCGCCGGATCCTCGAACGAAGAATCGACGAGCTTCCTGCTGCGTTTCGCACGGTGTTTGTCATGCGCGAAGTTGAGGACATGAGCGTGGATGAGGTCGCCGAGTGCCTCTCGATCTCGCCGGCCACGGTGCGGACGCGTTTGTTCAGAGCGCGCGCGCTCCTGCGTGAGTCGCTCGCACGCGACATCGATCTGGCGACCGGTGACGTCTTCGCGTTCGCGGGTGCGCGCTGCGATCGAATCGTTGCAGCCGTGCTGGCGGTGATAATGGCAGAGTCCTCGCGACCACCTGACGAGTCGCCTGCCTCCGCCTGAAGGCGGTTGACCAGCGAACCTTCCGCCTGAAGGCGGAAGCTACAAAGCATCAGTTCGGTGAGTTCTTGTAGCTTCGGCCTTCAGGCGGAAGATCTCCCGGAACGCAACACCCCATCGCGCCATCAAATGGATGTCTGACGTCAACTGACTTTCGCGGCCCACCGCGGCCGCTCGAGGAGTGTTCGCATGAAACGTTCAATGTTCGCCATCGCCGGCGTCCTGCTGGCTGCCGCCGCCAGCGTCTCTGCCAGGGACATCAACGACGCGCAGATCGCGTCAATCGTGGTCACGGCAAACCAGGTCGACATCGACGCCGGGAAGCTGGCGGCAACCAGGGCCACCGACGCCGAGGTCAAGAAGTTCGCGCAGCTGATGGTCACGGATCACACCGGCGTCAACAAGTCCGCCGTCGATCTCGCGACGAAGCTCAAGGTCACGCCCGAAGACAACCCGACAAGTCAGAATCTGAAGGCAGGCGGAGACGCGAATCTGACAAATCTCAAAGGCTTGAAGGGTGCCGCGTTCGATCGCGCGTATGTCGACCACGAAGTCGCGTATCACCAGGCGGTGCTCGATGCCGTCGATCAAGACGCTCATCCCCGGTGCGAAAAACGAGGAACTGAAGGCCCTGCTCGTCAAAGTGCGACCGGCCTTCGTGGCGCATCTCGAACACGCGAAGCACATACAGGCGACGCTCAACAAGTAGGCGTGCGCACATGGCACGACGAACTCAGATTCACTCGCGCACGCTGGCGATCATAACCGTGGTCCTGCTGCTCTGCAGTGTGGGCCACGGTATGTCAAGAGCCAAGCCCGTCACCCACGCCTCCACGATCGAGGGCACGCAGTTTCAGCCCGACGTGCTGTCTGTCGCGCGGGGCGATTCGATCGTGTGGACCAACAAGGATCCGTTCCCGCACACGGTGACGTCGAAGTCCGGAGGCTTCGACTCACAGCAGATCCAGCCAGGCGAGTCGTGGACGTTCCGACCGCTCAAGGCTGGGAGAGTTCGAGTACGTCTGCACGCTGCACCCGACGATGAAGGGGATGTTGCGCGTGAAATAGCGGCGACTCAGGCGTCTCAGCTGGCCAGCTCGGCCATGGTCGGGCGGTATGGTCGGGCGGTATGATGGGTGAGATGATTCGTGATTCCTGCCGGTGCCAATGCTGAAGGAGGCGCCTTCTCAAGGGACCGATGAAGTAGGTGAGCAGGTCCCGCCTGAGCTGCTCAGCCAGAATCAACTCGAAGCGTACGCGGCGCGCCTCGCCGCGTCACATCGCCTGAGCAGTCCCCGCCGCGGCCGTCCCCTCCTGCCCCGGCTCGATGACAGCGCGACTCGACTCGACGCCTCATACGCCTACCTGTCGACGGTGGGACGCGATGAGGCGCGAGCGGCGCCTTCAGAGGAGTGGCTGCGCGACAACCATCACGTCGTGCAGGATCAGGTGCGCGAGATCCGCCAGGATCTGCCGCGCCGTTACTACCTCCAGCTGCCGAAGCTTGCCGACGGCCCGTTCGAAGGGTATCCCCGGATCTACGTGCTCGCACGCGAGCTGATCGCGCATACCGCGGGCCGCATCGATCTCGAAACCGTTGTCGACTTCACCGCCGCCTACCAGACCGAGTCGCTGCTCTCGATCGGCGAAACATGGGCGATCCCGATCATGCTGCGGCTCGCGCTGGTCGAGGAGCTCCGGCGGCTCGCCGACGCCGTCGTCGAAGCGCGTGAAAGCCGGGAGCGTGCACGGCGATGGCACAAGACGCACGCAGAAGCCGACGACTGGACAGCGGGGAGCATCCGGCGGCTTCTCGACGACGGGCGGACCAGCGACGGCAGCCTGCCAGCGGCGTTCGTGCTGGAGCTGCTTCAGTGGCTTCGCGATCAGCCGTCGGCGGCGGCACCCGCCTGGCAGGTGCTTCAGCGAGCCCTCCATGAACAGGGAATGTCCGCGGAGGAAATGCTGCGGCTGGAATATCAGCGTGAAGCCAGCGACCAGCTGGCGATCTCCAACGTCATCGCCAGCATGCGCCGGGCTTCATCGATTGACTGGACGCTGTTCTTCGAGCGTGTCAATGCCGTCGAACAGGTCCTGCGCGACGATCCCGCGGGCGCATATGCGGCGATGGACTTCGCCACGCGTGATCGCTATCGCCACTCGATTGAGCAGCTCGCCTTCCGCGCCCGTCTGTCGGAAGCGGTCATCGCCAGGCGCGCTATCGAGCTTGCGCGTGCGGCGATCGACGCCGAGCCTGCCCGCGATCGACGCCATCACGTGGGGTACTACCTCATCGCGGGCGGACGATTCCGGCTCGAACGAGAGGTGGGCTACCGGCCGCGCCTGCGAGAGCGGTTTGCGCGGTTCGTGTTCCGGCATCCAGCGCTGGGATACCTGTGGATTATCGGGTCGGTCACCGCCGTCAGCGTTGCCAGCTTCGTCGTTTACGCGGCGCGCCACGGCGCTTCGCGCACGGCGTTGTGGCTCGTTGCGGCGGCTGTGCTGTTTCCCCTCAGCGAGCTCGTCATCAGCCTGGTGAACGTGATCGTCACCGCCCAGATACAGCCGCGGCCGCTTCCCAAGCTCGCCATGCGGGACGGCATTCCCGAGTCGGCGCGCACGATGGTGGTGGTTCCTGCGATTGTCGAATCCGAGGCGCGGCTCGATGCGCTCTTCGACGATCTCGAGGTCAGGTTCCTTGGCAATCGGGACCCACACCTGCACTTTGCGCTGCTGGCAGACTTTCCGGACGCCGATGAAGCTTCGCGTCCGGGAGACGCCGCCATCCTGTCACGCGGGGGACAGCGCGTTGGCGAGTTGAACGCCCGCTACGGAACGGATCGTTTCTACTACTTCCATCGCGAGCGGCGCTGGAATCCTGGCGAACGCCGATGGATGGGATGGGAGCGCAAGCGAGGCAAGCTGGCGGAGTTCAATCGCTTGCTCCGCGGCGCGCCCGACACGAGCTTCGTCGTCAGCTACGGGAATCACGCGCCCCTGGCGTCGATGCGATATGTGATCACGCTGGATTCGGACACGCAGCTGCCGCTCGAGGCGGCACGCCGCCTGGTTGGCACGCTGACGCATCCACTCAACCGGCCGAAATTCGATCAGCGAGTGCGGCGGGTGACCGAGGGCTACGCCATCCTGCAGCCGCGCATTGGCGTGGACGCGGTCAGCGCGAACCGCACGGCATTCGCGAAAGTGTTCTCCGGGCACGTCGGTGTCGACCCGTACACGACGGCCGTGTCGGATGTATATCAGGATCTCTTCCACGAGGGCAGCTACGTCGGCAAAGGGATCTACGACATCGATGCCTTCGAGGCCGCACTGGCTGACCGTGTGCCCGAGAACGCGCTGCTCAGCCACGATCTCTTCGAGGGGTTTTACGCACGCGCCGGGTTGTGCACGGATATCCATCTCATCGACGATTACCCGCCGCACTATCTGGCGTTTGCCGCTCGTCAACATCGCTGGGTGCGTGGGGACTGGCAGATCATTCGCTGGCTGTGGCGAACGGTTCCCAACGCGGCCCGGCACCCGGTGCCGAATACGCTGCCCGTGATTGCGGGTTGGAAGATTGTTGACAACCTGCGGCGGAGTCTGCTGCCGATTGCGCTCGTTGCTCTGCTCGCCACAGGCTGGACGATCCTGCCAGGCTCTGCGGCGGCGTGGACCGTGCTGGTGGTCCTGGTGCTCGCCTTTCCCGCATACGTCCAGGTGGCGCGTTCGCTCTCGAGCCGCGTGCGCGGAGTTCGAGTGCGCGACCATATCGCCGCGGAGCGAGACGCGCTCGTGACGAGCGCCCGCCAGGCTTTTCTGTCGGCGGCGTTTCTGGCGCACCAGGCCTGTCTCATGGCCGACGCGATCGGCCGCACGCTGTGGCGACTGCTCGTCAGCGGGCGACGACGGCTCGAGTGGGTGTCGGCGTATCAGGCGGCTCGAGTGAACCCGACGGCGGCACAGGTGGTGCGGCAGATGTGGCCCGGGCCGGCCCTCGCGCTGGCCGTCGGGCTGCTTGTCGCGATCGTGGCTCCTGCACGGCTGCTGCTCGCTCTGCCGATGATCGCGCTGTGGATCGTTTCGCCAATCATCGCCTACGGGACAGGGCAAACCCTCACGCACAGGCGGCAGACCGCCGACGCCGCGGAACGCGCCGATCTGCGCAAGATCGCGCGCAGGACGTGGCGGTTCTTCGAGGACTTCGTCGGACCTGCCGATCATTGGCTGGTTCCGGACAACTATCAGGAGGATCGAAAAGACCTTCTCGCGCATCGAACGTCCCCGACCAATATCGGCCTGCAGCTGATCGGCACGTTGGCTGCGGTCGACTTCGGATACCTGAGCGTCTCGAGCGCGGTCGATCGGCTCGAGCCCACGCTTGACACACTGCTGAAGCTGCCCCGATATCGCGGGCACTTCTACAACTGGTACGACACTCGAGGCCTGACGCCTCTGGGACCCGCGTACATCTCCACCGTCGACAGTGGCAATCTGGTTGGTTACCTGCTGACACTCAAGAGCGGGCTGTCCACAGCGATGGTGCGTGCACCTCTCATCGACGAGAGGTTTCTCGCCGGCGTGGGTGATGTGCTGGGGTTGTTCGAGGAGTCGCTCAGGCATGCCGGCGAGAAGCTGAGCGCGCCGAAGCAGCGGTCCCTGCACAGGGAACTCGTCGAACTTCGCGAATGTCTCGATCAGCGGCCGGATCGACTTCAGGCGTGGAGGGTCCTGCTCGACCAATTGGCGGATCGTAGCGCCGCATTGGGTGTGCTGCTCCACGAGATCGAAGAGAGCGCTGACGCGAACTCGAAGGAGATGCAGGCTCTGGCCGAGGCGGCGCTGTGGCTCGAGCGCGCCAGCGTGGCGATTGCGCAGCGAACGGCCGACCTCGAGCGATTGGCGCCGTGGGCAGCCGCGGTCGAGGATCCCAGCGTCGGCGTCAGGGGTCTGTCGCCTTCGGCATCGCTCGCTGATTTGATTGCCTGGTGCACCCGAGCGGCGAAGACCCTGGAAGGTCGCGGTGACGCGATCCAGCTCAGCGCGGCTATCGCCAACTCTCGAGCCGCAGCTGAGGAGATTGTCGAGCGCGCGACGCGCCTCGCTGAACTCGCGGACGACTTCGTGGAAGAAACCGAGTTCGGATTTCTGTTCGATAGCGAGCGGCAGCTCTTCTCCATCGGCTACAGCGTCGCCGACGGCCGCCTCGATAGCTCCTTTTACGACACGTTTGCCTCGGAAGCGCGACTGGCAAGCTTCGTGGCCATCGCGCTTGGCCAGATCTCTCCCGAGCACTGGTTCAAGCTTGGTCGATCGTTGACGCCAGCCGGCGGCGAGCGCGCGTTGCTGTCCTGGAGCGCCTCGATGTTCGAGTACTTCATGCCGCTGCTCGTGATGCGCGCGTATCCGGGCACGTTGCTCGACGAAACCTACCGTGCCGTTCTCGATCGACAGATGCAATATGCCGAGCAGAGAGGCGTGCCGTGGGGAATCTCCGAATCGGCCTACAACGTGCAGGACCAGGACAAGAACTATCAGTATCGGGCGTTCGGTGTGCCGGGCCTCGGTCTGAAGCGAGGGCTCTCCGAGGATCTGGTGGTTGCGCCGTACGCGACCATGCTCGCGGCACAGATCGCGCCGCGCGACGCACTCAGCAATCTCGAGCAGCTGGCGCGCGATGGCGCTGCCGGTCCCTACGGCTATTACGAGGCGATCGATTACACCGCCGATCGCCTCCCGCCGGGCACGCGACGCGGTGTCGTGCTTCCGACCTACATGGCCCATCACCAGGGCATGAGCCTGGTGGCTCTGGACAACGCACTCAACAGCGAGCCGATGCAGGAGCGTTTTCATGCAGACCCGCGAGTCCATGCGGCCGCTCTGCTGCTGCAGGAGCGCGTTCCCCGCCTCGTCCCGCTGAAGAATCCGCCGCTCGAGGTGGCCGATCACGTGCCCTTCGCCCGGGCCGCACCTCAATCGGTCCGTCGATACACCACGGCTCACACGTTGAGTCCGCGGTCGCACCTGCTCTCGAATGGATCATACGTTGTGATGGTCACGAATGCCGGTGGCGGATACAGCCGACGGCGAGACGTGGCCATGACGCGGTGGCGGGAAGATGTGACCAGGGACGCCTGGGGCAGCTTCTGCTACCTCCGCGATCGTCAGAGCGGAGATCTCTGGTCGACGACGTTTCAACCCGTCGGCAAGGAGCCTGACGACTACGAGGTCGTCTTTGCCCCAGACCGCGCCGTTTTTCGCCGAGTGGACGGCGAGATCGAAACGCGCACGGAAGTCGTGGTATCCCCCGAGGACGACGTCGAGCTGCGGCGCGTGTCGATTACGAATAACGGATCGCGTCCGCGGAGTCTCGACGTGGCAAGCTACGCGGAAGTCGTCCTCGCCCCGGCCGACGCGGATCTGGCCCATCCAGCGTTCAGCAATCTGTTCGTGGAAACGCGAAGCGTGCCCGAGTGGGACGCTCTCATCTGCACCAGACGCCCTCGGATGGGCAGCGGCCGCCTCTACCTCGTACACGTGATGAGCGGCCGGGGACCCGCAGGGACCACCACGCGGTATGAAACGGATCGCGCGCGATTCGTTGGCCGCGGCCAGACGCTGGCGCGTCCGTCCGCACTGCTCACACCACAGGGATTCTCCAACACCGTCGGAGCGGTCCTCGATCCAATCGTGAGTCTGGCGCAATCCATCCGACTGCCTCCCGGCGCAACCGCCCGTCTGACTTTCGCGACGGGATATGCAGAGACCGAAGATGATGCCCGTCGACTGATCGAGAAGTACCACGATCGGCGTGCGATCGCGCGTGAATTCGCGCTCGCCAGCACCCATAGCCAAATCGAATTGCGGCATCGCAACCTGACCGTAGAGGAAACGCACCTGTTCCAGAGACTCGGTGGCAGGCTTCTCTTCGGCGACCCGCGGCTGCGATCGCTCGATGCAGTCGCGGAGAACCAGCAGGGGCAGCGTGACCTCTGGAAGTACGGGATATCGGGCGATATTCCGATCGTCCTGCTGCGCATTGCGCATTCCGATGACATCCCCCTGGTCCACGAGCTTCTGAAGGCGCACGAGTACCTTCGTGTGAAGGGACTCTCCTTCGACCTCGTCATACTCAATGAACATCCGACGAGCTATCTTCAGGAACTGCAGCATCAGCTGCAACAGATCGTCGACAGCAGCTCGGACCGGCCGTGGATCGACAAGCCCGGCGGGGTCTTCCTGCGTCGAGCGGATCTGGTCGGCCCGCACGATCAGCTGCTGCTGCGCGCGGCGGCCCGGGCGGTCATGGACGCCGCCCAGGGGGGACTGCGAAATCAGCTGACCCGGCCCCAGCGCCTGTTCGAGGACCCACCGCCGACTCCCGTCGGCGAGACACCCATTGGAACCAAAACGGCGACTGGTCCGCGCCACGATGCACGCAACCTCGAGATGTTCAACGGCCTCGGAGGCTTCTCGAACGACGGTCGTGAGTACGTCATTGAGGTGGGCGGCGTCGACAAACCGTTGCCTCCGGCGCCATGGTCCAACGTGGTGGCACAGCCGGAGTGGGGGTTTGTCTGCACGGAAACAGGCTGTGGGTACACGTGGTCTCAAAACAGCCACGAGAACCGGCTGACGCCTTGGCGAAACGATCCGGTCAGCGACGAGCCGGGCGAGGCGATCTTCATTCGCGACGAAGAGACTGGGGCGTTCTGGTCCGCGACTCCACTACCATCGGCTGATCGGCAGCGTTACGTCGTTCGTCATGGTCAGGGATACTCGATATTCGAGCACGAACGCCACGAACTCGCCACCGAACTGTGCATCTTTGTTTCTCCGGCCCACCCCGTCAAGATCTTCCGGCTCGTGGTCCGCAATCTCTTGTCGCGCAGGCGTCGGTGTTCGGCGACGTTGTACGTCGAATGGGTGCTTGGCGAAAACAGATCCCGCACCGCTGCGCACATCGTGACGGATCTTGGCGAAGAGGGTGCGCTTCGGGCGCGCAACGTATTCAGGCAGGAGTTCGGAACGCGCGTTGCCTTTCTCGATCTGACCGGTGGGCACTCACGAACGGTCACCGGCGATCGCACCGAGTTCATCGGTCGCAACGGTTCTCTCGCCGGGGCCGCAGGGCTTCGCCGGGGCGCCCTCTCGAACCGTGTCGGTGTGGGACTCGACCCCTGCGGCGCGATCCGCGTGCACGCAGATCTCCAGCCCCTCGGTGAGCACGTGTTCATCGGCGTGCTTGGCGATGCCGGCGACGAAAGTCAGGCGCGCGAACTGGTCGAATGTTACCGGACCGAAGGCGCTGTCGACGATGTGCTATCGCGGAGTAACGTGTTCTGGGACGACGTTCTCGGAGCGATCACGGTCCGGACGCCGGACCGCGCGATGGACCTGATGCTGAACCGCTGGCTCCTCTACCAGACGCTGTCGTGTCGCGTTTGGGGGCGATCGGCGTTCTACCAGTCAAGCGGCGCGTTCGGATTTCGCGATCAGCTCCAGGACACACTCGCACTCGTAGTGTCAGCGCCGGCTGTGGTGCGCAAGCATATTCTTCATGCAGCATCCCGTCAGTTCCTCGAGGGCGACGTGCAGCACTGGTGGCATGAGCCGGGTGGCCAGGGAGTCCGCACCCGCTTTTCTGACGATCGGCTCTGGCTGGTGTACGCCACCATGGCCTACATCGACGCGACCGGCGACAAGTCCGTGCTGGACGAAACGGTGCCGTATCTGACTGGACGGTCGCTGAATCCCGACGAGCACGAAATCTACGATCATCCGGCCGTGGCCGGCGAATCGGGTTCCTTGTACGACCATTGCGCCCGCGCCGTCGGCATCAGCCTCTCGATCGGTCCGCACGGCCTGCCCTTGATGGGTACCGGCGACTGGAACGATGGGATGAATCTGGTGGGCGCTGGCGGCAAAGGTGAAAGTGTGTGGCTCGGGTGGTTCCTCGCATCGCTGCTTCCACCGTTCGCCGCCATCGCGGAGGAGCGCGGCGATCGGGAGCGTGCAGATGAGTATCGACGCCATGCGGCGTCGCTGGTTCCGGCGATCGAAGCGGCGTGGGACGGCGACTGGTACCGGCGTGCGTACTTCGACGATGGAACGCCGCTCGGGTCGAAGGATAACCAGGAATGTCA
Organism: uncultured Acidobacteriota bacterium; assembly: GCA_963725335.1. GTDB lineage: Bacteria > Acidobacteriota > Vicinamibacteria > Vicinamibacterales > 2-12-FULL-66-21 > JALZOC01. Next base: position 1,007,571 of record CAVRYD010000007.1, on the reverse strand, counting down.
GATCGATGCCATTGCCCAGTCCTGGGCCGTTCTGTCGGCCGCAGGCGATTCGTCTCGGGCGAGACGCGCGATGAACGCTGTCGATGAACGGCTCGTTCGTCGCGACGACGGGCTCGTGCTGCTGCTCGCTCCTCCCTTCGATCAGATGACGCCCAGTCCCGGCTACATCCAGGGATACCTACCAGGCGTCCGTGAAAACGGCGGCCAGTACACACATGCGGCGCTCTGGAACGTCCTGGCATTCGCCCAGCTTGGCGACGGCGATCGTGCGCTCGAACTCTTCACGCTGCTCAACCCGGTGAATCACTCGCGGACCGCCGACGACGCGAAGCGCTATCGTGCGGAGCCGTACGTGGTGGCGGCAGACGTCTACTCGGTTCCGCCGCACACCGGCCGCGGCGGCTGGACCTGGTACACCGGATCCGCCGGCTGGATGTATCGAATTGGTGTGGAGTCACTGCTCGGGATGAGCTTGCGCAGCGGCGCGCTTCACATCGATCCCTGCATCTCCAGAAACTGGTCCAGCTACGAGGTGACCTTCAGACGATCCAGAACCACCTACCGAATCATCGTCGACAACCCCGACGGACTGAACCGCGGTGTGAAACGTATCGAAGTGGACGGCATCGATCGCACTGGCGAGGACATCGCGATCGTCGACGACGGCCACACGCACGCGGTGCACGTCGTGCTCGGCGTCTGAACCCGTCGTAGCCTTGGCGGAGGCTGGTCAGCCCTGCCGCTGGCAGCCCTGAAGGGCTGCGCTACAAATTGTGAAACCGCTTCTAAAGACGCACCCCTCTACTCATCCGTCTTCCAGTGAATCGTATCGAACCGGATGGGCTCTGCTTTGCCGTGGGCGATATGTCTTGCGATTTGACGGGCGTGGAAGCGGCCGTTCTCGATGAACCAGCGGCCGGTCCTGAGCCCGCCGCAAACCGTGCCCGCAAGATAGATTCCACGGCGGCTGGTCTCGAACGTCGTGGGATCGTAAACGGGCGTGCGCGCCGGATCGTTCTGAATGTCCAGGTTCATTGCTTCGAGAAAACGATAGTCTGGACGATACCCGGTCATGGCGAGCACCCAGTCGTTGTCGATCTCAATCTGTCCCAGTGCCGTACGCAGAACGAGGGTTGTCGGTCGGATCTCCTCCACCGTCGTGTTGAAGTACGCGCGGATGCTTCCTTCCTTGATCCGGTTTTCGAGGTCAGGCTTGATCCAGTACTTGACCTTATCGGACAGCGCGGCGGATCGGACGATGAGCGTTACGTCCGCGCCGTGGCGGTAGCAATCGAGCGCCGCTTTGGCGGCCGAGTTCCTCGCGCCGATGATCGCGATCTTCTGGCGAACGTATTGATACGGCTCCTGGTAATAGTGGGTGACCTTCGGGAGGTCTTCGCCGGGCACATTCAGCAGGTTCGGCTCGTCGAAGAAGCCAATCGAGATGACGACATTCCGCGCGCGGTACTCGCTCTTGTCGGTGACGACCGTGAAATCGTTGGCGCTGCCGCTGACGTCCGCGACTCGCTCATAGAGACGGATGTCGAGCTTTTCCTGCTTAGCAACCCCGCGGTAGGTACTCGACGGCCTCTTCGCGGGTCGGCTTGTAGCCCTGAATCGGAAACGGATAGCCGCCGATTTCAATGAGGTCGGGCGTGGAGAAGAATTCCATCCGGGCGGGATAGCCCACGATCGAATTGACGAGGGTGCCCTTCTCGATGATTCGCGCGTCGAGACCTTCTCGGCGCGCTTCGATTCCGCAGGCGAGGCCGACTGGGCCAGCCCCTACAACAACTACGTCATGCATCGTGCGGGAATTCGAATCGGCGTTCCTGACGCTCGGGACACTAGCGCTGGACGCGCTGAGGTTCGAGCCTGGGTTCCACGGGGCGCAGCGAGGCCTTCGACGACTTTCGCGCCAGGCGCTCCTGGATGTGCTCCATGTAGATGTAGAACACCGGCGTCACATACAGCGTCAGCGTTTGCGAGACGAGCAGGCCACCCACGACGGCGAGGCCGAGTGGACGTCGCGCTTCTGCACCGGAGCCCCAGCCAAGCGCGATCGGCAGCGTGCCCATCAACGCCGCCATCGTCGTCATCATGATCGGCCGGAACCGGACGAGGCAGGCCTCGTGGATGGCGTCGGCCGCACTGAGGTTCCGCTCGCGGCGCGCCTCGATCGCGAAGTCGATCATCATGATGCCGTTCTTCTTCACGAGGCCGACGAGCATGATGATGCCGACGAACGCGTAGATGTTCAGGTCCTGGTTGAACAGCAGAAGCGTCAACAGGGCACCGAATCCCGCCGACGGCAGGCCTGAGAGGATCGTGATCGGATGAATGAAGCTCTCGTACAGGATGCCGAGGACGACGTAGATCACGAAGATCGCGAGCGCGAGTATCCAGCCCAGACCGCGGAGAGACTCCTGGAATGCCTGCGCGGTCCCCTGGAAGCTGCCTGACACCGTGCTCGGCAGCGTTTCACGCGCGAGCTGCTCAACGCGTGCCACGGCGTCGCCGAGCGCCACTCCCGGCGCGATGTTGAACGACAGGGTCACCGACGGAAGCTGCCCGATATGGTTGACCGACTGCGGGCCGACGCTCTGACGCGCGGTGACGACCGCCGACAGCGGAACCAGCTTACCGCCGGTTGCCTGAACGTACAACATCGAGAGCGCCGCAGGATCCTGCTGATACTGCGGGGCCACCTGCATGATCACTTGATACTCGTCATTCGGCGCGAAGATCTGGGAGATCTGCCGGGAACCTGTACGCCGACGACAGCGCCGATTCGACCTGATCGACGGTCAGGCCCAGGGCCGCGATCTGCTCGCGATCGAGCGTGATCGCCAACTCTGGATTCTTGATTTGCAGATCGGAGTTGACGTCGAGCAATCCCGGCACGCTTCGCATCGCCTGCTCGAATCCTGGCGCGACACGGTACAGTTCGTCGGTGTCGGGATCCTGCAGCGAGAACTGATACTGGGCGCGCGACATCATGCCGCCGATGCGGATCGCCGGCGGATTCGAGAGCACGACGCGGACGCCGGGGACTCGCGCAAACTTCGGGCGCAGCTCCTCGATGACCTGATCGGCCGTCAACGATCGCTCGCGGCGCGGCTTCAGGTCCACGTTCAGCCGCCCGCCGCCACCGCCCCCTGGGCCGCCGACGTTTGACGTGAAGGACGACACGTTGGGATCGGCGGCCAGAATGGCCATGATTTCCCTCTGGTGCGCGACGTTGGCTTCGAAGCCGATGCCTTGAATCGTCTCGATCTGCCCGTTCAGCTGCCCGGTATCAACGCTGGGAATGAACCCGGTCGGGACGATCTGGAACAGATACACCGTGCCTGCGAGCAGCAGCGCCGAAACCACCATCGTGGCCGCTTTGAAACGGATCGTCTGGGTCAGCGTCCAGCTGTACGCCTTCAACCAGCCGTCGAACACGCTCTCGATCGCGTTGTAGAGACGCCCGTGGCGCATCGAGTGCGGTGGTTTCAGGAAACGGCTGCACAGCATCGGCGTGAGCGTCAGCGAGACCAGACCGGAAACCAGAATCGCCGCCGCGATCGTCACCGCGAACTCGTGCATCAGCCTGCCGACGATGCCGCCCATGAACAGGATGGGGATGAAGACCGCCGCGAGCGACAGCGTCATGGACACAATCGTGAACGCGATCTCTTTGGAGCCGTCGAGCGCCGCCTGCAGGCGCGGCTTGCCCATCTCCATGTGCCGGACGATGTTTTCCAGCATGACGATCGCGTCGTCCACAACGAAACCGACGGAGAGTGTCAACGCCATCAACGACAGGTTGTCGATGCTGTACCCGCAGGCCCACATCACCGCGAAGGTGCCGACGATCGAGAATGGAAGAGCGAGCGACGGGATGATGGTGGCGGAGAGATTCCTCAGGAAGAGGAAGATCACCATCACGACGAGGAAGACCGTCAGCTGCAGCGTGAATTTGACGTCGTCGACCGACTCGCGAATCGACACCGACCGGTCGCTACGGATGCCGAGCGACAACGCGGCGGGCAACTGTGTCTGCAGTTCGGGAAGCAGCTGCTTGATGGCATCGACGACCTGCACGGTGTTCGTACCGGGCTGCCGCGAGATCGCCAGGTAAATCGTCGGCGTGCCGTTGAACCAGCTCGCGTTGCGCGGGTTTTCGACGCCGTCGTAGACATTCGCCACTTCGCTGAGTCGGACCGGACTGCCGTTCCGGTAGGCAACGACGATGGGCCGATATTCTTCCGCAGCCATGAGCTGGCCGCTGGTCTGAACGACGAAGTTGCGCTGCGGCCCGTAAAGCGTGCCGGTTGGCCGATTGACGTTGGCCGCCGAGATCGCCTGGGCGACCTGGTCGATGCCGATCTGACGCGCGGCGAGCTGAGTCGGGTCGACGTCTATGCGGACGGAGAACTTTTGTGCGCCGAACACATTCACGCCGGCGACACCGCTGACCATCGACAGGCGCTGCGCGAGTACGGATTCGGCGTACTGATCGACCAGCGACAACGGCATGGTCGCCGAGCTCAACGTGAGGAACAGGATCGGCTGGTCCGCCGGATTGACTTTCTGATACGACGGCGGCGACGGCATGCCCGGAGGCAGCTGCCGTGCGGCGCGCGCAATCATCGACTGCACATCCTGCGCGGCAGAATCGATATCGCGGCTCAAATCGAACTGCAGGGTGATGTTCGTGCTTCCCTGACCGTTGTTCGAGCTGATCGAGGTCACGCCGGCGATCGTCGAAAACTGTTTCTCGAGCGGCGTCGCCACCGATGCGGCCATCGTGGAGGGGCTGGCGCCCGGCAGGCTGGCGTTGACCTGAATAGTCGGATAGTCGACGCTCGGCAGGTCGCTCACCGGCAGCAGGCGATAGCCGAGCACGCCGAAGATCAGAATGCTCGTGACGAGGAGGGTGGTTGCAACCGGCCGTCGGATGAATGTCTCAGCGAAATTCATGACTGATTCTCCCGATTCCCACCTCGGCGTCCACCGCCGCGCCGGCCGCCGCCTTCGTTCGATCGACCATCACCGGCGCCGGAACCCCCCGCGCCCTCGCCGCGAGTACCGGTCACGACGCGCGCACCAGCCGTCAGCCGGAGCTGCCCGTCGGTCACGACTTCTTCTCCCGCCGCCAGGCCGTGCGACACCACGCTCTCTTCACCCTGTTGCCGCTCGACGGTGATGTTCCGCACCTCGGCGGTGCGATCGGGTTTCACCACGAACACGAACTGACCCGCCTGCGACGTCTGCACTGCGACCGAAGGCACGACGATGGCGTTCGGATCCGTACGAAGGACGAGCGTCACCTGAACGAAGAGACCAGGCCACAACTGGTGATCGGTGTTCGCGAACGTGCCCTTCATCCGGATTGTACCGGTGGTCGGATCGACCGTGTTATCGATAAAACTAACGGTTCCGGCCTCGACGGTTACCCCCGACTGGTTGGCCTCGGGCTTCGGTCCGCTCTCGCCGCCGTCGGCCGGCGTCGCGCCCGGATTGGGGGGCGCGCTCTGAAGGGCGCCCGGCGTGCCCGCGGGCGTGATTCGCGCCTCAATCTTGAGTCCCTGCTGTGCCTGGTACCGTCGAATATCGGGCAGATAGCGCCCGGGAACCGAGAACGTGACATAGATAGGGGCGAGCTGGTTAATCACGACGAGCGGCGTGGTGTCGTTGGCCCGGACGAGGTCTCCCTGATGCACGTTCAGGGCACCCGTGCGGCCGGAAATCGGCGCCATGATCCTCGTGTACTGCAGATTCAGCTTGGCATTTTCGATCTGTGCCTGGTCGGCGGCCAGCGTCGACTCCAGCGCCGTAGCGTTGGCCATCTGCGTTTCGTATTGATCGCGGGGGATCAGGCCGCGCTTGAAGAGGTCTTCACTCCGCACGCGCTGGGACTGCGCGTTCTTTGCCTGCGCCGTATCTCGCGCCAGCACCGCCTCAGCCTGCTGAAGGGCGGCTTCGAAAGGGCGGGCGTCAAGCGAAAAGAGCAGCGCCCCTTTGGCGACCTCCTGCCCCTCGGTAAAATGAATCTCACTCAACTGCCCGGTGACCTGCCCACGGATCTGCACGGTGGCGAGCGGTTCGGCGGTTCCCACACCGGGGATGGTCACCGGGACCGCTTTCGCGACAGCATGCGCAGTGACAACTGGTACAGCTCCCCCTCCGCCTCCGCCCCGGCCTCCGCGGCCCCCGGCCCGTCCGCCGCCACCACCGCCGGACCCCGACGCCTCTCCGGACGGCTGCTGGTTCGCGGCGTCCTTCGAGCACGCTGAGCTCGAAAAACCGGCCAAAACAATGCAGATCAACGCGAACCCGGCAGCGCGGGAAGGCAGGGAAGGTAAACGCGAGATTATGGGCATGCGGAGACTGGTAACATTATCTACTGGTACAGGTTAAACGACGCGCATCTGAGCCGCGTTTACCGGCTGGGCGGGCTGTCGCTCCGCCGACAAAGGGAAAAGGGAAAAGGGAGAAGGGAAGGTGACGGGGCCTACTCGGTGCCGCGTTTCCGTTCGTATTCCGCGACGATGCGCCTGAGGGCGTCGCGTTCCGACACCTGAAGCCGGTCCGGTCCGTCGTTGTTGACGCGCTGCACGACGATTTCGTACTCGCGATCGTCCTGGATGGATCCTCTCGCGAGCACGATCGGCGTGGCTCTCCAGACGCCCAGAGGCCCTGACCACACGTAGATCTGATACTCGCGGTCATCGATGACGAGCGGAGCGGAGTGACCCGCCTCGCCGCGTTCACGCCACCCTCGCGTGCGGCCGTCGACCGATCGCCACATGAGCAGCCGATCCGCGAACAGCTCCTCGAGGAAGCGGACGACGTCGTTCGCGATGCCCTGCACGGCCTCGTCGGTTCCACGCTCGTCGTCGTAGGGATTGAAGAAATGGTCGTACACGACATCGCCGACGGCAATGTCGGCAGACGGCCCTCGATCCGAAATGCGGACCTCCCCGACGAGCGGGTGAGCGGCCGGAAAGACCGCGATCGGATCGGGTGGCTCGCCGAGCGTGAGCCCACGGTCCTTGAAGCGCTCGACCAGCATCGGCACGAGGACGTCGCGGATCGTCATGCGCGTGCCGGTGTCCCCTTCGGCCTGGCATAGTGATAGCCGCCAGACATTTCCACCGATACCGGACAGGCGAACAACTCGCTCAGGCGCGCGTTGGTCAGCTGTGTCGACGGATGTCCGTCTGCGACGATCCGTCCCTCGCGGAGCAGAATCACGCGTTCGATCTCCGGAAAGATTTCCTCGATGTGGTGCGTAATCAGCACGACCGTGGTGCCGCCGCGCGCGAGTTGCCGCACGGTTTCCATGAAGCTGTGGCGCGCCATCAGGTCCAGCCCGGTCGTGGGTTCATCGAGCACGAGTGCGCGCGGCGCGGTGGCAAGGGCCCGTGCCAGGAGCACACGCCGCGCTTCTCCGCTCGACATCTCGTCCAGCGTGCGCTGAGCCAGTGTCGAGGCTCCGGCCGCTTCGAGCGCGGCCGCAGCGCGGTCGCGCATGGCCTCGGTGACGGTGCCATAGCGAAGGATTCCGTATGAGCTGAGAAATGCCGACAGCACCGCCGCCTCGGCGGTGATCGACCCTTCGCTGTTCCCGTTGACGAAACGCTGATGCAGGTCGGCTGAGATGATACCGAGCTGTGAGCGCAGTTCGAAGAGATCCCAATTGGGCCGGCCGAACACCCGCACCGGGGGTGTCCCGTTCGCGGGCGCTACCGGCCATTGCTCCTGCGTGAGCAGGCTGACCAGGATCGACTTCCCGGCGCCGTTGGGGCCGATGATCGCGGTGTGCTCTCCTTCTCCGATGGTGAGGGTCAACCGGTCCAGCACACGTCGACCGTCTTTCACAACGGTCGCGTCGGCGAGTTCCAGCACCGGGGCGTCAACGGACATGCACTCAATTGTAGTCATGCGCGGGGTCCAGTGCGCCATGAACAGGTTTCAATGGACGTCGCGACGACGTTTGGCGAACTCCTCCGCGTGAAACTTGTGGACAAGCCGGTGCAGGACCGGGGCGGTGAGGAGCGCGAACGCGGCAATGAACACGAGGCCGGCGTAGAGGGCGAACAGCCCGGCGAACAGCTTTCCCACCGATGACCGGATCTCGCCGACGGGCCCCATGCCGCCAAGCAACATCGTCGTGTTGAGGAAGGAATCCAGCCAGCTCTCCAACGCGAGGAAATGAAAGCCCGCCATGCCGACAGCAATCGAAAACAGCGCCAGCTCCAGCACGTATCCGCCGTGCCGTACCATCCGGCGAATGAATGCCGCTCGTGACACGACAGGCGCTGTGCGATGTTCGTACATGGTGTTGAGAACGAGAGGATCAGTGACGTTTGCGCGCCAGTAAGCGCTCCAGCACGATCGACTCTTCCCCGCGGAGGCCGCTCAAGGTCGCATCCATCACCACGGGATCGGTGCCGTATCGTTCCAGCAGCTCGACAGCAGCTGTTTCCCTGTCGACCGGAGGCAGCACGCCGATTGAGGCCGCGAGCTGCTGTCGCACAGCCCAATCGGGATCGTCCAGCAGTCTCAATACCGCTGCCTGTAGCGGCTGCCTTGCCTCGCCAAGCCAGCGTTCCGCGATACGGATTGCGGACGCGCGCACATCGCGGTGCGGGTCTTCGAGCGCGGCCATCACCGTCGCAGGCTGGATCGCGTCAACGCCATCAAGCGTCCAGAGCGCCTGAACGCGCGCGCGCCAGTCCGTAGCGTTGGCTGCCAGGTTGACGAGTTCAGCCGTCACGTTCTTCGCGCCGCGCTCTACCAGCAATCGCTGCGCCGTATCGCGCCGCCAGCCATTGGGATGCGAAAGGGCGTCAACGAGCTGCGGCGCCGACGCGCGCGCAAACGGGTTGATCGTATCGCGCCTCGTCGAGTCGTGCATGACACGATAGATACGCCCGTATCCCGTCGGTCGGTCCAACTTGCGTGCGACGATCTGATCCCGCAGGTACTCCGTGACCGAGATGCGATGCTCGATGATTCCGCGGTACATGTCGGCGATGTAGAGCGTGCCGTCGGGTGCGTTGGTCAAATAGACAGGGCGGAAGCGCTCATCGGTCGACGCCAGGAATTCGCCGCGTTCGTACGCCTTTCGAGCACGCAGCGCCGTGCCATCGTCTGAAAGAACGATTCGGCTGACGAGGTTTGCCGCGGGTTCCGCGACGAACACGTTTCCATACAACTCGGCGGGAAGCCGATCGCCGCGGTACACAAGCGGCGCGCACACGGATGTGAACCTCGCGAGCGATCCGTCTTCGCGATCGATGCCGAGCTGATAGGCGCGATTGGTTCCCGGGTTTGGCCGAACGGGCCAGACCGTGTTCAGTTCGGGATTGTCGTCCGCGAGGCGCTCGTAGCTCCCTCGCGTCCGCGCGAGGTTCGGGTTGCGCGCGTAGTAGGACGTCTGCACGAGATCGACGTGCAGCGCCGATTCGTTGGTATTCCTGTAGGTCCTGCCGGCGTCGTCCTGGCTGACGCCCCACTCGCCGCGCGAGAGCGTCGGCTGCACCTCGAAGACGCCGTCTTTGAGCCGCAGTTGAATTGTCGACTGCCCGGCCGTGTACATCCGGTTGTCGAGACCCCAGTAGAACCCGTTGGCGTTATTCTGCGGATCGCCGTCGAACCGGCCGTACTGATCCGTCACGCGCTCCTTGGAGTGCATACGGAGATCGCCGTTGGTGTCGTGCATCAGCCAGACGTTCGGCGGCTCCGCCACGAGCACGCCGCGGTCGAGAACTTTCAGCGATCTCGCCAGGACCAGGCCGTCGGCGAACACGGTCCGCTTGTCCATCCGGCCGTCGGAATCGGTGTCCTCGAGCACCACGACCCGGCCTATGGGATCGTGCTCGTTCGAACCCCGGAGATCCGCCATGAAGCCGGGCATCTCGACCGCCCAGAGGCGTCCTTCCAGATCCCAGTCGAGCGCGACGGGCTCCTGGATCAGCGGCTCGCTCGCCACCAGTTCGAGGTGGTAGCCCGGGGGCATATAGAACGTCTTGAGCGCGTCCTCAGGGGACAGAACGGGAGAGTCGTCCGACACTTTCTGGATCCCTGGAGGCCACGGTCGATTCGCCGGCGAGCTCTGAAGTCCCAGAGCAGTGACGGAAGCCACCGCGACCAGGGTCATCATCACCAAAACGCGCAGGACGGCGTTGAGCATTGCTGGTGCAGAATATCCCGGCATGAAGGAACCTGAAAGCCCCCGGATCATTTCGCGCCGCGATTTCGTGTCTGCGTCCGCACTGGTGATCGTCAGCGCCGCGGTCAGTTCTCCGGAAGCGACCGCCGCTCCCGAACCGATCATCGACATTCATCAGCACCTCGGCTACAGCGGCCGGCCCGACGATGTCCTGCTGGCGCACCAGCGCGCGATGGGGATTACGAAGACCGTTCTGCTGCCGGCGGGCAGGAATGTGACTACGCCTTCCACTCACGACGGGGTGTCGAACGGGTTGCAGGCGCAGTGCCTGGGAAACGAAGCGTGCCGACAGTTTGCCCGCGCGCATTCGAAAGCATTTCGCTTTGGTGCGAACGAGGTTCCGGACGTCGATGGAGCGACGCGCGAAATCGCGCGCTATTTGAAGCTCGGTGGGGTCGTGATTGCCGAACAGAAGTTTGGGGTCGAATGCGACTCCAGAGAGATGCAGGCGATCTATGAGCTTGCCGGGAAGCATCGCGTCCCGGTGCTGATGCACTGGCAGTTCGAGATGTACAACTACGGATTCGAGCGGTTCTACAGGATGCTCGAGAGATATCCCACGGTCACCTTCCTGGGTCACGCGCAGACCTGGTGGGCCAACATCGACAAGAACAATGTCGACCAGACAGTGATGTACCCCAAGGGTCCGGTCACGCGCGGCGGGCTGACCGACCGATACCTCAGCGACTACGCCAACATGTTCGGCGATCTCTCGGCGGGTTCAGGCCTGAATGCGCTGACACGTGACGAGGACTTCGCGCGCGATTTCATTGCGCGGCACCAGGACAAGCTGATTTACGGCAGCGACTGCAGCGATCACGCGGGATCTGGCGCGGCCTGCCAGGGGTCACAGACGATCGCCGCCATCCGCCGCTTGTCGCCGAGCAAGACGGTCGAGCGGAAGCTGCTCTACGAGAATGCGAAGAAGGTGTTTCGATTGTGAGTGGGTTCGTTTGTCCCGCTGCACGCGCCGACGGCTCACGGCGAAGATCCGAAGAATCGAAGAATCGAAGGAGGAGCGAAGAAGACCAGAAGAGTCGCTGACAGGACGAGCGGCCAAATCGCAAGAGACACGGGCTGACGGGCCGCGCTGCGCGCGGAAAGCGAGACCCTGATCCAAGAAACACAAGCACCACTTGCTCACGAGGTGTTTGTGTTTCTGGATCAGGATCTCGCTTTGTCGCCGGCCGGAAGGCCGGCGCCCCGTCAGCCCACAGCGTGATCTTCCGGCCTTTGCCCTCCTTCGGATCTTCGGTTCTTCGGATCTTCGACGTCAAGCCGTCGGCGCGTGCAGCGCGACAGCCGCGTTACCCCCGGCCGTAGTAATCCGCCACGCACCGGTCCAGCACCCACGAGGTCCGGGCGCCGCTCTCTCCGGTCGACGGACAGACGCCGTGGCCGCGCAGTTCGTCGACGATTGTCTGAATGAGCGGCTGGTGGACGTGTGGTGGATTGCGCACTTCCTCGATTCGGCGGAGCCTGCCGTTGTGCACGGCGACCCCCGCGTCGCTGAAAATCGGCGTTGTCAGATCTCCTTGGGAGCCGATGAAGGTGATGACGTCGGTCTTCTCGGACCCGTTGAAGTTCCAGACGCCGGTGCCGAGCGTGCCATTGCCGAACTCGAAGGCCGCCACCGTCACGTCCTCTGCCGCATAGGCGCCTGCCGTGTTCGTCGACCGTCCGGACACGCGGGTGATCGGGCCGACGAGAAAATCCAGTAGATCGAAACAGTGTGAGGCGAGATCGAAGAACAGCCCTGCGCCACTCACGCCCGGATTGACGCGCCAGTTCGATCGGTCGTCGCCGGCCAGCAGCGGCGCGGTCACTTGAACGTGAATCGACGTCAGTCGACCGATCGCGCCCTCGTCGATCTGTTCGCGCACAACAAGAAATCTCCGGAGCGCGCGACGATAATAAGCGACCCACAGGGGAACACATCGCGACTGGAACGCTCCCAGCATGCGCAGGCACTCCGGGTGGTTGAGTGCCATCGGCTTTTCGACGAGACAGGGCTTCCCAGCCGCAGCGACGCGAAGCGCCAGGTCGCAGTGGCTCGACGGAGGTGTGGCGATGTAGACGGCATCGACCTCGGAGTCATGGATGAGGTCATCCGCGCGATCGTACGCACGCGGTACGCCGTGGCGGCGCGCATAGTCTCGTGCCTTCTCGCCATCGCGGCGCATGACGGCCACGAGCGCCGAACCATCGGCTTTCTGGAAGCCAGGTCCGCTCTTGATCTCGGTGACATCACCGCATCCGATGATGCCCCAGCGAATCGTGTCCATCGGTTTCTTACTGCTCGCGGGGCCTGGCCTCCGCAACGCTTCGGCTAATCTCGCCGAAGCGTCGCTCAATTCATGCGATGCGGAGGCGGCCCACTTCTTCAACTGCGCTTGGGACCCCAACCCCCATGCGCGGCCGCCTCGCGCTTCGCGCTCAGCGCCGACTGAAGGCTCCCGCTCGCTCGCGCTCGTCGGCTGCGCGCCTCGCGCTGGCCGCAGGCGCCGGGGGCGCGGTCGCTACGCGAGAAGCTTCTGGACGACGTTGCCGTGCACGTCGGTCAACCGGAAATCACGTCCCTGAAATTTGTAGGTAAGTTTCGTGTGATCGAGACCCATCAGGTGAAGGATGGTCGCATGAAGGTCGTGCACCTCGACAGGGTCTTCGACGACGTTGTAGCCGAGATCGTCGGTCTTCCCGATCGTGATCCCGGGCTTCACACCGCCGCCGGCCATCCACACCGTAAATGCGCGGGGATGATGATCGCGTCCCATCAGCTTCGAGCCGCCGCGCGCCTCGTTCATCGGCGTCCTGCCGAACTCGCCGCCCCAGACCACGAGAGTCGTGTCGAGAAGCCCGCGCTGCTTGAGATCGCGGACGAGCGCGGTCGCGGCCCGGTCGGTTTCGAGGCAGAGCTCAGGAACCCTGGTCGCAATGTCAGTTCCCACACTTGCGCCGTGCGTGTCCCACCCGCGATGGTAGAGCTGCACGAAACGCACGCCCCGCTCAATCAGCCGTCTCGCGAGCAGGCAATTGTTGGCGAACGACACTTTCCCCGGCTGTGTGCCGTAGAGCGCGTGAATCGTGCCGGGCTCCCTGGAGATGTCTGTCAATTCAGGCACGCTGCTTTGCATCCGGTACGCCATCTCGTACGAGGCGATGCGCGTGTCGATTTCCGGATCGCCGGATTCAGCGCGTCGAACCTTGTTCAGATCCGTCACGAGATCGATGGCCTCGCGACGCGCGCCGGCATCCACCCCCTCCGGGTTCGACACGAAGAGGACCGGATCGCCTTTCGATCGAAACTCGACTCCCTGATAGACCGTCGGGAGAAATCCGCTGCCCCAGCACGACTTCCCGCCGTCTGGCGCGTTCTCGCCTGACAGCAGCACGACAAAACCCGGGAGGTCGCGGCTTTCGCTCCCGAGGCCGTAGGTGAGCCACGAGCCGATGCTCGGTCGACCGAACACCTGGCTCCCGGTGTTCATGAAGATCTGACCCGGCGCATGATTGAACTGAGTCGTATGGACGGATCGAACGATGGCGACGTCATCGGCGATCGAGGCGAGGTGCGGAAGCAACTCGGACAGCTCGGCGCCAGACTGGCCGTATCGTTTGAAGGTGAAAGGCGACCCAAGCAGGCGAGGCGTGCCCTTGATGAACGCGAACCGCTCCCCTTTCGGGATGAACTCCGCGGGAATCTCCTGCCCGTCGAATTTCTGAAGCGCGGGCTTGTTGTCAAAGAGATCGAGCTGCGTCGGCGCCCCCGCCATGAAGAGATAGATGATGTTCCTGGCCTTGGGAGCAAAGTGCGGCGCGCGTGGCGTAAAGGGGCTGTCGGCCTGTTGTGCGAACAGCCGATCGTCGAGCAGCGCGGACAGCGCGACTCCGCCGATGCCGAAACCGGACTGCTTGAAGAAATGCCGCCGTGTGATCGCGCGAAGGGTTCTGGGATCCATCGATGCGTCTCTGCTATTCCTTTGTCAGCGCTTCGTCGAGGTTCAAGAGCGCGTTGGCGACGAGCGTCCACGCAGCCTGTTCGGCGGCATCGACATCGGCAATCTCACAGCCCTTGATCGTCTGTGCCGCCGCCGCACGATCCTTTCGGAACCGTTCGAGCTGTCTTTGGTACGACCCGATGATGCGCTCGACCTCGGCGGGCTCCGGCGTTCGGGTTGCAATCAGTCGAAAGGCGTAGGTGGCGCGAGCCGGTGGATTCGTTGCCGGCGCCTCCCGCAACACGCGAGCAGCCAGTGCACGCGCAGCCTCGAAGTACGCGTCGTCGTTCAACGTCGTCAAAGCCTGGAGCGGCGTGTTGGTGCGAACGCGGCGGACGGTCGTGTGCTCACGGCTCGTTGCATCGAACGTTACGAAGCTCGGGTAGGTGGCTGACCGTCGAATGAAGACGTAGAGACCCCGACGGTAGCGATCCTCGCCCTCACTCGGGGTCCACTTCTCACTGCTATAGGGGATGTCCCAAATCCCGTCAGGCTGCGGCGGAAAGACGCTGGGTCCACCGATCTTCGGACTCAGCAAACCGCTCGCCGCCAGCACGCTGTCGCGCACCATTTCCGCTTCCATGCGGAATCGCGGGCCGCGTGCGAGCAGCCGATTGTACGGATCGCGCTCGACGAGTGACACCGACGCCTCCGACGATTGACGATACGTCGCCGACAACACGATGAGTTTATGGATCGACTTCTGGCTCCAGCCCTGATGAAGGAACTCCGTTGCCAGCCAGTCGAGCAGATCCGGGTGCGAGGGGGGCGTTCCCTGGGTCCCGAAGTCCTCGCTGGTTTCGACGATGCCTCGTCCGAAGAACTGTTCCCAGGCGCGGTTTACGGCCACCCGTGCCGTCAACGGGTTCTCTTCATCCACGAGCCAGCGCGCGAGGCCGAGACGGTTCGGCATTTGATCGTCACGCAGCGGGTGAAGTGCAGCAGGGACGCCAGCGTAGACCTGCTCGCCCTTGTCCATGAAGCTGCCGCGACGTCGGACGAACGCTGACGGCCGGTCGTACGCGGGGCGCTCCCGCATGACGAGCGCGGTCGGGATGCCGAGCGCTTTGAGATCCTTGTCCAACTGCGCGATTCGATCGCGGGTGGGTTTCAGGGAGGGCGCGACGGTTCGATAGAAACCTGAAAGATCCTTTCGTTGTTGCTCCGATCGTTGCGCCGCCGGGAGGTCGAGAACGGGGCGGAGCTTTGCCGGAATCTCGACGATGCGCTGCGGCGACACGCTGGAGCTCACCGAGAGGCGGAATCGGCCAAGCGCCTGTCCAACGGCCGCGCCTTGATACGTGAGGCGGACCGTCACCGTCCGTGCGGATGCGAGCGGCTGCTCGAGCGTAAAGACGATCTGTCGCGGCAGCCGCTTTTCCTCGCGACTCGCGTCGATGCGCCATCCGCGCGGCGCGGTCGCATTGCGAGGCAGGTTCTTCGGAAAGAACGCGTCGAGATTGGTCCCACCGACAGCCTCGTCGGCGCGGATCGACTTGATGGCCGCGTGCGAACCAACAGCTTCGACGTCGATCCCATTGAGCTGGAAGTTGCCATAGGGATCGCGCCCTGGCCCGCCTTTCGGCAGCGACGAATCGGGCATCGCTTCCAGGCGAATCGCCGTGATGCCCGTGAGCAGCGTGCCGCTTTCGATGGTGTAGACCGTCTCCCCGGGATTTGCGCCGGATACCAGAACGGAGCCATCTGAATGTGCGCTGAGGATCACGCCACCGTCCGCGGCGAGACGCTTCGGCGTCAGCACGTGCCATGCGGTTGCCGCTTCGACACGCATCTCCTGCTCCCACGCTGTCTGCGCCTGTGCGAGCGCGGGGGTGTCGAGCTTCAGCTTCGCTTGGAGCTTGTCAATCTCTTCCTGAATTGCCTTCCGCTTCGCTTCCTGTTCCGGCGTTGGCACGTCGATCGTCGCCTCGAAATAGCGCGTACCGTCGCCGAAGGTCTTCGCGTCGTAATCGCTATTTTCGAAGAAGGCCATCATCCGGTAGTAGTCCTTCTGGGTGAAGGGATCGTACTTGTGGTTGTGGCACTGCGCGCACCCGAGCGTGGAGCCCAGCCAGACGGTCGCGGTCGTGTTGACCCGATCGACGAGCATCTCGTAGCGCGCCTCCCCAGGATCGATGCCTCCCTCTTCGTTCGTCATGGCGTTGCGGTGGAAGCCGCTCGCGATGAGCTGATCGATCGTTGGATTCGGCAGCATGTCGCCGGCGATCTGCTCGATCGTGAAGCGATCGAATGGCATGTCCTGGTTCAGCGCATTGATGACCCAGTCGCGGTACTTCCACATGACGCGCGGCAGATCCTTCTCGAAGCCCTGGGAATCCGCGTAGCGCGCCAGATCGAGCCACGGGCGCGCCCATCGTTCCCCATAGTGGGGCGACGCCAGCAAACGGTCGACGAGCGCCGCGTACGCTGCGTCCTTCCCGTCGCGCTGCGCGTCCGCCAGAAACGCGTCCACCTCGGCGGGAGACGGCGGCAGCCCGATGAGATCGAGCGAAACACGACGCGCCAACCTTTCCAGTGAAGCTTCAGGGGACGGCGACAGGCCCTCCTTCTCGAGCCGCGCAAGTACGAAGCGATCGATAGGCGTACGCACCCAGCTTGTATTGCGAACCTCTGGAAGTGCCGGACGCGACGGACGGCGATACGCCCAATGCGCGGGCTCGTCCTGCGCGGCCGACTGCGCCGGCGCCGGTTCCGTTGCCGGCCAAACCGCGCCCTGATCGATCCAGGTCCGAATCAGCGCGATTTGCGACGGCGAGAGCGGATCGCCCTCCTTCGGCATGCGATCGTCGCCGTCAAGGCCGAGCACGCGCCGGACGATCAGGCTCTGCTCGCTTTTGCCAGGCACGACGATCGCGCCTGTCTCGCCACCCTTCATGATGCCCGCGCGAGAATCGAGACGCAGGTGCGCCTTCGTCTTCTGCGGACCGTGGCATTCGTAACAGCTCGCCTGAAGGATGGGTTGGATATCGCGCGTGAAATCGACGGCGGCTGCCGGAGACTGCGGAGCGGGGTTTTGTGCGTGAACAGAGACCCATGCGGCTGCCGTCGCGGCAAGCGTCAGGCTGGCGAGGGCGGCGAGGTATCGAATTCCCATCAGTTGCTGCGGGTGTCGCGCTTCCGGTATGTCGCGCAAGGGCATCAGCCCTGCCAACCGGCAGCCCTGAACGGCGGCGCTACACGCCAGGCGAGGAGGGTAACACAGACTCTGGCGGACGTTACTCCCCTCTGAGCGCGATGACCGGATCGACGAGGGTGGCTCGGCGGGCAGGCAGGAAACTTGCCAGGAAGGCGACGACTCCGAGGAAGAGCGACACCCCCGAAAACGTCAACGGATCGAATGGGCTGACCCTGAAGAGCAGCGAACGCGCGGCCGGCATCGCCGCTCCGGCGAGCACAGCACCGATGACGATGCCGATTGCCGCGAGCACCAGTCCTTGTCCGACGACGAGACGAAGGATCTCCATGCGGCCAGCACCGAGCGCGACGCGAACGCCGATCTCCTGCGTTCGCTGCGAGACTGAGTACGACAGCACGCCGTACACGCCAATCGCCGCGAGCAGCAGACCGATGACCCCAGTCGTGCCAAAAATCCACCCGTAGAGACCGTATTGCCAGAAGCTGAGGCGCCGCAGTTCAGAAACCGTACGAACCTGCGCCATCGGAAGGTTCGGGTCGCTGGCGCGAATCGCTTGGCGCACGGCGGACGTGATCGAGGCAGGATCTCCGTCAACCCGAACCGTCAGACCGGTGTTGAGGAACTGCTGGTATGCGAACGGGACATACGCAACGGCCGGCGCCCGGTCGTTGCCGGGATCGACCCCGTAGAGGTTGATGTCCGGCGTGACGCCGATCACCGTGAACCAGTCGTCTTTTGAATCGACCAGTCGGAACCGACGGCCGATCGCCTCGCCGGTGGGCCAGAACTGCTGCCTCATCTTCCGATTGATCACGGCGACCGGTGAATGCGACCAACCTTCTGCATCGGTGAAGTCGCGCCCTTCCACAATCGTCAGGCCGATCGTCGAGTTGAAATGCGGCGTGACACCGATGAACGAGATGTTGCTCTCCTCCCCTTTGTGCACCGCTCGTCCATCGATGATCACCGAGCCGCCACCACCGCCGTTGCCCAGCGGGACGAAGTTCGACGCGAACGTGGCGCGCACCCCGGGCAGCGCCTCGACGCGACGAACGACGTCTTCCACCCGGCGGAGCTTGGCATCCGGCTCCTGGTACAGCGCTCCCGGCAGGTAAAAACGCATCGACATCAGCGGCTTCGTGTCGAAGCCGACGTCGAACGCGCCGAGATTCCAGAATGTGCGCACGAACAGGAGCGCCCCGACGAGCGCGACCAGCGCGAACGCGATCTGGGCGACCACCAGACTGCTCCGCAGGAGCGATTTCGCGACGCTGTTGCCGCGTGTGCCTTCCTTGAGCGTCTCGTGCAAATTTCCCCGGGAGATCTGCATGGCGGGGAACAACCCGAAGACAATGGCCGTTCCCGCGGCCACGACGACGGTATAGAGCACCGCGCGCCAGTCAATCTCCCAGCGAATGTAGTACGGCACCTGATCGGGTGGGATTCCCGCGGCGATCAGTCGTGTTCCGATTACGGCCAGAAGGATTCCCAACGGTACGCTGAGCAGTCCGAGGACGAGGCTCTCGGTCAGCAGCTGCCGGACGATCCGCCCCCGGCCTGCACCGAGGGCCGCGCGCACGGAGATTTCGCGACGCCGGCCGGCCGCGCGGGCAAGCAGGAGATTGGCGACGTTCGAGCACGCGATGAACAGCACGAGCGTGACGCCGGCCATCATGAGAAGAAGAACGAGCGGAACCTCCGACGGCAGGAACGCCTGCCGCAGCGTTCGCAGCTGCGAGAGCCACCCGTCGTTGGTTTGCGGATACTGCGACCCGAGCCGTGAGGCGATGGCATCGAGCTCCTGGCGCGCCTGCTCCCTCGTGACGCCCGGCTTCAGCCGTCCGAACGCAAAGAGCCCTCGAAAGTTCCGTTGATCTTTCGCGACGAGCGGCGTCAACGGCACCCAGAGCCTCTGATTGTTCGGGAACGCGAAGCCCTGCGGCATCACGCCGATGACGACGTGGGGCTTGCTGTTGATCAGGATCGGCCGTCCGATGACGTCGTCGCGGCTGCCATACCGATTCATCCACACGTCGTATCCGAGGAGGACCACGTCTCCCGCCCCCTCACGATCGTCGTCGGCGGTGAAATCGCGTCCTCGGATCGGATGAGTGCCCAGCAGGGGGAACAGGTCCCAGGACACACCGGCCCCGAGGTATCGCTCGGGTTCGCCGCCGCCGTCCGCGACCGTCAGACTGCGCCCGCTGACCGCCGCGATCGTCGTGAAGACGGAGTTCGCTTCCTTCCAGTCACGCATGTCGAGATACGACAACCCCGCCTCGTCGTGGGTGCGCGGCTTCTGTTCCCCGACGACGAGGAGCCGATCGGGATCGGTGTATGGGTAGGGCTTGAGCAGGACGCCATCGATTACGCTGAAAATCGTGGCGTTGAGACCGATGCCGAAGCCGAGGCACAGAATCGCCACGGTCGCGAAGCCCTTGCTGCGCGAAAGGTTACGGAGAGCGTAGCGGATGTCCTGGAAGAGCACGACCGTTTAGACGACCGGTTGGTAAAACAAGTTGCGGCCGGAAACGCGCTTATCAGGAAATGGCGTATACCGTGCTACTTGGGTGGAATATCGTCAAGCACCGGTACTACCGCGAAGCGAATTGCCACCCGTGCCCAGGCCTCGCCCGGATCGGCCGGTGATCGAGTTTCCAGTGGGATCGATTGCGGTGAAGAGTGCGTGGATCGACGTCTCCGATATGCCCCCACCGCTCGCGAAGCGGTTTTACACGCGCAACGCCCTGGTGAAGCGGGCGGCCGGTAGCGGCTGTACGCGCACGACCATCGGCCTCATCGGACTGCACATCGCGCAGAAGACGCCGAGCCGGCCGCAGTGGATCTGGTCGTCATTCGAACAGAAGGACGCCATTCCTCCGAAGTGGGCGGATTGGCCCGGCGCGTTTGCGTTGAACGATGGCCGCGGTGGGCCGATGCCGGAGCGGAACCGCTGGCGCTCGAACCGCTGGCGCCGGAGCCCGTGCGACCGTTCAACGTCGTCCGCAACGCTGACGCGCAGATTCTCACGTCGACAGAGCTGACCAGCTATGCCTATCAGCACAGTCTGGCAGGCACGCCATGGCAGTACTACCGGCTCGTTGTTACGCAGTGGCCACGGCTGGATGGCAACCAGGCGACACCGATCCCCGCCAGCCAGGACGGCAGCGTGCCGAACACATTTCCGGGCATCGGCGCATTCTCGGCGGTCGCCAATGTCACGATGGAAACGTTCAATCAGAAGGGGCCGCAGTTGGGGTGCATGAGCTGCCACAACCGTGCGCGCATGACGACGGATTTCATGTGGAGCCTGTCCGATCACGCGTATCCTTCACGGTTCGCGCCCGCACCCCGGTGATGAATTTTTCGTTCTCCGACCATGTTGCCCTGTTGAACGAGTTTCTAGTCCGCCACCAACAGATCGTTGAAGACATCCAGAGCCGGCTGCTCAATGTGCGAGGGAAAGACCCGTCGCGGAACAGGAGCCGTGGGTTCCTGAAGGCGCACTCGACTCGTGCTTCTTCGACTCGCCGGGCTTCCGCGCGATTTCTCCCGCCTGAAGGGACAATTAGCCGCCACCCATCTTGCGGACGGATTTGAACATCAGGATGGCGATTGTGAGCAGCCACCTGTGTTGCCGTTCAAGGACTCGCGGCCTCCCATCTGAGACGCCGCTTCCGGCTCACGAGGCGCTTGGCGTGTTACCTCACTGCGGTCGTCGGGGCCCTCCGCGCTCCGCAGCGCTTGGTTTTACCCAATGCGCGCTGGCGGCGAGACCTCGACTTGCGTAGCCCGGTGGCGACACTGGCGGGCGCTACCCTCCCGCTCGCGAACTTACGCTCCTCCCTTTCCCTTGTCCCTTGTCACCGACTCGCGCTTGTCGGCGAACTACCCGTCAGGGCGGCGCGGCAGTACTCCACGCACTTCCGAGTTTCCTTGACTGCATCCGAGCCTTCAGGAATGGCGTACTCCAGCTCGATCGACGCGGGAATCTTCCACTTGTTCTTGCTCACCATCTGCAGGATTTCCTTGATTGGCGTTTCACCGGTGCCCCACGCCAGGTTGAGCGAGCAGTGCTCCGGCGTCGTTCGATCCTTGAGGTGGAAGCTCCCGATGCGATCGTGGTACTTCTCGAGGAACTGCATCGGCGTGCCGCCGACGTTGCCTGCCGCCACGTAGTGGCCGAAGTCGATGTTCGCCTTGTTGCCCTTCGATAACGCGAACGCCTTGTCGAATGCCGTCATGCTGCCCTGCATGTGGGTGTGATACGCCGCGTAGATCTTCTTCTTCATCGCGAAGTCGCCGATCCGCTTCAGCTGCGCCTCGTCGGTCGGCAATTCGAGCGTGGTGTGTGTGCAACCGAGCGCCTCAGCGACGTTGAAAATGTACTCGAACTCCTCGTCCGACATATTCGGATTGAGCTGCTTCCAGGCGTAGATCGTCACGCCCGCGTCGTTGTACATCTTGCGCAGCTTCTTGAACGGATCCATCGACACCGAGGTGCGCCACGCCTTAATCTTTGCGGCCGCTTCTTGCTGCGCCGCCTGCTGCTCGGGCGTTTGTTCGCCACGCCCGCGTCCGCCGCCGCCGCGGCCCGCCGCCGCCCCGCGCGCGCGGCTCCCTGCGGCTGAATGACGCAGCTCTCGCCGTTCCAGTTACCCATCTTGGCGCCTGGAGGCAGATTCGCGGGGTCAACAGGTCCGCGGCCGCGCCGTCCGCCGGCCGCGTCCGGTGCTGCTCCTCCCGGTCCGCCTGGTGCGCCAGGACCCCGTCCTGCGCCGCCGCCACGACCCGACGATGGTGCGCCTGCGAAGCTTTCCACCGGCCCGCCCATCAGCTCGATCGCGCTGATGCCGGAGTCGAGGATGTACTTCAGCGTCGCCTCGGCACTCTGGTCCGGCATGCTGCGATAGCTGTACGTGATCGTGCCAATCTGCACGCCGTTGAATACCGAGTTTGGCTTCGCCTGCGCGAACGCACCGAAGATCGACTCATTGTGCCCGAGCACCGCGGCCGCCGGCAGCCCTGCCAGCGCAAGCTTTCCGAACTCCCGTCTCGTGTACGACATGATTTTCTCCTCGGCTTTGAAAATACGCGGCACTAAAGTGCCGCGCCACGGGTGCGAAGACACTAACCTCGAGCGTGGCCAACGCTATTGCGGACCGTTGATCGCAAACGCGGCCAGCATATCGCCAGCCGCGACGAGCAGGTACTGCTTTCCATCGAGCATATACGTTTCCGGCGCGTTCGAGACGTTCCCGATTCTTGCTGATTTACAGCGACGTTCACTCTCCAACTGCTGTCGCTTGCCAAGATCGAACAAGAGAAAGGGAGTAAAGGAGCTGACTGCACACACAGCCGCCTTTCGGCCCGTACATCTGTTCTAAAAAAATAAAGAATTACTCCCTTTCTCCCCTTCTCCTGTTCGATCTTGGCTGGCAGGCGATTAGCGTGATCCCTTCCCTTCCTCTAACGTGTGCAGTCGGTTCGTCGCAAGGCCGGTCCAGGTTTCTTCTCCACCGTTGGGCCAGCGCACGATCACCCGTTGCACGACCTCCGCGTCTCCCAGCCCGAACTCCAGCCGCAGATCGTTCTGCGAGTAGTAGCTGCCGCCGCCACGGACCTCCTGTCGCTGTTCGCCGTCGGCGGCAATCACACGCACCATCGCGCCGATCGCGCTTCGGTTCGAACGGGTGCCGATAAGTTTCAGCTCAATCCAATGTGCAGTCCCGGTTCGATCGAGACGGAACAGATCCGGGGCATCGTGCACGTTGTTCACCGCGACATCGATGTCGCCATCGTTGTCGAAATCGCCAAAGGCCGCGCCGCGCGAGGCTTTCTCGGTCGTCACCGGTGCGCCCAGCTGCGCGGTGACGTCGGCGAAGCGTCCGTTGTGGAGGTTGTGGTAGACGACTTTCGGCTGTTTGTACCCTGCTTCGGACTTCAGCGAGTCGACCTCGGGATACACATGGCCGTTGACGAGGAACAGATCGAGCCAGCCGTCGTTCTCGAGATCGAGGAACCCCACGCCCCAGCCAAGCCACCGGGTGTTGACGCCGATGCCGCTCGCAAATGTTCGGTCCTCACACATGCCGTTCCCGGTGTTCGCGTATAGCGTCGACGTATCTCCGGCGAAGTTGCTCTTGAAGATATCCATCGTGCCATTGCGATCGTAGTCGCCAACCGCAATGCCCATACCGGATTGCGACTTGCCGTCCTGGCTGTATGCACAGCCCGCAGTGGTGCCGATGTCCGTGAACGTTCCGTCGTGGTTGTTCCGGTAGAGCGCGCTTGGATTCGAGTCGTTTGCGACGTAGATGTCGATCCAGCCGTCGGCGTCGAAATCGAGTGTAGAGACGCCGAGCGCGTAGGTGCCCTTCGCATTGACGATGCCCGATTTTTCGGAAACATCCGAGAACTTGCCTCCGCCATCGTTGTGATAGAGCAGATTCCTTGCGCCTGGCAGCCCCGGCGGACCGCAGGCGACAGTGAGCCCCTTGTAGCGGCACAACCCGGACGACGGTAGCGGAGTCGTCGCGAGATCGAGATCGATGTAGTTGGCGACGATGAGATCGAGGCGGCCGTCCCGATCGTAGTCCAGGAACGCGCAGCTGGTGCTCCAGCGTGAGCGGGTGTGAATCAGGTTGGCGCTGGCAGTGACGTCGTCAAAGCTCCGGCTCCGCTGTTTCGATAGAGTTTGTTCTGACCCCAGTACATGACGAACAGATCTTCGTGTCCGTCGTTGTCGTAGTCACCCGTGCACACGCCCTGTCCCCATCCGCTCGCACCGACGCCAGCGCGCGCCGTGACGTCCTCGAATGTCCCGTCGCGCCGGTTCCGGTAGAGATGGTTCGTTGGCTCCTGCCCCTTCGGAAACCCGGCGAGTGTGGTGCCGTTCACCTGAAAGATGTCGATCCAGCCGTCGTTGTCATAGTCGAAGGCAGCGATCCCCGTGCCGGTGGTTTCCAGCAAGTACGTATTCGTGCCCTTGCCCCCGTAAACGGTTTGAGCCGACAAGCCCGCCTTCGGCGCGATGTTGGAAAACGAGAACCCTAAATCGGTCGCTGGAGCGCGTCTATTGAAAGTGTCTGCACTGGCTGCTACCCATCCCGCGGCGGCGATTGAGGCCGCGATTGCCTGGAACCGAAGGCCGACTGCGTGGTTCATTTCGGCCGGGCGCTCCGATGGAGCCAGATGGTGTCAGCCAACGGCCGCGCGCCTGTCACCGACGCGATGGTCACCTGGCGAGCCTGTTCGAATGGCAGCCCGAGGACGTCGGCCAGCTCACCCACCAGCGGCCGCGGTTCGTTGTGCATGAAGACGCCACCCGGCGCCAGCATCGCGGCGATATTCGTCATCGCCAGCATCAGTTGTGAGTCGTCGAAATACGGGAGGATGTTCGTGGCGATAATCAGGTCGAACGGCGGGCCCTCCAGCCGTGCGGTGACAACGTCAAGGACGTCGGCCGCAGAGCGTTTGCGCCACGTCTCCGCGGACGCGGACGGTTTTCGACAGGTGCCCCACCAATCCCTGCGGCACTCTGTGGTCTGTGGACTCTCCGATCGCTCGGCCCAGCTGCGCGAAGTAGTCGCGATAGTCGTCGGCGAGGTGAACGGTCGGCGTGTCAGCGATCCCGCTGACGAGCGTCAACGTCGGCGGCGCACTGCCCGCGCGCCGCAGATGATCGACGACGCGGGGATTGATGTCCGCCCCTATGACCACCAGATCACCGATGCGGGAGAGGCCCAGCGAGACCAGAGCATCGATCACCGCCCACGGCTGATAACTCTCTGGCGGGCCGGTTTCCATCAACGCCGTTCGGGGAGCCAGGTCGAGTCCGGGACCCACGATGAGCACGCGGCGGACCCGCCGATCCGGCTCCAGGGACTTGAGAATGCCAAGGCCGTTGTACACGACGTAGCCCGCCTCGATGGCGGTGTCGGTGCTCAGGCCACGCGCGCGGTACAACTCAGCCACCGCATCGGGTCCCGCGCGCTGCGCGACGAATTCCTTGTCGTACACGAATTTCATCACGCGCGTGTACTCGCGCAGCGAGCGAGGTCCTTCGGTCTGCTTTAGCCGGATAGGTCGACGCGACGAGTGCGCGAAAGTAGGTCAGCCGCGGATCGGAGGACGAGGAATCGAGCGCTCTCAACAGATCTTCGACCCGCGCCAGCACGTCGGGTGGACGGCTTGTTGCCGCCGTCAACGAGTGCCTTCGCGCTCAGGGCGGGTTCGATTGGCGCGAGCCTACTGAAGTGAGTGGACTGCAGCATGTAGAAGATCAGGTGATCGAGATCTCCTTCGCGCACGCGTCGCATGTCATCGTTGGCGACACGATCGACGTACGCAGAGAATGTCGCCGACGTCAGGCCTTTCGACTCGAGCCTGCCCTGCAGCGGGACCAGATCCTGCCACGTGATTCGTCGCGTCTGCGTCGAAAGTTGGACGGTGAGGAGCACGCCCAATGCGCAGAGCGGTGCAAAGTGACGCACGCGAGTATTGTAGCGGTGAAAAAGGCCGGGGTCCTTGAACCCCGGCCTGCTGAAGACCGAAACGACGGCTCGAGTCCCATCCGCCTCCGCTATAGCGCTGCGAAGGCGGAAGCGATCAGTATATGAACTTGAATCCCAGCTGGATGCACGCTGGAAGTTCGATTGGCCCGTGACGTTACGGTTGATCCGCCCGAAGTCCGACGATTTCGTGTCCGTGCTGTATCCGCGCTCGTCGTACATCGGGCTGTTGAGGAGGTTGAACGCCTCGAAGCGGATCTGGAACCGCATCTTGTCGGTGATCCGGATCGTCTTCGCGATGTTCATGTCGATTTCCCAGTAGATCGGCCGGCGGAACTCGTCATAGCGGAACATCGCGGTGCGACGCTGGAATGCCTGCCGGATGAGGAAGTACGGCTGCGTGCAGCCGTAGGCGACCGAGTACGACTGCAGGTCGTACTTGCCGGTCGTGGCGTTGTAGTTGCCGACGCACGGCTTGACGCCGTAGATGAACTGCCCTTCCTTCTTACCGTGAGCGCGATGTCCTTGAGATCGACGCCGGGCGCGAGGTCGACGTTGCCCGGCATGTCCCACGGCTGGCCCGACTGGAACACGTACATCGGCGCCATCGACCAGCCGCCGAACACGTAGCCAATCACATCCTTCCGGTCCGGTGCCACGGCAGCTGCCACACGCCCGATGCGGTGACACGATGCTTGCGCTGTGAGAAATACGGCCCGTGGTTCTTCAGCAGGATGACGTCGTCAACATACGCATTGCCGATGCCGGCGCCGTTGTTCGCCGCCGTCTTCCGTCCACCGCGGCACCCAGGTGTAGTTGACGCGCTATCGTGACGCCCTTGCTCCACCGCTTGTTGGCGACGAACTGGGCCGAGTCGTAGGTCATCTTGCCGTCGTTGCTCTCGGTCTCGCGCAGATGCCGGCGAACGCGGTGTAATGGCCGCGCCAGCTCGGATCGCGCGAGTGTCGCACTGGTGAATCGCGTCGTGCCCTCGAATCCCGGGACACCGAAGAACGGATTCGGAAGCAGCTGATCGCAGAAGGAACGGCTGCCGCCTTGTGTCACGTCGCACTGCGCCTGGAACGCGGCCGACGCCTCGTTGAACGCCGCCCCAGCTTCGACTGCATCTCGTAGCTTCGGCTGCCGACGTAGCTGGCCTCGAGCGACGATCCTCCACGGCAGCTCGCGCTGCATGCCGATCGAGAACTGGTGCACGCTCGGGACCACGAAGTTCGGATTCGAGAAGCTCGGGCCGCGCCCGAGGAACGTCAGCGGACCGAGCGAGCTGCCCGGGCGGCTGTCTGGATCGCCGTTCGGGAACGGATTCGACAGGTTGTAGGTCGGCGTCCGGTCCGCCGTCGTTCGAACTGATCAGCGTCGTCGTCAGGCTGAACCCGTTGCGTCTGACCGACTGGCCGGTGGGATTCAGGAAGTATTTGCCGTAGCCGCGCGCGCAACACCGTCTTCTCGTTGATCTGGTACGCCGCGCCGACGCGGGCCTGCTAGTTGTTCTTGTCGTACTTCCACGGCGTGTTCGGGCGCGCCGTTGACGTCCGAGGAACGTCGGATGCCGCCCTTCACCGGCTGGCCGACCTGCGACGAGATCGGGTTCAGATCGTCGGATCGAACGCGTAGTTCAGCCGGTCTCTGTGCTTCATGAACCGGGCTGTTGAAGTCCCACCGGAAACCGAGGTTCAGCGTCAGCTTGTTCGATGATGCGCCAGTCGTCCTGGATCCACGGCGCGACGAACGTCCAGAGTAGTGTGGGAACAGGTTGACGGGCACGTTGCCGCCGGACGGCGCGCCGAGCAGGAACGACGCGAAGGCATTGCCTTCGCAGGTGCTGGTGCTGTTCAGCGTGCTGCGGGTGAAGGTGCGCGAGTGAAATCGATCTGCCCGCCCGCGTTGCCGTAGTTCGTCGTTGTAGACGTTGGTGCAGCGCGGATGTCGAGGCCGCTGCGAATGTTGTGATTGCCGCGCGTGATCGTGATGTTCGGCTGGATGGTGTAGTTCTTGTTCGCGTTTGGCCCGAAGCCGCGCGAGAGCGTGACGAAATCGTCCTGGTGACGACGGGGAACATTCCGCCGACGCTCGCCGCCGGCAACTGCGACGACGAGACTCGCCGGCCAGCCGAACTGCGTCGCGTCGAAGCCGAAGGCGTAATCGGACTGGCTGCCCTCCAGGTAGTAGGTGTAGCCGCCGCGCACATTGAACACCGTGCCGCTGCCGAGGATGTGCACCCAGTCGCCGACGAACGCATCGTTGCGCGCGGAGGAGCGGCAGCTGGCCGTTCTGCGCCGGGCCGCTGCGAATGGCGGTCGTGTTCCGGACCTCGTGCCGCGTGTTCTTGCCCCACCGGAAGAACATCGCGGTCCTTCTGGCTGAAATTGTGGTCGACCTTGCCGACCCAGTTCCAGAACATGTCCTTGTTGAAGTGCTCGGTGTAGCAGAGGTTCTGCTGCCAGTCGGGCTGCCCGGGCGTCGTGCAGTTGGGAGCCGGGTAGTACTGCATGCATGCCTTGGCGCCAGGGTCGATGCGGTTGGCAGGAATGATGTTGCCTGGGAACGGATCGCGCGTCCACACGCCGTTGACGTCGCGGCCGGTCGCCGGATCGTAAATGATGATCGGGCGCCCCTGCGCGTCAACGAGCTTGCTGAAGTCGCCGTTCCTCATCGCGGCGTCGGCACGCTGCTGAACTGCGCGGCCGGCGTGCCCTCGCGGTACTTCTCGCCGTTGAACATGAAGAACGTCTTGTTCTTGCCGTTGTAGAGGCCGGGGATCTCCACCGGGCCGTCGACTCTCGAACCCGTACTGATCGAGGTAGTGCTCGACCTTCGGCGTGCCGCGCGCGTTCAGCAGGAACGAGTTCGCGTCGAGCCACTTGCGCCGGTAGTACTCGTAGCCGGTGCCGTGGAAGGAGTTGGTGCCCGACTTCAGCGACATGTTGATGACGCCGCCGGCGGTGCGGCCGTACTGCGCGTCGTAGGAGTTCGTCTGCATCTTGAACTCCTGCACCGCGTCGGCCGGCGGCACGTAGGCGATGTTGTTGCCGCCCTGGTTCGCGTTGTTGGGCGCGCCGTCGAGCAGGAACTCGTTGTTGCGGTTCTGCCCGCCGTTCATCGACCAGTCGGCCAGCGCGCCGTTGTCGAACGGCCGCAGGTAGATCGCCTGGGCGTTGTAGGTGACGCCGGCGACGAGCGTCGCGAGCGCCATCGGGCTGCGCGACTGCAGCGGCAGCTCGGCGATGCGGTGCCTGTCGATGACGGTGCCGCGGTCGGCCTTGCTGGTTTCGAGCAGCGGCGATTCCGCCGATGACGGTCACGCTCTCGGTAACGCCGCCGACCGCCGAGCTGCAGCGTTGATGACGGCCGCCTGGCTGACTTCGAGCCGCATGTCTGTCGGGTGTACTTCTGGAACCCGCTCATCTCGACGGTCAGCGTGTACAGGCCGGGACGCAGGAACGGGATGGTGTAGTTCCCTTGTTGGTTGACGAGCCGTGGCCAGTTCGTTGGTTTCCTGGTTGCGGACCGTGACGGTCGCGCCAGGAAGGGCGGCCTGGCTGGAGTCGACAACCTGCCCTTTGACAGTCGCCCGGAATTCCTGCGCGGTCGCTCCGCCGGCCAGCAGCCAGCAGGATCGCCACACCCAGCAGGGCCTGACAAGACTTTCTGATCATTCGGTGTCCTCCAAGCACGCTGACATTCAGATACAGCTACAGCGCAGGAGACCGAGGGCGTCGGAAGCAGCACATGGGGGAAAAATGCTTCCGAACCGCCGCACTGTAGCGGTTAAGTTATACCGCCGTCCGTCGATTGTGACAAGTCTGTGACTGGAAGAAAGGTTCTACGAGGTTCTGCGGGGTTCTACTGGGTTCTGCAGAGGTTCTGGTGCAGAGAACCTGAACCTCGCCGAACCGTGCGGAACCTGACGAACCTTGTTGAACCTCGTTGAACCTTGTCGAACCCTGTAGAACCTTGTCTAACCTATTTGGCGAGGCCCGGGTTCAGGGCCGCCGCTCGCGCGAAGGCAGCGGCGGCTTCGGGGTCTCGGCCGAGCCTCTGGAGCGCTCGACCCATCTGGTAAAAGGCGGGCGCGTACTGGTCGCTGGCGGCGGTCGCGCGACGAAACAGATCGAGCGCGGCCTCCAAGTCTCCGTCATCGAGCCTCTGGGCGCCCACAGCCGTTAACACGCTGGCCCGCTGATCCTGCCTCCCGTGCGCTGGCGCAAGCGCTCGGATTCCGCGAACTCGGCCTTCGCGCCGGCGTCGTCACCGGACTGCTGGAGGACCTGTGCCAGCGTGTAGTGAGGTGGGCGAATCCGAGCGAAGCGCGATCGCGCGGCGGAGCGCGTCGGCGGCTCCCTTCCAGTCCCTGCGCGCCTTCAGCACAGATCCCAGTGCGTAGTGAGCGTCGGCGTAACTCTGTTGTCGTGCGATCGCCGCCTTCAATTCGGCCACGGCGCGATCGAAGTCGCCTTGATGCCAGTAGATGATCCCGAGCATGTAGTGAATCTGCGGCTGGGGATCGATGGTGAGCGCTCGTTTCAGCTCGTCGATCGATTCGGACGCATGGTCCGATCGGTTCAGGGCAAGCGCCAGGTTGTAGCGCGCCAGCGTATGGCGCGGCGCCAGGTCGAGCGCGCGTCGAAAGCTGGCGATCGCCTCGTTGATGTTCTGTTCGGACTGGGCGAGCCCAAGGGTGAAATAGCGGTCCGGATCGCCCGGATCGGCAGACACCATCGCCCGCGCGCGTTCAACTGCTTCCTGGCCCTTGCCGGCCTTCACCAGCGCGAGAATCAGATTGTTCGACGCCTTTCGAAAGTCCGGCTGGATGGCCAGTGCCGCGCGATACGCTGCCACCGCGGGGTCCAGGGCGCCGATTCTCTCGAGCGCTTCGCCGAGTCGGTTCTGAATCTCCGCATCGCGCGGCGACAGGCCGGCTGCCTCCCACAGCAGCGACAGCGCGGCGGGAAAGTTCCCGTCCGCTTCGAGTTTGATCGCCCGCGCGAACACCTCTTTCGCACGTGGCGGCGTCGTCTGCGTCGCCTCGAGCGCAGGCGCCCACAGAAGAACGCACGTCAGGGAAAGAAGCCCAACGGGCCGTCCAACACCGAACATGTGAGTCCGATCATTGAATCTTCTTGTACAACAGGTTGCGATACTCGATTTTGAATGGCGGCCCCGTGTGCATCTGGAGGCCGATCAACCCTTCGGCCGCATAGTGTTTCGCGTCCTCGTCGAGCGCGACGGCCATCAGCTGGCCATTGATCAACTGCATCAGCACCGGCCCTCTCGCGATGATGTGATACTGGTTCCAGCCGTTCACGTTCATCACGCCTCGCAGCAGCGTCGGGTCGCCGATGGTGCCCACGACCTTGTACGTCGGGCCGTCGACGATGCGCGTGATCTCGCCGCGCCGGGAGAGCACGGCATGTCCCTCCCCCGTCGGCGCACGCCCGCGTTCGTCGTGCACGTTGCCGACATACCCTTCAGTGAAATCGAGATCCGCCTGGTACCCCTTCAGGACCCATTTGCCGACGTTCGGCAGTTCGGAACTGCGGTACTGGATCCCGCTGTTCGTGCCGTTCATGCGGAATTCGACCTTCAGCTCGAAGTCCTTGACCGTGCCGCCACGCCAGATCAGAAAGCTGTTCTGCGTCATGACTTTGTCGGGCGTGGTCTCGCCGACGATCTCGCCGTTTTCGACGCGCCAGAACTTCGTGTCCCCGTCCCACCCGTTCAGCGTCTTGCCGTCGAAGATCGAAACGAAGCCGGTATTGTCGTCGGGCTGCGTTTCCGGGTACACGCCAGCTCGCGGGCCGCCGCTGCGGGGGTTGTTGCTGTCGCGCGTGCAGCAATGAACCGGCCGACGACAGCATGACTGTGCCCATTGTCAGAACCACCAATCGACGAACGAACGACGATCTCATCGAGCCTCCTCCAGTGGATCGCAACGGAACTTCCACGGCTCATCACGCGTGTGTGCGTTGATACAGGGAATCCTGGAAAGTGTCAACGCGATGCTCCAGCGCCAGCCAGCGTCCCGCTGCACGCACCGACGGTTACGGCGAAGAATGCGAAGAGACGAAGATCCGAAGGAAGAACCGAAGGGAGACTCGCTGTAGCCATTCATCGTGCGCTGGGCGGGACCGCGCTGCGCGCGTACAAGGGACCATGAGTTCAGAAATACAAACACCACACGCCGTCACGAGGTGCTTGTATTTCTGAACTCATGGCCCCTTCGTACGCCGGCCGGAGGCTGCCGGAGGCCGGCGTCCCGGCCAGCTCTCAAGTCCAATTTAGCCCGGCTCTCTTCGCTTCTTCGGCTTCGATTCTTCGTTTCTTCGCATTCTTCGACGTAACCGTCGGTGCGTGCAGCGGGACAGGCGAATTCCGGTGATGTCAGGTCCCGCAACAAGTCCATGCTGGCCGCACGGCTCAGCTGGGTGATTGGATCGCTAGCTGGCATCGCAAATGACATCTTGACAATGTCCGACCTGCGCCTTAGGTTAGCGCCCAACCGGGAGAAGGGACGTTTACTGAGTCGTTCAAGCTGAACCCCCACCTTCGAGGAGTGCGCTATGCCGCTGACAGGTGTTCGTCACGTCCGTGCCCTGTGCTCCGTCATCTTCCTGGTCGCGTGCGCAATGATCGCGCGACCCCTCCACGCACAAGTTCTCTATGGATCGATTGTCGGGTCGGTCACCGACGCCAGCGGCGCGGCGATGCCGGGAGCGACCGTGACAATCGAACAGACTGAAACGAAGCTGACGCGTGAGCTCGTGACCGACGCGAGTGGCGCGTATCACTTCACTGCGGTGCCGTCAGGCACCTACACGGTCTCGGTCAAGATGACCGGGTTCCGTCCCTTCAGTCGCAGCGTGCCCGTCACATTGAACTCCGTCGCGCGCGTGGACGCAAAGCTCGAGATCGGCCAGCTCTCCGAGAGCGTGCAGGTGTCGGCCGAGTCGCCGGTCCTGCAAACGGACAAGGCGGAGGTTCGAGCCGAGCTCAAGGCCCAGGAGCTGGAGAACCTTCCGGTGCCGCTTGGCCGCAACTATCAGCAGCTGTTCAAGGTCATTCCTGGATTCACGCCGCCCGCTGACGCGCACTCGATTCCGTCGAACCCGTCGCGCGCGTTGGTATTCAACGTCAACGGCGCGAGCTACAGCTCGAACAACACGCGAATCGATGGCGTCAGCACGACCAACATCTGGCTTCCTCACGTCGCCGCCTACGTGCCGGCGCTCGAGTCGCTCGAGACGGTTAACGTGGTGACCAGCAGCTTCGACGCTGAACAAGGACTGGCTGGAGGGTCTGCGATCAACGTGCAAATCAAGAGCGGAACGAACCAGTTCAAAGGATCGGCATTCGAGTACTACACGAACGAGCAGATGCGGGCGAACAACTACTTCACGCCAGCCGGCACATCGAAAGGCGATTGGAGTTATCACCAGTTTGGCGCGACACTGGGCGGACCGATTCAGCACAACAAGCTGTTCTTCTTCGGCAGCTACGAGAACACCCGCGACCACCAGTTTGCCGACCCGGACCATTTCAGTGCCCGACCGACGCGCTACGCCGCGGCGATCTCACGGCGTCGTCGACCCCGATTTACGACCCGGCGACGGGTGACGCGAACGGCGTCGGGCGTACGCCATTTCCCGGAAACATCATCCCGATGGAGCGAATCGACGCGACCGCGCTCAAGCTGATCGGCATGATGCCGCTGCCGAATCTCAAGAATGCTGATGGCTCGATACCACTGACGAACAACTACTTCATCAAGGCGCCGTTCAATTTCAACCGCTGGACGCTCGATACCAAGGTCAACTGGAACGTCAGCCCGAAGTTGAATATCTTCGGAAGATACAGTCAGCTTGATTTCTGGACGTTCAATGAAACGGTCTATGGTGATCAGCTCCAGGGCATGCCGATCGGCGGCGGAAATCCCGGGACGGGAACCGGAGGGACATACAACTTCTCAGCCGGCGCCACTTATGTGTTCTCGCCGGGACCTCGTGGCGGACGCGCACTTCGGCTACGTTCGGCAGTCCGTGTCGGTCGAGCACAGCGACATCGGTCAGAACAAGGGCCAGTCGTTGTTCGGCCTTCCAGGCTTGAACGGCCCGACGTGACTTCGAAGGCGGGATGCCGGTCTTCGACTTCAACACTTATCAGGACGTGGGAATTACCGAGCTGTACATGCCCTACATCCGGCATGACGATCAGTATCAGACCGTTGCCAACGTGAACTGGATGAAGGGTCGCCACAATTTGCGGTTCGGCACCGACATTTATTTCCAGGGATTGAATCACACGCAGCCAGAAATCGCTGGCGACAACTACGGTGCCCGCGGCGGCTTCCGTTTCGGTACCGGACCGACGCAGGTGCCCGGAGACCGTCCGGTAATATGTTCAATGCCTGGGGGGCGTTTCTGCTTGGTCTGCCGGATCAACTCGGGCGGCTGAACGAGACAGTTGCACCGTATACGACGCGGATGCAGAGCTACAGCGTCTACGCCCGCGATCAATGGCAGGTGAGCAATCGCCTGACCATTTTGTACGGAGCGCGCTACGAATACTTCCCGGTTCCGACGCGAGAGGATCGAGGGCTCGAGCGCTACAACCCCGACACGAACATGATGGAAATCGGCGGCGTCGGGTCGGTGCCTCGCGATCTTGGCATCTCAGTCGAGAAGGGTCTGATCTCGCCGCGGGTTGGCCTGACGTTCCGCGCTTCGCCGACGCTCGTGCTCCGCGGAGGGTTTGGCATCACCAACGATCCGTATTCACTCGCCCGGCCGATGAGGACGAATTATCCGCGTTCTGGCAAACCTCGTCGTCGATGCGCCGAACTCCTTCGGGTGGGCGGGCAAAACCTCTGATGGTGTGCCGCCGGTTCCGAGTCCGGATCTTGGAAACGGCATCATTCCGATCCAGCGCAATGTGAGCGCGATCACGCATCCCCAAAGACTTCAACCGCGGTCTACTCAAGTCATTGAACGCCGCGGTGCAGAAGGAATTCAGATGGGGCTTTGTGGGCGAGGCCGCGTATGTCGGCACGCGCCAGATCGACCAGCTCGGGACTCCTCGAGCTGAACTGGTCGCCGATTGGCGGAGGTCAGGCGGGCCGGCAGTTGAACCAGAAGTTTGGTCGCACCGCGCAGACACGGCTCGTGGCGCCGATCGGCGACACGAATACGACGCGCTCCAGACACGGCTGGATCGCCGGTTCGCCAACGGATCCAGCTGGGGGTCAGCTACACGCTCTCGAAGTCTACGGGAATCGCGGGACGCCAGACAGCGACGGCGTGCCGCGCATCATGATCCCCGAGTTCTACTCGATTGAACACGGCGATCAGCCCGTTCGACCGCACGCACAACCTGAACATCACCAACGTCACCGAGCTTCCCTTCGGTCCGGGCAAGCCGTGGCTCAATGACGGCGATGGCGGCGGCATTCTTGGCGGGTGGCAGGTCAACAACCTTATCAGCTTCTGGAGCGGGTTGCCCTTTGACATCACCGCCTACGGCACGTCGCTGAACGCGCCCGAGAAGTTCGCAGCGCGCCGATCAGGTGAAATCAGACGTCGAGATCCTCGGCGGCATCGGCCGCGGCAATGCGTACTTCGATCCGCTCGCGTTCAAGCCGGTCACCGAAGCGCGTTTCGGGACGGCGCCGTGGGGCGCCGTGCGCGGCCCAGGCTATGCGAACTGGGACTTTGGATTGTTCCGGGCCAATCCCGCTGCCGCACAAGCGCGATGTGCAGATCCGGTTCGAAGTGTTCAACCTGCTCAACACCGCGCACTTCAACAACCCGGGCGGGAACGTGTCGAACCTGCAGCTCAATCCGGATGGCACCGTTCGCAACTTGAACGGGTTCGCGGAAGTGACTAGCGCGTATGGCGAGCGGCAGATGCGCCTCGGCGTGCGCTTCGGCTGGTAGAGTTGACGGAGGGGACGGAGGTAGCGGAGGGTTCCTCACCACAGAGTTAACAGAGGTAACGGAGAAGCATTTCTTTTGCTCTGTTTCCTCTGTTGTCTCTGTGGTGAAAAAACTCTCTGTTACCCCGATCTCCTCCGTTACCATCACGGAGCAATGCTCACCGTCAGAGTCAGCGTCGCGCTCATCGCCGCCGGGCTCTTTGCACAGAGTCCGGCGCCGC
Source organism: uncultured Acidobacteriota bacterium (assembly GCA_963725335.1). Taxonomy (GTDB): domain Bacteria; phylum Acidobacteriota; class Vicinamibacteria; order Vicinamibacterales; family 2-12-FULL-66-21; genus JALZOC01. Next base: position 971,505 of record CAVRYD010000007.1, on the reverse strand, counting down.
AGCTCATCTCCCGACACCATCTACTACAACGGCCATATCGTCACGATGTGGTCCGATCACCCGGAAGTGGAGGCGGTCGCCATCCGCGGCGACCGTTTCATTGCCGTCGGTACCAACGCTGACGTCAGAAAACTCGCCGCACCGACGACGCGCGAAGTCGATCTCGCGGGGCAGACCGGTCCTACCGGGTCTGCAGGACAGCCACACGCATCCGATCGCCGCTGCGTTGAGCGAGCAGGATCGTCCCGTGCCGGTCATGAACTCCATCCCGGAGATCCTGGCGCACATTCGCAATCTCTCTGACGTGACGCCGCCCGACGGATTGATCTTCGTGCCGAAGGTCTACTCGACACGGCTCACTGAGCGACGGTATCCCGATCGGTACGAGCTCGATAAGGCGGCACCACGGCATGCCGCGATGACCGACAACGGATACGCGTCTGTCCTCAATTCCGTGGCGCTCAAGAGGCTGGGGATCGGCCGCGACACGCCACAGCCGCCGAACGGCAAGATCATCAAAGACGGCAAGGGAGAGCCCACAGGACTGATTCTCGGCGCGCCACAGCTGCTTGGAACCTTGCGCCGCGCGAAGCCAGTGACCCAGGACGACATGATCTGGGCACTGAAAGCGATGCAGAAGAATACAACGAGGCTGGGCTGACGAGCACCATCGATCGCAGTCAGGGGCCCGAGGGCTTTCGCGCCTACCAGTCGCTGCGGCAGCAGAATCAGCTGACGGTTCGCAGCACCGTGACCTACCTGATCAGCGGTCAGGGCACGCCCGATCAGGTCCGGCAGGAGATCGAACGCATTCCGTTCGTCACGGGAATGGGCGACGAGTGGTTCCGTGTGGGACCGATCAAAGTCGTCGCTGACGGCGGCATCCTGATTGGCACCGCGTATCTGCGGGAACCGTACGGCACGCACACCGCAATCTACGGTTACGACGATCCTGAATACCGCGGCGTGCTATCGGTCCCGCGGGAGAACCTGATCGAAATGGCGCGCGTCGCCAATCGACTCGGCTGGCAGATGACGGCGCACACGACCGGCGGCGGCGCGACCGACGCGCTGCTCGACGCCTACGAAGCTGCCAACCGCGATCGTTCCATCGCCGACCGCCGATTCACCGTCACGCACGGGAATTTTCCCAATGCGCAGGCTATCGAGCGCGCGCGCCGGCTTGGAGTGGCGTTCGACTCCCAGCCTGCGTGGCTGCATCTCGACGGCGCCTCCATCAAGGATGTCTTCGGCGCGGAGCGCATGCGTGATTTTCTTCCGCTCAAGTCCATGTTCGACGCAGGCCTCATCGTCGCGGGCGGTTCAGACCACATGATTCGGTTCGATTCCAGGACGGCGATCAATCCCTATAATCCGTTCTTCGGAATGTGGATGGCGATCACGCGCAAGACGGTTGATGGCGCAACGCTCGGACCCGATCAGGTCGTCACGCGCGAACAGGCACTTCGCATGTGGACGCTGAACGGCGCCTGGATGACCTTCGAGGAGAAGACCAAGGGGTCGATTGAGCCCGGCAAGCTTGCCGACATGGTGGTGATTTCGAAAGACTACCTGCACTGCCCCGTTGACGAGATCAAGGACATCGAGGCGCTCCTGACCGTCGTCGGCGGACAGGCCGTCTATCGCAGCAAGACGATGTAGCGCCTGGTCTTAGGACACGACAGTGCGAGGTGACGATGATGATTCGCAGATGTTGGTTCGTAATCCCGATGGTGCTGGCGGCGGTGTCGATTGGCTTCGCTACCGCGGCCGACATCTCGGGCACGTGGACGGCGTCGTTCGACACGCAGATCGGCCAGCAGGACTATACCTACACTTTCCTCGTGAAGGACTCGGTTCTGACGGGCAAGGCCAAGTCCAATCTCGGCGAGGGGGAGATCAAGGATGGCAAGGTGGAAGGGGACAAGGTCACCTTCGTCGAGCTGCTGAACCTCCAGGGCATGGAGGTCCGCATCGAATACACGGGCAAGATCACGTCGGCTGACGAGATCAAGTTCACGCGCCAGGTCGCGGATATCGCCACTGAGGAGCTCGTCGCGAAAAGGGCCAAATAACGGGCTGGAGTTGACGGTTTGGTCGAGTCCTTGTATCTTTAAGGGAGATGTCTCTCGCGCTGTGCGGAATGAGGTGCGCCTGTTGTCGGCCCTGCCAGGGCCTGGTGCCGTTTCTGCGCGCGTGGGTGAACACGATGTAGTCGTCGCGACTCTCACCAGCGCTGACACCAAAAAGGCCCGGTCACATCCGGGCCTTTTTTTATTGTGCGGAGCTCATGATCGACGAATCACTTGGGGAGATTTCGACGCTGGCGGCGCTCGTTGGCCGCACGCCGCTCGTGCGGCTGCGCGGCTTCGAACCCCGGCCCGGCATCGAGCTCTACGCGAAGCTCGAGTCGCGGAACCCGGGCGGCTCGGTCAAGGACCGTGCCGCGCTCGCCATGATCCTCGACGGGGAGCGCTCGGGGGCGCTTCGGCGGGACCGAATTCTTCTGGATGCGACCTCGGGAAACACCGGGATCTCCTACGCCATGCTCGGCGCGGCGCGCGGATACCGCGTCAGACTGTGCGTGCCGTCGAACGTGACCGCCGAGCGCAAGCGATTGCTCCACCTCTACGGGGCCGAGCTGATCCTCACCGATCCCATGGAGGGCAGCGATGGTGCGATCCGCGAAGCCCGGCGGCTGTACGAGCGGGAGCCGCATCGCTACTTCTATCCTGATCAGGTACAGCAATCCGGCGAACTGGCGTGCGCATTATGAGACGACTGGCGTTGAAATCATCGAGCAGACGCGCGGCCGTCTGACGCATTTCGTGGCCGGTCTTGGCACCAGCGGGACGTTCGTGGGCACGGGGCGCCGCCTCCGCGAGTGGCGTCCCTCGGTGCGCCTGATCTCGGTGCAACCGGAGTCGGCACTCCACGGTCTCGAGGGCTTGAAGCACATGTCGTCGGCGATTGTTCCGCCGATCTACGACCCGACCGTCGCCCATCGCGACGAGCCGGTGTCGACCGAAGAGGCTCATGCGCTGACCCGACGGCTTGCACGCCGCGAAGGTCTGCTCGTCGGGCCGTCGAGCGGTGCCGCGTTGGCGGTCAGCCTCCGTGTCGCCGAGGAAGTCGAACGTGCGGTCATCGTCATGATCTTCCCCGACGGGGGCGATCGCTATTTGTCTGAAGCATTCTGGAACGGAGGCGACGAGGTGGAATCGCAGGTCTGGTCAGGCTCGAACGCAACAACGGAAGAGATCGATGGCACGCTCGTCCTCCCGGACCATGTGCTGGCGTCCATCCGGCAACATGGGGCTGCGGCATATCCCGATGAATGCTGCGGAGCGCTGATTGGCGAGGAGTCCGGTCACGTCCTCGAAGCGCTCGCCTTGTCCAACACCACGAACGACGAGCGCCGTCGGCGGTTTCTCATCGGTCCCGACGCGTATCGGACCGCCGAGAAGCGCGCCAGCGAAACCGGGCGCACGCTGATCGGCTTCTATCATTCGCATCCCAACCATCCCGCGGTGCCCTCGGCGTTCGATCTCGCGCACGCATGGCCGAATCTCCGATACCTGATTCTGTCGGTCCGTGGCGGACGTCCGGAAGAAGCGCGCACGTGGCGGCTGCGCGAGGATCGGACGGCCTTCGACGAGGAGACGCTGGTCCGGGCGGAGGACGTAAGGCTCAGGGCATGAGGCGGGCAGGGCTTAAGGCAACTGCGCCTGACATGCACCGCTGAGCGCCTTCGAAATGATGTCCGGTGCAACGGTCACGGTGGCTGCTGACACAACGGCTCCTTCCGACTCTATCGGTGTCGCAGGCGCGGCCGGTTTCGCAGGCTCCGCAGGGGTGGTCACCGGCGGAGTCGTCGTTGTTTTCTTCGGGCCGAACCGCCAGGAGTAACTGCTCAGGAAGATTTCCCGCGGGAAGGTCGCGTCCCCTGCGTTTCCGGTGTACGGATTCGGGCGCCGGTTGTAGTAGTAGCCGACCGGCACGTTGAACGAAAACGTGTGGCCGCCCTTCGCGTAGCTGACGCCTGGCTCGATGAACATTTCCGTGCCGGGCCGCCGCCATCCGTGGCTCTCGCCGAAGAGATCGTACCGCCGCAATCCTTCCATTCGCCAGGCGAGCGCGGCAGCGATCCCCTTCCACACGCCAACCGACACGCCCAGACGAGTCATGTACCTGATCGGGGACCGAGTTGACGCCCAGTCCCTCGTTGGGCGTTCCGGGTGCCGTGGAAATACCGAGCACCGTCAGGATTGACGGCGTGTTGTTCATATCTCGGGGGTTCGCGAGATAGCTCGCTGACCCGAACAGGAACACACGGTTCATCGATTTGAAACCGTGTCCCTCCATCATCAATCCCCATCCGCCGTCACCAGGCTGCACGGACTGATCGACATAGCGCAGGATGTTCGATGGATCGGTGCGGCCCGGGAACGTGTCCTGTGCACGCGCGTTGCCGGTCGGCAGCTTCAGTCCTGCCCCGGCGGCGACATTCCAGGAGAGGTGGGTCTGGGTGTTGAAGAGCCAGTAGCGGCCGGTCAGGCTGACGTCACCGATCCCGCGTCCATTCTGCGCAATCTCGTGGCGTTCGGCCGGAAGCGGATATGCCGGATCTCGCGAAGCCCACGATGAATTGACGAACGGCATCGCGAAGGTCAGCGCCAGCTGGCGCGTGACGGCGTGGCTGACCGCGACATCAACGAGGTTCTGCCGGTTGGTGACGTAGTTCTGCAGCGTCTGGCGCTGAACCTGCTCGACCGTGCCGTTGTAGTGGTCGTTCGAGACGAGATTCCGGCTCGCGAGGCTGATCTGCCACTCGCCAGGTTCCTGATAGGGCTGTCTGTTCGCGCCAAACACGGGCGCGCTGTTTCGTATGAGCACTCAACCCTGCGCCCACGCATGGGGCGCGGAGGCCAACAACGAACCGAGTGCCGCGATCGCGACGATCGAGAAACGAACCGGTGAACGCATAGTGCTGGTTACCCTCCGGGCAACGAACCCGTTGCGAGCGAGCAGTGTAGGGAGCGTCGCCGCGAACCTCAATAATGCGGACGTATTACCGGCCCGCAGGATTACCTCTTGCCGCATCTTCCACATTTCACTACCCTCAGCACGTCCACCAGTCTCCGGCGGAAACGACCATGAGCGCTCGAATCTGGCTGCTGCTTCTGGCGCCCTGCGCCCTCTACGCCAGCGTTCTCTTGGGGAATCAGGTCGCGCCCGCGCAGGCCAATCCTCTCGCCGGTGATGCGGCGGCAGTGGTCAGCGGACAGGGGCTCTACGGCCAGATCTGTCAGTCCTGTCACGGCGCCGCCGGACAGGGCAGCGATCGCGGGCCCGTGCTCGCCACCAGCACGTTGTTGCACGGCAACGCAGACGCCGATCTCTACCGATCGATTCGAACCGGCGTGCCGGGCACGCAGATGGCGGGCTTCCCCGCGTTGAGCGATACGGACATCTGGCGGCTGGTTGCCTACCTGAGGAGCTTGCAGCCGGTCGTGGCCGCGGCGGCGGGAAACGCCGCGGTGAGTGGCGATGCCGTCGCTGGTGAAGCCGTGTTCTTCGGGCGCGCCGCATGCGCGAGTTGCCACGAAGTGAATGGACGCGGCGGGATCGTTGGTCCCGATCTCTCAGGCGCGGGTCGGTTCTCTCCGTCGGCGCTCCGGTTGAAGATTGTGGATCCGGCCAACGCCGGGGCTGTCGCCGGCAGCGGGCTCGGTCCGCGCGGACCAGCGGCCCCCGCGACGATTACTGTGAAGACGAAGGACGGGCGCGAGATTCGCGGCGTCCGCCGCAACGAGGACACGTTCTCGCTGCAGATGATCGACACATCGGGCCAGCTTCACCTGTTCGACAAGCTCGCTCTGGCATCCGTGGTGGCCGACAGCACGTCGCTCCATCCACCGGATTACGGGTCTCGACTCTCATCCCCGGAGATCGAGAATCTGATCGCATATCTCGTGACGCTCCGGGGACGCGACGCGGCGAAGACTGCAACCGTTCCGCCACTTCCCGGAGGAGTGACCTACGAACGGCTTCTCAACGCCAAAGCGGAACCACACAACTGGCTGATGTATTGGGGGGATTATCAGGGGACGCACTACTCTTCCCTCTCCAGCATCACGCCGAGGAACGTCACACAGCTGCGCTCCGCGTGGGCGGCACCCGTGCCGGGCGACACGGTCAGCGAGAGCACGCCGCTAGTCGTCGACGGCATCATGTATGGCACCAGCGGAGGCAGTCCTCGCACCGTGACCGCTATGGACGCCCGAACCGGGCGGCAAATCTGGCGGTTCGTCAGACCGCAGAAGGTCCGCAATCCTGGCGAAACGGACGTCGTGAATCGCGGCGTCGCCATTCTCGGGCATCGCCTGTTCGTCGGCACCAACGACGCCGCGCTGCTCTGCCTCGACGCACGGACAGGGCTCTTGCTCTGGGAAGTGCAGGTTGCCGACACCATGGAGGGCTTCAACATCACGAGCCCTCCCCTCATCGTCAAGGACAAGATCATCGTCGGGCATGCGGGAGGCGAGTACGCACTCCGCGGCTTTCTCGATGCCTACGACGTGACGGGCAAGCGCCTGTGGCGCTTCTATACGATTCCCGCGACAGGTGAATACGGAAACGAAACGTGGAAGGGCGACAGCTGGAAGACGGGCGGAGGCGGGACCTGGTTGACCGGCACCTACGACCCGGAGCTCAACACCCTGTACTGGCCGATCGGGAATCCCGCACCCATGACCGATCGCTCGGTGCGCGGCGATGGCGACAACCTGTTCACCGACTCGGTCGTCGCCCTGGATCCGGATACGGGCCAGCGCAAGTGGCATTATCAGTTCACGCCGAACGACGGCCACGACTGGGATTCAACGGAGGACATGGTCCTCGTCGACCGCCTTTGGCACGGCCAACGTCGCAAGCTTCTGATGCACGCGGATCGGAACGGGCATTTCTATGTGCTCGACCGCACGAACGGTGCGTTCCTGGCGGGGACGCCCTTCATCCACCAGACGTGGAACAGAGGGTTCGATGAAAAGGGCCGTCCCGTCCCGATTCCCGGTTCGAATTCGAGCCCGGAAGGCAGCTTTCTCGTCTACCCCACGCCCGGGGGCGCGACGAACTTCGCCTCTCCGTCCTATAGCCCGATCACCGGGTTGTTCTATCTCGAATACAACGAAGCGGGTGCCCAGTACATCAGCGCGCCGCAAGTGCCGCAGAAAGGGCGGGAATACCTTGGCAACAGTTCGGCGCGACCGCTGCCACGCGGGCCGAACGATCCGGCCCCGAACGCGGGAATCAAGGCGCTCGATCCCGAAACGGGAAAGACGGTATGGGATTTCAAGCTGTTTCAGGGATCGCTCACGAACGGAGTTCTGGCCACCGGCGGCGGGGTGTTGTTCGCGTCCTCGCGCGACGGAAACATCATCGCGCTGGATGCGATGACCGGGAAACATCTCTGGCACTACCAGACCGGCGGCAACCACGCCGCCGCGCCTATCAGCTACGCCATCAACGGCCGGCAATACATCGCGCTGACGGCCGGCAATGTTCTTTTCAGTTTCGGGCTGCCAGAATGAGTTTCACTCTAAAACCCTGTAGCTTCCGCCTTTAGCCAAATGAGGTCGCTAAGCGGGGGCTGAGCCGTCCGCGAGGTTCCAAGGCAGCACGTGGCTATACTCGACGCATGCCTCGACGTCCGTGCTAGGTTACGTGCGTCGGACCGAATGCTCCTGTCAAACGGAATCCGGGCAAACACCAAGGGGTAGCTCCTGTCCTGAACGCGACGATGGCTCGTCCAACTGTGAGGTGGGATGTGGACTCTCGCCCTCGGCTTACGCGGAAGCAGATCGAGGAAGAACTGAGGAAGTCTGAAGAGAAATTTTCCAAGGCGTTTCGACAAAGTCCGATGGCGCTCACGTTATCGAGCGCCAAGGACAGCCGCTACATCGAAGTCAATGACACCTTCGAGCACATAACGGGTTGGAGGCGCGACGAAGTCATCGGCCGAACTCACTATGACATCGGACTCTTTGTTGAGCCCGGCCAAAGAGCACACGTCGTCCAGCGGCTCTTGTCGGGAGAAACTATTCGAAATGTCGAACTCCGTATTCACACGAAGACCGGCGAAGTCCGGACGTGCCTGGGATCAGCGGAATTGATCGAGATCAACGGCGAACCTTGCATGCTCGCCGTGGCCGCGGACATCAGCGACCTCAAGCGCGCGGAGGAAGTCCGACTGCGGCATGCGGCCATCGTGGAGTCCTCGAATGATGCGATCGTCTCCAAGAATCTGGAAGGTGTGATTTCAGCTTGGAGCGTCGCTGCACAGCGGATGTTCGGATATACGGAGGACGAAGCGATCGGACAGCCGATCACCATGATCATCCCTCCTGAGTTGTGGGATGAGGAGAACGACATTCTAGAACGGGTGCGAGCCGGTGAACGGATCGAACATTACGAAACGCGCCGTGTCTCGAAAGACGGGAAGACGATCGACGTCTCCATCACCGTCTCCCCAGTGAGAGATGGGGAAGGCCGGATCATCGGCGCGTCCAAGATTGCGCGAGACATCACGGAGAACAAGCGGAGAGACGCGATTCTACGCGACAGGGAAGAACGCTTCCGCTTGGCCATGAACAACGTGGCCTCGGGCGTGTACACGCTCGATCTGAACGGATTGGTCACTTACGTGAACCCGGCTGCAGAGGCCATGTTCGGGTGGACGAACACTGAGCTGCTCGGCCGGAAAATGCACGACGTGACGCATTACAAACATCCCGACGGCAGTCCCTTCCCTGCCAGCGACTGCCCGGGCTTGCAAATTCTGCAAAAAGGAGTCGAGCTTCGCGAGTTCGAGGACACGTTCATTCGGAAGGATGGCCGTTTCCTTCCTGTTGTTTACAGCGCGTCTCCGTTGAAGACGGAAGGCAAAACAGTCGGCATCGTCGTCGGATTTCGCGATGACACGCTACGCCGCGAAGCGGAACGCGCCGTGCGCGAGAGTGAGGAACGCTTCCGCCTCGTGGCCAATGCCGCTCCGGTGCTGCTCTGGATGTCTGGCGTCGACAAGCTGTGCACCTATTTCAATCAGGGATGGCTGGAATTCACAGGGCGGTCTCTCGAAGCGGAGCTGGGAAACGGCTGGACACAGGGAGTCCACCTCGACGATGCGGAGAGATGTCTGGCGACCTACACGAACGCATTTGATCGGCGTGAGCCGTTTCAGATGGAGTATCGGCTCAGGCGGCGTGATGGCGAATATCGCTGGATTCTGGATCACGGGGTGCCCATCAATACGGATGCTTCATTTGCCGGCTACATCGGATCATGCGTTGATGTAACCGAGAGCAAGCTCGCCGCGGAGGCCCTTTCCACGGTGAGTCAGAAGTTGATCGAAGCGCACGAGGAGGAGCGCACCCGACTCGCCCGAGAGCTTCACGACGACATCGTTCAACGGCTGGCGTTGCTGAGTATGAATCTTCAGCTTGTGAAGCGAAGTCCTCCGGCTTCGGCAGCTGAACTCGATCAGAAGATCGGGGCGGCCATCCAAAAGATTGCAGATCTGGCTATCGATATTCAAGCGTTGTCGCACCGTCTTCACTCTTCGAAACTGGAATTCTTGGGGCTCGCAGGGGCGGCCGGTGAGTTTTGCGAAGAACTGTCCGATCGACAGGGGGTGGAAATCGACTTTCACTCCGAGAACATCTCGAAAACGCTGCCGCTGGGGATCTCCCTGTGTCTCTTCCGTGTGTTGCAGGAAGCCCTGCAGAATGCGATCAAGCATAGCGGCTCACGACGCTTCCAGGTCTTGCTAAGGGGTCGGGTGGATGACGTCGAGCTCACCGTACAGGATTCAGGGGTTGGCTTCGACCTTCAAGAAGCCATGAGAGGGCGCGGGCTAGGCTTGACCAGCATGAGGGAACGGTTGGGACTCGTCGGCGGGCAACTTTCCTTTCACTCGGAGCTGGGGCGAGGAACGACGATTCAAGCTCGTGTGCCTCTCAGTGGCCCCGAGGGAGGTCTCGGAACCGTAGGTCCTGAGGGACATGCGGCCTGAGCGTTACTTCCGGGCGGCGAAGGCCAACATTCAGGCCTTCGTCCCAAAAGCGCGTCAACGGTCCACGGGTCGGCCGGGACGCTGAAGATTGGCGCGCATTGTCGCACGGATACTCGGTCGACCGGCTCGTTGGTTTCAGGTTGGAAAGATCGAATTAGAAGAGGCGGAAGGACAAGTCGCGACAGGCAGGATCAACCATGGCCTTCATCCGAGTCGCTCAAGTACCCACACCCGAAGTCAATCTGCAGACAACCTACGATGCTGTCGTCGTTGGCTCGGGGGCCGCCGGCGGCATGGCCGCTCACGTGCTCACGTCGCACGGCATGAAGGTCCTGATGCTCGAGGCGGGCAAGAAACTCGACATCAATAATGAACTGAAGTCGGTGGAGTGGCCGTACCAGCACCCCAGGCGCGGTGAAATGCCACCTGGGCATCATGCGCTCTCTCGGAACGAATACACCATCCGCCAACCTCCTTATGCGGTGGGCTCGCCGTTCAAACGTGTCTACTCCTACGTTCAAGGCTGGGGTGGCAGCGACTACAGCAAGAACATCGTTGTCGACGAAAAGGAGCATCCCGTATTCGGGCACCAACTACGCGTGGGTTCGTGCGCGGCTGCTCGGCGGGAAGACGAACATCTGGGGGCGTCTGGCGCTGCGGCTGTCCGACTACGATTTCAAGGCGAAGAGCCGCGACGGCTACGGGGAGGACTGGCCGATCTCGTACGCCGACATCGCTCCGTACTACGACAAGGTCGATCTCTATCTCGGGATCTCCGGCGTCAAGGAAAACCTGCCGCACCTTCCAGACAGCCTCTTTCAGCGGCCGACGAAACTCGCCGCCGCCGAGGTCACGCTGCGCAATTCGCTGCAGAAGATGGACCGCGTCCTGACGCCATACCGCGCGGGTGTCACGACCGACGGCCTGAAACACAACAAATACCGCAGCAGATGCTTCGGGCGGGGCGCGTGTAGTCGCCGTGTCGGAGGTTGCGACATCCACGCGGCGTTTGACTCGCCAACCGGCCTCATCTATCCCGCGATAGATACCGGCCACCTCACGCTCCGAACGAATGCGACCGCTCGCGAGGTTCTCGTCGATCCGAAGACCGGCAAGGCACGTGGCGTGGCATTCGTCGACACGGACAGCGGCAGGACGTACGAGGCACGTGCCGGTGTCGTCGTGCTCGCGGCGTCCACACTCGAATCCGCGCGTTTGATGCTCCTGTCGAAGTCGACGACGTATCCGAATGGCATTGGCAACTCCAGCGGTCATGTCGGACACAACTTCTGCGAACACGTGATGGGTCCGGGCGTCACCGGGCTCGTCAAGGATCGGGTCGGCCAGCCACGGACGCTGGACGATGGACGGCCCGGCAATTTCTACGTGCCGAGGTTCAGAAACCTCGCAGACAAGAACCCGAACTTCATTCGTGGATACGGTTTCGAAGGCGGCGCAGGGACGACGATTTTTCCGGAACATGCGACGGAAACGCCAGGCTTCGGCGCAGGGTTCAAGAAATCGGTTCGGGATCGCGCCGGCGCGTACATCAGCATGGGTGGCTTCGGTGAGGTCCTCGCGCGATTCGAGAACTACATCGATCTCGATCCGGCGTTGAAGGATCGGTGGGGCATTCCAACGATTCGGTTTCATTACAAGTTTGGCGACAACGAAAAGAAGATGTGCGAGGACATGGCGAACAGCGCGCAGGAGATGTTCGAGGCGGCCGGTTTCGAGATCCTCGACGTCAATCGCGCCATGCTCACCGAGGGCTGGTCGATTCACGAGCTGGGTACGGCCCGAATGGGCAGCGATCCCAAAGCATCGGTGCTGAATCAGTTCCAACAAAGTCACGACGTCAAGAACCTGTTCGTCGTCGACGGGAGCAGCCACGTGAACGCCTCGTGCCAGAACCCGACCTGGACGATCATGGCGCTCGCCTGGCGTTCGTGCGATTACCTGGCAACGGAATTCAAGAAGGGAAACCTGTAATGGCGGACCACGACCACGAGCTGAGCCGGCGCGATGTTATCAAGCTGGGGGCGGCGGCGACCGTCGCCGCATCGCTGGGGGTCGGTGACGCAACCGCGCAGGCTCGCGTTGGTGGATTCCTGACCGAGAACGAGTACGCCACGCTCGATGAACTGAGCGACCTGATCATTCCAACCGACGCGCAGTCGCCGGGAGCGAGGGCCGCGAAGGTTGCGGCCTTCATCGACAGCCAGCTGGCGGAAGCCTGGAACGAGAAGGACCGCACTGACTGGCGGGCCGGACTGGGGCTGGTCGAACGGCTCTCCCAGGAAATGCACGGCACGCCGTTCATGAAGGGGTCTGCCGAACAGCGCCTCGCGGTTGTCACACGAATGGCACAGAACGAGTCGAAACCCGACAAGCCCGAGGAGCAGTTCTTCAAGGAGCTGAAGTCTCGCGTCGTCCACGCGTATTACACGTCGGAGATCGGCATCAAGCAGGACATGGAATACAAGGGCAACACGTATCTGACCGAGTTCGTCGGGTACGATGTTTCGAAGCCACTGTAGCCAGGAGCGGTGCAGTTCACTGTCGCGCTGCACGCGCCGACGGCTACGTCGAAGAATCGAAGATCCGAAGATCCGAAGGAGGAACGAAGGCCGGAGGATCACGCTGCGGGCTGACGGGGCGCCGGCCGGAGGCAGCCGGAGGCCGGCGAAAAAAGCGAGACACTGATCCAGAAACACAAACACCTCGTGATCAAGTGGTGCTTGTGTTCCTGGATCAATGTCTCGCTTTCCGCGCGTAGCGCGGCCCCCGTCAGCCCTCGTCTTCTTCCGCTCAACCGCTGATCGTCTTTTCTTCGATTCTCCTTCGTTTCTTCGTATCTTCGGATCCTCGACGTAACCGTCGGTGCGTGCGGCTCGACGACGGCTGTCGCCGGACTGAGGCTATTTGTTCTGTTCCACCAACCAGTCCAAGACCCGCGCCTGGAACTTGCGATCGAATCGATTGATGTCGACAGGCGTTTCAAGGGTCACTCCCGTGATCGGTTTCACGGCCGCGCGCACATCGGCGACCCGCGCGTAGCGATCGTGTGTGGGGGCAATGAGCAGCACCGCCCTCGAGGAGGCGAGCGCGAGCGGTTCGTCGAAGTCGAAGGGCAGCTGCGATTCATGTCCGACGAAGAAGCCGAGCCTCGGCATCAGGCCGTGCAGGTGCGAGTAGTGACGCACCCCCTCGACGCCGCGATCGCTGGTGTCGGCGCGCAGCGGGTCGAAGCCGCAGACACCCGCGAAGGCGTGCACGCGCGGGTCCAGCGCGGCCGTCAGAAGGCCAACTTTCGCGCCGAGTGAATAACCCATCAACGAAATGCGCAACGGATCCACGGTGTTCAACGCGACGAGCGCGTCGATAGCCGCCCGTGTATCGGCCACCATCTTCCCCATCAGCGACCACTTGGGATAGCGGCGGTAGAAATCGCGCGCGTTCAGGACGCGGGCGCCGAAGCCGATCTGATCGAACGCCAGCACGGCGAACCCGCGGTTGACGAACGCTGGAATTGAGGGACGCTGCTCGAGACGGTAGTCCGCGCCGGTGGATTCCCACGGCGATGCCGCGGACCAGCCGTTTTGATAGCTGTACGGATGCAGCCAGATGACGACCGGCCACTTGCCGGCGGGCATATTGGCCGGATAGAAGAGGTCGGCTTTCAGGTCATCTCCAAACGGGATCTCCGCCCACCCCATGCCTTCCTTCGTGACGCGTCCGCGTGCCGCGGCGTCCGCGCCCGGGCGCTTGAACAATCCGGCGAGCCACCCGTCACCGGTGCCCGACGTAGGCAGCGTGCTGCCAAGCAGTCTGCGGACCCCGGGCGGCTCTTCGCCCAAAGCCCATGCGATTCGCTGCTGCCGGACCGCCGGGGCATCAGATGGGTTGAAGCGACTCGCCGGATATGCAGCAGGCGCAATGTCTTCTCCGGAGAGCCGGCGCCAGTCATCGAACGTGTAGCCGTGGATCCAGGTTTCAGTCTTTGGATGCGGCTTCCGTCCGAAGACGGCATCGAAGAAGTCAATGAAGTTCTCGACATCGCCCGCGGTGGTTTCGTGTTCGCCGTCGCGCAGCTGGAGCCAGATGTTCTGCTCGTGTCCGAGAAACCGGTAAACCGACAAGGCCGATCGGTAGGCTTGTTCGAAGCCGAAGGGATTGCCGGCGGATTCCGCGAACCCGGCGTACATCATCAGCCCGCGTGGCGCGACGAGCGCCATCAGCGAATTCTGATCGACCGGAAGCTTGTCTTCGCGGCCCGCGAAGAAACGCAGTCGAGGACTGAACCAGTGCGGCTGCACGCCTGCGAGCAGTTCGATGCTTTCGTTGACGAACGGCTCGGTCGTGTAGCGCCAGGGATCGTTTTCGCCGCTGTTGCCGCTCGAAGGCACGACCGCGCCGATGCGTTCGTCGAACGCGGCCGCGAGCAGCGCCTGCTTTCCGTTGCGCGAGTGCCCGGCGAGACCAATCTGCGCCTTGTTCACTTCTGGCAGCGTCGTGAGGTAATCGACCGTTCGCGACGCGGCCCAGGCCCAGCGTGCGAGACAGGACCAGTCGTAGTCCGGATAGATCTCAATCCATGCGTCCGAGTCGTCGCCATTGCCGTAGCGTGGGTCGGTGGCGTGATAGATCGCCGCGATGTAGCCGCGCCGGACCGCGGTGTAGATCCACGGGTGATTACGCGCGTGGTTGGTCAGAAATACGGGAAACGGACCGGTGCCGTCCGGGATCACCAACTCGATCCGCAGCGACGCGCGCTGATCGGGACCGAACTGCAGCCGCACTTCCCGAACCGTCGCACCGCCCTCGCGGTGCGTGGCGGTCACAGTTGCCCGCAGATTATTCGGCGCCGGCGGCATGGTCCCGAAGATCCAGTGCTCGATCTGGCCTCGAAGTGCCGCTCTCTGACGCGCCCAGAGCGCCGGAGTTGTGACGGGAACCGTGCCGGCGCCGTCGCGAAGAACCAGTGGATCGGGCAGCTCAGGGATCGATGGCATCGCATCGAAGTCCGGAGGCAGTTCACCGGTGCGCTTCAACCAGTCTTCCCAGGTTCGATCGAACGCATTGATGCGTCCCACGGCCGGCGGCCGACTGGGATGCAGCATCCCGAGCAGTTCATCCAGCGTCTGCCGGCGCCGTGTATCGGTGCCGGATTGGGCCTGGAGAGCCACTGCGGCGACGATCACGGTCCAGCACAGTCGCATTGGAGTGAGCCTCTCCTTGAAATTGCCGGGCACTCCTGGCACCCCTGGCACCCCTGGCACCCCTGGCACCCCTGACACTCCGTCATGGCCGCTGTGGCGCTCGCACGGCGCGGCCGGGAGCCACTCCTTTCACCAGCGCGCCCGCACGCACGACCGGCACGCCACCGACGACCACGAAGCGGATCCCCTCGGCTGGCAGCGACGGTTCCCGATACGTCGAACGATCGATCACGCGTGCGGCATCGAAGATCGTCAGATCGGCGTCCGCACCAACGCGAATGCGTCCCTTGTCACGCATGGCGGGCACGCGTGCCTCGAGCCGGCGCGCCGGCATCAGCGTCATCTTCCGCAGCGCGTCCATCAGCGACAACGACCGTGCCTCGCGGACGTATCGTCCAAGCACACGTGAGTAGGTGCCGGTCGTGCGCGGATGCCCGATCCCATTGGCCATGTAGGCATCGCTGGCAATCATGGTCAGTGGACTGTTGATCGCCGCTGCCACCATCTCGTCGGTGTTCGAGTGCCCGATGACCGGGCCTCCAGTCTTCCGATATTTGATGAACGTCTCACGAGTCAGCCGCTCACCAGTGCTGGGCCACTCGAGCGCAGCGAATCGTTCTGCCGGCCATTGTTCCCAGCCGTCGTAGTTGGCCGATTGGATCTCCGTCATTCCCGCGGAGTATGGATACGCCTCCGTCGTGACATCCAGACCGCGAGCCTGCGCCTCGGTGACAATCTGCAGCATTTCGCGCGTCTGCGCGAGGCCCGAGCTGTTGATGTGGACGACGTGCAGAGGAGCGCCCGTTAACGCGGCGCCGGCGATGACTTCTTCGAGGCCGGACATCCCCCCGCGGATGTGCACGTGCACCGACGCATGATGCCGGCCGGCCACGCGAAACATCTCGAGGATCTCCCACGGTGTAGCGGCGGCCGTGTAGGAGGGCCCGAGCCCCATGCTGACGGCGCCCTTTCTAAAACCTTCATCTATCCGTCGCGCCATCTCGGCGATCTCTGGCGCGGAAGCGACTTTGTGGGCGGCGTCACCGCTCGGGAGAAACGTGCTGGGGTCATGCATGACCGCAATTCGGACAGGAATATGTCCGATGCTGACGCCGTAATTGATGAGCCTTCCGGGTTCTCTGTCGGCGTACCATGCGTCAACATCGGCGGTCCCGACCTCGAGTTCGAACGCCGACGTGACGCCATCGAGAACCTGACAGCGATAGGTCTCGTCGCTCTGACCGTGTGAATGAAGATCGATGAAGCCGGGTGCGACTACCAGCCCGTCGGCGTCGATCCGTTCCGTTCCCGTGAGAGGTGCGGCGGAAATCTCGGCGATCTTTCCGGCCCGCACCCCAATGTTCCGCGTGGCATCAAGGCCGGATTCGGGATCGATCACATGGCCGTTGAGCACAACGAGGTCGTAGTTCTGCGCTGCCAATGGCGCGATCCCAACGACCAGCGCACCTGCCAGGAGAGCTCTGAGGATCTGTTTCAATGAGGTGTCCAGATGGTGTCCGTTGACGACGCCGTTAGATTCTGCGGCACTGCGTTCGATGTCAAGCGCCGAAACGCGTCAGGCGTGCGCGGACCGATCCGCTCGGTTATAGTTCGCTGGAACGCCCAACTGAGAGATCCAACGTGGGGAACTCATGATTACGACGCCTCGCGCCGTTCGCGCTCCCGGAATGTCTCTCGTTCTCGCGACTGCCATCCTCGCGGCGGGGATCGTGGTGCTTGCGCAAGCGCCGACTCCGACGGCGCAGTCCCCTGCCGGTCAGACCGGAACGCCGCCGCCATCGACTCCCGCAGATCAAGGTCAGGGACGTGGACGCGGGGGCGGACGTCAGGATCTCAGCGGCATCGACTTCACCAAGCAGCCGTCGGTGTTACCAAAGACGCCGGAAGACGAGCTGAAGCAGTTCATCCTGCAGCCCGGATACCGCCTCGAACTCGTGCTTTCCGATCCGATCATCCAGGAACCGACCGCGATCGCCTTCGACGGAAACGGCAGGATGTTCGTCGTCGAGGATCGCAGCTACATGCTCGATCTGGACATGACCGGGCAGCTCGATCCTATCAGCCGCATCTCGCTGCATGTGGACACGAACAACGATGGCGTCTACGACAAACACACGGTGTTCGTCGACAACCTGGTGTTTCCGCGCTTCGTCTTGCCGTTCGGTCCCAACACGATCCTGACCAAGGAATCCAACGCGCAGGAGGTCTGGAAGTACACCGACACCAACGGTGACGGTGTGGCGGACAAGAAGGAGCTGTTCGATACCGGCTACGGACGGCTCGCAAACATCGAAGGACAGGAAGCGTTCCTGACATGGACGCTCGACAACTGGCTATATAGCACCTACAACGCGTTCCGCGCACGATGGACGCCGCACGGGGTGATCAAGGAGCCGACCGGCAACAACCGCGGTGAGTGGGGCGTCACTCAGGATAACGACGGCAAGATGTGGTTTGAAAGCGGCGCGCCGGGCGTGCCGGTGAGCTTCCAGTTCCCCATCGTCTACGGCAACTTCACCGTTCCCGACGAGCTCGAACCGGATTTTCGTATTCCATGGGGTGCACCCGTTCGCGTTGCCGACATGCAGGGTGGATTGAACGCGACGCGCATGCCGGACGGATCGTTGAAGAGCGTGACGGGCAGCGCGGGCAACGACATCTACCGCGGTCACCGCCTCCCGAAGGATCTGATCGGTGAATACCTGTACGGCGAGCCGGTCGGGCGGATCGTCCGCCGCATCCATCCCGAAAAGAAGGAGGGACTGACGTTCCTCCACAACGCGTATCCCAATAACGAGTTCATCAAGTCGCTCGATCCTTACTTCCGGCCGGTCGACGTGACGACAGCGCCGGATGGCACGGTCTACATCACCGACATGTACCACGGCATCATCCAGGTCGGTAATTTCGCGGGCCCCGGCACCTATCTCCGCGCGAGAATCCAGCAATACGATCTCGACAAGGTGATTCACAAAGGCCGCATCTGGCGGCTCGTGTACGACGGTGTCAAGTCGGATCGAACGGACGCCCTCCACCGCGACCGCATCGTGCCGCGCATGAACAGCGAAACGCCGGCGCAGCTCGTTACCCATCTGAGCCATCCAAACGGATGGTGGCGCGACACCGCACAACAGCTGCTCGTCCTCAAACAGGACAAATCAGTCGTTCCAGCTCTGCTCCAGATCGTGAAGTCGTCGACCAATCTCTTCGCGCGCTTCCACGCGATGTGGACGCTCGAAGGGCTGGATGCGCTCAAGCCCGCGCTGGTACGACAGCTGATGGAGGACAGCGAACCGCGGATGCGAATCCAGGCCATTCGTGCGAGCGAAACGCTCTACAAGGCCGGCGACCGCTCGTTCGCTGCGGATTACGCGAAGATGGCCACCGACCCCGACCTCGACGTCGTCATTCAGGCGTTGTTGACGATCAACCGGTGGAAAGCGCCGGAAGCCGCCGCCACGACCAGGGCAGTGATGGAAAGCAATCCAGCGCGCGGCGTGCAGGTCGTCGGCAGCACCATGATCGCCGCCGCTGAAAGCGCCGCCGCACGCGGGCGCGCGGCGCTGACGGCCGCGCAACAGGCCCAGCTCGATCGCGGTGCGCAGATTTACAACGAACTCTGCTTCGCGTGTCATGGCACCGACGGGATGGGCACGCCGAAACCAGAGCTGTCCACGACGATGGCTCCGCCGCTCGCCGGCTCTCCGCGGGTCAACGGACATCGGGACTACATCACCAAGGTGGTCCTCCGCGGGCTGATGGGTCCGGTTGACGGCAAGAGCTACACGGACGCGATGGTCCCGATGGACACGAATCCGGACGAGTGGATTGCGGCGGTCACCTCGTACGTGCGGAACAGCTTCGGCAACACGGGCGGCTTTATCTCACCGTCGGACGTAGCCCGTGTCCGCGCCTCGACGGCGGACCGCAAGACATTCTGGACTCTGCCGGAGTTGACCGCGTCGATTCCAGTCCCGCTTTTCACGGATGGCTGGAAGCCGACCGCGAGCCACAACGCCGAAGCAGCCGTCGGCGCGTTGACTCTGACGGGATGGAACGCGGGCGCGCCGCAGCAGCCGGGCATGTGGTTCCAGGTAGAGCTGCCGAAGATAGAGGCTGTCACCGAGGTGCAGTTTCAATCGCCGCCGCCCGGTGGACGCGGTGGTCCCGGGACTGCCGCTGCGGTGACCGCCAGTGGGGCCCCGATTGTCGCGCCCCCCGGATTTCCACGCGGCTTCAAGGTGGAAATCTCCAGCGATGGTTCGTCCTGGGCTGTTGCCTCGGAAGACGCCGGCAGCGGAATGACGACGATCAGTACGTTCCCGGCGGTTCCGGCGAAGTTCGTCCGGATCACGTTGACTGCCGCTGCCGACGAGGCGCCGGCGTGGTCAATCCAGAGCCTCAAGATCTACGCGGTTCAACCATCCGATAAGAGGCCTGCGGGATCGCTGAAATGAAGTCGCTCGTCCACGACGCGACGGCGATTCTCGTGCTGCTCGCGAGCGCGGTGGCTCTAGCGCAGCAGCCAGCCACGCTGGACGGCCGAGCAGTCACGATTCTCTCGAACGACAAACTGACGCTGACGCTGCGCGCGGTCGGTGGCGCGATGGTCCGGCTTCTGATCAATGACGATCAGAGTCAGCTGAACCCGTTCGAAGGCCTTGGTCATTTCGTCTGCGTCGACGGATTTGGCCCCGTGTCGAAGGAAGAAGAAGCCGCCGGGCTTCCCGGCCACGGCGAGGCCCATCGCGTTCCCTGGGATCTCCTGTCATCGTCCAAAGAGCAAGGCACGCTCACCGTCGAATTCGGTGCCGCGCTTCCGCTCGTTCACGAACGATTCCGCCGGATGGTTCGCATGGTCGACGGCGAGAGTGTGATTTACATCGACAGCGAGCTCGAGAGCCTTCTGGGGTTCGACCGGCCGATCAACTGGGGGGAACACGCCACGATCGGAGGGTTGTTTCTTGAACAGGGGAAGACCGTCACCGACATGTCGGCCACGCGTGCGATGACGCGCTCTTACGAGTCCGAAGCCGTTGACCCGCCCGACCATCACAACCTCGCCGACTTCAAGGAGTTTGCCTGGCCGATGGCTCCGACGGTCAGTGGCTCGCAGGTCGACATGCGCATCTCGCCCACGATCACGCCGGTCATGGATCAGACGGCATCGCTCATGGATCCGTCACGGCGCCTGGCGTTCGTCACGGCGCTTCATCCTGGCCGGCACGCGCTCCTCGGATACGTGTTTCGCCGTGAAGAGTATCCGTGGATACAGATCTGGGATTCCTACCCAGGAGAAGGCCGCCGTTCCGCGCGCGGGATGGAATTCGCGGTGCAGCCGTTCGACTTGCCGCGACGAGAGGTCATTCAAACCAATTCGATGTTCGACACGGCGACGTATCGCTGGCTTCCCGCCTACTCGAAGATCACGGCGAGCTTTGTGATGTTCTACACGCGCACACCCGACGGATTCACACAGGTCGACGACGTCGTGCTTGAGAATGGCGTCATCACCATTCAGGACCGCGCGCACAGCCGACAGATCGTCCTGAAAGCCTCGCGCGGACTCTGAATCGCTAATCACTAATCACTGATCCTGAATCGCTGATCCTTGAATCCTTAATCCTTGAATCCTCGAATCGCTGATCAGTGCCGCGCTGCAGATGTAACAACCTTGATTCGGGATTCAAGGATTCGACGGATTCGGG
This sequence comes from uncultured Acidobacteriota bacterium, assembly GCA_963725335.1. Taxonomy (GTDB): domain Bacteria; phylum Acidobacteriota; class Vicinamibacteria; order Vicinamibacterales; family 2-12-FULL-66-21; genus JALZOC01. The sequence goes on along the minus strand of CAVRYD010000007.1, from coordinate 950,482 downwards.
ATTCAAGGATTCGGGATTAGCGATTCAGGATCAGTGATCAGTGATTAGGGATTCGAGCGCGCCGCCAGGCGCGCGTACGTTTTGGTGAATCCATTGCGAGGGTTCGTGATCGTGAACGATCCATCTGGATACGCGGCAATTTTGAGCCAGTATGCGGGCGTATGGCCGGTAGCGTTCCCGCGTCCGCGGCCGGCGGCCGGTGCAGCGGCTGGGGCCTGCGTGCCGGCGGCAGTTGCAACTGGTGAAGGAGCATTCGCTGTTGCCGGCGGTGTCGTTGCGTTCGCGGGAGGTGTCGCTGGCGGCGCCGCGCCACCGCGGCCCGGCCCAGCTCCACGTGGCGGCGCCGTTAACACGCCGGCAATCGTCGGCATATCCTCTACGTTCGCGATATACAGAGCCGGGCTGTTCTGCTCGAGCAGTGCGTTGTAGGACCAGTGCATTTGCCACAACGCTTCGAGTCCCGGCGATGAAAGGATCGTCTGCATGGGATCCGGCGCGCCGCCCTTGCGCGTGCCATTCTGCATCACGGCGACCCGCGGCTGAATTGCGTGCACGAACGGCAGCGAACCTGAAGCGATCGCGCCGTGACTGCTCGCGAAATACAGATCGACCGTTCCGATCGGGTTGTTCGGGCACATCAACTCGAGCTCTTTGGTACGCCACATGTCGCCGAAGTCGAGCGCCCGGAACTGGCCGAGAATGATCACGCTCCCCACCGATTGCGCATCGTCAGGATCGTTGAGCCCGCTGTTTCCTGCCAACGGTGTGAAGGTCGCGCAGTACGGGTTCGGCTTCCCGCCGCCGGGGAGCGACGCGCCCTTCAGCACGTTGCCGGCCGACGTCACGATCCGCCAGTCGAGCCCGCTGATCGGTACGCGATCGCCTGGCTTGACCACGAGGTGTTTGGCCTTGCCATACAGCGCCGCATACGCAGCCTGAAAGCCCTCGATTTGTTCGCGAGGTTTCGTGACCGGGATCCCATCGGGCCCGGGCGCGACCTGGGGCACGTCGGGTCCTTCGACCGTCGGCCCGTGATCGACGAACGTGCCGACAGGAATCCGGTTCGCGAGCTCGACGAGATTGCCGATGTGATCGACGTGGTAATGCGTCGAAATCAGGTAATCGATCTGTGTGATTCCCGCATCGGCGATGGCCGCCATGATCCGATCGAGGTCACGGGCACCTGGGAAGCCGGTGTCGATCATTGCGGTCTGGCCGGTCGGCGTCACGTAGATCGCGGCCTTCCCTCCTTCGACATCAACCACCCAGATCTGCAGAGGCTTCCCGTTTCCCTGTGCTGCGAGAAGCAGCACTGCAAGGAATGAAATCGACACCGCTAATGCGAAGCGTTTCATACAAGCCTTCCTGTGGGGCGGGTTTTGGCGGCCCGCCTAATGCTTTTGCCCCCGGCCTCCCGCCAGCGCGTTCAACTCGTCGTTCGTCCACGGACGCGTTCGTCCTGCGGTCAGCGCGCGCACCGTTTTCACTGTGGCAGGGTCAACCGCGGATCCGGTTTGTCCCCACTCGCGCCGAATGTAGGTCAGCACCCCAGCGACCTGATCGTCGCTCAATACAGAGCCTACCGGAGGCATCAAGCCGATCGCCCCTTCTTTTCCATTGAGCAGAATCCGAGCCGGGACCTCGGGTGACGCGAGCGCGAGGGTGGAACCGATCAGACTCGGAGCGATCTTCTCCTGACCACGACCATCCGGCTGATGGCACGCTTGACAGATGTTTCTGTAAACATCCCGTCCTGTATCGAAGCGTTGCTGCTCTTCCGCGGTGAGCGGTGTCAGCGGTGTCGTTGCGCCTGGTTTCCCTGGCCACTCAATGCGCGCAAGCACTCGACCCGCTCGTGTGCCAAGATCGTCGCCGCGAGCTGCCACGGCCGGCAAGCCCGCCGGTTCGCTGTTCAACCGCACGACGCGTGTGCCGCCACGGCCGCCGCCGGCGGTGGCGGGTCGCTCGAATGCATACGCGCCTCCCGGACCCGCTCGACCGCCCGGGCACGTCGGGCATGGCAGTGTTGCCGCGTTGACGGTCCCGCCACGTCGCTCGGGTGGCGCGCCGGGCATCGGCGCTCCGAGCACCGCAACCTCCGCACCTCGAAGCACGGCGGAACGTTGCCATGCCGGCTGACCATCGTCTCCAAGCCAGCCAAAGAGCTTCTGAATTGCTGCCTCCTGACCGCCCCGCACGATCGTTCCTGCCAGCATGGTGATCGCGATATCGCGCTGGGGTGTCTGCACCGGCGTGGAAAGCAGCTTCTCGAGAACAGCCGGCTCGCTCCCACGCAGGCTGCTCAATGCCGCGTCCATGACGATGGGATCGCTCGCGTGACGCTCGAGCAATGTCGCGATCGCCGGTTCGCGCGGGCCAACCGGCAGCATTCCGAGCGAAGCGGCCAGCTGCTCGCGAACCGACCAGTCGGTATCATCCAATCGCTTCAACACTTCCGCCTGAATCGGATGATTCGGCGTCGCCAGCCAGCGCTCCGCCAAACGGATCGCTGAGACTCGGACATCTCGCGACGAATCGGTGAGCGCCTTCGTCACGATGGCAGGTTCGAGGCTGTCGATGCCATCGAGGGTCCACAGCGCGTGCAGGCGCGTTCGGTAATCGGGTGCGGACGCAGTGAGCCTGGTGAGTGCAGGTACGGCAGCTCGTGCGTAGCGCTCCACCAGCAAGCGCTGCGCGGTGTCCCGCCGCCATCCGTTTGGATGCGACAACGCCTCGACGAGCTGTGCAGTCGTCGCGCTGGCGAACGGCGCCGCGCTATCCAATCGCGTGGTCTCGTGCACGACGCGATAGATCCGTCCGAGGCCGGTCGGCTGATCCAGTTTGCGGGACATGATGTGGTCGCGAAGGTAGACAGTGGTGGAAGCGCGATCCTGAATGATCCCGCGATACATGTCGACCACATACAAAGTCCCATCGGGGGCGTTCGACAGAAACACGGGACGGAAACGCTCGTCGGTCGACGCGAGGAACTCGGCGTTGTCGTAGGCCTTTCGCGCTCGCAGTGTGCTGCCGTCGTCACTCACAATGATTCGGCTGACGAGGTTTGCCGCCGGGTCGGCGACGAACACATTCCCGTAGAGCTCTGCGGGCAGTCGATCGCCGCGATAGACCATCGGCGTGCAGACAGCGGTGAATTTCGCGAGCGTGCCATCCGCGCGGTCGATCCCGTTCTGATACGCACGGTTTGTCCCCGGGTTCGGGCGCACAGGCCAGACGGTGTTCAGCTCGTTGGCTTCGTCCTCGAGCGATTCGTAGCTTCCTCGAGTCCGGAGCAGCGTGGGATGCCGCATGTAGTACGGCGTCGGAACGAAATCGACGTGCAGTGCCGATTCATTGGTGTTCCGGTATATGCGCCCCGCATCGTCCTGCGTCGCACCCCACTCGCCGCGTGAAAGCGTCGGATGCACATCCACTTTGCCGTCCTTCACGCGCATGTAGACGTCGGCGCCAGACGTGTGTATCCAGTTGTCGAGCGCCCAGAACAGACCATTAGCGTTCCCCTCAACGCTACCTTCGAGGCGGCCGTAGGCGTGGGTCACCAGTTCCTTCGTGTCGGCGCGAAGATCGCCGTTCGTATCGCGCATCAGCCAGAGGCTCCCGGGTTCACCCACGAGCACTCCCTGGTCGAGCACTTTCACGGCGCGCGGAAGGATCAACCCATCCGCGAACACCGTGCGCTTGTCCATGACGCCATCATGGTTGGTATCCTCGAGAACGACGACGTGACCAATCGGGTCGAGATTCGGCTCGGGCGTCTGCAGGTCACGCACGAATCCGGTCATCTCGACGACCCACAGGCGCCCCGAGAGATCCCAGTCCATGACTGTCGGATCCTGAACCAGCGGCTCGCTGGCGACGAGTTCCAGGTGGTAACCGGGCGGCATGAAGAACGTCTTGACCGCGTCGGCGGGCGACAACACCGGCGATTCATTGGAGACCTTCTGAACACCGGGTGGCCACGGACGATTGGCAGGAGAACTCTGGGAGCCAAAGCTGGTGGCCACCGCCATGCTGCAGAGGACGGCAACAATGTGAGACTTGTGGAGAAACATGGCCTTATGTCTTCCTGGTCAATCCACGGCCTTCAATGCATTCATACGCACTGCCCGAGGCGACGTCCTTGAATTCCTCGACTCGGCCGCTGGGCCATGCGATAACCATCCGATCGACTTTCTCGCGATGCCCGACGCCGAAGGTCACGGGCAGTTCGGATTGTGACAGATAGCTCGAGCCGGTCTTGACCATGCGGGTTTGAAATGAGCCGTCGTGGAAGATCCGGACCGTGGCGCCAATCGCGTCGCGATTGGACTTCGTGCCGGTCAATTGCAGCCGGACGAAACGATTGCCCGCGAGCTGATCGTTCCTGAACAGCAGCGCAGGCCCGCCGTTGGTGGTTACCAGCAGATCGAGGTCGCCATCGCGATCGAAATCGCCGTACGCCAGACCCCGTCCAACTCTCGGCGCTGCGAATGATTCCCCAACCGCCGGCGCAGCATCCTGGAACGCTCCGGTGCCGTCATTGAGGAACAGTTGCGGCGGCTGCGCGTAGCCGACATGCCCGTGGATGTTTCGGACCGTCTGATCGATGTGGCCGTTGACGACGATCAGATCGAGGCTGCCGTCGAGATCGACATCGGCAAAGAGGCAGCCGAATCCGAGCGTGTTGCGCGATGGCGCGCCAACGCCCGCGCGGCTGGCGACATCTTCGTACGTGCCGGGGGCGCTCGGGCGGTACAGACCGATCATCTCGTTGTCGAAGTTGGTGGTGGCGAGCGTGGGTGACAGCGCGTTCCCGAGATAGGCGGCGTCTACCCCCATGCCCGCACGTGCCTTGCCTTCCGTGCTGAAGGCGACGCCGGCTTCTACGCCGACTTCCTTGAACGTTCCGTTCCGCAGATTGCGGTACAGCTTGTTGGGTTGTGTGTCGTTGGCGACGAACACGTCCAGCCAGCCGTCGCCGTCGATGTCGAGAATTGAGGCGCCGAGTGACTTCGAACTGCTGTCGAACATTCCGCTCGTGGCGGTCACGTCTTCGAACGTGCCGTCGCCGCGGTTCCTGAACAGCCAGCACGTGTCACCGCGGTAGGCTTCAGGAGTGCAGTACCGATTTCTGCTTTCCGTCGTTGCTGCACGAGACATCGTGATCGACCGACCACCGGACGTAGTTGCAGACGAAGAGATCGAGAAGGCCGTCGCGATCGAAGTCGAACCAGAGTGCGGAGGTGCTGAACGCGGTGCGTCCTGCCAGACCGCTCGCGCGGGTGACGTCGAGAAACGTCCCCTTGCCCGTATTTCTAAACAGCCGGTTCTGCCCGACGGCGGTCACCAGCACGTCGGGAAATCCGTCGTTGTTGAAGTCGCCCACCGCGACTCCCATTCCGTACATCTCGACGTCCAGACCCGCGCTGCGCGTGACGTCGGAGAACGTGCCGTTGCGGTTGTTGCGATAGAGCCGCAGGGTCGATGCGCCGCGTTTGTGGCCCGGCCAGTCCATGCCGTTCACGAGCAGGATGTCCTGCCAGCCATCTGCGTCGTAGTCGAGGAACGCGCAACCGACGCCGAGCGTCTCGGGCAGCAGTTTTCCGCCGTAGGCGCCGTTGTTGTGCTGAAACTGGATGCCGGCCGCCGCCGTCACGTCCACCAATCGGATTCCGACGCCGCCCCGCTGCGTCGGGGGCGGGGTCTGACCCCAGCCGGCGCGGTCGCCGGGGTCAGACCCCGAGTGGGGGAGACCATGTTGAAACGAGACACTTCGCGGCAAAGGGAGACAGCGACGCGTAACGCAGGAACTCCCGGCGGTTCACAGAACGTTCACCAGCCCGTTCTGGATGGCATACACCACCAGTTCGGCGGTCTTATGGACGCCGAGCGCCTTCATGATGTTTGCGCGGTGCACGGCGACGGTGTTCACGCTGAGGCCGAGTTTCGTCGCAATCGTCCGGTTCGACAGGCCGTCGCAAATCAGCCGCAGCACTTCGAGCTCGCGCGCCGACAGGCCGTGATCGCGCTCCCCCTTGAGCGCAGCCGGTGGGCTCAGTTTCGGATCGAGGATCTTCTCGCCTGCGGCCACCTTCTTGACCGCCGCGGCCAGATCGAGATCCAGCGCGTCCTTCAGAATGTAGCCGCGTGCACCCGAATCGAGCGCCTGGCGCACCAGCGTGGCTTCACTGTGCATGCTCAACATCAGGATCGCCGTCTGGGGCGAGCGCTCGAGGATGCGCTTTGTCGCGACGAGCCCTGACGTTCCCGGCATGGCACAGTCCATCACGACGACCTGTGGGTTCAGCGTCGCGGCCAGCGCCATGGCTTGATCGCCGTCGCTCGCCTCTCCCACGACAGTAATGGCAGGGTCGTCCTCCAGGAGCCGCCTGAACCCGCGACGCACGAGCGTGTGATCGTCCGCGAGCAGAACCGTGATCTTATTCGCCATGTGCGTCCTTGCCTTCGAGGGGAACCCGCAGCCGCACGAGCGTCCCTCCTTCGAGTGGCTGCGTGAACTCAATCGTACCGCCCAGCATTTCCGCTCGCTCACGCATCGCGACGATGCCCAGTCCGCGGCGGTTGGCGTCCGCGCCGGTGCCTTTGCCGTGATCTTCCACGTCCAGCTCGATCATGTCACTTTTCGAGCGCAGCCTGACCCACGCTTCCTTGACACCGGAATGGCGCGCCACGTTGTTCAAAGCTTCCTGCATGACACGGTACACCTGGATAGCCGTCGTCCCGTCGATCGTGATGGGCGGCCCGTCGCGTTCATACGTAACGTCGAGCCCCGTCTGACGCTCCACCGTCGAAAGATACCAATCGATCGTGCTTTCGAGGCCTGCCTGTTCGAGGATCGACGGATGAAGCGTTTGTGAGAGGCTGCGCACCTGGGTCAGCATGGTCTGGGCAACTTCGGCAATCTCCCGGAGTTCAGTCCGGAGCGGTGATCCGTCTGGCGCATGTTTTCGCGCGCGCTCGAGCATCAAGCCCATTGCGGTCAGCACCTGCCCGAACTCGTCGTGCAACTCACGCGCGATGTGCCGCAGCGTCGCTTCCCGCGTCGCGATCAGCTTCTGTGCGAGCTCGTGCCGCTGCTCCGACAGCGACGTCAGTTCGGCGAACAGGAGTCGATTGACCCGGATCAGATAGGCGCTCGTCAGGGCAATCGCGACGAGCGTTGCCGTCAGAAACCAGTAGACGTTCCGTTGGACCCCATCGTAAATGGAGGCCACACGCTGCGCGGTCTGCTCTTCCGACTCGTTGTTTTCGACTAGCAGCCTCGCAACGGCGGTTCCCAGGGCCGCCTGGCGCGCCTGAAGCGATACCCTGATTCGATCGCGCGCCTCGTCGTCTTTGCCTTCGCGGGCGAGGGCCAGCATCTCATCGACGGCCGTCCAGAACTGCTGGAAAGAACTCGCCAGAAACTGCTGTTGATCCACGCTCCGCGTGACCGGCGCCGCCTCTCCTTCCCGGCGGAGCGCATCGTCCAAATCCGTGCGGAGCCGCTGAAACTGTGCAGACCATGCGGTGAGCGGGTATGGCTGTCCACCATCGAGCATGTCGCGCATCGACAGGCCGACGGAGTTGAGATCGTTCTGAATCCGGAGAAGCTGGAGGGAATCCTTCCGATTCCGATCCGTCAGGCCCGACTGAAGTTCGCGCAGTCCCGCGATCTGTTGCGTGATGTACCAAGAGTACGCGACCACCGCCGCAAGGGTAATGATAAGTCCCAGGAGGAGCGCGGCGGTCGGCGAGCGGCTTTGCGCGGGTCGTCCGGCCACACCCGCGAGAATACAACAAGGCGGCCCAGCAGCAGCGTGTAGGGGCCGCCAGATGAACGAGCGCTTCTGTCCCTTCCGAAAAAACCGCGCGCAAACCGGGCGATCCGAACCGGTTCTCTGGTATTCACCTTGCGTTGCTCTAGAGGTGGGGGGTTGGGCCGCAGTTGCGGCCGTGATTTTTCCGCGCGATTTTAAGACTCACCGCCGGTAAGGCTCTTCGGACCGGGCAGGCCTGCCGGCATATCGGCGCGCGGGTGCCGATGTCCCGCAAGGTGTCGTCACATCGAACCAATGGGAGGAGGTTTCCCATGCGTCATTCATACTGGAAGGCCGGATTGGCGCTGGCCGGCGCGGTCGGTCTGTGTGTCAGCGTTTCGGCCCAGCAACCGCAGACCCAGAAGCCAACGGTCAAGCGCACGACGGCGCAGCCGATTGCCTCGGTCGAGGGGAGGGACAACTTCATTGGTACTGCGCCGTGTGCCACGGCAATTTCGCCAAGGGGGACGGGCCGGCCGCCCCAGCCATGAAAGCCAAGGTGGCGGATCTGACGATCCTTGCGCAGAAGACTGGCGGAAAACTCGACAAGCTCGCTATCCAGGACATGATCCTGGGCACGAGCAAGCAGACACCCGCGCACGGCAGCACTGACATGCCCATCTGGGGGCCTGTGTTCCGCTCGATGAATGCCGACCCAAATATCGCGAAGCTGCGCGTGTCGAATTTGGTGGACTATATCGAATCGATTCAAGTGAAGTAGTCACTCTTGACGGAGGCGGCCGCGGCCTGCCCCGCGGCCGCCTCGTCCACGTCGGTCGCGATCGTCGACATCCCTACCCGCCTTCAAATCACCAGGCGCGTTTTCTGTTTGATCGCTTCGTTGGCGCGGATGCACGGGCGCGCCGACGCGATGGCTTTGTCAGGACCGCAGGCGACCGGCGTGCCAACTCGAATCGCTGAGCAGAAGCGCTGAATCTCGATGCGGATGGGCCGCGGCCCTGTGCTCTGCGTCGACGTGGCGGCGCTGGACGTGGCACTGGTATTTGTGTGTCCGGCCATGGTCTCCGACGAGAGTGCGACCGCGCCGCCATCCCGCGACGACATGGCGATCGTCGTCGATCGTTTGCTCGCTTCCTCGTCGAACAGCATGGCATCCGATTCGTGCAGCAGGATCAAGGTGCCTTTCGTGCCCAGATACATCTCGTAGTAATCGTCGAACGCGTTCGATTCGATCGATGAGAACGTCACGCTCCGACCTCCCGGATACTCGAAGGTCGCGTAGACATGATCGTAGACCTCGCGACCTTCCGGGAATCGATAAAGCCCACCCGACGCCATGACTGCTTCCGGTGCCGAGCCGAGGAACCAGTTGACCGCGTTAATCTGATGACTGCACAGTTCCGCCATCAGCCCTTGAGAGTATTTCCAGTACAGCCGCCAGTTCAGCAGATGATCGAATGTCGGGTATCCCCATTGCGACGCGTTGAAGTCGTGGGAAGGTGGATCGCCCGTACGACGCCAGCTGCCGTTCCGGTGCCAGGCCGTTCGCACGTGGTAGATCTCGCCGATCGCGCCGGTCTTGATGACGCCTTCGTATGCGGACCGATACAGCGGGTTGTAGTTGCGTTGATAGCCAAGTTCGAGAATTTTTCCGTTGCGCTGCGCCGCATCGCGCATGCGCTCGCAGCCCTCTTCGTCCCACGCCATCATTTTTTCGCAGAGCACGTGCTTTCCCGCCTCCAGGCAGCCCGTTGCCAGATCGGCGTGGGCCCACAGCGGCGGCGCCATCACAACAGCCTCAATGTCTTCCTTTTGGAGCATCTCTTTCCAATCGGAATAATGCCTGGCTGGCGGCACCGAGTTCTTCTTGAGAACCTCGTCGGCCTTGTCGAGCGACGACGGATTGATGTCGCAGAGTGCTCGGACCTGCGCATACGCCGGATCGACGTCGGTGAGGAGCGTCCGTCCACGCGACCCGACGCCAATAAAGGCGATTCGCACGGGCCCGCCCGGAACCGGACCGCGAAGCGCTGCCGCAACCCCGAGGGTCGCGACGGCCGGTACGCCGGCCAGCACTCTTAGGAAGTTGCGGCGGCCTTGATCCATTTGTTCTGAGGTCAGGTTCATACCGTCGCCTCCTTCACTGCACTCGCGATGACGCGCGATCGGGACCGCCACGCATCGAGTCCGGCGATAGGGCCGGTTCGGAAGAGGAACACCACCAGCACGGACGCACACTCGACGAGGTTCTTGTTGACGATCAAGTACGAGCCCTCCGCCCGTGCCTCGGGCAACCCGAGTGGAATGGCAGAGACATAGAAGATCGACAGCATCACCAGTGCGCCGGCGCAGCCGGCCTGCGTGAACAAGCCGAAAAGCAGGCTCAATCCGATCGCGACAGGTACACCCGCCACCACCACATCAACGTTACCGATCCACCTCGAATCCGCTATTGAATGGAATGCGGCGCCGAGCGGTCCAGTTGCAGCCTTGAGATAGCCCGCTGATGTCCACTGTGCCATCGGAAGTCCGTCGCGACCCCAGGCAGGGTGCAGAAGCTTCACGTATCCCTCATAAAGGAAATGCCACCCAATCAGTGTGCGCAGAATGACCAGTGCAAACTTCTGCGGCCCGGACACTCCGAGAGACATCGATGTTCATGCGGCCTCCACGCGAGCGCCTGGGTAACGGCCGAGGACGGTTGTGGCGCGGTCCGCCTCCGGCGTGATGATGGCCATGACGTTGGGGTGAGTGGCGCAGTAGCGCTGTGCGAGGGCCACACCGCCGATGAAAAACGCCGTCGACAGCGCGTCCGCTCTCGCCGACGTTGATGCGATGACGGTCGAGCTCAAGATCCCCGATGCAGGCCATCCGGTGCGCGGATCGATCACGTGCCCGTAGCGAACGCCGTCCACCGTGACGGACTGCTCGGCCGCGCCGCTCGTGCCGAGGGCAGCATTGCGAAGCCACACGCGGGCAAGGTAACGCTCCGCCAGCGGTGAAACCAGATCGATCGACCAGCCGGTGTCACGACCACCGAGGGCGAGCAGACTGCTCCGGCCCGCCGAAAGCAGCGCATGCGTCAGATGGGCGGCGCGCAACGTCGCCGCGACGCGATCGAGCGCGTAGCCCTTGCCGATCGCTCCGAGGTTCAGCTCGACTCCCTTACGTGAAAATCGCACCGTGCTGGAATCCGCATCCAGAATCAGGGCGTCCAGGCCGACGTTCATCCGTGCCGCGTCAATGATCGCCTGCGACGGCAGCCGTGCGTCGCGACGAAGAAAGCCCCAGCACCTGCTCAGAGGTGTCGAGCTGATATCGAACGCGCCGTTGGTGTCTCGATGGATCTCGACGCATTCGCGCAGGAGATCGAACAGAGCCCGATCGACGACCACTGGCTCCAACGCAGCGCGCCGATTGAGGTCCACGAGTGCGCTGGTCTCGCGGAAGATGGTGAGCTGATCTTCAATAGCGCCCACGCCGTCCAGGGCCGCGCGCGCGGCCGGCACATAGGAGGCGTCCTCCGAGCCCAGCGTGACCTCGAAGGAACAGGCCATCGCACGCCGCGACAGGCGAATCCAGGCATCACCGCTCGCACGCGGACTCCACAGCGATCCGCGGAAGATCGCACGACGGCTAAATGTGCGGTCCGCGAGGCGTTCGGAGGTTGTGGCGGCCATCTGAGGAAGAGTGTTTCTTCCGGCGTCGCAACCCCGATGCCAGCCGAAACCCTTTTCATTTGCTTGCGGCGTGAACGTTCGTGCCGGGAATCCGGCAGGGAGACAAGACCGAACAGGAGAAACGGAAAAAGGGAGAATCCGCCTTATAAGATCACAAAAAAGAATTCTCCCTTTCTCCCCTCTTCCTGTTTGGTCTTCTCGATCCCAGGGGACTTACCGGCCAAGGGCCCAGGCGATGCCATTCACTAACAGCCGGCGGAACTCCGGATTCTTGAAGTCGTCGGGATGTCCGAGGGACGTGAAAAACACCCGAGCGTGTTTCGGGCCGTAACTGTGCGTCCATGCGACCGGCTCGGCCGGCTGAGCCGGGATCGCCCCCATCAGCAGGGCGGTCGTTCCTGGCTCCAGGGGACTGACCTTGTAGAGCGACCCGGCCCCTGCCAGGCTCGTCACGGAAATGTTCCGCAGGATTTGATGTGATTGAGCGCCGGGCGCCACGGTGACCGTCGTACGCGCACCCTCTGGATGGTGATTCGTGTAATGGCCACCGAGCACCTCAGGATCGAAGCTCTGCCACACACCGTGCGATGGTTCGGCCGGCGGATCCGACGGTCGCAACGCAAACGCGTGACACGCCGTACGGATCCCGACCAGCGGTTTGCCTGATGACAGATACGCGCGAACAGCGTTCAGCTGATCGAGGGGCGGAGTCCGTCGGCGAACGCTGATGAAGAGAAGATCCGCCGATCTCAGCGCGTCCACGAGGCCGGGAAAGTTGTTCTTGTCCGCCGCGTCCTGCTGGATCGTGGTGACCCGATACCCGCGCGGCTCGAGATCCCGTGTGGCAAATTCCGGCAGAGTCTCCCACGTGTGGTATTCATCCTCGCCGATCATGAACACCACATGCGGCGACGGCGCCGGCTTCACCGCCGCCATCCCGAGAGTCACGACATATGCGGCGACGAGTGTCAGGTGCTTCAGCATCAGTTGAAACCAGTTCTCAATTGTTCCCAAGGCTCTTGATAAAGAGAATCAGCGATTCGATCTGCGCGTCGGACAGAACACCGGCATAGCTCGGCATGCTGACCTCGCCGCGCTCGTACCCGTCCACCACTTTGGCCGCAGGCTCCAGGATCGACTGGCGGATGTAGCTGTCATCCGCGCGCACACGGACCACGCCTCCGGCGAACGTCCGCTCCGCGCCGTACAGGCCCTTCCAGGTTGGACCCAGCTTGGTCAGCGATGAGGTGTCGATCGCGTGACACGCAATGCAGCCGTACGCTTGGTACAACCGCCGGCCTTCCTCCGCGGTGATCGGCGCATCGGCCCTGACGGTAACCGCACGCGGAGAGAGATCCACGGCGATGGGCCCGAATCCTTCGTTCTGCGGCACGAATTTCGGAAGGTCGTACGGGGTGAAGTACGCCGTGTCCTGAAACTTCAGGCCGTCCGCGGTAGCGAGAGACCAGCCCACCCGCATCTGCATAACCGGTGTCATGCCCGGCACGCCGATGAAGACGCTCCGTCCGTCGTTTGAAATGTAGGCGCTGCTCGGCGCGAGCCGATCGATTCCGGTCGTCCCATCCGCTTTGAACTGCGGCGAGCCGTACTGATACGTGCGTTTGTAGTGCCACGTCGCGAGCGAATAGTTGTCCGCATTCACGACGCGCGAGCGGTCAAGCGGGACATCGAAACGCAGCAGTACCCCCTGGTCCATCGGAACGACCTCTCGAGGCACCGTCGAAGGCGCGCCGGTGTAGCGAACGCGCCCAAGGCCGGCGAGACGCGTGGCGGTGGTGCCCCAGCCGAAAATCTGAAATCCCGCGACGTATAGCTGGCCGTCACGCGGGTTCACGGAACCATGGAGCGTCGGAAAATCGAAAGCCCTGGTGATGCTGACAACGGCGGCTTGAGGCTTCGCGCTGCGGTTGTTCAGGAGCACGCGAAACAGCTCAGGACTATTGAAGCCGATATAGACGAGGCTGTCGGTTAGCGGTCCCATCCGTGCGCCGAACAGCCACACCAGTGACATTGCTGACGCGTTCGCCGCGTGTGGAATCCAGGTGAGAGGGTCAGCAATGGGGGCCGGGTACACTTCACGCGGACGCTTGTCGCTGAGAAACCCGTAGAACTGCCCGTCGCGCACGATGTGAATCGGCGTGCTTGGGATGTAGTTGCCCTGCTGATCGCTTGCCGTGACCAGACCAGTGCGGATGTTGACGCCGATATTAGGCTGCCGGAAGCCGTAGCCAAGAACCGTGGCGTGACGCCCATCCGCCGAGACGCGGAGGACGCTCCCGTTATGCTTTCCGAACGTGGCGGCTTCCTGACCGCCCTTCGCAATGACGAACTCGCCCCCCGGCGCGAGCCGGATCGTGCTCGGAAACTCACGCATGTCTGCCGTCTGCGCGAAAGCGTTCGAGAACAGCTCATGGACGTCCGCTTCCCCGTCACCGTTCGTATCGCGCAGCCGCCAGATGCCGTTGCGATCGAACACGTAGATCTGCTCGTCTCTGATCGCGAGCGTCAGCGGTTCGTGCAGCCCCGACGCGAAACGCGTCCATCGCGCGACACCGGACGCATCGCTCAGGCCGCGCACGAGCCAGACATCGCCATCCAACGTGACGGCGACGCCCGTGCCATCCTGGAGGAACTGGATGTCTCCAATGCGGACGCTCCGGTGCCACGGGTTGTCGACCGGCAGCGCGATGTCGTCGACGACGTACGGGTCCTTAGCGGTTGAGCGCGTGACCGTTGTCCTGATCTCCTGGGGCCATCGGCGCGCCGGTGGGCCGACTGGCGTGACGCCGATCGGCGCCGACGGCGCGTCAGGACCACTGCTGAAAGTGGCGGCGAAATCAGTCGGCTGCTGACGGGCAGGAATGCGTACGACCCAAGCTTTGGCATCGGGCGCACTGGCCGCGGCGGGAACCTTGTCGAGCCGAACGCTCGCGCCTTGGCCAGCGGTCGCCACTGTGATCTCCGCAGTTGTGATTCCGAGCAGGAGGCTCAACTCGTGGGGCGACGGCCCGACGTGAAACCGGCGCGCGACCATCCATGCGCCCTTACCTTCCGTGACCTCCATCTGCTCACGAACGTCGGTGCCTCCGGCCGTATATGCGAGCGCAACGCCGGAACCATGCTGTTCCACCGCTTTGAATCGCCCGAGTTGCTCCGGGAGGGGCCCGCGTCCGACCTCCTCGGGGCTGGGAGCCGGTTCGCGAGGATCGTCGAACGACACGCGCTCGCCCACCTGCCAACCGGGATAGATTCCGTTCGCGAGCCACACGTTGCCATCTGGTTCGGGGAGCGGCGATTGCCCGCCCGGCGTCTTGCGGTCCGGATGGTGATAGGAACCAGGCGCGAGCGCGACCGGCGTCACACCCTTCCCCCTCCAGATCGCCGATACGCGTAGGAGGTCGACATCGAAAGCCGCCCACGTATCTGCGCCGAGTCGCAGCACAAGTCCCCTGGGTGTCAGGTTGTTCGCCGGAAAGCCATGGCCTGCCTTCCTCGCATCCACGACCGATGAAAAGAACGGAAAGCCCGGCTCCGCCCACTCGCCGAACGTGTCAGTCCTGCCTTGCGTGGAGGAATGTGCGCTCGGGTGCAGACCGGCCGTCACTGCGCCAAGCAGTGCGGCGAGCGCGAATGTGCGTGGCATCGCCAATTGGCGCCTCGCCTATCCAAACTCAGGGCCGAGCACAGCGAATTGCTGTCGGGCAGCACCAAACGGCGCGTGCCCGCCTCGAGACATCCGGACAAAGGGGCGCTGTGGATGAAAGCCGATGCTGCCGAGAAATCGAGTCCAGGCTTCATCCTGGCACGCGACGTCGATCACAAACGCTTGATCCCGGTGTCGCGCCAGACACGCCTTCGTCAGGTCCATCGCGACACCCACGTCGTCGGCAATGACCGGCCCCAGGTGCTCGAACTGTTGTCCGTGCCTCCCGAGAAGATAGCCGCAGAGGTTTCCACCTCGTTCGGCAACGAGCGCAAATTCCGGCGCTCCGTCGTACATCCATTCAAGCAGATCGTCGCGAGGCGCGCCGAATGCCAGCCGATCCATGGCAACAACTTCCGGAAGCTCGCCGGGTGTCATCTCGCGCGCAAGCGTGCGCCGTGCCGGATCGATCCTGACGGATGTGGCCTCCATGCGCGTGAGCGGACACTCGTCGATGAACCCGTGCTTCTGATACAGAGGGCGTCCGGCGGGCGTTGCGTCGAGGCGAATGGCCGGCATGTCCGCGAGGCTGTCGGTTGCGAGCTGCAAGAGCGCGGCGCCGACGCCATGCCCTTGCGCCGCCGGATGCACCAGAACCATCCCGACCCAGCCAAAGCTGGCACCGTAGCGAAGCGTCGCCGCGGTTGCGATCACCCGTCCGCCAAGCGTCGCCGCACTCACGCGCGAGTCAGGGCCGTCGAGAAATCGCTCCCAGTCGCGGTGCACCTGATCCCATCCCGCCAGCCGGCACAACTCGAGCCCGGCCTCGATGTCCGCGTGCTGCATGGGACGGAATGTGACATCGACCTCGCGCGAGATCCCGCTGCCGCCTTTGTCCACCGCTCGTTTCCCTTGTTTCTTGTCCCTTTTCCGCATTTCTCACTGCTCGTGGGGCCCCACCCCCACTCGCTCGCGCTCGGCGTCTTCGCGCCTCGCGCTGGCCGCAGGCGCTTTCCCTTTTGGTGCCGGCATATCATGGCACGACCCGATGCCCGCTGCGCTGCCACGATCCATCGCGGATGTCCGCGCGCTCGAAGAACTGCTGAGCGGCCCGCCGGAGTACGTCGTTGACGCCCTGCGGCGTCTCGACGGCGATTTGCTGGTGCTCGGAGTAGCGGGCAAGATGGGGCCAACGCTGGCCCGTATGGCGAAGCGCGCGTCAGTTCGCGCGGGATCCAATCGGCGCATCATCGGCGTCGCGCGCTTTTCGGATCCGGCTCAGCAGGCCGGGTTGGAGGCCGCGGGCGTGGAAACGATTCGCGCCGATCTGTTGAATGAGGACGAAGTCACGCGCCTTCCGGATGCCGCGCACGTCATCTTCATGGCAGGGCGCAAGTTTGGATCGACGGGTTCGGAGTCCCTCACGTGGGCCATGAACAGCTACGTTCCAGCGCTGGTGGCTCGGAGATTCCGCACGAGCCGGATCGTGGCGTTTTCGACAGGGAACGTGTACGGACTGACCGCCGTAGGAGGCAGTGGCTCGAGGGAGAGGGACGCTCCGAAGCCGATTGGCGAGTACGCGATGAGCTGTCTGGCTCGCGAGCGTATCTTCGAGCACTTCAGCACGTCGTTCGGCACGCGGATGACCATTCTCAGGCTGAATTACGCGATCGACATGCGCTATGGCGTGCTGAGCGATCTAGCCCGCCGGGTCGCCAACAATCAAACGGTCGATGTGACGATGGGATACTTCAATGCGATATGGCAGGGGGACGCGAACGCGATGGCTCTCGCGTCGCTTGCGCACGCCGCCAAGCCACCGCTCGTCCTGAACGTCGCCGGTCCCGAGGAGCTCAGCGTTCGGGCAGTGTGCGAGCAATTCGGCACACTGCTCAATCGACGTGTATTGTTCTCCGGACACGAAGCCACGGACGCGCTGCTCAGCCACAGCGAGAAGGCGTGTTCATTGTTCGGTCCACCGCGAGTCACCGCACAGCAGCTGATCGAGTGGACGGCTGACTGGGTCGCGCGCGGTGGGGACACGTTGGACAAACTCACGCATTTCGATTCGCGCGATGGCGCATTCTGACTCGAGGAATCTTCAACGGCCTCAGGCGCGAGTCGTCTGACCGCCCGATGTCATATGACTCTGACCGAACTCCGTGTTGCCCTCGCGCGCGGACTCGTCATTCCCGCGCACCCGCTGGCGCTCGATGCCGAGGGGCGCTTCGACGAGCGCCATCAGCGCGCGCTGACGCGTTACTACGCCGCCGCGGGCGCCGGGGGTCTGGCTGTGGGCGTTCACACGACGCAGTTCGCTATCCGCGATCCCCACATCGGGCTCTTCGAGCCGGTGCTGATCCTTGCGCGCGAAGAAATGGACCGCGCGGACCGCGCCCACCCGGAATCGCCTCTGGTTCGCATCGGCGGGATCTGCGGATCGACGCCGCAGGCCTTGGCTGAAGCCGCGCTGCTTGTCGATCTGCGATACGACGCGGGGCTTCTGAGTCTGGCCGCGCTTCGCGATGCCACTGACGATCAGCTGATCGCGCACTGCGAAGCCGTTTCGGCGGTGGTTCCGATTGTGGGCTTCTATTTGCAGCCGCTGGTTGGCGGTCGTCCGCTGGGCTACGCGTTTTGGCGCCGCTTCGTCGACATCCCGCAGGTCGTCGCCATCAAGGTCGCCCCGTTCAACAGATATCAGACACTCGATGTGGTCCGCGCGCTCGCTGATTCACGACGCGATGACATCACGCTCTACACCGGCAACGACGACAGCATCGTCATAGATCTGATCACACCGTATCGCTTCGGGATCGACAGCCTGCCCGTAGAGCGGCGGATTGTCGGCGGCCTGCTGGGTCACTGGGCCGTGTGGACGGCGGGAGCCGTGAGGATGCTCGGCGACTGTCACCGTGCGGTTGACGCAGGTCACGTGCCCGTCGAACTGTTACGCACGGCAGCAGAAGTGACCGACGCCAACGCCGCCTTCTTCGACGCGGCGAATGGCTTCGCCGGCTGCATCGCGGGGATCAATGAAGTGCTTCGCCGACAGGGATTGATATCCAGCGCACGGTGTTTGGATCCAAACGAAGCGCTGAGCCACGGACAGGCAGACGAAATCGATCGCGTGTCGCGTGCATACCCGCATCTGAAAGACGACGATTTCGTTTCGGCGCATCTCGATGAGTGGCTGCGGCGCTAGAGGTCTTGACCCTTCAGAACTTGTCCAAATGAGTCAAGTTTCTCAGGGTCAAGACCATCCCCGCGTCAGCGGGGCGTTATCAAGCTTATGGTCTAGCGAGGCGCAGCCCTCGATGGTCTGAGGCGGAGCCTCGCTAGATAAGCGTTTCACAACTTGTAGCGCAGCCCTTCAGGTTGTAGCGCAGCCCTTCAGGGCTGCCAGCGCTGTCCGAACCCAGACGCCGGGGGAACGCCAACGACAACGAGTTTCCCGTTCGCGGTTGACACACGTCCGGCGCCGCGCAATGATCGCGCGGCTTTTCGAGGAGGTCCGATGCCAATCCACCGGCTGACCGCCGTCGTCGCGATGCTCGCATGCGCCACCGCTCTTCCCTGCCGCGCTCAAGAAGATACTCAACCCGACACGCCAACCGGCCACACGATGCGGCCGGTCATCACCGGACGTCAGTACGCGGTCAGCTCGATGAAGCACCAGGCGACTGAAGCTGCCGTTCGCATTCTCGAGGCAGGTGGGAACGCGTTCGACGCAGCCGTCGCCGGGCAGGCGGTGCTCGCGCTCGTCGACCCGGCGTCGAACGAATACGGCAGCGACGCCGTCGTGCTGATTTACGACGCGAAGACCAAGAAGGTTGTGTCGATCAATGCCGAAGGCACGGCGCCAAAGCTGGCGACGATCGACTGGTACAAGGAGCACCAGGCTGGGAAGATTCCAGTGGACGACGGTCTGCTGTCGGCAACCGTTCCCGGCGTCGTGGATGCGTGGTTCACGCTCCTCGACAGATGGGGGACGATGACGTTCGCGCAGGTGTTGCAGCCAGCAATCGATCTTGCGGAGCAGGGGTTCGTCCTGCCGGAGGGGCTTGCTCGATCGATTGCCGGACGCAAACTACAGAAGAATCCGACCAGCATGCGTCTCTATTGGCCAAATGGCAGCGCGCCGAAGGCCGGCGAGCTGTTCCGCAATGTCGATGCGGCTCGCACGCTGCGGCGCCTCGTCGAAGCAGAGAAACAGACGGCGTCGAAAGGACGCCACGAGGCCCTGCGCGCCGCACGCGACCGGTTCTACAAGGGAGACATCGCGAAGACGATGGCCGAGTTCTCCGAGCAGAACGGCGGCTTGTTCCGCTACGAGGACTTCGCCAGCTACACCGCGAAGGTCGAAACGCCGGTCTCGACAAACTATCGCGGCTATGAGGTCTATAAGAACCCGTCAGCCAGCCAGGGCCCCGCGGAACTGTTCGCGCTGAATATTCTCGAAGGCTTCGACCTCAAGGCCCTGAAACACAATAGCCCGGCGTTCATCCACACAAGCGCGGAAGCCGTGAAGCTGGCGTTTGCAGATCGCGAGAAGTTCCTCGGCGACGCCGACTTCATCACGATTCCATACGAAGGCCTGCTCTCGAAGCCGTACGCGGCCGAGCGGCGAGCCCTGATCGATCCGGAGCACGCCTCGCTGGAGATGCGCCCGGGCAATCCATCGAAGTTCATGAAAAGTCACCGCTGTCGATCCGCCCGTGACGTTCAGCACGGACGGCGATGCCGACCACGTCGGTGATACGAGCTATCTGGCGGTCGTCGACAAGGACCGGAACATGGTCAGCTTCGAGCCAAGCCTGCACAGTGCGTGGGGCACGGGCATCGTCATGGCCGATCTCGGGTTCATCCTGAATTGCCGAGGCGACTATTACTCGCTCGTTCCGGGAGAAGCCAATGCGCTCGCCCCGGGAAAGCGGCCGCGAAGCACATTGCAGAGCACGCTGGTCATGAAGGACGGCCAGCCATTCATGATTCTGGGCAGCCCCGGCGGCGATGATCAAGTCATGCGAACGATGCAGACGCTGATCAACGTGGTCGACTTCGGCATGAACGTTCAGCAGGCAATTGAGGCACCGCGCTGGGCGACGCGCAGCTTCCCGGCTTCCCCATTCCCGCACACCATGTATCCGGGAGATCTCTCGGTCGAATCCCGCATTCCGGAGGCGGTGAAGACAGCTCTTGCGGCCAAAGGCCACAAGTTTCCGCAGCGTCCCGCCGGACCGTGGTCCATGGGGTCGCTCGCCGCGATCGTCGTCGATCAGCGGACCAGCACGGTCAGCGCTGGTGCGGATCCCAGAGTCGATGCGTACGCGTGGGCCAAGTAATTGGTGAATGTTGAATGTCGAATGCTGAATGAGAGAACGCGCCGGCGGTTTCTGACGGAAGTGGCCGGAATCGGCGCGCTGGCCGCGAGAGCGCCACGAGCGTGGCCACAGTCGCCCGATCAGATAGCGCAGCGACCACCCTCCATCCCGATCATCGACACGCATATTCACTTGTTCGACCCAACGCGGCCGCAGGGCGCGCCGTACTCAGGTCCACCGGGCGTTCCGGTGGAGCCTTCATTGCCGCCGCGGTATCGCCGTCTGGCCACGCCGCTCGGTATCGTGGGTGCCGTCAAAGTCGAGGCGAGCCCGTGGATCGAGGACAACCTCTGGGTTCTTGAAGTCGCCGAGCGCGACCCGATCATTGTCGGAGTCGTGGGCAACCTCGAGCCCGACAAGGCCGACTTCGCCGAGATGCTCGGCCGCTACCATAAAAACCCGCTCTTCCGCGGCATTCGTTACGGCAATCTGTGGGGACGTGACATCACGAAGCAGGCAGAGAACCCGGCGTTCGTCGATGGATTGAAGCTCTTGTCGCAGGCCGATCTCGTGCTCGACACGGCGAACCCGCGCGTGGACCTGCTGCAGGCTGTGGTCAGGATCACCGACAAGGTCCAGGATCTTCGAGTGGTGCTGGATCACCTTCCGAGCCTGGATCCGACGCCCGATACGCGTCAGGCGTACGACTCCGCCCTGCGCGAGCTGCAGCAGCGTCCACGAATCTACGTCAAGTTGTCAGCCGTCATTCACCGCGTAAACGGCCAGGTCTCGACCGAACTCGCACCGTACCGCGATCGTCTCGAGCAGCTGGTGGGACAATTCGGCGAAGACCGCATTCTTTTCGGAAGCGACTGGCCGAACAGCGACGGCGTCGCGCCAATCGACAAGGTCGTTGGCGTGGTGCGGGAGTTCTTCCAGACTCAACCCCGGCGCGTGGCGGAGAAGTATTTCTGGAAGAACTCCCTGGCTGCCTACAAGTGGATCAAACGCGATCCTTCGCAGCCGACAATGTGACTGTTCTCCGAAACGTCAGAAGTAGCTTTTCACTCCAATCGACAGCGTCAGGCCCGACGGATCGTAGCCATTCGCCTTCATCACTGCGTTGTAGCGAGCTTCCCCCTTGACTGCGAAGGTCTTCGAGGTGAAGTACTCCACGCCGCCCAACAACGTTGCACCGAACTTGGTCTGGCTCGGGCCGAAGCTGTTGCCATTGTCGATTCCTTGCAGGAAATAGGAACCGACGCCGGCGCCCACGAACGGGTGAATCGCGCCTCCTTCCCAGTTGTGTATGAGGTCGGCACCGAGGCGGACCTGCCGCGTCGAATCGGACGTCTCGCGATCGACCTTCGGATTTGCCCACTCCGATGCCACCCGGAGGCTGTTCCGAGCGGTGAGGTAGTACCTCGTAACTCCCCTGAAGCGCCGGTCCCGCCGTCATCCCGTCCTGGTTCGGCAAGAAGATCCCGACTTCCCCTTCGACTGCGGAAGAGCCTTCGTGCGGCGCACGAGCCTCGCGACGCTGGGCCCGAGCGGGCGTTGCGACGCACGAAACCAGCATGAATGCGATGGCTAGTGAGCGAATGTTGGTATGTGTCATATCAATGAACTCCACGTCGTCACCGAGGGGCAACGTTGATGCCGATGAAGCCCAGCCATGGAGGAAAGGCCAACATATCGCGGGAATCCGCTCTCGAGCTTCAGATGAGTGTGCGATTCCGGCGCGCTCGGACGGCTGTGTTTGATGGGCACTCGAACGCCCAAGGATCGGACTTCGAGTGGCACTTTCTGCCGATCGCGGCAACTCGACCGCTGAGAACGGTTGTGTCAGCGCACGACGATGGTCGCTTCGGCGACACGACCGTGGACGTCGCGGACTTCGAAGGTGTGACGACCTGACACGAGGGGCCACGTCGCCGCCTGATCGGAACCAACTGTCCCCAGAGATCGCCCATCCACACGCCATTGAATCGGCCCCTGCGATGAGGCTATCGTGCGCAGCGACAGCGCTTGAAAGTCCCTGCGCAGCGTGGGATCGATGAGGTAGGTTGCGCCGTCAGGTGGACTCGAGATACGAAGAGCCTCTGCCTTCACCGGCGTCGTGGTGCGAACTTCAGCAGACGCACGGACTCGTGGAGTTTCGTGATCCTGCCCGTCGTCTTGCGCCCACTGGCGGAACTGCGGCGGCCAGATCGTCAGCAATCCCTCGTCCGTGAGGTGATGCCAACTGCACGGCAGGACCTCGGCTTCCGCAGCCACCCATTCCTTCCGCCGTATCGGGCACCAGGGGTTTGCGGCCATCCCGGACGTTGCGCAGATCTCCAGGGCGCGGACCTGCATATCGGTGGCTGGCGCAGGCATCTCGAAAGGATCGAGACTGCCCGCCGTTGGAAGCAGCGCGACGTTCAGCCGCGAGCATGACGGCGTGAAAGATCGGTCCTGCGCCTGTGATCCCGCTCGAGTTGCGAAGCGGTCGGCGATCAAAGTTGCCCACCCAGACGCCGACGGTCACATGGCGCGAGTAGCCGATGGTCCAGTTATCGTGATACGCCTGCGACGTTCCTGTCTTCACGGCAACAGGAAACGGAAACTCGAGGCTTCCCCCGCGGCCGAACACGTACTCGCGGGCGTCAGCATCGGAAAGAATGTCGGTAATCCAGAAGGCAGTCCTCGGACTGACAAGCGTTCGTCGTTCAGGATGGGAAGATCCGAAGAGATACGTCGGTGCAATCCACTCCCCTCGCCGGGCGAATGCGGAGTACGCAGCGACCAGTTCGTCCAGCCGCACTTCCGCGTTCCCGAGCGTCACGCCAAGACCGTAGTACGACGCGTTGCGATCGAACGTCGTCAGGCCGGCGCGGAGCAGAAAGCGCAGCAGATTCGGCACACCAAGATCCGACGCGAGCGCCACCGCGGGTACGTTCTCCGATCCGGCAAGCGCGCGGCGTGCAAGGAGCGGCCCTCGGAATCGGCCATCGTAGTTGCGCGGCGTGTAGAGCACTCCGGGTTCGGCCGTCGGGAAATGAGACGGTACGTCGGGAAGCACGCTTGCGGGGCTGAAGCCGCTCTCGAACGCGAGCGCATACGTGAATGGTTTCAGAGCAGAACCGGGCTGACGCGGGATCACCGGTCCGTTGATAGTGCCGCCGTGCGCACGATCGAAGTAATCACCCGACCCTTCCCACCCGAGCCATTCGCCGCTGGCGTTATCGAGCACCACGACCGCGACGTTTTCAGCGCCATGTTGTGTCAACGTCGGACGGAGGCTCTGGATGATTCCGCGGATGTCCGCCTGCAGCGATCCATCTATCGTCGTCTGAATACGGGCTGGGTGCTCAGCGCCGATGCTCGCGAGCACCATCTCGACGAAATGCGGCGCGCCGAACGGTGCCGATTCGCGTGCCAGTGTCAGCTGCTCCCCCCGCGCCTCGCGGAGCTGTTCGGCCGACAAGGCGCCGGCGCTGTCCATGCGCTGGAGTACCACCCGCTGGCGCATCAACGCCGAGTCGAGCGAGCGATGCGGATTGAATCCCGATGGGCGCTGGGGTAATCCCGCGAGGAACGCCGCTTGCGCCGGCGTCAACATGGACGCGGCACACCCGAAGTACGCCCGGCTCGCGCGTTCGACTCCCACGATCTGGTTGCCGTACGACGCAAGGTTCAAGTACAGCGTCAGAACCTCCTGCTTGGAAAGCCGGTGCTCGAGGCGGAGCGCGAGCACAGCCTCGTGAACCTTCGCGACGACGCCTCTCCGACGGCGCGGCGATTGACGGTTGAGCAGCAGCTTCGCGACCTGCTGCGAGATCGTCGATCCGCCTTCCACGAACCGGAGCTCGATAAGGTCGCGCTTCAACGCACGCAGCATGGCGATCGGGTCCACTCCCGGATGGGCCCAGAACCGGCGATCCTCAGCGGCGACCGTTGCCGACACCAGCACGGGCGGCAGAGCGTCTGCTGCGAGGCTCACATTGCGTGTTCCGTCGCCGGACAACGCCTCGTACAGTGGAATGCCGTTGCGATCGACGACGGATGTCGACGTGATCGTGCGCGTGTCCAGCAGGCCTGCCGGAATCGGCCCGAGACGAACCCAGAGCGCGACGACGGAGATGCACGTCAGGAGGGCTACTAGCGACAGGAGTCTCTTCCCGCCCATCATCGCTTGACCTCGATGATTGCCGTCGGCGTGCGACCGAATACCTCCGGCTCGTACATCTCCTCGGCTCGTGCGGGCGCCGTGCGGAACGTGCCGGCCGTTGTCGCGCGCACGATGTAGCTGAACTCGTGGGTCCCTTCGCTGAGACGGGTCGCGAACAGCTGCACACGGTCATCGTGTCGCTCGATGTGATCGAACCCGCCGTAGCGCCACCAGTCATCCCATCGGTCGCCTTCGTCCTGCGACGGCTGGCCGTTCGGAGTCGACTGTCGATCCTGGCGCGACGCCAGCACCTGGGCGGTTGTGGCGAACCATGACTCGACAGCTTCGAAGCCCGCCGGGATGGGATCGGTGACGGCCACGAAGCGGCGCTCCTTCGTCAGCCTGAAAGTGAGCGTGACTCGGACGAGATCGCCTGCTTTGTATGTCGTCGATGCCGGCTTGGATCCGGTCTCGACGTACGGCTCGTATCGGCGCTCTATCCGGAAGCCGCTGTCGAGCCCTTGCTGATACAGGGCGTCCGCAGCGTAGCGGAGCCGCGTCGTGTAAAACAGAGTACCGGGCCCTCTCGTGCGAACGTGAGTGGCTGCGAAGCGCCAGGCGCGCCTGTGGCGAGAACCTGCGCCATCGGCAACTCGATCGACTTTGACTCGGTCGATCGCGCCTTGAACTCCTCGCGCGCGATTTCATCGGCGCCCAGCTTCACGACGGCGCTGAAGTTTGGAACCGTGGTCTCGTACTTGCGGTAATAGTTGACCAGCGATTCCATCGCGTAGGCGTTTTCCTGTGTATTACCCCACCGTCCATCCTTCCGCGCCGCCATCATCCAGCGGACAATCGGTGTGATGGACGCATCCGGCGCGTTCGCCTTGACCAGCGTATTGAGCACGATGCTCGTCGAGCGGACGTTCGAGTTCCAGAACCAGAGCAGGTACGGATCGGCCAGCTCTTCGACATGCGCGCTGCCTGCCTCCGGAAGGACGGCATTGGACATCCGGCGCCGTAGCTCCTCGACGCGGGGGCCCGTTGTTTCCTTCTTGGCGATCAGAGCGTCGAGGAGATACGCCAGCGCGAACACCGGCATGCGATCGCGATAGCCATACAGGCGGTTCAGATTGGAATCCTGCGTACGCCCTCCCTCGACGAGGACCTTCACGGCAAAAGCCTGCCACGCCGTATACGCCGGCCACCACCCCTCATTTGAGGGCGGCTGTTGCGCCAGGCTTCGCTCGAGATAACGGTAGGCGCGTTCGCGCATTCCCGCGTCAACGGGATACTTCAGGTCGCTGGCAACCTGGAAGACATGAAGCAGGTAAGCCGTCAGGTACGGGGATACTGAGGAACAGTCGCCCGGCCAGTACGCGAAGCCGCCACTCGCGCATTGGAACCGCTCGAGTTCCTTCAACGTCGTCTGAACCGCGGGACGCATTTTGGAAGCGTCAACACCGGGCAGCGTGAAGGCTTCTCCGAGATCGGCGGCCAGGATCAGCGCCATGGCGCGCGATCCCTTCTGCTCTGCGCAGCCGTAGGGATACTCGACGAGATAGCGAGCGCCCTCGCCGAGGCCTACCATCGCAGTCGACGACATTTCGACGTGGAGGCCTCCGAATCCCGTGACGATGCCAGATGGCAACGTGACCGTCTCGTTTGCAGTGGCCCGTGCGCTTCCGGCCTCACCATACGCCGCGACGGTCTCCGGAGACGCGAGCACTTCGACGGGAATCACATCCTCGAATGCGTCCGTCTCCTCGCCAACCTTCACCGTCATCTGGACCCGTGCACGGCCGATCGACTTCCCTGCCGCGTCGAATCGCGCCTCAATCGAACCGCCCGGCCCGAGCGGCAGCGACTGTGGTGTGCCATCGACGACGTCCAGCACGCCGGGATCGAGGCTCTTCATCGTAACCACTGCAGTGCCAGCCGACGCGAGCTGACTCGTAATCACGGCGCCGAAGTGCGCGTGGTCTCCCACCGCCAGGAAGCGTGGGAATGTGGGCTTGAGCGTGAGCGGTTTGTTGATGCGTACCTCGCTGTCGCCGGCGCCGAACCGCGAGTTGCGATCGGCTGCGACCGCCATGATGCGATAAGTCGTCAGCGACTCTGGGAGGTCGACATCCACCGCCGCATGCCCGCTATTGTCCGTGGTGACCGATCCGAGCCAGAACGCAAGGACACGAAAGTCTTTCCTGAGCGTGCCGGCGCCGGTGTCGGCTCCGCCGCCGCCGCCGTCGGTGTCTCCCTTTGGCGTGAGCACACGGCGTGACACGATGCGCTGACGGCTGTCGCTATTGAAGACCTGCAGCGCCTTCCGGACATAGACGGAACCGAGCACGTCCGGGGTTTGATACGACGTGAGCGACAGCACGCCGTAGTCGACCGCCCACAAGGTCACCTCGCTGGCGGTACCGCGTTTCTGATGATCCGTGACATCGAGGGTCACGGAGGCCTTGTTAGCCGGACGGTATTCCTGCTTGTTCGCCGAAACCGAGACGGTCAGACGCTTCGTTCGATCTTCGACCTTCAATTCGACATATCCGAGCCGGAACGCCGGCTTGCCCGGGTCGGACGCATCCTCCTGCGGCGGTGCGCTGCTCCCTTGCGTTTCCCCGGCGGATGCCGAGGGCGGTGCGCTCGATCGACCCTTTATCAGCAGCACCGACACGAAGACGTTCGGAATATCGTCCTCTTTGATAGGAATCGAAATCGATTCCTGTGTGGACGTCAGCATGAACGGCCGATACGTGCGGATCCCTTCGCGCTCCGTGGTCACGAGCGCAGTGGCCCGCTCCCAGGGCGATTGGATCATGATTCGTGCGGTGTCTCCTGGCTTGTACGTCTTCCGTTCGGGCACCAGCTCAATCCGGTTGTGATCGAATCGCTGCCAGGCGGTGTAGCCTGAACCGAGCACGTAGAACGATGTCCGCGTGACAGCGAACCGTCCGTCGGCGGTGCTGCCCTTGGCCTCCAGCACGAAGTAGCCGCCGGTTTGGAATGGAATTTCGAGAGGTATCGGATCGGCGCTTGTCGTTACGTCCCAGGTGCCCGCCGGCACCTCCTTGCGCTCGGTGTCCCACGTGTAAAAGCCGTTGCCCTCCGCGCGCCGGACGCTCTGCCATTGAACCTGCGTCAGCTTGATGTGCACCGGCACACCCGCGGCTACCGATCCGTCCGTCGCGACCGCGACGATCTCCGTCTTCAGCCCGCTCTTCTGGTCGAGGAAATACGACGGCCTTCGCACGCCGATATACCAGGGCGCCGGATGCACGGTCACGCTTGCGCGATTGGCAATGTGCTGCCGGGAGACATCCTCCACGTCACCTTCGAGCGTGTAGATGTATGGAACGCCGGCATCGCGGCGCGTGTCCAGCTTGAGTGCGAGGTCGCCAGCTTTGCCCAGCTTTGCTTGCTCGCGACGGATCTCGCCGGTGTGAGATCGGTCTTCGTCACCGTCGGGGTAGCCGACGAAAATCCAGCGGTCCTCCAGAAACTTCTCGGTGATCGCGCGAGGTGCGCCGTAGCCAGGAGTTTTTGAAAACGTCCACGCGATCGGTCGCACACCCATCGGTGCGCCGAACAAGTAGCGCGCGGTGACGCTTCCCTTCAAGGGATCGCCGGCGATCACGGTGTCGCCCGTCAGGCTGACGTCCACGCGAAAATCCGGCCGCTTGTACGCGGCGACCAGAAACGCGCCGTGTACCGATTTCTCGTATGGGACGAAGTCGTCGTCCTGCTCACCCGGCTCAACGTCGCGTCGTCTTGTTTCAGGCGACTTCGGCTTTGGGCGATCGCTTTCGAGCACCGCACGCAGTGAGTAGTATCCAAGCCTTCCGTCCTGTGGCAGCGTCATCGTCCATTCCGCGCTGCTCCAGGCCGTCAACGTGACCGTTCGCTCGTCGACGCGCCGGTTCTGGCTGTCGCGCACCGTGAGCACCACAGGCGTGCCGGCTGGAAACAGTTGCACACCCGCGGCGGAGTTCTGCCGGAGGATGGCCTTGAAGTGCACTTCTTCGCCAAGCCGATACACGCCGCGATCCGTGAACACGGTCCCGCGCAGCAACGGTGCCGCTTCGCGGAGGTTCACACCGGTTCCAAACTCCCACGGACTGATGCCTTCGTTCCAGTTGCTGCCGGTGTAGGCGACATCACCATCCTTTTCGGCCGTCACGATGAACGCGAACTTCCACCAGTTGTCGGGATCGCGCAGCGGCGTCTGCGGCGCCAGCGCGACGCCGTCCGATCCTGGTCCGTCCTCGCCAGAACACCTTGTTGTCGACGCTGACGATCGAGACATTCGCGCCCTCGACAGCCGACCCGGTATCGAGACGCGTCACGAACACAAGCGTGTTCTGCGGACTGTCCTTCACGGTGATGCCAAGGTTCGTGACCTGCACGATCGAGGCCCGTGTTTGCGGATTGTCGGTATTGCCGAAGGCCCGTCGGGCCTGCGGAATCGCGTCACCTTCGCGGACGGCTGTCCACACGAGCCCCGTCCCACCGGATCCCAGCGCTTTGGATAGATCGAGGCCATGAGATTGAGTACGGTCCGGCGTGAGCGAGAGACGCCGGCTGACGCCCTCTCCCAATGGCGCGCGCTGGAAGTGGTCC
Source organism: uncultured Acidobacteriota bacterium (assembly GCA_963725335.1). Classification (GTDB taxonomy): domain Bacteria; phylum Acidobacteriota; class Vicinamibacteria; order Vicinamibacterales; family 2-12-FULL-66-21; genus JALZOC01. Next base: position 921,257 of record CAVRYD010000007.1, on the reverse strand, counting down.
TCCTGCAGCGCAAGGAGCGTTGGCATCAGCTGGCCTGGGTCGATCGGAGCTGCCCACTGCCGAACGTCGCGAAAGTTGCGCGCGTAGAACGGAAGCGTCGCGCCGCCGTCCTTTTCCCACACACCATGGCCGTCGCCGAAACTCGTGAACGCGCTGCGATGCCAGTTGTCGACGGTGCCGATCCATGGATAGCCGAGGACCTGGCCGTCGCTCGAGCGGAGATCGGCGCGAAGCGTGACCGCATATTTGCGCACCGGCGGCTGCGCCGCGAATCCTGCGTCTTCGAGGGTGATGTGGTTGGATGCGTCCCGCGACTCGTCCCCGCGCTTTCTCACCTGACCGGTTTTCGGAACGCTGGCAGGGGCGGCCGTCACATCTGTTGCGGCGGCCGCCGACGCGAAGTCAATCACTTTGACCGGGGCACGCATCTGAACGGGGTTCCAGCGATCGGGATCGCATGCGGTGCGGCAGTAGAAGCCATCGACGAAGAATGCACGCTCGGCGTGGACCGTGAACGTCTGTGGCACGCCTGGAGTCGCCGGCCCCGCCGCGGCTCGAAGGCGCGCGTCCAGCGACAACTTCACCCAGCTTTCCGGCAGAACCGGTGTATCGGTCTCGAAGACCACGAGGTCGCGGGCGGGAGGATACGTCTTCTTGTCCCAATCGTCAGTGAGGCGGACTGCAACCGGTGTCGTGGCGGCGGCAATCGCTCGCGTCGCGGCCACTTTGGCGTCGAACCGGTGGAGCGCCTCGCGATCGATCGCGATCAGCCGCGCCTCCTCGTCCAGAGAGAAGACCGGCGGCTTCCAGTCGTGCGGCTCCAGCGATGCTGTGAGCGATGCGGCAATATCTGTCGACCGGACTGGTTGGTTGAATCGCAGCAGAATGACCATTCGCCCGTCAATCGTTCCACCGCGGCGGTACCACCGCGTCTGAAGAAGGCGGACGGTAGGTGTCGTGAACGAGAACGTCACGGCGCGCGCGAGTGTTCGCCCGCTGGCCGAAGCGGTACCGGCCGCAATCGTCACCTGGTAATTCGTGGCATACGCGAGCAGTTTGGGATCGGGCGTGAAGATCAGGACCGTCGTGCCTGACCATCGGAATGTGCCGGGCACGGCCGGGGCGATTTTGAAAAATGGCGGGTGCACGTCGGACGGGATCCGTCCGAGACTGACCATGGGCTCCGAGAAGACCACCCGAATCTCTTTGGCTTCGGCGAGCGAGGCGACCTCTCCCTCGGGCGCCGTGCTGACCACGGTCAGGCCGGATTCCGGCGCGCGAACCTGCCGCGCATCAGCCGCAGGCGCGTGGAGACACAGCAACGCCAGGAAAAAGAGTTCGGAAATACTTTTCATTGTCGGGGTTTCTCTGAAACCGGGAAGGAACGAACGTGGGAGCATTCAGCGCTCTGAGAGATTAGAACCCGAGATTCGAGAATGGTGCCGAGCGGGTGTGCGGGGGGAACGGGGTGGTGATCCCCTTTCCCTCCGCACCTCGCGTCATTCTGGAACCGCGACCGTGAGCGGCGTCGCCAGCCGGATAGCCAATGTCGTCCCGCGACCGATGCGCACGTCCTTTCCACGCGTCGTGAGCACGACCGCGGTGCCGGCGCCGCCGCCCGCCAAGGCACCAATCCCGGCGCCCTTCTTGCCGCCGACGATGCCGCCGATTACCGCGCCTCCGGCCGCCGGGGCGCCGATCGTCAGCGCATCCTTCTTCTTGGTCGCCGGCGCGACTGCGACCCACGAGCGCGTCTGCATGTTGTAACGCGCGTCGTGCCCGGCAGGCGTGATCCGGTTGAACCGCACGGCTACGCGTCCGCGTCCCTTGACTTTCCCCGGCCGCGTGGCCTCAATGACATATCCAGACGCCAGGCTGCCCTCGGGAAGAACGGTCCGTCCACCAATCACCACCGGGTTCAGAAGTGTTCCCGAAATCGGATCCTCGATGCGTGAGTCCGAACCGAATCCACGATTCAGTCGCAGTCGAAGAACCGTGCCCGCCGGGACCGTCACCTGCCGGGTGACCCTGGCCGCTGCGGCGTGATCCGGGGCGACCGGCGCGGCACTTTCGACGGCAACATTCGCGAACAGAATGGCGCCCGTCAGGATCGACGCACGCATGATCCACGTCCTCATGGCTGTTGCCTCCTGCCACGATATGGCGCAAGGCATGTGCCCGCTCGTTCTATAGTTGGGCTTTCGCCAGAAGTCGTTTAATTGCAATAGTTTTATGGCTCAGAGCCAAATGACACACGGTCGAGCTGCGAACATGCCTGTGGGTCGCGATACCAAAAGTAGACGTACAAAAAGGTGGCTGGCACCTCTGCTGGAAAGGTGCCAGCCACCTTTCCAGGGAAAGTGCCAGCCACTATTTCGATGGGGCTTGCTATCTCTTTGCGGCTGTGTAAATTGCGAACATCGCTCCTTGCGGATCACCCAGAATCGCGAAACGGCCCGTGCCCGGGATGTCCTGCGGGCCGACCATGGGTTTCGCGCCAAGTCCCTTCGCCTTCGCCGTGCTGGCGTCGCAATCGGTCACCTGGAAGTAGGGCATCCAGTACCGACGGCACGTTCGGGGGCATCTGCGCGGGCATCGCCATCATGCCGACACCAGATTTCCCCTGATTGTGGAATTCCGTGTATTCCATCACGGCGCTTGGCGCCGCCTGTTTGGGGGTCCATCCGAAGAGCGCGGTGTAGAACGACTCCGCCTTTTTCGTATCGCGCGTCGTCAACTCGCTCCAGCAGAGCGCACCGGGCTCGTTGAGGATCTTCGCTCCGATGTGCAGCTTGGGCTGCCACAGGTTAAATACCGCGCCGGTCGGATCCTGGACCACGGACATCCGGCCAACATCCATGACGTCGAATGGCGGTGCGAACACTTTCGCGCCAAGCGACTCAGCGCGCTTCGTGCTCTCATCGACATTGGCCACCGTCACGTACAGATTCCAATGTGGCGGCGCACCGCTTTGCCGTTCTTCCGGCCGCAGGGTGCACGCCGCAGCCACTTCCTGGCCGCGCATCGTGAACATCGAATAGACGCCGTCGGGGCCTATCGGCTGCTCGTTGACGTCCCAGCCGAATAGCGCGCGATAGAACGCGACGCCAGCTTTCTGGTCCGTCGTTGCGAGCTCGGCCCACGAGAATGTGCCCGGCACGTGCGATGAAAACTCAGCCATGCTCAAACTCCTTGCAGTTCGCCGACGTGGTTGTACACAAGAAGCGTGATGCTACCTGTCTCCTCTTTCTCTGTTCAAGTCCATGTGTTGTAACGCGACGCGCACGCTGCTACCATGCCCCGCACTTTCAGGAGAAGATGCCATGAACAGAAGCACGGGATGGCTTGCGATCGGTCTGGCCTCGGTGTTCGCGTCTCAACTTGCGTCTAGTGCCCAGGCGCCGCCGGCGCCACCGAAGCCGGGCCCCGAACACCAACGGCTCGGGTACTTCGTCGGCAAATGGACTGTCGACGGAGAGATGAAACCGGGCCCCATGGGCCCCGCAGGCAAAGTGACCTCGAACGACACATGCGAATGGTTTGACGGCCACTTCGCCGTGATTTGCCGTTCTGAGGGGAAGACGCCGATGGGGGCGAGCAAGAGCCTGGGGATTCTCGGCTACAGCGCGGAGGAGAAGGTCTACACCTATTACGGCGTGGACAACACGAACATGGTAATGGCTTCGGTGCCGCACGGAACCGTGAAAGGCGATACGTGGACGTACACCGACGAGGGCATGATGGGCGGTCAGAAGATGAAATCGCGCGTGACCCTCAAGGAACTCTCGCCGACCTCGTACACGTTCAGCATGGAAGTGCAGGGTGCGGACGGCAAATGGATGCCTCTCATGGAAAGCAAGAGCACGAAAGTCAAGTAGCGCCCTATTCGACGCGCAACGCGACGATGGGGTCGATCCGATTAGCGATCCGAGATCGACGGAGCGGCACAATCCTGTTTCTCGGACGTGTCGTCGATCCAACGCGTGAGAGCTGATGCCGCTTGCCGCCTATCGAATGATCCGAAGGCTGGTCGGCGGTGCTGGACGCGCGCTCCCCGGGACGACGAACAGCGTGACGCTCTGCGCCGGCAGCGTGGCACTGAAGCTGCTGCCCGTGACGGTGAGATCGGCGAGGTGGTTGATCGTGTTGGCCGACGTCAGCTGCCAGACCTGAGTGATGCCGCGATGGCCGAACGTCGACAGGTTGATCGTCGCGGTCGTGCTCGTCGAGAGTTGCTTGTTGATCACCATCACCGTGAGTGCGCCGTCGACAGAGCGCAGCGCGGCGAACGCCGAGACCGCATCCGGGTTGGCCGTGGCGGCAGCAACGCTCGTATCGCCGAACGTCGACCTGTTCCCGTCGTAGTTGCGATACATCTTCATCGCTTTGTAGGTCGGTGTGCTCGCGGCCGGAGTCGTCCAGCGCGCCCCCATGTCCAGCCCTTCACGTCCGAAGATGCCGAAGACATCCGCCTGCGTGGTGGCGCCGTTGATGTGATTCTCGGCGCCCCAGTTGTACTCGGTGACTCCGACGAGAGTACCTGGATACGATGAGTTCACCCAATTCTTCAAACGTGGAATGAGCTGGACGCGATCGTTGATCCACGTCTCGTCCACGTAATTCGGATCCCACAACGATCGGGTTGAACGATTTCGCCGCAGCTGCATCGCGCTCGTGACGTCGTCGCTGAACTCGCCGCCCTGAGGGTAGTAGTGCACGGTGAAAACATCGAGCAGGCGCTGCCCGACCGTCGTGCTGCTCTGCCGGATCTGTCCGAGCAGCCACGTTAGATAGTCTGCGCCGCCGTGGTTCACACGATCCGGGAGCACGCTCCAACCGTGTGTGCCCCCGTACTGCTGATCGTAGCCGCTGTAGAAATAGCCGCTCCAGCCCCACTCTTCCGGACCCACGACCAGCGCTGATGGATCGACCGCCTTGATCTTCGTCGCGAAGTCGATCATGCGGTTCTTGATTTCATCCATCGTGGCGCCGACGGGCCGCACATCGCGATGAGTCGAGTGCCAGAGACTCGGTTCGTTGTCGAGGATGTAGTAGCGCAGGCCGCCGGCCGTGTTGGTTCCCCACCGCGAAACCAGATGCTGTACCCACCCCTGCTGAAAGGCAGAGGTCGACGGGACGTTCGCGTCGTTCGGATCGTTGCCTGTCACGAACTGGCCATCGGTCCGCACCCCGTTTCCTGCATCAGGAAACCACTGCCAGTCGCTGCCGGTCTGAGCACCGTACTTCGTGATCGAGAAGCCGGCCAGCTTGCTGCGCCCGGCCCCGACTTTCGCGACCCAGTCGATGGTCGGAATCGTCAGCATCGCCTTGGCATTGGCCGCGCGCGTATTGGTGATGAACGTGTCGCCACGTTCCCCTGCCGTTGCGCTCGCGTCCGCGATGCTCTCGAAGTACCAGTCGTTCCCGCGATTGTCGGCGTTCACCTGCCAGTTGTAGCGGCTCGTGTTGTTGCCGCCATTGCGGTTCAGCGGCGTGTTCAGGTCGTTCAACTGCGCGGTCGTCGCATGCGCGACGCCGTAGATGTTCGGATCGATCGCGTGGTGGTTCGCCGTTGAGTCGACCGTGATCGTTACGCTGGAATTCTGAGCGATCCCCGCGAGCGGATAGCAGATCGACAGTACCGCGGCAGCCATGATCGCCACCGGCGTACGTGGGAAGGACATCGCGATTCCCGGCGACCGCGTGAGACCAGGATAGGCAGACAAGGGAGCCCGTGCTCCGGACAGGCAGAATCCATGCCGGGCCAGTCTTTGTAAATCGGGCTGACTTTGCGTTGCCAGGGATCCGGGAGATTCTCAGAATTGTGTGACCGCCCTCAGATTCGAAGGTTCTATTCAGCGATTCAGGGATTCGAGGATTCTGATTAGGGATGCAAGGATTAGCGATGTCAAGGATTAGCGATTGCAAGGATTAGCGATTCAAGGATTAGTGATCAGTGATTAGCGATTAGTTCTTCACTGGATAGGGTGGCCCATCTACGCGGATTGAGCGCAGCGAAGGAAGCCCTGACGGATCGTTGTCCGGTTCGGCGTTGCCGCGCGGGCGCTGATAGGCGATGGCGGCGTGGTAACGCTCGTCCGCACTGAGTTCCCCCAGCGGGCAGTTCCCGGGCGCTCGCGGGTACATCACGCTCTTCGTGTCGCCGACGTGGAAGAAGCCGAGCGCATGCCCCACTTCATGGACGACGACGTGCCCCGGGACCTTGACCGCACCGCACGAACACACCGGGTTGACGTTGAGGTTGATCTCTCCTGGATCGCGTCCGATATACGACTGGCCGCAGGTGACGCGTTCGCCAGGGTCAGTGGTAATCAAAATGTTGATCCAGCCCGCCGTTCCCGGGCGCACGTCCGTTCCGGTCTCTATGGTGGCCGCATACTGCCCGCCGGTCCAGAGCGGCACCGCGCGCGTCACGGCGTCCCGGATAGTGGCGATGACGTCGGATGCGACGGACCGATTCAGCTGGTCTGTCGTCTTCAGGTAGAACCTGGGTGCTTGTGACCATCGCAGGAGCGGATAGGGAGCTCCGTCCTGATCGTACGAGCCCCGCGTGAGCTGCTTGTAGAAATCCATCGAGAACGGCGCCGTGTTGCGGATCAGATCCAGCGTCACGTCGGTCCGTTGCGCGGCCTGCACCGGGACCCACTCCTCACGGGTGACGAAGCCATCAGCCGAGACCGTCACCTTGCTGGGATTGGGGGGCGGGTTTCCGTTCGACCCGAGTACGTACCCGCCATCGCTGTTGCTCGAGACCGGCGAGAGGGTCCACGACGGTTTCACGGTCGCGCCGGGAATCGACTGGTGTTCGACGGTGTCCACGACGCTGCCCGAGATGGACCATCGGTACGAGGAATTTGCGCTCGGACCTGTCGGCGAAGGGCTGGTGCTCGACGAGGATGAGCCCCCACAAGCAGCGGCCAGGAGCAGGAATCCCGCCGCAGCGATGAAACGCACCCTCTGATTCGGCAAAGTGAAGCCGCCTGTCGCAATCACCGGGCCAACGCTTCGCGTGAAACACACGAACCGTCGGACCTGAAAAAATACGGGCGCCTTTTATTGCGGCGCGCGCTGATACGCCAGTCGCGTATTCAACCACCGGACGCTGCCGGTGGCTCACATTATTGTCGACAGGGCTTACGATTCTGGATTCCGTTGGTCCCAGCCTTCACGGCGCGCACGTGCACAGTTGAGGGAGCATTCCTTTTTTCGGCCTTTCCGCACGGTGTCAGCTCTCGACGTCGACGGCATCGGAATTGGAGCCGCGACAGCCATGGTCTGCTCCACTCCCAGGCGAAGCGTTCACGTCGCTGCGATCTCGATGTTCCTCGTGATGTTGGCGGCACCGTCGTGGGCCCAGGAGGGACTCGGCTATGCGAAGAACGGCGGCTACATCGGCGCCTCCGGCCTCCTCGACTTCTCGTTCGGCGGCGAGACCTTCGACGGATTGTCCTACTACCAGAAAGTCAACGGCGAAGAGATTCTGATCCTGCCAAAGCTCGAAGGCGCGCAAAACGTATTGCGCGCCGTGGGCGGCTTTCGATCGGGTCGAGGCGCCTTCGAGGTCAGCTACGACCAGACCAAGCATGACGGCACGTTCCTCGGTCAGACCCGGTGAAGCGACGTTTCACGCGCTCAACTTCGACGAGCGAGTCTTTCTCTTGACCGGCGGCCGCATCCAGCCGCACGTGCTCCTCGGCGGGTCGATTCCGTGGATGACGATCAAGGACGGAAGCTTTCTCGATCCCAACGTCGGAGACGGCACCTTCAGAGGCTTCGGCCTGAATACCGAGGCCGGCCTGACGGTGTATCCGCACCCGCGGTTTGGAGTCAGCGGCGGTTACCGCTACCGCATGATGTGGTTCGACAGCGCCAGCGGCGTCAGCCATACCACCTACAAGCTCAGGCCCCGATTCCACGAGACCACCGGCAGCGTGGTGATCACGGCCACCTTCACCTTCTAACCTTCACCGCCGAAGATCAGCCACGGCCGACCCGCGACGGCCGCTGAGCTGCTGCGTCAGAAAAGCGTGATAGGGTGTCGTCGTGATCCGCTCTCCTGCGTCACCATACGCCGGCCGCCGATCGCTCGCCGCAACGGGGACAATACTGACCGTGTTCGCCGCCGTCGCGCTAAGCGCCCAGCAGACGCCGCGATTCACCGATCGCGTCGACGTCGCGCGGATCGTCCTTGACGCCCGGGTCCTCGACGATCGGGGCGATCCGATCTCCGGGCTTGCGGCAGACGACTTCAAGGTGAAGATCGATGGTAAGTCCGTGCGCGTCGAGACCGCCACGTGGATAGGCGGGCGGTCGCCCGATGCCAATCGAGCCGCTCCCCGCCGCCGCGACGGTGACCGACGATGCGGCTTCGAGCACCCATCAAGGACGGCTGATCGTCTTTCTGTTTCAGAAGGATCTCGAACCGTCGCGCATCGTCGGCTTGATGCGAATGCTGGTGAAGAGCCGGCGGCTTCTGGACACGCTGACACCGAACGATCGAGTCGCCATTGTATCGTTCGATTCACGCCTGAGGATCTGGAGCGACTTCACCAACGACCGCGAGCGGTTCGAACGCATCCTCGACCACGGCATTCTCTTCGAGCGTCCGGGCGCAACTTCCGTCTCCTCTGAGCCGTCGCTGGTCGAGCGCCTCGCCCCGGATAGTGTGCATCGCGCCTACGGCATCGAGCGCGCGCTCGAGTTGATTGGCGATGCGCTGAAGCCGCTGCCGGGTTCCAAGTCCCTCGTCCTGGTCGGCCACGGGTTTGGGCGCCTCAGTTCGAGCGCGATGACGATGGAGGACGGCTACGGCCCCGCGCGCCGGGCGCTCGTCGCGTCACGTACGTCGGTGTTCTCGCTCGATGTGACCGACGCCGACTACCATTCGCTCGAGGCTGGCCTGCGGCTGGTGTCGGAGCAAACGGGCGGCTTTTACGCCCGCACCCACATCTTCCCGGACCTCGCCATGCGCCAGCTCTCCGGCGCCCTTGAAGGCTATTACGTCCTCTTTGTCGAGAAGCCGGAGACCGCGGCGCGTCCCAGCCGCGAGGTCGAGGTGGAGTTGACCCGGCGGAAAGGGCACGTGCTGGCGGCGGAAAGGATCTGGGGAGCCGGTCACTAGGCTACAACCGCCTGTAGACCCGTGGCGCTCCTCCGCGTGAGATCCGCTCTGCGTCTCCGCGATCTCCGCGTGAGACTCCGGATTTCTCCGGGCACAGTTCAGCTGTGCCGTGAATCCGACGCCGGGCGCAGCCGCCCGAAGGTCGCGGCAGAGATGCTCTCGAGCCACGCCTTCGCCTTCTTGCCCACCAGCGCCTGCTCGATCACTTCGCACTGGACGTAGGCCACCGGCACGAGCAGCAAGGTCAGGAACAGGCACAACGCCTGGCCGCCAATGATCGTGACCGCGATCGCAGCGCGACCGGTGCCACCAATCCCGATGCCCAGCGATGTCGGAATCAGTCCGGCGATGATCGCGGTCGTGGTCATCAGAATCGGTCGGAGGCGGGTGCGGCACGCCTCGACGATCGCCTCCCGCAGGGGCACGCCGCGCGCCCGCAGCACGTTGGCGTAGTCCACCTGCAGAATCGAATTCTTCTTGACGATTCCGAGGAGCAGCAGCATGCCCAGGGCGCTCCAGAGGTTGAGGGTTCGATGGGTCGCCCACAGCGTGAAGAGCGCGAAGGGCACCGCGATCGGCAGCACCAGCATGATCACGATCGGCTGCAGGAAGCTCTCGAACTGCGAAGCGAGCACCATGTAGACGAAGATCATGGCGAGCCCGATTGCCATGATCATGTTCGCCGTCGTCTCATCGAGAATCTTCGACTGTCCCTGGAACTTGAACGACATCGTCGGGGGCATGTTGAGCCCCGTGAGCATCTTCCGCACGTCGTTGGTCGCCTCATCAAGCGCATGCCCAGCCGCCACGTCAGAAATGAACATCACCGAGAACTGCCGATCCGATCGCTGCAGCGTCGTCGGCCCGAGCCCCCGCTCGAGCTGCGCGATGTTGTCGATGCGAACGGGTCCGTTCGCAGACGGTACGGTCAGCCGTCCAATCTGCGCGATGTCGCCACGCTGGCTCTCGAGCACACGGATCTTTACGGGATACTGCTCCTGCCCTTCTTTATAGGAAGAGATCTCGTCGTCACCCGCCACCGCCAGTCGCAGCGTGTTACCAATGGTCGCCATCCGAACGCCGAGGTCGGCGGCCCGTTTGCGGTCAACGGCAACGTGAATCTCAGGGTTCGACACGTTCAAATTGATTTTGGGCTCCGTGAGACTCGGAATGCCCTGGCCCGCCGCGAGCGCGCGCTTCGAGTATTCGCCGATTTGAGCCAGATCCGGGCCGAGGATCTGCAAGGCTATCGGGAATGAAATATTCCCTTCCCCGCTGCCCAGCGCCGTGCGCGAACTGATACTCGGCCGGTAGCTCGGATGCTTCACCAGTCGGCGCCGCATTTCCGCGATGATCTGTGCCTGCGTGTTCTTCCGTTCACCGTGGGGCAGAGCCTGACACAGGAAATGGATATGCGTCGGCGCGCCGGCAGTAGCGGAGACACCGACGGATGGTTCGATCTGCGCGACGCCTTCGATCCCGCTCAATTCGTCGAGTAATTTGAAGGCAATCTCGCTGGTGCCCTCGAGAGACGTGCCTTCGGGTGCATCAACGTGAATAATCCATTCGCCCATGTCCTCGTTAGGCACGAACTCTCGTCCGACCATCCGGTTGAGCGGGAAGGTCAAGACCGCCGTCACAATGGAGATGCCGATGATGATGCCTGGATGATCCAGCGCCCAATTCACCCGCCTGGCGTAGAAGACATCGAGCCAGTGAAAGAATCCGTGCTCCTTGGTCTTGCGATCCGACGCGGCATCCGAGAGCTTCAGGAATCGCGAGCTGAGCATCGGGGTCAGCGTGAAGCTGACAAGCATCGAGACCAGGATCGCGAAGGCCATGGTCCAGCCGAACGGGTTGATGAACCGTTTCGCATAGCCGTTCATGAACGCAATTGGCAGAAAAATCACCACCAGGGACAATGTCGTCGCCATGACCGCGAGTGCGACCTCGCGGGTTCCCTGAATCGCGGCTTCGAACGGCGAACAGTCCTTTTCCTCGATGTAGCGGAAGATGTTCTCCAGCACTACGATTGCATCGTCAATCACGATGCCGACCGCGAGTGTGATGCCGAGGAGCGTCATGTTGTTCAACGTGAACCCCATGATGTTCATCAGCGTGAACGCCGAGATGATTGACGCCGGAATCGCGACGGCCGAAATGATCACCGCGCGGAGGTTCCGGATGAAGAACATCACGACAATCGTGGCAAACAGCGCGCCGAAGATGAGGTGTTCCTCGAGCGACGAGATCGACGCGTAGATAAAGCGCGAATCGTCGCGAATGACGGTGACTTTCACCGACGATGGAATTGAGCGCTGGATGGTCGCGAGCTTGGTGCGTACGCCTTCGATGACCGCGACGGTGTTCTCTCCCATCGCGCGGCGGATGTCGAGCATCACGGCAGGCGTTCTGCCGAGCCAGACAGCGCTCGTCGGACGCTGAAAGTTGTCGTCCGCCTGGCCGATGTCGGACACGCGAATCGGCGTACCGTTTCTGGTCGCGACGACGATGTCGTTGAAGTTCGCGGAGGCGTCAACTCTGCCGAGCGTCCGCAGGAGCAGCTGACCTTTCCCCTGCTCCACCGTGCCACCGGGAATCTCGACGTTCTCCGCGATGAGCGCGTCCCGGACTTGCGAGATCGACAGACCGTACGAATTCAGCTTCTCGATGTCGACGACGATGTGAATCTCGCGCGCCCGCCCGCCGAGCAGGCTGACCTCGCCGACACCGTTGACCGTCTGAATGGCCCGGGCGATTTGCTTGTCGGTGAGTTCGGTCAACGTCCGCAGGCTCATCGCGTCCGACGACACGATCAGCGACATCACGGGGTCCGCATCGGGATCGACTTTGGTGATGACCGGCGGCAGGAGCGCAGGAGGCATGTTCCGGATCGCGCTCGCAACCTTCTCCCGGACGTCGTTCGAGGCGTCATTGATATCGCGTTCGAGAACGAAGCGGACAGTGATGGTCGCCTTGCCCTCCGACATACGCGATTGAATTTCGTCGATGCCGGACACGCCGCTGATGGCCTCCTCCATCGGCTCGATTACGGAGGACGACAACTCGTCCGGGCTCGCGCCGGGCAGCGCCAGAGCGACGCTGACGGTTGCAGGATCGGCTTTCGGGAAGAGATCGACGCCGAGGTTGCGGAACGAGAACGTTCCGAGCACCACGAGCGACATGACGAGCATCGTGGCGAAGACGGGGCGGCGGACACAGAGATCAGACAGCACGTGGGACTCCACTCGAAACGGCGCAGGTGGGGCACCATGGCGCAGCGCCGGTCGGTCCAGTATACGACGCGCTCAGGCGGCGCGCGATTCAGGCGTGCCGGTGGGCTTCCGGCATCCCCAGGCGGCTAATCGTGTCTTTCTCGAAGTCGAACTCGATCAGGACCACGGGTTCGTTCCCTACGACCCACCCGTCATGACCAGGTTCGATCGCGACGATTTGTGGCGCTCTATGTTCGACGACACAGCCGTCGGAGTACTCGATGTGGATCTCTCCGCTGACGAGGAACCCGACGTGCGCGTGCATGCAGAAGTCTGTCCCGACGATCGGCTTCATGTCGACGGACCAGCGGAATCCGGGCGGATATACCATCCGCTTGACACGCGCGGCGCCCGCCCGTCCGACCTCGAGCCGCACGTGACCGACCTCGCGAAGCTCGGCCCCCGTGACCGGCGCGAGCAGCCACCTCCCCTTCTGGGGCTTGGCACGCGCGGCTTTCTTCCGTGGTGCCTTCCTGGCGGGAGCAGACTTTCGAACGGCTTTTCGGACGGTCTTCTTCTTTGCCACGAGGCCTCACTTCCGAGGCCGATGCTAGCACGGTCGCGGCACAGGTCTAAAGGGCCGGCGCTACATTTCCCTCAAGGCAACCAGCGGGTCCAAACGCGCTGCGCGACGCGCGGGCACATAGCACGCGATAAGGGCGACCGCCGCCAGGATTGCCGCAGATCCAGCAAGCGTCAGCGGGTCGCGCGCGCCGACAGCAAACAGGAGGCTGCCGAGAAGTCGCGTCAACCCCAGCGCGCCTGCGAAGCCGAGCACCAGGCCGATGAACGTCAGCGTCATGCCATTGAAGATAACCATTGTCAGGAGTACTCTCGCTGGTGCCCCGAGCGCGGCCCGCACGCCGATTTCGTGTGTGCGTTGTGCGACGGTGTAAGAGATGACCCCGTAGATGCCTACCGCCGACAACAGCAACGCCAGCGCGGCGAAGACGGCCAGCAGTGTGGTGCGCAGGCGCGTCGACGCAGCCGAGGTGCTCTTGATCTCCTCGATCGTTCGGACGTCCGTGACCACCTGGTTCCGATCGATTTCATGAACGGCGTCCGAGATCGCTCGTGACAACGACGCGGGCTCGACAGCCGACCTGACGACGACGCTGACAAACGTCGATGGGCTCTGTTCGATCGGCACGTACACACCGGGTCGCACGGTGCCATCGAGTGAGCTCGTTCGCTCGTCAGCGATGACGCCGACGATTTCCCACGGGATCTCGGGACCAAGCTGCGGCTTGCCGGGGATGATGTCCTGAATCAGCAGGTGCTGGCCGATCGGATCCTGATCGGCGAAAAATTGGCGCACCATCGCCTGGTTGATGACGGCAACTGGCGGCGATCCTTTGACGTCGCGGTCTGTCAGGCCGCGGCCTTTGACGACCTGGATGCCGAGCACGCGGAAATAGTTCCCGTCTACCATCTTGAAGCCGCAGCCTCGACGGTTGGCGCGGTCGACCTGATCGCGGCCGGCGATCAGGAACGGCATGCCGTTGTTGAACCCCTGGAGAGGCAGTGAGTCGGTCGACGCGGCGCCGATCACGCCGGGTACTGCCTTGATGCGATCGACCATGCGCCGTACGTATGCCGTGAGCTCTACGGGGGTCTCGAACCGGTCACTGGCAATCGGCAGCCCCATCGTCAGGACGTTCGTCGCGTTGAAGCCAAGCTCAACATCCATCATTCGAAAGAAACTCCGCACCAGGAGCCCACCACCGGTCAGAAGAATGAACGCGAGAGCGACCTCGATGACCACAAGGGCGCTGCGAAGCCTGCGGCGTGCGCTGTCGCCGGCGGCGCCCCGTCCGCCTTCTTTCATCGCGCCAGCCAAGTCGGGTTTCGTGGCACTCAACGCGGGCGCCAGTCCAAAGACAACGCCGGTCGCGACTGCCAGGACGAACGTAAAGCCGAGGACCCTGAGGTCCATCTCGACGTCAATTGCTGAAGGCAGAAAGAAGGGCGGCAGCATGAACTTCAGCCAGACCATCAGCCCGTATCCGAGCGCGATGCCGAGCAGCCCCCCGACCGTCGCGAGCAGAACGTTCTCCGTGAGGAACTGCCGAACGAGTCGGCTGCGGCCGGCGCCAAGCGCCGCCCGAACCGCGACTTCGCGTTCGCGCGCCGTGCCGCGTGCGAGGACGAGGTTGGCCACGTTCGCGCAGCCGATGAGCAGGAGCATGCCGACGGCCGCCAGGAGCACGTACAGCGACCGTTGCAACTGCTGACCGACCACGACATCCATGTAGCGAACGATCGACACGCCCCAGCCCTTATTGGAATCGGGAAAGTCGGTGGCGATCCGCGCGCCAATCGAGTCGAGCTCGCCCCGCGCGCGGTCAAAGGTCACGTCTGGTTTCAGGCGCCCGACCACCGTCATCCAGTGAAAGTTCCGCGTGCGCTCCGACGGTCGAAACGCCAGCGGACGCCACAGCTGGTTGAAGGCGCGATCGAACGCGCTGCGAGGCGGCATCACACCGACGACGGTGTACGGCTCGCCGTTGAGCGTAATAGCCTTGCCGACGATCCCGGGATCGCCGCCGAACTGCGACGTCCACAGCCGATGGCTCAGGACGACCACGTGTTCCTTGCCCGGCTGGTCTTCGTCGCGGGCGAAGGTCCGGCCCATGTATGGCTTCACGCCGAAGACGTCGAAGTAGCCGGCCGACACGCGTCCCGCCCGCAACATTGTGGGCTCCCCTTGCCCAGTCAGCGTCATTGATCCTCCCGAACTCGCCACCATCGTCTCGAATGCGGTGGTCTGGCTCTGCCAGTCGAGAAAGTTCAGGGCGGAGACGACGTTGTTTCCGCCACTTGGCGGCTTTTCCCAAATCTGGACAATGCGCTCAGGATTCGCGTACGGCAGCGGCTTGAGGAGCGTCGCATCCACGAAGCTGAAGATGGCGCTGTTGGCGCCGATCCCGA
This sequence comes from uncultured Acidobacteriota bacterium, assembly GCA_963725335.1. Taxonomy (GTDB): domain Bacteria; phylum Acidobacteriota; class Vicinamibacteria; order Vicinamibacterales; family 2-12-FULL-66-21; genus JALZOC01. Next base: position 905,909 of record CAVRYD010000007.1, on the reverse strand, counting down.
GCGCCAGCGTCAGAATTGCAACAGCGGAAAAACCGGGCGCCTTGAGAAACATGCGGGCGCCGTATCGGAGGTCCTGAGCAAGCTCGTGGAACACACGTCCTCCTCGTCTCTGGTGACGGCTTAGACGGAAGTGACTGGCCGATGGTTGGTTGAGATGGATTGACGTATCCTTTGCGCCATGAAACGTGTGGCGCGCGTCACCCCCGTGGCACCCTCGGCACTCCTGGCACCCTCGGCACTCCTGGCACCCTCGGCACTCCTGGCACCCTTGGCACTCGTGGCACTCCTGGCACCCATATCACCGCGCGCGCAAACCCCTCCTCCGATCGACCGTGAATACACGCTCGAGTCGAACATGCTTGGATATCGCGGCGTCGGCGGAGAGATTGACGGCGTTCGCAATCCTGCGTTGTGGGCGAAAACCGGAGAGACCGTTCGCATCAACCTCGTCAACGGCGAGTTGATGGTCCACGACATCACGCTCGAGAAGCACAACGTCCGCACCGCGCAGATTCTGGACAAGGGCGCAACGTCGAGCGTCACGTTCAAGGCCAAAGAAAGCGATACCTACTTTTGTTCGGTGCCCGGCCACCGCGCAGCAGGTATGGAGGGGCGGCTCGACGTGTCCGATCAGCCGCCGGTGCAGTCGGCGGGCATCGCGCCGACGGAGGGCGGCCGGACGCTGAACCTCGATTTCGAATCCGGGTCGCTGGACAACTGGACCGTCACGGGGGATGCCTTCGCGCTGGTCAAGGAGGACACGCAGCGCAAGGACCAACGTGGGGCAATTGCCGGAGCGTATTGGGTCAGCAGCGGCTTCGCCGGCAACTCGCGGAAGGGCACCCTCTCATCGTTGCCGTTCCATGTCACCCATCCGTACGCAAGTTTCCTCGTGTCAGGCGGTGCGTTTGCGAGCACGCGCGTCGAACTGGTCCTCGCTGAGGACAACACCGTCTTCTACACGATTTCGGGCGCCGATCAGGCTGCATTCCGCCCGGCGGTCGTCGATCTGAAAGCGTATGCGGGCAAGAACATTTTCATCCGACTCGTCGACGAAGAGACGGGAGCGCCCACGGCCGCGTACTTGCGAGAGAGCCCATGGGCGCACATCAACTTCGACGACTTCCGCTTTTACGACGCCCGGCCGTTCTTCTCCAACGAGATCGTGCCATCCGACGTCAGCATGTTGCCGCCAATGGACGTGCTCCCGTACGCGGGGCTGTCCGGCGCGGACGCCGCGAAAGCCATGAGTCTTCCCCCTGGTTTCTCCGTGACGCTCGCGGCGTCCGAACCGGACATCGTGAAGCCAATCGCCTTCACGCTCGACGACCGCGGACGGCTCTGGGTCGTCGAGTCGCACACGTATCCAGTGCGTGCGTCGGAAGGCCAAGGCAACGATCGGATCCTGATTCTCGAAGACACCGACGGCGATGGACGTCTCGACAGCCGGAAGGTGTTCATCGAACACCTGAATCTCGTCAGCGGCATCGAGGTTGGTTTCGGGGGCGTCTGGGTAGGCGCGGCGCCATACCTCCTATTCATTCCGATCGCGCCGGGAACCGATAGCCCGGCGGGCCCGCCGCAGGTCATGCTCGACGGTTGGGGGTACGAGGACACGCATGAAACGTTGAACACGTTCACGTGGGGACCCGACGGATGGCTCTACGGGACGCACGGCGTCTTCACCAATTCGAATGTCGGGAAACCCGGCGCGCCCGATTCCGAACGCATTCGACTGAACGCCGGCGTCTGGCGCTTTCATCCCACGACACATGTCTTCGAGGTGTTCGCCGAAGGCACCAGCAATCCCTGGGGGCTCGACTTCAACGACTACGGGCACGCGTTCATTACCGCCTGCGTGATCGAACACCTCTACGGCATCATCCAGGGCGGGCGCTACAAGCGTCAGGCCGGCCAGCATTTCAATCCGAATATCTACGACGACATCAAGACGATTGCCGATCACGTCCACTGGGTTGGCAAAAAGGGGCCGCACGCGGGCAACAGCCGTTCGGATGCGGCTGGCGGCGGCCATGCCCACGCCGGCGCGATGATCTATCTCGGTGGCGACAGCTGGCCGAAGGAATACCGCGACGCTATCTTGATGAACAACATTCACGGAGCGCGCGCCAACATGGATCGGCTGAACCGCGACGGATCCGGCTACGTCGCCACGCATGGACCAGATTTCTTGAAGGCGAACGACTCATGGAGCCAGATGCTGAATTTCCGGTATGGTCCAGATGGGTCGGTCCACGTGATCGACTGGTACGACAAGAATCAGTGCCATAGCAGCAATCCGGACGTGCATGAAAAGACCCTGGGGCGGATCTTCAAGATCAGCCACATCGGTGACAAGTGGGTCCAGGTCGACCTGCAGAAACTCTCGTCCGAACAACTGGTCGATCTGCAGCTGGAGCACAACGACTGGTACGTGCGGCATGCGCGGCGGATCCTGCAGGAACGCGGACCCGATCCGAAGGTGCACGATCGCCTGAAGCGCATGCTCCGGGATAACCCGGACGTCACGCGGAAGCTGCGCGCGCTCTGGGCGCTGCACGTGACCCACGGATTGACCGAGCACGATCTACAGGATCTGCTCGGCCACGAGAGCGACTACGTGCGCAGCTGGGCCGTGTATCTTCTCGTGGAGAACAGGCAGCCCTCCGACAGCACGATTCGCCATTTCGCCAGAATGGCGCGCGAGGAACAGTCCGCGCTCGTGCGTCTCTACCTGGCCAGCGCCCTGCAGCGCACACCCGTCGCGAAGCGGTGGGACGCTCTCACGGGGCTGCTGGCGCATGCTGAAGACGCGTCGGATCACAACCAGCCGCTCATGGTCTGGTACGCCGCCGAGCCCGTCGTCGAGCTCGACATGCCACGCGCGCTCTCGCTGGCGTCCACGACGAAGCTGCCGCAAGTGTTTTCGTTCACCGTCCGCCGAATCGCTGCGGTCGGCACTCAGGACGCTCTCAAGACCCTGACCGATCGGCTCGGACGCACGGCAGATGCCGACGAGCGCAAAGAGCTGGTCGAGGGCATCAACCGTATTGTCGGAAAGTAGCTGTGCTCGTTACTTGGTGACGCTGACCGCAGCGCCATCGGTCAGCGAATCGACGTCCGTGATCGCGACGCGCTCGCCCGGCTTGACACCGCTCGTGACTTCAATGCGATCGCCCATACGCTCACCAACGGCGAGCTCGCGGAGCGCGAGCTTGCCGCCGTCGATCACGAATACGCGGTTCACTCCATAGCGGTACTGAAGTGCCGAATACGGAACCGTGAGAATTGAGTCGATCTTGCCGCTCTCGATGTGGACGCGTGCGAACGTGCCCGGTTTGAGCACGGCGTCATCGTTTGGGACGAGCGCTTCGAATGCAAATGCACGGGTCGCCGTATTCACGGCCGGGCTGATGCGGGATACCTTGCCCGTGAATCTTCGATCCTGATACGCGTCCACCTTCAGATCGACGGCCTGGCCGGCGGAGATCCACGGCGCCATTTTTTCCGGGATCTCGGCGGTGACCTTCAACGGATTCAGACGCACGATGGCCATGACAGGCATCTGCGTCTTGACCAGCTCCCCCATGTTCACGAGCCGCTTCTGCACGAACCCATCGAAGGGCGCGCGGATCTGCGTGTCGCGCAGCTGCCGTCCGGCGAGTTTCATCGTGGCTTCGGACGCCTGGATGCTGGCGCGCAGATTCTTCGCGTTCTGCAGCGCCGAGTTGTAAATAGCGCGCTTCGACTGCAGCGCTGCCTTGGCATCGTCCAACGCCTGCTGCGAGATCAGGTTCCGCTTGAACAGTTCGTCCGCGCGATCGTAGGCCTGCGTGGCCTGCACCAGGTCCGCGTTGGCTCGCCTGGCATCCGGCGTGTCTTCGAGCTCGGGAAGGTGTTCGGAGTCTGAGGCGCCATATTGCGCCAGCGTTCGGGCGAGAGCCGCCTGCTGCTGCGCGTACGTGTACTGCTGTTTTTCGTTATCGAGCTGCACGAGCAGCTGGCCCGCCGTGACACGATCGCCCAGATCGGCCAGGATCTTGCTGACCTTACCATCCGCTTCCGATGAAATCGTGACTTCGTCGACCGCCGCGAGCGTGCCGACGACGTCGACGGCGCGGCGGACGGAGTCCTGCCGAACGGGTTCCGACTGGATGGCTTTTGGCGTGCCTTCCCGGCTGTGCGCCGAGGCGGTCTCCGACTTGGAGCATCCGGCGGCTGTCAGACCAACGATGGCGGTCAGGGCTATTCGGTAAACGTATCTCATGAGCGCGGCTGCGACTCGAGGCAATGGATCTCCCAATCCCATTGGTTGCGCATACGAGTATACGATCTTGCCTGTATCTAACGGCCCGCCCCGGTTCTCGGCCATGAATTCGTGAACCCCGCGTATATTACTCGGACCGACCATGAGCCTGGCCCACCTCACGCTACCGACCCGAGAGGTCGAGAAGACCGCCACGTTCTTCGAGCGGACGCTGGGATACCGGCGACTGCCCGCACCGACGAACTCTCCGGTGGAACTTGTGTGGCTCGATCTTGGCCGCGGCCAGGAGATGCACGTGTTCTACGTGGACGGATTCAACGTCTCACCGTTCGAGAACGAATTCGGGAGGCACGTCGCGGTGTCTTACCCGCTCGCAGAATTCGCAGGCTTGAAGCAACGGCTCGCGGCCGAGGGCGCAAAGATGTTTCCGCCGCTCCGACCGACACCGTTTGAGCGTTTCTTCTTCCGGGAGCCGATCAACGGCTATGTCTTCGAAGTGATCGACGAGAACAGGTCCGTGAAACCGGTGTAGCGCGCGGAGAGCGCTGAGCACGCAGAGAAAAACCAGGCTCGCGCAGAGAGCGCTGAGCGCGCAGAGAAAAACAGGCTCACGCAGAGAGCGCTGAGCGCGCAGAGAAAAACCAGGTCACGCAGAGAGCGCTGAGCGCGCAGAGAAAACCAGGCTCACGCAGAGAGCGCTGAGCGCGCAGAGAAAAACCAGGCTCACGCAGAGAACGCCGAGGGCGCAGAGAAAACCAGGCTCACGCAGAGAGCGCAGAGCGCGCAGAGAAAAACCAGGCTCGCGCAGAGAGCGCTGAGCGCGCAGAGAAAAACCAGACTCGCGCAGAGAGCGCTGAGCGCGCAGAGAAAATCAGGCTCGCGCAGAGAGCGCTGAGCACGCAGAGAAAACCAGGCTCGCGCAGAGAGCGCTGAGCACGCCGAGAAAATCAGGCTCGCGCAGAGAGCGCTGAGCGCGCGGAGAAAAACCAGGCTCACGCAGAGAGCGCTGAGCACGCCGAGAAAATCAGGCTCGCGCAGAGAGCGCTGAGCGCGCAGAGAAAAACCAGGCTCGCGCAGAGAGCGCTGAGCACGCCGAGAAAATCAGGCTCGCGCAGAGAGCGCTGAGCGCGCAGAGAAAAACCAGGCTCGCGCAGAGAGCGCTGAGCACGCCGAGAAAATCAGGCTCGCGCAGAGAGCGCTGAGCGCGCAGAGAGAAACCAGGCTCGCGCAGAGAGCGCTGAGCGCGCAGAGAAAAGCCAGGCTCGCGTAGAGCGCTGAGCACGCGGAGAAAAAACCAGGTTCACGCAGAGAGCGCTGAGCACACAGAGAAAACCAGGCTCACGCAGAGAGCGCCGAGCACGCAGAGAAGCTCCCTCCCAGCAGGCTATGTTGACGTAGGGCCCGTGGGCGACTGCGTCGTGGGAACCAGGACCTGCGCCTGTCCAGGGAACCGGCGATTCTGCTGAACGACGACGGCCTGCCCCGCGGCGATCGCTCGGCCTGGCTCGGTCAGCGCGACGATCGACCCGCCGAATCCCCCTCCCGTGAGCCGCGCACCGTACACGCCGGGCACCGATCGCGCCGCGTCAACGAGCGCATCAACCGCCGGGGTCGATATCTCGAAGTCATCGCGCATGGATGCATGTGATGCCAGGAACAGGCGGCCCGCCTCCGCGGGATTGTTCTCCCGAAGCGCAGCGACGGTTGTGAGGACCCGGGCGTTTTCAGTGACGACGTGCCGCGCACGACGGTTGAGCGGATCGGGAAGCGCATCGATGGCACGCAGGTCTCCTACGCCGACGTCACGCAAGGTGCTGACGCCGAGCGCCGCGGCGGCGCGCCGGCACTCTTCGCGGCGGGTGCGGTATTCGCCGCTCACGTGGCTATGTCGGACGCCTGAGTCGATGACCAGGAGTGCGGCCGTTGCTGGCAGAGCCACGCGCTCGTACGCGAGCGTTCGCGTGTCGATGAAAAGCGCGCTTGTGTCGTCGGCAAGGCTGCAGGCCATCTGGTCCATGATGCCGACAGGCGCACCGACGAACTCGGTCTCCGCTTGCCGCGCAAGACGGGCGAGCCGCAGATCGTCGATGTGCAGTTGAAACGCTTCCCGCACTCCTCTACCGACCGCGATCAGAAGCGCGGCGCTCGAGGAAAGCCCGCTTCCGAGTGGGACCCGCGATGCGATGTGCAGATCGATGCCGTGTGTAAGTCCGTGCTCGAGAAGAGCCCACAGCATGCCGCGAACATAATCGGTCCAGTCATCAGCGCGGGTGATGGCGTCAAGCGAGAACGTCTGTGGCGGTCGGTCCGCAAATTCCGCGCTCCAAACGCGAACCTGTGTGTCGTGGCGGCCAGCCAGGTCAACGGTGGTGCGAAGCGGCAGCGCCGCCGGCAGGACGTAGCCGTCGTTGTAATCGGTATGTTCTCCGATCAGGTTGACTCGTCCGGGTGCCGACGCCGTCACCGATGGTGGCCTGCCGAACAGCTGAGCGAACACGAGCACATCATAGACATACCGCACGCCTATCGTCAGGCGCGATGTCGAAACGCTGGGTCTTCTCAAACAGACATTCAAGGATGTCGCGGCGTCGTTGAAGCCAAGGAGGAAGTGACGAACCCAAGTACGAGCGCTATCAGACCTGGCGCTGAAACAGCAGAAGTTTATTTCGGTGATTTCTTGCGAGGCGTGCGTCGCGGCCGCGGCGTTACTGAGTCTCGCGGAAGCAGCCGCGGGCTGTGTCCGTAAGTGGCGCCTGCGGTTGGCACCTCAGCTGGCGTCTCGACATTCTTATCACTCGCCTCGTCACATGAGCCTTGTTCCCCCCGCCGGGGTGGTCTAATCTCCCGAAATCGGTGCACGAACAGGAGACGGATTCATGAGACTGGCAATCGTCATCGGGAGTGTGGCGGCAGTGCTCGCCGCGGGTCGGACCGATGTGGCACCGTGGGCGGCCGAATCCGCCCAAGCGCCTGCTGCCCCGGCAGCTCAAGGCGGGCGGCTGCGCGTGCCCGTCGACTACTACAAGCTTCCTAACGGCTTGAAAGTGGTGCTTTCACGCGACACGACCACCCCGACGGCCTGCGTGGCCGTCTATTACAACATCGGCTTCCGCAACGAGCCGAAGGATCGCACCGGGTTCGCGCACCTGTTCGAGCACATGATGTTCCAGGGATCCGCGAATCTGGGGAAGATGGCGTTCATCCGGCTGGTCGAATCCAACGGCGGCCTGCTCAATGGGTCAACGCGGTTCGACTTCACCAACTACTTCCAGGTGGTGCCCTCGCATGTGCTCGAACCGATTCTGTGGGCCGAGGCCGACCGGATGCGGTCGCTCGATATCGACGGCGAGAACCTCAAGAACCAGCAGGAGGTCGTCAAGAACGAGGTCAAGGTGAACGTCTTGAACCAGCCGTACGGCGGCTTCCCGTGGATTGATCTGCCGATGGCGGCCAATGAGAACTGGTTCAACGCACACAATTTCTACGGCGATCTGGCGCACCTCGACGCCGCCACGCGTGGAGGACGTCCGGGCGTTCTTCAAAACGTTCTACGCACCGAACAATGCGGTGCTGATCGTCACGGGCGATTTCTCCCGCCGAGCAGGTCGAAGGCGTGGATTGAAAAGTACTTCGGCACGGTTCCGTCGGCGAAGCTGCCGCCGCCGCCTGACCTGAAGGAACCGCGACAGGAAAAGGAGAAGCGAACCGGCAGAACCGATCCGCTGGCGAACCGTCCGGCCCTCGGAATCGGGTACCACACACCGGAACGGCTGACGCCGGAATGGTTTGCCTTCGGGCTGCTGGATCAAGCGCTCGCGCAGGGATCGGACTCGCTGCTCTACGACGAACTGGTCCGGAAGAAGGGGCTGACAGGCAGTGTGAGTGCGGGAATCAACTTCGGACTGGGCAGCATGTTCGACTACAGCGGGCCAATGCTCTGGATCGCCCAGTTCTTCCATGACTCCTCGGTGTCTTCGGACACGCTGCTCGGAGCAGCCGATGCGATCGTCGAAAACGTGCGGAAGGCAGGGCTGGAGCCATCCGTGCTCGAGCGCGCGCGTGTGAAGATGCGGTCGGACTTGTATGCCAACCTCGAACAGTTCGCCGGCTTTGGCCGCGCCAACCTGCTCGCCTCCTTCGCGCTGTTCGATGACGATCCCTCGAAGATCAACCAGCTCGAGGAAGGATTTGAAAAGGTGACGCCGGCGCTGCTGCAGAAAACCGCCGACGAGTACCTGCGCCCCGGCAACCGAACCGTGTACGTCATCACGCCCGGCAAGACCGGCGCGCCCGATCAGAAGGAGGCGCGATGAAACCCGTCGTCATCCTCACACTCGCCCTGCTCGCTGGCGCACCACACGCCGCGCAGCAGAAGCCTCCGAGTGCCGGCACGCCCAAGGACTTCGTGCTGCCGCCGGCTCGCCGGTTCACCCTCGCCAATGGTCTGCCCGTCACGATGGTGCCGTTCGGGCAGGTACCGAAAGTCGCGATCCGTCTGGTCGTTTCCGCCGGTAACGTGTTCGAGAACAAGGATCAGGTCTGGCTCGCCGATCTCACGGGCAACTTGATGCGCGAGGGAACGGCAACCGACACGGGCGATGCCGTGGCGCGGTCGTTCGCGGCCATGGGCGGTGAGCTGGGCATCTCGGTCGGCCCTGACACGACGTCGATTTCAACGGAAGTGCTGTCGGAGCGGGCCGCCGAGGCCGTCGGCAAGCTTGCCGACGTCGCGCAGCATCCGCGACTGCCCGAGTCTGAGCTCGAGCGCGTCAAAGGGAATCTGCTGCGAAACCTCGCGATTTCGAAGAGCTCGCCACAGGCGCTGGCGCAGGAAAAATTCGCGCAGCTGCTGTACGGCGAACATCCCTACGGGCGGATCTTTCCGTCCGAAGCCTCGTTGAAGGCGTACACCCTCGAGCAGGTGCGTACCTTCTATCGCGATCACTACGGGGCGCCGCGGGCGCGCCTCTACGTCGCGGGCGTGTTCGACGCGCCTGCCGTCGAGGCCGCGATCAAACAGACATTCGAAGGATGGGCGGGGCCGAAAGCGGCGGATCCGCCAACCGTGCCGCCGTACGCTGGCCGCCAGTTCGCGCTGCTCGACCGCGCGGACGCGCCGCAGTCGACGGTCATGGTCGGCCTGCGTGTGCCCACCGCGTCACACAAGGACTGGATTGCACTCGAGGTCACGGACGCGCTCCTTGGCGGGGCATTCGGCTCACGGATCACTACGAACATCCGCGAACTGAAGGGCTACACGTACTCACCCTTCAGCCAGCTCGAGCCGCACCCCGGACAAGCTGACTGGGTCGAAACAGCGGACGTCACGACGAACGTAACCGGCGCGTCGCTGAAAGAGATCTTTGCCGAGATCGACAAACTCCGGAACGAGGCGCCTTCGGCTAACGAGTTGCGCGGCATCCAGAACAACCTCGCCGGCGTGTTCGTCGTCCAGAACGCGTCGCGCACGGGTGTCATCGGACGCCTGGCGTTCGTCGACCTGCATAAGCTCGGGCCCGACTACCTCTCCACGTACGTCAAACGCGTGATGGCGGTGACTCCCGAAGAGGTTCGCCGCACCGCGAACCAGTACCTGACCCCTGACAAGATGGCTCTCGTGGTGGTTGGAGACGAGAAGACCGTCAAGGCGCAGGTCACGCAGTGGGCGCAGTAACTCAGGTTCTACGAGGTTCTACTGGGTTCTACAAGGTTCTACTGGGTTCTACAAGGTTCTACAAGGTTCTACTGTCACGGTCGTTGGTCCGGATTCGTGGTCGTCACGCGCCCACCGGACAGTCGTGTGTACTTGTTAAACCAGCTCATCATATACAGCTGCGTTCGGATGTAGTTCGAAGGCTTCGTGCCAGTTCCGTGGTACTCCTCGTTGAATTGCAGGAGTTTGGCCGGCACTCCCTTAACTTTCAGCGCCGCGTAGTACTCCTCCGTCTGCGGCATGGGTGTGCGCCGATCGAGCACGCCGGTCATCAACAGGGTCGGCGTGGTCACTTTGCCGACCGACATCACCGACGAATGCGCGAGCCAGTCTGACGGATCCTCCCAGAACGGCTTCTTGAAGAAGCTGTAGGTGAAGAGCGGAACATCGGTATGGCCCGCCATGCTGATCCAGTCGATGACCGGGCAGCGCACCGCAGCCGCCGCGAACCGATCGGTGTGGCCGATTACCCAGCTGGACAGCACGCCTCCGCCGCTGCATCCCGAGACGTACATCCGCGACGTGTCGATGTACCCCTTCCCGATGACGGTATCGACTCCGGCCATCAGGTCGTCATAGTCCGGGCCTGGATAATTGTGATCGATGCCGTTCGAGAATGCGCTGCCATAACCCGTGCTGCCTCGCGGATTCGTATAGAGCACGACGAAGTTGTTCGCGGCGAAGTTCTCGAACATCCAGTTGAACGCGACGTTGTACATCGCGAAGGGGCCGCCGTGAATCTCGAGGATGAGCGGATACTTCTTCGACGCGTCGAACGCGGGAGGCTTCACGATCCATCCCTGGACTTTGGTGTTGCCCGTCGATGTGTACCAGACCTCCTCGATCGAGGCGAGTTGCTTTCCGGCAAGCACGTCGCCGTTCACATCCGTCAATGTCGACACCTGGCCCGGCTGCTTCAGGCTGAAACGAACCACATCCTGAGGATGATCGAAATCGGCGGATGTGCCGGCAGCTATCAGATCCTTCGAGACTGAATCGAAGGTCAGGACGTGCGTGCCGGCTGTGGCGGCCTTTACGCCCGCGCCGGCCGCCAGCGACGCGAACTGCACGTTTCGCGAGCCGCGGTCCTCGGCATCGAAGTACACGCCGCTGCCGTCGGGTGACCAGTGGAGGTTCGCAGGGCTTCGATCAAATTCGCCGGTGATCTTGCGGATGGCGCCTCCGCCAATCGGCACCACGAACAAATCGCTGACGGTGTACGTATGCGGCGTGGGCTCATATCCAGTGAACGCCACGAGCTTCCCGTCCGGTGAGACCGAAGGATCGGTCCACGATCCCGGCTTCGTCACCAGATCACGAACCGACGCGGTCGCCACGTCGACCACGTAGAGCTGCGATACCTGATATTTCAGATCGGCCCTCTCGTCGCGAACCGCGTCGAACACGATCGACTTGCTATCAGGCGTCCACGCGGCTGTCGCCCCGCTTCGCAGTTCGCCGGCACCCACGCTCCAGTTTCCCGTCGTCAGCGCCTTGGGCGTCCCTCCTTCCGATGAGACGACCAGGAGACGCGTGTAGCCGTCTTCGAGGAAGCCGACGCGATCCTGCCGATAGTGCAGGCTGCCGACGACGCGCGGAGAGGGCGTCCATTTGGCACCCTTGGGCTCTGCCGGCAGGCTGATCGACCACTTCTCCTGCTCCGGCTCGAACATCGAGAAGGCGATCAGCTTTCCGTCGGGTGACCAGGAGATATTGCGCGGCGACTCCATCACATGCGTGACCTGTGTGGCTGGACCATCCACGTCTACCCAGCGCACGAAGATCTGAGATCCCTTTGGTTCGCCGTCGGCAAGATAGAGCAATCGCTTGCCGTCCGGCGACCAGCGCGCGTTGGATCCTTTCACCAAGAACCGGTGCTGCGATCCATCCGCGTTCAGAATCCAGGTTTCGGCATCCCACTTGTCTTCGAGCTGGTTGACGTGCTCGCGCGTGTAGACGATGCGCGAGCCGTCAGGTGAGATCTGGGCGTCCCTGACCCGTTCCCAGTTCAGGTAGTGATCCGTGGTCAGGCGCGTGTCAGACTTCGTCTCCTGACCGCGAAGGCTGATAACGCCCATGGCCAGGGCGGTAGCCACTGTGAGGGCAACGGCGAAGCGCTTCATAGCAAGCCTCTCTTCAATGCGTTTTGGATGAGCCGGACGGAGCATTATTCTCTTCTGACCGCCCGGACGCAATCCGAGGTCTTCCTCGAGCCGTGAATGAATCAGGGACGATTCGGCCGGAGGACGTCGTCCATGATGGCGTTCGCGCGGCGTTCAAGATGCGTCTGAATGTCGGCGAAGCGCTTCTTCACGTCCCGCCGGATTGCCCGCGCGTTGAGGAAGAAGGCCCACCCGAGCACGATGACACCCAGCGACGTCAGAGCGGCAATGATCGCTGGCACGTCCCACCCCCTCAACGAATCTTCTGATCGGGCAGCTCTTTCTTGATTCCGGCGTCGAGCGGCATCTTGTCAGCGGTCGGCGAAAGGCCGGACACTTCCATGAGGTGAGTCAGCTCGGCGCGCAGTTGTTCCAGCCTGCCCGCAGACTTCGGATCATTAATCAGGTTGCTGTTCTCTTCGGGGTCGGTCCGCAGGTTATAGAGCTCCGCCATATGCTGATCCGGGCCGCCGTCCCCGTGCGGATAGTGGATGTATTTCCACTCCTCTGTCCGCACCCCTCGAACGTTGGGCGTGTAGGGAAACTCCGCTTCGTAGTTGTAGTAATAGAACCAGCTTTTCCGCCATCCCGGGTCACCCGACTTCACGAGCGTCACCCATGAGCGGCCGTCGATGTTCGCGAGCGGCGGCGTTCCTGTGAGTTCGAGCAGGCTGGGCGCCATGTCCACCGTGAGCACCTGCTGCTCGATCGTCCTGGCTGTCTTTCGTCAGCGGCGGATAGCGAACCGCCATCGGAATGCGAATGCTCGGCTCGTGCATCGTCCGCTTGTCCACCATGCCGTGCTCGCCGTTGCAGCAGGCCATTGTCGCCGACGAAGACGATGATCGTGTTGTCGAGCTGTCCGGTCTCTTCGAGCCACGATCGCAGCCGGCCGACGCTGTCATCGACACTGAGAGATCGTGCCCCAGTAGGCGTGGACCATGTTCTCGAAATCCTTCACGGCTTCGGGCCTGTCGTCCGGGAACTTCTTGCGCCATTCGAACAGTGGTCCGTAGATGCCGTGCCAGGTGTACAGGCGCTCCTTGATCCACGTCGGTTTGTCGCCCAAGGTAGAACGCACTCGCAGGATATGGCACGCGAACGTCGTCGAAGGTGTGCGCGTATTTCGGCTCTGGCGTATAGAAACTGTGCGGCGCTTTGTGGCCGAGGATGAGCATCCAGGGCTTGCCGCCATGATCGCGCTTCAACCACTCGAGCGCGATATCGGTCACCACGTGCGTGTAATACCCCTTGACGAGTTCGCGCTTCTCGCCGTTGAAGTTGAACTCGGTGTCGAAGTACTTGCCCTGCCCCTTGTGCGTGACGAAGTAATCGAACCCCGGTCTGGGCTCGTCATTGTTTTCGCCCATGTGGTATTTGCCGATGTATGCCGTGGCGTATCCGGCTTTCTGGAGCACCTTTGGAAAGCTCTCGAGGCTCGCAGGGTATTCCGTGAAGTTGTTGATGACGCCGTGCCGTGCGCGTAAAGGCCGCTCAGGATCGATGCGCGACTGGGCGAACACAGCGACGTCGTGCAGAACGCGTTCTTGAAGTTGACCCCTTCGTTCGCGATGCGATCGATGTTCGGCGTCCTGATGTTGGGGTGGCCCGCATAGCCGACGGTGTCCCAACGGATATCGTCGAGCAGCACGAACAGCACGTTCGGGCGCCGCGCTGCCGGAGATTCGGACTTCCGGCCGCATCCCGATGCCGCGAGGGCGGTCGCCACAAACAGGAGCCCAATCGCGACTGCTCGATTCACTGCACGTCCTCCGACGGCCATGACGATACCGTACCTGGTTCCGAGTCCCGCACGGGATTCTAATCACTCATCACTGATCACTAATCCTGAACCCCGAATCCCGAATCGCCAATCCTGAATCCTTGAATCCTTGAATATCGTGGAATCCCCAATTCGGCCGCGCTGCTGCGCTTCCGCCTCCGCCGAAGCGAACGCGAAGGCGCAGGGCTACACAACAGGTTTTTGAACAACGCTGGCGACTTCGGTGGCGTCAGTAATTGCGATTCGGGATCCGCGATTCGGGATTCAAGGATTCGGGATTCTAGGATTCGGGATTCAAGGATTCGGGATGAGCGATTCAGGATCAGTGATCAGTGATTAGCGATTCGTTGGTTTCACTCAACGAAAGTTGACGGCAGGCGTAAGATCTCGCGCATGAACTGGTCGCACACGGGCGCGGTCCTTGGAACTGTCGGGACCGTGTGGCTGATTACCGGTCTGATAGTCGTCACCAACGCCTCGCCGGATGTGTTGGCTGCATGCGCCATCGCCGGGGCGTGCATCGTCATTGCCAATAGTATGCGGTCGGCCCAACGTGACCGCGATCGTTTGTCTTCATCTCGGCCACGGCTGTCCGGTGAACCATGGTTCGGTCCGCCTCGACCGAGGAGATCTTATGAGATACACCCTGCGGACAGCACTGATCGGTGCGGCCCTGGTGGGTCTCGGGTGGGCAGCCGGCAGGGCGCAGAGCGCTACACCCGAATTTGAGCTGCTCGTGAATGCGCCGCAGGGAGAAACAGTCATCGAGTGCGTGCGCGGCTGCAAGCTCCAGTGGACCGAGCGCGGACTCAACCCGAACGACACGCCGACGCCAAAATTCACGTACGCATGCCGAGGCGCCGACCGCTGCTCATCCGGCCGCATCGCCGGATGGGTCTTCGCACCATAGCTGGTCGATAGCTATTCCGGATCTGGATCCGCGCCTGAGCCCGCGACGCTCGTTCTGCCGGGGACCGTCTCGTGGGACTTTTCGCGCGACGACGTAAGCGACAGCTCGGTGCAAGTTGAGGACGGTTATCGCTGCGCAAACCAGAAGGCAGCTGGGCGCCGCGGTGATGACCGCTACCCCAACCATTCCGAGTCAGCCGATCCGGCCGGTCATTCGGGGTGGCGTTAGCTCCATCCGGTTTCATCTTCGCTGAGAAAAGGCCAAGGGATTCCCGCGAACAACGAGCACCGTGGCGCCTGACGGACGCAGGCCTGCTGGCCATCGCGCCGACGATAGCCGCGGATGGTGTGTTATTGTTCGGACTCAATTCTGGTTGAGGGCGATTCGCTAGCACGATGACGCCTGCGTGCATCGAGGGGAATGAATGTGGGCAATGACACGACGTGTTCCAGTGCTAATCGGCAGCGTCTCGGCCGCGACGTTGCTGGCGGCCGCCCTGGGCCAGGCCCAGGCACCGCAGGCCCCAACAGCGGACGGCGCGGGGCCTGCCGGCGGCATCAACGCGGCCCTGTGGACCGCTTTCGACGCCAACAAGGACGGCTCGGACTACGCGCGCCGAGATGAAGGGCGCGTTCGAGAAGTGGTACGACGCGACCGACAGCGGCCAAGAGCGGGTCGGTGACGACCGATCAGCTTGGTCCCGCCTTGAACACCGCGCTGGGTCTGCCGGCGCCGGCGCCGCCAATGGCGGCGGCGGCGGTCGCGGGGCAGGTGCACCCGCCGCGCCGGCGGCGCCCGCGTGCGGCGGCCGCGGCAATCTGCCCACCGTCGGACAGACGCCCTGCCCAGACGACGTCACGAAGATGATGGCCGCGCTTCCGGCGACCGCGCCGGCCAAGCCCGCGAAGGCGCGGAAGATTCTGGTGCTCGGCAACGCGCGCGGCTATGTCCATGGTCGATCCCGCTTGCCGCGAAGACGATCGAGGAGCTCGGCAAGAAGACGGGCGCGTGGACGACGACGATCACCTACGATCCGGCCGACATCAACACCGCGAATCTCGAGCAGTACGACGCCCTCTTCCTGTCCAACACGACGGGCTGCTTCCTCGACGCCAAGACGACCGAACCGCCGGCGAGCAAGGCCGATGTCGAGGCCCGTCAGGCGGCGCTGCTGGCGTTCGTGCGCGGCGGCAAAGGCCTTGGCGGCATTCACGCGACCGGCGACTCGTATCACAGCCCGTGCGCGAACGATGCCGGCGCGGGCGCCGGACGTGGCGGTGGTGGCCGCGGCGGTAACCCCAACGGCGCGGGCGGCACGCTGGCGTCGGTCATCCTCCGCTGGTCCTGGGGTGTGAATGAGAAGAAACTGCAGGCGAACGACCTGACGCTCACGCAAGGCCGATATGGACCGCCGTCAGCGACGCGATGTATGACCAGCTCGACACGGAGAAGGCCGGCAAGGTGTCCCAGGCCAACTTCACGACGCGCATCGTGCCGCTGGTGACGCAGACGAACCAGTACGTCGGCACGGCGGGCCGCGACAACGGCCGCGGCTCATGGCCCGACTGGGACAACATGATTGGCGGCTGGTTCAAGTTCCACTGGCTCGATCCGCAGAAGATCACCGTGAAGATCGACGACAAGTCCAGCCCGCTGACGAAGATGTTCAACGGCCAGGATTTCGACGTCAACGACGAGACCTACACCTTCAGCATCAACTCGTTCTCGCGCAAGAACGTCCACGTCCTCACGAGCATCAATTACGACAAGATGAGCTTCATGGACAAGCTCAAGGAGAGCAACCCGCGTCCCGATCACGACTTCGGTCTGAGCTGGATCAAGAAGGACGGACAGGGCCGGGTGTTCTACATGGCCCTGGGCCACGCCGAGCGGATCTACGCGATGAAGCCGATGCTCGAGCACCTGCTCGCGGGCATGCAGTACGCGCTCGGCGATCTGAAGGCGGACGATACCCCGAGCCAGAAGTAGCTGCAGGCTCTCATAGAGATGTGCGCGAAGGGCTTGCGTGTGGCATGGGTGTCGATGCTTGCCGCGTCGTGCCTGACGCTGACTGTGCCGATCCGTGGTACGGCGCAGGACGCCCGGCCGCGACCGGCCACCCCGCAGGACGCCATTACCGCGATCCTCGACGCGTTTCGATCGTTCCGCGTCGTGTCCTTTCCTGGCGGCCACACCGATGCGAACGAGTCCTGAGTCCGGCCGAACGAGCTCGGGGATTTGGCCGCAGCTCTGTGCCGATCCCGGCTACGCCAAGATGCGGATCAATCGGATCACTCTGATCGGCCTGCCGCCGGCACAGGCGGACGCCGTCAAACGCGTGTGCAACGAGCGGTAGCTTTCGGTCGGGACCTGGCGGGCAGACGTGTTGACGAGAGAATCGAGGCGGGTGTTCCTGGCTTTGTAGACTTCGCCCATCCCGTCGACGCCGAACACTCTGGTCGACTGCCTGAAGATCATCGCCCAGTATCGGATCGCGCGGGGGCCGTCGCCTGCCACCGGTGAAGCACTCGGCCGCACGTGCTATCGAACTACCGTAAGCCAGTTCGTGATGACCGTCAGGGGATTGCGGACCGGCGGCCCCTCGGCAACGATAGTGAGGAATCGCGTGCCGTCACGTGACACCGCGTAGGAAAACAAGTTACCGGAAGCAGCGGGTTGTCGGCCAGGCAGCGGAAAGAGCGTCCGCGCCGCACCGTCCAGACGCGCCTCCGGCGTCGATCGACGCCACCATCAGCGAATTGGCTGTGGCGGTCGACGCGAAGAAGAACAACTCCCGCCCGTCGCCGCGCCACACTGGTTCGATGCCGCCGTCTTTTGAGATCCGTTCAGCCGTTCCACCCCGCGGAAACGGCAGCACATACACCTCGTCCCGGCCCGTCTCGTTCGACCGATAGGCCAGCCATCGCCCGTCAGGCGATAGCACTCCACGGGACTTGGCCGACGGGCCTTCCAGGATCGGTCTGGGCTTCGAATCACCGGCGAGGCGTCGTCGCGCCGCTGCCGGCCTCGCAGATTCGGCCGCAAATCGTGGCGAAGGCAATCACTTCGCGAGACTATAATCGGGCATCCAAAATGTCACTGACGCCAGGCACACGGCTCGGACCGTACGAGATCATCACGCCCATCGGCGCCGGAGGCATGGGCGAGGTCTATCGCGCGAAGGACACGCGTCTCGACCGGACCGTTGCCATCAAGACGATTGCTGGCGTCTTCAGCGAGCGCTTCGAGCGTGAGGCGCGGGCGATCTCGGCGCTCAACCATCCCTCACATCTGCACGCTCCACGACATCGGCACCGAGCGAGGCGTGTCGTTCCTCGTCATGGAGCATGTCGAGGGCGCCGAGCCGAAGGGACCGCTACCGGTCGACCAAGCCATCCGCACGGCATTCAGATTTGCGACGCGCTTGAAGCCGCGCACCGAGCGGGCATCGTCCATCGCGATCTGAAGCCTGCCAACATCCTCGTGACGAAGCCCGGCGTGAAGCTGCTGGACTTCGGCATCGCGAAGCTCGCAGCCGGCGTCATCGACGGCCGGCACCACCGAGGTGCGACCGTCGCGGCGCTTGACCGGCGCGCACACGGTGATCGGCACACCGCAGTACATGGCGCCGGAGCAGATCGAAGGCCGAGAGGCCGACGCGCGCACCGATATCTTTGCGTTCGGCTGCGTCCTTTACGAGCTGTTGACCGGCAAGCCGGCGTTCGACGGCAAGAGTCCGTCGAGCGTCATGGCGGCGATTCTCGCGAGCGAGCCGCGGCGGATGCGGGAGCTGCAGCCGATCACGCCTCTCGCGCTCGAGCGCCTGGTCTCGCTCGTGTCTCGCGAAGGATCCGGACGAGCGCTATCAGAGCGCGCACGACGTCAGGCTGCAGCTCGAGTGGATTCGCGACGCCGAGTCCCAGCCCTCTCCGCGGCCGCGCCGGCGCGCCGGCGCGAACGGCTCGCATGGGCGACCGCGCTCGCGATCGTGCTGGCGGAACCGCCGGGCTCGCGTGGATGCTTCGCTCGCGTCCGTCAGCCGCGCCGCTCCGGGTCTCGGTGAATCTGCCACCCGGCTTCAAGCTGGACGACAGCAACCCGGCGATCGCTCTGTCGCCCGACGGTCAGCGGATGGCGATCGCGGCATCAGGCCCGACGTCCAACCAGCGGCTCTGGATTCGTTCGCTTTCTGGCGATACCGCAGTCCATCACCGGCACCGAGGGCGCGACTTATCCCTTCTGGTCGCCGGACGGCCGCTTCATCGGGTTCTTCGCCTCGCAGAAGCTGAAGAAAGTTGAAGTCGCCTCAGGTGTCGTGCAGACGATCTGCGACGCGCCGAACGGTCGTGGCGCCACGTGGGCGCCGGACGATGTGATCGTGTTCGCGCCCGATTATCAGGCGGGCCTGCTTTCGGTGCCGGCTCGTCCGGTGGAGTCCCCGAACAGTTGACGCAGCCGGAAAACGGCGGGACGCATCGCCTGCCGTTCTTCCTCCCGGACGGACGCCACGTGCTCTTTGTCTCGATCAAGCCGGACTCGAAGCCCGAAGGGATACTGAGCCTGGATCGGAGCACGAAACAGACGGAAGTCGTCGCCGTCGAGTCGACCGACGGGCGCTACGCAGCTCCCGGGTATCTTCCTGTTTCTCCGCGGCAACAACCTCCTGGCGCAGTCGTTCGATGCGGCGGGCCGCCGAACGATCGGGTCGCCTTCAGTTGTCGCTGAGGGGGTGATCTCGCTTGTGAATCGCTTTACCGGACAGTATTCGGCGATCGATACCGGGCTGCTCGTGTACCAACCGAGCGCCGTTGCGTCGGCCCGGCAGTTGACGCTCTTCGGAGCGGATGGTGCCCGCATCGGGACGATCGGCGATCCGGCGATCTTCAGCGGCCACGTCTTCATTTCTCCCGACGGACGCCAGGCGGCGGCCGTGCTCCAGGAGACCGGCGGCCGGTCGGCTGTCTGGATCTACGATCTGGCGACCGGTGTCCCGACGCGGCTCGCGTTCGGGCGGGCTGGAGCCGATCGCCGTGGCCTGGGCGCCGACGGGAAGAGCCTGGCGTTTTCAACGCAGAGTGGGACGCTCGGGATCCAGAGCGCCAGCCTGTCAGGCCAGTCGCGTGTCTTGATCGACCGGCCGGGCCAGCTCGGGGCGACGGTGAACTCGTGGTCACCAGATGGCAGCGCGGTCGCCATCGGCTTGCAGACCGTCAGCGGCCTCGACGTTGGCACGGTTGCGGTGAATGGCAAGCCGGAACCGGCGCCGCTCGTCGATGGACCGGGCTGGCAGCAGGGCGGGATGTACGCGCCCGACGGCAAGGCCGTGACCTACATCTCGAACGAGACGGGCATCTACGAAGTCTTCGTGATGCCGCTGCCGAAAACCGGCGCGAAGCTGCAGGTGACATCGGGCGGTGGAGAGCACCCGCAGTGGATCAACGGCGGTCGCGAGCTGGCATACATCAACCCGCAGCGCGAGCTCGTGGCCGTCGAGATGACGCGTAACGGCGATCAGTTGACGATCGGACGATCGCGGAAGCTCTTCGGGGGCCGGCCGCTGCCGGCACAGCCAGGAAACGAGGGAGACCGCGAGGGGGCGTCGCCAGTCTACATTTCGCCTGATGGCACCCGTATTCTCCTGGCGGTGCCGACGAATCTCGATGCGGTAGTGCCGCTGACCCTCGTCACGAAGTGGAGGTGACGTGCGGCTGTGCCGGGCGACTGACGCGACAACCCGGAGAACGAGGAGCGAGCAGAACACATCAAAGATTGGGAATCAGCGATTTGCAGGGACCAATCATCTGTGACGGCGGCGACATCGGCGCTCGCCGGTGCGCGTTAAGCGGCAATCCCGAGAAGTCGCGCGTAGACGTGGCGAGGATCCGCGGGCCGGCCAGAACAGACCTCGACGACGAGGCTCAGACACTGAGAGGAGCACATACCACATGGAACTGAAGAGCGTCGGCCCGTGGTCCGTTGCGAGGGTGCTTGGAAGCATGTATGCGGCAATGGGGCTGATCTTCGGGGCGCTGTTCGCCTGCGCCGCTCTCATCGGCGGCAGCTTCGCTCAACGGAACAGCGACCTGGGTGCGTTCGGTGCGCTGTTCGGTGTCGGCGCGATCGTGCTGCTGCCGCTGTTCTATGGCGTGGCCGGCGTGGTGTTCGGCGCGTTGAGCGCGTGGTTGTACAACGTCTTCGCGGGAATGGTCGGCGGCATCGAAGTCCAGTTAGAGCCGCCTCATGGTTCGACCGCTCCGTGAGGGGGCCTGGCCTCGATCGGGCGCAGACCGCGACGCCCGAGTAACGTCCGCGCTCACTTGCGACGGCGCATTCCTTTGTGCGTGCCGTCGTCAAGTGCAGCGCGTTGTTCGGCGGCGTGCCTTGCCTTTGGACGGACCGGCTTGGCCGCGTAGAACTGCAGGAGCTCAACGGGTGCTCCATCGTCAAGTATGAACGCAACACGAACTCCAACCGACGGCTCGGTCGGTGCGATCAAAATCTCCCTACCTTTGAGGGCTTCGTCCAAATCGTCGACGGCAAAGGCGATGTGCGGAACGGTTCTGACAATCGCGGGCACGCCGCAATGCGGCTCGAACCGGATCCATTCGATCCCGTAAGGACTCGTCTCAAAACCGGAGACGTGAACCCCCAGGTGCGCGACATGATGCTCCTCAGCCCGAGGCTGCGTGTGTGGAATCCCGATGTGGTGGTACCGCCATCCGAGCTTGGCTGTCACGGCAGGCGGCTCATGGTTCAGTCGCTTTCCCATCATCCACGCTCAGCTCGCCAAACGGGTGTCGCCACGAGCTTCGTCAGCTTCATCCTCTTGTTCTGCGGCGCGCCAGTCAGCTCCACCTGTGTTGCAACTCATTCTGTCGATCCCCATCGCGCGGAAGACTTTCCAGCTGCCGTCCGGGAGCTTCTTGCGCACCGCGAACACCGTGCCACGCACCTGCGTCGGCTCGGCGCCCGGCGATGCGACATACGAAGCCTAGAAGTAACCTGCAAAGCCGGAGTCCAGCACGCTCCGATGTCGTCCGCCTAAGACGCCCGTCCTCCGCGAGGTTACCGTGCGCGCTTCAAGTGTCGTGATGGCGGTGATTGCAGGAAGCTTGATCTTCGTCACCACATCGATCCCTTTCCTCTCCGGGCAGGATACGGATTCAGATAGTCGACTGCGTGCTCTCCTGGAACAGATCCCCCAGTTTCCTGTCGAGCTCGTCGAACTTGACGGTGACCCCGCCACGGACGTTCGAGGGTCTCTCGGCCGTCACCGCCGATCAGCGCGGAACGCGACGGCGCTGATCGACGTGTTCGCCGTCTCTGTATCTTCCTGCTCCCGCTATGCATCATTCCGACGACCGACGGTGATTCGCCGGACGTGACGGTGGCAGCGTAAGATCATCTGCTCGACACCTTTCATCGCGACGGCGATGTGATACGGCTCACCACGCATCACACCGACGACATGGCTCGTGCAAGTTGTGAGCGCTTGCAGACTGTGATTTGGCCGGCTGCGGCCGTGACCTATATGCAGAACGGGCCTGTCTGATTTCTCAAACAGGCCCAGTGTAAATTGGTCGGGATGACTGGATTCGAACCAGCGACCCCCTGACCCCCAGTCAGGTGCGCTACCAGGCTGCGCCACATCCCGAGATACTGATGCTCGGCGACGGCCGAGCATCAGTATCTCGGTCGCGCCGAAGCTCCGAAGGAGCGAAGGCGACCCAGAGAAGTCCGCCGAGATTCAATTCTATTTCTTCTTCTTCACCGCCGCCGGCTTCTTCAACGCCTTCTTCCCCGCCCGCGCCTTCGGTGCCGCCAGATCGAACAGGCTCTGCGCGGCCGCGATATTTTCCGCCGACGGCTTCTTCGCCAGCATGACGGCGATCTCTTTGAGCCCGCGCTTGACGAGCAGGATCCGCTCGCGCGCGTCGCTGCCGAGCAGTTCCTCGATGTCCTCGCTGACCGTCTGTGCGCTAGGCTGCTCGTCGGTCAGCTTCCGCCGCGCCCCGGCCAGCGTCAGCCCCTCGACAAACAGCAGGTGCTTGATCCGCAGCACGAACTCGAGATCCGCGCGGCGGTAGACCCGCGGCCCGCCCGCGGTCTTCGCCACGCCGAGTTCCGGGAACTCCGCTTCCCAGGTCCGCAGGACGTACGGCTGCACCTGGGCGATCTCGCACACCTCAGGCTGCCGGAATAACGATCGATTCGGAATCTCTACCGTGATCACACCGGTTGTGCAGGGCGCAGGGGGAAGTATAGCAAGGGAAGAAGGGAAAAGGGACAAGGGAAAGGGATTAAACTCTGCGCCGTGCCCTCCTCCAGCGACGACGAAACACGGCTCGGGGCGGCTGCCCCGCCTTCCTCTGTCTCGAGCGATCAGCGACAAGGCAATCTCGTCGTCTTCGGGCTGGCTGTCCTCGTCTGGCTCGATCGATCACGGCCGCTTCCAACCCGGCACGCTGCTCGGCGGACGCTATCGCATCATCGAGCGTCTTGGACGCGGCGGCATGGGCGAGGTCTATCGCGCCGACGATCTGAAGCTCGGTCAGCCGGTCGCGCTGAAATTCCTGGCGACCGATGTCGACAAGGATCCCGCGCGTCTGACCCAGCTCCACACCGAGGTCCGGATGGCGCGTCAGGTATCCCATCCAAACGTGTGCCGCGTGTACGACATCGACGAGGTTGAAGGACACACCTTCATCTCCATGGAGTACATCGACGGCGAGGATCTGTCGTCGCTCCTCCGCCGAATCGGACGCTTTCCCGCCGATCGCGCGCTGGCGCTCTCGCGGCAGCTGTGCGCCGGACTCGCCGCCGCACACGAGCGTGGCGTCGTCCATCGGGACCTGAAGCCGGCCAATGTGATGCTGGACGGCTCCGGCAAGGTCCGGATCACGGACTTTGGCCTCGCGGGTGTTACGGGAGAAACCGTGCGCGCAGGGACGCCTGCCTATATGGCACCCGAGCAGCTGGCCGGCCGGGAAGTGACGGCGCGCAGCGACATCTACGCGCTCGGACTCGTGCTGTACGAGATCTTCACCGGTCAGCGAGCGCTCGACGCAGAGAATATCGCTGAGCTGATTCGCAAGCGCGAACAATCCGGGATTCTGCCGCCCTCGGCAGTCATCGACGATATCGAACCGGATATCGAGAACGCGATCATGCGGTGCCTGCGACCGGATCCCCGGCAGCGTCCGGCCTCGGCAATCGCGGTCTCGGCGTCGCTGCCTGGAGGCGACCCGCTCGCGGCGGCACTGGCCGCCGGGGAAACGCCGTCGCCGGAGATGGTTGCCGCCGCGGGGGCGTCGGAAGCGGTCGCGTCGCGCTGGGTCGCAATCTCCGTCGCCTGGATCGGCATCGCGCTCGTCGCACTGACGGTCCTCTACCAGCGCGTCATGCTGATCAACCTCGTCCCCACGCCGAAAGCGCCCGCCGCCCTGGACGATCGCGCAACCGACATGCTCGCGAAGCTGGGATTCGATACCAGCGATCACTGGACCGCGTCGGGCCTCTCGATGTCGACCGACTTCGCACGGTTCCTCGCGTCGAGCAGTAGCTCGCCGGATCGGTGGAAACAGCTCGCCAGCAGCCGTCCCGAATCGCTCGTCCTCTGGCGCCGAACGAGCCCACGCCCGCTCGTCCCATGGGATCACGGCAAGGTCGCGGGCACGAATCCTCCGCTCAACGTCAGCGGGATGACCCTGATCGCGGTGGACGCGTCGGGGCGCCTTGCCGAGCTCGTGGCGATTCCCGAACCGTTCGAGACGGGGAGCGCGCGAACACCCGTGAATTGGAGTCCGTTGTTCGAAGCCGCGGGGCTCCCGATGTCCGCGTTCAAGTCAGTGCCCCCGACCTTCAATCCGCATCATGTTCGTGGATGAACGGGCCGCCTGGGAAGGACGCTTGAGCGAGGGCTTCAACCAGATCTTCCGCATCGAAGCAGCAGCATACAAGGGCAAGCCTGTCTCGTTCGAGATCGTGGGACCCTGGTCCCATTCGTCACGATCGGCACCGGCGGCGATGTCGCGGTTCGACTGGATTGTCAACGCGATCACCTCGCTGATCTATGCCTGGTCTGGTCGTCGCAGCCATCGTGCTCGCGCGCAAGAACATCAACGCCAGCCGGGGCGATCGGCGCGCCGCGATGCGCGCGGCGGCCGTGGTCTTCGTCGTCAGCCTCGTCGGATGGGTGCTTGGCACGACCCATTTCGCCGATGTCAATCGCGAGGTCGTCAGGATTCTTTGCCCAGACCGGCGACGCCCTGTTTCAAGCAGGGCTGATGTGGCTGACCTACCTCGGTCTGGAACCGTACGTGAGACGGTTCTCACCCGATAGCCTGATCGGCTGGACACGCCTCATCTCAGGGCGATGGCGCGATCCGGAAGTGGGTCGCGACATTCTGATCGGCATTTCCGCTGGTCTCGCGATGTCGATGTTGTACGGCGTCCACAATCTGATCCCGCCGCTGCTGGGCCGCCCGCAGCCCATGCCGCTGACGTTCGACCCCACAATCCTGATGGGTACCCGCTATATCCTGTCGAGTATCTTCAGCACCTTCAACGACTCCATCATCAACTCGATGCTCGGCGTTGTCGGGGTCGTCGCGCTCCTCATCTTCCTCAAGCGCGCGTGGCTCGCCTGGCTGGCCAGCATCGCGATTTTCGTCTGGGTCGTGATCCAGGGCATGTTCTCCCCAGGCACACCGCTCCTCGATCTCGCCATTGGCATCGGCATCATCGCCATCTACAGCGCGGTGATTCTTCGATGGGGACTGCTCGCCACCATCGTCGCGCTCTTCACGCATTTCATACTGCTGCGCGCTCCGCTCACGACCGATTTGAACAGCTGGCGTGCCACCGCGGGCCTCAGTTTCACGATCGTGCTCGCGGCGCTCGGCTTGCTCGGCGCGTGGCTCTCTCGGCAGAATACTGAATCACTCATCACTCATCACTAATCCTGAATCCCGAATCCTGAATCCCGAATCCTGAATCCTGAATCCTGAATCCCGAATCCTGAAGGGTCAATGCCATTCTTAGTTGAAAATGGGTGACGCTTGGCGATCACGCAGCTTGACCTTTGGTTGTGGCGCGAACGGCGTGCGCTAACGCGCGCTGCAGCTCGGGTAATGCCTCAAAGTGTTTAATGCGATGGAGTCGAGGCTCGAGGTCGAGCAGGGCGGTGGCCACCCAGCGCTGCTTCTGCTCGCTGGTTTTCCAGTGATCGACTTTGTCGGTGCGGCTGGCGATGCGTGCGTGAATCGATTCGAGAATATTCGTGGTTTTCAGACTGACGCCGACCGTGCGGAAGCAGCCCAATCGGTGCAGCGTTAAGGTTTCCTCACAGCCTTCGTCGAGACTGCCGGCAGCGGACAGATTCAGCAGCGCGACCTCGCGGCGCACTTGCTGGAGTGCTTTCTTGGCGCGCTCATAGGTCGGCTGTTCGTACGCCGCTTGCAGCTTCTTGCGGATGCCGCGTTGATGCTGCGGGGGAAGATAGCGCATCACGTTTTCCCGCTTGTGCCACTGACACCGCTGCACGATCCCCCGCGCGCCGAACGCCTCGGCGACCGCGGCCCGTAACCCTTTGCTGCCATCGATCACGACCAGGAGACCGTGCTCGATGCAGAGCCCTCGCGCGAGTAAGCTCCGCAGAAAGTCGGCACATACGACCCGATTCTCCGTCGCCGTCTGGACGAACCCCAGAATGCGTTTTTCCCCAGTCGTCCAGACGCCGACCGCCACGACCATCGCATCCGCGGCGAAGGTCTTCCCGTCGAGCACCACGGCAACGATCTGTTCGCCGCCGAGCCACCGCTCGTGCAAGGCGCGCAACCGCCGCCGGGTCGCGCACTGAAACCGCCGCGAGATGGTCGACCCGCTCAGCCCAAACGCGGACGGGATCAACGAGACGCCGCGACCATATTCGCGCGTCGACACGCCCCCTAAGATTGTCCGCATGAGGGCCTGGTCAATCGCCCGGGGCTGCTGCAACGCGGCATAGGTCTGCAGCGCGACTTCCGTATTCGTCGCACGGTCTCGGACGCGCGGCACCGCGACCCCCACCTTCTGATGTCCCAAGTAGATTGAACCCCGCTGCTGTCCCCACCGCACCCGCGACGGTGCGCCGTCGTCTCGCGCATAGCGGCGACCGGCGATGCTCGCCACTTCCCTGGCCAGCAACTCGCCGACATGGTCCAAGGCAATCGGAATCAACGCCTGCAGCAGCGCCACCTGCGTATCCACCGTGCTCAGATCAAACCTCGGCAACGCGGCTGACATCTCACCCCGCGCTCCAGGTGTCTTCCGTTTCTCGACGTTCTGACGTACTGTCCTCTTCATGGGTGGTCCTCCTTGAGCTGACGAACTTTCTTGGTCGAAAGCAGTCTGCCCGATCTGGAGGCGCCACCCAAATTTCAACTGAGAATAACTCGCACCCATCGCTCATCCTGAATCCTGAATCGTGGAATCCCCAATCAGCCATACCTTTTCCGCCGAGCGCGCGAAGGCGGAATGGCTGCGCTGCAGGTTGAAGGATTCGCGATTCAGGATTCGAGGATTGGGATTCGCGATTCGCGATTCAGGATTCGAGGATTCAGGATCAGGGATTCAGGATCAGTGATGAGTGATTAGCGATTCGTCTTCTCTCGTCGTCTCACCTGAAGACGTATGGGCGTGCCGATCAGACCGAACTGCTCGCGAAGTCTATTGGCGATGTAGCGCTCGTAAGAAAAGTGGAACTCCGTGGCGACGTTGGTGAAGAGCACGAACGTCGGCGGGGCCACGCCGCGCTGAGTCGCATAAAGGATGCGGACGCGCCGGCGGCCCGGGCTCGCAGGTGGATGTTCGCTGGTGATGGTCTCGATGAACCGGTTCAGTTCCGCTGTGGGTATTCGCTTCACGCGCGCTTCGGCGATACGGTCGATCGTTTCCAGGACTTTCGGTGCTCGTTCGCCGGTCAACGCCGAGATGTGAAGGATTGGCGCATAGTCGAGAAACTTCGCCTGCTGCCGCAGCTTGTCGTCGAAGCCTTTGGAAAAATCCTGCCCGCTGTCCCTTCATCAGATCCCATTTGTTGGCGACGATGACGATGCCGCAGCCGGCCTTCTCTGCTTCTCCAGCGATCGTCGCGTCCTGATCGGCCGCTCCCTCGGTGGCGTCGATCGACGAGGACGGCAACGTCCGCCTTCTCGATCGCGCGTCGCGCCACGACGACGCTCAGAGACTCGAGCTGGCCGCTGCGGGCGACGCGCCCGGCACGCCGGATTCCGGCAGTGTCGACGATCCGGAAGGTGCGATGATGCCAGTTGAGCACCGCATCGACCGTGTCGCGAGTCGTCCCGGGCATGGCGCTCACGATCGATCGCTCCTCGCGCAGCAGCCGGTTCAGCAGCGAGGACTTGCCGACGTTTGGACGCCCGACAATGGCGACAGCGGTTTCCTGCAGGGCGTCGGGCAGGCTGCCAGCCTCCCCACGCGCGGGCAGTCGCGCGATCATCTCGTCGAGGAGATCGCCGACCCCGAGCGCGTGCTCGGCCGCGATTTCCACGACCGGTTCGAATCCAAGCTGGTAGAACTCTCCTGCACGGCCGCGGGCACGCTTGTCGTCGGTCTTGTTGACCGCGAGCAAGACGGGTACGTTCGCCGACGCGAAGCCGCTCCGCGATCTCCAGATCCGCGGGGACGAGCCCATCGCGTCCATCCACAACAAAAACGACGACATCGGCCGACTCCAGCGCGCGTTGTCCTGCCGCCACCACAAGCTCGTGCAAGGGATCTTCGCTGGCGCCAAACATCCCTCCAGTATCAACAAGGGTAAAAGTAACCCCCTGCCACTCAGCGTGCTGCGAGATCACATCGCGCGTCGTGCCGGGAATGGCGGTCACGATGGACCGCCTCGAGTTCGTGATTCGGTTGAAAAGCGTCGATTTCCCAACGTTTGGCCGGCCTACCAGCACGACCGCAGGCGCCGACGATGCGCGTCTCTGTGCCATTCTGAGATCTATTTAGCAAGTCGCTTGACAGCGTAAGTGCCGATATTTATGATAGTTACCATTACCGAGGAGCGCCTAAGCATGATCAAGGTTGACATCGTCAACGAGGTGTCCAAGGTGGCCGACATTACCAAGGTCAAGGCCGAGGTAGCCGTCGACGCCGTCTTCGACGCGATGCGCTTGTCGATGCAGCGCGGCGAACGAATCGAACTGCGCGGCTTTGGCGTATTCCAAGTGAAGCCCCGGAAACGCGGAATCGGCCGCAATCCCCGGACAGGCAAAGAAGTGCGCATTCCTCCCGGCCGCACCATCCGTTTCAAGCCCGGCAAGGACCTCCAGAACATCGGAGGGTAATTGGCGCAGCCGCTAGACGATCCGGGGTATCCCGGAACTGCGTTTCCGCTCGAGCCGTTCGACGCCTCTTTTGGAATCCCAGTCAGACCGCGCAAGTTTCAGAGCCGTCTTTGGTTGCACGCGCTCCTGCTGATCCTCACGATTGGCAGCACGACCATCGCCGGTGTCCTGCATTATGTCTCGTTCGTCTCGGAGTTTTCGGCGCAGCCGGTGACGCTTCGTTGGAACCTCCTCTTCCAGGGCTTCTGGTACAGCGGCACGCTCCTCGGCATCCTCGGCGCCCACGAGATGGGGCACTATCTGCTCTGCCGTCGCTACAACGTCGACGCGAGTCTGCCCTACTTCATCCCCATGCCCCCGTTCTTCTTCCTCACGGGGACGCTCGGTGCGGTGATCAAGATTCGCGAGGCGTTTCCCTCCAGGAGGGTTCTGTTCGATATTGGCGTGGCCGGGCCCATCGCGGGATTCGTGGTGCTCGTCCCTGCGCTCTTCTATGGAATGACGCTCTCGAACGTGGTGCCCGCGCCCACGCAGGGCAGCGTGCTCTATCTTGGCGAGCCGCTCCTGTTCAAGATTGCCACCCTCGCCATCATCGGCCCCGTTCGCGACGGCTACACGGTCAACATTCACCCGATGGTCTTTGCCGCCTGGTTCGGCATGCTCGCGACGGCGCTGAATCTGTTGCCGTTCGGACAGCTCGACGGTGGACACATCACGTACGCCACCCTCGGCCGCTGGTCCACGCCGATCTCAATCGCCACGGTCGGGAGCGCCATCGCCATGACGTTCATCTCGGTAAGCTGGCTCGTCATGACCGTCATGATGCTCGTAATGCTGCTCATGCTCGGCCCGCGCCACCCGCGTGTCCTCTACGAGCACGAGCCGCTCGGACTCGAACGCAACCTCATCGCCGTCTTCGCGCTGATCATGTTCGTGCTCTGCTTCACTCCCGTACCGATTCAACTGCAGGATCTCGTCGGGGGACGTTGAATCGCTAATCACTAATCCCTAATCCTGAATCACTGATCCTGAATCCTTGAATCCTTGAATCCTTGAATCCTCGAATCCCGGATCCGGACCGATCCCGGATCCCGGACAGATCCGGACCGGATCCCGAGAACGTGCGCCGTCAGAATTGAAAATAGATAAAATCGAGCGATGTGCGGCTTCGAAGGACGAGGATAGCGGCGAACGCGAGACCGCATCCGGCGCCTTGCAGCGCGGGGCGTAGCCACGCGGTCTGGACTGACGGCGGAGAATCGCGCGCGGCCTCGTCCTTCCGGCTTCGATGGAGCTCGACCCAGACGCTCTGAATCCAGAGCGGCACCGAGTAGAGAAACGTCAGGATGAACGAGATACGCCGCGGCCTGTCGGTCGAGGGCCGTCCCGCCAAACGGCGACAGTGTCAGGTCGCGGACGATCGCGGAGAGACTGGTTTCGCGAAACAGCAGCCATCCGATACTCGTCAGCACGAACATCGAGGCTATCTGTGCGACGGTACCAGCCAGCGCGCGACCGAGCCGGACGCCTTCTGCGCTGGTCGCTCCTGCTCTCGTCGCGATCAGCAGCAAGCCGTGATACAGCCCCCACAGCACGTAATTCCAGCTCGCCCCGTGCCACAGACCCGGACAGCAGGAACGTGGTCAGCACGTTGCGCACCCACTGCCCGGCCGTCCACACGCGAGCCGCCCAGCGGAATGTAGACGTAGTCGCGAAACCAGCTTGACAGCGAGATGTTCCAGCGCCGCCAGAAGTCGGCCGGCGTCCGTGCCAAGTAGGGGTGATCGAAGTTCTCCGTCAGCTCGAAGCCGAGCCAGCGCGAGGTTCCGCGAGCGATGTCGGTGTAGGCGGAGAAATCGGCGTAGATCTGGATCGCGAACGCGAACACGCCAGACCACAGCAGCCAGAACGACGGATCTTGCAGCGCGAACACCTTGTTGGCGATGACCCCGACGTTGTCGGCGATCACCAGCTTCTTGAAGAACCCCCAGCAGATCAGGACAGAAGCCGCTCCGGGCTCTCTCAATCGAGAACCGGCGGGGCGACTCGACCTGCGGCAGCAGGTACGACGCGCGCTGGATGGGCCCGGCCACGAGATGCGGAAAGAACGAGATGAACACCGCGACGTCGAGCAGGCTGCGTCGCGCGCGCAGCTCGCCTCGGTAGACGTCGATCGTGTAGCTCATGGCCTGGAAGGTGTAGAACGAGATACCGACCGGCAGGACGACTCGCAGCGCTGGCTCGCTGATCGAGCAGGCCGAGCGCTGCCAACGCCGCGTGGACGTTTTCGACGAAGAAGTTGAAGTACTTGAAGAAGCCCAGCATCCCGAAGTTCGATCCGATGCTGAGCCAGAGAAACCGCCGGCGATGTGCCGGCCACGCCTCCATGCCGCGCGCAGCGCAGTAGTCCACGATCGTCGACGTGGCGATCAGAATCAGGAACCAGGGGTGAACGTAGCCATAGAAGAAGTAGCTCGCCACGAGCAGCAGCACGTTCTGACCGCGGTGCGGCAGCGTCCAGTAGACGGCGACCGTCGACCACGAAGAAGAACACGAAGTCGAGGCTGTGGAAGATCACTGAAAGAGAGGACGGAGCCGATCGAAGAAGATGTCGGTGTAGAGGGCGCGCGCGCTCGCGCGCGAGGTGGTCGCCGTCTTCGTACATGCTCGAGCGTCAGGGCGGGATCGCCGGTGTCGTCGTGAAAGACGCCGCCATGCGATTCGACGTACGCCTGCAGGTCCCGCACGTAACGGCGCATGGCCGCCGACTGCACCGGCGGCTTGCCGCCGACTGGCCGCCGCTGGACCCGGACGACGCAGAGCAGGAGCCCGGCCGCGCGCGCGTCGCGCAACATGAGCGGCAACACGGATCGATCGACGAAGCGGGGAAAGTCCGCTCCCGCTTCGTCGGAGGTCTGCACGTCGGCAGACTCGGACGGCCGCTGATGCTCGAGACCAAATCGCGCATTCATCGAGGCCATGAACTCGTCACGATGCCGTCGCGACGGGATCAAGACGCGCGCTGGCCACCCGACAAGCGCCGGCTCGGCCCAACGACGTGCTCGGTCACCCTCATAGACGCGTTCGACTGCCCGTTCCAGGCGCCGCGCCGGCGTGCCCGTTCGTGTGGCGATCACGCGGTTCAGCTCGTCCTCGCGGTCGTGCGCCACGGCATCGAGCGACCAGCGAAACTGCTCATCCAACCGGAACAGCACGTCCGTGAGGTTCGTGTCGCGGAAGAACACGAACACCGCACGCGGCCGAGCGCCGCTGGCAATGACCCAGTTCTTGAGCGCCAGATACCAATACGCGGGGCCTGACCCTGGCTGGAGCAGTAAGGCGCACAGGCTTTCCCGCGCGCGCGCCCAGCCGGCGATCGTCGATCCGTGAACCCGCCATCGAGTCGCCGATGACCACGAAGCCAGGTTTCAGCCGTGCGAGATCGTCGATGCGGACCTCGTCGAATGCGTCTCGTGCGCGCGGACCTTCGAGTGCGGGGAGATACGTCGCGGGGGGCAGCGCCCCATGCCGTTGTGCGTTGGCGAGGCGAATGACGAGCGGTGCCGCCAGTACCGCCAGAAGGAGAACGGCGAGCTCGATGGCGCGCTTCGCCCGGTCGGAAGATGACCGTTCGCCTCTCTGAGGAAGAGCGACCGAGGGTGCCTGCATCAGGTCGTGAAATTATACGGGTTCAGAGCACCGACATCGGATCGATATCGACGATCGTCCGGCGCCTGATGTCGGGCCTGCTGGACAGGACGTGCTGCAATGCCTTCCGCATGACTGGACGGTTCGTGCCCTTGATGAACAGTTGAGCGCGGTACTCCCCTTTGAGCCGGCTGAGCGGAGCGGGCGCCGGGCCGAGCACACTGTACGGCTCTCCGCCGATCCGCAGCGCACTGACGACCTCGCCCGCATCCGCCATCGCTCCCTCGCGGGT
The DNA here is from genome assembly GCA_963725335.1 of uncultured Acidobacteriota bacterium. Taxonomy (GTDB): domain Bacteria; phylum Acidobacteriota; class Vicinamibacteria; order Vicinamibacterales; family 2-12-FULL-66-21; genus JALZOC01. The sequence goes on along the minus strand of CAVRYD010000007.1, from coordinate 872,783 downwards.
CCGAGCTCTGACAACCGCGTTGACGAGTGCGACCGCTGGCGGATACTTCATGCCGCGCCGAAACGTAATCTCGTCGTCATAAAAGGCCTGGTAATCCTGTCGGCACGCATGGCGGATGCTGTAGTGGTTCGGGTAGAGGGTCTGCACAATCGCTTCACCCTGAATCTCTCCACGCCCGGCCCGGCCCGCGACCTGGGTCAGCAACTGAAACGTCCGTTCCGCCGCACGAAAATCCGCGAGGCCGAGGCCAACATCAGCAGAGACGACGCCGACAAGCGTCACGCGCGGAAAGTCGTGTCCCTTGGCGATCATCTGGGTCCCGACAAGGATGTCGATGTTGCCTGCGGCGAACTGCGCCAGGAGCGCCGTGATCGCCCCTTTCCTGCGGATCGTGTCGCGGTCGACGCGCGAGACACGAACGCCCGGAAACTTTTCACGGATTTCTGCCTCCACCCGTTCCGTGCCGAATCCGAGCTGTTCCAGGTACGCGCCCGCGCAGTTCAGGCACGCCTTCGGCAGGCCCCTCGCGTAGTTGCAGTAATGGCAGCGGGCGCGTTTCGCGGCCTTGTGCACGGTCAGCGACACACTGCAATTGGGGCACTCGAGCGTCGACGCGCATTGTCGGCAGAACACATTGGTCGCGAACCCGCGTCGATTCAGAAGAACGATCGCCTGTTCGCGCCGCTCGAGCCGGTCCGCCAGCCCGTCGTATAGCGCCGCGCTGAGGATCACATCCGGCCCAGCCGAGGCGTACTCGTCACGCATGTCGACGATTCGCACGGCGGCCATCGGCCTGTCGAGGACGCGGCGACCGAGCGTAACCAATTCGTAGCGCCCGATCTGGGCGTTGTGAAAGCTCTCCATCGCCGGTGTGGCCGATCCGAGCACGACGAGCGCACCCGCCTGGCTGCCGCGGACGATCGCCACGTCGCGCCCGTGATACCGCGGGCTCTCCTCCTGTTTGTACGAGCCGTCGTGCTCCTCGTCGACGATGATCAGGCCGAGCGCGCGGACGGGCGCGAAGACCGCCGATCGCGTTCCAACGACCACGTCCACGTCCCCGCGGCGGATCCGCTGCCACTGATCGTGCCGCTCGCCGTCGGAGAGCCCGCTGTGCTGGATAGCGACGCGGTCACCGAACGTCCATCGGAAGGTCGCCGCCACCGCAGGCGTCAGTGCAATCTCCGGGACCAGCATCAGTACCCCTCGTCGGAGTTCCCGAACGTCTCGAGCCAGACGAAGGTAGAGCTCGGTCTTTCCGCTGCCAGTGACTCCATGAAGGAGCACGGTGCGGAACGCGCCCTGGGCTGCCAGCGTCGACAATCGATCGAATGCCGCGTCGCTGATCGTCGGTCAACACGAGAGGCACGCGTGAGGGCTCCTGGACGGCTGCCGCCTGTTCGAACGGATCGCGATCGACCCGGCGTCTCGAGATCGTCACCAGCCCCAGCGCATTCAGCCGCTTGACGGTCACCAGCCGCGGCGCCACGTTCGATGAGCTACCGCCACGTCGATCCCCTCCGGAGCGGCCTTCAGGAGCTCGAGTGTTTCCAGCTGACGGGGCCCGAGCTTCAAGGTTCTCTCCGCGGCAATCGCGTCGTGTCCCTGAGCTGTGAGGCTGGCCACTCTGACGGTTCGGTACGCCGACGCCACGCCTTTCAGCGGCTGCGTGATTTCGACGAGGCCGTCCCGCTCGAGACCGAGCAGGGCCGCGTGATTTCCGGCCTTCCGAACGAGCGTCTCGAGACGAACAGGATCGCCTCCTTCGAGCGCTTCCAGCAGCTGACGCCGGGCGCCGCGCTCGCTCGGCAGTCGCATGCGGCCGGCGTCCGCAATATGCGCGTGCCGCTCGCTTTCAATCCACGCACGGGGCGGCATCGCGGCCGCAACCGCTTCGCCAATACCGCACGCGTAGTACTCCGCGACCCAGGTCGTCAGCGCGACGACATCCGGTGGCAGAAACGGCGTCGCGTCCACGATGTCGACGATGGGCTTGATTGCCTGGCGATCGGCGACTGGCGATTGCTGCATTTGGCGGCTGGCCGCTGGCGGCTGGCGATTGGCTGCTGGCGACCGGCGATTGACGATTGGTACTCTTCTCGCGTGCGTCCTGATCTTCTGTTGGCGCCAAATTGCGCAGGGATCCGTCGCCGGGATCGTCCGCAGTGTCTCCACTGGCCTCCAGCAGCGATTCGCGAGTCGCGAACCGCGAGTCGCGAGCCGCGAACCGCGAGTCGCTGACGACGATACCAGTGACCGTCCGCTTTCCGAGCGGCACGAGCACGCGGGCGCCCAGGGGCGGGTCGGGGAATTCGTCGGGAACGGAGTAGGTCAGCGAATCGAGCTGGGGGACCGGAACGGCGACCTGGACGAGGCGCATGGCGCCCTAGTGTCTCGAGTCAGAGATCACGAGGGATCTCACGCAGAGTTCGCAGGGGACGCAGAGATCTCCAGCCTCGCGCTTCGCCGAGCCGCACTCCGTGCGGCAACAGGGCGTGAAGATCCCCAGATACAAGCGGCATCCGATTCATGAGCCGTTTGTATCTGGGGATCTCACGCCCTGTTCTGGGCCGGCCGCAGGCCGGCCCTCGGCGAAGCGCCTGAACCCATTTGCGCAACGCCCCCGCTCTCAGCGTTCTCTGCGAACTCCGCGCGAGATCCTTCGCGATCTCCGCAGGCGTCCCTTGCACACAATCTCCAGGTTTTGGAACCACTTCTAGTCGGATGTAGCGGGCGGTACGCCCGGCACCGGTCGACCGAGCACGGACAACGCCATCTTCAAATCCTCCCAGGCCTCGCGCTTGTAGCCGGGGCTGCGCAGGAGGAAGGACGGATGGAAGGTTGGTATCAGCTTGGCGCCGCGGTACTCGAACACGCGGCCGCGGAGCCGCGAGATCGGCGCATCGGTCTTGAGAAGCGTGCGCGCCGCGAACGCCCCGAGGGCAACGACCACTTTCGGCTCGATGGATTCGAGCTGGCGGAACAGAAACGGTTCGCAGGTGGAAATTTCGTCCGGCTCCGGATTGCGATTGCCCGGCGGCCGGCACTTGAGCACGTTCGCGATGTAGACGTCCCCTCGCGCAAAGCCCATCGCTTCGATCATCTTCGTGAGGAGCTGGCCCGCCCGGCCCACGAACGGCACTCCCTGCACGTCTTCATCTGCGCCCGGCGCTTCTCCGACGAACATCAAATCCGCATTCGGGTTTCCGACACCGAACACGATTTGCGTTCGTCCCAGTCCGTGCAGCTTGCATCGAGTGCATTCACCGATGTCGCCCCGGATAGCCGCGAGCGCTTCGGCCGCCGACCTCGCAATGGTAACGGGCACTCCAGGCACCCCTGGCACTCCAGGCACCCCTGGCACTCCAGGCACCCCTGGCACTCCAGGCACCCCCGGCACTCCAGGCACCCCCTCCCTGTCCCTCCACTTCCGATCCCGGCTGATTCCCGTGACGCCGAGTTCCTGGTAGAACCTGAGATGTTCCGCGAGAGGATTCACGTCGTGAGTCCCGGACGAAGCGCCGTGAGCTTCAGCTCCGCCTTGTCGAGAATGCGCGCGGCGACCTCCGCCTTTGGTGCGAGGGCGATCGCCTCTTCGCCGTCGCGGCTGATAATCGTCACCGCGTTCGTGTCCGCCTCGAACCCCGCACCGTCGAGCGTGATGTCGTTTGCCACAATCAAGTCGACCTGCTTGCGGAGCAGTTTGGCGCGCCCGCGTTCGACGGGATCTCCGCTTTCCGCGGCAAAGCCAACGAGGACGGGTTTGCCGGCATCTCCCCGACTGCGTCCAAGCTCCGCGAGGATGTCGGGAGTCCTCACCAACCGCAGTTCCAGGGGGGCGTCCGACTTTTCGATTTTGCCGGACGCTGCTCCGTGTTCCGGCGTGTAGTCAGCGACGGCTGCCGCCATGACGACGATGTCGCTTTCCGACGCGTGACGGAGTACCACCGCGTGCATGTCGGCTGCGCTGCGGACGGACACAACCTCCACACCTGGGGGAGCGCTGAGCTGCGACGGGCCTGACACGAGCAGCACGCGCGCCCCGCGCCGCGCCGCTTCGGTGGCCACCGCGTACCCCATCTTGCCGCTCGATCGGTTGCCGAGATAACGCACGGGGTCGATGTCTTCGTAGGTAGGACCAGCCGTGACGAGCACGAATCGACCGAGCAGCGATCCGCGAGGCTGCAGGACCAGATCGGCGGCTTCGACGATCGCTTCAGGCTCCGCGAGCCGGCCTTTGCCGATCCAACCACATGCGAGGTACCCCGCTCCCGGATCGACAAACCGCACGCCGCGCGACGAGAGCGTCGTCATATTGCGGCGTACGGCTTCGTGCTCGAGCATGTTGGTGTTCATCGCCGGGGCGATCAGGACGGGAGCCCGCGTCGCCAGATACAGCGAGCTGAGGAAATCATCGGCGATCCCGTTGGCGAACTTTCCGATGACGTTGGCGGTCGCGGGTGCCACGAGCAGCAGGGCGATGTCGGTCGCCAGCGCGATGTGCTCGATGTCTGCGTTCATGCCGCGCTCGAACTGATCGGTGACAACCGGCCGCCGAGTGATCGCTTCGAACGTGACCTCGCCAACGAACCTCCGCGCCGAACGCGTCATCACGGCCACGATGTCGTGGCCGCGCTTCTGCAATCCGCGCGCAACTTCCACGGCTTTATATGCGCCGATGCCGCCGGTTACACCGAGTGCGATCAATGCCATCGGGTTTTGCCTGCCATTCGCAGTCGCGATTCGACTGAACCGCGATTCGCGAACCGCGATTCGCTATTCGCCTATTTGCAGCTTCTCGACCTTGCCTTCCTTCACTTCCTTCTGCGCAAGCTTCACGAGCTTGTCGCTGCCGGACGTTCTTGGCGTGCAGCCGTCGAGCAGCTGGCGCGCCCGCGCGCCCGCAACGACCACGAATTCGAACTTTCCTGCTGCCTGATTTCGATCTGCCATTCCACCCACTCTCTTGTTTTCATTCCCGAATGAACGTTCTGACGATGTCTTCCGCTGGCCCACGCATCGATCGAAGGCGGGCTCGTTCGGCGAGGACGATCGCGCGCAGGCGATCCACACACGCCTCGAGCTCGTCGTTGATGACGACGTAGTCGTACTCCGCAAAGGCGGCCACCTCGTCGCGCGCGGTCTGCAGCCTGCGCTGCATTGCCTGCTCGGTGTCGGAACTGCGTCCCCGCAGCCGCTGTTCGAGAATGGCAAAGGACGGCGGCAGCACGAAGACGCCGACGGTGCCCGCGCGTCGCACGCGCACCTGCCGCGCGCCCTGCACGTCGATGACCAGTACCGAGGTCGCGTCCCGCAGCCAGATCGGCTTCGGCGTCGGCGGCGCAGGTCCCGTACAGGTTGCCGAACACGTCCGCCCACTCGAGAAACGCCTCGGCGGCGATCATCTGCTCGAAACGTGCGCGTGTAATGAAATTATAGTCGATGCCGTGGACTTCCCCGGCTCTGACGGCTCTGGACGTGTAGGAACGCGAGAGCGACAGGTCAGGCACGACCTGGACGAGGCGCTCAGCAACGGTGGTCTTCCCCGTCCCGGACGGCGCGGAGACCACAAAGAGCAGCCCGCGCCGGGTTCGGCTCGCGGATCCTGCTGAACGGATCCCGGATTCGGCGGCCTCACTCGACATTCTGCACCTGCTCGCGCAGCTTCTCCAGCTCGGCCTTCAGCGTTACGACCACTTCGGACACGGCCGGCCCCTCGGCCTTCGAGGCCACGGTGTTGACCTCGCGGTTCATTTCCTGCAGCAGAAAATCGAGCTTTCGTCCGCACGGCTCCGGTGAATCCGAGAGCGCCCGCCAGTGTTCGAGGTGTCCGCGGAATCTCACGACCTCTTCCGTGATGTCGGAACGTCCGACGAACTTCGCGATTTCCTGAGCGATCGCCGACTCGTCGGCCAGCGCGTCCGCGCGCAGCTCGCGCACGCGCTCCTGGAGCCTGAGCTGCAGGGCGCTCATGCCGGCTTCAGCGGCGATGGCGCCGCGATCGAACAGCTCACCAAGCGCGGTTCGACGGTTGTCGAGATCGGTTCGGAGATATCCACCCTCCCGCACGCGCATCGCGTCGAGCTCATCGAGCGCCGCGGCCACAGCCTCCTCGACCCGCGCCGCCAGGTCATCGGAGTGTCCGCTGGTTTCTTCCGGACGCTCCCGGATCGACAATGCCTGCGGAAATCTCAGAAGGTCGCCCGGCGTCATCGTGCCGGCCACGTAGCCTCGCTCGCGGGCGCGATCGATGGCGCCACCCAGCGCTTCGAGAAACGGCTCGTTCAAGTCGACATCGAGCGTGGGAACCCGCCGTTGCTGGATGACGACAGTCACCTCGACACGGCCGCGGCTGACACGCTTCTGCACCAGGGCCCGCAGGCGGGTCTCACTCGGGCCGAGCGTTGGCGGCACCCGCATCTGAAGATCGAGGAACTTGTGATTCACCGAGCGGACCGTGACGGTGATCGTTGCGATTTCGTCGTCTCTCGTCAACGAGGCGAAACCGGTCATGCTTTTGATCATGACACTGAAGGGACGCGTCCAGCGGCCGTGGCGTGCGGCGCCGAACGGTTGTCGAAGATCTGCAGGGCATAGAGCTTCGCGTAGACGCCGCCCGTCCGTGCCAGCAGCTCGTCGTGCCGGCCGATCTCGACCACGCGCCCGCGCTCCAGCACGATGATGGCATCGGCTCGACGGACCGTCGACAGCCGGTGCGCAATCACAAAAGATGTGCGATTGCGCATCAGCGTTGTGCAGCGCGTCCTGCACCAGCAGCTCCGACTCGGCGTCCAGCGACGATGTGGCCTCGTCGAGGATGAGAATCGGCGAATTCCGAAGCAGCGCACGCGCGATCGCGACGCGTTGCCGCTGCCCGCCGGACAGCATCTGTCCCCGCTCGCCGATCCGCGTCTCGTACTTGTCCGGTAGCGTGACGATGAACTCGTGCGCGTGAGCCGCCTTTGCGGCTGCCTCGATCTCCTCTGTCGAGGCGCCCGGCGACCCATAGGTGATGTTGCCGCTAATCGTGTCGTCGAAGAGCACGGTGTCCTGCGTGACGATGCCGATCTGCGACCGAAGCGAGGAGAGTGTCACGTCGCGCAGGTCGACGCCGTCGATGAGGATCGCCCCGCCGGTGACGTCGTAGAACCTGCGGAACGAGATTCACGAGCGTGGTCTTTCCGGCGCCGCTCAATCCCACAATCGCGACCGCTTGTCCGGCCCGAACGTTGAACGACACGTCCTTCAGAATCGTCTTGCTGACGCCGTCGTACGAGAAGCTCACGTTGCGAAAATCGATCGCCTGCCGGAGCCGCATGAGGGGCTGCGCGCCCGGCCGCTCGGGCACTTCCGAATGCGTGTCGAGAATCTCGAAGATCCGTTCGGATGCCGCCATCGCCTGCTGCAGCGTCGCATTGACGCGGCTCAGCTTTTTGATCGGCGCGTACATCATGAACGCCGCCGCGACGAAGGCGGCGAAGTCTCCTTCGCTGAGCGCCTTTTCGGCAATCTGACGGCTGCCGTACCAGATCGAGGCCAACGACGGCGAATCCGCCGAGCAGTTCCATCAACGGAGGAAGCAGCGCCAGGGCGCTCGTCACCTTGAGGTTGGTTCGGTACAAGCGCTGCGACGCCTGGCGAAAACGCCGCTCCTCGTGTCCCTCGGCCCCGAACGCCTTCACGATGCGGTGCCCCGTGAACGCCTCGGCGGTCACATGCGAGAGATGCTCGAGGTGCTCCTGGCTGCGGCGCGTCGTGCTTCGAATCCGCTTGCCGAACCTGATGAGCGGGTAGACCACCAGCGGCGCGCCGGTCACGGCAACCAGGGCGAGCCGCGCATCGAGATAGAAGAGGTACGCGGCAAGCCCGACGAGCGACAGTCCTTCGCGGAGCAAATCGCCGATCGTCTCGGACACCGCCTGCTGAACCTGGTTCACGTCGTTCGTGATCCGCGACATCAGCTGGCCGCTGGTATGGTGGCTGAAAAATGTGGCGGACTGGTCGAGGATGTGCCGGAACAGGCGATCCCGAAGGTCTCGCACGACACGCTGGCCGATGTCCGTCATGACGAACGCGGACCCGTACGCACGCGAGTCCCTTGATGAGATAGACGATCAGGAGTTGCGTGCACCATCGACGGAGGCCGGTGCCCTCCGGCAGCACGTGGTCGATGACCGGCTGAATCAGCGCCGCGACCGCCGCGGTGGCGGCGGCATACACCACCATGGCCGCGAGCGCCGCAGCGAAGCGCCCGCGATACGGCCGGGCGTACCCGAACAGGCGGTGGAGCGGATTCACTCGGTGAACCGATATTTCAGCAGCACCCACAACGCGACGAACCCGTCGCGCCACGTGATCTTCTTCCCCTCGTCGTAATTTCGTCCGTCATACGTGATGGGCACTTCGTAGACGCGATAGCTCCGTTTGAAAATCTTGGCGGTCAGTTCCGGCTCGATGCCAAAGCCGTTGGCTTCGAGGCGCATCGAACGCAGCACCTCGGTGCGCATCACTTTGTAGCAGGTTTCCATGTCCGTCAGCATCGTGTTGTAGAGCACGTTCGTGACGAGCGTCAGGAACCGGTTGCCCGCGTAGTGCGTGAAGAGGAACACGCGGTGGCGCCCGAGAAACCTCGACCCGTACACCACGTCGGCGCGTCCTTCACAGATGAGCGAAATCAATGCAGGAAATTCTTCAGGCGAATACTCGAGATCGGCGTCCTGAATGACCACGAGATCGCCGGTGACCTCCTGGAACCCGCGGCGCAGAGCCGCGCCCTTCCCGCTATTGACAGGCTGCAAGACCAGCTTGAACGACAGCTCCTGCGCGAGGCGCGTCAGAATCTCCCGCGTCCCGTCCCGCGAACCATCGTCGACTACGATAAGCTCGGTGCGAATCGGCACCGCCAAGACCCGCCGGATGATCTCCTCGATCGTGTCCCGCTCGTTGTAGGCGGGCATCACGACCGACAGTAATGGATTCGCGAGCTGCCCTTTCAGCCGGGACATCTAGGCAGTGGCCTTCCGGTTGCTCATGGACGTCCTATCGACAGGTACGTGAATCCGTGGGCCCGAATCTGTTCGGGGTTGTAGAGATTGCGGCCGTCGAAGATGACGGGGCTGCTCAACAGCTTCTTCATCCGATCGAAATCGGGCTCGCGGAACTCATTCCATTCGGTGACGATCGCGAGCGCGTCCGCCCCTTTGAGCGCAGCGTAGCCGTTGTCAGCGAACGTGACTTTCGACCCGAAGATCCCGCGTGCCACCCCCATCGCCTCGGGATCGTAGGCCTGCACGCGACGCGCCGGCAGCAAGGATCCCCTGAATGAGCGGCACTGACGGGGCTTCCCGCATGTCGTCGGTGCGCGGCTTGAACGCGAGGCCCCATATGGCAATGCGCTTGCCCTTCAACGTGCCGAGGTGCGACTGCATCTTCGCGAGCAATCGCAGCTTTTGACGTTCGTTGACGCCCTCGACGGCTTCGAGGATCGGAGAACTTATAATCCTTCTCTGCAGCGAACCGAACCATCGCTTTCACGTCTTTCGGAAAGCAGCTGCCGCCGTATCCAACTCCGGGGAAGAGGAATGAGGAACCGATGCGCCGATCCGCGGCGACCGCGCGGCGCACCTCGTCGACGTTTGCCCCCGTCGCTTCGCACACGTTCGCCACCTCGTTCATGAAGGAAATCCGGGTGGCAAGCATTGCGTTCGCGGCGTATTTCGACAGCTCAGCGCTGGCACAGTCCATCAGCATGATTGGCGCGCCGGTCCGGGTAAACGGAGCGTAAAGCTCCTTCATCAGCTCAGCGCCGCGAGGATCTTCGGCGCCGATGACCACGCGGTCTGGCTTCATGAAGTCGTCGATGGCGGCACCCTGCTTGAGGAACTCCGGATTGCTCACCACGCTGAAAGGATGCGTCGTTTCGCGACGAATGACCTCGCGAACCTTTGCGGCCGTGCCCACCGGGACGGTGCTCTTGTTCACGATTACCTTGTAGCCATTCATGGCGCGAGCCGTGTCGCGGGCGACGCCGAGTACGTGCTGCAGGTCGGCCGACCCGTCTTCACCGGTAGGGGTTCCGACCGCGATGAAGATGATTTGAGAGCTGCGCACCCCGCGCTCGAGCGCGGTTGTGAACACCAAACGTTTTTCGCTCCGGTTCCTCCGAACCAGCTCTTCCAGTCCCGGCTCGTAAATCGGTATCTTTCCGCGCTGGAGGGACCGGATCTTTGCCGGGTCCTTATCCACGCACATGACCTCGTTACCGTTTTCGGCCAGACACGCGCCGGCGACCAGTCCGACGTAGCCACTCCCAACGACCGCAATTTTCATCCGTCCCGCACCTTCCGAGGTATATAAACTGCTAAAGGTAGCACAGCCGGAAAAAGGCTGTCAATCTATTGAACGCCAAGGGTTTGCCGCACTTTCGGTGTGTTACGATCCGGCCGGCGTGGACATCCTGATCGACTACCGACCGGCGCTTCGGCAGCGAACCGGCGTCGGGGAGTATGCCCACGGACTCGCCACCGCGCTGGCTTCGAAACTCCGAAACGGCGACACCTTGACCCTGTTTTCGAGCTCCTGGAAGGATCGTCTGCCGCCCTTCGGCCGTTCCGGGCACGCGACAAATCGATGCGCGCATCCCCGTTCGTCTGCTGAACTTCGCATGGCACAGGATTGAATGGCCGCCGATTGAAGTGCTCGGGCCGCGTCCCGACGTCGTGCATTCGCATGCACCCGCTGCTGATTCCGTCGAGGTCTGCCGCCCGGATCGTGACGATTCACGATCTGTACTTCCTCGATCGGCCCGAGCACACCGCGGCCGAAATCCGCCGCGATTATCCGGCGCTCGCCGGCGACCACGCCGGACGCGCCGACGCGGTCGTCGTCAACTCCAATTACACGGCCCGACAGGTGGCCGAGCGGCTCGGCGTTGCGTCCGACCGCATAACGGTCTGCTACCCTGGCCGGCCGTCCTGGAGTCAGACGGCCGCGATCCTGCCGGCCCCGGGCCCTATCCTTTTCCTTGGAACCACCGAGCCCCGTAAGAACGTTGCGCGGCTGATCGAAGCGTATACGGCGCTCATGCAGCGGCGGCCAGACGCGCCAGACCTCGTCATCGCTGGCGCCGCGCCCGCCTCGACTGGCTCGCTGTTCAGCCAGCGCCGGATCGACGGCGCCGTCCGGTCACGCGTCCGGTTCACCGGGTATGTCAGCGATGCCGAACGCCAGCGGTTGCTGTCCGACGCGTCGGTGCTGGCACTACCATCGCTCGACGAAGGCTTCGGCATTACCGCACTCGAGGCCATGACTGTCGGGCGTCCCCGTTGTCGCGTCGAATCGCGGCGCGCTGCCGGAGGTGGTCGGAGATGCGGGCCTTCTGGTGGATCCCGAGGATGTGCGCGAGCTCTCGACCGCGCTCGAACGCGTATTGTCGGACGCCGCGCTCGGCGATCGATGTCCGAGCAAGGGACTGGTGCGATCCAGCCAGTTCACGTGGTCCGCGAGCGCGGAACGTCTCTACGACGCCTATCGCGCGGCGCATCGCCGGCGGAGCCCGCGGTGACGCGCCGTCGCTCCGAATCGGAATCGATGCGCGGGAGCTCCTTGGCGAAGTGACGGGCGTGGGACGTTACCTCGGAGAACTGCTCCGTCGCTGGATCGGAACGGCCCGACGCGGCGACGCGGCGATTCATTCTCTACTCGCCACGAGCCGCTCGAGATGCGCTCTGCCGCCAGACATCACCGAAACACGCGTCATCCCCGGAGGGGCCGGAACATGGTGGGAGCAGACAACGCTTCGAGCGGCCGTCCGGCGGGACAAGCCTGATGTGTTCTTTGCTCCGGCCTATACCGCTCCGGTGGCCTTGGGCATTCCGTTCGCGGTCACGATCCACGATGTCTCGTTCCTTGCACACCCGGAGTGGTTCCGGGCGCGCGAGCGATGGCGGCGGCGCCTTCTTGCGCATCGGATGGCGGCCTCAGCCTCGGTCATCTTCACCGACTCCGAGTTCTCACGTTCGGAGATCTCGTCCCGCTTGCGTGTCGACGCCACCAGATTGAAGGTGATCCGGCCTGGCCTTACCGGTCCCGCAGCAGCGCGGTCAGTGCCAGCGAACACTTTGGCGCGTGAACCGCTGGTGCTCTACGTTGGTACTCTCTTGAACCGACGGAATTTGCCCGAGGCGATCGCCGCGTTTGCAAAGGCCACAGAAGGGATGCCGGAAGCCCGCTTCGTCATTGTTGGAGGTGACCGGACCTGGCCGCCCCAGGATCTTACACAGGCCGCCGCGGCATTCGGTGTTTCAGCCAGGGTTGACCTTCGCAGCTATCTTCCGCACGACCAACTGCGAGATCACTACTTGCGAGCCTCGGTCTTCGTGTTCCTGTCCGAGTACGAAGGATTCGGATTGACGCCGCTCGAGGCTCTGGCGGCAGGCGTTCCAATCGTGGTGCTGGATACGCCCATTGCGCGCGAAGTCTATGGGGACGCCGCCGAATACGTGGGAATCGGCGACATCGAGGGCGCCGCGGCCGCGATCCGACATTTCCTGGAGTCCCGCCCCGCCGCGCACACGCAGCTTTTGCGCGCGACAGAGGTGCTCGCCCGATATTCCTGGGATCGAGCCGCGGACGACACGCTGCACGAAATCGAGCGGATCCGCGGGTGACCACGCTGTCGATCATCATCGTGAGCTACAACGCGCGAAGACACCTCGAAGACTGCCTCGAGTCGCTCACGTCGGCTCCGCCGTCAACCCCTCACGACATCGTCGTCGTCGACAACGCGTCGACCGACGGAAGCGTCGCCGCCGTGACGAGGCGCTGGCCAGGCGTGAAGGTGATCGACCAACCGGCGAACGTGGGGTTCGCTGCCGGCAACAACGTCGGCATTCGCGCCTCGACGGGCGCGCTGGTTCTGCTCCTGAACAACGACACGATCGTGCCCGCCGGCGCCATCGATGCGCTCGTGGCGCGGCTGCTGGCCACCCAGGATGCCGCCGTGGCGGGTCCCAGACTGACCGACGAGAGGGGACGCGCGGAGCTCTCGTTCGGGCGCATGATCTCGCCCTTCGAACGAGCTCACACAAAAAATCACGCTCGCGCTGTATCGCCGGCGAGTTCCTCCCATCTCGAGCTGGGTCGAGCGTGCCACGCGCCGTGAGCACGATGTCGATTGGGTGAGCGGCGCCTGCCTGCTCGTGCGGCGTGTGGATGCCGAGCAGGCTGGTCTGCTGGACGAGCGATTCTTTCTCTACACGGAAGACGTGGACTTCTGCGCCAGGATTCGTGCCATGGGCCGGCGCGTCATCTTCACACCCGCCGCACACGTCATCCACCTCGGAGGACGATCGCGCGCGACCGCTCCTGTCGCGATGAACATCGCGTATCGTCGCAGTCAGCTCGCGTTCTATGAGAAGCACCACCCCGGCTGGGTGCCGTTGCTGCGAGCCTATCTCCGGATGAAGGGCCAGCTCCCGCGGTAGAATCCAGTGTCTTGCGAATCGCCATCGATGCCCGCAAGCTTCGGGATTACGGCATTGGGACGTACCTCCGCAATCTCCTGCGGCATCTCTCGCGGCTGGACTCGGAGACCGAGTACATCATGTTCTGCCGCGAGGAGGACTGCGGAAGCATGGAGGAACTCGGCGAGAACTTCCGCGCCATTCCGGAAGTGGCCAAACCTTACTCGGTCAGCGAACAGCTTCGCATTCCGCTGGACCTGCGGCGCGAGAAGGTGGACCTGTTCCATGCCCCGCACTATGTGCTGCCGCCGCTAACGCCGTGTAAGTCGGTCGTGACGATTCACGACTGCATCCATCTTCGATTCCCGCAGTACCTGCCCAATCGACTCGGCGTACGCGTACGCGCTGTCGTCGATGTGGATGGCGACGCATCGGGCCAACCGGGTGCTGACGGTTTCAGAGGCATCCAAGCGCGATATCCGGCGCTACTTTCGCATTCCGGAAAGAAAAATCGACGTCATCTACAACGCGATCGACGACCGGCTTGGCGAAACACCTACCGAAGAGGAGATCGAGCGCGTGCGGGAGCGGTATCAGCTGAATGCGCCGTACATCCTCTATGCGGGGAACATCAAGCCGCACAAGAACCTGGAGCGGCTCATCGATGCGTTCCACACGCTTCGCCAGGACCCCGATCTCGCGCACGTCAAGCTCCTGATCATCGGCGACGAAGTCTCGAAGTACGCCACGCTGCGGCGTGCCGTGCACCGCCACAAGCTGCACAAGTACGTCCGATTCTTCGGTTTCGTCCCGGACAAGACGCTGGCGGTTTTCTATCGTCTCGCCCGCGTCTTCGTCTTTCCCTCTCTCTATGAAGGCTTCGGCTTCCCACCGCTCGAGGCGATGGCCAGCGGGACGCCGGTCATCACGTCGAACGTCTCGTCGCTGCCGGAAGTCGTGGGCGATGCAGCACTGCTCATCGATCCGCTGGATCCGACCGCAATCGCGCAGGCCATCCGGCGCGTCCTGATGGATTCGGCGCTGCGGGAGGACCTCCGCCAACGGGGCCTTCGCCGCGTCAAGGAATTCTCCTGGGAGCGATCGGTGCGCCGGGTGCGGGAGATTTACGAAGAGGTGCTAGCGGAGTGACTGGCGGCTCGCGACTGGCGGCTGGCGGTTCGCGATTTGGGAGCCACGCGGATGCCACCCTTCCAATCGGGCGGTCAAATGCGCAGCTCTCTTCCGAGTCGCGAGTCGCCAACCGCGAGTCGCGGCTGCCGCGCGTGGCTATCGTCCACGACTGGCTGACGGGCATGCGCGGCGGCGAGAAGGTCCTCGACGCCATCTGCGAGATTTACCCGGATGCGACCCTGTTCACGCTCGTTCAGGTGCCCGGGAGCGTGTCGGAACGGATCGAACGGCACCGGATCAAGCGGTCCGCCGTCCAGAGGCTGCCGAGAGCCGGTCGCCTCTACCGGCAGTACCTTCCTCTGTTTCCAATGATGGTCGAGCTGTTCGACCTGGATGGTTACGATCTCGTAATCAGCAGCAGCCATTGCGCCGCGAAGTCGGTCATTCGATCGGGATCCGCGACGCACGTCTGCTACTGCCACTCACCCATGCGGTATGCCTGGGATCAGTTCGAGTCGTACTTCGGTCCAGACCAGGTCGGGCGAGTCCGCAGCCGACTGCTTCGGCCGGTGCTGGCGCACATGGCACGCTGGGACGCGGGCACGGCCGGGCGTGTGGACCGCTTTCTCGCGAATTCTCAATATGTTGCGGGCAGGATCCGCCGATACTATAATCGCGGGTCGACCGTTGTGTATCCTCCTGTAGATACCACCTTCTATCGTCCTCCGGCGTCGGTGACGTCCCGACCGTCTGAACCCACATTCCTCGTCGTGTCGGCGCTCGTGCCCTACAAACGGCTCGAGATCGCGATTGCGGCCTGCCAGCACGTGGGAGCGCAGCCTCAAAATCGTAGGACGAGGACCCGAAGAGTCCCGCCTTCGCGCTGCTGCCGGCGGGCACGTCGACTTTCTGGGGTGGCGGTCAGACGAGGAAATCCGGAGCCTTTACTCGGAAGCCACGGCTGTCCTGTTGCCAGGGACTGAAGATTTCGGGATCGTCCCGGTTGAAGCTCAGGCGTGCGGCACACCCGTCGTAGCCCTTGGCGCTGGCGGCGCCTGCGAAACCGTGCTGGATGGCGTCACCGGCATCCTGGTGTCCGACGAGTCAGCGGCCGCATTCGCGGAGGGTCTCAACCGAGTTCGTGCGCTTCGTCCCGATCAAGCGGTCATCCAGCGCACATGCGGGACGCTTCTCGCGCGCACATTTCATGACCAGTTTCCAGGCCGCCGTTCAGGACGCCGTGTCAGAACGCGAGGCCGCGCGATGATGCGGCGGTACAATCGCCTGCTCGTCCTCTTCTTCGTCATCACCGACGCATTGATCAGCGGATCGTCATTCGCTCTGGCCTACATGCTTCGGTTTCACTGGCTGGCGGGCATCATCCCCGTCACCAAGGGACTTCCGCCGTTTCCGGTACTACGAGCAAGCTCCTGCCGTTTGTGATGGCGATCCTTCCGCTGGCGTTCCACGTGCAAGGGGTCTATCACCTTCGCCGTGGCCGATCGCGAGTCGATGACTTCTTCGCTGTTTTCGTCGGCAGCATTCTGGCGGTGGTGTTCGGCATCGGCGGGACCCTCTACTACAACACCTACTACGTTCCCGACGCGCTGAAGGACCTCGGGGTCTACGAAGTGTCCCAGCTCGTGTGGGCGTTCTACCTCGTGATCAATATCGTCCTCGCCTACTCATCGCGTGAGTTCGTGCGCGAGGCCCTCGAACGGCGCTGGAAAGCTGGCATCGGCCTGAAGCGCGTGCTGATTGTCGGGGCGAGCGATCTGGGCAAACTTGTCGCGGACAAGGTGCTCGAACACCGGGAGCTGGGATTCAGGGTCGTCGGATTCCTCGATGACCGCGCGTCCGGCGATCACATCGGGTATCGCGGGCTACCACTGCTCGGCACATTGAACGAGGCGCACGAGATTATTCGTCAGGAGAGCATCGACCACGTCTACGTCGCGCTTCCACTTGAAGAGCACGTGAAGATGCTCGGGATTGTCGAGGCGACCAACCGGGAGGCGGTCGAAGTGCACGTCGTTCCGGACCTGCTGCAGTTCATCGCGCTGCGCGCCCGTCTGGAGAACCTCGACGGCGTTCCGATCATCAGCCTGAACGATGTGCCGCTGCGCGGCTTCAATAGTGTTCTGAAGCGCGGCATCGACGTCGTCATTTCCTCCTGCGCACTGACGGGTCTGTCGGTGCCGTTCGGCATCATCGCGGTATTGATCAGGTACACGTCTGAAGGCCCGGTGTTCTACAAACAGGAGCGCATGGGCCTGGATGGCAAGGCGTTCCAGGTCTACAAGTTCCGGTCGATGTACCCCGGAGCCGAGGACGAAACGGGACCGATCTGGGCGCGCGACGACGACCCGCGCTGCACCCCCGTGGGCCGCTGGTTACGGCGGATGGATCTCGACGAACTACCCCAGCTCTGGAACGTGTTCCGCGGCGACATGTCGATCGTGGGGCCGCGGCCCGAGCGTCCCTATTTCGTCGAGCAGTTCAAGCATCGGATTCCTCAATACATGCTCCGTCACAAGGTCAAGGCTGGCATCACCGGTTGGGCGCAGGTCAACGGCTGGCGCGGAAACACCTCCCTCGAAAAGCGCATCGAGTACGACCTGTATTACATCGAGAACTGGTCGGTTACGCTCGACATCAAAATCATGTGCCTGACGTTGCTGCGCGGACTCCAGAAACACGCATACTGAATTGCTGAATGGTGAGTGCTGATTGTTGAATGAGCGAGCTCAACGCTCGACTTCGGAACAGTCACTCGACATTCACAACTCAACATTCGACATTCAACATTCAACATTCGACATTCAGCATTTCTTATGAGAATCGTCATTACCGGCGCCGCGGGGTTCATCGGATCGCACCTGTCCGAGGCGCTGCTGGACCGCGGGCACTCCGTGGTCGGCATCGACAACCTGCTCACGGGCGATACCGCGAACATCGCGCATCTCACGGGCCGCGACTTCGTGTTCATGAAGCACGACGTCACGAACTACATCAATGTCGAAGGTCCGGTCGACGCGGTGCTCCACTGGGCAAGCCCCGCCAGCCCTATCGATTACCTGGAGCTGCCCATCCCGACGCTCAAAGTCGGCGCGCTCGGCACCCACAAGGCGCTCGGCCTGGCGAAAGCCAAGAACGCCCGATTCGTCATCGCCTCCACGTCAGAGGTGTACGGCGACCCGCTGGAGCACCCGCAGAAGGAGACGTACTGGGGCAATGTGAACCCGATCGGACCGCGCGGCGTCTACGACGAAGCCAAGCGGTTTGCCGAAGCGATGACGACGGCGTATCACCGTTACCACGGCCTGGATACCAAAATCGTGCGGATCTTCAACACCTACGGTCCGCGCATGCGGTTGCGCGACGGCCGCGCGGTGCCGGCGTTCATGTCCCAGGCGTTGACCGGCGCCGACGTCACGATCTTCGGGAGTGGACGCCAGACGCGTAGTTTCTGCTACGTCACCGACCTGGTGGACGGGATTATCCGGCTGATGGAGTCCAACGTGAACGATCCCGTGAACATCGGGAACCCTCAGGAAATGACCATCGAGGAGATCGCCCGGATGATCATCAAGCTGACGGGATCGAAGAGCCAGATCGTCTACCGGCCGCTCCCTGAAGACGACCCCAAGGTGCGGCAGCCCGACATCACACGCGCCCGCACGCTGCTCGGCTGGGAACCGAAGGTGGGCCTCGAAGAAGGCCTGACCCGCACGCTCGATTACTTCCGGACGAAAGTATGACGCCCGGCGGCCGTCGCGCTGCACGCGCCGACGGCTGAACGTCGAAGATCCGAAGAAACGAAGAATCGAAGGAGAATCGAAGAAGACGAGGGCTGACGGGCCGCGCTGTGCGCGGAAAGCGAGACACCGATCCGAAAACACAAACACCTCGTGCGCAAGTGGTGCTTGTGTTTTCGGATCGTGCCTCGCTTTGTCGCCGGCCGGAAGGCCGGCGCCCCGTCAGCCCGCAGCGTGATCCTCCGGCCTTCGCGCCTCCTTCGGATCTTCGTTTCTTCGATTCTTCGACGTTCGCCGTCGGCGCGTGCAGCGCATTGGGGTCGTTCTCACGCAAACTTCTTCGCATCCTCCGGAACGGTTTTCGCGCGCAGGTGTTTCGTGCCGCGCTCGATTCGCGCCGCCAGTTCGCGCTCGGCCTTCAGCGCGCGCAGCGTGGTCTGGGACTCCTGCACGAGTTCCGTCAGCCGCGTGAAATCGGACATGGCGTGCTCCATGATGGTCTTGTGCTCGCCGATCGTGTCCATGTTGAGGCGCACGTCTTCGAGCATGTTGACGATGACGTTCGTCTTGAGCTGCACTTCGTCGACGACCTTACTTGCGCCCGTCGATCGCGGCGATGCGGGTCTCGGTCTCCGCGATCGCGCCGAGGAGACCGTCCAGCTTCTCGCGAAGCGTGACGATTTCGGTGCGATGCGCCTCGACGTGCTCGAGATCGGATTTGCTTCGGGCGCTGATCTCGTGGATCCCCTCGACTTCCCTGCGGACCGCCTCGACGATCGATTCGCGCTGGGCGACGCGCTGGATCGTGCTCTCGATCTGACTGGCCATCTGGCACAAATCGACGAGCCGGGTCTCAAACGCGCCAATCCGCTTCTCCGCAAATACGAGCTGCGATCCGCGCTGTTCGAGCTCTCTGGCTGCGCCCTCGAGGCGCTTGAGATGATCGTCGGCCGCATCGATCTGCATAGGCGACGTCGTGCTGGCGCGCCTGCACGCCGGCCAGCTCCTCGAGCAGCTCGTTCTTGACGGTGACGGATCGACCGAGCTCGTCGGACAGCCCCCGCACCTCGGTCAGGCGTTCGGCGATCTCGCCTGAGGTCGCGCGGGCCCTCTCGTCGAGCGCGGCGAGCCGCTGCTCCTGCTCCGCCAGCTCCGCCTCCTCCTTCTGCGCCGCGACGAAGCGCGCGTGCGCGGTCTCGATCTGCGCTCTCGAGCGCCGACAGCTGCGTAGTCAGTGGCAGCAGCTGCTCCTGTATGGCGCTGACGGCCTCGAGCTTCTGCCGGGCGTCCGCAACCTGAATCGTCACGCCGTCGACCTGGCTTCGCAGCGCCTCGACTTCACCGCGACGTGAAATCTGCTCGTCGAGCTTCCTGTCGACCTCTACGGTCAGGCCGCTGAGCGTGTTCAGGCGCGCCTCGACGCGCTCGACCAGATCGCTGCTGAGTCGGCGATCCGCTTCATCTGGCGCTCGAGATCGCCAGCGAGCACCGCGAGGTTCGCCGCCTTCTCTGCGCTGTCATCAACGGATGGCAAGCTTCTCGGCGATCGCTCCGAGCGCGCCTCGAGCTCCGGCACCCCCGCGGTGAAGGCTGTCCGTCCGCTCCAGGAACGACTCGAGCGCCACGCGATCTGACGCCAGTCTGTCGCGCAATCTGAACCGCCGCCGCGTGCGACTTGAACACTTCCTGGATTTCGCCGCGCAGGGCTTCGAGATCCTGGCGGCCCTGCTTCAGGCTCTCGTACTGCCAGACGTCTTCTCGTCGCGAGCTCATCGACCTGCGCGAGCGACTCGCTGCAGGGAGTCGAGCGTCGATTGTTTGCGCTGGAGCTCGGCGGCTTGCGTGTTCAGCGTTTCGAGCTGCTTCGACAGATAGTCGACACGCTGGTCGAGCGCCTGAGCGCGGCGATCGCGGGCGGCCTGCTCTTCCATTCTCTTCTCCGCGTCGGTCCAACCGCGGATTGAAGCACCCGGGCACGCTGGTCGAAGCCGTCGAGCGTCGTGGCGCTCGACAGCGAGCCGATCGGTGAAGCCGTCGCACGAACTCCGCGAGTGCCGTTCGATCGCTTGTCAAGCTTGATCAGATCGGCGGCAAAACCGTCGCGTGCCTTGGTGCCTGCCTCGATCTGCCCGGATACCTCGCGCGACAGCGCTTCCGACGCGCTCGATCAGCTCCTCGGTCCGCGGCGGCCTGCAGCCCGCCTTCGTTCAGCTTGTTGATCTGCACGTCCATCGCCCAGATCATCTCGTTGAGCCGGTTCGATTCGACAACGGCGCGCTCGACGGTATGCTTCTGGTTCTCGAGCGCCTTGATCTTCTGGTTGACGTGCTCGGCGAGCGCATTCAGGCCGGTCATCCGCTCCTCGGTGTTCCGCTCATCTGCTGCAGTTCGGCGAGCGGGCCAAGCCGCTTCTCGACGTCCTGGACGATCTCGGCGGTCGCGCTGGGCTTCTTCGTGCGTCGTGACGAGAGAGCTCTCGAACGCGCGGTCACGTCCTCGCGAAACTCGCCGCCGCCAAGCTGCGGAGTCGCTCGATTTCAGCTTTCATGGCATCTGACCTTTCGCTCGGGATTCGCGCGCTTCGGCCTCAGACCGCCGCAGCTGATCGCGGAGCTCATCGAGGGCCTGCTGGTCGGTCTTCAGCGTTTCGAGGCTTTCGCGGGCGGCGATGCGCCTGCGTGGACAAGCTCTCCAGCGTCTGCTTGTGTTGCTGCAGCTGACCGTCCGGCGCGGTCAGCCGGGCCGTCTCCTGCTCCGCCTTGTCTGATCGATTCGGCAAGCGCACGGATGCGGGCGTCGATCTGTTTCAAGCTCCTTCGCTCGGCTGTCCGCCTTCGCTAGACCGCTCCACGACCTCATCGAGCCGCGTGTGCGCCTTGCCCGCCTTCTCGTCCACTTCCTGCAGCGACTTGCCCGCGGTGGCGAGTTTCGTGGTCTGAAGCTGCATCTGCGTGAGCATCGTGCTCAACGCCGCCCGCTCCTCCCGGGACGTCGCAATCAGCGCCTCGAGTTCCTCGGCCTGATTGCGAGCAGGTTTTCCGGACTTCTTGAATGCTTCGAGCATGGAGTCTCCTCGATGACGCGTCGATTCGGCTGCTGGCTTCTGAGAAACGCAAACAGGAAAAGGGCGAATGGGGGGCTTTGAGGTTATCGGCCGGTCGGGGGCCGATCTACAGGGTCTTCGAAGCGCCGGAACGGCTGCCGTGCGCTTTGGCACGGCATGACGCTGCTCAGTGGCCGAGTGAACGACTTTGATCAGATAGTGAAAGGCCGACACGAACGTGATGACGAGCGACGCATAGACGAACGCGGTGATTACGACGACTGGATGTCCAGGTAGTTGAAATACAGCGTGACGACCCCGGTCATGATGTAGGTGCGCCGTGGCGATTTTGCCGAAGATCGACGGACGGAACGTCCGCGGCCCGATCGCGAGATTGACGACTGCTACGGTCAGGACGATTGCGATGTCCCGGCTCAGGACGAGAATCGTAAACCAGAGCGGCAGACGGTTGGCGGATCCGATGCCGGGCAGCGTCAGCATCACGAACATCGTCACGAGCAGCAGCTTGTCGGCCATGGGATCGAGCCAGGCGCCAAGCGTCGTCTTCTGCCCCGTGCGCCGCGCGATGAGGCCGTCGAAGAGGTCCGTGATCCCGGCGGCAAGAAAGACGACGAGCGCCCAACCGCGATAGCCGTATACCAGAAGGATGGCGAACGGAGGAATCAGCACCATCCGCAACAGCGTGAGCTGATTGGCGGCCGTCAACAGGTTCATCGGGCCTGACGTCCGGACAGCTCGACCAGCTTGCCGACAGCCGCGACCGCTTCCTGTCCAGTGGCGGGCCGTGAGAGCTGAAACGCCCCGTCGGCCGTCGGCGTCATCACCCCGGTCTCGACGACCGCGAGACGCCGCCTGATAACTCGGGTGACCGGGTGGCACGTCGGGAAATCGTCCGCGCGCACTGCGAAGTGACGCCGCCAGTCGTGGGTTGCCAGCGGCGATGAGCGACAGGGCTTTCGAGGCTGCCTGCGCCAGGTCGCCGCGGCGGACCAGGCGCGTTTGGCTGGAAGGTGTGGTTCGGATACACCTCCATCATGTCCGGCGCGGGCGGTCGAAAGGATCCACGGAGCTGCCCAGCTGCCTCGCGTGTCGGTGATGACGACCGAATTCGAACGCGGGGCGCGCTTGAGGAGGTCATCGAGTCGAACACCGAACAATGCCGCCAGCTGCGCGCGCGTGACGGTCGGCGAGCTTTTTCGATCGATCGATACTCGTCGGGCATCGCCGCAAACGCCGCGCGCTCGCGCAGGTCGTCGATCTTCGATTCGATGGCCTCGTTCGGCTCCAGGGCTGCGGCCGTCGTGTAGGCTTCGAGCGCCTTGTCGTACTCAGCCTGCGCCTCGTAAATCTCGCCGATCGTCGTGAAGTTGCGAGACTCGGTCGGGTTGAGCGTCGCGGCTTTCTGCGCGTGCTCCAGCGCGCCAGCGAGGTTTCCCTCGCGTTTTTCGACAATCGCCAGCTCGCGATAGAGAAATGGGCTGTCGGGCGACGCGGCGATCGTCCGCTCGTACATAGCGTGCGCTTCCTGCAGCCGTCCCGCCTCGGCTGCTTTTCTGGCAGCATCGACGTCGTCCTGCAGTCCCGCGAAACCGCAGGACCTCGATGCGGCTCCGGAGCGAAGACAGCTGCGGGTCGGCGACAACGGCCGCCTCGAAGCTCGCCAGTGCCTGATCGCGCTGTCCGAGCGTGAGTAGGGCTTCGCCGCGGCCGGCCAGCGCCGGTGCATACGCCGGATTCGCGGCCAGCGCCCGGTCGAAATGCGAGGCCGCTTCCCTGTTGTCTTTGCGCGCGAGGGAGGCGTATCCGAGGCCTGCCTCGGAGGGATAGAAGCCGGGCGATTGCCTCAAGGCAGCAGTGAAATTGCGCTCTGCAGCTTTGGGATCCCCCGCCTGCAGCCACTGCCACCCGAGTTCGTGCAACGCGTCGAATTGGCGGAGCCGGCGATCTGTCCAGGAACGGAGGGGAACACGTAGTCAGGGAAACGCGGCGCACCCGCCAGGTGGCGGCGTCGGCGCGGTCTTCGCCGCGCAGCCGCCGATCGCGCCAGACGCGAGACCAATGACAAACAGCAGCGCTCGACGGGTCATTGCAGCACAGCAGATGGAAAGCGATCGAGCATCGCGCCGCGGAACTTCCGCCTCGATGGATACACGTCCATCGGTGGCGACGTGGCGCAGGATGCGGCCGATCCGATACAGATGGGCGATCCGTTCGCGATCCGCGTCTCCGGCATCGAACTCCATCATCACGTGCGCCGTGTCGAGCGCCAGGCGCGCTTCCATCGCGGCGATCAGCTCGTCACGCCCCTCGCCGGTCGCTGGCCGACACGCACAATGCGCCGGGATGGAGCGCCGCGAATATGGGAGCGCTCTGTGTCGGACATGACGTCGCACTTGTTGAAGACCTCAACGGACGGGACACGGTCGGCGCCCACCTCGGCAAGCACGCTCTGAACGGCGGCGATGTGCCGATCCCGTTCCGGATCGGATGCATCGATGACATGGAGCAGCAGATCCGCCGCCGCCACTTCCTCGAGTGTGGCGCGGAACGCCGCCACCAGCGAGTGCGGCAGCCGTTCGATGAACCCGACCGTATCCGACACGAGCAGCTCACGGCGATCCGGCAGCCGCACCTTGCGGACGAGCGGATCCAGCGTCACGAACAGCGCATCCGAGGCGACCGCATCGCCTCCCGTCAGCGCGTTGAACAGCGTCGTCTTGCCGGCGTTGGTGTAGCCGACGAGCGCGACGGTTGGCACGGCCGCCTTGTGACGGCGCTCGCGCAGCTGACGTGCGGCGCCGCCGGACGAGATCGATGTCCCTGGAGATGACGCTGATCCGGTGACGGATCCGGCGGCGATCGGTTTCCAGTTTTGTTTCGCCGGGACCTCGAGTGCCGATCCCGCCGCCCAGACGCGACAGTGCCGCCGCGGAGCCGACGAGACGAGGCATCAGATACTTCAGCTGCGCGAGCTCGACCTGCAGCTTGCCTTCGCGCGTGCGCGCGCGCCGGGCAAAGATGTCGAGAATCAGCTGCGTTCGATCGACGACTTTCGTCTCGAGTCGTTCCTCGAGATTCCGCAGCTGCGCAGGCGTCAGCTCGTTGTCGAAGATGACGACGTCGACATCGAGTTCGTCGCAGGAAGCGGCGAGCGTCTCAATCTTGCCGCTACCGAGAAATGTCGCGGGGTCCGGCTTCGGCCGCTCCTGCAGCACGCGCAGCACGACCACGGCGCCGGCCGCTGAGGCAAGGCCCGACAGTTCGTCAAGAGAATGCTCGGGATCGAAGTGACGAGGAGTGCCGCTGAACAGTCCGACGAGCGCCGCACGCTCCTGTCGATCCGGCGTGGTCGATCGCGAAGCCGAATGACGTGTCACTGCAGCGATTTTATCACGCGGTCCCACGGCACCGCGCCGGCACGCAGCAGCGTCGGACACGCCATCACGGAAGGTGATGATCGTCGACGCGGCTCCACCCGGCGCCGCTCCACCATCGAGGAGCACATCCACACCAGGCAAGGCGTCGGCAACGGCGTCGGCAGAGTCCGCCGGATTCTCGCCGATCGGTTGGCGCTCGTCGCGGTCACGGGATATCCGAATGCATGCCACCAGTTGGCGTGCGATCACATGCGCGGGAACGCGAATCGCAACGGTTCTACCGCCGGCCAAGTGCTTTGTGCGAGACCCCGGCTCTCGCGGGTACCACAATCGACAGCGGTCCTGGCCAGAACGCCAGGGCGGCGCGACGCTCGCACTCACCGAAGCTCGCCGGCGGCAGCCGCCTGCTCCAGATCGGCCGCGATCAACGGCACCGCAACGCCGCGGGTCGCGCCCCTTCAGCGCAAACAATCGCTCGACGCCAACGTCGCTCCGCGGATCGACGGCGAGGCCGTACAGTGTGTCGGTGGGAAACGCGACCACAGCGCCGGCTCGCAGGGCTGCGACGGCCGATGCGATGTCTTGGGGCGACGGACGGTCCGGGTCCACGATGAGTCGACGCATCGAGATGGCTGTCTGCGGATGCTCAGCACGATCCAGTTTACCGTCAACGGGTCACATCTCCTCCGTCGCGGGGGCTGTCGCGCCGACGAGCGGGCGCACCAATCATGAGGCGCGACACCAGCACGGCGAGCATCCCAAGCGCGACCGTGTCGAGGACGAACACGGCGCGGATGCTCGTCGCACCCAGAATGCCGCTCACGATCGGGCTCAGCGCGAGACCGGCCAGCGACGCCGTCGTCAGCAGGCCGAATCCGGCGCCCCGTCCCGTCGCCGGCATCACGCTGCTCGCGGCGGTGTAGGCCGCCGTCGTCGCGACGCCGATCGCGATGCCGAAAATCGGCGTGCCAAGCGACCAGAACCCATGGACTCCGGGCCAGCACGTAAATGAACGCCCCGGCGGCCCCAACCGCTGCACTCATCGCGATCACGCGACGGGCCGAGGCACGGCGCAGCAGGCGGCCGCAGAAATGATGGCCGATCGCGCCTGTGCCCGCCGCGATCGAAAAAAGCACGCCCGCGACAATCGGGACGCGGTTCACCGGCGTACCCAGTTCGGCGACGAACAGCGGCAGAATCGGCCCGAAGCTGCGATCGATGAACTGCAACCCGAAGACGACGGCCATCAGCAGAATGAAGTTCTCGAACGCCAGCATGTTGCGGAACGTCACTCGTCCCTCAGCGCCGTGCGCCGTTGCGTGGTGGGCATGATGTTCGTCGTACATGAACACCACGAGCAGCACGGCCACCAGATAGAAGCAGGCCGTCACCAGGAAGGCGTTTCGCAGACCGACGACCTGCGCGACCACGCCGCCGACGATCGGACCGATGGCCGGCCCGAGGCGCTGCGCCGTTTGCACGAATCCAATCGCGTAAGCCATCCGGTCGCGCGGCGCAGAGTCGGCCGCCATCGTCAGCGTCAGCGAACCGTAGCCGGCAAAGAAACCCTGGAGGGCGCGGAGGCCAAACACGTGCCACGGCCGGTGCACGAACGCCATCGCGCCCATGACGACGACGAAACTGATGAGGGAACGCTCGACCATGATCTTGCGGCCGTAGCGATCGGCGAGGCGTCCCCAGAACGGGGCGAGCATCGCGGTCAGCGCCGGCGTCACGCCGAGGCTCAGCCCCGACCACATGGCGATCTCGCCGACGTCGTCGACCCCAAGCTGCTGGAAATACAGCGGCAGGAACGGCATCACCAGCGTGAAGCCGGTGAAGCCGATGAAGCTCGCGGCGGTGACGGCGAAGAGGTTCCGTCGCCAATGGGCGTGCGGGCGTTCGCTGATGTTAGAACCTCACCTTGACGGTCCCTGCCTGCTCGACGTGGATCGTGTCGATGAACCGGATGCGCGACGGATGGCTCTGCATGATGAGCGAGCTCGTCCGCACGCCGTCGCCGAAGAAGCGCACGCCCTTCATCAGCGTGCCGTCGGTCACGCCGGTCGCGGCAAAAATGATGTTGTCGCCGCGAGGCCAGGTCCTTCGACGTGTAGACCCTGCCGAAGTCGGTGATGCCCATCGCGCGGCACCGCGCCTCGTGCTCCGGCTTCGTGACCATCAGGCGAGCGAAGATCTCGCCGTTCAGACAGCGCATCGCCGCCGCCGTCAGCACGCCCTCCGGCGCGCCGCCGATGCCCATCACCGCGTGCACGCCGCTGCCGACGACGGCGGCAGCGATGCCGGCCGAAAGATCGCCGTCGCTGATCAGTCGGATCCGCGCGCCGGTTGCGCGGATCTCCTCGATCAGCTGCTCGTGCCGCGGGCGATCGAGCACCATGACGACCAGATCCTCGACGTCCCGCTCCAGCGCTCGCGCGATCGCGCGCAGGTTCTCGCGGACGCTCGCATCCAGGTGCACGGCGTTCTTTGCGGACGGCCCGACGACGAGCTTCTGCATGTAGAGATCGGGCGCGTGCAGCAAGCCGCCGCGATTCGACGCCGCCAGCACGACGATCGCGTTGGGCGCGCCCGTGGCGCACAGGTTCGTGCCCTCGAGCGGATCGACCGCAATGTCGATCGCCGGCAGCCTGGCCGCGACCGCCTCGCTGACTGCCCCAAGACCGACTTTTTCGCCGATGAACAGCATCGGCGCCTCGTCGCGCTCTCCCTCACCGATGACGATGGTGCCGTCGATCGGCACGGTGTCCATGCACTTGCGCATGGTCTCGACCGCCGCCTGGTCGGACTTGCGCCAGTCGCCCAGGCCCATCGTGTGGGCGCAGGCGATCGCCGCCTGCTCCACGACGCCGAGGAATTCGAGCGAGAGGTCGGAGTCTCATCAGCCCTTCAGCTGAACGGCGGCAGCTCGCAGCGAGTCGGCCGTCCTGTCGGAACCCGAGCACGTAGTCCGCCTGCATGATCTTGTGAATCTCGCGCGTGCCCTCGTAGATGACAGCCCCCTTGCAGTTGCGATAGAAGCGGCCGACCGGATACTCGTCCGAATAGCCGTTGGCGCCGTGTACCTGCACCGCGTCCCCCGCGGCGCGCTCGGACGCCACGGTCGCGAACCATTTCGCCAGGCCGGTCTCGCGCGTGTTGCGCCGGCCGCTGTTTTTCAGAAATCCGGCGCGCAGCCAGAGCAGCCGCGCGGCCTGGTAGTCCGATTCCATCTGCGCGATCATCTCCTTGACGAGCTGGTGCTCGGCGATCGCGACCCGAACGTCTTGCGCTCCTTCGCATACTTCGCGCTGGCATCGCGGCAGGCGCGGATCAATCCCGTCGCGCCGGCCGCGACCGTGTAGCGCCCCTGGTCGAGCGCGAACATCGCGATCTTGAATCCCTCGCCCGGCGTTGCCGAGCACGTTCGCCTCCGGCACCTCGACCTCGTCCATCTTGAAGAAGCCGGTATTGCCGGCGAGGATGCCCCACTTCTCCTTCAGCGTGCCGCTCGAGAAGCCCTTGAACGCGCGCTCGACGATGAAGGCACTGATGCCCGACGGATCGCGCTGCTTCTTCTTCTCGAGGTCCGACCAGGCGAACACGAGGAAGTTGTCGGCGACGTCGGCGAGCGAGATCCACATCTTCTCCCCGGTCAGATAGTAGCGGTCGCCCTTCTTGACCGCGACGGTCTGGATGCCGCGCACGTCGCTGCCGGCCGCCGGTTCGGTCAGCCCGTAGGTGGCGATCTTCTGTCCCCGCGCCTGCGGCACGAGGTAGCGCTGCTTCTGATCCTCGGTGCCCCAGGTCAGCAGGACAGGCAGTTCAGTCCGGCGTGCACCGACATGATGACGCGCAGCGACGTGTCGACGTACTCGAGCTCCTCGCTGATGAGCCCGAGGCTGACGTAGTCCATCCCCGCGCCGCCGTATTCCGCCGGCACCGAGCAGCCGAGCAGCCCGAGCTCCGCCATCTGCGGCAGGATGTTGCGGTCGAACCGGTGCTCGCGATCGAGCTCCTGGATGCGCGGCGCGACCTCGCGCGCCCCCCATTCGCGCACCGACTGCTCGAGCAGCCGCTGCTCTTCCGTCAGATCGAAATCAAGCATGGCGGCATTGTATTGCAAGGCGGGAACAGTGCTGGAGTGCCAAGGGTGCCAGGAGTGCCAGCGGTGCCAAGGGTGCCAGGAGTGCCAGGGTGCCAGGGTGCACTCGGCACGCGCACGAGGCAGCTGCTCAAGGCACCGCTGGCACTCAGCATGGCACGCCCTGGCACTCGGGGCACCCCGGCAGCCTTGGCACTCCGATGACGTCCTGTCAATCTGCACCCGCGCGCCGCGTGTGACGCCCAGCGCGTCGGCAGCGCTCCCGCCGTTGACGGCGAATTCGAGGTGGTCGGTGCTGCCGAAGAGCGCGCAGACTTCGCCGGGCGGATATCGGCGTAGGTCGCGACGACGCCGGCGATCGGGATGCCCGGCGACCGATCAAGGCGACGGGCTGGCCGCGGCTGAACGCTTCGAACGTGCGCCGGTCGATGTTGGTGACCAGATTGCCGAACGATCGACCAGCAGCACGACGCCCGGAGAGCTCGCGCCTCGCCGACTGGGTCTGCGGGATGTCGAGCTGCTGGTAGTCGGTCACGGCCGCCCGAGCGCGGCCAGCTGAATCCCCTTGGCCAGCCACGCGGCAGCGGGCGCGAACCGATCGCGCCCTTCGAACGTCCGGCTCACGGTCGGCCGCGCGTACCGCCGCTCGGTCAGTTCCACGACCCGCTTCGGCGGCGTGTCCCGCAGGACGGCGGTCAGCACGCCGTTGTCGGGCGCGACGAACCGGTAGTCGCCGGCTTCGGCCGCGATGCCGCGCCGTGGCGAGACCCGACGCCGGGATCGACGACGGCGAGGAAGATCGTTCCGGCGGGAAAGTACCGAAGGACGCCGCCAGCTGCAGCGCCCCTTCAGACACGTCGTGCGGCGTGATCTCGTGGGTGATGTCCACGAGCGTCACGTCCGGGCAAATCCCGAGCATCACCCCCTTCATCGTCCCGGCGTAGTGATCGCGGGTGCCGAAGTCGCTCAGCAGAGCGATGACCGGACGCATGAGCCGCTAGCTCCTGCGCCTCAGCAGGATCTCCCGGGTGTTGCTCTTCAGGAGGAACGAGTCGGCCACGGCGAGGCCGTCGAACATCTGGATGATGTCGCGGTTGAGAGGACGTGCTTGGCGCCGCCGCCTCGCCGGGATGCGGGCGGTGGCGGAGCGACTTCTCGTCGGCGATCTCGTACTTGGTGAAGGGCGACCGTGATGCGACGCGGCGGTGCTGCAGAAGAACCCCATCACCGCGCCGCCCGGGCGCAGCATCCGCACGATCTGTCGCGCCAGCGCCTGAGCGGCGGCCTTCGGCAGAAAATCGAAGATGTCCCAGCAGAGCATGCCGTCGACGCTGCTGTCCTCATGCCGGAAGCGCGTGTCGAGCGGCCGCCGCGAGCGCGTCCAGCGTGCCGGCGCGCGCGTGGCGATCGTAGTCGGCGAAGAGATCCTCGATGAACAGCTTGCAGCCGAGCCGCTCGCCGAAGAACGCCACGTTCGTGCCGATGACCGGGCCGAGGTCGACCAGCACCGGCGTCTCGGACTGATGCGCGATCGCGGCGAGGAATTTCGGCAGTGCCTTCGACGGGACGACGGCATCGCCGCCTCGCGCGGCCGGCGCGTCGCCGGGAGGATCGGGCTGACCGGGGCGCTTGCCGCCCCAGCGAAGGATGTCTGACAGCATGGGATCGACGATCGAGCGACCGGACGACCGTGTCGCGCCACGCGATCGTGACGGACATCACACGACCGCCCGGACGGCCGATGCGACGGCTAGCGATTGGCGCCGGCGGCCGCCGGCGTCTGCTGACCCGACGGCTGACGCAGCGGCCTGCAGTGGCCGGCTTGCTTGTGATTCGGACTTTGCCGTCGCCCTTCTGCATGTCGATGCTGCCGCGGAAGTGCGCGCCTTCGGCAATCGCGACGCGCGGCGCCGCGATGTCGCCGTCCACCGACCCGTTGTCGCGGATGTCGACCTTCTCGGTCGCGGTGACGTTGCCCGTCACCTCGCCGAGAATGATCACCGACTTGGCGAACACCTGCGCCTTGATTTGCGCGTTTGGACCGATCGTGAGCACGTTCTGCCGCAGCTCGATCTTGCCCTCGACCTGCCCTTCAATCGTGAGATCCTCGCTGCCGTTGAGCTCGCCTTTGATGACGACCGATTTGCCGATGTTCACAACAGTTCTCTCCTGTCCACGCTGAGGGTCGCCGGCGTTGCCGGTCGCGACGTCGACTCCGCGGTTAGCGGCGCGTTGCTGGGCTGCGCCGGGGCAGGCGCCTGGGCCGGCCGGAGCAGCTCGGCTTCGCCGCATCATCCCGTTTCCACATTGGCACTCTCCACCTATCGAAGTTGGTCGCAGTTCCGCGGCTCTGGCAGCAGGGTCGCGGCCAGTATACGCAAGCGCTTCGCCCGCTGTCTAGTCCTTTTATTGCTGAGAGTTAGGGCGAATGCTAACATGGATGGATCGCGTCATGCGCATCTACTTCGACCACAACGCCACGACGCCGGTGGACCCGGCGGTCGCCGAGGACGTCGCCCGGGTCATGACGGGTGAGTTCGGCAACGCCTCGAGCGTGCACCACTTCGGCCAGCAGGCCAAGGCGCTCCTCGACGAGGCGCGCTCGGCAGTGGCGGCGCTCATCGGCGGCGGAGCCGTCGGAAGTTGTCTTCACGAGCGGCGGGACCGAGTCCGACAACTTCGCGCTGCGCGGCGTGGCCGAGGCGCTGGAGCCGACCGGCCGGAAGCACCTGATCGCCAGCAGCATCGAGCACGAGGCCGTCCTGGTCACGCTGCGAGGCGCTCGCGCGGCGCGGCTGGCGCACGACCCTCCTGCCGGTCGATCAGCCACGGGAATCGTGAACCCGGAGGCGCTGGCCGAGTGCGATCACGGACGACACGGCCATCGTCTCGGTGATGCACGCCAACAACGAGATCGGCACCATCCAGCCGATTGCAGAGCTCGCCGGCATCGCGCACGAGCGCGGCGCGCTGTTCCACACCGACGCCGTCCAG
The DNA here is from genome assembly GCA_963725335.1 of uncultured Acidobacteriota bacterium. Taxonomy (GTDB): domain Bacteria; phylum Acidobacteriota; class Vicinamibacteria; order Vicinamibacterales; family 2-12-FULL-66-21; genus JALZOC01. The sequence continues at coordinate 840,891 of CAVRYD010000007.1, read as the reverse complement.
TCCGTCGGAAAGATCCCGGTCGACGTTCGCGCGCTCGGCGTGGATCTGCTGTCGCTGTCGGCGCACAAGTTCAACGGGCCGAAAGGAGCCGGCGCGCTGTGGATCAAGCGCGGCGCACGCGTCACCGCGATCCTGACCGGCGGCAAGCACGAGCGCAACCGTCGCGCGGGCACGGAGAACGTTCCGGGGATCGCCGGGCTCGGCGTCGGCGGCGCAGCTCGCGGCGCAGAAGCTCGATCACCGAGGCCGCCCGGCTCGGCGCGCTTGCGGGATCGGCTCGAGGAGGGCGATTCTCGCGACGCGTGCCCGGCACGGCCATCAACGGCGTTCGCGAGCCGCGCGTGCCGAACACCACGAACATCAGCTTCGACGGCGTCGAGGCCGAGAGTCCTGCTGATCGCGCTCGACCTCGAGGGCGTCGCGGTCTCGACGGGTTCGGCCTGCTCGTCGGGCACGCTCGAGCCGTCGCACGTGCTGCGCGCGATGGGACTGCCGTCGCCCCGGACGCAGAACTCAATCCGCATCAGCCTCGGCGCCGGCAACACGGACGCCGAGGTGGACTTCGTTGTCTCGAAGCTGCCGGGCATCGTCGACAAGCTCCGCAGCTTGACGCGACGCAAGAGCGAGGGCCTGACGCCATGCGCATCGTGGTCGCGATGTCGGGCGGCGTGGACTCGTCGGTGGCCGCGGCGCTGCTCGCGCGAGCGGGACACGACGTCATCGGCCTGTCGATGCAGCTGTACGATCACGGCGGAGCGGAACGGCGACGGGACCCGATCGCGCGCGTTCGGGACCTGCTGCACCATCGACGATCTGCACGACGCGCGGCGCGTCGCGGCGCACGCTCGGCATCCCCCACTACATCGTCAACTTCGAGCGCGAGTTCGCCGACACGGTCATCTCGAATTTCGTCAGCGAGTATGCCGCCGGGCCGGACGCCGATCCCGTGCGTCCACTGCAACGGCGACCTGAAGTTCGCCACGCTCGCGAGCCGCGCCGAGGGGCTCGGCGCCGACTTCGTCGCGACCGGCCACTACGCGCGGGTCGAGCTCGATCCGGCCACCGGCACGCTACGTGCTGAAGCGCGGCACGGATCCCGCCAAGGACCAGTCGTACTTCCTCTTCACGCTGACCCAGGAGCAGCTCGCGCACGCGATGTTTCCGGTCGGCGATCTCGACAAGACGGCGGTTCGCGAACTGCGCGCGCGAGCTCGGGCTGTCGGTCGCCGACAAGCCGGACAGCCACGAGATCTGCTTTGTCGCGTCGGGCGAGCACGCGTCGTTCCTCGAAGAGCACGGACGCGCTGGCGCCGGCGGCGCGATCCGCGACGTGACCGGCACGGATCGTCGGACCGCACGGCGGCGTCCATCGCTTCACCGTCGGCCAGCGCAAGGGCCTGGGCCTCTCCTCCCCGATCCCGCTCTACGTCGTGGGGATCGACGCGGCCGAGAACACGGTGACCGTCGGCCCGCGGAGGCGCTCGAGCGCACGCGAACTCACCGCGTCGCGCGTCAACTGGATTGCCGGGGTTGAGCCGCCGGCAGGGCACGCGTGTCACCGCGCGCATCCGCCACCGCCACCGGGAGGCGCCCGCCGCAATCGACTCCGCTGCGACGACGATCGCGTCGCGCGTGACCTTCGACGAGCCGCAGACCGCCGTCGCGCCCGGACAGGCGGTCGTCATCTATGACGGGGAATCGGTCGTCGGTGGTGGGTGGATCGACTGAATCGTAATGACTGACAGTCTGAATCACTGATCACGAATCCTTGAACCAAGCCTGAATCACGAATCATGCGATGCGCCGATCTCAGCGATTCGGGATTCGACGATTCGAACGATTCAGACTCGGTTAGCGATTCGGTCAGTGATTAGTCGACTAGCTTCAGACGCTGCCGCTGGCTTCTCCCGAGGTGCTGCGGCAGCCCGTCGAGGTAGTGCTCGGCGTCGATCGCCGCCATGCAGCCTGAGCCGGCGGCGGTGATCGCCTGGCGGTAGACGTGATCCTGCACGTCGCCGCACGCGAAGACGCCGGGCACGCTCGTGCGCGTGCCCATGTGCGTGACGATGTAGCCGTTGGGGTCGAGCTCGAGCTGATCCGTGAACAACGCGTGTTCGGCGTGTGGCCGATCGCCACGAACACGCCCTCGACCGGCACTTCTTTCGCGGCTCCCGGTCTGGTTGTTCCGCAGCACCATGCCGGTCACTTCGCCCTTGCCCGTGGTCGGTGATCTCCTCGACCTCGGCGTTCCACTCGAACGAGATCTTCGGGTTGGCGAACGCCTTGTCCTGCATGATCTTCGACGCGCGCAGCGTGTCGCGCCGGTGGACGACGATCACCTGCGAGGCGAAGCGGGTCAGGAAGATCGCCTCCTCCAGCGCGGAGTCGCCGCCGCCGACGACGGCGATGGGTCTTGCCGCGGAAGAAGTAGCCGTCGCAGGTCGCGCACGTGGAGACGCCGTGGCCCATGAGCGCGCGCTCCGACGGCAATCCCGAGCAGCCGCGCCGACGCGCCGGTCGCGATGATCACCGACCGGGCGGTGTACTCCGCGTCCGCCGTCTTGACCGTGAACGGGCGCGAGCGCAGGTCCACGCCCGTGACGTTGCCGCGGATGATTTCCGCGCCGAACCGCTCCGCCTGGACCCGCATCTCGTCCATCAGCTCCGGGCCCATGATGCCGTCGCGGAATCCGGGCCAGTTCTCGACGAGCGTCGTCAGCATCAGCTGCCCGCCCGCCTCGAGCCCTTCGATGACGAGCGGCTTCAGGTTGGCGCGCGCGGAGTACAGCGCGGCCGTCAGGCCCGCAGGCCCGGAGCCGATGATGATGACGTTTGAGCGATGGACTGAGTCGTGAATTGCGAATTACGATTGCTGATCGCTGATCGCCGAAACTCGGCATTCGGCAATCAGAATCCGCAATCGTCAGACGTGCTTGTCGATCAGCTTCTTCAGCGAGTCCTTGTCGGCGAGGCCGACGACCTGCTCGACGATCTGGCCGCCCTTGAACAGCAGCAGCGTCGGGATGCCGCGGATGCTGAAGCGCCCGGCGACTGCGGGGTTGTCGTCGACGTTCAGCTTGCCGATCGTCACTCGGCCGTCGTAGTCGGTCGCCAGCTCGTCGATCGTCGGCCCCAGCCGCTTGCAGGGGCCGCACCACTCGGCCCAGAAATCCACCAGCACCGGCTGGGTCGCCTTGATGACGGACTGATCGAAATTCGTGTCGGTAAGAGTCTGATCTTCTCAGATGCCATGTGTCAGTGCCTCGGTGAACTGCCCCTTCATCAGGGCCTCTTCTGTGTGCCGCCGCTGACGGCCTCCTCATACACTTTGACATACTCCCGGGCCGAAGCGTCCCAGGAGTAGTCCTGCTTTCATGCCGTTCTGCTGGATCCCCTTCCAGCGTCGGGCTTGCGGAAGAGGTCCAGCGCCCGGCGGACGGTCGCGACCAGCTGCCGCCGGGGAGTATCCGCGCGAACTTGAAGCCGTTGCCGCCCGTCTCCGCGCATCGGTCACCGTGTCCTCGAGCCCGCCGGTCGCCCGGACGATCGGGCGCGTGCCGTAGCGCAGGCTGTACATCTGGTTGAGCCCGCAGGGCTCAAAGCGCGACGGCATCAGGAACAGGTCGGCGCCGCCTCGATCAGGTGCGCCAGCCGCTCGTCGAAGCCGATGGTCGCGGAGACCCGCTCGGGATACCGCGCCGCCAGGCTCGCCAGAGGTCTTCGTAGCGGCGGTCGCCGCTGCCGAGCATCACCCACGCGCGTCGAGCGCCATGAGCTCGTCGACGGCGCGCAGCGATCAGGTCGAAGCCTTCTGATCGGTCAGCCGCGAGATCAGGCCGATCAGCGGCCGCTCGGCCCGGCGTCGTCAGCCTGGCAGGCCCGGCGGTTCGAGCAGCACGCGCTTCGCCGCGCGCTTGCCCGACAGGTCATCGCTCGAGTACGACGGCGCCGATGAACTCGTCTGCTCTCGGGTTCCAGCGCTCGACGTCGATGCCGTTGAGGATGCCGGTCAACGCGTCGGCGCGTCGCCGGAGCATGCCGTCGAAACCGAAACCGAACTCCGGTGTGAGGATCTCGCGCGCGTAGGTCGGGCTCACGGTCGTGAGCCGCTCGCTGAAGTTGATCCCGCCCTTCAGATAGCTGATCTGCCCCCAGAACTCGAGCGCCTGGATGTCGAGCACTTCCCAGCCCGAATCCGAGCGCCGGCAGCGTGGATGCCGGAAAGATCCCCTGGAACGCGAGGTTGTGGATCGTGAACACGGCCGGAACGCCGCCCGACGATCGGATCGGGCGAGAAGTGCATCTTCTGGTACACCGGCACCAGCCCGGTCTGCCAGTCGTGCGCGTGGATGACCGACGGGCGTCACCTTTGAGCGCGCGCGTACTCGAGCGCGGCGCGGCTGAAGCACCGCGAACCGCCAGCGCGTTGTCGGGGTAGTCGCCCCGTTCACGTTGTAGAGCCCGCCGCGCGTCGAAGAGCTCCGGCGCGTCGACGAACACGACCGTGACCGCCCGGCCGATCCTCACGCGCGTGAAACGCGACGTGCTGCGACGTGACCGCCGACGGAACGCCGTCGCATCTGCGAGCGTGCGCCGGACGTGTCGATCGCCGCGGTAGCGCGGCAGCACGATCGTGACGCGATGGCCCAGCGCCCGAGCGCGTGCGGCAGCGCGCGCGGCCACCTCGGCCAGCCCGCCGGTCTTGGCGAACGGATGCGCCTCGGACGCGACCATGAGGATCGACAGGCCGGGCCTGCGATCGGTTGCCGTTGGCGCGGCGGCTCGCGACCGTCGACGTCGACAGCCGCGTGCTTTCGGTGCTCGCGCGTTTCGCGGACGGTCTTGATCGGTCGATGACGCGCTTCTGGTCGGCCGTGCAGCGACGTTTCTTCGGGGAGCGGCCGGCTGTCGGGGGCTGCGAGGCGTCTCGGGGCGCAGGACGCTTCTTGTCCTGCGGCATGCCTCAGGGAATCATCCCATCAGTCGGCGGATGCGATCAACTTGCGACTCAGCGGCACCGTCGACTGTCGAGCTGCACGCGCCGACGGCAGGCGTCGAAGATCCGAAGATTCGAAGATCGCGGAGGTACGGACGCTCCGATGCACGCGGTCGCTCAGGCTCGAGCGGGGACACGGCTGCCGGGCGCGTTTCTTGCTGCAGCGTGACTCTGATCCTGTTGCGCGAAACATCTGCGGTCGACAACGCTCAGTGTCACTCGCGATCAGTGGCTTGCTTGGCGCACTCTCCGACCGTCGCCGCGCAGCCCGCAGCGCGATCCTGGCTTTATCTTCGCTGCGGATCTTCGCATCTTCGGATCTTCGACGCGCCGTCGGCAGTGCAGCGGGACGTTGACGATCAGCGTCCGCGGTCACGATCAGGCACGAATGCCGGCGCTTCGGACACGCTCTCGATCGCCGTCGTGGTTCTCGCGGCGGCCGCGGCGGCGTGGTGGCTGCTGCAGCCCGTCGCCGTCCGCACGGCGAGCCGGCGTGGACCTCGGCACGCTGCCGCCGGCGTGGCGCGCGACCGGCTGAACCTCGTCATCGTCACGCTCGACACGACGCGGGCCGACCGGATCGGCGCCTACGGCAGCGCGCGACGTCGAGACGCCGGCGTTCGATCGGCTCGCGCGCGAGGGCGTGCTGTTCGAGCAGGCGGTGTCGGTCGCGCCGCTGACGCTGCCGGCGCACTCCAGCATCTTCACCGGCAAGTTCCCGCCCGAGCACGGCGTCCGCGACAACGGCGGCTTCTTCCTCGGCCCGGAACAGCTCACGCTCGCCGAAGTGCTCAAGGCGCGCGGCTACCGGACCGGCGGCGTTCGTCGCCGCCTACGTGCTCGACTCGCAAGTGGGGCATCAACCAGGGGTTCGACACCTACTTCGACGACTTCGACCTCGAGCCAGGCGCGCGCCGTGTCGCTCGGCGCGATCCAGCGGCCGGCCAACGAGGTCGTGGACAAGGCGCTGCCGTGGATCGAGCAGTCGGCAAGGCGCGCCGTTCTTCGCGTGGATTCACCTCTACGACCCGCACTCGCCCGTACCGGCCGCCCGAGCCGTTCGCGACGCGATACAAGGACCATCCGTACAACGGCGAGATCGCCTTCGCCGACTGCAGGTCGGCGCGGCTCGTCTCGCAGCTGCAGTCGCTCGGCCTCTACGACCGCACGGTCGTCGTGGTCATGGGCGATCACGGCGAGAGCCTCGGGCGACCACGGCGAGGGCGCGCACGGCTTCTTCGTCTACAACAGCGTGACGCACGTGCCGTTCGTCATCCGCGCGCCGTTCAGCCTGACGCGCGCATCGCCGCGTCGCCGATCCGGTCCGATCGGTGGACGTGATGCCGACGGTGCTCGATCTGCTCGGCGTCGCCGCCGCCGCCGGGCATCTCCGGGTGTCAGCCTCGCGCCGCTGATGACCGGCGCAAAGACGCGAGCTCGGCCTCGACGCGTACTCGGAGGCGATGTACCCGCTCCACCACTACGGCTGGAGCGACCTTCGCGCGCTGCGCTCCGGACGCTACAAGGTGATCGACGCGCCGCGGCCGGAGCTCTACGACGTCGATCGCGATCCGAACGAGAGCCACGAACCTCTTCGCCGAGCGGCAGGCGCTCGGCGATCGCATGATCGCGCAGCTGCGCGACGCTGGAGAGCGGGCTTCACGAAGACCGCGGCCGCGCATGCCGGCCGCCGACGTCGATCCCGAAGCGCGCGAGCGGCTCGCGGCGCTCGGCTACGTCGGCTCGTTCGTCGCCACCGCCTCGGACCCGCGCACCGGGCGCGCCGATCCCAAGGACAAGATCGGCCTGTTCAACAAGCTGGGCACCGCGACCGACCTGTCCAAGGAACGCGAGCCGGCGACGCGGAGCCGTCCTTCGCGCAGGTCATCGCGCTGCTCAACGAGGTCCTCGCGCGAGGATCCCGCAGGTCATCGACGCCTGGTTCATGCTCGGGCACGCAGTACCTCGCGCACGGCGAGCCCGAGAAGGCGGTCGAGCATTTCAAGCAGACGCTGAAGCTCGAAGCCGGACTACGACCTCGCCGTGTTCAACCTCGCGCAGGCGTACCGCCGGATGGGCGACGACGAGGCGGCGCTGGCGGGGTTCGAGCACTACCTGACGCTCGATCCGAAGGACCCGTTCGTCCACTACCAGATGGGCGAGATCTGGCTCGATCGCGGCGATCTGCCGCGCGCCGAGGCGCTGTTCCGCCAGGCGCTCGAGATCGATCCCACACGTCGCCGCGGCGAAGAACGCGCTCGGCGTCATCGCGCTCCAGCGGGGCGATCCGGCGACGGCCGAGCGGCTGATCCGCGAGGCGCTCGCCGCCAAGCCGACGCTCCGGCTCGCGCACTTCAACCTGGCGCTGCTCGCCGAGCAGCGCGGCGACGTCCGGACGCGCCGAGCGCGAGTACGTCGAGGAGCTGAAGCAGCACCCCGAGAACTACAAGGCCGCGTTCAACCTGTCGCGGCTCTACGAGCAGGTCGGCGATCGCGAGGGACAGATCGGCGCGCTGAAGCAGTCCATCGTGAGCAACCCGCGGTTCGCCGAGGGACACTTCTTCCTGGCCAAGGCGTACCTCGATTCCGGCGTCCAACCTCGACGAGGCCGTTCGGCTGGCGCGAAAGGGCCTCGAGCTTGCGCCGCAGCTCCGAATATCGCGCCGCTCGGGCACTACGTGCTGGCCGACATCTACAACCGGCAGGGCCGCAGCGCGCGAAGCGCGCGCAGGAAGCTGGCGCGGGCCGGGCGCTGGAGGCGCGGTCGGAGATAAGCCAGGGTCGAAGACCGCTCGAAGTTCAGAACCCGAATCAGAGATCGTGCCCGGGAGCTGATACGGCTAGGGCCGCTCACTCGCGAGCACTGTTAACGTCTAGCTGTGAGCTGTCTAGAACGATCCAGCGGCCGCCGAACGTGATCTGACGGCGCCCTGGACGCCGGTCGGCGCCTTAGAGCACGTAGCGCCCGAGACGGTCGTGCTCGGATACACGCGCCTGGCGCGACGTCACGGTGGCGGTGTTGAACAGGTTGACGATGTCCGCGTAGACGCCGAATCGATGGCCCTCGACTCGGAACGCCTTCTCGGCCCGGAGGTCGACGTTGTTGTAGAAGTCGTTCCTCTCGGTGCCGCGCGGCTCGAGGAAGATCTGCCTTCCTGCCGCTCGTCGGCAGTTCAGCTGGCCGCTCGTGTACCGCTGGTACGGCGTGTACGGCCGGCCGCTGAGCCCCGTGTACACGCCGCCCAGCAACGACATCCATCTTCGGGATGTGGTACGACACGTACGCCTTGATCTCGTGCCGCCTCGAGTTGGTCAGCTCGCCGAACGTGTTGATGAGCGCGGTGTTCGGCGAGTTCCACTGCGTGCCGCCGAGCCAGTTGCCGAAGCCGGTGTTGTCCACGTTGCCCTCGGCCTTCGCCAGCACGTACGAGACCTGGTAGCCGAACCGGCTCCTGAGCGAGCTGTTCAGCACCAGCATCAGACGCCTTGTAGTTCCGCCTGGGATCGGCCGTCGCCGATGGCGCTCCCGTCCGGTGCCGATGTACTGGAAGCCCTCGGTGTTCCGGATGAAGAAGCTCTCGTTCGTGCGTCGAGCGGTTCGCCCAGTTGTAGCCGGTGAACGTCTGGTTGGTCAGACCGTTTGTCAACGTGACCGGCCGCCACTGCGCGCCGTTGATGACGTTGTTGATGAAGTTGTCCGTCTTGCGCCAGATGCCCGTGGCGGTGAACCGCAGTCGTCCTGGTCAGCTGGTTCTCCCAGGCGACGTTGAACTCGTCGGTGCGCGGGTGCTTGATGTCGTCGCTGATGCCGTAGACGAACGCCGGCGTGATCGACTTCCGGCGGCCCGATGCGACGTTGCCGTCAGGGTTCAATGGCGTGTAGCGTGTAGTCCTGGATGCCGGGCGTCGCCGAGATGAAGAACTGCGTCGCCGTGCCCTCGAAGTAGCGGCCCCAGAACGCCCTGAGCACGGTCGTCCCTTGCCCGGTGAGGTCGTACGCCGCCCCAAGCCGCGGCCCCCAGGCCGTGTGCGGCGTGTAGACGTCCTCCTTCAGCATCCGGGCTGTAGCCGCGGATGTGGTCGAGGCGCAGCCCGAGATTCAGGTCAGGCGGCCTGCGCGTCCACTGGTCCTGGGCGTAGGCCGACGTGCGGTGGTTGTCCCCCTGGACGTCGTAGCCGTAGCTGACGCGGTAGTACGGCACGCCGCTGTACGCCAGCACGTAGAAGCCCGCCGGCCCGTACGGCTGGTACTTGCGTGCCGACGTGGCTGCGTTCGATCTCCGCGCCGAACTTCAACGCGTGGCGTCCGAACGCCTCGGCATACCTCGTGAGCGACGACCTGCACCTGGTTGCGGCTGCGATCCTCGTATTCGAGTCCGCCGCCGCCGCCGCTGTATTCGTCGGTATCGGCGTCGTAGGTGAACGGCGACGGATCGATCGGATCGAGGTAGTAGTAGCCGGTGTAACCCGTGAACTTCGCCTCGAGGAACGTGTTCGTGCCGATCACCTTCCGCCACTGCGCGTTCCACACCCACTCGGGCGCATCCTCCGTCACCGTCTGCTGATCGTGTCGCCTGCGCCGCGGGCCAGTACCCGACGCGGCCCGTCACGTTGTACGAGTCGTACTGCGTACCGAGGACGATCGTGTCGGTGGCGGTCGGCTGCAGCGTGAACTTCATGTTGAAGCGCGGGCTGATGTCCTGCGAGTTCGCGACGGGACCGGTCGGATCGGTCGTGGCCGAGTAGCGCTGAATGCTGGCGAAGAAGAACGCCTTGTCCTTCTTGATCGGCCCGCCCATCTGGACGGTGTAGTCGGCCAGTTTCTTCGTGATGGCCGCCTCTCCCAAGCCCGGGATTCTGCGGTCAGCACGTCCGTGCGAAATGTTGTCCGACGCCAGCGAGTCGTTCGTGTAGCGCATCGAGAACAGGCCCGAGAACGCGTTGCCGCCGGACTTGGTGACGGTGTTGATGATTGCGCCGGTGAACCCGCCGTACTCGGCCGGCTGCACCGAGGCCGCCAACCTGGATTTCCTCAATCAGGTTCTGGTTGAAGAACGTCCAGGCCGATCCGCCTTGCGGGTCGCGCGTATCCACGCCGTCCATGCAGCAGCGCGTTGCCGTAGCTGCGCCTGCGCGCCGTACGCCGAACTGTTGTTGATGCCGGGTGCCGCATTCAGCAGCCCGGTGGAGGTGGACGAATAGATCGGCATCAGCGGTCAGCAGGTCCGACGAGATGTTCGTGTGGGTCGCCGAGCTCTTCACGTCGACGGTCGACGCCGCCGTGACCTCGACCGCTCTCGGACACGCCGCCGACCTTCATGCGTGAACTCCGCACGTCACGGTCTTGCCCATTCCGACGATGACGTCTGACTGCGATTCGGAGAGGAAACCGGCGAGGTCTGCTTTCAACGGGTACGTCGCCGGCGTGACACCAACGAACCGGAACATCCCGGTTGCGTCGGTGACGGAGGTCTGGGAGCCTCGCGGCCCCGTCAGCGTGACGTTGACGCCCGGGGAGAACCGAGCCCCTGCTGATCGACCACTTTCCCTTCAACGGTGCCCGTCTGCGTCTGCGCCGCCGGCCTGCGGCACGAACAAGACGCACGCAAACAGGCAAATCAGCGACCGCTCGTGCCATGACTCTGCATGTTCATGGAGTCCGGCCCTACTGCTTTCCCGCCGAGTGAATGCGATCGTGCTGCGCCGAATAGAGGGCATATCCGGTGCCGCCTGCCAGCACGGCTCAACGCAATGATCCCGGACGTGTTTTGAAGAATGACGGCGAGCCGGCCGGTGCGGATTCCCTGGCGAGCCTCCGCGCACACGACTGGTCGGGCCCGGCGTCGCGGCGACGTCTCGCGCGACGATTTGCGCCATCGATGCCTTGAGCGTGGGCGACGGCGGACTTCGCAGTTCCCCCTGTCGCCCGCCGCCGCGGGCAGCGGGATGAGCGCTACAGCATGACGCAGCAACGCTCGCACATCCGCCAACGCGTACTGTCACCCATCCTCCCCTGTAGAGTGCGTGAGATGCTCACCGAGAAACTACTCGTTCTCACGAATCATGCGAAAGCTCACAAGACTCGGCATGCAACCGTCATTTGTCGGACGCGACAGTCGAGCCGGACGACGCGATCATTGGCCGCGCAGTATACAACAGGCAGTTCGTCCGTGATCAAGCCAGTCGAAACACTCCTGTTGTGAATGACAGCGGTCGCGCGCATGTCAGTGACGCTGCGGAGCTGGTGACGGCACGCTGGTGTAAGATTTCGGCGTGAGCAGAGCCCAGGACCCCGACCCCACCGCAGCGATCCGAGTCGCGCGAAATCGCAGAGCTCCGTCGCTTGAAACAGGAGCAACCGGATCTCGCATCCGCGGCTCGACCTTCAGATTGAGCTGCTCCAGCTTGCAGACGGCGTGTACAGTCTCGCGTCTCGCTGCCGTCCATTCGGCTCGACACCGATTTCCTCAACGCGCAGCTCGCGTCCGCCGCCGATCCTGCAGTTCGAGCAGCTGCCGCTCGACTGGGGAGATCTCCGGTTTCTGCTGCGCGCGACCGCCGCCGCCATGCGAAGTCACGAGGCGCTCGAGGAAGCCGACTTCCGACGCGTCGATGCGCTCTGCCGCGACGCCGAGCGCCTGCCGCTGGCGGTGCGCTCCTGGTACGACGCGGCGAAAGCGGCGCGCCACCCATCCACCCGGATGCCGCCGGGCTCGAGGCCGTGTTCGTGCAGGCGATGCGGCCGTTCCTCACGCGCTCGGCAGACGCCATCATGGCGAAGAGCGATCTGGCAGGCTGGACACGCGGCACCTGTCCGCTCTGCGCGGGCGAGCCGGACTTCGCGGTCATCACGCCGGCGGCCGATCGCATCCTGATTTGCGGACGCTGCTCTGCGCGCTGGCGCTTCCACCAGCTGACGTGCCCGTTCTGCCTGAACGCCGATCGCGACCGCATCACGTCGTTCGCGAGCCGCGACGGGCAGTACCGGTTGTATGCGTGTGACGTGTGCGAGCGCTACTCTGAAGGCGTACGACGCGAGGACGCGCGATCACGGCCCGGTCATGCCGGCGGTGGATGGTGTCGCGACGCTGCCGCTCGACGCGGCAGCGATCCAGAAGGGCTACAAGTAGGAACGATTACCGCGAGCTGGGACTGCAGCTCTTCCTTGCTGAAGAGCGTCGGAGGCCTTGTCGGCAGCCAGTTGAACAGGTGCCGCGTCTCCCAGAACCGGCCGGGGTTCGACTGGGCGCCGAGCACGACGACGCCGACCTGGTTGCCGGTCTGCGGCAGCCGCAGCAGCGTCGCGAGGCAGTAGCCGGCCTTGCTGATGAAGCCCGGTCTTTCCGCCCATCACATCCATGCCCTCCATCACGAGGCGGTTGGTGCTGTGGATGCTGATGGATGCGTCGGTTCGTCGTGACGGTGTAGGTGGCCGTCTGCATGATCGGGCGCGATCCGCTCGTCGGCCGCGGCGAACGAGATGAGGCGGGACAGGTCGTATGCGGACGAGACGTTCGCCGGATTGAGTCCAGACGGATCCGCGAACGACGTGTTCTCGAGCCCAAGCTCGAGCGCCTTCTCGTTCATCCGCTCGACGAACGACGCGGTGCCGCCGTGCGAGACGCGCGCGAGCACGCGAGCCGCGGCGTTGTCCGACGCGATCAGGACGAGGTGCAGCACCTCTCCGAGCGTCAAGCCGATCGTTGGCCCGGAGGTACGTCGTCGAGGCCGCGTAGACGTCGCTTCGCTCGACGGTGACGTCCTGGTCAGATCCGGATTGTCCTCGAGGAACACGACCGTCGTCATCACCTTGGTGATGCTGGCGATCGACCGCTTGTCCTGCGCGTTCTCTTCCCACAGGACCTGGCCGTTGGCCGGATTGAAAATGATCGCGGCCGCGGCGCGAATGTCCGGCACGAGCTCGCCGTTCGCGTCGGTCTTGTAACGCGGCGTCATCGCCTCCTGCAGCGAGCGCATCCGCGAGATTTCGCGGGCGCGTGCCGCTGAGCGGGCGCGAGCGAGGCGGGCCTTGCGCGCCTGCGAGGCCGACGCCGAATAGGCCGGTCGTGTCGAGTCGTGCTCGGAGCAGGTTTGGCCCGAGGACGTCGCAGCCGTGGAGTGACTTCTTGCGCGTCGTCTTCTGCGCGGCGTCCGCCGCGAGCGGGCAGGCACACGCTCACTCCCAGCAGCAGGGCGCAGACGCGAACGATGGACACAGGACGGATCAAACGCACGAACCCTCCGGGAACCGACGACACCGGCTGGCTGGGAAGCAACCGATGCAGTGTAATAGATGGAGCAAAAAGAGTTTAGCAGCAAAGGCTCCCTCGGCAACCATTTGTGTAACTCGGCCGCGAGATATCGCGCCGAAGCGTCCCGGTTGCTTTACGGCTTGCGTTCTCGTTCGGCACACGTAATACAAGCGCGGATGCCAGAGCTGAACTGTATCTTCAACCAGTGGATTCGAACCAGGACTGCCAGCCGGGTTCTTGCTTAGCCCTCAATCGACGTGTTCGGTCCAGGAGGTCGCCGGCAGCAGGTCGCTGGACCTGACAGAAAATGTCCCATATGACAAAAAAAGACGACGAGTTTCGGGCGCTGCGGGCGACGATCCAGCAGCGGGGCACGGCGAGGATGGTGCTGCTGCCCATCGTGTTCGTGGGCTGGGCCGGGACCGCCGTCGCGACGGCGGCGGTGATCACGGTGGCAATCAGCACGCTGGTGCCGCTGCTGATCCTGGTGGCCGGATTCGAGTCCGTCTTCGCCCTGCACGTCAACGTCGAGCGCATCGGACGCTACCTGCAGGTGTTCCACGAAGAGCCGGCGATCGGGTGGGAAAACGTCGTCGGTGCGCTTTGGCCGGCGATTTCCCGGCGAGCCGCCGGACCCTCTGTTCAGCCGGCTTTTCGTGCTCGCGACGTCGGTCAACTTCCTGCCTGCGGCCCTTGGGTGGGAGAATCTGCCGGAACTCGCGGTCCTGGCGGTGCTGCACCTCGTGTTCATCAACCGTGTCCGCCTCGCGCGCGTTCGCGGCGTCGCAGCGCGCAGAGGACTGGAGCGTTTCAGCGCCCGTGACGGCGGGGACGGGGGTACGGAGGGCAGGAACGAGATAGGAGCGGAGGCGTTTCTGCCCTGAACCTAGTTGCGCCGTGACGTAATCGTGTCTCCGAGTAGTGCTGTCCCGTGACCCCGGACCCTCCGACGCAAATCTATCTCGACAGCGCCAGCGCCAGGAGCAACGCCCGTGCGGTTCCCTGCCACGAATCCGTTGAATCGAACGCCTCGTCGATCGAGTGCGTCACCCGTGGCCGTGCCCCCGCCATCGATCGTGATCGCGGGAATGTCCAAGCTCATCGCAAGATTGGCGTCGGTCGATCCTTCGTCGAGCGACACTGGCAAACCGAGCGCGCGCGTGACCGACACCGCGGCCTGAACGATTGGCGTGTCGCGCCACGTTCGTCCGGCGGGACGATTGCCGACGAGGGTCTTCGTCAGCGTCAGCCGACCCCGATTCCCCCACCGTTCGTTCTCTTCCGCGAGGGCGTCGTCCAGCGCCTTCTGAAATGCCGCATCGAGCGCGGCGAGCGCCGCGCGGTCGCTGGACCGCAGATCCACCTCCATCCAGGCCTCCGACGCGATCGAGTTCACCGATGTCCCGCCGCCTGATCCGACCGACATTGAAGGTGGTCTTGGGCTGAGATGGGAACCTGGAGGTCCGCCAGGTTCGCGCGATGGCGCGGCCCAGCGCGTGACTCGGGTTCGCGATCCCGAAGTCGCCATAGCTGTGGCCACCCGGCCCTTGAACGTGACCCGATATCGCAGGCTGCCCACGCCGATGTGGTGATTCCGAGGCCGGCGCCGTCCACCGAGACGAACCGATCGATGCGGCCTCTTGAGCTCGCCGCTGAAGAGCTCCTTTACGCCTCGCAGGTCGCCGAGGCCTTCCTCCCCCACCGTACCCACAAATGTAATCGGCCCGGGTGTCTGGATGTGTCCGTCCTCCAGAGCTCGGACGACGCCAAGAAGTACCGCGAGACCGCGACAATCGTCGCTGATCCCGGGACCTTTAGATCGAGCCGGCCCGCGACGCCTTGACGCTGACTTCCTCGCCAAAAACGGTATCGAGGTGGGCGCTGAAGACGAGGTGCGGATGTTGCGGCGAGACCTGGTCGCTCGCCGAGCACGTTTCCGGCACGGTCGATCCGAACGTTTTTGAGGCCCAGAGCCTGAAGCGCCTGCCGGAACGCCTCGGCCCGTCGTGCCTCCTTGAACGGCGGCGACGGAATTTCGCACAGCCGAATCTGGTCTTCGAGCATTTGCGGCTCGTCTCGCTTGATCCGATCGATCGCCGACTTGACGGACGGCTCCCGCAGAAGCCGCCCGCCGATTTCGGTCGCGGCCTGTGGTGCTGGAACGCGAGTCGTCGCGGGAGCGTCGTACGAGATGGCGAGCGCGAGCGTTATCACAACAGCGAGCATGCAGCCGATATCGTAGCAAGTTTGTTTTCACAACCTGTCTTGAGAGTTTCGTCTGTGACACGAGCGCCTGCGGCCCGAGCGAGGCGCTGGATGGCAGCGCCGCGCAGCGGCGCCGCCGAGCGAGAGCGAGCGGGAGCTGGGAGCGCCGCGAGCCGTGAGAAATGCGGACTTCAATCCAATGTATTGGTCTTTGAGATTCAAACCGTGACAGTTTTTGACATGCGTCGCGGCGCCGTCACATCTCGTCGTGGACGCGTGGATTCGACGCGACGCGTAAAACAGGCCGAAATGATTCAGTGATCTCCTCCGCTCGAGCGAGAAGGAGTACCGACGGATTGCGCTGAACTCTGCGGTACAGGAATTGCTCACGTCGGTTGGGGGTAAGCATGATGAGTCTCGTCCGTCTTCTCGGTTTCACGACGCTCGGCTGCGGCTGCGTCACGGGCCACTACCGGGAAGTCGCGACCAACCGCGAGATTACCTATGTCGAGGAGAAGGGCACGTCGTGCAGCGTGCAGGCCCATCGACGGAATCACACGCTGCGCCGGCGCGCGCCGCCGTGCACAACCTCACCGCAAAAGCGTCATAGCTGTTCGAAGTCGGCACACGTTGTGCCGATAACCACATCGGGCGCGCTACACTGTTCGCCCGATGCCGCGTCCAGGGAAGTCACCACGGCTTCCAAAACCCCACACGATCCTCAACGGTCCCCGCGGCACCCTTCGCTTCTATCTCGGCGACTGCCTCGATGTCCTCGCACAGCTCCCGGAGGGCGCCGTGTCGGCGGTCGTCACGTCCCCCCCGTACAACCTGGGCGTCCAGTACCGCAGTTATGACGACTCCCTGCCGCGCGCGCATTACCTGGATTGGACCGGCGAGTGGATTCGGGCGGTCCGCCGCGACGCTGGCAGCCCAGGGATCGCTGTTTCTAAACGTCGGCGCGAAGCCGACCGACCCTTGGACGGCGATGGAAGTGGCACAGGCGGCGCGCGATCACCTCCACCTCCAAAACACGATTCACTGGATCAAGTCGATCGCCATCGACCGGGAAGCCGCTGGCGCGTCGGTCGATCTCGACCGGGATCTGGCGGTCGGCCACTACAAGCCAATCAACAGCGAGCGGTTCGTCAACGACTGCCACGAGTTCATTTTTCACTTCACGCCAGAAGGACGGACGCCGCTCGACAGGCGCGCCATTGGCGTGCCGTACCAGGACGCGTCGAATATTGCGCGCTGGCAGACCGGAGGCGGCAATCGGCGTTGCCGGGGCAACGCGTGGTTCATTCCTTACGACACGATCCAGAGCCGCGACAAAGATCGGCCGCACCCGGCGACGTTTCCTCCCCGCGTGCCGGAGTTCTGTTTCAAGCTCCACGGCCTGCAGCGCATCAAGCTGGCGATGGACCCTTTCCTCGGCCTTGGCAGCACCGCTGTCGCCGCGGCGACGATCGGCTGCGATTTCGTCGGCATAGAGATGGACGAGCACTACCTGGCCGAGGCGATCGAGCGGACGCGCAAGGCGCTCGAGTGATAGGCCCGACGACAGCCGCCGTCGAGCTGTCGAACTGTCGAACTGCACGCGCCGACGGCCACGTCGAAGATCCGAAGATTCGAAGATCCGAAGGAGAATCGAAGAAGAGAAACGGAGGGTGATCAGAAGTCGTTTCATCGTTCCGCTGGCGGGCCGCGCTCCGTCCGGCCGTGACAGGCGCCCTCGCCAGCTCTTTGCGCGCCCATTCGTGTCCCAGGTGCCTCGTCCGAGAACTTGCGTTTCCTGACTCGCGGCATCGAGGAGTCTGGCGTCTACGAGAGGCAACGGGCGTCCGCCCGGATTCCGACGTCCTTCGACTTCGCTTCGGGACTCCTTAGCGCCAGTCTTGGCGGATCTTCGACGCGAGCCGTCAGCCCGTGCAGCGGGGAAGTGAACGCGCCGCACCTTACAATAGCGATCCCATGTTCCAACTCGATCCGCATCGTCGGGCGCGGGCGAGTCGGCACCGCGGTCTCCGCCCGATTGACCGAATCGGGCATCGGATGCGACGACACAGGCGACCTTGTGCTCTGTGCGTCCCGGACGCCGCGATCGCCGACGTCGCCAGCTCAATTGAACCCGGGCCCTGGATCGCACACACCAGTGGCGCGACTCCGCTCGCCAGCCTTGCGCCGCATACTAAGAGATTCGGTCTGCATCCGCTGCAATCGATCGTGCTCGGTCGCGGACCCGAACAACTCGACGGCGCGTGGGCCGCGCTAACCGGTGAAGACGGAGGCGCGGTATCGCGCGTGGACGTGGCTCGCCCGTGAGCTGGGACTGCATCCCTTCCGCATCGACGAGGCCATGCGAGCGCTGTACCATGCAGGCGCTGTCAATCGCCTCGAATTATCTGGTGACGCTTGCACAGGGCCGCGTCCGGCTCTTCGAACGGCGGGCGCGCCGCCGGAAGCACTGCTTCCGCTTGATGCAACGAGTCATCGACAACGGCTTCGAGTTGACTGGCCCCATCGCGCGCGGGGACTGGAAAACGGTTGAGGCGCACCTCGCCGCCATCCGACAGCACGCCCCGGAACTCGAATCGATGTATCGCGCGCTGGCCAGTCAGACGGGGCTACGCCAAAATTAAAGTCAAAAGTCGAAAGTTAGAACTCAAGACCCAGGGCGACGAGTCAAGTGAAAGGATAGACGTGAAGATCGCTTCGCACGGTCGCGGAGATGCGCGAGCACCTGGCGCGGCGCGGGCCAGCCACTCGATTCGGTCTCGTTCCCACGATGGGCGCGCTTCACGACGGCCATGTGGCGCTTGTTTCGAGCGGCCCGGCGCGCCGCGCGTGCACGTCGTCGCGACGATTTTCGTCAATCCCGGGGCAGTTCAACGATCCGGCAGACCTCGCCGCATATCCACGGCAAGAATCGCGCGACATGGAGATCGCTGAGGTCCGCCGGCGTCGATGCGCTCTTCATGCCATCCGTCGAGGAGATATATCCGCCGAACGGCGCGACATCGCTGGCTCGTCGCGGCGCAGCGCTGGGTTTCGAAGGCGCGTCCGGCCTGGCCATTTCGATAGCGTCGCGACCGTCTGCATCAAGCTGTTCAATATCGTCGACCCGACGTCGTGTTCTTCGGACAGAAGGACGCTCAACAGGTCGCCGTCATTCGTCAGACGATTCGTGATCTGCGACTCGATCTCCAGATCGTCGTCGTGCCCACCGTCCGCGAACCAGACGGCCTGGCGCTGTCGTCGAGAAACGTCCGGCTCTCTGCTGACGATCGGCTGCGGGCCCTCGCGATACCACGCGCGCTGCCGGCAGGAATCATCGCACACACCGCAGGACCGATCCCGCCGCTGCCGCCCGCGCCGAACTCGACGGGCTGCAGGTGGACTACGCAGACGTGGCAGTTTTCGATGGCGAGCCAACTCTGGTCGTCGCGGCGCGTGCCGGATCGACACGACTTATCGACAATGTGCCGCTTAGACATCCCGAGCTTGCGGGCCTTCGCTAACGTGAGAAAATCGGTGCTAATGAGCGATACCGCGCGGCTCGGCTTTCGGATCTCACTGAGCTGGTGACGCAGGGAAGCGCATCGCCATGGTCACGGCCTACGACGCGTCGAGCGCGGCGCTGGCCGACGCCGCCGGACTCGACATCGTCCTCGTCGGCGACAGCGCCGCGATGACGATCCTCGGACACGAATCGACGCTGCCGGTGACGATGGACGAGATGCTGCTGTTGACTCGCGCGGTCACTCGCGGCGTCAGAGAGCGTTTGTCGTTGCGGACATGCCGTTCGGCACTTACCATCTCGGCGAGGACGAGGCGCTGCGGAATGCCATTCGCTTTGTCAAAGATGCCGGTGCGGACGCGGTGAAGCTCGAAGGCGCCGGCCGGACGCTGACGCGCATCAGCGCGATACTCGACGCGGGGATCCCCGTCATGGGACACGTCGGGCTGACGCCGCAGTCAGCCAGCCTTGCCGGGAGCTACAAGGCACGCGGTCGGACCGCGGCGGACGCCCGAGCGAATCTTCGACGAAGCGCGCGCGCTCGAACGTGCCGGCTGCTTCGCGGTCGTGCTCGAGGCCATTCCGGCGCCGGTTGCAGCACGCATTACGGACGCGCTGAAAATTCCCGACCATTGGAATCGGCGCGGGCGCGTCGTGTGATGGACAGGTGCTCGTCTGGCACGATCTTCTCGGACTGACCCGCGGACATGTCCCGCGTTTCGTCAAGCATTACGCTGAACTCGGCGAGACTGTGCCGCACGCCCTGGAGCGTTACGCGGCAGACGTCCGGAACTCGACGTTTCCGGACGGTGGGCATACCTACTCTATGCCCGCCGAAGAGCTGGCGCGTTTCGAGTCGCAACTCGCGGCCACGCGCGAGTCGAGTCAGGAGTTTACGAAGACGTTACGAAAGCGACTGACCCTCTGACTCGCCGCCGGTAGCTGTGCTACCCTAGTCCGCACGTTCCGGGTGCCATTTCAGCTCCCTTTCCCTGTGAATTGCGTTGGTTTTTCATCCCATCGGCCGGCTCGCAAAACCTTGCAGCGGGAGCGATAGCCCTGCGCACCGCTGGTAATGAAGAACCGCGTCGATAGTCTGGCGATCTCGCACTCTGGAGCAGTGATAGCAGCACTATGGTTTGCACGTTTCAAGGAGTCTCGATGAACAAGTTGTTTCGGTTGTTGGCCGCGGCGGTTCTTGCGGTCTTCCTCTTGGCGGCACCGCGATCGCACAGACCGCGGCGACCGGCAACATCGAAGGAGTCGTGACCGACACGACCGGCGCCGTGCTGCCGGGCGTGACGGTGGTTGTGAAGAACACGGCAACGAACGTCACCCGTGAAGTGGTTACGGATGACGCCGGCCGCTATCGCGCCAACGCGCTTCAGCCCGGAGTCTACGAAGTCACCGCCACGCTCGGCGGCTTCCAAACCGCCACATTCGGCAACCTCGAAGTGTTGTCGGCCAGACGCAGGCGGTTGACGTGAAGATGCGCGCCGCGGGTGTGACCGAGACCGTCACCGTCACGGCGAATCCGCCGCTCATCGACACCCGTCGAACCGACGTCAGCAATGTCGTCGGCGAAACTGCCATCCAGAACCTGCCGATCAACGGACGCCGATGGGAGAACTTCGTGCTGCTCGGCCCGGCCGTCACCAACGATGGAAACTTTGGCCTGGTCAGCTATCGCGGCATCTCGGGTCTCTACAACAACAACACGGTTGACGGCGCCGACAACAATCAGGCGTTCTTCTCCGAAGCGCGCGGCCGCACGCGAACCTCGTACTCGATCAGCCAGGCCGCGATCAAGGAGTTCCAGGTTGGCGTGAGCAACTTTTCCGCCGAGTTCGGGCGTGCCGCGGGTGGCACCGTCAACGCCGTCACGAAGTCCGGCACGAACACGTTCCGCGGTGAAGGGTTCTACTTCCTGCGCGACGACAAGTTCACGGCGAAGGATCCGTTCTTCCCTGCGGGCGTCGATCGGCCGAACGAGCGGCGGCAACAGTTCGGCGTCAGCGCCGGCGGCCCAATTCGGTCCAACAAAGTGTTCTACTTCGTGAACTTCGACCAGCAGATCCGCGACTTTCCCGTACTTCGTGCGCCCGGCCCAGTCGACGTTCATCGGTGGCGCGTGCACCGTCCCCGGATGTGCTTCGACGGTAGCGTTCTACAACGGTCTGAGCGTGTTCAACCCGCGTGAAGGAAACAACAAGATCCTCCTTGGAAAAGTCGACTACACGGCCAGCAACAAGCACGCGTTCACGGCTCAGTACAACATGCATCGCTGGGATTCGCCGAATGGCGTGCAGACTCAGCCCGTGATCTCCGTGTCGCCGTCCGCGAACGGCAAGGACATCGTGAAGACCGACTTCGCGCTGTTCACGCTCAACTCGGTCCTGTCCGCAGCCGGTGGCTGAATGAGGCGCGCGTCCAGATTGGACGCGACTTCGAAGCGCAGGAACCCAATTCTCCCATTGGGCCAGGCACGACGGTCACTGGAGGAGTCGATATCGGCATTCCGAATTTCCTGCCACGCCCGAAATATCCGGATGAGCGGCGCTATCAGTTGATCGACGCCGTCACCTGGTATGCCGGTGCGCACAGCGTGAAGAGCGGTATCGACTTCAACTTTGTCAAAGAGGACCTGATCAATCTGTTCCAGGGCGCAGGCATCTACGCCTACCCGAACATCAATGCGATGGCGTCGGACTGCCCAATCGGCGCGAGCGGGTGCACGCCGCTGATCACAGGCGCGACGTCAGACTTGCGCCACTACACGAGTTACAACCAGGCAGTTCGACCTCCGCGGTGCCGGATTCGCCGGCGACACTTCGTTCCCGACTACCGACTACAACTGGTATATCCAGGACAACTGGCGCGTGAACAGCCAGCTGACGCTGAACCTCGGCGTCCGCTGGGAATACCAGCAGTTGCCCCAACCGACGGAGACGGAAACGAAGGGAGTGAAGTTCACGGGCAATCCCGCCTACCCGGCGACCGTGACCTTCCATCAGGATAAGAACAACTTCGGACCGCGCGTCGGCTTCACGCTACGACATCAACGGCTCGCACACCACCGTCGTGCGCGGCGGCTGGGGTCTCTACTACGGTCGTTCAAGCAACAGCGTGATCTTTACCGCGCTGACGAGCAACGGCGCGACGTTTGCCAACTACAACTTCACGCCGACGTCTGCCGGCGCGCCGCAGTATCCGAACGTGTTCACGTCGCTGCCGTCAACCGCTGTCGAAGCCGTAATCCAGTATCTTTCCCCCACGCTCGAACGCCCCGAGATCAACATGGCAGAATTGACCGTCGATCGGGCAGTCGGCCCGGATATCACGGTCTCCGCGTCGTATCTCTACAGCCGCGGCAAGCACTTACCGACCTTCGTGGACACGAATCTGAGTCCCGCGAACTCGACAGGTGGAGTTGGTCGTGGATGGCCAGAGCCGCGGAACATTCCCGTTCTTCCGGGGTACACGGCCCGACGCGAACATCAATAACGCGCATTGAAGTTGCCGACATTGTCGACTCGACGTACAACGCGCTGGTCCTCCAGGCGAACAAGCGCTTCAGCAAGGGGCTTGTTGTTCAACGTCAACTACACGCTGTCGAAGGCGGAAGACACCGGACAGAACTCGACGACCTTCATCTCGAACTTCGCGACGATGGTCGACCCGTTCAACAACGACGCGGAGAAAGGACCGGCATCCTTCGATCGCCGTCATCGGGCGTCGCCAGCGTGCACTACGCACCCGACTTCCTGTGGGGTTTCCAGATTGGCGGGACGGGGACATTCGAGAGCGGTCTCCCGCTCAACCCGACCATCACGATCAACAGCGGCGCTTTGAATGGCACCGGCGCCCTGAGCACCCAGAGCGTCAATGGCAGCGGCGCTTCGAACCGTGCGCCGTTCGACACGCGCAATGGATTCCGTCAGACCGCGCGAAAGACGATCGACATGCGAGTGTCGAAGCGCTTCCGCCTTGGCGGGACGCGACAAATCGAGGCGCTGTGGGAGGCCTTCAACATCTTCAATACCATCAACTACACCGGACTTCGGGACAACCAAATACCGCGCCGTCAGCTCGATCTACGACGCGACAACGAACAAGGCGGTTGTGAACTTGACGTCGAATACCGGGTTCGCCGTACCCAACGACCGCGAGCAACACGCTGTTCGGACCGCGTGACATGCAGATTGGCCTGAAGTTCCTCTGGTAGAGGCTCCAGCCCAATCGCAAACGTAAAAAGGGCCGCCCGACTTCTCGTCGGGCGGCCCTTTTTTGTTTCCAGTGAGGTTCGCGGCTTCTCTACTTCTTCGTCCCGGTCGTCGCCTTTGCACGAGGCCGAGCCTTGGTGGGCTTGAGCGTGTACTCGGTGCGGTAGCGCAGGTCCGCGTTCGGCCGGTTCACCTTGATCTCCACGCGCCGCTTTGCGCATCGTGGGATCGGGATTCGACGAGTAGTAGCCGACCACGTAGTAGTCGCTCGTCTCCGCATCGATCCGCTTCAACGCTTTCATGAAGTCGTTCTGGTTGATGATCGCGAAGCCGCCGGTCAGCTCCGCCAGGACGCGCAGGCTGTCCTGCGACGTCCGTGACGTAGTTCTGGAAGTCCATCATGTCGACCTTCTCATCGAGGTCCGGCATGCCGACCAGGCCGCGCGGGTCGATCGTGTAGATGGTCGTGTTGGCGCGGTTGGCTTCGCGCGTCAGCTCGCTGAGCTCGGAGGCGAGGTCGGCGAAGCTGAACTCGTTGCCCTGTTCGCATGAACGGGTTCGCGTCGTTCGCGTCGGGTATCGCCGTTGTCTGTTGCTGTTGCCGCTCCCGTCGCTCGCTGCCGGCGTTCGGGTTCATTTCCTTCCACTTCTCATCGTCCTGCTTCTTGCGCGTGTCGGCGAACGGATTGAAATCGTAGCCGTTGCTCACGTAGATGAACGCCTTGCGGCGGTTGTGCACCTGCTTCGAGGATCTTCATGATGTCGTAGGCCGTGGCGAACGCCACGTGCGCGCGATAGCGGACTTCCGGACGGCCCTTCTGCGCCGACCGGCGTGTCGAGGATCTCCTTGGGCTTCAGGCCCGGCGCCGGAGATCTTGTCGATCGCCTCGGTCGAGCCGCTTGCGGTCGTAGGTCAAGTCGATCGCGAGCGACGAGGGCCCGGTCGAGACGATGCCGAACATGTCGCCTTCGTGGACCAGCTCGTTCGAGATCTTCTTGAACAGGTCGCGGATGCGCCCGGTGTTCCGGAAGTCGAGATGCAGGTCGTCGACGAAGATCATGAAGATGCGGCCCGCGGCGTCGTTGGTCGGCTTGCGGGGCGGGCAGGATGATGCCTTCCATGACGGGCGCCGCGGGCGGAGTGGCCGAGTTGTAGACGCGCCCGCCGTGCGTGAGCATGAACGAGACGACGTCCTGCTTGACGCCGTCCTCGTAGATCTCGAAATCGTCCTTCTTCAGGTCCGCGATGAACTGTCCGTTGTTGTCGCGGACGATGACGTCGGTGGTGACGATGTCGAAGCTGCGCCGGATGACGTCCCCCTGCGCTCTGCGGAGCGATGACCGGCTTGTCTGGCGGTGGCTGCTGAGCGCGTCGCCGGGGTCTGGTTCCTGTTGGCGGTGCGTTCTGCGCGTGAAGGGATCCGCCGGCCGCAAGGAGTGCGGCGGCCGCAGACACCTTCAGCGCCCGTGAAAATCAATGGCTTGCATGGTTTGATTATAAAGCTACGTGGTCGTCCCTCGGACCCGGCCGGCATCCAGCTCGGTCTACCGACGGGCTCAGCCGTCGGCCTCCCGCTGTGGCGCCGGCGTGGTTCGAGGGCGCCGGTGCGGACGGATCCGTCGCCGTCGGCGGCGCCTGCGGCGACCCGACCACGGATCGCAGCGCCTCGAAGACAGACTCGTACTGCTTCGAGACCGGCCGTCACCTCGTCATCGGTGACCCAGGTGTCGGGGTTTAGACGTTCGGCCTGCGCTTTCAGCTCTTCCTGGCGCGCGGGGTCCGGTACCGTTCCGAGATCCGGGCCAGGACTTCCGCGTAGCGCGCCCGCAAGCGCGAGCAGGCCTTCGGAACCAAGCCGAGCCTCGACCGCGCGATGGCTCGCCGGCCTGCGGCCGTACCACGGGCGCCTCGACGCGGGCTCCGCCGGAACTCCTCGATTACTGCGGCTTCCGAGGCTTCGACGTTCTGCTCCGGGAGTCGATCCTGATAACGCTCGCTCGGCGCGGGAGCGTCGCTCTGCTCGGCCTCCGGTGTCGTCTGCCGGCGCGCAACGGACGCGGCTGTCGATCTCGGGGACGGGCGGGCCAGCTCGGCGACGATCCGCAGGCTGACGCGCGGACTGGTCGTCGCGGGCGGGAGCGGCCCCGCGATCCGGCAAGCCGCCGGCTCGGGACTCGCTGGGGCGTCTCCTGACCCTTCAGGATGCGCGTCCAGTCGAACTCGACGTCGCGGATTGTGCTCCTCGATCAGCCGGATCGCGTCTTCGTCGAGCGCGGCCCGTCCGACTTCGAACACCCGGCGGAGTGCGGAACCAATAGAGGATGCGCGATCGCGCCTTACCGCGGCGCCGGCCGCCCGAGCCGTGCGTGTGGACGACAAACGTGTTCTCGTAGCCGCGCTTGTCGCGGCTGAACCGCAGATGCGGCAGGACTACTTCCTTTTCTGGTTCGCGCCGGCTCGCAGACTGACGGCCTCGCCGGCGTGCGGCGCCTTCGCTCGCGGGCGGCGTCGGCTTTCCGCGGCCGCCGCGCTTCGCGCGGCCGCGGCGGCGCGCGCTGCGCGACGGCGCGTGGCGGCGGCCGCCGGTCGCGGCGGTCTTCGACGCGCGTGACCCGTCGGCGGTTCCGGACATCGGCGCGCGCGGTGCACCAGCGTGAACCGGGTCTGGTCGCCGATCGTGTGATAGCTCCAGATCTCCGCGACGTTGACCTGGTTCTCGGCCGCCAGCCGGCGCGCGATGTCGACCGATCCGGCCGGCACATACAGATGGAATGGCGCGCGGGCCCGGCCGAGGTGCGCCCACTGCGCCATGGCTTCGAGGTGGTTGACCGATTCGGCGGTTTCGACCTCGACGTTCCCATCAGCTTGTGGCCGCGGTCGGTCGACGTCAGCACCAGATCCGGAAACATCTGCACCTGCCCGATACGCACCGGCACCGTCTGGTCGTCGCCGATGTTGGTCGACGACGTCGTGCCCTTCCGCTTCAGCCGGACCTGCAGCAGTCGGATGACGCGGTCGTGCTCGAGCTGCTCGCGAACGGGGCGAACCAGGATCGGACTCACTGTGACCTCCGAAGGAGAGAACCAACCGATTGGATGGGTTCGGAAACGAACCGCGCAATTATAGCCACATTCGTGCGCGACATTGTATAGCGAAACCGCGTCGGAACCAACGGCTCGGCCTTGACGGGCCATGTCGTTTACCTTCAGTATGATGCGGTGATTGCCTCGGCCGAGAGCGTCGTCTACCCGAATCCGCCACGCGGACAATCCTGATCGTGGACGACGACCGTCGGTGGCCGATACGTTCGCGCGGATGCTCAAGCTCGAGGGTTTCCGGGTCGCGACCGCCCTGTCGGCCGAGAGCCGGGCTCGAGCTCGCCGACAGCGTGCAGCCGACGCGATCATCCTCGACATGCGGATGCCGATCACCAACGGCCTGCAGTTCCTGCGCTTGATCCGCGCGAAGCCGCATCTCGTCGACGTACCGGTCGCCATCGTCACCGGCGACTACTTCCTGTCCGATCCGATTCAGCACGAGCTGAAGTCGCTCGGCGCGTCGATCCGGTTCAAGCCGCTCTGGCTCGAAGATCTGATCGCGCTGGCCAAGACCCTGATCTCGGCGTGAACGATCGCTTTCTGCGCGCCTGCCGGCGCGAGCCGGTCGACGCCACGCCTGTCTGGTTCATGCGCCAGGCCGGCCGCTACATGGCCGACTACCGCGCGCTGCGGCAGCGCTACTCGCTGCTCGAGATCTGCCGCGCGCCGGAGCTCGCCGTCGCCGTCACGCTGCAGCCGGTCGACGCGCATCGAGGTCGACGCCGCGATCCTCTTCTCCGATCTGCTGCTGCCCTTCACGCCGATGGGGCTCGACTTCGATTTCGTCAAGGGCGAAGGGCCCGTCGATCGACCATCCGATTCGGCGCCGCGCGACGTCGATCGCCTGCGCGACTTCGAGCCGCGCGAGGCGCTCGGCGCACGTGCTCGAGACGATCCGCCTGCTGCGCAGCGAGCTGGCCGGATCGCGTGCCGCTCATCGGCTTCGGCGGCGCGCCGTTCACGCTGGCCGCGTACGCGATCGAAGGCGGGCCGTCGACGACCTACGCACGAACGAAGGCGTTCATGTACGCGCAGCCGGCGCGCGTGGCACCGGCTCTGCGACCGCTTCGCCGACGATGATGGCCGACTACCTGAGGGCGCAGGTCGAGGCCGGCGTGCAGGCGATGCAGGTGTTCGACTCGTGGGCCGGCGCGCTCGGCCGCGCGCGACTACCGCGAGTTCGCGCTGCCGCACACCGCGCGGATCTTCGACGCGCTGCGCGAGCTCGGCGTCCCGGTCGATCCACTTCGGCGTCGGCACGACGGCGATTCTTCCGGACCTGCGCGAGGCCGGCGGCGACGTCATCGGCGTCGACTGGCGCCTGCCGCTCGACGAGGCGTGGGACATCATCGGGCACGATCGCGGCATCCAGGGCAACCTCGATCCCACGCTGCTGCTCGGCCCGCGCGATCGCCTGTTCGCGCGGCGCCGACGATGTCCTGCGCGCGCCGGCGGACGCGCCGGGCCACATCTTCAATCTCGGCCACGGCATCCTGCCGACAGACGCCGCTCGAGCACGTGCAGGCGCTCGCGCGGCACGTGCACGATTCACGCTAGCTCCAGCGGCCGAGCGTCGCAGCTGCCGGCTCCAGCTGGCGCGATCGGATCCCCGGTAGCCGGGATCCGCATCCCGTCAAAGGCTAAGATCTCGTCGTGATCGCAATCGTCGGCGGCGGCATCACCGGCCTTGCGGCTGCGTACGAGCTCGACGCGTGCGGCGGGCTCCCGTTCGCGCTGCTCGAAGCCTCGCCGCGCCTCGGCGGGCTGATCCGCACCGAGCACGTCGACGGGTTCACGATCGAGGCCGGGCCCGACTCGGTCCTCGCGCAGAAGCCCGCGGCGCTGGCAGCTCTGCGAGGAGCTCGGCCTCGGCCGCGCGGCTGATGACGACGCAGCCGCCGCGCACAGCGTTCGTGCTGACGCACGGCCGTCTGCATCCCGCTCCCGTCCCCGTCCGTGCTCGGCATTCCGCTGACGTGGAAGGGCGCTGGCTCGGCTACGATCTGCTGCCGCCGCCGCGCGAGCGCGCCTCGCGCTCGAGCCGATCGTCCCGCGCGCGCGCGGCGACCGAGCGACGAATCGGTCGGCGCGTTCTTCGCGCCGCCGCTTCGGCGCGCGACCGTCGCCGCTCATCGCCGAGCCGCTGCTCGGCGGCATCCACGCGGGCGACATCGACGCGCTGTCGATGCGGTCGCTGTTTCCGCGATTCGTGGAGGCCGAGCGCCAGCGCGGCAGCGTGTTGCGCGCGTTTCGCCGCAGCGCGGTCCAGCAGCGGCGACGGTCGCGTTCCGATCGCTGTCGTCCGGGATGGGGGAACTGGTCAGCGCGGTCGAGCGACATCTGCCCGCCGAGGCTGTTCACCGCGAGCACGCCAGTCGAGACGTCGTCCGGGACGCTGACGGGCTGGCGCGTGACGGCACCGCGGCGGCTACGGCGCAGGCGCGCGCAGTCATTCTCGCCCGTCCGGCGCAGCATGCGCGGCCGCGCTGCTTCGGCCGCGTCGATTCCCGAGGCGTCGGACCTCTGCGGCGACGTGTCCGTACGTCTCGACCGCGAGCGTCGCGCTGGCCTGGCCGCGGGACGCGTCGCGCATCCGCTGCACGGCATCGGCTTCGTCGTGGCCCGCGCGCCGGACAGCGCGCCGCGATCACCGCGTGCACGTGGGTGTCGTCGAAGTGGGCGGCCGCGCGCCTGCAGGGCATGGCTGCTGCTTGCGCGCGTTCGTCGGCGGCGCCGCACGATCCCGCCGCGGTCGATCTGCCCGGACGACGAGCTGGTCGGCATCGCAGTGTCGGGGAGCTCGCGCCGTTCTGGGCATCACGGGCGTCGCCATCCTCGCGCGTGTCTATCGCTGGCGCGACGCCGGCGCGCAGCACAACGTCGGCCACCTTGCGCGCGTGAGCGCAGATCGAGCAGCGGCTGGCACCGCCATCGGGCTCTTCGTCGCGGGCAGCGGCTTCCGCGCGATCGGGATCCCCGACTGCGTCGCCGACGGACGCGCCGCGGCTGCCGCTGGCGTGCGGCCTTTGTCAGCGAGTGGCCGATGCGCGGCTGGCGATGTCGCGGATCGCGCTCGCGATCGCAGCGACTCGACGAGCTGACGGCTCGTGACGGTCAATTCGCTGTTGCCGCCGTTGAATGATACGTATCAAAGAATGATCGCCCTTGCTCGCCATCGCCTGTTGGATCTGACAGTGTGTAGCTGCCAATGACATCACTCGTTGCGTCGCTGGTCGTCGGGATGTCGCTCGTCGGGTGCGCCATGCTGTCGGCGCAGTCGCCAGAGCTGCAGAAGATCCTCGCGGAGATCAGAGGCGAAAGACACGGGCCAGCTCGCCGTGTCGGAGGAGGACGGCCGCTTCCTGCGGCTGATGGTCGCGTCGAAAGGGCGCAAGCACGCGCTCGAGATCGGCGGCGCCAGCGGCTACAGCGCGATCTGGATCGGGATGGGGCTGCGCGAGACGGGCGGAAAGCTGGTCACGATCGAATACGACCCGGTGCGCGCCAAGGAGCTGGCCGAGAACATCCAGCGCGCCGGCCTGTCCGACATCGTCCAGGTGATCGCCGGGCGATGCGTTCCAGCAGATCCCGAAAGTGCACGGGACGTTCGACTTCGTGTTCCTGGATGCCTGGAAGAAGGACTACAAGCGGTTCCTCGACCTGGTGTTACCCGCGGCTCGACAAGGGCGGGCTGTTCCTCGCGCACAACGTGGTGAACAAGCGGAGCGAGATGGGAGACTTCCTGGATGCGATCCAGAAGAACCCGCGCTCTGGACGACTATCGTGTCGCCGTCCGGAGAGGGCATGTCGGTGTCGCTGAAGCGCTGAGCGCTACGCGGGTTCGGACGCGTGCCGATGACCGTCTTCGGCGCGGCGCAGCCGCGGCGACGTGGCCTTCTTGGTGGTCGCGCTTCTTGCGGGGCTTGCCGCCGCGCAGCCCCGCCGGAACCGGCTCGTCGCTCGGCTCGAGGTGCGACATGCTGGTCAGGAACTTCTTCACGCCGTGCTCGTCGAACTGCACGCGCGTATAAGCGTCCTCGACCGCGACCACGGACCCAAGACCGTAGGTGGGCTCCACGACCCGCGCCCCAACTCGAACCGCTTCATCACGAGCTCCTTCGACCGGCTCGTCGGCAGCAGCCGTTGCCGCCGCAACTCCTAGACTATCCGATATTTACCGGCGTCGTCAACCGCTCGCGCTGTCGTACAGTCGGCCGGTGCCGGCCACACCTTCGCCCGGATCATGCGTCCCGCCCACATCATCGGCGTCTCCCTCGACCTCGGCGGCAACCGGCGCGGCGTCGACATGGGCCCGTCCGCGTTCCGCATTGCCGGGCTCGGCGAGCGGCTCGCCGCGCTCGGCGCTACCGGTCGTCGACGAAGGCGATCTGGTCGCGCCCATCCCGGAGGTCAAGTCGCTCGGCGATCCCGGCAAGAAGTACATCCGCGAGATCGCACGCGTCTGCGAGCGGCTCTACAAGACGTCGCTCGCCGTGCTCGAAGCCGGGGGCATTCCGCTCGTGCTCGGCGGCGACCACAGCCTGGCGGCCGGATCGGTCGCCGCCACGGCCGACTTCGTCCGGCGCGAGCAGAAGCCGCTCGGGCTGATCTGGGTCGACGCGCATGGCGACATGAACACGCCGGCGACGTCCAGCAGCGGCAACGTCCACGGCATGCCGCTCGCGTCGCTGCTCGGCCCCGAGCCGGCGGAGCTGTCGCGCATCGGCGGCTTCTCGCCGAAGGTGCTGCCCGAGCACACCGTCCTCATCGGCATCCGCAACCTCGACGAGCGCGAGAAGGAGCATCGTCCGCGACTCGCGCGTCAACGTCTTCACGATGAAGGACGTCGATCGCGCCGGCATCGCCGCGGTCGTCGAGCAGGCGCTGGCGATTGCCGGGCGCGGGCACGGCGGGCGTGCACGTGTCGTTCGATCTCGACGTCTGCGATCCGGCGATCGCGCCCGGCGTCGGCACGCCGGTCAAAGGCGGCCTCGACTACCGCGAGGCGCACATGCTGATGGAGATGGTCGCCGACTCGGGGCTGCTGCGCGCGCTCGACCTGGTCGAGGTCAACCCGATCCTCGACGACCGCAACATGACCGCCATCCTCGGCGTCGAGCTCGCCGCGTCGGCGCTCGGCCAGAAAATCCTATGAATGCTGAATGAGGAGTGCTGAATGTTGAATGAATCACTCAGCACTCCGCATTCAGCACTCAGCATTCACCATTCAGCATTTCTGCTATTGTCTGGCCCATGCGAACGCTGGCCGCCGTCGCCGCTCTCCTCCTGACCGTCGCGACGATCCCGTCATCGACGGACAGCCGCCCCAACATCATCTTCATCATGTCGGACGATCACGCCGCGCACGCGATCGGCGCGTACGGCTCGCGCGTCAACCAGACTCCGAACATCGATCGGCTGGCCCGCGAGGGCATGCTGCTCCGGAATGTGTTCGTTACCAACTCGATCTGCACGCCGAGCCGCGCCACGATTCTGACCGGCCAGTACTCGCACCTGAACGGCGTGCCCGGTGTTCAATCGCTTCGATAGTTCCCGGCCGACCGTGGCGAAGCTGCTTCAGCAGGGTGGCTACTACACCGGAATGATTGGCAAGTGGCACCTCGGCAGCGATCCGATGGGATTCGATCACTGGGAGATTCTTCCGGGCCAGGGCGCGTACTTCAACCCGATCCTCTACACCGCGACCGGCGAGAAAACCTACACCGATCGGTACGTCACCGATCTGCTCACCGATCTCGCGATCGACTTTCTGAAGGCGCGCCCCCGGAAAAAACCGTTTTTTCTGATGCTGCATCAACAAGGCGCCGCACCGGCCGTGGGAGCCTGATGACGGCCCATCGCGCACAATTCGCCAATCGATGGATTCCCGAAGCCGGAGACCCTCTGGGACTCGTACGCGACACGCACCGACGCACTGCACGAAAACCTGCAGCGCGTGACCGCGGACATGACGCGCCGCGATTTGAAGCTGCCCCCGCCGGCTGGTCTGACCGGGGCCGACCTCAACACCTGGCTCGGAGAAAAGCCGGATTCGGTCTCGATCGTCCGCGATGGAAAAACGATCACGCTCACCGGCGAGGCGCTCGGCCGCTGGAAATACCAGCGCTACATGCAGGACTACCTGGGCACGATTCAATCCGTCGACGACAACGTGGGCCGTCTCCTGAAGTATCTCGATGACAGCGGTCTCTCGAAAAACACTGTCGTCATCTACACGAGCGATCAGGGGTTCTTCCTCGGAGATCACGGGCTCTTCGACAAGCGGTTCATGTACGAGGAATCATTGCGCATGCCATTCCTCGTGCGATGGCCCGCCGGGATCAAGCCAGGTACGACTGGCGACGCCATGGCGCTCAACGTGGATTTCGCGCCAACATTCCTCGATTTGGCGCATCTGGCCGTTCCCCCCGAGATGCAGGGGCGGAGCCTGGTTCCCGTGCTCAAGGGCCGCACGCCGCCGGACTGGCGCACCTCCATGTATTACCGCTATTACCACGATCCCGGAGACCACAACACACGGGCTCATTACGGCGTGCGCACGCGCACGAACAAGCTGATCTACTTTTGGAAGAAAGACCAGTGGGAGCTGTTCGATCTCGTGAACGATCCGCAGGAGATGCACAACCTGTATGGGGAGCCGGGACAGGAAGCAGTGACCGCGTCACTGAAGGCGGAGCTGATCAAACTGAAGCGGGCCGTGAAAGACGACGACCAGTTTGCGAACGAGCAGCCTCCGAATGGCGTGGACGGAACCGTCGCGCGATTGCGAGGCAAGTAATCATCGCGCCGACCTGTTGTATGCGCTGTTCACCGTCGATCGTTCTCGCGGCGCTGGTTGTCCTTTGCGGCCTCGGTCCCGTCCAGAGCCGGTCAACGACCACTTACCCCTTCACGGGCGTCGCGTACATCGACCGCATCGAGACGCTCCCGCGGCCTCAGCACATGCACGTCGCCCAGATCGACCTGTCGGTTCCGGGGCTCCGTTTCCGCCTCTCTCCTCCGAGTGGAACGCACGAAGTCGTCCGACAAACGACGCTGGACTATCTGAAGACGCAAGGCGCGCAGATCGCAATCAACGCGCACTTTTTCTGGCCCTTCCCGTCTCAGGAAACAGACGTCGTGGTAATCGGTATCGCAGCGTCCGACGGCAACGTATACTCTGCGTTCGAATCGGCGGTGCAGTCCTACGCGCTCGTCAAGGACGCTCCGGGCTTCAACATCGACAGCCGCAATCAGGTCAGGCTCATCCATCGCGATCCCGGCCAGGCCGACGACAAGCACGTCCGGGAGAACATTCCGCTCTGGAATGCCCTCGCGGGATCCGCTCAGATCGTGACCGATGGTGTCGCGACGATCCCGGTCTACGAGGACACACAGCACACTATCGCTCCGCTCAGGCCAGGCGGACCGAATGCATATTCCAATTCACACTCGTGGTATGACGTGGTGACTGCCAGGACCGCGATCGGGATTTCGCGCGACGCGCGGACACTCACGCTGTTCACCGTCGATGCACGAGGCGGCAGCAGCGGCATGACTGTCGGCGAAGTGGCCGCGACGCTGATCAGGGACTACGGCGTGTGGAACGCGCTCAACCTCGATGGCGGCGGATCCACGTCGCTGGCTATGGAGAACCCTGAAACACACATCGCGTCGCTCGTGAACACGTCATCGGACAATCCCGCGGGCAGAGCGGTGGGCAGCAGCCTGGCTGTGTGGGCGAGGTGAATTGGTGAATTGGTGAATTGCGAAGGAGCGTCACGTGTCTGACTCCGTCACCTTCTATGATGCGGCACTGAGACGACTTTCTCGGCGACAGATCCTGAACGCGGCATGGAAGCTTGGCGCCGCCGCCGTGCTCCAACCGGTGGTGTCCAGTCGCATCTTCGCGCAGCCGGTATTCGGCAGCTACCCGTTCACGCTCGGAGTGGCCTCAGGCGATCCCTGGCCGGACGGGGTCGTTCTGTGGACGCGGCTCGCGCCCGATCCTTTGAACGGCGGCGGGATCCCGATGGCCAAGGTCGAAGTGGGATGGGAGATCGCCCGCGATCAGGCCTTCCGCAACATCGAGCAGAAGGGAACCGCCATCGCGCGTCCGGAGGTTGGCCACAGCGTCCATGTCGAAGTCGAGGGGCTTCAGCCTGGCCGGGAATACTGGTACCGCTTTCACGCCGGAAGCGAGGTCAGTCAGGTGGGCCGCACGAAGACCGCCCCTCCCGCTGACGCCACTGTCGATCGCCTCCGCTTCGCAGTGTGCGGATGCAACCACTACGAGGCCGGATACTTCACCGCCTTCCGCGGCATTGCTGACGAGCGTTTCGACTTCGTTTTCCACACCGGCGACTACATCTACGAGGATCGCGCGGACGGCGGCAGGAATCCCGCGGTCGTACGGCAGCACAACAGCCAGGAGATCTTCACGGTCGTCGACTATCGCAACCGCTACGCGCTGTACAAATCGGATCGCGACTTGATGGCCGCACATGCGTCGGCGCCGTTCATCATGGCGTTTGATGATCACGAGGTCGACAACGATTACGCCGGCAGCGCCGACGAGCACGACACACCTCCCGAAGTGTTCCTGCTTCGGCGCGCCGCTGCATACCAGGCCTACTACGAGACGATGCCGCTGCGGCGTGAGGCATTTCCACGTGGTCCGGACATGCGGATGTATCGACGGCTGAAGTTCGGCTCGCTGATGGACATGAGCGTCCTCGACACGCGCCAGTTCCGAAGCGACCAGGCGTGCGGCGGCGGCGTGGTGACGGGTTGCACGGCGGCCGCCGATCCGGCGCGGACGATGCTCGGGGCCGAGCAGGAGCGGTGGCTGTTCGAGCAGCTGCCAACCGTTCGAGCGAAATGGACAGTGATCGCTCAACAGGTGCCGATGTTTGCGCGCGATGCGTCCGGCGCCAACCCGCAGGCGCAGTACTCGATGGACAAATGGGACGGCTATACCGCTGACCGGGATCGCGTGTTCGCGCGGTTGAAACAGACGAAAGCGCCGAACCCGGTCGTGCTTTCAGGCGACGTCCACATGCACTACGGCTCCGACCTGAAGCTCGATTTTCGCAATCCCCGCTCAGAGACGATCGGCGTCGAGTTCACGAACACCTCCATCACGTCTGGCAGCGATGGCACCGACGTCGCGACGATCTGGGAACAGATCCGCAAGGACAACCCGCACGTCAAGTACCACAGCGCGAGGCGCGGCTACGTGGCCTGTACCGCAACCCCCGCCACGATGCGCGCGGATTTCAGGATTCTCGACCGTGTCACGATTCCCGATCAGCCGATCAGGACAGGGGGTTCAGTTGTCGTTGAGGCTGGTCATCCTGGGGCTGTCCCGGGCTCGTGATAGGGGCGATTCATTCGCCCCGTAACGCGATCGCCGGATCGGTGCGTGAGGCGCGGACCGCCGGCAGCCAGCCGGCGAAGCCGCCGGTCGTCGCCAGGACGGCGACCGCACCCGCAAGCGTCGAAGGATCGTGAGGATTGAGTCCGTAGAGTAAGGCTTCGAGCGTGCGCGAGACCCACAGGCTCGCGATCACACCCGCGATGACTCCAAGCGTCACCAGCACGGTGACGCGACCGAGCACGAGCCGGAGGATGCCGCCGGGTCGGGCGCCGAGTGCCAGCCGAACTCCCAGTTCAACGCTCCTGAGGTGTACTGAATACGACGTGACGCCGTAGACCCCGAGCCCGGCGAGCAGCAAACCCAGGAGGCCGAAGAAACCGGACAACATCGCCACGATTCGGTCCTCGGCCAGTGCCGCGTCCAGATAATCCGAGAGCGGTCGACTCACGAGCGCAAGAGCGGGGTCCACCTGTGCGAGCGCCGCCGCGACGCTCGGAGCGATTGAACTGGGTGATCCTGCCGAGGGGCGGACGCTGACATCAATCGTGGTGGAATCTAAAGAGCCCATGCCGGCGGACTGCGTGAGGGGAATATAGATCATCGGCGGAATCTCGTCCCGCAGCGCCAGCGAGGCTCCTCCCGGGATCATTCGTCCTGATCGGAACACGACATCGTGCGTCACGCCAACGATTGTTCGCGGAACCGCGCCACCCTCGACGCGCGCCGAGAGCCTGACGCTGGCGCCCAGCGGATTTGCGTCACGAATGAACCGACGGACGAACGTCTCGTTGACCAACAGCACCAGAGACGAGTTCGCCGTGTCGCTTCCGTCGATGTCCCTCCCTTGCGTGATCGGAGTACCGTATGTGGCAAACCAGCCGGGCGTGATGAAGTTCGCGATGACGCCTCTCTCCGCATCTGGCGGCGCGCCGGGGACACTGACCCCAAGCATCGCTCCTCCGCCGGTCAGGGGCGACCACATGGAGGCGGCCGCTCGCTCGACGCCGGGCAGACCCGACACCGAATCGACCAGACGGCCGAACAGCATCGATCTGCTTCCGGAACTCACTTGAGAGTGGGCCGTATCGACTTTGACGACCAGAACGCGGTTACTGTCGAAGCCGAGCGGTCGCTCCACCAGCGCCCCGAACGTGCGGCCCAGAAGTCCCGCCGCCACGACGAGGACCAGGGATAACGCGATTTGGGTGACGACTAGCCAACCCGAGGTCCTGCTGGCGCCGGCACTCGAGGTTTGCCGGCTATCCGATTTCAACGCGTCCATAGCGGCGACGCGGGCCGCGCGAAACGCAGGCGCAATCCCAAAGACCAGCGCCGTGAGCAGCGTCAATCCAAGGGCGAATGCCGCCACGTGCCAGTCGATCGAGAGATTCAACACAACCTGCCTGACCGGCGTGGACATCGCCGCGACCAGAGTTCGACTGGCCCAGACCGCGAACAGCACACCCAATGCAGTTCCCGCTGCGGCCAGCGCGAGGTTTTCGATCAGGAGTTGCCGCGCGATCTGCCAACGCGAGGCGCCGAGCGCGATGCGAACGGCGAATTCGCGGCGGCGTGACGCGGCGCGCGTCATCGACACGTGCGCAATGTTCAGACAAGCGATCAGCAGCACGAACGCGACGATCGCCATGATGATGAGAAGTGGCTGCTGAAACCGTTGACGAATGCCACCTGCTCCCCCGGAAGGACTCGATGTTCCTTCGGCCGCCGCGGCCAAAACAAACGGGCGTACGAACTGCGGCGCGTTCGCGGGCACGATCTCCGCCTCCAGGCTTCTGATCACTTCAGTCGCGGACCGCGCGGTTTGTGAAGCCTTCAATCGCAGCATGACCAGCAGCAGATAGCTCCCGGGGTGCAGAAGGCTGCTGTTCGTCCCGCGGACAAGCGGTTCGCAGGCAAGCGGCAACGCAAGATCGAATGATTGGCCCACCTCGAGACCGAGGAACGCAGGGGGCGTGACACCCACGATCGTGAAGGAGAGCCCCTCGATGATGAGTGGCCTGCCGACAATGTCCGCGGCACCAGCAAGCCGGCGCTGCCAGAACGAATGGCTGACCACAACCACCGGACCGCTCGTTCCGCCCCCGCGAACGTCGTCGTCCGGGGTAAAGACGCGTCCATACCGCGCTGTCACCCCGAGCGTTTTGAAGAACCCGCCACTCACATAGAGACCGTTTACGACGTCGGATTGGGCGCCTCGTCCCAGGGCGAGAGGCCGCCCGAACCAGGCGAGCGATCCGTCAAACAGATTGGAGCGCGCCTGCAGTTTTTCCCACATGGCATAACTCCAGCCCGCGCCGGCCTTATACCCCCGGCTGACCGCGAACTCCGACGCGACAGTCACCAGCTTTTCCGGTTCGACTACCGGTATCTTCCGAATCAGGAGGCTGTTCACCAGCGTGAAGATGGCTGTGGTTGCGCCGATTGCGAGCGCAAGCGACAGCACGGCCACGACGGAGACCGTCGGCGCGGCGCTCAGCGCACGGACCGCCGCCCGGAGGTCATGACCGAGACGCATGGTACTTCCTCCTAATAATACTATTGTACTAGTATATTAGTTCAATGCGCGCGTCAAGGCCGAACCGGAGTTACTTG
The DNA here is from genome assembly GCA_963725335.1 of uncultured Acidobacteriota bacterium. Classification (GTDB taxonomy): domain Bacteria; phylum Acidobacteriota; class Vicinamibacteria; order Vicinamibacterales; family 2-12-FULL-66-21; genus JALZOC01. The sequence continues at coordinate 802,604 of CAVRYD010000007.1, read as the reverse complement.
ACCCTCGGGTCCCCTTTGACGGTGAAGTCCTGCCTGTAGGTCTGGCCGTTCACGGTCAGCCTGGCGGTAAACGTTCCGGTCGGCACCGGCGCCGGCGAACCGCGGCCTCCTCCGAAGCCACGACCGCCTCCGCCTGGCGTCCACACGACGCGGTGCATGCCGGCTTCGGTCGAGAACGGCACCGGATTCTGGACGCCACAGAGCGGACGTGTTGGGAATGCCTCCGCCTGCCCCGCCACCACGTGCGCCTGCGCCTCGACCGCCGCCGCGTCCCGCGGCGGCGCAGCTCGAATCGGCCTGCGGTTGGTTCGTGAAGATCGCGAGACACGTGCCTCGAGCATCCAGGATCTCGATCGACACCGGCCCGGTCACCGCGGACTTCAGGTAGTAGTCGATCGTCGCGCCGTTGGGTGCGTTCTGCGCCTGCGGCTCGTCCTTCTGCGTCGGCGTGCCATTGTCGCTCCCCTGATTCATGATGAACGCATCCGCCGGCTTGAAGAGATACGCGTCAGCTCTGGCGACCTCGTCGCTGGCTTGTCGAAGCGGGGTGATGTCGTCGATGACCCAGAACCCTCGGCCATGCGTTCCAACGATCAGATCGTTCCCGTAGACCTCGAAGTCGCGGACCGACGTCACTGGCAGGTTCAGCTGCAGCGGCTGCCAGCTGTCGCCATCATCAAACGAGACAAATGCGCCGCGTTCGGTTCCGGCAAACAGGAGCCCGCGGCGCACGGTGTCTTCCTTGACGACGTGGACGTAGCCGTTCGACGGAAGTCCGCGCGAAATCTCCTGCCAGCTTTTTCCCTGATCGCGCGTGCGGTAGATATGCGGCGCGAAGTCAGACAACTGGTGACGATCGACGGCAGCGTACGCCTCACCCTCCTGCGCATGCGACCCCTCTATTCCCGTGACGCGGCTCCACGACGTGATTGATGGCGGGGTCACGTTCTGCCAGCTCTTGCCGTCATCCGTTGTCAGATGAATGAGTCCGTCATCGGTGCCCACCCAGATCATGTGAGCGTTCACGGGCGATGGACCGACCGCGTAGATGACGCCGCGCTTGCCGTTTCGATCCGTGTCTTCGGCGGACACGGGATCCAGACTGGCTGGCACGCCTGGATCGGGGCGGGTCAGATCCGGACTAATCGCGGTCCACGTCTGCGCGCCATCAGTCGTGCGGAACAGGAACTGATTCGCATAGTAGAGCGCATGCGGATCCGCCTTCGAAAAGACAAGGGGCTGCGTCCAGTCCGTCCGCGCAGGTTCCGGACTGACTGGCTGGGCCGTCTGCAGCGGTGCGTTCAGCTCGAGATCGTAGCGTGTGCCGAGTCCGCCGAAGACCATGCCTGGATGCAGCGGATCGCCGGCGGTCATTCCGCTCTCGCCGCCGGGCCCTATCGGTTCCCAGTCGCGCATCGTGATAGCGGCAAATTTTCCCCGCGAACGTACGGCAACGGCGCCGCTGTCCTGCTGCGCGCCAGTCACCCAGTACGGCGTCCGGTAATCCACGGACAGGTGATAGATCTGCGCCGTGGGCTGGTTGAGCCATGAGCTCCAGGTCACGTCACGGGGATCGTCCGTGGTCGCATTGCGCGTGATGATGGTGCCCTGATCGCTCGCCACGACCATCGTGTCCGAGTCCTCTGGCGATACCCATGCGCCTTGATAGTCATCGCCGCCGGGCGAACCTCTGAGCGCAACCCACGTCTTTCCGCCATCCTTCGATCGCGACAGCGCAACGTTTGGCACGTAGACGATGTCGGCGTTGCGTGGGTCGACGGCGATGTGCTCGAAGTACCAGCCGCGTCCCCAGAGCGCCGTGTCGTCGGAAAGCTTCGTCCACGTGGAGCCAGCATCATCCGATCGGTAAAAGCCTCCCTGCTGCTTCACTGCGGGCGCCGCCCCTCGACCGCCCCCTGCCGCCGCCGCGCCTCCTCCTGCACCGCCGCCTCTGCCGGGCGGGGCTCCGGGGCACGTCGCGTCCGCGGCGGCGCCTTCGGGGAGGAAATCATCGACTACCGCGTACACCCGACGCGGGTTGCTCGGCGCCACCGCGATCCCGGCGCGTCCGACGCACGCCGTGGGTAAGCCGCCTGCCAGCTGCTTCCAGGTTGTCCCACCGTCGGTCGATTTGAAGATGCCGCCGCCGGGGCCGTTACTTGGCTGATACGTGTACCAAGGCGGCCTTCTGGTATTCCACAGCGACGCGTAGACGACCTGCGAGTTCACCGGATCGATCACGACATCGACCGCACCGACACTGTCGTTCTTGAACAGCACCTTTTGCCAGGTCTTGCCGCCGTCGCGGGACCGGAAAATGCCGCGTTCAGCGTTGGCCTCGTAGAGATGGCCAATCGCCGCTACGAAGACCACGCTGGCATTCCTGGGATCGACCGCAACCTTGCCGATGTGTTGAGTATCCTCGAGGCCGATATGCGTCCAGGACTTCCCCGCATCGGTGGACTTGTACATCCCGTTGCCGTATCCCACCGAATCACGGAGCGTCGATTCGCCAGTGCCAACGTAGACGGTATTCGGCTCAGACGAGGCGACCGCAAGCGCGCCGATGGATGCGACAGGCTGCGAGTCGAACACCGGGAACCAGATGCGGCCGGCGTCGATCGTCTTCCACACGCCGCCGTTCACGGCGCCGAAGTAGAACTCGTTGGGTCGGTCACGGACGCCGCTGACCGCGTCCGTACGGCCTCCGCGGAACGGGCCAAGCATCCGCCACCTGAGGCCTGAGTACAGGCTCGCGCTCATTGCTCCCTGCGCCTCGACGCGGGACTTCATGCCCCACGTCGACGCGAAAACGACAGCCGCTGCCAAGATCGCCAGCCGGCGCACACTTCGTCGAGACACAAACATCGAACGCTCCTGATCACCTTCGAGAATCTGTTCGGGGCCCCGGTCAAGGCAGGCCTCACACGCTCAGCGACACATTCGTCGCGCAGCGATTAAGGCTGCGATCACTCCGGCAGTCTACTTCGAGTGGACCGCGACTGCATCTACGGGGTAGCCTCGTACCAATGCGAAGGGGTCCGCTGCGTGTCCCGATGGGTTTGACGCTGGCGCTGGCGGCGACTGGTGGTCTCGGAATTCTGGACGCCGGCGCACCCCAGGTGGCGCTGCCCGCACGGCTCATTGTGACGGCAGCATCACGGAGCGTGCGGCCGGGAGAGCTCGTGGTGCTCACCCTTACGGCTTCTGCTGACGTCGCCTCCGTGCGCGCTCGCGCGTTCGACCGGGACCTTCCTGGCTTTGCGGTCGATGCCCGCACCTGGCGTGTTCTCGTGGGAATCGATCTCGAGACGGCTCCCGGGACCTACTCAGTCGCCGTCACGGCGACCGATCATGCGGTCGTCATCACCGCCACTCACCGTCTTGCGGTTTTGGCCCGCCAGTTCCGGACGCGCACGCTGACCGTCGACGAGGCGTTCGTCAACCCTCCGCCCGACGCGCTCGACCGCATCGCGCGCGAGACCGCGGAATTGAATGATCTGTGGGCTCACTCCGCGACGACAAGACTGTGGCGCGGCTCGTTCGTGCGGCCGGTGCCTGATGCCGCCAACAGCGCATTCGGGACTCGCACGATCCTCAACGGCCAAGCGAGAAGCCCGCACAGCGGCGCCGACTTCAACAGCGCGGCCGGCACACCGATCAAGGCTCCCAATGCGGGTCGTGTCGTCGTTGCCGGCAATCGGGTACTTCACCGGGAACACGGTGATGATCGATCACGGGTTGACACTCTTCTCGTTGTTTGCACACCTCTCGGAGATGGATGTCAAGGTCGGCGACGAGGTGGCCACTGGCGAGGTCATCGGCAAGGTCGGCGCCACGGGTCGGGTGACGGGGCCGCACCTTCACTGGAGCGTGCGCGTCAACGGCGCGCGGATCGATCCGTTGTCGCTGCTCTCGGTGCTGGGCGACAAGCCGTAGGACGGTCTCGCGCCGAGAACGCGGAGGGCGCAGAGAAAAAGATCTCACGCGGAGGAACGCGGAGGGCGCAGAGAAAACCCGATCTCGCGCAGAGATCCGCTGAGGACGCAGAGAAAGAAACGTGGCGCTCTCCCCCGGCCTTCACATGAAGCACTGGACCAGTGAAGGCCGGGGAGAGCGCCCCGTTTCTTCTCCGCGCCCTCTGCGAATCTCCGCGTGAGATCCGGCTTTCTCCGCGTCCTCGGCGGTCCTCTGCGCGAGATCCCCTTCTCTGCGCTCTCCGCGCGAGATCACAGCCGTGACGGATCGATCACGACATGCTTGATCCGCTCGCGGCGCCATGTGTAGGTGACGTGCACCCGCCCGTCGCGTGTCCGGATCATTGCCGGGTATGAGTACTCGCCAGTGGCGTCTTCGAGCACGACTGCCCGCTTCCAGTTCTTGCCGTCCGGCGAGACCGCAATATCGAGCTTCGCGCGGCTGGTCGGTGTGGGGTTGTAGACGAGAAGAAACCTGCCGTCCGACAGGCGTACTGTGTCGATGCCCGCACTTGGATTGGGGAGGGTAGTCGCCTTCATCGCGCTCCACGTGCGCCCGCCGTCCTCGGACCAGGACTCCGCGATGATCTGCTGCCGCGTCCTGCACAGAATCTGAAGAGATGTCGCGGAGTGCGCCAGGATCGTTGGTTGAATCGCGCCGAATTCCGATGCGGTATTGAGTGGGCCTGTTTTCTGCCACGACGCGGCGGACCCGAGCGACGACGCGCTCCAGTCGCCTGAATACCGCTCCATGTGAACGACCCAGCCGTCGTTCTCGGTGCTCGATCCGGCCAGCAGCACACCCTTGGACAACTCGATCGGCTTCGCACGAATCGGGCCGAGTACGCCGTCGGGCAACTTCGTGGCCGCCGACCAGCTGCGCCCTTCGTCGGTTGACGTGCGGACGAGCCCCCACCATGCGTCGGGGCTGGGCCCTACCTTATAGAACAGCAGCAGCGGCCCATCCGACGGCTGAAACAACACCGGATTCCAGCACGGGTGACGCTTGCCGTCCGGTTGCACGCCGTTGGCCACTTCGACGGGCGCCGACCACTGGGTTCCGTCGTGCCGCGACACCCAGATGCCAACATCGGGATCCCGCTCTCGCGTGCCGCCGAACCACGCGGCGACCAACCCACTACGCGTTTCGACGATGGTCGACGCGTGCGCGGAAGGAAACGGCGCGCGCTCGAAGATGAACTCCGATTTCAGCAGAGCCGGTGATGGCGGGGATCCCTCCTGAGAGGTCGCGATTACCGCCACTACCATGAGGAGCCAGCGCATTGCGATCATGGTGCAATCCTACTGCGAGATCACGTTCGGGGGATCCTCACTGTCGCGCTGCACGGGCCGACGGCAATGGCGAAGATCCGAAGGCTCGAAGTTCCGAAGGAGAATCGAAGGAAGACAGTTCAGTGTGCGACCGTTTCGCGCGGGCGGGACCGCGCTGCGCGCGGTGAAGCGAGACCGCGATCCCGAAACACAAACACCTGATGATCAAGTGGTGCTTGTGTTTTGGCATCGCGGTCTCGCTTCCAAGCCGGCCGGGAGGCCGGCTCCCGCCCGCTCCAGCTCCCGCGACATTGAGCAGTTTTCTTCTTCGAATCTCCTTCGATTCTTCGATTCTTCGCTTCTTCGACGCGAGCCGTCGGCGCGTGCAGCGTGACACGTCGCTGGCGCCGCTACCCAGAACAACCGTTGAAACCGCTACGACGACACGCTAGACTCCCCCGCAATCGGTCCCCCGAAGGAGCAGTTGATGGCCCAGGTTCCCTCGAGTAGCACCATTCACGATGTGGTGATCGTCGGCTCAGGCGCTGGAGGCGGCACGGTCACGAACGTCCTGGCCAACATGGGCATCTCCGTCGCCCTTCTGGAGGCGGGACCGATGCTGAGTCTGGCGGACCTCAAGGAGCACATGTGGCCTTATAACGTGCCGCATCGAGGAGCGGGCGCGAAGGCTCAGGCGTACACGGGCGGGCCGACCGGGTTCACCTATAGCGCAACGTTCGGAGGTGCACAGCTCGAGGGTGAGCCATACACCGTGGCGCCGGGAAGCGACTTCTCGTGGTTCCGATCGCGTGTCCTCGGCGGACGCACCAACCATTACGGTCGCGTCACGCTCAGAATGGCGGATTACGACTTCAAACCTCGAACGACCGACAGCCTGGGGTTCGACTGGCCGATCAGTTACAAGGACCTCGCCCCGTACTACGACAAAGCGGAAACATTCATCGGGGTGACGGGCTCCATCGAAGGGATCAGAAGCGCGCCTGACGGCATCTTCAGTCCACCGGCGCCGCTGCGAGCGCACGACGTGCTCGTCCAGCGCGCGTGTGCGAAGAACGGCATCCGCGCGGTCGCCGCACGTCAGGCCGTCACGACAGTTCCGAGAAACGGCCGGCCCGCGTGCCACTACTGCGGACAGTGCGGACGCGGCTGCACAACCGCATCCAACTACGCCGCGAGCTACGTCCAGATTTTCCCGGCGATGCGAACCGGCAAAGTGCAGGTCATCGCAAACGCGATGGCACGCGAGCTGATCACTGACGCCACTGGCAAAGTAACCGCGGTGTCCTACATCGACAAGACCGACGGCAGCGAAAAGCAGGTGCGCTGCCGCACCGTCGTCCTCGCCGCCAGCGCGTGCGAGTCGGCACGGCTCCTGCTGAACTCGAAGTCGCCGCGGCACCCGCAGGGCCTGGCGAACGCGTCCGGAAAAGTCGGCCGCTACCTGATGGACACGGTCGGGTACAGCATGTCGGCCATGATTCCTGCGTTGTCCGGCATGCCCCACTACAACTCGGATGGATACGGATCGCACCTGTACGTGCCGTGGTGGTTGTGGGACAACCACAAGGATCTGAACTTTCCGCGCGGCTATCACATCGAGGTTGGCGGCGGTTACGGTATGCCTGGCATCGGCTCCTTCAACGGCGCCGTCAACCGTGCGGAAGGCTACGGCATCCCCATGAAGCAGGCGATCCGCGCGGAGTACGGCACATCGGTCGGCCTGTCCGGGCGCGGCGAGATGATTCCAAACGAGAAGTCGTACTGCGAGATCGATCCTGATGTGAAAGATCGCTGGGGCATTCCGGTTCTGCGGTTCCACTGGGAATGGAGCGACCACGAGCTCAACCAGGTCCGGCACATGCAGACGACCTTCCGGGCGATTCTGGAAACGATGGGAGGGCGGATCGCGACGCCGGGCGGACGCGGCGGACGCGGAACGGCCGCAGCGATGGGCACTGGCGGTCAGCCTGGACAGCAGGCGCCACAGACAGGTCAGGCTGGCTCTCAAACAGGTCTGCCGAATGCGCCGGCGAGTCAGCCAACCACGGGCGCGACGGGCCAGCGCGCATCGAATTCCCAACCGTCCGATCCTGACCGGCCTCCGATTTCGCGCGGCGGCGCGATCATTCACGAAGTCGGAACGGTGCGCATGGGTGACGACCCGCACACCAGCCCGTTGAACAAGTTCTGTCAGGCGCACGAGGTGAAGAACCTGTTCGTCGCCGACGCCGCGCCGTTCGTCAGCAACGCGGACAAGAACCCCACGCACACGATCATCGCGCTCGCGTGGCGCACGGCCGAGTACCTTGCCGAGGAAATGAGGAAAGGCAATGTCTGACATCACCCGACGCGACGTCCTCAGGCGGCTTGGAGTGACCTTGATGGCCACCGGTGTCCTTGACCGGGTATCGGCGCAAGAGGTGCACCACCTGGCGATGGCCCAGTCGTCGAGCGATGGATCGTACAAGCCGAAGGCGTTATCGGAGCACGAGTACCGCACGCTGGTGCGGCTCACTGACCTGATTATTCCTGTCGAAGATGGCAAGCCCGGCGCGGTGGCTGCAGGAGCGGCCGCGTGGATCGACATGCTCGCGAGCGAAAACGCGCAGCTGAAGGAGATCTACACGAAGGGCATCGCCTGGTCCGACGCGGCCATGAAACAGCGGGGTGCGACGGATTTCGTGAGTGCTACGCCAGAACAACAGACGGGACTCCTCGACGTGATTGCCTACCGGCGCAACAGCACGCCGGAAATGGATCCAGGCATCGAGTTCTTCATGATGGCCAGACGCATGACCGTCGATGCGTTCTACACCAGCGAGATTGGCATCGCCGACATCGACTACCGCGGCAATCGCCCGCAAGCCACATATCCAGAGCCCACCGAGGCGATCGCGTACGCGCTCAAGAGAAGCGGACTGTAAGACACGAATCACTGATCACTAATCACTAATCCTGAATCACTGATCCTCGAATCCTTGAATCCCGAATCCCTGAATCCCGAATCCCTGAATCCTTGAATCGCGAACCGCGAGTCGCCAGCCGCGGATCGCCAGTCTTCCTCCACTTCGCTCGGGACGACACTGAGCTCCGTCGAAGGGTCGCGAGCCGCGACTAGCCACGCGAGCGCGAGTCGCCGATCGCGGGTGCCATTCCTCTGACTTCTTGAGAAAAGGCTGCCTGTCGAGCGGCTTCTCTCCTCCGCACGGATGAAGTCCAGGTCATTTCACCCTGAATCACGCCAAAAACGTAACCCCTGAGCTGGTTCGGCATATGCACGAACTCATGTGAACCGGAGGACACATGCGTACGAATGTTCGAGCTCTTGGATGGTCGATCCGCGCTGCGGCGGGGTTCATTGGCGTCGGATTGGCGCTTTCAAACACACCGGTCATCCGTGCGCAGGTCGTGCCGCCCCCGCCCAGCGTCGCCGGTCAATGGGCAACATTGGGAACTCTTATGCCGATAAATCCTGTGCACACGGCACTGATGAACAACGGCAAAGTGCTGATTGTGTCCGGCTCGGGCAACGTCGCTGCCGAAACGAACTTCCGATCAGCGGTCCTCGACCTGCAAACCTACAACATCACCGTCACGAACTCGATGCCCTGGGACATGTTCTGCAACGGGATGGTCGTCCTGGCGGACGGCCGCGTGTTCGTCAACGGCGGAAACTACAAATACGACCCCTTTTTTGGCGAGCGGCGCAACGCCGTGTTTGATCCGGCAACGGGCCTATTCACCGACGTCCAGCCCATGGCGCACGGCCGCTGGTATCCGACGACGACGATGCTCGGCGACGGACGAGTCATGACGTTTTCTGGACTGGACGAGAACAGCAACACCAACAGCACGGTTGAGATCTATACGGTCGGCTCGGGGTGGAGTCAGGCGTATTCTGCGGGCTGGACGCCGCCGCTCTATCCCCGCATGCACCTGCTGCCTGACGGCCGGGTTCTCTATTCCGGCTCAGGCACCGGCTCGAGAATCTTCGACCCCTCGGCGCTGACATGGTCGCCGGGCGTGGTCGCCAACACCAACTCCTCGACCACACGGACGTATGGCACGTCCGTCCTGCTCCCGCTGAGAGCCTCGGAGGGTTACAAGGCGCGTGTGATGATCTTCGGAGGTGGGAATCCCTCAATCGCCACGACTGAGATTCTGAATACGTACGAGACGCCGCTCCAGTGGCGGCCCGGTCCCCCGATGTCTCAGCCGCGAATCGAAATGAACGCAACGATTCTGCCCAACGGCAAGGTGTTGGCCACGGGCGGTTCGGGCAGCGACGAGGTCGCGTCAACAGCCAGCCTGAACGCCGACCTTTACGACCCCGTCACGAATACGTTTTCGTCTGCCGGAGCGAACGCGTACGCCCGTCTGTACCACTCGAACGCGCTCTTGCTTCCGGATGCGACGGTTCTGCTGCTGGGGGGCAACCCCTCGCGGGGAACGTACGAACAGCGCATGGAGATCTATTCGCCCGCATACCTGTTCGATACGAACAACAACTTGTTACCACCAGAGGCCCGTCCCTCAATCACGGGAGTCACGCCGGGCACTTTGACCTATGGCGCCCCCTTCCAGATTCAGACGCCGAATGCCGCCGACATCTCTTCGGTTGTACTGATCCGCCCGGGTGCACCAACGCATGCGTTCGACATGGAGCAGCGCCTTCTCGAGTTGCCGTACTCGCTTGTCGGTGGTGCTCTGACGGCGACGGCGCCGCCAAACGGCAACACCGCCCCTCCGGGTTATTACATGCTGTTCATTCTGAACTCGGCAGGTGTGCCCTCGGTCGCAACCTTCGTTCGACTGGCCCCTGCGTCGCCGAACCAGGCGCCCACGGCCTCGATTGATAGTCCGACCGCTGCCCCGACGGTCAACCCCGGTGGCTCCGTAACTTTCCTTGGCAGCGGCAGCGATAGTGACGGACAGATCGAGGCGTACGCATGGACATTCCCAGGCGGCTCCCCACCTTCAGGCTCAGTCGCGGCTCCGGGCAGCGTGACGTACCAGACGCCCGGCAGCTACACAGCGACGCTGCGAGTCACCGACAACGGCGGGCTGACCAGTCTGCCAGCGACGCGCACAGTCACGGTCTCCGACTTCTCGCTCTCAGCTTCACCGTCGTCGCGAACCGTCGCCCCAGGTTCTGGCGCCGTATACACCACGACGGTCACTACAGGATCCGGATTCACTGGAACCGTCGACTTCACCGTCACCGGACTGCCGTCAGGGGCCACATGGTCGTTCGGCCCCACGTCGGTCGTCGGCCCGCAGTCGACGACGCTGAACGTATCAATACCCGTGGGGACGCTGGCCGGAACCTACTCGCTGACCATCCGTGGAACCAGTGGACCGGTGACGCATACGGTTGGCGCTACGCTCATCGTCCCTGTGGTTGGTGATTTCTCGATTGGGCCGCCCACGAGCCAGACGGTGAGCAATGGCAACAACGCGACTTACACGGTGAACATCACGCCCACACCCATGTCGGGATTCAACGGTACGGTTTCGCTGACGCTGGGGGCACTTCCGAAGTTTGTGACCGGCAGCTTCAATCCTGCATCCCTGTCGCAATTAGGGGGACCGTCTGTGCTGACTTTGGCAACGAAGAAGCAGACCAAGGCCGGTAGCTACACAGTGACCGTAACCGGCACGAGCGGCACGCTCGTGCATTCAGTCAATCTCACGCTGGTTGTGCAGTAGCCATGGCGATCTCACGACGGACACTGTTCCGCCACCTTGGCGTCGGCGCGGCAGCGACTGTCGGGCTTCCGGCAATCGCCCGCGCGGGCGCCATCGAGGAGGCGTTCGGCGGGCGGCTGGAGACGCCTGACGGTAGCGGACCGGTCAGGCTGCACAAGAACGAAAACCCGTTCGGTCCATCGTCGCGTGTTGTCGACGCGATCCGCGGCGCCGCCGCGTCCGTGGCTGGACGCTACCCGGATGGTCCGGACGAGTCGCTGCGGAAGAAGCTGGCCGATCTCCACGACGTGACCCCGGATCGCGTCGTCCTCGGCTGCGGATCTGACGACGTGTTGGGGATGGTGGTGTCGGCGCTTGGTTCGGGGCGTACGGTGATCACCGCGCATCCGACGTACGACGGCGTCATCGAGCGCGCTCGCCGCTCCGGCGCGGAAGTCGCGACTGTCCCGCTTCGAGCCGACCGCGCGCACGATCTCGATCGGATGCTGTCCCGCGTCGACGCCGCCACCCGGCTCGTCTACATCTGCAATCCCAATAATCCGACCGCGAGCATCACGCGCAGGCACGATCTCGACGCGTTCATCCAAAAGCTCCCCGACACTGTCTCCGTCGTAATCGACGAGGCGTACCATCACTACGTCAGCGCATCATCTGACTACGCATCGTTTCTCGACAGACCACTGAACGATCGCCGCATCATCGTGACACGGAGCTTCTCCACCGTTCATGGCCTTGCCGGCCTGCGGATTGGCTACGGGATCGCGCACGCGGAGGTGCTCGCGCGTCTGGAGAACAGCGGCCTTCCATGTAATGTCAATGCTGTCGCGGCGCTTGCCGCAATGGCGGCACTCGATGATACGGAACACGTGAGGACGGCGGTCAACCGCAACGCGGACCTTCGCCAGGAGTTCTGCAACCAGGCAAACGCGCGCATGCTCCGGACGATTGATTCGCACGCCAACTTCGTCCTGCTGAACACCGGGCGTCCCGCCGTCGAGATGATTGAACATTTCCGGAAGAACGACGTTCTCGTCGCCGGCCCGTTCCACTCGTTCGACCACCACATTCGAGTGTCGCTCGGCACTCAAGCCGAGATGGCCGAGTTCTGGCGTGTGTGGGATCTGCTTCCCCCTACGCACGTGATGATCATGTGATGAGAAGTGGTTTCAAACCTCCCGATTTCGAACTTGTAGCGCAGGGCTTTAGCCCTGCCCTACGGCAGCCCTGAAGGGCTGCGCTACCGGTTTTGAAATTGCTTCTAGCGCTGCAAGAGCCGCGGACCATCCCACGTGAGGCGTGGGAGAAAGGAGCATGAAGATTCGACAGTCGTCAGCCGGCGCCTCTGGTCCCCGCTGAACACTACGACGGTATCGCTGGCGTGGCGGGAACTGCGCGAGCCCGAAACGAGCCACAGCAGGGACAGAGGCGCCGGCCCTGCCGTCCGATTGCATTGCTGGCTCTCGCTCTCCCGCGCGGCCGCCGCGATGTAGTGGCACAAGCCTCGACGCGCGGTTCAGGACGCCGGCCAATACATCCCGCCCCTGGTTCCTCATGCCCGCGGCGAACGTGAAGATACACGAGAGCGTGGACCCGCTGGCGCGGCCGCTTGTCGCGACGATCATGATTGGCATCGGCCTCGTGCTGCTCGTCGCCTGTACGGTCAGTGGGTCAGCGCGTACAGCACAATGTCGATCCCGATGGCGTAGGCGTCTGGCGAGAACCTGTAAAAGTATTCCGTGTCCTCGCCTTCGCGCTCCCAGGGATCGGGGATATCGGAATTGTGAATCATGACCACCATCAGGCGGCCATGCGCGTCCGCGATCCCGCGTGCGTCGGGCGGGTCACCCTCCAGGTTCCAGCGCTCGATCGTGCTGCCGCCGGTTCGCCGCCAGGTCTGAATCGATGCGATCTGCGGCAAGCGAGACACGGTGAACATCGTGTGCCACAGCGGATGGTCGGGGGGCGTGAGGTCGACGATGGGATACTGGTCCTTTGGCAACACCCGCTCGATCTCTTCGTCGAATTGCTCCTTGGCCGCAATACCGTGGTAGTCCGACACAAACAGAAAGCCGCCCTTGAGAAGGTACTGGCGGAGCCTCTGCACCTCGCTGTCACTGAAACGCGCTGTTCCGGCGTCCTCCATGAGTGTGAAGGGGCATTGAAACAACGCATCATCGGTTAACCGGACGACGACGGCGTCGGGGACCTCGCCTTCGCCATCATTCGTCAGCGTCACGCGCACCTTGGTCAGTTCCGAGAGGCGGACGCTCAAGTTGATGTCGGCGCCAGGATAGTCGGTGCCCCAGCCTTGCTTTTCGCGCCGGTCGCTCGTGAACATGACCCGGCAGAAGTGGAAGTTACCATCGAAGGTCGTGGCGGTGGGAAACTTCGGCGGCGTGCGGCCGTAGTAGCCTGCCCAGATTCGCTGGGCGTAAACCTTGGTCACAGTCGCGCCGGCTACGCCGATGATGGCGGCGAGTATCCAGGTCAGCCGCCTGCTACTGCTCTTCATCAGATCTCTCGTTGCCGATCACGATCGTAGCCGATCCGGGCACGCCTGGCTAGACACGATGAGGAGTAATCACGCTACCTTTCAGCACCCGACGGGATTCGGCTGGTACAATGCGCCGGCATGACGGGCATTTCGAGACGCGACTTCGTCGCGCTGACCGCCGCCGGCGCGGTCGCCACCCGGTTTCTGCTGGACGATGCGTTGCCGCGCGCGTCCGCCGCCGCTGGGGGTGGCGAAGGGCTGGATCATCATCGGACACAACATGTCCGAGGAGTCGGGCATGCTGGCCGACTGGCTGCGGCCCATCGTGCCCGAGGTGAGGGTTCTGCACGTGCGCGCCGGCGTCGTCTATTGGGTGCCGAAGTAGGAGCTATCAGCCTCATCATCCTTCAACGCGTTCGTTGCGGAACATCGTCAACTCCCAGGTATCGGACAGCTCATCGTGTCGGACGAGATAGGTGTTATCGTCTTCGCCCCTCAGTTTGAAGTATCGATAGTCTGGCGCCAGCCACGCGTCGACGACGTCCGCGACGGCGACGCGACGGTCTCCAAGGATCAGCGTGCGTGGCGTCTGCTCGCCGCGATGGCCCGCATAGCACTCCACACCGATAGTGAGGAGGCGCTCTTCAGACATCAAGTCACCATACGACTTTGAGGCCTGGCAGTCATCCAGGTTCTCCACGGTCGAGTTGGCGGTTGCTCCACTGAAATCCCGCCACATTTGTCACTCCCGCGTTCACCATCGACGGCGTTAGATTGAGAGGTGAAGAACAGCGGGCGACTGCTGACCTGGCCAGCAGGCGAACGATGTGCTCCGCAGGTATTCGACATCGGCTCTGATCACCGTGCTCGCCACTTTAAAGCGGCATCACCGCGGTGGTCGTGAGCAGATTCCGCAGCAGGAACGACAAGCACAAGGAGAGAAGAGATGGAGCAACTGAAAGAGCGTCTCGCAATGCACACACCGCCGATCGTGTCGCCGCAGGAGTGGGAGGCTGCGCGCCAGAAGCTCCTCGTGAAGGAGAAGGCCTTGACCCACGCCCGTGACGCGCTCGCCGCCGAGCGTCGGCGGATGCCGTGGCTGGCCGTGGAGAAGAAGTACGAGTTTGACGGCCCCGAGGGCAAGGCGAGCCTGCTCGACCTGTTCAACGGCCGTCGTCAGCTGATAGTCTACCGCGCCTTCTTCGAGCCCGGCGTGTACGGCTGGCCCGACCATGCGTGCCGCGGCTGCTCCTTCGTGGCCGACCAGGTCGCGCACCTCGCCCATCTGAACGCCCGCGATACCACGCTCGTGTTCGCCTCTCGCGCGCCGCAGGCGGACATCGAGCGCCTGAAGGCACGACTGGGCTGGACGATGCCGTGGTACACCATTACGGATAACTTCGACGTGGATTTTGGCGTGGACGAGTGGCACGGCACGAACGCGTTCATCCACGATGGCGACAAGGTGTTTCGCACCTACTTCCTCAACAACCGCGGCGACGAACAAATGGGAAGCACCTGGAACTACCTCGACATGACGGCGCTCGGCCGCCAGGAGGAGTGGGAGGACTCGCCGGAGGGCTACCCGCAGACTCCGCCGTACAAATGGTGGAACTGGCACGACGACTACGGCGCGGCCTCGTCGTCTCAGTGGTCGACGGTCGTCGATCGCAGCCTCGACCTCCAGGGTCAGCGCGTCGAGAGCAACACGGTCAACGGCGATTCCGCCGACCGATGACCGCGGCGCGGGAGCGCCAGTTCGCAGCTTTCGTGGCGCCCGAAAGCGTGGCGAATCCCGCGTCGCCACTCTCGGTCGGTCGGAACAGAACGGGCGAGTGCGAAATCATCGCCTCCAAACATGTACCGAGCAGATCTCCCGATCGCGACGAAGGCGGGCCGTTCGTGGAAATCCGCGACAGCTCGCCGGGCGCGCATTGAAGCTGCCTCAATCGACGTACGAAGGGCTACTCAACTCGTAGCTTGTCAGTTTGCGGCTCACCATCCGTTTGACGAAGTACACCACTCGTAAGCGCAATGCGATGGGATCATGTAAGAGGGCGTCAGAAACGCTGATCTGCACTTGCTCCGCCGCGCCTACTATGGCGATCGTCACCATAGCACCACCATCCGGGTGCTCGGTAATAGTCTTCAATTGAAGTTTATGTTCGTTGTCGCCGACGACAACTGGTCGCCCTTCGATCACTTGGCGCAGGCCGATCGAACCAGACACGAGCTGATCCTCGATACGTACTTGGTCATGCATGTGGCATATACAACGGGCAACGGGCGTTAACCCCATGTGAGGTTTGCCATCGGAAGATATGACGTGGAGATGCGCAACACGTTGAAAGTTCAGCACACGCCATGCCACGCGAATACGTTGAGATTTCCGGGCCTGCGGCGATCGCGTCTGGTCCGGTGCAGATTACATCTCTGCCACCCACAGGAACTCTGCAAGGCGAAGACGTTGAGGGATGCAGATTCATCCGGTGATGTGCACTTAGGGACATCGCTCCTCCGACCGTTCGAGTACGTTACTGGGGTATAACCAGATGGCGACGCACACACCCACGACCGACACGGGCAACACCACATCAGCTCACTACCTTCCCGGAACGCGCCTTGGCCCGTACGAACTCCTCGAGCTTGTCGGCTTGGGTGGAATGGGGGAGGTCTACCGGGCTCGTGATATCCGCCTCGACCGTATTGTCGCCATCAAAGTGTTGCCCCGGATTACGGCCCTCGATCCCTTGCTGCGCCAACGCGTCGAGCAGGAAGCGCGCACCGTGGCCGGAATTTCGCACCCGCATATTTGCGCCCTCTTCGACATCGGTCGCGAAGCAGAGATCGACTACTTCGTCATGGAGTTTCTCGAAGGTCAGACGCTCGCCGTCCGTATGGCGCAGGGCCTGCTGCCGTTTCGTTCGGTCCTGGAGTTCGGCACGCAGATCGCCGCCGCGCTCGCCGCGGCACATCGGCACGGCGCCGTGCATTGCGATTTGAAACCGGCCAACATCATGTTGACGCGCGATGGCGTCAAGCTACTCGACTTTGGCATCGCCCAACTGCGCGCGGTGCGCGACGGCTCGCTGGCAGCCACTCTCTCACCCGAATTGCTCACGGCAGAAGTGAAGCCCCTCCTGCAAGGGACGTTTGTGGGAACGCTCAACTACATGGCACCAGAGCAATTACGGGGAAGCATGGTGGATGGGCGCACTGACATCTTCGCGCTCGGCGCGGTGCTGTACGAGATGCTGGCGGGTCGCCGCCCCTTCGAGAGCGATACCACGGCGAGTGTTATCACGGCCATTCTGCATGCCGACCCGCCGCCGTTGGCGTTGCTATCGTCGCGCGACGTGCCGCCGCCGCTGGAGCATCTGATTCGCACCTGCCTAGCGAAGGATCCGGACGATCGCTGGCAGTCGGCTCGGGACGTCCAGCGGGAGCTGTCCTTTATTGCCGACGGCCGCACGCCAGCAGGCGTCACGCGAAAGAAGATCAAGCTGCAACGGTGGCACTGGGGGCTGATGCTGGCCATTACGATCGCCGCTGCGCTGGCCACCCCCTGGATGTTGCAGTCGAGATTAGCTCCCACACCCATTGCGATGCCCGCGCCTCACGTGCGGTTCAACGTGCAGCCCGTAGGACCGGCGATGCTACTCATCGACCAGATGGAGGCCCGCGTCTCCCCCAACGGACGTCACGTGGCATTCATTGCTCGCCAGAGGAGCACGAATGCGCTCTGGGTCCGCTCGTTTGACGCCCTTGTGGCGCGCGAGATTGCGGGCACCGACGGCGCCTCGCAGCCCTTCTGGTCGCCCGATAGTCGATCGATTGGTTTCCACGCCCAGGGCGCGCTGAAACGCGTCTCGCTTGAGGGGAGCGTGGTTCAGATCTTGTGCCTTCTTCCGACGATGGCCGGCGCGACGTGGAGCCCGCGGGGCGTGATTGTCTTCTCGCACCAGAATGTGCTCGCACGAATCCCCGACTATGGTGTATTCCCGTTCCGCTGCACCCGCTGTCCGAGCGGCACTCTGACGCGCCTTCTATCTGGCCGGAGTTCCTCCCCGACGGCGACCGTTATCTCTTTCGCCGCGTCCGTGGACCGCAGGCGGCTCAGGGTGTTTTTGCGGGCTCGCTTGATACTCAGACCGTTACGCGCGTGCTCGAGACGACATCCAACGTCGTATTCGCGGGACAGTATCTGCTGTCGATCCGTTCGGGCAGCCTCGTGGCCCAGCCTTTTGACGTCAAGGAGCTGCGCGTAAGCGGCGAGCCGGTGGTACTGGTCGATCAGGTCATGGAGAACCGAGGCGAGCTGGCCGGGCCCAGTGTCTCGGTGTCAAACACTGGCGTCCTCGCCTACCGCGCACGTTACAATCCAGCGACGACGCTCACCTGGTTCGACCGTAGTGGCCTCCGGCGTGAGACCCTCAGCGCGCCGCCATGGTGTCGCAATCCCGAGATCTCGCCCTCTGGTGGACAGGTGGCGGTGGAGTGTCTGGATGTCGCCGCGAATAGCCGCGACCTGTGGGTATCGATGCGATCTCGGGCAGGCCGGCAAGATTGACGACGGACACTAGCGACGATTCCGATCCCATATGGTCTCCCGATGGCCGGTGGATTGTTTTTTCCAGCGGACGCGATGGTGGACGAAACCTGTATCGACGTTTGTCGAGCGGCGCAGGACTGGACGAGCGGCTGTTGCGGACACCGAGCACGAAGTATCCGAGCAGCTGGTCGCGCGACGGCAAGTTCATCCTGTTCACCTCACGGGAAGAACAGACCGGATGGGATATCTGGCTTTATCCGCTTGAGGGGGGCACACCGGTTCCGGTGGTCAGTACCCCGGCAGTTGAGATCGAGGCGCAGCTCTCCCCCGACGGACGATGGCTCGCGTATACGTCGGATGAATCGGGACGCCTCGAGGTATTCGTGCGGCCGTTCCGCGCGCCTGGTGGCGCCTGGCTCATCTCCACGGGCGGCGGATCCGATCCCCGTTGGCGCAATGACGGGTTGGAGCTCTACTATCTCTCGCCCGATCGTGCATTGATGGCCGTTAGCGTTGCTGCAGGCGAACACTTCGAAGCTTCCGGACCCAAGGTGCTCTTCCAGGCGCGGACGTCCGGACCACTCGGGCTCGGCGTGCGTTTCAACTACGCAGTCGGCCATGGCGGTCGGCGATTCCTGATAACCGCAGATACGCCGGACGCTGTGCCGCCGCCGATTGAGATTGTTCTGAATTGGACCGTAGACATTGCGAAGTGGAAAAGCACACCTCAATAAGTCGAATCCCGCACACATTCGGCTCGCGGCGAGTGTGACCTCGAAGGTATCGTGGTCACCCGCGTAAACGTGCGACGGTCGTGCCGAGACTTCGGCCAACGTGAGGGCTATCACACTCCGTAGTTCAGAATCACTTATAGAGGATAGTGTCTCCGGAACGTGACTCAGTGCAGCGGGCGCGTTCACCTCTTCGCGGGCTTTTGGCTGATGGCTCGAAGCCGAGTCTTCACTGCGTCGGTTGGTCCAGCTTTTTGGTCCTGAGCCGTTGGTGTGGCGAGACCGTGCCGGCCGACCGTCCGAAGGCTTCGGGGTGTAGGTATGTGCCAACTGCGGCGTCGGGTTTGACTTCTTCGACCTGTATGCGGTTCGCGTTGGCAAACGCATCATGTCGAACGCCGGTTACTTGCCACGAGACTTTCTTGCCCGGCAGACCCCCGGCGATCCTAAACTGTTTCTCTGCGATTTCTTCGGCGATATAGGGGACGAACGCAGCACCCATCGGGGTCAGTTGGTATCGGAAGTCCTGATTGAGCGCCTCGAACCAGTCCGGCAACGTGACCGTCGCCTCCCCGGTCTCACCAAACACGGCGATCCCGTCGTAGATATTCTTCATGTCGGGTGATTCCACGAAGGAGTGGTTCAAGTACTTGTGTTCCGGGTCGAGCGGGTGATCGATCCTGAATGCGCCGGCCCCTTTGTACAGCGTGCCAGTCACACCAAGGTCGCCATCAAAATAACCGGCCCACCGGAGCGCAGCGTTCGATGCGTATCCCACGACAGCTTTGCCGGTGTCCGTTGAGCCAAACAATCCGATGGCATTCGATGACGAACCGAGACCGTAGATCGCGGTACCCGCTGGATTCGTGTTTTGGACGGAGACGCCGGCGTTACCGCTGGAACTCACGAGGAGCCCGATGTTCGCTCCTCCGGCGAGGATGCCTACCGGACTATACATTCCGATGCCAATGTTCGGGTCCACTAGGAACTGCGTCGCCCCGCCGATCATGAACCTGATCGACCCGTTGAACGCCCCGCCCGGCGAGACCCGCGCGATGTTGTTGATGCGGTATTCGTGGGTGCTGTTGTTGTAGCCCTGAAACTGGGTGAGCGCGTTGGTGTGGTCGAAGAACAGCATGCCGGAATAGGCGAGCGCGCCGCCATTCGTGTTCTGGACCGCGAGGCCGGTGAAATCGCCGGTGTTGTTGTTGAAGCGGACGTGGAGGCGGTCGAACGGCGTCGTCGTGCCCAGCCCGATCGCGCCGTCTGCGGCCTCGAACACGCCGGAACTGCCGACATCGGCGGTGTTCACGTACTTGGCGAGAAAGTTGGGGGTGCCGGCCAACACGACATCGTTGCTGACCCCACCGGTCTCGGCGGTGGCGGCGGTGGCGCGCGCCTCCGTGGTGCCGTCGGCGCCCGGCGCGAGCAGGTACTCGGAGGCGGGCCGGCCGCCGAGCGTGTCGGCATCGGCGGCACGGATCGCATAGGGCACGCTGGTCAACCGCGTCCGAGGCCCTTCGACTTCTCCCGGCCGTTCGAAGACGGTGCCCAGCCAGTGCGCCGCCTCGCCACCGAACACCGCTGCCGGAATCCCTTCGGGGCCGGTCGCGCCGAGCAGCAGCGCGTAGCGGCCCTGCGCATCGATCGGGATGGTCTGCGTCTCCTGCCACAGCGGTGCGCCGCCCTCCGGGTCGGCATAGATCGACAGCGTGACCGTCTCGACGGGGCCGACGGGCAGCCCATCGGCGGGCCGGAAGACGCCAGTAATCTTGATTAGTCGAGGGACTGACATTGAAGGAGAAGATTGAGAAGACTGCGAGGATTGACCGAGGAGCGTCGATTGAGACACAAGAACCGCAATGGTCGTTGCGAGCGCCGTCACTAATTGCATGGATACCCCCCAATTGGACTCGTCATCACTGGTTTTGCTGGGGGGCGGCTGGGAGTATAGCACTGCTGAGTTAGCGCGTGGACAGGTTCCGTTCGGTTCCCGTAACGCACGCACCGAGTACCCTCGACGTGCCGAACCTGAGCGCTTGCGCGCTGGCTGGAGCCGTAGACGGACGAAGCCGGGGCGTGACACGCGAACGATTCGCGGTTGTTACCTATGTGTTGCCTAACGGGTTGTCGCGTGGCTTGCCGAGCCGAAGCTCATTCGCAGACAGGAGAGGCCCGTTCCCGCCACGCTCCCCGGACTCGACTGGGTGGTTCCCGCGGTCGCGGTCCGAGCGGTTTCGCCACTGGCGCCGGTCGGACGGATCGTGGCGAGCCCGAAGTCGAGAATCTTTGCGTGGCCGCGGCTGGTGACGAAGAGATTCGCCGGCTTGATGTCACGATGGATGATCCCAGCGACGTGCGCCGCCTCGAGCGCGTCGGCGATCTCGATCGCCAGCATCAGCAGCGGATCGATCTCGAGCGGCCGTCCGTCGATGCGATGCTTCAGCGTCGTTCCGTCGAGAAACTCCATGACGAGGAAGGCATGGCCGTCCTCGTCGCCGACATCGTGGATCGTGCAGATGTTGGCGTGGTTCAACGCCGACGCGGCGCGCGCCTCGCAGCGGAATCGGGCCAGGGCCGTGGGATCATCGGTCAGCTCTGGCGACAGGAATTTCAGCGCGACGAAGCGCTCGAGCCGCGCATCCTCGGCCTTGTAGACTACCCCCATCCCGCCGCCGCCAAGCTTCCCAACGATTTGGTAATGCGGAGCGTCCGACCAATTAGTGGATCGCGATCGGTCCGACGATCGCCTCCGTCTCCGGAGAGCTGGCGCGCGACCAGATCGATCGCCGGCACGGCGAGGAAGGCGTCGGCGCGGTCGTGTGCGGCGAGCAGCGAGCGGACTTCGCCCTCCACCTGCGCATCGCCGCCGCAGGCATCCCGCAGAAAGACGTCCCGCTCCGCGACTGGACGATCGAGCGCGGATTGCAGCAGCTTATCGACGTGATTCCAGTGAGAGCTGTCCATTCGCGGTCAGGCCCGCCAGCTCGCGATAGAGCCACGCCTTCGGCGCTCCCACTCGCGCATCACGGTGATCGACGACACATGGAGAACTTCGGCGCTCTCGTCGACGCTCAGCCCGCCGAAGAAGCGCAGCTCGACCACCTTGGCTTTCCGCGGTGCCCGCTCCGCCAGCGCCTTCAGGGCATCGTCGAGGGCCACGAAATCATGGGAGCGATCGGGGCAGACGAGGCGGTGGCCCTCGAGCGGGACATGCTCGACGTCCGCGCCGCGTTTCGCATTGCGGCGCCGCGCATGGTCGACGAGGATGCGTCGCATCGCCTGAGCCGAGACGGCCAGGAAATGGGCGCGGTCCTGCCAGTGCATGCGCTTGTAATCGACCAGGCGCATGTACGCCTCGTTGACGAGCGCGGTGGTCTGCAGGCTATGGCCGGCGCGCTCGCGTTTCATGTAGCGGCGCGCCACGCGGCGAAGCTCGTCGTACACGATCGGTGTCAACTGGGCGAGCGCGCCCTCGTCGCCGTCGCTCCAGGCACGCAGGAGCGTACTGACGTCATCCCGACCCCCTTCACCAGCGCTTGCCCGTTGTCGCATTTGTGCGGTTGCCAGATTATATAGGGCCTTCACCTTTTCTTTGCCTGATAGCTCCTGAGGGTGTGCTGCGCCTATGTAGATGGAGACCGGTCCTGAAACAAGGACCGGCGGAAGGAGCAACGCGTATGGTCAAGAAATCCTCGGCGTCATGTTGATGAGCGGTGTCATTGCGGTCTGCACCACCGCGACCCAGGCGATGCCAGCAGCCGAACACGGCGGGGACGAGCAGGATCAGAAGTCGATTGTCGGCAGTTGGATTGGCATCAATGAGACCGGAGAACGATGGCTCGCCTCGTTCACGTCAGATGGGATTGCGCTCAATTCCGTGCAAAGTGAAGTCAGCTCGACTCGGCCGGTCGGAGTATCACGCCGGCGCATGGTGTCTGGGCGCAAGTCGGGAACAGGCAATTCGCGATCACCGAAATGGCCGTCTTCTACGACATCCAGACCGGCGAGTACCCGATCGACCGGCAAGCTGCGCGGTGTGTTGACGCTGGACAAGACCGGGGATGCATTGAGCGGCAGCGTTACGGCGGACGCCTTTGGACCAGATGGCACTCTCGTCTTTACTCTGACGCATACACTTCGCTTCACGCGTATCAAGGTCGAAGCGGTCGATTGAGGTTTCAAGCAGTGTCATGTCGACTCGAGGAAAGCGATCACGTGACGGCGCCGCGGGGAGACCGCGGCGCCTGTTCGAACGCCGAGCCGTTTGCGGCGCCATCCGCGGAACTTGGCGGTTGCGTGTCACCTGTTGATCAGATCGTTCAGAGGACGGTCCTCGCCGGCCTCGACTCCCAGGCCATCTATGGCGCGTTCGCTGACGCGTCGGATCTGCCGATGTGAATCACGGCAACCTGGCGTATTCCGCACGTGCTTCGCTGACGACCGGGATCGCGGGGTCGGCGTCCTTCCACAGCCGAAGCAGTTCCTCGTACGCCGTCTTCGCCTTGCCGACATCACCGGCCATCGTCCAGGCTCTCGCGAGTTGCAGCCGCGCGAGGGCGCCCATCGGATCCTCGAGCACGACGCCCGGATGATCGAGAATCTTCTGGAATTCCGCGGCCGCCTCGGCAGCCTTGCGCAGCGCGAGATACGCCATGCCGCGAACGTAGGTCGGATACATCGCCCCGAACGCCACGCCGCCGGCACCGTAAAAGCTGATCCCCGGCTGGGCGAACTCATACGTGGCAGCAGGTCGCAACAGCTCGATCGCGCGAGACGGATCATTGCGTCCTCAACGCGGCGAGCGCGCGGAGCGTCGGCAGGTAGCTGAACCGGACCGACGTGTCCTCGGGAAAGCGACGGTCGAGATCGTCGGCGATCGTCTGCGCCCGGGCGGTGTCGCCGGCGATCGCCAGGGCCAATGCGCCGGCGTACGTGACGTGGCGTCCCTTCTCGACATCGAGGACGTGCATGGCACTTCGCTTTGCGCCGCGGCCGTGTTGCCGTACCACGCCTCCCAGACGGCCATCGCAGTTTCGTACGCGGCGGCTCGCTCGAGATTCCGGCCGCCGACGCGAGTTCGATGGCATGGCGCGCCGACTCTCTCGCGCCCTCGAGGCGGCCCGAGCGCGCGAGCGTCAAGGCCTGAAGGTTAGACAGCCGGTCTTCGCGGTCCGGCTTGCCCTTGGCGAGTGCGATCTGGCGTTGCATTCCGGCAGTATCGGCTTTCAGAAAGGCGATATGGAACGCATCCGTCAACGCGTCCGGTTGGTCCCCGCGCGCCATCGCCTGCCGAAGCGCCTGTTCGGCGTCCGCCGGCCGACCGAGGCTGATATAGCCCCACACCACGCTGTAGTACGCCGGAGTGACCTGCCCGGCGTCGGCGCCGATGGCAATCGCCTTTCTGGCTTCCTCGATCATCAACTCATATTGTCCGGTGCCTGCGGCGAAGAACCCCGACATGAGCCCGGGCGCGACCGGATCGCGCGGGTAGGTCTGCGCCCACAGGCGGAGCGTCTCGCCTTCCTTTTCGAGATTGCCGGTCACCTGCCGGTCATAAATCGTCATGATGAAGAAGCGATCGCGGTCGGTCGCGTGATCGCGCAGCTCGTATGCTTTGCGGGTGCTCTCTTCGCCGAGGACGGTCTCGCCGCGGGTGCTGTACAGCAGGCCCAGCTGCGAATGCGCAATCGCGAAACCTGGATCGATCTCGACGGCGCGTTTGAGCAGCGGGATCGCCGTTGGCGTGCCTATCGCGCGATACGCAGCGCTGTACGCCTTCAGCGCGTCGAGCGAGGCGGTGCTGGACTCCTCGAGCGGTGTCGAGTGCTGCCGCACGGTCGCCAGCGATTCGCCGACGCGTGTCCTGAATTGCGTCGCGAGCTGGCTGAGGACGTTCAGCACGTCTTCTTTCCGCGCTGCCTGGAGTTGTTCCTGGTCGAGCAGATCGCCGGTCGCGCAGTTCTGCGCGCGCAGGCCGAGGACGTACTGCGTGCCGAGGCTCGCAATCGATCCCCCGACGACCGCGGTGCTGCCAGTGCGCACGCAGATGTCGCGCGCCACATCGTCGGTCAACGGCGCCGTTGGCGGCTGGCCCATCAGCTGCAGCGCTCGGCGGATGCGGTCGTCGGGGACGATGCTGAGAAATGGCGACTGCCCGAGTTGTACCGCGAGTCCTTGTCGAAGCGTCTCGATCGAACACCGGGTCGCCCGTCGTGTTGATGAAGTCGGCCAGAACGATGGTGTCTTTGTCGGTCAGCGTTGGCGGACGGCGAAGATAAAACCACCCCGCGACTGCGGACGCGATGACGATGACGGCTGCCGACAGCCAAAGTGTCGAGCGGCGGCGGGAGGGGAGACCCGCTCGCGTATCAGCTTGTGGCGACGACGGCAGGCGCCCCGACTCGCGATCGCGCTTCAGCCGCTGCAGGTCCGCGCGAATCTCCGACGCGTGCTGGTAGCGAAGGTCGCGATCCTTCTCCAGGCACTTGCCGACGATCTGCTCGAGTTCCGGAGGCACGTCGGGATTCAGTTGCGCGGCGGACGCGGGCGTGCGATTCAGAATGCCGTCGAAGATCAATCCCGAGCTGAGACCCGGAAAGGGCATCGTGCCCGGTCGCCATCTCGTACAGGACGACGCCGAACGAGAACAGATCCGTGCGGGCGTCGAGGTCCTGCGCCCGGACTTGCTCGGGCGACATGTACGCGATTGTTCCGAGCGGACTGCCGGGACTGGTCAACGCCGGCGACCGCCGTCATGGTCGGCCCGGTGTCATCGCCGCTGCCCGGACGGACCTTGGCCAACCCGAAATCCAGAATCTTCGCGTGCCCGCGGCTGGTGACGAACAGATTCGCCGGCTTGATGTCGCGGTGGACGATGCCGGCGGCGTGCGCCGCTTCGAGCGCGTCGGCGATCTCGATCGCGAGCGCCAGCAGCTGATCGATCTCGAGCGCGCGCCCGGAGATGCGATGCTTCAGCGTCATCCCCTCGAGGAACTCCATGACGAGGAACGCGCGACCGTCCTGTTCGCCGACATCGTAGACAGTGCAGATGTTGGCGTGATTCAACGCTGATGCGGCGCGTGCCTCGCGGCGGAATCGAGCCAGGGCCTCGGGATCCTCGGAGAGATCCGGCGACAGGAACTTCAACGCGGCGAAGCGCTGCAGCCGCGCATCCTCGGCTTTGTAGACCACGCCCATGCCGCCGCCGCCCAGCTTCTCGACGATGCGGTAGTGAGAGAGCGTCTGACCGATCAGTGGATCGTCCCCGGCCGATACCCTCGACGCCGTCGTCGCCGCTCCGCCGTCCGGCGAGCTCGCGTGCGGCCACAGCGATCGCCGGAGCGCCGAGAAAGCTGTCGGCGCGGTCGTGTGCAGCGAGCAGCGAGCGGACTTCCTGCTCCAGCTGCTCGTCGCCACCGCAGGCGCGTCGCAGAAAGACGTCGCGCTCCGCCGCGGGACGATCGAGCGCGGATTGCAGCAGCTTATCGACGTGGTTCCAGCGTTCGTTGTCCATTCGCAGTCGGGCCGGCCAGCTCGCGATACAACCAGGCTTTGGCGCTCTTCCACTCGCGCATGACGGTGATCGGCGACACGCGCAGAACTTCGGCGGTCTCGTCGACGCTCAGGCCGCCGAAGAAGCGCAGCTCGCACGCTCACGTCCGAAGTAGTGGTGCGCCAGACGGCGGAGCCCGCTGTACACGATGGGCGTCAATCGTGCGAAAGCACGCCGGTCCCCGTCGCTCATGCACGCAGCAGCGCACTGACGTCGTTCGGAACTCACACTCACTCTCCAAAGGATTCCGTGTCGGCGCCCAATTATACGGGCTTCGCCGTTTCTTCTGCTGATAGCTCCGCCGCGGGTCGCGCGCTGTCGCGAACTGCTCGGCGAGGATGCGGAATCGATGACCGATCAGGACGGTCGAGGACATCCGCCGACACGCCGAGACGATGGCGTGCATCGTGGTCGAGATGTACCAGGAGCAGTGTCCCGTCTCCGAGTAGAAACAGTGCCTCGGAAACGCAGGTTGCCCGGGCCGGCGAATGGATCTACGCTGCCAACCATGGTCGGCGCGGTGATCTATGTTCGCGTCAGCACGAAGGAGCAGACCGAGAACCTGCCTGCCGACGCAGCTTCGCGCCTGCGAGGAGTACTGCCGTCGCCAAGGTTACGAAATGCTCGAACGGTTCCACGAGGAACGCGAAAGCGCGAAGTCCACGGATCGCATCCAGCTTTAGAACCTGCTCACGTACTGCCGGCTGAACAAGGCCGCGTCCATTTCGTGGTCGTATTCAATCTGACCCCGTTCGCGCGCGACCATTACGACCACTTCGCGCTGCCTCGCACCTGCGGTCGCTTGGCTTCTCACTACGATCGCTGCCATGGACTACGTGACGGGTCAACGCAAGTGTCGCTGTGCGAACGCGCATCCGGAACCCGATTTCAGATAGCGCTCGAACGCCAGCGCTCGTGTTTCGTCGCGAAAGGCGACAACGACGTCGAGTTCCCACGGACGATTCCGCGACGTGTGAACACATTCGCCAGCGTTATGCGCGGACAACCGCAGCCGCACGTCGGCTGTCACCCCTGTGTAATAGCGATCTCGATCGCTGAGACTCCGGAGCACATACACGAAGCGTTTCGCTGTCATCATGACTCGATCAGCACTGTCCGTGCCGAAGCAGACTACTGAAAATCAGGAGAATCAACGCAAGGACCGGTCGAAATCGTCAACTGCGGTTGACCCGGCACGTCGCCGAGCAGTCCTCCTTCGCGCTTCGCGCTACGGAGGACACCATCCTTCGCCTGTCTGTACGCTCGCTGTTGTAGGGGAAGCCACCCCTGAATGGTGTAGGGTGGCCTGCCATCCGTAGCTCGCGCGCAGCGCGAGCGAAGGATCGGCACATCACCGAGCAGTCCTCCTTCGCGCTTCGCGCTACGGAGGACACCATCCTTCGCGAGTCAGTACGCTCGTGCTGTCGGGAGAGCCACCCGGCGATGTTTGCGGGTGGCTTGCCATCCGTAGCTCGCGCGCAGCACGAGCGAAGGATGGTGGGCCGCCCGGGGATCGAACCCGGGACACCCTGATTAAAAGTCAGGTGCTCTACCACTGAGCTAGCGGCCCCAAAACACTGAATACGATAGGCTTGCTGTCTTCAGCAAGATGCGCAACGGTGTATGTGGAAACACCGGGGTAAGGCGTGGGCCTGATTCCCCTCGCGACCCACCAATATATCAAATCAGCATTCCTCGAAACGCCTCGACCGGACCGATCCGGCAAGCCGCGATGATCGAAGTGGCTCATCCGACAAAGTGATTCGTGGTGACGCTAATATCTACCCGTCATGCGCGTTACATCCACGTTCTCCCTCCTGGCGCCTCTCCTCCTCGCCTCCGCGTGCGCACGTCCGGCCGCGCAACAACCCTACGACCTCCTGATCAGCGGCGGCTCGGTGCTCAACGGGGACGGCACACCTGCGGTGCGAGCGGACGTCGGGATCCGCAGTGGGCGCATCGCGGCCATCGGCGATCTCCAGACCGCGACGGCTGCCCGTCGTATCGATGCGTCAGGCCTGACGGTCGCGCCCGGCTTCATCGACATGCACAATCACTCGGACTACACGATCCTCGCTGAACCCAAATCCGAGAGCATGATCCGGCAGGGCGTGACGACGATGGTGCTGGGCGAGTCGCGATCGGCAGGTCCGATCAAGGCTGGCGCGACGACGAGCCGCGCGCGCGCGCCGACGGTGTGACCGTCGACTGGACGACGCTCGGCGGCTATTTCCAGAAGCTCGAGCGGCAGCACATGTCGACGAACATCGCGTCGTACGTCGGCGAAGAGCAGGTCTGGACGTACGTTAAAGGGCTACGGTCAGTCGCCGGCGACCCCGGAGGAGCTCGACGACGATGAAGCAGCTGGTCGCGCAGGCGATGGAAGAGGGCGCGATGGGCCTCTCGACCGCGCTGCTGGAGCCGCCCTCCAGCCTCGCGACCACGGCACAACCTGATCGAGCTGGCGAAGGTGGCGCAGCAGTACGGCGGCATCTATTCGTCGCACATCCGCGACGAAGGCGAAGGCGTGTTCCGCGCCATCGACGAGGCGATTCAAGTCGGCAAGGGCGCGAAGATCCCGGTCGACATCCTCCACATGAAGATCGCGCACAAGAAGCTGTGGGGACGGGCGAACGAGATCATCGCGATGGTCCAGAAGGCGCGCGACGAGGGCTACGACATCACGGCGAACGTGTACCCGTACACGGCGCGGGCAGAACAACCTGTCGTCGATCGTTCCGCCGTGGGCGCACGACGGCGGGCGCGAGAAGATGCTGGAGCGGCTCAAGGATCCGGCAGCGCGGAAGCGGATGCGCGAGGAGATCATGAACGGGCTGCCCGAACTGGTACAACCACTACCTGGCGACGGGCGATGGCTGGGGCGGCATGATCCTCGTGTCCCTGCGGCACGAGCGGAACAAGCCGTTCCAGGGCAAACGCATGAGCGAGCTGATTGCGGCGCGCGGCGGCCATCCCGCCGATGTGCTGTTCGACGTGCTGATTGAAGAGAACGGCAGTGTCCCCACGGTCTTCTTCCATCACTCCGAAGCCGGACATGCAGCTGATCTTGCAGCAGCCATGGACATCGATTGGATCCGACGGGAGCGCCGTCAATCCTGACGGCCCGACAGGCCGGACGCATCCGCATCCGCGCTACTACGGCACGTTCCCGCGTGTGCTCGGGCGCTACGCCCGCGAGCTGAAGGTCATCACGCTGCCCGAAGCGGTGAAGAAGATGACGAGCATGAACGCCGACAAGATCGGCATCAAGGATCGCGGGCGGCTGAAGGAAGGCGCGTTCGCGGACGTGACGATCTTCGACCAGGATCGCGTGATCGATCGCGCGACGTTCGAGAATCCCCACCAGTTTCCGGTCGGGATCGAGTACGTGATCGTCAACGGACAGGTGACGATCGACAAGGGGCAGCACACAGGGGCCCTGGCCGGGCGGGTTATCTATGGGCCGGGGAAGCGGCGTGCCGACTAGGAAGTCGGAGCGTGAAGCGCGCCGACTTCGATCGAACGGTGCGACGGCTCGTTTGAGACACTGTCGCGCCTCTTGCCGGGGAAGTAATCGGGTTGCTCACCCCACCACACCGGTCAACTTGTCGCGTACATCCCATTCCTCTAACGTGGGCCGCAGGCGTGCCCACCGGGGGTTCTTCGGCAACCCTCGCATGCGCCTGCCTAACTCACTCAACGCATCCCGCTTCGCGAGCATAAGCCTCGCATCTTCCGGCGCTGAGCAAAACTTCGCCTCGTTGTGCAACTCCTCCAACATGTCCGCGACCATTCCATGAAACGACGTGACTGCTGCTGGTTTCAACGTGGTGCCCCCGTACTCTTGGAAACTGAACGCGCATGCCCCCCATCGTAGGGGCAATGGATGACCGCGCCGTATGACCGGCGTCATACCTTAATGCGAAAACCGTCATCGAAGGAGCTCACCCAACATATCGAGCTGATACCTCGCCCTGCGTCGCTCAGTAGCGGCCAAAGCGGTGCTGATAGTGTGCCCAGTCTTCGTTGTGTTGCTGCTCAATCTGCGTGCGGTGATGATCGAGAGTGGTCTGCACGTCGGTCTTGGGAGCCGACGAGTGAGACGATGGTTCCGACTCTCTCCTCTTCCCAGGAGCACGGCGCTCCGGAATGGACCAGACGTAGCCGCATTCCTCACAGCGGACGTAAACAACCAGCTCGATCGGCTGGACTACCTGGCGTGTCGGCCGCTGGCACTTAAAGCAAACCGGATGCTTTCTGGCGTTGGGCGATTGCTTATGCGATTTGGTCACCGATTTTCCCCTTGTGCTCGTTTCCCCGATTCCCCGATTCTCCACAGGATCCGGTAACGCACGTACCGATCCTGCTGCGGTCTCGACAGAAAGCCAGTGTGGTCAAGGACTTACATTTGTGACCATCGCCATTCTGTTCCGCAACGGAACAGAGCGCTGTGCTGATATTGAACGCAGGATGCGCCTCTTGACCAACCGCCCGGACGCGACTACAACTGTTCCAATGACTCCGCTGCGCCAGAAACTGCTCCTCGCATTTGGCATCCTGGGACTCGCGGCCGCCACGATGTCGAGTTACGTGCACTACCGCCTGCTGACCGACCCCGGGTATTCGAGTTTCTGCGACGTCAATCCGTCGGTGAGCTGCACGCAGGCGTACCTGAGCCGATACGGAACGTTGTGGGGCGTGCCGGTTGCGCTCGCTGGCGTCCTTTTCTTCGCGCTCGTGCTGCTCCTGGCAATCGTCGGTGTCCGCGCCAGGTCCACCGTGCGCGATGCCGTCGCGGGCTACATCTTTTCGCTGTCCACGATCGGGCTTGCGGTGGTGCTGTACCTCGCGTGGGCCTCCTTTTTCCAGCTTCACACGATCTGTCTGTTCTGTGCGACGACCTACATCACGGTGATCGCGATTTTCATCCTGTCTGGCGGGGCACTCACGGTTCCAATGGCGGCGCTTCCCCGCCGCGCGATCGGCGACGTGCGATCGCTCGCGAGGAGCCCGATCGCAGTAGTTGTCGTCCTGGTGCTCCTTGGAGGCATCGGTGCGGCTATTGGCTGGTTCCCCCGCGACAGCGCGGCGGCCGTCGCGCAGGAGCCTGCGTTCCCGCCGCTTACCGATCAGCAGCGCGCGGACCTGGAAAAATGGTGGAAGCTTCAGCCGAAGGTCGACCTGCCAATTCCGAACGATGGCGCGAAGGTGTTGATCGTCAAGTTCAGCGACTACATGTGTCCGGCGTGCCGCCAGACGTACGAGTTCTACAAACCTGTTCTCGGGAAATACCTGTCGGGAGGAGAGGTGCGCTACGTCGTGAAGCACTACCCGCTCGAGGCGGAATGCAACCCGAGCGCGCCGAACAACCATTACGCGTCCTGCGAAGCAGCGGCGGCCGTCGTCATGGCGCGGTCGAAAGGCACCGCGCAGAAACTCGAGCAGTGGATCTTTTCGAATCAGCCAACGCTGACGCCTGAGACGGTGAAGCGTGCAGCCCGGGAGATCGGCGGAATCGAGGATTTCGACGCACAATACCAGCGCGCGCTGCAGGAGGTGAAAACAGACGCAGGCCTTGGCGCCATGCTCAAGATCAGCCAGACCCCGACCTTCTATATCAATGGCCGCAAACTGACGGGAAGCACGATCACCCCGCCGCAATACTTCGATTACTTGATAGAGCTCGCGTTGAAGGACAGCAAGTAGGCGCCGATGTCGACTCAACCAGCGGCTGCAGCCTGAGCGACTGTCGTGAGAGGATCGGCGGCCGCCGTCGGGACGCGCGTGCCGGATCCGCTGATCAGAATCCCATACAGGACGACACCCTGAATGCTCTGCACGGGCGCGATGTCGAACGCGATCCGCGCACGGCCGTACTCACATTCGAAATGAGTGTGCTCGCCGCGCAGGGCCAACCGGCAGCGCATTTCGATCTCTGGACGCAGCACTTCAGGGAATTGCATCAACAGCGAAGTGCCCGCCGCGGGGCCCGCCATGACCTTCAGTGCGCGGTCGAAAACGATGACGACTTCGGAAGCCGACGCGGCCGCGCGAACGGGCGCACCGCCGAACCACAATCCGCCCGCATAGAGAAGTGCGGCGATCATGACGACGCTCGTGACGATCCCCACCGCCGAGAAGCCAAGTGCGAGGGTGAGGCCCGCGAACACCATCACGATTCCGCTGGCGAGCAAAACGGACGAGAAGACGCGTTTCAACCGTCCCATATGCGATCCGGTCGCCGGATCATACGCGATATCCGTCGCCCGGCTCTACCGAGCTCAGGTCTGAGTCGTGTACGGAAGAGTCGAAGTGTGCAGATGTGAGTAAAACCCGACAAGCGCCAGCTGGAAGCTGGCAGCTGGGAGCGGCAGCGGATCTATCGGTACTTGGTCGCTCAGGATCGCCAGCTATGCTATTGTCGCGACGGCTCAGTCACCCACCACAAAATGGCCACCTGTCCCCGGTGCAAGGGGCATCTGACCGATTCGCACAAGTGTCCGCGACGCCCGCTCGTTGTTGCTGCGGAGATCACTGCCTCCGCGCTTGCTGGCGGCTTCGTCGGGCTGATGCTCGTCGCGATCTTCGATCAAGCCGGTCAGATTACCGACGCCGACTATTCCATTTCCGTGATCGCAGGTGCGCTGATCGCAATCGGGATCCACCGAGCGCTGCGTTAGCGACAGCGGACGGCGTGAGCCGCCAGCGTTTCGGCGTGTGCGCATTCGGCCGTCGATTGATGATCTGCAGCATCTAGTCCCGCCACCTGGTACCCTGGGGGCGCGGTCCTCAGTCAGGCAGCATTTTTGCTCCCGGACGCCAGCGTGCATCGCAACGCCTCCGTTGTGTCGCGACCGACGACAGCCGTACAACGAATCGTCGGGCGTACGCCACGCCTGACCCCGCAGCCCTCGCCGCTCATCCTGATGGCCGATGGCGATGCCGTATCGCGCGACATTCGCGAAGCACAACTGCGATCCGCGGGACTCCGAGTATCGATTGCTCGGACTGGTTTTGAGGCGATCGTCAAGGCTTCGTGTCAAGTGCCCGACGTGATTCTGCTGGACGACTCGCTCACCGGAATCGAGGCCCTGGAAACGATCCGCATGCTCACGACCTGCCCGATGACCGCCCACATCCCCATCGTCCGGCTTTTACCCGGGAAGCGCCTGCCCCAGCGTATGCTTTCGCGCCTCCGTCGTGTATCTGCGTAATTCCTACTCAGCAAAATTGACATTCCTGGCAAGCTCGGCGATCGCCGTGACGAGCCGCTCGTAGTCGGCCGGCTTGCCCAGATGCCGGGCAAAGCCCGCGTCGATCGACCGCTGCACGTCCCGTTCGCTCACGTGACCTGAAATAGCGATGACCGGTGGCGGGTCGGCCACGTTTGCGGCGATCGCCCGAACCAGCGCATACCCGTCCATACCCGGCATAGCGAGATCCGAAATGACGACATGGGGGCGGAACGTCGCGATCGCATCGAGGGCACGGGCGGCTGAGCTGACGACCATGACATTGGCCTCGGCAGCGCGGACGGTGAGCAGAATCAGCTCACGCGAATCCTGATCGTCATCGACCGCGAGCACCCGGACGCCGTTCAATCTGGGTACGCGGACCACCGGCGCCAGCGAGTCGTCTTCGGTCACGGGCACGGGCCGTGCCGGGAGCGTGACCACGAACGTGGATCCTTTACCGAGCCCGTCGCTGTGCACGCTGACTGCCCCGCCGTGGAGATCAACGAGGTGGCGCACGATGGCGAGGCCCAGCCCCAGGCCGGACTGGGTCCGCGTGGTGCTGCTGTCGGCCTGCCGGAACCGCTCGAAGACGTGCGGAAGAAACGCCGCGTCGATCCCGACGCCATTGTCGGTGACAGAAATGCTGATCGTGTGGGACATTTCCTGCACGCTGACGTCGATGCGCCCGGCGGGTCTCGTGAACTTGACGGCATTCGACAGCAGGTTCCACATGACCTGCTGCAGGCGATCGGCATCACCCCAGACCTGCCGCGTCAGCGTGTCGATGGACAGATTGATGTCGATATCCCTCGCTCTCACGGCCGGGCGCATGGCGTCGATGGCCTCCAGGATCACGGCCGAGACGTCTACCGGCTTCGTGTCGACGCGCAGCTTTCCGCTGATCGACCGAGAGACATCGAGCAGGTCGTTGATGAGCACCGCCTGCGCGCGTGCATTGCGCTCGATGCTTTCGAGCGCCCGCTTGCGCGTCGACTCGTCGGCCGTCGGCATCTTCAGGATATGCATCCAGCCGAGCAGGGCGTTGAGCGGCGTTCGCAGCTCGTGCGACAGAGTCGCGAGAAAATCCTCCTTCAGCCGGTCCGCTTCCTGCGCCGTGCGGTAGAGCATGGCATTGTCCAGCGCCAGCCCGGCGCGGGTTGCCACATTCTGCGCGAGCGCCAGGTCGTGCTCGTTGTACTGCCGGCCAGTGAATGAACCGGTCGTGAACAATCCGAGGGTCCGCCCGCGGCTCCGGATCGGCACCATCTGAAACGATCGGACACCAAAACGACGCAGCAGCTCGAGATGCTCGGGACTCTGTGCGCTCCTCTCAGCCTTCTCAGGCCCCGTGTCGTTGTCGACAAAGGGTTCGCCGGACTTGATCGCGCGAACCGCAGGCCCTTCGATCGACAGTTTCGGAGCGTAGCGCCGAAGCGCATCCCCAAGTTCCTGACGGTCTGGATCGTCGACGACCAGATCGACACGGGCAAACGTGCCGTCGCCCTGCAGCACGTCGACGGCGCAGTAGTCCCCAAACATCGGGACGGCGAGCCGCGCCAGCGCTCGCAGCGTCGTCTCGTAGTCGAGCGACGACGACAGAAATGCGCTCGCGTGCGCGAGAAAACGCTGTTCCTGCTCGATGCGCCGGCGCTCGGTGATGTCCATGAAGATCCCGATCGCGCCCCGCACGCCACCAGCGGCATCGAACAGCGGCGCCGCATATTCCATCAGCGTCAGCTGGCCGCCATCGCCGCGCACGATGTCGACAACGACGCCGCTCACTTCTGCCGCCTGTAGGGCCGCGCGGTGCATCGGCCGGTCCTCCAACGTCAGCAGGCGCCCGTTCATGAACAACTTCACTGGGAGGTCAGTTAGCGGGGGGTCACTGAGGGACGCGTGTCCGCTCTCGTCGAGACCGATTTGCCTCGCGAGTGCACGATTCAACCGTACCGTGCGGCAGAGCGGGTCGTCCGAAATCGCGATGCCGATCGGGAGCAGATCGAGAATCGGTTCGATCACGTCCGGGCGGTTCTGCAGGTCGAGGCTGAGTTTCCTGATGAGCTCGAGAGGCTGGAACGACATGCGCCACGCATTGTACGCCCGGCCCTCGAGCTCGTGTCACGCGTGAGCTCGAAGACACAGATTCGGTAGCGGCTATCAGTATTGCCGAGCTTGGCGATATACGGCGATGTCGATCGTTGCCCCTCCGACCTCTTCGCGAGATCCTCCCAGAGCTCCGCGCGCTTCTGCTCCCTA
Source organism: uncultured Acidobacteriota bacterium (assembly GCA_963725335.1). GTDB lineage: Bacteria > Acidobacteriota > Vicinamibacteria > Vicinamibacterales > 2-12-FULL-66-21 > JALZOC01. Next base: position 766,802 of record CAVRYD010000007.1, on the reverse strand, counting down.
CTTCTCGGCGAACTCAGGTGGAATCGCCTTGATGGGCCTGATCTGGATGTCCCGATAGAACACTTCGGCCCCCTCAGACTGAAGGATGATGGGGCCGGACGTCACCGGGGTCGGCATGTTGGTATCGATCCGCATCGGGCCATGCAGGCGCATCACTACTTTGCCGTTGACGATGTGGATGGAGTCGTTGCGGAAGCAGACGAGCTCGACCGTGTTCCACTCACCAGTTGGCTTCTCGTTATCGGGTTGCTTGATGCAACGGCCCGACGAGCCGTGGCTCTGCGAGAAGAAGAACCATTCGCCGGCCGGATCGTAATCGTAGAGCGCGGGAGACGTACCGATGCGGACTTTCGAGCGGACGCCGATGGTGGATCCCACGGCGTAGAGATCACCCACGTCGTGTTCCTGAATCTGCAGCTCAATCGATCTCGCCCACGTCCTCCCCTGCGCACCCGGTTCCGCGTGCACGTGATACAGCAAGCCGCTGTCGCGCTGGGTTTCGGGTCGATCGCGCGGCGGCCATTTCTTTTCTCCCCACTTGAATTGCAGCTTCAGGTGGTAATCCTTGAACGACTCTTTGGTACGAAGCTCGCCGAACGTTTCGCCGGAAATCCGAATGGCGGATCGTCCGTCCACGTCCTCGGCAACCGTGAACACGTGGAGCGGATCGCGTCCCGATCCGATCGGCTCCAGATACTTGCCGTCGGCGTCGCGCTTCAGTCCGGGCACGTCCGAGGTTGGCGACGGCGCCTGCATCCAGGTCGTCCATCCGTCGAGACTCTTGCCATTCCACAGCGGCTTCCACCCGCTGGACGGCGGAGCCGCAGCGACACTGAGGAGCGCGGTAGCAACGAGCAGTCGAGGAAGATTTGTCACGAGGGGAAGACTCGCCGCGGCGCAGGCGCGTGTCAAGTCTTTTTCGTTGGTGTACCGCGTCCTCCCCTACTCGGCGCGGAGTGCCTCCACGGGATCGACCGATGTGGCCCGCAGCGCCGGCACGTAGCTCGCGGCGACGGCAGCCACGACGAGTCCGGCGCAGACGACCCCATAGGTGAGTGGATCGCCCGGATTCACATTGAAGAGCAATGACGACATAACGCGTGTGAGCGCCACGGCCGCGATCAGTCCAAACAGGATGCCGACACCCACCAGGCGAGCGCCATGGGAGACGAACATGCGGATGACCTCTTCGTTTCGGGCGCCAAGCGCAATACGGATACCGATCTCCCGCGTCCGCTGCGAGACCGAATAGGACATCACGCCGTAAATCCCCGCAATCCCAAGCAGGAGCGCCATGCCGCCCGCCAGCGCCAGCATCACCAGCGTGAACGACGTCCGGGCAAGCGACCGATCGTAAATCTCCTGAAGCGTACGCACACCCGCCAGAGGCAGATTCGGATTGACCGACCACACCGCCCGGCTGATCTCGGTCACGAATCCGGACGACCCAGTCCGCTGGCTGCGGATCGCGAAGGCGATCGATCGACGCACCGAGACCTCATCTCCCGAAAAGTGATCCATCAGCACCGGCCACAACACGATCGTCGGCGCCTTCTGATTGAGTCCATCCTCGCGCTCGTCGCTCACCACGCCCACGACCTCTCGCCAGGGGGCCTTCAGATTGTCGCGAATGCGCTTGCCGATCGCAGACTGCGGCTCCTTCCAGAGTTCACGCGCCAGATTCTCCGAGACCATGGCGACCGGGTGCTTGTCGTACGCATCGCTCCACGTCAGCTCCCGCCCCGCAATCAGTCGATTGCCCATCGTCTCGAGCAGCCCAGGCGAGACGAACTTGTACAACCGCAGCGGAGGAATCTGCCCCTCGGTATACACATGGTCCTCGGCAAAGATCGGATCGTGCCAGCCCCCGCCATCCATCGGCAACACGGTTGTGAAACCGACGGACTCTACACCCGGAATCTCAGCTATCCGATCGCGAATGTTCTGTTCCATCCGCACAACCGCTTGTGGATCTTTTGCCGCAGACTCCGGAATCGAAACGCGGAGCGTCTGGACGTTCTGCGGTCGCACGAAACCAGGCTCCACGTTTCGCAGCGCCTGGAACGTTCGAATCATCAGACCTGAACTCACGAGGAGTACCAGGGCCAGCGCCACCTGGACGATGACCAGCACGCTTCGAGCGCGATGCCGATCGCGGCTTTCGCTGACCGATCGTCCGCCGGCGCGAAGAGCGGTCCCAAGCTGTGGTCCGGCGTATTTCAGGACGGGAATCATTCCGAACAGGATGCTGGCGATGAGCGCGATGGCGGCGGTGAACAGGAGAACGGAGCCGCCGATCGAGATCTCGTCGATGCGCGGAAGATTTGCCGGCGCCATCGATTTCAAGACGGCCAGCGCGCCGTACGCGAGCGCGAGCCCAAGAATGCCGCCAACAGCGCCAAGCGTGAGACTCTCGAGCAGCAGTTCGCGGGCGATGCGACGCCAATCGGCGCCAAGCGCCGCGCGGATCGCGAGCTCGTGCTGACGTCCTTCAGCGCGAACGAGCAGCAGATTGGCAACGTTCGCGCACGCGATCAGCAGCACGATGCCGACCGTGCCCATGAGCACCCACAGGACCCTGCTGAGATCGCCAACGAGGCTCTGCTTCAGCGGCCGGATCAGCGGGCCGAGTCGCGCCTCTTCGAACATCTTGGCGCTGAAGCCCGGGAATGCCGGGAATCTCGCGATGGCCATCGGGATCATGCGGGACACATCGGCGCTGGCCTGCGCGACCGTCGTTCCTGGTTTGAGCCGGGCGAGCGCTCCGTAGTTGAACATGCCGAGAAAGATCTTGCTCCGATCGAGCTGAATCGGCAGGAGCACGGCGGGTCGAGTATCGAGAAACCTGAATCCTTCGGGGAGTACGCCAATCACTTCCCGAGGGCGGCCGTCCAGCGTGACGGTTCGGCCCACCAGAGACGGATCCCCGCCGAACTTCGACCGCCAGTAGCCATAGGTCACCATGACCGTCAAGGGCTGCGACGGATTCCCATCGTTCTCCGAGAACGTGCGCCCGAGAAGCGCCTGCACTTTGAGGATAGGCAGAATGCTTGGAGTCATCTCCAGGCACCTGATCTCTTCCGGCTCGGCGAGACCCGTCAAGCTGGTGGTATCGGTATGCCACAGGCCGATGTCCTCGAACGTTTTCGAATCCTCGCGGTACGTGAAATAGAGGAACGGCGCCGCGCCCGCGTTTTCAAGGTTGACGCCGGGGGCAGTGTGATCAACGGCGACCAGCTCGTCCGAGTGATAGAACGGAAGTGGCCGGAGCAGGATCCCTTCGACGACGCTGAAGATGGCGGTGTTGGCGCCGATGCCTATCGCCAGGGTGAGTACGGTCAGGCCCGTGAACAGCGGCGTGCGGATGAACCGCCTCAGGACGTGCTTGAAACCCATTTACGGCAATACGGACGGCGGGGTTGAATGTTCGATTTGATTACGGCAAAACCAATGACATGTTGCCGGTCGGCCCTGACTTGGGCGTACACTGGTCAAACGGTGCCAACCGCCAGCAGAAACGGATTCGGGAACGTGCCTCATTCCCCAGGGCTCATGTGTCGTCGGCAACCGACTGGCAGAAGTCTTCTCGTCGCCATAGCGGGGGCTTCCCTTGTTGCAAGTTTGACTGCGGCCGGGGTAGTCCCTCTCAGGAGCAGCGGCCGACGTTCAAGGCCGACGCGACCTTCGTCCGCGTGGATGTGTATCCGACACGCGATGGCCGGCCGGTCGACGATCTCCGTATGAGCGACTTCGAAGTGTTCGAGGACGGCGCCCCTCAGATGATCGCGTCATTCGAACACGTGGTGGTGCACTCACCGACGCCGGGGTCCGCGCCGGCAGAGCCCAACACCGTGTCGGAATCCAGTCAGCGGACCGCAGATCCGCGGAGCCGCGTGTTTGTCCTGTTCCTGGACTTGCCGCACGTCAGCCTCGAAGCCTCTCGCCAGAGCGCAGAACCTCTCATCAGATTGCTCGACAGGCTGCTCGGTCCGGACGATCTCATCGGTGTGATGACACCCGGAATGCACGCCGCGGATGTGACCCTGGCGCGTAAGACCGAGGTACTCGAGTCGCTTCTGCGCGATCGCGTGCCGTGGGGCGAACGTGAGCGCAGCACCGCGCGCGAGCGCGCATACGAGCAGTGCTACGCGCAAGCCGCGCCCGAGCGCGTCGCCGAGATGGCGGCCCGAGGAAACGAACGGGCTACGCTCGAAGCGCTGAGAGGTCTCGTGGACCATCTCGGGCAGATCAGAGAGGAACGAAAGTCGATTTTGATCGTCAGCGAAGGGTGGCAGTTGTATCGCCCGACGAACGAGCTCACAACCTTGACCGTTGTCGATCCGAGTACCGGCGAGACCGAAGCAATTCCCGGCCGCGATCCGATTTCCATCGGACCAGGCGGCAAGATCACAACGAAGGACAGCAACTCCGCCAATCCCACCGACCGGGCCGACTGCGAGCGAGACCGGCTGCGACTCTCATCGATTGACGACGAGCGATATTTCAAGGACCTCATCGACGCGGCAAACCGCGCGAACGCGTCGTTCTACACGATCGATCCGCGCGGCGTGCCGGTGTTCGACACGTCGCTCGCAGCGAGGTCCCCGGGAGGTCGTGGTCAGCCCACGTCGGGTGGTCCGCTGACCAACATCCCTGGGACTCCCACGTCCGCCGCTATCGACGCCCTCGAACATCGCCAGGATGTGCTGCGCACTCTTGCCACCGACACCGACGGCATCGCCGTCATGAACAACGATCTCGATCGCGGGCTCAAACGGATTGCTGACGATGGCACGTCGTATTACCTGGTGGGGTATTACTCGACGAACTTGAAGCTGGATGGAACGTTCAGGGCGCTGAAGGTTCGCGTCAACCGGCCAGGCGTCGACGTGCGCGCCCGGCGAGGGTATCGTGCGGCAACCGCCGAGGAGGTTGCCGCGGCCGGTGGACGTGCGTCATCGGCCAAACCCGTATCGCCGGTTGCGGCCGCCCTCTCGGCGCTCGGCGCGGCCCGCTGGAACGCGAAGGTCTACGTCGCTGCGACTCCCGGCCCGAAGGAATCCGGGGCCGTCGGCTCGTTGTGGGTTGCCGCGGAACTGCAATCGACCGCCTTCACGCTGACGCCGCCTGCAAGCGCGGACGTCGAGGTTACGAGCGAGGGGAACTCCGCGACGATCCAGGTGCCGATCTCTCCCGACGCGCGGAGCTTCGTGACCGCAGTGAAGCTATCGGCTCCGATCAAGTCCGGTGTCGTCCAGGTGCAAGTGCATCTGACCGGCGCGCCGGACACCGAACGCGAATCGATCCGCGTCGATGTCGGATCCGACGCCGATCGTCCGTTGCTGTTTCGCCGCGGACCAACAACTGCCAACCGGCTCCAGCCCGCCGCGTCCGCGCACTTCAACCACACCGAGCGGCTGCGGCTCGAGATACCAGCGGAAACCGGCGATACGATCGGCAGCGCCCGACTGCTCGACAAGAAGGGTCAGCCTCTCGCCATTCCGCTGACGACCGGCGAACGGACCGACGATCGGACCGGCCAGCGGTGGCTTACGGCCGACCTGACCCTGGCCCCGCTCGCGATGGGCGATTATCCGATCGAAGTCACGGTTGTCTCGCCGGCCGGCGAGCGGAAGGTCGTCACCGCGTTCAGGCTCGTTCCCTGAAGGAGTCTGGCTGTTGCTGTTGCGAAGTCCCGTGTTTCGGATTCCTCGAACCTCGGTGGTTACGTATAATTCTTGCTCTTCCGTCTTCTGGACAACCTTGAGAGGGCCGCGTGACGCTCGCTGCTGGAACACATGTCGGCCCGTACGAAGTCGCCGCGCCGATCGGCGCGGGAGGGATGGGCGAGGTCTACAAGGCGCGTGACACGAGGCTCAACCGAACGGTCGCCATCAAGGTTCTCGCGACCCACCTGACGAATCGTCCCGACCTCCGAGCGCGATTCGACCGCGAAGCACAGACGTTGGCGAGCCTGAGTCATCCGCATATCTGCCCCGTCTTCGACGTCGGCCGGCACGATGGAGCCGACTACATCGTGATGGAGTACATCGAAGGCGGCACCCTCGCCGATCGGTTGAGGCGAGGCCCCGTGCCCGTGGACGAAGCGCTGCAGATTGCGACGGCGATCGCAGATGCCCTCGACAACGCGCATCGACAAGGCATCGTTCACCGTGATCTCAAGCCTGGCAACATCATGCTGACGAAGTCGGGAGCGAAACTGCTCGACTTCGGGCTGGCGAAGTTGAAACAGGAGGCGTCGCTCTTCAACACCGCAACCACCTCGCCGGCCGGTGTACCCATCACCGCCGAAGGGACGATCCTCGGCACGATTCAGTACATGGCGCCGGAACAGCTCGAGGGAAAGGAGGCCGATGCCCGCACGGACATCTTCGCGTTCGGCGCCGTCGTCCACGAGATGATCACCGGCGACAAGACGTTCGAGGGGTCGAGCCAGGCGAGCCTGATTGCCGCGATTCTCGACCGAGACCCGCCCTCGATGTCAACGCGTCAGCCCATGACGCCGCCGCTCCTCGATCGCGTCGTCAGGAAGTGCCTGACGAAGAATCCTGAGCGCCGCTGGCAATCGGCGGGAGATTTGCGAGACGAACTCAGATGGATTGCCGAAGGCACGCAGTCTGCCGAAGGACCGAGACCGAGTAGAGGCGCCAACTACAAACGGCTCGCGTATTCGGCTACGACCGCCGCCGTTCTGCTCGCCGGCGCGGTCGTCATCCTGGGAATCCGCTCTCCACCACCCTCGGCGCCTCCTGAGGAAGTCCGTTTCGACATAGCAGCGCCGAACATACCGAACCCACGCCAGCTCACAATCTCGCCGGACGGCCGGTGGATCGCCTTCCCAGCCTCTACCGAGACGCGAAGAACGGCTCTTTTCGTTCGCCGGATCGACTCCACAAGTCTTGAACAACTCGCCGGCACGGAGGGCGCCGCTCGCCCATTCTGGGCACCCGACAGCCAGTCCATCGGATTCTTCGTGGGCGGAAAGGTCAAGAAGATCGGAGTCTCAGGCGGCCCCGTCCAGAATATCTGCGACGCGCCTGGAACCCAGGATGGAGGGACCTGGAACCACGACGGCATTGTGATCTTCTCAAGCGGTGGAATCCTCCGCCGGGTGGCGGCGTCGGGCGGCGAGCCGGTTCAGATCCGCGCGCCTGATGCGTCACGTCAGGAAACTCTGCACGTCTTCCCGTCGTTTCTTCCAGACGGAAAGCACTTCTTGTATCTGGCCTGGTCCAATCAACAGGCGAGGCGCGCGACCTACGTTGGCTCTCTCGAGTCGACAGACGTCGTCAAGCTCTTCGACTCACAGTCGCAGGTGATATACGCGCCCCCTGGATTCCTCTTGTTCCACAAGAATGGCAGCCTTCTCGCGCAACCATTCGACCCGGACAAGATCGTGCTGACCGGATCAATCTCGCGCATCGTCGACGAGGTCTCCTACAACGCGTTGAGCGGTGAGGCAGCGTTTGCCGTATCCAATAGTCAACGGCTCATCTATCGGGCCGGCGGCGGACCCGCAGTCAGCCGGGAGTTCGTCTGGTCCGATCGAACGGGCCACCGCGAGGGCACCATTGGAAACCCGGGGATTTACACCGCGAACTTCGACTTGTCGCCTGAGGGGACGCGGATCGCGGTCGCTCAACGCAATGGCGAGAACGCGCAGGACCGATATTTGGGCAATCGATGCTGCACGAAACACATCGACACGGTTGACCTTCGATTCGGCCCTGAGCCCCAATGGCAACGTGGTCTGGGCCCCCGACGGGAGTCGCGTGGCCTTCGCATCCGAGCGCAACGGCAATCGTGACATCTTCGAGAAGAAAATCGGAGCGAGCGCGGAGACACCTGTTCTGGCGACGCCGGACGACGAGTGGCCCGAAGACTGGTCCAAAGACGGACGGTATCTGGCTTATGGATCCAATTCGAGTCGCCCGAGTGCCTTCGCCGATTTGTACAGTCCTCCCCTTGTTCGGGGCCAGGAAGCCAATTGCGATATCGCAGTCTCCATTCACTGAAGACGAACCGCGTTTCTCGCCCGACGGAAAATGGCTGGCCTACGATTCGAATGAATCAGGCAGCTTCCAAGTCTATATCGTGTCGGTTCCAGAGTTCGATCAGAAGCGACAAATCTCCGTCGAAGGCGGCGTTCAACCGCGCTGGCGGCGTGATGGCAAGGAGCTCTACTATCTGGGTCCAGACGGCGCCATGATGGCCGTGGATTTTGGTACGGATCCAGCGCTCGAATGGGGCGCTCCGAGGTCGCTTTTCAATACCGGCTTGAACGTCGACCCGAGTCGCGATCAGTTTGCGGTCACTCCAGATGGCCAGCGTTTCCTGCTCCAGCTCCCGTCCAAGGCGGAAGCCTCCATTCCGATCACCGTCGTGATGAACTGGACCGGCTCGTTAAAAAAGTAACCCGGTCCCCGAGGTCTCGTCCTCATCCTTCTTCCGCTCTCGAAAACTCGGCCACCATCTGCCGGAAAGCCGGCAGTCTCGCCAGCCATGAGTCGCGACGCTTCGGGAACTCGCCTTGCTGACTCGGCACGAATCACGCACAATACCTGACGGGGCGACGCGCGTGCGGGAAGCCGCGGGCGGAGTCGTACCGATCCTTTCTCCACGCTGTGGTCACCCCGGGGAATCGCAGGTGAACCATGATCTCGATTCGAACCATTCTGTGTCCGGTGGACTTCACGCCAGCAACGGCGCGACAGGTCGAGCTCGCATTCGATTTGTGCCAGGCGTTCAAAGCACGGCTGGTGCTGCACCACAACCTGTCCGCGGTGTCCATAGGAGCGGGTGTGGGCTGGATGTGGGCGGCCGATCACCGGCCGATGTCCGAAGAAACCGTGCAGCTGCATCTCTCCGCGCTTGCGGAATCGCGGCCAGGCATTGAAGTCGATACCACGATCACGCGTGGACCGGTTTCGGCTTCAGTGCTGGCTGTCAGCGAGGAGGTCGCCGCGGATCTGGTCGTGCTCAGCGCGCACAAGATGCCGCCCGAGGAACCGAACTCGGTCGCCGAGTTGATACTCGGGGCCGCTGAGCGATCCGTCCTCGCTCTGCACGACGACGGCGTCGACCGACAGGCGCTGAACGTCAATGCGGCCGCCGACCGGCGTCAGGTAACGCTGGTGCCGACCGACCTCACGCCGGAATCGCGGGCCGCAGTGAATTTCGCCTTCGAACTGGCACATACGCTGCCGCTCGACATTCACCTGCTGCACCTGCTCGGGCAGCGACACAAGATCGGCCACTATCGAGCCGATGCCGAGCGTCGCCTTCAGGCCCTCATCCCGCCCGATTGCGCCGACCGAACGTCCGTGCACATCCGAGTCGGCGATCCCGTCGAGGGGATTCTGGAGGCGGCGGGTGAACTCTCCGCCGCATGCGTGGTCATGGGCGAACACACACGCGCACCGCTGCGTCGTTGGTTCAGCCGCGATACGTCGCGCGCCGTACTGCACACCGCGCCGTGTCCCGTGTGGTACGTCCCGGGAACGCGCGCGGCGTAAAAAGGGAGAAGGGAAAAGGGAGACGATGCGCAGGTTCGAGGGAGGCGTCAGCATCGCGTTGCGCGTCCGTGATGGACTGCGCTGCGATTGCGGGCGCAATTGCGAGGAGAACGGCAGGAGTGATTCCGCCGCGCCGAGTCTTCTCGAACGATCTAAACAGACGAAGCCCTAAGGCGTCGCAGGACGCGCGTCGAGCTCATGCATAGTGTGATCCGACGCTCGACCGCTCGACCGCCGCGATCAGCGAATGATGCGAAGGTTACTCGGCGGAGTCGGTACGGTCTGCCCAGCCTGGGTCACACTCACTGTCTGGCCGGCCACCGTAAGTGTTCCAATGCGTTGCGTCGTCGAGGTATTGGTCGCCACGGTGAAGTTGACCGTGCCGTTGCCGGAGCCGCTCGCGCCCGAAGTGATGGTGATCCACGTCAGGCTGCTGCTGGCGGTCCACGAGCAGTTCGCGCCAGACGTTATCGAAACGCTGTACGAGTTTCCGTTTCCTGGAGCCGCGACGGCCGTGGGTGTGATGGCGTAGCTGCAGCTAGCTGCCGCCTGCGAGAACGTGACCGTCTGCCCGGCGACGAGCAGCGTACCCGTGCGTGCCACGCCGGTGGTGTTGGCCGCGACGGTGTAATTGACCTGGCCAATACCCGATCCCGTCGCGCTCGTCACCGTGATCCAGCCAACGGAGCTCGTCGCCGTCCAGGTGCAGCTCGTGCCCGAGCTCACCGACACCGCGCTCGTGCTTCCGGTGGACGGCACCGTCACGCTCGTCGGCGTCACAGTGTAGACGCAGCTGTTAGCCGCCTGCGAGAACGTGACCGTCTGCCCGGCGACGAGCAGCGTACCCGTGCGCGCCACGCCGGTGGTGTTGGCCGCGACGGTGTAATTGACCTGGCCAATACCCGATCCCGTCGCGCTCGTCACCGTGATCCAGCCAACGGAGCTCGTCGCCGTCCAGGTGCAGCTCGTGCCCGAGCTCACCGACACCGCGCTCGTGCTTCCGGTGGACGGCACCGTCACGCTCGTCGGCGTCACGGTGTAGACGCAGCTGTTGGCCGCCTGCGAGAACGTGACCGTCTGCCCGGCGACGAGCAGCGTGCCCGTGCGCGCCACGCCGGTGGTGTTGGCCGCGACAATGTAATTGACCTGGCCAATACCCGATCCCGTCGCGCTCGTCACCGTGATCCAACTATCGGAGGTCGTCGCCGTCCAGGTGCAGCTCGTGCCCGAGCTCACCGACACCGCGCTCGTGCTTCCGGTGGACGGCACCGTCACGCTGGTCGGCGTCACGGTGTAGACGCAGCTGTTGCCAGACTGTGAGAACGTGACTGTCTGCCCCGCGACGAGCAGCGTACCCGTGCGCGCGACGCCGGTGGTGTTCGCGGCGACAACGTAATTCACCTGGCCAATGCCCGACCCGGTCGCGCTCGTCACCGTGATCCAACTATCGGAGGTCGTCGCCGTCCAGGTGCAGCTCGTGCCCGAGCTCACCGACAGCGCGCTCGTGCTTCCGGTGGACGGCACCGTCACGCTCGTCGGCGTCACGGTGTAGACGCAGCTGTTGGCCGCCTGTGAGAACGTGACGGTCTGCCCCGCGACGAGCAGCGTACCGGTGCGCGCGACGCCGGTGGTGTTCGCGGCGACAACGTAATTCACCTGGCCAATGCCCGACCCGGTCGCGCTCGTGACCGTGATCCAGCCAACGGAGCTCGTCGCCGTCCAGGTGCAGCTCGTGCCCGAGCTCACCGACAGCGCGCTCGTGCTTCCGGTGGACGGCACCGTGACGCTCGTCGGCGTGACGGTGTAGACGCAGCTGTTGCCAGACTGTGAGAACGTGACAGTCTGACCTGCGACGAGCAGCGTGCCCGTGCGGGCAACGCCGGTGGTGTTCGCGGCGACGACGTAATTGACCTGACCAATGCCCGATCCGGTCGCGCTCGTGACCGTGATCCACCCCACCGAACTCGTCGCCGTCCAGGTGCAGCTCGTACCCGAGCTCACCGACACCGCGCTCGTGCTTCCGGTGGACGGCACCGTCACGCTCGTCGGCGTCACGGTGTAGACGCAGCTGTTGCCAGACTGTGAGAACGTGACAGTCTGACCTGCGACGAGCAGCGTGCCCGTGCGGGCAACGCCGGTGGTGTTCGCGGCGACGACGTAATTGACCTGACCAATGCCCGATCCCGTCGCGCTCGTGACCGTGATCCACCCGACGGAACTCGTCGCAGTCCAGGTACAGCTGGTGCCTGACGTGACCGACACCGCGCTCGTGCTTCCGGTGGACGGCACCGTCACGCTCGTCGGCGTGACGGTGTAGACGCAGCTGTTGCCAGACTGTGAGAACGTGACGGTCTGCCCCGCGACGAGCAGTGTACCGGTGCGGGCGACGCCGGTGGTGTTCGCGGCGACGACGTAATTGACCTGACCAATGCCCGATCCCGTCGCGCTCGTGACCGTGATCCAACTATCCGAGGTCGTCGCCGTCCAGGTGCAGCTCGTGCCTGACGTGACGGACAACGCACTGGTGCTTCCGGTCGAAGGAACGCTCACGCTCGTCGGCGTCACGGTGTAGACGCAGCTGTTGCCAGACTGTGAGAACGTGACCGTCTTCCCTGCGACGAGCATCGTGCCCGTGCGCGCCACGCCGGTGGTGTTGGCGGCGACAATGTAATTGACCTGACCGATGCCCGATCCCGTCGCGCTCGTGACCGTGATCCACGCGACGGAACTCGTCGCAGTCCACGTGCAACTGGTGCCCGCGGTCACCGACAGCGAGCTGGTGCTGCCATTCGCTGGAACCGAAACGGACGTCGGGGTAACGGTGGCCGTGCACTGGGCCTCGGCCGGCCGCGCGCCCAGGGCGAAGACGAAAGCGACGAGCAGGCCGCAGTATCGCAGCGTCATCGGAACTTGCCCTTTGATGGAGTAGGAAACGGCCAGATGGCCGCAAAGCTCCGCCCGAACGCTGCATATCTGAGACCTTCAGGTAGTTCTTTATTTTCAGTGACTTACAAATTTTGCGGCCGCGGCTCATGGCGATTTCGTAGGGGACGCCACAGGATTGTTCTCGGACCGATTGCGAGGTGCGCGCGCAGAATTCGCTGACGCTGTGCCTGAGTCGGCATTCGCGCAGCTGATCCGTTTGCAAGTGACATGTCCCCGCGGTCGACTTGTCGTTATCAACGCACATGGACCTTCGACGATCTTGACGCGTGCTCCGCTCGGGAGTAGTTTGTTCCGCCTTTTCGCCCGGCTTCAGGACACCTTCGGTCGAACGATTGGGAGGCCTCGCATGCGTCGCGTCTTTGTGTCGATTCTGCTCCTGACTCTCTCCGTGACCACTGCATTTGCGCAAGATGCGCTCACTCGAGATCAGCGTGTCTCGGACTTGACCCAGCTCGCCAGCCAATACGCGAAGAACTACGGTCCCTACGAATGGAAACGCGACGTTCAGGGATTCGATCTGATGCGCCTGACGCCGTGGCTCCAGCGGGTCCAGCATTCCGACGACCTCGATTTTCAGGAAGCGCTGATCGAGTACGTCGCCTCGCTCAACGACGCGCACGACCTCATCGCATTTCCGACGACGTTCAGCGCGTCGCTGCCGATGAGCGTCGACATCTACGAGGGCAAGGTGCTGATCGATGGAATCAATCGCACGCTCCTTCCGAGCGCGCAGTTTCCATTTGCGATCGGCGACGAAGTCGTGTCGTTCGACGGACGGCCGGTTCAGGAGGTCATCCAGTCGTTCCGGAAGTATGCGATCTCGGCAAACCAGCGGAGCACGGATCGGATCGCGGCCTCTCGGCTGGTCAGCCGTAGCCAGCAGATCATGCCTCACATCTTTGAGCTCGGCGACACGGCGGCCGTCGGCATCCGACTCGCCGCAACCGGCGCGACGAACATGTACACGATCCCTTGGGTGAAGAACGGCATTCCGGTGCTGTCGCAGGGACCGTTGCCGAGTCCGGTGCGCGGCAACGGGCGCATGTTTTTGTCAACGGATGGCCGCGACATCAACGCCGGACTTCCCGGGGCCGCTGCGGCGACCACCTCGGTATTCAAAGTCGCCGATGCGGGGCCCGTCGACGACACCCTGCCGGAGTACATGAATCCGATCCGGCCGCTCCTCAATGCGAGTGTGTCACCAGACTATTTCTCGGTCCTCGGCTTCGGAAGCCGGATTCCAATTTTCACGCTGCCCGCCGGGTTCACCGATCTCAATACGGCGTGCGCGACCTGTCTCGTTCGCCCGGGTGAACCGCTGTTCTACAATTTTGCGACGTTCACGACGGGCACGGGAGTCCGCGTTGGATTCATTCGCATCCCGTCGATGTCTCCCCCCAGCAGCGCGATCGCCCTCGCACAGCTCGATCGGGCCATGGCGCTTTTCGGCGCGACGACCGACGCGTTGGTTGTCGACGTGATGCGCAATCCGGGCGGCCTGGTATCGTTCGTCGAAGCTGTTTCCCAGCGTCTCATCCCGGCGCCGTTCAACACGATCGGGTTCGAGATCCGATCGACCGGCGCATGGCTCTTCAGCTTCGCCTCGCAGCTCACCAGTGCCCGGCTGAATCCAGCCACTCCGCCCGCGGTCCTCGCCAATATAGAAGCCAACTACAACGAGGCGCTCAGCGCCTTCAACGAAAACCGCGGCCGAACGAGTCCAGTGTCGCTCAACTCCACTGGAGGCTTGCAGCTTCAGCCCGTCGCCGGAGCCTACTCAAAACCGATCCTGATGCTCACCGACGAATTCTCTGCGTCGGGCGGCGACATGCTTCCGGCGATCTTCCAGAGCAATCGTCGCGGTCCAACCTTCGGGTGGCGCACCATGGGCGCCGGAGGCTCCGTCGTCAGTTTCAGCGGACCGGCGTTCACCGAGAGCATCTTCCGCATCACCGTGTCGTTGATGAACCGACTGGAGGTTATCACCACGCCGGACTTCCCGCCGGCGCCGTACGTCGAAAACATCGGCGTGCGTCCGGATATCCCGGTTGACTACATGACGCGCGCGAACCTATTGAGTGCCGGCGCGCCGTTCGTACAATCGTTCGTACAAGCGGTCGAGAACCTGGTCCATCCGCATTGATCCTCGCGTGCACGCGGCGCGGGTTGACGCATCTGTCATCCGTGCCGCGTGCAAACAACAGTTCGACGAGCCTACCAGCGCGACCGGTGGTCCGGAACTCTTCGCGCACTCACGCCATCCAACTTTCGTTTCCTCCGTGTAGCAGCTCTTTAGGGCTGCCTCTGGCTTCGAGGCGCGAGCCTGCGCTTAGTACGCTGTTCAACCCACAACGCGTGCAGACGATCTCGTCGTCCGGCGCGGTGCGATAATGCGTCGGTGCTGACACCGCGGGACGTCCGTTGGCGAACTCCAGTGATTGTCGTTGCGCTGGTGGCATGCGCGCCTCGCCATCCTGCTGAGGTCGTCCGGCGGTTTCCGGCTGCCGAAGCGAACCAGGCCGTCGCGGTGGACGCCAATTTCTTCTATGCGATCGACGACGCGGCGATCGGGAAGTACGACAAGCGTTCGGGCGCACGCGTCGGCGGGTGGGAAAAGGGAGAAGGGAAAAGGGAGAAGGCGCTAGATTTGCGATGAGCGGACGTCTTCCTCGACCCGCCGTCGCGCCTTGTCCGTGGCGGACTTCACGCGGCCGCGGTACAGCAGCACAATCGCGAGCACCATCGCCGCAAACGCATAGCGCGGGCGGTACATCAGGAGGACCGGGAAGAGCACCAGCAGAACAACCGCCATGGCTCTGCCTGGCGGCAAGCAGCTTGCCAGCGATCCTCACATCAAGGCGGCTGATAACAGGATGATTCGGCCGGCCTGTGACGAGTTGCGTAACGGATTCGACGACGAAATTACGGAACTGAACCGTGGTGGAATATCGACGATAGCGGCATTCGGTTTCAGCGATCGGACCGCTGTCTGTAACGACCAGTCCTTCAGTCTGACTTCCCCAAAGCGGGCGCCTTTTCTTCGGAGGTCGCATGAACGTCATCCCTCTGGTGCTGATCGCAGTGCTTCGTCTGCTACCGCAGATTCCCCCGCCGTTCAAAGCCTCGACGACGCCGGTCAGCGACGCGCTGC
This sequence comes from uncultured Acidobacteriota bacterium, assembly GCA_963725335.1. Lineage (GTDB taxonomy): Bacteria > Acidobacteriota > Vicinamibacteria > Vicinamibacterales > 2-12-FULL-66-21 > JALZOC01. The sequence goes on along the minus strand of CAVRYD010000007.1, from coordinate 751,169 downwards.
GGACCTCACTCGGCAGCGCCTCGAAGAATCTGGTCGGTTCGGCCGAGTCGATGCCGGCTGAAAAGTACAGCTTCCATCCGACGCCGGCGCAGATGACCTTCGGACAGCTCATCGTGCACATCGTCCAGACCAACATCGCGTTGTGTTCAGGAATCTCCGGCACGCCGGCGCCTGTGACGCCCGCTGACATGCAGAAGATGAGCGCGACCGAAACGAAGGAGGCGCTGGTCAAATCGATCAAGCAGTCGTTCGACTACTGCAGCGATGCGCTCGCAAAGGTGGACGACTCGCGGCTGGCCGAGGAAGTGACGATGTTCGGTCGCGGCGCCGGGCTCTCGCGCGGGGCGGCTATCGTTATCCTCGCGGCCGACTGGGCGGATCACTATTCAACGGCGGCGTCTTATCTGCGGCTGAACGACATCCTGCCTCCCTCGGCGCAGCCTAAGAAATAGATCGTCGGAGCGTCTTCACTCTTCGTTATCCAAAGAGTGGCCGGCAGCCAGTCCTCGCGCCAGGATTCAACCTCCGGCTGTTCAACCTCCGGCTTGGAGAACGGGGCGAGGCCTGTTATCATCGGATGTTCCGCGTGCCCGCTCGGCGGCACGCCTACAACGTTCCTTCTGTCCCCATCGTCCAGAGGCCCAGGACGTGGCCCTTTCAAGGCCAAAACACGGGTTCGAATCCCGTTGGGGACGCCACTTTGGTTGGCAACTCAATCACCCCAGACAGCAATCGGTCCAACGCGATCGTGCCCTCGAAGGCGTAGCCGCGCCCCACTCCTCGACGACCGGCGTGAAGGTCAGCGGGCCCACCAGCGCCCCCGCAGCACGAGCGTGCCTTCGGCGACGTTCCGCCGTAGCAATCCGCGCGCCGCAGCTCCACCCGGCGCGGGAGTTCGAGGTCTGATGCTGGGCACGGGTCACGGGCGAAGCGGCGAGGACAGCACTCGCGACGAGCCAGCCGGCGGTGCGCGAGCTGGTCATCACTCAATCCAACTGCGTGCTACTTCACTCTGGGCTCGCTCGACGGCGGCACGAGGCCGTTCATCCGCAAGTAGACCACGATGTTTCCGTAGTGCTCCCACGTGTGCCACAGGTTCCAGTTCAGCATCGAGAAACGGTTCCGGGCCCGGTCCAGGCTCGGCTCTGTGGCGGTCGCATCGGTCAGCACGTCATAGGCGTCGTCGCAATACGCGAAGGCGTCCTTGAGGGCGGCGACGAGGTCCGCCTTTTTCGACAGCGAGCTCTCGATCGCCGTGTAGGCCGCCTTCCTCGGTTCCCCCTTCGCCGGCGCGCACAAGTTGTACTGATCGTCGGCCACGTGCGCGATCTGCTGCGCGAAGCTGCGGACGTCCGGCGACGGCTTGAACCCATACCTGTCGTCGGGCATCTTCTCCGCCGCGCGGATGACGTAGTCGCGGATCGTCCGGTAGTCGTTCCTGAGATCCGTGCTCAGGGGGTTGGCCTGTGCCGCAAACGCCAAGGCGAGGAGCAGCCATGCAGCCATCGCCGGGATACTATCGGTCGAATGGTCCATTTGCCAGAGCCGATTTCGACTCATAGAATGGACCACTTCCTGGAGGTCCCGCATGCGCCGCTCACAGGGCGTGTTCCTGCCGCCGATACCCGGCGGCCGCATCCGGCGCGGCGATCTGCACCGGGCCCTGACCAGCGCCCTGCTCGACGGCGTGCTGACCCGCGGCGCGCGGCTTCCCTCCAGCCGCCAGGCCGCCGCCGACTACGGCGTGTCACGCGGCCTGATGGAAGAAGTGTTTTCCCGGTTGACCGACGAGGGTTTCCTCGAGCGCCGCGTCGGTTGCGGGACGTTTGTCGCACAGACGGTGCCGCGCGTCATCGCCTGCGGCGCGTCGGCGCCGGTGCCACCGTCCGCTGTCGGCTTGTCGCTCCGGGGCCGGACGTTCGCCGCGCACGCCGCGTGCCGCGAGCCTTCGGTCCTCCGTCCGTTTAACGCCGGCGTGGCCGATCCGGCCGAATTCCCGTGGGCGATCTGGCAGCGGCTTCGCGCCCGCGCGGCGCGCACGCTCGGATCCGGCGCGCTGACCTTCGCCGATCCGCGCGGCCTGCCGGCGCTGCGGACGGCCATCGCGCGATATCTCGCACAGTTTCGCGGCATCCGCTGCGACTCCGACCAGGTCGTCGTCTTCAACAGCGCGCAGCAGGCGCTCAACTCGCTGGCCGCGCTGCTGCTCGATCGCGGCGACGCGGTGGCGATTGAAGACCCGTGCTATCTCGGCGCGAGAGCGGCGTTCCAGCTCGCCGGCGCTTCGCTCACACCCATTCCTGTCGACGCCGACGGCATGCGCGTGGACGTCGCGACTCGCGTCGCGCAACGCGCACGATTGACCTACGTCACGCCGTCGAATCAGTACCCCACGGGCGTCACTCTCGCCTTGGAGCGGCGGATCGCGCTGCTCGACTGGGCCGCGCGGCGCGGACGCTGGGTCGTCGAGGACGACTACGACGGCGAGTTCCGCTGCGAAGGGCCGCCGCTGACGGCGCTCAGCTCCCTCGATTCACACCGACACGTCGTCTATCTCGGCACGCTGAACAAGTCGATGTTCGTGTCGCTGCGCCTCGCGTTCGCGCTCGTCCCGCACGCGCTGGTCGAGCCGCTCGCCAACGTCCGGACTGAGTTCGATGGATTCACGCCGCCGATCGATCAGATGACGATGGCCCTGTTTATGGACGAGGGGCACTTCTCGTCGCACCTGCGCCGCATGCGCGCCGCCTACCGCGCGAAGCGGGCCGCGCTCGTCGAGGCGCTGGCGCCGATGAAGGCACTCGGATGGACGTGGCCGTCCGCCACGGGCGGCATGCACCTGCTGATCCGCCATGTGGACGGCCGCTACGTGCGCGCGGTGGCCGGCGCGGAGGGTCTCGATCTCGCGCTGCTCAGCACCTACCGTCACGCGCGCAGGCGGGACGACGGATTGTTCTTGCGCTTTGGCGCGCTGGATGGACCGGCGCTGGCGGCGGGCGGACAGATGCTCGTCGAAGCGGCCGCGTCGGCGAGACGATCCCACGCGCCGACATCGCGTCTAGAGGGAGACGGGCGGGGCGCCGCCATCTTCTCGCCGTTCACACGCCCTCCGGCACGCCGTTCACCACGACACGATGCGAGCGACGGCTGCGGCGCAGACGCCACAACCAGAACGTCATGGTCACGAGCACCACGAACGGCAGCACGCGAATCGGAGCGATCCGAAGCGTTTCGGGAAATCGGCGGCCCAGGACGATCGAAGCCATCGCGATGAACAACGCGCCGCACATGCGCCACAGGTGTCTCTTGAGGCGAGGCGCGCCATGAAGGCGGCCGGCACGGATCGTCCGGCGATCCCCCTCGGCCGCCAGCAGTGGAATGACGCCGAAGACCAGCAGTGCGACCGCTGGGCCGCCGCTTCCCGCGCCATCGATTGCGAGCATCGCGAACGCTGATACGACGCAAGAAAGCCCGAGCGCCAGCGCCGCCAGCATAGCGCCGCGATCCAGCCTGCGCACTCCCGCTGAACGCGGCCTGACGGTTGTGAGCGCCGTGACGGCCAGATACGTCGTCAACAGCCCCGGGATGACGTTGGCCGGCCTCACCGTCCGCCCGCTTGCGGCCATCAAGGCACCGGTGAGCGCAATCGAGAGCAGGGCGCCGACGAAGATGGTCCCGCTCCGGCGATGCAGCATCGCGCCCTTGACGGAATACAGCGCCACAGATCCCGAGATCGTGGCGACGATGCCAGCCGCGATATGGAGAGTCAGCAGGTGCACGCCAGGCATAGTTGTAGACGTTCTACGTCTTAGACGTAGAACGTCTACGGCCAGTTCGCTCCGGCGGGCAGTGCTATCATCGCGCCCCTTCTTGGAGTTGGCGTCTAAGATGCGGCCCGCGGCGTCGGCGTTGACTGCAGAGAGGCTCCGCCGTCTACTCCAAGAGTCGTCAGGCGGACACCTGCGATTCGCGAGGCGTGCGACCCGAAAGGATGTGGTATGGCTGAGGCAAGTGCCGCGGTGAGGGCGTTCTTCGAGGCGTACGCCAGAGCCACGGATTCGACGGATCCCGCATTCTTCGCGACAGCATACGGTGAGACGTTCATGTTCGCGGGTCCTGCCACGGTCCAGGCGGTCAAGCGAGACGACTTCCTGAAAGTTGTCCCGAAGCGGCGAGCGTTTTTCGCGACGGTCGGCTTGGCAGCCACAAACGTAAGTAGCATCGACGAGAGTCCTCTCGACGAACACCATCTTCTGGTGCGGGTTCACTGGACGTTTCGATTCGAGAGGGATCCAGCGCGATCGATCGTCGAGGAGGGCGCTGCAACGTATGTTCTGCGACGGCAGGACAGTCAACTGCAGATCGTCTTTCAACTCGATCATCAGGACCTAACCCGGCGGGTACAGGAGCTCGGCCTCCTGCCGCGTCAGAGCTAGGGTGCCAGTCGAACCGCCCGATCAATCCGATAGCGCGAAAGTCAAAACGGGTGGCGACTGCGGCTCAGCGCGAAACGAAAACTCGCGACAAACGCCTCACCAGCAGCGCACCATTCAACCAGATACCAGCACCATGCCAATCATCCTGATGTCACTTCTCGCCAGCATTTCACTCGGAAGCTCGGCTCTCGCCGAGATGGTTCCAGGTTCCGGCCCGAACAATTTACGCAGGACCGTCAGACCAGCAATCCGCGCCTGGAGCGTCTCGCGTCGGCGATCCAGCGCGGTGAGATCCACTACGTTCGCACCGCGCTGGACGAGGGCGTGGATGTCAACGAGACGTGGCGAGATCTGCCCCCGCAGGTGTGCCTCTCCCTGCTCCTGGGCACCGGCGGAGCAAAGTTCTGGGCGCGTGCCAGACTTTCATCTGCACCGAACCAGATTGCGAACACCGTAGGTGGGAAAACTCCAACGTTTGCATCGTGGCATGTGGTGTGCTACCGAGTTGGGTCTGATGCGAATCTCAACGGAATGTCTTCCAATGGAAGATCTCCTCTGGGGTTAACGATTGTCTGTTTCTATCAGCCCCCAACACACAACAATATCGGGCGGGAACGAGGCACGCGCCATCACAGTGTGGCAGTACCTTGAGTGGCGCTGCGAGTACTGGCAGGGCAACGGGACATGCGAGCTGCGTCTCTATAGGGCGGAGCAACTCGTGCAACTCGCTCGTCCTCTCGATACCTTCGAAACCCTGCAGCGATCGGCGACCTGGCACAACGCGTTGCCCATCCCGGAGATCAGATCAGGTCTGGACCGCCGCGCCGTCCGACGGGGAGGACGACGCGCCGAGGATCGTTCCACGTAAATCGGTCGTCGTGCCCGACTTGTTCTCGGCGGTTCCCCTCCGACCGTAGACCCAGCCCGTCAGGTCCTTGCCGTTGAAGAGGGACGTAAATCGAGGTTCCACGTTCCGCATGATCATCGCCGCGGCGACACCAACGTGAGCTCGCAACGGTCACATAAACGACGCTAGCGTGGCGCTCATTGGCGCTGGCGGCCTGGGTGCGCGGCGATCTTCGCAGCTGTTCATCGTGCCGCATGATTTAATTCGGCGCTATGACGACGACTGGACCTGCCGCGCCGCATTTGAGTGGGTCGAGCCTGATGCGTACGGCGTTGGGCTTCTTCGCACTCACGTACGCCATATCGTGGACGTGCTTCGCCGCCGCGTTCCTGATGGTGCGCGGCCGGGCTTCGGCCGCCGCGGGAACAAGCCTGCCGCTGTTAGTACTTGGCTTGTTCGGAACGTTTGCTCCCTCGATCGTTGCGCTCGGGTTGACCGCACGATCTGAAGGTGCCGCCGGCATCCAGTCGCTTCTCGAGCGCCTCTTCAAATGGCGCATCGGGGTGCGCTGGTACGTGTTCGCGGTCGGCTATCTCGCGGCAATCAAGATCGGCGTCGCTCTCGTCCATCGGATCGCGATAGGCGTCTGGCCACGTTTCGGCGTCGAGCCGTGGTACATTCTCGCCATCGCCACGGTGCTATCCACGCCGGTACAAGCCGGCGAGGAGATCGGTTGGCGTGGTTTTGCGCTTCCGCGCCTGGCGGCCCGCCTTGGTCTTGCGCGCGCAAGTCTTCTGCTCGGCATCGTCTGGGCCATCTGGCATCTGCCGCTGTTCTTCATTCCTGGCGTCGACAACTACGGTCAGTCGTTCGTGATCTTCGCGCTCCAGGTCACGGCCATCTCGGTGCCAATGGCCTGGCTCTATGCGCGCACCAATGGCAGCCTCTTGCTCGTGATGTTGATGCACGGCGCCAGTAACCAAATGCGAAACATCGTGCCGTCCGCCGTGCCGGCCGCAGCCCACGCGCTCACGCTGAGCACCTATCTGCCGGCGTGGCTGACAGTGACGCTGCTCTGGATCGCCGCGTGTTATTTTCTCCTTCGCATGCCGAACATTCGGTACTCAAATCATCCGGAGACAAGGATCGCTACAATACTCATCCCATGAACGACGTCAGATTCGCGGTCCGTCAGCTGCGGAAGAACCCTCGGGCTCGGCATCGGAACGAACACGGCGGACTACAGCTCTTAGTCCGAGCGATCTATCCTCACATGGACCGGTTTCGATCCTGCCTTTTCGAACCATCGGACGCCCTCGGCAACCAGATCGAACCCGAGCAAGCATGGACGCCGCTCGGACAACGGAACCGCCACCGTCATCCGGACGGTCTCGCCCGGCGCAACAGATTTAGGCAACTCGCTTCGAAAGTGATCCAAGTTCAGCAGCGCCCCGTGTTCATCGTACAAGTGACACGCGAGGCGCACGAGTCCGAAAATCTCCGTCCCCTGGTTGAGCCAGTGCGCCGTCCCAGTGTTCATGATGGTGAACGTCAGTGTCACAGGATCACCGTGCGGGGATGACACGGTCTCCGGGTGAACGCTCATCCGGTGGGCCAGGCCGTCGTGCCCGCGGCTGTCGAGTCGCAGCTCGCCCTTGTGGAGGAAGAACACGGTCCGGTTCAGCATCGTATCGTGCATCCGTTGCCATGCGGCGGACCGCAGCTCCAGGCTCGCGACAGAACTGTCGAAAAGAGCGTTGTACTGCTCCAGGCTGATTACCAGGTCGTTCATCGTGCGGACCTTCACCTGCGTGAAGCCGGCGGGCTCGGCCAGCGAAAAGATCTCGTTCAAGTCGATGTCGTTCTCGAGCACGCGGTGATTCCGCATGTCGTACTGCGACTGCGGCGCGCGCGAATGGTAGCGCCCGGGCTCGCTGAATCCAGCGATTCCTCCGGGCCGCAGCACGCGTCCGAGCTCGCGCAGCACTTCCGCCTGGTTGGGCACGTGATGAAAGGCATCGAAGCAGATGATCCGGTCCACGGATTCATCCGCCAGCTCCAGCGCGTGGCCGTCGAATTGGAGGAACCGTGGCGGCAGCAGCTCGCGAGTGAGGGGCGGGTGCTCTTCAAAGAACCGGCGGCCGATGTCGAGAGCCGTCGTCGACGGGTCGCAGCAGATCACGGCACAGTTCAACTGGGCGACCAGGCGCGACAGCCAGCACGACCCCGCGCCGAAATCGAGGACGGTCATCGCCTTGCCGAGGTGCAGCCCGCCAAGTAGCGCGCCCAGGTTTTCCAGCATCTCCGGTGTCTCGTTCACCGACTGAAAGGGCTTGCGCAGGGTCAGATCTGGATCCTGCATCACCCGGTAGTACTCATCGGCGGTCTCGTTCAGCGCTGCCACCGAGTAGCGCCGCATCACCTCCTTGGGGTCGATGAGTGAGGCGTCTGCCGCTGGTACCTGCGCAGCCCCCTGCTGGACGTCACCTGTCCGGATCCTGTCTTCGCGTTCGGGAGAATCGAGCAGACTCTGGAGCAACTCTTCAAGCGTCAGACCTTCGCGGATGCGTTGTGTGTAGGCGGCGAGGCCAGTGGGATCGGCCTCACGCCTGAGGATGAGGCGATACGCGAGCATGACGTCGGCAACCGTAGCCTTTTCCGTCGGGCGCACCGGATCCGGCGGAGCTGCGGCGGCTGGCGTGGGTTGTGTGCTGAAAAACCTCATCCCTGTTGGACCATTCCGCAAAGACGACAACTCAGCGGACACCTCATCATACGGATAACCGCCGACTCGGTCACGTGGGTCACCGGGCAGCCTCGGGTCACTTTGGAGTCGGTTTATGACTCGCGAGCCACTCCTCCAGCTTTGTCCCGAACGCTTTCGCCCGCACCGCTAGCGATCCTCACGAGATACCGAGCAACGGGCCCCGGCGGTCGCTCATTCCATGAAGAAGCCAGAGAAATGCCACGAATCCCTCAGGACTTCCCTGGCTGTCAAGGTGTACAGTGATGCTCGCTCGCCCTGCGGAGAGGGCGCTGGTAGAGAGGAATCCGGAACCAAGAGGGTCACGGATGACGCAGGAAGAGAGGCGGCAGTGAGATTCGCATCGATCGTTATAGCCGTAACGCTGTCCGGATGCTCCACGCAGAGCGTTCCACCGACCGCTCCGACTCGTCCGCCAACACCTGCGCCCGCACCTGCCCCGACGCCACCTCCTCCCGGCTCGGTGGGGTTTGTGGCAGGCATGGTCATCTCGAACACCGGGGCCTGCATCGGGGGCGCCGCTGTAGAAATCGTCGGTGGTCAGGGCGTCGGCCGGAGAATGACGCAGACAAGCGCGTGCTCCTGGTGGGACTGGGATGAGGGCTTCGTCTTCGCAGATCTCGTCCCAGACATGGAGCTGACGATTCGTGCCTCGGCCTCCGGATACGACTCGAAGGAATCGACGTTCGCACCGTCATTGACCAGGAATGGTTCCGGCTCCTATCTGGCCGTGATGGAGCTGCACTCGAGCCGCTGATCAGCGTCTACCTACGCCGCACGCCGCTCCATACCTCATTTATAGCCAGATACTCGGCGCCACGTAATCCGCATGGTGAAAAACTCGCACAGTCCTGTCGACCTGATTACTTGCTGTTCGATTGCAAAAAAGCAGTCGCATCTGTATCGATCGCAAACTTGTCACTGTGAGATTCGGCCTCGCCGAAACAAGTCGGCGCTGGCGCTGCCTTCTCTTGACAGGGCGATCGCACAAGTCATGCGAGAGGATGAGTTCCAGCGACCGGCATGACAATCCTGTAATCGAGTAATCGCGAAGCACTGCCGGTTCCTCCGGAGCGCCGCGTGACCGTCAGATCGAGTCGCCGCGATCGAGGACTTCTGTCGCGCTCGATCGGACACGGACCTTGGCGATCCTCCAATATAACTGGTCTGGCGTTTCCGAGACTCTTATATGATGTCGCTCCCGGGAGAGTCTCTGCCAAATCATACGTTTAAGGGAGGGATCTTTATGCGAAGGCTCGTCCGCACCGCACTGGTACTCGCAACCATCTCGATCGTTGGCTGTGCGCGTTCGACTCCCACCGAACCGGACCGGGCTAGTCCGTCGCCAACATCCTCACAGGCTGGCGATGCCACCGCCGCAGCAACGGGTAAACCTGAGATCGACCCCACGTACGCGAACGGCACAACGGTCTACATGATAGGGCCGCATCTGATCGTCAACGCCAAAGCCACGATGCCGAACGCGTACGAGCACGCGGAAGAACTCTACCTGGTCGTCTACCCGCAGACCTCGATTCCCCAGCCAGGCGCAGGACCTATCACGCTGCCCTCCGGATATCAACCGCAGTGCAACCCGTGCTTCCACCCGGGGCTGCCACCGCAGTTCGTCTACCATGACCACGTCATCACCGGTGCGCCCGGCATGGGCAACAACGGGACAGCGGGGGAATACAAGGCGCCGTGGAAGATTATTCTGCTCGTCTACAATCCGGCGTACGCATCATCGCCGAACTTCACGCCACTGAAGAGCGAGGCGGCGATCGACGCGGCAGAGAAGGCCGGAAACGTCTTCCTGCCGATCAATACCGGTGGAGAGAACCCGTACGAGGTCGAAACCGGCAACCTGCTAATCTGTCCAACGGTCTCGAATCACGCGTGAGGGCCCGGCGAGGCGACGGCCACCCCGTCGCCTCGCGCCCGTCTCGAAAAATTTGGGGCCGCTTGTCAGTCGTCGGCTGCCATAACCAGCAGTCACCACTTTCGCTTACGGATGTTAAGTGTTGATGGACGGTTCTCTACAGCGAAAGAAGGATTGAGCGACGTTGCCTCCGAATCCTCTGTCCCCGTCCGCACGCCTGCGCGTGTTGTTGGCCGACGACGATTCTGCCATTTGCACCGCGATTTCGCGGCTGCTGTCACCGTCGTGCGACGTCGTCGGCTGCGCACACGATAGTGCAACGCTGTTCGAGGCGACACTTCAGCTTCGTCCCGACATCGTGCTGCTTGATTTCAGTCTGCCTGGCGGCCTGAACGGCCTCGAGACATGCCGACGTGTCAAATCGCTTGCACCTGCGGTGCATGTCGTGGCGTTCACCGCGAGCGACTTCGCAGACCTCAGGCGCCTCGCGTACGAAGCCGGTGCGTCAGCATTTGTCTGGAAGATGCACGCGGCGGATGAACTCCTGCCTGCCATTCACGCGCTCGTTGATCGAAGGGCGTGAGCCTTCGCGCACCGAAGCCATAACGAAATGGTTCAGGTGTACGGTATCCTGCCGTGATGACCCATCGAGTGCCACGCGTGGTGCGGGAGAGCTCTGGCTCGAAGCCGAAAGTGCTGCTGGTTGACGATCACCGGGCGCTTCTCGAACGAGTGTCCGAGATCCTCTCCGATGATTTCGATCTAGCGGGTATCGCCACCGACGGCAGGCAGGCACTGGACAGGGCAGCCCAATCCGATCCAGACGTCATCGTACTCGACATCAACATGCCAGTGATGGACGGCTTTCAGACCTTTCGAGCGCTGGAGCAGACAGGATCGCGGGCCCCGGTGGTGTTTCTGAGCACGATCGACGACGAAGAGCACGTCAGCGAGGCATTCCGGTGCGGCGGGCGCGGATACGTCCTGAAATCACGAATCATGCGCGATCTGCCGAGCGCGCTGACCCATGCTCTTCTCGGCCGAACGTTCGCGCCATCGCTCTCCGCCTTGTCGTGGTTGGCTGCCGACGGTGGTCACGCGATGCAGCTTCATGGCGACGCGACATCGTTCGTCGATGGCCTTGCCGGGTTCTTTGATCTGGCGCTTCGCCGCGGAGATGCGACGTGTGTGATCGCCACTGCGGACGTTCGCGAGGGACTGGCAGCCCGCCTTCAGCGCCGCGGCTGGGATGTTGGCGAGGCCTGCGGACATGATCGATATCTCGTTATCGATGCCGCCGACGCCTTGCAACGGTTCATGCGGAACGGTCTTCCCGATCCGGCACGTCTCGCGGAAATAGCAACGGAACTGGATCACTATCGCACGACCGTTGGCAGCACCTCATCTCGCCTGACGATATTCGGCAACATGGTCATGTCGCTCAGCGCCGACGGCAACACAGAAGCGGTGATTGCACTCGAGAGCTTGTGGAACCAGCTGACTCAGAACCTTCCGTTCCTCACCCTGTGCGGGTACTCCACGTCCTGTCTCCACCACGCGGTGCCCGACTTGTACCCGCGTGCGTGTGCCGAACATTGGGTGGTGAGCCACACGAACGACCTGGAATCCTACTGACTGGATGTCGACGCCTCAGGCTCGGACGCCCTCGGCCAAACGGCCGCTGCGACCGAGCGGCACGCGGGCGCGTATCGTAGTGCCGCGCGGGGAATGAGTCTCGATCGACAATTGTCCGTCCACGAGCTTCAAACGTTCTTTCATGCTCACGAGGCCCAGCCCTTTCCCCCTGAGCGCCTTGGCTGGCTCAAAGCCGATTCCCGAATCCTGCACCGTCAGGGTGATCGCGGTGACATCGGTCTCGAGGGACACCGCAATGTGTGGTGCGCCGCTATGTTTGACGGCGTTTTGAAGCGCCTCCTGCAGCACACGATACAAGCACAGGCCAACCTCCTCTCCCACGCCCGTTGCGACATCATCCGATCGGAACTGGATCACCACGCCGGATCGCTCGGAGAATTCACGACACACCTGGCGTGCCGCCAGTTCGAGACCGAGCGTCTGCAGCCGCGACGAGTGCAGGCGATGAGACAGGCTCTGCACGTCGGAGGCAAGGCTCGTGGCGGTATCGATCGCCGATCCTATCTGCTCGCGAAGTGCAGTCGGAGGACCGTGGAGCTGTTTCATGGCGATTTCGAGACTCAACACGAGCACGGCGAGCCGTTGATTGATGTCGTCGTGCAGCTCCCGCGCGAGGCGGGATCGTTCCTGCTCCTGCGCTCCGATCAACCGCTGGCTGAGCGTCGACAGCAATTCTTCCGCTTCCTTGCGTTCGGTGACGTCAATCGCCGAGCCGATATAGCCGGCAAACGAGCCGCGCGCGTCGTATCTCGGTACGCCCTGCGCGAAGATCCACCGGAATTCGCCGTCGTGCCGGCGCAGTCGGTATTCAATGTGGAAAGGTTCGCGTCGATTGAAGCCGTGTGTGTACGTCTCGACGCATCGCTCGAGGTCGTCGGGATGTAGCGCCTGCGTCCATCGGTCTCCCAACGCGGCCTGCTGTGGGAGTCCGGTCAGGCTCGTCCAGGCTTCGTTGATATACGTTCCCTGCTGGTCGGCGTCCGACATCCAGATGATGACTGGCGCCGTACTCGCAATCAGGCGGAAACGCTCCTCGCTTTCACGCGTGCGGCCTTGGGCAGCAAGCAGCGCCTGCATCGCCTGACGCCGCTTCAACGCGTTCCAGAGAATGTCGCCGATGGCGCGCAGCCGGTTCACCGTTTCCGGAGTCCACGATTCATGGCGGTGCACCGTGACGAATGAGATGGCTCCCGCGATCTCACCGCCAACGGTGAGCGGAATCGACGCAGCAGAGGCTACACCTTTCTGACGGAGGTACTCTTTTTCGGTGGCCGCCTCCTCCGGGAGATCGTCCACGTGCGCAGCCAGGGACGCGTCACCGCGTAACACCTGACCGACCCACCAGGGCTGCGACCGCCTGGAGATTCGAGCAGGAGGGGCCGGCACGCCAGGAGCACTCCACGAGTACGCGACGATCATTTCGTCGCGGTCCGGGGACAACTCCAGGATCGTCACGCGGTCCATGTGCAGGAATTCGCCCACCCGAGCGAGCCCTTGCTCCATGTTGACGTCGACCTTCTCCTCCGGAAGACCGATGAATGTGCTCGACAGATCGAAGAGAAATGCCTCGAACTCAATGCGGCGCCGGAGCGTTTCCTCGGACTGCGTTCGCTCCGTGATGTCCCGGATGAAGATCGCGAATTCCCGCGTTCCGTCGATTGCATACGGTGCTATTGAGGCTTCGCACGGAAACTCGTCGCCGTTGGCGCGGAGCCCGCAAAGCGCGGGTAGGACGCCGACGCTGCCCGCATGATTGTCCCCCCGTCGCAAGCTGTCGACACCAGCGGCCACCGCACGATGGAAACGTGGTGCCACGAAGCGCTCAATGTGACTGCCGATCGGCTGGTCAGGCCCGCCGAACATCCGGTCCGCGGCGGCATTGAAGAAAACAATCCGCAGTCGCTCGTCGAGGGCAACGATGGCGTCAGTCGCGGACTGAACGATACCCGCGAGGCGCGCCCGGCTCTCGAGGAGCGATTGTTCCGGTTGACGGCCGGCGTCGAAGCCGTGAGTCGTGGCCATAGCCTGGTGTGCCGCATCCGGGATCCCGAGCGCAGCCCTTCGGCAGCATGTCATGGGGGAAGGAATCAAGGCAACCCGTTGACGCCATCCCGAGTTCTTCGTACGCTTCAGAGGCATTCCCGTTCCAGGCCAGGAGAGCGGCATGTCCCGTCCAAGCGCAGAGGAGTTTCTTCGGACGCTGCTCGACACGCTCGAAGATCTCCCGCCGGATCTCGCGCGCCGTCTCGAGGAGCTCCTGAAAAACGAGCACGTGGATCGGTCGCAAGCAATCCGCCAGCTCTTCGAGGAGCTCGCAGGTGACTGAAAGGCTCCAGCGCCTCGTGATGCACGCCTTCCGCGGAGTCCCCGGGGACATGACGGTGGATTTCGGGAAGGGCGAGAGCATCGTCGTCTACGGCGACAACGGCACCGGCAAGAGCACGATTGCCGATGCGCTGGAGTGGTACTTCACGGGCGAGATCGAGCTTTCTGTCCCATGAAGGCCGCCAGCACGCGGTTCGCTACGTGGGCGGCGAGGACGACGGCGTGACCTCGGTCGAGGTCGTGACCAATGGCACGCTCGGCGGGAAAGTCGTGTTCCCCGACGAGCGGACCTCAGGACGCCTTGCAGGCACATCCGGCGCGAGACGTTCCTGCTTCGCGGGCGCACGCTTGCGGACTTCATCAACAAGACGAAGACGGAGAAGTGGAAGGCGCTGGTCGACATCCTCGGACTGGACGCGATCGAGAGCCTTCGCGAAGATCTGCAGCGCGCGCGAAACGACCTTCGCAAGAAATCGAAGGCCGCCGAGGAGGAGGCCCGAACCTATCGTCGCGCTCTCGCGTCGGGGTCCGAGGACGTCAGTCAGGAAACCGTTCTCGCGAACCTCCAGCAGATCTGCCGGATGCTCGGCGTCGATCCGCCGCGATCTCTCGATCAGGTCGTCGACCCGGCGTGGCTGACCGCCGCGGTTGGCGCGAGCGCGTCCGTGTCCGAGGCTTCCGAGCGCGAGAGCCTTCTGGCCGAGATCAAGACCCTCACGGCTCCCGCCTTCGACCGGCGCGCTGTCGACGCATGGAACGACCTCGTCTCCTCCGACCGGGCGCGGCTTCTCCCGCGAGCCTCGCTGGTGCGTGAGGCGAAGCGCCTGTTCGAAGCCGGATCGATCGAGAAAGGACGCTGCCCCCTCTGCGGCCAGACGGTCGATCACAAGAGTCTCGCTCGGAGTATCGAGACGCGCGCTGGTAGAAGTGATGGAGGCGTCCCGGGATCTCGAGCGCGTCCGCGATCGCGTCGTCCAGCAGGCGGATGACCTCGAGACGCGCTACGAGAACCGCGGTGTCGATTCAGCAGTCGCGCGCTCGGCATGGCGACTCGATCTGCCGCCGGTCCCGGACGATTCCCTACACGCGTCGTCCGTCGAGCAGCGTCGAAGCACTCGCACCGGTCGAGATCGAGCCGATCACCAGCGCCGTGTCCGAAATCCGCAAGTGGGACCGAGCGGCAGCCAAGGTGGCGGGAAGCGCTTCGACCGCGGAACCCACGGTTCGCGATCAGCAGCTCGTCATGCTGGCCGCGCTGTGCCAGCAGATCAACGCCTGGCGGCTGGCGGAGAAGAAAGCGCACGCGGGCTCGCCGCGCGCTGGATCTCGCCGAACGCGTCTTCGACGCGTATCAGACAAGGCAGAAGGAAGACCTCGCCGAGCTGCTGAAGCAGATCAGCTGCCGCGTCGCGACAGATCTACTCGGCGCTCCATCCGGGAGAGGACCTCGATGCGGTGAGCGTCGAGCCGTGGACGGCCAAGGGCGTCGAGCTGGCGATCGAGTTCTACGGATCGCGCCAGCGCCCTCCTCACGGCGTGCTGAGCGAGTCGCACCTGAACTCGCTCGCGATTGCGCTGTTTCTGGCCATGGCGGAGAGCTTCAACGAGCAGATCGGGTTCCTGCTGCTGGACGACGTGATCAACAGCTTCGACGTCGAGCATCGCGGGCGGCTCGCCGAGCTGCTGGCCGACGGGTTCTCCCGATGGCAGCTCATCGTGCTCACCCACGACCAGCAGTTCTTCGAGCACCTGAGCCGCCGCGCCCCGTCCTGGCGGAAGCTCGAGTTCACGTCGTGGAGCTACGCCTCGGGCCGCGGACGACGCAGTACGAAACGACGGACATTCTCCGGAGCTGCCCGCGAGCGGCTCGAGACGCGGAGACGTCCACGGCGCCGCGGCAAAGGCACGTCGCGCGCTCGAGGAACTGCTGCAGGAGGTGTGCGAGGCGCTGTGGGCGCCGCTTCCGTTCCGGCGCGGTCAGGCGAACGACAAGCGGGAGATCGGCGAGCTGTTCAAGGGAGTCCGGCGTACGCTGAAGGAGCGCGCGAAGCCCCTGCTGGACTCGCTCGAGCCGCTCCTGAAGAATCTCGAAGCGGACGTCGGCGCGACGCTGAACGTCGCAGTCCATGGCAGCCGCGGCCGGCCCGGCGGCGAGCGAGGTCCGAGCCGCGCTGGAGCGCATCGGGCGCTCGACGAGACGTGGTCGTGCCCGCGAGTGCAGGACCCGCGTCTGGCATCGGGGAACCCCGGAAGCCGCACGCTGCCGCTGCGGCGAGAGCTCGTTCCCGCCGGTCGCGCCTGGCTAGCCTCGATGGCCTGACCGTGATCGGCACACAACTCGGCCACTACGTCGTCCTGACGCAGCTCGGCGGTGGCGGCATGGGCGACGTGTACGTCGCCCAGGATACGAAGCTCAATCGCCGCGTCGCGCTCAAGCTTCCGCGCCAGGACGTCTCGAGTTCGGCCGATCGCCTGGCGATGCTCCACCGCGAAGCCAGAGCCGCGGCCGCCCTCAATCATCCCAACATCGTGCACCTCTATTCGGTCGAGGAAGCTGACGGACGGTCTTCATCACGATGGAGCTGGTCCAGGGGCAAAGCCTGCGCGAGTTCTTGAGCGAACGGCGTTCCGCTTGCGCTCCCGCGGGTGCTGGCCTTCGCTGCTCAGATCGCGGACGGGCTTGCGTGCGCTCACGCCGCGGGAATCCTGCACCGAGATCTGAAGCCTGCGAACGTCATGATTACCGACGACGATCGCGTCAAGATCCTCGACTTCGGCGTCGCCAAGTTCTTCAGGCCCGTTTCGACGTGGGAACAGGACGACGTGACGACGCCAAGCGAGATATCTACGACCGGGTCGACGTTCGGCACCATCGGCTACATGTCGCCGGAACAGGCGCTCGGACGGCCTCTCGACGCGCGGACCGACCTTTTCGCACTGGGAGTCATGCTGTTCGAGATGGCGACCGGGCAGAACTCCTTTTGCTGGCGACACGCCGGCGGCGGTCTTCGACCAGCTGTTGAACCGGCTGCATCCCTCGCCGCTTGCACTGAATCCGGCGCTGCCCAGATCACTGGCGGCCCTCATCGACAAGGCGCTCGAGAAGGACCCGGACCGCCGCTACCGTTCGGCGACCGAACTGCTCGAGGCTCTGCGAGCCATCGACGCGGACCACGGATTACACCGGCGAGATGCAACGGCTTCGAACCGCGGCGCGCCGGCATCCGTCGGTGCCGTCCCGCAGACCGGGCAGCCGTCTTCGATCGTCGTGCTCCCCTTCGTCGATATGAGCCCCGGACGGGATCAGGAGTACTTCTGCCATGGGATCACGGAGGAAATCATCAGCGCACTGGCGAGAGTTCCCGGACTTTCGCGTCATCTCCCGCACGTCGGCGTTCGCGTTTCAGGGCACAAGATCTCGAGGTCACCGAGATCGGCAGGCGGTTGAGAGTCGCAGACGGCCCTCGAGGGAAGCGTTCGCAAGGCAGGCGACCGCGTGCGCGTGACCGCGCAGCTCGTCAATGCCGAGGACGGCTACCAGCTCTGGTCGAAGCGGTTCGATCGCGAGCTCGCCAGACGTCTTCGCGATTCAGGACGAGATCGCGGCGGCGATCGTCGACGAGCTTCCAGATGGGAGCCGCTGCCGCCAGCTCCGTGCGGCCGCGGTCGGCTCTGGATGCTGCCGCCCACGACGCGTACCTGAAAGGCATGTACGCCCTGAACAAATGGACCGAGCAGTCGATCCGGGAGGCGATCGCGCACTTCCGCGAGGCCATCGCCTTCGATCCGGGTTTCGCTCCCGCGTACGCCGCCCTCGCCGAGGGCTACGTCTGGCTGTACTCGGGGCTGGGAATCGTTTCCGCGACCGAGGCGATACCGCCGGCCCGGCGAGCCATCGAAAGGGCCCTGGAGCTCGATCCCGACGCTCGCCGACGCGCACAAGGTTCGCGCGCTCATCGCCATGAACCACGACTGGGATCGCAAGGGGAGCGGAGAAGGCCCTCGCCCGCGCCCTTCAGCTCGGTCCCGGATCGGCTGCCGCGCACCTCTGGAATGCATGGCGGCTCGTGCTGCTCGAGAAGACGGCACGACGAGGCCCTCGTCGAGCTCGAGGAGGCCGAGCGGCTGAACCCACTCGATCTGCAGGTGAAGACGCAGATCGGCTACGTCCACCATTTCCGCCACGATGTCGACCGCGCGATCGAGCAGTTCGAAAGAGTCCTGGCGCTGGAGCCGTCCTTCGCGTTTGCGCACTACGCCCTGGGGGACGCGTGCACGCAGAAGGGGTGAGTTCGACCGCGCGATCGCCGAATTCAACAAGTCTGCCGAATTGGACGGCCGGTCGGTCGAACCACGTCGGTGTCCTTGGCTATGTTTACGGCCGTTCGGGAAACGCCAGCCGTGCGAGGGAACATCTCGAAGAGCTCGCCGCGCGAGCCGCGCGCGGCTATGTGTCGCCGATGTGGATCGCGCTCGTTCATCTCGGCCTCTCGGATCTCGACGCCGTCTTCCGCTGTCTGGAGCGTGCCTTTGACGAACGGGACGGCTCGTTGATTCTGATTGCGGCCGCCGTCGAGTTCGATTCGGTGCGGAAGGATCCGCGTTTCAAGTCGCTCGTGACTCGAATGGGGCTGGAATGATACGGGGATTACGTGATGGGCCCGTCTGGAGTCCGCTAAGAAGAAGCCCGGGGTCGTAGCCCGGGCTTCTCACGTTCGCCGTTCGTTGTTGCTGCCCGCTTTCGCGTCAGCCCGACACCGAGCGCGCTCAACCGCGACGCCGTTCCCGCCATCCACGTCGGACGAGCGCAGCCACCGGAAGCCCGACGAGCAGCATCGTCGCGGGCTCCGGCACCGGGCCGACCGCCGGACCGATATTCCCGCGGATCTCTCCACCCCCGAACTGGGTCGTGTGGAAATTGATGTAGGCGTGGCCCGAGAGGATATTGGCGAGCTGCGCCGACAGCGTCGTGCCGTTGCCTTCCGGCAGGTCCCACTTTCCGCTGATCATGCCGCCGACACCCGTCGGGAACGGTTGAATGACAACGTCGTTGGGGTTGTTGTCATTGAACGGCGACCCGAAGAATCCCCACACCACTCCCGCGTTGGTGGTGGGCGTCACGGTCGGCGACGCGTGGATGTGCGCCGCCACCAGGTTGTCGTTCACATCAGCCGTCTGTGTTCCGGTGAAGTCGATGTTGACGACTGCGGCGCTGAATGTCATGGCGGTCATGGCATCGTTCAGCGTGAATATCGCGCTGCCGGACGATGCCGGCCTCGCTGCACCCGTGCTCGTCGTGGGCACGGTCGGTGGGTTCTCTGCCCCATTAGTGAGCGTCGCCAGCAGGATTGTGTCCGCGGAAGCTCTTGCGGCGGGCGCCAGCACAACAACTGCGGCCAGCACGGCCGTACATAATCGACGCATCGAGAGCTCCTTCCTATGACTCGAACAGCTCTGCCAAGCAGGCACGCGGCGCAATCGTCGGTCCCATTGGCGTACCAAGACTGGCGACATCTAAGCAACATCCGCTCCGCATCACGGAGCCGAGGCTGCGGAGTCCGCAGCAGGTTAATTCCCGAATGAAACGAGCGGAAGGAGCCAATGACACCGGAGAGATGGGGGATCACCGCAGCAAATTACGAGGCAGACGTTTGGGAAAAAGCGGCGTGCCGTTTCCGTAATGTGCTCTTTGTTTTCACAGATGTCGCCGGTCGCGGAAGGAACAGCTCTAAGCTGAGCTGGCACCTTCACGCATCCCGTGCTGTCATCTGACGTTCGAGTTCGGCGATGAAATCACTGACGATCGCATGTGCCTGTTTCGCCAACTCCAGGTCGACGCTCTGATCACCACGAAGGAATTGTGCAACGGTTCGCTCGGCTTCTATCGCCTCTCCCTGTGAGGGTGGCGATTGCGACGAAATGACTGGGGCCGTCTTCTCCACCACCTGGCTGCGGTCGACAGAGAGGAACTGGGCGACCGTCTTCAGGGCTTCCATCGCCTCGGCCTGAGAAGGCGCGCGCTCCGGCTTCTGTGCGCTCGGTTCGCCGCGCACCTGTGGCGGGGATGGGAACGGTGGTGTCTCTGCGGCCCTGGCCTGGGGCTTGACGGGCCGCGGGGGTGGGGACACTGGGGTTGTTGTCGCGGGGGGCTTTTCCTTGGGTTTGGCGCGCCGCGCTGGTTGAGATGCGACCGGAGAGGTCGTTTCCGTCTTGTTCAATACCTGTGTGCGTTCACTCGGAAGGACCGGCGCGACAGGCTCTGGGGCTTCTTTCGCTGCTGTTTGTGTCGGGCTGGTCTCTGGAATCGGTTCTTTGACTTTGGCGGCCGGCGGCGGTGGGGACGCCACTGGTGACTTCGTCTCCGTCTTCTCCAACACTTCTTGCTGCGGCTGTTCAGGGAACAACGCGAAAGCATTTCCCTGGCGCCGGAGCGTCCCGCGCAGCAGCTTGCCCGCTTTCCCTCGCAGTTCCCCCACAATGCCGTCCATCGACTCAGCGTCGGTCGCGTAGAGCGGTTCGAGCATCGTAATGGCCGTGGGCGTGTGCTGCGCAACCGTGCGCACCGAGATCTCCTCCCCCTCGTCGGTTAGAAAAACGCTCTTGTCCTTTGTGGCCATCGCACCTCTGCGTTATCCGATGTTAGCGGATCGGAAGCCGAACACCAGCGTTTGGAGTCGATCCGCTATCTGCCGCCGGACACCTTTTGCGGATTGACCGCGTCAGCGAGCGCCAGCCGCTTGTCCTTCGCTGTAGTCTGCGACCTGGAACGTGACATGCTCGAGTGCCACCGTCCTCCACGCAGTCGGCGCGAAGACCGCCGGGATGTCGCCGGTGTTGCAGGCTGCCGACCCGTACGTGGTCATGCATCGTCCCTGCGGAGATGCGGCCGATGCTCCGAGCACAACGACCAGGCCTATCAAGAACATCGTCCGCGCCACGTGTGTCATGGTCCTTACTCCGTGCACAGAATACGACAAACGGAGAAGACTCACGCCTGATGCGACGCCCGAGGCTGCTGGCGCGATCGCGACGAAGTTTTCAGTGCGCACCAGCTCAGCCGCGGAAGCAATGTAGGCCGTGAATTCATGGCAGTGCCGACATTCGGGAACTGACAAGGCACGCAAAGCTGCCCGCGAGCGTCCTGAGGACGATCGGCGGCGCGAGGCCCGTCGAGATTCCGGTCAGCCGCCCGAAGCCAATCACGAGAGCCACCGTCATCACGACCGTCAGGACCGCCAGCGCGATCACCGTGATCGGCCGCCGATAACCACAGATCAGCGCGGCCGCTACCGGAGACACAACCAGTAGGATGGGTGCGATGACGGCGTTGTCGTCGGGAATATGAAGGCGTCCGACCACCAGCAGCGCGATCTCGATGGCCATCGACAGCGCCATGTAGATCACGCCGAAAGTCAGCGGATGGCGTAATACCCGGCTCGGCATAGGCGCCCTTGTGCCGTTGTGCTGACGACAGCGAATTGAAGGGTGGAGATGCCGCTGTCAGTGACGGCCTGCGCTCGCCGAATCACGCAGCTGCTCATCCACGAACGCGAGCATCCGTTGCCAGGAGTCGGCGCGCGCCTTCGCCGTTCCGGATGGCGTCCCCCCCATGTGCACAATGCGGCCGGTCAGCGGGTGCCGTCGCGAGTTCAGCTCCATCGTGGACGTGAACGGCCGGCCGATGCCATGGCCGGCGTGATCGTACGCCAGATGCACGAACGGGTGCGCGAACCGATGCTGACGCAGCCGTACCATGATGTCGTCCCCCATCGCTGTCGACGGCCAGACCCCATCGTCACGGCCGGAGATGAGGAGCACGGCGCCGTTGATTCGTTCGACAGGAATCTCGGGCCGATCCATCGTCATCGATCGTCGCATCGGAACGAAGGGCGCCGGCGCAACCGCACGCCCACCCAGCGTCCACGCGACGGGCGTGCCGACGTCGCAACAGCCGCCTACGATAACGTTGCTGGGCATGTAGGCGACGACCGCGTGGAAGTCCGGATAAATGGTGCCCAGAAGCAGCGCCAGTTCCGCCCCCCGCGACAGCCCAAGAACGCCGATCCGCGAGGGATCGACCGACGGCTGCGCCGACATCCACTGGAACGCGGTCAAGAAATACTCGAGCGGGATATTCGAGAGAGTGCGCGGCAAGCCAGGCGCGCCGAAGTACGCCAGCGCGAGCACCGCGTAGCCATGCGATGCGAGCCCGCCTGCCGGTCCGAGTGGCGGGGGGACACCTCCGCCCGATCCGCCGAGCACGAGGAACGCCGGATGCCGGCCGGGCTGAGCGGGTTCGTAAAAAGATCCGACGAGACCTTTGTCGCGCACCGGGATCACCCGGACGTCCGGTGAAACCGCACGGCGACGGATCGTCGCCGTCGCCACGACCGCGCTTCCAGTCTCAGCTTGCAGGGTCCACAACTCAGTCGTGGAAGGGGTCCTGGTCTCGTCTGGCGGGCTCTCATCGTTCGCGCTCACGCGCGACGCGGACCAGAATAGCCCCATCGGATCGACTTCTTTGTAGCTGCCCGCGTCGGGTGCGACGCGGGCGAGATCGACACGACCACCGGCATCGGCCGTGAATACCGCACTCGACACCCACGGGTTGTCGGTGGCTCCGTTGCGCGCGCGCAGCGTGACGACAGCTTTCGGCGTCAGGCCCGACACTACGATGGGGATGGATTGGTCGACCAGGACGTCGCTGTGCGGCAGTTCAATAGCGACAGTGGTGCCTGGCTGTTGCTGAACAACCGCGGCGATGACGGCGGCGGCAACGATCGGTACTCGGTTCAACACGGTACACCGGGAATCTTGATGGGTGTCATCGCCCTCCGGGTGCGCGCATCTTGCCACATCTCAGGACTCGGTGATACCGGGTATTCGAGACGAGAGCGCCATGTTTGCGGCGCTCTCGTTGCGTTTGTCGGCTTCACATTGTTGCTGGCGGTGTCTCCGATGGTCGAGTTCTACTCCTGGAATACAAGCAGCCTGCCTCCGGTTATCTCAGTCTGGGCACCGAACAGTGTCCTGACGCAAACGAGGGAGTCCGTGCGCAACTTTCGTACAATCTGGCCTGACGCGCTCTGGCGCGACGCGCGCCACTCGCTGCGGTCGCTGAGGAGGTCGCCGCTGTTCTCGGCCACAGCGGTGCTGACGCTGGCGCTTGGCATTGGCGGGATGCACCGCACTCTTCAGCATCGTTGACGCAGTCCTGCTTCGACCGTTGCCGTATCACAACCCTGATCAACTCGTCCGGATCTGGGAATCGAGTCCAACTCAAGGAAATGAGCGGTCTCCCGTGTCGATCGCCAACTTCAACGACTGGCATAGCCGATCGCGGGCCTTCGCCGACTTGGCGTTGTTCAAGGTCGATTCGGAGCCGATCGTCCTCGGCATTGGCGACGCTTCCCTGCAGGCCAGGGAGGCAACGGTCACACCGAATCTCTTTGGCCTCCTCGGGATTGATCCGGCTATCGGGCGCGGATTTCGGATCGTGCCGGAACGGCGTGGGGCGCTCGACGACCGCGAGGTCATTGTGAGCCACGCGCTGTGGAAGAGTGCTTTCGGAGGTGACCCGACGGCGATCGGTCGCGAAGTGCGAGTCGAGGGTACCGGGACAGACATTACGCGGATGTTTCTGAAGCAGGCAGTCGGTCCTATTTGCGTCGGCGTTGCGCTCGGGACCGCTGGCGCCTTTGCCCTCGGACGTTTGATACAGGCGCTCTTGTTTGGTGTGTCGCCACGCGACGCCGTGAGCTACATGGCAGCCGCATCAATGCTCGTGTGCGTTGCGCTTGGCGCGAGTTATCTGCCGGTTCGACGTGTTCTGCAAGGCGACCCTGGGCGAGCCTTGCGCGGCTGAGCGCCAATATGGGTTCCAAACAGCGGGTGGTGTCCGGGGCGACCACGAGCGATCGCCCCGGCTCCAGAGCAGCGACCTACTTGCCGGGCTCGACCGAGATCAGCAGCGCCTCGGTCCAGGTGATGTCAACCTTGTCGCCGACCTTCACCTTGGCGAGAGCTTCCTTGTCCTCTACCTTTGAGGAGTACTTCCAGCCGTTCGGACCGGTGAAAGTGATCGACGGCATCGCCGGGTCGATGGCGGTGATCGTGGCCGTGATGGTTCGCTGTTTGGCTTTGGTGCCGCCCGGCGAGGCCTGTCCGGAAGGCGTCGTGGCCTTGGCCGCGGTGTCCACGTCCGGCTCGCCTGGCTTCTTCAAACGGATGACGACGTTGTCGTAATACTTAGCGGTGACCGTGTCGCCGAGCTTGAGCTCCGAGAAACGTTTCACTTCGGGGCCCGCGACGACGCTCACGTAGGTGCCGTCCGGTTTCTTGAGGGTGACCGTGCGCGTCGAGGCTTCGACCGCCTCGACTGTGGCCGTCACCGTTTTGCTTTCTCCCGTGAGAGTCTTGGACTGGGCAAGAACGGTGCGCCCCGTCGACACCAGAACTGCCGCTGCGATGATTCCGACAAAAAACCGTCTCATGTCTCCTCCTCCTACCCCGCCTTGAAGGCGTTTCTTGTTTTCCCAGCGAACTCGCATCCAGTGCCGATCGACTGACAACATGAAGTCGGGGGTGATGATTACCGGCTTTGCCACGCTTTGTAAAGCGGTAACAGTCAGGCACTCCCCGATCGGGCCTTGGGTGCAGACCGCGTGCCGGGCGCGGCCAAGCGCGAAACAGCCAGATTCGTTGAGGATTCTTACATCGCGCGCTGCGTGCCCACGAACCTACGCCGCCGAACATCCGATCTTACGGAGGGAGGCCCCGAAATAACGTGGGCACGCGGGTATGTTGGCCGACAGCGAGGTCATGAAGGACGCTGAGTTCGGCCGTCTGCCCCACAACATTTCCCAGGTACTTAGTCCACGCTTCGCGAATCAGCCGGTGCCTACTTCGGCGTGATCTTCGTGATCTTGTTGCCCTGAACACCGAGGCCGGCCATTAGCCCCTTTTGTCCGAAGATGAAGGCGTACACATCGTCCTTGAGAGTTTTGGTGGTGGTGGACTTCGCCATGCCCTCGTCCACCACGACGACGCTCGGACCAACACCGACCTCGAAGCCGCT
This sequence comes from uncultured Acidobacteriota bacterium, assembly GCA_963725335.1. Classification (GTDB taxonomy): domain Bacteria; phylum Acidobacteriota; class Vicinamibacteria; order Vicinamibacterales; family 2-12-FULL-66-21; genus JALZOC01. The sequence goes on along the minus strand of CAVRYD010000007.1, from coordinate 726,185 downwards.
TGCGTTGTCGAGTTGACTGAGGGCCTTCGCGTTCATGAAGAACATGGCGTAGCCGTACTTCTGGCCTCCGGCCTGCATCCCGAAGGACGCGCCCGTGGTTTTGTAGTAGGCGACCGCCGTGCCCTTTTTGAACAGCGTGCCCTCGCCGTACTGACCACCGATCCCGAGGCCCGCCTTCGTGACCTCCGGAAACACCAGGATCGCTTCTGCGTCCGTCGAGAGCAGTTTGGCCAGCGGCACGGTGCTGTTCAACTTCTGCAACGCCGCCTGCGACGCCTTTGCGAGTGCCGCGGCTTCGCCCTTCCCTTTTTCCTGGGCCAGCAACGGATAGCTTCCTCCGACCAGGGTGGCAGCCACCAGGATGGCCGCCAATGAAGTTGTCTTCATCGTGTGCTCCTTGACGTTCCGTAACGCGCGGCGCCCTGGACCTCGCGCGCACCAAGCCATGCGTGCGACCGTGACGCCGCGCGGAGGATGCAGCACGGGCCGTGCCGCACGGTCAGCGAATGAGGGATCTCAATTTCGAGGAATATCGCCGGGAAACGAGTCATTCAACCGCGAGCGCGAAATGGGATAGTCCGATCCGTCGGAGTGTCCTCCGAAATGTCGTGCGCGGTGTGCGCGATCCTCCCTCTTGCTGCGGCCAGTTGAGCGTAAGCGCGGAGACCGCGAACGAGACGCAATCTCGAACAAGGCAGCGTCTCCGACCAGTATCTGACGACTGCGACTGCAGGCTATCTCGCGGGAGGCCAGGTTCTGCCCTCCGGTACCATCAACCGACCGGGAGGAATGCGGCGTCATTTCGATCTCGTGCGAAAGAGTGTCCACGTCAGCATACCGGTGCTCATGAGCATCCAGATAGACGCCCAGAACCACGTCGGCAACAGGAACAATCTGGCCATCGTCTCGGCGTCCGAGTGTTGGCCGTGCAGCAGGAACAGCACGCGAATGTCGTAAACCGAGTCGAGCGCGACCTGGACGGCCAGCAGGCTCAACACGAATGAGGAAACGGGTGCGCGTCCCTGGCGGGAAAGTGCAAAGAGCGCGACGCTCCAGAGCAGCACCACGGCAATGCCGAACGGGTTTCTCATCCAGATGACCACGGTGAGAAGCATGCACGCGCCGATAGTTAATAAGATCGCGTGCGCCCCCTTCTTGCCGCGCGTAGCGGTCATGAGAACGCATCCGACGACGCTGGCGCCGAGATAGCCTGCTGAAGCGACCAGACCCTGTGCGATGCGCGACTGGGGAATCAGACTCGTCGTGACACCCGTCGTGTTTGGCTCGATGACGATCGAGCTCACGCGGCCACCCACGATCAGCGTCATGACGGCGTGCCCACACTCGTGGACCCACGTGGTAAAGAGCTTGAAGGGATAGAGCGCCAGCGGACCCCAGCGCGTGAGGCTTATGCCAAGAGAAAGCGCGGCCGCGATCCAGAGCCAGTTGTCTGCCGAACGTCGGGGTGTCACTGCGAGGATGTCGCCGCAATTGTAAGTTACCATGTCCCGTTCGCACGCCACTGCGCGCCGAGCCGTGGGCAAATGTATAGACTCTAACGAGTCAGGACCTTTCAAGAGCTGAACGACCTAATGAGATCTTTCTTCCGCCGGGCGATTCCGCTCGCCTCCCTCTCTGCGTGCGTCCTCACCTCAGCGCCCGCACGCGCGCAAAACTGGAGCTTCGACGCCCGCGCCATCGGCATGGGGGGCGTCGGGTCCACTAGTAACGTGGCTGTCGACATGGTCGACGAACAGCGACCTTACCGACCGATCGTGCTGCCGTTCGGGCTGTTCCAGATAATCCCTAATTTGCCCAAGCTCGACCCGACCAGCGACGAGTTCGATCTGGTGCGCGCGATTGAATACGCCGCGAGCCCTATTCACTTCATCATCGGGCGTAACGACACAAAGACCACGTCGGAGTTCATCACCGACCTTCGCAACGGCACCCTCAACAGGGATCTGAACACCTACCGAGGCTTCGACCCGGCCACCAGCGTCTCTGCCGAAGGGCTCGCGTCACCCAACTGGGGACATACGTTCAAGGTGCACGATAGCGACGACGGGTCCTTTCAAGGGATCTACGTGGGCGCCGGACCGTACTTTTCGATGAGGGCGGCTGCCGCGATCGATCCGGCGTTGGCGGCTCTGTTCGCGAGCCCGACACCTGTGTACGTCCCGAACACCAGCTTCTACATGTCGAGCGACACCGAGAGCCAGTTCGCCATGGCGATCACCGGCGGGTACCGTACGCGCATCGGGTGGCCGGGCCGCGGGTACTCGAGTGGGCCGAGGAGGATTACCAGCCGCTGGAAGGCTTGTACATCGGCGCGAACTACCATTATCTGCACGGATTCAGCTACGAACACTTCGAGCCAGAGGCGCGACTCGATACCAACGCTCAAGGTTTCCTGTTCGTCGATGCGAGCAAGGGCGTCCCCGTTTCCATCGTGCGAACGTCGGCGACCAGCGGGACAGGCTTCGCACTCGATGCCGGAGTCGCGGCCGTCATCGACAAGTGGGAAGTGGGGTTTGGCGTGAATGGCATCGCCAATCGCATCACCTGGACAAGCGCCGAGCGTACGCAGTTACGTCCTCGACAGCCTTTTTTCGGGCGGAGAATTCATCGACCTTCCGAGCGTCGCTGTCGAGGACGTTCGCGTGGAACTTCCGGTCGACGTCCGCGTCAGCGGCGCGTACAACGCCGAGATCTGGACCAGCGTCGTGGAGTATGGGCACGGCTACAACGGCAACACGGTCCGCGGGGGGCTGGAGCGGCGATTCGACCGCGTCCAGCTCCGAGCCGGCGCGCGATACGTCAACGAGCGATGGGAAGGAACCGGTGGTGTCGGTTTCAATTTCTCCGATGGCTTCGGCGTCGATGTCGGCGCCTTCGGCACGAGCGCCAATCTCGAGCGGAAGCGCCACCTGGCCATCGCGGTCTCACTGCGGCTCATGCGTCGCGGCGGATAACATCACGTGACGGTAGGTACAACTGACCACCGTGCTCACGCTCCCACTGTTATGCTACCCGACCAGCGCTATCGAACGATCCGCGCAAGCTCTGGGCAGAACACACACGTCACTTCTTGCGAGGGAGGAGAGCATGGGTTTCCCCGTAACAACCGCAGTCCACCGCAGGGTCATCAGTGCAAGAAGACCGGGCCCAAGGTCGATGTCTGGAGTTGCGAGGGTTGGCGCGACAGCCGTCTGCTTTGCCGTCTTCATGGCGAGTGCTGCCGTAGCGTACACCGCCAAGGACGTCGTGATCACCACCACCGGTGACAGGCTCGTTGGCGAGATCAAGAAAGTGGAGAAAGACATCCTGACACTCTCCACGGAGTATTCGGATTCCGATTTCAAGATCAAGTGGGAGAAGATCGCCTCGATTGAAAGCGATCGGCAGTTTGTGCTGGAGACATTTGAAGGAAAACGTCTGTCCGGCTCGCTGAAGCCGGACCAGGACAAGAAGCCCGTCGTCCAGGTCGCGGAGACGAGCGTGCAGTTGAAAGAGATCTCGGCGGTCCAGCCGTTCGAGCGTACATTCTGGGCGCGATTCGAGTCCGGCCTGGACTTCGGCTACAGCATGACGCGGGCAAATTCCGCGAAACAGCTCTCCCTCGCGACGAACCTCTCCTATCGGGATCAAGACCACGTCGATGTGCTCTTCTCGAATATCTTCTGGAGCTCGCAGGAAAACGCACCCGAGACCCAGCGCTGGGACCTCGGCAATGACTTCCGCCGATTCCTCGGCAGCCGTTGGTATGCCAACACGACGCAGGACTTCCTGAACAGCGAAGAGCAGGGCCTGGATCTTCGCACAACCATTGGCGGGGGAGGAGGACGATACCTGCTGCGCTCGGCATCGCAGTACCTGGCGCTCGGGGGCGGCCTGGCATGGACCAATGAGAACTACACCGATCCGTTGTTGCCAACGAAGGACTCGGCAGAGGCCTATCTCGGTACGGAGTTCATGACCGAGAAGCTGAAAATCACCGACCTCCTCACCCGGCTTACGTACTATCCCAGCCTGACGATTTCCGATCGGTACCGGTTAACGTATCGGTTCGACCTCGACTTCAACCTGCCCGGAGACTGGTATTTCCGAATCGGGATCTTCGACAACTACGACAACAAGCCGCCTGAGGGATTCTCGAAAAACGACTACGGCTGGTCGAACGGCTTCGGCTTCAAGTTCTGAGGTCCGCCCTGCCGGCGGTAAGATCAGGTGGAGCGCACAGACGCTCCGCTTCGACTCGAGGTGCCCTTTGGCCGGTTCGCTCCGCGCAGGTGTGGTCGTTTTCGGGCTGGTTGCGATGCTCGGTCGTCCCGGCGGCTCAGCTCAGACTCCGCAGGAGCAGCGGCCCACCTTCCGCGGCGGCGCCAACGTCGTCCGCGTGGACGTGACGGTGACCGATGGCCGGGGACGCCCCGCGACCGACCTGACGCGCGAGGACTTCTTCGTGACCGAGGACGGCGCTCCGCAGACGATCAACTCCTTCGAGCTCGTGCGGCTGGACGGCGAACCCACCGACGATCGGTCGCTCGAAATCCACACGTCGAGCCAGGCGACGACCGAGGCTGGTCGCGACGACGTGCGGCTCTTCCTGATTTTCTGGGACGAGTACCACATTGGCGAGCTCATTCCGGCGGCCCGCGGGCGCGAAGCGCTGACGGAGTTAGTACAGGACAGCGTTCGGCCCGACAAATCTCGTCGGGATCATGGATCAGCTCACGACTGTCGACTCGATCAAGTTCACGAGAGACCGCCTGGAGCTGGCCGATCAAGTGCACGCGCTGAAAGGACGGTTCAACGTGTTCGTTCCGGTGCGAAGCGCTGTCGAGGAGGCCCAGCTCCAGTCGCGGGACGTCGTCCGGCTGCGGAACGAGGTCACGACCTCGGCGCTCAACGCCGCGGCGGCGTTTCTCGGAAATCTCCGCGAAGGGCGCAAGACGCTGCTCTTCGTCAGCCAGGGGATTCCGCTGTACGGACGCAATGATGAAACCGATCAGTACAACAGGATTGTCCACACTGCGAACACCAACAACACCGCAATCTACACGCTCGACCCCTCCTCGGAAGTCGGACGTCGCCCGGAGTCTTTGATGGCGCTCGCCGACGAAACCGGAGGCAGGCCGTTCATCGGAACCAATCGCCCCTCGCTCGTGCTGCCGCAGATGGTGCGCGATGCAAGCGCGTATTACCTGCTGGGTTATGCGTCGCCGTCGCCGGTAGATGGGAAATTTCACAAGATCAAAGTGCGACTGGACAAGGACGGCTACGAGGTGCGCGCGCGGAGCGGGTACTTCGCTCCGTCGATCGGCGAGATGGAACGCGCGCGTGCAGAGGCGGCTGCGTCGGCGTTGCCCCCCGATGTCGAGCGGGCGTTCAGCGAGCTGTCGGCGGCCGCGCGCGCGGATCAACCGATCGGCTACTGGATCGGCATGAGCCGTGGACAGGCCGGGCGAACCCGGGTGACGATCGCGTGGGCGCCCAGAGCCTCGACGTCGACGAGCGGACAGACGACGCTCGCGGTCGACGCCGCGTCGCCGGAGGGCACCAGCTATTTTGCGACCGACCGCACATCGTCGCGTGAGCTGTCGTTCGAGGCGCCCGCCGGAGAACTGGTCCTGACGACCACCGCGCTCGACTCGCGCGGCGATGAAATTGACCACGAGAAACGGCACATCACGGTGCCGGCGTTCGACGCCGCGCGGCTCGCGATCGGGTCGCCGACCGTCTTTCTCGCCCGAACGGCACGAGACGAGCGCGCCATCGCCGAGGGCACGGCACATCCCGAGGTCGACCGCGAGTTCGATCGGTCGAACCGTCTGATCATTCGCGTTCCGGTATATGGCGGCCCTGAGAATGCTGCAGCGGCGCGTCTGCTGAACAACCGCGGCGCGGAGATGCGCGTACTGCCGGTGACGACGGTCGGGGACGGACTGTATCAGCTGGATCTCCCCTTGGGGACCGCGGCACGGGGCGATTATCTGATTGCAATCGAGGCGGCGCGCGGGGCGGAGACGGCCCGGGTACTGGTGCCCGTCAGGATCCGCTGACGAATCTGTCGCAAAGGTCGCGAGGGATCTCGCGCAGAGGATCGCTGAGAACGCGGAGATCGCAAGTCTCGCGCTTCGCCGAGCCGCACTACGTGCGGCGAAGCGCCTGAACGAGCGTGAAACCCGGTGGCTCTCAGCGTTCTCCGCGAACTCTGCGTGAGATCCTCGCTATCCTGCGAGACGAAGGATCACTCGGCACCGATCCTCGCGACGTTTGGCTCGTCAGCGCGTTTTGTCTTCCGCTAACTTTCCAACAATCCAGTAGCGAGGACCCGCCCCTGACCGTCCGGCCCGATCCCCTGGGTTCGAGAGCTGACACTGGTGGAGCGAGAGACAACCGCACCCGATGCAGCTGGTGAGACTGTCGCGCAGGCGCGCGAGCTCGGCGATGCGGGCGTCGATCCGCGTCGTCCAGCTCCGCGAAAGCTTCGCCCAATCCGCACGTTCCGGCACGCGGTTCCCCGGCAAGAGCGCCAGCTGGTTCGCCACTTCCTCGAGTGACAGGCCGATCTTCTGTGCGAAGACGATGAAGGCGATTCGCCGAAGCACCGCACGCCCGTAGCGCCGGTGCCCCGAGCCTGCACGTTCCGAGGCGATCAGGCCGCGTTCCTCATAGAACCGCAGGGCTGACGCCCGGACCCCGCTGCGCTTTGCCACTTCTCCGATCGTCAGCAAGCCGTCCACGCCTCCAGCTTACCGAACGAAGAGCTTGACTTCAAGTTAACTTGAACTTGTAGTCTGAACGCATGACCTTGTTCGAGGAGATTGCAATGACGATGACCAGGACCCATGACTTCACCGGCCTCAGGGCGGCAATTACCGGCGGCACGTCCGGACTCGGCCTGGCGCTCGCCAGCGAACTCCTCCACCGCGGCGCGCGCGTGGCTGTTGTCGCGCGCACGCGACAGGCCGTCGAACACGTCTCGGCCGACCGCCCCCACGTGCACGGCATCGTTGGCGACGTCTCGGACATCCACCAGATCCATCCAATTGCCCTGCAGATTCTCGGCGCACTTGGCGGACTCGATGTGCTCGTCAACAACGCCTCGCGCCTTGGGCCTGTTCCGCTGACGCTCCTGGCCGACACCGACTGCGAGGATTTCGAGCGAGTGCTGGCGACCAACCTGCTTGGGCCATTCCGCCTGACCAAGACGCTCCTCGGCTCGCTCGCTTCCTCCGCGCGAGCGGGGCGTGGAGCCGTGGTCCTGAACGTGTCGAGCGACGCCGGCATCAACGCCTATCCGCGGTGGGGTGCGTACGGCGTCAGCAAGGCGGCGCTGCATCATCTGAGTCGCATCTGGAACGAAGAGCTGATCGCGGAGGGCGTGCGGGTGCTGTCGGTCGACCCGGGCGACATGGACACGCCGATGCACGCCGCCGCGGTTCCTGATGCGGACCGCTCCGTGCTCAAGCGTCCGGCGACGGCCGCCCGAGAACTGGCCGATGCCATTGCCGACGCGCTCCATGCTGCAGGCGAGCGACTCATGAGCGGCGCGCGATGATCGCCGCGCACCTCCCGGTTCAGCGGGCCACGGATGCGAAGCTGCTGGTCGTCGATCGCGACGGTCGCGTCATGCACCGGAGCCGAGGCGAGTTCGTGGATACACTGCATACGGGCGACCTCGTCATTGCCAACGACGCCGCTACCTTGCCCGCGAGCCTGTCGGGATATCACCTGCCGAGCAGCCGACGGATCGAAGTCAGGCTCGCGGGAAGAGACTCGCTGGCGGTTGATTCGGTGAGGCGGTTCACCGCTGTGCTCTTCGGGGACGGTGATTTTCGCACGCCCACGGAGAATCGCCCGTTGCCCCCGCCGGTCCATGTGGGCGACCGCGTCGGGCTCGGCCCGCTGCGGGCCACGATAATCGAGGTGCTGTGGCCGCAGTCGCGGCTCATCCGTCTCGAGTTCGAGGGATCGCCGCGAGAGATCTGGGAAGGACTCGCAGTGCACGGCCGGCCGATTCAGTACGCGCACATTGCCACGCCGATTGCCCTGTGGGACACGTGGACGCGATTTGCCGGTCCGCCTGCCGCGTTCGAACCGCCGTCGGCGGGTTTCGTCCTCGACTGGAACACCCTGGCATCGATGGCGACACGAGGGATTCAGTTCGGCACGCTCACTCATGCGGCGGGGGTCTCATCGACCGGGGACCCACAGCTCGACGCACTGCTCCCCTTTGATGAACCCTACGAAATCCCACCGCGCACGGCGGATCTGATCGCCCGGGCGCTCAGCCATCGCGCTCGCATCGTCGCGATCGGCACGACCGTCGTACGTGCACTGGAGCATGCGGCGGCGGCAGATGGCACGGTCCGCGCCGGCGAGGGCCTCGCGAGCCAGCGAATCGGTCCGGGCACACGGCTACGAATCGTCGACGCAATTCTCACCGGGACTCACGAGCCCGGCACGAGCCACCATGAGTTACTGCGTGCATTCGTCGCCGAGGACGTGCTCACTCGAATGGACCGGGAGCTCACGGCACACGGCTATCGCACCCACGAATTCGGAGACTCGATTCTCGCGGAACGTCGTCGTCCTGTAACGTCCTTGTAGCGCGAGCAGACGATGAGCCGCGCTTCAACCCTCGCACAGAAGTTGCTCGGCGCGCTCCTGTAGGCGTACAGATCCGAGTACTGAGCGCGGTTGACCTCCTTGCGCTCGGCCCCGCCGTCGCATCAAAATGGCCTCAGTGGAGAGGGAGCCGTGAAGCTCTTCCTGAAGACGTTTCTGCTGGTGGGATTGAGCCTTGCCATTCTGACGCACTTCATCACGAGCGAATCGATGCCGTGGTGGCCGGACACCGCCGTGATGGGCTCGGTGTTTGGGCTAATAGCAGCGTTAGGCGTGCTCCAGCATCGGCGATCCAATCACTTTTTGTGGAAAGCCTTGAAAGCAGCGTTCCGACGCATAACTCCCGCCCGCACGCGGACCTGATTCCTTCACGCCCCACCGAGCGCTCGCTTCGTCAGCGGACCGACGACGCGCTCCGATTGGAGGTTGCGGAAGTTCTGAAGGGTCGTAACCACCGACGCCGTGATCGGAGCGAACCGTCGGCCGTCAGGCGTGCGGCGGCGGCAAGCCGAGCGCGTGCACGATTCTTTGGTACTCAGGATGACTGTGGAGCCCTGCAAACAGCGGGTCGGCCGCGATGCCGATAATATCGGGGATGCGCAATTCATAGCTGCGGCGCAAGTACGCGAGCGCCGTATCAACCTCGCCAAGCGCCATGTAGATCTCGGCAAAGTAGTACGGCGAGGCCTCCGCGCGAGTCGCCCGCTCTTTCATCTCGTCGAGCACTTTCAGTGCTTCTTCACGCCGGCCCGCCTTGATTAGCGCGAACGCCATTCCAGCCAGCGCAGCCGCGTGGCCATTTCCCAGCTGTACGGCTCTCTCAAGACTCGCGAGAGCCTCAACGGTTCGATCGAGGTGCAGCTGCGCTACGCCGATGAGATAGAACGCGGACGGCAGACGGGGCTCGAATTCGAGCGCCTTACGACCCTCTTCAATCGCGCGGATGAAGTCGCCAACAATGTAGTACACCGCCGACGCAGCCACGTAAGGGCGAGGCGACACGGGATCGAGTTGCTTTGCGAGTTGGACTCGCGCAATTGCATCGCTGTGAAGCGCCAGATGGCTGAACACGCGCGCGGACCAGATCACGGGCTCAACAAGATTCGGATTCAGTCGCAAAGCCGTTTCGAATTCTGCTCGCGCCCGCTGGAGATCGCATTGATGCATCGCGACGCGGCCCAAACAGGCGTAGGCCTCCGCCAAGCCAGGATCAAGCTCCAAGGCTCGCAGAGCTGAGCTCCGCGCGTTGAAAATACCCTCCGACACTGGCAAGAGACCATTATTCTCCGCCGACAGATACCAATCCGCCAATGCGGCATGAGCGCGCGCATAATCCGGATCGCGCTGGAGTGCCACTGACAGGTATTGATAACTCAAGCGAAGGGAATCGGGCGTCTCCCGATTCCAGTAATACCGTCCGCGCAGATATGCTTCGTTGATCTCTGGCAGCGTGACCCTATGAGCACGAACGCGTCGGCGCTCACTCGCCGTGAGTCGAAGATGAATCTCCGCCGCAATCGTTTCAGCGATCTCAGCCTGTACCTTAAAGAGGTCCGTGAGGGGACGATCGTAGGTTTCGCTCCAGATGGGTTCGGCGAGGCTCGGCCTCAACAATGACACATTCACGCGCACACCGATGTCGGAGAGACCGACCGAACCGCGTATCAGTCCATCAACGCCGAGTTCCTTCGCAATCTGATCCAGCGGTTTCGCGCTGGCTCGGTATTTCATCGCCGACGCGCGGGAAATTACCTTCAATCCACCGATGACGGACATGGAGCCGATGAGACTTTCGGTCATTCCGTCCGCGAGATATTGGTCCTTTCCCTCGCCGGCGGCGTCCTCCAGCGGGAGCACCACAAGGCTTCTGATCCCAGCGGGTGAAGGTCGGGCGATACGGGGCTCTGGGCGACGGGGTCCGTGATCTGTCCCGACTGCCCTCAGAGCCGTGGCCAAGTCGGCCGCGTCCTGCCAGCGGTGCTCAGGCTCTTTCGCGAGACATGTCTTGACGACCGCAACCAGGAGCCGCGGGACTTCGGGCCGCAAAACCTTCAGTGGTGACGGTTCGGATCGAAGAATCGACGCAACGATCTCTGAACGGCCCTGCCCATCGAAGGCAGGTCGCCCGCTGATCATTTCGTACATTACTGCACCGAACGCAAAGATATCGGTACGGTGGTCAATCGCCGCGCAATGTATCTGCTCGGGAGCCATGTACTGAAGGGTCCCCATCACCATCCACGGCAATGACACATCCGTTTCCGTCAGCGCGGTGCCAGCCTGGTGGATGAGCGCGCTGCTCTTGATTCTCGCTAGTCCGAAGTCCAGCAGTTTCGTGCCTGACCGCGTCAGCATGATGTTGCCGGGCTTCAGGTCGCGATGAATCAAGTTGCCGCGATGGGCTGCGGCGAGCGCTTCACCGATTTCGGTTCCGATGACTATGACATCAGGAATGGAGAGAGGACCGCGGCGCAAACGGGCCGCCAGCGTCTCACCTTCCAGGTACTCCATGACGAGGAATGATGCCTCCCCTTCCTGCCGCATGTCATACAGGGTACAGATGTGAGGATGAGCCACCGCTGCAGCGGCCATCGCCTCTCGATGCAGTCGCGAGTGAAACTCTTGGCCCGAGCTAGGTTCACCTTGCAGGATCTTGATTGCCACATCTCGTTGCAGGCGCAGATCTCTGGCTTTGTAGACCTGTCCCATCCCGCCCGCACCCAGCAGGCACGTTATTTCGTACGGGCCAAGGCGAACGCCCTGAGCGAGCGACATTCGTGGAAGGATATCCGATGAGTCCACCCGAGCACAGCCGATATTGCTCGCCGCAGTCTGCGCATGTCTGCCAACGCGGTACCTTCGTCCTGCACCTGTCCCCGCGTCTCGCTGAACGTCCGTTACGAGCGCACGGGCCAGGATTTCCGCCTGTGCTCTCCCCGCAGCGACAGAGATCCAGCCGCATACGGCGATGGATTGCGGAACTCTGATTGCTCGACCGGCGCAGCGAAGACAGGCTGAAACAGCCGTCAGGCATACGTACGAGGAGCGTCGGGGGCGCATCGCCGCGCGTGGGTCAGCGACCTGCTGCTGAATCGCGCGCTCTTGCCGATTAGGACGCGGAGCGCGTCAAGCCGCTGTGATGCGGCGCCCGGTGTTCTCCTGAAATGCGGGGAGTCTGACGGCTCCGTCGCTGGATCTCCCGTAGCCGCCGTCGGGATAGCGGCACAGGAACCCCGACTCGACGAGAACCCGGAGCAGCTGCACGCACCGCGCGTGATCGAGACCCCACAGGCGCTGTGCCTGTTCCTGTTTGAGTCGAAGGCCGGGCATTTCGAGATACTCGCCGCAGATGCGGCGCAGCATCTCATCGAACTCGGGGGCGTCCGATGGGTTCATAGCGCCTCCTCGATCTCAGTCGAAGCGCTCGGTTTGAGGGTTCCGCGCGGCTACGAAAGTCGCGCGACTTTGATGATACGCCCCTCAGTGCGCGTGTCAAGAACAGTTCGCCCCGGATTCGCGCGGCCACTCGTTACCGTCGCACCAGCGATTGCTCGAGCGCCTCCATGCGCTGATTGAGATCGATCCACCGTCCCTGTTCGGCCGCAAGATCGGCTTCCATCGCCGCCAACTCCGCGGTCATCCGCTGCAGATCCGTGGTGATCCGCGTCAGCTCACGCTCCGCGTCGCGCTGCATGCTTTGCAGGGCGGCAACTGGCGGACTATCAGGTTTGGGTGTCCGGAGCATGTCCTCGGCGGCGGCCAGCTGCTGCTGCGTCCGCTCGTAGTTCCGCTGCATCTCCGCGACGTGCGCGCGGCCTTCTTCGAGCCGTCTCATCAGCGTGTTGACCCGCTGCTCCTGCAGCTGCACGCGGCCGAGCGCAAGCTGCACGCGCGGACCGGCGGAAGCCATCTCCTCCATCGCCGCACGCAATCCGCGGACCTCAACGAGGAGGGCCGGCAGCACATCCTCCTGCTGTGGCGAGGTCTGGCGATTCGGGGTCTGGGATGCGCTGGTACGGGCTTCCCAACTCACGGCGACGCCGAATAGGCTCAACGTGAGCGCGATACTGCACCATCTCATGATTCCTCCTCACGCGGCGTAAACGTGCAATTGCAAACGCTGGAGGTCTTGACCCCTCAGAAACTAGACTCATTTGTACAAGTTCTGAAGGGTCAAGACCTCAAGCGAGGCGAAGCCTCATCGTCTGAGGCGTAGTCTCGCTAGATGTACCGCCTCAGCTGCCATGCGACTGACCAGTCCATCGAAAGTGTCATTCGACCCCCCGTTCGTCACCGAGTGAAAACGTCGGGCATCTCGCCCCGACGGGAACGGACTCCGGTCGAGCTGGCGACCACGTGGACCAGATCCACATTCAACGACGAGCACAAAGTAACCGGACGGAAGGTCTCAGAGGATTTCGATTACCGATTCGTAATTTATTTCCCGGCCTCCGCCGATCCGCCCGCGTTACTCGAAAGTGAATTGTGCGGCGCTCAAGGATATGGCATCGTAGAGTTATCGTGGAGAAACGACAAACGGATTCAGGTGAATCCGGGCGCTTTCTTTCGTGCCCGCGCTGCAATGCCGTGTCAGCCAGAACCGAATCGCTTGGCCGCACCGTCGTCTACGTTCGCTGCGGCGCGTGCGGAGAAACCTGGACCATCGCGGAGCGACGGAAGACCGTCCGCCAGAGCAATCGCGCGGCGCGCTTCCCGATGCCGCCCGCGGACTGACCGCGCGCCGCTGCCACTCCCCGGCAGTCTAGTGACCTGCGCGGCTCGTCCGATACACAGAATATGATTTGGCTCTTCGAGCGCGGCGATCGCGTCGCGCGACTCACCACACGATTCGACACACCCAGCGGGGACTACGTTCTCGAAATGGAATGGTCCGACGGTCTTGCGACCACGGAGCGTTTCTCAGATTTTGCCGCGTTCCAGACGCGCATCATCACGCTCGAGAGCCAGTTGCTCACGGAAGAGTGGCGGCAGGCCGCAGGATCGCCGCAGCTCATCTCGGCGGACTGGTGGAAACCTTGAATCCCTGATCACTAATCACTGATCCTGAATCCCTAATCCTCGAATCGCCAATCCGCAATCCCGGATCCCGCATCCCGGATCCGCATCCCGGATCCCACATCCCGGATCCCACATCCCGGATCCCGATCCCGGATCCCACATCCCGGATCCCGCATCCCGGATCCGCATCCCGGATCCCACATCCCGGATCCCACATCCCGGATCCCGCATCCCGGATCCCGCATCCCGGATCCGCATCCCGGATCCCACATCCCGGATCCCACATCCCGGATCCCACACCCCATCCCACATCCCGATCCCGACGTGTTGGCGCGCGTTGCGGTACAGTTGGGCACGATGAATCAGCTCAACCTGAAAGCGCGAGTCGCGATCGTCACGGGCGCGGCCCGAGGCATCGGCTACGCGACAGCCGCGCGCGCGCTGCAGTCTGGGGCTGTGGTCGCGCTCTGGGACGTGGATAGCGACAGGCTCAAAGCGGCTCGTGAACGGTTGTCTGCGCTCGGAGGCGTCTCGGCCGAACGCGTGGAGCTGACAGATGCGGCATCCGTGGCATCGGCAACCCAGGCCACTCTGTCGGCACACGGGCACATCGACATCCTCGTGAACAATGCGGGAATCACCGGCGGGAACGGCCTCACGTGGGAGCTCGATCCTGACCTGTGGCGCAAGGTCATCGACGTCAACCTCGTCGGATGTTTCCTCACGTGCCGCGCGGTGATTCCACACATGCTGGCGAATCAGTACGGACGGATCGTCAACGTCGCCTCCATCGCCGGCAAGGAAGGAAACCCAACCGCGTCGCACTACAGCGCATCGAAGGCCGGCCTCATCGGCTTCACGAAGTCGCTGGGAAAAGAGTTGGCTACGAAGAACATCCTTGCCAACTGCGTAACTCCGGCTGCAGCGAATACCGAGATCTTCGCGCAGATGACGCCAGCGCACATCGAATACATGCGATCGAGGATCCCCATGGGCCGCTTCGTCGAGGTTGACGAGATCGCGGCGTTGATCTGCTGGCTGGCGTCGGAAGACTGCTCCTTTTCCACCGGCGCCGTCTTCGACATCAGTGGCGGCCGCGCAACGTACTGAATCACTCATCACTCATCACTGATCCTGAATCACTGATCCCGAATCCTCGAATCCCGAATCGGCGAATCCCGAATCGGCGAATCCCGAATTGGCGAATCGTTGAATCCTTGAATCAATGGAAGCGGTTTCAAAACCTCTTGATTCGAACCTGCAGTTGGCAGCCCTGAAGGGCTGCGCTACACGCTTTGAAACTCCCACTCGGCTCGCCTACCTTCCAATCTGGTTCCCGAACTCAGTGATTCGACATGATTCAAGGTCCGATTGAAGGATTCCAGGATTCGGGATTCGAGGATTCGGGATTCGCCGATTCGAGGATTCAGGATTCGGGATGAGCGATTCAGGATCAGTGATCAGTGATTAGTGATTCTCTTCCCGCGAGACGTGTTCGATCACGCTGGATGCCTTCACGAACGCATCCACTACCGTCGGATCGAAGTGCGTGCCCTTTCCTGCCATGATGAACCTGACGGTGTCCTCGTGCGACATCGTCCGCCGGTAGAGCGTGCGTGTGACCGCGGCATCGTAGACGTCGACAATCGCCATCACTCGCCCGGGAATCGGAATCCCCGTTCCGCGAAGACCCTGCGGATATCCGGTGCCATCCCAGCGTTCATGGTGGGTGTAGACAATGTCCTTCGCCATCGCGAGAGTGGCATCGTCGTGCACGCCGACCTGCTGTTCCGCCCTCATGATGACCTCGCGGCCGAGCACCGGGTGTTTGCGCATCTCCGCCATCTCGTCCGGGGTGAGCGCGCTGGGTTTGTTGAGAATGTGATCGGGAATGCCCACTTTGCCGATGTCGTGCAACGGTGCGAGACTCGAGAGCAGATCGATCCGCTCGGGCGTCAGGTAGTCTCGGAACTCGGGATGGGTCGCCAGCTCCTGCGCCAGAACTCTGGCGTACAGTTGCGTGCGTCGGGAGTGACGGCCTGTCTCGACATCGCGGGTCTCCGTGAGCGACAGCAGCGTCTGCACCATCAGCCGCTGCGCATGTGAGCGCTGGCGTGATGCGGTCTCGGCCCGGCGGCGTTCGACGGTGAATTTGGCGAACGTCATCAGGGCGAGCGCGGACATCGTGCCGATGGTGGGAAACAGCGGCGACACGAACAGCCCCTTCGCCGAGAGCAGCCATGCTGCGCCAGCCCAGAGAAAACCGATTCCCGCCGCGCCGATGGCGACGCCAGGGACCACGCCCGCGAACTCGACCACGAGGGATACGGCGATGCCCAGGATGAGAACAATCTCTGCATCGAGGATCGTGCCCATCGACGATCGCCGGATGAACGACTGCTCGAGGAGGTTGTCCGCAATCGTCGCTTGCACTTCGACGCCAGCGAATAACGTATCGATCGGTGTCGCCACCACTTCTCGTGTTCCAAGCGCGGTGGTGCCGACGAGGACGATCTTGTCGCGGACGGCGGCCACAGGAAGCCGGTTGTTCAGGACATCTGCCGCGGACAAATGTGGAAACGTTCCTTTCTTGCCGCGGTAACGCGCGAGCAGATTGCTCTTGCCATCGACCGGCACGGCAAGCGTGTCGAGGTTCAACGTCGCTGCGTTCACGTTCTCCACGCGCAACGTGATGTCGCGCGCGCCCGTGACGGTCTTCACCGCGGCGAGCGCCAGGCTCGGATAGAGCCGGCCGTCCAGCTCGGCGACGAGCGGCACGCGGCGGAGAATGCCGTCAGCATCTGGCGCGGCGTTCAGGAAGCCCGACGCCCCCGCCGCCTCGGCCAGCGACGGCAGGCTGCACACGGAGCCCGTCGCATGAAAATACGGCAGCTGTCCCGTCTCTTCGCGAGGTTGGACGACCGCAACCGTGACCGGATGCAGCACGCAGCTGGTGGCATCGCGACCGCCGGCCTCGAACGTCAGCCCGTAGCCCAGGATGACCTTCCCGTCCCGCAGCACATCGCCGAGAAACTGGTCAGGCGTGCGTGCCGAGCCGGCATCGCGGACGTCGAAGCGATCCGATTCCGCAAAGATGATGTCCATCCCGATCACCGCGGCGCCCATGTCGCGCAGCCTGTCGATCAGTCTGCCGATGACGTCACGACGCCACGGCCACTGCCCCAGCGTCGTCAGGCTCCGCTCGTCGATGTCGACGATGACGACGCCTTTGCCCGGCGCCTGAATGCTGCCCGAGCGCATGACCGTGTCGTAGATACTGTCGTCGAGCCGCGGAAGAAACGCGGGACGATAGAGAGCCAGGATGGCGGTGATGATGACGGGAGTCAGGCCGCACAGGAAGATCCGACCTCGGCGGCTCGCGCCGTCAGCTCGTGCGGTCATCGGGCGGCGCGCTTAGCGGACGGAGATCTCGACACGGCGGTTGCGCGGTTCGGCTGTCTCGTCCGGTGTTTTCACCAGGAGATCGCTCTCCCCGTGCGATCGAACTTCTACGGTCTCGGGGTCGAGACCGACCTGCACCAGCAACGAGCGGACGCTGTTTGCGCGCGTCAGGCCGAGCTCGATATTCGCGCGCGGCGTGCCCATGGTGTCCGTGTGGCCGACCGCGAGGACTTCCGGGATCGCGCGCTGCTTGACGATGTTCAGAATCTCCGGCAGCAGCGCACGGGATTCATCGGTCAACTCGTCGGACTCGAACTTGAAAAACAGCGTGAAATGCACAGGGGCGGGAGGCAGAGCGGAGAGCGCGTCGCCGAATAACCGCTGGATCTCCTCCTCGCTCATCGTCGTCACGGCGGCGGGCGCTGTGGAGGGTGTGGCGCTGGATGAATCGCGGGGGGCGCTCAAGTCGGTCGAACCGGCCGCGTTTGACAGGAATGCGCGGCCAGTAACTGCGGTCTCAGAATCGGGCAGCAGCACGACCACGGTTCGAGCGGTTTCGGGCGGGGCCGGAGCGACACGCTTCGTACTGCACGCCGCGCCCAGCCCTGCGACGAGGGCCGCAAGAACCGCGACCGATGCGCTGCGCATCTTCACCCCTCAACACGTATTGCGAGCGTGGTTCCACGGACCCCCACGATCGCCGACGGCGTTTCCAGCCGGATTGAATCGGGTGCCAGCTTGGCGATGTGGCCGGAAACGTAGGCGGTCACGCCGCGCACGAACCTCAGCACCATCCCGAGGCTCTCGGTTCCGGGCACGTAAGCAAAGCGCTCGAGTCGCACCTCGCTGGCCGGTCCAAGGGCGAGTCGCGTATCGTCCTTCAGGGTGACGCCAATCTTGCCGTCAGCCCCGGTCCGGAGGGCGTCCGCCTCGTAGACGACCTGACCAGCCTGTGCGGGGATCACTGCGTTGTTGCGGACGATGAACGCGGCGCCGGAGACGGTCTTGATCCGGCCTGCGGGATTGCCCTGCTGTTGGGCAAAAACAGGCGTCGCCGACGCGACCACAAGCGTGAGAACGCCGAGCGACCGTCTAAGATTGGACATAGAGCCTCCTGGCGATCAGCTACAGTCTTGCGCAGATCCGCACAAAGCCCGGCCGTAATTCGGACACTAGCTTACAAAAATGGTCGGGCTCGGCGGCAGCTTTCTCGAAAATCCCCTGAAAATTGATAGTCCAGCTTAAACTCTGCAGCCGGCGTGCCGGTCTGTGGGATGGCCCGGGCAGCGCCTGACCCAACCTCACGTCGGCGGGAAGTCTGTCCGCAGCGCGACAAAGTCCAGTTGCTGACCAGGCTTTCCGCAGGCCTTGTCGGTGTTTTTCAACGAATCCTGCAAGTTGCGGTGGAATTCATTTTGCTCCGTGGCACGCCGTGACCGCTGACGTCGTGATCGGTCGAACGCTCGCCTGCTGTGTGCATCCGGCCGCCGCCTGGCGGCGCTTGTCTCCGTCAGGGAAAGGGCTCATCGTCGCCGCGTACGTCGCAGTCGGCTATCTGGCCGGCCTCGCCGTGCTTCTCGGGATCAAGTAGCCGTCCAGCTCGAGGCGTCACGGAAGCTGGCGTCCTGACGCGCCGATCGCCACGCGCTGGTGCGTGTGCGCCGACTCGCGCGCCGCGTCGAGAATCTCCGTCACGATGATGTTGTTGTCGAGCGACGACAACGCATTGGGTTTGCGTGCGCCCCGCGCGACAGCAATCAGGTGCGCAATCGAGTCGTGCTCGTCGGCCGCCCTCGGCGATGGCGTGATGGTCTGATCCGGCTTGTTCGACATCGCGACGCGCAGGCCGTTGCCGCCGGTGGCGATCGCATAGCCGCGCTCGCCGTACACTTCCAGATCCTTGCGGTTCGCCGGCCAGTTCCACGACGCCTGGATGATCCCCTGGGCGTTCGGGTACTCGACGACGATCGTCGCCTCGTCATCCACGCGCGGATAGACGGCCGGCTGAAAGTGTTGCGTCACCGCGGTGACGGCCGTCGGACGCTGGTTATCCATGAGCCACGTCATCAGGTTCGCACCGTAGCATCCGAAGTCGTAGAGCGCGCCCGCGCCGTTCTTGACAGGATCCGAGAGCCACGCGAAGAACTCTGGCTGGACGTTTATGGCTTTCGGACCTTGATGTCCGTCCATTGCCACCATCTTCCGAATCTCTCCGCCGGCCTTCTGCTCCTTCATCAGAGACCAGATCTCGCCGTGGCTCGGATACCACGTGGTCTCGTAGTTCACGAAGACCTGGACGCCGCCCTTATCGGCCGCCCGTTTGATTCTTTGCGCGTCCGCGTTGCTGACCGCCAGCGGCTTTTCCATCATCACATGGATATGCCGGGCGGCTGCGGCTTCGACGACGACAGGATGATCGTACGTGTTCGTGAACGAGGCAACCGCTTCGGGTTTCGTGCGATCGAGCATCTCGTCCAGGTTGACGAACAGCGACGACGCGGGAATTTTGTAGCGCTCGCCGTATTGCTGAAGGAGCGCCTTGTCAGGATCGTAGATGCCGACGATCTCGACATCGTGACGTCCCTGGGCGCCGCGCAGGAAGCCGCTGACGTGGCCGTGCACGAGGCCGGCAATGGCAAGTCGAAGCGGCCGATCGCCCGGTATCTGCTGCGGCGCACCTGGCATGAGAAGGGCGAGAAAGACGAGGGCGCGTGAAATGGAATGCATCATGGTGTCTCCGGCGCGCGAATCATACACCCTTGGCGATTCGCGGCTGGCTGCTGCCGACTCGCTCGTCAGACGGTCCCAACGTGGTATCCTCCCCCGTAGAATTTGGCGCGTCGAGGAGTGTGTAAGTCGACGTCCGGGGCCTGACCCCATCAGGTAGGAGCACGCTATGACGATGAATCGAAGAGATTTCCTCGTGAGCACGGCCGTGATGACCGCCGGAGCGACGGTCCGGGGACTCGCCAGTCCCAACGACACCGTTCGCATGGGCGTCGTCGGGTGTGGCGGACGCGGCCAGAGCCACGTTACGGCCTGGTCGTCCATGCCGAACGTAGAGATCGTCGCGCTCTGCGACGTGGATGAAGCGCACATCGCGGCAAAGCTGAAGTATCTCGAAGGCAAGGGCGCGCGGAAGCCTGCGACCTACGTCGACATGCGGAAGCTGCTCGAGGACAAGAACATCGACGCCATCTCGATCGCGTCGCCCAATCATTGGCATACGCTGCAGACGATTTGGGCCGTGCAGGCGGGCAAGGACGTCTATGTGGAGAAGCCGTGCACGCACAACATCTTTGAATCGCAGCAGATCGTGGCCGCGGCTCGCAAATACAACCGCATCGTGCAGCAGGGCAGCCAGAGCCGCTCGTCACCGGCGCTGCAGGAAGCCGTGCAGCGCATGCGCAATGGCGAGCTCGGCGAGGTCTACATGGCGCGCGGTCTCTGCTACAAGTGGCGCAACACAATCGGCAAGTATCCCGATGGGCCGATGAATCCCGGAGACAGCTTCGCGTTCACGCCGGACGGGAGGCCCGAGCCGTGCTATGACTCGGCCTATCTGTCGAAGGTGGACTACGACCTCTGGCTCGGCCCGGCGCCAAAGCGGCCGTTCAACCGCAATCGTTTCCACTACAACTGGCACTGGTACTGGGACACGGGCAACGGCGATCTCGGCAACCAGGGGATCCACGAAGTCGACATCGCGCGCTGGGGCCTCGGCGTCACGCATCCCACGAAGGTCAGCTCGGTCGGCGGCAAGTTCATGTTCGACGATGACCAGGAAACGCCGAACACGATCAGCTCCAGCTTCGAGTTCGACGTCAACGGCAAGAAGAAGATGATGACGTTCGAAGTCCGTCACTGGATTTCGCCGCACGAGGCGGGCATCGACGAGGGCAAGCCCGGCAACACCATCGGGAATCAGTTCTACGGCTCGAAGGGCTACCTCGTGATCGACAACTACAACAAGTACTACTCGTTCCTCGGCAAGGAGCAGAAGCCAGGGCCCGGAGACACGAAGAAAGACGAGCACTGGGCGAACTTCATTGCGGCCGTCCGCAGCCGCAAGCGCGAGGACCTGAACGCGGAAGTCGAGGAAGGCGCGCTCTCGTGCAACCTGATGCACCTGGCGAATATCAGCTACCGCGTCGGCCGCACGCTGAACTGGGACGCCAAGGCGATGACGATCGTGAACGATCCCGAGGCCAACAAGCTGTTGACGCGCGAATACCGGGCACCATACGTCGTCCCCAAGCACGTATAGCGATCGTGCCGGGATCCGGGGTGCGGGATCCGGGATTGCTGATTGCTGATTGCTGTTTGCGGATTTGGGGTCAGACTTCGGGTCTGACCCCTTTCTTTTTTACGACGCGGGCTTCAGGCGAAGGCGGGTATTCGCGCGGTAGTTGGCTTCGAGGTGGTCGACGCCGTCCGCGGTGATGATCAGGCGCGAGTTGTCATCGCGCGTCACCCACTTTCGCTGGCCCAGGTACCAGATTGTGAACTCCAGGTGTTCACGCGGCCGGCCAATCATTTCTTCCAAATCGGTCGAGTAGATGGCCGGTTCACGAGGCTCCATCCGGCGCTTCGTGTAGAGCACCTCGAGCACGGTCAACCGTACCATCTGCTCCATCTCGAAGTCGTTCTCCGCATGCGACCCGGTCGACACCAGCTTCCAGCGTCCCTGTTTCTGCTGCGCGTGGACGATGTCGTAGCGCGCGCGCTCTTCGGGGTTACTGAGCACGCTGTAAGCTTCGCTGATGGCGCGAAACCGCGCCGCGTTTCCCGTTTCGCGATTGTCCGGATGAAACCGCTGCGCGAGCAGACGATACACCCGGTGAATCGTCTCGAGCTCCGCGGTCGGGCTGACCTGGAGCAGCTCGTAGTAGTCCTGCGGCTTCTCGGATTCCGTTGGCTGCGTGGTGTAATTCTGAGACATGTCGTACTCACTTCAGTCCGATTCGACGCCGCCACTCGGCGTAGAACTGGTCGGGTTGAACGTTGAGGGTGCTCAGGGCCTGATCAACGGTGTGGCCGCTGCCCAGCATCTGAAGAAAGGGACCCAGATTGCCGCCGAGGCGCTCACAGAGAAGCTGGCCGGCCACCAGGCTTTCCGCGTAGGCGACGAGCGCCGTGTCACCATCGAATCGATCGAACCCGCCGGCCAGGTCCTCCATGGAGATCCGGCCGTCCGCCCGGCGGAGCACCTGCGGGACCCACGTGCGATCGCTCGACTCCAGATAACTCGCCAGTCCCTCGTTGACCCATGTCGGCAGGCTGTTACCCGCAGCGTTGTGGACGACGGCGTGAACGAACTCGTGCGTCACGACACGCTCCAGAGTCTTCGGCGATCGCAGCGCGCCGCCAACCGGCAGCCGGATTCGGCCGTCGTATCCCCCGCCTGCCCACGCGGGCGCGCGCGTGATGTCCTGGAACTGGCGGTTGGTGTACAGGATGACGTTCAGCGTCTCTGACGGATAGGTGTTCGTCATCTTGCCGATACGCCAGTAGGCTGATTCGAGAATTCCCGCGACCTGATCGCCGATCGCCTTCTCCGCCGCCCCCTCGAACATCACCTTGAAGCGCGCCGTGGTACGTTCCTCGAACCGGCTGTGCAGCGCTGCCTCGCGTCGCCATTGATCAAGCTGCTGGGCGATTCCGCGATCGCGAGGGACGATCGCCGCGGCCTTCTCGAGCGTAGACACGGCGAGATCCAGATCCGCCGCCTGATAGGCCATCTGCGAAAGCAGCACCATCGCCTGAACGAGCCGCGGATTGCACTCGATCGCGTGCTTCAGGTACGACATGGCTGCGTCTGTGCGGCCGAGTGAGGCCGCGGCGTAGCCAGCTCCGTAGTTCAACATCGCGTTTCCGGGACTGCGGTCCAACTCTTCGCGGAAGATTGCGGCAGCCTTGTCCGCGTCGCCGCGCTCGAGGGCGGCCCACGCTTCAGGGGCGGGCAACTCCTGGGCGTGAAGCGGGCTCGCAGCCAGTGCCAAGGCGAGCGTACCCACACAAAGAGCTACAAGGCGCATCGGCGCGCTGGGCGCAATGGACGTGCCGGCTCACCGAGGCGATTTCCTCAATGGATTGCGTCTGATTTGAGATCGACCGATTACGTTTCTGTCGGGGCGGCACAAATATGTGCGCACGCGTGTGCGAATGCTGCGCGGCGTGGTGTGCGCAACTTCGGTACTGTCATCGGACACGGCGGGAACGATTGGGAGATGTCGGGCCGGGTCCCAGCCGTGGGGTCAGTCGTTACTGTTTCGCTCGCGTCGCCGACCAGGTGCCGTCGCCGGCCCCTTCGAACGACACGTTCCCACCCATCGTGTCGCCGTCGACGGTCCCGCCGAAGACGCCCTGCGTCTGCATGCCCTCAGCGACAAAGGACACGGTGAATTCAATCTCCTTCTCTTTGACCGAGCCCTTCAGCTCCGACGGCCCATAACGTCCTTCGTAGGTTCCGGTCAGCTTGTCGCCGTCCTGCTTGAACAGGATGACTGGATGGCCCGTGATTGATTCGAGCTGGAGCGTGACGTTCCACTTTCCCGCCACCTTCGCCGGTTCCGCCGAGAAGCCCGCCGCAACCAGGCTGAGCGCCAGGATTCGAATGACAGTGATCATGGATCAATCTTACCAACGCCCTCGTTCACTTTGGCTGCTTCATGTAGACAGAATCCAGAAACAGATAACGGTCGCGCGTCTTGTCCGCCTCCACGTGCGTGTCCACGTCGATCCGCATGAATTGAATGGGCCCGCTGTTCGCGGCGGGCCACTGCGGCAGGCCCTGGCCGTTCGGGTTGCCCGTCTTCACGAAGTTCGCGAAGTAACCCTGCATAATCTCCGACACCTTGTAGTCGTCTGCCGTCCAGGCGAAGACCTTGTTCGTCGGGAGATTGCCCATCGCGTATTCGATCTCCGCCGAGTGGACGGCGCCGCGCGCCGGCGCGGGTGCGTTGCCGCCCGCAGGTGCGGCGTTCGTCTGCGGACGCGGGCGGGCGTACAGATATCGATACACCGGTTTGCCGCCGGTCTTGCCATGCAGATCGGCCCATTTCCACGTGCTGTATCCTGTGAACCTGTCGCCCGCGAGATCGGTCGCGGCCTGCCTGATCTCGTCCGGGCTCGAACCGCTGTAAAGCTTGAGCGCCTCGTCGGCGCGATCGGCGTACAACGTGCGCAGCGCCTTTGCGTAATTCTCGGGCGTCGGTTCGTTCGTCCCGAGAACGGCGCGCACACCACCCTCCTGCGTATTCCACCCCACCAGCAGCGGGACATGCGCCTGTTCGCCTGCCGCGAAGATTTCGACCGGCAGCTTGGGCAGGAAGTAGCCATCCACCGTCGATGCGAAGCGCCCGACCGGGAGCTTGCCGGCGACCTCAATGATCTGCGCCGCTGTCATGGCGCGAAGCGCGGCCAGCGATTCTGCGCCGACGCTCTTGGCGAAATTGACACCGACTTCTTCCCCTTGCGCAAGCGAGACCGGCGGTAATGTCGGAACTATGAGCGCACCACTCTCGCCGATCGCGCCGGCCATGAGTCCTCTTGAGAGCGGCGAGGCCATCTGCGCACTGACCGCAATCGACCCTGCGGACTCCCCGGCGATCGTGACCCGTCTGGGGTCGCCACCGAAGGCTGCGATGTTCTTCTGAACCCATTGCAGGGCCGCATTCTGGTCCAGCAGCGCGTAATTGCCGGACGCATGGTGTGGCGACTCTTTCGTCAGCTCCGGATGCGCCATGAAGCCGAACACGCCGAGGCGATAATTCACCGTCAGCGCGACGATCCCTTTCTTCGCCATGCTCTCGCCGTCGTAGCGGGGCTCGGATCCATCACCCGCCACGAAGCCGCCGCCAAAGAAGTACACCAGAACCGGCAGACGCTCGTTCGATGACTTCGCAGGCGTCCAGACGTTCAGATAGAGGCAATCCTCGCTCATCCCGTTCGAACGGAACACCATGTCGCCGGCGGGTGGCCCCGTCATGCACTGCGGACCGAACTGGCTCGCGTTTCGAACCCCGTCCCAGTTCTTGATCGGTTGCGGCTCCTTCCATCGGAGGTCGCCGACGGGTGGAGCCGCGAAGGGAATGCCTCGGTAGGCGCGGATACCGCTCGTTTCGGTTGTGCCTTCAACCGTGCCATTTGCCGTCTTCACGCGGTCGGCCGCAAGGGCAGGCACCGCGAACGCCGTCAGGATCATCACCGCTATCGTTCTCTTCATCATCGTCCTCTGGGGACTTCGCTGTCGGGATCCGGGATGCGGGATCCGGCAGAGAGACGCCCCTCTCGTGGTTTTGCGTTGATTATAGTCAGGGCGCTGGGAGATCACGCCCACGGAATCAGCGGCATCACCTGGAGCACACCAAGCAGGTGAAGGTTGCCAGCCGCGAACCACGGCCAGAAGCGCCTCGGATTTGTCTCCGTCGCGAGCAGGATGTTGAACCCCACCGTGAGGGGAAGCATGACGCGTGTGATCGCGCCGGTGAGCGGCGCGACGAGCACGGGATCCAGAAACAATAGCATCACGGCGTAGGCGCACGCCACGCGCCACCACGGCGCCACGTTCCTCCGCCTGATGAACACAAAAGCCGCCTGCGCCATCAGCGACAGCAGGATGCTCGCGGGAAACACCGCACCCAGAGCTCGCCGGCCGGCGTTCGGATCACCCAGCACGGTCCGCCAGCTCTCGGCAAGCCCGGTCCCCAGGAACACGAACGTATCAGTGCCCGCGAGCGTTGTCGATCTGTAGATCGATCGCAGGTAATCCATCCAGATCGTCAAGGGCAGGACGGCAAGCGCAACCGCCGCAACCAGCTGAAGCCATCCTCGTCGATTCTTGGGAAACGGATGCGCGACCGTTACAAGGATGTTGGTCTCCCGCCCGAGCGCGTTGATGCCGACGGTCGCGGCCGACCAGAGGGGATGATGCCGCTCGGCGAGCGCCACGGCGCACATGGTCAACATCAGGCTCGGTCCATCGAGCAGCGCAAACCTCACTGACCACAGGAGACCGTGCGAGAAGAGGCAGGCGCTCCAGAGCGCGAGCCCGCGCCAGGAGGTCGGCCGCACCCAGTTCGTCAGGAGTGCCGCGATCGCCAGCCAGCAGGCCACGTTCTGCAGCGCGTAGGCGTTGAGGATCCATGCGGGTCGACCGAGTCCCAGGACGTAGGCCGTCCAACTGAAGAGGATGCGTCTCGCGCGAAACGGCGCCAGGTCCATCCCCTGATCGACCGTCTGATCGCGTAGCAGCGGATCCAGCGCACGCTGCGCGTAGAACTGACCGTCGTAGCTCGCCCATGCGGGATATTGGTAGTGCGGGATGGAATTAATTACCCGGAGGCTCTGAATCTCCTGCGGGCGGAAACCCGATGAGCGCCGTGAAGCCGGTACCCGGATGATAGAATCGCGCGACCGACGCGAAGAAGAGGATCATCAGCGCGACCGCAATGAATCGGCACGTCCTTTCCATCGTGGTCGTGATCTTATTCTCGGGATGCCGGCACGTCGAGGACCGAACGGTGCCGGTCGTGAATCTCATCCGCGAAGTCGATCGCGCGGAGATGCGACCGCCGGGCGGCCTCGAGATCGCGACTCGAGAGTTTGCCGGCAGCGCCCATCCATCGATCGTCGTGACGGTTCCCAGCCGGCTGACCGTTCGACTCGCGCTTCCCCGTCGCGGCCTGTTCCGCGCGTTCGTGGCTCTGGAGCCACCGTCACCCGGCATTCCCTCCGCAGCGATCCGGATGCGCATCGGTGTCAGCGACGATCGCATCTACGAAAGGCTGACCGACGTCACGCTGACGCCCGAGCAGCGACAGTGGACGCCAGTGCAGACCGACCTCTCCGCCTACGCCGGATGGAAATGGAGCCTCTTCTATCATCCCGAGCGGATGATTTGGCACGTAGTGCTGGCCGCGGACGCCATCAGCGGCGTCCCCGCCCGCGCCGCGTGGGGATCGCCGGAAATCGTCACCGACAATGCCGGCGCCAAGGAGTACTCGACGCGCCGTCGCCGGTGAGATCTCGCGCAGAGTTCGCTGAGACAAGACCAGGCTCGCGTAGAGATCGCGGAGAGCGCCGATAAACGGATCTCACGCAGAGGAGCGCAGAGGCCGCAGAGAAGAAACGTGGCGGCGACCGTCCTCCTTGAGTGCTCGCACAGTCACTCAAGGAGGACGGTCGCCGCCACGTTCTTCTCCGCGAACTCTGCGTTTCTCCGCGCGAGATCGTTTTCTCTGCGCTCTCCGCGATCTCTGCGCGAGATCTGGTCTTTCTCAGCGGACCCTGCGCGAGATCTCATCAAGGCATATGCAGCACGGCCCGCTGCGACGTGAGCTTCTCCGCAAGAGCCCGGGTATCCACGTCCTGCACGGCCTGCTGGTGATCGATCGCCATCTTTGCGGCCACGCCCGCGGCCTGTCCCACGATCATGTACTGCGGCTCCATCCGGAGAGTTGAATAGGCCACGTGCGTCGCCGAGACGCAGACCGGCACCAGCAGATTGGTCGCCTGGGCGCGCTTCGGGAGAAGCACGCGATAGGGAATCTTGTACGGCGTGACGCGCACCTGCATGTCCCCCTCGTTCTCGACCGCCGTGCCGTCTGCCGTCGGACGCCGCTGCACGTTGTGTGAATCGCTGTTGTACGAGCCCATGCCAATCGAGTCAGGCTTGGTGAGTTCGGTTTGGATATCTTTCTGAGACATTACGTACTCGCCGACCATGCGGCGCGCTTCGCGCACGTACAACTGATATGGCCAGTGATCCGCATCGCTGAACTCGTCGCGGCAGAGACCCCAGTCTTTCATCTCGCCCGAGAGCGCGGGCGGGACCCGCGTGTCGGTGGCGAGGAAAGTACATGAATCCCTGGATGTACTCGACGTGCGCCTGGCGGATTCGCGCGCGGGTCGCGTAGCTGCCTTCCGGATAGTCGTAGCTGCCGCCGACGTAGTCGGTCGAGAAGGCGCCGTTATTGTTCGTGTCGGTCTTGCCGTTTTGAAGGATGTCCGCTTTCATGACGTCGTTGATCGCCAGCGGTCGGCCGAGCTCCTTCTCGAAGGCCGGCAGATAGCGCGCCAGCAGCTCGTAGCGGGCCGCCGAGTAGCCGGCAGGCTTCGGCCACGGGGCGCGGTTCTCAGGGTTCTTCGTCATGCAGAGGCGAAAGTTGTACGCCTGAACGCGCTTGTCGGCAGCACCGACCGGATCCTTCGAACGCGGCGTGATTTCCGGCAGGAGCCTGCCCGATCGATCGAGCGGTGACACCGGAGCTCGGAATTGATGAAGCGGCGTGCGATCACGGACGCCGGCCAGCGATTCGTTGTGGTCACTGATGGCCTCCCGGCCCCACGTGTACGACACGCCGGCCTGCGCCATCAGATCGCCTTCATAGCTGGCGTCAGCGAAGATTCGCGCGCGAAAGGCGTCATCGTTCTCGGTCAGGAGCTGCATAATGCGCGAACCTGTTCTTTCGACCCCATGCTTTTCCCGCAGCCGATGCTGGAGATAGACTCGGACGCCGCTTTCCTTGACCAGGTCGTTGAAGACGCCCTCCGCGACGTGAGGCTCAAAGTGCCATTCGATGTCGCGTTGGTACTTCGCTCCGACCTTTTCGAAGAACTCGAGCGAGTAGCCGCCGATGACCTCCTTACGACCGTAGTCGGTCCATCCGAGGCCACCTGAAACCATGCCGCCAAGGTGGTGGCCGGGCTCGAGCAAAGCGACGGTCAAGCCTTCGCGCGCAGCGGCAACCGCCGTGATCACGCCGCCGGCGGTGCCACCATAAACGACGAGATCGAATGTCGGTGGTGGCGCTGACCGCTGGTCGGCGCGAACCGCCGTCAGCGCGAAGAAAATCGCGATCGCCGCACGCGACCCTCGGGAACACAATCGCCGCTCTGCTCTGGTCATCGAATGGATGCTCCCCTGTCAAGATCAAACAGGAGAAAGAGAGAAAAGGGAGTAACTTTGGTTTTCTCTGTTTCTCCTAGTGCTGCGAAGTTTTCCGCCGAATCTTAGCGCTGTCGCGTCAGCTGGGCGCGAATATAATTCGCCACCATGATGAGCCGCCTGTTGCCGCGAACGACCCCGCTTGTTGTCCTTGCCGTCTGTTTGGCGCTTCTCTCCTTTATCTTCGCGTCCTCGATTGCCGCGCGGCCGCAGGCGACGCCCACAGCGCCGGTCAGAAACGTGCTGGTCGTCACCATGGACGGGATGCGTTGGCAAGAAGTCTTCGGCGGTATGTCGTCCGAGCTGCTGACTCCGAAAGAGGGCGGCGTATCGGAGTCGGTCCGCACGAAGCTGCAAGAGCGTTTCGGGGGGACCACACCGGAAGAGCGGCGTGAGAAGTTGATGCCGTATCTCTGGTCGGTCGTCGCAAAGGTTGGACAGGTGTTCGGGGATCCGTCGAAAGGGAGCGACGCACGTGTGACCAATGGCCTGCGGTTCTCCTACCCGGGCTACAACGAGATCCTCTCTGGTTTTGCCGATCCGCGAATCGACAGCAACGATCGCAAGCCGAACCCGAACGTAACGGTCCTCGAATGGTTGAACGGCCGACCGGGATTCAACGGCAAGGTTGCGGCGTTCGCGTCGTGGGAATTGCTGCCGTGGATCCTGAATACCGAACGCAGCCACATTCCAGCCAACGGTGAGGGTGCCCCGATTACCGATGCGAAGACCGAGCGCGAGCGCGCCATCAATGAGTTCGCGGCGGACCTGCCGCCCTATTGGGGTGAAACCCGTGCCGATGCGCCCACAGGCTTCGGCGCGCTCGAGTATCTCAAGAAGAACAAGCCGCGCGTGCTCTACGTGATGCTCGGCGAGACCGATGAGTGGGCGCACGGGCGACGCTACGATCTCTACCTGGACGCGGCGTGGCGCAACGATCGCTTCATCAGGAGGTTGTGGGAAGCCGCACAGGGGATGCCGGAGTACGCGGGGCGAACCGCGTTGCTGCTCGCGACCGATCACGGCCGCGGCAACACTGGAGAGAACTGGACCGGCCACGGCGAAAAAGTGCTGGAGTCGGATCAAATCTGGATGGCGGCGATGGGACCGGGCGTCGCGCCGCTCGGCACGCGTTCCGGGATGAAGGTCACTCAGTCGCAGGTGGCTGCCACGATTGCGATGCTGCTCGGAGAGAACTACAACGCCGCACAGCCGAAGGCAGCGGCACCGTTGAAGCTGAACTGACGCTCTCAGCTATCAGCTCTCAGCTATCAGCCGTCAGCTGTTCTAGCTGAAAGCCGACAGCTGAGAGCTGACAGCTGAGAGCTGACAGCTGAGAGCTACCATCTCAACGGCTCTGGCAGGAACTCGTCCACCAGATCCTTGTAGTACGGCATCAACTCGTCCACCTTCGGACGCGGCGCCCCCTTCGAATACAGATCGTATCGGTTGAAGGCCCTGACCCACTTGAGCATTGCGCGATCGGTGTCGTTGGTCAGCTCCGTGTACTCGCCTTCCTTGTGCCACGGGTAGAACGAGTGATAGCGCAGCATGTACAGCGCTTCCTCGGGCAGATAGTCCTTCACGACGTGATACACGTACTCGTCGTGTCCCCATGACATGTGGACGTTGTCGAGGCCGCATCCTTGCTCGTAGATCCCGCATTCGGTCTGATACTGCGGCAGGTGTACGTCCGGGTTGTCCTTGAAGAACTGGCTATAGACGATCTTCGGTGAAAAGCGACAGCCCACCGGGAACGTGTCGCCAACGACCGCCCACTGTGGCTCGCCGAAAAGACACAGGATCTTCCCGAGATCGTGGACCAGGCCGGTGACGATGAACCAGCGAGGCTGGTTGGCGGCGCGAATGGCCTCGGCCGTCTGCAGCGCGTGCTCGATCTGCGTGAAATCGATGTCCGGATCGCTGTCGTCCACCAGCGTGTTCAGGTAATCCAACGACTCCCAGACGGTCATCGTCCGGCGCTGCCGGGGCAGGTACTCGCGCTTTTTCGCGAGCACGAAATCCAGCGTCTGGTTCCGGTGATTGAGCGCGTAGAACTCCTCGACGCGCGGTCGTGCATGCGCGTAGTCACGGAATTGATCAACGGGCTTGGGGAGTAACGGACTGCCGGAGTTTCGCGCATCCATTGGGCACCTCTTGTAATGCAATTGTAGCGCCTGCCGGGAGCCGACGGAAATCCGGCAGTTGGGGCAATACGGTAGACGAGACCCGTCGATTCAACGGGAAATCGCGTGGCACCACGGTTGCGACGTGGCCGGGCACGCATGGATATCGCTGCGACCAACCCCTTCTCGGGTCTGGCTACCGTCCTGTGCCGGCACTGCGGGGACCCGTGCAGCGCGGGGTCACTGACTTCGGCCCATGGTGACTTCTGCTGCCGCGGCTGCGAAACGGTGTTCACGCTGCTGCACGAAACCGGGCTCGGCGGGTTTTACGCCTGCGAGGTGAATCCCGGAACGTCCCAGAAGCACGCCGCCCGGCGCGATGCCATGCGATTTGCCGCGCTGGACGAGCCAGTGGTGGCCGATCGTTTGATGACGTTCAACGATGGCAACGCCGCGCGCGTCACGTTCTCGCTGCCCTCGATTCACTGCTCGTCGTGCGTCTGGCTGCTCGAACAGTTGTGGCGGTTCGATGATGGCGTTACCCGCTCCGAAGTGGATCTGCTGCGCCGGGCCGTCCACGTGGAATTCAGGCCTGGAACCACGTCGCTCCGGCGGATTGCGGAACGACTTGCGGCGATCGGTACGAGCCGTCGCTGTCGCCTGAGGACGCGCCCGCCGCCACACCTGCCGGCCGGCGGCGCCTCCATCTTCAGATCGGTGTTGCCGGTTTCGCCTTCGGCAACATCATGCTGTTCAGCATCCCGCGGTACGCCAATGGCGCGCCGCTCGATCCGGTCTTCCAGCGGCTCTTCGACGTCCTGAATCTTGCCCTCGCGGTTCCGGTTCTGTTGTTCAGCGCGGCACCCTACTTCCGAACCGCCTGGGAAGCCATTCGCGGACGGTCGATGGCGATCGAGGTGCCGGTCGCGCTCGGACTGGCCGTGCTCTTCCTCCGGAGCGTGTTCGACATCAGCACCGGTCACAGCGAAGGGTTCCTGGATTCGTTTGCAGGTCTGGTCTTCTTTCTCCTTCTTGGACGGCTGTTTCAGCAGAAGGTGTTCGATCGGATTGCTTTCGATCGCACCTATCGCTCGTTTCTGCCGCTGTCGGTGCGTGTCGAGCGCCCGGCGGGCTTCGAGTTGATTCCGCTGGAGCAAGTCAAGCCCGGCGACTGCATCGAAATACGTCCGGGAGAGGTCGTACCCGCGGATGCACGGCTCGAGTCTCGACCGGCGCGGGTCGATTACGCGTTCGTCACGGGCGAGCAGGCTCCTGTTGCCGTCGGTCACGGCGACGTGGTCAGGGCCGGAGGCCGCGCGACGATGGATGTCATGCGCCTGCGGGTGCTGCGGGAGGTTTCCCACAGTCACCTGGCGAGCCTTTGGAACAATCCGGTCTTCTCGAAGTCCAAGTCGCGATGGCTGACCGATGTGGCGTCGAGGTTCGGCGCATGGTTCACGGCCGGCGCCGTGGGCCTTGCGGCGATCGGAGCAATCGTCTGGTGGCCGAATGCGGCCGCGAGCGCAAGCGTCGCGACAGCCGTGCTGATCATCGCGTGCCCCTGCGCGCTCACGCTGTCAGCGCCGATCACGCTCGGCACCGCTATGGGGCTTCTCGGCCGGCGCGGTCTGTACCTCAAGCACCCCGCGGTCGCATTCGACCTCAGCCGGATCGATCTCATTGCCTTCGACAAAACCGGCACGCTGACCGCGGCCAGCGAACGCCGCGTTCTTGAAGCGGAGGGCCTCAGCGCGAACGGCTGGCAACTCGTTCGCGCGCTGGCGCTGCATTCAACCCATCCGGTCAGCCGCGTCATCGCGAACCACCTGAATCACAGCGCCGAAGCCGCACCGGAAGTCGTCACGGACGTACGAGAAATACCAGGTCAAGGAATTGCCGGCGTCGTTGATGGCGTCCGCGTCGCGATCGGCACGTGGCCATTCGTGAACGCGCGGAGCTCTCAGCCGCTCGACTCTCCACCGGAACGCACGAGCGTGCTGGCCGGCACCGAACTCGGCTGGGTGCGGCTGTCGAGCACCGTCCGGCCCGGGGTCGAACATGCCGCACGTGCCCTCGCACAGTCTCGCGCCGTGTGCCTGCTCTCAGGCGATCACGACACGGAGCGTGCCCGGTGGGTCGACATCTTTGGATCGCGGATGCGGTTCCGGCAGACGCCGCAGGACAAGCTCGCGTTCATCGCCGAAGCGCAGAGAGCTGGTCATCACGTGCTGATGATTGGCGATGGTCTGAACGACTCCGGGGCGCTCGCCGCCGCGGACGTCGGGCTTGCCGTATCAGACGAAACCGCCTGCATGGTTCCCGCGTGCGACGCGGTCGTCGCCGGCGATCGGGTCGCGGATGTGCCGGCCTTTCTGCGCTACGCCACTCGTGCGCGGTCGGTGGTCTTTCTATGTTTTCTGGTGTCGGTGCTCTACAACGCGGGAGGACTGACGCTCGCGTTAACAGGACAGCTGACGCCGATCGCCTCGGCCATCCTGATGCCGGTCAGCTCGCTGACGATTGTCGGCTCGAGCTGGGGCGCGATGCAGTGGTCGGCACGGAGGATTCTTCCGTCATGAGCGTCATCATCCTGCTCATTGCCGCCGGCGGCACCGTCGCCTCCGGATTCCTGGCAGCCTTCGTGTGGGCGGTCCGGTCCGGCCAGTTCGACGACACCTGCACCCCCGCCGTACGCGTGTTGCTCGATCGACGGCCCCCGACTGACGGCGATCCCGGCGAGCACATCACCCAATCGGATAACCACTCATGAGCGAGAACTGACGACCATGTCCATTGCTGTTGCTGAACCCGTACTCGACCGAAGGTCGACCCGCAGCCGCGGATCGACACCTTCCAGTACGACAACGTCGTTGTCCGCCAGTTCGCCATTGCGACGGCCGGCTGGGCGATCGTCGCGTTTCTCGTCGGCCTGATCGTCGCGCTGAAGCTGGTCTTCCCGGCCTTTCTGTCCGGCATCTCGTTTCTCTCCTACGGACGTCTGCGGCCGCTCCACACGAACGCGGCGATATTTGCGTTTGGGGGCAATGCCATCTTCGTCGGCGTGTATTACTCGCTGCAGCGCTTGTGCAAAGCACGCATGTTCAGCGATCGACTGAGCGCCATTCACTTCTGGGGCTGGCAGCCGATCATCGTGCTGGCCGCGCTGACGCTTCCCCTCGGGTTTACGACCAGCAAGGAATACGCGGAGCTCGAATGGCCGATCGACGTGCTCATCGCGGCGGTCTGGATTGTATTCGGCTGGAACATGCTCGGCACGGTGCTGCGACGACGAGAGCGGCACATGTATGTCTCGATCTGGTTCTATCTGGCGACGTTCATCACCATCGCCCTCCTCCACGTTGTCAACTCGCTCGAGCTTCCGGTCGGACTGCTGAAGAGCTATTCGATGTATGCGGGCGTCCAGGACGCGCTGGTGCAGTGGTGGTATGGCCACAACGCGGTGGCGTTCTTTCTGACGACGCCGTTTCTCGGCGTCATGTACTACTTCATTCCGAAGGCCTCGAATCGGCCCGTCTTCTCCTACCGGCTCTCGATCGTCCATTTCTGGTCGCTGATCTTTCTTTACATCTGGGCAGGCCCGCACCACCTCCTCTACACGGCGCTGCCGGACTGGGCGCAGTCGCTGGGCACGGTCTTTTCGGTGATGCTGATCGCGCCGTCGTGGGGAGGGATGGTCAATGGCCTGCTGACGCTGCGAGGGGCGTGGGATCGCGTCCGGGAGAGCGCGGTCCTGAAATTCATGGTGGTCGGAGTAACCGCCTACGGCATGTCAACGTTCGAAGGGCCGATGATGTCGCTCAAGAACGTGAACGCGCTGACGCACTACACCGACTATGTGATCGGACATGTGCATGTCGGTGCGCTCGCGTGGAACGGCGGACTGGCGTTCGCCATGCTCTACTTCATCATCCCCCGCATTTACGGCACCAAGCTGTACTCCGAGCGCCTTGCCAACGTCCATTTCTGGCTCGCGACGCTTGGGATCCTCTTCTATGCGATTCCGATGTACGTGTCTGGCATCACGCAGAGCCTGATGTGGCAGCAGTTCACGCCGGACGGGGTGTTGCAGTATCCCAACTTCCTCGAAACGGTCGTCCGCCTCCGTCCGATGTACGCGCTGCGCGCGGGCGGCGGCACCCTGTTCACGCTTGGCGGGGTCGTGGCCGCGTACAACCTGTATCGCACGGCGCGTCAGGGCACGTTCATCGCAGCGGAGCCCGCCGAAGCGCCGCCGCTGGTTCGAACGCCCAGGACACCGGGCTCCGCGTGGCACCGGACGCTGGAGTCGCGTCCCGTGCAGTTTGCCGTCTGGACGTTCGCTGCCGTGATCGTTGGAGGCATTGTCGAATTCGTTCCGACCGCGCTCATTCGCTCGAACATTCCGACGATTGCCGCCGTGAAACCCTATACGCCGCTGGAGGTTGAAGGACGCGACCTCTACATCCGTGAAGGCTGCGTGGGCTGCCATTCCCAGATGATTCGCCCGATGCGGGCCGAGACGGCGCGCTATGGCGATTACTCGAAAGCCGGAGAGTTCGTGTACGACCACCCGTTTCTGTGGGGCTCGAAGCGAACTGGTCCGGATCTTCATCGGGAGGGCGGCAAGTACCCCTCCTCATGGCATTTCGTCCACATGAAACAGCCCGGAGCCACGTCGCCTGGCTCGATCATGCCCGGCTACCCCTGGCTGTATGACACCGACCTCGACAGGTCGCACATCGAAGGAAAGATCATCACCTTGCGCAGGCTTGGAGTGCCTTACGCTGCGGGGTTCGAGCGCAGCGCCGAGGCGGACCTCCGCGCTCAGGCACGGTCACTGGCCGACAGCCTGACGCGAGGCGGCCTCGAGGCGAATCCCGATCGCGAAATCATTGCGCTGATTGCCTACCTGCAACGGCTCGGAACAGATATCAAGCCCACGCCGGCCAACGCCTCAGCGGCGGCAGGACACTCGGCGGGCCCTGGAGGCCAGTGATGTACAAGGACATCCTTTTATCGATAGCCGGAATCGAAGTCTTTCCGGTCATCTCTCTGATCCTCTTCGTCATCGTGTTTACGACCGTGCTCATTTCGGTCGCGAGGATGGATCGCACGCGGGCCCACAGTTTGGCGGTCATCCCGCTGGACGAGCCCACTCCAGCGGCGCACAGGGAGAACGTGCAATGAGCCGCGATACACACGACAGATCGAAGCGTGACGAGCTGCTCGATCATGACGCCGACGGTATCAGGGAGTTCGACAACGCGCTCCCCCGCTGGTGGCTATACGGCTTTTACTTCACGATCGCGTTCGCCGCGTTCTATCTCGTGAACTACCACCTCCTGTCGCGTCCGCTGATTGGCTACCGAGGCATGGTCGCTGAATACCAGGCGGAGCTCGAGGCGGCGTCACGCGCTGCCGCCGCGCGGCCGCACACCGCCAGGACCGGTGTCGTCCTCGCCGCGCTGACGGACCCGGCAAGCCTCGAAAAAGGTCGCGCCATCTTCGAAGGCGCCGACAACACCTGCTTCGCGTGTCATCGCAACGACCTTGGCGGTCTGGTCGGACCGAATCTCACGGACGACGTGTGGCTCCACGGCTGCTCCATACCGGATGTCGTGACCAGCATCACGACCGGTTTTCCCTTGAAAGGCATGCTTCCTTACGGCACCGGCAAGCCGCTCACCGAACAACAGGTGGTGCAGGTGGCGAGCTACGTGCTGTCGAAGCGGGGGTCCTTGCCCGCGGCGCCGAAGCCTCCGGATGCGGAACGAGACAAAGCATGCCAGCAATGATGGTTACGGGTCATGGATCTCGCGTACTCGGAAGAACACGACACGTTTCGTAACGAGCTCACCAGCGTCGCGAGGGATGGCCGGCGACGATGGGTGTACGCGCGGCAACCGTCGGGCCGGCTGTATCGAGCGCGGACGATCGCGAGCGTGTTCTTGCTCGCCTTCCTCTTCCTCGCGCCGTTCGTCACGGTTCGCGGACAGCCGCTCATGCTGCTGGACGTGCTCAATCGCCGCTTCGTGATCCTCGGCACGCTGTTCGTTCCGCAGGACTTCCACATCGTCGTCGTCCTGGCGCTCACGGTCCTCGTGACGCTCGTGCTCTCGACCGTGGTCGTTGGTCGGATCTGGTGCGGCTGGCTGTGTCCGCAAACGATCTTCATGGAGATGTTGTTCAGGAAACTCGAGTACGCGATCGAGGGCTCGGCCGAGCAACAGCTTCGCCGAGACCGTGACCCGTGGACCGTCGAGCGCACGATCCGCAAGGGGATCAAGCACTCTCTCTTCTTCGCCTTGTCGTTTGCGATCGCCAACGTCTTCCTGGCATGGATTATTGGCGCCGGCCCGCTGTTCCGAATCGTCACCGATCCGCCACGCCAACACCTGGTCGGCCTCGCCGCGATCTCGATCTTCAGCCTGGTGTTCTACGCCGTGTTCGCAAGGTTCCGCGAACAAGCATGCGTGCTCGCCTGTCCGTATGGTCGGATGTTGTCGTCACTGGTCGATCGCCACACCGTGACGGTGACGTACGACGCGGTGCGCGGGGAACCACGCTCGAAGCTTGTGCGAAGCCACGATTCATCCCGGGACGCCGGTGATTGCATCGACTGCCATCGCTGCGTCACCGTGTGCCCGACCGGCATCGATATACGGAACGGCATTCAGCTCGAGTGCGTGGCCTGTACCGCATGCATCGACGCGTGCAACGACGTCATGGCTCGAATCGGCCGTCCATCCGGCCTCATCCGGCATACGTCACCCGCGGCGATCGCGACAGGGGCACCCTCCTGGCTTCGTACACGCGTGCTCGCATATGTGGCGGTGTGGATTGTGCTCGTCAGTGCCAGCACGCTCCTGCTCGCCACGAGGCCCGAGCTGGATTTCGTGATCCTGCGCCAGCCGGGCACGCTCTACGCGACCGTCGCGGGCGGCGATCTTGCGAACTTCTACATGCTCGAGGCCATGAACCGTACCCAGCGGTCCGCGCCGATTACCATCGACGTGATCGAACCGGCCGGCGGGTCGGTCACGATCCTTGGCTCATCGCCATTGGTGCCCGCCTATGGCGTGCTCGACGCCCGGCTCCTGCTTCGGCTCCCGGTATCCTCGATCCACGGCCCGACCACGCCTGTCCGCTTTGCTGTGCGATCGGACGGTCACGTCGTTCAGCAGATCGACTCGGCATTCCTCGGCCCGACTTCAACCACGAGGCAAGTACCGTGACATTCAATTGGGGAACCGGCATGGCGGTCACATACCTCGCCTTTGCAACGGCCACGAGCGGATTCGTGGTGTTTGCCATGAGCCGGCCAGTGTCGCTGGTCAGTCCGGACTACTACGCCGAGTCCCTGCGCGAGGATCAGCATCTGGCCGCGCGTCGAAACGCGGACGCGCTCGGGCCTTCGCTCGCGGTTCATTCCAATAATCACGATCGCATCCAGATCTGTGCGCCGCCAGATCAGGCGGCTCTCGCGCACGGGTGGATCACTCTCTACCGCGCGTCTGATGTCGCCGCCGACCGCACCTTCCTCCTCAAGCTCGACAAGCGCGGCGAGCAGGAACTCGATGGCCGCGATCTGCCGAGAGGTCACTGGCTCGTTCAGCTTCGCTGGTCGGCAGACGGTCGCGATTACTACTTCGAGCAACCGGTGATTCTCGAATGACATATCTTCTGGCCGGCATGCTGCTCGGAGTGGCCAGCAGCGTCCATTGTGCAGGGATGTGCGGACCGCTGCTCCTCGCGGTCAACCGGTTCGCGGGGTCGCGTCGGGACGCGGGTCTGAGGATGCTCGTCTACCACGGGGCGCGCGTACTGACCTACACGACGCTTGGAGTCGTCGTGGGGTACACCGGCGAAGGACTCACCGCCGCCGGACTTGGACGCGTGATCGCCATTACGTCCGGCACACTGCTGATCGCGGCAGCGGCTGGCATGGCCGTGAGCAGATGGATGTCGCCCCTCTCGGCGGCCTGGTCATCGATCACGCTTCGAGCGGGCATCGCCGCCGCCCGCCTCACGCAGCGTCGCCCGTTAGCTGGCTACATCATCCTCGGCTTGGCAAACGCGCTGCTCCCCTGCGGATTGCTCTATGCCGCTATCGCGGCTTCCGCAGCGCTCGGCGCGGTCTCACGCTCGGTCGTGTTCATGACAGGATTTGGCCTCGGAACCATTCCTCTGCTGATGGCTGTCACGATTTCGGCGCTGTCGGTCCCGGCTTCGCTGAGGCGGCGCCTCCGCTTCGCCGGCCCAGTTGTCATGGCCGTCGCAGGCAGCGTGCTCATCGCCCGCGCGATTCTGCCACCTGACTCAGGCACGCATCCGCACCCTGAGCCATCAATTCTGTCGCATCAACACTGACGAGGCGGTCTATACTGCGCGCTGGAGGTTTCGACATGAGTCCAGTGCGCGTCCACCCACTCGCGCGGATCGCGGTGGTCTGCCTTGCGGCAATATCGGTGGTTCGGCCAGCAAGCGCGGCCGAAGCCATCACCAGAACCGTCTACGTCACGATCACGGACGCAAGCGGCGCGCCGGTCAAGGATCTCACCGCGGCCAATTTCAAGGTGAAAGAAGGAGGCAAGGATCGCGAGATTGTGAAGGCGGGGCCCGCGACCACGAAGCCGCACCTGGCGCTCATGGTCGAGGATCGGCTGGTTGGCGATCAGGGGACTCGCGTCGGGTTGTTCGAGTTCATCAAGCGCATGAACGGCTTGGCGGAAATCTCACTCATTACAGTCGGCCTCCGAAACAACACCGTTGTGCCGTTCGTGACCGATACGAACACGCTCCTCAAAGCCATCAACGAATTGACGCTCAACCCCCAGCCAACGTCGAACCTGACCGAAGGCATCGCCGACATGGCGAAGATCTTTCAGAAAGAGAAGCCGGAACGACCTGTGATGGTCGTCGTCGGGTTCGCTGGAGGCCAGGCGGGCGGTGGATCGGCGAGTTCGATTCTAACTGAGCTGCGACAGAGCGGCGCTACACTGTTTGCGGTGACCTTCGCCCCGCCGGGTACGGGCAACAGCAACAATCTGAGCACGATGAGTGACGAAAGCGGGCGCGAGCAAGTGCTCGGCGACGGCGCGAAGCAGTCGGGCGGCCAGCGCATCGACGTCGTGACCACCGCCGCGATCCAGAAGTCGCTGGAGCAAGTCGCGGACGATCTCGCGGCGCAATACGCCATCTCGTACTCGCTACCGGATGGTGTGAAACCGGATCGCCGGTTCAACCTCAGCGTCGATCGAAAGAGTGTGACTGTGAAGGTACCGGCGGGACTGCCGGACAAATAGCGACTCGCGGTTCGCGACCGGCTCGCGGTTCGCGACTCGCGACGACCGGGACCACTTGTAGCTTCCGCCTTCAGGCGGAAGAGCTGAGAGCTGATAGCTGAGAGCTGACAAGGAGCACAAAATGGCAAGCCATAACGATCCGAAGAACATGACGCGAAGAGATTTCGCGGCGCGTCTCGGCGCCGCGGCAGCGGGCGTGGCGATTGGCAGCGAATTCTTCACGCCGAGCGCGAATGCGGCGCCGCATGTCGGAAACCGGATTCTTGGCGCGAACGACCGCGTCGTGACGGCGAGCATCGGTGTTCGCGGCCAGGGAAACGCGCTGAAGCGCGGGTTTGCACGGCTACCGAACGTCGAGATCAAAACGCTCTGCGACATCGACGCGAACCTCGCGCCCGAGCGCATCAACGATTCCCGCCTGTCGGACGTGCCCTCGTTCAAACCAGGCTTTGTTCAGGATCTGCGCCGGGTGCTCGATGACAAGGACGTCGACGCCGTCGTCATCGCCGCGCCGAACCACTGGCATGCGCTGGCCACCATCTGGGCGCTGCAGGCGGGCAAACACGTCTACGTTGAGAAGCCTTCGTCCCACACGGTGTGGGAAGGCCGGAAAATGGTCGAGGCGGCGAACCGCTACAACAAAGCGGTGCAGGTCGGAACGATGAACCGGAGCCGGCCGGCGGTGATGGAGGCGATCAAATTCATTCATGAGGGTGGCATCGGCAAGGTTTACATGGCCCGCGGCCTCTGCTTCAAACCGCGGCCGGCAATCGGCAAGTACCCAGATGGACCCATGGCGCCGGGGGAGAAGTACGCGCTCACGGTCACCTCGACGAGTTACGAGCCGACCTACGATCAGCAGTACCTCTCCAAGGTTGATTACGATCTGTGGCTCGGTCCTGCCGAGAAGCGTCCGTTCAATCGCAATCGCTTCCATTACAACTGGCACTGGCATTGGGACTACGGCAACGGCGACAGCGGTAATCAGGGCCCGCATCAGTTCGACATCGCGCGCTGGGGTCTCAAGAAGAACGAGCATCCGGTGAAGATCCGCTCGGTCGGCGGCTACTTCGGAGCCGAATCGTCACAGGAAACGCCCGACATGCAGACGTCGCTGTTCGAGTACGCCGACGGGGCGATCCTCGAGTTCGCCACACGGGGTGAATTCACGAACGACGAGGGCACCCAGCGGATCGGCAACCTGTTCTACGGGTCGAAGGGCTGGGTCTGGATCGACGGCAACGGCTCCGCGTGGCAATCGCACTTCGGGCCCAAGAACGAGAAAGGACCCGGCGTGGATTACGAAGCTCACCCGACGGCCGGGCCTGTCCCTCCCGCAGTGGAATTCGCCCACTATCAGAACTTCGTCGAGGCCGTGCGCGCCGGCGATCCGAAAATGCTCAGGTGCGATGTGCTCGAGGGGCACTACACGTCCACGCTGCCGCATCTCGGCAACATCTCGTATCTCGTCGGCCGCGGACTCGTATTCGACGGCAAGAAGGAAGCGTTCCTCGACGACAAGAAGGCCGACACGCTGCTGACGCGAGAGTATCGGAAGGGGTTCGAGATACCGAAGTCGTTTACATAATCGCGACTCGCGGTTCGCGACTCGCGAGTCGCCGGTCAGTTCAGATTTGCGAGTAGGCCGCAGGTCGCAACAATACGGTGGTAATGTTCGACACGATTTCCGCGTCGCTGTAGCCCGGCGTCGATGACAGTTTCTTCCACTCCGGATCGTTCCGGAAGTTGTCCCAGCTCTTCTCACGCCCGGCGGTGTTCTCATGCACGAGCATGTACGTGATGTTCGGGATGCGCGGACCGGCCATCGCTCGTGAAAAGAAGACGGGTGTGAGGCCGCAGCGCCGGAAGATCTCGATCTCCCCCATTTCGCCGAACATCCGCATCTTGGCGCGCTGCGCTTTTTCGCTCGGGTTTTCGTAAGTGCGAAGCTCGAACAGCCTCGGCCCCTTGGCCGCAGTCGCTGCGGGAATCTGCAGGCGTGGCATGCTCGGAAAAGCCGCCAGCAGCGAGACCTCCTGTCTGATGTAGGGCGGATCCGTCGCTGGCGCGTCGAGGTAGGCCGCGCCGGCCGTGTTGTAGTCGCGGTCGGCCGCGAGCCCGGCGTCGATCGCCGCCAGGCTTTCGAGTGACGGGCCCGGCGTCAGCAGAAACAGCGTCGGCGACGCGACTCCTGCGAGCACCTCGAACGCGCCGACGGGCTGATGGCCGAGCCGGTTGAGCGCCGGGATGGCGGCGTTCTGGAGAAAGTCTGCCACCCGCCTCGGTGCGTTTCCGTTTCGCAGCATGAATTGCTGCCACAGGTAGAACTCCGGAGACGCCTGGCTTGCCGGACGCTGTCCGCGCCCGCTGGCCGACGCCGCCGCGCCGGCCAGCATGGACGTTCCCAGAACAGACGTTAAGAACATTCGCCTCTCCACAATCGCCCCCTCAGAAATCAATCGCGACGACTTCGTGCACGTCAACCGACGGCACGGTCAACATACAGACCGAGCCGGCCATCTTGACGTCAACCGCCTTCCCCGCCGTCAGCAGATGCACCGTCCGCGGACGCGTTCCCTCCGGCAGGCGCACGCTGACTTGCTGCGGTCCGATCGCAATCACCTCGCGCAGCGGTCCTTTCATCATCATCGGGTTCGTGAGATTGACGAGATGAACGGTCATCGAATCGCGCTGACGCCATACGGTCACGTCGAGAAGACCTGCCCCCGTCACGATGGCTGGCGCAGGCTCATTGGTCGCCCACTCAATGGCGTTCCGAAGCAGACGCAGGTGGTCGACGCACATCACGTCCCACAGCGCCCGATCGATGTCCCACGGAATGTAGACGACGCGAGTGCGCCCGAGATCGCGAAGATAGACCTCGCGTGTGGTCGTGTGCGCAACGCGCGGGTAGACGTCCTCCATCGGCAGATCGGGATAGGTCGGGATGAGCGTGACCGGCGACGGGAAATCGGTCGTGGGACGCACGTCCAGCCGAAAGACGCCGTTGATGATGCGCGGCGTGCCGTCGAGCCCCGCGAGAACCGGATGGCGCGCACCGGTGGACGGGTCCGTGTCAAGGCTCA
This sequence comes from uncultured Acidobacteriota bacterium, assembly GCA_963725335.1. GTDB lineage: Bacteria > Acidobacteriota > Vicinamibacteria > Vicinamibacterales > 2-12-FULL-66-21 > JALZOC01. The sequence continues at coordinate 682,660 of CAVRYD010000007.1, read as the reverse complement.
GATACGAGTTCTGCATCGGGCCTTCGACACGTCCGTTGAATGACACACCGAGCACATCGGCGAGACCGAAGTCGCGACGGCGCTGTCCATTTTCGTCGAACAGCGATGACGCAAAGGTCGCGAGGAGACTGCCGCCGCGGCCAACGTACTCGCGAATCGCGGTGCACTGCGCGTCGGACAGAGCAGCCGCATCGGAGAGAATCAACAGCTTGAACCGATCGAGACGATCCGGCGTCAGAAACGCCTCGTGCACCAGCTCGAACGGAATCCGCGACTCGACGAGCGAGTGGTACATGCCGAGCATGTGATCCTCGTGCCGATCACCCTGCGCCATGCCGGCGTGTTCCGCCGCGGTCTGCTCGGAATGCAGCAGTGCGACGCGCGCGAGCGGCTCCTCGTTGCGCAGATACTTTTCATGCGCGTAATGCCAGTCGTAGATGTGCTCGACGACCGGCAGCCACCGCCGGTCATACAGCACGCCTGAGAACTTCGTCACCCAGGGCCGCATGCCGTTGGCCGTTCCTTCGGCGACCCACAGCCGAATCTCGGGCTCACTCTGCACGGAGTCTTTCCAGCGGTACGCTTCTTCCAGCCCCACGCTGAAGATGCCGCCGATCGGACGCCGTCCCATGACGGACCGGTACTCTTTCGCCCGTCTGCCGTTCGCCCATGGCGGCGTGACGCCGCGTCGCGCCTGGTTGTCCGTGAATTGAATAGCCGCCAGTTCGCCTGCGGTCTTGAGATCAGGGGGACCGTTGGGAATGAAGCTCGCCTCGGGATTCGCGGCGCGCACGGTCGCGTCCCATTTCTTCCACAGTTCCGTCAGGCGTGCCTTCCGCCACGCGACGTGCGCACGTCGCGCCGGATCGCGCCTGTCGTTCGAGCGCGGCAGGTCCATGCCGGTCGCGTCCTTGAAATTCTTCTGGCAGTTCGCGCAGTAGCAATCGCCGCCCTGCTGCGCCCAGCGATTCGAGAAGATGCCGTCAACTTTGTATTGCGTCACGATCTCGCGGTGGACGAGGTCCATGAACTCGAAGTTGTACGGACCGAGCGCACAGGTCACCCACAACTCGGGGTTTGCCCAGTGGCGCCTCGGCTCGCCGTCGCTTCCCCGCGCAATCCAGTCCGGATGCGCCGCGTGCACCTCTTCCCTCACTGCGTGCGGATCCGTCCGGGCCACGACCCGCATGCGCATTGCGCGACAGCCGGCGACGAGCGTCCCGAAAGGATCGGTCGTGCCCAACCATGCGCTCCTGTGATGCAGCGGCACCTGCGTCGGGTAATACGCCACGATGCCCCCGGCACTCAAAGTGGCCGCGTCCGCATGGAGTCGACGAAAATAGTCGAGCCAGAATTGCGGATCGAACGTGCCCGGATCATTTTCAACCAGGGTCAGCTGGACCCAGCGCATCGGCGTGTCGAACCACCCGGCGCCGACGGCAGGGCGGTCCTGTGAGGCGGGTTCAATGCCGTGACGAGCGATCGGCGGTGTTAGCGACGCGAACGCCCCGGCACCGGCTGTGACCTGAAGAAAATCACGACGCGAGAGTCTGGACATTGACATAATGGTGAGCTCGTCAAGCCGAGGAAGCGGAGACGGCGGCATAGAGGCAGCGGAGTTATTTCACCACAGAGGCAGCGGAGCTGGCAGAGAACTTTCATTATCTCCGCTCCCTCTGCTACCTCTGTGGTGAAGCCCTCCGCTCCTCTCCGTCACCTCGGCTAACTCCAGCGCCGGCTTCACGGCGAAGCGGCGCCGTCGTATACTCGCCATTCGGCCGGATGAGGCCTCAAGAGGAAAGGACAGGATATGCGTCTGGTATACGGTTCAGCGCTCGCTATGGCACTCGCTTCGCTCGTCCCTCTCACCCCTGCCGCGCAGGCACCCGCGCAGGAAGCCAATCGCAGCGTTGCCGGCGGCGGCATCACGGCTCCGGGCTGGCAGGGCAAGGCCGATGGGGCCGGCCAGGCCAACGAGGCCAAGCTCTCACAGGAAGGCAAGGACCTGCACGTCGTCACCGGGCCGGCAATCACCTATTGGAACCCTGCCAATAAGGCCGCGGGGAATTACACGGTCAAGGCGACCTTCAACGAGCCCAAGTACATGAACCTCAACGATCACCCGCATCCGTACGGGATCGTGATCGCCGGCAACGACCTGGGCACGCCGCAGCAGAGCTACCTGTATTGCGCCGCCTACGGCAACGGGACGTTCATTGTCCGCGGGATGGGCCCGGATCCGTTCCAGGTGAACGGCCGCCGCGGTGAACCGAATGACGCGATCCACAAGGCGGCGGGGAAAGACCAGCCCGTCACGCAGGAGATTGCCGTGTCGGTCAAGGGGGACAAGGTCGAGTGCTCAATCAACGGCACCGTTGTCGGCAGCTACGACAAGGCGACGCTCGTGGCCGCGGGCAAGCTGAAGTCAACCGACGGCGTCTACGGCATCCGCTTCGCGCACAACACCGAAGCGACGGTCAGTGGCCTGGCGATGACGAAGAATTGAGTCAGGGAGTGAAAGATCTGACAGGAGAACGGGAGAAAGGGAGATAACTACTCTCTTTCTCCTTTCTCACTAATCTTCTTCTCCCCGCGCCAGTTCTCTGCCCATGAGTATCTTCTCTACAGAGAAGCGCGCCGACCGCTTGATGTCGCGCGTGCCCGCCTGCGCCTTGACTTCCAGCAGATAGTCCCCTGGCGAGAGATGCGCGAGCGGCAACGACACGTGATAGTCGGCCGAACGCGCTTCTCCGAAGTCTCCCGCCTCGAGCACGGCATCCTGGTTGCTCACCACGTTGTTCTGTTCGTTTCTGACCTGCGCCGACATCCGCACCGGCGCGAGACGGCTCTTCCCTCCCTGGTAAATCCGAACAAATACCGCGACATCGTCCTCCGGCAGAAACCGACGTTGCGTCGTTGGCAGAATTGGAAGCAGGTCGGCGATAGCTTTGTCGTGGACGGCGGGAGCCGGACGCCGCTGCAGGATCAGTCCCGAGGCCGACAGTAGATTTTTTGTGAAGTCTGGCACATCGACATCCACGAATACCGCTCCCGACTTGCCTTCAGAGGCGGCCGCCACGCGGACCATGTACCGCCCGGTTCGGAGCGGGAAATGTCCAGGCAGGTCGGGCGCCGCGTTGCTGGGGCTTGGCGTGATGGTCATGGTCTGACGGAGAGTGCCGTGTGACTTTCCGTCCGAATCGAGCGCCGTCGATATCAGTTCGACGCTGCTCGGCGCCTCTGTCTCAGCTGCGGTATCGATTCGAGTGGCGAGAATCACCTCCGCTTCGCGCCTTCCCGGAACGGCAACGACCACAGCGGTGGCATGCAGCGGCAAGTCGCCGGTGGGCAAGCCCGTGATTATCAGTGCCGATGTGCCACTCTTGCGCGGGGGGAAGTAACCGTTGCGCGTGTGGACCTGAACGCCTGGGCGATTGACCTTCACTTCGACCTTGTGAAACTCCCGTTCGTTAGACGCAGATGTTCGAAATCCAAGGAAGTAGTAGGTGCTGCTTTCACGAAACGCCTCGCTCACGAACGAAACCGGATCGTTGGTGAAGGCAACGGCGCGCCCACCGGTGCTCTCAGCAAAGGAATACAGCGACTCTTTTGCGATCATCGATCCCTCGACCTCGAGCCCGTGAGCGTCGTATGCATAAACGGTCACGTTGGCGCGCTGCAGATCGCTGAACAAGTGCATGAGGTCGGTTCCCTCGTTGCGGCTGGAAGGTTCGCTGATTTCTCCGAACGCGAACTTCCTGCCGCCGGTCACGAGAATGACGATCTTGCGGCCAGGCGGCGCGCTGGTCATCGTCGCGGCGACGGTGGCAAGCGTCTCGACATCACAGGACCGATGAATCATCTGACACACGGCGGGAGGTCCCATCGCGCCGGTCATCTTCGGCGTGTACGAATCAATCGCCTGCAGCAGCAGCGAACGGTCCGCTGTGAAGTTCTGCGCGCGGCCGAGAAATGTGAACACCACCGCCGCCAGATCTCGAGGCCCTAACTGATCGACCGCACTGCGCGCGATCTGTTTCGCGCGCGTCATCACGTCGGGCTCGAGCTTCGTGTAGGCATCATCCATCACGATGGTCACGAGCCGCCGGTTCTCCGCGTTCGAGACGACGTCGAGTGGTGCATCGCGCATCCAGGGAGTCGACGACGAGACCGGCGGAGGAACATCAACTGCGGAGAAGGCCACGATCTGTTGCGGCTTGCCGCGGTCGAGGATGGTGAAGTCCTCTGCGGTGAGGCCTCGCACCGGGTGCCGATCCTTGTCGAGCACCGTGACGTCGAGCTCGACAACATCAACGCCCGTGCGGAACGTCGGCAGCTGCTGATCGGGATTTGGCGCCTGTGCCTGCGGCAATACGACACCGGCCAGCGCCATAACGAGGACAGCGAGTCTAGCCATGCTCGATTCCTAAGCGACGCCCGCCTTTTTCATGACGGCCAGCGTTGTGTCGAGCGCGAGCTTCGCCCCATCCTCCGGCGACATCTCCTGGGGCACACGTCCGAGCGGCTCTGGGCTGACGCCGTCGGCGTAGCCAATCTTCTTCAGCGCCTGAAAGAAGCCGACGAGATCGATCACGCCTTCACCGGGCATCACGCGTTGATTGTCCCGTACCTCTTCCGACGGCTGCGCCTTCGCGTCGGACACGTGGACGTGAACGATGCGGTCCTTGCCAGCGGCGAGGATATCCGGAACCGTGCCGCCGGAATGATGCCAGTGCCATACATCGAGGATGACGCCGATGTACGGCCCGCTGTCCTTCGCGAGGGAGGCGGCCTCCGGAAGCGTCCAGATGAACGGGATGGGAGGCGGCGCGCCTTCCCTCCCCATGCGAAACTGCTGGACGCCGAGAAACTCGATCCCGAGACGAACGTTCGATTTCTGGAGGACTTCTGATATCGCGGCGAGACGATCGCGCACGATCTTGCGCTGCTCTTCTTTTGCAATGGGGCTGGTCGCAGGGAGCACGACCATCATCTTTTGACAACCGATCGCCGCAGAGAACGCCGCGTCGTCGGCAAGTGGCGTCAAGGCTTGCTGAAACGCCGCTGGTTCACCGCCGAACGGAAGTGGCCGGGCCATCGGCAGATTGGCAATTGTCGGTTTGATTTTGAGCTCGGCGAACAAGGTCTTCGTCGCGTCGACGCCTGCGGTCTTCATCGAGCCGAAATCCCAATCGACGCCGCCGTAGCCGACCTTCGCCGCGAGCCGCGCTTTGTCGAACCCGCTGACGCCGCGCGTCACCGAGCCGTTGAGTGACACGAACATCGTCTCTGCAGCAAAAACCGGACGCGCGCATGCGAGCACGGCGGTCGTCAGCGCGGCACGTTCGAGAAAGTCCCGACGGGTCAGAGGGGGACGCATCATCTCCTCCTGATGTAGCGTTCGGCCCGAGGATATCCCATCTTGGACGCTTCCGCCTGAAGGCGGAAGCACCGTATTAGGCGGAAGGCTCGACCTGTGGCTCGAACACTCGGATCCGACGCAGCAGGAGATCGATGAACCAGAGGCACAGCGCCGCGATCGTCAGCGCCGGCCAGAGCGGGTGTCGCTCGCTGTGTCGATCCGTGGGAGCGGCCGAGAGCGCCGACACCTCCGGCTTCCACGTGCCGCCGGTCGCGGACGCGATCGACTTGAGCAGCCCCTCGTCGGTTGGCCGGAATCGGGTACTCAGCAGCAGGATCGGCGACGATGATCTGGGAGATCGTCCCGCCAGCCGGGTCGGCGGTCGTGACCGTTACAGGGCGCGACGCGTCCGACAGGATCGTCGCTTCATAGCGGCCGGGCGCGACTTGCCGCAACATGACATTCGCTGGCGCCAAATCGCCTGACGTGACGGTGACGGCCGGGCGCAGCAGATCGCGATACACGCCGTTCGCGTCGCGTGCCTCGATTGCCACGCGAATCTCGCGGCGGCCTCGCTCGATGGGGCCCGGGACAGCCTCGAGATCGAACAGTCGCGGCCGCTGACGCTCGATCGCGTGGACGACGGCCGCAAAGAACGGCCCGTAACCGCGCCACTTGACCCAGTTCGCCGCCCAGCGATCCTTGACGTCGGACGTAAACACCGCGGTTCGGCCCAGGCCGATCGGCCAGAACGCCAGCAACGGATCGCCTTCGTCGGTCGACATGACCTCGAGCGCGGTGTCCTTCAGCACGGTTGCGGTGATGCCCTTCAATCGCGGTGCATGCGCGGCGTCCACGGCCCCCAGAAATGCCGGCGCCTTCACGATCGGGGTGATGTTCTTCTCATCGAACGAAGGAGTCCCGGCGTTCTTCGCCTCTTTGACGAAGACCTCCGGCAGGTCCTTCGCGTTCTGCACGGCATAGTCCCGCCCTTTTCCCCAGACGGCGATGTTGTGCAACAACTCCCGGTCGGCGGCCGGGCCGACAGCAACCGACGACACGGTCATGTGCGCGCTGACCATCTTGCGAACCAGCGATTCGTGATCGTCGGGCAGCGATCGCCCGTCGGACAGCAGGACGACGTGCTTGGCGCGCGCTTTTGTGGCCCTCAGCGCAAGATACGCCTGTTCGACAGCCGGATAAATCCGCGTCGGTCCAGACGGAACGATACTGGCGATCTTCTCGCGAATCGACGCCCGATTCTTGCCGACGGTGCTGAGCGGCACGTTCCATTCGTATTGATCGTTGAACGTGACGACGCCGACAACCTGCTTATCGGTGAGAACGTCCACAGCTGCCTGGGCCGCCGCCTTGCACAAGTCGATCGACGACCCCGCCATGCTCCACGATCGATCGAGGACCAGCACCAGCGCGACTTCAGGCTCATCCTTACGCTCGAACGTCACCGGCGCGATACGCTCGATCGCGCTCTTCTGGTAGCCGGCTTCGCCGAAGACCGATTCCCCTCCGGCTACCAGCAGACCACCACCCGCCTTCTCCACCCACTGCGTCAGCGCCGCGATCGACGGATCGGGAATCGCCGACCGCGCCACATCGCTCAACACCACGACGTCCCACGCGTCGAACGCCTGCGCCGTCGCGGGCACGCCCGACGCAGCTCTAGTGACGACATCGAAGCCGGCGTCTCGGAGCGCGCTGGTGAGGTATCGGGCGCTTTGCGGGACGCCCTCGACATACAGCACACGCGCGCGCGGCGTCACCTCTGCCACGGCTTCGAGCGTATTGTTGACGGCCAGCGGATCTCCAGCGACCGACATCGACGCGCGGATCACATGGCTGCCCGCCGAATCGATCCGTGCTTCGAGCACCACCGGCGTGAGACCTGCGGGCAGGGTGACCTCGCGGGTTGCGACAACACCGCCGTCCACCCGCAGCGTGATCGATGCCGGTGTGCTGCGCTGCGCGCCCACCATGACCGTCGCCGAAAACGGTGCCCCTGCCGCGATCCGTTCCGGGAGGTCGATCCGATCGACATACGCATCTCCCAACGAACGAACGGCCATCGGCTCGACGAACACCGGAATATGCGCGGCTGTGAGGCGGCCGACGGCATACTCGACGCTGCCTTCGGTCGGATGACCGTCGCTGAACAGGACGATCCGCGGGGTTGAATCCGGCTCGAGCTGACCGCGGGCCGCGTTGAGCGCTCCTTCGACATCGGATCCCGATCGATCGACCGGTTGGGCAGCGGATGCAGAATCAATCGGGGCCAGCTTGCGAAGCGCCGCAGTGTCCGGAATCGTTGCCGTCGTGGATCCAAAGACGACAATCCGCGAGGACGCGGGGTGGAGCGTGCTGTTGAATTGATCGATGGTCCGTGCGGCCTCCTCGATGGCGCGGCTCGCAATGCTGTGCGACACATCGACGGCGTACACAATCGACTGACGCGGAGCGTTGGTGGAGAGAACGGGCCGGGCAATTGCCAGCGCCAACGACGTCAGCAGGAGCGATCGTGCTGCTCCCTGCAATGCACGCTGGCGTGGATTGAACGTGGTCCGCGCGACAAGAGGCGCAAGCCAGACGAGGGGCACCAGAGCCAGCAGCCACAACGCGCCCGGAGCGGTCCAATTCACCATTGCCTCAGACCGTGACCCGGCGCTGCCAGGTCCACCACTCCGCGAACGCGAGGACAAAGGCCGCGAGTGCGCAGCCCAGCCACCACGGGCGGTCGAGAGGATTGCGCGGCAGCGCGCTGCTGGTTCCGGCGCTCAGCGTTGTACGCGTAACGTTCGAACGTTGCGGGTCAGATGCGTTGACGGCAATGGTGTTTCGCGCACCACCGCTCTCGACATTGTAGAGCCCCGGCGCCGCCAGCACGCCGTACACTGCTCCAGTGATCCGGGTCAGCGGGATCTCTTCCCCGTCGTCGCGAGTAATCCTCCCAAGCCCGCTGAAGGACGTGAGGCCAGGACGCAGGGACAGATCGCGCTCTTCCGGACGTCCGAGCCAGTCGAGTGCGTTTGCCACCAGCACCGGAAATGCCGGCGCGGACGCCAGGTTGGAGTCCGTGGGACCGAAGCCCACCACGATCAGCCGCCGGTCGGGCGATTCCTGCACACACACCAACGGAGTGCCCCGCGACGAGAGGGCGATCGGCGTCAGCGACGAAGATCCACAACTCCGGGCGCGATCGATCCGGAGCGTGATCGGATCGACGCCTTGAAGTACCGGATGGCCGCCAGCAACTTCCCAGCGAGGGCGGCGCTCCTCCGCCCCGGAGCCGTCCTCAGGCGTGAGCCACGGCGTATCGTCGGGCGGGGCGAAATACAACGCTGGTCGGGTTGGCATCGATGGGGGCGCCCAGCGATCGAAGATCGTGATGTCATCGCGGCCGGCTCGATAGTCCGCCGGCGCGACGAACGTCGCGCGGATGTCAGGATCACCTGCCAGAAGCCGCTTCAGCCATTCAGAGTGATCGCCGACGACAGCCACATCGAGCGGACGAGCTCGAGCAACCCACGCGTACCCGTCATCGTCCAGGTCGAGCGCGTTATCGGGCGCTTCCACATGTGCGTGCAGCGCGGGATCTCCCTGCCGAGTCAGGGGAACGACCTCTCGATATGCCTCGCCAGCCGCCAGTTCCGTGCTGCTGTCGGCGATCGCCACCTTGCCCCTGAACATCGTGATGTGAACCCGTTGCGGCTTCGGAGCAAAGTTCGCGACCTCGAGATAGGCCGTGCCCACCTGCGATTCCGGCCCACGGCGGCCAGGGGCGAGCGTGGATCGAACGTCGAAGGCCGTAATCGCCACGTTCCCCACGGGTTCGAACACGGAATGAATGACCACCGTCGAGTCCGGATGGCGCGGGACAGCACCATCGGTGATGAAATGCACCGATTCGACACCCGACACAGTGGGCCATGAAGTGTCGCCAGACGAGGAGGGGGCAAGGCGGGTCAGCGCGGACTCGACGAGCACCGAATCATCGGTCAGGCCCTGCACGAGCCCGTCCGCGGTCGTTGCAATTGCGACCTGATCACTGGACGCCGCGACACGCCGCGCTTCCGCGATTGCGCGATCCCATCGTGTATCGCGACCGCCCGTCTTTGCGAGCATCGACCACGACGAGTCGAGCACGATCAGTGTCCGACCGTGCGACGCGGCACCTGCTCGGCCGATCCGTGACGGCCTGATGACCGCCATGGCGAGCGCGAGAGCGATCACGACCGTCACGATCAGCGACACCGCACGGCGGATGCGCTCCCACAACGTCACCTCGGCGGATGCGTCGAGAACGCGTTGCCACAACGAGAGCGACGGAACGAGAATCCTGGGAGGCCGCAGCTTGATGAAGAACAGTGCCGCCGCGAGCGCCCCCGCGCCGATCAGCAGCAGCCACGCCTGCCACGTTGCCAGACTCGCAAACGTCATGCGAGAAATCGCCCCTGGCGGAACGTCCGCAAAATGATCTCTTCGAACGGACGCTCGGCTTCAGCGCGTACGTAGCCGATGTCGTAGCGGCCGCAGAAGTGTTCGAGCGCCTCCGCGTGCGCGTCGGCGGCTTTGACGTAAGCGGCCGCGAGCCGCGGCGTCACCTCGATTTCGCGCACCTCTCCTGTCTCCACGTCCACGAACCTGACGGTTCCGAAGACGCCGGGATCGCGATCGCGCTCGGATGTCACGTGCACGGCAAAGACGTCGTGGCCGAGCGTCCGAAGAATCTTCAGCCCCGCCTGCGGACCGGTCGCGTCGGGATGGAGTGATTTCTGACCGCTGGCCTCGACGTGTTCGGGCGTGCGGTGCGGTCCCGAATCCCGCCTCGAGGAAGTCGGAAATAATCACCACGAGGCCGAGCTGCCGGGGCCGCGACGCAAATGCCTTGCATGCGGCTCGAAGGTCCGTCGGCCCCGAGGCTTCGAGCTGCTCGAGCGCTTCAAACACTCTGAAGATGCGGCCTTTCCCGCGTCCCGGCGACGACTCGTGGCCCAGATCGCGTCCGAACGGCACGATGGTCAGACGATCGAGATGTGCGAGCCCGACGTAGCAGAGCGCCGCAGCGATGCGCCTCGCCATGTCGAACTTCGCCGGCTCCGCCATCGATCGACTCACATCGAGCATGAGGTAGATGGAGAGGTCGCGTTCCTCGTCGAACAGACGAAGCAAAAGCCGGTTCAGACGCTGGTAGGCCTTCCAATCGATGTGACGGTAGTCATCGCCGGCAGCGTAGGGCCGGTGATCCGCGAACTCGAGACCCCGGCCCCGCTTGGGCGAGAGCCTGTCTGCCCGGTTCTGGCCAGCGAGCGCACGCTTCGACACCACGTGCAGGTACTCGAGTTTCCTCAGGAAGTCGTTCTCGAAGCGGAGGGGCATAAGAATTGTCGCACGTAGCGCAGTCCTTCAGGGCTGCCCTCGGGCAGGGCTAAAGCCCTGCGCTACAGTTTCGAAGATCTATTCCGTTGCCACGCTCGCCACCAGCCCATTCACAATCGTATCCGTGTTTACTTCGTCGGCTTCGCCTTCGAAGTTCAGCAGAATCCGATGACGGAGCGCCGGCAGCGCCGCCGAGCGAATGTCGTCGATCGACACGAAGGCCTGTCCGCGATTGATCGCGTGAATCTTTCCGGCCAGGACCAGCGCCTGCGCGGCTCGCGGACTCGCCCCATATCGCACGTATCGCGTCACGAGAGGCGTGGAATAGGGAGAACCCGGGTGAGATCCAAGAGTGAGACGAATCGCGTATGCCTGAACCGGTTTGGCAATTGGGACCGCGCGCGCGACGCGACGCATCTCCAGAATCTCCGGACCATCCACGACCCGCGTGACCGTTCGGGCGCCGACACTTGTGGTCCGCTCGAGGATCTCGTGCATCGCCTCCTCGCCGGGATACGTCACCTTCAATTTGAAGAAGAACCGGTCGAGCTGAGCTTCCGGGAGCGGATAGGTCCCCTCCATCTCGATAGGATTCTGCGTCGCCATCACGAGGAACGGCTGCTCGAGCGGATACGTGGTGTTTCCCACGGACACGCTGACGTCCTGCATCGCTTCGAGCAACGCGGACTGCGTCTTCGGTGTCGCCCGGTTGATTTCGTCGGCGAGCACGACGTTCGCGAAGATCGGCCCCGGCTGGAATTCGAAGAAGGTGCCGCCGTGTGAATGCTCCTGGACGATGTTGGTGCCGACTATATCGGCGGGCATCAGGTCCGGCGTGAACTGAATCCGCGAGAACTTGAGGTGCAGCGCATCGGCCAGCGTGTGCACGAGGCTCGTCTTCCCCACTCCGGGGATGCCCTCGAGCAGAACATGGCCGCCCGCCAGCAGAGCCGTGACGGTTCCGTTGACGATGTCGTCGTGTCCGACGATCCGCCTGGCCACTTCCTGTGTGATGCGGCTGAAACGGTCCCTGAACTGGTCGATGGATTGGGCGACAGCGGTCACAGTCATTGTTTGCGGGTGAAGTAGGTCTGGATTCCGGCTCGCCGCGTTTCGGGTACCGGCGGAGGCGCTACGGCGCGGCTGTCGTCCGATCGACCGGCGCGTGGTCCGCGAGAACGCCGTTGCAGCGCTCCCGCGCTCGGTTTTCCTGCGCTCGTCGCTGTGCACGTCTCCGCTCACATCGTCTTCATTGGCCTCGACGACTTCGTGTCGAAGCGCCGCAGCAATTTCAGGCATCGTGCCCCCTCCATTGGGCGACGACGAGGTGCCACCAGCGCCGACGCCTGGAGGCGCGTCGGACTGCGCCGAATCCTGTTTGGCCACTGCAATCATCCCGATGCCGGCAATCGCACTCGCATCCCGGGCGGACTGAGAGAGGCCGGCGAGATCCACGCCGCCGTTGGGCTGGGCTTCCTCGCTTTTTTCGAAGCCGGCGGAATCCATGTCCGATTCCGGATTCGAGAGTTTCTTTGCGAGCTGATCCAGCGCGTCCCGCACCTCGGACGCCGGCGTCATCGCCGCGTCGCGCTTCGTGCGATCGGCGAGATCCTTCATCGTGGTCTTGTCGTCGAGGCGCGAAGGGTCTGCAGCCAGCGCGCGTGCCAGCGCCGCCAGCGCCTTCGGATCCTTGATCGATTGCAAGTTCTTCAACGTGTCGAGCAGCGCGGCGTCGGCCGGCCGCGGCGCCGTCAAGGTTCCGTTCTCGATTGCCGCCAGGAGGTCTTCGAGATCCTGCGGCAGATCGGGCGGCACACCTTCAACGGCTATCGCCGGCACTTTGCGCACCACGGGGGTGAGAAGGGTGTCGGACGCCGGGCTGCCCGCTCTAGGCCGCTGCGGAAATACAACCGCGAGCACCACCGCCGCCGCAATCATCACTCCGGTGGCCACTCGCGCGCGCGGTGCACGCACCGTCGGGTAGTACTTGAGCAAAGTCGATGGACTCGAACCGGTTGGCGGCACGTTGCAGGTGAAACTGCGCCCAGGGATCGTCGGCGCTATGCGACGCGAACCATGTGGCGCTCCGCAACTCCCCCTCGAGACGGACCTCGTCGTCGATTGCCGCCGCGGTCTCGTCGGACACGTGATCGACGTGGCGTCGTGCGTACGCGATGAGAGCCCATGTGAGACATACGCCCGCGAGTACTCCGAGCGGAATCGCTGGCGATGCTCGGTTCCAGCGGACCGCGACCGTCAACAGGAGAATGCCCGCCGCGCTGGCCGGCGCGAGTCTCCAGAGCAGACGACTGGTTTCGCGAGCGCGGCGCGTGCGAACGGCGGCCGTTACGGCCGAGAGCACACGATCTTCAGTTCGATTCAGGCCCAGCCCCCAGGAGAAATCGTCGATCTATTGTATCTGTCTCAGGGCAGCTCCTTGATTCCAAGGTTCCGCCAGCGCCAGAAAGTATATGGCAAGCGCGGCTGTGACGTCTGGGCGGCTGACAGCGGTGTTCACTGTCGAACTACACGCGCGGACGGCGAACGTCGAAGAAGCGAAGAATCGAAGAATCGAAGGAGAATCGAAGGAGACGTGGCAGAGGATGCGCGGTAGGCGGGCGACGTGAGGCAGCGGAAGACAGGGGCTGACGGGCCGCGCTGCGCGCGGAAAGCAAGACACTGGTCCGGAAACACAAACACCTCGTGAGCAAGTGGTGCTTGTGTTTCCGGATCAGTGTCTCGCTTTGTCGCCGGCCTCCGGCTGCCTCCGGCCGGCGCCCCGTCAGCCCACAGCGTGATCCTCCGGCCTTCGCGTCTCCTTCGGATCTTCGTATCTTCGGATCTTCGACGTGAGCCGTCGGCGCGTGCAGCACGGCGGCAGCCGCTATCGCGCACCAATGCCAGCCGTCGTGGGCCGCTGAGGCTTTGGCGCCGCGTATGGGAGCGTATCCGGCAGTACGCGGATGCCGGAGGTCTCCTTGAATGGATACTTGCCAGTCGTCGGGAACGTCAGCTCGACGAAGAACGCCGTCCAGCCCTTCACGGGCGGCGGCACCTTTGCGATCCAGGTGTTGGGACCTGTGGGCGTGAGCGGCGAACTCTGGTAAGCGTTGCCAATCGCATCCTGCCGGAAGTTGCGAGCCTCGGGGTTCGTTGCCTGCCACATCACCACGGTCTCCGGCCGGTCCTTGGCGATCACTTTGATCGATCCGTCGTGCTCGAACGTCCACTTGATCTGCGGCCGCGGCGTACCCTTCACGATCGATGCGTAGAAGGCCTGGAGATTCTCCTGAACGTCTGTCTTCTCCAGCGAATGCGACGCGTTCGGTTCGTAGCGCACGTGCTTCTCTCCCCGCAGGTCATCGAAGTAGAACCGCGAGGAATCCGGCAGGAAGAACTGATCGCCCGACGCGTTGATCAGATACTTGGGCATCGTCAGGCGATCCCGGTATTCGTACGGTTCCTCGATCTTCATCAGCGCGCGGAACTGCGGGCTGCCCATCCAGTCCATGATCCCCTGCTGGGTGTAGTCCTTGACCGCATCCGACCAGGCACCGTAGGCGCGATAGTGGTGGATGAACGACGGCTCGACGTTGAGCATATCGATGACGGCCGGCGCAATAGCGATGACCCTCTGGTCCACCGCCGCCGTCGTCCATGTCGTCCACCCTCGCTTCGATGCACCGGAAACGACGAACCGACTGACCCGGCTGCTGCCGCCTTCCGGCGTAGCGGCAAAGGCGGTCACGGCGTCCATCGCGCGGACGGCACTCTTGGTCATTGGGAGACGCGCCGGCCACTTCTCGTCACCGGTCCGCAGATACTTGTTCCACGTGTAGGCGATGAAGTCGTCCTCGGTGCGCGGCTTGCGGGCCGGGTCGTCCTTGAAGACCACCGGTTGATTCGGGACCATGCGCAGCTCGGCGGTGACGGTGCCGGTCGTCTGTGCCGCCTCGACGAGCCAGGCGGGCGGCTGCGCCGGTGCCGGACGCTCGAGGCTGCCGCCGGTGATAAACAGGAATGCCACGTCGCTGGTCACCTTCGCGGGACGAATCACGGTGAGCCAGTGCGTCCAGAGCGGACGCTCGACTTCCTGTTCGGTCAGCCAGCGCTGCGACGTCATCTCGAGGAGCGTCGCCGTGACACCTTCCGCCGCCGGCAGATCCCGAACCGCCTTCCACGCGAACGCAGGATCGGGCGCGGCGACGTATCGATCGAGCGCAGTCTGAGCCGTCTTCGGCCGAGGCGACGGCTGTTGCGGCGCTCCCCGCATCGCGAGTGGGACAACTGCGAGCGTGGCGGCTAGCATCCATCGGACGCTCCGCGGTGTGGCGATGCGGTTCATGCTGCTCCTCTTCGAGAGACCGAGTATATGGCACGCGCGCGGGCGATCGTGTGGCAGGGGTGTTCACTGTCGAGCTGCACGCGCCGACGGCAAGCGGCGAAGAATCGAAGATCCGAAGATCCGAAGGAGCAACGAAGACTGGAGGGGTCACGCTGCGGGCTGGCGGGAGCGCCGGCCTCGGCCGGCGCCCACGATCGGGAGGATCGACCGAGAACCCAAGCACCTCGTGATGGTGTGGTGTTTGTGTTCTCGATCGATCCTCCCGATCTGCCCGCGCACAGCGCGGGCCCGCCAGCCACTGATACGTCCGACTGGTTGCTCTCTTCCCTCGGTTCTTCTTCGTTTTCTTCGTCCCTTCGTTTCCTCGCGTTTGCCGTCGGCGCGTCCAGCGCGTCGGTCGCCCCAGACAAGAAAAAGCCCGGCGTAGTTACCCACGCCGGGCTTCATTCACACCGTCGAACGGGTACTCGAAACAGATCCTCGTTCGTCCTCGCTTAGAACAGGAACCGGAGCGCGAGCTGGACGTCGCGACGGTTGCCGTCCTTGGTAATGATGCGGCCGAAGTTCGCGTTCGTCGGATCGTTGATCGGTCCGTTCAGGTTCGGATGGTTCAGGAAGTTGAAGATCTCCGTGCGGAACTGGACCTTCCTCGTCCCGCCCATCGAGAAGTTCTTGAACAGCGCGATGTCCCACTGCTGGTCGCCAGGATTGCGGATAAGGTTGCGCGTTTCGTTGCCAAACTTTCCCGGAGCCGGGTCTTTGAATGCGGCCGGATTGAACCCGAAGTTCTGATCGGTGGCCACACCACTCGCATCCGTGTAGGAGAACTGGCCATTGGCATTGGCATACAGATCGCCCACGACATCCATCGGCTGGCCGTTCGATCCTTCACCGACGCCGGCGATGTCGTTCGTTCGCGTGACCGAGAATGGTGTGCCCGTGCGCAAGAACGTGGCTCCGGAAATCTGCCAGCCTCCAAGCAGGCTCTTCATCGGCGATCCGCCGTTACGCCAGAACGGCAGGTCGTAGATGTAGTAAATCGACGCCACGTGCGTGCGATCGAAACTCGACGGCCCCCAGTAGTTCGTATCGCTGTAGGTGTTCCAGAGGATGTTCCGCTTGTCGCTCGCGTTGTCCTCCGATTTCCCGAGCGTGTACGCGACACCAACCTTCAGTCCGTTGGTATAACGGCGGTCGGCGCTTATCTGGAGGCTGTTGTACTTCGAGTAGCCTGCGTTCTCGCTGACGCGAATCGCGCCATACCCTTTGTACGGCCGAAGAGCCGCGATATTGACGCCGGGATTCGCCTGGATCGTGCCGGCTTGCAGCTGGTTGATGTTGCGCTCGCGCTGCAGATACAAGCCGCGTCGGCCGACGTAGGTCATGTCGACCACGAAACCGAACGGGATTTCGCGCTGCACGCCTGCCGACCACATATACGAGGTCGGATGCTTGAACACGACGTCCTGACCCTGAATGCCAAAAGGCAGATCCGACGAACTGCCTGCGCCGCCCGGGTTGTCCACGCTGCCGTTCGACACCGTGACCATCGGCTGGAACGGCGGGTTGCCGCCGAGGAGCGTCGAGTCGTTCAGGGTCACGCGGTTGTGGAAGACGCCGGTGCTCGCCCGCGCGATCGTCTGCTTGTTGAGTTGGTACGACATGCCAAGCCGAGGCTCGAACACGTTGTAATGCGTCTCCGAGAAGCCACGCGGCTCGCCGCGGAAGAGCGCCTGCACCTTCGGGTCCTGGGCCACAACCAGGTCGTTCGCGTCCCCGATGAAGCCGTCGCCCGGCAGGACAATGCCGTTGTAGCGGTCGCCGCCGACGAGACGCCCGGTTGACGGGTTCATGATCGCTTCGGTCGCCTTGTTGTAGAAGCGCGGATCGAAGTTCGCGATGTTGTTTGTCTGCGAATACCAGGGCGGCCAGAGCGCCCACCGTACACCACCTTCCACCGTCAGATTCGTCCGCGGCTTCCAGGAATCCTGGACAAAGACATCCGTCGCCAACGAACGCCACTTGGTGAACGCGCGCTGTCCCAGCTCCGCATAGTCCTGGAAAACCCCAGCGCCATGTCGGCGATGCCGACGCCGGTTCTGGCGCTGCTGCTGTCGCGGAACGCGAACTGCCCATTCTGGTTGTTGGTGCCGCCCGGAATCGCGCTGACGTTGATCTGATCGAAGTCGTCTTCACCCGAGTACTCGATCGCCACGCCGCCCTTGAACGTGTGACGGCCTTTGACCCAGGTCGTGGCGTTCGAGACGAGGTGGATCGGTCCCTGCGACGAGGATGGATACGGACCGCCGTCAATCTGCGTGAACACATCGATGTTGACGGTCGGGATCTTATCCTCGATCTCCTTGTTCTCCGGGAAGATGTATGGATAGTTCACCCCAGTGCGACTCCGCTTGTAGAGCCCGGACTCCGTGAAGACATTGATGAACACCTGATCCAGCGAGTGCGAATAGCTGAACTCGTTGATGAGGGTCGGTGTGATCGTGCTCGTCCAGTTGAAGTTCTGCGTCCCGTTCGGGCGGTCCCAGTCCGTGCGCGCAAATGGGAACGTGCCGCGGAACGCATCGACAGCCTTCCAGTTGTACTTGCGAATAGCGATAGGTGACCTGGTTCTTGTCGTTGAGTCGGTAGTCGATGCGGATGTTGTCTTTGCGCTGATCCTGCGGGTTGTCGCTGTTGAAGATCGCGTTGGCGCTCCCTGACCGGAATCCCGGCGTCGGCAGCGGATACAGATTCATGATCGCGATCCCGTTGGCGGAAAGACGATTCGACGGGATGATGTTACCCGGGAAGGGCTGGCCGGTCTGCGGATCGCGGATGATTTGGGCCGTCTTGTAGAACCCGCTGCTCGGGTTCAGCAACTCACTGAAATCACCCGTCCGCATCGCCGCGGTCGGCACCGTTGCGGTGTTCGTCTGCACAGCGAAGTAATTCACCCACTCCTGAGCGGCGAAGAAAAATGCCTTGTCCCTGAACATGTTGCCCGGAATCGGCCCGCCGATCGAATAGCCATACTGCTTCTGATTGAACGGTGCGGGCCCGGAATTCTCGAGCGCGTTCGGACTGCGATTACGCGCCCACGTGTTCGCCTGCAGCTTGTCGTCGCGCATGAAATAGGATGCGCTTCCGGAATAGCGTGAACTCCCAGCCTTCGAGATAAACCGAATCTGGCCGCCGCTCGCGCGACCATATTCGGGCATGTAGTTGGCGGTCAGAACCTGAACCTCCTGGACCGCATCGACGTTCTGGGTTCCGATAATCGCTCCCGCGGATCGCGTGCGGACGCCGATGGCCCCATCGATGTAGATGGCGTTCTCTTCGGGCCGACCGCCGTTGATGCTGAAACCGCCGTTGCTGAACGCGGCGAAACCAAAATTGTTGAAGCTCCCGCCAATGACGCCGGCCTTGAGGGCTGGCACCCCCAGCGGGTTGCGGCCAGAGAACGAGAGAAGCTCGATGTCCTTCGCCTCAACGGTCTTGCGAACGGCTACATCGGTCTGGAGCGGAGTCGCCTCGGCCGTGACCGTCACGGCTTCGGTAATAGCGCCGGTTTCGAGCGCGAAGTTGATCGTCTGCGCGCCCGCCGCGTCGAGTGTCACGCTCTGACGAAGCGCCTTCTTGAATCCCTGGAGCTCGGCAGAAACGTCGTACTTGCCGCCAGGCAGATTCGGAATCGTGAAATACCCGGTGGAATCGGTCACCGTCGTGCGCGTCAGCTGAGTATCCAGGTTGGTGACTGAAACGGTCACACCGGGGACCACCGCGCCCTGGGCATCTTTCACGGTGCCGGAAATCTGACCTCGGTCGAACTGCGCTGCGGCCGGCATCGCCGTCAGCAGCACGCAGCCAAACGCGGCTGCGCAGTACCGAAGGAACCCTCTCATCAATTGACCCTCCTCACTGATGGCAAATCAATGACACGTGCGTCGGCGAAACTACGCCGGCTCGACCTTGATGTCAAGCTCCAGCTAACAGCTATCAGCTGACAGCTATCAGCTATCCGTGCTCCCGGCCGACAGCTGGTGGCTGACAGCTTTATCTGAATCTTTTCTGCAGCTTCTCGAGTTCGGCGCTGCCCGGACAGAGATCCTCGTAGGGCAACTGAACGAGAGGGGTGGACACGGTGTTACTCTGCTCGTGGAGATCGGTCGAATCGGCGGACAAGTACAGCAGGCCGGTCGCCACCTCGCCCGCCTTCTGCCGCTCCCGGATGTAGGAGTAGGTGGTATCGCGGTCGGTGGGATCGAAATCGTCATCGATTTTTCGCAGCCGCACCCAAGTGCCGTCGTGAAGCATGATGTTGCGGACCGCGCCCGCATCGTACTGAGCCGTGATGGCCGCCGTCGGGGCCACGAAGTCGGCGTGAACGACCTCGACGTTTTTCTCGCGCGTGTATGCGTAGCTCTTCGTCGAGCCTTCATGATCGTTGAACGTGACGCACGGCGAGATGACGTCGATGAAGGCAAAGCCTTGGTGCTTCAGCCCCGCCTTGAGCATGGGGACCAGCTGAGCCTTGTCGCCTGAGAAGCCTCGGGCGACGAACGTCGCCCCCAGCGAGAGGGCGAGAAGGCAGCCGTCGATCGCGTCCATGGTGTTCGCCTCCCCCTTCTTGTTGAGGGAGCCGGGATCGGCCGACGCGGAGAACTGCCCCTTGGTCAACCCGTAGACCCCGTTGTTCTCGAGAATGTACAGAACGTTCACGTTGCGACGGATCGCGTGGCACAGCTGGCCCAGGCCGATCGACAAAGAATCACCATCGCCCGAGACGCCGATGTAGATCATGTCGCGATTGGCCGCGTTGGCGCCGGCGACGAGCGCGGGCATCCGCCCGTGGACCCCGTTGAAGCCGTGCGCTTCGCGCAGGAAATACGCCGGTGTCTTCGACGAACAGCCGATGCCGGAGAGCTTCGCCACCTTGTACGGCTCGATCGACAGTTCCCAGAACGCCTGGATGATCGCGGCGGTGATCGAATCGTGCCCGCAGCCCGCGCAGAGCGTCGTAATGCTGCCTTCGTAGTCGCGCCTGGTGAGTCCGACGGCATTCCTCTGCAGCGCCGGATGGTGGACCTTCGGTTTCGCGATGTAGGTCATGCCGCCTTCTCCAGCTTCGCCTTCACGCCCTCGATGACGTGGTGGGCGCTCATCGGAAACCCGCCGTAGTACCGCACGGACTCCAGTTTTTCCACGGGCACACCGGTCTCCAACATGAGGAGACTGCGCAGTTGCGCATCGCGGTTCTGCTCCACGATGAAATTCACCTGATGGGATTCGAGGAACGACCGGACGTCGTCACCAAACGGGAACCCCCGAACGCGCATATAGTCGATCGCAAATCCGTCGGCGGTCAGGAGGTCGAGCGCTTCAACGCAGGCCGCATGGCAGCCCCCGACGGTGACGATGCCAATCTTCGCTCCCGGAGTGGTCTTCAGCACCGGCGCAGGAACGGATCGCGCCGCATGCTGAATCTTCCGGTCGATGCGATCGAGCACGTCCACGTATTCGTCTGAGTCCTCCGTATAGACGCCGTAGCGGTTGTGTCCCGAGCCCCGGGTGAAGTACGAGCCATTCGGATGCACGCCGGGAAGCGTGCGATACGGGATGCCGTCCCCATCAACGTCGAGATAGCGGTGAAACGTCTTGACGTGCTCGAGCTCTGCGGCCGAAAGAACCTTGCCGCGATCGGGACGATATTCGTCGTCCCACGTCAGCTTTGGCACCATCCAGTCGTTCATGCCGATGTCGAGATCGCTCAGCACGAACACCGGCGTCTGATATCGCTCAGCGAGGTCGAATGAGGCCACCGCGAACTCGAACGCCTCGCGCGGATCGCTGGGATAGAGGCAGATGTGGCGCGTGTCGCCGTGCGACGCGTAGGCGCAGAGCATCAAGTCGCCTTGCTGGGTTCGTGTCGGCATCCCGGTCGAGGGTCCGGTGCGCTGCACATCGAAAATGACCGCCGGCACTTCCGCGTAGTACGCCAGGCCGATGAACTCCGTCATCAGCGAGATACCCGGACCCGCCGTGGGCGTAAACGCACGGGCGCCTGCCCACGACGCGCCGATCACCATGCCGACCGCCGCGAGCTCGTCCTCTGCCTGGAGAATCGCGAACCGATTGCGGTTCGTCTCTGGCTCCTGGCGGTATTTCTGGCAGAACCCCTTGAACGCCTCCATCAGCGACGTCGCCGGCGTGATCGGATACCACGCGCCGACGGTCGCCCCGGCGTAGAGACACCCGAGCGCCGCCGCCGTATTGCCGTCGATCAGAATCGAATCCGCCGTCTTGTCCATTCCTTCCAGGTGGATCGGCAGCGGACAGGCAAAGTTCGCCTTCGCGTAATCGAACCCGATATCGATCGCTTTCTGGTTGGAATCCATCAGCGCGGGCTTCCGCGAGAACTTCTCCTTCAGCAGCTCTCGAATGACCGTGGTGTCCATATCGAGGAGCGCGCTCAACGCCCCCGCGTACGCGATGTTCTTCATAAGGATGCGCTCGCGCACACCGGAGAACTCCGCGTTGCACATTTCCGCGAGCGGTATTCCCAGATACGTGACGTCGGGGCGGACCAGCCGCGGATCGAGCGGCCACGTCGAGTCGTAAAGCAGCCAGCCGCCGCTGCGCAGCTCGGTGATGTCCTTCTGATACGTCGCGGGGTTCATCGCAACCATCAGATCGAACTGTGGTGTGCGTGCCGTGTATCCGTGGCGGCTGACGCGGAGCTCGTACCACGTCGGGAGCCCCTGGATATTCGACGGGAAGACGTTCTTCCCTGTCACGGGCACTCCCATGCGAAAGATGGCCTGCATGATGAGGCCATTGGCCGAAGCCGACCCCGTGCCATTGGCCGTGGCGATCTTGAAGGCGAAGTTGTTGATTCTGTCCATTGAATAAGTAGCTATCAGCTCTCAGCTCTCAGCTTTCAGCACGTTTGAAGACCCGCTGACAGCTGACAGCTGAGAGCGAGTCCTCACACAGCGGCCAGCGGAATCACCCTTCCCCCGCCGGTGGCCGCGTAAGGAATCTGCAAAACGAACTGACGCATGTCCCACGCGTAGGTCGGGCAGCGCTCCGCGCAGAGACCACAGTGCAGGCACACATTCTCGTCCTTCATCATCACGCGGTGCGTCTGCTTCAACAGCTCCGACACATAGAGCGGCTGCTCCAGGTTGATCGCCGGGGCGTTGAATCGCTCGCGCAGGAACGACTCGTCCCCGTTGACGCTGATCGCCAGGCAGTCAACCGGGCAGATGTCGATGCACGCGTCGCACTCGATGCAGAGCGACGGGATGAAGTGCGTCTCCATGTCGCAGTTCAGACACCGCTCGACTTCGGCCTGCGTCTGTTCCGCGGTAAAACCCTTCTCGACTTCCGTCGTCATGCTGGCGAACCGCACCGGCAGCTCGACGTGCGCCATTTTCTGGCGCTCCACCGCGTTGTAGTTGTTGCTGTAGGCCCACTCGTGCAGGCCCATCTTCGTGCTCGTCAGGGTCATGCCTCGCGGTGGACGCTCGGTGACAGGAATGCCCTGACAGTAGTTGTGGATCGAGATCGCCGCCTGATGGCCGTGCTCGACGGCCCAGATGATGTTCGCCGGTCCGAAGGCGGCGTCGCCGCCGAAGAACACGCCCGGGCGCGTCGACATGAACGTCGTCTTGTCGACGACCGGCATGTCCCACTTGCCGAACTCGAGGCCGATGTTCCGCTCGATCCAGGGGAAGGCATTATCCTGACCGACCGCCAGCACGACCGTATCGCACGGGAGAATCTCGCGACCGATCACTTCCTGCTTGAGACCTGAGGACGTCTCCGTGGACTTGAACTTGTCGAACTCCATGCCGGTCAGCGTTCCGTTCTCCACGATGAAACGTACCGGCTGCAGGTTCTCTACGATCTCGACGCCCTCTTCCTCGGCGTCTTCGAGCTCCCACGGAGATGCTTTGAAATACTTCCGCGTCTTCCGCGCGATGACCTTCACATCGGTCGCGCCGAGCCGCTTCGACGATCGGCAGCAATCCATCGCGGTGTTCCCGACACCAATGATCAGGACACGCTTCCCAACCGAATCGACGTGGCCGAAATGAATCGACTCGAGCCACTCGATGCCGATGAAGATCTGGTCGGTATCATGCCGGCCGGGGACTTCGAGCTCTTTGCCCTTCGGTGCGCCCGTCCCGACAAACACCGCATCGTAGCCTCCCGTGTCGAGCAGTTCCTTCAAGCTGTTCACGGGCGCGTTGTATTTGACCTCTACACCCATGTCGACGATGTAGGCGATCTCCTCGTCGAGGACCTGCTCGGGCAGCCGGAAGGCGGGAATGTTGATGCGCATCAGCCCCCCCGGCCGCGGCTGCCGCTCGAAGATCGTCACCTGGTATCCGAGCGGCATCAGATCGTTCGCGACGGTCAACGATGCCGGCCCGGCGCCGATGAGCGCGATCTTCTTGCCGTTCTTCTCGAGCGGCGCCGTCGGGAGCAGATGTCTGACCTCGTCGCGGTTGTCAGCAGCAACGCGTTTCAGCCTGCAGATCGCGACCGGCTTGCCGTCTACGCGCGTGCGTCGGCACGCGGGCTCGCACGGACGATCGCAGGTGCGCCCGAGGATCCCCGGAAAAACGTTGGACTCACGGTTGAGCAGGTAGGCTTCGGTGAAACGGTTCTGAGCGATGAGTCGGATGTACTCGGGGACGTTCGTGTGCGCCGGACAGGCCCATTGGCAGTCCACGACACGGTGGTAGTAATCCGGTTTCCCGACGTCTGTGGCGTGCATCTACGCAACATTATAGGGCATGCCGTCCAAATGCTTGAAATCAAAGCGACTAATGGCTGCGGGCAGCGGACACTGTCGAGCTGCACGCACTGTCGCGCTACACGCGCCGACGGCAGGCGGCGAAGATCCGAAGGTACGAAGAAGCGAAGATAGAAGCGAAGGATGACCGGACAGCCAAGAGTTATGCTGCCGAAGTGAGCGAACAACAGACGCAGGCTGGCGGGCCGCGCTTTCGCGCGGTCGACGGTCGAGCAGATCGAAAACACAAGCACGACCTGTTACGTTCGCGTGCTTGTGTTTTTCGAGCTGCGCGACCGTCCTAACGCCGGCTTCGCCGGCGTCCCGCCAGCCCGCGTTGACAAGTCGCCCACGCCCGCTTTTTCTCTTCGTTTCTCCTTCGGATCTTCGATTCTTCGAGTTCTTCGACGTCCGCCGTCGGCGCGTGTAGCGGGACGACGGCTGTCGCACGAACCGAGCCCGCTTGTCGATTGCCTCACTGCCGTCGCTGAATCCGATCCTTCTGCGCGGCTGCCCACGCGATCACGCGCTCCCGATACGCGCTCGTTCGCTCCGGATCGTCCTCGACACGATCGCGCGTCTCGCCCGGATCGTTGCAGAGGTCGAACAGGCGCGACCGTCGCGAGTCGATGTCATAGACATACTTCCAGCATCCATCCACCAAGCCCAGCCAGCCGATCGAGTAGTCCGTGAAGAAGAGCGCCATCCGTGGGTCGGTCGACAACAGCGATGAGCCCTGATGCGCCGGCTCGGGGGACAACCCGAGAAGATCGAGCGTCGTCGGCGCGATGTCGATCACGCTCGCCACTGTCGAGACTCGAATCGGGCGGTCGATTGCGCCGGGCGCCGCAATAACGAGCGGGACATGGACGTTCTCTTCGTGGATGAACAGCGTGTGCGCGAAGTTTCCAGGATGCTCGCCGAACGCCTCGCCGTGGTCGCCAAAGACGATGACCAGGGTATTGTCGAGCAGGTGCCTCGCGCGCAGGCCCTCGATGAGCGCGCCAAACGCGGCGTCTCCCTCGTGCAAGGCATTCATGTACCGCCAGAAATCCTGATCACTTCTGAACGGGCCCGGCGCATTCGTGACGTAGGGGTTGTGTCCCGATGTCGGCAGATACGTGACGAAAAACGGTGCCCTGCCGTTGAGCGAATCGATCCATCCGAGCGCCCGATCCACGGTCGACGCGTCGTCCACACCGAAGCTCGAGTCAACCCGCCCGCCGATGGCACCGGCATCTTCCAACAGGTCGAACCCGCGTCGCTCGATGACTGATCTCATTCCGAGGTACACGAAGCGCCCGGAGTGGAAGAGCGCCGTCCGGTAACCACGAGCGCCCAGCGTAGCGGCCAGAGATACGCACGGGACGTCAGCGTACATATCTGGGGCGGTATCAAAAGCGGGATAGCGCGAGCACAGCGTGGCAAACAGCCCCTTGATGCTCTCGGGTACACGGAGTACGCGCGCTCGAAGATGATCGATTGGCGTGCAAGCGCGGTCAGGTTCGGAGCTGGATCGGGCACGCTGCCGTACAGACCGAGATGGCGGGCGCCGGTAGATTCGAGCACGACGAGCAAGACGTTGCGTCCGTGCATCGACCCGCGAAGGGACGTAAGGTCGGCCGGGACACTGCGCGGCCCGAATGGACTGACGCGCCAGTCCATCACCGCGCCTCTCGCCGAAAGCCGCGCGACGCTGGTGGCCGCGAGCGCGCCGAACGCGTTCCGGTGAAGGCCACCCGTCTCCACGCGCATTGTCGCGAATGGGCCAATGGCGACGAAGAGCAGCGCGACCACGACGCCGCGCCGGCTCACCGCCACGGGTCGGCGAATAAGCGCCCTGGGCCCGATCACCCCAACGAGGAGCGGAACGGCAAGGCTCAGCAGATTGGCGAACGTGACGTAATGCAGCACCGCATCCGAGAGCGGTCCGCGCGCCGCGCGAAGGATGGTCCACGTGAGCGGCGTGGAGAGCACACGCGTGATCGGAACATTCACGGCGATATACGCAACCAGCAAGCCGTAGATCGCCCAGCCGACACGCGCGCCCTTCAGACGTGAATCCACCAGCAGAAACAGGAGCGCGACCAGCACGTCCTGCCACACGTATGCGAGAGGTGACCACAAAGAGAGCGGCACCTCGCGGCCGACAAGTACGGCGGCCCTCGCCGCAAGCAGCACGGCGAGCAGGCACGCCGCTCTCATCGCGTCACGAGATTCAGGCGCTTCAGCAGCAGCCACGACACCCGCACGCTTCTGCCCTGCGTGTTCCAGAGCCAGTCGTGAACCAAGGCCGCTCGTGCCGGCGGGTTTCTGTAAACATCTCGCCGATTTCCAATGAAGGACAGCGGGATCACGACCAGATCCCCGGCATCGTCCGAGCGTGGGTCGAAGAACTGCTCGCGCATCTCAACGCCGTCCGCCAGAAACGGTCGAGCGACCTCCAGATGGTCCCGCTGTGCGTCGACAATGGTGAGGTGCGCCTCGGGGCGAAGCCTTCGAAGAATCAGCGCCGTCCGCGGAAACAGTCCGCCACCAACGATGGTGATGTGGGGCACGGGTGGGAGCGCCGGAAGCAGGGCTCGGAAGGCCCGTTCATGCGAGTCGAGCACGTAGCGCTGCAGGCGCGGGGATTTCAATGCAATCCGCTCGAGCCGCTCGAGTGTCAGGACATCCAGCCACCTGAGAACGGGAGGCCACCGGCTGCTGCGGGCGTCGCCCCCGCATTCGCGCGGGAGTTCTGTCCAGTGCACGCCAGGGCGCCGGTGGTGCTCAACATGGTAACCATCGTTGAAGAACAGCCGGTTGTAGAGCCACCCGTAGTGGCTCGTCGTGCCGCCTGCGTGTTCGAAGTGTCCCTGGAGAAAGCACAGCGCCAGTCCGGCGAGGTAGCCCGGCACGTAGACAGTCGCGAAGAACCCGGGAGCCGTCACACAAACCCACAGCCAGAGGCTCATGACCACGGTTGACTCGACGATTGCATGGACTGTGAGCGCAACGCGCCGCTCGTCCCCGCGATGGTGTCGCAAGTGCCGGTCGCGCCAGAGTTCCTGAGGAAACCCCATCAGCGCGCTCAAATAGATCGAGAACAGCCGGTTGAGCGCGCGAGATCGGAAGAACGGCGTGTGAATGAAATTGTGTGCGACGGCGTTCGCCGTCCACCACAGCCCCACGGCGATGAGCGGGATCGACGGGACCGAAACGAGCAGCCCCGCGTACACGAGCGACAGCAGAATCAGCACGGCGTCGCTCGACGAGTGGCGGAGCACGCCGTGCGATCGGGTAGTCAGCGTGACGGCCATCGGTTAGCTCCTGCCAGGCGTCTAGTGCTGCTTCAGCGCCGCCCTGAGGCCGTCGATGACCTTCATGGTTTCCGAGCCGCGATCGGATGCGTTCTCGACCTTCACGACGCCTCGCTCGATCGGATACTGATCGGGTGACGCAGGCCTTTCGTCTACCTTCCGCACGCGGCCGTTCGGTCGATATCTGAAACCGAATCCGATCGCAGTGGTCTTCCCCACCACCGATTTCAGATCCGCCCATTCGTTCCGACACATCGATTCCTGCCCCGACATGCACGAGTAATAGAGGTAGCCGCGCTGGGCCGGCCCGTACGTCGATCCGGAGTTGCCTTCCGCGAGCGCAAAGGCACCCCAGATCTGGATTCGGTCGGGAGCCTTGTCCGACGGCTCCAGGATCACTTTTTCGATGACCCCATAGACCCCAACCATGTCACTCGCCCGAACCACGACCGTGAGCGCCATGCACGCGGTCAGCACGACCAGCCCGACAGTAGGTCTCGTCATCTGGAACCTCACCTTCTCAGCAGCTGTTTGCCGTCTCGGTCAGCCATTCGACAGTCCCCTGGCTTTTGACGAACGAATCCATGAGGCGGTCCGGGCAATCCCGATCGCCCATGGACCTGAAGACGAGCGCCCCGGGGATCCGTTAACCGCGGACCGCGGCGTTGTGCTGCGCGAGTCGCGAGTCGCGAGTCTTACTGACAGGCGGTCACCTTGCTGGACGAGCAGATGTTGATCTCCACGTTCGTGCTGCTGGCCGACAGCGAACACGTCAGGTTCTGAGTCCTCACTTCCGTAATATGTCCGCCATCACCAGCCGTGCCGGCTCGGAGGTGCTTCCCGTCTACGAACGCGATCCCCGACTTCGGGGATGCGTGGGTCTTCGCGAACCACCACGCGTCGTGCGTACGGCGATGGATGCTGCGCACGTCCGACTCGCGTTCCGCCGCTCGGCCAGCATGATGGCTTCGCGGAGGTGGCCTTCAGCATCGCGGCGCGCGCGAGGTACACCTCTCCCATGCCGCCTGAACCGATCAGTCGGCCCAGCCGATAACGTCCGAGTTCCTCCCTCGGCGTGCGAGTACATTTGTCTGCGGTCGGCGGCCGCATTATAGTCTGGGAGATTGGTGGACTTTCGTTGTTTTTCCCTGTTGTTGCGGCGATCTGCCGCGGGACCTGACCGATGACTCCCAAGAGACTCGCGCTTCTCATGTCAGTGGCTGCCGGCGTCGCTGCGACGGCGACGCTGCGGGCGTCGCTGCCTGCGCAGACCTCCGGCCCAGGAACTCTGTTGGTACTGTCCAAAGGGGATCTCACGATGTCGGTCGTCGATCCCACGACATTGAAGGTCCTCGGGAAGGTACCGTCTGGCCCCGATCCGCACGAGATCACCGCGTCCTCCGACGGCCGCATGGCCTATATCGCCAACTACAACGGTGGCGGAAACATCATCACGCCAGTGGATCTCATCGCGATGAAGGCGCTCACGCCGATCGACCTGGGGCCGCTTCGCGCGCCGCATGGCCTCACCTATGTGGCCGGCAAGTTGTGGTTTACCGCCGAAGGCGCCAAGGTGATTGGGAGCTACGATCCAGCGCAGCAGAAGATTGACTGGGTGCTCGGGACCGGACAGAACCGGACGCACATGATTTATGTGTGGCCGGATCTCTCGCGAATCGTGACGTCGAACGTCAGCTCCGCCACGTTGACCATCATCGAAAAGCTCGCCGGCGGTGGGCGTGGACGCGGCGGTCCAGCAGGACCGCCTCCTGCGCCGGATCGGGGCAGTGCACAGGCGGCTGCCGGCAACCGGGGCGGACCACCTCCGGGGGCTGGCCGCGGCGGCGGTCCTCAAATGGATTGGGATGAAACGACCGTGCCGGTCGGGCGCGGCGCCGAAGGGTTCGATGTCTCCCCCGACGGCAAGGAGATCTGGGCCGCCAACGCGCAGGACGGCACCATCTCCATCGTCGATGTCGCCGCAAAGAAGGTGACCGACACACTGGCCGCCAACGTCAACGGCGCGAACCGGCTGAAGTTCACGCCTGATGGGACACACGTATTTGTCTCATCGCTCGGCGGAGCGGAGCTGACAATCTTCGATGCAAAGACGAGGCGTGAAGCCAAACGAGTCAAGACGGGGCGAGGCGCGGCCGGAATCGAGATGCAGCCAGACGGCGCGCGCGCGTACGTGGCATGTACGCCCGACGATTACGTCGCGGTTGTCGATTTGAAGACGCTCGAAATCGCCGGGCGCATCGAGGCCGGCCGGCAGCCGGACGGCCTCGCTTGGGCAGTTCGGCGTTGACTACTCGACGACTTTGGTCACGAAGTAGGTGACCTGCGCGCCAGGCGCGAGGATCATCTGGTGCGGGACTTTGGCGGGAATGTGCAGCACGTCTCCCGCGCCAAGCTTCACCTCCGTTCCGCCTTTGATCGATGTGCCGCGTCGCTCACCCGGCTCGGTGGTCTTTTCATCGACAATCGTTCCGCCATAGACCATCGTGATGTTGCCGGCGGAAAAGAACATGACGTCGGCTTCCTTCTCGTGCCACTCCGCCTGTCCCGAGCCTTCACGATGCGCCACCATGAACTTGCGGTTGCCCTCGGTCGCGAGGATCTCATTCGCGACCTTCTGTTCGTTCAACTTCTGGGCAAGCGCCTTGCCTTTTGCGGCGATGTCGGTCGATTTCCATACGTGCACGGCTGACGTCCCGCCCTGGGCCGCGAAGACCACAACGGCGGCGATGGCCACAACGATTCGCATCATCATCTCGTCTCCCTTTCAGTCGAAGTCCGGCGGTGAAGAATAGCTTATCCTCGCCCCTCTACGCCGACAGCGCCACAACCGCGCGCGGTCTGATCGCGCTGCCAGCGGATGGCCAGCTGCACGACCTGAACGCAATCGGCGCGGCGCTGGATTCACGCTGACGCCGGATCCACTCGCGGGCCGCGTCACATAGACCATCCGGCGTCGATGACCTGGCCGCCGCCCGCCACACACAAAAGTGGCTTTTTGACCTTGGCGGCATTGACGACCAAGTCGGTCGGATATAAGCTTGCTTATCAGACTTAAACGGTCGGATATCGCAAGATGCTGAAACGGATACCACTTACGACCGTCGGTGTGGCCGCAGGGGCGCTCGCGGTCGCGGCCATTCTCCTTCTTCAGGTGCTCAGAACCGGCGGACTGCCCGATCCGACCGGCCATGGTGATTTCGGCGCCCGCGTCCTGGACATCGCGGTCCTCGTCTTTCGCGAGGGGCTCGAATGTATCCTGGTGCTCTCCGCGATTACGGCGAACCTGGTCGGACCGCGCCGCTCCCTCCTGCGGCCAGTCGCAGCCGGAACGTCGCTCGCCTTCCTCGCGACCCTTGTGACGTGGGCGATCGCCATCCGAATCGTCGACAGTCTCGCCGAGAACATACCCGCACTCGACGTGCAGGCAGCAACCGGGCTTCTGGCGATCCTCGTGCTGCTCCTGGTGATGAACTGGTTCTTCCACAAAGTCTATTGGGCAGGCTGGATCTCGATGCACAGCCGACGGAAGCAGTCGCTCATCAAAGGTGGCTCTCCAACTCGACTCCTCTGGGGTCTTGCCCTGCTCGGATTCTCGTCGCTGTACCGCGAGGGATTCGAGGTGGTGGTGTTTCTTCAGAGCTACCGTTTGAAGCTTGGCGGCACTCCCGTCCTGTATGGCGTGGGCCTGGGCCTCGCGCTGACAAGCGTCGTCGGTATTCTCACGTTCGTCGCACACCGTCGGTTGCCGTACCGCCGGATGCTCGTCTTCACGGGCGTGATGCTCGGTCTCGTGTTGCTCGTGATGGTTGGTGAGCAGGCTCAAGAGATGCAGCTGGCCCAGTGGTTGCCGACAACACCGATCGCGTCGCTCCAGCACGTGATTCCCCAGTGGATGGGATTGTGGTTCGCGGTCTTCCCGACCGTCGAAACGCTCGCCGCGCAAGTGCTCGCCGCAGCTTTGGTCGTGGGATCGTTCTTTCTCGCGCGGCCGAACCCGGGACGCGAGTTGGCGCCGAGCGCATAAAAAAGAGATTCTGCAAGGTTCTACTGGGTTCTACCGGGTTCTACAAGGTTCTACCGGGTTCACGGTTCGGACGTGAAACCCTGCAGAACCCTGCAGAACCCCGTAGAACCTTGCAGAACCCCGTAGAACCTTGCAGAACCCTGTAGAACCTTTTACTGACTTCCCCGTCCCGCGACCGGTGCCGGCAGCGGCTTGCGCGGGAGCATCTCGTCGCGGTTGGCGGCAAGGTAGGCGAACGCCGCAGCAATCGTCGCGTTCTTCATCATGTCGCTCGGCTGCAGACGCTCGTAGCTGTCCAGATTCGTGTGATGCGTCATCGTGTTGTATTCGATGTCGTCCTGAATGAACTGGAAGCCGGGCAGGCCAACACGATCGTAGGATTGATGATCGGTTCCGCCGGTATTCCTGATTGTCAGATACGACATGCCAAGACTTCGGAACGGCTCCACCCACTCGCGGAAGATCGGCGCCACGGCGTCGTTGCCTTGCAGATAGATACCGCGGATCGCGCCGGTCCCGTTGTCGATGTTGAAGTAGGCCGCGAACTTGGCGTGCCCGGGTTTGAGCTCGAGCGGACCGAGCGCGCCGCGACCGCCACCACCACCCGGTGGCCCACCTGGTGCACCGCCGGCCGGATTGGCACCCGCCGCTGGCGGCAGAGTGGCTCTCGATCCGAAATGCGCTGACACATACTGCGCTGAACCCAGCAGGCCCTGTTCTTCGCCCGTCCACAACCCGATGCGCACCGTACCGGCGGAGGCGCACGCCGCTCTGCTTCAGAATACGCATCGCTTCCATCATCGCTGCCGACCCGGCGGCATTGTCGGTCGCTCCCGTTGACGCATGCCACGAATCGAAGTGCGCCCCGAGCATGACGAGCTCGTCGGCCTTGTCAGTCCCGGGAATTTCTCCGACGACGTTGAACATCACGGGGTTTGGGTAGTAGGTGTTCTTGATCTCGGCCTCGAGCGTGACCGGAAGATTCTTCTCGAGCATCCGGGCCATGCGGCCGTACTGTTCGGCCGGGATCACAACTGCGGGAAGTGACAGCGCGGGATCGGTCGCGCGGCTACCGCTGATCGTGTAGATGCCGTGCCCGCGCGGCGCGGTCGACAGCGTGCCCAGCGCGCCCTCGGTGCGAAAGAACTCGTTGCGGTTGAATGGCGCTGCTCCGCCCTGGCCGCGCCCGCCAAACTGGGGTCCACCCAGTCGGCCGCCGCCGCGGCCCCCGGGAGGTATCACGCCAAACTCAGCGGCCGGAGGCGTCGCCAGCTCTACTCGCTCCAATTCCTCCGTGGTATTTCGCGTCGCGGGCGGGGTCCAATAGGCCGCAACGTCCGGTGCCGACTGTGTGAGGATCCATTTACCGTTCAGTTTTCCCGCGTACTTCTGAACCTCTTCCTGCGTGGTCTCGCTCACGAGGATCACGTCGCCCCGGACCAAACCCTGCGTGCCCGGTGTCCACGCCGTTGGCGTGCCGGGGATCGGGAACGTCTGCGGTGACACGGCCGCCATGTAGAACTTTTCGTTGGCCCACCCCCGCGGGAACATTGTCTGGTCCGGCCAGTTCTCCAATGCGACGTTCTGGAGGCCCCATTCCTTCATCTTCGACACGGCCCACTCACCCGCCTTCTGTGTGGTGGGGGATCCAGTCAGGCGCGGCCCGTAGACGTCTGTCAACCAGCTCGAGATCTCCATGACCTTCGAGTTCTGCGGCTGCAGTCCTTGTTCTTTGATCTTGTTGATCGCCTGGTAATCAATCTTTTCGCTGGCGGCGGTGAGCGGCAGCGTTGCCACAAGCCCGGCCAACCCGGCGGCGAGCGCGTGCCTGCGCAGGACAAATCTCATCGAATCTCTCCAGTAAGGAACGCACAGAGTACAAAACGTGCAGAGACTGAAAATATACCGCAGGTTGCTGGTATAATAGATGGTTCCCTGCGTCATTTTTCCTGCGGCAGAGAGGCTCATGATTTCAGTCCAAGGCGTGTCGATGCGGTTCGGATCGAAAGTGTTGTTCGAAGATGTCACCGCGGCGTTCTCGCGTGGCCGGCGATACGGCCTCACCGGTCCTAATGGCGCGGGCAAGTCGACGTTCATGAAGCTGCTGACCGGCGAGCTTGCGCCTCAGCAAGGCACGCTCGTTCGCCCGGACAAGCTTGGCGTACTCCGTCAGGATCAGTTCGCGTTCGATGAATACCGGGTGATCGACACGGTCATCATGGGAAACGCCCGGCTGTGGCGGGCGCTCGCGGAGCGCGAAACGCTCTATGCCAAGTCCGACATGACCCACGAGGACGGCATGCGCCTGGGTGAGCTCGAAGGTATCGTCGGAGAAGAAGACGGGTACACGGCGGAGAGCGACGCCGCAATCCTGCTGCAAGGTCTCGACATCCCCGACGCCATGCACCAGCGGACGATGAGCGAGCTGCAGGGGGGACAGAAGGTGCGAGTGCTCCTCGCGCAGGCGCTCTTCGGGCACCCCGAAGCGTTGCTGCTCGACGAGCCGACGAACCACCTCGACCTCGACTCGATTCACTGGCTCCGGGAATTTCTCGTCCGCTACGATGGCACACTGATCGTCATCTCGCACGACCGGCATTTCCTGAATTCCGTCTGCACGCACATCGCGGACATCGACTACCAGACGATCATCACCTACACGGGCGGGTACGACGACATGGTGCTCGCGAAGACCCAGATTCGTACTCGTGTGGAGGCCGACAACGCACAACGCGAGAAGAAGATCGCGCAGTTGAACGATTTCATCGCGCGCTTCTCGGCCGGCACGCGGTCGAGTCAGGTCCAGTCCCGTCGAAAAGAAGTCGAGCGACTGCAGACGACCGAGCTCGCCCGATCGAACATCCAGCGGCCGTACATCCGATTCCAGATGAACCGGCCGTCGGGCCGCACCGCCATCGAGATCAAGCACGTGAGCAAGGCGCACGGCGGAGTGCCTGTGATCTCGAATTTCAGCGCTATCGTCAATCGCGGCGAAAAGATCGTGCTCGTCGGCCGCAACGCGCAAGGCAAGACAACGCTTCTGAAGGCGCTCCTCGCCGACTCGCCCACCCTGCCGTCGTCGCCCGGCGACATCGACAGCGGATCGGTGCGATGGGGACACGAGGTCTCGATCGGCTACTTCGCTCAGGACCATACCGGGGTCATCGAAAAGGGCATGACAGCGGTCGAGTGGCTGCACCGGTTCGATCCGGATGCGGCGCGGCAGGACATCCACGGTTTGCTGGGCCAGATGCTGTTCAGCGGCGAGGAAGGCCTGAAGCCGACTGAAGCACTGTCGGGCGGTGAAACGGCGCGCCTGCTGTTCTGCCGGATCATGCTGCAGAAACCGAACCTGCTCGTGCTCGACGAGCCGACCAACCACCTCGACCTGGAATCGATCAACGCCTTGAATGTCGCGCTGCAGAAGTTCGAGGGCACCGTCCTGCTCGTCACGCACGACCAGGATCTGATGGAGGAAGTCGGCACCCGCGTCTGGCATTTCGACGACGGCCGGCTCACGGACTTCAAGGGGACCTACGAGGAGTACGCGTCGACGCTCGCGTAGATCATGCGGTCAGCCGTCGCACGATCGGCCGTGCCATAATCGACGCGTCGTGTTCTATTTCTTCAAACGTGGCAACGAGACCCTTCAATGCGAAGTGCGCTCGGAGCCTGACGGGGACGGCTACGAAATCGTGATTACCGACGCCGCCGGCGTTGCCCGCGTCGAGCGATTCGCCACGTCAGAGCAGGTGCACGACCGGTGGGTAGAGCTCCACCGAAGGTTTGAAGACGAGGGATGGTGGGGCCCCGCCACTCAGGACGGACGCGGATGAACTCGCCATCGAGAGTCCGGTGGCTGGGCCAGAACCGTCGACGGAGCGTCTCGTAGAAGAGCGATCCTGCGACGTCGCGATCGTCGGAGCGGGAGCTGCCGGCCTGGCGACGGCGATCTTTGCCCGGCGGCTGAATTCCTCCCGATCGATCCTGCTCCTCGACTCGTCTGCGCGTCCCGGCGCAAAAATCCTGGTCAGCGGCGGCTCCAGATGCAATGTCACGAATGCCAGCGTCTCGGAGCGCGATTTCAACGGCGGAAAACCGGCAATCGTTCGACGAATCCTGAAGGCGTTCCCTCCATCGGACGTGGTCGCCTGGTTTGCTTCTCTCGGTGTGCCGCTCCACGAAGAACCTCACGGAAAGCTCTTTCCAGATTCCAATCGCTCGCGTGATGTGCTGAACGCCTTGCTCGCCGAGGCGCGGGCCTGTGGTGTCGAGTTACGCGCATCCACGCGGGTGGAAGATGTCGTACGTGGGCCGCGCCTGACGATCAAGGCGTCGAACGGTGTCGTTCACGCCGACGCGGTTGTGATGGCGACCGGGGGACTGTCGCTGCCGAAGACCGGCAGCGACGGGCACGGGCTCGTCGTCGCCGAGCGACTCGGGCATACGATCGTTTCCACAACTCCGGCGCTCGTCCCACTCACCCTCGGTGATACCGCCTCGGTGCACCGGGATCTCACTGGAGTTTCGCAGGACGTCGAGCTGGCGCTGTGGGTAGACGGTGCGATTGGGAAAAGACTTCGCGGTGCCCTGCTCTGGACGCACTTCGGCATGAGCGGGCCGGTCGCTCTCGACATGTCTCGTCATTGGCTACGCGCGAGACTCGACGGCACCGACGCTCGTCTGACCATCAACTTCGCGCGCGGGAACACGTTCGACGTTGTCGATGCGGGAATGATTTCACTCGGGGCCACGAGGTCGCACGCGTCCTTGCACACGGCGCTCGCCGAAATGCTGCCCGCGTCGGTCGCGACCGCGATTCTGCAGCATCTCGATCTGGATCCCGGCGCGCTACTCGCCCACTTGACCCGCGACGCTCGGCGAAAGCTCAGCCACGCTCTGACGCAGTGGCCCGTGACGATTACCGGCAGCCGCGGGTACAACTTCGCCGAGGCGACCGCCGGCGGCGTTGCGCTCGACGAGATCGATCCGGCAACAATGGAATCGCGCCGGTGTCGAGACCTGTACCTGGTCGGTGAGATGCTCGACGTTGACGGCCGCATCGGCGGCTTCAATTTCCAGTGGGCGTGGGCCTCCGCCAGAGTGGCCGCGAGAGCCTTGGCTCGCAGAGCCTAATCACTCATCACTAATCACTGATCCTGAATCGCTGATCCTGAATCGCCGAAGATCCTGAATCCCGGATCTTCGAATCCCGAATCTTTGACCGAATGAATCGATTCAAGGATCCAGGGATTCAGGATCAGCGATCAGCGATTAGTGATTCTCCTCTTTCTCGATTCTTCTATGCGTCTCCACAGCATCTCGTCCGAGATAGTCGCGCAACCAGATGTCTTCGATGCAGGGTACATCGCCGCAACCGGCAGCGCCAGCAGCGCTCCGACAATGCCGAAGAGCTCGGCGCCTGCGGCGAATGCGAGGAGCACGGCGAGGCTGGAAAGCCGCAGCCGCCCGCCGTATACCTTCGGTCCGATCAGATAGTTCTCGACCATGTGATAGCCGACGTAGATCGCGGCGACGGTGAACGCGGTCGCCGTGGAGACCGTCAACGCCAGGAGGACGGCGGGCAACGCGGAGACGATGAACCCGAGCACTGGCACGAAGTCGCAGATCCCGGCGAGCAGCGCCAGCAGTAGCGCGGCAGGGACGTGAAGGAGCGTCAGCGCGACCAGAACCGTGACGCCAGCAAACACCGACGTCGCTACGTTGCCGACGACATAATGCCGGACCGCCTCGCACCCCGCGTCAGCGGTCTCTCGTACTCGCGCGCGGTTGCGCGGCGGCACATAGGCAACCAGCCAGTTCCACGTTCGCCGTCCTTCGATCAGGAAGTAGATGGTGAGAATGAACACCGCCGCCAACCCCAGCATGGCGTCGATGAATATGGTGCCGATGCTCACCGCATACCCGGCGACCGTTGGGCCATCCGGCGCCAGACGGCTGCCCCGCACGGCGCGGGCGATCGGCGGCGGAAGCCACGCCACCACGTCGCGCCGCACCGAACCAAGCCGGTCGACAACCTGTCGTAGCTGCGCCGCCAGCGACGATCCGCACATGGCGACAAACAGCACCAGACATCCAACGATGACGAAGACCGTCAGTGTCGAGGCAACCCATCGCGGCACGCTCTTTCGCTCCAGCCACTCGATCACCGGCTCGAGCGCGATCGCAAGCACGACGGCGATCAGAACGAGCGCGATGATGGCTCCGAGCTTGTACAGAGCCCAGAGCACGAACGCCGTCAGGAGAACTTTCACGATCGTGGAGAGTGGCAGGTGGACCGCGCGGGAGGGATGCTCCAACTCATCCGCCTGCGATGATGCGTCGAACTTCATCCAATTCACTTTGGTGCAAATGCTGGTCCTTGCAGGCAGGCTTGGGGGTCAGACCCCGGGGCTGGGGTCAGACCCCGGGGCTGGGGGTCAGACCCCGGGGCGGGGGTCAGACCCCGGGGCGGGGGTCAGACCCCGGGGCGGGGGTCAGACCCGGGGCGGGGGTCAGACTCTCGACCTGCGGTACAGCCCAGCGTACAAAGAGGGGATCAAATAGACCGTGATCAACGTCGAGAGCGAGAGCCCACCGATGACCGCCAGCGCGAGTGGACGCTGGAGCTCTGCCCCGGCGCCAATGCCAAGCGCGAGCGGCACCAGTCCGAACAGCGTGCACAAGGTGGTCATCAGGATCGGCCGCAGCCGGATTCGCGCCGCATCGTAGACCGCCTCGGCGGCTGGAACGCCACGGAGCCGCTCGCGCTCCGCGTAGTCGAGCAGCACGATCCCGTTCTTGACGACGAGACCGACAAGAAGAACGAGACCCATTGCCGACGAGACATTCAACTCGGTGCCAGTCACGACCAGGGCAATCAATGCACCCGCGAGCGACAGCGGCGCGGCTCCGAGGATCAGCACGGCCGGGCTGAACGCGCGGAAGTGCACGACGAGAATTACAAATACCAGCGCAGATGCGATCGCGAGCACTTCGAGGATTTCC
This sequence comes from uncultured Acidobacteriota bacterium, assembly GCA_963725335.1. Lineage (GTDB taxonomy): Bacteria > Acidobacteriota > Vicinamibacteria > Vicinamibacterales > 2-12-FULL-66-21 > JALZOC01. Next base: position 644,404 of record CAVRYD010000007.1, on the reverse strand, counting down.
CGGAATGCCTGGCGCTGCGAGAGGTACTGGCCCCCGACCTCCCACGTGTAGCCCACGGGCAACTTCAGCCCTCGAAGCTTGGCGGTAATCTCGGCCGCCGCCGACCCGAGATCCCGTTCTTCAAGGCGTCCGCTGACCATCACCATCTGTCGCAAATTTTCCCGCATCAGCACCGTCTGCCCCGCCGCAGGCGTCAGGGTCGCGAGCGCCGAGATTGGCGCGGTACGCCCTTCGGCTCCGCGAATCACGGTCTCGCCCAGGCGTCCCTGATCGAATCGGACCGCGTCGGGATACCGAACGCGAACGGGAATGTCGCGATCGAGCGCGAGATAGTCCGTGGCCACCTCACCGAGCCAGGCCGCGCTGACCTGCTGCTGGACTTCCGCCACGGTGAGACCGAGCCGACCGGCTGCGGTTGGATCGATCTGCCACGTAATTTCAGGGTTGCCGCCCTTCACACCCACGATGTCGACAAGGCCCTCGACCTTGCCGAGCATCTCCTCCGCCTGTTCGCCAAGACCCGCGAGCACCTCCGTATCGTCGCCGAAGATCTTCACTTCGATTGGCGTCGGATTTCCCTCGAGATCACCGAGCATGTCCTGCAGGAGCTGCACGAACTCGATCTCCATGCCCGGCGCCGCCTCGGTCAGCTTGTCGCGAAGATCGCTGATGATCTCCTCGGATGAGCGATCGCGCTGGTTGCGCGGCTTCAGCCGGACCAGCACGTCTCCGCTGTTCTGCTGCGTGGCGAACAGGCCCAGCTCCGAACCGGTGCGGCGCTGAATCGAGGCAACTTCGGGCGTCTTGAGGAGCACCGCCTCCACCTTCTTCAGCTGACGATCGGTTTCCTCGAGCGCCGTGCCAGCGGGCGTCAGGTAGTCAATGACGAATCCTCCTTCGTCGGCCCGCGGCAGGAACCCGCTTCCGACCGAGAAATAGAGCAGCGCCGCCAGCGGCCGCGAGGGCGAGCGCCGCGACCACCGCAAGGAGCGGCCGGCCGAGCATCGGCTTGAGCGTCCTTGCATAGACGTCGATCGAGACGCCCGCCTGGATGTGCGTTGGCGCGATCGCGCTGGATGCCCCAGCGCGCGAGCAATGGGATCAGCGTCAGGGCCAGCACGAGGGAGGCAAGCACGGCAGCCGACAGCGTGAGCGATAGCGCGCGGAAGAACTGACCAACCACGCCCGACAACAAACCGAGCGGCGCGAACACCACCACGGTCGTGAGCGTCGAGCTCACAACCGGGGCCGTGAGATCGCTCGATCGCGTCCGCAACCGGCGTCGTCGATCCTTCCTGCACGCGCCGATGGATGCCCTCCACGACGACGACGGCATCGTCGATGACGAGGCCAATCGCCACAGCGAGGCCGCCCATCGACATCAGGTTGATCGGACTCGCCGAAGAGACGCATCACGACGAACGTGATCGAGGACCGCCAGCGGCAGCGTGATTGACGGCAATCGAGCGTCAACCGCCAGTCGCGGAGGAACAGCAGCAGGATGATGACCGCGAGCAAGCCGCCGATCAGGATTGCGTCCCGGACGTTGGCGATCGCCGCGCGGACGAACTCGGCGAGGTCGTACACCTTGGTGATGTGAAGGCCCGCGGGCAAGCGCGCGTGCGAGCTCGTCGACGGCTTCCTGCACGCCGGCTTCGATGTCGAGGATGTTCGCGCCCACCTGCTGCGAAACGCTGATGCTCGCCGCGTCTCGACCGTTGCCGGTGATGAGGCCCGTGCGATCCGGGAGCACCGGGAAACACCTGCCCGACATCCTTCACCCGCAGCACGCCATCGGGCCTGAACCGCAATCGGTGTTTCGCCGATCTCCTCGAACCGACGACCACAGCCCGGACGCGAGGACCAACTGCTGAACGCCGCCAGACGAATACCGGCCGACCGGCGCAAGCTGCGTTTGCGGCCTTCAGCTTCTCGGCGACGTCGTGGACCGTCAGGCCCGCTGCAGAGCAGCCTCGCCGGATCGGTGACGACCTCGATCTCCCGCGTGTCGCTCGCGCTGACCTCGACCTGTCCCGCTCCCGCGACGCGTGCCAGTCGCGGCCGCATCACGTAGAAGCGCGTAGTCGTGAAGCTCGGCGGTAGGAGACGGGCCGCGTCAGGTTGAGGATGTACATCGGGAACGCCGCCGGCGTCAGGCGTTCGACGATCAGGTCGGTGCCCGTCGGGCAGCGTCGGACGCGCATCGTCGATCTTGCCCTGCACCTGCTGCAGGGCGACGACCATGTCGGTCGATGGCTCGAACTGCGCGGAGATCTCCGTCGCGCCTCGGAACGTCGTCGATCGCACGCGGCGAATGCCGGCACCTCCATCACCGCCTGCTCGAGCGGGCGTGGTGACCGAGAGCATCATGGCGCGGGCGGGCAGCGTGCCGCTGTGGCCGATGATGACGACACGCGGGAACTCGAGGCGCGGATAGATGCTGCTGGGCAGCCCCGAACCGGCAATGAGCCCGGCGCCCGCCAGCAGGGTCACCGCCAGGACGATCGCGCGGCCGTAGCGATCGACGAGACCGGCGAGGCTCATGATCCGATCGTCACCGCTGCGCCATCGGGCAGCCCGTTCTGGCCGCGGACGACCACTCGATCTCCCTGGCTTGATCCCTTGCGAATTTCCGCGGCGTCGGGTGTCACGACACCGACCTCGACCTCGTTGCGATGCGCCTTCGAGTCGGCGCCAACGGTCATCACGATCGTGACTTCGCCGTCCCGGACGATCGCCGCAGGCGGCACGAGGATCTGCCGCGTTGTGCTCCGGGCCCCAGAATCTCGACTTCGACCGACATGCCGGCCGTAAGTCCATCACCGTGGCCGGACGAAGCCGCACGGCAGCGGTGACGCTGCCGGGATCGACCGCGGCCGGCCGGGCGATGACCGGTCGCCTCGATCGGTTCCTCGCTCCGCGGGCATCCGTGATGTGCGCCGGCGCGCTGGCGGCGATCCGGGTCACCGCAGCAACCGGCAGCCGCCGCCGTGATCTCCAGCCGCGACGGATCGATCGACGCGAAGAATCGGATCGCTGGCCCTGGCTCGACCATATCGCCGGGATTGTGCAGTCGCTTGGCGACGACGCCGTGCAAAAGTCGCCCGCACGACGGTCCGGTCCGCGAGCGCGTTCGCGGCGCCGCTGGCGCTCTGCGCCTGCGCCAGTGCGGCGTTGGCTTCCCGCAGTTCACGCTCGGCGTCCTCCACTTCCTTGCGCGCGGCGACGCCGCGCTCGAACAATCCCGCAACGCGTGTGGCCGCCGCTTTCGCGTTCTCGACGCGCGCCTGCGCCTGCTCGATGGCGGCGCGTGCCGGATGCCGCGCCGGCCGTCAGGGACGGAATGTCGAAGCGGACGAGCAGATCGCCGGGCCTGGACACGGTCCCCTTCCGCCTTCGGCAGTTCAACGATTCGCGCTGCTTCCGGCGCCGTCACGACCAGCTCAGCGCCGGGCGCCGCGGTCACGACGCCGGTGGCGGCGATGACTTCGCGAATCGGACCGCTGCGGGCCGGTTCGACCTGGACGACCACGGCTGTCTCCGTCTCTGTCTCCTCGGGCGCATTGTGGTGGCACGCGGAAACGAAGACAGATCGCCGCGATCGCCGCACAACCGGGCGATAGATCATCGAATCGGTCCTCCAAGCGCGCGCTCCAGGTCCGCGAGCGCCGATTGATACTCGACCCCGGCATCGGTGGCCAGCAGGCGCACTTCGCGCGCGCTCTGCAACGCCTGCAGGAACGCCGACAGGCCCGTCTGTCCCGAGCGATAGGAGTCCTCGGCCATCGACTCGACGGTCGCCAACTGCGGGATGATCTCGTCGCGATAGCGGAGGTATCGCTGGCGCCCGGCGCGAGCCCTCGCGGTAGCGGCGGCCGCTTGCCCCGTCAGCTCGGTCAGACCGCGCCTCGCGCTGCGCCCGCAGCTGAACGACGCGTGCGGTTTCGACTCGAACGCCAGCGTTGTGGCGAGTAAACAGCGGGATCGTGATCGCCACGCCGGCTTTCCAGCCGTACGTGAAGTCCGGCTGGCGAGTCGAAGAGCACGCCGCCCGAGATCGTGGAATCCGGCGTCCGCAGCGCGCGCGCGAGCAGCCTCGCGCGCGACCGCCTCGTCGATTTCGCGATCGATGGCGACGATGTCCGGGCTTGCCGCGACCGACGGCGCAATGTCTTGCCGGCAGAGCGCCGACGTCGAACGTATCCGTCGGATCGGCGGGTGCCTCGGGCGGCCGGCCGATCAGCGTATTCAACTCCGCGCGGGCCGCCTCGAGGCTGCCCGCGTGCGGCTTCCTGCTCGTTGTCCACCGTCGCCAGCGCGACCTCTGCCTGGAGCGCCTCGAGCCGTGGCGCGGCACCCGATTGAAGCGATCGCGCGCGGCGTTCGCGCATCCGTTCCGCGAAGCCGCGGAGGTCGGTCGTCACTTGCAGCCGATTAGCCGCGGCAACGAGTTCGAAATAGGCGAGCCGCACGGCGCGCCGGATGTCGAGGGCCTGAACGGCAATCTCGGCTGTCGTCCGCGCGAGGGTGGCATTCGCCACGTCGACGCGCCGAGCGCGTTTGCCGCCGAACTCCAGCGGCACGCCCAGGCTGAACGCTTCGTGAGGCGTATCGCGTCCCGCCTCGAACGACGCCTTCGGGATTCGACCGCTCTCGCGCGACGTCTATCCCCGCGAGGTCCGCCGCACGCCCGAGACGGGCCGCGACAAGCGTTCGGTTATGTTCTTCCGCCGCGCTGAGAGCCGATTGAAGCGTGAACCCGGAGTGGAGGTTGGCTGATCCGGCCTGATCGGCACCGAGGCAGGCGGCTAGTAAGCCCTGCACTGACGGACAGAAACCGCACACGCAGATTCTATTGCCTGAATCACGCCAAGTCGTGACAAGGCGAGTCGGCATATCAACGCTCCGGCGAATTCATCGAAGCTGTCATCTGTCGCCCGGCGCGATCAAGTCACCCACTCGCAATTCACTGACTCACCAATTCGTCTAGAACTGGTATCGAACCTGGAACTGCACCATCCTGGGCGGATCGATGTTCGCGAGGCTCGGGAGCGCATTGCGTCGCACGTGCCAACGCTGACGACCTGACCGAATGTCGGATTCGATCGTGCTGGTATCGCCGTACGTTGTCTGCGCGCGGCCGAGAATGTTGCCGTGGTTGAACAGATTGAACACCTCCACTCGAAGCAGCGAGCGCCCGGCCCGAATGCTTGATCCGGCCCTCGCGCGAACAGCGCCGACCTCTGATGTCGGCGTTCCCTGGAACGCCGACTTGCTGATCACCTTCCCGTCGACCACGGGGCGATCGTTGTTCGCACCATCGCCGTTGTTGTCGATGCCGGTCGTCGCATTGAACGGACGCGACGACGCGAGCTGGGCTACGGTGCCGGCGGTGATGTTGTACGGCAGATTGTAGCTGAACGTGATCGACCGCGCGGTGCCGTTGATCGACGACGCTGGGGCCGCGCTCTTCCTCACCGAGACGCGCGATGTTGCCGTCGTTCGGATTGATACCGTTGCCGTCCGGCTCGGCCGTGTTGGTTGCTTTGGCCAGTGTGTAGCTGACGGCCGCGTACATCTTTTCGTTGCCGCGATAGGTGACCTGCGTCTGCAGCCCGTCGTAGTCGGCGATGCCCGAGGTTCATCAGCACGTTGACGTGAGCGCACGCCGCCGTTGACCGGCACGATAGGACGAGTCGCATTGGCCGCGGCCACACTTCTCGTCTGGCCTGGTAGCCGTCCGATCGAACGGCGTCGGCGCGTTCAAATCGACCGAACGATCGAGGTTGGTCCAGTGCTGATGAACATAGTCAGCGCCCGCAAACAACCCCTTCATGATTTCACGCTCGGCGCCGATCGACGTGACCTGGCTGCGCGGGTTCACGAACTCGTCGGGATAGTTCGGGAGCAAATCGAAGTTCAGCCCGTAGGACTGGCGAATTGCGACCTGTAGAAATCTGCGCTCGCCGGCCCGGATCGTGATGTTGCGAGCGGGCTGCTGCGAGAGTGGCAGCGTCCGGGGATCGAGTTTCAGCGGAACGCAGCGTCAAACACGTCGGGAACCCGGTCTGTCCCGGCGCGGCGGTGTAGGTGACGAGGCCGTCGAGACCACCGGTCAGCGCGCTGGCAATCGCGTTCGAACGAATCTGCGTGTAGTACATCGCGTATCCGCCGCGAATCACCAGACGCCGATCGCCGTTCGGATGCCACCCGAAGCCCAGTCGCGGGGCAAAGTTCCTGGTCGCATCGGTCAGACGTCTGCCGGTCGTAGCGAAGGCCAGCGTCCACGGTCAGCTGATCGCTCACGCGGATGCTGTCCTGAACGAACGCCACCGACATCCACTGCTTGAGCTCGTAGCTCGTGACCCCGTAGCTGACCGGCTCCGAGTACTGCTGGACGTCGGCGAGCGTCAGCTGCTCGAAAGGCGCCGTCGTCGTGCTGAGGAACGTGAACGTGCCCAGGACCGCCGTGCCAGGCTCGCTGCCCGATTCCACCCGATCGTGTGATGGGTCAGACTGCCCCCGAAGCGCACGGTGTGCCGCCCGCGGGACCACGAGAGCGTATCGGCTAACTGCACCTGGTGACCGAACAGATCTGCGGAACGCGACTCGCCGATCGTGAATGGCACTGATCCGCCGCGTGTGTAGGTGGTCGAAGGGTCCTGTGACTCCCAGAGCGTCACCGGATCGCCGTGCAAATACGCAAATCGCGCCTCGTTGAGCAGATTGCCGCTGATGACCGTCGTGTGATTGACCTGGGTCGTCCAGGAGCCGCGGGTGTACTTTCGCGCCACGGTCGGCGCATTCGTGCCCGCAACGGCGTCGTTCGGGTTGGTGTCGTAGAAGTGATCGACGTTCGCTCGAACCATCAGCGTCTGCGCTGGCGTGAGCTTGTGGTCCATCCGGCCGTTGAAGAGTGCCCTGACGATAGTGCCCGACGTAAGTCAGGCTGCCGTCTGGCGGCAAGCACGAACGCCGGCAGCGTGCTCGAAAGAAAGGTCGTCCGATCCTGCACGGTGTAGTCGGCCGTCGCGAAGAAGAACGTCTTGTCCTTGACGATCGGTCCGCCGACGGATCCTGACACCTGATCGAGTTCATCCGGTACGTCGGCCGGATTGATCGCCGTCAGCGTGGTGGGCGTCGTGCAGCTCGAGACCGACGGGGCACAGAAGCCGTCGGTGGAAAAGCTCTTCGCCTGCATTCCTCCAGGGCGCGCCATGTACAGGCCCTCACCGTGCAGCGCGTTCGTGCCGGACTTGGTGACGATGTTCAGCGCCGGACCCGCCGTCCAGCCGAACTCCGCCGAAAAGGCGTTCGACAGGACCGACGATTTCCTGAACCGCGCCGACGGGCACCGTTGCAAGCATGGTCTGACGTCCCCAGCTCTCGTCGTTGCTCGCGCCGTCAAGCATGAAGGTCGTCGTTCGACGGCTCCCGGAGCCGGTGATGAAGTAGGGCGTGTTGACGAACAGGTCCCCGGTGCCCTTCCCTTGCCGGAACGCGGAATTGAAGAGCGGCAAATTGCCAACCTTGCGGCCCAGAATCGGCGTCTCGTCGATCGCGGCGCTGTCCATGCGGCGGCCGATCTGCGGGTCGGCTCGGACTCCCTGGTTCGTGCCGTACACCGTCACTTCACTCTTGCCGCCGCTCGCCACGAGCTTTATTCGGACGCGTCGCCGTTTCCCCGGCGCGAAGCGTCAGCCCGGTGAGATCGTCCGCTACGAAATTCCTGTCTTGACGACGCTGATGGTGTAGTCGCCCGTGAGCGGGAGCGCGGAAAACGTCGCCCTTCCGTCCGCATCCGACATCGACTCGCGCACGGCGTGGGTCTGATTGTTCGTCACCGATACCTTGGCATCCTTGACGATGGCTCCGGTCTGATCGCTGACGAGCACGACGACCGTCGACGTGTTCGGCGACTGCGCAAGCGCAGGCGCGGCAATGATCCCCAGCGCGGTAACGAGCAGAACGATCCTCTTCAGCATGTGCTCCTACTTGGAACTGACGAACGTAGTCCTTGAAATAACTCGTGCTGTCCGTCTTGGCCCAGAGGCCGATGCGCCCGCCGACCGGAGGACGCAACACGGAGTTGTTCTCGGGAAAGAGATCGGGATTGGGCGGCGTGTTGTTGCGGCCAGGCCCAGGCTGACTGCCCAGCGTGTATTCGAGCGCAAGCGCGCCGTCGAGATACGTCTTGAGGCTCGCGCCGTCGACGGCCAACCTCAGCTCGTGCCACGCGGCGCGATCGAGCATGAACGGCTTGGAACGATCGCTGAACCTGCACGTTGCGACGAATGCCGTTGTGGAACTCCCAGAGCGCGACGTTGTTCTCCGTATCGTTGTACCGGACAGCCAGCCAGTCGCCGTTCGGTTTCACGTTGAACAGGATGCCCGATGCGCGATCCGAGTCCCCCGCGATGGTCTTGAACCTGACGGCAATGGTGCCGTTCGAAAAGCTATCTGACGCTCCTTCAGCACCGCGACGGGGTAGTACGCGAACTGCTTCGCGTTGTCCATCAGCTCTTCGTTCGTCGTGCCATACAGGCGCCGCGCGCTTTCGATGAGCAATTTCGTCGGGTTGTCCTTGCTGGCGACCCACGGTCGACCATCAACGCCGATGACCTTGTCAGGTCCATCCTGCTGGACGATCCACGTGCCGACCATCGGCTCGAACGTCGTCGGCGGTTTACCGACCGTCTCCTTGCTCAGGTCGACCTTGACGTCGGCGGCGCGAACGCCAGTCATCACGACCGTCGCGGCCAGAAGGGTGACTGCTGCCTTTCGAGAAATCGACATCAATGTTTTCCCTTTTCCCTTGTCATTACTCACTGCTCGCGGGGCCTAGCCTCCGCCAAGGCTTCGGCTAAGCTCGCCGAAGCGTCGCTGAGTTTCACGCGACGCGGAGGCGGCCCACCCCCGCTCGCGCTCGCTCGGCGACTCCGCGCCTCGCGAGGGCCGCAGGCGCTTGTCACGCGCGCGCGACAATCGCGAGCGCGCCCACGAGAGCGGGCCATAACAGATAGAAAACCACCGCCGCCCCTTTGGCCCGCGCGAGCAGAGGATGACCGCGAAACACCGGCTCATCGTCTGCAACGGGCGTGACGCCGGCGAGTGAGTATATCGTCTCCAGAACAGACTCCGCCGTGACCGATCGGCCCATCGTCTTTTTTCCCTGAATGTCGTACCAGATCTCTCCGTAGCCGGTGCTGGTCTGTTCGAAGAGCCCGATGGAGGTCGCGGACTGATACCGCACCTTCAGGTCCGGCCGTACGCGACGAAGCTTTGCGAGCACGTGGTGTTCGAGATCGACTCTTCTGGGATCTTCTGGCGCAAGGTGAACCTCGATCGTCAGCGGTCCGGGAATCGCTCGAAGCGCCGCTTCGTCCGCCCGAGAGAATGAGTTCATCCTGCTCTCGGATGTGTCCCAGCTCGCAGCGGTGGCAGTGCCAGCGAGGACGCCCAGCAGCGCGAGTGCGACGAGGCCGAGGGACTCACCGATTCGCCGACGGATTGGCACGCCAAGACGCACCCACACGGCGGCCAGGCCCAGACCCAGGGCGGTGAGCAGCGCCGCGGCAATCACCACATCCAGCCTGATTAAACCGTGCTGAAACTGCGCGACCATTGAGGTGGGCGTGTAGCTCGCGAGGCGTTCCCAGACGCCGCCCTGAACAGCCGCAATGAAATTCAGGATCCACGTTCCAACCGTGACGCTGAGCGTGACAATTGCCGCCGTAGATGGATGTTCGGTCATGGAGGCCGCGGCCGCCGCGATGCCAATCGTGAGCCCCGCGTTCATCACGTGGCCCGCGAGAACGGTCGCAAGCTCTGGCACGTAGATGCTTCCTCCGTAGCTCCGCCACAGGACGATTGCCAATGCCGCCGGCAGTGAGGCGACGAGCCATCCCGCAAGAAGGACGAGCCCCTTCGTGGTGACGCGGACACTGGCGGGCATCGACTTCTGCAGCTCGAGCTTCAGCGCACCGCTCTGGCGATCACCGGCAATCACGCGGATTCCGACAAAAGGCAGCAGGAAGACCGCGGCGAGCTCGCAGGCGCTGAATGTGGGCGCCCAGATCCCAACCAGCGGCGAGAACGCTTCGCCGACGCCGGCAGCGGTTCCGTTGAGTCCGCTGGCCTCCGCGTAGGTGCGCACGGCGCTGATGAACGCAAACCCCACCAGCGGCCCCATCACGACGAGCAGCACCCACCACGCGCGGGATGCGACCAGCTCACGCCATTCCTTGTCGAGGAGCCATCGCCACGCCGCTCTATGTGAGGGCAAGAAACACCTCTTCGAGAGTCGGTGCCGACGCGCCTCGTGCACCTGCAACCGCGGAAAGCGCGCCCAGCGTCCCCTCGCCGCGAACTCGACCTCCGCTCAACAAGACGAAGCGATCACAGATCCGCGCCGCATCCGAAATCTGGTGGATGGAGAGGAAGAGGGTGCGGCCACCAAGCGCATGAGCGCGAAGCAGCGACGCGACATCGCGAGCTTGCCGAAGATCCAATCCTTCGAACGGCTCGTCTGCGAGGAGTACCGGCTGCGACGTCAGCAACCCGATCGCAAGCAGGACACGCTTTCGCTGCCCTTTGGACAACGCGCCGATGGGAGTCGCCAGCAAGGGACTGAGCGTCAGGCCCTCGATCACGTCCGGGAGCAGACTCTCGCGTCCGCCAAAAAACCCGATGGTGAAATCCAGCGCCCACCGGACGGTCTGGGAAGGCCACGGCGCGATCGCGTCTGGCAGATAGAAGAGTGTCCGGCTCCGGTCGCGGAGGCCGACCGGCCTGCCCTCGACGAATACGGCACCAGCCGTCGGCGGCAGTACGCCAGCCATGCACTCGAACAATGTTGTCTTTCCAGACCCGTTGGGACCGATCAGGCCGAGGATTTCACGGCGGCGGACCGAGAACCCCACGTCATCGAGCGCCGTCACCGAGCCGTACCGCTTTGTCATTCCCGCGACCCGCAGGTAATCTGCAGGCGCAGTCGCTGGCGGCGTGTCGTATTCCGGGCAGTCGATTATCGTGCCTCGCGTTATAGAAGATCTGACCGCACCCGATGAACTACTACCAGCGGTCGTAGAAGCGTCGCGCGGGACGCCGCGATCGGCAGTCTTGAATGGGATTGCGGCTATGGGAGAACCGCGACGAGTGCCTCCGTCACGCGATGGACGGGTTCCACGAGGAGCGGAACGGCGGCGAGGAGCGATATCACAAACAGCCCCGTGCGGGCCTTCCGTCGGGTCACGGGTTCTGCTGTTGGCAGTGCGCCATATAGAAGACGATGGACGCGCCACTCGAGGAGGTCTGAGTCATTCAGCGTGCTCCATGAAGGTGCAGGCAGGTTGCGGGTCCACCCTGCCGAGAGTCGCGCCACTTTCAATAGAGCCGACGCCAAGTGAACTGCCCGGTTTCTGTCCCCATTGATGGCTCGCGCATCGGCGCGCGATTCGGCAGCACCGTGCCAGACGCGCTCAAGGCGCCTGCCTGCCGCCGATCCCTTCAGGAAATCCGGCGCGCACAGCATGCACCAGCGGGCGAGATTATCGAACGCGTCGCGATGAGCGATCTCATGCGCGATGGCCACCTCGAGCTCGCCGCGCGACAACTGAGCGGTGACCCTCGGGCCGATCAGAATGCGAGGCCTGAGGACTCCCGCGAGCGAGATGCCAGGCAGGTTGTCCACTTCCTCAACGTTCGCCATCCCTTTCGCACCCGGTCGCTCAGAACGTATCGAGCGGCTAACCCGAGCTATCGCTGACGCATGCAGCGCGCTTCGGAGCAGCAGCATGCCGCCAATCGCGGCGAGCACGTACCAGGCGAGCCCAAGGATCTCCGTCCCCTCCCGCGGCTCGAGTGCCCATTGCGACGGCAGGAACATCACGATCACGAACACCAGCGACAAGGCGGACGGGAAGAGACGAATCGCGAGCGACAGCCGAGGCCGGGTCGTCGTCGCATCAAGCCGACCGATTGAAAACGCTAACGCCCCCGACACAACGCTGCCGAGTGCATTGACCGTGGCGAACCAGCCAAGCGAGAGCACGGCCGTGCGTATAAAGAGGTCCATCACGGCTTGTCGTCTCTCCTTTGGCGCGCCTCCGGCGCGCCGTCCAGTTCCATGCGGCGGCGCTTCTCCCGAACCATTTCCTCCAGCGCGTCCAGCAGTTCCGCGCCGCCGTCCTGACTGCCGACCGTGTCGACCAGATTCGACAGAATGGGCATCGCAGATCCGCCCGAGAAGAGGCCCGACATCATGCCGCTCGCCACCGCGGCCTCAGTCTGCTCCCGCGTCCGAACCGCCCGATACACAAAGGCCCGGCCGGCACGGCTTCGCGCCACGAAACCTTTCTTGAACAATCGATCGAGGGTGGTCATCACCGTCGTATAGGCGACCGGCCGTGCAAGCATTGACTGCACCCGCTTCACGGGCGTCTCACCGCACTCCCACACGACGTCCATCACCTCACGCTCGAGGTTCCCGAGGGCCGCGCGCAGCGGATCTTTTGCCTCGCGCCACCGTCTGTTCCACAGGCCTTTGAGCATCGGACGGGTCAGATCTTACCTTTATTGGCTCCAGGTCCCAAATTCGACAGGCGCCAGGCGGCGGCTCTGAGGACCACTGAGCCGCTGGCTCATATGTTGCTGCTATCTCAGCGCCTCGGGAGCAACTGCCGAGCCGGCCAGGGAGACGAGTCGATGCCAAAACTGCGAGGACGTCCGACGCGCCTGACGCCTGAGGAACGCAAGTCGCTGACGCATGGCGATTTCTGGATCCCTGATGACGAGCGCGAAATCTACCGGCGGGCGCTCGAAGCGATCACCGGAGCGCACCTCGACTTCGTCGTCGCGGGCGCCTATGCGATCTACGAGCACACCGGCATCTACCGGAAGACCAAGGACCTCGATCTGTTCTTCGAGCCGAGTTCGGTCGTCGCCGCCGCTCGAGCGCTCAGGGCTGCAGGTTTCGTCACGAGCCTCGAAGACACGCATTGGCTCGCAAAGGCGACCATGGGCGACTACTTCATCGACCTGATCTACGGGATGGGGAACGGCCTCGACTCGATCGACGAGGACTGGCTCAAGCACAGCCGTCCAGGAATCCTCGCGGCCTGCCCGGTGCAGATCGCGCCTCCTGAAGAACTCATCTGGCATCGGCTGTTCATCAGCGAGCGCCACCGACACGACATGTCGGACATCGTGCACCTGATTCTCTGCTGCGGCGACACGCTCGATTGGGAGCGCCTCGTGAGCCGCGTGGGTGAGCACTGGCCTCTGCTGCTCTCCCAGATTCTGATGTTCAGCTACGTGTACCCCGGCTACCGCGCCAACGTGCCGGCCTGGGTTCCCGAGCGGCTTGTGGAACGGGCGCGCGCGCAGATCGGCATCAACGATGACAACCAGGATCTGACGAGGGGGCCGCTCATCTCCCGTTTCAGCTTCACCATCGATGTGAGCGAGTGGGGGTTCCACAGCCCCCGAGGCGAGCTGATTCGAAGAATGCGGCAGCGGCCGGACGTGAAGGCGATTGCCCAGGCGGATGTGTGGGATGAACGGGCTGAGCCGGAATTGGCGGGCTCGTAAATCAGCCGGCCAGCTCTTCTTGCGACGGAAACCCGTGCTGTTCATAGATGTTTGCGCCCGATGAAGAATGGTCCGAGACGGTCGAGATACAACGACGTCTGCTGCGTCTTCCGCATGGCCTGCACGAGGGCTGACAATGGGTAGAGCTCTTTACCTATCAGGCCGATGACGAAGTCGTTGTCGTCGCGGTCCAGCCCATGACACGCCAGCCGGACGTCGTGCGCGTAATCGGCCGATCCGAAGGTCATGCCGAGTTGGCCGTGCTCAGCGAGAACGGCTCGCTGCTGTTCCGCAGGAAGCTGGGCGAACGCGCCGTTCCGTCGTAATGGATACCAGATGCCCCAGGGCCAATCCGGATTGAGCACCGTCCGTCGCGGACGCTCCACCAGCACGTCCTCGAGGTCCGGTTCGTACCCCAGAGAGTAGGTCCGGCCGAACATCGTGAATTCCGGTTTGAGCGAGAGCCCGGCCATCGCACCCGTCGTCAGTCGCGGCCTCACCTGGGTCACGAAGACGTTAGGATCCTCGCTAGCCGTGAGGACAGCGATCCCCCGAGGATCGTTGACATCCTCGTACACGACGACCGTGTCCGCCGCATCCAAGAGGTGACGCGCCACCGCAGCGGTATCGGAACAACCGCCAAATGCCAGAAGCTGCATGAAGAGCCGACGATCGGACCGTTGTGGCTGGCCGTCCTTCAGCCCTCCCCTCTCGCTGATGTCGGGAGGTTCCATGCGGGCGCGTCCTGTCGGACGCGCCGCGGATTCTGAGGTATTCGTGGTCACGATAGGATTAAACCACGGCTGCGAGTCTCTGGCACCCAGCGTTGAGTCTGACGCACACGATCCGCGACTGAGGGTTGTCCAGATCGATCCTGCGGGCTTGCCGCACACTGCCATCTTGAGGTCTACTTCACTCGACACGATATGAGCAGCATCGATCATCGAAAAGCCGCCGAGGACAGCTTGGAGTCGCTGATGACCCAGGTGCAGGGGCAACCCTCGAGCGCCGCGCGCGACAGCTTCCTGGAAGAATGCGCGGCACTGTGCGTCGCGATTCGCGCCTTTCACATGGAAGCGATCCGCTTCCGCATGTTCAACGTTGACAGGATGATCGGCCGCGGCGGCGTCACGATCAGCGACGAGGCGCGGCACGCATTTGCGGAAGTGCGAACCCAGCTGGAAGCGGCCGGCTTCCACACGCGGTCGCACCAGGCGCCATCCTGACCCCTTCGGCTCGAATCTGGCGGCAGGGCGGGGTACAATAAGGAGTTCCTTATGTCACCTGTGCAACCCCTGTCACACATCGACGATCTGGATGCCGCCATCGCGGAATCGAGCGAACGCCCGGTCCTTCTCTTCAAGCACAGCCGCACGTGCGGCATCAGCTGTGAAGCGCTTGACGAACTCCACGCGCACGTCCAGAACGCTCAGCCGCTGGCCGCCTACAAGCTGATCACCGTCCAGAGCCATCGTCACCTGGCGAACGAAGCCGCAGCTCGGTTGGGCGTTCGCCACGAAACGCCGCAAGCGATTCTGCTGCGCCACGGACGCCCAGTCTGGAGCGCGTCACACTTCCGAATCACAAAGCGGCAGCTGGATCAGGTGGTTGGGCTGCGTCAGCCTTCCGCCTGAAGTGCGTCGGCCTTCCGCCTGAAGGCGGAAGCTACAAATCCAGAGCGGAAGCGAATCCCGCGCGGAAGCTCAACCCAGCGGAAGCTCAACCCCAGCGAAGCTCCAGAGTCCAGAAATGTAGCTTCCGGCTTTAGCCGGAAGAATTCCCGATTCCCGCCGAGGTTGCTCCGAGCCATGCGGCGCCTCGGACGCCGCTGGAATCGCCGAAGCGCGCCTTGACCAGCCGCGTCACCACACGGTCGGAGAACACGCAGGGTGTCCACAGGCGCGGCACCCGCTCGTACAGCCGATCGATGTTGGAGAGCCCTCCGCCCAACACGATGACGTCGGGGTCGACGACGTTGATGATGGCGGCGAGCGCGCGTGCCATTCGCTGCTCGTAGCGTTCGAGCGTGGCCTGCGCCTGTCCGTCACCCGCATCCGCGCGGCTCACGATCGTCGCGGCATCAACGCGCTCGCCCGTCAGTTCGGTGTGCTCGCGCGCCATGCCCGGACCTGACAGAAACGTCTCGATGCAGCCAGTGCGCCCGCAATAGCACGGTGGGCCCGGCCACTCGCCGGGCTCCGGCCACGGCATCGGGTTGTGTCCCCACTCGCCGGCAATCGCGTTCGCACCGATCAGCACCTGACCATCCACCACGATCGCGCCGCCGGTTCCGGTCCCGACGATCACGCCGAAGACGATCCGTGCGCCAGCGGCGGCGCCGTCGACCGCCTCCGAGAGCGCGAGGCAGTTCGCGTCGTTGGCGAGATGCACGTCGCGCCGCAACAGCCTGACGATGTCGTGCGCCAGCGGACGGCCGTTCAGCCAGGTGGAGTTCGCATTCTTGACGAGCCCGGTCGCTGGCGAGATCGTTCCGGGCATGCCGATGCCGACGGTGCACCGGCCAGCGACGACCTCTGCCTCCGCCACCAGCGCCGCGATCGCGCCAAGCGTCGCGTCGTAGTCTTCGCGCGGCGTGGGGATTCGGCGTCGGAAGCACTCTGCTCCAGCGGCATCGAGCGCAATGATTTCGACCTTCGTGCCGCCGAGATCAATGCCGATGCGGTTCAAGAATCGATCCTCATGACGTCGTCCGCCGGCTCCCACGCCGTCAGCTTGATGCACGTCGGCGTAGGGATCGGGCGCAGCCGCACCCGCGGGGTTGAACCAGATGGCGCGAATTCCAGCCGCACGCGCGCCTTCGACGTCCGCGGCCCAGGAGTCGCCGATCATGACGGTCTCGTCGGCCCGCACGCGAAGCCGATCGAGCGCCACACGGAAGATGGCGGGGTCCGGCTTCGACACGCCCGCCTCCTCGGACACGACCAGCGCGTCCACGAGCTCGTCGAGCCCGCAGACACGCAGCTTCTCCTGCTGTTCGTCGAGCAGATTGTTCGACACGATGCCAAGGCTCGCGCGGCGCTTGATGGCCGCCATCAGCGCGGAGGCCCCCGCGACAGCGCGCCGGCGGCTTCTGATAGGTGTCGCGGTACATCGCGGCGAGCATCAACGCACGGTCCGCGCCTCGCCGGACACGCCGGCGGAGTCGAGAAGCCGACGGAACCTCTCGACGCGCGCGATCTCTAGCGGCACGCGACCGAGCATCACGTCGCCGTGGAGCTGCTCGAGAAATGCGGCGTGCGCCGTTCGAGGGCGTCGAACGGCATCGCCTGAAAGACCTCGTGCGCCTGCTGAACCGCGGCCAGCGCCTCACGCGCGCAGCCCCGTGATCGAACAGCGTGTCGTCGAGATCGAACAGGACCGCGCGGATCATCGCCTCGGCCGACGACACGCCGGCACGCGTACAGGAACTCCGGCGACATCGGTGTCGAGTGTGAACCTGGCCAGATGAGATGAACGTCCCACGCATCAATTATAGAAGGCAGGCGACTTCAGCCGATCACGCGTGCATGATAGACTTCGAGCGATGCCCGCGGTCGTGATTGCCGCCACCAATCTGATGCCCGCGCTCCAGGAGCGCCTCGCCGGCGAGGGAGAGCTGCTCACGTTCGCCGACACCGAACCGATCCAGGCGCTCCAGGCGATCCTGGAGCAGCGTCCGTCGCTCATCGTGCTCGAGCGGCTGTTCGCCGCGACGCCGCGCGGCGCCGCGCTCATCAACCGCATCAAGACCGATCCGCAACTCGTCGAACGCCGAAGTGCGCGTCATGTCGCACACCGGCGACTACTCGCGGCAGGTCTCGAAGCCGAGCAGGACTGACAGCGCCGATCGAAGCCGCGGCGGCACCGCGGAGGTCGCGGCCACGAGCGTTGCCGTCGCGCCAGCCGAACCCGCGACGAGGCCGCTCGACTGGCACGGCACGCGGCGCGCCACACGTTACCGGGTGCGGCCGGGCGTCGAGATCCAGCTCGATGGCAACCCTGCGCAGCGTCGTCGACCTGTCGATCGTCGGCGCGCAGGTCGTGTCGTCGACGATCCTGCGGCCGAATCAGAAGGTCCGCATCAGCATTCCGAACGACGACTTCGTGATGCGGTTCCGCGGCGCGATCGCCTGGGCCAAGTTCGAGCTGCCGAAGCCGAGCGAGCCGCCGCGCTACCGCGCCGGCGTCGAGTTCACCGACGCCGACGCCGCGGCGATCGACGAATACTGCCTGATCGAGCACAAGGGCTGCAACGACGGCTGCGGCGACCTCCGCCCTCAGGCGGGCTGCACGCCGAACCACTGCGCCAGCCGAGTCGTCGCGGATGATCGTGTCCTCGCGCGCCGATCCCGTCGAGATGATCGCCGCCGGCACGCCGGTGATCTCCTCGAGCCGCGCGACGTAGCGCTGCGCC
This sequence comes from uncultured Acidobacteriota bacterium, assembly GCA_963725335.1. Taxonomy (GTDB): domain Bacteria; phylum Acidobacteriota; class Vicinamibacteria; order Vicinamibacterales; family 2-12-FULL-66-21; genus JALZOC01. The sequence continues at coordinate 626,400 of CAVRYD010000007.1, read as the reverse complement.
TCGCGCGGCAGATCGCGCGTACCGTCGCACGCCGCGGTCGGCGCCGTCCATCCCGGCATCGTCTCGTAGACCGGCTCGCACGCGGCGAGCTGCGCGAGGTCGCCGGGCATTTCGGTCAGCATCGACGCCGCGGCAGCGATACGCCGTGCAGACCTGCAGCTCGGGCAGGCCGTCGAGGACGTCGAGCTTCGTCAGCGCCAGCGCGTCGAGGCCGTTCACGCGGACGGCGTAGCGCACGGCGACCGCGTCGTACCAGCCGCAGCGCCGCGGCCGCCCGGTGACGGCGCCGAACTCCTGCCCGCTCTCGCGCAAGCCGGTTGCCCGATCTCGCCGGTCAGCTCGGTCGGCAGCGGCCCTTCGCCGACGCGCGTCGTGTAGGCCTTCGCCACGCCGAGCACGCCGTCGATCGCGCGCGGCCCCACGCCCAGCCCGGTGCAGACGCCGCCGATCGTCGCGTTCGAGGACGTCACGTACGGGTAGGTGCCGTGATCGATGTCGAGCAGCGTGCCCTGCGCGCCCTCGAACATGATCGCCTGCCCGTCGCGCGCGCGCGCGATCGAGGAAGACCGACACGTCGGTCACCCACGGCGCGCATCCGCTCCCAGGCCCGCGCCAGATCGTCGAGCACCTGGCCGCGCGTCCATCGTCGAATCGCCGATGATCCGGTTGCGCGCCGCGACGTTGTGCGTCACCGCCTCGGCCAGCGCCGCCGGGTTCGCGAGATCGCCGACCCGCACGCCGCGCCGCGCGATCTTGTCCTCGTAGGCCGGCCCGATGCCGCGCGACGTCGTGCCGATCTTGCGCTCGCCGCGCCGCGCCTCGCTCAGCAGGTCGAGCTCGCGGTGATACGGCAGGATCAGGTGCGCCTTGTCGCTGATGACGCAGCCGGTCGCCGACCGTGATGCCGGCCTTGCCGATCTCGTCGATCTCGGCAAACAGCGCCTGCGGATCGACGACCACGCCGTTGCCGATGACGCAGGTGATGCCCGTCGTGCAGGATGCCGGACGGCAGCAGGCGCAGGACGAACTTGCGGCCGTTGGCGTAGACGGTGTGGCCCGCGTTGTGCCCGCCCTGATAGCGCGCGACGATCGAGAAGTGCGGCGTCAGCAGATCGACGATCTTGCCCTTGCCTTCGTCGCCCCACTGCGCGCCGAGCACGGCGATGTTCATAACTGCAGTATTCTACCTGTTGCCAATCGGCTCCCATGATCATCGATTCCTCTCGACGGCGAGCTCGCTTGCGCTCGACGCAGCTGCTCGCCATTGCCGACGACTACGCGCGCGGTCGCGCTCGCGCCGCGCCGCCGCGCGCGCGTCGACGCCGCGCGCGCGGTCGTCGATCGCAAGGCCGCTGGCGACGAGCCCGTCTACGGCATCAACACCGGCTTCGGCGCGCTCGCCGAAACCGCCGATTCCGCACGACGCGCTCGGCGCGCTGCAGCTGAACCTGCTGCGCAGCCACGCCGCCGGCGTCGGCGAGCCGCTTGCCGGTCCGCGCCGTGCGCGCGACGATGGCGCTGCGCGCCAACGTGCTGGCCAAGGGCTTCTCCGGCATCCGGCGCGCGACGCTCGAGCTCCTGATCGCGACTGCTCAACCGCCGCGTGCACCCGCGCGTGCCGAGCCGCGGATCGGTCGGCGCGAGCGGCGACCTCGCGCCGCTCGCCCACCTGGCGCTCGTGCTGGTCGGCGAAGGCGAAGCGACGGTCGGCGATGACGCCCGCTGTGCTCCCCGGACGCGACGCGCTCGCGGCCGCCGGCCTGCAGCCGGTCGACGCTCGCGCCGAAAGAAGGGCTCGCGCTGATCAACGGCACGCAGCCCTCGACCGCCGTCGCCGCGCTGGCCGTCGTCGGGCGCGGAGCGGCTCGGCCGGGCGGCCGATATCGCCGCGGCGCTCTCGATCGACGCGCTGCGCGGCTCGGTACAGCCCGTTCGACGCGCGCATCCACGCCGCCCGGCCGCATGCCGGGACAGCGCACGTCGGCCGCCAACATTGCCGCGCCTGCTCGCCGGCAGCGCGATCAACGCGTCGCACGACCACTGCGGCCGCGTGCAGGACGCCTACTCGCTGCGCTGCGCGGCGCAGGTGCACGGCGCGGCACGCGACGCGCTCGCGCTTCGTCCGCGCAGACGCTCGACCACCGAGACGAACGCGGCGACCGACAACCCGATGGTGTTCGCCGCGGACGACGACATCGTGTCCGGCGGCAACTTCCACGGCGCGCCGGTCGCCATCGCCGCCGATCTCTGCGCGATTGCCGCTCGCCCAGTTCGCAACGATCAGCGAGCGGCGGTCCGATCGCCTCGTCGAACCCGGTCGCTCAGCGACCTGCCGGCCTTCCTGACGCCGAACAGCGGCCTGCAGTCGGGCTACATGATGGCGCAGGTCACCGCGGCGGCGCTGGCGTCCGAAATCAAGACGCTCGCGCATCCCGCGAGCGTGGACACGATCCCGACGTCGGCCAACCGCGAAGACCACGTCAGCATGAGCATGGGCGCCGCGCTCAAGGCCGAGCGCGCGCTCGAGCTCGCCACGCGCGTGGTCGCGGTCGAAATCCTGTGCGCGTGCCAGGCGATCGACCTGCTCGCGCCGCTGACGACATCCGCGCCGCTGCAGCGCGTGCACGCGCGCGTGCGATCGATCGTGCCGCGCGCTCGCCGGCGACCGTCCGCCGGCGCCCGACATCGAGGCGATTTCGCGGATGATCGCCGACGGATCGCTGGAAGCCGCGTGCGAGATGGAAGTCAAGTAAGAAATTTTTCAATTTCAAATTGACAACGCGCGCGTACGTTTCTTAGATTGCTATCCTTCGCCGCGCGCTTGCGAGCGTGCGACGCGACTGCGAAGATCCGGACCGTCACCGCACGATGAGCATCCTCAGCCGACATGTCAGCGCCCCTCGCGGCGCGACGTTCTCCTGCAAAGGATGGCCGCAGGAAGCCGCGCTGCGGATGCTGATGAACAACCTCGATCCCGAGGTCGCCGAACGGCCCGACGATCTCGTCGTCTACGGCGGCTCCGGCCGCGCCGCGCGCAGCTGGGCGGCGTTCGACGCGATCGTCGAGACGCTGCGGCGTCTCGAGCACGACGAAACGCTCGTCGTGCAGTCCGGAAAGCCGGTCGCCGTCTTCCGCACGCACCCGTGGTCGCCGCGCGTCGCTGATCGCCAACGCGCTGCTCGTGCCCGCCTGGGCCAACTGGGACACGTTCCGCGATCTCGAGGACCGCGGCCTGACGATGTACGGCCAGATGACGGCCGGCAGCTGGATCTATATCGGTACGCAGGGCATCCTGCAGGGCACCTACGAGACGCTCGCCGAGCTCGCCCGCCGCCACTTCGGCGGCACGCTCGCCGGGCCGCGTCGTCGTGACCGCGGGCCTCGGCGGCATGGGCGGCGCGCAGCCGCTCGCGGTCACGATGAACGACGGCGATCGCGCTCGTCATCGAAGTCGATCCGCCAGCGGATCGAGCGGCGGCTGGCGACGCGCTACGTGGACGAGCGCGCGACGAACCTGGACGACGCGCTGGCGCGCGTCGAACGCTGCCGCCGCGACAGGCATCGCGCGATCGATCGCGCTCGAGGCGAACGCCGCCGACGTCCTGCCCGAGCTCGTCCGGCGCGGGTTCGTCGCCGGACGTCGTCACCGATCAGACGTCCGCACACGACGCGCTGAACGGCTACGTGCCCGACCGGCCTGTCGCTTGCCGAAGCGCCGAATCGCTGCGGCGCACGCGACCCGGATGCGTACATCGCAGCGGTCCGATCGCGGCGATGGCCGAGCACGTGCGCGCGATGCTCGCGCTCAAGCGAGCGGGCGCCGTCGCGTTCGATTACGGCAACAACATCCGCGCGCAGGCGGAAAAGGCCGGCGTGGCCGACGCGTTCGAGATTCCCGGCTTCGTGCCGGAATACATCCGGCCGCTGTTCTGCGAGGGCAAGGGACCGTTCCGCTGGGCGGCGCTGTCCGGCGATCCCGCAGACATCGCCGCGACCGATGACCTCGCGCTCGACATGTTCGCGGACGACGCCGCGCTCGTGCCGCTGGATCCGGACTGGCGCAGGAGCGCGTGGCGTTCCAGGGACTGCCGGCGCGGATCTTCTGGCTCGGCTACGGCGAGCGCGCCCGCTTCGGTCTGGCGATCAACGACCTGGTGCGACGCGGGCATCGTCAGCGCTCCGATCGTCATCGGCCGCGATCATCTCGACACCGGGTTCGGTCGCCTCGCCGAACCGCGAGACCGAAGACATGCGCGACGGCAGCGACGCCATCGCGGACTGGCCGGTCCTGAACGCGCTGCTGAACACCTCGTCGGGAGCCACCTGGGTGTCGGTCCACCACGGCGGCGGCGTCGGCATCGGCTATTCGCTGCACGCCGGCATGGTCGTCGTGGCCGACGGCACGCGCGAGGCGGACGAGAAACTGCAACGCGTGCTGACCTGCGATCCCGGCCTCGGGGTCGTGCGGCACGCCGACGCCGGATATCCTGAGGCGATCGACACGGCGCGGCGCTCCGGCATCGACATGCCATCACTTTCGACGTCACGGGGGTTCGGGGCGATGATGATTCCGGAGCGTCCGTCGCTCGAGCGACGCGTCCTGGCGGCGCTCGACGGTTCGGCAGGCGGCGGATCGCGCATCCCGGTCGTGCTCGGGCGGCTGCGGCACAGGACGCACGTCGCTCCTGCTGCGCCTGCGCGACCTGATCGGCCGGACGTCGGCACAGTACATCGACGTCGAGCGGATCGCGACGACGCCGGAGCGGTTCCTCAAGTCGGTACGCGAGGCGCTCGCCGTTCGCCACCCGGAGCGCACGGCGCGCGGCGACGGCGCCGAGCCGGGCGCGCGCGACGCGTTCGATGCCGCGCTGGCATTCCTCGACACGGCGCGGAGCGTCGGGCGACGCGCCGGCGACGTTCCTGCTCGACGAGTTCCTGGAGCTGCGCACGTTCGAGAGCTTTCCCGGCCTGCGCTCCGTGCTGCGCGATCTCCTCGCCGCGCTCGCGTCGAGCGGCAACCGCTTCGTGCTGACGACGCGCTACACGGCCCGCGCGCACCGCCTGCTGCGCGACGCGCCGGCGCAGTTCGAGATCATCCACGTCGCGCCGCTGACGCCCGCAGAAGTCCGCGCGACGCTGCCCGACGGTGCCGCCCTCGCGCACGCTGTCCGGATCGATCGAGGACGAGGACGATCGCGCGCGCGACGAGCTGGCCCGCCTGGTGCACGCGCATCTCGGACGGCCGTCCGTCGTACGCGCCGCATGATCGCCGAAGCCTCGACGACGCTGTCGGCGCGCGGGGCGGTGGATCCGGTCAGCGCGCTCGCCGCGCTCCTCGCCGTCGGGCACGATCGCCACCGCGTGCCGCTTCTGCTACGAGCTGCGCCTGCACCGCGCGCGCGGCTACGGCGCGCTCAAGGCCATCCTCGATGTGCTCGCGGAAGAGGAGCCGCTGACGCTGACCGAGATCGCGCTCACGCCTGCGCCGCACGCCCGGCTCGACCAAGGACTACCTGTCCTGGCTCGAGGACGTCGACCTGATCGTGTCGCGGCAGAAGCGCTACAGCTTCGCCGATCCGATGATGCGGCTCTGGGTCCGCCTGCACGCCCAGCCTCGCCGCCGACCGAGGAAGACATCGCGCGCGAGGTGCACGCCTACGTGTTGACCCGGCTGCCGCAGCAGCGAGCCCGTGCTCGCGCTCGCGGGCGCGCAGCCGGACCGCGAGCGACCTGGGGATCATCGAGATCGACTAAGCCGTGGGGCGATTCGATCGAGATCGACTGAGCCGGTCGCTGACTCCTCGCTGTCGCGTCAGTCCCTGCGTCAGACGTCCAGCGCGAGCTTCGCGGCCGCCTGCGCCGCTTCCTTCTTGCTCCTGCCTTCCGCGCGCGCGACGGCGACGCCGTTCACCACGACTTCCACCTCGAACAGCCGCCGGTGCGCGGGGCCGATCTCCGCCGGCGAGGCGGTACGCCGGCAGCCCGCGGTCGTGCGACTGCAGCCATTCCTGCAGCGCCGACTTGTAGTCCTCGGTGAACGCCGCATGGGCGCCGGTCCGGCGCGCCTCGGCAATGAGATCGGCGAACTGCCGCTCGATGAACGCGCGGACCGGCTCGATGCCGCCGTCCAGGTAGATCGCGGCGATGAGCGCTTCGTAACAGTCGGCGATCAGCGCGTGCTTGCGCCGGCCGCCGGTCTTTTCCTCGCCGCGCCCGAGGATCAGGAACTCGCCGAGGCCGATCCGCTCGCCGAGACGCGCCAGCGACGCCGCGGAGACGATCGACGCCTTCAGCTTCGACTTCTGCCCTTCGTTGTGCTGCGGAAACTGCCGGAACAGCATGTCGGCGATGACGAAGCCGAGCACCGAGTCGCCGAGGAACTCCATCGACTCGTTGTCGAACACGCCGCCGCTGGCGTCCTCGTGGACGCGCGAGCGGTGCGTCAGCGCGTGCTCGAGCAGACCCGCGATCGCGGAACCGGTAGCCGATGCGCCGCTCGAGCGGCTCGAGCTCCGACCCGAACGGCACGACGCGCGCCGGGACCACTTTCCTCGCGATGGCTGTCGATGACGCGCTGCGCGTGTTCCGCCTCTTCGGCGTGCACGGCGACCCGCAGCTCGTTGACGGCGAGACGGAAACGGCGTCCGCGACATGTCGGACGACACGATCGCCGCAATGCCGTGCGTTTCGAGCAGGCCGCGGACGACGTCCGCCTCGATCTGCGACGGCGTGCGGAAGATGACGACCAGACCGGTCATGAGCGGCAGGCCCGCATGTCAGACGGCAATCCGGTTCGCGGCCTCGAACGCGCGTGTCGACCTTGATGCAGGATCATCGTCATGTCGTCGTGCTGATCGGCGCTGCCGACGAACGCCTCGATCTCCCGCAGGATTCGCTCGCGCAGCTCGCCCGAGTCCAGGTGGCCGTGCTCCTCGACGATCCGGCTGAGACGTGATTCGCCGAACAGGTCGCTGTCCGGGTTCATCGCCTCGGTGATGCCGTCGGTGTAGAGGACGATGACGTCTCCGGGCGACAGATCGACGCGCTCTTCCTCGAGCAGCTCCGCGAACTTCTCCGCGGCGCCGTCGATGCGCAAGCCCGAGGACCATGCCGCTGGGGGTCAGCACCTGTGCGCACGGCGCGATGCGCCGCCGGCCCCGGCAGGAAGATCAGCGGCGTGTGCCCGGCGCGGCAGAACGTCATCGACGCCCGCCGACAGATCGATCACCGCATAGGTCATGGTGATGAAGCTGCGGCTGTCGAGGTTGTGCGGAGATGATCCGGTTCACCTCGATGAGCAGCTCGCGCGGCGACTCGTAGTGCTGGCTGAGCGCCAGGACCAGCCCCTTCAGCTCCGCCATGTAGAGCGCGGCGGACGTGCCCTTGCCGGACACGTCGGCAATCAGCACGCCGAGGCGGTCGTCCGTCAGCGGAAAGAAGTCGTAGTAGTCCCCGCCGACCTCGCGCGCCGGGACGCAGAGCGCCGTGATCGCCGAGCCCGGGCACGTCGAGCGGCCCGCGCGGGCAGCAGCGACATCTGGATCTGCGCGCGCGATGCGCAGCTCTTCCTCGAGCCGCTTCTTCTCGGCCGCGGTCTGCAGCAGGCCCTCGATGCTGCCGGTCATCTGGTTGAACGATCCGGCCAGCTCGCCGAGCTGATCGTTGGACTGCACGCTGATCCGATGCGTGAAGTCGCCGTGCCGCACGCGCTCGGTGCCCATGAAGAGCTCGTGCATCGAGCTGGTGATCGATCGCGCCAGCGCGAGCCCCATGCTGAGCGCCACCATCTCGATGATGAGGAACAGGCCGGCAATCACCAGCAGCAGGATGATCGCGAGCACGCCGAGCGGCACGCCTCTGAAGGCAATCTGCTGCGCATCGGAGAGCCGGCGATACAGCTCGCCCGGGCGGTAGCTCAGCGAGATGCTCGCGCTGTCGCGCTTGTCGCCGGTGTTCCAGTCCTGGTAAGTCGAGAAAGATGAGGCTCTTTCTGAAGAGCGTGGACCAGTTCCCGGCGCCACCGTTGTCGCCATGGCTTTGTTCGAGATGTTCGTGACCGAACCGTTGGCCTGCTCCACCACCACGGCGGCGGTCGCAGCGCGGACGCCGGTGTCCATCTGCAGCTTCTGAATCATCTCGTCAGCGATCGGCAGGTCGCCGACGACGTATCCGGCGATCCCGCCGCCAACCAGGACAGGAGCAATCGCACGATTCACCAGCTCGACTTCGCCGGGACTGTCGGCCAGCGGGATCGCGATCGTGCCCGAACCAGCCGCTCGCGCTTGATCCACGACGGCATCGCGGACGGGGGCGACATGTGCTCCCACCGGCCGACGGGCACCACGGCGGCGGCAGCGCCACGGGTTCCGCTCGCCACGGGAACGATAGGCGAACGATATGCCGCGGTAGAGCAACGCAGCGTTCCGCTCCGTCCGCGCGAGCGACTGCGCCGCGGCCTCGCGGCGCGCGCGAAATCTCCGACGCGGCGCCGGTCGTCACGACCCTCACATCGTTCAACGCGGCGTCGTATCCGTCCTTGAACAGATAGGCGCTGATGTTCGTGAAGATCAGCAGGCCGCCGAGCAGGAAGAAGACCACGATCAGCAGCGACGGGACGACGCCGATGAAGATGTACGACAGGATCAGCTTCCGTCGCACCCGCCACAGCAGCTGCCGCTTCATCAGCACGAACAGCCGCCACACGAAGACTGACGACGGAAACGACCAGGCCGATCGTCGCGGCGCTGCTGAGGATCGTGATGACTTGCGGCAGCTCGCCGGCCAGACGGACCAGCGCCACGACCAGCTTGAGCAGGGCGGAGATAATGAAGAGGCGGCCCGGCCAGGTGGTCAAGCAGGAGGTCGCGCGCCGAGTACGGCGTTTCCGTCCCAGGCGGCAGGAGGCCGGCGTCCTGGCAGCGCTCGATCCGACACTCGCGGCGTGCTCATTTCCTTGGAAAGCGATGATAGCAGAGCGGCGCCGGTCCACCTGTCACTGGTCACGAGGGGGCCGGCGCTAGGGTCTGACCATTCAGAACTTGTCAAATGAGTCAGGTTTCTCGGGTCAAGACCGTCCCCGCGTCAGCGGGGCGTTATCAAGTATGGTCTGCGAGGCGAGCCTCATGGTCTGAGGCGCAGCCTCGCTAGTGATAGAGTCGAACGCGTGAAACTCTCCGACACGGCGCGCTTCTCGACCATCTGCATTCACGCGGGCCAGGAGCCCGATCCGTCGACCGGCGCAATCATCACGCCCATCTACCAGACCTCCACGTACGTTCAGGAAGAACTCGGCCGCCACAAGGGATTCGAGTACGCGCGGACGCAGAATCCCACCCGGCTGGCGCTCGAGAAGAACATCGCGGCCATCGAGGGCGGAAAGGCCGCCTACGCGTTCGCCTCGGGCATGGCGGCGATCGACGCCATCACCACCATGCTCGAATCCGGCGACCACGTCGTCGTCACCGACAACACCTACGGCGGCACGTATCGGCTGTTCGAAAAGGTGCTCAGCGGTACCGAGCTGTCGTTCACGTACGTCGACACGTCGCGCCTCGATCTCGATCGAAGCAGGCGATCCGACCCGAGACGAGAATGCTGTTCATCGAGACGCCGACCAATCCGGTCATGCGGCTGACGGACCTCGCCGCCGTTGGACAGCTCGCGCGCAGACATCACATCAAGCTCGTCGTCGACAACACGTTCGCCAGCCCGTGCCTGCAGCGGCCCATCGAGTTCGGCGCGGACCTCGTCGTCCACAGCACGACGAAATATCTCAACGGGCACAGCGACAGTGTCGGCGGCATCGTGATCGCCGTTCACGACGAGGACATCGAATGCGCTGAAGTTCATCCAGAACGCAGCGGGCGCGATCCTGAGCCCGCTCGATTCGTGGCTGATCCTGCGTGGAACGAAGACCCTTGCGCTGCGTATGGCGCAGCACAATGTGAACGGCCAGGCGCTCGCCGAGTATCTGGAGCGGCATCCGAAGGTCAAGGCCGGTGCTGTATCCGGGACTCGCGTCACACCCACAGCATGCGCTCGCACAGCGCCAGATGAGAGGGCTTCGGGGGAATGCTGGCTTTCGATGTCGGCAGCGTCGAGGCAGCCTACGCAGTCTGCAGGCGGGTTCGGCTGATGTCGCTGGCCGAAAGCCTCGGTGGGGTCGAGACGCTCATCTCGCATCCGGCATCGATGACGCACGCGTCGGTGCCGCCGGAGCGCCGGGCGAAGATCGGACTGACCGACAGCCTCGTACGCATTTCTGCCGGCATCGAGGATCCCGCCGATCTGATCGAGGACATCGAGCAAGCACTCGACTGAGGCATCTGCACCAGGGCGCCGGTGAGCGAATCGTCTCGCTGAACGACTCACGCCGAGACACGCGGACGGCGCAGAGACAACACGCCGGAGTGGCCGATCAGCCCGTGTACAACGTCTGCCCGGGATCCCGCGCCGATGTCTGCGCGTCAGCTGGTGGACTCCGCGACCCACCTCAGATAGGCGTCGTTGCCATCGATGACGGGCATGACCAGGAACTCCGGCATGTCGTAGGGGTGCAGTTCGCGAACACGATCCCACAAGGCGGCGACACGCTCGCGCGATGTCTTGATAACGAGCTGGCGCTCCGTCTCCACCTCGATGCTTCCCTCCCAGCGATAGATCGATTCCATTGGTGCCGAGAGGTTCACGCAAGCGGCGAGCCGTTCCTCCACCAGGCTGCGCGCAAACGCGTCGGCGTCGGCATCCGCCGGCAGGGTCGTTAGAACGATGACGTACTCGTTGCTCATGCGCGTGCCCTCCGGCCGCGGTGTGGGGGCGAGTGAGAAATTCACTCGCCGCCCTACTTTCGGGGCTGCATTGGAACGAAAGTATTGTACAAAGGACGGGCTCGTTTCATGCCTCCAGAATCAGTCGAACCCAGGCGCACGGCCGGTGCGGAGCCATTGCGGCGCAAGCGCGTCGTCCGTCCGCCCTCCTCCGTCTTCCGACGGCGGGGACTGCACCTGCTCCTCATCTTCGTCACGCTAGTGCTGATCGTCGATGCCCTGATTGGGGAAAAAGGGCTGATGCAATCGATGAATGCTCGGCGGCAGTATCGCGAGCTGCAGGCGTCGCTCGATCAGCTTCGGCGCGACAACGCCGCGCTGCGAGAAGACGTGCGCCGGCTGAACGAAGATCCGGAGACCATTGAATCGCTCGCCCGTCGGGACCTGGGCCTCATACGGCCCGGCGAAGTGGTGTTCATCCTCAAAGACCTCAAGAACGAGAACAAATAGCTATACTGACTGGGGCGCGCGGCGTCACCGCCTTCATTCTGGAGTTGCCATGATCAGGTCGGGTTTCCGAACCGCGATGGCCGCTGCTTTTCTCTTCATTCTCCTCGCGGCTCCCGCCCGCGTCGGCGCGCAGCAACTCGACTCCACGCAACTTCACGAGTTCGACCTCGTGCAGCTGCAGCCGGTGGACAACAGCGTGCTGCAGACGCAAACGCCCGCGACTCCGCCACAGGGAACCGGACAGAAGGTTGCGGAGGGGGAAGAACCGACAAAGCCCACGCGAAGCTTCATCCCCGCGCTCTTTCACAACATGGGGGACGACCTCAAGCACATCCCCCGCCGGAACACCGTCTACTGGCTGGCGGCCGGCACTGCCGCGTCCCTGGCCGTGCATCCAGCGGATCAGTATCTCAACGATCACCTGAGCACATCGGATTCGGCGAAGAACTTTTTCGTGGTCGGCAAGTACGTTGGATCGTTCCCAGTCCTGATTGGCGCCGCCGCGAGCACATATTTGATAGGCAAGGGAAAGCATTCCCAGCGTGGACAACATCTCGGCATGGATCTCATGGAGGCGACTTTCCTGTCCGAGGGCATCACGGAAGTCATCAAGGTGGTTGTCCGTCGGGAACGTCCGATCCAGGACGATGGCACGCGCGCGGCGGGATTCGCATTTCCATCAGGACACGCGGCGGGTAAGTTCGCGGCCGCGACCGTCCTCCAGCAGCACCTCGGATGGAAGTGGGCGGTGCCGACGTACCTGACGGCGTGTTACGTCGCGATGTCGCGGCTGGTCGACGATCGCCACTGGGCCAGCGACGTCGTCGCTGGCGCGACCGAAGGGATCATCGTCGGGCGCTCAGTGACGTGGCACGGCCGAAACTTCTACGCATCACCGATGCTGCTGCCAAGAGGCGCCGGCGTAATGGTGAGTTTGAAGCCGTAGCCGAGCTGGTTTCGTTGACCGTGTTCCTCGCCGCGTGTTACGATCAGGGTTGCTGACGCGGGGTGGAGCAGTCCGGTAGCTCGTTGGGCTCATAACCCAAAGGTCGCAGGTTCAAATCCTGCCCCCGCAACCACCATTACCGACAGCCGCTGAGCCGTATCGCCCGCCGGCGGCTGTCAGCATTTCTCCCAAATTTCCAACAACTTGTAGCAGCCCGTCGCCTGGCGGAATCACGATCCGGTCGATGAAGCCCCGCACCGCCTCGCGCGCTACATTCCGCTGTTCTGAGTCATCGTGCTCAAGCGCCGCTGCGAGTTGCATGATCTTCCGCTCGAAAACTTCCGCCATCTTCGGATGCAGGGCAGGCTGCGCCGGCTCGGTTTTCACTGCCGCGATCACGGCCTCGAGTTCGGTCCGCCGCTCATCGAGCCGACGCAACTCGGTTTTCCATTCTTCGTTGATGTAACCCTGCCGCATGAAGTTGAGGATCTCCATCGCCCGGCTCTTGATGCCTTCCAACTCTCTCGGAGCCGCCGCCCGTCTCGCCCGATCTCCAGCACGCAGGCGGTTCGTCTCCGCGACGTACACCCGCGTCCATTCGTCGAGGCGGTCTCTGGTGAAGAAGCGGCGCTGGAGGGCGGCGAGCACCCGCTGCTCGACTTCAATACGCGGGATCACGCGACTGTTCCTACAGACCGAGGAGCCGGCCGCGATGTGGTTGTGGCACCGCAGTGCGCCTCTCGACTCGGTGGTGAACCCGCCGCCGCATTCGCCGCATTTCGTCAGCCCCGAGAACAGGAACTTCGGCCGCCTACCGCGATTGAATCGCGAGGGATCGCCGTTTGATGTGATTCGGCGCATGGCGGCCTGCCGTGCCTTCACCTCGCTCCACAGCTTGTCATCAACGATTCGCAGATCCGGAACGCTGGTTGTTACCCACTGCGACGGTGGGTTCGGACGTGAAACGCGCTTGCCAGTATCGGGGTCTTTCACGTAACGCAGACGGTTCCATACGAGACGGCCGACGTAGAGCTCGTTGTTGAGCACGCCGGTGCCGCGCGCTGGGTTCCCATGAATCGTGCTCGGATTCCATGACGCCCCACCGGGGCCAGGGACGTGATCAGCATTCAGCCGCTTGGCCAGCGCCATCGGAGAGGCGCCTGCGGCATAGTCGCGGAAGATCCGCTGAATCACTTCGGCCTGGATTTGTACGATCTCGCGGTCACCTGTCGTCGTCGGCTCGCGCGAATTCGTCACTCGGGTGACCTGGTAGCCGTAGCAGAGACCACCGCCGGACTTCCCAAGCTCAACGCGCCCTCTGAGACCGCGCCGAGTCTTATCCGCGAGGTCCTTCAGGAACAGCGCGTTCATCGTGCCCTTCAGGCCCACGTGCAGATGCGTGATGTCGCCTTCGGCGAGCGTGACGATGTTGACACCGGCGAATGTCAGGCGCTTGAAGAGGCCGGCCGTGTCTTCCTGATCACGGCTGAATCTATCCAAGGCTTCGGCAAGGACGACGTCGAATCGCCCCTCGAGAGCATCCCGCATCAGTTCTTGGAATCCGGTACGCAGGAGCGTCGCGCCAGACACAGCGTGATCAGTGAATTCCTCAGTCACCGTCCAGCCTTGGCGCGCGGCAAATTCGTGGCAGACACGCACCTGGTCACCGATCGAGGCGTCCCGCTGGTTGTCTGACGAATAGCGCGCGTAGATGGCGACCCTCAAGTTTGATCCTCAATGAATCGATTGCGAGTGAGCCTTCACCTGTGTCTCAAAGGCCTCGCGTGCGGCCTGACGCGCGAGCGTGCGCACGAGGATACGCAGGCGATGATCGATCGGGTCATTGGTCGGGCGGCGACCAAGCCTGCCTGCTTGTCCTCGCCGCCCGCGTGGTGTTCGTCGTCGTTCGGCCATGATACGCCCGCCCCAATCGAGCGTCGAATTCCGGCTCGTATAATCGTTCACTAGAGTTGGGCGGCACTGAGTGCGGCTCCGAACGCATCCCTACCGACAGGCGAATGGCCGTGGCAGCGGGATGACTTGCGATACAACTTTCGAAACGTCCACCTCAGCAGCTTCGGTACGGTCGTCATTCGCGAGCCTTCGCGTCGCGGACGGAACGACCAGGGAAGTGAAACATGAAGGAGAAACGAATCGTGACCTGAGGCCGCCGATTCGTTTGCTTCACATCGGGCGATGTGAAGGAAGCTGCGTGTAGCAGCCGTCGATGAGATTTCGAGAGTAGCGCCGTCGCCGCGCGTCGTCAAGAGCCTCTCGGTGGGCCGTCGATAATTGCGATCCGAGGTTCGCGGCTCGCGCGGTCAAGGCCGATAGCCGCGCGCAGCGCGGGCGTAGCGAAGCGGAGCGCCTTGAGCGCAGCAACGCGGACTGCAATATGAAAAGCGACGGCCCGCCAACGGCAGCATCGACGAACTGTTCGGCAAGCCGTACGATAACGCACGTCGCCGTCCATCACCAGCCCGCAGCAACCGATCCAGCTGATTCCAACTCGCGAAGAAGCGGTTCGCCAAGAATCCTTCACAAGTTCTGCGTGTACGGATCATCCAGAATCAAGTTCGATTCTGGTTGACGCCCACCCGCTCTCGGCCGGGGCAATGAGGCGGCCCTACTCGGCCGCACGTGTTCCAATCGCTCGGACCTGTGCACCGCATCAACGATCAGATTGCGGATTTCGTGAACCAGCTCGCCAATCGCAGGCTCCACCCTGGAATCGGATACTACTCGGCGCCTTTCCACTCCAGGCTCTTATGGATCATCAGCCGATGTCACGGAGAAGTTTTAGGCGAGAACGGTGGAGATCGTTTGGCTGGGCAGCAACCCGAACATGGCGTCGTGCCACGGTGGGAATGCGGTGCGAGCGTGGCGACGGCGGACGGCGTGTCGCCACCGCCGCCCGCAAATGGTCGTGAGCCTTACCGGTCGTTTCACTGGCCCTCGTCGTGCGGGACCGTGACAATGGTAGAAGCGACACCCAGGTTCCCGGCATTGTCTTTCGCACTCACCGCAATCGTAAAGCGGCGGCCATCCTGATCATTGCCCCGACGCGAGGCCTCGAGCGCCACGCTCACCGCGTACCTGCCGTCCCCTTCGAGCGTGAGGTTGCCGCGCGGCTGGATGCGGCCGTACCTCGTCGATGACGACATATTCACCGCTGCTCGGATTCAGCCCAGACCCGCCGGGCTCATCCGTCATCGTCCCCGACACCAGAACGGAGACCAATCTCCCGTTGGGCGGCCACAGCGTTGTGAGACTCGCGGAGATGGTAATGGTCGGGGCGATCGTGTCTACCACGGGCGGCGACCCATAGCGCGCCAGGGCGAAGTCAACAGCGGAACCCCCCGCCGCCACCAGCTTGCCGTCGGGCTGCAGGACCAAGGCTAAAGCCACTTCAAAGACTCCGAAATCGGTGGTCACCGTGCCGGCTGTCCCGAAAGTCGCATCCAAGCTCCCATCGGGCAGGTAGCGCGCCAGGGCGAAGTCTTGGACGGGATGGGGGCCGGCAATTCCCGCCGCCACCAGCTTGCCGTCGGGCTGTAAGACTAGGGCATAGACATTGTCGTCCACGCCTCCAAGATCGGTGACGACCGTGCCGTCTGTCCCGAAGGTTGCATCCAAGCTGCCATCGGGCAGATACCGCGCCAGAGCAAAGTCGAACGCGACAGCAGGACCGTGCGTCCCGCTTCCCGCTGCCACCAGCTTCCCGTCGGGCTGTAAGACTAGGGCATAGGCCCTTTCAGCCTGCAATCCGAAGTCTGTCGTTATCTTGCCCCCTATGCCAAAGCCAGCATCCAAACTTCCATCGGGCAGATAGCGCGCCAAGGCAAAGTCAGCAATGTCAACGCCGGTCGCGGAGCCTCCCGCCGCTACCAGCTTGCCATCGGGCTGTAGGACCAAGGCTTCAGCCACGCCACCGTCGGTGGTCACCTTACCCCCCACGCCGAAGGTGGGGTCCAAGCTTCCATTGGGCAGGTAGCGGGCCAGGGCGAAGGCGTAGGTGTTAGAAGTGACATTGCCCGCCGCCACCAGCTTGCCATCGGGCTGCAGGACCATGGCTTCAGCTACGGCAGCGCCTTCGAAGTGGGTGGTGACCTCACCACCCACCCCGAAGGTGGGGTCCAAGCTGCCGTCAGGTAGGAAGCGCGCCAAAGCAAAATCGAAGAATTGACCCGGCAAGGAAAAATGAAATCCTGCCGCCACCAGCTTGCCATCGGGCTGCAAGACGAGGTCGTTAGCGAAGTCATGGCCCCCGAAGTCAGCGGTCGCTTTGCCCCCCACCCCGAAGGTCGGATCCAAGCTCCCATCGGGCAGATAACGCGCCAGGGCAAAGTCGTCACTGTATCGAGAACCAGAACCTCCGGCCGCTACCAGCTTCCCGTCGGGCTGTAGGACCAGGGCACTGGCCTGTTCAAAGGCTCCGAAGTCGGTGGTCACCGTGCCGCCGACCCCGAAGGTCGGATCGAGATCGCCTGGCCCCTGCGCCAACAGCACTAGACTTAGCGTCATCACGATCGCCACCGCGCCCGCCCCTCGCCACATCAACGCTCTCACGGCCCCTGGGGTGTCCGCCTGCAGCCGTGCGATGACTGGAACTGCTGCTGTCCTGCTCATGGCGCTCCCCTCTCCTGTCTTTTTGGAAACGCGCTATTGCCTGTCTAGCACTGAGACCTCCCACTCATGCGACGTGTCGTCGATAGTGTCGTATCCAGCCTAGGCACTGTCGTGGACTCACCGGTGGGATGGTCTTTATTGGGTCTGGCTGCAATCGCAGAGACGTGAACCGTTAACTTCCGGCCACACGCTTTTCAAGAAGCATTGCCCGGCTTGAATGGCGATCGCTTCTAGCGCTGCTCGCAGGATTGCCGGAATCCGCAAAGCCGTTCGCCGACTTCCCGGCGGATCGGCGTCGTCATCTTGTGGTCGCTCCCGTTCGTCGTGATGCGGACACCGCGCCTATTCAACTTGCGCAGCGACCCACTCGAAAGCGCGATGTTCGCACTCCTTGCGAGCCCTAGGCGGGCACCGATTGTGTGGTGACGTTTCCATGAGCGGTCGGCCGGCTAGACCGTGCAGCCTTTCAACGTGAATATTGCGAGCGAACAAGCCTGCGAATCGCGCCGGAACTGGGCTCAAAAGTCCACTAAGTTGTGAACGGCTGCGCGCAATCGATTTCAGTTCGGAGCAGAGACAGCGTGGCGTGAGCGACCACAGTCCGTGGCCGCAGTCGTGATCGGCCGCCCGGTCAGATCTCGTGGTCGCTCACGCCACGGCACTTGCTCTGAGCACGCGGCGGAACGCGTCAGCATCCTCACGCGCGTTCCGGTCTCGTCGATCGACAGCAGCGATCCCGCCTCGATGTCCGCACGGAGGGCCTCGATTGCCGTCGCGACGCGGCTCACAGTCGTGTCCGACAAGAGATCCTGTGCTCGGATTTGCAGCACGCTCGGGGCCTGGCCAGAGCTGGCGGCGAGAATCGCCGAGAAATCCAGATCGTTCGTAATCACGACGTATCCATGCTCGCGAGCCCACGCAAGGATCTCATCATCCGGCGCGGTCGCAGCGCCGATCGTGGACCAATGGACAGCCTCGAATCCGAGTCGAGTCAATCGAGAGACCCAACTCGGCGACAGATTCATGTCCACGAGCAGTTTCACGGCTGGCGCAGCGGAACTTCGACTTCCTCGGCCCGCCAGGCGGCGTAGGACAGCGCCTCGGCGATGTCCTCGGTTTCCAGGTGGGGATACTCACGGAGAATTTCGTCGCGCGTGCGGCCTGCAGCGACGAGTCCGACAATGGTTCCGACCGTAACCCGCATCCCGCGGATGCACGGCTTTCCGCCCATTACAGCGGGATCACGAGTGATGCGCGTCAGCTGTGGCATGTCTGGGACCCCGCGTCACTGCCCCGTGCTCTTCCCCTGGTTCGCGAGGAAGCCCTGAATCTGTTTGACCGCGTAGTCGATCTTGATATCGAAAGCCATTTTGCCCAGCGCCGCGGTCGAGTGGCGGGCATCGCCGGTGATGCCGTTGTTCTTCCGGGGCGGCGCGTTGGGATCCGTGCCCGCGGCCGCGACCGCCCTCGCCAGGCGCCGGCACCGGATCGCCCTCGGCGGTCGGGATCAGTTCCTTCCGCACCCAGTCCTTGTCACCGCCGAGATACAGCATCGTGGAGGTGTCGGGGATTCCGGCGTGCGAGCTCGTGGGATAACCCTTCTCCTGCAGCCACTTGTTGAAGTCGCCCTGCGCCTTCGCGTAGACCTCGTCGCAGAAGTACACGTGCTTCCCTTCTGGAGAGTACTTCGCGTCCATCTTCTTCGCCACGTCGGCGTAGGTCGCCGGCTGACCGCCGCCGTGATCCCCCATCAGAACGACGTTCCTGAAGCCCGTTGCCATCGCCTGGTCGGTGACGCGTTCGAGAATCGCCCCGAGCAGCTCCGGCGTCAGCCCAATCGTGCCCGGCAGATCGGCGCTTGCGTTGTTCGGCGTGTAGGGCAGCACGGGCATCGCGATCGCGTTGCCGAGCCGCAACGCGATGGTTTTCACGATTTCGCGGCCCATCAGCGTGTGGCCGCCGTTCACGTTCTGCGGTCCGCGCTGTTCGGTGCCGCCGGTGTAGAAGAGCGCCGTCGTCTTGCCCGCCGCCATCGCCGCCTTGACCTCGGGCCACGTCATCATCTCGAACTCGACGTTGGCCGCCTTCGCGGAACCATTCTTCGGCGTCGGCTTGCTTTGTGCGCCCAGCGGACCGGCCGATAGCAGGCCGATCGTCAACGTTGTCGCTAGGGTTGTTGCCAGCCTTGTCGCGACGGGTTTGATCATGAAGCAGATCCCTCCAGATTCAGGGCAGTATAGCCCTTTATGATGTCATCGCCTGCTTCAGAATCCTGTCGTTTCCTGGTCGTGCACGAGTGCTGGCGCGCTGTTTCAAGGTGCCGTCGCAAGCGGGCACCCCGCCGTCACCGTCGCATTAGCTTGGCGACGTAGACTATGCAGCCGCCCAGGAGAACTCCAAATTCAGCGGGTCGCACGCCCCCGCAACCATCACAACTTGCAGCGAGAGGTCGCCCGTTTCTGGCGACCTCTTCGCATTTTGGGCGGCCCCCAGCATCGCCGCCAGATTCCCTTTCAGCTCGATTTGCAGTTCGCCCAGGTTCGGGGTTCAGGACGATGCACGCCAGCGTATGAGTTCCGAACCAGGCTCAGCACCTGTGCGCATCGACAAAGTTCGAGCGTCGCGTGAAGGCCACCCGTACCACGATACTTGGACCGCGCCGTTGCGCTGGAATTGCTGGTCCCCACGACGACTCTAAGCGCCGTTGCCGTTAAGGGATTCTCCACGGAAGACGCGCCAATCGCGCCGGCCGCCGCAACCGAAATCGCTGATCTCGTTCGCTATAGGGGGGCGGGATCGCGCACGGCCATGTGCAATCGAGCGGCGCAGCGTAGATGGCGCAGGCAGGGTATAGTGCGCGGATCAGGCGCGTGGATCGCTGGGCGTGCATTGGCGCCGTATTTCGCGGTCGCAAGCGCCGTTTGTCGGCTTAGAGGCGAGATGAAGACCACTTCCTTATTGATTGGCCTTCTGTTGTTGATTGGGCTGCATGCTGGCGTCAACTCGCAAGAGCCGATCGCGATCAGCAGCGACTCCAATCTGAAGGTAATACTGCTTGGGACGGCCGGTGGTCCCACAACAGATGCGCAACGACTGGGTATCAGCACGCTGATTCTGGCGGGACCCGAGAAATTGTTGTTCGATTGTGGGCGCGGCTTGACGACGGGCATGGCCAGACTGGCAATCAACCCGGCTGATGTGACGAAGGTGTTCTTGACTCACCTCCATTCGGATCACATCGTGTCCCTCCCGGAACTCTATTTGTTTCCCTGGGCGTCTCAAGGTCGAGCCATGCCATTGCTAGTGTGGGGGCCACATGGCACACGATCGATGGTCAAGCACCTGCAGGACGCATTCTCGTTCGATATTCACATCCGGCGCGATGTGGACGAAAGGTTTTCTGCCGAGGGCATCAAGGTCATTGCGAGCGATATCCGAGAGGGCGTCGTCTACGAGGCGAATGGCGTCAAAGTCACGGCGTTTCTCGTCGACCACGGACCTATCAAGCCAGCGTTCGGTTACCGTGTCGACTATCGAGGTCGCTCTGTTGTCATGTCCGGAGACACGAAGCCCTCTGACAACCTGGTCAAATTCTCGCAGGGCGTTGATGTGTTGATTCACGAAGTCGGGAGGTCGAAGCAAGATCCTGCCTTGATTGGCCCTCCTAATGAATTACTTCAGAACTCCCGCCAGACTCGTGGACAAGCTAAGACGATCGCCGATCACCACACGGATGGCACCGAAGCCGGTCGAGTATTCGAACGAGTGAAGCCGAAGCTTGCCGTGTTCTCACACTTCAACGCGGTACCGGCTGCGATCCTCCCGCTTGTGAGACAGAGCTACGCGGGTCCTGTTGAGTTTGGCGAAGACCTGATGACGATTGACATAGGCGACAGTGTCAACATTCATCGTTTTGTCCCAGCGAACAAGTAGTCGGCCGTTGCACCGAACATTACCGGGGGAGGAATAATCCATTGGGGCCGATCGGAGTCCGGGATGCTTTTCACGCCGCCCCGCATGACAGCTGCAAGTACCGCTGGTTGCACGCCCCCGCAACCAACTTTATTTGGACCATGAGGTCGCCGGGTATCTGGCGACCTCTTCGTGTCTCTGGATGCCCTCAGCATCCCCGCCAAATCGCCCTTTAGCGTGATCTTCAGGCGCTCGCCATCGGGCTCGAGCACGATTGCCTCGAGAGTGCTCGAATCGCTTCCACGGCGCTCGCGCGGCTCTCCTCATTCTCAAGGGCGAGACACAGGCTTCCGACCTTCTCGCGATAGACGTCGGCCATCCGGGGGTGCAGGAGCTCCGGCATCTCTGGTGCGTCGAGGCGCGACTGAAGTTCCGCCTTCCTGGCTTCGAGCGATAGGAGCTCGTCCTTGATGGACAACGCCGAGACGCCGTCCTTGATGGCCTGAATGAGTTTCCGGATCTCGCGCTCGATGCTGGCGAGTTCCGCACGGCCGTGCGTGACGCTCGCGCGATGCTCCATCCGCAACCGATTCAGCTCGCGCACGTACTCGCGGCAGAAGTCCTCGAACAGGTCCCGGCGCATCAGCTTGTCGCGCAGCGCCACGAGCACGCGTTCTTCCACCTCCTGGCGGCTGATGGTCAGGCGGTTCGTGCAGGTGCCGCGCGATCGCGCTCCGAAGCACGCCAGCCGATCGCGCCAATACAACACATACCCGCCGCCGCACTCGGCGCATTTCGTCAGACCGGAGAAGAGATACTTCGGGCGGCGTGCCTCGTTGAACCGCTTCGGATCGCCATTGGATGCCACGCGGCGCATCTCCACCTGCCGCGCCTTCACCTGGCTCCACAGCTCGTCATCCACTATGCGCAGCTGGGGAACGTCGCTTGTCACCCACTCGGTCGGCGCGTTCGGTCGCGAGACGCGCTTGCCCGTGTCCGGATCCTTCACGTAGCGGACGCGATTCCACACGAGTCGTCCGATGTAGAGCTCGTTGTTCAGGATTCCGGTGCCGCGGCCAGGATTGCCGTGAATGGTGCTGGGATTCCACGGTGAGCCACCCGGCCCCGGACAGCGCTCCGCGTTCAGTTGTTTCGCGAGCGCCTTGGGCGACAGGCCGACTGCATACTCGCGGAATATTCGACAGATCACTTCTGCTTCGGTCGGAACGATCTCGCGATCGCCTGTTACTGCTGCGCCATCGTGTTTCGCGCGGGCCACTTTGTAGCCGTAGCAGAGACCGCCTCCGGACTTTCCGAGTTCCACGCGTCCGCGTAGTCCTCTCCGTGTCTTGTCGGCAAGGTCCTTCAGGAAGATTGCGTTCATCGTGCCCTTCAGGCCGACGTGCAGGTGCGTGATGTCGCCCTCGGCGAGGGTAACAATGTTCACGCCGGCGAAGGTGAGACGCTTGAAAAGGCCTGCTGTGTCTTCCTGGTCCCGGCTGAAACGGTCCAGCGCCTCCGCGAGTACGACGTCAAATCGCCCGTTCAACGCGTCCCGCATCAGCGTCTGGAAGCCGGAGCGAAGGAGAGTGGCGCCGGAGATCGCGTGATCGGTGAATTCGTGAACAACCGTCCAACCCTGGCGAGCTGCGAACTCCCGGCAGACCCGAAGTTGGTCCGCGATCGACGCGTCCCGCTGGTTGTCCGAGGAGTATCGGGCGTAGATGGCGGCCTTCACTGCACTGTCACCTCAGGTGAGGCTTGACGCTGCGTCGAAATCTCCCGCTCGAACCGTTCGCGTGCGGCCTGTCGAGCGAGGGCGCGGACCAGCATGCGCAACGGTTCGTCGCCGTGATCGCGCGGCGCCCTCTGACGTGTGGCGCGTCGAAGCCGTTGATTGCGCTTGTCTCGAGAACGGATCATAACGCCGCAACTCTCTTCGCGCGTCGTTGATGTTTGCTCTTGAGCTGAGCACGTCGGCGATCGCACCTGCGGCCATCACGTAATTGCCAGACGGCGGGCGGAGCCGCAGGCGCGGTCAAGCCCGCAGCCCGTCAGGGACGGAGCGAAGCGGAGTGGCTTGACCGGGCCGAGGACCGCCGCACAATCCGTCGGTGTGATGGCCGCATCTTGTGGCCACCAGGCGCTCAGCGCGGAGAATCTAGGGTCGCGAACGAGACGCGCGGTTGGAAGACAGTGAGGAGGTGACGGTTGGTGACCGTCTCAGGCGCTGATTCAGAGCGAGTGCGCGTTCACCTGTATGAACGCTGTTTCCGGCGAAAACCTGTCAGGCGCGTTCCTGCCGATGAAGTCCACGTAGGTGTCACGCACGACACCGGCCTCGCACTTGGCGATGTTACGGACGAAGCGCGGTTCTGCCGGACGACAGCGACACATACCTCGGGCGTGAGCGACCCCCACGAATCGAGGCGCGGGACCAGGATCGGGGGGTGGCAGAGGGGGTCGCTCACACCCCAGATGTCTCCGCCACTGCTGTGTACAGCCGCGCTGACTGCGACACGGGCGGCACAGAGCGCCGCCCGGCGCAGCGCAGCGAAGTCGCACACTTCAAAGAACATCGCCGAATCAACGCGCCTCGTATCACGTCGCCACGGTCGCGCGCTTGGCGGCGAACTAGTCGCCAGGGAGGGGGAACAGAGCTCCCCGGTCTGTGTTCCCCTCTCTTGCGGGACAATCATACGCAAGTTGCGTATACTAGTTGGAGTGGAGTTCATCGAGGCCCCCGCGTTTACAGCGAGAGTCGCGGATTACCTGGACGACGATGAATATCGAGCGTTGCAGCTGTTCCTGGACGCGGATCCGGAGGCGGGCGACGTCATCCCGGGTACCGGCGGATTTCGCAAGCTGCGATGGGCGGATCGGCGCCGAGGCAAGGGCAAGCGTGGTGGCCTAAGAGTGATCTATTACTACCTCTCGGCAGCTCAGATCTGGCTGATGACACTCTACGACAAAGACGAAATGGCCGACCTGAGCGCCTTTGAGAAACGGGCTTTGAAGGCGGCTCTCGACGCCGAACTTGCGCGGCGTGCCGCGCGACGCCGGCTACGAAAGAAGTGAACTATGGCAGCGAAGAAGCGACCGGTGACTCGAAAGAAGCGCAGCCTCTTCCGAGAGCTGATGTCGGGTGTGAAAGCGATGCGGGATCACCACGAAGGGCGTCTTACTCTGAAGACAAGGCAGGTGGCGCCGATCTTTGTTCCGCCAATCGACGCGGACATCGTCCGCCAGACGCGCGAGGCGCTCAAGATGTCGCGCCACGTGTTCGCGTTCAAGATTGGCGTCAACCCCCGCACTCTCGAGCGGTGGGAACAGGGACGTAGCAAGCCGAACGAGCAGGCCGCCGCCTTGATCTGGTTGGTGCGCAAATACCCAGACACGCTCAAGAGGCTGGAGTCTCTCGCGGCCTCAGCCTAGACGCCGTTTCGTCACGCTGGGGTCAATGTCGGGCGCTCAAAGCAGCCTTCACCGCCGGTCGAGGACCAATTCGACTTTTCTCGGCCCGGCGCAGGACAAGGCCTCTGCGACCAGATCCAGCACCGCCGGCTGAGCAGTCGACGTACGCGATGAGAGCCCCTGTCTCCATGCCCCTCAAACCGCGACCAGTGCGGCCATGCGCCTATCATCCCGATCGTGTCAACCCGAGCGTCGTACGGGTTGTATATCTCTCAGATGGCTGGCCGCTCGGTCGAACCCCCGCCAGCCGCAGCCGGAGGTGAATCGTGGCAAGGTTTGGCATCGGCGTTCCGGAGAGCTTGATCCTCGCTGTCCTGGGCATCGTTCCGGTCGCGATAGTGATGTTCGCGGGTCCTCGTCGGGCGGCGGGCGAGGCGATTCGGATACGAATCCACGCGCGCCTACTTGCGGGCCGCGCCCCGTTCCGATGCGGAAAAGCGGGACGCGGTCGACCTCGCCCTGAAGGGGTTGGCGTCCTGCATGCTCGGTCTGCTCTTCCCGCCGTTCGTCCTGGTCGGGCTCATCCCACTGTTCTATGGAGGACGCAAGCTGGTGTATGCATCGATGGGGTTGGGCCTCGTTGACGACGCGGATCAGCCTGACGCGTGAGTGTCCCGGACCGCGATGTCGTTCGCGATGTTCGACGCGGCGAGCGTGAGGCGTTTGGGAAACTGGTGCAGAAGTACCAAAACCGGCTGTTCGGTCTGGTGTTGATGATGGTCCGCCAGCCAGCAGCCGCCGAAGAGGTCACCCAGGACTCCTTCGTTCGGGCCTACACACACATCCATCACTACGACGACAACCGCCCCTTCTATCCGTGGCTGGCGACCATCGCAGTACGGCTGGCACAGAACTGGCTGCGACGTCACGGGCGGACGGTGCGCCTCGAAGGCGCGTCGCTCGAAAGCGCAAAGGAGCCAACCGCGACGGCGGGCGCGCTGACGGCGCTGATCACGAACGAGCGCAGTCGCGGGCTGTGGCAGGCGGTGGCCGGCCTGCCCTCGGGTGAACGGACGGCCCTGATCCTCTACTACCGCGACGAGATGCCCGTTCGCGACGTCGCCTGTGCCCTAGGGGTCACCACCGGCACCATCAAGACGCTGCTCTTCCGGGCGAGGCGTCATCTGCGCGAGCGTCTCGGGCCCGCGACCACTTCTCACCGGGAGTCATCGATATGACCTGTGCTCACGTCCTCGGGCTCATTGATGCGGGGCCCTTCGCTGACTATCCGCGCGCGCACCTGGAATCCGCCTGGCGGCATGCTCGCCAGTGCGCCACGTGCGGACCCGCGATGGAGGCGGCAACGTCGCTCACGATGGATTTGTCCGCTTTGCCGCAGGTGGCGGCGTCATCGGAGCTGACGACGGCCATCCTCGCGCGCATCGCGCGGACGGAGCAGGGGCAACCCGCTCCTGTCTCTGCGACAATGCCGGCGATAAAGCCCCGCTCCATTACGCGTGACTGGTGGGCATGGGCAACCACATTCGCCGGCCTCGCTGTCGGACTCGTCACCATTCAGTCGATGGCGCCCGGTGGGGGG
The DNA here is from genome assembly GCA_963725335.1 of uncultured Acidobacteriota bacterium. GTDB lineage: Bacteria > Acidobacteriota > Vicinamibacteria > Vicinamibacterales > 2-12-FULL-66-21 > JALZOC01. The sequence continues at coordinate 600,623 of CAVRYD010000007.1, read as the reverse complement.
GCGGCGATCGCATTGTGTCGCCCCGAATCGGCGGGATGACTGACCCTTTGGTCGCCGTGCCGTCGACGGCGACCGCTGCGCTCGTTCTCGTGGGCGGTCTCGTCCTATACGCCGCCGGGTTGTTTGCGCCCCTCAGCGGGCGTAGTCGCTCATGAACGCACTGCAGCGTCGGCGGTCGATCCCGTCGCGAAGCGGACCTTGTCGTGGCCGAGGACCAGAACGCTCACGCCGCCGACCACGTAAACTCCAAATTCAGCGGGTTGCGAGCCCCCGCAACCAACGATACTTGCAAGGAGAGGTCGTCAGATTCTGGCGACCTCTTCGTTTGTACGGTGGCCCCAAGCATGGCCGCCAGATTCCCCCGTAAATCGATCTGAAGAGTCTCCCCGCCCTTATCAGGCGTGAGCACAATGGCGTCGACGAGGCTAGCGCCTCCGTAGCCTCCGAACGATCCTCCGGCTCCTGAAGCGCTCTGGCGAGCTCTGTGACCTTCGCTCGGGTAGATTGCGGCCACCTCCGGGTGCAGCAGCGGCTTCGGCTCGGTGATGGCACAGTGCTGGCGCTGCAATTCCTCGCGGCGGGCGGCGATGGCGATGAGCTCGTCTTTGACTTCTGAGCCAGGCACACCTTCCATGATTGATTCGACCAGCTTCTTGCGTCGAGCTTCGAGTCTGGCGAGTTCCCGCTCACCCGCGACCAGGTTGGCCCCGTGTTCGCCTCGCAGCCGATTCATTTCACGCGTGAATTCCTCGAAGCAGGCGCGGGCGAAGCAACGCGGAGCGCCTTGAGCGCGCGACCGCGAACCGCACAATCGAGTGCGACGGCCGATGAACACGACGCAGATTGAGCGCGTTCGCGGACCGCGCCGGTCGCACCGTGGAAATCGGCTACTCCGGTTGAGACAGGGACAGCGTTGCGTGAGCGACCTCTGCTGTGGCCGCGGGCGTGATCGCAGATCCGGCCAGATCTGGTGGTCGCTCACGCCACGGTGACTGCGATTGACCGCCTCGCCGGCCTCGTCGAATTAGTGCGGGCGGCCAAGAACGCCGCCCAACGCGGTCGCTCACAAGTTGCACGGTTGAAGGAAGTTCGAGGGAGCATCAGCACACGGGCGGCTCACACATCGATTTGTGATCCGCACTGAATTCGATGCACGACAGGGGGAACACCTCGCGCGAACCCCTGTTCCCCTCCCTGTTCCCCCTCCTCAGCGACAGGTTGAGTGCGGGCGGCGCAAGCTGAAGTGGGCGCGTGCGATCGGCGCTGCGAGCTTGCTTCTCGCTCGAAGGCTGCTTTGTGGCGCGTATCGCCAGGGTGGCGCCGTGCTGGCGTTTCTCGTCGGGCTGCGCTCGTTTGGCTGTTACAGTTTTTCGAATGAAGGACGCATTCGAGAAGGATCTGAGGAGCGCGTTGGCGCTTAGGACCGAGGACCGCGCGGCGCTTGCCGAGGCGCTGCTCGACAGCCTCGATAGGCGGACAGACGCGCGTGTTCGGCTCTTCGAGAGGGCGCGGCGCCGCGCCCTCAGGCGCCTTCGCGAAGGTCTGGATCTCAAGTGGGTGCCGGACACTTCCAGAGAGGATCTCCATTGTCGCTAGCCTCGGTCCGCAATCCGCCTCAGACGCCTCCAGCGCTGGTCGCCGCTCAGAGCCGGCGAAGCCTCGGCGATTAAGTTCAGAACACCTCCGAGATCGGACGGAATCGGCCGGGGGTCGTCAGGCACGAGACGATTCGGCGCGGCGGGCCTTTGTTCAGTCGATCCGAAGCGCGTCTGCCGGCTGAATCGACGCAGCTCGGTTCGCTGGAATCGCGGCGGACATCATCGTAACGACAAACAGCACCAGGCTGACGGCGACGAGCACGACCGGATCGTTCAGATTGCCGATCGACCACTGGGCTACAACCTTGTTAAGCCCCACGCTCAATGCGAGACCAGCGAAGAGGCCCGCGACGATGGCCAGGACCGCCGGCTGCACCGCAGCGCTTACGATGCGCCCGCGACCGGCACCGAGCGCCATACGGATGCCAAATTCTTTGAATCGGCACGTCACCGAGTACGACACGACACTGTAGAGCCCGACTACTGCGAGCATCAGCGCAAACACCGCGAAGCCGAGCAACAGCAACGCCACGAACCGCTCACGGGCCCAACCCGCGCTTGCCAGCTGGTGTTCCGCTGTGCGCACCCCGTTCACCGGTTGATTGGGATCGACGGTACGCACCGCCTCCCGAATCGATCGGGTCATCGAAAGCGGATCGTGACTCGTCCGCAGCATCACATCCAGGGCATCGCTCAACATGAGCGTGTATGGCACGTAGATCGACGGCGCCGGCGGCTCATGGAGACCGACATTGGGTGTGTCGCCGACAACACCGATTATCTCGAACCAGCCGTCGCTGCCGGGCGCCGCCAGCCTGTAATAGGTGGATGATTTAATGTACCCGGGAATCAGAACTCGCCGTCCGATCGCGGATTCGTCAGGCCAAAGCTCACGAGCCATCGTTTGGTTGACGACGGCGACGTGGGGCGCTCCGGCGCTCTCGGAATCTGACCACACGCGGCCTCGAATGAGCGGGATTTTCATCGTGGCAAAGTAGTGGGCGCTGATCCGTTGAAGAATCGGTGCCTCGTCTCCTGTCATGTCCCGTCCGGGAACTTCGACCACCGACCGTTCGCCCGACCGGGGTGGTGTCGCGTAGGTGGCGAGCGCGACCGATTCGACTTGGGGCACGTCTGCCATGCGATTCCGTAGGCGCTCGTAGAACGTGAAGCGGTCGGCCCATTTCGTGTAGCTGTTCTCGGGAAGGTTGATCGAAAAGATGATCACATTGTGCGGATCGTAGCCAAGCGATGTCCGGTACAGACCAATGAGCACTCGGACGGTCGCGCCGGTGCCCGCGAGCAACAGCACCGTCAGCGCAATTTGAGCCGCGAGCAGGAGGTGATGCGCTCGCCGGCTTTCGACGCCGGCGGTCGTCCGGACAGTCGCCGTCAGGCGAGGGCGCGAAAACGACAAGGCCGGTGACAGCCCAAAAATCAGAGCCGACGCCATCGCAAGGCCCGCACTGAAGAGCATGACCGGTACATTGACGGGCACTGCCATGAGGTTCCCGACCGGAACCGAATTCGGGGGCAAGAGCCTAAGGATAGCCGGCAGGCCCCAGTAGCCCGCCGCAACGCCCAGTGCGGCGCCGCTGAATGCCAGGAGCAGCGATTCCACGAGGAGCTGCCTCATCAACCGTCCACGACTTGCCCCGATGGCGGCCCGCACGGCGAACTCATGCGCCCGCGACGTCCCGCGCGCCAACAGCAGGATGGACACGTTCGCGCATGCGAGCAGGAGCAGCAACATAGACGCCGCGAAGATCAACAGGAGGGTCGGCACAAAGCCGGCCGCCCATTGTGTCTCCACCAGCGTTCGTACGAGCGGACGCCCCCCTTCGGAAAGCGTTGCGGGGCCTCCTTGGCGAACTGGTCGAAGAGCGGCTGGAGTCGCTGTTCGGCCATGCGTGGAGTGACGCCCCGCTTGAGACGGGCCTGGACGCCCCATGCGAAGCTCGTATCGAACGTCAGATCAAGGGGAACGAGAATCTCCGGGCCAGTGTAAAAGTATTGACGTGGCAGCACGCCAATCACGGTGTAGGGTTCGCGGTTTAAATAGAGGGTCTGCCCTACTGCCTCAGGCTGCCCGCCGAAGTGTCGCTGCCAGAACCGATAGGTGAGCACGACGACCCGTTGGGGCTGCTCGCCCGCCGGCCCGTCCGCCTCGTGAAAGACTCGTCCGAGGAGGGGCGGAACCCCGAGTACGTTCAAACCATTTGCTGAAAAATACTGGGTGCCTACCGCTTCTGGGAGGCCCTGGCCGGTCAGCGTCATCTCCCAGGTGTTCCAGGCGAAGGCGCCGTCGAAGACTTCGCTGTGTTGAAGGGCGACGAGCTGTCGCGCCGTGACAGACAGACCACGCGGCTTGCCTTTGTCGTTCATGTCAAGCCTGACGATCCGATTGATGTCGGCGAATGGGAAAGGATTCAGTAGTGCCGCGTTCACGATGCTGAACAGCCCTGTAGCGGCGGCAATCCCGACGGCCAGGGAGACGACAGCCGTTGCGGTGGAACCGGGGCTGCGGCGGAAGATACGCAGCGCATATCGGAGATCTACGGCGAGGATGTCCAGCAAGAAGTTTCCTCAGCGACGAGCGCGAAGGAATATTAGCACTCCGGAGTCGTAAGCTTTCCCGTCAACTAGACATCACAACTTGCAGCGAGAGGTCGCCGGTTTCTGGCGACCTCTTCGCATTTTGGGCGGCCCCAGCATCGCCGCCAGATTCCTTTCAGCTCGATTTGGAGCTCGCCCAGGTTCGGCGTCAGGACGATGGCGTCTATGAGGCCGCGAAGCGCCTCAGAGGCTTCCGTGCGAGTTTCTGGATGCTCCCGCGCCTGTCATCCGAGCCGGTCTTCGAGGACATGATGAATCCGGCGCCGCAGACGCCGCACTTCGTCAGCCCCGAGAACAGGGTACTGCGGCCGCTTCGCCACTCCGCTGGCGCCTGCTTTCTTCATTGCGTCCCGCGTCTGTTTCTGACGCGACTTCGCACCGGTCCAGAGGTCGTCCGGACCGATCCGCAGCTCCGGCACTTCCCGCAACATCTATTCGGATGTCGGATTGAGCCGCGACACTCGCTTTCCGGTGTCAGGATTCTTCACATAGCGCAGGCGATTCCAGACCAGGCGGCCGATGTAGAGCTCGTTGTTGAGGATGCCTGTTCCACGCTTGGCGTTGCCGTAGATCGTGCTCCTCCGGCTAGGAACACGTCCGCAGAGGCAGGACGAGGGGCGGCGCCGGCGGCTGCGTGAAGTCGAACATGTCGAGCAGACTGTTGGCTTCGACATCCCGCTGCGACAGCGCCTTGACGTTGTAGCGGTTCTCGATGAACTGCAGGATCGAGCCGAACTCGTAGGTCGTATGCGAGACGAGCCCTTCCTTGACGTACGGTGACATCACAATCAGCGGCACGCGTGGACCGAGGCCGAGCTGATCGACGAAGGGCGGCGGCACGTGATCGTAGAAACCGCCGAAGTCGTCCCACGTCAGGACGATTGCCGTTGTCGGCCACAGCGGCCCCTGCATGATCGCGTTGATCTGCTGCACCGTCCAGTTCTCGCCGGCGCACGCGGAGACGCTGAGCGTCGTCCCGGCGAAGGCGTTCACGCTGGGATGCTCGCTGACACCGAAGTCGGGAATCAGCCAGCTGACCGCTGGGAGTGTGCCCGCCGCGGCGTCCTTCGCGAAACGGTCGTACGAGACGACGCGCTGCGTCCACAACGGTCCCGTACGGATGTGACGGACGGCGTCGAGCGCCGACCAGATGTACCCGGCTCGCCGGGCTGCGGCGCGTAGTAGCGCCACGACACGCCCGCCGCCTCGAGCCGGTCCGTGACCGTCGTGGTCTCGAAACACGGGTACTGACGGGCGAGGATACCGGCGGCACTCATCACCTCCACGGTCGTTTTCGGCTCGGCGTCGCAGCCCCAGGCGAACGAATCCGGATTGTTGATCGCGCCCACCGACTGCGCCGCGACGGTGTACAGGTGGTTGGGGAAGCTCGGACCGGCGAGCGACGAGAACATGCGATCCCCCAGCGCGAAATGCTCGGCGTAGCTCCAGTAGTTCGGGATGTCGGATCGAAGGTATTGCGTCAGGCTCAGCATGTCGTTGCGCTGGTTGCCGCGGATCATGTCGAAGCGGTCCATCGCGCCGTTGTGCATTGCGACGCGCGCGTCTTCCCAGTCGTGGCCAACGTCGCGCGACATTCGGTCGAGCCCGTGGCGCAGCGTCATGCGCTCACCGGTCGAGATGGTCGCGGTCGTCGCGCCGTCGGCACCCGGGAACGTGCCGAAGTACATGTCGAAGGAGCGGTTTTCCTTGATCAGGAAGACGATGTGCTGGATCCGCGAGCGGAACGCCGCCAGCTGGGCCTGCCTCGGCGTGCGCGCACCCGGCAGAACCGGGATGTGCTGCTGCGCAGCGCTCTGCGCTGGCCGGATCGCGCCGCCGGCGACACACACGACAACGCCGGCCGCAAGCGCGCGGCCCCAAAACCCATAATTGAGCATGGAGTGCACGCAGCATACAGCGATCCGCCTCCGGGATCGAGAGGATTCTTCAAAACACGAGATGCAGGCCGCCGCCAATCTCGACGCCGCCGAGCCGTACTGATGTGACACCGGCGTCGGGGAACGCGGCATTCGCGCGTGAATAGCGGAAGAATCCGCCGACGCCGACGTGGCTGACCAGGCGGACGCCGACCTCGGCTCCGACGTTTCCTCCTACCACCTTCTTCTTGTCGTGGGTCAGCGTGGCCGACTCGAACGTGACGCTGTCGTATGGGAACGTTTGCGAGTAGGTCACGTCGGACACAAAATCCTGCTCGACGGTCATGAACGAAGGACCGCCGGACAGGATAACGTCGACGCGCGGCGCGACGCGAAACCAGTACGCCGCCACGACGTGCAGCGCGGATTCACGGTGCGCCGCGCTGACGCTGCCGGTCAGCGTGCGCGGCTGGTTCGGCGTGATGGGGTGGGGAATCGCGCCGGAGATCTGCGCCGGGTCCGTGCCGCTGAACGATGTGCCGGCCAGGCCGGCGCCGAGCCCGCGCCACAGCCGCACGACGCCGCCGACATTCAGGCGCAAAGGCTGCGCGATCGTGTAGACCGTGGTGAGCGAGCCTGTTTCCGCGTACGCCTCGAACGTGATCGACTGCGAGAAGTTCGTGTCGCTCATCTGCCCGGCCATCCCGACGGAAAGCGAGACGCGCTCGGTCGGCGTCCCCTGCGCCAGCGCAGGAGCGCTCCACGCGAGCGCCGCCAGGATGATCGTCAGCCGTGTCAGCGACATCCGCCGGAGATTCTACTCGGATGCCGGGCAGTCGCGCAGCGGCAGGATGTAGGGCGGCGCCGGCGGCTGCGTGAAGTCGAACATGTCGAGCAGGCTATTGGCTTCGACGTCACGTTGCGTCAGAGCCTTCACATTGAAGCGGTTCTCGATCAACTGAAGCACCGAGCTCATCTCGTACACCGTGTGCGAGACCGAGCCTTCCTTCACGTACGGCGACAGCACGATCATCGGGACGCGCGGTCCGAGGCCGTAGGTGTCGACGCGAGGCGGCGGCACGTGATCGTAGAAGCCGCCGAAGTCGTCCCACACCAGCACGATGATCGTGGACGGCCAGTTGCCGCCCTGCATGATCGCGTTGATGTGGCGCACCGTCCAGTTTTCGCCTTCGCAGACGCTGACGCTGCCGAACCCGGGGAGCGACGGGTGATCGCTCACCTTGAAGTCGGGGACGAGCCAGCTCATGGCTGGCAGCGATCCGCTCGAGGCGTCGGCGAGAAACTGTTCGTCGGTCAGCACGCGATCGGCCCAGAGCGAAGTCCGCCGGATATGGCCGATGGCGTTGAGCGCTGACCAGATGTACCCCTGCTGTCCACGCACCGGCGCATAGTAGCGCCACGATACGCTGGCGGTCTCCAGCCGGTCGGCCATCGTCTGGTACTCGAAGCACGGATACACGCGCGAGGTGTTGCCGTCGGCGTCCATCACGCCGGCGGTGACGTTCGGCGCGGCGTCGCAGCCCCAGCTCAGCGAGTTAGGGTTGGTGAAGACGCCACCCGACTGCGCCGCGACCGTGTAGAGATGATTCGGAAAGCTCGGTCCCGCCAGCGACGAGAACATGTGATCGGCGAGCGCGAAATGCTCCGCGTAGTTCCAATAGTTCGGAATGTCGGAGTCCAGGTGCTGCGACACGCTGAGCATGTCGCCTTTGACGTTGCCGTTCGTCACCAGATCGAACCGGTCCATCCGTCCATCGTCCATGGCCAGGTGCGTGTCTTCCCACTCGTGGCCGAGGTCGTGCGCCGTACGATCCGGCGTATGGCCGAGCTGGATTTCTTCGCCCGTCGAGATGATGGCCGTCGTCGTCCCGTCGGCGCCGGGGAAGGTTCCGAAGAAGTTGTCGAACGAACGGTTTTCCTTGACGATGAACACGATGTGCTGAATCTTCGCGCGTAGTCCGTTGAGCTGCTCGACGGTGGCTGGCGTCGGCACGACCCGCCTGTCCTGCGCGGCGGACACGCGAACGTCCGGTTTTGTGGCCGCCGCGGCGGCCAGGAGCAGCAGCGCCGCGGCGAGCGCGCGCGTAACTGGCGTCTTCATGGGGTCTCCGTGGTGTCCGCAACGCGCGTGGTAACGTGAGGCCTGCATCATGAGCAATGCCGTTGCCACGGCCGTCGATGCGCGCGCGATCGCGAAGCGCTTCGGGGAACTCAGTGCCCTTCGTGACGTTTCGGTGACCGCGCACGCGGGCGAGATTCGCGGCCTGCTCGGCCCGAATGGCGCCGGCAAGACCACGCTCCTCCGCATACTCCTTGGACTAGTAAGACGTGACGCGGGTGACATTTGGCTTTTCGGCCGCGAGCTGCCGCCGCGAGCGGAACGAGTACCCGACGGCGTGGCGGCCGTCTTCGAGCATCCCGGCTTCTATCCCTATCTCTCGGGGACCCGGAATCTCTCGTTGCTCGCGCGGATGGATGGCAGGCCGGTAGAGGATGCCGCGCGCGCGCGGGCGATCGAGCGCGTCGGACTGACGACGGCCGCCGATCGCCGGGTTGACGGGTATTCGGCGGGGATGCGTCAGCGTCTCGGGCTGGCGGCCGCCCTGCTGCGCGGGCCTCGCCTCCTGTTGCTCGACGAACCGACGAGCGCGCTCGATCCGGCGGGGGCGCGCGACGTGCGGGAGCTGGTACGGGAGCTGGCCGCCGCGGGCGTCGCGATCGTCATCAGCAGCCACGATCTCGTGGAAGTCGAAGAGCTCTGCACGTCGGTGACGATCCTTCGCGCCGGCGAGCTGGTGTTCAGTGGATCGCTCGAGCACCTTCGCGCGCGTGCGGGCGACGACGCCCACCACTTGGCCACGAGCGACGACGACACGGCTCTGGCGATCGCGCGCGACTGTCGCGGCATCCGTGCGGCGCGCACGGGCGACGGCACGCACGGATTCGACGCCGTCGGCGAACGAGACGCCGTCGATGCGTACGTCGTCGCGCTCGGTCGAGCGGGGATCGCGGTCCGCGTCCTGCAGCCCCGCCAGCGCTCCCTCGAGTCAGTGTTCCTGCGGCTGACATCCACCGGAGACCACCAGTGACGACGACGGGGCGCGGCGTGTGCATCGTCGCCGGCGTCGAATGCCGCAAGCTGATCGCGCAGCCGCAGACCTGGATCATCCTGATCCTTTGCGCGAGCGCGCCGTTTGGATTCGTCGCGGCAATGCGAACACAGAGCGCCGTGCCGTCCGACACGCTTTTCGGCCGCCTCGTCCACGAATCCGGCCTGGCGACACCGCTCGTCGTGCTTGGCTTTGCCGGGCTGTGGGGACTGCCGATCGTCGCGGCGATCGCCGGCGGCGACATGTTCGCGTCGGAAGACCGCCACGGGACATGGCCGGCAATGTTGACGCGATCGCGCAGCCGTTCCGAGACCTTCGCCGCGAAGATCCTCGTGGCGTGTATCTTCGCCACCCTCGCGCTCGTCCTGCTCGCGACGAGCGCAGTCGGTGCGGGCGCGCTGCTCGTCGGGCTTCAGCCGCTGGTGGATCTGTCAGGCGTCCTGCTGCCGCCGCGCGCCGCGTTGATCAGGATCATGCTCGCGTGGATCTCGGTCGTGCCGCCGTGCCTGGCGATCACCTCCGCCGCGATGTTGACGTCGGTCGCCACGCGGAGCAGCGTTGCCGGTGTCGGCGTTCCGGTGGTCGCCGCGTTCGCGCTGCAGCTGATCGCCTTCGCCGACGCGCCGTCGCTCTTTCGATTGATACTGCCGACCACGGCCTTCGAGGGGTGGCACGGGCTGCTGGCGCAGCCGGCGTTCTACGGGCCGATCGTCTTGGGAACCGCCGTCAACGTCGTCTGCGCGGCGGTGTCGATCTCGATCGCCCGCCGCATCTTCCTGCGCCGGAATATCGTGTGATCGCGCGCGCGAGGACGGCGGCGGGCGCGGCGTTCCTGACTCTCGTGCTCGCGGGTTGCGGGAGAAGCGTGATCACCGCTGGCCGCCTCGAGCCAGCGATCGCGGCGACGTTTGCCAATCTCGTGCACGCGCAACTCGCACGCATGGGTCTGCACGCGATTCCGGCGTCCGATCTCAAGGTCGTGGCCAGCTGCTATCGCGTGGGCGGGGGATCGTCGGGCGCGGGAGAATGGGCGTGCACGCTCGTCTGGTCCGGCCCCAACGGTGCCACGCTGCGGGACAACTACGACGTAGTCGTCGGCGCCAACGGCTGCTACACGGCGACGCTCGCCTCCGCCGAGGCGCAGCTCGGTGGGCCCACCGTCCTCGCCAGCGACGGACGCCACGTCAGCAACTTGCTCTATGCGTTCGACGGCTGTTTCGACACGATGTGAGGAGATCATGCGCGATCGGCCGGCGGACGACGATTCCAGAAGGCGAGGAGCACTCACGAACCTTGCTATAGCCCTTCCGTTCTTCATGGCGGTGTGGATCGTTATCGCCACGATCTTCGTCGGCTGGATTCCAGAAGTAGTGTGACAAGTTCGATCATCGTCGAAGAGACGTCGGGCCTGTGAGACGACGTGTGCGTCGATCTCGCCTTGCGGTGCCTGTGCTATGACGGTGCCGCTCAGGCAGGACGGCGGAGAGCGCGCCCGCGAACAGTCGCGCCAGTTTCATGTGAGTCCTTCGGTCCGGCGAGCACCCGTGACGCCATCTATTTCCAGCAACTGCCGGCGCTCGGTGCCGGCGCGGTTGGCGCCGTGGCCGGCGCGCCGCGCGCCGGCAGGCCGACCACCGGCTCCTCATCCGGACTCGCGCCGCGTCCCCGGGCGCCGCGGCCGGGCGGCGTCCATCCATCGCACGCCGGACCGTTCTGGACCATGCGCGTGTCGGCGCTGACCGTGTAGCCGCTCAAGTACTGCGCGCCGGCGTTCCCGTAATACTTGCCGTACTTCAGCGCGGCGTCGTGCACTTTGATGATCGCGTCCTGATAGCGTGGATCGTTCTGGCTCCACCCGGAAAAGCTCGAGAGATCGTTATTGCCGAGGATCACCACGTCCACGCCGTGCGTTGCGGCGATCTCCTCTGCCATGGCGACGCCTTCGAGGGTTTCGATCATCACCGTCACGAGCATGTTGTCGTTGATCGTCTGGCGGTAGTTCAGGCCCGCCCAGATCTGGTTGTACCTGTCCGCCGCCGGCGCTTCGACGGCCGTACGGCGGATACCGCGAGTAGCGCGCCGCGTCTCGCGCCTCGAGCGCGTCGTCCACCGTGGGCACGATGATGCCGAGCGCACCGATGTCGGTCGCTTTCTGGATGCTCGACTCGAACGCATCTGGCATGCGGACCATCGGCGCCGCTCCCACCTTGGGACACGCCGCGATCATTCGACGGACTTCGTCCCACGACATCGTGCTGTGCTGCATCTCGAACCAGATGAAGTCGAAATGCTTGCCGACTTCGCAGTACAGCTCGGAATCAAAGCTCGAAATCGTGTAGCTCGTGATCTGTCGATCGTTGAACAGCGCTTCTTTCGCACGGTTGTAGAGTGGCCTCGGGGTGGCGGGATTCATCAGGGCTTTCACCTGCCAGCCCCACCCGCGCTCGTCGGGTTTCCTCGGCGTCAGCGTGCCGCCGATTGGCGCGCCCCCCGGCGTCAGACCAGCGCGGCGTCCCGTGGCGCCACCTCCCTGGGAGCCGGCGCCGGCGGGCGGAGGATCTTGCGAGGCCGACAGGAGCACGACGGCGGTGATGGCCAAGCAGATCGCGATCGAACAGCGTAGTCGAGACATTGGGACCTCGGCTTGAAGTGTGCCGCGCATTATGGCGCGTTTCGTGTTAGCGTTGCGCTCGATTTTCGATCTTTCTCTGAATCGATGACACGTCGCCGGCTTGCCATCGCCCTCGCCGTTCCCGTCGCGGTCTTCGCGCCGCTCTTCGCGCAAACGACGAAATCCGTGTGGACCGGCGTCTACACGACCGCGCAGGCCACGCGCGGCACCGATCTCTACCAGCGCGTCTGCAGCGAGTGCCACGGCGACGACCTCGAAGGCCGCGAGAAGTCGCCCGCGCTCGCCGGCGGATCCTTCGCGCAGCGGTGGGACGACGCGACCCTGAAAAAGCTGTTCGAGCGGATGCAGGAGATGCCGCCCGGCAATCCAGCGGCACGTCTGCAGCCGAACCAGTACGTCGACGTCCTCGCGTTTCTGCTGAGCGCAAACGACGTTCCGGCGGGATCGCAGCCGCTTGTCTCGGACAAGGACGTGCTGGCGGCCATCAAGTACACCAGCCGGCCACAGTTCTACGAGATTTCATAAACCGCCAACGCTCCGCCTAGATGAGCGAACGCAAGACATGAGCGAACGAGCGACAGCGCGTGAGCCACGCGAACGGAGCGCGCCGGCGAAAACTGGCGCGCGAGAGCGTGTCGAGGAGTTCGAGGCGGTCGAAGGCCCCTCGATTGAGTTTACCGTGCGACGCATCCTTTCACGCTCGAGCGGCGCCGCGGGTCTCGCGTTGCTTGGCATGGCGCTCCTCTCACCACGCTCCGCTTTGATTACGCGTCCACGGACGCCGGCCAGAGGGACGGCGGCTGTCGAGTGGAAGACCTACGGCTCGGATCTGGCAAGCACGCGCTACTCCCCGCTCGATCAGATCGACAAGGCCAACTTCTCGAAACTGAAGATCGCCTGGCGGCTGACAACCAACGACTTCGGGCCGAGACCGGACACGCTCTACTCGGCGACGCCGCTCTTTGTCGGGAACGTCCTCTACACCACGGTCGGGACGACTCGCACGGTCGTCGCGCTCAATCCGACGACCGGCGCGGTGCTGTGGAAGCACGTCGAAGACGAAGGGCCGCGAGGCCAGAACGCCGCCCGCAGCGGCGCGGGGCGCGGTGTCGCGTACTGGTCCGCCCCGAACGGATCGGATCAGCGCATCATCTACGTGACGCCCGGCTACCGGATGCTCGCGCTCGACGCGAAGACCGGCGAGCCACTGTCGACATTCGGGCACGACGGCGTCGTCGACTTGAAGCTCGACGACGATCAGGATCTCGATCTTGTCAACGCAGATGTCGGCCTCAACGCAACGCCGCTCGTTGCCGGCGACGTGATCGTCGTCGGCGCGGCGCACCGCTTCAGCGGATCGCCGAAGACAATGAATAACACGCGGGGGTACGTGCGCGGATTCGATGTGAAGACCGGCAAGCGTCTCTGGATCTTTCACACCGTGCCCAAGCCTGGCGAGTATGGATACGTCACGTGGCTCGACAAGAGCGCCGATCGCAACGGCAACACGGGCGCGTGGGCGCAATTCAGCGCCGACCTCGATCTCGGTCTCGTCTACGTTCCGGTGGAGATGCCGACCGGCGACTACTACGGCGGCAACCGGCCGGGCGATACGCTGTTCGACGAGAGTCTGGTCGCGCTCGATATCAAGACCGGCAGGCGCAAATGGCATTACCAGATCACGCATCACGGCATCTGGGACTACGACCCGCCGTGCGCCCCCGTGCTCTACGACGTCGTCGTCGACGGCCGGCGCGTAAGAGCGCTCGCGCAGCCGACCAAGCAGGCGTTTCTCTTCGTGCTCAATCGGGAAACGGGCAAGCCGATCTGGCCGATCGAAGAGCGCGCCGTGCCGCAGTCGACCGTACCGAACGAACGGACCAGCCCGACGCAGCCGTTTCCGACGAAACCGCTGCCTTTCGATCGTCAGGGCGTGTCGGTTGACGATTTGATCGACTTCACCCCCGCGCTCCGCGCCCAGGCGCTGGAAGTGATCAAGAAGTACACGATTGGCCCGCTGTACACCCCGCCAGTCGTTCAGCAACGTCGACGGCCCGCTGGCCACGATTCAGCTCCCGGCCGATACGGGCGGCGCCAACTGGCCGGGGGCGTCATTCGATCCGGAAACCAACCGCCTTTATATTCATTCGCACACGACCGCCTACCTGGCCGGCATCGTTCCAGCCAATCCCGCGACGTCTGACTTCGGCTACGTCGCCGGTCAGGCGCGCGCGGGAGGCGCCGGGGCGCGCGGCGCGGCCGCGCCGGCCGCGGATCCCGATGCGCCACCGGCCGCTGCGCCGGCGCGCGCGCGGGCCCGCGCGGGCCGGCGGTCCGCCTGCGGGTGGCCGCGGCGGCACCTCGGTGCAGGGCCTGCCGCTCATCAAGCCGCCGTATGACCGCATCACGGCGTACGACATGAAGACGGGCGACATCATCTGGCAGAAAACGCACAGCTCGACGCCCGACGACATCAAGAACCATCCGGCGCTGCAGGGTGTGAATCTCCCGCCACGTCTCGGCCAGCCCGGCCGAACGTTCATCGGCACGCTCACGACGAAGACGCTCGTGATTGCCGGCGAGGGCGGCGTGCACCGCAACGAGGCCGGCGAACGCGTTGCGTTGCTTCGGGCCTACGACAAGGCGACCGGCGCCGATGTCGGGGCCGTCGAGATGCCGGACAAGCAGACGGGATCGCCGATGACCTACATGATCAACGGCAAGCAATACATCGTCGTCGCGGTGAGTGGGATCGACGGTGCGCAATTGATCGCGTACGCACTGCCATGATCAGGGAGAACGCGCGCGCATCTGATCGACGCGCCTTTCTGGCAAGCCTTGGCAGGGCGGGTGCGTTCCTCGCGACGGCGCCCTGGCTAAGCGCCCTCGGCTACACGCAGGGCGGTCGCGGCCCCGCGCGGGCGTGGCTTCGCCGATCGCCGGGGCGTGTCGATCTCGACCGCCGCGTGCTCGGTTCGTTCCTCGAGCACCTCGGCCGGGCGGTCTACACCGGCGTCTACGAGCCCGGATCCCGGCTCGCCGATGGGAAGGGATTCCGAACTGACGTCGCGCGCGAGATCAAAGAGCTCGGCGTGCCGATCGTTCGCTATCCGGGCGGCAATTTCGTCTCCGGCTACAACTGGCTCGACGGCGTCGGACCGAAAGCGCAGCGGCCGGTGGTGCTCGATCGCGCCTGGAATTCGATCGAGACGAACCAGTTCGGCACGAACGAGTTCGTCGAGTGGTGCGGCATGGTCGGCGCCGAGCCGCTGCTCGGCATGAACTTCGGCACGGGCACTGTCGAATCGGCGGTCGCCTACGTCGAGTACTGCAACCTCGATCGGGGCACGCGGTGGAGTGAGCTGAGACGAGCGCACGGGTACGATCGTCCGCACAACGTCCGCCACTGGTGCCTCGGCAACGAGATGGACGGTCCCTGGCAGATCGGCCGGCTGCAGGCGCGCGAGTACGGGCGGAAGGCGCGCGACGCCGCCCAGCAGATGCGCGTCATCGATCCGAATCTGCAGCTGATTGCCTGTGGATCGAGCGGCACCTTCATGCCGACCTATCTCACCTGGGATCGCGAGGTCCTGGAGGAATGCTATGACCGGGTGGACGGCATCTCGCTGCACGCCTACTACGGCAACACGACGGACTGGTCCGGGAACAGCACGGCGCGCTTCCTCGCGATGAACCTCGACATGGATCGTCACATCCATGAGATTGCGGTGGTCTGTGACTACGTGCAGGGGCTGCAGAAGTCGAGCAAGCGCCTGTGGCTGTCGTTCGACGAATGGAACGTCTGGTACCGCGCCCGCGGCGGTCAGTTCACGAACGGCCGCCGCACGGCCGCGCCGCACCTCCTCGAGGAAGTCTACAACCTCGAGGATGCGCTGCTCATCGGCGGCTTCGTCAACACGCTGCTGCGCAATTCGGATCGGGTGCGGGTCGCCTGCCTCGCACAGCTCGTCAACGTGATCGCGCCGCTCGTCACGAACGAGAGCGGCGTGCTACGCCAGAGCACCTACTATCCCTACAGTTGGGCGCTCCGCTACGCGCGGGGCCGTGTGCTCGATCTCCGCGTCGAGTCCGACACCTACCAGATCAAAGGGACCGGCCTGCAGGCCGATTTCGCGCGCGACGCGGACGTGCCGTTTCTCGATCTGGTCGCCACCCTGGATGAATCCGCCGGCCAGGCCGCCGTGCTGATGCTCAATCGCGATCTCGACGCCGCGCGCGACATCGTCCTCGAATGGGGCGACGTCGTGCCCACGCGCGTGCTCGCCTGCGAGACGCTCACGGGCCCGGATCTGAAAGCCGTGAATACGTTCGCCGATCCGCGGCGCGTCGCCCCGCGGCCGCTGGACCCGCCCGCGGCAGGCGCCCGGATGACTTTCAACCTGCCGCCGCGCTCCTACACCGTGGCGCATCTGGCGATCAGGGCATAGCGGAACCATCCTGCGCCGGGTGCCTGCGGTTGCCTCGGTCAGGCGCGGATCGGGCCGAGTGTAAGAATCGCCGTTCTATTGCGACTACCTTAAACAGGTGGCGACTGACCGGACCGACACCCTGGCGACTGGAGCGGCCCGAAGCCTCCAGGATGCGCGATTCGAAGAAGCGACGGCGGAATACGGGGCGGCGCTTGACCGGCTTGCCCGGGCGTACGAGCCGGATCCTGACAAGCGCAAGGATCTGCTACAGGAGATCTTGGTCGGGCTCTGGCGAAGCTTTGCGGCGTTCGATGAGAGGTGCTCGACCCGAACCTGGGTGTATCGCGTGGCTCATAACGTCGCAACGTCGAAAGTGCTGCGCCGACGAAGGGCACCACTTCTGAGCCTGGACGAGGTGGCCTCGAGGCCCGGCGAGGTGCACAACGAGACAACTCTCGACCGGCAACTGGCCCTGGACCGCCTGCTCTCGCTCGTGCGGACGCTGGACCCTGTCGACCGACGGGTGATTCTGCTCTACCTCGAGGGCGTCGACGCAGCGTCGATTGGCGAGATCACGGGACTCTCCGCGCGCCACGTGTCGACGAAGATCCATCGCATCAAACAGGTTCTCGCCAAGCGATTCCACGAGGGTACCAGTCATGGGCGCTGATGACGTCCACAACGACATTCAACGACTCTGGCGAGATCAGCCGAGCGAGGAGGTTCAGATGTCCGCTGAGGAAGTGCGCGGGTTGGCGCAAAGGTTCGAGCGAACTGTCAGCCGCCGAAACCGACGCGAGTACGTCGCCGCGGCGTTCGTCGTCGTGTGGTTTGGCGTGTGGGCCTGGTTCGCCGAGAGCGCGGTCGTTGCGCTGGGAGGCTGGCTCGTGGCACTCGCCGCCCTCTGGGTCGTGTTCCACCTGCATCGTCGCGGTGCCGCTCGCCGCCCGGCCGGAGAACAAGAGGGCATGAGCGGTCTCGAGTTCCACAGATCCGAGCTCGTCCGTCAGCGGGACCTGTTGCGGAGTGTGTGGTGGTGGTACTTGCTGCCGTTCGTGCCAGGCATGCTCCTCATCCTCGTAGGGTATTCGCTCGAGGGGTCCAAACGTTGGGTCTTGCTGCCTCCGGGTATCTTCGCCGCAGTGACGTTCGTTGGGATCGGTTTGCTTAACCAGCGAGTCGCGCGTAAGTTACAACGAAGGATTGATGATCTCGACGGTGTGCGAAAGCCGTGACAACCCTCGACCGCCCGTAGAGGGCGCAGGCCGGCCGCATCTGATTCGGCACGCTGAAGGAGCCCGATGACATGGTCCGTATTTCTGACAGTCTGCTTGGCTACTCTCTGAAGGGTGCTGCCGCTCTGTTTGTCGCGGCGCTTGCGCTCGCCGCAGGCGGCGTCGTGCCCGCGCAATCGCGCATCAAGGTCCTGCTCGTCACCGGGCAGAGCAATCGGTATCACAACTGGGAAGTCAGCAGTCCGATCGTCAAGCGTCTATTGGAAGACAGCGGGCGCTTTGCCGTCACCGTGGCGACGACGCCACCGAAGGGCGCGGCGCCGAATCAGGACATGTCGAGTTTTGCGCCAAAGTTCTCCGACTACCAGGCGGTCGTGCTGGACTACGAGGGTTTCGAGTTCGCGCCGCCGGTGAAGCAGGCATTCGTCGACTACGTGAAGAACGGCGGCGGACTCGTGGTGTTGCACGCGGCGGACAACGCGTTTCCCGGCTGGCCAGAGTACAACGAGATGATCGGCGTCGGCGGCTGGGGAGGGTTCACACCCGGCTACGCCAATCGCACCCAAGCGGCCGGCCCGAAGATCCGCTGGCGCGATGGCGGTATGGTGCTCGACAACGACACGCCCGGCACCGCACAGCATCCCAGCCCGCACGATTTCCTCATGACGGTTCGCGCCCCGGAGCACCCGATCATGAAGGGCCTGCCGCCGGCCTGGCTTCACGCCGCCGACGAGCTCTACAGCAATCTCCGCGGTCCCGCCAGGAACGTGACCATTCTTGCGACAGCGACGGCGCCGACGTCGATGCCGAACGGCACCGGCGAGAACGAGCCCCTCGTCATGGCCATCGCGTACGGCAAAGGGCGCGTGTTTCACGACACGCTCGGCCACGTCGGGGCGACGCAGAAAGAACCGATCGTGCCGATGGACTTCGGTGGACTACATCGTCCTGCTTCAACGCGGCACCGAATGGGCGGCGACGGGCGCGGTGACGATCCCGGTGCCGCGCGACTTTCCGTCCGCCGACAAGACGTCGATCAGGTGAGCCGCGTCGCTCACCTCACCGCATTGGTCAGCAGCGTTTTGAATGCGAATGCGCCGCGGCCCTGCCGCCCTCCACGCGCCGGTGCGTCGTCTCCCCACGGCAGTCGCGCTGGACCCGGCCAGGGATCCACGTTCGTCCGTTTGGCCCACGCGTCCCACTCGTCCGAGAGCCTCTTGACGATGTCCGGGTGCTGGGCCGCGACGTTGTTGCGCTCGACGCGATCGGCGGCGATGTCGTACAGCTCCCACGCCTCGGGATACAAGGAGACGATCTTCCAGTTGCCCGAACGCACGGCGCGGTTCCCTTCGTGCTCCCAGAAGAGTGGGTGCGGCCGGTTGAGCGGACGGCCGTCGAGCGCCGCCCGCAGACTCATGCCCTCCATCGGCTGAATCGCGTGGCCCTTGTACTCGCTCGGATACTTCGCGCCGGTCGCCGCCGTCACGGTCGCCATGATGTCGATGACGTGCGCCGGCTGGCGTTCGATCGCTCCGCGCCGGTTTGCCGCGATGCCGCGTGGCCAACTCACGATGAGCGGCGATGAGATGCCGCCCTCGTGCGTGAAGTGTTTGAACCGGCGGAACGGCGTGTTGCCGACCGCTGCCCAGTTCATCCCCAGATAGAGATCCGAGTTGGGACCACCCGGAGGATCGCCGTTGAAGCGGCCGTCGGGACCGGATTCGGCGTTGGCGCCGTTGTCCGACATGAAGAAGATGAGCGTGTTGTCGAGAACCCCACGCACCTCGAGGCCGTTCACGAGCGTTCCGACGGCCGTGTCGATCGCCTCGATCATCGCGGCATACACCGCCATCTGGAGGTCGAACCGATCCTTCTGTTGATCGGAGAGCGAGTTCCACGGGGGTGTGTCCGGCTCACGCGGACTCAGCGGCCACTTCGCGTCGATGAGCCCCATTCGAACCTGCCGTTGATACCGCTCCTGCCGCATCCGGTCCCACCCGTCCCGGTACTTGCCACGGTACTTGGCGATCAGTTCCGCCGGAGCCATCAACGGAAAATGCGGCGCGTTGAACGGAAGATACAGGAAGAACGGCTTGTTGGCCTGACGCGCCTCGTCGATGAACTTGAGGCCGAACTCGGTCCAGAGATACGTGGCGTACCAGCTCGAGCCGAAAAGGGGCGCATCGCGCGGCGTCGCCACACCGTTCAGAAACAGCGGCTCCTTCGCGCGGCTCGCGAGCGGGTTGTCGCCGCCGGTGTAGTTCTGATTCGGAAAGTACAGGCCGCCGGCGCGGAGGCTCAGCGTGCGTTCGAAGCCGCGAGCCCACGGCGGGGTGCCGTTGTCCTGGCCAAGGTGCCACTTGCCCGACATCGCGGTGAAATAGCCGGCCTCGCGGAGCACTTCGGCGATCGTGACGGACTGATCGTTGAGGCGTCCCGTGGTGCCACGCGACCCGCGGCGGATGACGTTGTCGAGATGCCCCATGCCGGCCTGGTGCGAATACAACCCGGTGAGCAAGCTCGCGCGCGTCGGCGAGCAGCGCGGCGTGGCATAGAACTGGGTGAATCGCACGCCCCGCGCGGCAAGGGCGTCGAGACTTGGGCGTTGCGATCTCGCTGCCGAACGGCCCGATGTCCGACCAGCCCATGTCGTCCACGAGGACGACGACCACGTTCGGGCGGATGTCGGGTGGCGCGGCGGCCTGTGCGGAAGCGGCGGGCACACGCGGCGCGGCCGCCCACACCAGCAGGACAGATGCTGCCGCCAGCACGCCGCTCTTAGAAATGGACAACGGGTTGCCGCGTGTCATCGGTAATCTCCACAACGGCGACCGTGTACGGCTCCAGATCGATGGTCAGGTCGGGACGGAATTCGATCGTCCGCTCGACGGGCTTGATCCGGTCGGGCTGCTCCAGCGACGCGGTGTCGCGCAGGCCGGCGGTGATCGCGTAGACGGTCACCGTGGCGCCCGCTGGCAGGCGCGAGCCCTGCAAATGGACGAGCAGCGTGTTCGCGCTGCCCTGGTAGTTCACGGCCTTGATCACGATGCGCCGCCCGTCCGCCGACGCCGTGGCGATGGCATCGACCGCTCCCGGCTGCCAGCCTTCCGGCTTCATTTGGGAGATGTCGCCGAAGAAGCTCGCGCGGTTGTCGATGTCGCGGAACGTGCCCGACGTCGACGCGAGATACCGGTCGGCGAAATGCTCGCGAAACAGCTTCTCGACGACATAACCGCCGCCCGGAAACCACGACACGTGATCGTGATAGATGAACGCCGTCCACGTCGGGTCGTCCGTCGTGTTTCGCATCAGCAGGGCCGGGGCCGTCATCGTCAATTCGGGCGTGAGCGACTCGTACAGGATCAGGCTGCCGGCCGCGTGCAGTCCGGCGCGCCAGTCGTAGGTCCGGCTCAGGTTCCATTCGAGGACGGCGAGTCTGATGCCCGGGTGCTCTGACGCGCGCACGTAGTCGCGCAGCTTCACCAGGTAGTCGCGGATGCGCCGCACGCCGGACTCGTACAGATCGCTCTCGTATTCGTAGTTGTGGACGCCGAGCACGTCAAAGTTCTTGCCGGCGAGATCGATGACCTTTTCGCTCCACGCCATGTCGTTCGAGCGCTTCTGGCCGCAGGCGACGATCACGGCATCCGGCGCGATCTGCCGCAGGCGGCTTGCGTAAAGATTCACGATGGCGGCGTAGCGCTCGGGCGTGAAGCCGTTGTTCATCGGCTCGTTGTCGATCTGGAAGTAACGAACGTGGTACGGCTCGGGATGGCCGTTGCGCGCGCGCATCTGCCCCCACGTCGTGGTCGCCGGATCGTTGACGTAATGCACCCAGTTCATCGCGTACTCGACCGAGGTCGGATTGTCGTCCGGCGCCGCCAATACGATCAGCGGATCGGCGCCGAGCTGACGCGTGAGCTCCAGGTATTCGTCGGTGCCGAAGCCGTAGTAATCCGAATAGCCGCCCCACATTTCGTTCGGGTGGTAGACGCGCGACGCGAACGGGCCGATGCCGTCCTGCCATTTGTAGGTCGAGGCGAACGAGCCGCCCGGCCAGCGAATAAACGTGGGGGCGAGACCGCGAAGGGAGGCGAGGAGATCCGGACGCAGCATTCCGTTCTTGCGCACGTCGGCCCGCATCAATGACACGAAATCGATGAGCACGGCGCCGCGTCCGGCGGCGGCGATCTCGATCGTCGCGTCGCGATCGGTGCGAGCGCTCGTGAACGAGAAGGGCGTTTCCACCCACGCCGATCCACGCGCCGGCAACGGACGTTCCGCGAGCACGCTGCCATCCCCGGCGAGCACGCGCAGCGACACGCGCGGCGCGCCCGTCTCGACCTTGATCCAGACCGATCCGTCGTAGCTCCGCCCGGACTCCAGAAAGACTCGCCGTTGCCTGATGCCTGACCTCTGTGCACCGGCGGTAATCCGCACACTCTTGGTCCCACGCTCGAACGGCGTGTCGACGACGCGCACGGCGTCCGGCGGGCCGAAGGCCGTCCAGTACGTTTCGAAATCGCTGCCCTCGAAGCCGGCGCCGCGGACCTGCTCGGCGAAGAGACCGTCCTCCACCGAGTGGTTGATGTGCTCGAGAAACTGGCCGTAGATGTTCCGATCGATCGTGCCGATCCGGCGATCCGTGTCGACCTGAAGAATCGCCACGCCACCCTGCGGCTGCAGGTTCTCGCCGACCAGCGTCAGCGTCGCGCCGCGCGTGGTGTCGAACGTCCGCAGCGTGTTGCCGCGGCGCACGCGGAGCGGCCCTCCGAGCAGCGAACGAACGGTCGCGCGCTCGAGCGCGCCGCCCTTCCAGGCGAGATCGATCTCGAACCCGCCGGGCGCTCGCAGACCCGTGACGCGACCGTCGGGCCACGCGCCCGGGCAGCGACGGCAGCAGGCGAATCTCATCCTCGTCACCCTGCAGCAGCATCTCGGCGATGGCGGAAGTGCCGCCGAAGTTGCCGTCGATCTGAAACGGCGGGTGCGCATCGAACATGTTCGGATACGTCCGCTCCGGACCGAGCAGGAACTTCAGGATGTCGTAGGCGTGATTGCCATCGGCCAGCCTGGCCCAGAGATTGATCCGCCACGCCGTCGCCCAGCCGGTCGCCTGATCGCCGCGAATCTCGAGCGAGCGTTTCACGGCCGCTGCCAGTTCTGGCGTGCGGCGCACGTCGATGTCGTGACCGGGAAACAAGCCGAACAGGTGCGACACGTGACGGTGGTGGATCTCGGGCGCCTGCATGTCCCAGTCGTCGAGCCACTCCTGCAACTGACCGGCGGTGCCGATCTGCGGCGGCGCAAGCCTGGCCCGCGTTGCACTCCACTTCTGCCGCAGCTCGGCGTCGACGCCGAGCACACCAGCGGCCTTGATCGCGTTGCCGAACAGCTCGCGCAGGATCTCCTCGTCCATCGCCGGGCCGGCGCTGAGTGACGTTCCGAACGGGTGCGGATTCTCGGGCGACAGCGACGGCGAGGTGATGAGCCAGTGATGCGACGGCTCCTCGACGAGCGTGTCGAGGAAGAACTGCGCCGCGCCCTTGATCAGCGGATAGATGCGCTCCAGGTAGGCGCGATCGCCAGTGTATTCGTAGCGATCCCACAGGGGTAGCGTCAGCCACGCGCCGCCGGTCGGCCACAGTCCATATTGCGGCCCGTCGATCGGCCCGGTGGCGCGCCAGAGATCCGTGTTGTGATGCGCCACCCACCCGCCGGCGCCGTACATCTCGCGCGCGGTGCGCGCACCGGTAACTGACAGATCCGACACCAGCGCCGTCAGCGGATCCATCGTCTCGGCCAGGTTGGTCGAGAGCGCTGGCCAGTAGTTCATCTCGGTGTTGATGTTGATGGTGTACTTGCTGCCCCATGGCGGCGCCATGCTCTCGTTCCAGATGCCCTGCAGGTTCGCCGGCTGCGAGCCGGTCCGCGAGCTGGCAATCAACAGGTAGCGGCCGTACTGGAAATAGAGCGCCGCAAGGCCGGGATCGCCGCCGGCGCCGAATCCACGCACGCGCTCATCCGTCGGCACGCGCTTCGAGGGTCCGAGGTCGAGCGTGACGCGATTGAACAGCTGTTGATAGTCGCGGACGTGCGCGTCGCGCAGCGTCTCGACGCTCTTGCGTGACGCCGGCTCGAGCGCCGCCGCCACGCGCGCGGCGGGATCGGCGGTCACGTCCTCGTAGGTGCGGTAACTGGTTGCGGCCGCGATCAGCAGCGTGACGGCGTCCGCGTCGCGGACAATCAGCGCATCGCCGTTGACGCGGCGTGTTCCTCCCGTCGGAAGCACCCGGACCCGCGCTTCGAAGCGCAGCGCGCCGGTCATCGGCCGGCCGTCGGCCGTGCTCCCGGCCCCATCGCCGTTGACGCCGCGCATCACGAGGTCGCCGTCCGCGGTCGCCTCGACGCTCGCATGCTGAGGCGTCTGCATGCGCGCGTCGAAGGAGATCTGCC
Organism: uncultured Acidobacteriota bacterium; assembly: GCA_963725335.1. Classification (GTDB taxonomy): domain Bacteria; phylum Acidobacteriota; class Vicinamibacteria; order Vicinamibacterales; family 2-12-FULL-66-21; genus JALZOC01. The sequence continues at coordinate 576,648 of CAVRYD010000007.1, read as the reverse complement.
CGGCACGGCTGGCCGTCAGCCGCACGACGATTACCTGGTCGGGCGCGCTCGCGAACACTTCGCGCGAGAACGTGACGCCGCCGCTCACATACGACACATGAGCGGTTGCCGTCGCCAGGTCGAGATCGCGCCTGTAGTTCTCAACCGAGTCGACCTGTGAAAACGTCAGCGCGAGATCGCCGACCGTCTGGTAGGGCATCTGCGCGAGCGGCTTCGACATCACCTTCGCGCCGGCGAGCTTCGCGGCGTCGGCGTACTTGCCGTCCGCGATCAGCCGTCTCACCTCGGGCAGCGCGTCCTTCGCCTCGGGGTTCACCGGGTCGTAGGGCCGCCCCGCCCACAGCGTGTCCTCATTCAGTTGCAGCCGCTCGTGGACGATGCCGCCGAACACCATTGCGCCAAGCCGGCCGTTACCCACGGGAAGCGCCCGGACCCACTCGGCGGTCCCCGCTTGGCGGACCTGCCGCGGCGCATCGAGCGGCAGCAGCGGATGATCGGACGCCGGCGCGCGATACCAGAGGCTGAGCGAGGACGCAGGCGGCGCGGCTTCGCCGATCAGCCGTGGCGATGTCGGGGACTGCGCGGCCGCGACCGCGACGATGAGACCGGCGGCAAGTACTCCAACGAGTCTCATTTCGCGCTTCTCAGCACGTCGACGACGGCGTTGAACGCGGGCTTGGGCTGACGCTGACGATCCCACAGCAGCGGATAGTTCATGCGTCCGCGGTTCAGCCACGAATCGGCATCACTCAATCCCCAGAACGTAACCCGTGTCACGGCATCCGAATGCTTCAGGAAGACACGGAACACGTCGGCGTAGCGGCGCGCGAGCTGCTGCTGCACGTCGTCCGGCAGACCGTTCGCGTACGGATTGGCGACCGCGGGATCGGCGCCGCGCGCCGTATTCGGCAGCAGGTTGATGTCGAGCTCCGTGTACATCACCTTCAATCCGGTGGCGTGCAACTCCACGAGCGCCATATCGATTTCGCCGATCGTCGGCGTGTCGAGGCGCCAGTGCCCCTGGTTGCCGATGCCGTCGATACGCAGCTTGCGCGCCTGGAGATCCTTGACGAGCTTGATCACGCCGGCACGCTTCGCGGGCTTCTCGAGATTGAAGTCGTTGTAATACAGCTCGGCGTCAGGGTCGGCCTCGTGCGCGAACTCGAACGCCTTGGCCACGTAGTCGTCGCCGATGCCGACCTGCCACGGCGACTTGCGCATCGAGCCGTCCTCCTCGATGGCTTCGTTGACGACGTCCCAGCCGTGAATCTTGCCTTTGTAGCGACCGACGACCGTGCGGATGTGATCGCGCATCCGGGCGAGCAGCGTGTCGCGATCCGCCGGCTTGACGTCCGCGCCCTCGAAGACCCAGGCTCCCGTCTGGGAATGCCAGACGAGATTGTGCCCGACGACCTGCATGTGGCGCTCGACGCCGAACTGCACGTAGCGGTCCGCCGCCTCGAACGTGTAGCGGTCGGCCGCCGGCTGCGTCGGCTGGAACTTCAGCGCGTTCTCAGGGCTGATCTGGTTGAACTGCTTCGTGATGATTTCGACGGCGGCTGTATCGGTGCCATCGAACTGCCGTTGGTTGATGGCGACGCCGACAACCATCCCCTTCGGCATCAGGTCCTTCAGCGCGACGTCCTGTTGTGCCGCCGCCGGAACCAGAAGAATGAAACCGGCAGCCGCGACAAGCGATCTCATGGCACGCTCCTTCAGATGCGATTGAACTTCGCGATGGCCTTCGAGAGCGACTTGAACTCCCGGATGAACGGGAACATGCCGCTCTCCTGCTGGTCGATCGCCTGCGCGCGCTTGAGCACCTCGGCCGCACGGTCCTGAGGCACCACCACGACGCCGTCCTCGTCGGCCACGATGATGTCCCCTGGACGGACCGTCACGCCGGCGCACTCGACGGGAACGTTCTTCGCCACGGTGGCATAGTGGCCGACCGCGGTACGCGGTGACTTCGACCGCGCATAAACAGTGAGACCCATCCGCCGCACATCCCAGAGATCGCGAATGGCGCCGTCGAGCACCATTCCGGCCATGCCTCGCTCCACCGCGGCCGTCGCCATCAGGTTGCCCATTGCGGCAATGTCCAGCGACCCTTCCATGACGATCACGCCGACCTCGCCGGGCTTCGCCTCGTCGATCATCTCGACCGAGTGCTTGGTGGCGACCGCGGTCGTCGCCTGATCGGCTGGCGCGGGCCTGGCCAGCGCCGTCACCGCGCGGCCCACCATGTTGGCGCCGGTCATCAGCTTCATGTCATAGCGCATCGTCCCGTTCTTGCCGGTGACGAGTTCGACCGCGTCGGAGACCGACGCGGGATACGTGCTCTTGAAGCCGGCGACCAGCGGGTCGCCAGGCGACTCAGTCCCCTGCGCCGCGAATACCGCGGCCGCCGCGGCGGCAGCGCAGACCGGCAAGGCGATCACCAGCAGGGAAAACGGACGGCGGGTGTGCATCGATCTGGCTCCTTGAACTTGCGGGTATAGTAGCGCGGTACGCAACGGACCGCTCAGATGGCGCAACACTAGCGAGGCTGCGCCTCAGACCATGAAGGCTTCGCCTCGCTCGGACACATTTCTTGATAACGCCCCGCTGGCGCGGGGACGGTCTTGACCCGAGAAACTTGACTCATTTGTACAAGTTCTGAAGGGTCAAGACCTCTAGCGAGGCTGCGCGCAGACCGCCGAAGGTTCCGCCTCGCTAGGTCGCAAGCTTGATAACGCCGCGCTGACGCGCGGACGGCCTTGACCAAGACTTGACTCAAAAACGCAGAATCGAGTCGGTCAAGGCCTCTAGCGGAGGGATGGATGGGAGTCCTGAACGCGATCGCGGTGACGGCAATGCTCGTGACGCAGGCGGCCGAGCTGCCGCCGCCGTTCCCGCGACCGGGCACGACCAAGATTCTCGAGAACGACGCGGTCGCGGTGTGGAACGTGTCGTGGCTCAAGCAGAAGTATCCGCTGCACACGCACCGCTACGACCTGGTCGGCATCTCCTATGCCGAAGGCGATCGGATCATCACACAGGGAGACGCGCCGGGACGACTGGTGCCGACCAAGGCCTGGGTGTTCCAGATGAATCGCGCGGGCGTCACGCACGTCGAAGAAGGCGCCAGCGATCCGCCGATGCGCGCGGTGCTGATCGAAATCAAGGCTCAGGCGCCGCGGCAAGACGGCGCGCAGCCGGCGGACGGTCTGCGCCAGGTGGCCGGCGCCCCTGCCTGGGAAAACAACCGCGCCGCGGCCTGGCTCGTGACGGGCGGCTCGTCGCTTCCCACGCACCGCCACTCCGGGGATGCGGTCGAACTGATCTTCGATGGCGCGTCGCCGAAAGCCACGTTCGTTCCGGCCGGAACCGTGCACGCGGGCCCGGCACCGGGACCGGACGCGCGGGCATACGTGTTCGAGATCAAGTAGGAGCGATCATGAACCAGATGACCACCGGGCGGCGCACCTTCCTGACGACGTGCGCGTTGGCGGGCGCTGCCGCCGCGCGCCCCCTGGCCACGTTTGGACAGGCCGTGGAAAACGCGAGACAGGCCTCCGCCCCGTCGGCGTTGCGCGTCACGGATCTGAAGTGCGGTTACATACGTGGGAGCCTGTTCGTGAGGATCCATACGAACCAGGGCATCTCGGGATGCGGCGAGGCCGTCGACGCCATCCAGGGCACTTATCATCTCGTGCAGAACTTTGGTCAGCGGCTTCGCAACCAGAATCCGCTGAACGTTCACCGGCTGTTCGAGCAGATTCGAACCGGCGGCGTCTTCACGGGGGCCCAGGCCGGCATGTTCGTCGCCGTGCTGAGCGCCATCGAAACAGCGCTGTGGGATCTGGCGGGCAAGGCGCTGAACGTGCCGGTGTACCAGCTGCTCGGGGGCAAGTTCCGCGATCGCATACGGGTCTACTGCGACACGGCGTTGTATCAGGCACGGCTGCCGACGCCGGAGCACTTCGCGCAGGCAGCGGCGAACGCCAAGAACGCCGGCTACACCGCCATGAAGTTCGACCTCGATCAGGCAGCCGATCCGAACAAATATGATCAGTTCAATTGGACGGCGAACCCGGCGGAAATCCAGCGCATGGTGGACCAGTTGACGGCCGCGCGCGAGGCGGTGGGACCGACGATCGACATCTGCGCCGACATGCACGCCCGCTACGACTATCCGACCGGGCAACAGGTAGCCAAACGGCTGGAGCCGCTCAACCTGATGTGGCTCGAAGAGCCCATTCCGGCGGAGAACGTCGAGGCTTACAAGCTCATTGCCGATTCCACCACGACGCCGATTTGCGCCGGTGAGAACGTCTACATGGCGTATGGCTTCCGGCGCATGCTGGAGATTGGCGCGGTGGACATCGTCATGCCAGACCTGCAGAAGACCGGCGGCCTCGGCGAAGGGCAGCGGATCGCCAATCTCGCGCACCTCTACTATGTGCCGTTCGCGCCGCACATGGTTGCGTCGTTCCTCGGCGCGATGGCCTCGTGCCACGTGTGCGCGTCGGTGCCGAACTTCCTGATTCTCGAGTGGCAGACCTACTTCGACACGCAACCGATGTGGAAGGAAATCGTCACCTACGATGGCCCGTGGGTGGAAAAGGGCTTCATCCGGATTTCCGAGAAGCCGGGCATCGGCGTCGATATCAACGAGGAAGGGATGCGCAAGTATGCCGTTCCCGGAGTGCCGTTTTTCGCGTGAGCGAGGTCACCGGCGCAGTTTCATCTCACCGCTCGGTCAGGGTTGCGGTCAGCGTCTTGATCGGCTGATCGTTCTCGTCGAGAAACCGCGCGCAGAAATCCGTCGGTCTGGTCGATGCAGACGAAGGTTCACGGATTCCGTCATCCATCGGGGATGAACTGAGGTCGGACAATGAGACAGGTCTTCCTGCCGGTCGCCGTCGCCGCCATCGCGCTGACGCACGTCAGCGCGCAGAGCCCTGCCGCACCCGCGGCGCTTGCGCAGCGAATCGTGCACACGGATCCGGCGGCGTACCGGCCGCTGTCCGCGGTCCACGGCGGCGCCGGCAGCATGTCGTTCACGGTCCTGCTCAATCGGGGCGCGTTGACGCCGGAGTTCAACTTCCTGCATCGTGGCGTCATTCCGGCCGGCTCCGGGATTGGCCATCACTTTCACAATATGGTCGAGGAGATGTTCGTGATCCTCGATGGCGAAGCGCAGTTCACGATCGACGGACGTACGGCGAGCGTCAAGGGTCCGGCGGGTGTGCTCTGCCGGACCGGTCACTCGCACGCGATCTACAATCCGGGGCCCGCGCCCGTGCAATGGATGAATCTGAACGTGTCGCTCGTCGCAGGCGTGTACGACAACTTCGATCTCGGCGATACGCGCGTCGGCGCGGCGGTCGACGCGATTCCCACGTTCATGACGATTCGACTGGACAAGTCGCAGCTGAGAGCACCGGGCGCGCGTGGACGAGGGGCGGCAATTCCACCACCGCCTCCAAACGCCGTCCTCTCTCGGCGCGTCGCCGGACCGGCGATGTTCTCCACCACGTGGTCGTATCTCGACCACGTTGTCGTCCCGGCCGGCGCGTCGACACCCGAGCTACCGCACGACGCCATCGCCGAGGCCTATTACGTGCTCGGCGGCGAGGGGACGATCAGCGTCGCGGGGACCGAATCGGGGGCCGCCGTGCGCGCCGGCGACGCGATTCCAGTTCGCATCGGCGAGACGACCCGGTTTACCAGCACGGGCTCCGCTCAGCTTGAATTGTTCGTCATGGGCGTGGCCAGGGACATGGCCGCGAAGACGCAGTTACTCACCGCCGCGCCGCGCTGACGCGCACCGCGCCTGTGGAGGGACACGTGAACAGAAGAGGCATCCTGGGGTCCGCCTTCGTCGCGGCGGCCGCCGCGTTCGGGCTCGATCGTTTTGCCGCACCGGCCGGTGCGCAAACCCGACACATCCGTCTCTACGTGGAAATGGACGTTCCGCCGGGGCGCGAACGCGAGATGCTCCAGGCGTTTCACGATACGTTCGTTCCCGAAGCCGTCAAGCACGAGGGCTACATCCGCGTGAAGATGCTCAAGCGGCGCAGCATTCTGCAAGGCACCGCGCCGCCGGCGCACACCTACCGCTTCGAACTGGAGTTCGAGAGCGAGGAGCTTCGGCAGAAGTGGATCGCGTCGGCCGGGCATCAGCGTGTGTGGCCGCTCGTCGAGCGGACGATGACGACACAGAAAGATTACCCGGTCGTCCTTTACGACGAAGTCTGACGGGACGCCTCAGCTCGCGAGCGAGGCAGTGATCGCGCGGGCGGTCTTCCTGACTTCGGCCGCCGCGCGAGCGACGCCGCGCGTGTGCAGCCGCGTCAGCGGCGACGAGATGCCGACCGATGCAACGATCTCGCCTTGCGGATCGCGGATTGGTGCGGCCACGCATCTGACTTCCTCGAGATATTCCCCCTCGTCGAGCGCGAATCCGTCGACGCGAACTTGCCCGCACACCTGTGCGAGGCGCGTCACCGACCGCACCGTCGTCCGCGTGTAGCCCTTCAGCGGCGCGTTGAGATCGCAGTCGGCGAGCAGCGCTACTCCGATCGATCCCGATGAGACCGGTCAGCTGCTTCAGCGGCACCGGCGCAGGCGACGCGGCGACCGCTTCGAGGATCGCCAGGCCGCGGTCGAGGCTCTGAATCGCTGGAGTGTCGTGCGGCGGTTTTCGGATCATTTCGGTTTCGGCGAATCGCGTCGTCGGTTGTGAGCATACCTCACGTCAAGCCCGGCCGCGTCCGCCATGAGTTTTGGGACGAAACGCTGCGGCGCTGGATGCTCGCGGCGGGCCTGTGGAGCCGGGCGCCGGAAACGCAGCCCGCATCGACGCCGACGGGAACGGAAAGCGCATTTCGGTGAGCTGGTCCAGCTCGATGGCAGTTTTCATCCCTGGTTCGAAGGGCGCGGCCCCGCAGAGCTGCTTGCTGACGCTCGTGGACGATGCGACCGGTCACAGTCGTGGGGCGCTTGGGGCCGCAGGAAACCATCTGGGCCGCGGTCGGCGTGCTGCGCGCGTGGATCGATCGCTTCGGCATTCCCCAGGCGCTCTATACCGACTGGAAGAATGTGTATGTGCGCGCCGCCGAACGCTGAGGAACGCGAGACGGGGCCGCACCACTGACCCAATTTGGCCGCATGTGCGCCGTGTTGGGGATCACGATCATCCCGGCGAGCTCGCCGCAAGCCAAAGGCCGCATCGAGCGCAATCACGGCACGCAGCAAGATCGTCTGCGTGAAGAAACTGCGGCGGCGCGGCATTGCGCGACGTCGCGGCGGCCAATGCGTTTCTCGAGACACGGAGTATTGGGCGGACCACAATCGCACGCTTTGCCCAGACGCCCGGGCTCGCCAGACGACTTTCACGTGGCCGTGCCGCGCAGCGCTGCGGTTGAGACCAGGTGTTCCGGCTGCGAGGAGAAGCGCACCGTCTCCAATGATTGGGTCGTCCGCTACGACAATCGCCTGCTGCAACTCGAGCGGCAAAGTCGCCTGCGCCGGCGCGCAGCACCGTGCTGGTCTACGAAGACCCGGCTGGCCAGATTGAGATTCGGTATCGCGATCGCGTGATGCGGTGGACCGAAGTGACCAGGGGGAGCGCTGCCCGCCCGCCGTCCCTTCCCCGCGCATACCAGTGACTCCCGATCCCCTCGACGCGCGTGTTCGCGGCCCGCGCGCGGGCGGTGATCATCCCTGGCGCCATGCGGTCGAGGATCACCGCCTCGCGCGACAGCTCGCGAAGGATCGTCGGGCGTGGACCGGCGGTACAGACCGATGAGACGCGCCTGTGGAAGCTGCCGGAGCCGGTTGTGTGCCAGTGCAATCGATGCTAACGTCCGCCTCCGGTCCGGTCCCATGCAACAGCCGTTTCGTTATCTGCAACAGCGGTCGTGACCCACGGTCACAGCCAAACGGTAAAGGAGAGCGCATGCGCGATCCTTACTTCGGTCTGCGCGCGACCTTCTAACATCGGAGTGACGTTCTCGGGAGGCGAAAGAAGATGAAGCGAGTCCTCGTTGCGATTGGCATGCTGGCAGTGTTCGGCGCGCGCCCCGCGTCGGCCCAGAGTGCCGACGACTGCGTGCCATCGGTGCTGAACATTCCCGAGGCGAAATACCCCTGCCTCTACCCCGACCACCGCGCGCTCTTCCGTGTCGTCGCTCCTGACGCCCAGAAGGTACGGGTCCGAATCGGTCCAGGGTTCGACATGACCAAGGGCCCTGACGGTATCTGGAGCGTCACCACGACGCCCCTCGTCGTCGGCTTTCATTACTACTCGCTACAGATTGACGGCGCTGTCATCGCGGATCCGTCGACGCATACCTACTTCGGATCCGGCTGGCAGAACAGCGCGATTGAAGTGCCGGCACCTGACGCCGGCTTCTACGAACACCAGGATGTGCCGCACGGGCGTGTGAGCCAGCAGTGGTACTACTCAAAGGTGACCGGCAAGTGGCGTCGCGCCTTCGTCTACACGCCACCCGATTACGACGCCGCGAAAAAGAGTTATCCCGTGGTGTATCTGCTGCACGGGTGGGGCGAAGACGAGACGGGCTGGTACCGGCAGGGCCACGTCGACGACATCCTCGACAACCTGATCGCGGCAAAGAAAGCGACGCCGATGATTGTCGTGATGGACAACCTGAACGCGGTCAAGCCCGGTGAGAGCGCGGCGCTGTTCGCGGCGCGCGGCCTCGTGCCGCCGCCGTCCGACACTCCACCCGCGCCGCCGTCACGCGGCGCACCTCCCGCCCCTGGTGGTCGCGGAGCCGGACCCGGCGCGGTGGGCCGCGGCCCCGGCGGTCCACTGGGCCGTCCCACCTACACGGAGATGATGTTCACCGACCTCGTGCCAATGATCGAGCGCACCTATCGCGTGCGCCCCGGCAAGGACAATCGCGCGATGGCGGGGTTGTCGATGGGCGGCGCGCAGACGTTCGCGACGACGTTGGTCAATCTCGACAAGTTCGCCTACATCGGCGGTTTCAGCGGGAATTGCGGCGGCTTCGGGCGGGGGAACGACGCGCCGGACATGAAGACGATCTGCGGCGGCGCGTTCACCGATCCAGCGTCGTTCAATGGCAAGGTCAAAGTGCTGTTCCTCGGCATCGGCGCGGCCGAAGGCCCAGGCACCAAGAACTTCAGCGACGCCTTGACGAAAGCCGGCGTGCACAACGTCTACTTCGAATCACCGGAGACCGCGCACGAGTGGCTGACGTGGCGGCGCGCTTTCAACGAATTCGCTCCGCGGTTGTTCAAATGAAACGGGACCGCCGCGATCTCTCGCCTGCATGGGCAAAGACTGGCCCGCTGCTCGCGGCCGGGCCGTGGCTGCGTGACGTGCTGATGTTGAACCCGCGATCCCGATGCTGCGGCGTCAGATCGCGCTGGAGTGGGAAGACGTTACGCTTCGAGCTGCCGGCGCGCTCCTACACCGTCGCCCAGCGCGCTCGTCAATATCGTAGGCGGCACATATGCGTCCGGCGGTTGCTCTGAATCAGGTCGACCGGCTCGTTGTGGCTCACCTACCCTTTGTAATTCGGTGACATCGGTCTCGTGGAGGTGGAAGGAAAGACACGGGAGAATCAGTACTTCTACGAATTCACGAAACGGATGCGGGCTCGACTCCCAGTCAAGCTCAATTCCAGCCGGCGCTGTCAACTCAGAAGAATCTTCCGGGCCTCTGCTTCCGGATCGTTGACGATGCGAGACGCCGCGTCGAAGACCATCGTCGGGCACCCATCGGGTGTGAACGGCGTCCACGGCAGACCAGGTTGGCTGGGATTCCCCGTACGCGCGAAGTTCGCCCAGGCCGTCGCCATTCGTCTGGCCAGCGCCTGCGCCTCCGGACCATTGCCCGTCCCTTGCGCGCATCGCGCAGTATTGTCGAAGCAGAAGGCGAGCTCGGCGGTGTGCCACGCGCCGGCGTCCTCGAGCATCGGTGACTGCCAGGTGAAATACCACGTGAACACGGGCGCGCCCTGCTGCGCGTGCTTCATCGTCGCCATGCGGGTGACGTTGTTGCGCATCCCGAGGCCGTTCAGCCCCGCGCCACTGCACATGTAGGACAGTGTTCGAATGCTCTTGTGCGGGTACGCCTTCTTCAATGCCGCCACGATCGCGGCCGCCTTCGCCTCTCCATAGCTCTTGGTCAGCGTGGCAAGCCATTCCGACTCGGTGGGTCGCGACGACATGCGGTTGCCCTCTTCGCTCACCGAGCCGATCAGCATCGGCACCTGCTTCGAGACCTCGGGCGCGCCCTCGAAGAAGGCGCGCATCGTGACGACTCGGCCGTCGACGGTCGGGCCCCATCCGACGCGGGACGGTGTGCCAGGACCGGGGATGGGCCCCGTCGCGGGCAGCGGAGCATTCATCTTCGCGATCACGGAGTTGCCGACCTCGTTGAGCCTGGCCCACTCCACCTTCTGCAGCGTGGCGATGTCCCTGACGCCCAGCTCCGCAAAGATCTGCCTGGAGAGCTCCCGGGACTGCTCGAGGCTCGGAGGATTGCCGCCACCGCCGGATTGCGCTGACGCCGTGTGAATAAGCCCCTTCGCCGACGGCATGCCGAGCAGCGTCGTGACTTTCGAGCCGCCGCCCGATTGCCCGTAGATCATCACGCGGTCCGGGTCGCCTCCGAAGTTCGCGATGTTGTCGCGCACCCACCGCAGCGCCGCCACGAGGTCCGTCATGCCGACGTTGGCCGAGTCGGCGTAGGCCGGGCCGCCGACCTCGGAGACGTCGAAGAAGCCAAGCGCATTGAGCCGATGGTTGACGGTCACCGAGACGACATCGTGATGACGCGCCATCTGCGCGCCATCCTGTGAGGCGAGCTCGTACGCCGAGCCGAACGTGTAGCCGCCGCCATGGATGTAGAACATGACCGGGCGCCTGCCAGTGAGGCTCGACGTCCAGATGTTCACCTTGAGCATGTCCTCGCTCTGCCAGCCGTCGGTCCACTGAAAGAGGAATGTCTGCTCGCTCACCCAGTCGTGCAGGCGCTGGGGGCAGTTGGCGCCGTAGATCAACGCCGGGTACTCGCCGTCCCAGGGAGTGGGAGCCTTCGCCGGCAGCCACCGATTCTCGCCGCCGGTCGGGGCGCCGTACGGCACGCCTTTGAATGTGAGCACGCCGTCCTCGACGTAGCCGCGCACCTTGCCATACTGCGTGGTCGCGATGGCCGAACGGGGCGTGCTGCACGTTCCTGCGGGAACCTCGGCCGGTGCGCCCTTTATGTCGGCGAACGCACCATAGGTGGGCATCACGGCCCCGACTCCGACCGCGGTGGAGAGACGCAGCAGCTCGCGGCGGTTCAGCGCTGGGCCATTCGAGCGTGATGATTTGGACATCGGTCTCCTTTAAGGCGACGCGCATCGTGCGCGGCCGCACGCAGTGTAAGCGCTTTCGAGACAACGGCCAGCATTGCCAATTCATTGCGCGGCAAACGGCGCTCGTGCCGGCGCGCTAGGCGAGTCCTTTCACGCGCTTGTAGTACGCGAGGTACTCCTTCGGCGTCGACATCGCGATCACCTTCGCGACAGAGGTGAGCTCGAGATCATCGAGCTCCTTGAAGTGGAGACAACATTTCCCCATGTCGAGCCGTTTCCCGGCTTTCTTGAATGCGTCGACGAGCAGCTTCTGGGCGAACGGCGTTGTGTACTCGCCGCTGGAGCTGTCGTACGCGCCCATCAGGTAGAGCGAGTTGTAGCTCTTCTTGGCGCCGAGGCCCACGTAGCAGAGCGGCTGACCGTTGTACGTGTTGGAGAACCGTTCAAGCGGGATCCCCCAGTTGATCACGCCCCAGTTCATGAACTCTGCGTACCCCTTGGGCATGTGCCTCTGGACGAAAGCTCGAGCCTCTTCGATCACCGTCCGCTTTTCCGGCGTGAGCGAGGCCAGGTAGGCAGCCACGGTGGTTGGGCGAGCGGCCTTCGTCTTTGCGCGTGATTTCCTGGCAGCCATCGACCTGTTCCTCGTGCCCGGGTGCTCCGACCGGGCGTTATCATTCGAGATTGACGGTTTGGCGACGATTGATGGGCACATCCTACACGCTTGCGTCCGTCTGTGCAGGCGCTTCCGGAAAAACCGCGTATTTGGGTTCTTCACGCCGCCACCCAACAGAGCTTCCGGTACAAAGCGGGGCGCGTCGTCCCTACAAGCTGGCGGATTCTTGCGTTGAACGTCTGATGAATCTCTTGACAGTCGTCAGGGCGAGGAGAACAGGAAGCGACGCATCTCGCGAACCGTGCGCGTTTGCACGGGGCCTGTCTGCAGGAAGTCGCCGTGCTCGGCGTCACGCAGCTCAATCACCTCGCCCTTTCGCATGTCGCGAGCGAAATGCGCGATGCGTTGATGCTGAAACGGCTTTCCGTACTCCTCCCATCGCTTGAGGAGGCGGGCCCGTAGTTCGGCGTCCGCATCGGCAGGGATGTAGGTCGTCTCGTAGATGACAAAAAACGCAAGAGCCGGCGCCGAGACCTTCGTGTAGTCGGGATCGGCGGCGCGCGAGGCGCGGACGATCTGACCTAGCGTACCGGGCGGATCCGGAAGCGGGAGCGGGTATTTCGAGCGGGGATCGGTTGCGAGCTCGTATGCGCTGCGGTTGTCGTTTGCGGCGTCAAGGTACACGAGCTTGTCGATCCGTTGTGGATAGGCGCCGGCAAAGTACGTCATCTCGGACCCGGCTGCCGAGAAGCCGACCAGCGTTGCCTTCTCGATCCCCATCAGATCGAGGAATGCGCGGATGTCGCTGGCCAGCGTCGGCGGGTCGTAACCCGAGTCCGGCGCTTCCGACTGCCCCTGGCCCCGGCGCGTGAGTCCGAGCACCCGCGCTCGATCCGTGAACTGCGGAGCAAGGTTGTCGAACGCGTGAGCGCTATCGCCGAGGCCCGTCAGGAACAGCAGAACGGAGCCGGTTCCTCCCCAGTCCACATAGTGGAGGGTGACGCCAGGCAGCCGCGCCAAAGAGTCGCGGCCCGCGGCTTGCGGTGACAGATGCGACGGGGCCACGAGGAGGCCCATTGCGAGCGAGGTCGCGAATATCGACGATTGCGAACGTCGCCTCAACGTTCTGGTACTGATCTCACACACCCATTGTAGTCGATCCTTATGACACTGGGCGCAGCACGCGCGTTCATCTTTCACCAGGTCCCGCTGCACATGAAGTACCGCTGGTCCTTGTACGCCGCCGGGGCTTCGTCGCGAAGTCTACTGTCGAGCCGGTAGTCGTACCAGACACCTTCCATCTGCCGGCGGAGCTCACGCTCGGTCACTTTCTCGCGAGCCACGGTCGCGACTCAACTCTTGTCCCGCGCCGTGGGCACTTGAGCACAGCGCCTGCTCGTGACCACGGCCTTCCACGTGGAAGCTGGGACTGCCCATTGAGCCGGGTAGAACTCCTCCTTCGCCAAGCCTCGCGGGCATCGCGCCCTTGCGATGGACCCATAGCTGACGTCCTCCGTGGCGTTCGTGGGCCACGTGGTTGTGATCCGTCGTGATGATTCGTGTCCCAGCAGAGGCGCGCACGGAATGTCGTTTCCATCACGGTGCCAACTTCAACTGCCATCGCCCTCCGGCTGGCGTCGGCGAAGCGTCGGGCCCAGCCGACATCGGCCAGATACCCGGCCCCTTGGTCGCTGCTGGCATCCAGCGCACGGAGCCCGCCGCCAACGTGCTCGCAGTGACCCAGGTGGTGATCACGGATTGCTTGACCCATCACTCGGGATCCACTGTGGACCATCAACCAGAGGCGGCCATCGTCATCGCTCTGCAGCTCGATGAAGTGGTTTCCGCTGCCGAGTGTCGCAAACTCGATCAGCCCTTCGTTACGGCGCATCGCCTCCAAACTGAGGTGACTCAGCGGCGCCAGCTCCAGGTCCGGCGGCGGCGTAATCGCCGAGCGACGGTTCCGGCGACGAGCGGGAACAGCGCGGCCGAGTCCAGAGAGGACTTGGCCGGCAATCCTGGATCCTGGAGCGCAGCCGCTTCCACGTCGAAGCCGACCGCCAGCATGCCGCAACCTATGTCACCACCGACAGCCTGGGGATAAATCAACTGCGAGGTCGCGACAACCACGCCGATGCAGACATCGGTCGCGAGGTGCACGTCCGGCATGACGGCTATCTGCTGGACGTCCGTCGCGCGTCGGAGGCGTTCGATCGCCTCCGACACGTCGTGCTTCATGGGCGCGGTCAGCCAGGTCTGGATGGGTGCGAGCGGTGGCTCACTCATCCTCACCTCCATCCGGAAAAGCTGGTATGAACGACAGCTCCGGCGCACGCTTCCGCGTGATGGCCATGGCGACTTCCGAACGGAGGCGCCGCGCATCTCGACGGAGCGCGCTGAGCGCCTCCGTTATCGGACGGTCAACCGGGATGACCACGTCGTGATTCGCCGGAAACCTCGATCGCGGAAGACCGGCCGTATCAGCGTCGTCGCTGCGTGAGAGACTTCGCCCAGTCCACACGCGTAAACGCGTATCAGGAAAAAGGTAGACCGATCACTCACGAGTAGTCGCCCGCTGTTTCATGGATGTAGAAGAGCGTGGTGGCTATGGCAGAAGGCGCGCAGACTGCGGAGGTCCGTTACACTAGACCTTCCCGCATGTGGGACGCCCTGCGCCTCGACGTCCGGCATTCCTTCCGCAGCCTGCGACGGGCTCCGACGTTCTCCGTGATCGTCATCGTCACGCTGACGGTGGCTGTTGGCGCGACGACGGCGGTCGGCAGCCTGCTCAACGCACTCGTGCTGCGAACACTCGCGGTTCCGAATCCCGAGCAGCTCGTAGCCCTGTCGGCCCTTGATCCGCGGGCGAACGTGTCGGGCTACTTCTACGCCGACACCTTCAACGCCTACCGGAGCGCCCAGCGATCCTTCGCGCAGATGTCGATGTACGCCGGCGGAGGACTCGCGCGCGTCGAGACGCGTTCCGGCGTCTTCGACGCGGTGACGGAAACCGTCTCGCCGACCTACTTCGACATGGTCGGCGCGCGGCTGTCGGCGGGACGGTTCTTCAGCGACTCAGACGACGCGGTCGTCGTGATCAGCGAGGATTTTCGCCGGCGCCTTTTCGGTAATGGTCCCGGCATCGGCGAGACGATCAAGGTCGACGCCGTGCCGGCCACGGTGATCGGCGTCACGGCGGACGGTTTCCAGGGTCTTCAATCCGACGGTCCTTCCGACATCATCGAGCCATTCGCGCCGATGCGAGCGGCCGGCGGCGGCCCGGCAGGCCCTATGGGGCCGGTTCGATCGAGAGGCGTGGTCGGGCGTCTCGCGCGCGGCGTGTCCATCGGCGCGGCGCGCGGGGAACTGCTCGCGCGCTGGCCGTCGATTCAGTCGGCGACGCTGCCGTCCACGTTGCCTGAACCCGAGCGGGAGGCGCTGCTCCGTCAGCGGCTGGACGTGGCACCGCTCGCGACGAGCTATTGGGCTCTCTCCACCCGGTACGGCACCACGCTCGTGGTGCTCCTGGGCCTGATGGCGATGCTGCTGGCGGTCGCGTGCGCCAACCTTGCGGGCCTCACCCTGGCGCGCTCGCTGACCCGGCGGCACCAGGTCGCGGTTCGTCTCGCACTGGGTGGAAGCGCGGCGCGCGTGTTCTGGCAGCTGCTGCTGGACGGAATCCTGCTGTCGGCCGTTGCGTTCGCTGGTGCGGTGCCGCTGGCGTGGGGGATCGTGCGAGGCGTGAGGGCGTCCCTCATGGCCGGCCTCGTTCTTTCGAAGTTTCCGGACGTGACGCCTGATGCCGGCGTGCTCGCCGCGACGGCGCTGGTGACGCTGTTGATTGGCCTCGCCATGGGCGTCGTCTCCGCGTGGCAGTCGGTCACGACTCGCGTGGACGAATGCCTGCGCCGCGGGCGGGGCAGCATCGGGTCGTTCGGCCGGTTCGGGCGCGGCCTCCTCGTTGCGCAGGTCGCGTTGTCGATGACGTGCCTCGTCGGGGCCGGACTCTTCACGGCCACGCTGGCTCGCTTGCGCGCGAACGATACGTCGCTCCAGTCGCAGCGCATCGTCTTCACCCGCGCGTATCGCGAGCCTGGAGATCATGAGCTGTTACCACCGGAGTACTACCAGACGCTCGTCGCCGACCTTGGCCACATGCCGGGGGCCGAGGCGGCCGCGCTGTCGGTGTATTACCCGACGTACTATCGGGTCACGGGGCCGGTCCTCCCGACGGAGCACTACACGCGGGCCGACGGCGTCGCCGGACCTGAAGTCGCGGCGCTGCCGGAGTGCGTGTCGCCCGGCTTCTTCGATCTGTTCCGGCTGCCGCGGCTGCAGGGCCGTGACATCTCGTGGGACGACGGCCCGGGGAAGCCCGGCGTTGCGCTGGTCTCGGCGTCCCTCGCTCGCGCGCTGTTTCCGGCAGGCGACGCCGTCGGCCGGCACATCCGGCTCGCCGGACCCGATCGTCGTGACATCGAAGTGATCGGCGTCGTCGCCGATGCCCCGTACGGCAAGCTCGACGACCCGCGGCCGTTCGTCGTCTTCCGGCCGATTCTGCAGGACCTGGCGAGGTCGCAGTTTCCGATGGCGTATGTCCGTGCGAGCGGCGACCTGGCGACGGTGCGCGATGGATACACGCGCGTCATAAAGGCGCTGGGTCATCGGTCTCTGCGCCCGTTCTTCACGTCATCAGAATGGGTCGACAGCGCGCTGCTGCGGGAGCGTTTCACGGCAGGGTTGGCCGCATTTGCAGCGGCCCTCACGATTCTGCTGGCATGCATGGGGGTGTACGGGCTGCTCGCGTACACCGTCGCGGCGCGGGTTCGAGAAATCGGTGTGCGCCTGGCGCTTGGCGCCGCGCGCGGGACCGTCGTCTGGATGATCGTGCGGGACGGTCTGGCGGTCGCGGTGCCCGGTGTGCTCATCGGCGCTCCGTGCGCGTGGGCCGCCGCGCGGCTCGTACGGGCACAACTCTACGGCATCGCCCCCGGTGATTCCCGAACGCTGCTCGTCGCCGCAGCCACATCTCTTGCGACGGTGCTCACGGCGTCGTTGCTTCCGGCGCTGCGCGCGTCGAGGGTCGCGCCCGTCGAAGCACTCCGTGAGGAATAACCATCTGGATTGCGTCCTTGTTGCGGCTGATCGACGACGAGAAGCTCGAGTCGATCAGCCCGGCCTGAAACGAAACCGGATACTGCGATGAACTGCCGTGTTTGCCCTACGCGCCTCGAAGTCGAGGGGCCCGCCGCCCGGCGTCATGCAGCCCCACTCCACAGCTGCAGGTACCGCTGGTTGCGGGCCTCCGCAACCATCAAGTTCAAAACGGGTTACAGCATTTCGCCGTAACCGTTTTTTTGTTTCTATCTACGGTCTGTCTAACGAAGCGAATGGAAAAGCAGTCTTCCCCGATCGAACGCCCCGCCGCGCGATTCGGCAGGCCGTTTTCAGACCTGCCGATCGGCTCGCCAAAGTCGTCTATATCGTTATATTCGCGATAACGGGATTCTCAAGGATTGAAGCACGGTTGCGTCGGACGTGAACCAAGTCGGCGCCTACCAGATGCCCCGGAACCGCCGCCAGACCAGAATCGTCCAGAGCATGACCGTCCATCCCAGCACCACTGCGGCGGTCAGCGGCAGGGCCTTGAAAACCACCGCGACGCTGCCCGCGAAGAACGGCACGGCGATCGCCGCGACGGCAATCAGCGCGATCGTCATCCACCGATCGACCTCCTGATTCATGCGGGCGCGACGGATCGCATCGTCGAGCTCGATATCGGTCCATGGAGTCGTGGGGTCTGACGCCTTGCTGACCCGGTGGTATCGCAACGGAGCCTCGCGAATGAGCCGGTACGCGTCGTTGATCTCCGCCATGCGTGCAGTAGCCTGCTGCTGTTCCGCCGAGCCGGCCGGAAACCTGTCGGGATGATGTTGTTTGGCAAGACGCTTGTGCGCCCGGCGGATGCTGGCCGAATCGGCCGTGTAGTCAACACCAAGGACTTTGTACGCATCCATGAATGCGAAGAGATCGGGCCGGGCGGAGGACGGCATGCAACGAGTGGCTGCCGAATATGTGCCAGTTCCGCCACGCGAGTGGGTCCCGCAATTCGAGCAGGAAGCCCGCCGAAGCTGACGCGCAAGTTACCGGATTGTAATCAGACCTTGGATGTCGACTGGTCTGTGCGAGCGCCGTCAACGTCGCGCGACTCGGCAGGTCCGGCCAAGAACCTGCCGTGCCCTATCGGTGTTCATGCCGCGCAATTGGCCCCATTACCAATCTTCAAGTTCATGACGTGGTGCTCGTGCGCCGTCCCTTGCAGAGCAGCTTCGCGTACTCCCACGCATCAACGGAGGCTTTCGCCGCAATCGCGGCGCGCCCTTCGACCATGCGCAACGCCCCGCGCAGCCGAGAAACAGATCCCAGGTGTCATGGTCGTGCGCCTGCGGACCGAGGAGTTCGGCAAGAGCGGCTCGACGTCTTTCGTTGTAAAGCGTGCGTGCGCCTTCGCCGTTTCCCAAGGTCCGATCGCATCGCTCGAGCCAGATCGCTCAGGCGCAAGACCCGATTCTGTCGACGGCGGAAGAGGTTGAGCAGAGTCCGAGAAGGAGCGTTATACTGCACGCCATCGAGACTATCGCTCTTGATCAGGCCGTCCGTCCGCTCGCAGCCGGGCGGACCGCGGTCGATCGCGATCGCGTCGCGTTCCTGCTGATC
The DNA here is from genome assembly GCA_963725335.1 of uncultured Acidobacteriota bacterium. Classification (GTDB taxonomy): domain Bacteria; phylum Acidobacteriota; class Vicinamibacteria; order Vicinamibacterales; family 2-12-FULL-66-21; genus JALZOC01. Next base: position 557,967 of record CAVRYD010000007.1, on the reverse strand, counting down.
CTGGCGTTCGCCGCCAGCCTTCGCCTTTTCCACCTCACAGCTCCGTTCACCGACTTGCATGCCTGGCGGCAACTCGATACCGTCGCCATGGCGCGCAATTTCTACGAACGCTCGTTCTGGCCCTTTGACCCCGAGGTGAATTGGGGCGGCCCCAATGGCTACGTTGAAGCGGAGTGTCCACTCATTCCCGCCTTGATCGCTGTGGTCTACAGGATCGTCGGACCCCACGAGATCGCAGGACGCCTCATCATCATCGCGTTCTCCCTGGCGCTCGTGTGGGCGACCTACAGGCTCGCGCTCATCCTGGACGGGAGGCGTTCGGTGGCGAGAGGGGCCGCGTTCCTGATGGCTGTTTCGCCGGCTGCGATCTTTTTCGGACGGATCGTCATCCCCGACACGCCGATGCTGTTCTTCACCGTTCTGGCGCTGGTCGGTTTCGCGGAGTTCAGCCGCAGCGGTTCGGTGCGGTGGATGGTGACCGGCGCGTCGGCCCTGACGATCGCGTGCCTGCTGAAGTTGCCGGCGGTCTTGGTCGGGCCGGCCATCGTGGCGCTCCTCGTCCGCCAGCGCGGCTGGAGCGCCTTTCGAGATCCTCGCGTCTGGCTGGCCGGTGTCATTCCGCTCGCGATCACCGCCGCGTGGTACTGGCGAGCCCACGTCGTCTTCGAGCGGACGGGCCTCACAATGGGCATTCTCGGAACGCCCGCGAAGATATATCCGGCCTACGTCAGTCCCGGGCCCTGGACGAACGTGTTCTCGAAGTGGAGCACGTCGGCGCTTCTGTCCGATTCCGGTTTTTACGCGCGGATGTTCTTGCGCTTCTATCACACCCTGCTCTTGCCGGTCGGATTCGTTGGGGCGGTGCTCGGTGCGTTCCTGTGGAAGGCGCCGGGACGGCGTGCGATGACGGTGTGGCTGACATCGCTCACGGTCTTCTTCTTTATTACCGAAAATGTGCAGCGCGGTCACGAGTATTACCAGTTGCCGTTCGTGGTCGTGGCAGCAATCTTCTTCGGCGGCGCCGCGTGGCCGCTTTTCGACCAAGCGTGGCTGAAGCGCCATCTTGGAGGCGGCCGGTTGCTCCTCCCGTTGTACATGGTCATCATCGCGTTGCTGGCGATCGCGTCCATCTACAGCAGCAACGCGATCGCCATCTTTTTTCAACCGCGTGATGAGCCGGTCGAAGAGCGGATGCGTCAGGCCGGCCGCGTCATCGACGTGATCACCGACGACAACGACCTCGCGATCGTCGTGGACGACTACGGCATCATGTCACCCATCCTGTTATATTTTGCTCACCTCAAGGGATGGAGCTTCGAACCGACGGATGTCTCTCCGGCCGTGATCGACAACCTGCGCCGGCTGGGGGCGCGCTACTTCGTCACCACACGCTGGCGGGAATTGAAGACCGAGCGGCCAGAGGCGGCAGCCTTTCTTGAGATGTACCAGGACCTTTCGATCACCGGCGCGCCCGCAGACACACGACTCGTCGATCTGAGACTGAGGAAGTAATTCACCCCTTCTCTCAATTTGCTGATCGAAATGCTTCACGAGGAGCACTCCTCCGGACGTCCAGCGCATCGAGTTGTTGCGACGTGAGGTATTTGCCCAACGCCTGTCGCAGCGCGTCTTTGTTCATCGCCCGAAGGCGCCCGAGTACGGTGCGCGAGCAACGGACGAGGCTGTCGGGATCCTGCAGCTGTCCTCGAGTCCGAAATGCCCCGGTATGATCAGTGAGCCAGATGTTCCAATCGGTGGTGATGAGCAGATTGTCCCAGACGGTGTTCAGGTACAGAGGAGGCGCGGTGTCACGGTAGGTGTTGCAACTTCTTTCGCGTGCTCGGCTCGGAAGCGGTGACTGGGCCGCGCGTTCGTGCCGGATGATGATCATCCCGGCACGAAACCGTCTTCCCCGCCGGCATCGCCGCCGCGAACCTCCTCGGATTCACCACTCAGAGCGCGCGCCAAACCTAAGGGGCGGAGAGGGCCTGCTCCAGTAGTCGGAAATGGTACCGACTCTCAGTCACCCTCTGGTTTCCAGTTCAAGAGTAGCGTGAGCGGTGAGGCGGGCGTGTCGCCTACGACGACGTTGATGAGGAACCGCCCGTCGGAAGCGACATCGTATTGATGAATGATGGGGTACGCCCGGCCACCGCCAACAATTCGCGGCTTGAACAGCGGCACTGGAACGCCGATGTCAACTGTGCCGTCTTTCACGCCGATCGGTGTGGCCATCAACGTGCTATCCGGCGCAATGTAGTACAGCTCCTTGCCGTCGTGCCGCCAGCGCGGTGTGATCCCGCCCGTTATCGAGACGCGCGACTTTGCGGCCGGCCCTGGAAACGGCCGCACGTAGATCTCATGCCGGCCCGATTCGTTCGACACGTAGGCTATCCAACGCCCGTCCGGTGAAAACTGCGCGCCGCGCTCTTCGTAGCTTTCGTTCAGAAAGACTGTCGGCGGCCCCGCGACGCCTTTCTCCAGCGGCAACGACCAGAGGTCATAGTGCGTCTTCGGATCGTTGTCGACGGAGTACAGGATACGGCCGTTGCGCGACCAGCCGGTGGCGTTCTTGTGCAACGGAGACTCCAGGAGGGGTTCCTCGCTACCTGCACCGTCCGACCGCTTGCGGTACAGGTTGAAAGGACCCTTCCGGTTCGAGCTGAACACGATCCACTGGCCATCAGGCGACCAAATCGGACCGTTATCGCTGCTCGCATCGAACGTCAGAGGCCAACTTCGCACGCCGTCGAGAACCCAGACGTCGCGATTCCCTTGGACCCGACGCGCAACCGCGACGCGCTGCCCATCCGGTGAGAGTGTGGGCCATTCGAGAAGGCTGTCGTCTTCCGCTCCCATCGTGCCTAGCGCCGTGCCTAAGCGGTCGAACCATGTCAGCTGTCGCTTCTGGGGGCCTCCCACACTCGCCCGGTACATCACGGCGCCCGCCGCCGTCGAAAATGCTCCAGCGTGCTCCACGGGGTCGAACCCCACGAAATTGGCTACCGTCACCGAGTCGACGCTGAGTTCTCCACGGGAGGAATTGAAGCGTCGAGCCACAAGCTCGCCGCCCCGGACGAAGAGCAGCCAGCCGGGCGCCAGGTAGGCGCCGGCGGTCTCCGCCGCGGTGAGGCGCGTCGTTTTCTGGGAGCCCAACGAGCCAAGATAAATTCCCTGGTCGGCCAAGTTCCCTTCAACGTAAAACAGAAATCGACGGCCATCGGGCAGGAACTGCGGAAACAAGTGACCGGACTGACCGGGCGATTCCAGTCTCGTCGCAGGCGCGGCCGCGCCTCCCGACTCCGGCACTTGCGACAAAGGGTCGAGATGTGTCGGAGCGAAGAGGATGACGCCATCCCGGCTCCATGACCCGCCTCGAGGCGCGATCACGGGTGTGAGCGGTCGTGGCAACCCGCTCCCGATATCGAGTCGCTTCAGCCACCCGCTGGCAAAGAACGCGACCGACCGGCTGTCTGGCGACCAGAACGGATAGGTGGCCTCTTCAGTGCCGGCCAGGGGCTCTGCTCTCACCTCAGCAAGCCGCCTCACCCACAGCCGGCTCTGGCCGGCATCGTCCGCGACGAACGCAAGGCGCCGCCCGTCGGGCGAGAGCGCAAACGAAAACGCGTTGGCAATCGACGGCGTGCTGATCTCAAGGCGCATCTCGGGCTTGTCGGGCGGAGTGCGCAAGTACGAGATGGCAAGCAGACCGGACAGCACCGTTATCACCAGAAGCGCGGCTACCCAGGCCAGGCGCTGCCCGCGTCCGGGTGCACTGGGCAGTTTGGCCCCTGCCGACGTCGGCTCGCCCCACAGGGCGTCTTTGATCTCGAGGCGCACGGCGCTCATGTCACCTAGCCGTTCGCGCCGATCCTTCTCCAAACAGCGGTGCAGCAACCGGCGTATGGACGACGGCGTTTCGGCCGGCAATATGGCCCAGGATGGCGTGTCCTTGAGCACTGCCGCCAGTATTCCGGATGCATCTTCGCCATCGAACGCGCGACGGCCGGTCAACATCTCGTACAACACAACGCCGAATGCCCAGACGTCCACACGTTTGTCTATGGGCTTTCCCATCGCCTGCTCCGGCGCCATGTAGTGCGCCGTGCCGAGAATCAGCCCCATTTCGGTCGCGTCTGCAACATGCGTCGGCAAGTTCGCACCGCTGGCACTCGTCGGGTCGAAGGCCTTGGCGAGCCCGAAGTCCAGCACCTTCACCGTTCCGTCGTCTCGAACTTTGATGTTCGCCGGCTTCAAATCGCGATGGATGATTCCGTGCTGATGCGCCTCGTCGAGCGCCTCGGCGATTTGGCGAGCAATCGGAAGTACGTCCTCCAGTGGCATGGGGCCGCGCGCCATCACCGCCCCGAGCTCAGGGCCATCGACCAGCTCCATGACGAGGGCCGGCACGCCGTCGGCCTCTTCAAAGCCGTGGATGTGTGCGATAGACGGATGATTCAGGGCGGCGAGCGCCTGCGCTTCCCGCTGAAACCGTTTCAGCCGCTGAGGGTCAGCGTTGAAGAGATCGGGCAGGACCTTGAGGGCGACCTCACGATGGAGCTTGGTATCGTACGCACGATAGACCTCGCCCATGCCTCCGGCACCGAGCAGTGACGTGATCGTATAGACGCCAATCTGCCGGCCCACAAGCGAGTCCTCTGCATGCGCCCCGTTCATCATGCGTGCGGCCACCGCCATCGCCGGCGACTCCAGGAACGGGTCGGCGGGAGCTTCGCACGCGAGGAGCGCCTCGACTTCCATCCGGATGGCGTCATCGCCCGCGCACGCGTCGCTCAGAAACATCGGGCGCTCTTCTTCGCTGCGTGCAAGCGCCGCCTGATAGATGCGCGAGACGGTCTCCCACCGATCAGGGTTCACCGTGGGGCCCTTCCACCGAGCTCACGCAGCAGCCAGGCCTTGGCGAGATTCCAGTCGCGCATGACGGTCTCGGAGGACACTTTCAATACCGACGCTGTTTCGACAACGCTCAAGCCGCCGAAGAAGCGCAGCTCGACCACCCGGCTTCTCCGCGCGTCGAATCGGGAGAGGAGCTCCAGCGCATCGTCGAGCGCGACGAGGTTCTCGGGCCGCTGGCTGGAGGGGATAAATGCGTCACTCAGCGTGACCTTGACTCTTTCGCCGCCGCGCTTCTGGGACCCGCGGGCGCGAGCGAAATCCACCAGGATCCGTCGCATGAGGCGCGCCGCCATGGCGAAGAAATGGGCCCGATTTTGCCATCGCACCTGCCGCCCATCAACCAGGCGCAGGTAGGCCTCGTTCACCAGAGCGGTCGCCTGCAGAGTCCTTCCTGGCCGCTCGCGGGCCATCTGACATTTCGCTAGCCTCCGCAGCTCGGCGTAGACGAGAGGCGTCAGCTGCTCCAGCGCTGCCTGGTCTCCTTCGGTCCACCCGACGAGCAGACGCGTAATCTGATGGGTGGTTGACCCAGGCACAACAGCACCGCCCTTTTTTTTCGCGGCTCCGAATTCCCCTCATTCTACGCTCCGTCTCCAACGATCTTCAGCTCTGCCGCTGGTGATGACAGTTTTCAGCGTCCATTTGCGCTGCCTCACGTGAACCCGCCCTGAATCGGCGGCTCCACGGAGGATGCCATGAGGCAAGGGGCGAAGGACTGGATCGAGGGAGCTGTTTTGGTGGCTGAACTGGCGGTCTGCGGCCCGGCGGCGGCGCAGTGCCGCAGAGCGGATACGGTTCTCGTGCACGCCGAGATCAGCGCCACCGTCCCGAGGGCCGTAATGGAGGACGGCAAAAGCGACGTCGTACGGATTTACAAGGCGATCGGTCTGAACGTGCTCTGGACAGATGATCCCGGTGTGGTGCCGACCGCCTTGATCGTGAAAATTGTCCCCGAAGCCACGGCCAGACACCTTAAGGTGCCGCTCGGGGCCCTGGGCGTTGCCTTGCGAACGGACGAGAGAAGCGGGGGCCGATTCGCGTATGTTTTGTACGATCGAATTGATGGCGCGGCAAGTATGCGCCGTATGGATGCTGGACGAATCCTCGGGGTCACAATGGCCCACGAGCTGGGCCATCTGTTGCTGCCGTACGGGAACCACGCCGCCAGTGGCCTTATGCGCGCCGCTTGGGACCCCCTCGATTTCCGGAACGCGGCAGCCGGACTGCTGCAGTTCACCATGCAGCAGGGCGAGCAGATTCGAAGACGGTGCGAACTGGGGAGTCTTGACGAAGAGTGAACGCGCACGTTCCTCTATGCGTAAGCTATTCCGGCATGTTGCCCTTGGGGTTTCCTTGGCTAGTGAACGGTGTAGCTCGAGGTTGGCTCCGGCGGATGCCGCTCCGCCGGTCCCACCGGACGTTCGGGGATTGGGCCGGGCTGCTCGTCGAAGCCGTCCACCACGTTCTCGAACGCACGGCGGTTGAACGTCGAGGACAGCGACCAACAGTCCACCTGGTGGAACGCGCGCTCCCCTTGGACAATAGTAACGAGATAGGTGATGTGCATACCGCGCACACGCGCACTGTACTCGTATTGCATCGCTTGGCGGGATGCGACGGTGCGCTCGATCGGTCCGGTCACCCTCGTCACGTCCTGCTTAAGCAGCCGGTTGCTCATGACGAGGTGGGAGTATTCCAGCAGCCCGACGTGCGTCTCGAAGTCGTTGAGCGGTTCGCTGATGACGATGAGGTAGCGGCCGCGAAAGCGATCGACCGCCTGCAGCGCAGCGTTCGAGACGAGCGAATTCGTCTGCTTCCAGTCGGGAGGCAGTGCGATCTGCGCGAGCCCGACGGGGATGTCGGTCGCGATCTTCGGCGAGGAGCGAGGCAGCCGCAACGCGACACGGATCTCTGGCCACCACCAAATCAGCATCCAGGCTAGCAGAATTGTGATCAGCGGCAACGTGCTGTCGATGAACACTGCCTTTTTGTCCTCGCGACTCGTGTCAAGTGCCAGGTCCGTGCCGTCGAAACGCGCGCGCCCGGTGAACTCCCATGACTCACCATGCTCATGGTTCACGCGTGCCCGTCACGCCCCAAGCTGACCGTACATGGCCGCCAGCACGTGGGCGGTTCGATCAGAATCAGGTACCGAAGGGGACTGGCGTCCGCGACGACAATCACTCGGGTGATCGATCAGGGCTGCCGTCGGTCGGCAAACGGCCGCGTGGGCGACCGAGGTGAACCGCCGCGTGGCGGAGCTCGATAGCGGAGCGGTGAAGACCATTCCCTGGGCCGAAGTTCGCCGCCGACTCGCCGCGCGCTGATGCCTCCGTTCGCCGTTGAAGTCCACCCGCTGGCCGCCGACGAAGCCGAGGCCGCAGAACGGTGGTATCGCGAGCGCAACGAGACGGCGGCGACGCGCTTTCGAAGCGAGCTCGATCGAGCCGTAGGGTTGATCGCTCAACGACCTGAAGCCGCGCCTCCTTACGTCGGCAACACCAGACGAATTCTGCTGCGTCGGTTCCCGTTTTTTGTCGTCTACCGAGTGTTCAGCGAGCGTGTCCAAGTAACCGGGCGTGGTCACTGAGAAGATGCCAAATGCAAGACGGTCATTCCCCTGGTGGAGTGGTCGCCCGTTCGAGATGCTGCAATTCACTGCATCCGGTCAACCGTGCCGACGGCACGTCGGCGCACGCGTGGCCTCCGTCAAAACGAAATCGCGACACGTACCGCAGTCGTGTGCGGCGTCACAATTGGAATGACAGTCGCTCCTCGCGGGGTCAGGCGATCGAAGATGGTCCGCGGCCTGACCAGGAACGCATCGATTGCGATGCCTGTCCCGAGTCCCACGAGGATCGGAAATGCCAGGGCAAACGCTTCGCTCATCCGCGGGTCTCGCGTCAGCCGCCAGCGTCAACCAGCCCTCACTGACTCGCGACTCAGTCACGGCCTGCTTTGCCTGGGGGCCAGCCTACGGAATTTCGGAGGGACTCCGTAGGACCGGATATGCGCGGCGTCTCAAGGCACCCTGCAGACGAAAACAGGCGTGATTCTGGGCCTCCAGCTGGCACACGACGTGCCCTTGAAGCTGAGTCCGTTCGTGGCGCCGTTGTGATGCCGACCACCGTGAAGGGTGCTCCCTGCGCACCGACACGGCGGCGACCGTATCGGAGACTCAAGAATTACAGGTCATTGCGGTGGAGGGCACGGGCCGCAGCGCTGAATCTTACTGAAAGGGAGCAGACTCACCATGTCAAACAAGGAAAATGAGAGATTTGATGCCAAACCTCTCTCCACAAAGAAACCCACTGACGCCTCTCTGGAAGACCCGCTCGCGGATACGAGCCGATTGGTCTCACAGGAGATTCCAGCCGGCGTGGACCGGCGTCATTTCTTGATCCGAAGCGCTGTGGGCGGTGCTGCCGCCGTGATGACGGGTTGCTCTGTCTCGGACAACAGATAAAGCAGCGAAGGCTGCCGCAACGACGCCGCCGGCGCAGCCTGCGGCTGCGGCGTCGACGCCGCCGCTCTCTGCGGACTTGGATGTCGTGAAGAAGGGGCAGGGGCCGGTGTTGACGACCGTGGACGAGTTCTACAAGGTGGGCCCGGGCCCTTCCAGCTCGCACACGATTGGTCCGATGCGCATTACCTACGACTTCTACCAGCGAGCCACCAAACTGCCGGCCGACCAACTGGCGAAGGCGACGAAGCTTCAGGTGAACTTGTTCGGAAGCCTCAGCGCGACCGGCAAGGGACACGGCACGGAACGAGCCGTCGCTCGCAGGGCTGGTCGGGAAAGAACCGGCAACGGTCGACCCGAAATTCCTGGACGGCCTGCGCGACAAGCCTGACCAGGTGTTCCCGGTGAAGCTCGGTGACAAGTCAATCGATGTGAGCCTCAAGGACGTCATCTACGATGCCACCAAGGGCGACTTCAAACACCCGAACACCATGACGGTCAAGCTCCTCGCCGGCAACGACGTGCTGCTCGAGCAGGAGTACTACTCAGTGGGCGGCGGATTCATCGAGTGGAAAGGGTATACGCCCCCGAAGAAGAATCCGCCGAAGTACCCGTTCAGGACGATGAAGGAACTGCGGACCCACGCCGACACCAACAAGACCACGATCGCCAAGATCATGCTTGCCAACGAGATGTCGATCGCGGGCAGGTCGGAAGCGGAGGTCATATGCCTTCGTCGACAAGATCATCAACGCCATGGTCGCGACGGTGAAGTCGGGGCTGTCGATGCCGGAGGATGACGTGCTGCCCGGCCCGATCAAGCTGCACAGCAAGGCAGCGACCGTGTACAAGCGCGCCATGGACGACAAGTTTCAAGCAGACCGCGGTATCGGCACGCTGTCGGCATTTGCGATAGCGGCATCGGAAGAAAACGGGCGCGGCCACCTCGTGATCACGGCTCCGACCGGCGGTTCCGCCGGCGTGATGCCGTCGCTGGTCTATGGGCTCCTCGAGGTCCGGAAGGTCGATCGGCAGAAGATCCGTGACGGCATGCTCGCGGCCGCGGCGGTCGGCTATCTCTGCAAGCACCATGCGACGCTGTCTGCGGCCGAGGGCGGCTGCCAGGCAGAGATCGGCGTGGCGTCGTCGATGGCCGCGGCATTGATCGCGACTGCGTACGACGCACCGTCGCTGGTGGTCGAGAATGCCGCCGAATCGGCGCTGGAGCATCACCTGGGCATGACGTGCGACCCGGTCGCCGGTTACGTGCAGGTTCCGTGCATCGAGCGGTGCGCATTCGGCGCCGTCAAGGCCTGGACCGCCTACGCGATCGCCAGCAACGAGATTGCGTCCAGGCACCGCGTCAATTTCGACGAAACCGTGATCGCCCTGGCCCAGACCGCCAAAGAAATGAACAGCAAGTACAAGGAAACAAGCGAGGCTGGTCTCGCCCAATCCGTGGTGCTCTGCTGATCGAATGGGGCTCCTCGCTCGAACTCGGCTAGGCGATGTTCTGCGAGGAGCCTGCCAGTATCGCAATCCCAGTACTTCAATCATTTCGGGATGGCTTCGGGAGACTTCACGTGTCGATATCCCGCGCATTGCATCAAGGCTTCAGTCTCACTGGCGTTGACGTCGGTTACGTTCTTCACGACTTCTGCCTTCGGACAGTCTCCTGCAGCTGACCCAAGTTCATACCGGCAGCAGCAGACGTCCGCTGCTCGGCACCACCGACCAGCAACGATCGTTATAGAGATGGAATCGTCATCTGGGAAACCCCCGCCGACGCGGAGGTGCCTTTCCTGCTGAAGTTCAACATCAATACCCAGCTCCGATATCTCAACACTCAAGATACCGACGCGGATTACACCGACCACCTGGGCGTTACCCGCGAGGTTCATGAGCGCAACGACATTACGGTCAATCGCGCCATGTTCATCCTGGGCGGCTACATTTTCGACCAGAGGGCGCGATACAGCTTCACCGTCTGGACGTCCGCCGGGGCCGCTTCGATCGTCGTCGCCAGCAACATCGGCTGGCAATTCAACAAGGCCCTCGCGATCACCGCAGGCTACACTGGCGTTCCAGGCAGCCGATCGCTGGTGAATACGTTCCCATTTTTTACGGGAACCGACAGGAGCATGGCTGACAACTTCTTCCGCCCCGGGTTCACCCAGGGAGTCTGGGCAAACGGTGAACCCGCGAAGGGGCTGAACTATTTGGCATTCGTCGGCAACGGTCTCAACACCCTGAATATCTCAGCCAGCAAGATCGATACGCATCTGCTGTTTTCCGGCAGCGTTTGGTGGGAACCGCTGGGCCCCTACGGGGAACCCGGCAAGTCACGCAACATGTACGATGATTATTTCGCCTCCGACAAAGTGCGCTTGCGAATTGGCACCGCGTATACGAGATCGCGGGAGGATCGTTTTTCAAATCTCGACCAATCGAGCCCCGAGAACACTTCACTGTACAATTCCGACGGCGTCCTGACCTTCTCGACCGGAGCGTTTGCCCCGGGTGTCACGGTCGACCAGGCCACGTACAAAATGTGGGCGGCCGACGGCGGCATCAAATGGAACGGGCTTGCGGTCAACGCGCAATACTTCATGCGTTGGCTCAGTGATTTCGAAGCCGACGGACCGCTTCCGCTCGCGTCCACATTTGACCGCGGCGCCGAACTCTCGGCGGGTTTTTTTGTCAATCCGAAGAAGGTGATGTTGTATGGACGCGGCTCGTGGGTGCGCGGAGAGTTCAGCGACTCTCATGAGTATGGCGGTGGGGTAAAGTGGCACTTCCTTCCGACCGAGCGGCTCTGGCTCAACGCAGAGCTCTTCCGAGTCAGCAAAGCTCCCTATAGCGGGGCCTTTACTCCGTATACTGCAGGTTTGACCGGCTGGGTGCCGATGTTGCAGACGGTCCTCGCTTTTTGACGATCACCAGTTTCTGACATTCGCTCACGTTCCCTTAGGCTCAGGCCGCCCCGCTCCACAACTGCAACCACGCGCCCGCCTTCGCCAAGGCGACGGCGGATCAGACTAGGCGGTTTCGACGGCCGCGTACACGTCGCGCCGCAGGATCGCCACGAGCTCCCGGAGCGTGTACAGCAGAATGGGGCCGAGGAAGAGTCCGACGAGCCCGAAGGCGGCCATCCCGCCGACCAGCCCGAAGAACAGCGTGATGCCGTCGAGCTTTACACCGCGTCCCGCGAGCAGCGGGCGCAGGACGTTATCGATCGTGCCGACGACGCCGCCGCCCCACACCACCATGAACACGGCGCTCCACGTGTTACCGCCGAGCCCGAGCCAGATCGCGACGGGGGCCCAGACGAGCGCCACTCCGCCAGGCACCAGAGCGAGGAAGAACATGAGCGCGCTCAGCGTGCCGGCGTGAGGGACGCCCAGCACGAGGAACCCGATCAAGCCGAGGGCCGCCTGGACGGCGGCGGTCAGTCCGACGCTGAGGAACACGCCACGCGTCATCTCGCCGATGTCGTACAGGATGCGCCGAGCGTCGTCGATGGGGAACGGAAGCGCCGAGGCGAGGGCCTCGGTCATCGCCTCCCCGTGCGCGAAGAGCACCGGGATCCCCACGATCATCACGATGAACGAGAACACGAAGCCGAGCGCTCCGCCGACGAGCGCCGGGCCGGTCGTCGCGAGGAACGTCGCGGCACGATGCAGCGCGGTGACGGCGATCCCCTTCAGGTTCACGTCGGCGAGGCCGAGCACCCGCTTGCCGCGTTCGACGAGATCGACGAGCCAGGGCCAGCGCTCGGCCACCGTCGGACCGGACGCCGTGCCCTGGTAGGATTCCACCCAATGGTAGCCGGCGATCCCGCCTTGCAAGGCCTGCACCGCGGCGAGTGTCACCGGCACGATGACGAAGGCCGCCACGAGCAGCGTGAGGATGGTCGTGGCGACCCACTGTCGGCCGCCGCACGCGCGCTGGAGGCGGCGATGGAACGGGCGGAAGGTGACGACGAGCACGGCGGCCCACGTGAGGCCGGCGATGAACGGCGCAATTACCTGGCCCGCGAACCACGCCATCGCGAGGAGCAGGAGGACGAAGAGGAACCGGCTGGTCGTGTCCCGATACATGGCAACCTCCAGGCGCGAGCCGCCGGACACCCAATCTGACACCCTAGCAAGACCGCTCACGCGGACGTCGGCGGACATCAGGCGGCTTCGTGAAGGACTTGAGCTCACTTCGGCTCAGGCTGCGTCTTCTTCCTCCGCCAGACGAATGGGAACCTCCACACCGTCGGCGAAACGTGCCGCGATGACCAGCTCGCCGTTAGGTACTCGTCGTAGAGCCGACGCATCACCGCGCGTTCCGCCGGCGCCCGCTCTCCGGGACGATGGTTTCGCCCCGCGCGAGCATCGCGGTCAGCGAGGCGATCTTCCGGGCCCGCCCGGCCGGTGTCTTCATGTTGTTCGTCCGAAACGCGAGCGCGAAGAGATTCAGGCGTCCGAGTGTCCGGAACGTTTTCTGCGCCCGCGGATTGGCTTCGATTGCGGCGCGGAGATCATCCGGGATCGACGCTTCGCTAGCGGCGCGAATCGGCGCATATGCGCGGTCCCACCGGCCGTCCGCCTTCGCCGCATCTACTTGGCGGTGCCCGGGTGGTTTCATGCGCCCCGCCGCGATAAGGCGCCCGACGTGCTCGCGATTGATCTGACTCCAGATGCTCCTCGCCCGCCGCGGGGTGTAGCGCTGGAGAAAGGACTCGTCATCAAACGCTTTGCGGAGGCCGTCGATCCAGCCCCAGCACAGCGCGACGTCCAATGCCTGCGCTGGGGTGACGGTCGGCCTGCCAGCGCCCTTCTTGTAGACGCGCAGCCAGATCTCGGTTTCCCGTGCGTGGTTTGCGCGAAGCCACGCGTCGAACGCGGCCTCGCTCTTGAAGGCCCTTATCTTCTTCGAGTTCGGAACTACTGGCGCCATGCGCTGGTCAGTCTCGCATATTTGGAGCGCCACGATCACGCCGCTGAAGGATAGTCAGCCGAGCGCCCCGTCGAGCGCCCGGTAGACCGCCTGCAGGACCTCGATCCGCGCATGGTTCTTGTCCTCGGCCGCCACCAGCACCCACGGCGACGATTGTGTGCTGGTGCGCTCGATCATTTCGCAGGCGGCCGCGATGTACGCGTCCCACTTCTTGCGATTCCGCCAGTCGTCCTCGGTAAGCTTGTACTGTTTGTACGGCGTGATCTCGCGGCTCTTGAAGCGACGAAGCTGCTCCCTGGGGCTGATCATCAGCCAGAACTTGACGACGATCGCTCCGAAGTCGGTGAGCTGTTCCTCGAACGCGTTGATCTCGCCGTAGGCCCGCTGCCAGTCCTGTCGGGCGCAGAAGCCCTCGATCCGCTCCACGAGCACGCGGCCGTACCATGAGCGGTCGTAGATCGTGACGTGCCCGCAGCGCGGCAGCGTCCGCCAGAACCGCCAGAGATAAGGCCGGGCGCGCTCCTCATCGGTCGGCGCGGCGACAGCCTGCACCCGGTACTCGGCGCGCGTCGATGGCGCACGTAATGCGCCGGATAGCGCCGCCCTTGCCCGCCGCATCCGGTCCCTCGAACACGAGAAGCATCGAGCGCTGCTTCTCGTGAAGTTGGCGGGAGAGGATATTGATCCGGCCGGTGAGCTTCAGTAGCTGACGCTCGTATTTCTTGTCGGAGAGCTTCTGACCGAGATCGATCCGGCCGAGCAGATTGACGCGTTCCGGCACAGGTCGGTCCGGTACTCGCTCGCGCGCTGGACGCGCAGCGGTCGCGTCGAGGCGCTGACGGAGCGCGCCCACGAGCGTGCGTGTTACGGTCAAGCTCCGGTAGCGCGCATCTGAGCCCTCGATGACGACCCACGGCGCATCGCCCGTGCTCGTCCGCCGCAGAGCTCGGTCCGAGATGCGCCGGAATTTGTCGGTACTTTCGGAAGAACTTCCAGTCCAACTTGGTCACCCGCCAGGACTGCTCGGGATTCGTCCTCGAGTTCGCGAAGGCGGCGGCGCTGGACGTCCTTGGCGAGATGGAGCCAGAGTTTGACGAGGAGGACATTCTCGGCTGCGAGCATGCGCTCGAACTCGAGGATGCGGTCGAGGGCCTGATTGAAACCAGCGTCGTTGATGCGTCCGAACACCCGGTCGATGATGGGGGCGGTGTACCAGGAGCCGAACAAGATGCCGATTGTTCCGGTCGGAGGCAGCACGCGCCAGAAACGCCACATCTGTGGCCGCTCCCGTTCCTCGTCGCTTGTGTCCCAGAGCGCATGCACGTCGATGCCCCGTGCGTCCATCCACTCGAGGAGGAGGTTCACGGTCTCACCCTTCCCCGCTCCCTCGACTCCGGCGATGAGGATCACGACCGAGAGCGGCGCCGTCGCCAGACGCTTCTGCATCTGGAGAAGCTCCGTGCGAATACGCGGCGCCTCGCGCGCATACTCTTCTTTACTGACCCGGTTGCCAACCTCGGCCGCCTCGAACATGCGTTCCTCCGCTGGGTCCTACGAAACCTGCTGTGTCACCCGGAAGGTGATGGGCGGTCCATGAATGTGACCGAGCAGGAGCCGCCCCTGTCCCTCGAGCGGGTGCTCGGCATGTCGAAGGTGCCGCTCGGCTCCTCCCTCTAACTGGATGAAGGTGCCATTCGTGCTCCGGTCGATCAGATAGAAGAGACTCTTCCTGCGGACGATCTCCGCGTGAGCGTGTGACACCGCGGCGTCCTCCACGACGAGGTCGTTGGCGGGGTCGCGGCCCATCGTCAAACAGTTGCGGTCCTGAGGCAGCGTGAGAACTTTTCCCTGGAACTCGAGACGCAAGCTCGATCGGAGCTTCAAGGAGTGACGCGCGATCGCGATCGTGCCGGCGCCGACACGCCAGAGGATTTCGTAAGTCTCAACCTCTGCGTTGCGCCCGTGCACGGGAAAGGAACCGAGGTGACGCAGCTGCTCCCGCTCGTTCGGCTCGAGGACCGCCGCGAGGTCGCTCGTCACGAACGTCTGGTCGCGCCCCGCCAGGGCCTGGAGGCGGGCCGCCACGTTGACGACGTCGCCGAAGACATCTCCGGCGGCATCGCGTGCCACCGGGCCGAAATCGCCGCCGCAGTGGACCGAGACCCGCTCGGTGACGGGCCGTGCCTGGTTCGACCTTTCGATCGCGAGATGGAGCGCCCGCGCCGCACCGACGAGATTGTCGGCGCGGTCGAAGACGACGAGGAGTCCGTCGCCGAGAGTCTTGACCACCCTGCCGCCGTGTCGCTCGATCTCAGGAGTGACGATGTCGAAGCAGCGAGCCACCATGGCACGTCCCGCGACTTCACCGTGGCGTTCGAAGTAGCCTGTGCTGCCGCTCACGTCGACGAAGAGGACGGCAGCTTCGCCTCGAGCGTCTGCCGTCATGAAGTGTTCCTGCGAGCGGCGTCGCGTCGCTTCAGTTCTTCGAGGTTCATCCTGATGGACTCGTTCGAGCGCAGAAGATCTCCAAGCACCTCCTCATTCGGACGTCGGGCCTTGCTCGGCAGGCGCCGATCTTCGAGAAAACGCCACAACTGATCGCGGATCTCATGCGGGAGCACGCTTTCCAGGTACTCGAGGGCTGTGCCCCGCAACGCCTGATCATCGGTGTGCAGCCCGCGAAACGCGATCCGCAACGGCTCGGTTGGCAGCACGAGTGCGAGCAGTGTAAACACGTGCGCCAGGCTCCGGCTCGCCCGGGCTCGGACCAGCTGATCGAGAGATGATCGATCATCGCCCTCTTCAAGCGCGTCAAGCAGCCGGCGGTTCTCCCACACCTGTCTGTTGACGGCAACCTCCTGCTTGACCAGCGCGAAGACGCGCCCCTTGTCGATTCGAATCGCCGGATTCTTCTCGACGATCGACAGAAGCGATCGCCCAGTCTGATACCGCACCTCAAAGCGCAGGTCCTCGAGACCGAAGAGCAGACCGTCGGCTGCGCGCTGGGAGATGCACACCGAGAATACCCGGACCAACCGCCGGCGGACCACAAAGGGCTGATTCGGATCGACGAGCGCGTCGATGAGCTCCCCGATATGCTCTTCCGCGACGGATCGGAGCGCGCGGATGCAATCCTGGCTGACGTCGTCCCGAGCGAGCAGCGGAATCACGTGGGGAACGAGGGCGGCCGACGGGCCGATCCCGCTTCGCGAGCACACGACGAATGGCTTCGTGATCGCTGGAATGCAGCGTCATGATCCTCTCGAGGTCGGGATCGGCAATCGCGGGCGTCGTGGGCGACCGTTTTGGCAGCGGCCTCGTTTCATGGAGGGAGTCGCTCGCCGACCTGCCCATGCGCGACTGCTGCATCGTGCGCAAGAGCGTCGTCCGCGTGGTCAGATCTTCGACCTCCGATAGGTCAAGCTCCACGCCCCGGTTCAAGAGGCCCTTTTCAAGCACCTCGACATATCCGCGGCTCAGTCGACTCGCGACGAGCACGGCGACGCCGGAGCACGCCATGGCGAGTGATACCAGCAGCGTCGTCTGGCCCGGCTGTGGAATCCACAACAGTTGCTGCGTGATGGCCGCGCCGATGATGTCACCGGTTCGGTCAATGCCGACGTCGATCGTCGCTTTCACCGCGCGCTTTTCGTCCCGCGGCATCGGAGTGAAAAAGAGTTCGTACCCCGCGCGGTAGATCGAGGCTTGGCAGACGGCCTCACCTGCGTGCATCAGGATGAGACTGCTCAGGCCCGGCATCAGAAGCGCACCCGTTCCGCCGATCAGGAATGTCAGAGCCGGCGTTCCGGTCGCAACCGCCAGCCCCAGCTTCTCGAGCACATACCGCGCGCCGCCCGTCTGGATGACGAAAGTGATCAAACCGAGTGCAGCGTAATACAACGAGAAAAAGCTTCCAAGGCTTGCACCCTTCTCGAATGTCGCTTTGATCTGGGTCTTGAAGGCCTGGTCGACGAACGTAGAGGCGATCGTCAGGAGCAGCACGAGTGCGACGAGGTGGTGAAGGTAGTGGGTCTCGCTCAGCACGCGAAGGCCCGATCGCGTCGTCCGAACCGGTGCAGATTCCTGATCCATGCGCCGCGGTGTGTCGGCCGATTTCGCCAACAGGCGGATCAGCCAGGCGCTCGCGAGACTCAGGCCTGCAAGAACCGGGAGCATCGATCCGGCGCCGCCGATTGCCGCCATCCGGGCAACGCCCAGGCCACCGATCATGCCGCCCAGCGTGCCGGCGCCCGCAATCTGGCCGAAGACCTTCTTGGCCGTGTGCGGATCGAAGCGCTCACTTGCGATCAGCCAGAATCCGGATGCCAGCATGGGACCGAGCGCCGGAGACCAACAGATACAGGATCCGCGCTGCTGGTCTCGGAATGGATGCCGCCAGAGCCCAGTCGGCCAGGATGAGAACGGCCGTTCCGCCGAACGCAACCGGTACCCACGATGTGGGCGACACGCCCCTGAGCGCTCTCGAACACGCGACGACGAGCGCGATAGAGAAGATCGCCGTCACGATGATCATCGCGGGCAGTGCAGAGGCTTCGAAATTGGCAAGAAAGAGCGCGTCGCGCGCCGCTTTGCCGGCGACGTGCTGTCCACCAACGGCAGCCGAGCTGAGCACGACAGCGACCAGCGGCGAACGGAGTTGCCAGCGGGATGAGTCCATCGGTCAGGATGCGAAGTCGAATCCTCCACCGGGTCTGTGAGCTGTTACTTTCCGATTCATCACCTCCCGGGCGACGACGCGCAAGACCCTCGCCGGGGGCCGGTCAGCCCGATCGGGCTCTCGTTCCGGAACGCGCGGCAAAACGAGACTGTTCCCGGCGACGTGGAGCAGCGCCATCTCGTCTGCGGTGGAGGTGGAGCTTCACGAGGCATCCTCTAACGCCGCCCTCGTGGTGGCCGGCTCGAGCACGAGCGTCGCCAACGCGATCACGATCCCGAGCGCCATGATCAACACCGCGGTCAACGGCCATTTAGACAGCATGATCGCATCGACGCCGAGCGCAACGCCCATGAGCACGTCGACGACCACCAGCCCGCGCGCGACGCGACGACGTTCGGCGGCAAGATTCCGCAAGTTGAAGTATTCGGTGAACACCAGGTGCCCGCGGAGGACGCCGCCGATGGCGGCGCCGGCGCCGAGCCCGATGAAGACCGATATGGTGACGCCCACCTTGACCCATTCTTTGATCTGCCATCCAAGCGCCGCCGCGATTACATACAGGCCGACAACGACTGACTTGATGCGTCAGCCACCACGCGCTGCGCGGCGCGCCGAGCGCCGCTGCCGGTCGGGGGCCCATTCGATCCGAGGACCGCTGACGAAGCAGGGCCAGTTCCGATTCGAGTTGCTCGAAGTCGGCGACCAGATCCTGCGTAGACTCATAGCGGTCGACGGGATCCTTGCGAAGACACTTGGCCACGATCCGATCGAGCTCTGGCGGGATTTCCGGCCGCACGTTCGATAGAACGGACGGCTTACTTTCGATGATCCGTGCCAACGTCTCGCTTACGGTCTTCGCCACGAACGGGTTCATGCCTGACGCGAGTTCGTAGATCAACACGCCGAACGCGAACAGATCGGTTCGGAAATCTACGTGCTGGCCGAGCACCTGCTCGGGTGCCATATAGGCCGGCGTGCCGACGATGACGCCGGTCTGCGTGAGTCTCGGACGTCGCATGCACCCTCCACGCGCGCCAGGCCAAAGTCCAGGATCTTGACGACCCCGCTTGGTGTCTTCATGACGTTTTCGGGCTTGATGTCCCGGTGGATCACACCGACTGTATGCGCGGCCGCCAGCGCACGGGCCAGCTGGGCGCCGATCGTGACGACCTGAGCGATCGGCAGAGGACCCGAGGCGAGCACAATGCGCAGCGGTTCGCCAGGAACATACTCGCACGCAAGGTAGAGATCGTCGCCGATCTCGTCGAGCGAATACACCGTCGCGATGTTCGGGTGAGAAAGTCCCGCAGCCGCGCGGGCTTCGAGTCGCAGCCGCTCGCGGTGGCTGGGATCGCGGCCCACGTCCGGGGCGATGGCTTTGAGGGCGACCGGACGAGACAACCGCGTGTCGTCGACGAGGTAGACCACAGCCATGCCACCGCGACCCAACTCGCGCCGCACGATGTAGGGACCGATGACTTTGCCCTCGATGTTCTCCGAGGGAATGGGGGTCGTCCGCGTCGGCGATGCCGCGTCCACGTTTTCGGGAAAATCCTTGGAATGGGCTTGAAGCAGCGCCGCCACCTTGGCCCGGAGTTCGGGTTGACCGGCGCACTCCCTGCTCAGATATTCGTCGCGCTCTTCAGGGTCTCGCTGGATGGCGCCCGCATATACAACCCGAACCCTTCTTGACTCTTCGCTGGGCATGAGCGATGCGGCTTATGCTAACACCAAGCTCCTCGGGCGGCCATTCTCTACTTCCGTCGATGACAACGCGACGAGTGTCCCCGTTCTTAACGAAATAGAAATTCCCCTGGGTGATGACCTGTGACGCCGTCGGGACGCGTCTGCGCCTTTTGCATGGTGCGGGGGCGCGTCTCGCGTCCACGGTGTCGTGCCTTTGGTGAACCCACGACAACCGGACGTACAATCTGCGCGGATGACCATGGGAACCGGCGGCGAAACTCTTCTTCGTCCCGACCAAACACACCGCGCGTGGGCGTCGGCGCCGATCTCGCACGGGCTGCCACGCGATCTCGTTTGGCAGGCAAGGTCGCGCCTTCGCGTCATGGCCCTCCTGTACGCCGCTGTCTTTTTTCTGTCCGACATCTTCCCGGCACTCGTCACGAAGGCCAATCGCGCCACCTTCTTCGGCGACGTCGTGCGGTGGCTGCCTGGCACCATCTCAATCTCGGTCGCGCTCATCGTCGCCGCGGCTATTACCGATCCGCGAGTGTCGCCTCGTGCCGCTGCCGCGATCGCCATCGTTTTTGAGGTCGCGAGCAGCTACGGCATCGCCGCTGCAGAGCTGCTGCAGCCAGGGGGCTCGACTTTCGGAACGCGCACATGGATCGGGCTCTCGTGGGTCGCCGTCTGGACGCTCATCTTCACCATCGTCGTGCCGTCGTCGCCGCGACGGTCGGTGCTCGCGTCGCTCGCCGCATCCAGCGCCGTGCCTGTGATGGCCGCCATTTCGATCGCGGCGTACCCGCCTCCGATGCTGCCGAACACGGCGCAGTTCTTCTTCGTCTTCGTCTCTCCATACTTGCTGGTCGTTCTGCATGGCGTACGTCGGAGCGCGCGTGCTGTCGGCGCTTGGCGACGAGGTTAGAAAGGCGCGAGAGCTAGGCAGCTACCATCTTCTCGAACGTCTCGGGCAGGGCGGGATGGGAGAGGTCTGGCGCGCTCGGCATCGCCTGCTGGCGAGACCCGCCGCGATCAAACTCATTCGTCCGCAGTCCGGACCGTCGATCGTCGGATCCGAAGCGGCGACCCGGTTCGAACGCGAAGCGCAAGCGATTTCGAGCCTGCGCTCGCCTCACACCGTGGACCTCTTCGACTTCGGCATTGCGGACGATGGGACGTTCTACTACGTGATGGAACTCCTCGACGGGCTTGATGCCGAACGGATCGTCAACCAGTTCGGTCCGATGCCAGCAGAGCGAGTGATTCACGTGATCCGCCAGGTCTGTCACTCACTCTCCGAAGCGGAGTCGATCTCACTGGTGCACCGTGACATCAAGCCGGCCAACATCATGTTGTGCCGCTATGGAGAAGACTACGACTTCGTCAAAGTGCTCGACTTCGGCATCGTCAAAACGATTGACGAGCCAGGAACCGCTGAGCGAACGGCCACGGTCACCGCTCTCACAATTGAGCACGTCGTGCGGGGTACGCCGGCGTTCATCGCTCCCGAACAGGCGCTCGGTGGAAGACCCGTGGATCACCGCACCGACATCTATGGAACCGGCTGCCTCCTGTACTGGCTGCTCACGGGTCAGCTCGTCTTCACCGGCGACACGCCGATGCAACTCCTCATCGCAGCACGCGCAGGCGATACCGAAGCCGCCGTCCGCACGGACGGACCTTCCGATTCCGGAGGAACTCGACGCTATCGTGCTTGCCTGCTTGGCCAAGGACCCGTCAGACCGGCCGCAGACGGCGCGCGAACTCACACGCCGGCTCGAGGCCGTGCCTGTGCGCGGCGAGTGGACGCCGGAACTCGCACGGGCATGGTGGGAAACGCACCAGCCTGTAGTTTCCTGATCCCCCGGATCCAATTCGGCAGAACATTTGCTAGCCCGACTGATGAGCAATGGATGACCGACATTGATCAGAAATGGAACATACCCGCCTCGACTGGGGGCACCTGCCTCGTTTTCGCCGTTGAAAGGCAGCTCGCAGCCCACACCATATGAATCTCGTTAAGTGCTACACCCTGAGTTCGCCGAACCAGTCGATGAGGTTGCCGGTCGGACGGCCCACTCAGAACGACGCATCTCAGTACGTGACCCTGTCTCAATACGCTGCAGAGTTCCGCTTCGTCCGACACCTGACTGCGGTGAAGGAATTCCGTTTCCCAAGTCGCTCATTCGCTCGTCTTCACAATTCTTCCAAGGTGTTGCCCGGCCGGAAAGAGGGTCGACGATGAGACCACCCGGCTCCGTGCGCCGGCCCGACAACACTGGATACCGCGGCGGGCTGTTTCCGGGATCCTCGGAAATGGCCGGGCGGATGCGCGAAGTCGATTGGAGCCGGACCACGGTTGGCCCGATTGGCGTCTGGCCTCACAGCGTGCGAGCGATCATCCGCATGATGCTCACGACGCGCTACGCCATGTGGATGGGTTGGGGACGCGAGTTGACTTTCTTCTACAACGATGCGTACGCGCACATGACGCTCGGCGCGAAGCATCCGTGGGCCCTCGGAAGACCGGCGAGTGAAGTCTGGGCGGAGATTTGGCCGGACATCGGGCCTCGCATCGAGCACGTCCTCGCAACCGGCGAAGCGACCTGGGACGAGGGCCTGCTCCTGTTTCTTGAACGAAGCGGCTTCCCGGAGGAAACCTACCACACGTTTTCCTACAGTCCTCTCCACGATGATGAGGGCGAGGTCGGCGGCATGTTTTGCGTCGTCACCGAGGAAACGAATCGCGTGATTGGTGAACGACGCCTCGGCTTGCTGCGCGAGTTCGGCACGAGGCTGGCAGCCAGCCAGACGACGCACGACGTGCTCGCGGCGGTCGAGCAGTCAACGGCGACAGACTCGAGAGACCTGCCGTTCACGATGGCATATCTGCTCAGCGACGACGAGAAGTCGGCAACGCTCGTCGCGAGCAGCAACGTGGTCGCCGGCAGTCCCCTCGCACGACAGTCGCTTCCGGTTGGTGACGTGATGTGGCCAATTCGCTCGGTGGTC
Source organism: uncultured Acidobacteriota bacterium (assembly GCA_963725335.1). Lineage (GTDB taxonomy): Bacteria > Acidobacteriota > Vicinamibacteria > Vicinamibacterales > 2-12-FULL-66-21 > JALZOC01. Next base: position 535,264 of record CAVRYD010000007.1, on the reverse strand, counting down.
GATGGACGATTGCCGCCGCCGGTGTTCGTCGATCTGCGCCCAGCGATGCCCTGGCCTCGTGGTCCCTGGCGAAAGCCACCGACGCGCGCCCTGGTCCTCCCGATCGCGCAACAGGCGCAGACGCGCCCGGCGGGCGTGTTCATCGCCGGCTTGAACCTGTACCGGCCGTTCGATGCTGAATACGAGAGCTTCATCACCCTCTATGTCGGTCAACTCGCCGCTGGTCTGGCCAACGCGCAGGTGTACGCCGCTGAGCGGCGGCGCGCGGAAGCGTTGGCACAGATCGACCGCGCGAAGACCGCTTTTTTTTCCAATGTCAGCCACGAATTTCGCACGCCCCTCACGCTGATGCAGGCGCCCGTGGAAGATCTGCTCAAGTCAGGGGAACTGTCGACCCCTCATCGAGAGCAACTCGCGCTCGTGCATCGCAACGCGCTACGGCTCCAGAAGCTGGTGAACACGCTCCTCGATTTCTCTCGAATCGAGGCGGGTCGCGTTCAGCCGTTCTACGAACCGAGCGACCTGGCCGAACTCACCGCGAGTCTTGCGAGTGCATTTCGATCGGCCACTGATCGGGCGGGCCTGGCCCTCGTGGTGGACTGTCAGCCGATCGGCGAGCTGGTGTACGTCGATCGCGATATGTGGGAGAAGATCGTCCTGAATCTCGTCTCCAACGCGTTCAAGTTCACGTTGGACGGACGGATCAGCGTAGGCCTGCAACGGGTCGGGGCTTCCGCGGTACTCACCGTGGGGGATACCGGGAGCGGGATCCCGGCAGACGAGCTTCCATTCGTGTTCGACCGATTCCATCGTGTGACCACGACCCGCGGGCGTACGCATGAGGGCACGGGCATCGGTCTGGCTCTGGTCTATGAGCTGGTCAAGCTGCACGGCGGCACCGTTGTGGTCAACAGCGAAGTCGATCGCGGCAGCACGTTCACGGTGACCGTGCCGCTCGGTACCGCGCATCTGCCGATGCAGGCGCGGGAACGCGATCGGGGCGAGGCGGCGGGAGGTCTGGCGCGAGATGCCTTCGTCGAAGAAGCGATTCGATGGTTGCCTGGGTTCGAGACCGTCGAGGACCTGCCAGGCGTCACGGGCGTCATCGGCGCGGCTGCAGAACCGGCGAGCCGGCCTGCGCTCGCCCGTCGCGAACGCATCCTGCTCGCCGACGATAATGCCGACATGCGCGAGTACGTCCGGCGACTCCTGCAGCCGAAGTGGGACGTGGAGGTCGTGACAAACGGCCGAGAGGCATTGCACGTCGCCATCACCCGCCCCCCGGATCTGCTGATCACCGACGTGATGATGCCGGAGATGGACGGGTTCGAGCTGCTTCGCCAGCTTCGGCGCCACGCGGACACGTGCGAAGTTCCCGTCATGATGCTGTCGGCCCGCGCCGGCGAGGAATCACGCGTCGAAGGACTCCAGGCGGGTGCGGACGACTACGTGATCAAGCCGTTTTCTGCGCGCGAGCTCGTCGCTCGCGTCGAAACGCAGCTGCTGCGCGGCCGGGTCCGCGGTATCGACCAGGCACAGAGGCGACGGCTGCTCGACATTTTCGCTCAAGCGCCGGCGGCTATCGCGATCCTGCGTGGTCCCGAGCATGTGTTCGAGCTGGCGAACCCGTGGTATGCCGATCTGGTGGACGGCCGCGAGCTGGTTGGCAAGCCGGTCCGGGAGGCCTTGCCTGAGGTGGCATCCCAGGGAATCGTCGACCTGCTCGATGAGGTCTATGCCACGGGGCAACCTCATGTTGGTCGATCGATGCCGCTCGTCGTCAACCGGTCGGATGGGACTCCGGAAGAGCGGTTTTTTGACTTCGTCTACCAGCCGATGTTCGACCGTGATGGTGTCGTCGAAGGCGTCGCAGCTGTGGTGTACGACGTGACCGACCTGGTTCGTGCCCGGGAAGAGGCGGAAGTCGCGAACCGGGCGAAGGACGAGTTCCTCGCGATGCTCGGTCACGAGCTGCGGAATCCTCTGGCGCCCATTCTGACGGCACTGCAGCTGCTGAAACTGCGGGGCATCGAGGCCGGCGAGAAGGAACGGAGCGTCATCGAGCGCCAGGTCAAGCATCTCGTCAGCCTGGTTGACGACCTGCTGGATGTTTCACGCATCACTCGCGGCAAGATTCAGCTGCAACGCACGCCAATCGAGATTGCAGACGTCGTGGCGAAGGCGATTGAAACAGCAAGCCCGCTGCTCGAGCAGCAACGGCACGCGCTGACGGTCGCGGTGCCGAGACGTGGTCTGACGGTGAAGGCCGACCTCGACCGGCTCGCGCAGGTGGTCTCCAATCTGCTGACGAACGCCGCGAAGTATACCGAGCCCGGGGGAAAGATCAGCGTAACGGGACGCCAGGATGGCGACGAGGCCGTCCTCAGCGTGACAGACAACGGGATCGGGATTCCCGGCGACATGCTGCCGAGGATCTTCGATCTGTTCGTACAGGATCGACAGGCGCTGGATCGCGCACGAGGAGGTCTCGGCCTCGGTTTGACGATCGTCAAAAGTCTCGTCTCCTTGCATGACGGAACGGTGACGGTGGAAAGCGGCGGGCGCGGACACGGCTCGTCTTTCACCGTCCGGCTGCCACTTTACGCGGCACGAGTTCCGGATCAACCGGAACGGCCCGTCGTCGATCTCGCCGTCGGGCCGACCCGCGCTCGGAAGCGCGTTCTGGTCGTGGACGACAACGCGGACGCCGCTTCAATGCTGGCGTCCGGCCTCTCGGCGTACGGACACGACGTCCGCACGGCGCCAGACGGTCCGACAGCGCTCCATCTCGTCGATGGATGGAAACCAGAGATCGCGATCCTGGATTTGGGGCTGCCCGTTATGGATGGATATGAGCTCGCCCGCCGCCTCGCGAAACAGGTCGAGCCAGGTGTCGCGCGGCTGATCGCGGTCACCGGCTACGGCCAGGAACAGGATCGCAGCCGCAGCGCCGACGCCGGATTCGCCGCGCACCTCGTCAAGCCGGTCGACATCGATGAACTGCAGACATTGATTCGCGCAGAATCCACATAGAACCTCCTGTGATGATGTCGCAACCCATCCCCGCCAGCGCCGCGGCCGTCCGTTTCGTTTCTTCGTATCCGAACGTACCCTCTCGCGCCCGCGCCGAGCCGAAAATGGTGACCCTGTAGCGATCGCGACGCGTCGGCTTCAGCCGCGTCAGATCATTCACCACATCCCAGAGGCCCAGAACCGAATTCACCAGTTATCCGCGTGACGGCGTCCTCGTCGGACAGGCTGACCGCACGGGATGTCGCTTCAGCGGGCTTGTTCGAACTCATGGATGTGCGCCTCCGGCTGACACTACGGGCTTCACTCCGGTGGAGCGGAGCTAGCTCCGACAAGCCGTGGCTGCTGCCTCGCCATCCTTTCAATGAAACAAGTCGGCGTCGATCTTCGTGGGTGTATTCGTGAGGAGTTCCTTGGCATGGAACTCTCATGCTCGACCACGTTTGTCCCATCCGTAACGAAGTCCGCACACTCGGTGACCGCGAGTGCGGCCGGCTACTCGATCGGACGTACCCGACGGTCCGCACGAATAAGGCAGGAGAAATGACCATGAAGGAATCCGCAATCGCCGAGGCACCGGCAGGACATCCCCTCAGCGCCGAAGAGCTGCGGCTGATCGACGCGTGGTGGCGGGCGTGCAACTACCTGTCGGTTGGGATGATCTACCTTCGCGACAACCCCCTGCTCCGCGCGCCCCTGAAGACCGAACACGTCAAGCTGCGCCTGCTGGGGCATTGGGGCGCGAGTCCGGCTCTTTCGTTCGTGTGGGCCCATTTGAACCGTCTGATCGTGAAACACGATCTGGACGTGATCTTCGTCGCCGGTCCGGGCCACGGAGCGCCAGGGGTGCTGGGCCCCGCTTACCTCGAAGGCACCTACTCCGAAGTGTACTCGGATAAGAGCGAGGATGCGGAAGGACTGCAGAAGTTCTTCAAGCAGTTCTCTTTCCCCGGACAGATCGGGTCGCACGTGACACCCGAAACGCCCGGTTCGATCCACGAAGGCGGCGAGCTCGGCTACAGCCTGTCGCATGCCTACGGAATGGCGCTCGACAACCCCGATTTGATCGTCGCCTGCGTCGTCGGTGACGGCGAAGCAGAGACGGGACCACTCGCCACGGCCTGGCACTCGAACAAGTTCATCAACCCCATCCGTGACGGTGCCGTCCTGCCGATACTCAACCTGAACGGCTACAAGATCGCCAACCCGACGATCCTGGCGCGGATCGACCACGAGGAGCTGGAAGCGCTGTTCGTCGGCTACGGATACAAGCCATATTTCGTCGAGGGCAGCGATCCGGCCGTCATGCACCAGAAGATGGCGGCGACGCTCGAGGAGGCAATCGGCGAGATTCGGTCGTTGCAGCAGCGGGCGCGGACCACGAAGAGCCCCTTCAGACCGCGCTGGCCGATGATCGTGTTCCGGTCGCCGAAAGGCTGGACCGGGCCCAAAGAGATCAACGGTCACAAGGCCGAAGGCTCGTGGCGGTCGCACCAGGTGCCGTTCTCGGACGTGCACGACAATCCAGCGCATCTGAAGCTGCTCGAAGACTGGCTCCGCAGCTACAAGCCCGAGGAATTGTTCGACGCGACCGGCGCGTTCCGGCCCGATCTGAAGGCGCTCTCGCCGAAGGGCGCGCGACGCATGAGCGCGAACCCGCACGCGAACGGCGGCCTGCTGCGCAAGGATCTGTCGCTGCCGGACTTTCGTGATTACGCCGTGAAGGTGCCGCAGGCAGGCAAAGTGCTGTACGAGAATACGAAGCCGCTCGGCGAGTTCCTGCGCGACATCCTCCGCAAGAACCCCACCTCCTTCCGGGTGTTTGGTCCGGACGAGACGGCCTCGAACCGGCTTCAGGCGGTGTATGAAGCAAGCAAGAAGACCTGGCTCGCAGCGATGCTACCGGAGGACGCCGACGGCGGCGAGCTCGCGCCCGACGGCCGTGTGATGGAGATGTTGTCGGAACACACGCTGATCGGCTGGCTCGAAGGCTACCTGCTCACCGGTCGGCACGGCTTCTTCCACACCTACGAAGCGTTTGCCCACGTGATCGACTCGATGTTCAACCAGCACGCCAAGTGGCTGGACATCTCGAAGAACCACGTGCCGTGGCGCGCCGCGGTAGCTTCGGAGAACATCCTGCTGTCGTCCACCGTCTGGCGCCAGGATCACAACGGCTTTTCACATCAGGACCCTGGATTCATCGATCTCGTCACCAACAAGAGCGCGAGTGTCGCCCGCGTGTATCTTCCGCCGGATGCCAACACGCTGCTGTCGGTCGCCGATCATTGCCTGCGGTCGACTGACTACATCAACGTCATCGTCTGCGACAAACAGAAGCATCTGCAGTTCATGACGATGGACGAGGCGATCGTGCACTGCGCCAAGGGCTTCGGCATCTGGACGCGAGCGAGCAACGACCAAGGGGCCGAGCCCGACGTCGTGATGGCTTCCTGCGGCGACGTCGCCACCCAGGAAGCGCTCGCGGCCACGGCCATCCTGCGCGAGCGTCTGCCGGAGCTGAAAGTACGGTTCGTCAATGTGGTGGATCTGTTCAAGCTGCAGCCGGCAACCGAACACCCGCACGGGTCGACCGAGCACGAGTTCGATAGCGTGTTCACGAGGGACAAGCCGATCATCTTCAACTTCCATGGGTATCCCTGGCTGATTCACAAGCTTGCGTACCGATTCAGGGGTCACGAGCACCTGCACGTGCGCGGGTACAAGGAGAAAGGCAACATCAACACGCCGCTCGAGCTGGCAATGCTGAACGAGACGTCGCGCTTTCACCTGGTCATCGACGTGGTCGATCGAGTGCCAGGGCTCGTCGCGCGAGCCGGGCACCTGCGCGAGGAGATGAAAAACACGATCATCGACAACATCCGCTACGCGCATGAGCACGGCGCCGATCGGCCGGAGTTCAACAACTGGGTGTGGCCGCTGTAAGGAAGGACCGGCAACATGGCTATCAACGTGTCGTCGTCGACGCGCACCGGCGCGCCGCCTCTGGCAGGACTGTCGGACGAGGACGTGCGGAGCGGACTTGGAGATCACGGCGGTCGTTTCGAAGGGCTGAACCAATTGCGTTGAGGACCGGATCGCCCGGCGCTGGACTCCCCACCATCTGACCCAGGATCAGTTGGCGTGGCATGCGCTCGGCCAAGCTCGTCGCCTGCCCACTCATCACTGGCTATTGTTACCTGGCTGATCAAGCTGTACGCTGCGAAGCTATGCCTTATCCGCTTTCGTTACTGAAACCATCCCGCCGCCTCTTTGTCGTGATCGCAGCGCTAGCAGCACTATGTCTCTCGACCGCGTGCCGGCGAACCCCGGCGACTCCAGCAGCTGCCCCGCTCTCCCCCGACACGTGGGCCGTTGTCGATGGCCGGCCGCTCACACGTGAAGACGTCGACAGGATCTACCGTCGGACGCGCGACGAGTCGCAGCCGCTCTCGGACGAGGAGGTTCTGGCCGCCAAGCTATCGCTGCTCAACGACCTCATCGTCCAGGACATCTTGATCGCGAAGGCGACCGCGCTGAAACTCGACATCCCCCAAAGCGACCTCGACGCGGCGTATGCGAATGCGAAGAAGAACCTGACCGACGACGCGTTCCAGCAGGAGTTGAAACGGCGAAACCTGACGGCGGAAGACATGCGGGAAGGTCTGAAACGCGAACTGCTCACACAGAAAGTGATCGACCAGGAAGTCGGATCGAAGATTACTGTCACCGATCAGGCGGTCACGGATTTCTTCACCGCCAACCGCGCGCAGTTCAACGTGCCCGAAGAGGCGTACCACATCGCGCAGCTTGTGGTGACGCCAGTGCGCGACGCACAAGTGGCAAACGGAACTGGAGATGATGCCACCACACCCGAGGCGGCAGCCGCGAAGGTTCGGATGCTGATGGAGCGCCTCAAAGCTGGCGCCTCCTTCCGGGATCTGGCGGCTGGTTATTCGGAAGATCCGGAGTCGGCCCCGCGTGGCGGCGACATGGGCCTCGTGCCGGTGTCGAAGCTGAAACAGGCTCCACCGCAGCTGCGTGATGCGGTGCTGAACAAGCAGCCCGGGTCCGTCAACGTGGCAGCGGTAGGTGGCGCATACACGCTCGTGCTGGTCGTGGCCCACGAACCCGCAGGACAACGAGACCTGTCCACACCGGGTGTGCGTGATCGCATCACCCAGACCATCAGGGGGCGCAAGGAGCAGCTGCTGCGTACCGCGTATCTCACCGCCATCCGCAGCGATGCGAACGTCGTCAACTACCTGGCGCGCCGTGTCGTCGAAGCTAAAGGCGCCATACCGGATGTGCAACGGCCGGCATCACCACCAGCCAAGTGACGCGATCTCGAAGGAATTCCCACGAACGGGCTACTCGCGATCGGGGATCCCAGGGCGCAACTCCGCATCGACCATTCGTCCAACGCGCGCAACGATGGCCGGCACGGCTTCCACATCGACCTGCGATGTATGAAAGTTCACGATGCAGGCGCGCAGGAGATAACGGCCATCAACCACCGCGTTTGAGACGAACGTCTCTCCTCCGCGCTGCAGTCGGTCGAGCAGTTCGCGATTGAGCGCGTCGAGATGGCGTTCAACATCCGGATCGGGCTGACTGGTACGACAATCGGGTGGCACGTACCGGAAGGTCGTGATGCTCAGCTCCTGGGTCACGAGATCCAGCTCCGGATGACGGCTGATCGCCTGAGCCATGTGCTGCGACAAGCGGATGTCGTCCGCGATCATCCTGCGATACGCCGCAGCTCCAGCCTGTTTCAGGGCCAGCCATACTTTGAGAGCACGAAAGCCGCGCGAGTTCTGGGGACCGTAGTCCACGTAGTTCGTTGCGTGCTCCTCGAGATGGTAGTAGGGCGCGTGATAAGCAAACGCGGCGCGGAGCCGCTCCGGATCGCGCACCAGCGCGCATCCCGCCTCGAGCGGCGCGTACAGCCATTTATGCGGATCGACGGCGACGGAATCGGCTAAGGTCAGCCCACGCAGATCATCGGGGGCATCAGGAATGGCGGCCGCAAACCCGCCATAGGCGCCATCGACGTGGAACCATACACCGTATTCCTTGCAGATCGCGCTGATCTCCGGCAGCGGATCGATCGCACCCGTGCTCACCGACCCCGCAGTTCCGACGACGAGGCATGGGACATCTCCGGCGGCGGCGTCCTCCTCGATCCGGCGGCGCAGCGCGGTGACGTCCATCTGCAACCTCTTGTTCGTCGCAATCCACCGAATCGAGGCGGTGCCCAGGCCAGCGATGTCCGCGGCCTTCTGAATCCACGTGTGGGTTTCCAGCGAACCGTACACGCGAAGTTGCCGCCCGGGGCCTCCAGACACGCCGTGCTCACGCACATCCCAGCCGGCCCTGGCGGCGCGCGCGGCGAGGAAGCAGACCAGGTTCGCCATGTTGCCGCCGCTGACGAGCAGCCCGCCGCAATCAACGGGAAAGCCGATGAGCGCGGCAATCCATCGCACGGTCTGACACTCGATCTCGGTGGCAGCCGGCGACAGCAGCCATCCGCCGACGTTTGGATTCACGGCTGCGGCGAGAAAGTCGCCCAGAATGCCGATCGGCGCCGGAGCCGCGGTGATGTAACCAAAGAAGCGCGGGTGCCCGTTGAAGAGGGAGTGATCGAACAGCAGCTGCGCCGTCCGCTCGAGCAGTGGCGCCGGGTCCGTTCCGAGTTCCGGAAGTGGACTCGCGAGGTCGAGCGCGTCGCGGACGACCGATGGCGCTTCATCACGCGTCACTGGACGCTGCGGCATGGATTCCAGGAAAGCCGCCAGCTGATCCACGAGTCGATGTCCCAGCGCGCGGAACGTCGTGGCGTCCATCGCGAGCGCTGCCTGCCGAATTGAATCGTCCACGCCCAGCTCCTCCACTGCGGATTCTCTGCTCATTTCCGGATTCCTTCGAAGAGGTCCGTTTCGCGTGCCCGTCCGCCGTTCACAAGACTCAACGCGCGATAGAACGACTGCCATCCCCACAAAGCCTCGTGGTGCTGCGGCGAAAGGTCCTTCAACCGCTCGTAGGCGACGACTTGCGACTCGTGGCACGAGACCGCCTGCCACACCGTCGGCCAGTAGCTGCGAGTATCGATCACGGTCGTGATCGCCCAATCAGGCCATGGCATCGGCTGCCGTTCAACGCCGTCAACCGTGGATGTCAGTTTCCGGACCGCTGACTGATAGGCGGCCAGCGACGATTCCCGTAGTGCCAGGTAATAGAGCTTCGACACCGAATGCGATGGCATCGCTGCCTCGACTCCGTCGCATGCAAAGGCCGGATCGGCGGCGGCGACGACGGCCGCCGTGGTGAACTGAGAGATCGCGATGTGATCGGGGTGCCCGTAGGCACCATCGGGCCCAAACGTCACGACGACATCGGGTCGCACCCGCCTGAGGTGTCCAGCAACCGCCATCACGGCGTCGCCTGGATTCGTGAGGTCGAGATGCTGGTCGGCGTAGTCGAGCACGGAGACTTCACGCACACCTAGCACTGACGCAGCGGCTCGCAGCTCTGACTCACGGAGCCTCGCCAGGGCCGACGGACCGGGGTGCTGCGGTTCGCCGGAGCGATGGCCGTGGTAGCGGCCCTGCTCACCGCGCGTGGCCGTCAGCACGAACACATCGACACCTTCGGATGCGTACTTGGCGAGGACTCCTCCCGCCCCCAGCGATTCGTCGTCGGGGTGTGCGAGCACGGCCATCAATCTCGGAGTGTGCATGAGGCTTGCCTCTATCAGAAGAATGACACGGGCGGGCCGCATGACCCTCGAGCCCGTTCATTGCTATGATCCGGGTTCGATGGGCCACCGGCCCACGGGGTTTATTGTCGAGTGCTCATCGGCTGATGACGGTCTCCAAGGTACTCTCCCAGCACCACGAGGCCAGCCGTCCCTCCCTGATCGACCTTTCGCAGCAGCGCGATCAAGTCCACCTCGAGCGCGGCCTGTCCGTCGGCGTCGAGCGCCGCGAAGGCCTTGTGGATCGGCCCATAGTAGCTGCGGAACACATCGACGAAGTGCTCAGGTGATCGGTACCGAAACGCAAAGTGCCGAACCGTATGGGCGATCGCCGTGCCTGGGAACAGCTCCTGAATGTGCGCATCGGTGCCCCACAAGAGTGGAGACTGCACGCCAGGGACCGGCGGCACGTAGCGACCAACCAGGCGAAAGAGCTGGCCCAGGAATCCGCTCGGCGTCCACGATGCCAGGCCTATCCGTCCTCCCGGTTTGGACACGCGCAGCAGCTCTCTGGCGGACTGCTCGTGGTTGGGTGCAAACATCACTCCGAACGTCGAGAGCACCACGTCGAAGCTGGCGGCAGGAAACGGCAGGCTCTCGACGTCTGCTACCTCGAACGCGACGTCGAGGCCTTCGGCTTCAGCGCGACGCCGCGCCCGCTCGAGGAGCGCCGGGACGTAATCGGTAGACGTCACGCTCGCGAAGCGTCGCGCGGCCGCCAGTGTCGCGTTGCCGTTGCCTGCGGCCACATCCAGTACGCGCTGCCCCGAGCGAACGTCAACACCTTCGCACAGCAGCTCTCCGACAATTTGCAGGGTTGTCCCGATTACCGCGAAATCTCCTGACGCCCACATGGCCTGCTGCCGCTCTTTGATCGAAGACAAACGGTCTCCTGCGGCAGCGGCGAGATCACTCGTTACGACAGACATTGGATTGACTCCTTTTGAGATTCGTCCGAAGCCGTATGGCCCCGGCTTTGCACATGGCTCCTGCCCTACCGCTTCAAGGTCGCTCGAATGCGCGCGAAATGATGATAGCTGTGCCGGACGGCGTGATCTTCGAGTACGAATTGGCACGTGAGTGGCGCATCGGCATAGAGCGAGACCGTCGAGGCCCGATCCAACTCCTCGTCGCTGAGCGCACGAATTGCCGCAGCGGCCGCCGCGCTGTTTCGCCCAAGCAGATCCAGCGCCTCTTTTTTCGTGATCGCGTCGTTCTCCACGGCGTGCCGGCCATTGATTTCGTGGACGACGTCCATAGTCACGCCCTTCACTGGCTCACCTCCCGCTATCGTCTGAGCGATCTGGATTTCCAAGGGGTACATGGTGGCCACGTGGTGCACAACGACGCCGACCTTACGCCCGTCCTTCGGGATGCGGGTTTCCCACTCCGCGTCGGTGAGGCCGCTTGCAAGGGTGCCCAAGGCCATGGCTCCCTGTTCGAGGCGATCGGCCAGGGCGTTTGCACGCGCACGGGTTCCGGTCGAAGACGAACGCTCCGACGTGACTTCGGGTTCGCGCGACACAGTAGTCGTCATAGACTTATCCTTTCGACAGCTGCCGGCACTTCATTGCCGACATGTCCGCCACCGGTCCTGCGTGCGGTGGCCGCACTGCCATGAGCAAGCGTCCGATTTGTCTAGCTATCCGTCCGTAATTGACGACCACTTGCCCGATGGTCCGAATGACATGCCCAGGAGTCCGACCGGCATGACCGCTGACGTGCTCTCAGACGTGCTCCGCGCGGTGCGGTTGACTGGGGCCGTGTACTTCGACCTCGAGCTGAGCGCTCCGTGGGTCGCGGAGGCGCCGCCGTCCCGGGAGATTGCCGGACGGGTGATGCCGGGCGCCCAGCGCGTGATCGAATATCACTTGATCGCCCGGGGAAGTTGTTGGGGCCACGCGGTCGGTGCGGAGCCGATTCGCCTGGGAGAGGGAGACCTCATCGTGTTTCCTCAAGGCGATGCGCACGTGTTGTCGAGCGCACCCGGGATGCGAGAGGCTCCGGACATGTCGATGTTCGTGCGTCGGTCGGCGCCCCTCCCCCTGGTGTACGAGCTGGGCGGCGGCGGCTCCGAGCGCACCCGGGTCGTCTGCTGCTTCATGGGGTGCGACGAACGTCCGTATAATCCCCTGCTCACCGCGCTACCGCCGGTCATCCACCTCTCGGCAACCGCCACCCAGGCGACGAACAGTTGGTTCGGAACGATCCTGACGATCGCCGTGAGAGAGTCGGGCAGCGCGCGCGCGGGTAGCGAGAACGTCCTTGCCCGCCTTTCGGAGCTGATGTTCGTCGAGGCCATCCGACGGTATATCGAGACGCTGCCCCCGGCGCAGACAGGCTGGCTCGCGGGATTGCGCGACCCCGTCGTCGGGCAAGCCCTGTCTGCCCTTCACGGCAAACCAAGCGAGCCATGGACGGTCGAACGGCTCGCCCGGCTCGTGGGCCTCTCGCGTTCGGTCTTCGCGGAGCGATTCACGGAGATGGTTGGGCAATCGCCAATGCAGTACCTCGCGTTGTGGCGGATGCAGTTGGCCTCTCGGCTCTTGATCGACGGCGAGCTCGTCGCCGGCGTCGCCAACGCGGTCGGTTACGAATCAGAAGCCGCATTCAGTCGCGCGTTCAAGAAGCTGGTGGGTCAGGCGCCCGCCACGTGGCGGAAGGGTTCAAATCCGACGGGAGAAGCCACTCGCCCCTAGGCTCCGCAGCGACATCGAGCAGGCACATATGAGCCATGAGCATCAGTCTGGTTCCGGCCACCATCACCACGAAGGCGGGGATCATTCGCACGCGGTCAGTATGGATGCGGATCGCAAGGTACCTCACAGTCGCGCTCCTGCTGATCGTCGGGTTCATGGCATTCGAGGTTGTCATCGGGATCGTGGCCCACTCACTGGCGCTCCTGTCGGACGCCGGACATATGCTCACCGACGCAGGCGCGCTCATGCTGTCGCTGCTCGTGATCCGTGTCGTGCAGCGTCCTACGGGCGGTCACCTCACCTACGGCATGCGGCGCGCCGAAGTCCTCAGTGCCCAGGCGAACGGGGCGGTGCTGTTTGTACTCGGCGCGCTCGTCACCTACGAAGCAATCTGGCGCTTGATCAAGCCTCCGGACGTGGCGGGTGTTCTGGTCACGATCATCGCGGCCGTAGGTGTCGTCGTGAACCTTGCCGCCGCCTGGATACTTGTAAAGGCCAACCGGCAAAGCTTGAATGTCGAAGGCAGCTTTCAACACATCATCACCGACTTGTACGCATTCATCGGCACGCTTGTCGCGGGCATCGTCATCATCGTCACGGGGTTCGATCGCGCGGATGCCATCGCTTCGCTGTTCGTAGCCGCCTTGATGATCCGGTCGGGCTTGGGACTGCAGCGGAAGGCCATGCGCGTGCTCCTCGAGGGAGCGCCGGAGGGAATGACGCCAGAGGAGGTCGGCTGGGCGATGGCTCATGCCCAGCATGTGAGCCAGGTGCACGACCTGCACCTGTGGGAGCTCGCGCCCGGCCACCCGATCCTGACCGCACACGTGCTGGTCGCACCCGACACCGACTGCCATGGAATCCGTCGCGAGCTCGAACACATGCTTCGAGAGCGCTTCCGGATTGACCACACCACGCTGCAAGTGGAACACACACACCCGCAACTGCTGTCCATCACAAGCCCTCGGAGCGATGCCTCCCCCGGTGTATCGTGACACGCCATTCGACGATCTACGATTCACGCTCCTCTGAGCGGGCCGCCCATTCCGTTGTCGCCTTTCGCTGACCATTTTCGATTTCTCGAGTAGAGAGGTTCGCATTTCTCGACGGTCCGGTCCGGTCAGTTCGGACGTCTGGCCGTCGAGCGATGCTCTGGCACACTGCCGTTCCTCATTGGTTCCTACGTTTGGGAGGATTCTTACGATGCAAGTCGGAAAGGTCACAGCAGGGTTCGAGGTACTTCATCATTGGCGTAACCGTCGTCGGGTAGTACCTGGTCGTCGCGCGCACTGGCGCAGGCCGACCACTCGCACGCACCGACAGTGAGTCCGAAAAATCAGGCGAGCGATCTCGTGAAGGTTGTGCGCGATGCGACCGAGCGGTTCAAGGATGTGTCAGTCGCCGAGGGCGAGGGATACGCTCTTCAATTCGGCTGCGTGAGTGGGCCTGATGCCGGGGCAATGGGGATGCACTTCGTCAACGGGCCGCTCGTGGCTGACGGCGTGCTGGACCCGACGCGCCCCGAAATCGTGATTTATGAACCGCAGCCGGGCGGCGGGCTGAAATTAATCGGCGCAGACTTTCTGGTCCTCGCTGATCAGTGGAACGCGACGCACTCGGGTCCGCCCGAACTGATGGGACAACTCTTCCATTTGTTCGAGGCGCCGAATCGCTTCGGGCTTCCGCCGTTCTACACACTCCATGTGTGGGCGTGGAAAGAAAGCCCCACTGGCACGTACGTGAATTGGCACCAGAACGTCTCGTGCGACGCATTCAACGGGCGAAACAACTGAGGTCATCGCAGTCTGTGAGCCACTCGATGAGCGCATGGACGCCACTGCGCGTCCTGCGCTCCACACCGAGAGAAGAAGGGTCAGCTCAGTCGTACTTGAGGGCCGTGATCGGGTCGATGCGCATGGCTCGCCGCGCCGGGACCAGGCACGCCGCAAGAGCAACGAGCGCAAGCAGAAGAGCAATTCCCAGGAAGGTGACCGGATCGGTGGGAGTCACGCCAAATAGCAAGCTCACCATCAACCGACTGGCTGCGTAGGCGCCGGCCAAGCCAATCCCAATGCCAATCAGTGAGGTACGCATGCCCTGCCAAACAACCAGTACAAGCACATCCCGCCGCAATGCCCCGAGCGCCATGCGAAGGCCAATCTCGGACGTACGCTGTGCGACCGAGTACGAAATCACGCCGTAGACGCCGATGGCGGCAATGATCAGTGCGAGTGCGCCGAAGGCTCCGAGGAGTACGGCGCGAAATCGCCAATCAACGGTAGACAGGGCCACGACATCACCCATTTCCCGTGCGTCGATTACCGGCAATTCCTCGTCGAGCGTGTGAACGGCAGCTCGCACGTCGGGTACCAGATTGAGCGGCGACCGCGCCGTTCGCACGATGAACGATCCGCCGCTGGCCGACGGACTCTGCGCGAACGGGATGTACAACGTGGGCGCCGGCAGTTGGGCCAACGACGCTTCGCGAATGTCCGCCACGATGCCGACGATCTCCCGGGGTTCTGGCTCTGTGTTCGCGACGCCCATCGGTTTGCCGATCCAGATGTGCGAACCGATCGGATCACGATTGGGCCAATACGCCTGGGCCATCGCCCGGTTGATGACCACGACGGGTGAGGCCCCCGTCCTGTCGCGATCCGTGAACACCCGTCCCAGGTGAACCGGAATGCGCATCGCTGTGAAGTAGTCCGGACTGATACGGCGGACGTTGGCGGCGCCTCGATCGCTCGTTCCTGGCCCACGGCGATCCTCGATGCTGAACAACGTGTCGCCACCGCCCTGCAGAGGCAGCACGTTCGCAACGGCCGCGTGCTCAACTCCGGGAAGCGTCGACACACGGTTCAGCAGTGCATCGAAGAACGCCTGCCGCGCCGAGGGCGTCGCATACCTTTGGAGAGGGATGTCGACACGAAAGGTCAGCACGCTTGCCGGATCAAAGCCAGGGTGCACGCGAGTCAAGCGGTCGAAGCTTTCGAGCGCCAGCGCGGCGCCAATCAACAGCACCAGCGAGAGCGCGACCTCGTTTGCCGCCAGCACGTGGCGCATGCGCCCTGCTCCGCCGGAACCGGCTTTCGGATTCGTGTTCTTCAGCACCGCGTTCGAATCGATACCCGAGGCGCCCAGTGCTGGGGCCAGACCGAACAACAGCCCGGTCAGCACGCTGAGCCCCAACGCAAACAGCAACACACCGCGGTCGATCCGGAATGCGCCGATGTGCGGAGTACCTGGCTGGCACCAGCGCCACAATGGCGTCGAAGAACAGGGAGCAGGCGACAACCCCCGTCAAGCCGCCAATCAAGGCCAGCAACACGCTCTCGGTCAGGAGCTGCCACGCGATGCGCGCGCGCCCTGCGCCCATCGCCGTGCGCACCGCAAGTTCACGCAGCCGTGTCGTTGAAGCGGCCAGCGTCAGGTTCGCCACGTTCAAGCACGCGATGAGCAAGACGAGCGCGACGGCGCCTCCCATCAGCAACGGAACCGTGCCGGCGCGGCTCGTGATGAAGTTCCGGAGCGGTTCGAGCGATGCCCGCTCCTCAGCGCTGAACATGCTCGGAAACTGTTGGCGCAAATCGCCCAGAGGCCGCGTGAGGACGTCCTCCGCTTGTGCCCGCGTCGCGTCCGATCTCAGCCGGCCAAGGCAGAGCAGCCCGCCGTTGGATGGATTGGTGCTCGTGAGCGGCACCCGGATCGGCAGCCACAAATCCGCCTGCGACGCTCCCGCCAGCGGCAATTCGAAGTCCTTCGGGAGGACGCCAACAATGGTGTGGGTGTCGCCGTCCAGGGTAATCGCCCGACCAACGATCGTGGAATCCCCCTGAAATCGACGATGCCACAGACGGTCGCTGAGGATGACGACGTTGGGGCCACCCGGCCGACCTTCCTCGATTCGAAAGTCTCGCCCGAGCGCAGGATGCACCTGCAGGACGGAAAACAACTCCGTCGAGGCCCCGGCCGCGGGGATCCGTTCGGGCTCACCGTTCCCTGTCAGGGTCGCCGAGCTCTTCCACCCAAGCAGCGCGAGGTGTTCGAAGAATGGCACGCCGTGCTTCTGCCAGCCGATAAAGATCGGCATCGAGAGCGACACGCCGCCAATCCGGTTGCCGGTTCGATGCACGACATAGATGCGGTCGGCATCTGGGAACGGCAACGGCCGGAGGAAGATCGCGCTGATCACCGAGAACATGGCGGTGTTCGCACCAACGCCGAGCGCCAGGGTGAACACGGCAATCGCCGTGAACCCGGGACGCTTCCACAGCATCCGCACCGCGTACCGAAGATCCTGGAGCACGGATTCGATTGTGGGCAGACCTTCGAGCTCGCGGTGGGTTTCTCTGAGGTGCGTGGTATTACCCAGCTGAAGCCGTGCCTCGCGGGAGGCGATTTCGAGGGGCATTCCGCGACGGAGGTTCTCGTCCGTCAGCAGTTCGAGATGGCTCGCCAGTTCCTGCTCGAACTCAGCGTCAATCTGCCGAAGCCTGAAGAACGCCCGGATTCGGCTCGCCACCGTGCGCAATCTGTCGAACATGCTGTCACCGCGGCGTCAACTGCAGGATCCTGCCGATCACGCTCGAGATTTTCACCCAGTCCTCGGCTTCGGCCGCCAGCTGCCGCCGTCCCCTTTTCGTGATGGCGTAGTACTTCGCCTTGCGATTGTTCTCCGACGTGCCCCATTCCGACGAAATCCAGCCTCGCTGGCGGAGCCGTACCAGCGACGCATATACGGTGCCGTGATTGAGACGCAGCACATCGCCGCTCACCTGTTCGATACGGAGCGCGAGACCGTAGCCGTGCAAAGGACCTAGCGCGTCGAGCGTTTTGAGCACCATCAGATCGAGCGTGCCCTGCAGAACGTCCGCCTTTCGATCGACCACTTCGACACTCCTTTGGCGTGCACAGAGGAATGTGCCAGAGTTTCCTCTGGGATGTCAAGAGGAGGGTGCCCTGAGTGCCCTGAGTGCCCTGGGTGCCCTGGGTGCCCTGGGTGCCGAAGCTCTACACTGGATGATCTTCCCAGTCGACCCACTCGACCGGATTCGCGGCGAGGTACTCGCTGACCGCTTCCCCAATCGTTGGGAAAAAGGTGTGCTCGCCGAAGCGCGCAAAGAGCCCGAAACGTTTCAGCTTGTCCTTGACGGGGTCCTTCATTTCGGCAAAACACAGCTCAATCCCAGCGGCATGGAGCGCGTCGTCGAGCTCCGAGATCACGTCGGCCGACGTCACGTCGACGCTGGTCATCGGCTCGGCGGCCACGACGACCCAGCGCACTGGCGTCGGCGAACTGGCCACGGCGTCCATGACACGGTCGTGGAACAGCTCGGCGTTCGCGAAAAACAGCGGCGCATCCCAGCGGAACAGCACCAATCCGGGAATCAGCCGCGCGTCCGGATGTCGCGTGATGTCGTGGTATCCCTTCACGCGTTCGACACGCCCGAGCACGGCCGAATGCGGACGCCACCCGTCCCAGAGGAACTCGATCACGGCGATGACAACCGCCAGCGCGATTCCCGGAATGGCGCCGAACGTCGCCACACCGGCGAAGCACGCCATCGATAGCCAGAACTCCCAACGCTGAATCCGATAGATGCGGCGGAGATCGGACACTTCGATGAGTCCAATCGCGGCCGCGATAACGATTGCGCCAAGCGCGGCCTGCGGGAGGTCCTGCAGCAGTGTCGGCGCGAAGAAGAGGAGCATCGTCACACCGATCGCGCCAACGACTCCGGTCAGCTGGGTCCTGGCGCCAGCTGCTTCCGCGACAGGTGTCCGGGAGGAACTGCTGCTGATCGGAAAACCCTGAAAGAAACCGGCCGCGAGATTGGCTGCGCCAAGCGCCCGCAACTCCTGATTTGGATCCACAGAGGTGCGAAGGCGCGCGGCGTAGGTGCGTGAAAGAACGCTCGTATCCGCAAATGCCACGAGCGCGACGGCGAGGCCACCCATCAGAACCGGCGTGAGGTCGCCGCCGGTGATGATCGGCAGATGCGGCGCCGGCAGGCCCCACGGCAGAGGACCAAGCACCGCCACGCCGGCCGTTCTCGCGACACCGGACCACGCGACCGCGACCGTGGCGCAGATAACGGCGATGAGGAGGGCGGGCACGCGGGGCCAGCGTTTCAGCAGCAGGATGAGCGCCAGCGTCAGTCCGCCAATCACGAAAGTGACGACGTTGGTGCGCCCGTGCAGCACGCCCTGAACGATTCCCCATGCTTGACGTCCGGGATCCTTGGCGGAGACCGAGAATCCCAGGAGCTTGGGGGTCTGACTCAGGATCACGGTCAGCGCGATGCCGTTCATGTAGCCGTACCGGATCGGCTTGGACAGCAGTTCCGTCACGAAGCCAAGACGTCCCGCACCGGCGGCCAGACACGCGAGGCCGGATACAACCGCCATTGCGCCAGCGAGCGCAACCGCCCGCTGCTGGTCGCCCCCCGACAACGGTGCCACAACCGCCAGGATCATGGGCGCGAGTGCTGAGTCGGGACCGAGGACGATAATCCGGCTCGGGCCGAAGATCGCATACGCCAGCAGCGGGACTATCGTCGCGTAGAGACCGCTGATCCCCGGGAGCCCGGAGGCTTCCGCGTAAGCAATCCCGACCGGCACGAGCATGGTCGTCATGACCAGGCCGGCGGCAAGGTCGTCGCGCAACCAGCGCCGTTGGTAGTTGCGCAGGGCCGCCAGGCCCGGGAGCCAGGTCATCCACGGTCGATCGGTACGCGCGTGCACGGTCCGCCCGCGCTCTTGCGGTGGGTCGCTGAAGCTCAACGCGTTCATGAATCGTGAGTTCGAAACCTGGGAACTTCCGCCTGAAGGCGGAAGCTACAGGTGTAAGCTACCCGATGACTGTGCCCTTCCGCGGCTCACGCTGCGTTCGCCCCGAAGTTCACGAGCCGCCCCAGAGGGGTGCAGCAGCCGCCGCACGTTAATACGGTGCCGCGTTACTTCGTCTCCGGAAACAGCAGTACCTTCACATACCGCTTGGTATCCAGATATGTCCGCGCCGCGTCACGCAGCAGCGGCGCCGACAACTGATCGTAGATCTGCGCGCAGCATGGCGGGATCGGGAACCGGCTCGTCGTACTGATACGCGAACGCCAGCTGATTCAAGACGTACCCGTTCTGCCGGCTGTCGGTTTCGAGATCGCGCCGCAGCGCCGCCTGCGCGTCCGCGACCTGCCCGGCGCTCGGGCCCGTTCGGTCTTGAACTCCTCGACGACCTCGAACAGCGCCTTGACGAGATCCTGCGTGCGCGCCGGGATCGCAGGCGAATGTGATCGTCAGCCGGTACTCCTCGGTCGGCTGCTTCGTGAACTCGGGCATCGACGCTGACGCCGTACGTGCCGCCCAGATCCTCCCGCAGCACCCGCTGCAGGTTGCCCGCGAGCGTATTCGCCATCGCCCGGATGATGATGCGGTTCCGCTGGTTGTTCTGGAACGGCCCGGTGAACACGACGCCGACCTCGCTCTTCGGCGTGGTTCCCTTCGTCACCTCCTTCTCGACGACGCCCGCCGGCGGCCGGATGCCGACGTCGCGTGCCGGCCTCCTTGCGATGGAGCGCCGGCAGGCTGCCGAGATATCGCTCGACGAGCGGCTTGATCGTCGGCAGATCGAAGCTGCCGACGAACACGAACGTGAAGTCGCTCGCATCCGCGAAGCGGTCCTTGTAGAACGCCATCGACTTGTCGAGACTCATCTGAGCGACTAGCTCCGGGGTCATCGGCCGCGCCCGCAAGTGGTTCTGGGTCACCGCCGCGTTGAGCGTGTCCTCGAACGCCGCTTCGGGCAGCGCCTCCCGGTTCGCCAGCCGCGGCGGTCAGTTGCCCTGTCGCCGCGCGGAACGCTTCCGCATCGGCCCGCGGCTGCGTGAACGTCAGATAGATCAGCTGGAACATCGTCTCGAGATCGCGGCGCAGCGCGCGGCCGCTCAGCCCCTCGTACATCTCGCCGATGTCGGGACGCACGACCGCCGCCTTGCCAGCGAGCTTCTTGCTCAAATCGATCGCGCTCGAGCTTGCCGAGCCCGCCTTCGGACGACGACCTGGTCCGCGGTCTCGGCGGCGATGAAGTCCTGTCGCTGCGCGAGCGACGTGCCGCCGGGGCTGAACGCGCGGAACAGAATCTCGTCCTGCTTGAACGTCGTCGGCTCGAGCACGACGCGCACGCCGTTCGACAGCGTCCACTCGGTGATCGCCGGACGCCTTCGTCGCCGTCTTCGCGACCGTGCCGGCTTCGGCAGCGGTCTCGAGCAAGCGGCCTCGCGCTCACCGCGTCGACGTAGGCGGTCAGCGCTCCGCCGCCGGCGCTCTTGATGACGGCCGCCAGCTTCGCTTCGTCGGGCACGGCGACCCCGGCCTTCTTCGGAGCGCTCACCGCGACGACGCGGTTGCGATCCGGCACCCAGTCGCGCGCCAGGCTGTTGACGTCGGCGAGCGTGATCTCCGGCAGGAAGCGCTGCACGAGCCCGTTCTCGTACGCGATGCCGGGAATCGGCTCCTGCTGCATGAAGTTGCGGATGAACTCGTCGGCGAGCGACTCCGAGGTGTGCTCGTCGTTGGACGACGGCGAGCTGCGCGAAGGTCTGCATGATCGCTGAGCCGGTAGCGATCGAGCTCGGTCTGCGTGAACCCGAACCGGGCGACGCGATCGGCCTCGGTGAAGAGCGCCGCCAGCCCTCGTTCGACGCCGCCGTCCGGCACCAGCGCGCTCAGCGTCGTCGCCTCGGCCGTGTTGACGAAGAGGCCGCGGCTCGTCTCCGCGTCGAGGAACGGCGCGTCCGGCTTCTGCGCCATCTCGGCGAAGCGGGCCGAGAGCAGGCCGCCGAACGACCCGCTCGACCGTCTGCTGCCGATAGGCGCCGATGCGTCGTCTGATCGCGGGCGGCCATCAGTGCTGGAGACGCTGACCATCGTGGAGGTCGCCTCGGGATCGGTGGCGATCGTGTAGCGCGTGCCTGGCTGATCGGGCACGTCGTAAGGTGGCCGCGGCCGCGGCGACGCCGGCGCCGGAATCGGCGCCGAAATGCGATCTGATCAGCGTTTCGATCCGCTGCCGGGATCGAAGTCGCCGACGGCGATCACCGCCATGAGGTCGGGCCGGTACCAGTCGGTGTAGAACTTCTTCAGACGGTCGTACGGAAACGCTCGGATGATCTCGGGCTTGCCGATGGGCAGGCGCTCGGCGTAGCGCGAGTCCTTGAGCAGGACCGGAAGCTGCACGTCGAGCATCCGCGCGCCGGCCCCGAGCCCCGTGCGCCACTCCTCCAGGATGACGCCGCGCTCCTTGTCGATCTCGTCCGGCTCGAACGAGACGGCGTGCGCCCAGTCCTCGAGGATCAGCAGCGACCGGTCGATCACCGCGGGGTTGTCGGTGGGAATCTGCAGCTGGTAGACCGTCTGGTCGAAGCTCGTGTTGGCGTTGATGTGCGCGCCGAAGCGCATGCCGGTCGACTGCAGGAACGCGACGACGTCCTGCTTCGGGAAATGACGCGTGCCGTTGA
Source organism: uncultured Acidobacteriota bacterium (assembly GCA_963725335.1). GTDB lineage: Bacteria > Acidobacteriota > Vicinamibacteria > Vicinamibacterales > 2-12-FULL-66-21 > JALZOC01. The sequence goes on along the minus strand of CAVRYD010000007.1, from coordinate 513,260 downwards.
AGCACATGTGCTCGACGAAGTGCGCGAGACCGCGCTGGTCGTCGTCTTCGAGCACCGACCCGGCGTTGACGACCAGCCGGAGCTCGGCGCGGCCTCTGCGGCTGCTTGTTGGCGCGGATGTAGTAGCGCAGGCCGTTGGGACAGCGTGCCGACCGTAATCCGCGGATCGACAGGCACGGCGGCGTTGAGCGGCGCGTTCTGCGGGCCAGTGGCCACGGCGCGCTGAGCGGTCGCCACGACGCTGGCCGCTGCCGACAAGAACAGCGTCAGGCACATCAGGGACAGGCGGCTGCGAAAAGTCATACCGCTATCATTTCACAGCCTTCCAGGAGCCAACAGCCTCTTTCGCCTTGACCGCCGCCCCGATGAGGATGTGACTGTTGGCCGAGTTTGACTGAAAATCGGTGCTGGAGACGGTGATGACGCTACAACTCTCGACCCGAGCGGCCCCGGGCGCTGGGGTCGCCGGTCGGCGGTGGAGCGTGATCCGTTGCTGCCGGCGGCCCGAGCAGTTCCGTAAAGATTGGCTTCAGCGCGTCCGCCCAGACCTGATACCCCTTGCAGCGTCGGATGCAGCTTGTCGCGCGTTCATCATGCCATCGAACAGCCGACCGTCCTTGTCGGCGAGCTTGTCGTTGATGTTGAGATACCGCACTCGCTTGCCGTCGGCGAAGTTGCGCGATGTTTTGGTTGATCTGATCGATCTCGGGCATGACGGCCATGTTGTCGTTTCGAGGGAAGATCGCCGTCAGGACGATCGTGGCGCTCCGGCGCCTTGCGGCGGCAGAGATCCAGGATGCGCCTTGATTCCGCGGGTGATGTCCGTCGACCTTGGCGCGTCGCCGCCCGGCTGCGCGCCGACGTTGTTCGTGCCCGCCAGGATGACGATGATCTGCGGATTCACGTCGTCGAGCTCGCCGTTCTCGAGGCGCCAGAGAATGTTCTGGATCGTGTCCGCGCCCCAGCCGAAATCGGCGGCGTTCCAGCCGAAGAAGTTCTCCTTCCAGTTCGCCAGGAGCTCCGGATAGTCGGTCGCGCCCCAGCGGCGCGTGATCGAATCACCGACGAAGTAGATGTCGATGCCTCCCTTGCGTGCTTTCTCGAGAAGCTCCACGTGAGCCGTCCGCGAATTCTGATCCGTTCGGGAGCAGGCCGATCGGCGGCCGCGGCAACGTTGCGCTTGCTCAGGGCCTGGCCACGATGTGACGGTGCACGAAACCGCAGCAACGAGGCGTAACACTCGGACTATCGCGTGCTGTCAGCTCAACGCGACCGCAGTCGGCGCGAGTGCTTGAGAACTTGTCCGCCCACGGGATGAAGTACTTCCAGTTCGGGCCGTCGGTGTGGCCCGCCGTCGTGCTGTCGCCATGCCAGTTGGCCGTCGAGCAGGCCGACGTTGACCGCGGCATCTTCTCCGTTTCGTAGTCGTCCGACGTGCCGAGATCCTTCGCGCCGAGCAGCCGGAACACCGGCCCGCGGCGACGGCAGCCATGTAGCTGCCCTGGTGATCGAGCCACTTCGCATCACCCTTCTCGGGCACGCCGTAGCTGATGAACGTCGGCCGCGGCGCGCACAGCGCGATCAGCTCATGCGCGTCCACCGGAATATCGCCGGCGTTCTTGCTGCCGAATGTGGCTTCCGCCGCGCCGTACTTCAGGAAGTTTCCGGCCATCCAGTGGTACTCGCCGGAGCCGGTGAGGTTCTCCACCGCTTCGCCCCAATTGCGGCGGTGCAGCTTGGCGCCGCCTTCACCTGACGACCCGACCAGCACGACCGCGAAGCGCGTGTCGAACGCCATCGTCACGAGCGCCGCCTTGCCGTAGCGCGAAACACCTTCGATGCCGACGTGCTTCGCGTCCACCGCATGATCGGTCTCGAGATAGTCGAGCGCGCGCGCAGCGCCCCATGCCCACGCGCGCAGCGAGCCCCAATCGTCCGGCTTCCGCGGCTGGCCCTTGTTGACCGAGACCGATGATGCCCTTGGTCAGCCCCGCGCCGTTGTCCGCCTGGATGCTTCCGGGATTGAGCAACGCGTAGCCCCAGCCGTCCGCGATCAGTTGCTCAGTGGCCGGCGGATCGCCGCCTGCCGGTGGCGGAAGCCGCCGCGCCCGCCGGGTGGCGGCGCCCCGAGCGCCTGAGCGAGGGTGCCGCCGCCGAACATGATCATCACCGGCACCGGACCGCTTGCATCGGCCGGCGTGACGAGCGTCATCTGAATGTCGACGCCGATCGGACGGATACGCAGTGTTGTCCACATGCCCGACGAGCTGCTTGCCGACGACGGGACGGCCCACCGACTGTCGCGTGTCCGCTCTCGGTGACCGTCCACGTCACCTTCGGAACGTTCTTCGGGAACCGGCCGAGAACTTCACGTTCGAAGTCCTCGACGATCTCGGGACGCCGCTGGTTCCACCATCGCGGGCGTCGTCACCTTCTTGCCGCTCTTCAGTGTCAGCACGTCGGGAGATTCGGGAACGGGTTCGCCGTCGCCTCGTCGTAGTTCGCGTGATTGGGCGCCGTTCGTTGCCGCTCGGGCCCGGGCGTAATGCCTTGATGCCGAGCTGCTCCATCATGTTCTGATGGTCCTCGGCCGCGGTCCACTGATGATCGGGCGCGGTTGGATTTGCCTGAGGAGCGATGGTCGGCGTCGCAACCGGTTGTTGTGCGCGACCGATACTGAGACCTACGGCTCCCGTGCCAATAATGGCTGAGACAACCCATACCGCCGTCCTATAACCCGCGTTGGCCATCCTTGCGCTCCTTTATTGTCACGTCGAACTCACCCTGAAGCAGCCCGAGTAGTTAGCAGGCAGTCGCCGCCCGCTCAGGCGTTCAGCGCTGAAGGCTCCGTCAGTATAGACGCACTCCAATCGCCGCCTTTGCAGTCGCAATCCGCGCTCGCAGCGGATCGCTGGCGCCTGCCACCGGTAACCTCTCGACGCTGTCCAGAGCTTCTCCGCTACCATTTGATCCACGCCGCCGTCACTTGCTGCTCGGCGGCAGCCGCAGCCGCGGAATCTGCCGCGCTCCGGACCACCGCTGCGCCCTGCTCACGCTCGAGGGAGAGACGGCGCGCTGCCGACGGGCCACCGTGTCGACCACCGATGCCGCGTCGGCGTCGTCGGCTGACGAAAGGAGCCATGCAGAGGCGGCCACAGCCACTCCTACATTCTTCATTTCCGCGGGGCTCACCTTGTCGAGCCGGTCCTGGCTCGTGTGGTAATAGCGATCGGTGAAGTGCCAGTTCAGCAGCGACGGTATGCCGGCCGCAGCAAATGCGGTGTGATCGCTGCCGCCTTCGTACGGATTCGTGCGCACGACCCAGCCAGTATCGCGCGAGCGGCGCAGACAGACGGACAGATGGATATCGTTCAGAAGGCTTCCCTTGAGCGACGATGCTTCGACCTGGCCGGCGCCCCATTCCGTATGCGGATCGGAGGGACGTGCCCACACGGCTGATGGATCGGCCTGCTTCTCGATCAGGAAGCTGCCGCCGGTCTTGCTGGTATCCTCGCCGGTCATATCCATCGCAAACATGTATTGCACGCGACGCGCCTCGGCTGGATGCGACGCGAGCCATTGGCGGCTCCCGCGCACTTCGTCGACCCACATGAACGTCAGGGTCCGCTCTGGCGGCGGCAGGGCGCCAGCCTTGATCGCCGCCATCAGCGCGCGCGCGAGTCCGTACAGGGTTCCGCAGCCGCTCCCATCGTCGTTCGCGCCCGGCTCCTGGACATGCGCCACGAGCACGATGCGCTCATCGGGGTGCAAGCGACCAGGGATTTCCGCGACCAGCGCCCGATTAGGGCCATCGTAGAAGGACGAATCAACGGTGACGTGGACGCGGACCGGGCCGAGCTTCAGCCGCTCGCGCATCCGGTTGGCCGCGCGCCAGGAAGACTTGAATCCGAACGCCTTCGCGGTGGCATCGTACGGGACGCTCCCCCACTGCAACACATCCTTCTCAGCCTCCGACATCGACGCCGGACCGGATGGGCGTATGTAGCGGGCGATCTCCGTCGATATGACGCCCGAGGCCCCGCCGCGCTTGACCGCGTCCTGCCAGAGCCGGCCGAGCGGCGCATCCCCGAGAACGATCGCGCCCTTGAGATCCTTCCCCGCATAAGTCACTTGCCGCTCCGGAGCCCACGTCGACGAGGCGCGCGGCGATGCCTCCTGGCGCGGTCGAGAACGAGTTGATCGCAAGCGACACCCGATCAAGTTCACGTGAGAGAAGAGGTGCCTCCGACACTCCATCGAACTCCACCGTCCCGACCCGATAGTCCCAGCCGCGCGCCGCGTTTGGGAATTCGTCAACCCGCACGATCGCAGCTGCGCCGGCCGCTCCCGCTCTGTAGCCGCCTGCAACGAGGCGATCGCGGATGTGATCGATGGAGGCGTTGAACCCTGGGTTGCCAGCGATTCGCCAGTACCGGTCCATGAACGACACGATTGAAAGCGCATCCTGTTCATCGAACTGCACCGCGACCGCACGGTAGGCGCGCTCGGCTGTCGGCGGCAGATCCGACTGGCTGTTTTGTGCGAGGGGGGCATCGAACGAGACGACCGCGCACAGCAGGCCTGTGGACCACCGCAGGACAGCGCGCGTCATCATCTCACTCAGGATCGGCCACGATCATTCCAGTCATGTCGAGCAGCAGCTCGACGCCGGACGTTTCATGGTCGGACGCAGAGGCGCGACGAGCGGTACACGTAATCGGAGACGTGGACGCCCGGATGGCATCGTAGTAGTGGCCGGCGACTTCAGGTGCGACGTAGCCGACCTTGCCGGTGCCAGCCAGAACGGCGATCGCGTGGCGGAAGTAGCGGTTGCCAGTCTCGGCCGACAATGCCACCGTCGATGTCGGCGGAAGCACACGAATATTCTCGATGAACGCCAACCCTCCGACGACAGGAACCCGCTCGATGAGTGTCATCAGATTTTAGGCAACGTGACCTCTGTCTGCTTGAGGTACTTGCCCTTCTTGTCGGCGTAGGAAATCTCGCACTCCTCGTCGCTCTGGAAGAACAGCACCTGGGCGATCCCCTCGTTGGCGTAGATCCTCGCCGGCAGCGGCGTCGTGTTCGAGATCTCCAGCGTCACCGTGCCTTCCCACTCGGGCTCGAATGGCGTGACGTTGACGATGATCCCGCAGCGCGCGTAGGTGGACTTGCCGAGACAAACCGTCAGCACGTCGCGCGGAATCCGGAAGTATTCGATCGTCCGCGCCAGCGCGAACGAGTTCGGCGGGACGATGCAGATGTCGGTCTTGATGTCCACGAACGATCGCGGATCGAAGTTCTTCGGGATCGATCACCGTGTTGTTGATGTTCGTGAACACCTTGAACTCGTCGGCGACGCGGATGTCGTAGCCGTACGACGACAGCCCGAACGAGACGACGCCGGCGCGCACCTGACGGTCCTCGAACGGCTCGATCATCCGGTGCTCGAGCGCCATCTTCTTGATCCACCGGTCGGACTTGATGGCCATGCAGTTCCTTCAGTCATCGGCGCGGGTACAGACCGCGCCCTACACATGTGGACCGGATATCCGTGAGTCCGGAGTCTTTGGACCCGGCGCATACCTCTCACCGGCGCAACACCGCCAGCAGGAGTGTCAGGATGATACTCAGCAGGATGGACGTTGCCGAGCGGAAAGTAGAACGTCGCTGCTGCCGCGCGGTATCACGATGTCGCCGGGCAGCCGGCCGAACGGGATACCCGCCATCATCAGCAGACCGATGCCCGCGATGACGAGCCCGACGACACGAGCAGCTTTGCCCACGGTCTACCGCGCCAGCTCGATTCCCGGGAAGAAGTACCCGAGCTCGAACGCGGCCGTCTCCGGCGCGTCGGAGCCGTGGGTCGCGTTGTTCTCGATCGACGCGCCGAACTCCTTGCGCAGCGTGCCGGCGTCGGCTTTCGCCGGGTCGGTTGCGCCCATCAGCGTTCGCCACTTCTTGATCGCGTCGGCGCCTCGAGCGCCAGCACGATCGCGGGACCTGACGACATGAACGACGTCAAGCTGGAGAAAAACGGCCGCTCGCGGTGGACGGCATAGAATCCTTCCGCCTCAGCTTCGACAGGTGGACCAGCCGCATGGCACGAATCTGGAATCCCTCGTCCTCGATGCGCTGAATGATCCGGCCGGCGACACGCGCGCGCAACCGCGTCAGGCTTGATGATGGCAAATGTCAGTTCCATATCCGATCATTATAGGCACAGAAGCGCACCACTCGACCAGAACCACAGCAGCGGACTCGAGTGAGGCTGACATGAACAGGCAGCCGAAATCCGAGACATCACCGACTCCGACGAGCATATCGGCGCCGTCGAAGGTGATCGCCCGACGGACGATCCGAACCAGGGGAACCGGAACGGACCTGGCGTCGACGACGAAGGGACTGCCGAACGATCCCGTGGCGACGTGCGAGGACGCCATCGGCGCGAACGTTGACGGATCAGAAGGCGGTTGAGCTCAGCGGGTCGGTGGACGTCGTCGACGCAGCCAGCTTCAGGTACTTGTCGTACCACGCGAGGTAGCGCTCGAGCCGATCCTTCTTGTAGCTCGGCATCGTGATCCCGTGGAACTGGTCGGGGTAGATCACGAGCTCGCTGTCCACGCCGAGGCTGCGCAGCGCCTGGTACATCTGCTCGCCGCCGAGGACAGCGGCACGTTGAAGTCCTTCTCGCCGCCCATGAACAGCGTCGGCGTATGAATCCGGTCGGCGTGGAAGAACGGATAGGACAGCTTGATCCAGAGATCCTGGCTCTTCCAGGGCGGCCCGAGCTCGTTTTCGTACTGCGTGATGTACATGTCAGTGCCGTACATCGAGATCTGGTTCGAGCTGCCCGCGCCGCTGATCGCGGCCTTGAACCGGCCGTCGGTGGCAATCGTGTAGTTCGTCAGGATCCCGCCGTAGCTCCAGCCGCCGATGCCAAGCCGTCGCGGATCGACATAGTCGAGCTTCTGAACGTAGTCCATCGCGCCGAGCAGGTCGACGACCTCCTTGTTCCCCCAGTCCGCGAAGATCGCTTTCTGATAGGCGCTGCCGCGTCCGTTGCTGCCGCGGTAGTTCACGGCCACGACGACGTAGCCGTTCGCGGCGAACAACTCGCGCTCGAAGCTGAACGTCGTTCGAGTCCTGGCCGTTGGGCCCGCCGTGAATGCGGAGCAGCGCCGGATACTTCCGGCCCGGCAGGAAGCGTGACCGGCTTGACGATCAGGCCGTGGACCTCAGTGCCGTCCTTCGCTCGTCGCGCTGAACTCCTCGGTCGTCGACGAGTCAGCAGCCGTTTGACCCAGTCGTCGTTCTGATGCGACAGCCGGCGCAGCTTTCCCGCTTCGAGCGCGTAGATCTCCGGCACCTCGTTCGGCGTCGACGCGATCACCGCGAGGCCGCCGTCGGCTCCGCCAGACGAAGCCGCTGACCACGCGCCGGCCGGTAGTCAGCCTGCTCGATCCTGCCGCCGGCTGCGGTGATTCGCGCCGATGTGCTCGGAACGGTCGTCGACGACCGTGAACAGGATCGACGCCGTCGGCGCGTCCACAGCGGCGATCGGACCGGGCGGTCGAGCGTCGTCGGTCAGCGTTCGGGACTGGCCGCCGCGCTGCCGGGATGACCGCGAGCCGATTCTGATCGTAGGCCGAGTACTTCAGCTCGTCGCCGAGCAGATAGGCGATGCTGCCGGCCGTCCGGACTCCACGAGAGCCGCCCCGCTTCGTCGGCCGTCGTCGTGGTCAGCCGTTGCTCTTTGGCGCCGGCGCGCGCGTCGATCACGAACAGATCGCGGTTGGGCGCCTTGTCGACATCGCCCTCCCCGTGTCGCCGGATGAATGCGATCTGCGTGCCGTCCGGCGACCAGGCAGGCGACTCCTCGTCGAAGGCGCCCAGGCGTCAGCGGTTCCGCCTTCTTCGGATGCAATATCGAACAGCTGAAGATGCGAACGCTCGCCTCGGAGGTATCCGTTGACGTCGGCCTTGAAGTAGTAGCGATCGATGACGATCGGCTTCGGCGTCTTCGGTTCGCCTTCTTTCTTCTCGGCGTCCTTGTCCGGGTCGCTGGGATCGGGATCCTCCACGACCAGCACGAACCGCTTGCTGTCGGGCGACCACGCGTAGTCCGAAACGCCGCCCTTGACGTCGGTCAGCTTGACCGCTTCGCCGCCGGCGCGGTTCAGCAGCCAGATCTGCGCCTCCTTCGCCCCCTGGCGTGACGAAAGGAAGGCGAGGTACTTCCCGTCCGGGCTCCAACGCGGCGACGACTCGCCTTCGGCTGAGGACGTGACCTGGACCTGCTGCTGGCCGTCCCAGCTCACCATCCAGACATCGGTATCGTTCTTGTCGGTGTCCTTGATGGCGCGCGCGACCGTGTAGGCCACCCACTTGCCATCGGGCGATCGCTGCGGATCGCGGACTTCCTTCAGGTTGAACAGATCGTCGACGTTGAGCGGCCGCCGTGCCCTGCGCGAATGGGTGCCCCGCAGTCGCAAGGAAAAACGCCAGGACCGTCAGGATGCTGGTGACGTTGATCGCATCGATTCATCCTCAGGGCAGCTGATCTACCGATCGCAGGCTGTCCATGATCTCCTCCAGCACGTCGCGTCCGGGCCGCACGCGCTCGAGCGGCAGCGTCGCCAGCGGCTCGTCGACGACGTTCAGGAGCGTCAGGAAGTCGGCCTTGTCCGGCTCGACATAGAGGACGCCGGTGGCGAACTCGCCGCGCTGGACGTTTCGTGGATCGTCCGCACCGCGTTGAGCTTGTCGGTGGGGTCGTAGTCCTCCGCCACCTTCTTCAGGTACAGCCTCGACCCGTCGTGCATCTGGACTTCCTGTCGTCGTGCCGGCGTCGTACTCGATCGAGATGTCTTCGAAGAACGGCACGAAGCTCACCTCGCCGACTGGCTCGTCGTGATCCTTCACATACGCGTAGCTCTTGGTCGAGCCCTCGTGATCGTTGAAGGTCACGCACGGCGAGATGACGTCGATGAGCGCCGTGCCTCGATGGCTGAGCGATGCCTTCAGGATCGACAGCAGCTGCTTCTTGTCGCCGGAAAACGAGCGCGCCACGAACGACGCGCCAAGCTCGATCGCCAGCGCGCACGTATCGATCGGCGGTCAGGTCGTTGACGACACCGGTCTTCAGCTTCGAGCCGACGTCGGCAGTCGGCGAGAACTGCCCCTTCGTCAGCCCGTAGCAGCCGTTGTCCTCGATGATGTAGACGATCGGCACATTGCGGCGCATCAGGTGCACGAACTGACCGATGCCGATCGCGCCGGTGTCGCCGTCGCCGCTGACGCCGATGGCGATCAGCTTGCGGTTGGCCAGCACCGCGCCGGTCCCGACCGACGGCATCCGGCCGTGCACGCTGTTGAAGCCGTGAGAGGTGCCGAGGAAGTACGCCGGGCTCTTGCTCGAACAGCCGATGCCCGACAGCTTGATGACTTCCTTCGGATCGATGCCCATCTCGAAGAAGGCGTCGATGATGCGCTCGGAGATCGCGTTGTGTCCGCACCCCGCGCAGAGCGTCGTCTTGCCGCCGCGATACAGGCGTGTGGTCGAGGCCGATGCGGTTCGTCTTCTTGGGAGGTCTGGGGTATCGCTCGTCCGCAATCGCTGCTCGTGGGGCCCCACTCCCACTCGCTCTCGCTCGGGGGCGCTGCTTCGCGGCGCTTCCCTCCGGCACCGCCACCCCAACGCGGGTGCCGCCTTGGGCCGGCCCCTCGCTCGGGCCGCAGGCGCTCCTGATCATTCAACTTCGCCGACGAGGGCTGCGGTCACGCACGCTTGAGCGATCCTTCCTGCGCGAGGATCTCGTCGGTAATCGAACGGGCGTCGATCGGCAGTCCGTTGTAGTGCAAGCACTTTCCGCAGCTTCGCTCCGCGCTCGGCGCTCAGCGCCAGCCGCATGAGACTCAGCATCTGCGCGTCGCGGTTCTGCTCGACGACGTAGATGCGCTGGTGATGATCGATGAACGCCTCCAGCTCCTCCGTGAACGGATACGCCGCGCAGCCGCATGTAGGCGGTCGACGCACCCGCCTCCCGCGCGAGCTGATCGCGGCTCTCCTCGATGGCCCAGTGGCTGCTGCCGTAGCCGACAATCGCGATGTCGGAGTCGAGAGCGCCCGTCAGAATCGGCTTCGGCACGTACTCGCGAGCCGTGTCGAACTTTCGCGCACAGCCGCTCCATGTTGTGGACGTAGTCGTCCGGCCGTTCGCTGTACTGCCCCTTCTCGTTGTGCCCCGATCCGCGGGTGAAGTACGCGGGCCCGCCCGTGCCCGGGATCGTCCGATACGGGATACCGTCACCGTCGACGTCGCGATAGCGGCCCCACTCGCCAATCCGCTGCATCGTCGCGCTCGTCGAGGATCTTGCCGCGATCGAGCGGCGCCTCGGGATATGTGAAGGTGGGCGACATCCACGTATTCATCCCGAGATCGAGGTCGCTCATCACGAAGACCAGCGTCTGGAAGCGTTCGGCCAGATCGAACGCCTCCATCGCCATCGTGTAGCACTCTTCGACCGAGGCCGGGATCAACATCATCTGTTTGGTGTCGCCGTGAGACAGCGTCGCGACCTGAAGGATGTCTCCCTGCGCGGTGCGCGTCGGAAGGCCGGTGGACGGCCCGACCCGCTGAATGTCGAACACGACGCCCGGCACCTCGGCGTAGTACGCCAGCCCGGCAAACTCCCCCATCAGCGAAATCCCTGGCCCGGAGGTGGACGTCATCGCCCGGGCGCCGGCCCAGCCGGCGCCGACGACCATGCCGATCGCCGCAATCTCGTCTTCCGCCTGCACGATCGCAAACGTCGCCTTCCCCGTGTCCTTGTCGACGCGGTACTTCTTCATGTACGAGATCAGCGTCTCAGGCAGCGAGGACGATGGCGTGATCGGATACCAGGCGATGACTGTGACGCCGGCCATCATGCAGCCCATCGCCGCCGCGGCGTTCCCTTCCACGAGAATCATCCCCGCCGTCTTGTTCAGCCGCTCGACCCAGTACGGGTCCCGCTTGACGAGGTGCTCGCCCGCAAATGCCGCACCCGCCTCGAGCGCCGCAAGATTGAGCTCGATCGCCTTCGTCTTCTTTCCCAGCTGCCGGCGGAGCGCGTGTTCCATCTCGCGAAGATCGATATTGAGCAGCTTCGACAAGCACGCCGTCATAGATCATGTTCTTGACGAGACGGCGCAGCTTGGCGTCGTGACACACCTCGGCCACGATCTTGTCGAACGGAACGGCGTAGAACACCAGGTCGTTCCGGAGGGCACTGAGCTTCAGCGGCTCGTCGTACAGAACGGCCGCGCCTGGCTCGAGCGACAGGACGTCTTCCTTCGCCGTCTCGACGTTCATCGCGACGAGAAAGTCGATTTCCTTCTTGCGGCCGACGTAGCCGTCCTTGTTCGCGCGAATGGTGTACCAGGTTGGCAGCCCCGCGATGTTCGACGGGAACATGTTCTTGCCCGAGACCGGCACACCCATCTGGAAGATGCGAACGGAGCAGGACGAGGTTCGCCGTCTGGCTGCCCGAGCCGTTGACGGTGGCGACCTGGATGCTGAAGTCGTTGATGATCCGGCGGTTCACCGGATGCGCGGCCCCGTCATGGGCCGCGACGTCAGTCGGAGCCATTCAGGGATCCTTCCGCGGCAATGATAAATCAGAGGAATAGCCGAACCCATAAATTATAGCAAAACGACCCGAAAGCTCATCGGGCTGCCGCACCCGGCTCATGCGCGCAGCGCCGTCTTCACTGCGGCTCCCAGATCCGCCGGGCTCTTGACGACGTGGACGCCGGCCTCGGCAAGCGCCGTCATCTTTTCGGCCGCCGTGCCCTTCCCGCCGGAAATGATCGCCCCTGCGTGACCCATCCGGCGCCCGGGCGGGGCGGTCTGGCCGGCGATGAACCCCACGACCGGCTTTTTGAAACTGCGGGCAATGAACGCGGCGGCCTCCTGCTCGGCATTGCCGCCGATCTCACCAATCATGACGACCGCTTCGGTGGCGGGATCGGCAGCAAACAGCGTCAGGGCGTCGATGAAGCTCGTCCCGATCAGCGGGATCGCCGCCAATGCCGATGCACGTCGTCTGGCCAAGGCCGAGCTTGGTGAGCTGGTGGATCGCCTCGTAGGTGAGCGTACCGCTCTTCGACACGATCCCGACTCGCCCTTCCTTGCAGATATGACCCGGGATAATGCCTGCCTTGGCCTGGCCGGCGGTGATGAGGCCCGGACAGTTCGGTCCGATCAGACGCGTCTTCGAACCGCGAACCACGGTGAGCGCGCGCATCATGTCGAGCGTCGGAATGCCTTCCGTGATGCAGACCGCCAGCGGCAGCCTCGCATCGGCCGCTTCGAGAATCGCGTCCGCCGCAAAAGGCGGCGGGACGAAAATAACCGTCGCGTTGGCGCCGGTCTTGCGCACCGCGTCGGCGACGGTGTTGAACACCGGCCATCCTTCGTGCGTCGTTCCGCCCTTGCCCGGCGTGACGCCCCCGACCACCTGCGTGCCATAAGCTGCAGCCTGCTTGGCGTGGAAGGTGCCTTCCCGGCCGGTGATCCCCTGAACGATGAGGCGGGTCGTTCTGTCGATAAGTACGCTCATGGCTACTTGGCGAGCGCGACGACGCGCTCGGCGGCTTCGGACATCGTGTCGGCGGTTGTGAAGTTGAGGCCGCTGTCGCGCAGCATCTGCTTGCCCTGCTCGACGTTCGTGCCTTCCATGCGAATCACGATCGGGACGCGACGCCAAGATCCGTGACCGCGGCGATCACGCCTTCCGCCAGCACGTCGCAGCGGAGGATGCCGCCGAAGATGTTGATCAGAACCGCTTTGACGTTCTTGTCCGACATCAGGATCCTGAAGGCGTTCCTGATCTGTTCGGCGTTGGCGCCGCCGCCGACGTCCAGGAAGTTCGCCGGCTCGCCGCCCGCAAGCTTGATGATGTCCATCGTCGCCATCGCGAGCCCCGCGCCGTTGACCATGCAGCCGATCGTCCCATCGAGCTTGATGTAGTTGAGCGAAAACTTCGACGCCTCGACCTCGAGCGGCTCTTCCTCGCCGATATCGCGGAGCTCCTTGATGTCCGGATGCCGGTAGAGCGCGTTGTCGTCGAAGTTCATCTTCGCGTCGAGCGCGAGGAGGCTCCGTCCTCGGTCACGATCAGCGGATTGATCTCGATGAGAGAGGCGTCGGTGCTTCTGAACGCCTCGTAGACGGCGGTCATGAGCTTGCCGGCCTGCGCCACCTGGGCGCCTTCGAGGCCGAGGGCGAACGCCAGCTTGCGCGTCTGATAACTGGCCAGCCCGATACCCGGGATGGATGTACTCCTTGAAGATGCGTTCCGGCGTCTCTTCCGCGACCTTCTCGATCTCGACGCCGCCGTCGGGGCTGACCATCAGCACCGGACGCTCGCTCGACCGATCAATCACGATGCCCGAGATACAGTTCGCGCTTGATCCTCAAGCCCCTGCTCAACCAGCACCCGCCTGCACGATCTGGCCGGATGGGCCCGTCTGATACGTCACGAGGCGCATGCCGATCATGTCCGGCAGCTTCGCGGCGCTGCATCGTCAGGTCCCTTGACGACCTTGACCCCTCCGCCCTTGCCGCGACCGCCGGCGTGGATCTGTGCCTTGACGACCACCGTGCCGCCACCGAGCTGCTTCGCGGCGACGCCGGCGTCGGCGGCCGCGAACACCACCTCGCCCTGCGGCACCGGAACCCCGTATCGCGCCAGGATCGCCTTGGCCTGATACTCGTGGATTTTCATGAATCGACTGCTGGCTCTCTGCGCGCTCGTCGACGTGCGCGCAATCTTCTAATCATGTGCCGGGCCGGGCGAATCGATCAAGAGTGGCGCCGGCGGCCCGTCCGTCGGCGCGTCGCCTTGCGTCGCAATTCTGCGAGCAAGTACAATCGATCGGATCCTGGAGCCTCGCAGATGTCGACCTTCCGGCGCGTGTTTTCCTCATCGGTCGGAACCAAACTGCTCATCGGACTGACCGGTCTGGCCCTTTTCGCGTATCTCATGCTTCATCTCATTGGCAATGCCCTCATTTTCGCTGGTCCCGACACGTTCAACGCGTACTCGCACGCGCTCATCTCCAACCCGCTGATCGTGCCGGCTGAGATCGGCCTTGCTGGCCATCTTCCTCCTGCACGTCTACAAGACCGCCACGAACTACATCGCCAATCGTGCGGCGCGCCCGGCCGGCTACAAGCTGAAGAAATACGCCGGTCACACCAGCCGGAAAAGCATCGCCTCGTCGACGATGATCTGGTCAGGCCTGGTGACCCTGGTATTCGTGTTCGTGCACGTGAAGCAGTTCAAGTACGGTGCGTGGTACGAGACGGTCAGCGCGACTCCGAGTCCGCGATCTCGCGCGAACCGAGTTCGAGGTCTTCAGCCATCCGATCTGGGTGGCGTTCTATGTCGTCGCGACGCTCTTCGTCGGGCTGCATCTGCGCCATGGTATTTCGAGCAGTTTCCAGTCGCTGGGCGTGGATCATCCGCTCTATACGCGGCGGCTGACGATTTGGGGAATTGTATTCGCCGTCATCATCGGCGGAGGGCTCGCATGCATTCCGGTCTGGGTCTACTCTGACGCACTGAGCACACGCGCCGTGACGCTGGACAGCAAAGTGCCCGGCGGCCCTCTGGCGGAGAAATGGGATCGTCACCGCTTCGAATCGCGGCTGGTGAACCCGGCGAACCGGCGCAAATACACGATCATCATCGTGGGGACCGGCCTCGCGGGTGCGTCGGCGGCCTCGTCGCTCGGCGAGCTCGGCTACAACGTGCTCAGCTTCTGCATTCAGGACAGCCCCCGGCGCGCACACAGCATCGCCGCGCAGGGCGGCATCAACGCCGCCAAGAACTATCAGAACGATGGCGACAGCATTCACCGGCTCTTCTACGACACGATCAAGGGAGGCGACTACCGGTCGCGTGAGGCCAACGTGTACCGGCTGGCCCAGCTGAGCGTCAACATCATCGACCAATGCGTCGCGCAGGGAGTTCCCTTCGCGCGTGAATACGGTGGGCTTCTCGACAACCGATCGTTCGGCGGCGCCCAGGTCTCGCGCACGTTCTACGCACGGGGTCAGACCGGGCAGCAGCTCCTGCTCGGCGCCTATCAGTCGATGATGCGGCAGGTCGAGAAAGGCACCGTCAAGAGCTACGCCAACCGGGAAATGCTCGATGTCGTGACAGTCAACGGCCAGGCGCGCGGCATCATCGTCCGCAACCTCGTGAACGGCGCGATCGAGCGATTCGCCGGGCACGCGGTGCTCCTCTGCACCGGCGGCTACGGCACGGCGTACTACCTATCGACGAACGCTGTGAACTCGAACGTGACCGCCATCTGGCGCGCGCACAAGCGGGGCGCGTTCTTCGCCAACCCGTGCTACACGCAGATCCATCCCACCTGCATTCCCGTTTCAGGCACTCACCAGTCGAAGCTGACCCTGATGAGCGAGAGCCTCCGGAACGATGGGCGTGTGTGGGTCCCGAAAGCGAGGGGGACGACAGGCGGCACCGGAGCAGATCCCGGAAACCGAGCGAGACTACTACCTCGAACGGCGGTATCCGAGCTTCGGCAACCTGGTCCCGCGCGATGTCGCGTCGCGCAACGCGAAAGCGGTCTGCGACGAGGGTCGCGGTGTCGGCGACAGTGGACTTGCGGTGTATCTCGACTTCGCCGACGCCATCAAACGCCTCGGGGTCGAGGTCATTCGCAGCCGCTATGGCAACCTCTTCGACATGTATACGAAGATCACGGATGAGAATCCGTACAAGGTCCCGATGCGGATCTATCCCGCGATCCACTACACGATGGGCGGGCTCTGGGTCGACTACAACCTGATGAGCACGATCCCCGGGCTGCACGTGCTCGGCGAAGCGAATTTCTCTGATCACGGAGCCAACCGACTCGGCGCCAGCGCATTGATGCAGGGACTGGCGGACGGGTACTTCGTCATCCCCTATACGCTCGCGAACTACCTTGGCGGCACGGCACTCCCGCCGGTCACGACGGAACACGATGCGTTCAATGAGGCGGAGGCCGTCCGTTCGCGCGACCATCGACCGGCTGCTTTCAGTCAAGGGCTCCAAAACGCCGCGCCAGCTGCACCGCGAGCTTGGCGCTGTTCTCTGGGACGACGTGGGGATGGCGAGAAACGAGGCAGGCCTGCGCAAGGCACTCGCGCGCATCCCACAGCTGCGCGAGGAGTTCTGGCACAACGTCTCGGTTCCGGGCCCACACAGCACGCTCAACAAGAACCTCGAGTACGCGGGACGGGTGGCCGATTACCTCGAGTTTGCGGAACTGCTGACGATGGACGCGCTGCATCGCACGGAGTCGTGCGGCGGGCACTTCCGAGAAGAAAGCCAGACGCCCGACGGCGAGGCACAACGAGACGACGAGCATTTTGCGTACGTGGCAGCATGGGAGTTTCAGGGCGTCGGCGTCCCCGAGGTTCTGCACAAGGAACCACTGACCTTCGAGTACGTGAAGCCGACTCAGACGGAGCTACAAATAAGCTGTCAGCTCTCAGCTGTCAGCTCTCAGCTGTCAGCTCTCAGCTGCCTGGAGCTGGAACAGAAGCGGGAAGCTGAGAGCTGGAAGCTGGTAGCAGCTGGAAGCGTTAATGCGTATCAATCTCAAAGTCTGGCGTCAGCCTGGTCCGGATCAGCCGGGCCGTTTCGTCGACTACGTCGCCACCGACGTGTCGCCCGACATGTCGTTCCTCGAGATGCTCGACGTCGTCAACGAGGCGCTGATCGTCAAGGGAGAGGTTCCGATCGCCTTCGATTCGGACTGCCGCGAAGGGATTTGCGGAACGTGCGGGTTTCTCGTGAGCGGCGTTCCCCACGGACCCGACCCGGGGACCACCGTGTGTCAGCTCCACATGCGCCGATTCAAGGATGGCGACACGCTCACCCTCGAGCCGTGGCGGGCGAAGGCGTTTCCCGTGCTCAAGGATCTGGTCGTCGATCGGAGTGCTTTCGATCGGATCATCCAGGCTGGCGGCTACACGTCCGTCAACGTCGGCGGCGCACAGGACGCGAACACGATCCTGATCCCGAAGCAGGTGGCCGACAGCGCGATGGATTCAGCGGCGTGCATCGGCTGCGGCGCGTGCGTCGCGGCGTGCAAGAACGCCTCGGCCGCGCTGTTCACGTCCGCGAAGATCAGCCACCTGCGATTACTGCCTCAGGGAGCAGTCGAGCGGTTTACGCGCGTCGTGAAGATGGTCGAACGGCACGACGCTGAAGGATTCGGCAGCTGCTCCAACGAAGGCGAGTGCGAGGCCGTATGCCCGAAGGAGATTTCGATCACCAACATCGCCCGTATGAACCGCGAGTATTTCAAGGCGATGCTGGTGATCCGCGAATGAATGCCGCGTTACCGGTGAACGCCACGCCGGTGCTGATCGACGACCCTCCCGAGCCAATCGCCGCGACCGCGGCCACGTAATTCCCAGGCCCAGCGCGCTGAAGAACGCCGACAGGTCGACGGTGATGTTGTTGTTGGCATCCGGCGTCGGCTTGCCGAGATTCGATGTCGCGATCGGCGTCGCCGTGTTCGGATCGGCGCCGGCTGCGTAGATCCGCAGCTCGTAGCTCGTCACCAGTGTCGCGTGATCGGCGACGCCGTGAACGCGACGCCGGTCGGCGGCGTTGTCACCGACGGTGCTGACGGTAATGGTGCTCGTCGCCGATGACGTGCTGGCGCCGCTGTTGTCGTAGGCGATCGCCTTCAGCGTGTACGTGCCCGCGGCGACCGACGACCAGGTATACGTGTAAGGCGCGGCGGTGTCGGTGCCGAGCAGCGTCGTCCCGTTGTAGAACTCCACCTTCGCAATCGTGCCGTCAGAGTCGCTCGCCGAGGCGCTCAGCGTCACCGATGCCGGCGCGGTGAACGTCGAGCCGTTGGTCGGACGCGGTCAACGTCACCGTCGGCGGCTTGTTCGCGCCCACTTATCGTGATTGACGCCGCCGTCGAGGATCCGCTTGCCCCGCTGTTGTCGTACGCGACCGCTTTGACGGTATAGGTGCCCGCGGCCACCGACGACCAGGTAGAAGTGTACGGTGACGTCGGTATCGGTGTCGAGCAGGGTCGTCCCGTTGTAGAACTCGCACCTTGGCAATCGTGCCGTCCGAGTCGCTCGCCGACGGCGCTCAGCGTCACGATCGCCGGCGCCGTGAAGGTCGCGCCGGTGGCGGGACGGTCAGGGTCGCGGTCGGTGGTCTTGTTCCCCGTGTACCGCCGCCAATTGGCGTGTTCATGTCGCTCTGGATCTCGGTCTGCGACAGGATCCGGTTGTACAGCCGACTTCGTCGATGATGCCGTCCCAGTACTCGCTGGCGGGTAGGTACCAGTGCCGAAGAGAAGCGGATTGTTTGTAGTGGTATGGGCACCGGTCGCGGTATTGATCAAGTGCGCCGTCGATATAGAGGCGAACCGTGGTCCCATCGTAGGTGATCGCCGCATGCTTCCATGTGTTGAGGTCGGCGCTGGTCAACGTCATGGACGCCCTCGCAGTCCATGCGCCATTGGCGCCCACTCCCGCCTAGAGCTGACCGCCGCAAATCTCGAACCCGTAATCGTGGGCCTTCATGACGAATGAACCGCAGGTGCCCGTGTACAGACTCGCGTGTCAGCATCCATCCCATCACGGTGAACGGTCCGGTGAAGATCGACGTCTCCGAGATTGACCTCGCCGTTGCCGGCGAAGGAGAGCGCCTGCCCGTACCGACCAGCGGTCCACGTCGCGTTCGTGACCGTGCCCGCAGGACCGACGCCCGAACTGTCACCGGCGGTCGTGCCGGTCCCCTCGTTGAGGCTGTACGCTCCGACAAGGCCACTCGAGGTGCCGCTCCAAACGGTAACGTTCACGGTCGCGGACGATGCACTTGCGCCGGCGTTGTCGTACGCGACGGCCCGTAAGGCATAACTCCCGGCCGCCACCGACGACCAGGTGTACGCATAGGGCGCCGTCGTGTCGGTATTCAGGAGCGTTGTGCCGTTGTAGAACTCGACCTTGGCAATCGTGCCATCCGCATCGGCGGCCGATGCGGTCAGCGTGACCGATGCCGGGGCGGTGAACGTCGACCCGTTAGCCGGCGCGGTGAGCGAGACCGTTGGTGGCTGATTGGCGGGGGGCGGCTGGGTCGATGTCGTTCCAGCCTTGAACAAGAAGTTATCGACCACCGCATCGGTCGCCGTCGAGGTATTGTGGCTCGTCGTCGCAATTCCGACGTAGACCGCATCGGCCATCGGGATGGTGTCAGAGCCGATTGATGTCCATGTGCTGCCGTCTGTCGACGTGAACGCCTCAAAACGTGAGGCGGTGCGGACAAGTCTCACCCATCCTGGAGCTGCGCCCGCGGGGCCCGCCGTGTGCTCGCTGATGCCAGCTGGATCGATGCGTCGTTGGAACGCGTATCCCGCGCCAGCAGAAACCATCGCAAACGCGTGCCGCGAATCTGCCGTCAGCGTCTCGCGAATCATCACACCGGTCTTCGCCCAGGTGTCGGTGTTCGAAAGCGATCGGACGCGCGCAACGACTTCCCCGTCCCCGGTCATCGGCTGATACACGAAATGGAACTGGTCCGATGTGCCCCAGATGTCCGCGCCTCCCGCATGGATGCTGTAGACACCCTGACTATATGAGGTCGAGCCCGCGATCGATGGCGCACCAATGTCAGCAGCCTTTTGCGGGGCTGGGCGGGGTGGCGACTGCTGCGACTGCTGCGTCTGTGATTGACCGACACCTGTGATACGGCCGCGCTTGTTATCGCTGACGCGTTATGGCTGGTCGTCGCAATTCCCACGTATACCGTCGACGCCAGCGTGACAGTCCTGCTCGTCAGCGTCGACCAGTTGCTGCCGTTCGCGGAGGAGTACGCGGTGACCGTGGTGCCCTGTCTCACGAGACGTACCCAATATGGCGCGGAGACTGAAGGGCCGTTTGTGGTCGTGCTCGATCCTCCGTCGTTGCGACGCCGCTGAAAGGCGACTCCGCTGCCAGCCGATACGAGGGCATATCCGTGCGCCGCATCCGGGGCGAGCGAGTTTCGAATCATCACACCGGTTTTCGACCAGGCGTCCGTCGCACTCACCGAGTCCACGCGCGCGATCACGTCCACATCGCCGGTGACCTGCTGGTAGATGAAGGTGAACTGATCGGACTGTCCGCCGATATCGCTGCCCGCGGCATCGATGCTGAAAGTGCCCTGATTGAATGCGGCGGTTCCCGCGAGTGCGGGATTCCCGATGTCCTGCGCGCTCCACGGAGCCGGCAGGCTCCAAGTCTGCTGAGCGACGATGGTCTGTCTATTATGGAAGGTAAACCCGACGAGAAGAATCTATGAGTAAGGAATATATACCGCGCATTTACAGCGCGACGGTTTGAACATTTACAGCTTCCTCTGGCGTTCGCAGCGCTCAGGCACGCGCGAGGAGCAAGATGGTTGCCGCTCCGAGCTCATCTGCAATGCGATCAATGCATATGCAGCAAAACACGATCGATTTCGAGGAAGCGGTTATCGAGAAGGCGGGCCCGTGAATGTCTCTACTCGAATATCGGGTAAACATTCCACGGTCGAACATCTCTACAGGAGGGCGATACGTAAACATTCCACGGTGGCCGAGACTCGCGAATAGCAGCGCGCTGAAAATATTCCACGCCTCGACCGCTCAGACGCCGATCACGTCTGTCAATTCTTTCACGGCGGCCGCGGATTTCTTGAGCGCCGCATCTTCCTCCGGCGGTCAGCGTGATCTGAATAATCTGTTCGACGCCGCGCGCGCCGAGCTTCACCGGCACGCCCACGAACAGATCGCGGATCCCGTATTCGCCCTGCAGGAACACCGAGCACGGCACGATCTTCTTCTTGTCCTTGAGAATGATCTCGACCATTTCCGCCGCGGCGGAGCCGGGCGCATACCACGCGCTCGTGCCCACGAGTTTCGTGATCTCGGCGCCGCCGTCGGCGGTGCGCTTGCTGATCGCCGCGATTCGATCGGCTGCTCATACCCGGATAGTCGGGCAGGGGGATGCCCGCGATCGTCGAGTAGCGCGGCAGCGGCACCATCGTGTCGCCGTGGCCGCCGAGCACGAACGCGTGGATGTTCTCCACCGACACGCCGGTTTCCATGGCGATGAACGTTCGCATCCGGGCCGAATCGAGCACGCCGGCCATGCCGATGACCCGCTCGCGTCGGGAATCTCGCTCAGCCGGTACACCGCCTGGCACATCGCATCGAGCGGATTGGCGACCGGCACGATGATCGTCTGTTCGGCGAGTACTTCACGATCTGCTCGGTCACCGACTGCATGATCTTGTAGTTCACGTTCAGCAGGTCGTCGCGGCTCATGCCAGGCTTGCGCGGGACGCCGGATGTGATGACGACGACGTCCGAGTTCGCCGTCGCGGCCCACCCCTCGTCGTTCGCGCCGTAGCCGACGACGCGGGAGTCGGACCCTTCGATCGGGCACGCCTCCAACATGTCGAGCGCGATGCCCGGCGGCCTTCGTCTCCGCGATGTCGATGATGACGACATCCGCAAGTTCCTTGTTGGCCACCGCGCGCGCGACCGTCGCGCCGACGTTGCCGGCGCCCCCGACGACCGTGACTTTTCGATTCATGAAAAGCCCCACACTGAATTCAGTGAACCGCGATTTGAGCTGAATCCGGCCGCTCGAACTATTTGCACGGACGAGTCGGATATCAAACACAGCAGTTCGACATCCTCCCGTGGCTACATGCCTGGCGATAATCCGATCGCGCGAACTCCGAGGTCTTGACCTCGTGGGCCCCTTCCATCAGCCGCGCGAAATCGTATGTCACCTGTCTTCGCGGAAATTGCCCCGTCCATTCCCTTGACGACGAGGTCGGCGGCTTCGCCCCAGCCGAGATGACGCAGCATCATCTCGCCCGACAGCATCACCGACCCCGGATTGACCTTGTCCTGATTCGCGTACTTCGGCGCCGTGCCGTGCGTGGCCTCGAAGATGGCATGGCCGGTCACGTAGTTGATGTTTCCGCCCGGCGCGATGCCGATGCCGCCGACCTGCGCCGCGAGCGCGTCCGACAGGTAGTCGCCGTTCAGGTTCGGCGTCGCGATGACGTCGAATTCGTCCGGACGCGTGAGCACCTGCTGGAGCGTGATGTCGGCAATGGCATCCTTGATGACGATGCCCGGCGCCCGGCTTGCCGTCCGGAATCCGGCACCACGGGCCGCCGTCGATCTCGACCGCACCGAAGAACTGTTTCGCGACCTGATACCCCCAGTCGCGGAACGCGCCTTCGGTGAACTTCATGATGTTGCCCTTGTGCACCAGCGTCACGCTCTTGCGCTTGTTCGCCGATCGCGTAGCTGATGGCGCTGTGCACCAGCCGCTCGGATCCGAGATAGCTGATCGGCTTGAGGCCCAGGCCGACCTGCACCGGCGCCTCGCGGTGCGGCGCGCCGATCTCTTCCAGCATCGTCTGCCATGCCCGCGGAGCCCTCGGCGCTGCCGAACCGGATCTTCTTGAACTCCTTCGGAAACTCCTTCGCGAAGAAGTCGAGCAGTCTTCTGCGCCTCGGGCGTGCCCGCCGCGTATTCGATCCCGGCGTAGATGTCCTCCGTGTTTTCGCGGAAGATCACCATGTCCACCTTCTCGGGATGCTTCACCGGCGAGGGCACGCCCCTGTACCAGCGAACCGGGCGCAGGCAGACGAAAGGTCGAGCAATTGGCGAAGCGCGACGTTCAGGGATCGGATCCCGCCGCCGACCGGCGTCGTGAGCGGCCCCTTGATGCCGACGTAGTATTCGCGAAACGCCTCGACGGTGTCGTCCGGCAGCCAGTTGTCCAACAGCTTGAAGCTCTTCTCGCCGGCGTAGACCTCCATCCACGCGATTTTGCGTCGGCCGCCGTACGCTTTCGTCGACCGCCGCATCCAGCACGCGCACGCTCGCGCGCCAGATGTCGGGGCCCGTGCCGTCCCCTTCAATAAAAGGAATAATGGGATTGTCCGGAACGACGAGGCGGCCAGTTCTTTCGAGAGATGGCCGTGCCGGAGGCCGGCGGCTTGACGGTTGTAAAAGTAGCCATAGCAGCTTTAGGTCACATCACCCGGCACGCGTTACCCGATCTTCACAGAAACTGTGGAAAAGTTTGTGGAAATCGGAATCCATCTGTGCACATCGCTCCCGCGCCAATCCGCAGTTTCGAGCGGTTTGCACCACGATGGTGCGCGCACTGACGCGACACGGTGCGCTTTCGAATCAACGGAACACGACATTATACTGACAGACTGAATCATGCACATCGTCATCGCCGATCAACTGCCCTCATCTGCCGTCGAGCTGCTTCGCAGCGTTCCAGGATGGACCATCGATGCCCGCAGCCGGACGCTCCGCCGAAGAGCTCGCGCGGGATCTGCACCACGCCGACGCCCTCGTCGTCCGAAGCGCCACGAAGGTGACCGCCGTCGCTTATGGCTGCGGCGCCCCAATTGAAGGTCATCGCACGCGCCGGCACCGGCGTCGACAACGTCGACGTCCCGAGCGCGACCGACCGCGGCATCGTTGTCATGAACGCGCCGGGCGCCAACAGCATCAGCGTCGCGGAGCTGGCCATGGCGTTCATGCTGTCGCTGGCCCGGATGATCCCGGTCGCCGACGCGTCCATGAAGCGCGGCGTTTGGGAGAAGAAGAAGCTGACCGGCGCGGAGCTGCGCGGAAAGACGCTGGGTATCGTAGGCCTGGGCCGGATCGGTCAGGAGGTCGGCGCGCGAGCCAAGTCGTTCGGCATGAATCTGGTCGCGCACGATCCTTTCATCTCCGAACAGATCGCGGGGACGCTCGGCATCCAGCTCTTATCACTCGACGATCTCTGCGCGACGTCCGACTACATCACTCTCCACCTCCCGGCGACGCCGGAGACCCGTCACCTCTTTAACGCCGAGTCGCCTCGCGCGTTGCAAGCCGGGTGTTCGAATCGTGAACACGGCCCGCGGTGAGCTGATCGACGAGGCCGCGCTGGCCGATGCGCATCGAGTCGCGACAGGTCGCGGGCGCCGGCCTCGACGTGTTCGAAAGTGAGCCACCGACCGACTGGAGGCTGGCGAAGCTGCCGCAGGTGATCGCGACGCCGCACATCGCGGCCTCGACCGCCGAGGCGCAGGAGCAGGTCGGCATCGAGACCGCGGTCGCGCTCAGGGATTTCCTGCTCGAGGGCGTCATCCGAAATGCGGTGAATTTCCGAGGCGTCCGCGGCGAAGAATTCGCGCGCGTGCGGCCGTTCATGGTGCTGGCCGAACGCGTGGGCATGCTGGTGTCGCAGATTGCTGAAGGACGCACACACGGCGATCGGCATCCGCTACTACGGTCCGCTCGTGACCGAGCATGCCGACCTCATTGCCAGTTCGGTCCTCGTCGGCGTCCTCCGCCCGATGCTGTCATCCAACGTCACGGTCGTGAACGCGCGGGCGATCGCTGCGGAACGAGGGATCGAGGTGATCGAATCGCGCAGCTCGCAGACCGCGGGCCCTCGCCAATATCCTGTCCGTCAAGCTTCACACGACCGGCGGAGAGCGTTGGGTCGAAGGCACCGTCTTCGAGGGCGACAGCCCCCGGCTGACGATGCTCGACGGCGTCGATGTCGAAGTCCCGCTCGACGCGCTCGGCACGGTTCTGGTCATGAGAAATGATGATCGCCCGGGCGTCATCGGCGAGGTGGGCACGATTCTGGGACGCCACGGCATCAACATCGGCTCCTTCGCGCTCGGACGAGCACGCGGAGGCGCGGTTGGCGTGATCAATCTGGATCAGAAGCCGGGTGAAGACTCGCGAAATGCTGCGGCGATCGAGGAACTCCGCGCGGCAACGGCTATCAAAGAAGTCAAGCTTGTGACTTTAGGAACAGGCGTCGGGTAGTGCCCGTGGTCACGTCCACCAACTCGATGGCGTCCGGCCCGATCTTCGCGACACGGTAGCGGCCGACGATTGTCTGCCCTTCCGTGGCCATCAGCAGCTCATCTCCGGATTCGATCATCGCGCGTCCGCGTCGATCCATCTTCAGCCAAACCGAGAAGCACGAGGTTGGGTTCGGGTGGCGTGTCGAGCGCAACAGGGGCCGGTGCGGCAGCCTGCCGCTCCGCTCCGACAGCGGGTTGCGAATCGACGACGGCAAACGCGAACGGGATTCCTGATCTCCGCGCGCGGCGCTGGCGCGGCCGCGAGACGCTGCCGGAGTCGGACGTCTGCGACTGCACGCCGGATGCGAGTGACATCGAGCTGCACGGCTTCCGCCGAACGTGGCTGCGGCTGGGGAATTGAGGGGCGGCCGACCCCTGCCGCTGAAGCGAGCGCCGCCAGAAGGATCCCGCCGCCGAGGTACGTCACCGCTCGTGCAGGCTTCATGAGGATGTTTCTGAAAATGGACCCTGGGCTCGACTCAATCCCGAGCCTATGCTACTACGATTCGCGCCAATGATCACCGTGCACGCATCTGACGCGGCGTGCAGTTGTGGTAAGATTTGCCGTGCCCCCGGTTTCCAGCTTCGGGCCTTCTCTCAATTCCCCTTTCGTCTCCGCAATCGCAGTCATCCCGGCACGATACGCATCGTCGCGACTTCCCGGCAAGGCGCTCGCCGATATTGGCGGACGCCCGATGATCGAGCACGTGTATCGACGGGCGGCAGCCGCTCGCTCGATTGCGTCAGTGATCGTCGCGACTGACGACGAGCGGATTCACCGCGCCGTCCAGGCGTTCGGCGGCCTCTCGAGCATGACGTCGGCGTCGCATCAGAGCGGAACTGACCGCATCGCCGAGATCGCGTCCGGGCTGACGGCGCCACTCGTCGTCAACGTGCAGGGAGATGAGCCGCTGATTGAGCCCGCCATGATCGACGAGGCCGTGGCGCCCTTTTCCACCGACACGTCGCTGATGATGAGCACTCTCAGACGACGAATCGACGACGAGGCAGAGCGGCAGAATCCACACGTCACCAAAGTCGTCGTCGACCAGGATGACTTCGCATTGTACTTTTCCCGTGCACCCATCCCATTCGTTCGACCTGGATCTCCAGCCGCCCCGGCCTGGCGGCACGTCGGGTTGTACGTATATCGACGTGAGTGTCTGATGGAGCTCGCGGGGCTCCCTCCGACCGCCATGGAAAGATCTGAAGCGCTCGAGCAATTGCGCGCGCTCGAACACGGGATCCGGATCAAGGTCGTCGAAACACGATTCGATTCTGTTGGCGTGGACACGGCGGAAGACCTGGCGCGCGTCCGCGCCAGCGTGGGCAACGATTCAACCAAGGATCGGGCTGGCGTCGTGTCCGGATAAACCGGGCACGAGAGGAACGAGATCGCCACGCGGCTCAGTCAGTTCATCAAGCCTGGAGACAGACAAGACGATGCAGCAGCACAGGGATGCGACACAGAACGCCGGCAGCTCCGATCGGTCGGTCAAGTACATTCTGGTGACCGGTGGGGTCGTCTCGTCCCTGGGCAAGGGACTCGCCGCCGCCTCCATCGGCGCGCTGCTCGAAGGGCACGGATATAGAGTTGCGCTCCAGAAGTTCGACCCCTACATCAACGTCGACCCCGGAACGATGAGTCCGTACCAGCACGGCGAGGTCTACGTGACTGACGACGGTGCCGAGACGGATCTCGATCTCGGCCACTACGAGCGCTTCACCAGCACCGTGACCAGCCGTAACAACAACTGGACGACGGGCAAGATTTATCTGTCTGTTATTCAGAAGGAGCGGCGGGGCGACTACCTCGGACGGACGGTCCAGGTCATTCCTCACATCACCAACGAGATCAAGGACAGCATCCGGGCTGTCGCACGGGACGTGGACATCGTGCTCGTGGAAATCGGGGGCACGGTCGGCGACATCGAGAGCCTGCCGTTCGTTGAAGCCATTCGGCAGCTTCGGCAGGACGTCGGACGGGAAAACACGCTCTATATCCACCTGACGCTCGTGCCCTTCATTGGCGCGGCGGGAGAACTGAAAACCAAACCGACTCAGCACAGCGTCAGGGACCTTCGCGCGATTGGTATCCAGCCGGACATCCTGCTCTGCCGCACCGATCGATTTCTCGACCAGGATATCAAGCAGAAGATCGCCTTGTTCTGCGACGTGGACGAAGAAGCGGTGATTACAGCGAAAGATGTCTCGAGCATCTACGAGGTACCGCTCGTGCTCGCGGCAGAAGGGCTCGACCGGATCGTGCTCAATCGTCTGCATCTGCCGCAGACCGAAGCGAGAATGGGAGCCTGGACCGATCTCGTCGATCGCATCAAGAACCCCTCGGACGAAATCACAATTCACGTCGTCGGAAAGTACGTCGGCTACGAGGACTCGTACAAGAGCCTGAACGAGGCGCTCTACCATGGTGGGTTCAAGCACCGTCTGCGCGTGAATA
This sequence comes from uncultured Acidobacteriota bacterium, assembly GCA_963725335.1. GTDB lineage: Bacteria > Acidobacteriota > Vicinamibacteria > Vicinamibacterales > 2-12-FULL-66-21 > JALZOC01. The sequence goes on along the minus strand of CAVRYD010000007.1, from coordinate 485,820 downwards.
TCCGCTGGGTCGAGGCGGAAGCGCTCGAACAGCCGGGAGGCGAGCAGCTGCTGGACGGGGCGAACGGCATTCTGGTGCCCGGTGGCTTCGGCGATCGCGGTACTCGCGGCATGATGCGCGCGGCGGAGATCGCGCGCGAGCGCGGGATCCCGTATTTCGGCATCTGCTACGGCTTTCAGTGGGCGGCCGTCGAGTACGCGAGACACGTGTGCGGAATGCCGGAAGCAGATTCAACCGAGTGCGCCCCGGACGCGCCTCAGAAAGTCATCTACAAGCTTCGTGACCTGCTCGGCGTCGACGACCTCGGCGGCACCATGAGGCTGGGATCGTACGCGTGCGAGCTCAAGCCCGGGTCGCGGGCGCACCAACTGTACGGCAAGCCGGTGATTCACGAACGACACCGTCATCGATACGAGTTCAATTGCCTGTACGAAAAGGCATTGACCGACCAGGGGCTGCAGATCGTCGGCCGATCGCTCGACGGCAAGTTCGTCGAGATCATCGAGCTGCCTTCACATCCCTGGTATGTCGCGGTCCAGTTCCACCCGGAGTTCAAATCCAAGCCGCTCGAGCCGCACCCATTGTTCGCTGGTTTCGTCCAAGCGAGTCACCTTCGCAAGCTCGCCGCGCATCAGCACGACGCCGCCTCCGTGGTAGGGTAATCGGCGTGCAGCCGATCCAGTTCGGCGGCCTGACGATTGGGGGCGATGCGCCATTGCTCCTCATTGCGGGACCGTGCGTGATCGAAAGCGAGTCACACGCGATTGAGACGGCGCTCGCCGTCCGCGATATCGCCCGCCGCGTCGGGATACCGTATGTCTTCAAGGCGTCGTACGACAAAGCCAATCGAACCTCCGGCCGATCCTTTCGTGGACCGGGCCTCCGAGAAGGCATACGGGTGCTGGCCCGCGTTCGCGAGACGGCCGGCGTGCCGGTCCTGACCGATATCCACGAGCCATCGCACGCGGAGCCTGTGGCGAGCGTTGCCGACATTCTCCAGATACCCGCGTTCCTCTCGCGTCAGACCGATCTGCTCGTGGCCGCCGCGGCAACCGGGCGCGTCGTCAACATCAAGAAAGGACAGTTCCTGGCGCCCGACGACATGCGGCACGCCATCGCGAAAGTCACCGAAGCTGGAAATCCTCGCGTCATCGTCACCGAGCGTGGAGTGACGTTCGGGTATCACAACCTCGTCGTCGATATGCGCGCGTTTCCGATTATGCGAGGGTTGGGCTGCCCCGTCGTCTACGACGTGACCCACAGCCTGCAGCTTCCCGGCGCCGGAAACGGGGTGACGGCGGGACAGGCTGAGTTCATCGAGCCGCTCGCGTCTGCCGGGGTTGCGGCCGGGATCGATGGCGTGTTCATGGAGGTCCACGAACGCCCGGAGCAGGCCAAGAGCGACGCGCAGAACGCGCTGCGGCTTTCCCGGCTCGAGCCCCTGCTGATTCGGCTCGCTCGCATCCATGCCATCGCTCGTGAGGCCGCCGTATGACCGACACGTTGTCGGGGTTGGAACTCGCGCGCAAGGTGCTTCGCATTGAAGCCGCTGCGATTCTCGCCCTGGTCGATCGCATCAACGGCGACTTCGAGCGAGCCGTGCAGCTGCTGTTCGACTGCCGGGGCCGGGTGATCGTGACCGGAATGGGCAAGTCCGGGCTGATTTGCCGGAAGATCGCCGCGACCCTCTCGAGCACCGGCACGTCCGCCTGGTTCCTGCATCCAGCGGAGGCGATTCACGGCGACCTCGGCGCGATCCGAGACGATGACGTCGTGCTGGCGGTCTCTTACAGCGGAGAAACTGAGGAACTGATCCGCCTGCTCGAATCAATCCGGAGACTGGGCGCGCGGCTGATCGCGATCACGGGCGATCCCTCATCGACGCTCGCGCGTGCCGCCGACGTCACACTGAACTGCGGCATCGGGAAGGAAGCGTGTCCGATGAATCTGGTGCCGACCGCCAGCACGACCGCGGCGCTCGCCATGGGAGACGCTCTGGCCATGACGCTGCTCGTGCGCAAGGGCTTCCGCGAGGAGCAGTTCGCGTCGCTCCATCCGGGCGGCAAGCTGGGCCGGCGCCTGATGCGCGTCGAGCACGTCATGCATTCGGGTGAGGCAGCGCCGATTGTCCGAACCACGACGCCGATGGCCGACGTGTTTCACGAGATGTCGAGCAAGCGTCTGGGCATGACGTGCGTCGTCGACGAGGAAGGCCGGCTGGTGGGGATCTTCACCGATGGCGATCTACGGAGGCTGATGAGTCGAGTACCGAACGTTCTCGCGTTGACCGCTGGGAACGCGATGACGCCCAGACCAGTCACCATCTCCCGCGATCTGCTCGCCGTGGAGGCGCTGAGAGTCATGGAGACGCATAAAATCACCGCCGTCGTGGTGGTTGGAGATACTCACACGGTTGAAGGGGTGGTGCATCTGCATGATCTGTGGAGAACGCAGATGTTTTGATGGTATCGGTTTTGGTTATAGGTTGTAGGGGTTGTAGTTTTCCTTTCGGGTCGCTGGTTTTCTGTCTGGTCTCGTGTCATGACTGATGCCGAACGCGTTGCGGACATTCGACTGCTGCTGTTCGACGTCGATGGCGTCCTGACCGACGGTGTGGTCATCATGCACGCGGATGGCTCCGAGGCCAAGGGATTCCATATCCGCGACGGCGCCGCCATGGTATGGGCGCAGCGCGCAGGACTGACTGTCGGACTGTTGTCGGCCCGATCATCCGGCGCCACGACTCACCGCGCGGCCCAACTGGCAATCCGGCTCGTCGTCCAGGGTGCACACAGCAAGCTCGCCGCCTACGAGCGAATCCTCCGGGACACCGGACTTCCCGACAGCGCAGTCGCCTACATGGGGGACGATCTGCTCGATCTGCCGGTTCTGACCCGCGTCGGCCTTTCCGCAGCCCCGGCGGACGCCGCCACCGAGGTCCGGTCGCGAGTGCATTGGGTGAGCACGGCGGGTGGCGGCCGGGGCGCCGTGCGCGAATTCATCGAGATGGTCTTGCGCGCACAGGACCGCTGGGACGGCGTCGTGCGCGAATACGTCCCTGTCGACTGATGGGCCCCTACGTTACGCTGTTCGTCCTGCTCGCCCTCCTGGCCGGCTTGACCGTCGGCAAGGCATGGGAGCGCTACAAACTGCAGGATGGACGCTGGATCGATCGACGTCGCGCACGGGAATCGCCGCATTACATGCTCGGCCTCAACTTTCTTGTGGCCAATCAGATCGACCCGGCGATCGAAGAATTGAGCACCGCGGCGGAGGCCGCTGGCGACCCGCTCGAGATTCACCTCATTCTCGGAAACCTGTACCGTGAAAAAGGACAGGTCGGTCGCGCCATTCAGGAACATCAGAGCTTGCTGCAGCGGCCGCATCTCCGCAAACTCGAACACGCGAATGTCCTGCTGTGCCTCGGGCTCGATTACAAACACGGCGGATTCGTGGACCGCGCGCTCGAGGCATTCTCGGAGGTCTTGAGGCTCGACCCTGGCAACCGCTATGCGATGTCGAACCTCGAGAAGTTGCACGAGGAACAGCATCAGTGGAGCGAGGCGTATGCGATGCGGCAGAAGCTCGCGGCCCGCGATGGCGCCGATCACCAGCCGCGCCACCAGGAGATCCTCGCGTTCCTCGAGAACGAGATCGGCCTCGTTTCGCTGAAACGCGGAGAGCATGCGGAGGCCACGAAACGATTCGAGGCGGCGATCGAACTCGATGCGAAGAACGCGCCGGCGTACCTGAATCTCGGAGACGTTCAGCTGGCCCAGGGCGACATTCCTGCGGCCTTGACCACGTGGGAGCGCCTGGTCGGGACCTCGCCAGAACGCGCGTACCTGGCGTTCTCCCGTCTCGAGAGTGCCTATGCGGAGCTGAACGACGTGGGCCGCTTCCCGGCTCTCTGTCGCCGACTGATTGCGGGTGGCGCTCAGGACTGGCGCGCCCGCCTCGCGCTCGCGCGCTATCTCACCACACACGGTCAGGCCAGCGAAGCTCTGGAGCTGCTCTTCGAAGCCCTGGTGATCAATCCGCATGCCCTTGCGCTCCACCAGGCCATCTGGCAGACGCTCTCACAACTGAAGCTCCCGCCTGCCCTCGTCGAGCGCTATGCCGACCTCGCCCACGACGCCATCTTCTACGTCGACGCGCACATCTGCGTCCGCTGCCGCTACCGGAGCACGGAGCTTCTCTGGCAGTGTCCACACTGCCACGAATGGAACACATTCGTCGAAGAACGCATCGCGCCGGCGAAGGACACGGAAGCCACGCTCACCAGTTGAAATGCTGAATGCTGAATGTTGAATGCTGAATGTTGAATGCCAGTTGGGCAAGCTTCCTAATGCCAATTACGTCCGGGAAAAGAATCGCCGCCGGACCGGGCGGCGCAGCGCCACGGACAAGCGTTGATGACAGGCATTCAACATTCAACATTCAACATTCAGCATTCAACATTCAGCATTTCATAAACCGTCTTGACCTGGCTGTCGGTGTCGGCGATGGTGGCGTCGGTCTTGATGACGTAATCGGCGCGCGCCTCTTTTTCTTCGATGGGCCACTGGGCGTCCAGGCGGGCGCGCGCGTCCCGTTCGCTCAGTCCGTCTCGCGCCACGAGCCGCCGGAGCTGCTCCCTTGGCTCGCAGGCGACCACAATCACCCGATCGAAATCGTGCGTGTGGCCGGTCTCGAACAGCAGCGGGATGTCCGCGATCGCCACGCGCGTCCGCGGTGGCAGCGTCGCGAGCCACTCGTTGATCCGCCGGTAGACCTCGGGATGAACGATGGCCTCCAGGTCGGCCCGTGCGGCGCGATCGTTGAAGACCACGTGCGCAAGCGCTGTGCGATCGAGCGATCCGTCGGGCAGGAGCATCGAGGCGCCAAACCGCGCGGCAACCGCCTCCAGAACACGCGAACCGGGCGCGACGGCATCGCGCGCGAGACGATCGGCGTCGATGACGGGAACCCCGAGCGCGGAGAACCGCGCGAGACAGTAGGACTTCCCTGTGGCGATGCCCCCTGTCAGCGCGACTCGCAGCATGGCTCACACGGGTTGACGGGCCTGCGCGGCGGCCAGCGTGTTCTTCAAGAGCATCGCGATCGTCAGAGGACCTACTCCACCCGGCACCGGCGTCAGCGCTCCGGCGACGCCCGCGACGGAGGGATGAACATCGCCGACGACGACGGACCCGCGTCTGGTGAAGTCGGCGAGTCTGGTCGATCCCGGCTCGAACAGTCTGGCGGCTGTGACCGCATCCGTGACGGAGCTGATGCCCACGTCTACGACTGTTGCCCCCGGCTTCACGAATGCCGGCGTCACGAACCCGGGGCGTCCGATGGCCGCGACGAGAATGTCGGCGGTCGCCGCCATGCCGGGAAGATCGGGGGTCTTGGAGTGGCAGATCGTCACAGTCGCGTCGCGCTGCAGCAGCAGCATCGCCATCGGCTTTCCGACGATCTCGCTGCGCCCAATCACGACGGCGTGTGTTCCGGCGATCCGAATCGCGCTCCGCTCGAGCATCTCGATCACGCCCGACGGTGTGCACGGCATCAGGTGCGCGCGACCCTGCACGAGGCGGCCGACGTTGATAGGGTGAAAGCCGTCCACGTCCTTCGCCGGATCGATCGCGTCGAACACCTTCTGCGCGGCGCCCTTCCCCATGGCGGCCGGTAGCGGCGACTGCACGAGAATTCCGTCGTGGACATCGCTCGCATTCAGCTGGGCCACGAGGGATAGGAGCTGGCTCAGGCTCGCGTCCGCGGGTAGCCGGTTCAGGTCGACGCGAAGACCGGACTCGGTCCCCGCCCGAACCTTGTTGCGTACGTAGATTTCCGACGATGGATCCTCGCCGACGAGGACAATGCCGAGTCCCGGCGGTCGGCCGGCGCGGGCGGTGAATGCGTGCACGTCCGGAAGGACGGACTCCCGAATCGCCGCGGCAACTGCACGGCCGTCGAGCAGGCGGGCGCTCATGCGATCATCTCGCGACTCCGGCCTGCCTGGCCACCGCTTCCAAATCGCGCAGGTTCTTTGCCTGTCCAAGGACGACGAGGAAGTCGCCGACTTTCATGACGCTTTCCGGCGGCGGGTTGAACTCCATCACTCCGCTGGCGCGCTGGATGCCGACAACGACGACGCCAAATCGCTGTCGAAGGTTCGCCTCCAGGATCGTGCGGTCTGATGAGCGCCGATCCCTCCGCAATCTGCACCTGCTCCATGTTCAGATCGAGATTATCCGAGCTTGTCGCCAACTGCACGAAGTCGACCACCGCGGGCCTCAGCGCGGTCTGCGCCAGCTGAAGACCACCGATTTGGTACGGGGACAGCACGCGGTCGGCACCAGCTCTGACGAGTTTGGTCTTCGCGTCTTCCGTTTCCGCGCGGCCGATGATGAACAGATCAGGGCGCAGAAGTCGCGCCGTCAGGATCGCGAACACGTTGTCGGCATCCGTGCTGACCGCGGCGATGAACCCGCGCGCACGGGAAATGCCCAGGCGCCGCAGCACGTCCTCGCTGCTGGCATCGGCTTCGACGGCGAGATACCCCATGTCGATGGCCGCCTGCATCCGTTCGATATCGCGCTCGATGATGACAAAGGGCACGGCCTGCCGGGTGAACTCCCGCGCCACGATCTGGCCAATGCGGCCGAAACCGCAGATGATGAAGTGATTCGTGAGGTCGTCGAGCATGCGTTGCCGGCGCCGGCGAGCCCAGCGCTGCTGGAGATCTCCCTCCACCAGGCGCGCCATCAGAAACGAAAACGTGTAGAGAACCGTCGCGACGCCTAGAATGATAACGCCGCTGTTGAACACGCGCCCTGCGCGCGATAACGGGTGAATCTCGCCGTACCCAACCGTGGTCACCGTGGTAATCGTCATGTAGAAGGCATCGAACACGTCCCAGCCTTCCATGATGACGAAGCCGGCCGTACCGCCACATCACGACGGCTATGAGCAGGACCACGGACAGACGCCAGCCCGCCCACCACGGAGACACCGCGGTCACCCGAATCTGGTTGCGGCTGGGCCGGTCCCCGATCGCCAACTGGTTATCGCTTGCCCGACGACCTTCCGAGCACGTGGCCGAGCACCGTCACGACGGCACCAGCCATACAGGATCTTCAACCCGAACGCGTCGGCGATCTCCGGGTTGATGTGCATACCGGCGTGAGACAGAACCGCGTCGAGCTCGCTCCATTTCGCCAGGGTTTCGTTCGTCACGTTCAGGATCGTGAGATACGCCAGCAGCGTGATGCAGAACCCGTTGAAGAGCAGCATGTAACCGAGGATCTTCAGGAAGTTCGCCAGGTTCTCCGAAGCCGAACGGGCGGCAGCTTCCGCCTGGTTCACCAGCGGACTATGGGTGCGGCCGTAGAACCAGTAGATGATCATCCCGACGTCGAGCCAGCCCAGAAAACGCACCCACGTCATCACCGAGAGACTGACCATCAGATAGACGCACGCGAGCACGCCGAGGATTGGCACGACGTGCCCGCCCGGCACCGTGAAGGGCCGGCGCGCCTCGGGCCGCCTGATGCGCAGCACAATGACCGCGAGCGACACGACGACGAACGCGAACAGCGTTCCGATGCTCGTCATCTCGCCGAGCACCGTGATGGGCACGAAGCCCGGCGACCGCCGAAACGATAACGCAGGTGATGATCGTGGTGATGTAGGGCGTGCGGAATCTCGGATGCACGCGGCTGACGCCCGCGGGCAGCAGCTGATCCCGGCTCATCGCGAAGAAAATCCGCGGCTGACTCATCAGCATGACCAGGAGCACGCTGGTGATGCCGGCAACCGCGCCAGCCGAGACCACGCCAGCGGCCCAGTCCTTGTTGATCACCGCGAGCGCGTATCCCACCGGAGCGTTGAGGAACTGCTGATCGGCCTTGAACTGCACCACCGGCACGATCCCCGTGAGGATGCCGGCGACGACGAGATAGAGAATGGTGCAGATGACGAGCGACGCGATGATCCCGATTGGAAGATCGCGGCTCGGGTTCTTCGCTTCTTCGGCGGTGGTCGACACCGCGTCGAAGCCGATGTACGCAAAGAACACGACCGCGGCGCCGGTCATCACCCCGGAAAAGCCATACGGCATGAAGGGCGACCAGTTCGCCGGCTTCACGTAGGAGAAGCCCACGAGGATGAAGAAGGCCACCGCCGCCAGCTTCACCGTCACCATCGCGGCGTTGAAGCGCGCGCTTTCCCGCACGCCGATGACCAGCAGCACCATGATCGCCGAGCACGATCGACGATCGCGGGAAGGTTGACGAGCGTGCCGGCGGCCGGATCCGGAGACGCGGACATCCACGACCGGCAGATGAACGCCGAAGCCCGCAAGGATGCGCTGGAAATAGCCGCTCCAGCCGACCGCGACGGTCATCGACCCCACTGCGTATTCGAGGATCAGGTCCCACCCGATCATCCACGCGAAAATCTCGCCGAGCGTGGCATACGCGTAGGTGTAGGCGCTTCCCGAGATGGGGATCATGGCCGAGAACTCCGCGTAGCACAGCGCCGCAAACCCACACGCAAGACCGGCAATCACGTAAGACAGCACGATGCCAGGGCCGGCCTGGTTCGCCGCTGCGGTGCCGGTGAGAACGAAAATCCCAGTCCCGATGATGGCGCCGATGCCGAGCAGCGTCAGATCCAGTGCCGACAGCGTTCGCTTGAGCGCCTTGCCACCCTGCTCGACATCGCCGACGAGCTGCTCGATTGACTTCGTTCTCAGAAGATTCGAATCCATTCACCCTCCGGTGATCAGGCCTGGCGTGAAGTGGCGGCATTATTCCACAAAAGACCAGGTTCGACGGGGTTCTGCGGGGTTCGACGGGGTTCTACGGGGTTCTACGGGGTTCTGCGGGGTTCTACGGGGTTCTGCGGGTTCTTCCGGGTTCGACGGGGTTCTGCGCGGGGCGGCGACCTCTGCAAGGCGCGCAATGAATTCGCGGGTCCGCCCTTCTGGATCGTCTCCCGTGAGGAGATCGCGTGATGACCGCAATTCCCGATGCGCCGGCGTGAATGACATCGGGCACGCGCTGCAATGTAATCCCGCCGATGGCAACGACTGGTTTCCCACGGCCGGCCGCCCGTCGGAGGAGATCGAGGCCGCGAGCAGAATAACCCGTATCCTTCGTCGAGGTGTCGAAGATGGGGCCTACGGCCACGTAAGTCGCGTCCTCCCGGATCGCCCGATCAACCTGGCTGTCGTCGTGCGTCGAGAGGCCGACGATCGCCGCGCCAGAAAGGATCTGCCGCACGGACCAGACGGGCAGATCGTCCTGGCCGACATGGACGCCATCCGCCCCGCTCAGTCGCGCGATATCTGCCCGATCGTTGATGACGACGATTGCCCCGGTCGATCGACCCCGGGACACGAGCGCATCGGCGAGGCTGAGAAACGCGCCGCTCCCGCCCTCCTTCTCTCGAAGCTGGAGCACGCGCGCGCCTCCCGCCGCGCAGGCGTCGAACAAGGCCAGCGGATCGATACCCCTCTTGCGGCACAGGGCCGCGTCGACGATGGGATACAAGAATGGCTCGGCGGGGAGTTGGGGGCGCAGACGGTCAACGTTCAAACCATGCACCGCGGCCGCTCGGGACGTTGAACATCGAGGAATGACCTAGTGGACCGTATCCGCTGAAGCAGTACTAGCGAGGCTGCGCCTCAGACCGTCGAGGCTCCGCCTCGCTAGCACATATTCTTGATCACGCCCCGCTGACGCGGGGACGGTCTTGACCCAGGAAAATTGACTCAATTGTGCAGGTTCGGAGGGGTCAAGACCTCTAGTCACAACAAGCGTTCAACCGCGATTTTCGGGCCGCGACAACCGAGCGGCCCGGTAGTAAACCGAAGAGACACTCCACTAAACGGCTTCGGCGAGGCCCGCGCTGTCGGTCTTCCTGGCGACGAAGAAGCGGTCCATGAACCCGGTGCCAAGTCTTCCCGCGACAAAATCGGGGTCGGCCAGAATCCGGAGATGAAGCGGAATGGATGTCTTGATGCCCTCGATCACGGTCATCTCGAGCGTCCGCCGCATGCGGGCGATCGCCTCGTGCCGATCGCGTCCATGGACGATGATCTTGGCAATCATCGAATCGTAGTACGGCGAGATGGTGCACTCCGAATGGAGGAACGTATCGATGCGAACGCCGGGACCGCCCGGAACGCTGAACGCGTGCACGACGCCTGGAGACGGGGCAAACGTCTCCGGATCCTCGGCGTTGATGCGGCACTCGATCGAATGGCCGTTGAACGTCACGTCCCCCTGCTTGAAGGACAGGCGCTCTCCTGCGGCGATCCGGATCTGCTCCTTGACGATGTCCACCCCGGTGATGAATTCGGTCACCGGATGTTCCACTTGGACCCGGGTGTTGACTTCGAGGAAGTAGAAGTTCCCCTTGTCGTCAAGCAGGAACTCGAACGTGCCGGCATTGGTGTACTGGACCGCGCGCGCCGCATCCACGACCGTGCTGCCAAGCTTGCGCCGCATCTTTTCCGTGACCGCAACCGAAGGGCCCTCTTCCAGCAGCTTCTGATGCCGACGCTGGATGGAACACTCACGCTCGCCAAGGTGGACGACCGCACCGTGGTGATCGCCGAGCACCTGGAACTCGATGTGTCGGGGGTTCTCGACGTATTTCTCGAGGTAGACGTCCCCGACGCCGAACGCCGCTTCCGCTTCGCGTTGAGCCGTCTTCAGCGCCTTGGACAGTTCGCTGGGCATCCGGATCACCCGCATACCGCGGCCGCCGCCACCCGCCACGGCCTTGATGATCACGGGATAGCCGAGATCCTTGGCTATCCTTTGCGCCTTCTCCTCGCTGTCGACGGGGCCATCGCTGCCCGGAAGCACCGGCACGCCAGCTTTCTTCATCGCGCGCCGGGCACGCGCTTTGTCCCCCAGCAGGCGAATCACGTTCGGAGCCGGCCCGATGAACTTGATATGGCACGCCTCGCAGACCTCGGCGAGGTATGCGCTCTCGGACAGAAAGCCGTAGCCCGGGTGAATAGCGTCGGCACCCGTGATTTCGGCCGCGCTGATGACGGCGGGCACGCTCAAGTAGCTATCGCTGCTGCGCGCCGGTCCGATGCACACATCCTCGTCGGCGAATCGCACATGGAGGGAGTTCTCGTCCGCTTCGGAGTAGACGGCGACCGTCTTGATACCGAGCTCGCGACAGGCGCAAATCACTCGCAGTGCAATCTCGCCGCGGTTCGCGATCAGGATTTTCTTGAACATGGACTGTGGCCCGGCCTCTGTCAGGTGTTTGTTTCAGGCGGCTCTCAGAGCCCACCCGTCTTGATCGCAAACAACCGCTCGCCGTACTGTACCGGTTTGCCATTCTCGACGTAGGCGCTGACGATCTCACCGTCGTATTCCGACGTGATTTCGTTCATCAGCTTCATCGCCTCGATGATACACAGGACCTGATCCTTCCTGACCCGCTGGCCGATCTCCACAAAGGACTGGGCGCCTGGTTCGGGAGATCGATAGAACGTTCCGACAATCGGAGACTTCACGACGGCAAGCTCCACGGACTCGTCGTCGGTCGTCGGAGGCAGGGCGGGCATCGCGGGAATCGCAGACGCCGACACCTGCGGTGCGAGCGGAGTCGCGACCGGAGTCTGAGGCATGGCCGGGGGCATCGGGAACGGGGCGGACGCCTTCCGAACTCGAAGCTTCATGCCGTCGCTCTCGACCTCGAATTCAGCCAGGTCGTGCTGCCGGACAAGCTCCAGAATCCGCTCGATATCCTCGAACTCCATCATCCCCTTGGAGACGTCCTTCCGGCAGAAAAGCCTTCCGCCATCAAAGTGCTTCCGCCTAAAGGCGGAAGCTACAACCAGCTCGCAGACTGGAAGCTCCACTTCAGCCCGCTCACGCCTGGGAGGCAGAAGCTACAGTACCTCTATCGGCGCGTCGGTCAAGACTTCGCAGCCATTCTCCACGACGAGGACGTCGTCCTCAATCCGCACACCACCCAGGCCGGGAACGTAGGCTCCGGGCTCAATCGTGAAAACCATACCCGGCACGACCGGCTCGTCCGGAAGAGCACCCGGAAGCTTCGAAATCCGTGGATCTTCGTGGACTTCGAGGCCTAACCCGTGCCCAGTACCATGCCCGAATGCCTCCGCAAGCCCGTGACGTACGAGCACTTCCCGCGCGGCGGCGTCGATTTCACTGGGTCGAACACCCGGTCTGACGGCCGCAATGGCCGCGTCGTGCGCCTCCTTGACAGCCGCCACGAGAGCCGAGAATCCGGGACCCGGCGCCCCGACCGAGAGCGTCCGCGTCAGATCCACGCAGTATCCGTCGTAGACGCCTCCGAAGTCCAGCACCACCCCGTCGCCCCCCCTCAGTCGTCGAGGGCCGGGACGGGCGTGCGGAAGCGCGCTGTTCTCGCCCGCGGCCACGATTGTGTCGAAGGCTGCGCGCTCGAATCCAGCGCTACGGATTGATAGCTCGATGTCGGCGGCAATGTCAGCTTCCGACCGGCCTTCGCGCACCAGAGTTGGAACCTGTCGAGCAACGTCGGACAGTCGGCGCGCTGCCTCGCGGAGGATGGCAATCTCTTCGGCGTCTTTGACCGCACGACGCCGTTCGATGATCCGTTCGGTTGGAATGAGCGTCGGCATCCGGTGGGTACTCGACGACTGCTCGGCCGGTGTCAGCGCTGCCGCGATCCGATTGAATCGCCCCACGGTCATCGACGCGGCCTCAATTCCGATTCTCGAAGCCCCTGACTGCACCAGTGCCTGGGAGATCGCGTCCTCGTACGTGCCCTGCACCACGCAAATCTCGAATGGATTGTCCGACGACTGGGCGAGCAGCGATCTGGCCGCAGTCTCGTAGCGAAAGTCGACCACGAGCGTACATGTATCGGGCCCTACGAGTGCCGCACCAGCTGTTCCGCTGAAACCCGTCAAGTAACGGACGTTGGGAAGGTGAGTGACGACGAAGCGTTCAAAATCCAGCGTTCGAAGGTCCGACTGCAATGTGGCAATACGACGACGCGACGATGAAACCGACGCCGGGGCCATGGAACTCGGGTGCGTCAGCGGGCGCCGGCCCGCTCGGCGCGCGCGCGAATGATTGCGTTCAGGAATTCTTCGAGGCCTGCCAGCGCGGGATCGACGGGACCGGGGTAGGTGACATGCGGCTCAGTTGGTGCGGGCACGGCCGCTTGAGAAAGTGGAACGCTCGCCAGCACGGGAGTGTGGGCCTCGGGTTCTGGCGTCTCGACGGTGTAACTCTTAAACGGAATAGATGGTTCGCGTTGCAAGACCGGAGCGGCGGGCGCCTCCGCCGGGCTTGCCAATGCAGCCGGCTGTGCCACGGGCGCCTCTGCCAGCTGGCTGTGCGGCTCGACCTCTTCCTGTCCGATTCGGTGATGAATTTCCGCCAGGCCGCGAATGGCTGCGAGATTTTCGGGAGCGAGTTTCAGAACGTATTCGAGCTCTTCCCGTGCCTCCTGGAGGCGGCCAACCTCGATGTACGCGCGGCCGAGCGTGACATGCGCGGACAAATATGACGGGTGTCGGACCAGCCCCGTCGTGCAGGCTTCGATCGACTCTTCAAACCTGCCGGCCCGCCGGTATTCCTCCGCGAGCGCGGCAAAAGCGATGGACGCCGGGTCCGAATGGACCCGGCGTTTCAATTCCTCGATGCGCGGACTGTCCGGCACGGCCGAACTCGGTTACTGCACCTGCACCGTTCTTGGTCACGCGTCCGACCTTCGCCGGCGCTGTCGGTATCGACCAGCGTGACGTTGTAGCTGGCGCCGCAAAGATACGTGTGCGACGGCGAAGCCGAGCGTGCTGCTGCCACCGTCACCGAAGTCCCATGAGTACGACACAATCGTGCGCCCCGCCGCGGCCGAGGATCCCGACGAGTTGAACTGCATGTTGTGCAGAGCGATTCGGCGGCAGCTGCGAGAAGGTGAAGTCGGCTGTCGGCGCGTCGCTGAAATCGTCACCGACCCGGTCGCGACCGCCTGGCGCCCAGCATCGTCGGTGACGACGAGTGTGACGGTGAACACTCCGACCTTGACGAAGTCGTGCGTCGTGATCGGGGTCGTACGTCGTCTTCTGCGTCGCCGTCGCCGAAGTCCCACGCGTAAGTGCGGATCGTGCGGCCGGGCGCCGGTCGACTCGCCGACGCGTTGAAGTTCACGATTCTGCCGATGACAGGCGCGTCGCGGGCGACGACAGGAAGCTCGCCGACGGTGCGTTGTCCCACCGCCGACGTCGATGGTCTGCGACGTCGATGCGCGTCCGGCTGTACCGGTCGCGCAACCGTCAGCGTGACGGCGTAGGTGCCGGGCGTGTTGAACGAGTGGGTCGCTGTCCGTCCACTTCCGGTTGCGCCATCTCCAAAGTTCCACGAGTACGACACGATCGGGTTGTTCGACGGCGCGGTGCTCGTCGACGCATCGAACAGGACATTCTGGTGATCGGTCGGCGAGCTCGGCGTGAACGTGAACAACGGCTGCAGGCCGTCCGGCGGGACGACGATGCCGGGCGGCACGAGACGGATGGTCGCGATCCGTGGTCGTGCTGTTGCCAAAGTCTTTGCCGTACGGCGTGACGGCGATGTTCACCTGTGTGCCGTTGTCCACAGCCGGCCCGCTCGGAAGCGCCGGAGCCGTGTACATCAATCGTGCTTCCCCGTTGGCGTCGGTCACGAGGTTGCGCTGCGAGAGCGAACCGAAATCGGTGTGTACTCCGCCGACCAGGATCTCGGCGAGAAGCGAGACATCTTTTTTCGGCTTGCCATTCGAATCACGAGCGGTGATCGTCACGCGCGACTGCGAGGATCCGTCCTGCGTCAGCATGTCGGGATCGGGCGCCACGGTGATGGACAAGCCCAGTTCCGACGGACCGGTCAGCGGCGGCGCGTCCTGGCTCTTCATGGTGCATCCCGAGGCGGTCGCCACGAGCGCGACCACCGGGATGACAATCCACCGCGAGTATGCTGGTTTCCTCATATTTGAATCACCGGCGGCACCGGCACTCCGACTCGTCGACGTGTGCACGTCACTTCGGATCGCCGAAATTGGCGAAACTGACCCCGATATTTCCTGTCACGCTGACTTCCCTGCCTGTCTGGTCGTGGCCGTAGAACGTCACCTCGGCAATCGTCGACACGACGATGGGATTGGTCTGGAGTGCCTTGAGCGGTGCTTCCTGCTTCGCCTGGTTGCGCACGAGCGTGAAGCCTGCGCTCGTATCACCGGAGACCGTCACGGTGAATGCGCCGTCGAACGCGTATGGCACGTCCACACCTTCTACGTTGTGGCCGTCGGATCGGACGTACCGGACGTGATAGCGATTGACGGTGATGAAGTTGTTCTGCGTGGGCGATACAGGGGACGACGCAGGCCCGGGATCTTTCAGGCCAAGCGAAAACGTGACCCGTCCTGGGTCGGAGAAGTACGTTCGGCACGTTGTCTTTCACCGTGATGACGTCGGAGGAAACCGTCGCACCGAATGCTCCCGGATCGGCGCCGGATGCCCCCTCGAGCGTGGCGATGATCAGATAAGACGACGACGTCCCCTCTCGTGTTTGTGTCCCGCACGACACGGACGCGATGGCGAGGACGACCGCGCCCACCAGCCGGATTCCAGAACCCCAGACCGCTTTCGTCATAGTCGTTAGCCCTTGATGATGCGCGGCGTGATGAAGATCAACAGCTCGCGGCTTTCGTCAGACGTCGTATCGCGCTTGAACAGCCAGCCGAGGAGTGGCATCCGGTACAGGACCGGCGTGCGCTCGTTCGACACCTGTTCGCGGCTTACGAAAATGCCGCCGATGATCGTGGTCGCGCCGTCGTCGACCTGCACCTGGGTCCGGGCGCGCTGCGTGTCGATGGGCGGAATGCCGTTCACCTGGCGGCTGAAGTCCGGCGTCGCGTTCTCGAGAGTGATCTGCATGATCACGGTGTTCGCGGAGGTGATCTGCGGCGTGACTTGCAGAGTCAGCGCGGCGTCCTTGAAACTGACCGTGACGGTGTTGTTGGCGACGGTCTGAATCGGAATCTGGAGACCCTGCGCAACCTCCGCCGCCACGTTGTTCTGGGTGGTCAGACGCGGCGTCGACAGGATCGCGCCCCTTGCCGCTGCGCTCGAGCGCGGAAAGCGCGACGTCGATGTTGAACGCGCCGTTGACTGCGCCGAGCGCCAGGCCGATTGCCGATGTCGCGCCCGGGACGCGGCAGGTTCACGGCCGTCGCGGTCGTATCGTTCGCCGTGGCGCGGTTGTCGTTCGGCGAGTTGTTGGCGCCGGTCCGTCCGCTGAGCGTGCCGTTGTTCGGGAAACGCCAGATCCGGTGGTGTTACCGATCCCCGGCGTGGCACGGCCGTTCAGGCCCCACTGCACGCCGATCGACTTGGCGAACTCGCGCGTCGTCTGCACGACGCGCGCTTCGACCTCGACCTGCGGCTCGGGACGATCGAGTGCCCCGAGGAGCGCCGAGACGGTCTGCAGCCGGTCGGGCAGGTCGGTGATGATGATCGTGTTGGTGCGTGCGTCGACCTGGATCTGTCCGCGCTGCGACAGCGCCGACTTGACGAGCAGCGGCGACAGGTCCCCCGCCTTCGCATAGCTCAGCGAGAAGGTCCGCACCTGCAGGTCGCCGGCGAGGGCCTTCGCCTCGGCCAGCTTGCCGACGGTCACCCTCCTCCTCCGCGAGGACCGACAGCGGCGCGATGCGCACGATGGTTCCTTCGGCAACGTATCCGAGCTTGTGCGTCGCAGAAGCGTCTCGAACGCCTGATCCCACGGAACATCGCGCAGCACGACGTCAATCGGCGTCGCCGGCACAGACGGGTCGATGATGATGTTGAGACCGCTGATCTCGTTGAAGTAGCGCAGCACCGAGCGGAGGTCGGCGCCGGAGAAATCGAGCGTGATCGGTGTTCCTTTGTACTGCTTGTCGCCGCTGGCCGTAATGATCTGCTGGTTCGTGACGAGGCGTCGCCGGCGGCGGCGGCGGGGTCGGCAATAGCGCTGCTCGCGCGCGGCGGGTGCTGGCGCGGGCCGGCACGGGCTTGGCCGTCACGCGCTGGTGGCGCGGGTGGCGCTTCCAGCGGGCGTCTCCTTCGGCGTGATTGAGGCGGCATTCGCGATCGCCTGCTCCAGCGGAATGTCCGGTTCAGGATCGGCCGCCTTGCTCCCTGCCGTCACCGGCGCCAGCAGCACGGTGCTCGACTTCTGCGGGGGTTCGAACACCACGGCGAGATCGCTCCCTGCACTCCCGGTGCGCTCGACGTGATAGGTTGCGCCGTCGACGACCTCCATCACGACGCGCGTGATGAGCGGTGTGCGGCTGTTGAGCGACACCCGAACACGCTTGACGAGCGGCCCTTCCACGTTGACTTGCGGACGGTGCGTTTGATGTGACGTTTGGAAAGTCGAGAACGAGGCGGCGCGGCGCACCGGTGGCCTCGGTCACGTCGGCTGGGGTCAGTCGGCCGTTGCCGCCGAGCGTGATCGTCGTGGCCGACGGCGTATACCGGGAGCGGACGCGATCGAGCACTGTCGCGACCGGCGCCTCCACAGCAGGCGCGGCGTCGATCGAACCGCGGCGCGGCGCAGGCGTTATCGGGAGTTGCGGCTCGCGCATCAGCCGCGACGTCGCGGGCAGGCACCGTCAGTTCCAGACGGATCGTGTTGCGTGCGCTGCGGACAGCGTATTCCAGCGGACGGACCAGTCCGACTCGCACACGCGCGACGGCCTGACCGTCATCTCCGGATCCCTGTTCCAGCGTCACACTGGTGATGGCATCACGGCGCTCGACCTGGACGACACTGGTGGCGTTCGCCACTGACACGTTGCGCAATTCGACGAGCAGCGTGAGCGGGTCTGGCCGCTTCACGACGTACGCGGCCGGTTCGGTCGACTCGATAACCAGGGCGTTCCCCTGCGCCGACACGCCCAGCAGGCGGATCGGCGCGGCGCCTGCCGAGAGCGGCAGGCTGCCGCTGAGCGCCAGCGACGCGACAATCGCCAGATGCGCAGCGCCGACGCGCGAGAATAAGGTCTGACGCAACTCTCTCATCCACGTCCCCCATCGGCGGATCTCAGGGTTTTCCGGATCTCCCTCTGCTTCACCAGAGAGAGCGGATCATTGACATCCTGCGAGAACACCACCGCGTCCTGGACGATGGACTTCACCGAGCCGTCCATCAATCGATCTCCCGCCTTGACGACATAGGTTTTGTTGTCGGGGCCCTGGATCATCGCGACGAACCCGGCGCTGTTGCGCACGATGCCCTTGACGCTCACCTCGTTGATCAGCAGCCCCGGCACCCCGGGCAGCCGCACGCCGGGCGTCTTGGGATCGTTGCCGCGGCCGATGCAGGCTGACGAACGGATCGCGCCGCCCCTCAGGGTTGTAGGTAAACGGCGCGCCGGCCTCGGCCGGCTTCGCCGGTTGGCCCGATGCCGTCGACGGCGGCGTCGGAGCGGGCGCAGGGCTCGGCGCCGATGTCGGTGGCTGACCAGGCTGACCCTGACCGCGCTGCTGCGCGCTCGCGATCGGCGTGAGAAACATCAGCGACACCAGGCTGAGCGGCAGCACGCGTACGAAACGCATCATGACGGTGCTCATTTCGTTGACGGCTGCTTCGGAACGACGCGACCACCGCGCCCACCGGCCGGAGCCTTGCTTTCCTGCAGAACGAAGGTCGTCGCGACGCACTCGGCTTCGATGCTCGCGGTTGCGTCCTGCGGCTGCCGCGGTTTGATCGTGATCTCGCCGACGTTGATGATTCGCGGGAACTTGCTGATGCGATCGAAGAACAGTCCCGAGGTTGTGGTAGGTGCCCTCGGCCTGCAGCTTGAACGGCAGCTCCGCGTACATCGCTTCCTGCTTCGGCTCCTGCGGCGTGAAGCGCTGAATGTTCAGGTTCGACTGCGTCGCCAGCCCCTGAACGCGGCGCAGGATGTCGGCGACGTCCTTCTGCTCCGGCAGCACCGCGCGAAGATTCTCGAGCCGCCGCTCCAGTTCCGCGACCTCGCGACTGGAATTGCGGCAGCCGGCGCGCCGTCGCCACGCCTTTGGAGATGTCAGCCCTCAGCGCGGTCAGCCGCGTCTGCCGCGACGTCGATGTCGGCCTGCACTCCGCCACGTAGAACTTCCAGAAGCCAAACACCGCGAGCCCCGACACCACGACGAAGGCGCCGATCTGGCCGTACCACGGAAGTTTGCTGAGCGAGATGTCCATGAATGCCCTGTTCGTATCGGAAACGTCCGACTCTGCCTTTAACCGACTACTTCTTCGGACGGGCCTCGCGCCGCGCGCGCCTGTCGGCGGCGGCGGCGGCGGTGGCGCCTCCGGGTTGTTGAACACGGCCTTGATCGAGAACTTGAACAATGTCCCCGGTCTTCGCGTCTGTCATCACCTGGCTGTCGACGATGTCGACCGGCTTCTTGAACCACGTGCTGCCTTCGAGATTCGCCACGAAGTCCGACAATCCGGTCAGCGACGTCGTCATGCCGGCCAGGACGAAGTCGTCCCCCTTCTGCGTCATGCTCGGTCAGCCAGAGCCGCTCCGGCACGGCTTTGCTGATCTCGTCGAGGATGTGCACCGGGCCGCTCTGGCCGCGGCGCAGCTGCTCGATGAGCGTGACGCGCTGCTGCAGCTGCGCCTTGCTGGCCTCGAACTTCTGCACCTGCGCGAGCACCGAGCGCAGCTGCTGCATCTCGCCCTCGGCCTTCATCGATGTCCTCGTCCAGCGCACTCGACGCCTGATGGAGCGACCAGAACCACCAGCCGACGAAGAGCGCCGTGCCGATGCAGGATCAGGCTCGCGGCGATCGTCACGCGCTGCGCCGCGGGGATGAGCGCGCCCGCGCTTGCGTGCGCTCGCGCTCGACGGCAAGGAGATTGATGCGGATCATCGGTCGCCTACCCGGCGGAGCGCGAGCCCGACGGCGACCGCGGCCGTCGGCGCCACATCGCGCCGACGTCCACCTGGAACTTCTTCGCGTCGAACGCGACACGCTTGAAGGGATCGAAGCGCTTCGACCGGCGCCTCGAAGCGCTCGGCTCAGCATCTCGGTGAAGCCTTCGGCGCGCGAGGCGCCGCCGCTCAGCATGATGCGATCGATGCGATCCGACGCGGCGGTGGCCTTGAAGAAGTCGAACGTCTTCTGGATCTCGAGCATCACGTTTTCGGTGACGGCGCGCAGCACCGGGCGCGCGTCGTCGAACGTGACGCCGTCGACCGGCAGACCGCGCTTGAGCTGGTCGGCCAGATCGAACGGAAGGTTGAGCTCCTTCTGCAGCGCCTCGGTGTAGGCGTTGCCGCCGATCGAGATGTCGCGGGTGAAGACCGACTGGTCGCCGTTGAGGATGTTGATGTTGGTCGCGCTGGCGCCCGGCGTTCAGCAGGACGACGACGGCGCCGGGCTCGATGCCGTAATTGACCTCGTAGGCGTTCTGCAGCGCGAAGGCGTCGACGTCGACGACCACCGCCGATCGGCCGGCCTGCGCGATCACGCCGGTGTAGTCGGCGATCTTCTCCTTCTTCGCCGCCACCAGGAGCACGTCCATCGTCCCCTTTCCCGCTCGTCGGCGCCCTTGTCGAGGATCTGGTAGTCGAGGTTGACGTCCTGGATGTCGAACGGGATGTACTGCTCGGCCTCCCAGTAGATGGACTCGGCGAGCTCGGCCTCGGACATCACCGGCAGCGGTGATCTTCTTGACGATGACCGCGTTGCCCGGAGAGCGACGCGGCGACGTCCTTCGTCTTGATGCCGCCGGCGGTCGAACAGACGGCGGATGGCTTCGGCGACGACGCCGCCATCGATGATGGCGCCGTCGACGATGCTGTCGGGCGGCACCGGCTCGGTGCCGAAGGCCGCGACCTTGAAGCCCTTGCCGGCCGGCTTCAGCTCGACCGCCTTGACGGCGCTCGAACCGATATCCAGACCGACCAGAGATTTCGCTCTGCGAAACACCGGCGATGTCCTATCCTGTGATCGACCGCAACGAGTTATAGGAGAGTCACTTGCCGCTCAGGCAGGACGGCTGGTCGTTTGATCCGGCCACACTGCTCCGCAAGTTTTTCAGCTCTTCTGCTACGTTTATCGGCACTTCAGGCGGCAAGTCGGGATGCCACGGCGCAGCTTGTGATCAATTTCGGCAGAATTGGGCAATTCTGAAAGGAGGCGACCTGGACGGAAGCGGGGAGTGACGTCGATTTTTGTATGTGAGTAACAGAACTGTAAGGCAGAAACTGCGCACAATGGCTTGGCACGCACGATGCCGGCCGCTGCCTTGACAATGGCGCTAATCGACAGTATCCTCTTGGTTTGCCGTCCTTTGAATGAGGCTGACAGCCTGCGCACTGCTTCGGTGAGTCCGCCGGAGCCCCGGTGAAGGCTCGGAGGCCGAAAGGGATTTCGAATGGGTTCGTTTGTCCCCACTGCCGGACAGTGTGGAGCGGCAGTGGCACGTCATTGACGCCGAGGGCCAGGTGCTCGGCCGGGTCGCGACCGAGGCGGCGCGCCTGCTCCAGGGTAAGCACAAGGCCGATCTACACGCCGCACATCGACACAGGCGATCACGTGGTCATCGTCAACGCGGCGCAAGGTCCGGCTCACCGGCCGCAAGGAAGAACAGAAGGTTTACCGGTATCACAGCGGCTACGAGGGCGGCCTCCGCGAGGAGCGCGCCAAGGACGTCCGCCAGAAGAACCCGGTCCGGCTCGTCGAAGAAGCGGTGCGCGGCATGCTGCCCAAGACAAAGCTGGGCGAAGCGATGTGGCGCAAGCTGAAGGTGTACGCGGGTGCCGAGCATCCGCACGCGGCGCAGAAGCCGCAGGGCCGTGAAGACAACCAAGCGCGAGGTCGCATAGACGTGGCAGCAGGCATTCAGTACTACGGCACCGGGCGCCGCAAGACATCCACCGCCCGCGTGTTTCTCCGGCCCGGCGCCGGCGGCATGATCGTCAACCGCAAGCCGCTCGAGCAGGCCTTTCCCACCGAAGCGCTCCGCACCCAGATCAAGCAGCCGCTGGCCGTGACCGAAACCGCCGACAAGTTCGACGTGCTCGCCACGATCGCGGGCGGCGGCATCGCCGGCCAGGCCGGCGCGCTGCGGCTCGGCATCGCGCGCGCGCTCGTGGAATACAACATCGAGCTGCGGCAGCGGCTCAAGAAGGCCGGCTTCCTGACGCGCGACGCGCGCATCAAGGAGCGGAAGAAGTACGGGCAGAAGGGCGCGCGCAAGCGCTTCCAGTTCAGCAAGAGATAGCTCAGCTCTCAGTGGCTGACAGCGAGATGAAGCTGAGGGCTTTTTATGGAGGCAATTTGACCGGCATCGCGTTGAAGGATCTGCTCGAGGCGGGCGTCCACTTCGGACACCAGACGAAGCGCTGGAACCCGAAGATGAAGCCCTACATCTTCGGCGAGCGGAACGGGATCTACATCATCGACCTCGCGAAGACGGCGAAGCTGTTCCGCGACGCGGAGCAGTTCACGTCGAACCTCGCGGCCGATGGGCGCACGGTCCTCTTCGTGGGACGAAGCGGCAGGCGCAGGACGCGATCGCCGAGGAGGCGCAGCGGTGCGGCATGTTCTTCGTCAACCAGCGCTGGCTCGGCGGGCTGCTGACCAACTTCTCGACGATCCAGCGCAGCCTCGGCGCGGCTGCGCGACCTCGAAGCGATGGAGACCGACGGCCGCTACGAGTCGCTCTCGAAGAAGGAGATCGCGCAGCTCGAGAAGGAGAAGCGCAAGCTCCAGAAGAACCTCGAGGGCATCCGCAACATGGCGCGGCTGCCGGACGCGCTCTTCGTCGTCGACACCCGCAAGGAAAAGATCGCGGTCGACGAGGCGCGCAAGCTCAAGATTCCGGTCATCGGCGTCGTCGACACCAACTGCGATCCCGACGAAGTGGACTACGTGATCCCCGGCAACGACGATGCGCTGCGCGCGATCCGACTGTTCGCCTCGCGGATTGCCGACGCGGTGCTCGCCGGCCGCGGGCATCCGCGAGTCCTCGCAGGCTGACGAACCCGGCGACGGCGACGGCGACGACCGCGCCCGTCGCGGTCGCGCGCAGCCGCCAGGCGCGTCCCGAGCAGGCCACCTCCCCGCGCCTCTGTCGAGACGACGGACGGCCTCAGAACGTAAGCGCCGGCCGGAACACTGGCCGGCCGTTTTCTTCGGTGGCTGACGGCGCCGGCCTCACGATGGCCGGCGTTCTCGACGTTCCAGCCGTCAGCGTCCAGCTCGCTGAGTCGTGATGACTGGAAGCGGGACGCTGGCAACTGGAGTTCAGGAGTCAGAAGAGATGATGGAAATCAACGGCAGCACTGGTGAAGAAGCTCCGCGACGCGACCGGCGCGGGGATGATGGAGTGCAAGGCGGCGCTGACCGAGGCGAAGGGCAACCTCGAGGACGCGACGACGATCCTGCGCAAGCGCGGCCTCGCGCAGGCGACGAAGAAGGCCGGCCGATCCACCAACGAAGGGCTGATCGGCCACTACATCCACATGGGCGGCAAGATCGGCGTGCTCGTGGAGGTGAACTGCGAGTCGGACTTCGTCGCGCGCACCGACGATTTCCAGAGCCTCGCGCGCGAGATCGCGATGCACATCGCGGCGGCCAACCCGCAGTACGTCCGTCGCGAGGACGTGCCGGCCGACGTGCTGGAGCGCGAGCGCGGCATCTACCGCGGCGCAGATGGAAGGACAGAACAAGCCGGCCGCGGTCATCGACAAGATCGTCGAGGGCAAGCTGAATAGCTTCTACGAGCAGGTGTGCCTGCTCGATCAGCCGTCGATCCGCGACCCGAAGCTGACGATCGGTCAGCTCGTGCAGGAGGCCATCGCCAAGATGGGCGAGAACATCGCGATCCCGCGGTTCGTCCGATTCAAGCTCGGGCGAGACGCGTAGGCTGAGCGTCTGGCTTGGTTCTCGGTTCGTCGGGTTTCCGGATCTTCCGGAAGCTGCCGAAACGGCAACCGCTGTCCCGCTGCTCTGATATAATCCGCCGGATATGTCCGCCGCCTACCGCCGCGTCCTTCTGAAGCTCTCCGGCGAAGCCCTGATGGGCGAGCAGCAGTTCGGGATCGACCCGGCAGTCACGCACGCAGATCGCCAAGGACATCGACGAAATCCAGGAGCTCGGCGTGCAGACGGCGGTCGTGATCGGCGGCGGCAACCTGTTTCGCGGGCTGGCGGCGAGCGCGCAGGGCATGGACCGCGCGACCGCCGACTACATGGGCATGCTGGCCACGGTCATCAACGCGCTCGCGCTTCAGGACGCGCTCGAGCACGTCGGCGTCGACACGCGCGTCGCGACCGCGATCGAGATGCGCGCGGTCGCCGAGCCGTTCATCCGGCGGCGCGCCGTGCGCCACCTCGAAAAGGGCCGCGTGGTCGTCTTCGCCGCCGGCACCGGCAATCCCGTACTTCACCACCGACACCGCCGCGGCGCTGCGCGCCATGGAGATGAAGGCCGACGTCATCCTCAAGGGCACGAAGGTGGACGGCATCTACACCGCCGACCCGATGCTCGATCCCGAGCGCCACGAAGTTCTACCGAGATCTCCTACCTGAAGGTCCTCGAGCGCGGGCTGAAGGTCATGGACGCCACCGCCATCTCGCTCTGCATGGACAACAAGCTGCCGATCGTCGTGTTCAACCTGCGCACCGCGCGGCAACCTCCGCCGCGTCGATCGACGGGCGAGCCGGTGGGCACCACCGTGACGGCCTGACGGCAGGTGCACGAGGACACTGATCCATGGACGTCACATGGACGTCTGACTAAGGGCCTGTTCGCAGAAGTCAAGAAGCGCATGGACGCGCAGATCGAGCACGTGCGGCGCGAGCTCGGCGGCGTCCGCACCGGCCGCGCGTCGGTGACCATCCTCGACACCGTGCACGTCGAGGCCTACGGGTCGCAGCATGCCGCTCAACCAGGTCGCTTCGCTCTCGATTCCCGAGCCGACGCTGATCGTCGCGCAGCCGTTCGATCCGTCGCTGATGGGCGCCATCGAGAAGGCGATTCGCATCGTCGAACCTCGGACTGAACCCGACCAACGACGGCAAGGTCGTGCGCATCCCGATTCCCGCGCTGACCGAAGAGCGCCGGAAGGAGCTCTCGAAGCTCGTGCACAAGTACGCCGAAGAAGGCCGCAACGGCGTCCGCCAGGTCCGCCGCGACGCCAACGACAAGCTGAAGAAGCTCCTCAAGGATCACGCGATCTCCGAAGACGACGAGCGGCGCGGCCTGGACGACGTGCAGAAGATGACCGACCAGCACATCGCGCTCATCGACGACCTGCAGAAGAAGAAGGACGCGGACCTGCTGAACAAGTGAAGCTGTCTGCACTGCTGAATGCTGAGTGTTGAATGAAAAGCGCTCATCTCAGCATTCAGCAATCAGCATTCAACATTGCCCCATGTCCTACTTCACCCATCTCGAATGCTCCGTGCCGTGCGGCGCGCGGACCCTCGACCCCGCGCAGCGAACAGCATCTGTGCCGTGCGGCGCTCCCCTGCTCGCCCGATACGACCTCGACGCGCGCGCGCGCCTGGCGGCGCGACTCGCTCGCCGGCGCGCGAGCCGAACATGTGGCGGTACCGCGAGCTGATGCCGCTCTTCGACGGCGAAGAGCCGCTGACGCTCGGCGAGGGCTGGACGCCGCTGATCCACGCCGCGCGGCTCGGCGCGCGAGCTCGGCCTCGAGCGTCTCTTCGTCAAGGACGAGTCGCTCAACCCGACCAACTCGTTCAAGGCGCGCGGACTCTCCGCCGCGGTCACGCGCGCGCGCGCATCTCGGCGCGCGGACGCTGTCGGTGCCGTCGGCGGGCAACGCCGCCAACGCCATGGCGGCCTACGCGGCGGCCGCCGGCCTCCAGGCGAAGGTCTTCATGCCCCAGGACGTGAAGGTGCCGTTCATCCGCGAGTGCGAGCTGTACGGCGCCGAGGTCAACCTCGTGGACGGCCTGATCACCGATGCCGGGCGCATCGCCGCGGAGACGGGCAAGCCGCTCGGCTGGTACGACGTCTCGACGCTGAAGGAGCCGTACCGCATCGAAGGCAAGAAGACGATGGCCTACGAGCTCGGCGAGCAGCTCGGCTGGAAGTTCCCCGACTGGATCATCTATCCGACCGGCGGCGGCACCGGCATGGTCGGCATGTGGAAGGCCTTCGAGGAGATGGAGCGCATCGGCTGGAAGCCCGCCGGAGCACGGCCGAAGATGGTCTCGGTCCAGGCCGAGCACTGCGCGCCGATCGTGCGCGCGTTCGAGCAGGGCGCCGAGCGATCGGAGATGTGGCCGAACGCGCGACACGATCGCCGACGGCCTGCGGGTGCCGAAGGCCGATCGGCGACTTCCTCGTGCTGCGCGCCGTCCGCGAGAGCGGCGGCACCGCGCTCGCGGTCACCGACGCCGACATGGTCACGGGCATGCGCGAGCTCGGGGTCGCGCGAAGGCATCAGCGCCGCGCCCGAAGGGGGCGCCGCGCTGCAGGCCGTCAAAGTGCTGCTGAAGGACGGTCGCATGAAGCCGACCGACACGGTCGTCGTCTTCAACACCGGCGGCGCGCTGAAGTATCTGGACGTGCTGTCAGTCTCCTAGCGATATTCCCATCGCCCGCGCGGTGCGGACCACGTCGAAATCCGGCGCGACGTTTCGCGTTCGGCCCACCACGCTTTCGAGCGGAACGGCCACGATGTCCGGTGGATGGAATGCGACCATGTGGCCGAACCGACGCTCCATGACGAGCTCCACCGCCCGTGCGCCAAACCTCGTCGCCAGCAGACGATCGAAGCTCGTCGGCGCTCCGCCGCGCTGGAGGTGTCCGAGAAGCACAGAGCGCGCCTCTTTGCCAGTGAGCGTCTCGAGTTCCGCGGCCACGCGCGCCCCCATCCCACCGAGCCGTTCGTCGTGCCCCCCACTCGCGGACTTGGCCACGGAACGCTCGCCGCCGATCGGCTGCGCCCCCTCGGCCACAACTACGATGCTGAAGCGGGCGCCGAGCGTGTCACGCGCCAGTATCCGTTCGGCGACCTTCCGGACGTCGAACGGCATCTCTGGGATCAGAATGACGTCCGCTCCGCCCGCCACCCCGGCGTAGAGCGCGATCCAGCCCGCATAGCGGCCCATCACTTCCACGATCATGATGCGGTGGTGGGCTTCGGCCGTGGTGTGAAGGCGATCGATCGCATCGGTCGCGAAGCTGACCGCCGTATCGAAGCCGAACGTGTCGGTGGTTTCGACGATGTCGTTGTCGATCGTTTTGGGAACGCCCACGACAGGAATGCCGCGCCGGTGAAACTGATGCGCGATCGCAAGCGTGCCATCGCCGCCGATCACCACGAGCGCGTCCAGCTTCAGGTGGTGAAACATCTCCACGCATCGCGCGGAATAGTCGTGCGTGCCACCTGACGCTGCGGCGGGATAGGCGAACGGGTTGCCGCGGTTCGTGGTGCCGAGGATCGTTCCGCCGATCCGGAGAATGCCGGTCACGTCGCGCGGTGTCAGCCGGCGCCAGCGATCCGGTTGGATGAGACCGTCAAAGCTGTCCTCGAGGCCAATCACCTCGCAATTGCGGTTGGTGGCGGCCTTCACGACGGCACGGATGACGGCGTTCAACCCGGGGGCATCGCCTCCTCCGGTGAGTATGCCGATCCGTCTGATGGAAGGAGCGGGGTGTTCCGCCGCAGACATCGCGCGAGTATAGCAGCGCGGTTGGCGACTCGCGCTTCGCGACTAAGGACTCGCGGTTGATTCCGTCCTTCGCGTGGCTTGCCTTGCCGTAGCTCACGACGTCGCAGTCACCGTGAGCGGAGGCTGGCTTGCCGAGCCGTAGCTCACGACGTCGCAGTTACCGTGAGCGAAGGCTGGCTTGCCGAGCCGTAGCTCACGACGTCGAAGTCACCGTGAGCGAAGGCTGGCTTGCCGAGCCGTAGCTCACGACGTCGCAGTCACCGTGAGCGAAGGCTGGCTTGCCGAGCCGTAGCTCACGGCGTCGCAGTTATCGTGAGCGAAGGCTGGCTTGCCGAGCCGTAGCTCACGACGTCGCAGTCACCGTGAGCGAAGGCTGGCTTGCCGAGCCGTAGCTCACGACGTCGAAGTCACCGTGAGCGAAGGCTGGCTTGCCGAGCCGTAGCTCACGACGTCGCAGTCACCGTGAGCGAAGGCTGGCTTGCCGAGCCGTAGCTCACGGCGTCGCAGTTACCGTGAGCGGAGGCTGGCTTGCCGAGCCGTAGCTCACGACGTCGAAGTCACCGTGAGCGAAGGCTGGCTTGCCGAGCCGTAGCTCACGACGTCGCAGTCACCGTGAGCGAAGGCTGGTGGACGCGGAGAGGATCGAACTCTCGGCCTCTGCATTGCGAACGCAGCGCTCTCCCAGCTGAGCTACGCGCCCCACTCTGTAGTTGATCGCGCGCACTCGCAAGGCAGCGGCCCCGCAACTGAGCACGAATAGCGATTCTAACATGCTTGGCAGGGCTCACCCAACACGGCGACGCCCCCGCATCGACTCCACGAATCCTCGAAGCGCTTGCGATGCCACGGCATGCGCGAGCGTCAGGCGCGCAAGCGCCTCGAGATCATCGGGCGCGATGTCGGTAACCGGATCGAGCGACATCACCCTCGCCTTGACCGCTTCGAGCGCTGCCGCCGTGTCGAGCGCGCCGAGAAACGACGCCTGCAAGGCTCGGATTTCGTTCACGTCCGCCATGATCACTCAATTTACCGCAATTACAGGAGTGCAATCGGGCGTTACATTTTCGTGCACATCGACGGAAGTCGTCGTTTCCTGCGGTGGACGGTGTGCTGATTGAGGCCGCGATCCGGCATGGCGTGCGCACACTTTCTGCTGGAGCGGAGGTTGCACGCCCACGTCCGTTCCTGCAATGTCAGAACCGTCGACGCTGATCCCTGTCTCATGGTCCGCCTCCGGGTTCGAGGACGGCCTGGGCCGTCGAACGCTCGAAATCGACCGGGAATCCGGCGCGATGCTCGAGCGGCTCCACCTGCGTCCGGAGCTCGGCGCCTTCGAAGCCTTCCTCCGCGAACGTGTGGCATTCACGACGGCGTTCGACGACCAACGGTTTGCGCGCGTCAAGGGGATTGAACGTGATCATCGAGGTGGGCTGACGATCATTTCCCAGTTCGTTGCCGGCAATCGCCTGAACGATCTGCTCGAAGCAGCAACGGGCCTGCCCGCGCACGAGGCGACGTGCCCGAGCGTGGATGCCGCGCTCGGCTTCCTGCTCGATGTACTTCCGGCGCTTGGATCCCTGCACGAGTACGGCGGCCATGCGCACGGCACGCTGGCGCCCGGTCGAATCGTCCTCACGCCGACCAGTCAGGTCGTCATCCTGGATTGGCTGTTCGGCCCGGTCATGCAGCGCCTGCAGTTCAACCGCCGCCGGCTGTGGGTTGAATTCGGCGTCGCGGCCACCGCGGGGCCGACCGCCCTCGACATCGCCAGCGACGTATCACAGGCGTCGCTCGCCGCCATGATGATCGTACTGGGCCGTCCGTTGCGGGAGAATGAATATCCCGACGCGATTTCCACACTCGTCAGCGAGGTGATCGAGATCGCGCAGATTCGCGGGAGCAGTCAATTCGCATCCGGCCTCGAGACGTTCCTGCAGCGGACGCTGCCGCTTCCCGGGCGCACGCCGCATGCGAACGCGGCGGACGCGGTCGCCGAGGTGCGACACATCGCCCGCGAAATCGGTGTCAGCCGCTGCCGCACGGCGTTGACAGCGTTCGTCGACGACATGAACCGCGTGCTGGCCGCAGAGCGTCAGCAGGAAGGTGAGGCGCTCGACATCGATCCCGCCGAAGCCGACGTCGCCCACTTGGTGCCAGATCTGACCGTCACCCCGGCCCTTCCGCCCGGAACTGATCCGGAAGCCTCGGACCCACTGGCATCGGTCCCCGAAATCACGGCACTGGTCGACATCCCAAAGTTCGATGAGTTCGATGCGTCGGTTGGTTCCGACGCCTATGAGGATCCGCCCGTTGTCGCGGAACAGCACCAGCCGCACCGGAAACTGCTCGAGGAGATCTTCGGCCCGTTTGCCGGCGTTTCCGGCAGCCGGTTCGAGGAGCCGCCTGCGCTCGAATCATCGAGTGAGCGCGATCAGTCTGGCCACGCGGAACTGCTGCCGATCCCTGAAACGACACCCGCACTCGTGGATTCGGAACCGATCCACGCCACGCCGCCTGTCGACGATGATGCGGTCCCGGGCTCGACTGCCGAACCGATCCGGGTCACGGCGATCGCGACAGTGCCACGCACAGAATCGGTCCCACCAACCGTGCCGCCCGTTCAGGCACAGCCTGCTCCGCCACAGCCCGTGCAGGAACAGCATGCGGCGCCACAGCCTCTGCAGGTGCAACCCCTCCCACCATCACCGCCCGTCACTCCGAATGCGCCGGCCACGGCCGCGCCTGCCGCGCAGACGCCAAAGCAGTCAACGCGCAAACGTCGTGGTTTGCGGGGCCACCGCGACAAGCTGCTTTCCAACGCTGCTCCGCCGCCCAAGCCTCCGTCCGCACCGACAGCGCCGCCACCGCCGGTGGCGATTCCGATGCCGACGTTCAATCCGCTTCCGAACCCGTTCAATCAGAACGCTACTCCGGCGGCCGCGCCGCCGGTGGTCGCGGCGCCAGCGGCCGCAGCGCCGATCGTGCTGCGCACGCCCGATCCACCCAAGGCGCCGACACCGCTGCGTTTGAAGACCGACTCGCCAGCGAGTTTCAATTCTCCACCGGTACGATCCGAACGTCGCGAGCAGGCCGATGTCAGCCGCACGCTCTTCCGTGAGCGGGAGGAGCCTGAATCCACGGGAACCTTCCCGTGGCGTCTGGCCGGCGCAGCCGTGGCGGTCATCGTCGCCGTGATCGGCGTGGGCCGCGCGTACCTGCCGAGCCATGAGAGCTCACCGCAACCCCTCGAGGCAACGGCGCCGCCGTCCGGGAATCCCGCGGAGAAGATAGAACCGCTCAAGGCCGGCAGCGTGGCGATCTCCACGCAGCCCGCCGGAGCCCACGTTCTCCTCGATGGAAAGGCGGTTGGAGATTCTCCGGTCACGCTCCAGGGCGTCACGCCCGGCAAGCACACCTTGACCTTCGTGACATCGAGCGGGACCGTCAAAAAGCCAATCCGTGTGGAGCCTGGAAAGCCGCTATCGCTCGACGTGCCGATCTACTCCGGCTGGATCGCGGTCTTCTCACCCGTCGCGCTCGACATCGCCGAGAATGGCAAGGCGATCGGCACTACGGAACAAGGGCGTCTGATGCTCTCGCCGGGACGGCATCAGCTCACCTTCAGCAACGGCGAGATGGGCTACAAGACGACGCAGGCGGTCGATATCGAGCCGGGTGAGGAACGCTCGATCAGCCTGGTGCCCACTGGGGACTTGAGCGCAAATGCCGTCCCTTGGGCGGAGGTCTGGATCAACGGGACCAAAGTTGGAGATACCCCGGTTGGAAACCTGCACATCCCGCTCGGCACGCACGAGATCACCTTCAAGAATCCGAAGTTCCCCGACCGTCAGGTTACGGTCACGGTGACGGCGAGGGGCACGGCCACGGCGTTCGTCGACTTCTCGAAGTAGCTAGCCAGCTTCCAGCTTCCGGCTTCCAGGCTTCCAGCTTCCAGCTTTCAAGGAAACCGCGTCATTCGAGTGCAAAGTCAAGGGCCGGATATGAAAGTAGATTTCACAAGCGTAACTGCATCTTCAACTTCGTTGTCGGAATCGCGCAATTGAAGGTCTGGGCGAGAGCGGGGATCGCGGTTCTGCTCACGATTTCATATAGGGCAACCGCCCGTGTACATGGCATTGCACTTGCCACTCGGCAGCCCAACGGTATCCAGGAAGGTGATTCATGTGGAGTTGGATCTATTGTTACGTGACGGGGCACGACTACAGCGTATCGTGCGACAGTGGAGCGATGTTCCTTCGGTGTGTCGTGTGCGGCCGGCGCTCGCAGGGCTGGATCGTGCATGCGAACCAGGGTCACGCGCACTCGCACGGCACAGGCGCCTAGGACGACGGGCGGGGAACTGAAACTCCGCCTGCGAGCCACACGTCTTCCTCCTCACTGCCTTTCGTCCTATCTCTCGCAGTTGACCCCCACTGACTGGCTGACGAAAATATTCGACATGGCCGTCCCGCGCGTCACGAGCGCAGGTTTGGAGCGCCCGATGACTGCCGGTCGACCGCCGGCCCTCGGTGGCGTTCGCCTCAAATATTCAGCCCGCGAGTCGGCGTCGCCGCCCGCTTCGACGTCAGGCACGGCTGGGGAGTGACCGCCGTTTCCGCGATCGCGCGCGCGCTGCGCACTCTGGCGGACCTCGCCGAAATCCGCGGTGGAACAGCCGGAGCCGCCGACTATCGCGGGTTCGCAAGCACCCTCGAGACGCTGACTCCCGCGGCGACACACGCATTGCTCCAACGGGCGCGGCACGATCGACTCGAGAATGAGCCGGGCATCTCTCCGTTTCTCCGTCGGCGACTCCGCGAACTCGCGGTGGCGGGGGATGACGTGGTCATCAGAGTCGAACGAGCGCTGCTCCCACGGCTATTCAGGGCGCTGCTGGATCTCGGCGTCGTGGACACCGCAGAAGCCGCTCGGCTGGTCACGCAACTCGA
Source organism: uncultured Acidobacteriota bacterium (assembly GCA_963725335.1). Taxonomy (GTDB): domain Bacteria; phylum Acidobacteriota; class Vicinamibacteria; order Vicinamibacterales; family 2-12-FULL-66-21; genus JALZOC01. The sequence continues at coordinate 453,161 of CAVRYD010000007.1, read as the reverse complement.
CATCCTGACGCTCGGGGACCTCCAGCGTGCGCTCGAGGCCGGACGGATTCTCGAAACGTTCGATGCGAGCCTGGATGCGCGACTCCGACAAGCCGCGCCAGCGATCGGCAGCGATTTCGGCTCGATCCCGCTCGGACGCGCGCGCGACCTGCTCGAATCTCTTTCGGACGCGATCGCGACGAGCGTTCCCGCGATCGACGCCATCGCTCTCTCCGGGGACGCTCGGCGTTACGAATCGCTCGTGTCAGATCTGATTCTCGTCGGCCGCTCGGGGGATCCGGCTGAAGCGTTTACGCAACTCAGGGCAGCGCGAGGAGTGGATGACGTCCTTCATCACGGGCCCCGGCGCATCGTCCTCACCACTCAGGGGGCGGAGGTGGACGTTCGTGTGGCCGCTCCCGACGAGTACGGCACGGTGCTCTTTTCGACGACCGGGTCATCATCGCATCTCCGCGAGATGCGGGCACGCGCCGGGCACCTGCGGCTCGCGCCGCGCGAGGAGGATGTGTACACGGAGGCCGGGCTTCCATACGTCGCGCCCGAGCTCCGCCAGGGAACAGGCGAGATTGACGCAGCAGCGTCCCGCAGGCTGCCGCAGCTGGTATCGGTGGATGACATCCGCGGCGACCTGCACATGCACACGATCTACAGCGACGGCGCCGACACGCTCGAGGCGATGGTGGCGGCCTGCCGATCACTCCGCTACGAGTACATCGCGATCACCGATCATTCCGAACGAGCGAGTGCATCGCGCACCCTGTCGCGTCGCGATCTGTCCCGCCAGCGCGCAGAGATCGACGCCGCTCGGGAACGATATCCCGAGATCACGATCCTGCATGGCGTCGAGGTCGATATCATGGCGGACGGCAGCCTCGATTTTCCGGATCGCATTCTGGAGTCGTTCGACATCGTGCTTGCGTCGCTGCACGAGTCGGCGCGCCATGACGGCAAGGCGCTGACGCGCCGGTGTCTCCAGGCGATACGGCACCCACTCGTCACAATCGTCGCGCATCCGGCAAACCGCCTCGTCGGACGGCGTGCCGGATACCCGATGGACTTCGACGCCATCTTTGCGGCTGCCGCAGAAACGGGCACGGCACTGGAAGTGGACGGCGCGCCGGCGCACCTCGATCTCGAGGGTGAGCGGGCGCGCGAGGCGGTTGACGCCGGCGTGATGTTGACGATCGACAGCGATTGTCACCGCGCCCGGTGGCTCCAGCGGCAGATGGCGCTCGGGGTCGGCACAGCGCGACGCGGCTGGGTCGAGCCGCGGAGTGTCCTGAATACCCGCTCGATCGACGAGGTGCGGTCGTTTATCGCGGCGAAGCGGCGCGGTCGGTAGCTACCGCTTGACGGTCAGCTTGTCGATGACCTGATTGACCCCTTCGATTGACCGGGCATCGGCAACCGCCTTCTGACGAGTCGACTCCGTCGTCACCGTGCCGGTCAGCGTCACGATGCCTCCCTTCGTCGTGACGTCAATCTGCATCCCCTTCACGTCGCGATCGAGAAAGAACATCGCCTGCACCTTCGTGGTGATCCACGTATCGGAGATTTCCTTGCTGACGCGATCGGCGGCGGTTCTCGCGTGCGCCTTGACATCATCGGCGCTGTGCGGGACGGAACGGCCTCCCTTGTCCACCGGGTCGGACGGAAGCGGCTTCTCGGCCGTTGCCAGCGCAAGTTTGTCGATGACCTGCTTGACGCCGTCGGTTCCCTTCGCCTTGCCGATCGCCTGATTACGCTCGGCGCCGCTTTGAATGGTGCCGTGAAGCGTGACGACGCCCGAGATGGTGCTCACTTCGATGTTGCGTCCCTTGATGTCGGGATCGGCGAAGAACTTCGCGTAGATCTGTGTGGTAATCCACGCGTCATTGACGATCGTGCTCGTGTCGCGGCTCGCCTGTGCGCTCGCGGCGGAAGGCAGCGAGAGCACGGTCACGCACAGCGCCACACGTCGGATGAGCTTCCACATCAGTGACCTCCGGACACAAGCCTTCAGAGCCGGTTTCCAGTGTAGCGCAGCCGTTTTGTCCGGCACTGAACCTCCCACCGTCAAGGTGTTACCATGGATGAGCATTCTGAAGCTTCTCATGCGCATACCCTTGTGGGTTCAGGCCGCCGGTGTCGTTCTCTGGTTGACCAGCCAGGCACAGCCGTTGCCGCCTGCGCAGGAGGTGGCGGCCGCTCTGCAGAAGAAATACGATTCAATTCACGATTTCACCGCTGATTTCGTCCACGAATCCGAAGGAGGCTTGCTTCGGAAGAAGCAGACCGAGCGCGGCGTCGTGCAGGTGAAGAAGCCGGGCAAGATGCGGTGGGACTACAAATCCCCTGAGCCGAAGGTTTTCGTATCTGACGGGCGCCGCATCTATCTCCACGTGCCTGCCGACAACCAGGTCATCATCAGCCAGGTGCCCGAGCAGGATCAGGCGACAACTGCCGTGCTGTTCCTCGTCGGCAAGGGGAACCTGACGCGTGATTTCACGGTGACGCTACGTCGACGGAGGCGGACCCGATACGTACGCCCTTCGGCTCCAGCCCAAGCTCCCCGAGCGCGATTACGACTGGCTGCAGCTCATCGTCGATCGTCGGACGCTTCAGATACGCACGCTGAGCGCCGCTGACAGCCAGGGCGGCCGTTCGACGTTTCAGTTTTCCAATTTCAAGGAAAACACCGGATTGTCCGATAAGACGTTCACGTTCAAGATCCCGCGTGGAGCCGATGTCACCAACAATGGCGCATCCTCGCGCTGAAGCGTTCCGCTTCCGATCGGCGGCCGTCTGGCTCGCCGCGGCATTGATCGCCGGCGCATGTGCCACGACCTCTCCCTTTCACGAGGGAGAGCGTGCGGAACGAGCGCAGGATTTTGACCGCGCGGTTGTCGAATACACGAAGGCTGTCCGCGCCAACCCCGACGATCGCACCGCGCGCCTCTCGCTCGATCGCGCCCGGCTTCGTGCGGCGCAGGAACACTATTTCCGTGGACGCCGGCTGGCCGCCACCGAACACTACGACGACGCGCTGATCGAATTTCAGGTCGCCGCGGAGTTGAATCCGGCGTCGGCAGACATCGATGCCGCGCTGCGGGATACGCGGCTCAAAGTCCGGACGAGGCTGGCCTTCTCACGCGAAGGCAAGACCGAGCTCGAGTCGCTGATCGATCGCACGCGCTCGCTTCCTCCTCCGGGGCTCGAATTGCCCGACGACGCCAAGCTCCCGGATTCGCTCATCTTCAGCAACGCCAGCAGCCGGATGGTCTTCATGGCGCTGGCGCGGTTCGCGAACCTCAGCGTGGTCTTCGATCCGGCGTTCCGTGATGCGCCAATCACGGTCGACCTTCGAAAGAACACGTTGGAGAGCGCGCTGACGTCGCTCACCGCCAGTACACACACGTTCTATCGCGTGACGGCGCAGCGCACGATCACGATTGTTCCCGACACGCCCGCCAAGCGCCGTGAGTACGAGGAAGCGGTGGTTCGCACCTTCTATCTCAGCAACGCGGATATCAAGGAGGTGATCGACCTGCTTCGGGTCGTCGTCGACGTGCGGCAGATCTCCCCCATCACTGCGACGAATGCGATCTCACTGAAGGACACGCCCGAGCGCATTGCCGCCGCCGCGCAGCTGATCACCGCGATCGACAAGGCGAGACCCGAGGTCGTAATCGACGTCGAGCTGCTCGAGGTGGACCGGAACAAGCTGGCCGAATACGGCATGCAGTTCGCCAGCGCAGGGTCGACGGGCATCAACGGGTCAGCTCAGATCAACCCAACCGATCTGACCCTGCAGTCGCTCAGGAGCCTCACCGCGTCAGACATACTGCTCAGCGGTGTGCCGTCGCTCTATTATCGATTGCTGAAGACCGACCTCAGCACCCGCACGCTGGCGAATCCGCACATCCGGACATCGGACGGTCTGCCCGCGCAGGCGCGGTTCGGCGAGCGTGTTCCGGTGCCCTACACCCAGTTTGCGCCGATCGCCACCGGAGGACTGAATCAACAGCCGATTACGTCGTTCCAGTACCAGAATATCGGCGTCAACATCGACATCACACCCCGGACGCATCACGATGACGAGCTGACGCTGGCTCTGAAGCTTTCGGTGACAAGTCTCGCCGGCACCGGCTTCGGCGGCCTCCCGACTTTCGGCAACCGCGAAGTGAACACGACGATTCGACTCAAAGACGGAGAGACGAGCATACTGGGCGGGCTGATTCGGGACGATGAGCGCACCGAATTGACGGGAACGCCAGGACTGAGCGACCTTCCTGTGATCGGGCGTTTATTTGCGATCCATCACAAGGAGTCGACGCAGACCGACATCGTCCTCACGTTGACGCCGCACATCGTGCGGGTGTTGGACCTGTCGGAGAGTGACCTGCGTCCTTTCCGGCTCAGTCGCGACTCCGGCACTGGCAGTGGGGCCGAGCTGCCGACCATCCAATTGCCGCCTCGTGACCGCGAGGACCTTCTGGCTCCTCCGCCCTCAGCTGCGCCGGCCCAGCCGTCGACACCATTTCCGCAGCCGCTCCAAGGCCCGCTCCCGGGGACGGCTTCGCCGCTCGCCCAAGAAACCGGGCGGCGGCGGAATGAATCCCTAATCACTGATCACTGATCCATCCGAATCCCGAATCCTCGAATCGCGAATCTCGAATCCCGAATCGCGAAATCCTCAATCGCGAATCGCGAGCCGCGAGCCGCGAGCCGCGCGCGCGCTAGTCCTCTCGCTCAACCTGCGCGCCCAGCGATCGCAGCCGATCGACGAGCGAGCCGTATCCACGCTCGACGGTCTCCAGCGGCATGACGGTGCTCTCCCCTTCAGCAGCGAGACCGGCCGCGATCAGCGCCATTCCAGATCGCAGGTCCCTGGCGTCCAGCAACCGGCCACGGAGTTTCGTCGGTCCGCTCACGATGATGCGGTGGGGATCGCAGAGGAACAGGTCGGCGCGCATCGCGCTCAGTTGCTCGAGTGCAAAGAGGCGCAGTTCGTAGAGCCAGTCGTGCACGAGAGTGCGACCGTCGGCCTGCGTTGCCAGCACGGTCACGAGGCTGACCATGTCGCTCGGAAACCCGGGCCAGAGCCCTGTCGTCACGCGGCCCGCGGCGGTGAGCGTGGACGGCTCGACGACCAGCCGATCGTCGGTGTACCCGCACCGCAAGCCCATTCGCCGGAGCGGAGCCGCGACCACTTCGAGGTCGACCGTTCGGGCGCCCCGCACCTCGATCTCCCCTCCCGTGATTGCCGCGGTCACACCCCAGCTGCCCGCCTCGATGTAGTCGCCGTCGAGCCGGTGTTCGGCGCCGCCGAACCGTGACGGCGACTCCACACGAATCGTCGAGGTTCCCTCACCTTCGATCGAAACACCCAGCGCCCGTAAAAACCTGCAGAGCTCGACGACGTGAGGCTCCATCGCGGCGTGTCGGATCTCCGTGCGCCCTCTGGCGCCGGCGGCGGCCAGCAGCGCCGTTTCCGTGCCGGTAACCGAGGCTTCGTCAAGGTAGAAGGAAGCTCCGGTCAAGCCGTTCCGCGCCTCGAGCGCGTGACCTGGTTCGTCGAGCTCGACAGCTCCCAATTCGACCAGTGCCTGCAGGTGAGTGAAGATCGTACGGCGGGTTGGAAAATCGCCGCCGGGCTGTGCGAGCCGCGCGGATCCGTACCGCGCGAGCAGCGGCCCAAGCAGAAGCACCGACCCGCGCAGTTTTCCAACCAGGACGGGGTCCGGACGATCGCTTGTTATGGTGTGGCAGCGAATGCGCAGGGTTCCAGTCCCAGCACCCTCTACCGTCGCGCCGAGCCCCGTCAACAACCGCAGCAGGACGTCGACATCCCGAATCCGCGGGACGTTGGTCAAGACGCATTCCTGATCCGTGAGCAGGCAGGCGGCAATCAACGGCAAGGCGGAGTTCTTGTTACCTTCTACGACAATCCGGCCGGACAGCCGTCGTCCGCCCTGTAAGTTCAGCTTTGCCATCAGTCCCCTTCGCCGAGGTACATGATTTCCTCCCGAAGCTCGACGCCGAACCGGGCGCGAACCTCGGACTTGCAGCGCTCGATCAGCGTGCGGATGTCGCGTGCGGCCGCTCCACCTTCGTTCACGATGAAGTTGGCGTGGGTCGTGGAGACGCGCGCGGATCCTTCCCGGGCGCCTTTCAAGCCGGCGCGATCGACGAGCGCGCCGGCCGATGGCGGAATGCCGTCGGGCACGCGATCGCGCGCGGGATCGGGATTCTGAAAGATACATCCGGCACTCGGAGATTCGAGCGGCTGAGTCCGCTTTCTGAACGCCAGTGACTCGCGTGCCGTCGCGCGCAGCGCTGACGGCTCGGCAGACGAGACATGGAAATCGGCGGAGACGACGAATTCACGTGTCCGATGGAGGCGACTGTAGTCGTAGCCGAACTCCATTCGGTCGTGCGGAAGATCCTGAACGGTCCCCTCAACCGTAATGAGTCGAACAGCGGCAATCAACTCGCTGATCAAACGCCCTTTGAAGTGCGCGTTGCCGTACACGGCGCCCCCGACCGTGCCCGGGGTGCCGGCCCACGCCTCGATTCCGGCGAGCCCTCGGTTCACCGTCCAGCGGACAAGCCCGTTGATCGTGACTCCCGCATCCGCCCGGACGAGCGAGGCGTTGATCTCACGCACGTCTCCACCGTGCACTCGGACGACGATCCCACGCACGCCGGCGTCAGAGACGAGCACGTTCGAACCTCCACCCAGGACGGTGAGAGGGACACCGGCTTCACGGGCAATCGCGATCGCGAGCACCAACCCGTCACCCTGATGAAGATCAACCAGCCAATCGGCCGGCCCGCCCACTCTGAACGTGGTCAGCGGCGCCAGCGGCGTGTCGCGTCTGACATGGCCGGCGCCGAACGCCGCCTCGAGTCGGCCGCCGATATCGATGTCGGTCACGCTCGGTGCCCCACGAGTTCATGTTCCTGCTCTCGCAAGGCACTCAGCGCCTCGATGCGCGTCGATTCCGCGAACTCGATCCAGTCGCCGGGTGCGAGCTGGCCCGCGATCGGCAAGTCCGCGGTAATGACGGTGCCGATCTTCGGATAGCCGCCGGTGGTTTGACGATCCGCCATCAGAAGAATCGGAAGCCCGGATGCGGGCACCTGTAGCGAACCGATTGGGGTCGCGTCGGAGAGAATGTCGGCGCCTGCGATAGGAACAAGAGGTGGACCATCGAGTCTGTAACCCATCCGGTTCGATTGCGGCGTGATGATGAAGCGGGAGCTGAAGAACCGTTCGAGGCTTGCACTCGTGAACATCGCATCGTGTGGCCCGCGAATGATCCTGACGCGCGCGCCACCGTCCGGTAGGCGCAACGGGCGCCCAGTCGCGACGTCATTGGATCGAGAGTGGTGGCCGACGGGGAGCACGTCGCCCGCCGCGAGCGGACGGCCTCCGAACGGTCCCATTCCGCTGGAGATGCTCGTCGAGCGACTGTTGAAGACGATCGGCACATCAACGCCGCCGCCGACGGCCAGCGTCGCTCGCGCGCCGCTGCGCCGCGCACCAAAACGCAGGCGGTGCCCCGCGGCGATGACGAAGGGTCGAGAGATATCGATCGCACGATCGTTCACCGTCGCGTCGAATCTGCCCCCCTGCACGACGCAGGTCGTCGCCTCGGATGCCTCCAACTCCGGTCCCATCAACGTAATCTCGAGAGCTGCCGCTTCGCGCCCGTTCCCGAGAATCTGGTTCGCGAGTCGATGCGAATACAGGTCCATGGGTCCCGCAACGGGCACGCCGCGATCCTGATGCCCCCAGCGTCCGAGGTCCTGCACGGTTGTCAGCATTCCGGGACGAACCACGAGCAGCGCCATTACACGGTCCGTTCGAACTGTGCGCGATCGATGGAGTGGAATCGAACCCGGTCTCCGGGTTTGAAGAGAAACGGGTTCGCGCGCGAGTCGTCGTAGGGTCTCACCCGCGTCCGGCCGATGAGGTGCCATCCGCCGGGAGTCTCGCTCGGATAGATTCCGGTCTGCCCGGCGGCAATCGCGACCGATCCGGCCGGCACACGCACCCGCGGCGTCGACCGTCGCGGCAGGGCCAGACGCTCGTCGACGCTGGCCATGTAAGGAAAACCCGGCACGAATCCCACGACGTACACGCGGTAGCTTCGTCCAGCATGAAGCGCGATGACGTCCGCCTCGGTCATTCCAGCGAGCGAGGCCACGTCGGCGAGGTCTGGACCGAGATCTCCTCCGTAGCAGACATCCACGTCGATCTCTGCTCCTTCCACAATGGAGGCATCGGGAAACTCCGTCGCCAGACGGCGAAGATCGGCTTCGAGGCCGCCGCCTTCCAGTTGAAGCGGATCGAAGTAGACGGTGACCGAGCAGTAGCCAACCACGACATCCCGGATCGCCGGGTCCATGTGCCTCACCACGTCAGCAAGCGCGACGGCGCGCGCGCTGACCGCTGGATCGATCCGCGCCGGCCATTCGACGAGCCACGCGGCGTCGCCGGCGGCGACGATGCGAAAGTCGCCCATCGCTAGTGGGCACGCGCCTCGAGCGCCGTCAGCAGCTTCTGGTGAATGTCGTCAAATCCACCATTCGACATAACGATAACCAGATCGCCGGCGCGCGCATCGTTGGTGACAGTTCGGACGATGTCTGGGATAGCGGGGATATAGCGTGCGTCCACGCCACCGTCCTTGAGGTCGTTGACGAGCGCCTCGGGCGAAAGTCGCTCCTCATAGGGCAGCGTCGAACGAAAGACGGCGGGCAGCACTACCAGATCGGCCTTCGCCAGCGCTTTGGCGAAATCCGATTGGAACACCCGGCGGCAGGACGTGGCCGAGCGCGGTTCGAAGATCGCCCAGATGCGCCGATCCGGGTAGGCCGAGCGTACGCCCTGCAGCGTCTCGGCGATGGCTGTCGGGTGATGAGCAAAGTCGTCGTAGACAGCCACGCCCGCGACGGTTCCGCGATGCTGCAGTCGCCGCCGGACGCCCTTGAACGTGCGCAGCCCGTCAGCCATCGTGTCTGTGCTCAAGCCTGCGGTCGCACCAACTGCGAGCGCGGCGAGCGCGTTGCGGACGTTATAGGCGCCGAGTAGCGGCAACTCGAACGTGCCAATCGGTCGTCCCTCCACGTCGAACGCCGAATCTGCGTCGACATCGCCGTCACCTGGATGTCGTGCGCCTGCCAGTCGCTGCCATCCGAAAGGCCGAATGTCTCCACCTTGCAGCGGGCGTGTGCCTTGAGTGCCACCGCATCGGGATTGTCGGCTCCCAGGACGAGCATTCCTCGTCGAGGCACCAGGTTCACGAGGCGCCTGAACGCCAGCCTGATGGCGTCGAGATCCGGGTAGATGTCCGCGTGATCGAATTCGATGTTGTTGACGACGGCGATGTCCGGCAGATACTTCAGAAACTTCGCGGTCTTGTCGAAGAACGCACTGTCGTATTCGTCTCCCTCGATCACGAAATCTCGTCCCCCTCCGATCCGATAGCTGCTCTCGAAGTTCTCGGCAATGCCACCGATGAACACGTTGGGATCGGCGCCACCGTGCGTCAGCAGCCAGCCGACGAGCGAGGTCGTCGTCGTCTTTCCATGCGTTCCCGCAATGACGATGGACCTCGATGCCCAGAGAAAATGGTCGCGAATCGCTTCTGGAAGCGAGCAATAGCGGATCTTGCGGTCGAGCACCTCCTCGAGCTCCGCGTTGCCGCGCGAGATCGCATTGCCCACGACCACGAGGTCGAGATCAGCCGTGATGTGATCGGCACTGTACCCTTGCAGCGTGGTGATTCCCTGCTGCAGCAGAAAGTCGCTCATCGGCGGATAGACGTTCTGGTCGGACCCGCGGACGTCGTAGCCGCGGCTTTTCAGCAACGCCGCGAGCGTCGCCATCGCGGTCCCGCACACGCCAATCAGATGGACTCGCTTCGTGTTCACGCGGTGACCGCCGCCTCCTCGATGATGAGCAAGGGCCTGGGCGTCGTCAGAACCCGTGCCCGGACGCCGAACGGAAGGGTCAGCGTCGGCCCGGCCGTGTGGCCGGATGGCAGGCCGTAGAGAATCGGACCGCGGAACCCGCGGGTCAATTCCTCGACGACTTCACGAGCGGTCGTCGCGCCGCCTGGCTCGTCGCAGCGCGGAAGCTCGCCGAATACGAGCGCGGACGCGCGCGACAGAATGCCGCTGAGATAGAGCTGCGTCAGCATGCGATCCAGCCGATAGGGCCGCTCCGCCACTTCGTCGAGAAACAGCACGCAGCCCGCAGGCGGATCGAACGCATAGGGCGTCCCCAGAGAGGCGCACAGCTGCGTCAGCGTTCCTCCAATGAGCACTCCCGCCGCCTCACCGGAGTGCAGCACCTCGACCTGGGGATGGCTGATCTCATCGGCCGGCTCCGGCCGGCACAGGCAGCGCATGAACGTCGTGCGGTCGTACCCGGTTTCCCCGCGCGCCAGACGGCCTTCGAGCATCGGGCCGTGAAACGACACGATGCCGCCGATCAGCGTGAGCCACGATAACAGTGAGGTGTTGTCGCTGTAGCCGATGAACGCCTTCGGCTCGCCGAGGAGCAGGCGACTCGCCGAGCAGTGGCAACAAATGCACGCTGCCGTAGCCGCCACGGACGGCAATCAGCGCGGCAATGCCCGGATCGCGCCAAGCCCGCGCGAAGGCGGCAGCGCGAGTCACGGCCGAGCCCGCGGCATACGCGCGGCGCTCGAAGACGCTCTCCTCGTAGACGGGGTCGAACCCCAGCGAACGCAGCTCCGCTACGCCCGCGTCGAATTCTGCGCGCGCGAAGGCGCTCGCCGGGGCCACGACGGCAATCCGATCGCCGGGTTTGAGCGCGCGAGGCTTCCGCATGCGCTACGCGAACCTCGCCATTTCGTCGGCGATCGCCTGGTGTTCGTCGCGGCCGAGCAGCGTGCGCAGCGCGGTGCCGCGTCAGCAGCAGCGGCCGCGGCGGTGCGAGAAATCGTTCCTTGACCCGGCGCTGTCGCGTCAACGCGTCCTCGACCCGCTTCAGCGGCAACGCGCCCTGTTCGACGGCATAGATCACGGCCTCGAGCGCGGCAATCTGTGCACCCTGATCGGTGCCGCACAACAGCACCACGTCGCATCCCGCCGCAATCGCGGCAACGGTCGCCTCCGAGGTCCCATAGGTGCGGCTGATGGCTTTCATTGCCAGATCATCGGTGACGACGATTCCGCGAAAATTCAGCGACTCCTTTACCATCCGGATGATGCGGGGCGAGAGCGTGGCCGGCATGTTCCGCATCGAGCGACGGGATGAGCAGGTGCGCAGTCATGATGCACGCCACGTCCGCTGCCATGGCCGCCCTGAACGGCACCAGCTCGACGCGCTCGATGCGATCCGGCGGGTGTTCGACCAAGGGAAGTTCGTGGTGCGAGTCAACCGTCGTGTCGCCATGGCCCGGGAAATGTTTGCCGCAGGCGGCAACGCCTTCCGCCTGGAGTGTGCGGATGATCGCGGCGCCCAGACGGGCGACGTCTTCGGCACGCTCGGCCAGGGCTCGATCCCCAATCGCCGGGTTGGATGGGTTGGTGAGGATGTCGAGCACCGGTGTGTAATCGAGCGAAATGCCGACCGCCCGCAACTCAGCCGCGAGTGCGCGGGCGAAACGCTCGGCCAGCCGTTCGTCGCCGCTCCGTCCGAGCGTGATCATCGGGGGCCACACGGTAAAGGGGGTCTGGAGCCGCGCCACGCGGCCTCCTTCCTGATCGATACTCACCCACAACGGCAGCTCGGAGGCAAGCGTCTGGGCGTCGCGCGCACATCTCCGCGACCTGTTCGGGGGCTTCGACGTTCCGCCCGAAAAGAATCACGCCGCCGAGGTCGAAATCGCGCGCCAGCTGCCGCAAATCGCCAGGAATCGAGTGCCCGCCGAAGCCCGCTATCGCGAGCTGCCCGACATGGCGCCGCATATCCTTCATGGACATCCGCGCAATTATAGATGGTCGCTCGCTGTTCCGGTGCCTGTGCGAGTGCTCGGTTCAAACTCAGGGCGTCGAAGCCGCGTTCTCGTCGTCGCAACCTCAATGCCGAGAGTACGAGCTGGGCCGTTTCGGGAAGGATCCGCTGTGGCTGACCTATAATGAGGCCGCTAACCGGACGTGGACAACCTCGCGATCGCCCGCGTGCTCGGCGAAATCGGCGACCTTCTCGAGATCAAGAACGAGAACCCTTTCAAGATCCGCGCGTATCGCAACGCCGCCGATACGATCGCCCACTTCGCTGAGCCGGTCGCCTCCCTGACGCCCGCCGATCGCCTCCGGCTTCCCGGCGTGGGCAAGGATCTCGCGGCGAAAATCGGAGAGCTCGTGGACCGCGGCACCTGCGAGTTCCATCAGGAACTTCTGCAGGAGTTCCCGCCGACGGTGCTCGATCTCCTCCGGCTGCAGGGCGTCGGCCCCAAGACCGTCGCCCTGCTGTATCGCAGCCTGGAGATCAAATCGCTCGACGACCTCGAACGGGCGGCCCGCGACGGCCGTATTCGGGAGCTCAAGGGAATGGGGGCCAGGAAGGAAACGCTCATCCTGAAAGCGCTCGAAGATCGCCAGCGCTTCACCGGCCGTCGCCTGATGCCCGAGGCCTACGACACGGCCGCAACGCTCGTGGCGGAGCTCCGCTCGCACGCCCCCGACAGCGGACGTGTCACATCGTCGGCAGCCTGCGACGCGGATGTGAGACGTGCGGAGACCTGGACATTCTCGCCGCCGGAGCCCAGCCCTCGCTCATGGAGGCGTTCACCAGCTATCGGCTCGTGCAGCGCGTTCTCGCACGCGGCGACACCAAATCCAGCATCCTTCTCTGGGACGGCTTTCAGGCGGACCTGCGGTTGGTGCCGCGCGACAGCCTTGGCGCCGCGCAGCAGTACTTCACCGGCTCGAAGGCTCACAACATCGCGCTGCGCGATCGTGCGATCCAGCGAGGTCTCAAATTGAACGATACGGGCTCTTCCGCGTCGACGACGATGCCAAAATCGCCGGCGAAACGGAGGAGAGCATCTACGAGGCGCTCGGACTGGCGTTCGTGCCGCCGGAACTACGCGAGAATCGAGGCGAAATCGCGGCGGCGGCCGAACAACGTGCTGCCGCGCTTGCTGGCGCTGCAGGACCTGCGGGGAGATCTCCACATGCACACGACGGCGACCGATGGACGCGCGGACGCCGAAGCCATGGCGATTGCGGCGCGGGCCTCGGGGCTCGACGTACATCGCGATCACGGATCACAGCCGCGCGATTGCGATGGCCAATGGCCTCGATGAGTCGGCCGCGCTCGCGCACGCGCGCGCGGTACGGCAACTCAACGATCGCCTCGAAGGGATTACGGTGCTGGCCGGCATCGAGTGCGACATCCGGCCAGACGGATCGATGGATCTCGCCGACGACTGCCTCGCCGAGCTCGACATCGTGATCGCTTCGGTGCACTCCGCGTTCGGTCTCGATCCGGACCGGATGACCGATCGGCTGCTGCGGGCCCTCTCCTGCCGCTGGGTCGATGTCCTCGCGCACCCCACCGGACGATTGATCCTGAAGCGCGAGCCCTACCGCTTCGATATCGATCGGGTCTTCTGCCGCGGCTGCCGCCGCCGGCGTCGCGATTGAAATCAACAGCCAGGTTGACCGGCTCGATCTCGACGAGGTGCAGGCGCGCCTCGCGCGAGATCGCGGGGTCAGGCTCATCATCGATTCCGACGCCCACTCACCGGCCGCGCTCGGCGGTTTGCGCTGGGGCGTCTCGGTCGCGCGCCGCGCCTGGCTTGAGCCGGATGACGTGCTGAACACCCGGCCCCTCGATCAGTTCCGATCGATGCTGCGCCGCAACCGGAATTGATCAGAAGGAAAGCGAGTGCGCATGCCGCTCGACGGGCTCGATGAAATCAGACGACTCTACTTCAAGACGACGAGGGCGACCATCGATCGCGATTTCGATCGAGCGATCGATCTGCTCAAGGCGATGCCGGAGGGGGACCGTCACCGCGCCACCGTGTTCATGGAGGGTCTCGCGCAGATGCGCAAGGAATTCAAGAAGGGGATCGCGAACATAACGCTGGACTAAGCGTCTTTGGGGCCTTTTTTCAGGAACTTCCTCGCGGCAAGCCGCACCGCCTCCGGCACGTTGCGATCGGTCGTCAGCATCTTGAGGTCCCGTTCATTCAGCCGCTGCAGCAGCTGCATCGAGATGCCGGGCGGGGTCTTGGGATTCCTTGTCAATCCCGCCACGACGCCGTAATTCTTCATCCACGCTCGGTTGATGGCGATTGCCCGCAGCACGTCCTCGGTGACGTTGGCCATCTTCGCAAACGCTTCCACTTCCGTCTCGGTCAGCTTGGGGCTGCTGAGAACGGCCGCCGCCACGAGCTTGTTCGAATCACGGATGAGCTGCGCGCGCTGCGAACGAGTGCCCTTCATCGCAAGCTTCATCCGCTCCACGATGGGCAGCGACGACAGCACCTGCGGGTCGGTTTCGCCCTCGTCTTCTTCAGGCTCGGATTCCGCTGTCGTCGGTTCGTCACCGTTCCCGCCGGCACCGCTCGCCGACGCGATCACGCCCGAGCGAGCCTTGAAGAATTCTCGCATCTCGGCTGGAACGTCGGCACGCGCGAGAAATGCCTGAAGCGGTTCGAGCGGCAGCAGGTCCAGTGTCGCGTTCGCAATCGATGCAATCTCCGCATCGGCGTCGTCCGAAAGCACGACGAGGAGCGCGAGCTGATCGATTTCTCGCGGAGCGAGCGCACCTCTCGCCGCGAGCAGCCGAATGTCGCGCGCGGCTTCTCCTCGACGGAACAGATCGATAAGGGGCGAGCGGATACCGGGGTCCATTGCGCGCTATTGAACGTAGCTGGCGAGCGTGTCTTTCGAGATGGTCGCGGTTCTGACAGAGCCAGAGGGTCCGAGCGCCTTGCCCGGTCGGCCGTTGACTGAATAGGCAAACGCTCCGGCATCGCCAATTTGGATCACGGCTTTGTCGTGCACCTCCTCAGTCTCCTTGTCTCCAGCGTGCATGATCCGTGAGGCAATCACTTTTCCATCAACCGTCAATCTGATCCAACAGTCGCCGGTCGGATGGATGTCGAGCGTCAGGCTCCGAGGCGCGAGCTTCGGGTCTGCCGCGCCCGCCGTGGCAACGGGCGCCGGTGTCTCTGCCGGCGTCGAGGTCGGCGCCGCGGCGTCGGCATGAATAGTAGCCGGGGGCACAACCGAGGCAGAACTGGGGATTCGCGTGCGCATCGTGAAATACAGGATGAGCACGATGAGCGGTATGGTGATGAGCACCACCCGCAAGACGATGCCGGCGATGCGTTGGCGGCTTCCAAATGCGGCCTCGTCGGCCGAGGCGGTCGCTGGCGCTGGGATCGGAATGGACGGCAGGCCTTGGAACCGTTCCAGAAACTCGTGAACCGTCTGGTCGGGATCCAGACCGACTTCGATTGCGTAGGATCGAACGAACGATCGGCTGAAGATCCCGCCAGGCAGTTTTGAGACGTCGTTGCGCTCGAGCGCTTCGAGCGCCGCGATCGAGATCTTGGTGGTCGCAGCAATTTGCCGGAGCGAGAGCCCGCGCTGCTCTCGCGCGAGGCGCAGCTTCCCGCCGAAGTCGCTCATGACCCAGGGACCGCCTTAGGCAACTATGCCTTTTCACTTTACTTTAGACAACCTGGCGATCAGGTGTCAAACCGCTGTCGAATTCGCGAGACAACCGACGAGATCGGGTCACCGGCCCGGAAGAGACCGATTCCGGCGACGCCCCTGGCCCCGGCGGCGATGGCCTCACGAGCGTTCTCGACGGAGATGCCACCAATGGCAATCACCGGCAGGCTGGTCGAACGGCAGACGTCGTGCAGCGCGCGGAGGCCGGCGGCGCGATGTCCGGGCGGCTTGCTCCTCGAGGGGAATACCGTCCCGAAAACCAGGTAATCGCATCCACCGTCGTCGGCCGCGGCGACCGCCTCGGCCGCTTCGTGAACCGAACGGCCAATCAGAAACCCGGCTGGCGCGATGCTCCGCACGCGGCTCGCAGAAAAAGAGTTCGCGCGCAGGTGCACCCCGGGCGCATCTGCCGCGATGGCAACATCGACACGGTCGTTGACGACGATGCGGCAAGGGGATCCTGCAGCGTCGCGGACGGCCTGGCGGGCGAACGCGAGGAGCGCCGCCGCGTCCAGCAAGGGTTCGCGAAGCTGAACGAGATCGACTCCGGCCGACGCCGCCTCGCGGACAACGCCGGGCGACGGACCTTCACCGCTCGTGACCAGGCAAAGAATGGGGAACTGCACGGACGTCGTGTCGCAACTCGTCGCAGCGTCCTCAGGACTGGGTCTTGCCAGCCGGTTCGTTGCTGCTCTGGCGGGCAAAGAGGCCCGCGAGTTCGGCGAGCCCGGCAAGAATGGTGATGCCGCCAATACCTGAAACGGCCCCGCGCACGAACACGTTGGAGAGCAGCCCTTCGAGCAGGGGCAGGCGTTCGATGAAGAAGTTCCGATCCCAGAACGCGGATTTCCAGGGGGCCACGATCAACACGAAACCAGCCTCGAGAAAGTAAGCGGCGAACAGAACGCGGGAAATGATCGAGATGATCAGCCTCCGGTCTGCACACGCGCGAGCCGATCCGCCCGCTCGGCCACATCGCGGTACTCGCCGGCATTCGCCTGGAGCTCGAGAAAGACTGCAAGCGCACGAGCGGTCTCACCCGCATCCTCGAGCGCGAGTCCGAGGTCGTACAAGAGGGCGTGCCCTTCTTCGGGCGAGGACACCGTCGCTTCCGCGGCACGTTCGAACCATTCGATGGCGTCGGTGATCTCGCCGTGCTCTTTGTACAGGCGGCCGAGCATCGCTGCCGCCTCGAATCGCCGGCGCGGAGATCGCGCCGCGGTCTTGAGCGAGGTCGTGGCTTCCTGGAGCATGCCCATCTCGAGATACGTTCGAGCGAGCTTCATGTGCTGGGCTGACTGATCGGCCCCCTCCCCCTGCAACACCTCTTTTCGAATCCCTTTGAACACATGGCCGAGAGTCGCCGGCTTCCCGGGTGCCGGCTGCTCTTCGTCTTCGAGACCGCCGAGCGCATTCGAGAGCGCATTCGAGAGATCGATTTCCGCCGAGCCTCGGCGCTTGGCCTGAGCAGGCGCCGCCGGTGGGGCGGCAGGCGCCGTGGTGGGCACGGCCAACTCTGGCTCGCCGGCGCGTGACGGATCGCCGAGCGGTTCCGGCGGCGTTGCCGGCGCTTCCACCGCACCTGAAAAGTGATCTCGGGCGACGAATGGCGTCGCGCCGCTCAGACGTTCGGCGATCACGGTGTCTGGTTCTGAGATCCGGAGCATCACCAGCGCACGCCTGAACCGATCGATGTGCGCGCCCTCCCACGGCTCCCGCGCGACGAGGTCCTCGGCAATCGCGCGCGCCTCGGTCCCCTGACCCGAAGCGAGGTACGCATCCGCCAGCTGCGTCTGCGCATCGTACATCGGGAGTTCGAGTCCGCCATCAACGCAGACTTCGACCAGCTTCAGGAGCGCGGGGATGTGACCGGACCGACGAGCCGCGAACTCCTGAAGCAGGGACGCCGCCTCGTCGAACTCTCTGGCAGCAACGGCGTCGTCCACGGCTGCGTCCACGCAGACCCACGTCGCATCAGGCACGGATTGCTCGAAGCCCCACGCCAGATCGATCACGCTGCGGCGCGAGTCATGATTGCGCGACAGCAGCGTCGGCAGAATCTCGCGCGCGCGATCGAGCTGTCCGCTCCTGAGCTCGATGTCCACCAGCGCAAGCAGCAGCGCCGGATCATCGCCGGCGGTCTTCCGGTCGAGATAGGCGCGAGCGGTCTCGAGATCGCCGGACGCCAGCGCGATCTTCGCGAGGATGCTGCGGCCTTCGAGATCTCCAGGGTTCAGCCGCACCGCCTCTCGAAGCGCGGCGATCGCATCGGCTTCGCGTCCCTTTTCGCTCAGGTCTGCGTGCAGCTCGCGGAAAAGGGTCGCGGCGCGCTTGTCGTCGCCGCCGAGCGCCAGAACCCGCGCCCCCGCGATCCGCGCCTCGATGTCGGCAGGGTCCAGGGTGCCGAGTCGAACCGTGATTTCGTCGGCGCCTTTGCGATCGCCGCGCGAGCGCCGGCGGGCAGCCACCGCGTTGTAGTAGGATTTCGCGTCGACAAGAAGCCCCTGCTTCGCGGAGATCTCCGCCAGATACAGCTGTGCCTGCTCGTCGCCGGGGACGATCTTCAGGATCTTTTTGTAGAGGGCTGCGGCTTTCGGATAGAAACCGTCGTGGACGAAATGCTCCGCGATGCGCGCGTACTGCTCGATCGCCTTGCCTGGTTGGTTGGCCCGGACGTACAGATCCCCGAGCGTGTTGGCCGTGTTCCAGTCACGGGGCTGATCCTCAGTCACGCGCACGTACTCCGCGATGGCGGCCTCGAGACGCCCCTGGCGGAGCAGCTTCTCCGCCTTCTTTAGCGTGTCTTCCCGATCAAGGGCCAACGGTCACTCCACCAACCGCGCTAGAGGTCTTGACCCCTCCGAACTTGTACAAATGAGTCAAGTTTCTCGGTCAAGACCGTCCCCGCGTCAGCGCCTTTCCACGGGCTCAGGGCGCCCCCGAGCTCAGTCGAGGGGCGGGGCGTTATCAAGCTTATGCCTAGCGAGGCGGAGCCCTCGACGGTCTCAGGCGGAGCCTCGCTAGGTGTCAGGGTTACCCGTCCATCCTATCAAACAGCGAGGGAGGCCGGAACGAGCGGCGATGCACCTCCGAGTACCCGAAACGCGAAACGGCGTCCAGATGGTCTCGCGTCGCGTATCCCTTGTGGCGGTCGAAGCCGTATCGCGGATCCTGTGCGTGCAGCTCGAGCATCATCCGATCGCGGGTTACCTTGGCCACGATCGACGCGGCCGCAATCGCAGTGCAACGGGAGTCGCCGTGGACGATTGAACGCTGCGCCATCAGCAGGTCGGGCACGCGAAAGGCGTCGACCAGCACGAAATCGGGCAACGGCACGAGCTGGAGGATCGCGCGCTGCATCGCCCGCAGTGAGGCCTGGTGAATGTTGATGGTGTCGATTTCCCGTGGGTCGGCGGCCGCGACGCCCCACGAGATCGACCCGCGAGTGATCTTCTCGTAAAGCCGGGCGCGCTCGAGTGCCGTCACGGTCTTCGAGTCGCAGATGCGAGGAATGTAGCGTTCCGGGTCGAGCACGACCGCGGCCGCGACCACCGGCCCAGCCAGGCACCCACGACCGACCTCGTCGACGCCGGCGACCAGGTTGAATCCCAACCGCCGGATCGAGTTCTCGAGCGTCCTGAAAGCGCGGACTTTGACCACGGGAAGGTGGCCGTTCGGTCAGACGGTCTGTTTCTTGGCCGCGTCCTTCATGCGCGCAGCCTTGCCCTTCAGTTCGCGCAGGAAGTACAGCTTGGCGCGGCGGACACGGGCGGTGCGCACGACGTCGATCTTGTCGATGATCGGCGAGTGCAGCGGGAAGATGCGCTCGACGCCCTGGCCGAACGAGACTTTACGCACGGTGAACGTCGCGCGCGCGCCGCCGCGGTGCATCCCGATCACCATGCCCTCGAACACCTGAATGCGTTCCTTGTCCCCTTCACGCACCTTCACGTGGACGCGAACGGTGTCGCCGGCTTGATCGCCGGGCGCTTCACCATGTTGCCGCGCTCGACGGTCTCTACGGCAGTCATCTCACTCTCTCCTTCGTGTTTGACTCGTATCGGCATCGATCACCGGTCTTCGCCGCGTTCGAGCCGCAGTGCGTTCAATAGCGCCTGTCGTCGGGATCGAGCGCCGCGTCCTCCAGCATGTCCGGACGCCGCTCCAGCGTGCGCACCAGCGCCTCGCGCCGGCGCCACCGCTCGATCTCCCCGTGATGCCCCGACAGCAGCACCGGCGGCACCGCATGCCGCGGAACTCCGCCGGCCGCGTGTACTGCGGGTAATCCAGCAACCCGCGCGCGAACGTGTCGCGCGCGACCGACGCTTCGTCCCCGACAACGCCCGGCACCAGCCGCGCGACGCAGTCCACAATCACCAGCGCCGGCAGCTCGCCGCCCGACAGGACGTAGTCGCCGATCGACAGCGCCTCGGTCGCCAGCCCGGTCCGCACGCGCTCGTCGACGCCCTCGTACCGGCCGCACAGCACCACGATGTGCTCGAGTCCGCTCAACCGCTCGGCCGTCGCGTGGCTGAACCGCTCGCCGTCCGGCGACGTCAGTATCACCGCGCCGGGCGCGCCCCGCGTCGGCCCGAATCGTCGTCCACCGCCCGGAACAGCGGCTCCGGCTTCAGCACCATCCCCGGACCGCCGCCAAACGGCACATCGTCCACGACCCGATGCCGATCCGTCGTGTGGTCGCGGAGATCGTGGACCGGACGTCGAGCACCCCGCCGGCGATTGCCCGCCCGACGATCGCCTTCCGCGAGCGACGCCTGAACCATCTCCGGGAAGATCGTGACGATGTCGATCTTCACCGCGACCGTCCGGCACGGCCGATTCAGCTCGATCAACCCATCCGGCGGATCGACCGTCACGCGCCGCGCAACGATGTCGACCGCCACGCAAATGTCACCGACCAGCGGGATCAGCATCGTGCTCGTCAATGACCAGATAGCTCCGATCGAGCGAGCCCTCGACCGTGGTCACCCGTCCGAGGAGCGCCCCGTGCGTATCGACTACTTCGCAGCCGACGAGATCGTGCCGGTAGAACGTGCCTTCGGGCAGCGGCTCGAGCTCGTTTTCCCGCAGCCACAGCTCAGCGCCCGCCAGCGCCTCGGCCTCGTTCATCGTGTCGATGCCCTCGAACCGCACGATCGGACGTCCCTGATGAAACCGGACCTCTCGAATCTCGTACTGGCGCGACTCGATCGGGCGGTCCAACGAGCAGGACCTGACCCGCGCGGAAACGGTCCTCCATGAAGTCCGTTTCGGGATTCACGATCACCTGGCCGCGGATTGCCGTGCGCGCGAGCCACCCGTCCGACCAGGAGCAGGCCCTCGCCCGCCGGCTCGCGCGATTCAGCATCCACGCATCACCCGCGCCCTACTCGTCGTCGCGGAACTCCAGCGTCGCCTTCGTCCCTTCGAGCTCCGCGGTGGCGCTCACCAGTGTCCGCATGGCCGCCGCCGTGCGCCCCTGACGGCCGATCACACGTCCGAGATCGCCCGGCGCCATGAACAGCTCGACGAGCGTCTGCCCGCGGTGCTGCGCGCTCCGTCACGCGAACGGCGTCCGGATGATCCGCCAGCGCGCGGGCGACGACCTCGACGACGTCGCGCGCAGCGGCTCACGACGCAGGCTGTGCGTCCGCCGTCGCCGCGGCTTCGGCGCCGGCGGCATCCGGGCCACGAGCGTGCGGACCGTGTCCGACGGCACCGCGCCCGCCTTGATCCAGTGCTCGAGCCGCTCGCGCTTGAGATCGAGCGTCTCGGGCTTCGTGCGCGGGTTGTAGTGCCCGAGCACCTCCACGAAACTGCTGTCGCGCGCCGTGCGCGAGTCGGTCACGACCACGCGGAAGAACGGCCGCTTCTTGGAACCCGTACGTCTCAAACGAATCGCTAACATTCTCAGCTCCCAGCTCTCAGCTCCAGCTCCAGCTCTCAGCTTCAGCTCTCAGCTGAGGGCTGACGGCTGATAGCTGACAGCCCTCTCACCTGTTCATCAACGACTTCATCATGCCGAGGCCGCCGCTTCTTCTTGCCGAGCCCCGCCATCCCGCCCATCGCCTTGAGCATCTTCTTCATCTGCACGAACTGCTTCAGCAGGCGATTGATCTCTTCGACCGACGTGCCGCTGCCCTTCGCGATGCGCTTGCGCCGGCTGCCGTTGATCAGCTGATGGTTCCGCCGTTCCTTCGGCGTCATCGAGTTGATGATCGCCTCGATGCGACCGAGCTGCTTGTCGTCGACCTTCTCGCGGTTGGCCGCCAGCTCCTTCATGCTGCCCATGCCCGGCAGCATGCCGAGAATCTGCTCGAGCGGGCCCATCTTCTTGATCGTCCGCAGCTGGTCGCGGAAATCCTCGAGCGTGAAATCGTCGAGCCGAATCTTCTTTTCGAGCTTCTCGGCGTCCTCGAGCGACACGGCCTCTTCCGCCTTCTCGATGAGCGACAGCACGTCGCCCATGCCGAGCACGCGCGACACGACGCGATCGGGATGAAACGGCTCGAGATCCTGCAGCCGCTCGCCGCTGCCGACGAACGCGATCGGCACGCCGACGACGCCGACGACCGAGAGCGCCGCGCCGCCGCGGGCGTCGCCGTCCATCTTCGACAGCACGACGCCGCTGATCCCGATGCGCCGGTTGAACTCGCCGGCGCTCTTGATCGCGTCCTGGCCGGTCATCGCGTCGGCGACGTACAGCAGATCGGTCGGCTCGACGGCCGTCTTGATCGCCTGCAGCTCGTCCATCAACTCGTCGTCGATGTGCAGCCGCCCGGCGGTGTCGACGATGACGGTGTCGAAGCCGCTGTTGCGCGCTTCGGTCATCGCGCCGCTTGCCCGGCGCACCGGATCCAGATCCCCAGCCGGATCGTGCACGCGAACGCCGGCCTGTTTGCCGACGACGTTCAACTGCTCGATGGCGGCCGGACGCCGCACGTCGGTCGAGACGAGCATCGGATGCCGTCCCTGCTTCGCCAGCCACCGCCCGAGCTTTCCCGCCGTCGTCGTCTTGCCGGATCCCTGCAGCCCGAGCAGCAGGATGACCCGCGGGTGCGCGTGCGACGGCGGCAACCCGCCGGTCGTGTCGCCGAACAGCGCCAGCATCTCGTCGCGCACGATCCGAACGACCTGCTGGGCGGGCGTCAGGCTCTTCAGGACCTCCTGATCGACCGCGCGATCGCGAACGCGATCGATGAACGCCTTGACGACCTTGAAGTTGACGTCCGCCTCGAGCAGCGCCATCCGGATTTCGCGGAGCGCGGCCTCGACGGTCGCTTCGGTCAGCCGGACTTCGCCCCGAAGCGAGCGGAATACCCCCTGCAGGCGGTCGCTGAGCGATTCGAACATTGTCGTGAATGACCGGCGGTATCGCGGGTCTCTGCCAACAGCCCCCCGAAGCCGGAGGCTCTGGCTGCAGGAAAACAGCCGTCTATGCGCCTAAGCGCTTCAGACGCAAACGTTTATCGTAGCTGAACATGCCGCAGACTGTCAAACGGACGTGAGTTTGTGGCCGAGCTTGTCCTTCTTCGTCTTCAGGTATCGCCGGGTGTCGCTCTGACGCCGGAATTTCGAGCGGGAATCCATTCCGCCACCGAAAGCTGGTAGCCCTCGATCCCGACGAGTTTGCGCGGATTGTTCGACAGCAGCCGCATGGAGCGGACCCCCAGATCCTTGAGGATCTGCACGCCGATTCCGTAGTCGCGCTGGTCGGCCTTGAAGCCGAGCCGCTCGTTCGCCTCGACGGTGTCGAGCCCCTGGTCCTGCAGCTCGTACGCGCGAATCTTGTTGGCGAGGCCGATGCCACGCCCTTCCTGATTCAGATACAGCAGCACGCCGCGGCCCTCGGCTGCAATCCGCTCCATGGCGGCGTCGAGCTGCGGTCCGCAGTCGCAGCGCGCCGAGTGGAACACGTCGCCGGTCAGACAGCGCGAGTGGACACGGACCAGCACGTTTTCGCCGTCGCCGATGTCCCCTTTCACCAGCGCGACGTGCGTCTCACGGTCGATCACGCTCTCGAACGCGAACACCCGGAAATCGCCGTGCTCGGTCGGCAGCGCCGCCGTCGCGACGCGACGCACGAGCGCCTCGGTGCGCATGCGGTACTGGATCAGATCGGCGACGGTGATCATCAGCAGCTTGTGCCGCTTCGCGAACTTCGTCAGCTCCGGCACGCGCGCCATCGTCCCGTCGTCGTTCATGATTTCGCAGATGACGCCGGCGGGATAGAGCCCGGCGATGCGAGCAAGGTCCACCGCCGCCTCGGTCTGCCCGGCGCGCACCAGCACGCCGCCGTTGCGCGCCTTCAAGCGGGAACATGTGGCCGGGCCGCGCGAGATCGGATGGCCGAGTCCGGCGGATCGATCGCCGCGAGCACCGTCGCGGCGCGATCGCTCGCCGAAATGCCCGTGCTCGTCACCGCTTTCGCATCGATCGACACGGAGAACGCGGTGCCGAAGCCGCGCAGTGTTTTGCGCCGACCATCTGCGGCAGGTCGAGCTCGGTCAGCCGCTCCTCGGTCATCGGCATGCAGATCAGCCCGCAGCCGTGCCGCGCCATGAAATTGATCGCCTCGGGAGTGATCTTCTCGGCGGCGATCGTCAGATCTCCCTCGTTCTCGCGATCCTCATCGTCGACGACGATGATCATCTGGCCGCTGCGGATCGCCTCGATGGCGGCCTCGATCGGCGCGAACGGCGACTTCTTCTTTCGAGATGTTTTCGCCATGACTCAAACAACCCATGCACCGCGTCAGTGCTCAGCTCTGGACCTCGTTGACACACCCGCCAGTTCGGCCACACGGACCACGTACTTGCCCAGGATGTCGCACTCGAGATTGACGATGTCGCCCGGCTTCGCCAGCATGCAGATTCGTGTGTTCCCACGTGAACGGGATGATCTGCACGTCGAAGCGGCAATCGTCGACGCCCGCCACGGTCAAGCTGATGCCGTTCACCGCGATCGACCCCTTACGAACGATGTAGGGCGCCAGGACGACGGGATAGCCGAACGTCAACCAGTACGAATCGCCATCGGGCCGGATGTCCTCGAGCGTTCCGGTCGCGTCCACGTGCCCCTGAACGAAGTGCCCTCCAAGCCGCGCATCAGCGCGCAGCGGACGCTCGAGGTTCACGAGCGCGCCGCGCCCGAGCGAGCCGAGCGCGGTGACGCGCGCCGTCTCCGGCGAGATGTCCGCATGAAGGCCGGTGGCGTCGCACGAGACGGCGGTCAGGCACACGCCATTCACGGCCAGGCTGTCGCCCGGCGTGATTTCCGGTGCGATCGGCGTCGTCAGGCGCAGCCGGAAGCCGGCGGGCGTCGGCGTGATGTCCGCTACTTCACCGATGGCTTCAATCAGTCCGGTGAACATACGCCTCGGTCAGCATATCGGCTCCCGAACGGTTTCATCGTAACGGGTCCGAGACCTGACAATGGAAGCGGCAGCCATTCAAGCCCGGCGGCGCCAAGATGATACGGCACCATGTACATCTGGACGCGATCGACAAGCCCGGCGTCCCAGAGCGCCCGGTGAAGCGCCGCGCCTCCTTCGACAATCATCGACGAGATGCCGCGCGTGGACAGCCGCTCCAGTGCATCCTTGAGCGTCGACCCGGCCCCGAGTGCAAGGATCTCCGCGCCCGGCCGCCACGAGCGGCGCGGTGCGTTCCGGGGCCATGTCCACGGTCGATCGGGTACTGACAATTATGACCGGGCCCGCGTCCAGCGTCGAGAGCAGCCGGGCTGTCGGTGACATCCGCAGTCGGGAATCGAACACGACCCGCACGAGTGGCCGGTAGCGAAAGGCGCCCCGCGCAGTCAGGCTCGGATCGTCCGCGAGCGACGGTACCCGAGCCCACTGCCAGACGCATCAACTTCGGCGCGGTCACGATGAATCGCGCCGCGCCGCAGCGGCACCGGTGAGCGGCGTTCGAACACCGGGGCGAGACGCGATCCGATGATCGGCGCTCAGCGCCACCTTCATGGTGACAAACGGACGCCGGCGAGTCATGACGCTGAAGAAGGGGGCATTGAGCGCTCTGGCTTCGGCGTCGAGGACGCCCGTCGTCATCGCAATGCCGCGATTGCGCAGGATTTCGAGTCCCCGCCCGTTGACGAGGGGGTTCGGATCGCCCGTCGCCACGACCACGCGTGCGAGCTCCGCGGCGGCAACGACCGGGGCGCACGCACCAGTTCGGCCGATATGGCTGCACGGCTCGAGCGTGCAGTACAGGTCGCCCCGCGCGACCGCGGGCCCGCTTCGCGAAGCGCATGAACTTCGGCGTGCGGGCCTCCGGCATACTCGTGCGCTCCGCGACCGACCACGACGCCTTCGGCATCGACGACTACGGCGCCAACCATCGGGTTGGGACTCGTTCGGCCCCGTCCGCGCTCGGCAATCGCCAGCGCGCGCGCCATGTAATCGATGTCGGTGAGCACGGTGATGACGACGGCTATCAGCTGTCAGCCGTAAAGCTAGCTGAGAGCTGTCAGCTGAAAGCTGAGGGCTTCCCTACCACTTTTCTTCGAACAGCGCGTCGACGTACTCGTCGGGGGAGAACGGGACAAGATCGTCGATGGCTTCGCCGACGCCGACGTAGCGGATAGGCAGCTTCAGGTCGTGCGCAATCGCGACCGCGATGCCCCCTTTTGCCGTGCCGTCCAGCTTGGTCAGGACGATCCCGTTCACGCCGGCGACGTTCATGAACTCGCGGGCTTGCGCCAGCCCGTTCTGCCCGACCGTCGCATCGAGCACCAGCAGGACTTCGTGCGGCGCCCCTTCGATTTCGCGCGCGGCCACGCGGCGAATCTTCTCCAGCTCGTTCATCAGATTCATGCGGGTATGCAGGCGTCCTGCCGTGTCGACCAGCACGACGTCGCGGTGGCGCGACTTGCCGGCGGCGATCGCGTCGAAGACGACCGCCGCGGGATCCGCGCCGGTCCGCGCCCGGATGATGTCCACGCCCGCACGCTTCGCCCAGATCTCGAGCTGCTCGACGGCAGCGGCTCGAAACGTATCGGCTGCGCAGATGATCGGATCTTGTCCCGAATCCTTGATGAAGCGTGCGAGTTTGCCCACGGTCGTTGTTTTCCCGGTTCCGTTCACGCCGACGATCAGCACGACGTGAGGGCGATGTCCGTTCGCGACCGGCGGGTTGGCGCCGCGCAGGATGCCGCGGATCTCTTCCTTCACCAGACCACGCAACGAGTGTCCGCCACCACGTTTGTCTCGAACCGCCTGAACGATCTGCTCTGTCGCGGCCACGCCCACGTCGGCGGAAATCAGCGCCTCTTCCAACGCCTCGATCGTCTCGACATCGATTGGCTGCGAACGCTTCGCGGGCTCATCGGCCCGCCTGACGACTTCCTCGAATCGCTCGACGAACTGCTCTTTCGTCCGCGCCAGCGATTGTTTGATCTTGTCGAAAAAACCCATGTGAATTCAGCTTCCCACTACCCGCTACCTGCTAATATTCAGCAGTCACCATTCGGCATTCGCCATTCAACCCAGCTACCAGCTTCCCGCTTCCCGTCTAACATTCAGCGGTCACCATTCAGCATTCGCCATTCACCCAGCTTCGAGCTACCAGCTTTCCCGCTCACATTCAGCATTCAACATGCTCAGCATTCAACATTCAGCAGTCAACATTCAGCAGTCGCCATTCAACTACGGCATCTCCTCATTCCACCTCTGCGCGCTGCCGCCGGCCCATGAGCGTCTCGACCGCTTCGAGTGGGGAGGTCTGTCCTTCGAGCACGGCGGACATCTGTGCGGCAATTGGCAGCTCCAGCCCGTGTCGAGCACCGAGCGCCAATGCCGCGCCAGTCGTGCGCACTCCTTCGGCCACCATGTGCATGTCCGCAAGGATGTCGGCGAGCTGACGACCCTTCCCAAGCTCCATCCCGACGTGACGGTTGCGGCTCGAGTTCTCCGGTGCACGTCACCACCAGGTCGCCGAGGCCGCTCAACCCGGCGAGCGTGTCGCGTCGGGCGCCTTCCGCGCACGCCAGCCGGGAGATTTCGGCCAGACCGCGCGTGATCAGCGCGGCCATCGCGTTGTGGCCGAGGCCGAGCCCCTCCACGACGCCCGCGGCAATCGCGATCACGTTCTTCAACGCGCCGCCGATTTCAACGCCCGCGACGTCGTCGCTCGCATAGAGGCGCAGGCCACGACTTCGAAACTGTTCCTGCACTCTGGCGGCGGCCGCGATCGTCCGAGCAGGCCGCGAGCACTGCGGCGGGAAGGCCCGCAGCCACTTCGGCGGCAAAGCTCGGCCCGGAGAGCACGACCACGGGGAACCGGGCCGCGGTCTCGTCTTCGATGACCTGCGACATGCGCTGCAGCGATTCCGCCTCGAGCCCCTTTGTCGCGCTGACGATGACGACGTGCGGCGGGATGGAGCGGGTGGCCATACGCACGACCGCGCGCAGCCCATGGGACGGCACCGCGAGGACAACGAACTGCGCACCGTCCAGCGCCAACTCGATCGACGACGTCGCGTGAATGCCGGATGGGAGCGGCACCCCTCTGAGATATCGCGGGTTCATGCCTGTGGCGGACATCTCCGCGGCGAGTTCTTCGTCGCGCGCCCACAGCCGGACCGTCCGTCCCGCGCGCGCCAGATGGATCGCGAGCGCCGTCCCCCAGCTCCCGGCGCCCAGCACCGTGATGCGGCTCATGCGCGCGACCCCATTCTGCGCTCGGTCCCCAGCTGGAGGCGTCTGAGGTTCGCGCGATGCCGGAACAGAATCAGCGCGGCTGCCCCGGCGGCGGCCAAGACGACAGCACGCGGCGCACCGGCCCACCACGCGACCGGAGGCAGCGCCAGCGTGGCCGCGATGGATCCGAGCGACACGTAGCGCGTCAACCAGACCGTCAACAGAAACAACAGCGCGGCGATAGCGGTCGCGATCGGCGCCAGCACGCTGAAGACCCCCGCCGCCACGGCAACCCCTTTCCCGCCGTGGAACTTGAGCCACACCGGGTAAATGTGGCCGACGATTGCGGCGGCGCCCGTCAGTGCCGCAATCGATGCTCCTCCGGCGGCGAGATTGACGATCAGGACCGCGGCCGCACCCTTTGCGACGTCCAGCGCCATGACGGCAACCGCCGGCCAGGCACCGGTCGTGCGGAGCACGTTGGCGGCACCCACGTTTCCGCTCCCGGCCACGCGCACATCGATTCCGGCGCGGCGGGCCAGCAAGAACGCGAACGGGACAGAACCGGCGAAATAGCCGAACAACACGGGCAGCATGACAGTCTTACTGTAATGGTACCCGCAGGAGCGCATCGTAGGTGGCTCCCTTTGGAGAAAGGCGACTGCGAAAAAGCGTCACCGCCTCGACCCGGCACGAACCCGCATCAGCGGGCATGGCCCGCACCATTTCGCGTATGTCGCCGTACGAGACGCCGCGTGACACGTCCCGCACACGAGCGATCGTCAGGTGAGCTGAAAATGACCGCCGCTCAGGTTTGAAGCCGAGGGGTTCCAGCCGCACCGTGAGCTCATCGTGCAGTCGCGCGAGCGACGCGGCGCCAGACCTGATCCCCAGCCAGAAAACGCGCGGCGCGCCCGACGGCGGAAACGCGCCGAGGCTGCCGATTTCAAGATCGAACGTGCGCTCCTCAAACCTGCGATCGATAGCCGTCGACACCATCGCGACGCGGCCCTCGTCTACCTCGCCGAGGAACCATAGCGTGATGTGGAGGTTGGAGGCGGCAACCCACCGTGCGTCGACGCGCTCGCCGAGATCGCGTTTGAGAGAGTCGGCAATACGCGCAGCCGAATCTCTCACACGCTCACCCAGTTCGATCCCGACGAACAGGCGCATGGCTGTCTTCCAGCATCCGTCTCCTCACCATATCCAGAGCCGTCTGCGTGGCCTGAAATCGCACCAGTTGCCGCCCGCCGATGAGCGAGATCTTCCGAACCCGTGCGGGCAATTGATGTTCTGTCAACGCAATGGCAACGGTTCCCACGGGCTTCTCCGGAGTGCCTCCGCCCGGGCCGGCAATGCCCGTGATGCCGATCCCAATCGACGCGCCTGTGCGCGCACGGATACCGTCTGCGAGCGCCACCGCGACGGCTTCACTGACGGCTCCGTGTCTTTCGATCAACTCGGGCGCCACCTCGGCGAGCACCGCCTTCGACGCATTGCTGTAGGTGACGGCACCGCCGAGAACGTACTCGGAACTGCCCGGCACGTCGGTCAGCCGAGTCAACAGCAGACCTCCGGTGCAGGACTCAGCGGCACTGATCGTCAGACCCCGTTCGCGCAACATACCGCCAACCACTTCCTCCATCGCCCTGCCGTCCGGTACTGAACACGTCGTTCCCGAAGGCTGCCAGCAGTTCGTCACGTGCTGCGCGAATCCGCACGGCCGCGCCGCTCGTTGTTGAGGCACGTAGCGTGAGGTGCAGCTCGACCTGACCAGGCACGGCGAGAATCGTTGTTTCGACTGGAGGGTCTTCCTTCGTCCACCGCGAGTAAATCGGCTGCGCGACCTCCTCGACGAGCGATTCGCCCCGGCCGGCGATGAAGAGCGTCTCTCTGAAAATCCGCCAGCCGCTGGTTCGGTGCGCGAGCGTCGACTCGCACAATCGATCGAACATCGGCTTGAGCTCGCGTGGAGGTCCCGGCAGGAGGACCACGACGCGATCACCGTGCTCGAGCATCAATCCTGGAGCCGTCCCGTTCGGATTCTGGAGCACGACTCCCCCGTCAGGCACCATGGCCTGCCGCCGATTGACCTCGGGCATCCGTAGGCCACGTCGTTCGAAACGGCCGCGAATCTGGGCGACGATGTCGGGATCCTCCGACAGCGGGCGGTCGAGCGCTGCCGCGACCACTTCACGCGTCAGGTCGTCGTCGGTTGGCCCCAGTCCACCGGTGAGAATCGACGAGATCAGCCCGCGAGATCGCGCCGAGGAACACATCGCGAAGCCGGTTCCTATCGTCGGCGACGACGGCCTTCGCGCGCAGCTCGATGCCCAGATCTCCGAGTCGAGCCGCGAGGAACAGTGAATTCGTGTCGAGTCGCGTCGCGCCGAGAAGCTCACTCCCGACGGCAATGATCTCGGCCGTGCCGAGAGGAGCCCGGCTCACTTGATCCATGCCGGCAACACCCACATCAGAATTCGCAGCGAGATGTTCGCGTACACCGCCGCCATTGCATCGTCGGCCATCACGCCGAGGCCGCCGTGCAGCTGCTCGAATCGGCCGGCAGGATAGGGCTTGAGGACGTCGAAGACGCGGAAGAGCAGGAACCCCATCATCATCGCGGACCACCCGACGGGAATGAACGCGAGTGTGATGAGCATGCCGACAACCTCATCGATCACGACCGGGCCCGGGTCGATGCCCCCGAAGTACTGCTCCGCGGCGGTACCGGCCCACACACCGGCGGCAAAGAGCCCGATGATGAGCGCAATCTCAACCGCCGGCGACTGGGTCCACCAGACCAGTGCATAGACGAGCAGACCGGCGGCAGACCCGACCGTGCCAGGCGCAATGGGGAAGTATCCACAGTATCCAACCGTGGCGATGACAACCGCGAGCCGAGTCACGCTTTCACGACGCGGGTGGCAGCGATCCGATCGTGGACAGCGCGCTTATCAGCGGACAGGAGCGCCGGCAGGAAACCGAGTCCGGCCGGAAGCGCGGAGACAGCGTACGCCGCGGCTCGCAGCACGGAATGGCCAAGCGACACGCGCGCGTACTCCTCGTCGATGGAGACCACTTTGATGCCTGCAGCCATCTTGCCGATCGTTTGCCCCCCCGCCGCCGTGAACAGCGTGAAGTACCCACCCGCGATGAGCAGCAGAAATGCCAGGAAGGGAACCGGTGGAATCACGGAGAGCCGTGACAATGGCAGGCCGCAGATTCTCAAAGTGAGATAGAGAACGATCGATCCGATTGTCAGCAGAATGATGGCATCGACGAGCGCAGCGACCAGTCGCAGCCCGGCTGGGGCCGCCGAGGACGCGGCCTCGTCACCGACGGCAGATGCCGGCGACGACGGTACGGGCGCGGCTACCGGCTGCGGCGGATCTGCGATCCCAAGTTCGAGCACCGGTTCGTCGACCGATGCGCGGGTGGACGACCGTGGTGCGACCGGATTCGGACGCCGTACCGACAGCGGCGCTCTCGGCACTGCCGGGGGGGCGACAAACGGCGGATCGTCTGATGTGCGCCGATCCTTGAACAGCGGCAAGTCGAACGAGCCGGTAATGGGACGGGCCGGCGCCATCACAGGGTCGGGGACCTTCGCGGCGGCCGGTCGGGTGGCGCGTGATTCGACCTCGAGCGCGAAGTCTTCAAGCGGCCCGATTGCTTCGTCGCCTGTCTGGATTGGCAAGATCGAGCGGGGGAGGCTCTGCCGTCAGCGAGAATTCATATCCACAGTTGCGGCATCGGTCGCCGCTGTCAAAGCTGATGTACTGGCATTTCGGGCATCTCATCATCGGTGCGTAGGATTTCCGACCTTCCCGGCCGGAGGTTCGGTCCGCGCCGCTTCCAGCAACTTGCTTTGAATCGTGGCTTTCAGTCGATCGGCTTGGGCGCTCAGCGGATCGCCAGGTCCGATTGGATCGAGCGCCAGGAGCGCCTCGCGCAAGTGCCCTCGTTCGTACTGCGCCTGCGCGCGGGCGATCGCGACGTCAGAGGCGGTGGGAATCGGCAACGGCTCCTCGCGGACGCGACTGGCGGTTTCATTCGCCGGGGCCGGCTCCAGCGGTAGCCACTGGTCGCCCCGAACCCAGAGCACGGCGATCGCGACGACCGCCGAGGCAAAGCCCAGCACGATACCGGTCGCGATCCACCCGAGCCAGGAGCGATCCGCGTGGATCGTGCCAGCTTCGGACGTTGCGACCCGCGGCGCCTCGGGCCGCTGGATGCGCGAATCAGGGACGCTGGCTGCCTCGAGCCGATCGAGCCGTTCCAGGAGTGCAAGGGCCTCCTCGGTCGCGGCGCCATGTTCGACCGCGGAGCGCAGGAGCCGTCGAGCCGTATCGGGCTCGCCGCGCTGGAACGCGGCCGCGCCCGAGTGAATCAGCTCTTCACCTTCGCGTTGCCGTTCGGCGATCGCCGTTCGCGCGCGCTCGATGTACGCCCGCGCCCGCGCGTGACCACGATCGATGAATAGCGCCCTCGTCCAGACATTGATCGCCAGATCGTGCTGACCCGCGAAGTAATGATCGAGACCGCTCAGCAGCAGCTCTTCCAGACGCGCTTCGCGATCGTGTTCGGACTCGGGGTGTGCGGGTACGGGGGACGAATGCTGGTCGGGCGTCACGAATAGCGTTTCCAGGCGAAGACCGAGCGATTATGAGCCGAACCGTCGGCCGACACAAGGCTTACGTTAGCTATCAGCTATCAGCTATCAGCTATCAGCTATCAGCTTCCAGCTATCAGCTTCCAGCTTCAGCTTCCAGCCCTCCAGTCGCCAGCCGCCAGCCGCCAGTCGCCAGCCGCGAGTCGCCAGCCGCGAGTCGCGAGCCGCGAGCCGCGAGCGCGTTGCGTGATAGAACTCTTCCATGGCGATCATCGAATGCATCCCGAACGTCAGTGAAGGACGTCGTCCCGACGTGATCGAGCGACTAGCGGCCGCCATTCGCGCGATCCCCGGCGTGAGCCTCCTCGACTATTCGTCTGACGCCTCCCATAACCGTTCGGTGTTTACCTTCGTCGGAGAGGCCGACGGGGTCAAACAAGCCGCGCTGGCGCTTGTCGAGACGGCCGTGCCGCTCATCGACCTTCGTGCGCACCGGGGAGAACATCCACGACTGGGCGCCGTGGACGTGGTGCCATTCGTCCCGATCGAAGGTGTGACCATGGAGCAGTGCGTCGCGCTCGCAAAGGACGTGGGAAGCGTCGATCGCCGAACGCTTCGCAGTTCCGGTCTACCTGTACGAGGAGGCCGCCGCAAATCCGGCGCGCAAGAACCTCGAGGACATCCGCCGCGGTGAATTCGAAGGGTTGGGCGAAAAGATGCGCGCGGCGGAATGGACCCCCGACTTCGGACCGCGGGAACCTCATGCGTCCGCTGGCGCGACTGTCGTCGGCGCGCGGATGCCGCTCATTGCCTACAACATCAACCTGAACACGAACCGGCTGGATGTCGCGAAGAAGATTGCCGCGGCGATCCGCCAGAGCAGCGGCG
Organism: uncultured Acidobacteriota bacterium; assembly: GCA_963725335.1. Classification (GTDB taxonomy): domain Bacteria; phylum Acidobacteriota; class Vicinamibacteria; order Vicinamibacterales; family 2-12-FULL-66-21; genus JALZOC01. The sequence goes on along the minus strand of CAVRYD010000007.1, from coordinate 419,337 downwards.
GGCTGCGCTACGTCAAAGCCGCCGGCTTCGCGCTGGACGACCGCGGCATCGTGCAGGTCTCGATGAACCTGACGAATTACCAGAAGACGCCGATCTTCCGCGTCTTCGAAATCGTGAAGCGCGAAGCCGAGCGCTACGGCGTATCGATCCTCGAGAGCGAGATCGTGGGACTGGTCCCCTCAGCCGCGCTGATATCGGCGGCCGAGTTCTATCTGCAACTCGAGCGGTTTGGACCCGATCAGGTGTTGGAAAACAAGCTGAGGCAGGTCGGAATCCTACAACAGATTCCTCTTCTTTGTCGCGCCGGCACGATCCCGAAGGCGCGCATCTTGCGGTACAGGTTGCTGCGCTCGACGCCGAGGATCTCCGCGGTCCGCGAGATGTTGCCCTGCTGCGCCGCAAGCGCGCGCAGGATGTAGTCGCGCTCGAACCGCTCGCGCGCGTCGTGCAGCGACAAGCGCGGCGCCCCATCGGGTTCGGTCGCCATCGACGCTCCCTCGAGAAACTCCAGGTCCGCGAGCGTGATGACGTCGCCGGGCACCATGATCATCAGCCGCTCGATGACGTTGCGCAGTTCGCGCACGTTGCCAGGCCATCGATAGCTGCGCAGGCCGGTCGCGGCCCCCGGATCGAGGCGCTTGGGACGGCGGCCGTATTCGCGCGCAAGCTCTGACATGAAGTGCTCCGCCAGCAGCGGAATGTCGGTGTCCCGATCCCGCAGCGGCGGCACGAAGATCGGGATGACGTTGAGCCGGAAGTAGAGATCTTCACGGAACCGGCCCGCCCGGATCTCAGCGGGCAGGTCCTTGTTCGTCGCCGCGAGGATGCGCACGTCGACCTTGACGCTCGTCGTACCGCCGACCGGCTCGACGATCTGCTCCTGCAGCGCGCGCAGCACCTTGGCCTGCGTCTTCACGCTCATGTCGCCGATCTCGTCGAGGAACAGCGTGCCGCCGTCCGCCGCCTCGAACTTGCCGCGGCGGTCGGACACGGCGCCGGTGAACGCCCCTTTCAAGTGGCCGAACAGCTCGCTCTCGATCAGCTCTTCGGGAATCGCCGCGCAGTTGACTTCCACGAACGGACCCGTCGCGGCGACGGCTCAGCGTGTGGATGCTTCGCGCGACGAGCTCCTTGCCGGTGCCGTTCTCGCCGAAGATCAGCACGCGCCCGTTGGTCGGCGCCGCCATCGCCACCTGCTCGCGAAGCTGCGCCATCACGTAGCTCTCCCCGACCATCGTCAGCCGCCTGTCGACGTGCGCGCGCAGCGCGCGGTTCTCCGCCTCGAGCCGGCGCTGCCGCACGGCGTTGCCGACGACGAGCACGGTCTTCTCGAGCGAGAGCGGCTTCTCGACGAAGTCGAACGCGCCCATCTTGATCGCCCGCACAGCCGACTCGATGTTGCCGTGGCCCGAGATCATCACCACTGGCGCGTCCACGCGCCGTTCGCGCAGCCGCGCAAGCGTCGCGAGGCCGTCGATCCCCGGGCAGCCAGATGTCGAGGACGATGACGTCGTAGGGCGCCCGCGACGCGCGATCGAGGCAGGCCTCGCCACTGTCGACGGCCTCGACCGTGTACCCTTCGTCGCGCAGCACGCCGCTCAGCGCGCTTCGCACGCCGGCTTCGTCGTCAACGACGAGAACAGTGGGTTTCATTGAAAAGGGCTCTCAGCCGTTAGCTCTCAGCTCTCAGCAGCTGTCAGCGTTGGCTGAAAGCTGAGAGCTGTGAGCTGACAGCCCACACCGGCATTTAGCTCTAGCTGAAAGCTGATAGCTGTGAGCTGACAGCTTATACCGGCAGCTCCACGGTGAACACGGTGCCTGTTGGGGTGTTGTCCGTCGCCTCGATGCTGCCGCCGTGCTCGGCGATGATCCGCCGGACGATGGCAAGCCCCAGACCGCTGCCGCGTCGCTTGGTCGAATAGTACGGCATGAAGAGCTTGTCGCGATCGGCAGGTGGAATGCCGGGGCCGTTGTCGGAGACGGTCAGCCGGACCACGCCGTTCGCCGAATCATGACGCGTCTCCACCACGATGAGCGGCCCGTCGCCGTTTGGCCGCGGCCGCCGCGCCGGCGCCACCCAGCGCCTCGACGGCGTTGTCGACGAGATTGATGACGACGCGACGGATCTGTTCCACGTCGAGCCGAACCGCCGGCACGCCCGCGGCGAACCGCCGCTCGATCGATGATGTCACGGAACAGCCCGTTGTACAGCGCGAGCGTGTCGGTCAGGAGCGCCGATCAGATCCGACGGAACCGCTTTCGGCGCGGGCATTCGCGCGAACTGCGCGAACTCGTCGACGAGCGCCTTGAGCGACTCGACCTCGCCGACGATCGTCGTCGTGCATTCTTCGACGAGCGCGCGCGCCGGAGCTGGCGCCGAGCTGAACTGACGGCGCATGCGTTCGGCGCACAGCTGAATCGGCGTCAACGGGATTCTTGATCTCGTGGGCCAGCCGTCGCGCCACGTCGCGCCAAGCCGCGACCCGCTGCGTGCGGATCAGCGGCGTCACGTCGTCGAACACCAGGACCGCGCCCGCGAACGCTCCGTCCTCCCCCTGCAGCGGCGTCGCAGCCGCCGCAAGATGAATCTCGCGGCCTTCGCGCGCCAGCGCGATCTCCTGCGCGGCGGCCTCGCTCGACACCGTCTGCATCCGCGCGAGCAGGCCTTCGAGCGGCTTCAGATCGTCGCGCGCGAAGACCTCGGTCGCGGATCGGCCCACGACGTCGGCGCCGAGCTCGAGCAGCCGCAGCGCGGCGGTGTTGATCGTCTCGATTCGTGCGTCGGCGCCGACCGAGACGACGCCGGTTGCAATACGTTCGAGCACCGTTTCGATGTATCGGCGCCGCTCGTCGAGCTGCAGGTTCTTGCGCTCGAGATCGAGGCGCGAGCGCTCGAGCTTTCGCTGGCTGGCCGCCAGCTCCCCGGCCATCGTGTTGAACGCTTCGACCAGCGAGCCGAACTCGTCGCGCGTTTCCGGCTCGATCCGGTGGTCGAGACGACCGGCGCCGATCTCGCGCGCGCCGGCGGCAAGCAGCTGCACCGGACGCGTGATGCGCTTCGCGAGATACAGTCCCGTCCACGTCGCGCTGACGAGAATCATCAGCGTCATCATCAGAAAGAGCGAGAGATAGACCCCCTGGAGCGGACGCCGCAGCGCGTGGAGCTGGCTGTAGTCCTCGTAGGCCTCGGTGATGCGCCGCGCGTGCGTCGCGAGATCGCCCGAAAGGAATCCGCTCGCGATGACGACCCCGACGGCGCGATTCGTCGCCGGCTCGCGGATGATCGACCCGGCGCGCACCAGCTCGCCGCCGCCGTCGAGCGGATCGAGCGCCTGCGTTTCGTCGCTGCCTGCCGCGACTCGTTCGGCGAGTCGATCCGCGACTGCCCTTCGTATGTCCACGCGGCACCGACGGCGATTCCACCGCGACGAGCGGCGAGTCGGCTGCCCGTGGGCGTCGAGCCGATACACCTCCACGAGCCCCAGCCGGCCCTGCGTCACCTCGGGGGCGATCGCGGCACGGACCGCTTCGATGTTGCCCGCGGCGACCGCGGATGCGGGAATCGCGCGCGCGATCCGCTGCGCATGATCGCGCCATCAGCCCTTCATGCTCGCGGTAGTAGCTCGCCGCCAATCTCGTTCGCCGATCGCAGCACCTCGTCGACCGGCTGGCTGAACCACAGCTGGGTGACGCTGCGAATCAGCTCGCCGCCGACAGCGAGCACGAGCAGAGACGGCACGATCGTCAGGCCCAGCAGCGCGAGCACGAGCTTCGCGCGAAAGCGCGAGAACGGCAGCCCGCGACGCCGCTCGACGAGCAGCTTGACGATGTTGCGCGCGAGAACGAAGACCAGCGCGACGACCATCGTGAGGTCGGCCGCCGACAGCGCGTAGAGCACGAACCTCGCTGAGGAAGTCCGGGTTCAGCTGCGTCGACTTGTCGGCGAGAAAGATCATCGCCGCCAGCGCCGCAAACAGCAGCACGATGCCGAGGAGGATCAGCCGGGGATTGTCGCGGAAGGGCCGACGTTCGGCCGGCACGCTTCGCACCGGCAGCGTCGGGCGCCGTGCTTCACGAACGGTCGTCATGGTACCGGAGTAGTCCGTGATCAAAAACGCCCCGCGCAAAAGGCACGGAGCCAGACGATGACTCAGCCCTTCGATTTCTGCAACTCGTCGACCTCGCGCTTGAACTGGCCGACGTCGCGGAACTGGCGATACACCGACGCGAACCGCACGTAGGCGATCTGATCGAGCTGCTTCAGCTCCTGCATGAGCCGGGCCCCGATCTCTTCGGTCGTCATCTCGCGCTCCGGACGCTCCTGGAGCTCGGCCTCCATCCGATCCGCGATGGCTTCGAGCTGCTGGATGCTGACCGGACGCTTCTCTGACGCCGTCAACAGTCCGGCAATGAGCTTCTGCCGCTGAAACGCCTCGCGGTTGCCGTCTTTCTTGACTACACGATACTCGATGTCTTCGAGTCGCTCGCGGCTCGTGAACCGCTTCCCGCAGCTCAGGCACTGGCGTCGACGGCGAATGACGTCGCCTTCCTTGCTCTCGCGCGAATCGACAACCTTGTCGCCGAGGTGGCCGCAATATGGACACTTCATCGCGCGCCCTTCTCCAGCCGTTCGGTCGCTCGCGGCAGGCCGCTAGCACTCTTGGCACCCTTGGCACTCGTGGCACTCGTGGCACCCGTGGCACCCTTGGCACCCTCGGCACCCTCGGCACCTTCTGCACCCTTCGACGTCTCCGACCGAGATGTCGCCTTTGGCACGCCTGCCTCTTCAAGTCGAGTGTCCTGAGCGAGCGCGTTGTCCTCGCGAGTCGAAGGACTCTCGGCACTCGTGGCCCCGGCAATCTGCCTCGCTCTCCCGAACGTCAAACCCTCGCCCGCCATGAATGCAAGCCCCAGCAGCGTCACAGGCACGAAGGATACAGCGTGCAGGACAATAGCGGCTCCCACCGCGCGGTCATAAGGCGCGCCAAAGAATTCTGTCACCGCAAACTGATAGGCCGCGTGGAAGGCTCCGAGCCCGCCCGGAGTTGGCGCGGCGACGCCAACCACCAGCACGGTCATCACGAGGAACGAACCCGTGTACGGGAACGTAATGTGAAATGCCCGTGACGTCAGCCAAATCCCGGCAGCAATCGACATCCACATCGGAAACGACAGCGCGAGCGCGGCCACGAGCCGGGCGGGATCCCGCATGACGGCGAGCCCCTGTGCGAAGGTTTCGACGAACGAGGCGACGAGGCCCGCAAGTCGAGCCGGCAGCACCCGTTCGACACGCAATGCAACCCTCCCGAGTCGCTCGGGATGCCCCGCCAGAGCGAAGAACACGATCAGGCCGCCTACGGCGGACCCCGCCGCAACGCCGCCGCCGAACTTCACGAGACTGAGCTGCGCTGGGTCGCCCGAAATGATCCCGGCAGCTGCTCCAAACACAAAAAATGCAAAAAGGATGAGCACGGTCGCCAGATCGAGGACGCGCTCCAGAATAATCGTGGCGAAAGCGGAGGTGGCATTGAGCGATTCGCGCCGGGCCAGCAGGTAGGGCCGAAGCACCTCCCCCACCCGGCCGGGAATGAGCGCATTCGCTGCAAAGCCGATCACGGTGGTCTTAAACGCGACCAGATACCGTGTCCGGCCGATTGGTGCCAGCAACACCTGCCAGCGCCACGCGCGGATCGTATAAGTCAGTGCAGTGACAATGGTTGCGAGCGCAAGCAGGCCTGGGTTGGCGCGGCGCGTTTCAGCCCATACGGCTGCCGGATCGGCCTTACGGAAAAAGAACGCTAGCAGTCCGAGCGTCAGCAGAAAGATCAGTACCGTGCGAAGTCGTGGCCGCATGTGATTCAGACAGTCGTCGCCCGACGTCGCGCGCGTGCGTCAGGTCGGCCAGGGATTAGAATCCGGGGAGTGTTTGGCAGGGGACCGTCCGAGCGCGCCTGCCACGACGGGCAACCCCCCGGAACTCTACTACAGGATTCCGCTCCAAGTCTATGGGAAAACGTGAGTTACTGCTGATCGCCGCCTTCGTGATCGTGGGCGCGATTGTCTATCAGGTCACGGCGCCTCCTCCCGCGGCAGGGGAACGCAGCTTCGGGCCCAGTCAGTTGATCGACCACGTCCGTCGTGTGATTCGAGGAAATCGGGCATCCGCCGAAGTCGTTACCCGCAGCATGCATCCCGTCGATGCTGCTGTGTCTGAGCTTCGTTTTGCCGACATGAAGTCGGCGAACATCACCATCACGGGCGAGGCCAGGTCCGACATCGATGTGGAATTGCGGGTCCACTCGAACGGATATGACGACGAGGAGGCGGACCGGCTGGCCAAGGAAACCGTTCTCAAGGCGGACCGGGGAGGCACACGGATGGTGTTCACGGTCTCGTACCCGCGGGAAGGCTCACAGCGCTCGACGCTGACGATCAAAGTGCCCCAGCGGCTGGCGGTCCAACTGCAAGGCGGGAGCGAACTCACGATCAACCATGTGGCGGCTCTCGAAGTAGGAGGAGCGCGAGGCAAGCTCGACGTCAGCGATATCGCCGGCCTTGTATCGGGCGCGCACCGCGGAGGCGAACTACACATCGTCAACGCCGGGTCCGTGAAATTGACGACCACCGGCACAGACGCGGTGATCGAACGCATCCACGGACAAACCTCGATGACGATGCGGGCCGGTGACCTCAAGTGCTTGGAACCCGCCGGTCCCGTCGACTTGGATACAACCGGAACGGATATCACTCTCGATAAGCTTGAAAAGACGACCGGCATCGTTCGGATCACGGCCGCGGCCGGATCGCTCGAGGTGAAGGGTCTCAGGACCGAAGGGCGATTCGATGTGAAAGGCACGGATGTCGCGGTCACCATCGACCGTGCCGCGCCGCTGGCGATCTACAGCGAGGGAGGAGATCCGATCGAGGTGACCCCACCGCCCGGCGGCTTCCAGCTGGACGCTGTCGCGAACGATGGGACGATCACCATGCCGCCAGGAACGCTCGAGATCACCTCAACTGGTCAGGAACGCCGCGCGACCGGACCGATCAACGGCGGAGGACCGACCATCACTATTCGGAGCGCCAGGGGGAATGTCACGGTCAAGCCGCGAGAATGATTGCGGATTGCCGACTGGCGACTGCGGATTTATGGATTGCGGACTGCCGATTGAGATTGCAGATTGACGATTTAAATTGCAGATTGCGGATTGAGATTGCGGATTGCCGATTGCGGATTGACGATTTAGACTGCGGATTGCGGATTGGGGAGTGTCAGGAATTTTGTGTGTGAGGCGTTTCGTCTGATCTTCTCTTCCATGATGACGATGATGCGTGTGGGCGCTGTGGGAAACCGCGTTCTGTGCGGTTTTCCAAGTCCCTGTGGGCGCGTTCTTGGCGTCCATAGGGACGGCAGCGTCCATGCGCGTCTTCGGTCCGAGGCATTCTACGCGTTCGGCGCGGTGAAGCGATCCCCGTACAGGATCGCGAATTGATTCATCGCCTCCTTCCACGTGCGGGCGCCGCGCACCCACGTCGCCGTGATGTTGCGCAGCGCCAGCCACAGCAGCTTGGTCGCCGCCTCGTCGGTCGGGAAATGGCCGCGGGTCTTGATGATCTTGCGCAGGCGCGCGTGGACGCTCTCGAGCGCATTGGTGGTGTAGATCACGCGTCGCACCTCGGGCGGGAAGGCAAAGAACGGAATGACGTGCGTCCACGCGCGGCGCCAGGCGGCGACGACCGTCGGAAAGCGCACGCCCCACGGGCCGCGCTCAAACGCGTCGAGCACCAGGAGCGCCGCGTCCGCGCTCGCCGCGGTGTAGATCGGCCGCAGCGCCGCCGCCAACGGCTTCCGCTCTTTCCAATTCGCAAAGTCCAGACTGTTGCGCAGCAGATGGACGATGCAGGTCTGCAGCGTCGTCGCCGGATAGACGGCCGCCAGCGCCTCGCTCATGCCCTTGAGGCCATCGGTCACCGCGATCAGGATGTCCTGACAGCCGCGCGTCCGCAGGTCCGTGAAGACCTTCATCCAGAACTTCGCGCCTTCGGTCTGCTCGATCCAGATCCCGAGCACGTCGCGCGTGCCGTCCGGCAAGACGGCGAGGGCCAGATAGACGGCCTTGCTGCGGACGACCGCTTCGTCGCGGATCTTCACGCGCAGGGCATCGAAGAACACGACCGGATACATCGGCTCGAGCGGCCGCGCCTGCCAGGCCGTCACCTCGGCCACCACGGCGTCGGTGACCGTGCTGATCAGATCCGGCGAGACCTCGACGCCGTACATCTCGCCGAGGAACGCCTGAATCTCGCGGACCGTCAGGCCGCGGGCGTACAGCGCGATCACCTTGTCGTCGAATCCGGTGAAGCGGCGCTCGTGTTTGCCGATCAAGCGCGGCTCGAACGTGCCGGCGCGATCGCGCGGGACCTCGAGCGCCAACGGACCATCGTCGGTCAGCACGGTCTTCCCGCTCGTGCCATTGCGATGATTCGTCGTGTCGTCGGGCTTCTCCCCACCCCGGGCATATCCCAAGTGGTGCGTCAGCTCGCCGCCCAGCGCCCGCTCGATGATCGCCTTCTTGAACCGGCGCACCACCGCGTCGAGCTCCTCAGGCGTCAGCGGCCCCTGGCCGACGAATTGATCGAGAATCTCGGAGGGAATCGGCGCCAGCGGCGCCTCAGACGTGGACGATTTCGGTTTTCGGGGCATGAACACTCCTCATGTTATGCCCCACACACAAAATTCCTGACAGGCTCACTCGTCAATCGTCGATCCGACAATCTCAATCCGCAATCCGCAGTCTGAATCGTCAATCAGCAATCTCAATCGGCAATCCGCAATCCAAAAATCCGCAGTCAACATTCTTCAATCCGCATTCGATTTGACTCGCTCCTCAGGTGCCGGTAAGCTTCTGCGTCTTTCGCGAGGTCACCTGTGCTCTCCACCGCTCCCCTGCTCGAAACCTCGCTCGACGGTCTGACGCTGCATCGCCGCGGCAAGGTGCGCGACGTCTACGACGTCACGCTGTCATCCGGCGAACCGGCTCTGCTCATCGTCGCGACCGATCGGATCTCTGCGTTCGACTACGTCCTCGGCTCGGGCATCCCCGACAAGGGCAAAGTCCTGACGCAGCTGTCGGGCTTCTGGTTCGAGCGCATGGGCGATCTCGTGCCGCACCACCTGCTCGTCGATCGACGTCGACGCAGTTCCCCGAGCCCGCGCGGCGGCACGCCGACGTCCTGCGCGGCCGGACGATGCTTGCGCGGCGGACCGAGCCGGTGCCGGTCGAGTGCGTCGCGCGCGGCTACCTGTCGGGATCGGGCTGGAAGGAATACCAGCAGACCGGCAGCGTGTGCGGCGATCAAGCTGCCCGCCGGGCTGCGCGAATCCGACCGGCTGCCCGAGCCGATCTTCACGCCGGCGACCAAGGCCGAGAGCGGCCACGACGTCAACATCAGCGAGGAGGAAGCCGGACGCCTGGTCGGCGCCGATCTGATCGCGCGTCTGAAGACGCTGACGCTCGAGATCTACCGCCGCGGCTGCGAGCACGCCGAGTCGAAGGGCATCATCATCGCCGACACGAAGTTCGAGTTCGGCTGGTCGGTGCGGGAACCAGCGAGACGTCGTCCTCATCGACGAGGTGCTGACGCCCGATTCGTCGCGCTTCTGGCCGGCGCGCCGAGTACGAGCCGGGCCACGGGCAGCCCAGCTTCGACAAGCAGTTCGTCCGCGACTACCTCGAAGAGATCCGCTGGAACAAGCAGCCGCCGGTGCCGTCGCTGCCCGACGACGTCGTGCGCGCGCACGCGCGAGAAGTACGTCGACGCGTTCCGCTGCTGTCCGGCCGGGAGCTCGCTAGACGCCGTGCGGGATCAACTCGAGCGGCTCGTCCAGGAAATGCTCGACAAGGGCATCCTGTACGACGACGCCCGGCGCGAGTTCGAGAAGATGTTCATCACCCGCGCGCTGCAGCGCTCGAAGGGCAACGTCGGGCGATGCCGCCGACCTGCTCGGCCTGCACCGCAACACCGTCGCGCGCAAGATCACGGAATACCGCATCAAAGCGAGTAGCCCGCCTCGGCTCAGCATTCAGAGCCAATTAGCAGTCTCACCCCTTGACTGCTTGACACGTCACCCGCCCTTCCATAGAATTAGCAGTCGGCCACGCTGATTGCTAAGCCGCAGGGCGGCAGGGCTTCATTTACCCAGGAAACTGGCCTAATAACAGCAGGGCTGGCCGGGCCGCGCCGAACCTGGAGCGGGCGGCGACACCCCAACAACACCGGAGTGAAGATCGCTATGGCAACAACAGCAACCGCAGTGAAGATCCGTCCCCTGCACGACCGCGTCATCGTGCAGCGCATCGAAGAAGGCGAACAGAAGGTCGGCGGGATCATCATCCCGGACACCGCCAAGGAAAAGCCGCAGCAGGGCAAGTGATCGCTGTCGGCAAGGGCAAGGTCGAGAAGGACGGCAAGGTGACGCCGCTCGACGTCAAGGAAGGCGACACGATCCTCTTCGGCAAGTACTCCGGCCAGGAAATCAAGCTGGATGGCGAGGAATACCTCATCATGCGCGAGGAAGAAATCCTCGGCGTCATCACGAAGTAGCACCCGTAGCGCGGCGCTTCAGCGCCGCGTCGCGATGCACGATTAACCACAGACGGAGATCGAGAAGACATATGGCAAAGCAGATTATTTACGGCGAGGAGTCGCGGCAGGCCATCCTGCGCGGCGTCAACCAGCTCGCCAACGCGGTCAAGGTGACCCTCGGCCCGAAGGGCCGCAACGTCGTCCTCGACAAGAAGTTCGGCTCCCCCACGATCACCAAGGACGGCGTGACCGTCGCCAAGGAAATCGACCTGAAGGATCCGCTCGAGAACATGGGCGCCCAGATGGTGCGCGAGGTCGCGAGCAAGACGTCCGACATCGCGGGTGACGGCACGACGACCGCGACCGTGCTCGCGCAGGCGATCTTCCGCGAGGGCGCGAAGAACGTCGTCGCCGGCGCCAACCCGATGGAGCTGAAGCGCGGCATCGAGAAGGCCGTCGAAGCCGTCATCGACGACGCTGAAGAAGCAGTCGAAGCCGGTCAGCCGGCAACATGATCGCCCAGGTCGGCACGATCTCGGCGAACAGCGACGACACGATCGGCAAGATCATCGCGGAAGCGATGGAGAAGGTCGGCAAGGACGGCGTCATCACGGTCGAAGAAGCCAAGACGCTGGAGACCTCGCTCGAGGTCGTCGAGGGCATGCAGTTCGACCGCGGCTACCTCTCGCCCTACTTCGTGACCGATCCCGAGCGCATGGAAGTGGTGCTCGAGAATCCCGTCATCCTGATCCACGAGAAGAAGATCAGCTCGATGAAGGACCTCCTGCCGCTGCTCGAGCAGGTGGCGCGCGCGAGCCGTCCGCTCGTGATCATCGCCGAGGACGTCGACGGCGAGGCGCTCGCGACGCTCGTCGTCAACAAGCTGCGCGGCACGCTGCAGGCCGTCGGCCGTGAAGGCGCCCGGGCTTCGGCGATCGCCGCAAGGCCATGCTCGAGGACATCGCGACGCTGACGGGCGGCAAGGCGATCACCGAGGACCTCGGCATCAAGCTCGAGAACATCAAGCTCGAGGACCTCGGCAAGGCGAAGAAGGTCACGATCGACAAGGACAACACGACGATCGTCGAAGGCTCGCGGCAGCGCAGAGCGCGATCGAGGGCCGCGTGAAGCAGATCCGCACGCAGGTCGAAGAGACCACCTCGGACTACGACCGCGAGAAGCTCCAGGAGCGGCTGGCGAAGCTGGTCGGCGGCGTCGCCGTCATCAAGGTCGGTGCGGCCACCGAGACCGAGATGAAGGAGAAGAAGGCGCGCGTCGAGGACGCGATGCACGCGACGAAGGCGGCCGTCGAAGAGGGCATCGTCCCCGGCGGCGGCGTGGCGCTCATCCGCGCGGCGAAGGCGCTCGAATCGCTGAAGCTCGAAGGCGACCAGAAGGTCGGCGTCGAGCTGATCCGCAAGGCGATCGAAGAGCCGCTCCGCTGGATCGCGACCAACGCGGGCCAGGAAGGCTCGATCGTCGTCGCGAAGGTGAAGGACGCCAAGAAGCCGATGAAGGCTACAACGCCGCCACCGACAAGTACGAGGACCTGGTGGCGGCCGGCGTCATCGACCCGGCCAAGGTCGTGCGCACGGCGCTCCAGAACGCCTCGTCCATCGCCTCGCTCCTCCTGACCACCGAAGCGCTGGTCACCGAGATCCCCGAGGAGAAGAAGGAATCGCCGGGCGATGCCGGGCGGTGGCGGCGGCATGGGCGGCATGTACTGATTGCGGATTGCCGACTGTTGATTGCCGATTTGGCGATTGCCGATTGGCGATTGAGATTGCCGATTGAGATTGCCGATTGGCGATTTGGGCCGGCCGGGAGGAATCCCGGCCGGCCTTTTTTTCTTTAGCTGAAAGCGGGCAGCTGGAAGCTGGGAGCTTACCTTCTAGCGCAGCGTGAAGGAGATCTCGACGAGGATCAGGACAGGTACCGGCTGACCGAGGCGCATTCCCGGCTTGAAGCGCCACTGGCGGAGCGTTTTGATGGCTTCTTTGTCGAGGCCAAACTGCTGATCCAGCGAATGGACGATGCGGACATCACCGACCGAGCCGTCGGGCATCACGATGGCTTCCAGCTTGACGAGGCCCTGGATTCGGGCGCGCATGGCCTCGCCGGTGTAGTTTGGTTTGGTTTCGTGGATCAGAACCGGTGAACTGACGCCGTTTCCCTCGCGATACGCGCCGCCGCCCGTTCCGCCTCCGAATCCCTCGCCATAGCCGGAGCCGGTCCCCGGACCAACGCCTGTCCCCGTCCCGGTGCCTCCACCGCCGCCACTCCCGGACCCCTGCGCGCTCGTGGCATCGGGCGCCGAGATCGCGGCGCCGGGCAACTCGGCGACGGCAGTAACCGCCGGAATATTCGCTTGAGGCGCCGGCTTCGGCGGGTCCTGCGTGACCTTCGGCGGCTCAATCGCACGCGGTTTTGGAGGTGTGATTTCAGCCTTGCGTGGTGGTTCCGGCGACTTGTTCCCGCCACCTCCACCGCCACCACCCGGTCCGGGAGTCGCGATCCACGTAATGTCGGGGGGATTGATGACTTTCAATACCTGGTTCATCGCGTCGGTTCTCGTAACCACCCACAGAAACAGCGCGAAACCAAGAGCGTGGAGGACAACCGACCAGGACGACTTCAGCAGATAGCTCTTCCAGGAGGTATCGCTCACAGGGAGCGATCCTGCTAGAAAACGAGCATTGGGGCTGGAGCCCGGAAAGGAATCCATCGAATGTTGAGAAATTGCTTGAACAGACATTTTCGCCGACTCAGTCACTATCCGCAAGCTGCAATAAGAGTGCCTCGAATGGTCGAGCCCTGCGCCGGGCCGCGCGACGAAAGAGCGTGCCTCGTGCGTCACAACATTTGGACGCTCGACAGGCGATTGTGGACGCACGCATCAGGAATCTGCCCGGGTTGCCGAACCCTGGAGAGATCAGCGAGTGGATCCGGCGTTGTGGACGGTGGATAGACCTGGGGGTGAGTGTTCACGAGACCCAGTTGGCGATCTCCACGTCGGTCGCCCCCGAGGCAGCGAGGACGCCGCGAATCGCCTCGACCCTGGACTCGACGGTATGAACCGCCAGCAGAATCGCGCCTGCTTCGACGGCCGCCTGTAAGGCTTCCGCCCGCCCCGCCGACACGCCCGCGCCGGTCAACGCCGAGGCAATTCCGCCGGCAACATGGCCCGCGGCTTCCCCTAATCCCGCCGCCAGAGGCCCGGCCGCGACAATCGGACCGATGCCGGGCAATACGAGCGCAATCGCCGCGAGAAGATATCCTGAGAGCTCGCCGAGCCTGGCCGCCGTACGCGAGTCTTCGATTTCGGTGCCGGGCGTTCCGTCCATATCAGCGGCGTAGCTGGCCTCTTCGTCGTGATTGCGGCTGATGATTGAGATCTCGTCACGAGTCACGCCCACCGCGTGCAGCCCCCGGGCCGCAACGGCCGCCTCGGCATCGGTGGGAAACAGCGCGACGAGGAGTGGATGGGACATCGTGTGGATTCTAGCGTAAGGTGTCGAGAATGCAGCGAGTCGATGTCGCGATCGTGGGGGCAGGACCGGCCGGCTGCCGCGCGGCGTGGCATCTCGCACGGGCGGGCGCCCGGGTCGCCATCTTCGATGGCAGCCATCCGCGCGAGAAACCGTGCGGCGGTGGAGTGACCGGACGTGCGCTGGATCTCGTCCGGGACTCGATCGACACATCCTCAATCCGCGCCGTAACCGTCGACGACATTACCTTCGCCCACCGAGACCGGCGCGCGCACGTGACGCTGCGTGACGCCGCCGAGGCCACTCCCCAGCTGGCCGTGACGTCCCGCGCGAGGTTCGACGGCGCGCTGCTCTCGGCTGCGACTGGGGCAGGGGCAACGCTCCGAGCCGAACGCGTGCGCGACATTTCGCCTGACGGAAAGGGATGGTGCATCTCGACCAGGCGTGACTCGACCCAGGCCTCGTGGGTGCTCGGCGCTGATGGGCCAAACAGTCTCGTCAGGCGGCGTGTGGGGCGACCCTTCGATCGTGCGGACCTGTCGATCGCTACGGGGTTCTTCGTGCACGGGGTCGGCTCACGCTCAGTGGCCATTGCCTTCGAAGACAACCCGCCAGGTTATCTGTGGTCCTTTCCCCGTCCGGACCATCTGGCGGTGGGCGTGTGCGCGCAGGCCGATACGACTCAGCCGGCCACGCTCCTCGAGGCGGCATCGGCGTGGATCGCGCGAAACGTCAGTGGCCCGTCGGCGCTGCAGCGCTACAGCTGGCCCATTCCCTCGCTGCGGCTTTCATCGCTGGAGCGCGAACGCCCTTCCGGCGCGGGATGGATGCTGCTTGGCGATGCCGGCGGTATGGTCGATCCGATCACACGCGAAGGCATCTTCTTCGCCCTGGTCTCGGGCGAAGCCGCTGCGGAGAGTCTCCTCGAACAAGGCGACCCGGCAGACCGGTACGCACAGAGAACCCGATCGCTCGTATACGACGAGTTGATGCGCGCCGCGCGCCTCAAGTCACGGTTCTTCAGTCCGCGATTCACTGCGCTGCTGCTCCGAGCGCTCCAGGAGAGCGCCGCGATCCGTCGAATCATGGCGGATCTGGTCGCCGGGCGACAGTCCTACCGCGGGCTCCGGCGCCGGCTGCTGGGGACGATTCAAGTACGGCTGCTGATCGAGATGTTGAAGGAGTAGCTGTCAGCTCTCAGCTTTCAGCTCTCAGCTTAGCTCTCAGCTCTCACTCTCAGCTCTCAGCCGCTTCGCGAGTCGCGAGCCGCGAGTCGCGAATCGCGAGTCGCCAGCCGCGAGTCGCCAGCCCCGAGACGCGAGTCGCGAGCCGTCCCTCGACTTCGCTCGGGACGACCCTGAGCATCGTCGAAGGGCCGCGAGCCGCTACTTCACAAGATAGCCGTCGCGCGCGCGAACGTGCGCGTCGGGCCGCTTGACGGTCACCGCAATTGATCGCCATTCATTCGAACCGGCGTCAGGGAGACGGGTTGGTGTGTAGCCGAGGAGATACTGCTGCCGCAGCTCCCGGGCGATTGTGCGGAGCGTCTCGGTCAGCGCTGCCCCGTCGCGTGCGTGCGAGGAGCGGCCCCCGGTCAGCGTCGCCAGCTCCGCAAAAAGTGGCGGCCGAGTACGTCCGATGGCGACCGGAAACACCATGACGTCCGACTGGCGCGCACGGTCCAGCGCATCGGCCGCGGACGCCTGGCTATAGCGATCGTCCCCATCGGACACCACAATGAGCGCGCGCCTGCCCTTCGCGGGCTGCACGTCGTCGATGGCCTGGATGATCGCGTCGTGCAAGCCGGTGGTCCCGAAGGCGTCCAGACGAGTGATCGCGTCCCGCTCGGCCGCCCGATCCGTCGACAACGGCGTAAGAACCTCGACCTGCGACCCGATCGCGATAACCATCGCTTCGTCTGCGGGACGAAGCTCCGCGAGGAACGCAAGGGCGGCCGCCTTCGCCAGCGTCAGCTTCATGCCAGCGACGCTGAAACTACGGTCGATCGCCAGCGCAACCGATAAGGAAAACTCGCCGGCCGTGAAGTTCGAAATGGCCTGCAGTTCACCGTTCTCACGCAGCTCGAAATCCGCCTGTTTCAACCCTGTCACGGGGTTCCCCTGGGCGTCGGTCACGCTCGCATACACCTCGACAAGGTTCACTCCGGCCCTGAACTGCCCTGCCACCAGCACGGCGCTCGCCACTACCAGGGCGGCGCCGAGGAGGGCCGCCCGGACAGGCCAGGCGACAAGGGTGATACAATCGACAGATTCTCCGCGAAATCTCGAAGGAGCCTGAGTCATGGGTAGTCTAGGTTTTCCTGAGCTGATCGTCATTTTGATCATCATCATCATGATCTTTGGAGCAAACCGTCTGCCGGAGATCGGGCGTGGTATCGGCAAGGGCATTCGGAACTTCAAGGAATCAACCCGGGAGGGGATGAAGCACGACGAGTAATTCAACGAGCGCTCAGAACGCGACGCCTCTTCCCTCCTTACAGCACGATGCGGGCATCACCCACCCGCCGCGTCACCCGCTCTCGATCCAGATACTCCAGTAGTGGAATCGCGAACTTTCGCGTGATGCCGTAGCGTTCCTTGAACGACGACACGTCAACGCGGGCATTGGGTTTCAGCCCGCGGACGTCCGCCCTGAGAGCGGCCAGCGCCTCAGCGTGAAACAGCAGCGTATCCAGCTTGACGAGCGTCCTTTGACGTACGAGGAGACCGGTGATGCGATCGACCGCCTGGGTCGGCGCGTTGACCGCCGTCTGGACAGTTGCCGAGTCAGGCGGGGCGAGACCGGCCTTTCTGAAGATCAGCTCGATCGCGTCACGCGTGCGCGCGTCGTCGCCCGACAACGCGATCTTATGGCCCGCCAACGCCAGCCGGTTGCCCGCGACCATCTGACCCGCAGTCGTAAGAGAGGCGAGCACGTGCTCGAAGATTTCCGCCGAGGATCGTCCGAACAAACGCACGCGCGCTTCCTCGCGCGGAAGCCCGTCCGAAAGCGGCTGCGCCTCATGGTGCGCCTTCAACGCCGCCAGCAGGCGATCCGACAGGGCTCGCAAGACCTCGGGAGCCACGAGCAGATCCGCAATACGCACGATTGTTCCTGCCCGCTCCAGCCGCTCGATGCATGCGTCAGCGTTCGACGCCGACAGGCCGGCCCGACTCATCAGCGCATGTACGGAAAGTCCGCTCTCGGCGCGTTCGTGCACGAAGGAGAGCACGGCGCTGTCGATACCCTCGACGCCATTGCCGCGATCGAGTTCCCGATAGCGCTCGAGCGCTGCCGTCGTTCGCACGCCCAGCCGTGGCGGCTGTGGATCGAGTACCAGACCCCCTCCGATGGTGATCGGTGGCGAGTACGCTCGCAGGATGAATCGGTCGCCGCGCGTCAGGACGGCCGGGGCTTCAAGTCGGATTCTCACGGTACGCCGATCCGCCAGGGGCGGCCTCCGAGGCAGAGGCGGTTCCTCCACGGTCCGCGGCAACGGCCACACGGCCCATGAGTTCGGTAGTGCCCTGGTGGAAACGAACCCGCGACCCGTGCCGCAACGGTCTCGCGTCAGAAAGCAGCTCGATGACCGCGTCGAGCCGTCGCGTCGGCTCGAATCCAGCTGGCGTGCACAAGGTGTCCCCGCGAGCGATGTCGCTCACGTCGATGCCACCGAGATTGACCGCAACGCGATGGCCAGGGTCCGCTTCCACTTCGCGACGCCCATGCACCTGCAGGCCTCGAACCTTCACCACCCGTTCGCGGGGCAGCACCATGAGCTCGGTGTCCTCGAGGATGGTCCCAGCCACGAGCGTCCCGGTGACAACGGTCCCGAACCCCTTGACCGAGAACACGCGATCGATCGGCAGGCGGACCTGGCCTTCGCGATTGCGGTCGCGAAGCAACGACGCCACGCCGAGGATCGCCTGGCGCAACTCGTCGAGGCCCTGGCCTGTCTTTGACGACACAACGACCACTGGTGCATCCGCGAGGAAGGACCCGGCCGTCACCTCACGCACCTCGAGCTTTGCGAGCTCGATGGTGTCGGCATCCGCCAGATCCGCTTTCGTGAGCACCACGATGCCCGCCGGAATGCGCAGCAGCCTGCAGATCTGAAAGTGCTCGCGCGTCTGCGGCATCACCGACTCGTCGGCGGCGACCACGAGCATGGCGATGTCGACGCCGCCCGCCCCCGCGAGCATGTTCTTCACAAACCGCTCGTGGCCTGGCACGTCGACAAACGCCAGGTTGATGCCGTCGATCTCGAGGTGAGCGAACCCCAGGTCGATGGTAATGCCCCTCGCCTGCTCCTCTTTCAGCCGATCGGGATCCGTTCCAGTCAGCGCGCGAACGAGCGCGCTTTTGCCGTGGTCGATATGTCCCGCCGTGCCGATCACAATCGATCGCATGGAACGCTACCGTTTTCTCCGCTTCGATGCCCGCTCTTTAGGGCCCGGTCGTTGTGTGCGCGCCGGCTTCTTGCCCTTGACACGGTGGGGCGCGAGGGCGGCGCCGTCGCGGCCTGAGTATGGCCGGTCGGCCGCCCGCGAGACACGGGGACCGCGATTGCGCTCGGACTCGCGCACCCGATCGAGGATCTCGGTCAGTCCCAGATCCACTTGCCTGCGCTCCATGTCGACTTTGATCACCTGCACGGAGACCTTGTCGCCGAGCCTGTACTCGCGCCCGGTGTTCTCGCCGCGCAAAATGTGGGCACGCTCCACGAACCGATAGTAATCGTCGGCCATCGTCGAGACGTGCACGAGGCCCTCGACGAAATGCTCGATGAGCTCGATGAAAAGGCCGAACGCGGTGACGCCGGTAATATAGCCTTCGAATTCATCCCCGACTTTGTCCCCCATGAAGCGAACCTTTTTCCATTGCACGAGCTCGCGCTCCGCGTCATCGGCGCGGCGCTCGCGCTCGGAGGTGTGTCTCGCAATCTCGGGGAGATCGTCGACGAGCTCCTCTTTGCGTTCGGCATGCATCATCCCGTGGCGCGATTCGCGCAACGTGCGATGGACGACGAGATCGGGATAGCGACGGATCGGCGAGGTGAAGTGCGTGTAGCTTTTGGCGGCGAGACCGAAGTGTCCGCGGTTCTGCTCGTCGTACCGCGCCTTCTGCATCGTCCGGAGCATGAGAAACGCGATCGGTTTCTCCTCAGGCGTCCCGTGCATTTTTTCGACCAGCTTCTGAAAGTGCCCGGGCTTGACGTCGTTGGGCGGCGCGCCAAGACTGTAGCCGAGCGTGGAGACGAACTCCTCGAACTGCTCCACTTTCAGTGGATCGGGCTCCTCGTGGATACGAAAGAGCGACGGCACCTCGTGATTGTCGAGGTGCTCCGCCACTGTCTCGTTTGCGAGCAGCATGAACTCTTCGATGATCCGGTGAGCGACGTTGCGTTCGACGGCAACGATCGCCTCTACCATGCCTTCGTCGTCGAGAACAATCTCCGGTTCTTTGAGATCGAAGTCGATCGAGCCGCGCCGGTGGCGCCGCTTGTTGAGGATCTCGAACAGGTCCCGCATGGTCTCGAAGAGCGGAACCAGGTGCCTGTATCGCTCGGTGGTTTCCGGATCGCGCGCCGTGAGAATCGCATTGACCTCGGTGTAGGTCATCCGCGCCCTGCTGTGGATCACCCCATCGTGCAGCTCGTAGCGTACGACCGCTCCACGGCGATCGACTTCCATCAGGCAGGACTGGACGAGTCGATCGACGTCGGGATTGAGGCTGCACAGGCCGGTTGACAGCTCCGAGGGAAACATGTGGACCGCCCGATCGGGGAAGTACACCGACGTGCCGCGATCGTAGGCCTCCTCGTCGAGCGCCGTCCCCTCCTGAACATAGTGCGCGACATCGGCGATGTGTACGCCGAGCCAGTAGTGGCCATTGGGCAGCACCCCGAGACTGATCGCGTCGTCGAAGTCGCGCGCGTGTTCCCCGTCGATCGTGACGATCGTCAGCGGCCGAAAATCCGTCCGCTCTTTCAGATCTTTCTCGCGCACGGAAGCACCGATGCGTCGCGCCTCCTCAACAGCCTCGGGGCTGTGCTCGTCGGGAATGCCGTACTTCCGTATGATGATCTCGTTGTCGACGCCCGGCTCGTCGATGTCGCCGAGCACCTCCGTCACGCGCCCCATCGGTGCGCGGGCAGGGGTCGGCCACCGTGTGATCTCCACGACCACCATGTCGCGAGGCTTGGCATCGAGGTGCTCGCCCGACGGAATATGGACGTCCATGATCAGACGGCGATCGAAGGGAACGACAAACCCAAGGCCGGACGCGTCCACGTCGAACCGGCCGACAACTGACGCGGAGCCCCTTTCGAGAATGCGAACGATGCGTCCTTCGGCGCGGTTGTCGCTCACGCGCTCGATCCGCGCAACGACGCGATCGCCGTGCATGGCCTGATTCAGGTTGCTGCCCGCGATGAACAAGTCGCCTTTCGCGTCCTCGAAGGGACGGTCGGGCACGACGAATCCGAAGCCCCTCGGATTGGTCACGACCTTGCCGACCACCAGGTTCATCCGGTCGGGCAGGCCGAATCTGTTGCCGCGCGTCTGAACCAGCGCGCCGCTCCCGACGAGGTCGGCCAGGAGTTTCTTGAACGTGGGGCGGTGCTGCCGGGGTAAGTTGAGGCGCTGAAGCAGTTCACGCGGCGTCGCGGGATGGTCCAGCTTGTCGCGTATCAGTTTCAGGACCTGTTCGTGATTCAACATCATTCTCGATTCTAAGTTCGAAGGGCAAAAACAGCCCATAATTCGGGCATCCGCTGAAAGGTGCCAGCCACTTTTTTCACCTTTTTGCGGCTTATTTTCCAACCCGACATGCCGTGGCTCAGTCTACAGATTGTGTGACCGGAACCGAGCCCTCCGCCGTAACAGACCTGGACCTCGTGCGTCTGGCGCAGGCGGGCGATATCGACGCGTTCGGCGAGCTGGTGGAGCGCAACCGGCGTGCGGTGTTCCGAGCGGCCATGGCGTGCGTCCGGTCCCCCCAGGAGGCAGACGACGTCGCGCAGGAGGCGTTCGTCACAGCGTACCGCAAGCTCGGAACGTTCCGGGGCGATGCGCAATTCCGCACCTGGCTTCTATCCATCACCTGGCGCAAGGCCATCGACCGCCGCAAGAGTATTTCCCGATGGGTTCGCACCGCGGTGAGCCCGTCACACGGTCAAGCGGGAGAGGACAGCTTCGATCACATGGAACGCGTCGCATCATCGAACCGTTCGCAGGAAGACACCTTCGTGGACGAGGAGCTGCAGCGCAACGTGACGCGGCTCATCGGCACGCTGCCGAGGAAGCTGCGCGACGCGCTGCTGCTGGCAGGCAGCGGCGAACACACCTACGAGCAAATCAGCCAGATCCTCGGCGCGCCGCTCGGAACCGTGAAGTGGCGCGTGTCGGAAGCCCGTCGCGTCTTGAAAAGAAAACTGGCCGCGCTCGGATACGCCTATGAATGACGAAACCTCCTGGAGTGGCGCCCGCGAAGCACGGCTCGATCGCGCGATCGATCGTGCGGTTCGCGAGATGATGCACGTCGATCCGCCGCCAGGCCTGCGGCGACGTGTGCTCTCCCGGATCACGGCACCGGTCGAACGGCGCCCGTGGCTGCTGCCGCGTTACGCGATCGTCGCCGCGGTGCTCGTGATTCTGGTGCTCTCCGCCACGCTGATGCGGCGAGGCGTTCGACCACCGGTTCCAGCGGCGGCGCCACCGGCCGTCGCATCGAAAACCGCACCGGCGATCGGGCTGCCGATAGCGCCGGAGGACTCCCGGACCGAAGTCCGCGTGGCACCACACGCGGGATCTCGCGGGATCACCCGCGAACGTATCGCAATGCCGCGAGTGACGAATGTATTCGGTGCCAGAACGCCGAGCGTCTCCGCAACGGTCACCAGTGCCGAGTCCCAGGCACCCCAGGCGATGGACACTGCACCACCAGCCGCGGATCCATTTCCTCGCCTGACGATCACTCCGCTCGAGACGCCAGCAATCGTCGTCGCACCCCTCGTCATTCCCGGACCACCGAAAGGCGGACAATAGACGATGCCTCGCATCCAGATGATTGTGTTGTGCGCCGGGCTGATGTTCACGACCCCGGCATCCGCGCAAGAGCAGACACCGGCGCCGAAACCCGCCAGCGAACAGCCTCAGCCCGCGCGTTCCGCCCCACAGCTTGCGAATATACGTCTCGACCTGACGATTGTGGACCAGCGGAGCGATTCGGCCGGGTCGCCAAAGATCGTCACGATGATGGTGGAAGATCGTCAGAACGGCCGAATCAGGACGAGCCGCGGGAACGCAAGCTTGAACGTGGATGGTCGTCCCGAAATCATGCGGGAGGGCAAAATTCGTCTGTCATTCAGCCTCGAGTATGCACCGCAGGACGCGCCCGATCGTCCCGCGCAGCCTCCCATCCAGGAATCGATCACGGTCCTGCTCGACGACGGCAAGTCGCTGGCCATTTCGCAGAGCGCGGATCCCACGAGCGACCGCAAAGTACGAGTCGAGGTCAAAGCGTCGATCGTCAAGTAGGTAGGTTTACTTCGCTGACGCCGCGGCCTTGATCGCGTCGAGCGCCTGGCCAGCTTTGTTGTTCGCGCCCGGATCGAGCTTGCCGGCCATGCGCTGCGCTTCGTCGACCGACTCGGCAGCCGAGTCGATGCTCGCCGCCGCCTGGCGGGTCCCCTCAGCCTGATACCGATCTTTCAATCGCTGGAGCGGGCCCTTGGCATTTTCGAAGTGCCGGCTGGCATCGCCAAAGTTATTGTTGTATAGACTGACCCGCCCCTCGAGAATTTCGCCTCGTGCCTCGGCGAGATCCAGTTCCAGCCTGGCATCGCCAATCGCGGTCTCCAGCGCACGCCTGCCAGACCTCCCCCACACGAACCCGGCTACAAGGCAGACGAGTAGCGCGATCAATACTCCGAGGAACAGCTTACCGCGTGAGATCGCCATGCGGTGATTCTAGTGCGAATGACGATTTGACACGTCCCTAGTGGCCGGCGACAGGTATCCTCTGCGCCCTCCGCGCGCCTCCGCGTGAGATCCGTGTTTTTCTCCGCGCCCTCCGCGCGCCTCCGCGTGAGATCCGTGTTTTCCTCCGCGCCCTCCGCGCGCCTCCGCGTGAGATCCGTGTTCTCCTCCGCGCCCTCCGCGTGCCTCCGCGTGAGATCCGTGTTTTTCTCCGCGCCCTCCGCGTGCCTCCGCGTGAGATCCGTGTTTTTCTCCGCGCCCTCCGCGTGCCTCCGCGTGAGATCCGTGTTTTTCTCCGCGCCCTCCGCGCGCCTCCGCGTGAGATCCGTGTTCTCTCTCCGCGCCCTTCCGGCGCGCCTCCGCGTGAGATCCGTGTTTTCTCTCCTGCGCCCTCCGCACGCCTCCGCGTGAGATCCAATCACCGATGCACGAGCACGACGTGGAGATCCCCGACGTTGGTTCCTGTCGGACCCCACAAGACGAGATCGTCCAGCGGAGCAAAGAAATCGTAGGCGCCGTTGTCAGCGAGAGCCGCGCTGGCAACAAGCCCCAGTCGGTCGGCGCGTGAGGCGGTCGTACTGTCGACAATGGCGCCGGCCGCGTCGGTAGGCCCGTCGATCCCGTCGGTTCCGGCGCTGGCGAGCACGACCGCGGCCCCTCGTGGTGCGGCGTCGACGACCGGAAGGGCGCCCAGCGCGAACTCCTGGTTGCGGCCGCCGCGACCGCCTCCCCGCACGCGGACAGTTGTTTCCCCCGAGGCCAGCACACACAGCCTTGTGCCGCCGCTGAATCCGAGCGCGGCTGTTGCGAACGCCGCGCCAGAGTCGCGCGCTTCCCCGCTCGTGGCCCCGTCGATCACGTGAACGGCGTAGCCGAGATCCATCGCCGCACGAGCGGCGCCAGCCATCGCCAGCTGCCGATTGCCGATGACTTCGTAATGGGCGTCACCGAGACGCATATCCCCCGGCTTCGGCGATTCATCGGCGCCTCGCTCGAGGTGCGCCAGCACCGATTGTGGCACCGAATCCCGCGTTCCGGTCTGCCGGACGATTTCGAGCGCGTCCGCGTAAGTTGTCGGGTCGGCAACCGTCGGACCGGAGCCGATGACGGCGGGATCGTCGGCGACCGGTCCGTGCACGTCGGAGATGGCCAGGGTGACCGTGCGGCCTGCCGCGGCGGCAAGCCGTCCGCCTTTGATCGCCGACAGATGCTTCCGGACGCAGTTGAGTTCAGCGATGGCTGCGCCCGCGTGCATCAGCATCCGCGCGGTCTCAATCTTGTCTCTCAGCGTTAGACCCTCCGCAGGCACCGCCAGCATCGACGATGCGCCGCCGGAGAGGAGAACGAGGAGTCCCTCGCGCGCTCGACTTTCGGCTGCAAGAGACAGCGCCCGCCGGCCCGCCGCCTCGCTGACCGTATCGGGGGACGGATGAGACGCGTCGAACCACTCGAGCGTCTCTGGCAGCATTGACCCGGCGACACGTGGGCCCGCGACAATGCCGATAGCACGCCTGACGTGTCGCGGGACATCATCGCCCTCTGGAGCGCTGGTAAGCCCGGCAACCATCGACCAGGCGGCCTTGCCGGCGGCGACGACCGTGAGTGGCTCGTTCCGGAACGCATCGAGCACGCCCCGGGACAGGGCGGCGCGCACGAGACGGAAGGGATCGACGCCGGCAACGCCAGCACGCAGGATGTGGTGCAGGTCAGCCCGAAGTGTGTTGAGGGGATCGCTCACGAGGTGGTCAATGCTGAGCGCTCAATGCTGAATGCCGGCATTGAACATTGAACCGTGAACGTCGAGATTCAGTGAAGCTGTTTGGGATCCGACCAGCCGGAGAGGCCGGTCACGGCGTTGAACTTTCGAAGCAGTTGACCCATCAACTGGGCCGCATCGTCCTTCGCACACAGCTGTTCGAGGTGTCCGAGCACCAGCGCCAGCGCGTGGTCCGCATCGGTAATCGCGCGTTCGGAAAAATACTCGCGCTGTCGCTTCAGACATTCGCGATGTCTGATGAACTCCTCGCGATAGAAGTCGGAAGGAAGACTGACAGGGGCGCTCAATACCCGATCCGGGCTGACGACGCGTGCCATGCGACTCCTCGCGTGCGGCATCTGAAGGGTAAGGCCAGTGTAAAGCGGAGTCCGCCGGCTGTCAAACGCGGCCGTAAGCCACGATTAGCGAACCCCGCGGGCCACGATGAGACCACCGAGGCATCCGAGCAGCATTCCGCCAAGCACGATAAGGAATCCGAGAGACCATGGCAAAAATGTAATCGCTCCGAGACCTACCGCCTGCGCCGCTGCCGCCCCAAAGCGTGCATTGGCCGCGGCATAAGCTACCCACAGGAGCACCATCGCGACGAGCGCACCAACCCCGCCCTGGAGCACACCCTCCAGGACGAAGGGGCCCCGGACGTAGGCCAGTGGCGCACCCACGAGCGTCATGATTTCAATTTCGTCCTCGCGCGCGGACGCGGCAAGCCGGACGACATTCGCGACGGTAAGCGCTGACGCCAAGGCGAGGAGCAGGATAATCCCCAGACCGAGCCCGCGAAGCAACCGCACCACGGAGTTCAACCGCGTCAACCAGCGGCGGTCGTAGCGGACGTCCTCGACGCCCTGCAGTCCCGTCAGCGTGGTCGCCAGATTGTCCACCGCTCCGCCCGCCTCCCGAACCTCGGGCTTGAGCCGGATCTCGAACGACGCAGGAAAGGGATTGGCCTCCAACCGGGTGGCCGCACCAGCAAGATCCGGAAAATCCTGCTTGAAGCGGGCGACTGCCTGCGGCTTGGACACGTATTGGCGTTCGGCAGCCAGACCGCTCCCGGCCACGAGATCGTCGACCACGCGAAGCTGAGCCGGGGTCGCATCGTCTTTCAGATAGACGGAGAGCTCGGCTGACTCCGTCCATCGGCCCACGAGACGTTGCAGATTGCCGTTCAGGACGAGAAAGAAACCAAGAACGAAGAGCCCTCCGGCAATCGTCAGGATCGAAAGCACGGCGGCCCTTCGTCCGCGCCACAGGCTTGCGGCAGCCTCCGATAGAAAGTAGTTGAACGCGCGCATCAGATCATTTCGACGATGTTGCCGTGATCGAGGGTAACGGCCCGGCGTCCGACGCGCCGGATCAGTTCCCGATCGTGCGTGGCGACGACAACGGTCGTGCCTCTGGCGTTGATTTCACGAAACAGATTCATGATCTCGAGCGACAGATCCGGATCGAGATTACCGGTCGGCTCGTCGGCCAGAATGATTGCGGGATCGTTGACCAGGGCCCGGGCGATCGCAATGCGCTGCTGCTCGCCGCCCGACAGTTCCAGCGGATACGCGCTCATCCTGTGCTGCAGGCCAACCCACTTCAGGACCTGAAAGGTTCGGCGCTGTTGCTGCGATTCCGCCATGCCGAGCACGCGTGGCACGAACGAGACGTTCTCGAGAACCGTTTTCGCGGGCAGCAGTTTGAAATCCTGGAAGACGAACCCGAGGGATCGGCGGTACGCCTGCACCTGGCGCGCAGTCAGCGTCGACAGGTTGCGGCCGCCCACCATGAGCTGCCCTTCCGTGGGCACGTCCTGACGGAGCAGCAGACGGAGGAGTGTGGACTTGCCGGCCCCGCTCGGGCCGGTGAGAAAGACGAAGTCCCCTTTTTCGACGCGAAGCGAGAGGTCGCGAAGGGCGAAGACGCCTCGCGCATACGTCTTCGAGACGTGATACGCCTCGATCACGCGGGATCCCTATCGAGCTCTCGCCGCACGAGCGTGTTCACCAATGCCGGATTCGCTTTGCCGCCCATCGCCTTGATGACCTGACCGACAAGAAACCCATACGTCTGTTTCTTCCCGCCGCGGTACTGTTTCACGGCGTCACCGTGTGCCGCGAGCACAGCGCTGACCGCCGCCTGGACAGACGCCTCGTCATCGATACGGGCGAGACCATCGGCCTGAACGATCGTCTCGGCGGAGCGACCCGAGGCATACATTTTTTCGAAGACCTCTTTCGCGGTCGGCCCGCTGATAGTGCCCGAGTCGACGAGACGAATCAAGCCGGCGAGCGCATCCGGCGTCAGCGGCACCTGCTCGATCCGAATGCCGTCCTCGTTCATCTTGCGGGTCAGTTCGCCCATGATCCAGTTGCTTGCCGCCTTGGGGTTGCCCGCGGCGGCGGCCGTCGCCTCGAAATACGCCGCGAGCGCGTGCGACTGGGTGAGCAGCGCCGCGTCGTAGTCGGGCAGCGCGTACTGCGCCACGAATCGCCGCCGGCGCGCATCCGGCAGTTCCGGCAGCGTGCGCTTCAGGTCCTGAACGGCGGCGGCGGCAATCTGCAGCGGCGGCAAATCCGGCTCGGGAAAATAGCGGTAGTCGTGCGCTTCTTCCTTGCTGCGCATCGAGAACGTGCGCCCAGCGGCAGCGTCCCACAAACGCGTTTCGTGGTCGACGGAGCCGCCGGCCTCGAGCACGGCAATCTGTCGATCGATCTCGTGCTCGAGCGCGCGCTGGACATGACGGAATGAGTTCAGGTTCTTGATCTCGGTCTTGACGCCAAAGGGTTCACCGGCGCGCCGTACGGAGACGTTCGCGTCGCATCGCAGGCTGCCCTCTTCCATGTTGCCGTCCGTCACGCCGGTCGCCACCAGGATCGCCCGCATCCGGCTGAAGTATTCACCCGCTTCGGCCGCGGACCGAACATCAGGATGACTGACGATCTCGATCAGGGGTACCCCGCTGCGGTTGAAATCGAGTGCCGTCACGCGATCCGAGTCCGGCAGTCCTTCGTGCAGCGACTTGCCGGCGTCTTCTTCGAGATGAACCCGGATGATGCCCACCCGCCGCGCCTCGCCGCCAGTTTCGAACTCGAGCGCCCCTTCAGTCGCGAGCGGCCGATCGTACTGGGAGATCTGGTAGCCCTTTGGCAGGTCGGGATAGAAGTAGTTCTTCCGCGCAAAAATTGAGGTCGCGTGTACGGTGCAGCCGAGCGCCAGCGCGGCCTTGACCGCCAGTTCCACCGCCCGCCGGTTCAGCACCGGCAGCGCCCCCGGCAGCCCCAGGCACACCGGGCACGTGTTCACATTGGGCGGCGCGCCGAACTTCGGTACTGCAGCCGCAGAACAACTTGCTCTCCGTCTGCAACTGCGTATGAATCTCCAGACCGATAACAGGCTCAAAAGGCATTTCGGATTGTCGATTGGCGATTGCGGATTTTCTGATTGCGGATCGTTGATTGAGATTGACGATTGTTGAGTGAGATTGTGGATTGTCCGATTGTATTGCTGATTGTTGATTGTAGCGATCAATCATCAATCCGCAACGCCAATCCGCAATTCAATCGCCAATCCCCAGTCTCAATCGGCAATCCGCAATCAAAAAATCCGCAATCTTCAATCGGCAATCCGCAATCATCGCGGAGACCCCACGCGCCGGAAGGCGGCGACGACGAGCGGATCGAACTGCGTCCCGCTGCAGCGCTCGAGCTCGAGCACCGCTTCCGCCCGACTGAGGGGGTCGCGGAAGACACGCGGGCGGGTCATGGTGTCGTAGGCGTCGGCGACACAGACAATGCGCGCGCCAATCGATACTTCAGAGGCGTGAACGCCGTACGGGTAGCCGAGGCCGTCCATCCGCTCGTGCGCCTCCCGAACGATCGGAACCGACGCGTGCAAGTACGGGACGCGGCCCACGAGCTCGCTGCCGATTGCCGGGTGACGCCGGACGAGCAGCAGTTCCTCGACGGTGAGCGGCGCGGGCTTTCGAAGGATCGCTTCCGGCACCGCCAGCTTGCCCACATCGTGGAGCAGCGCTCCGTGCTCGATCGTGCCGAGCGCTTCCTCCGGCAGCCCCAGCATCCGCGCGACGACGACGGCGAGGGCGGCGACACGATAGGCATGCGCGTACATCTCGCGATCGGTCAGGGTCACCATCGCGAACATCGAGTCGACCGCGTCGTCGCTGTCGACGTGAATCCCCGTAAGCGCGGCGCTCAGACGCGACCGACGAATTTCCATTTCCTGTTCGAGAGACTCGCGCCAGCGGCGTGCGTCCCAGGCTGACTCGTGCCACTCGAGCCCGCGCGTCACCGCTTCGCGCAGCCGGTCCCGTCCAAACGGCTTCGTGAGATAGTCGATGACGCCCTGCCGCAGGGTCTTCACCGCAGGCGCGACGTCCTGAACCCCGGTTGCCATGATCACGGCCGTCTCGGGATATTCCTGCCTGATGCGCTCGGCGAGCCAGAGTCCGTCGTGGCCGGGCATTCGGATATCGCACAAGGCGACGGCCGGCGGAGAGTCTTGCAGCCGACCCAGCGCTTCCTCGGCGCTCCCGGCGGTCGTGACGGTGTAACCGCCGGACTCCAGCCACCGCGCCATCAGGTCGCGCACGCCGTTTTCGTCATCGACGATCAGCACGCTGTGCGCGCGGGCCGCGTGGACCAGAGTCGTCCTGCCGGATGGTCTCCGCGGCGTCATGATTCTGCCCCCGTGGCCAGCGAGGTGTTCATGCCTCGGCCATGACCGCACTGTCGCGACGCCGGGTAATGGTCTCCGAGAGATCCAGACGCTCGAGTCGCCGGTACAGGGCGCGACGGCTCAGGCCGAGCATTTTCGCCGCGGCCTTCTTGTTGCCGCCGGCCCGCACGAGCGCGCGTTGAATGTGGTCGCGTTCGACCGTCGCAAGCAGATCTTTCTCTGCGACATCGCCAGGTGTGCGGGTATCGGCAGCAGCCACGACGTGTGCCGGCGTGGGAGGCATGGTGACCGCCAGCTCGCGCTCGGAGATGAACTCCCCGTCGACGAGAATGCACGCGCGCTCGACGACGTTGCGGAGCTCGCGAACGTTGCCTTGCCAGTATCCGGAGGCCAGGAGGCGCTCGGCGGCCGGCGTCAGACCCGCGACCGGCTTCTGCAGCCGCTGGCTCGTCTCCCGCACGAAGGCCGCGGTCAGGTACGGAATGTCTTCACGGCGCTCGCGAAGCGGCGGCAGCGTCACTTCCACCACATTCAGTCGGTAGTACAGATCGCTTCGGAATCGCCCGGCGGCCACGTCCGTCCGCAAGTCCCGATTGGTCGCCGCAATGACGTGCACGTTGACCCGGCGTGCTTCGATCGAGCCGACGCGAGTAATCTCGCCCGTCTCCAGCGCACGCAGCAGCTTGGCTTGAAGCGACGGCGGCAGCTCGCCGATTTCATCGAGAAACAGCGTCCCTCCATCGGCGAGCTCGAACAGGCCTGGCTTGTTCTCTGTGGCGCCGGTAAACGCACCGCGCATGTGCCCGAACAACTCGCTTTCGAACAGCGTCTCCACGACGGCGGAGCAATTGACGGTGACGAACCGGCGGTCGCGGCGGGGTCCGATCCGATGCAACGCGCGCGCGACGAGCTCCTTTCCCGTACCGGTCTCTCCCGTCACGAGCGCCGTGCGCACGTGCGGCGCCAGCCGGCGAATCACGGCAAAGAGCTCCTGTATGGCGGGACCGCGGCCGATCATCCCGCAGAACTCGAGCCGCCTCGCCAGATCGGACTCAAGGGCCAGGACACTCCGGCGGCGTTCGATATCCTCACGAATGTCGGTCAGCAGCTGCTCGAGCCGCTGGAAATCAAGTGGCTTGCTCAGGTAGTCACTTGCCCCCAGTTTGATCGCCTCGACCGCCGTCTCGACGGTCGCGTAGCCGGTCATCAGCACTGTCTGGCAGCGCGGATCCAGGTCGCGGATCGCGCGAATCACGTCGAGCCCGCTCAGGTCCGGCATCCGCAGATCAACCAGCGCCACATCCGCGTGCTTCGTGCCGAGATGCGCGAGCGCCTGCATACCGCCCGCGCAGGCGACCACCTCAAAGCCGGTGCGGCGGGCGAGCCGCCCGATGACATCGAGAATCCCTGGCTCGTCGTCGACGACGAGGAGAACCGGCGGCGGAGCCGTCATACGCACTCCTTGGCGATCGCGCGAATCGCGGATCGAATGGCACGCAGCTGAAAGGGTGGCGCGAGCACCGCACTGGCGTGTTCGCGTCCAAAACGCTCGACCTCACCGTCGTCGGCCGACATCGAGATGAGGACGAGTGGCATGCCCCGCTCCTCGCAGAGGGACTGCCACGCTGGGAGATCCGCCGCCACGACGCCGCGGTCGACGAACGCGGCGTGCAGCGGGCGCCGCCGGCAGACGTCCAGCGCGTCGGTGCTGGAGCCTGCGGTGACGACGGTGCAGCCCCACCCGCCAAGCGCGGCCGCCAGGTAATCGCGCTCGCCCTGTTCGGCGTGAGCGATGAGAATTGGTTCGGCAGCCCCGGCATCGCCGGTGCGTGCGGGCAACAGCAGCGAGAATGTGGTCCCAACATTGACAACGCTCTCGACCGTGATCTGTCCCCCGTGATCGCGAACGATGCCGTAGCAGATGCTGAGGCCGAGGCCGGTTCCCTCTCCAACATCCCGCGTCGTAAAGAAGGGATCGAATATGCGGGAAAGGTTGGCGCGGTCGATCCCATGACCGCTGTCCTTGACGAACAGTTCAACCGCCCCCGCGTTCTCATCGAGTCGCGCGCCGACTTGCAGCTGCTTCGCCGGCCGTCCGCGCATCGCCTGCTCAGCGTTGAGCACCAGGTTCAGGAGGGCCTGCTGCAGCTGACTGCCGTCGGCGACAACCTCCGGCAGCGCGGGCGGGAACTCGGTGACGAGCTCGATGCCGTTCAGTCGAAGTTCGTAGGCGCGCAGCGCCATGACTCGGCTGAAGAGATCGGCGACATCCTGCGGCGCGCGCTCGGCGGCCTGGCGCCTCGCGAAGGCGAGAAGGTTGCGGACGATTTTGGCGGCGCGCTCCGACTCCTGCGCGATGCGCCGCAAATCGTGAGCGAGCTCCGGTGCGCTGCGGATTTCGCCCGGCGTGTCGAACTCGTCCTCGAGCAGCTGCGCGTAGCCGATGACGCTCGTCAGCGGATTGTTCAACTCATGAGCCACGCCGGCGACCAGCTGTCCAATCGCCGACAGCTTCTCCGCCTGCAGGAGCTGCGCCTGGGTGGACTTGAGACGATCCAGGGCGGCCATCGACCGCCCATTCGCCAGCGCGAGCTCATCGCTCATCTGCTGGAGGCGGCGCTTGCTGCGGATGTCTTCGGTCACGTTCTTCGCGACCTGCACCACTGACGCGCCGTTGCGTCCGTCAACGACGGGAAAGGTCGTCACGCTGAAGATCTGACCGTCGCGCAGCGTGACTTCCGTCTGGCTCCCATCGTGCGCCATGGCGCGCGCGATCACGCACGCGGCACCGGTCCCGGTACAGAACCCAACGTCCTCGCACGACGCGCCGCGCAGCGTCGTCACATCGCGTGCGAGATGGAGTGCCAGCGCTTTGTTGCCGCGCAGCAGCAAACCTGTGCTGTCGAACACGGCAATCGGATCGGCAATGGCATCGAACGTCTGTTCCCAATCCCGTTTACCGCGGCGGACGAAGTCATGGAGCCGCGCGTTCTGGACCGCCACGCCGATTTGCCCGGCGATGACGCCAAGCAGGCGCTGGTCCGCCGGCTCGAAGCGTCCCGGGATTTCGGCACCGACCGTGAGCGAGCCGAGCATCTCGTCGCCGGCGAGAATCGGCACTGTCAAGGTGCTCAACGCGGGAAACGTTCGGCTCTCGTCGCTCGGCAACAGGGTGCGAAGGTCATCGACAATCAGCGGCATGCGCGTCCGAATGACTCTCTCGCTCGGCGGCAGTCCTTCGCCATTGAGCCGCGTCCAGACCTCCTGCATCACAGGCGGTCCGATGAACGCCTTCTCGATGAAGAGGCCCGTTGCTTCCTCCCGAAGCCGGATCGAGCCACCGAGCACGCCGAGTGCACGGACGGTGCATTGCAGCGCCCCGGCCAGCACATCGTCGAGCTCGAGCGAGCGCGCGATGCCGTCGGCGATCTGGTTGATGGTCTGCAGTTCCCACACCAGTCGTCGATTGTCGAGATTCATCTGCCGGCGTTCGAGCGCTCGCTCGATCGTGGCGAACAGCTGATCGATGTCCAGGGGCTTCTGGACGAAGGCGAAGGCCGAGAGTTCGTACGAGTGGAGGGCGGAGGCCAGCGAGCTGCTCGCCGAGAGCACGACGATCTCGGTGTCCGGCATCTGCTCCTTGATGCGGCGGATCACGTCGAAGCCCGACTCGGCGCCGAGCGCGAGATCCACGAGGGCCACATCGAACGCTCCACGCGACAGCGCGGTGTTCACGGCCGCGAGCGACGTGGCGCAGTCGACGCGATAACCTCGCGCCAGCGCCGCGGCGTCGAACATCCGCGTCGCCGGATCGTCGTTGTCGACGATCAGAAGGGAAACGGGCCGAGTGGGCATGAACCTAATCCCCCGAGCGTTCGCCGCGCTGTCGCGCGCGGAGCCGCGCGCGCCAACATGGCAAGAGCCGGGCCGGAACCGCTCAAGTGGGGCGCCGGGCCCAACGCGTTGACCACGTAGCACTTCGAGAAACGGCCGCAAGCCCCGCTCGACGCCAGGGAGGTTGCCGTTCCGAAACTGCACCGCCTGACCGTTTCACGGATGAAACGCGGCCCGCGGCTCGCGACTCGCGGCTCGCGGCTCGCGGCTCGCGATGTGCGACTCGCCTAACACCGACGGTAGCTTCCGCCTTCAGGCGGAAGAACCACGCCGACGTGATAATGGCGGCTCGAGATCGGCGAGTCGCTACAGGTTGTGCGTTGAAACCGAGAGCTGATAGCTGATAGCTGACAGCTGACAGCTGATAGCTGATAGCTGATAGCTGATAGCTGATAGCTGACAGCTTTGATCAGGGATTCGGTATGCCGTATTTCTTCATCAGCCGCCACATCGTCGTCCGGCTGATTTGCAGTTCGCGCGCGGCCGCGCCGATCTCACCCTCGTGCCGCGCGAGCGTCGCCACGATCGTTTCCCGGTCGGCGCGCTCCCGCGCGGCGGCCACCGTGCTCTCGCGCGGCGCGGCCGGTTGTGGATGCGCCAGAACTTCTTCGGGAAGATCGTCCGCCTCGAGTTCCGACCCGCGCGCGATCGCCACCGCCCGCTGAATGATGTGCTCGAGCTGCCGGACATTGCCGGGATAGGAATAGATCGACAACAGCGTCCACGCGGCGTCGCTGCAGCGCTCGACGCCGCTGGTGGGTCCGTACCGACTGATGAAGTGATCGACGAGCAGGCGCAGATCGCCCGGGCGCTCGCGCAGCGGGGGCATGTGAATCCGATGGACGTTGAGGCGGTAATACAGGTCGCTCCGGAAGCTGCCGGCATCGACTGCCGCTTTGAGATCGACGTTGGTGGCGGCAACGAAACGGACGTCGACGGTTCGTGTGTCGTTCTCTCCGATCCGGCGCACCTCGCCAGCTTCCACTGCGCGAAGCAGCTTGGCCTGCAGCGTCGTCGACATCGTGCCCACTTCGTCGAGAAACAGCGTGCCTCCCGAGGCGTGCTCGATTAGCCCGGCGCGTGCACCTTCCGCACCCGTGAACGCTCCCTTGCCGTGTCCGAAGAGCTCGTTCTCGAGGAGCGAATCTGTCAGGGCCGCGCAGTTGAACGCCACGAACGGGCCGTCGGCGCGCGGGCTTGCGGCGTGAATGGCACGCGCCGCCAGCTCCTTGCCGGTTCCGGTTTCTCCGGTGATGAGTACGGTCCCGGGCGCGGCTGCCGCGCGGCGAATCAGCGCCTTCACCTGCTGCATCGGCGGACTCTCTCCGATGAGATCGTCGAGCGGCTCGCCTGCCCGGATGTGCCGCTGCAGCAAATCCACCTGTCGCGCGAGCTGCCGGCGGTCCGCGGCGGCGCGGACCCGCATGAGCAGCTCGTCGCGAAAGAACGGCTTCTGGACGAAGTCGACGGCGCCGAGCTGCATCGCCTCAATCGCGGTGTCCATCGTGCCGAAGCCAGTCATGATCATGAAGACGGAATCGACGTGCTGCTCACGCAGCGTGCGTAACACATCGAGCCCCGACAGGCCGGGCATGCGCATGTCGGACAGGATGACGTCGAACGCGCCCCCGCGCGCCATCGCGAGCCCCTCCTCGCCGTTGGCGGCAGATCGCACGGTATAACCAGCAGACCGCAGCATGCGTTCAATGCTTTCCCGCACAGCAGTGTCATCGTCGATAACGAGGATGCGTGGCATCGGGGACTCAGGGTCTAGGGCTCAGGCCTTGAGGCTCATCCGGAGCGAGTTCAAAGCTGAACTGTGCATCGTGCGCGCTAAGTTTATATCGGCACTGCGCCGATAATCTGGAGATGAGGCCCTCGCGGTTTCTTTTCATCGCCGCTTTGATTTCCGCCAGCTGTTCGGCGCCGGCCACGCGCGCAACTCTGCCGTCGTCGAGAGCCGCGGCGCCGGCATTCATCCGGGTCGGCGTCAAGGAGGGCAATCGGATCACAATCCGCAAGATCCCACTCGAGACCTATGTGCAGGCGACGATCCTCTCAGAATTCGCGCCGCCCTCCGGCGAGCCCGAGATCGTCGAGCGGATGCTCGAGGTGCAGGCAGTTATCGGGCGGACCTATGCCCTCGCGCATCTCAACCGGCACGCGGCGGAAGGGTTCGATGTGTGTGCCACGACGCATTGTCAACTCTTCGAACCGTCACGATTGACGACGTCGCGCTGGGCGCCCCAGTCGGCTGACGCCGTGCGCCGGACGACCGCAACGGTTCTGTGGTTTCGCGACTCGCCAGCCGACGCGCTGTTTCACGCGGACTGCGGTGGGCGGACGAGCCGCGCGGAGGATGTGTGGAGCGGCACCGGTCACCCCTACCTCGTCTCGGTCGAGGATGACGGGCCGGCGGCCGGCGCGCATACGCCGTGGCGCTATGAAGCCACGGAATCCGCACTCATTGCAGCCCTGAATAAGGACGCGCGCACGAAGGTCGGCGAGACTCTTCGAGGGATTCAAGTGCTCGATCGTGACGTGGCGGGGCGGGCGGAGCGCGTCGCCATTCACGGCACGCAGGAACGGATCGTTCGAGGCGAGGAGTTCCGCGACGTCCTCTCCCAGACATTCGGGGGACGCTCGGTGAAGAGCACCTGGTTTGACCTTCATCGCGCCGGGCGGTCATTCATCTTCGAAGGCCGAGGGTTCGGCCATGGCGTGGGGTTGTGCCAGGCCGGCGCGCTCGCGCGAATTCGTGCCGGCACCAAGTCGCCGGAGGTGCTGGACCGGTACTTCCCCGGCACACAACTCGTGACGCTTCGAGCCGGATCAAATCACTGATTCAAAGTCGACAAACGCCAAGACAATCGCCAATCAACAATCCAATCGACAATCCAATCGACAATCCGCCAAATCCACAATCCGGATCCCGCACCCCGGATCCCGCATCCCGCTTTCGCTACGACGTCATCGCGTACACAACAATGTTGACGCCAAACTTGGTGTTGTCCTCGCGCTGGAACCGCTTGTTCCGCCAGTCGTAGTCCCACTCGCAGCCGTAGTCCTTTTGCTGTACAGCACGCCCAGTCTTCCCCGCTGCGGCAGGCCGCGAAGATAATCGTGAACAATCTGATCGCCCCAGCCGTTGAGTTCGTGCGAGGTCACCGGCGGCCCATCCTCGAACGTGAAGAAGCTCCGGTAGATAGGGTGATGGACGGCAAGTTTGGGTAACGCTCCCGCTTCACCAAAGATGGTCCGCATTTCCTGCTCGAAGCTGCGCGCGTACAGGCCACTCACGTCGTGATTGCAGTCGTCGGAGAACAGCAGTCCGCCGTGCGCCACGAACGATCGAAGTCCTTCCCGCTCGGCGGCGGTGAATCGCACCAGCTTGTGGCCGGTCATGAAGAGAAACGGAAACGCCAGCAGATCCTCGGCCGAGGCCGCGATCACGACCTCTTCCGGAAAGACCGGAATGGACGTGTATTCGACGAGCGAATTCAGGAGGTTGGACGCGACTTTCGGGTTGTAATCCCAGTCGCCGGACTCGTAGCGAAGGCGGGCGAACACAAACTCCGACGCGCGAGGGCGCCCCTGCAGGGGCCGGCCAGTTTCACCCGGCATTCTGCCAATTCTATCGATATAATAGAGATGGATTCGAGCGCACTTTCCGGCAGATCCTCCAGCAGCGGTAAACGTTACGGCGGTCGAGGCGTATTTCATGACAGGAGCTCAGGCGGCAGGCTTTACCGGCCGCGAAGCGGACACCGGTGCCGCTTCGACCGTCAAGGCCCTCCAGGCTGAAGGAAGGCATGGTGAAGCGCGTGAGCGCTACGCCGAACTGGTGGGCAGGCACCAGCGGCGGGCGTCGCGCATCGCGTTTCATTACCTGCGGGACGTCGCCGAGGCCGACGAAGCCGTGCAGGATGCCTTCGTCAAGGCCTATTCGCATCTTTCATCTTTCCGCGAAGAGCTCCCGTTCGAAGTCTGGTTCACGCGCATCCTGATCAACGGATGCCTGGATCGAATCAAGGCGCGAACCCGCCGCGAGCGCTGGATCGCGCCGATGCCAGAGGGGCCAGCTGGAGAACGGAATTTCAGCGAGCGTGTCGCCGGACGAGTCCGTCACCTGAGGATCAACTGCTTGCGCGCGAACGGCGGGAACGATTGGCCCGGGCGCTGGCTAGGCTGCCCGAGCGGCAGCGGTCGGTATTCATGCTGAGTCACTACGAGGGCTGCACCTCGCGCGAGGTGAGCGCGCTGACCGGCCTGAACGAATCGACGGTCCGTGTGCACTTGTTCAGGGCCATACGGAAACTGCGCACGTTGCTCGTGGAGGGTCACGCCGGAGAGTCGACCGTGGAGAAACGCCGTGTCCATTCTTAACCGATTGAGGCTCACCGCCCATCTGGACGACGCCGGTCTTGTGGCGATCTGGACCGACGCACTGACCACGGGGGTTCGGCAGCTGCATCCGCATCTCGAGAGTTGCGCGGCCTGCCGGATGCGGTTCACAGAGTTGTCCTCGTGGCTGGAGAGCGTCAGGATCGACGCCACGACCGAAGCGGACGAGAGCTTCCCCGCCGAGCGGCTGGCGGCGCAGCATGCGCAGATCTTCCGGCGGCTCGAGGCCGCCGAGAGACCGGCCCGCGTCATCGCGTTCCCACGCTTTGCGCAGCCGCTGACCTCGCGAACGTCCCACGCATCGCGCTGGATTGCCGCAGCGGCGGCCGCCGGCCTGATCGTAGGCGTGGGAGTGGGCCAGTTGATGGACCTGCGGCACTCGCTGATGCGTCCGGCCACCACGCGGGCCAGCATCTCGGACCCGACCAATCCGCTCGGACGGGATCCCAGAATCCAGGCCATCAGTGCGACTCGCGACGAGGCGTTCCTCTCCGAGCTCGACGCTTCGCTTTCGCGGCCGAGCGTCCCTGAGCTGCGCGCGCTCGACGCCTTCACACCGCGCACAAGCGACCAACCCAGGTAGGTCTGGTGAGCGCTCCCCAGCCCTTGATTTTTCGCAAGGGCCTCGACATGAAGGATGCCGTCGCGGGTGAGCTTGCGGCGGCGTACCACAGCTCGCTGGTCGATCGTGTCCGCGCCAGCGATTTCCGGTACTCCAGCGGCCGGCTCCTCGTCCACCTCGCGCGCGAATTCGGCTTCTGCTACGGCGTAGATCGCGCGGTCGACTACGCGTACCAGGCGCGTCGGCGCTTCCCCGGCCGCAACGTTTTTCTGACCGGGGAAATCATCCACAATCCGCACGTCAACGATCGGCTTCGCAGCGAAGGCATCCGGTTTCTCTCCGATGCCGGAGAGCACGCGGCTCGTCTGGGCCCCGACGACGTGGTGATTCTTCCGGCGTTCGGCGTGACCGTCGACGAGATGGCTCGGCTCTCGAACCAGGGATGCACGCTCGTCGACACCACCTGCGGCTCGGTGCTGAATGTCTGGAAAAACGTCGTCCGCTATGCGCAGGAAGGGTTCACCGCCATCATTCACGGCAAGATGAGACACGAGGAAACGCGCGCGACCGCGTCCCAGGCGCTCAAGTACCCGCATGGCCGCTATCTCGTCGTGCTCGATCGGGCGGAGGCTGCCCAGGTGTGCGACTACATCCGAAATGGGGGAAGCCGCGACGCGTTCCTGACCCGCTTCGAGGGTGCGTTGTCGCCCGGCTTCGATCCGGAACGCGATCTTCAGCGGATTGGCTGCGCCAATCAGACGACGATGCTGATGTCCGAATCGCTGGAGATCGGCGAGATGTGCCGGACGGCGATGCGCGATCGATACGGCGAGAATGCGCTGGCGGTCCCAGTTTCGGGCGTTCGACACGATCTGCAGCGCGACGCAGGAGCGCCAGGACGCGGTCGATTTCGCTGCTCGAGCACGAAGACGCTGGACCTGATGCTCGTGGTTGGTGGCTACAACAGCAGCAACACGTGCAACCTCGCGCAGGATCTGCGCAGCAAGAGTGCAGACGTATCACATCGCCGATCCTGAGTGCCTGCTGTCGGCTCACGAAATCCGACATCGGCCCGTGGGTGCGCCGTCGACCACGGCGGGTGTCGAAGAAGTGGGTCGAGGGTGGCTGCCGGCGAGCGGGCCGGTACGCGTCGGCCTCACCGCCGGCGCGTCGACACCAAACAACATCGTCGGGCAGGTGATCCGGAAGCTCGAAGGCTTCTGCGGTTGACCGGTGGCTATCGCTCGATCCGGGACAGTTCTGGTCCTGACGACTCCTGAAGCAGCACCTTCACTTTGCGCCCACGCTGGCGTGTGAGAAACCGGAACAGATCGCTGCCCGGCTTCGTCAGAATTGTCAGGTTGTCGCCGAGGGAGAAGTACCCCTCTTCCTGCTCATGATCGGCTGAGGAGACCTGCACCGTCAGGGACGTTTCGTCCCGATCGTAGGCGCGTCCTACGTTGAACCCGATCAGCAGCAACGCCAGACTCAACCACGCCGCCAGTGCGATCCGCACACCCGCGCTCCTGTTCGACACCGAACCGTCTGCGATTTTGATGTGCAAGGACGCGGCCAGCGCGCATGTGCCGCCGAATCAGTGATTTAAGTGTGACAAGCGCACGGGAGGGAGTATATCGATTCACAATGGAGAGTAAACGGCATGCCGGAACGGGTCGTAATAAGACGCGTAAACCTTCCCGGAGAAAGTCGAAAGTATGGCAAGCCGAACAGCTTGGATTTTTGCAGCCGCGCTCGTCTGTGCAGTTCCCGCGTCAGCTTCGTCGGTGTGCGAGCAGGGAACTCCTCAGAAACCGGATCAAGGCGTGGCACGGGGAACAGACGCACGGGGCGCCGACGGACGCGGCGGTGCCGATCGCGGAAAAGACGAGCACCGGATACCGTGGTGGAAGGCCCCCGATACTCGCGCTGAACTGGGCATTTCAGACAAGCAGTCGAAGGATATCGACGACATTTTTCAGGCGACGCTGCCAGCAGCTGAGGGCGGCAAAGGACGAGCTCGACAAGCTGGACGATGCTGTCGCCAAGCTCATCAAGGAAGGGACCGCTGACATCGCCGTTGTGGAACGTCAGGTCGGACAGGCCGAGCACGCCCGCGCGAACCTCACGACCAAGAGAACGGTGATGTTGTATCAGATGCACCGCCTTCTGACGCCCGAGCAGCGCGTAAAGCTCGACGCGATGTTCGCGCAGCGCGAAGCCGAGCGTCGGAAGAATGATCCAAACGGCCGCCGGTAGGCGGTAATCTCGCTAGCTCGCACCACATTCTCTGGAGGCCTTTCGTGAGTAAGACCGCACGTCTGCTGGCAGTAGCCGGCCTGTTTTTCGCGTCCACGTTTCCTGCCAGCGCGCAGGACACCAACATCGAACACGTCCGAGCGTTGATGGCGCAGGCACAGGCGCAACAGGGCCAATCGCCCTGGCACCCGTTCCTGCCACCAGCGCGCCGTTCAGGACTCCTGGACCTCAGGTCGATCTGGGGATCGAGGAGGCTGTGCAGCGCGCGGTGGACAAGAACATCGACATCGCCGTCGCGCGGATTACTCCGCGTCTGACGGACTTCTCCATCGCCGGACTCGAAGCGAACTATCGGGTGAACCTCACGTCGCAGCGCGAACAACACCAGCACGACGACTCTTCCGACCCAGACCATTCAGGGGATCACGGCGCCGACTACCAGCCTCCGCGATAACTGGTCGGCCGGTTCGCGCAGAACTTGTGGAAGGGAGGCGGCAACTACGCCGTCAACTGGACCAATAGCCGCCTGAACAGCCCCAGCACGGTCAACATCCGCAACCCGCAGTTTCAATCGGGTCTGCAGTTCAACATCACTCAACCGTGTTGCGCGGGCTTTCGTATCGACTCGACGCGAGCCTCGCTGCGACCGAGCCGCCTCATCGCAGAACAACGACGAGATTGCTCTGACCGCGACGAGCGCCACGCACCGTAGCGAATGTGCGCAACGCCTATTGGGATCTGGTCTACGCCATCCAGGCGGTGGAAGCGGCGCAGAACTCGCTCGATCTCGCGACCGAAGCTCGTTCAGGACAACCAGTCGCGCGTGGAAATCGGCACGCTCGCGCCGATCGACGTCGTCTCGGCGCAGGCCGAGGCGGCCTCGCGCCGGAAGACGCTCGTGCAATCGCAGGCGACCGTCCGGACCTCCGAGCTCGCGCTGAAGCGCCTGATCGTCAGCGGCACCGACGATCCGCTGTGGATTTCCTCGATCAACCCGGTCGATCGTCCGTCCACGACTCCCGAGCCGATCAACCTCGAAGCCGCGGTCGCGCGCGCGCTGGCGGACCGAACCGATCTTCAGCAGTCGAAGAACAACCTGAAGATCAGCGACATCAACCTCCGTAACCAGGTCGACGCTACCCGGCCGCAGCTCAACCTGACCGGCGACCTACGGGCTGCAGGCCTCGGCGGCCCGATCTTCACCACGAATCGGATCACTGACCCGATCACGGGCATCCGATCGACGAGCACGCTCCTCCAGTCGGGCTACTGGGACGCGCTCCGGAACATCAGCGGCTTCGACGCGCCGACGTGGACGCTGCGGCTGCACGTTCGCGTATCCGCTCGGCGCCAGCGCGCAGGAGGCCAACGTCGCGCGTTCGCAAGCTGTCGCTGCAGCAGACCGAAGCCAACATCAAGGCGCTGGAGCTGCAGATTGCGACCGACGTGTCGAATGCCGGGCTGACCGTGCAGAGCACCTCGAGAGCGTGCAGGCCACCGTCGCCGCGCGTGAGCTCGCGCTCGAAGCGCCTTGAAGCGGCGCAGAGCAAGTTCGACGTCGGCATGGCGACCAACTACGAGGTCGTCCAGGCGCAGCGCGACTTCGCCGACGCGCGCAACGCTGAACTGCGCGCCGCGCTGAACTACCGCAAGGCGCTCGTCGAACTTCGAGACGGCGCAGCGTGTCGGCACCGCGGTGTGCGGTGCGGCGTGTCGCGGGCGGCGGCACCGCCACGCACCACCGGCGGTCAGTAATGACGCCTTCCGGAAGGTCACGCGTATGCGCAAGGCTCTCCTCCTCGTCGTCGTCGCGGTGGTCGCGCCTCGGCGGCTTCATGGTGCTGAGCCGCGCGGCGGACACGCCGACCGATGCCGCGAGCGCGGCCGCTGCCGCGGGAGGCGGTCGTGCGGGCGGGCGGAGCGGCCGGCCGCCGATGCCGGTCGAGTTCGCCGATCGCGAAGCGTGCGCCGCTGACCGAACGCGTGCTCATCGTCGGCAACCTGATTGGCGCGGCGACCGTGCAGGCCGTGCCGAAAATCAACGGACGGCTCCAGTCGGTCGACGTGCAGCTCGGCGATCAGGTCCGTCGCGGCGAGGTGATCGCGAAGGTCGAGGATCGCGAGATCCAGGAGCAGGTGCGTCAGGCGGAAGCCGCGTATCGCGTCGGCGAGGCCACGATCCGGCAGCGCGAAGCGGACCTGAAGCTGGCGCAGACCAACCTCGAGCGGAACAAGAGCCTGCTCGAGCGGCAGCTGCTGCCGAAGCAGACGTACGACGACACCGACGCGCGGTATCAGGCGGCTGTCGCGCAGCTCGATCTCGCGCGTGCGCAGTTCGAACAGTCGAAGGCGCGTCTGGATGAGCTGAAGATCAACGCTGGCGAACACGACGATCGCGTCGCCGGTCGACGGCTTCGTCGCAAAGCGCTTTCTGGATCCGGGAGCGACCGTCAGCCCGAACGTCCCGGTCGCGTCCGCTCGTCGACATCCGCACCGTGCGCATGGTCGCCAACCTCGTCGAGAAGGACATGAAGCGTGTGTCGGTCGGCACGCATGCCGAAGTCGACGTGGACGCCTTCCCGGCGAGCACGTTCACCGGCCGCGTCAGCCGAGTCGCGCCGGTCTTCGATCCCGCGACGCGCACGGCGGAGATGGAAATTGAAGTGCCGAATCCCGGCTTCCGGCTGAAGCCGGGGATGTACGCGCGCGTGCAGCTCACCGTCGCGTCGAAGGCTGACGCGATCACGGTTCCGAGCAACGCGGTCGTCCGGCTCGA
Source organism: uncultured Acidobacteriota bacterium (assembly GCA_963725335.1). Classification (GTDB taxonomy): domain Bacteria; phylum Acidobacteriota; class Vicinamibacteria; order Vicinamibacterales; family 2-12-FULL-66-21; genus JALZOC01. The sequence goes on along the minus strand of CAVRYD010000007.1, from coordinate 375,929 downwards.
CGGCAAACCAGGCATCTTCACGGTGCAGGGCCGAGCGGGTGGCGGGACTCGGGAACGGCGGTGCCGTTCCGTCTGGAGAACCGACGTCACAGGGCGACCGCGAAGAACGTCGGCAGCGCGGGTACGACCGCCGACTCCGACAAGACCATGACGGCGAAGTTCCTGCCTGTGGAGACCGGAATCCGCGACGGCGAGAACGTCGAGATCGTCACCGGACTCCGCGATGGCGCGCGCGTCATCACGACGGGCGCCGGCGCGTTGAAGGATGGCGACCGGGTCGTCGCCAGCACGGGAAGCGAAACCGGACGCCGCGACGGCACCCGCGAGAGCAGCGGCAGCGCGTCGCAGAAGGCAGCGGGCCGATGAGCATTCCGCGGCTCGCGATTCATCGTCCGGTCACGATGTTCATGCTCTCGGGCGTGATCGTCCTGCTCGGAAGCATGTCGCTCATCCGCCTGCCCGTCGATCTGATGCCGGACGTGACGTTCCCGAGCATCACCGTGCGCGTCGGGTACGCGGGCGTCGGACCGCTCGAGATGGAAGAGCTCGTGACGCGGCCGATTGAGCAGGCGATGAGCGCCGTCGCCGGTCTCGAACGGCTCGAGTCGACGTCGCAGGAAGGCTCGAGCCGCGTCACGCTGAACTTCGCGTGGGGCACCGACCTCAACGAGGCGGCAGACGACGTGCGCAACCGGCTCGATCGCGTCCGCGGCCGGCTGCCCGAAGAAGCCGACGCGCCGGTCATGTTCAAGTTCGACGCGAACGCGCAGCCGATCATGGGCGTCGGGGTCGAGGGCGACTTCGACCGCGTCACGCTCCGCGAGATGGCCGAGCACGATCTGTCACCGCGCCTCGAGCGCGTGCCCGGCGTCGCTTCCGTCAGCGTCGAAGGCGGACTCCGCCGGCAGATTCACGTCGAGCTCTCGAAGGAGAAAGTCCGCGCGCTCGACCTCCCCGTCGATCGCATCATCAACCTGCTCCGCAGCGAGAACCAGAACATGCCCGTCGGCGAAATCGACGAGGGCGATACGCACCTATCTCGTTCGCAGCCAGGGACAGTTCGAGAATCTGGACGAGATCCGCGACATGGTCGTCATGACGCGGCAGGGCGTGCCCGTTTACCTGCAGGGACATCGCCGACGTGAAGGACTCGACCGAGGACCTCCGAGCCTTCACGCGTATCAACGGCAAGCCGGGCGTACCGGCTGCGGGTCACGAAGCAGTCGGGCCAGAACACGGTGGCGATCGCCGACGCCGTGCGCGCCGAAGTCGCGACCGCATCAACCGCGAGGTCCCGACGCTGCGGCTGGCAGTGCTCGACGACAGCTCGATCTTCATCAAGCGCTCGATCGCCGCGGTCAAAGAAGCGGCGTTGCTCGGCGCGCGTGCTCGTCATCGCCATCATCTTCCTGTTCCTGCGCAACGTGCGCTCGACGGTCATCATCTGCACGTCGATCCCGATTTCGATCATCGGCACGTTCGCGCTGCTCTACTTCGCCGGCTACACGCTGAACACGATGACGTTCGGCGGCCTGGCGCTCGGCGTCGGCATGATTGTCGACGCGCTCGATCGTCGTGCTCGAGAACACGTTCCGGCACATGGAGCACGGCAAGGACCGGATGCAGGCGGCGATCGACGGCAGCGAAGAAGTCTGGTCGGCGATTCTCGCGTCGACGCTGACGCACATCGCCGTGTTCGTGCCCGCTGCTCTTCCTGACCGGCGTCTCGAGCATCCTCTTCAAGCAGCTGTCGATCGTGGTCATGTTCTCGCTGACCATGTCGCTGTTCGTGGCCGTCACGATTGTGCCGGTGCTGTGCTCGCGCCTGCTGAAGCTGCCGCCGCCGGTCGAACGAGCGCACGGGGCTCGGCGGCCGTCTGTATACGGCGAGCGAGACGTTCCTCAACAACATGGACCATGCCTACAGCCGGCTGATGTCGCGAGCGCTGGCATCGGCGCTTCACGGTCATCGGCGTCGGCCTGGCGCTGGTCGTCGCGGCATTCCTCATCCTGCCGACCATCGGGTTCGAGCTGATGCCGGCGACCGACGAGGGCGAAGTGCAGGTCACGGCCGAACTGCCCGTCGGCACGCGCATCGAGCGCGCGCAGGATGTGGCCGCTCGGCTCGAGTCGCTGATTCCCGGAGTACGTGAAGGAATCCGACACGCTCATCACGCAGGCGGGCGCGGGCGGCGGCGGCTTCGGCGGCGGCGGCACCAACCGCACGCAGGTCACGATCCGCCTCGTGCCCAAGACCGAGCGCACCCGCTCGAGCGAAGAGATCGCCCGCGGCGCTGAACAAGCAGCTCGCGGGCATCATCCCCGGCGCCATCATCACGACGCGCGCATCGGGCGGCAACCAGCAGATGACGCGCCTGCTGACGGCGGCGGCGGCGACAGCCGCATCTCGCTCGAGGTCCGCGGCGACGATCTCGCCGAGGCGCAGCGGCTCGCCGTCGCGGCCAAGGCCGTGATGGACCGCGTGCCTCGAGGTGCGCAACGCCCGCGTCGGCCGCGACGACGGCCGTCCGGAGCTCGCCCTGCAGATCGATCGGCCGAAGGCGGCGCTCCTCGGCCTGTCGGTCAACAGCGTCGCCAACAACATCCGCACGAGCGTCGGCGGCACGCAGGCCGCGTTCTTCCGCCAGGGTGGCAACGAGTATCCAATCGTCGTCCGGCTGCGCGAGGAGGATCGCCAGCGCGTCGAGGACATCAACGACATTCTGGTCAATACCCCGCCAGGGACAGGTGCTGCAGGCCAAGAACCTGCTCGCCCTGCGCAATCAGTCCGGCCCGACCGAGATTCAACGCAAGAACCAGGAGCGGATTCTTCGCGTGTCGGCCGAGCCGGAAGTCACGCTGAGCGACGCCATCGCGGCCGTCAACGCAACGATTGCCCGAGCATTCGCGTGCCGGGCCCGACTTCTCCGTCGGCTTCGGCGCGGAAGTCGAGCAGCAGGCGCAGGCGTTCAAGCAGCTGCAGGGCGTGCTGATCCTGGCGATCCTGCTGGTCTACGCCGTCATGGCGTCGCAGTACGAATCGCTGCGCGACCCGTTCATCATCATGTTCTCGGTCCCGCTCGCCGCGATCGGCGTCGTCGCGGCGCTCAAGCTGACCGGCACCACGTTCAGCCTTCAGGCGTACATCGGCGTCATCATGCTGGCGGGCATCGTCGTCAGCAACGCGATCCTGCTCGTGGACTACACGAATATCCTGCGGCGCCGCGACAACATGCCGCTGCGCGAAGCGGTGGAAACCGCCGGACGGACGCGGCTGCGGCCGATTCTGATGACGACCCTGGCCACGATCCTCGGGCTCGTGCCGATGTCGCTGGGGATCGGCGAAGGCGCCGAGCTGCAGGCGCCGCTCGCGCGCGTCGTCATCGGCGGACTGACCGCCTCGACGCTCATCACGCTGGTCTTCGTGCCCACGGTGTACACGCTCTTCGAAGAAGGCTGGAAAGGACTGCGCTCGGGGCTCCCGAAGCACTCGTAGCGACCAGACGCACACATGAAAAAACTCATAACTGATCGTCATCCTGCTCGCGGTCGTCGGCAGCGCCGGCGGCTGGTACTACATGCGCAAGAGCACCAAGGAGCCCGACGTCGCGCACCGCGCAGATCACGCGCGGCGACGTCGTCGACGCCGTGCCGGCCACCGGCACGCTCGAAGCCGTCGACGACCGTCGAGGTCGGCACGCAGGTCGTCGGGCATCGTGCAGGAGCTGTACGCCGACTTCAACGACATCGTGAAGAAGGGACAGGTCATCGCGCGGCTCGATCCGTCGATGCTCCAGACGCAGATCGAGCAGCAGCGCAGCGAACGTGACGCGGTCCGAGGCGGACCTCGAGCGGCTGAAGGTCGCGCTCGCCGACGCGCAGCAGAAGCTCGACGCGCGCGAAGGCGCTGTCCGAGAAGAACCTGATGCCGCAGACCGACCTCGAGACGGCGCAGGTCAACGTCGAGTCGGCGGAGGCGCAGATCAAGTCGTCCGAGGCCAGCGCTCGTGCAGGCGCAAGTCGCAGCTGAACACAGCCGAAGGTCAACCTGCGACCACACCGTCATCACGGCGCCGATCGACGGCATCGTCATCTCAGCGCAGCGTCGACCCCGGGCAGACCGTCAACGCCGAGCATGAACGCGCCGACGCTCGTTCATCCTCGCCGCCGACCTGACCAAGATGCAGGTCAACGCCAACATCGACGAAGCGGACGTGGGCCGCATGCGCCCGGGACAGACGCGTCACGTTCCGCGTCGACGCGTTCCCGACCGAGACAGTTCATCGGCACGGTCGCAGCAGGTGCGCCTGCAGCCGACGACCGTGCAGAACGTCGTCACCTACTCAGACGGTCATCGACGTGCCGAACCAGCAGTTCAAGCTGAAGCCGGGCATGACGGCGAACGTGACCATCGAGATCGCGCGCAAGCACGAACGTGCTGCGCATGCCGGCGGCGGCGCACGCGCTTCCGGCCGACCGACGGAGATGTTTGCCGCGCTGAACCAGGAAGTGCCGCCCGAGTTCGGACGCGGCGGGTCGGCGGCGGACGCGGACGCACGCGGCGGCGCCGGCGGCGGCGGCGGAGGCTCTGGGCGGCGGCAGCCGGGCTGGCGCGACGGCGCCAACGACCGGGCGGAGCTCCGCGCCGCGGCAGCAGCCGGCGCGCCAGCGCGACGCCGTGCCGCAGGTCGCACGCCGACCGGCGCAGCGGCAGCGCCGCCGGGCAGCGCAGGCCGCCGGGCAGCGCCGGCAGAGGCTCGCGGCAGCGGCGATGCAATGCCGAGCGGCCGGCAGCGGCGAGGCCGAGCGGCGGCGGCGATCCGGCGCGGCACGCGGCAACGCCGGCGGCGGACGCGGCGGATTCGGCGGCGGCGGTCGTGGCGGCTTCGACCCGAACATGACGCCGGAAGAGCGCCGCAAGCGGATGGAAGAGCGGATGGCGGCGATGACGCCGGAGGAGCGCGCAGCGCTTCGAAGAGCGCATGGCGCAGCGCGCCGCGCAGGGCGGCGGGCGGCGGCGGCCAGGGTGGCGGCGCGGCGGTCAGCGGCGGCCAGCGGCGGTCGGCAGGCGTCAGGCGAGCGGCGCGGCGCGGCGGCAGCGGCCAGGCAGGCGTCAACCGCGCAGCGGACGCGACAGCGCGCAGAGCGGCGGCGCGGCGCGCGATCGGCCGTGGCCAGCACGCCACGATGGCTGGCAGCGCGACGACCATCGACTCGCTGTTCGGACCGCTGCCGACGGTCGAGACGCGCGGCCAGGCGTGGCTCTACGATCGAACAAGCAGCTGAAGCCGGTGCGCCTGCGGCTCGGCGTCAGCGACGGCACCTACATCGAGATCCTCGACGGCGACCTCCAGCAGGGCACAGGAAGTGGTCACCGACGATCGTGACCGGCCTCGAGCCGAGAGGCGACGACCACGCCCGGCGGCAACAACGCGAACAACCCGCTGATGGGTCCGCAGCGCGGACGCGGCGGCCCGGGCGGCGGGCCCGGCGGCGGTGGCGGTGGCGGCGGTCGAGGCGGTCGATAGCCGAGTCGCGGAATCAGGGCGCGCACCGAGCGATCGCCGGTCGGCAGCATGCGCGCAGAACATCACGAAATCACATCAATGCCTGTCATCTCTGTTCGCGACCTGGTCAAGACCTACCACGTCGGCGAAGTCACCGTCCGCGCGCTGCGCGGCGCCGACCTCGACGTCGAGGCGGGCGAGTTCGTCGCGGTCACCGGGCCCGTCGGGATCTGGCAAGTCGACGCTGATGCACATCCTCGGATGCCTGGATCGGCCGACGAGCGGGCAGTACTTCCTCGACGGCAAGGACGTCTCGCGGATGTCGAAGGACGAGCTCGCGCTCGATCCGGAACCGCAAGATCGGCTTCGTGTTCCAGGGCTTCAACCTGCTGTCGCGGACGACCGCGCTCGACAACGTGGAGCTGCCGCTGCTCTACAACGGCGCGGAGAAGCTGAAGGCCGCCGAGCGCCACAAGCGCGCGATGGAAGCGCTCAAGGCCGTCGGCCTCGGCGAGCGCTTTCATCACTTCCCGAACCAGCTCTCGGGCGGACAGCAGCAGCGCGTCGCGATCGCGCGCGCGCTGGTCACGCAGCCGTCGATCCTGCTGGCCGACGAGCCGACGGGCAACCTCGATACGCGCACCAGCATCGAGGTCATGGACATCTTCCAGCGGCTCAACGTGGAGCGCGGGATCACGGTCCTGCTGATCACGCACGAGATGGACATCGCGGAATACGGCACGCGTCTGGTGCGTTTCCGCGACGGCAAGATCCAGGTCGATCAGAAGATCGCGCACCGGCGCGACGCGGCGCAGGAGCTCGCCGCGCTGCCGCCGCCCGAGACCCGACGAGCCCGCACCTGCCGTCGGACGATGTGCCCGCCGAGCACCTCGGCGGCGTGGTCTAGGAGAGCGACATGTCGATCTTCATGACGCTGCGGATCGCGCTGAAGGCGCTCAACCGCAACAAGATGCGCACCATGCTGACGATGCTCGGGCATGATCATCGGCGTCGGCGCCGTCATCACGATGGTCGCGCTCGGCAACGGCGCGCAGTCGACGATCGAAGAGCAGGTCAAGGCCGCCGGCACGAACCTGATCACCATCAACGCCGGCAACTTCTCGCAGGGCGGCGTCCGCCAGGGCGGCGGCAATGTCCACGACGCTGACGCCGGACGACGCGGCGGCGCTTCGCAACGGTGCCGGGCGTGCAGTACGTCGCCGCGGGCGTCAACTCGCGCGCGCAGCTCATCGCCGGCAACCAGAACTGGTCGACCCAGATTCAGGGCACCGACGTCGACTTCCCGCTGATCCGCAACTGGCCGCACGAAGTACGGCAGCTTCTTCACGCCGCAGGACGTCGAACAGCGCAGCAAGGTCTGCGTGCTCGGGACAGACGGTCGTCCGACAACCTGTTCGGCGCCGGACGTCGATCCGACCGGGCAGATCATCCGCGTCAAGAACCAGCCGTTCAAGGTGATCGGCGTCATGGCGCCAAAGGGCTCACCGGGGTTCGGGCAGGATCAGGACGACGCGGTCTTCACGCCCGTACACGACCGTCCAGAAGAAGCTCCAGGGCATCCAGCACATCAACAACATCACGGTCTCGGCCGCAACCGCCGGAAACCGCGCCGGTCGCTGCGGCGATCACGCGAGACGCTGCGGACCCGGCACAAGCTCATGGGCAGCGACCCCGACGACTTCATGGTCCGCACGCAGGAGGAGATGGCGAGCGTCCGCACCGAGACGACCAAGACGATGACGACGCTGCTGGCGGCGATCGCCGGCGTGTCGCTGCTCGTCGGCGGCATCGGGATCATGAACATCATGCTCGTGTCTGTCACCGAGCGGACGCGCGAGATCGGCCTGCGCATGGCGATCGGCGCCCGGGGCAAGGACGTCCTGCTGCAGTTCCTCGTCGAGGCGATCGTCCTCAGCCTGTTCGGCGGGCTGTTGGGCATCGGGATGGGATATGGGCTCTCGGCGGCCGCCGAGAAGTTCCTGCAGTGGCCGACGTCGATTCCGCCGAACGCCATCGGCATGGCGTTTGGCTTCGCGGCGGCGACGGGCGTATTCTTCGGGTTCTACCCGGCCAAGAAAGCGGCTGGGCTTGACCCCATCGAAGCGCTGCGGTTCGAATAGACCGTAGGGGGCGGTGAGAGCGCCGCGGTCCGGTACGCGGATTCGAATAGGATGTGTCACAGGTTTCGAGCCAGGGTTGGAGAATCGTGAGTCTCATTCTTCAAAGGAGCAGAGGCATGAAGCGGGCAAGAATCGGAATGATTGCCATCGCCGCACTGGCGGTGGCAACGGTGCCTTCGCGCAGGCAAGCCGGACTTCTCCGGCACCTGGACGCCGGATGCCAGCAGCTGCACCACCGGCTGGCGCGCCAGCGGGCGGCGGCAGCGCCGGCGGCGGCGGCGGCGGCGGCGGTCGTGGCAGGCGGTGGCCCGATGACCGTCAAGCAGTCGGCGACCGAACTGACTGTCGAGAGCCAGGGCCGCAACGGAGCCGTGACGCGCGACCTACAAGCTCGACGGCACGCCGACCAAGATCACGATGGGCCAGGCGGAAGCAGAAGTCACCGCGAAGTGGGACGGCAGCAAGCTCGTCATCACCACGAAGACCGACAAGGCGAGCAGACACGCAGACCTGGTCGCTGGCCAACGGCGTGCTGACCATCGACAGCACCGGTGGCCGTGGTCCGTCAACGACGACCTACAAGAAGAGCACGTAGGCGTGTCGCAACCTTTCACGAAGGAGCAACGAATGAAGCGGGCACGAATCGGAGTTACCGCCGCGGCGATCTTCGCAGTGGCATCGCTCGCCTTCGCCCAGAAGCCGGACTTCTCCGGTACATGGGCACTTGATGAACAGGCGAGCGGTATGGCTGCGGCCGGCGGCGGCGCGCCAGGTGGCGCGCCCGGCGGTGGCGGCGGGGGCGGCGGCCGAGGTGGCGGGATGGGCGGCGGTGCGCTCGGCAACGGCGGCACCGTCAAGCAGACCGCCGACACGCTCACGATCGAGCGCACGATGGGCGAGAACAAGGTCGTCACGACCTACAAGCTCGACGGTAGCGAAAGCAAGAATACGATGAGCCGTGGTGGGCAGTCGATGGAGTCCACCTCCACCGCGAAGTTCGATGGCGCGACCCTCACGATCACGACGAAGATGGACATGGGCAACGGGCCCATGGAGACGACGCAGAAGTGGTCGCTCGCAGGCAACGTGCTCACGGTCGAGAGCACGAACGCCCGGGGCACGCAGAAGCGCGTCTATAAGAAGACGACGTAAGACTGAAACCTGAAGGCCGGGGGGCTGACGCTCTCCGGCTTTTTTTAGCTCTCAGCTCTCAGCTCTCAGCTCTCAGCTATCAGCTATCAGCTATCAGCTGTCAGCTGTCAGCTCGCAGCTGTCGCCTCGCTCGGGCTGCAGGCGCGTTCCCGTTTCCCCTTTTCACCGACTCTCATCCCTCAGCAGATTTCGCAACAACTCCCAGATTCTGAGTCCGGTGACCGGATCCACCATGTCCGGCGCGATCTCGGCCAGGGGACCGAGGACGAAGAAGCGTTCCGCGAAACGTGGTGCGGAACGTGGAGGCCTGGAGAGTCTTCGATCGCCTCGACCGAGAAGAATGAGATCGAGATCGAGGGTCCGCGGCGCGCCGGGATACGGTCGCTCCCGGCCGTATCCTTGCTCGATGGCAAGGAGGCTCTCGAGGATCTCACGCGCGGCGAGCGACGTTCGCCAACGGCGACCGCGTTCAGGTACAGCGGCTCGTCCTCGAGCCCCTCCCCTTCGGGCTCGGTCTCGATGTACTCGGAAACCGGAGGTTCGGAATCAGCTGCGCGAGTTGAGCGACCGCATAATCGAGGGCGGCCCGCCGATTGCCGAGGTTGGCGCCAAGGGCGATGGCGACGGTGGTCAAAGCTCAATGCCCGGGCTCAGCGTTCAATCCACCTGACGGGAAGCACTCCGCCGCGCGTGCCGGCGCCGTCGGCGCGGCGGCCGAGCAGATCGGTGCGGCCGGCGACCGCCTGCTCGAAGAAGCGCTTGTGCTCGAGCGTCTCGCCGAGTATCACGCGCAGCAGGCTGCGATGCCGCGCGTTCGGCATCGCGTCGACGCGGGGCCGCCACTTGTCGACGAAGCCTGGGCGATCGCGCGATCCTCGTCGATGAGCTGGGACTGCACCTGCGGCGTTCTTGCCGGACGCTGAATGACCGGTTCAGCGACCTCGGTCGAGCGTGCCGCCCATGTCGGCGATGGCATCGCGCAGCCAGTTCGAGCTGCATGTCCTCGCGGGCGATGATGTACTGGTAGGTGTTGTTGAAGTCGTAGTCGGGCACGTGCTTCGCGACCGCCACGTGGCGCTGCCGCATCGCCAGCTTGTCCCGGTAGAACTCGCGCAGCAGGGCGAGCGAGTTCGGTGGCTTTCACGCGCTCTGTTTTTCCTTGCAGGTGATGCAGACGCGCGTCCAGGGAATCGCGTTGAGCCGCGCCGGGGCGATCTCTTCGCCGCAGTCGCGGCAGATGCCGTAGGTGCCCTTCTCCATCCGGTACAGCGCCTCTTCGATGGCCTGCAGGATCTTGGCGTCGGTCTGCTTGAGCTTCAGCTGGATGTGGACTTCGTTGTTGCCGCTGGCCTGATCGGCCAGATCGCCCTGCCGCGAGTTGACTTCGATTGTCGCCGGCAGCGGTTTGACGCCGCCGCCCTGCGACAGAATCTCTCCGCGCTTCGCAGGAGCGCGTCCTTGTATGGAGCGTAGTCCATGCTGGCCTTGTCTCCCCGGCGGTCGCCCTCTGAGGCGTCCGGCGACCACCGGCAAAACCTCATCTTACCAACCACGACCGGCAGTGTGCAACGCACAGCCTAGCTGCCGCCGATGATGTCGCCAATCTTGCCCAGCGCGCCGCCGAAGTCGCGCTTCACGTCCTCGCGGTCGCCGCGATACGCGGCGTGGATCCGATCGGCGAGCCGCGAGAACGGCAGCGTCTGCAGCCACACCCGCCCGGGGCCGGTCAGCGACGCGAAGAACAGCCCTTCGCCGCCGAACAGGCTCGTCTTGATCCCGCCGACGCGCACGATGTCGTAATCGACCGTGGGGTCGAAAGCGACGAGGCAGCCGGTATCGACCTTCAGGCGCTCACCAGCGCCCGAGTTGCATCGGCACGATGGTGCCGCCGCTGTGAATGAAGAGCTGGCCCGTGCCCTCGATCTTCTGGAGGATGAACCCTTCGCCGCCGAAGAAGCCGGCGCCGAGCTGCGGGTGAACGCGATGCTCAGGTCGATATCGCCGACGGCGCACAGAAAGGAGTCCTTCTGGCAGAGCAACTGTGCCCGACAGATCGAGAGCGATGATCTTCCCTGGATAGGGCCCCGCAAACGCGACCTTCCCGGCCTGACCGGTCGCGCGGAAGTAGGTGATGAAGAAGCTCTCGCCGGCGAGCAGCTTCCGCTTGAGGCCGCCGAGGAAGCCGCCCTCCATCTGAGCGTCCATCTCGATTGCATCGGTCATGAACATCATCGCGCCCGCTTCGGCGCGGACCTCGTCGCCGGCCCCCAGCGTGAGGATGACCGCCTGCATGTCGTCGCCGATGATCTCGTGACTCATCATGTGATTGATCCTTGTCGCTAACAGCTAACAGCTATCAGCTATCAGCTGACAGCTAGCTGAGAGCTGACAGCTGACAGTGACGAGCTGACAGCTGACAGCTGAGAGCTGACAGCTGACAGCTGCCTACTCGGCTCTCAGTGTCGCCAGCGGCTTTCTCCTCAGCACATCGGCGCTCGCGATCACGCCGATCGCGCAGACCAGCGCGCGTCGTCAGCACCGCACCGACCGCCAGCAGGCCCGGAGCGGGCCGCCAGGGAATGTCGAAGACGTGGCGCGTCACGCCCCAGCTCAGACCGAGCGCGCCGGCGGCGCCGATCGTGCCGGCCAGCAGGCCGAGCGCGCTGTACTCCAGCGCCAGGTCATCGTCAAGCAGCCGCGTGCTGGCGCCGAGGGTTCGCAGGATCGCCGCCTCGTAGACGCGCTGGAACTTCGTCATCGCCACGGCGCCGATCGAGGATCAGCACGCCGCTCAGTAGCGCGATCCCGCCGACGACCGAGATCGCCAGCATCACGTTGTCGATGACCTTCTGGATGCGGCTGATGATCTCGCGGCCGTCGATGGCGGAGACGTTCGGATACCGCGGCGACGAGATCGCACTGGAGCCGCGCGCGGGCCGCCGGATCGTCGGGTGCCTTGCAGGAAGCCGATGTAGGTGTGCGGCGCATCCGCCGAGCGCGCCGGGCCGGAACACGAACATGAATCCGCCGCTGCGGGCGTCCCCCCACTCGACGTGCCGGACGCTGGTCACGCGCGCCAGCACCGGCGCGGCCGAGGATGTCGAACCGCATCTGGTCGCCGACGTTGATGCTGAAGCGCTCGTGGATGCCTTCCTCGATCGAGACCTCGAGCCTGCCGCGCGGACAGCCGTGCCTTGCCTCCCGGATCCAGAATGCTCCCTGCACGATGTCGCTCGTTCGACTCGAGATGATCGCGATAGGTGATGACGTATTCGCGCGCGAGCGAACCGCGGCCCCGCACGTCCTGAAATTCTCGAGGTTCACGTCGCGGCCGCGGACCGCCGGTCACCCGCGCGCGCAGCACCGGCACCAGGCGCGCCGGACTGGCGCCCGGATCCTGGCGCTCGCGAAGGAGCGCCTGGACGCCCGCCTGATCCTGCTGGATGTCGATGAGGAACATGTCGGCGCCGCCGCGGTCCATGCCGACGCTGAATTCGGCGATGAGATTGCTCTGCAGCGCGCGGACGCCGAGCACGAAGAAGCTCCCGAGCCCGACAGCCAGCAGGATGACGCGGGTCTGATTGCCGGGCCGCCGCAGGCTGATCACCGCGTGACGCAGCGGGAACCAGGGCGCCGACGCCAGCGGCCTGACGGCGCGCACGAGCACGAGCGCCGCCAGGTACAGCACCGCTGCGACAACCGCGAAGCCAATGCTGACGGCCGCGCCCGCCCGCAACGATCCGGCCTGCCACGACGCGACCGCGACCAGCGCGGCGCCGACCGCAGCCGGCGACGCCCACTGCAGCCAGTCGATCCGGCGCAGGCGCTGGCGGAAGCCACCAGGCGCCGCGCCGCCGAGCGCATTCATCGGTCCATCGGCGCCGCGGATCAGCAGCAGCGGCTTGACCCGCCGGACGTCGAGCAGCGGCACGAGCGCGAACAGCACCGACACGAGCAATCCGACCGCGAGCCCCTGCAGCACGGCCGACGCGGTCAGCCCGTACGGAATGCCGCCGAACGACTGCGGTCAGCGACGCGCGGAATCGACCGGATGGCGGCCGCCGCGAGCCCGACGCCGAGCACGCTCCCGGCCAGGGCAAGCAGCACCACCTGCAGCACGTAGGTCGCGAGCACCTGCGCGGTCGTCGCGCCGACGCACTTCAGGATGGCGACGCTTCGAATCTTCTGACGCACGAACACGCGCGTCACGCTCCAGACGCCGATGCCGCCGAGCACCACGATGATGAATCCGACGAGGCTCAGGTAGTTCTCGGCGCGCTGCAGGCTCTCGCCGATCTGATCCTCGGTCGATCGATACGATCGCGCGTTGACGAACCGATCCGCGAAACTGCTCCCGCACGTCGCGCGTCAAGCGATCGACGCCGTCAGGACGCACCTTGAGCAGGAGCTGGTAGTTCGCGCGGCTGCCGAACGATGAGCAGGCCCGTCTGCTGCAGATCGGCGAGATCGACGAGCACGCGCGAGCCGAGGCTGAACCCGCCGACGCGTCGCCCCGGCTCCTGATCGATGACGCCGCGAATCGTGAACGGCTGCCCGCCGATCAGGATCCGGTCCCCGACGGCAACGCCGAGCTGCGCCAGCAGTTCGGGCCGGACCAGCGCCCCGCCGTGTTCGACCAGCGTCGTGCGAGTAGGTCTGGCCGTTCTCGAGCACGACCGTTGCCGTAGAACGGATAGCCGGCCTGCACGCCGCGCAGCTCCACCATCCGCGCCACCGTGCCGCCTCGTCTCCGCGCCGCACCATCGTGGCGGTCTCGATCGACTCGCTCCGCGCCTCGACGGGCGCCGCAGCGAGCTGCTGCTCCAGCTCCGCGCGACTTCCGGCGTCCACGCTCGGTTGGTTTGGATCAGCACGTCGGCGGCAAGCGTCGAACGCGCTTCGCGCATCAGGCCGGCGCGGAGGCTCTGGATGATCGAGCGCAGCGTCACGATCGCCGCGACGCCAATCGCCACGCAGATGAAGAAGAACAGCAGCCGCCGCCAGGACGCGCGGAGCTCGCGCGCCGCCATCTTCAGGACGAACCTCATGGCCGGGATCCGGGATCCGGGATCAGGGCTCCGACCGGAGACGCCGCGGCGGGAGCAGAGACCGCAGCCCGATCGGTCGACTCCCGTTCCGCGGGTCTGCGAGACGACGCGGCCGTCGCGAAGCGCGACCGTCATGTGCGCCACGGCGCCAGCTCCGGATCGTGGGTCACGAGCACGAGCGTCGTTCCGCGGGATCGATTGACGTCCGAGCAGCAGCTCGATGATCTGTCGGCCGGTCGAGCTGTCGAGATTCCCGGTCGGCTCGTCGGCCAGCAGGAGCGGCGGGTCGTTGGCCAGCGCCCGCGCGATCGCGACCCGCTGCTGCTCGCCGCCCGAGAGCTGCGACGGATAGTGATGGCCGCGCTCCGACAGTCCGACTTCGTCGAGCAGCGATGCGGCACGCGCGTTTGCGCCGGCGAGGCCGGCAATCTCCATCGGCACGAGCATGTTCTCGAGCGCCGTCAGCGACGGCAGCAGGTGGAAGAACTGAAACACGAACCCGATGCGCCGGCCGCGGAGCCGCGCGAGCGCATCCTCGTCGAGCGCGGTGATGTCGACGCCGTCGACGATGATGCGACCGGTCGTCGGCGCATCGAGCCCGGCGATCAGCCCGAGCAGCGTCGACTTGCCGCTGCCGGACGCACCGGTGATCGCGACGACTTCGCTTCGCCGGAACCACGAGATCGAGTCGGGTGGAGGATCGTCAGCGTGCCGCACCGCTCGGCACGGACTTCGAGACGCCGTGAAGCTCGATCATGAGACGGAGATCTGGTCCAGTATCGGCTTGAGCACGTTCCAGACCGTGTCCGCCACGATTGCCGCTCCCTCTGGATTGGGATGGATGCCGTCGGCCTGATTGAGCGCCGGCTGGCCGGCGACCTTGTCGAGGAGAAACGGCATGAAAAGCACGTGATACTGCAGCGCGAGATCGCGATACGCCTGCCGGAACGACGTCGGCGTACTCGGGACCGTAGTTCGGCGGCGCTTCCATGCCGGCCAGAATCACGACGACGTTCTTCGACCGCGCGGTCTCGATGATCTGTCCGAGGTTCTGTTTCATTTCGGAGACCGACAGACCGCGAAGGCCATCGTTGCCGCCGAGCGCCACGATCAGGACGCGTACGTTTTCCTGCAGCGCCCAATCGAGCCGCCGCAGCCCGCCGGCGGACGTGTCGCCTGATACCCCGGCGTTGACCACTTCGTACTGGAATCCGTCCCGATCGATTTTCTCCTGCAGAAGGTGCGGATACGACTGCGTCTCCAGAAGGCCCAGGCCGGCCGTCAGGCTGTCGCCCAGCACCACGATCTTCGGACGCTCGTCGTCGGTCCTCGATTGTGGCGCGGCTGGTTGCGAGGCCGGACCATCGGCCGGCTTCTCTACTCCTCCTCCGCAGCTGACGCCG
This sequence comes from uncultured Acidobacteriota bacterium, assembly GCA_963725335.1. Classification (GTDB taxonomy): domain Bacteria; phylum Acidobacteriota; class Vicinamibacteria; order Vicinamibacterales; family 2-12-FULL-66-21; genus JALZOC01. The sequence goes on along the minus strand of CAVRYD010000007.1, from coordinate 360,678 downwards.
TAAAGCGAGTTACACGCGGCCGCGAGCGCCGCCAGCAGGCACACGGTCAACTGGCGCTTGGAGCGGAACCGCCAACGCAAAAAGACCATGTCTTCTCATTATAGGTGCTCGATAGCTCATTCGTTTCCGCCGTGCGGCCGCCCGTACAATACAGACATGGCTCGAGGATTCGAATCGAAGTCGGTGGAAGCCCAACAGGAAGAGGCAGCCCGGCGCAGGGCTACGCCTGTGAAACCTGAGATGACGCCCGAGGCCCGAATCGCGGAAGAGCGCCGGCGTGCGCTCGAACTCGCGCGCACGCGCGCGCAACAGGACCTCAGCCGTGCCATCGCTCCCGCCCATCGACAGATGCTCCAGGAGGCAATCGCCGCGCTCGACAGACAGATAGACGAGTGCGTCCCCGCCAACAGACCCCGTTAACCCCTCGCCGTCATCCTCCGCGGGATCCTAATCCTCCAGGTATGTATCTTGCTGCCTGCTCACCTGGAGGCGTATGCGCTCATCTACTGGCGTGGTTCGTATTGCGGCGATCGGCGATCTTCACTTCAGCCGCAACGCGGTGCAGGGATCGCTGCAGGCGCTTCTGAGTCAGATCAACGAGAGTGCCGACGTGCTCGTCATCTGCGGCGACATGACGGACTTCGGGCTCGCCGACGAAGCGCGCGCGCTCGCACGGGAATTGACGGTGGTCAAGATGCCGATCGTTGGCGTACTGGGAAACCATGATTTCGAGTCGTCGCAGCAGGATGACATCCGATCGATCCTCGCCGATGCGGGCGTCTCTCTTCTCGATGGCGACAGCACGGAGATCCTCGGAATTGGCTTTGCCGGCGTCAAAGGATTTGCCGGCGGCTTCGGTCGGCGGGCGCTTGGCCCGTGGGGCGAAGACATCATCAAGAAATTCGTCCACGAAGCAGTCGGCGAGGCGCTGAAGCTCGAATCCGCGCTCGCACGCTTACGGAACGACAGACGCATCGCGATTCTGCATTACTCGCCGATCCAGGAAACGGTGGAAGGCGAGCCGCTCGAGATCTTTCCCTTCCTCGGGTGCAGTCGACTCGAGGAACCGCTCGGCCGATATCCCGTGACGGCAGTGTTCCACGGTCACGCGCATCATGGCAGGCCCGAAGGACGCACGGCCAAGGGTGTTCCGGTGTTCAACGTGTCCATGAGCCTGATGCGCGAGGTCTTTCCCCAGCGTCCGTTCAGAATCGTCGAGATCGACACGACCGGGTCGATTGACGAAAGGCGCGTCCGCGCAGACAGACGCATGGCTGGCACGACGCTGGCCACGGATCAATCGTGACGAGGGCGCACGTGGCCAACCGTGAACTGAAGCGGCACCTCCGCACATTCGGGATAGGGGCGGCATGCTGGGTTCGTCGTCGGCGCGGCACTCGTCGCGGTCCTGATCACCAAGTACGGCCAGGTCGCCGGGATGCGAACGGCCTCGCCCTCACTCTCCGCCGAAGACGGCCTCGCGGACATCGATGCGCCCGTGCTCGAGGCGCACCGGCGGGCTGCGCCCACTCCGGTGGCGACGACGGGCAACTCGACCCCGACCATCAAAGCGGCTCCTCCGGAGGATCTCGCGCGGCGAGAGTTGGAGATACCAGTTGAGGGCGTAAAACCGGATCAGCTCATGCGGTCGTTCGACGAGCGCCGCAGCGGCGTCCGCGCTCACGAAGCGATCGACATCCTTGCCCCTCGGAACACGCCAGTGAAGGCCGTTGAAGACGGAAAGATCGCTCGATTGTTCGAAAGCAAGGCGGGCGGCACGACGATCTATCAATTCGACCCGACCGAGCAGTACTGCTATTACTACGCTCACCTCGAGCGGTACGCCGACGGCCTGCGGGAGGGAGACAGCGTCCGGAAGGGGCAGGTCATCGGGTACGTCGGAACCTCCGGAAATGCCCCGAAAAATACACCACATCTCCATTTCGCGGTGTTCAAGCTCACGGCAGCCAAGCATTGGTGGGAAGGCACGCCCATCGACCCCTACGATATTCTTCGGTAAGTCCCTTCCAACCTTTCGGTTGGCCCCATCCGTCCAAGCTGGTGCAGGAAAGGAGCTTGGAAGCATTAGCGCTGCGGTGCGCCCCGATTCTCCCTTCGGCCGGCATGAGTGACGACGTGGCGCTGGCCGCCGCCGGGGACGTGTCTGCATTCGAACGGGTGTATCACACGCATCTGGCGCGGGTGCACAGCCTCGTTCGCCGGATGACTGGCGGACGCGACGCCGATGAGGTGACGCAGGACGTCTTCGTGCGCGTGTGGCAGAAGCTCGGCACGTTTCGCGGAGACGCGGCCTTCTCCACCTGGCTGCATCGCCTCGCGGTCAACGTCGTCATTGAACGATTCCGATCGGAGACGCTGCGGCGGCAGCGATTGAAGGATGGCGACGATCTGTTCGACACTATCGCCGCGCCGACCCGATCGCGCGACCTGTCCATGGATTTCGAGACGGCGCTCGCGAAGCTGCCGGACGGCGCGAGGGAGGTCTTCGTCCTCCATGACGTGGAAGGGTACAAGCATCACGAGATCGCGTCGCTCCTCGACATTTCGGCCGGCACATCCAAGGCACAGCTGCACCGTGCCCGGATGATGCTGCGGCGTCATCTCGGACGCAAAGGGTCCGACCAATGAATACTGACACCTTCACCGGTCGCCTGTCGGAGTATCTGGACGATGAACTGTCCGTCGAGGAACGGCTGTCCGTGGAGGCGCACCTCGCTGGATGCGACGCGTGTCGCGACACGCTCGAAGAACTGCGCGGCATCGTTGCACGAGCTGCAGCTCTCAGGGACTCGGCGCCTGCTGGCGACCTCTGGAGCGGCATCGCGTCGCGCATCCGCTCAGGCGATCACGCGCCCGCTCGGGTGTCGTCGTTTCGGCGGGCGATCTCGCGGCGGCTGTCCTTCACCATTCCACAGATCGCGGCGGCGGGTCTCGCCTTGATGGTGTTGTCCGGTGGCCTCGTGTGGATGGCGCGCTCGGGCGATCCGCGTGCCGATCTTCCGCCCCTCAGTGCCCAGGTGCCGCTCCCGGGTGAACCAGCGGTCACGCCGACGCACTTCGCCGACAAACCATACGACGCGGCGATTGCGGATCTCGAGCGCACGCTCGACGCCGGCCGTCAGAAACTCGATCCCGAAACCGTACGTGTGCTCAAAGAGAACCTCGCCGCCATCGATCGCGCCATTGATCAATGCCGCACGGCGCTCGCCGCGGATCCATCGAATCTCTATCTCAACACGCACCTCGCGGATGCCCGGCAACGCAAACTCGTACTACTGCGCCGCGCTGCCGCACTGGCCGCTCGCGGCACGTAAAAAGAGAAAAGGGAAAGCGCCTGCGGCCCGAGCGAGGCGCGCAGTCGCCGAGCGAGAGCGCGTGGGGGTGGGGCCCCACGCGCAGTGAGCAAAGCTAGCGCCCGTGACGATTGAGGAAAGCGGACTGTAACGCAAAGAGCAGGAACTGAGAGATGCATGCAGCAATCGCCGTGCTGTTGTACACGCTGACAGCGCAGGCCCCCGGAGAGGCGCGGCAGAGTCGTGCGCCGCAGACGGATCAAACGGTGCCCGCCACGCGCGGGATGCGACTGGTGATCGACAACTACGCCGGCGAGGTGGTGGTCCGCGCGTGGGACAAGGATGCGGTGCGCGTCCAGGCCAGGCACAACACGCGCACCAGGGTCAACGTGCGCTCGACATCAAGCGGGATCACTGTCGAATCGGTCTCGATCAACGGGCCGAGCGGATCGGTCGATTACGAGATCACGGCCCCGAACTGGTTGTCGGTGAAGATCGAAGGGCAGTACGACCTCGTCACGATCGAGGGCATCCAAGCCGAAGTGTCCGTTGAAACCGTCCGCGGCGATATCATCCTGAAAGGCACAGGGCCGGCTACGGCCAAAACCATTGAGGGAGAGATCCAGGTCGAAGGCGCCCGCGGGAAACTCACGCTCAGTTCGGTAAACGAAGACATCAATGTGACGGGGGCGAGCGGTGATGTCGGCGCTGATACGACGAACGGATCGATCACGCTCACGCGGATGGACTCGAGTAACGTCGAAGTCACGACGGTCAATGGCGACGTGACCTACGAAGGAAGCCTTTCAGACCGGGGACACTACAGCTTCACGAGCCACAACGGCGACATCACGCTGACGGTTCCGGAAACCGGCAATGCGACCTTCAACGTCCGCACCTATCACGGTGAATTCGGCACCTCATTGCCGTTGAAGGGTCCCAACCCGTCGCAGGTGCGACAGGGAAGGCGTGTCGCATACACACTTGGCAACGGCAGCGCCGAAGTTGAAGTGGAATCGTTTGGCGGCGAAATCAGGCTGCGTCGCGCGGGGGACGGTCGGACTCGCCGCGATCGGTAAGAGGACCGCGCCCTCGTGCACCGACCGGCGGGGGCTCCCAGCCCGCATCGGTCAGCGCCCGCTCGAGCCGCAGCGATCGCCGCGTGATCGCGCTCGGATCGGCGTATCGCTCGACTTCCTGGCGTCCGTCAGGAAACGTAATGACTAGTTCATAGGCCGGTCCGTCGCTCTGCCGCCGGATCTCGTAATGCAGTCTTGCCTGCCGCCGCTCGAAGAACCAGATCATGCAGTCGGGTTATCGGCATCGCGCACGGGCACTTTAGACCCGTGCCGCCCCCCTGCCTGCGTTTGTGGGACGGCGGTGTGCGAAAGTGGACACCCGTTGGCAGATGTCCCCGACCGGCGGACCCTCCCTTCGGAGGGATTCCTCAAGAGGCACGATTGGCGCTGCTGGCATGGACCTTGGACCTTGCGGTCGAATCATGACAACCGCGTGCGCCGTGCAACCGCGGATTCTCATCGCGGACGATCAGCACGATCTGCTCGACGCGCTTCGGCTGCTGCTGAAGGGCGAAGGCATGGTGATGGACGCCGTCACCTCGCCCGAGGCGGTTGTCGAAGCCGTCGCCCGCAGCCCGTACGATCTCCTCCTGATGGACCTGAACTACACCGGCGACACGACCTCCGGCCGCGAAGGAATCGATCTGCTGGCCCGCGTCCAACAGCAGGACAGACTGCTGCCGGTCGTCGTCATGACCGGCTGGGGCTCAGTGGACCTCGCCGTCGAAACCATGCGTCGAGGCGTCTGCGACTTCGTGCAGAAACCGTGGGACAACACACAGCTGCTCGCACACGCTTCGCACGGAAGTCGAGAAGGGACGCGTGCGGCGTCACACCGAGGCGCTCGAGGCGCGGGCGCTGGATGAAGCGCGTCGGATTCAGCGCAAGCTGCTGCCAGCGGTGCTGCCCCAGATCGACGGCTGCGAGGTCGCGGCGTCGTGGCAGCCAGCCTGCCGGCGTCGGCGGCGATTGCTTCGACGCGATCGCGTTTGGCGCGTCGCGGCTTGGTCTGTCGATCGCCGATGTGGTCGGCAAAGGTATTCCCGCCGCGCTGCTCATGTCGAACCTCCAGGCCGCCGTGCGCGCGTTTGCCACCGAGGCCACGTCCCCAGGCGAGCTGTGCCAGCAGGTGAACCGCATCCTCTGCGGCAACATCGCCGAAGGACGATTCATCAGCTTCTTCTATTGCACGGTGGATACCGGCGCAGGATGTGCTGACGTACTCGACCGCCGGACACTATCCGCCGATCCTCGTACATGCCGATGGATCCGTCGAACGTCTTTCGACCGGCGGCCCGGTGCTGGGCATTGTTCGCGGACGCGACCTACGGTGAACAGCAGATCACCGTTCGCAGCGGCGACCGACTGATCCTGTTTACTGACGGCATCACCGAGGTTCGACCGGCAGGCACGACCGCCGACGATCCGGGACACGACGAATTCGGCGAAGAGTCGCTGATCGCGCACGCGATCGAGCATCGGGCGTGCAGCGCGCCCGCGCTCCAGGCCCGCCTGACGGCAGCCGTGGCCGACGTACGCGGGGGGCACGTTTCAGGACGATGCGACGCTGATGATTGTGGCGATCGACTGAATCCAACGCGGGACGAATAGTGGCTTTTTCGGGGACGGATAGCCGTCGCGACGTGACGAATTCCGCGGCTCGGATTCCAAGCTTGACGTGGACCTCATGCGCCTACGATAGTCATTGCACGATGCAAAAGGTTTGGACGCCGCCCGCGCGTTTCGTCTTTGGCGCGGCCACGCTTGCTTGGCGTCTTCTCGACCCTGCAGGCGTACCGCCTGAAGGCCCTCGACATCAGCGACCAGATGCCCATCGACGTATGGCGTCTGCTGGCGCTCAATCTCGCGCTACTGGTACGTCCCGGCGGCGCTCACATCAACGATCTTCCGGATCGCGCATCGTTTTCCTCTCGACGCTCCGGGTTGGCCACGGGCGATTGCCGCGCACGCGCTGGCGGCCCTCGCCTTCTCGATCGTCCATCTGGGCGCGATGATTGGCATGCGAACGATTCTGTGGTGGGGACGGATGTTCACGTACGGATCGTGGACGTCGGTGGCGCAGCGCATCTATCTGTCGAATCTCGATTGGGCGCTCATGACGTACTCGGCGATCGTGGGCATGAGCTACGCGCTCGCTACTATCGCGAGTCGCGAGCGCGCGCCATTCGCGCCGCGCAACTCGAGACGCGGCTCGCGGAGGCGCGGTTGAGGACGCTCCAGGCCGAGTTGCACCCGCACTTTCTGTTCAATACGCTGCACGCGATCTCCACGCTCGTGCATACCCAGCCGAACGATGCCGACCGCATGATCAGCCGTCTCAGCGACCTGCTCCGCATCACGTTCTCGCGCTCAGACGCCCCCTGCGTGACGCTGCAGGAAGAGCTCGAGTTCCTGCAGAAGTATCTCGAGATCGAACAGACGCGCTTTCAGGATCGCCTGACAGTGGAGTACGACATCGATCCCGACACCCTCGATGGCGAAGTACCCCGGCTGATTCTTCAGCCGCTCGTCGAGAACGCGATCAAGCACGGCGTGGCGCCGCGGACCGGGCCTGGCATCGTGTCGATTGCATCACGGCGCGACGCCGACGACTTGTACCTGGTCGTTCGCGATAACGGCGTCGGACTGAGCGGCAGGCGCGCGCGCCAGGCTTCCCGGCGGCGTCGGGCTCTCGAACACCCGCGATCGACTCGAGTGCCTCTACGGCAGCGATTACGCGCTCAATTTCACCGAGTCGGCCCCGGGCTTGACGGTCGAAATGCGCCTGCCATTTCGTCGAGTCACGTCGGGTACTGACGAATCGCGAATCCAGGTGGCATGACTGACGCGGCACGAGTCAAAACACGTGTTCTGATTGCCGACGACGAGCCGCTCGGCCGCGCGCGACTGCGGATGCTCGCTCGCAGAAGAGCCGTGGATCGAGGTCGTCGCGGAATGCGCGGACGCCCGCTCGACGATCGCGGCGATCGAGAAGCTCCGTCCCGAGCTGGTGTTCCTCGACATACAGATGCCTGGCGGCTCGGGGTTCGACGTCATCGATGCCGTCGGCGCCGCGCAGATGCCGTTCGTGATCTTCGTCACCGCGTTCGATCGCTACGCGCTGCGCGCATTCGACGTTCATGCGCTCGACTACCTGCTGAAGCCGTTCGATCGCGATCGCTTCCGCGACGCGCTGGCGCGTGCGCGCGACCGGATCGAGCGCAGGTCGAATGGCGATCTCGAGCGCCGGCTGCTGGCGCTGGTCAGCGACCTGAAGCCGGATCCGCAGCATCTCGAGCGTTTCGTCATCAAGTCGGGCGGCCGCGTCTTCTTCCTCAGAGCCGAGGACATCGAATGGATCGAGGCGGCCGGCAACTACGTCAAGCTGCACGTCGGCGCCGAAACGCACGTCTTCCGCGAAACGATGAACGCGCTCGAAGCACAGCTGAATCCCGGCACGTTCTTCCGGATCCACCGATCCCACATCGTGAACATCGAGCGGGTTCGCGAGCTGCAGCCCTGGTTCAACGGCGAGTACGTCGTGTTTCTCACGAGCGGCGCGCGTCTGACGCTGAGCCGCGGATACCGCGAAAAGCTGCAGGATCGAATCGGACGGCCGCTCTAAACGCTAGCGTCCCCACCCCATCGACAGCGCCGTGCGGCCATCGCCCAGGCCGTGCGCGACATCGATTCGAAGCACGCCCGATCCGGGAATCGCCATGCGCAGTCCGGCGCCGACGTCAACCTGCCATCGCTCCGTCTCCGGATCGAGGCCACGATACGCCTTGGCGACGTCAACGAAGGCGGCGGGCGCGAGCCGGATCGGCTTCCGCGCTGGTTGCATCCACCGCCTGGCCTCGACGCCACCCTCCGTCAACCTCCGTCCAAATACGGCGTCGCGAATGATGCCGTCGTCGATTAGCGGATGGGCACGAAGAAGTCCTTCACGACCCTGACCGGTTCCAGCACCTGGCCAGAGCGCGAGCGGCGCATCCGAGGCCGTCAGGCTCTCCGCTGCTCGGGCAAACCATTCCGGCCCGTCACGGCGGGTGTTCGATCGCCACTCCGAACGGAGCGCCAGCGTCCAGGTGGTGAGCTCGCCTGCCCACGACCCGGCACGCAGCTCCATGAACGCGCGATCGTTCGCAAAGCGCTCGAGCAGCGACCCACCGATCGCCAGTGTGTGCCGGGCTGAATCGACATCCGGAGCGCCGAAGCGATCGATACCCGCCGTCCCCTCCCAGCGAAGCCCGAACGTCGTCCAGTTGCTGACGTGCATCTCCGCGCGGCGCCGCGTTTCCTCCGACTGCGGCGCTCCGGCGCTCTGGTACGTCTGCCGTTCGTCAAAGATGCTGGCACCCCACTCGCCGCCAAACGGTGCCGGGGCGTCGAGGCCGGCAGCAAGCCTCGGACGATGCGGCCACCATCGCCACGCCGCGGTCCACGCTTCTCCCCCGCCGGTAGGGCTTGCGACCGTCAGCCTGGCTTCGCGATCCGTCAGCGCGTGCAAGCTGATTGCGGTTAGCGCCAGCGGCGACGTCGGAAACAGTGGACGCTCAATGATCGATGCATCCACCTGGGTGCGCCCGTTCTCGCCTGGCCTGATCGACACGTGTGTCGTCTGTGCGGATGGCAGTTCCGCCAGGCGTCGCCGCGCCGTCCAGAGCTCACGCCGCGTGAGCACTGTCCGCGGCTCGAGACCCATCGCACGAGCCGCCACGCTGTAGCGCGTGCGATCGAGTCCGGTCACATTGACCAGGTCGATCACCGGCTCGCCTACTCGATTCCACGCATCGAGCGCGCCATCGGGATCGTCGCCGAGATACAGCGCGGTCGCGAGTATGCGGGCGGCCAGTGCGTCAGCCGGATCCTTCGACAGCGCGCGCCGGGCTTCGAGCGCCGCTGCCGGCCACTCGCCCGCGAGCGCGTGCAATCCAGCCATCTCTCGCCACGGTCCTGCCGCAGCCGGACAATCCTCGGCTGCGATTTCGAACAGTCGGCGAGCACCGCCCCTGTCGTCGAGGGATGCGAGCCGGACACCCTCATTGACCAATCGGCCGCATGGTTCTTCCGGATGAGCGCCGGTTCCGCCATCGGCTGCGGAAGGATCTGCCGCGCCATCGCGTTCCACGGCGGCGGCCGTGGGACGCGACGGCGCGGCGATCAGCGTCCAGTTGTCCGCGGCGTTCCACGACTCCAGGAAGGATCGCTCGTCGAGAACGCGGAAGGGGGCTCGAGCCGGATCGTGCGCGATCACCCGCCCCGTAGACCACCCGACGATCACCACATAGTGAAAGCGTCCGGGCCGATCCTCGATCAGTGCGATGACCGGATGACGCGCATCGAGCTGCGCTTTGATCTGCTCGGCAGTGCCGCGCGAGGATTCCGCGTCCCACCCCCGCGATCGAAGCGCTCCGATCAGGTCGCCGCCATGGATCCCTCCAGCGGAAGGGTCCACGAGGTCGGCAAATGTGTCGGCGTACACGTTCGTCGCTCCCCAATACCGCATCAACATCGCCATGGCAGCGGCGCCGCACAGCAATTCAGTCTGGGGTATGTAGGGAACATCCAGCAGATGCAGTTCAGCGGCGGGCGCCTGCGCCGGCGCGGAGGGGACTGGCATTGCCGCCGTCATGATGGCGGCGGCGATCACCAGGTGTTGTGCGTACCTGCGTGTCAATCAGCAATGACGACAATCAAGATGACGATCAGGAGGATGATGATGATCGTCGTCGTCGAGATGGTGATCGTGCTGGCTCCGCCGGCGAGGTTGTCCTGAACCTGACGCGCCTGCTGCGCCGCCTGCTGCAGGTCCCTCCCGTGCAGCATCGTCACCGCCGTCTGGGCCTTGTCGATGGACAAGCCGGCGTTTACGGCGATCTCTCGCACCTCGGGCCGTTGCAGCACCGACAGGATCGCGGCGCGGTCGCCTTGTTCCTGGCTGACGCGCTGCTGAATGGCCTTGTCGAGCGCCGCGATGGCGATCACGTGGTCCTGTGCACTCGCCGCCGGGACCATGATCAGGAGCGCAAGACATACAGCAAGAAAACGCCGAAACATTCTCATCTGCATCCTCCGTCTGAAACAACCAGCGATCGGCATCAAGCAAGCTCCGGACCACGAGGACCGTCCTATTGATGAGACGGGGGGCGGCTGCCCGCGAGTTGCTCGAATTCATCGACATGCGCGGCTCGCGCGTGCGCGTCGTGATAGTCCACAAGACCATCCTTGACGAGACGCGCCAGAGATTCCTCGAACGTAAATGATCCGTTGCGCCTCGTGATTGTGATCTCCTGGTGCAGGTGCTGCAGAGCATTGCGTCGGACATGCTGCCGCGCGCCGTAGCTCACCATGAGAAGTTCGGCGGCAGGCACCACCCCGCCACCGATCTTCGGCAGCAGGGTCTGAGTCATCACCGCCGCAAGCGCCATCGAGAGTTCCTGTCGTATCGTATTCTGCCGCTCCGATGGGAACGAGTCGGCGATGCGCGAAACTGGTTGACCCAACGTCGGTCGTGTGAAGCGTGGACAGCACGAGATGTCCCGTCTCGGCGGCCGCCAGCGCGATCCTCATGGTTTCCGGATCGCGCATCTCTCCAACGACAATGACGTCGGGAGCCTGCCGCACGGCGGCCCGCAGCGCCGTGGGAAAATCGGGCGCATCCACACCGATTTCCACCTGCTCGATCACACAGCCCTGGTGGTGATGCTCGTATTCAACTGGATCCTCGATCGTGACGATGTGTCGCGCCTCGCGTCGGTTGATGTCGTCGACCAGCGCGGCGAGCGTCGTCGTCTTCCCAGAGCCAGTCGGACCGCCGATGAGCACGAGGCCGCGCGGAAGATGCGCGAGCAACTCCACCGACGGAGGAAGCCCGAGCGTGCCGAGACGCGGCACGCGCTGCGGCAACAATCGAACGGCTGCCGCGCTTCGCCCCCGTTCGCGGTGCAGGTTGATGCGGAACCGCCCCACACCGGTCATTCGAAATGATGCGTCGACGATGTGCGAATCGCGATAAATGCGCCGCGCGTGGGGAGGGAGTGCCGGCATTACCGCGTCCTCGATGTCGACGCCGTCGAGTGGCCCCTCAGCCAGGGGCTGCACCCGGCCGTCGACGCGAATGGATGGCGGGGCTCCCGCGACGAGCAGGAGATCGCTGCCGCCGCGCCCGGCGAGCAGGCGCAGCCATCGCTCGATTCGGGCGAGGTCGCCGGTCGTGTGCGACTGCGCCCCGGTGGCGTGGAGCTCGAGAATCAACCGGTCGATCTCGTCGTCGTTCGTCATATCGTGCCGACCGCCGCCGGCGCCTGTCGAGCGGCATTGTAACGAACCTCGGGGTTCCGATCCGCTTTGAAATACGCGTTGCGAGCATGTTACACTTCGCGGCTTCGACGTGACAGCAGGCCGCCGGTGACCGCCTCGATTCGACAGTCCATCAGCCCGCCGCATGCGAAACCCGACGGCGCCGCGGCGAGCGCTCCTGGTGCGCAACCCGCTGCTCGTATTTTGGTCGTGGACGATGAGGACATGGTCCGACAACTTGCCAGGACGATTTTGTCCCGCCAGGGCTACGCCGTCGTCGAGGCGTCCGGACCGGCCGAGGCCCTGCGGATCGGCGGAGCCTCCCCCGGGTCGTTCGATCTGATCGTCGCTGACGTCATGATGCCCGGAATGCGCGGGTGGGAGATGGTCGAGCGGCTGCGCGCGTCACAGCCGACGGCAAGGGTTCTCTACATGTCCGGCTACGTGGGCGACCTCGATAGCAGTGCCCTGGAGAAGGTTCACCCGCTGCTCTCGAAACCGTTCAGACCCAGGGATCTGATTACCGAAGTCCGACGCGTTCTCGACGAGACGTCGTGACTCGATGACCGCGTTCATTCGTCCCTGAGGACCACCATCGGATCCACCCGCGTCGCACGGGTCGCCGGAATGTAGCAGGCGACGAGCGCGACGACTCCAATGAACGCGGCAACAGCGGCGAGCGTGGAGGGATCGGATGGGGCCACGTTGAAGAGCTGCGCACTGCAGCAGACGTGTGAGTGCCAATGCGGCGGCGAGGCCTGCGACGCAGCCCGACAACCGTCAGCCGCAAGCCCTGCCCAAGAATCATGGCCAGCACGTGCCCGCGGCTCGCGCCAAGCGCCATGTGGATCCCGATCTCGCGGCGCCGTTCGCTGACCGAATACGACAGGATCCCGTACGTGCCGATCGCCGCCAGCAGCAGTGCCAGCCCCGCGAACACCCCCAGCAGTTGCGCGAGGAAACGGGGCCGAGAGACCGATTCCGCGAAGACGTCCTCCATCGATCGCAGCTTGACGATCGGCAGCGTCGGATCCATTCCCTGTACGATCCGCCGGATCTGCGGGGCGAGCGCATCCGGACTGAGCGTGGTGCGGACGACGACGTTCATGTTGCGGGGTGCCGACTGGAGAGCCGAAGGCGCTTGCTCGTTGAGGAAGTAGAGTTCGGTTCCCGTCTTCAGGTTGACGCCTCCCTGCTTCACGTCGCGCACGACTCCGATGATCGTGAACCAGGGAGTCTGCGGCCTGAAGCTCGGCTTCACTCGCCTCCCGATCGGACTCTGATTCTTGAAGAACGTCTTCGCGAGTGTCTCGTTGACGAGAACGGCCGGCGCGCCCGTCGCATCCGACAACGCGAAGGCGCGACCGTCGAGGAGCGGAATGCCCATCGTCTTCAGGTAATCGAGCGTCACGGTCTGGTAGTAATCGACGTTCTCAAACGGTCCTTCTTTGGGCGCGACGTAGCCCTCGAAATCGGTGTCGTTGGCGTTCACCGAGTCGCACCGGCGGTAGGCCCGACATCGCCGCAACTCCCTGGACGCCGCTCTGCGACGACAGCTCGTTCGTCAGCCGCGCGAAGAAGTCCACGCTGCTCTGCGGCGTGCGGTACGCCGACGCCGGCAGGACGACACCGAACGTCACCAGCTGGCTGCGGTTGAAGCCGGCATCGACAGACATGAGGTTCCAGAAACTTCGGAGAAGCAGGCCCGCGCCGATCACCAGAACGACGGCCAGCGCGACCTCCGCCATGACGAGACCGCTGCGGACTCGTGCGCGCGCGGATCCGGCGGTCGAACGCTGCCCCGACTCCTTCAGCGACATCGTTACCGCCCGCTCGCGCAGATGCAGCAGCGGCGCCATCCCGAAGAGCAAGCCGGTCAGGATCGAAACCAGAATCGTGAACAGCAGTACCGACGTATCCATCGTGATCTCGGTCGATCGCGGAATGCTGTTCGGGTTCGCGGCGAGCACGGCACGCAGCCCTCCGAACCCGACGACCGCGCCCAACGCCCCTCCGAGGAGCGCGAGGACGACGCCCTCCGTCAGGAACTGCCGCAACAGACGGCCGCGCCCCGCGCCGAGCGCCGTACGGATCGCGAACTCCCGCTGCCGCGACTCGGCGCGTGCGAGCAGCAGGTTCGCCAGGTTCGCACAGGCGATCAGCAGAACGAATCCCACGGCGCCCTGCAGCACCCACAGCGCGGTCCTGATGCCTCCAACGAGATCCTCCTGCAGCAGGTCCAGCCGAATACGATGCCCCTGTCGGTTGGGCACGTGGGTGCCAGGGTTGGCTCGTTCCCAGTTCTGAAGCATGGTTTCGACGTCGGCTCTGGCCTGCGGCATGGTGACGCCCTGCTTCAGACGCCCGACGAGATAAAGGAAGTGTCCGCCGCGATTTCCTGGGTTCGCCGGATCGATCGTGAGTGGCAGCCAGACCTGGATCTTCTGATCGTGGACGTCGTAGCCGGGGGGCATGACCGCGACGATCCTCGTCGGAACGCCGTCGATCGAGACGACGCGGCCCAGGACGGATTCGTCGCCGCCGAATGCGCTTCTCCAGATCTCGCTGGACAGGGCCCCGACGTCCTCGGCGCCGGGGAGCGTGTCGGCGCGCGTGAACGGCCGGCCGCGCAGCGGCGACACGCCGAGGACCGGCATCAGCTCCGACGTCACGACCGCGGATGTCACGCGCCTCGGCTGATCAGCGGTGCCCAGGTTCACGGCACCGGTTCGATAGGCGCCCACGTCCTCGAACACCCGCGTGCGTTCCCTGAACTCGATGAATTCGGGCGCCGAGACCCAGAACTGGTCGAACCCCAGCGCGGGGAACTGGCTCGTGATGAACACGAGGCGCGACGGATCCGGATACGGCAGCGGCTTCAGAATCACGCCGTTGACGACGCTGAAGATGGCGGTATTGGCGCCGATCCCAAGCGCCAGCGTCAGCACGGTGACGAGCGCGTAGCCTGGATTCTTCCGGAGGTGACGAAGCGCGTAGACGAGATCGTGCTGCATGACGCCCGTTTGGACGGTGCAGGCGGTGGAAGGGTTGCGTCAGGGCCGGCTGCGCAACACCAACGACGATCCGAACGCACCAATCGCGGCCCCCACGAGGCCAGCCGTGACGTCCGTGGCGGACGGATACCGAGTCGTGCTGAAGAGCTGCGTGCCCTCGGCGATCAGCGACACCACGGCCGCAATCGCGACCACCTTCCACCAGCTTCTGCCACGTCCGCACGAATACCCGAAGGGGACGAACAGCACGATATTGGCGATCACATCGCGCGGCCGATCCGCCGGATCGGTGAATGGAATCGGGTGCACGCGCGACCATTGAGGGTGGGACGAGAGTCCAGTCCACGGAACACTGATCGCGCACACGAGTGGTATCCACCACACCCACAGCGGCACGACATGATCGGTAGTCATCAATTAGGGTTCTACGGGGTTCTACAGGGTTCTATAGGGTTCTACAAGGTTCGGGTTCGACAGGGTTCAGAACCTTGTAGAACCTTGTAGAACCCCGTAGAACCCCGTAGAACCTTTGTTTATTGTGGCGTGTCCGACAGGTTCTTTGGCGATCGCTGATTGAGAAGATTCACCAGCGGCTGTGCGCTGGTTGGGATCGGAACGACGCCACCCCTCACGATGTCGCGCGGCGCGACTTTCTTCCCATACAGGACTTCGTCGGCCTCCTCGGCTGGGCGCAGCGTCGATCCTTCGAGCGAGACGCCGGCAAAGAGCCCGCGCGATCGCGAATAGGTCAGAATCTCCGCGCGCATGGCCAGGTCCGTGGACGCGCCAGCCGTTCTTCCCTTCGGGCCCGCGGCGGCTGACGCGTCGCCGCCAAGCTTGATCTTGCTGCTCAGGATTGAGTCCGCGCCGCGATCGTTCATGACGAGCAGCACGAAGTCGGTCGCTTGTCCCCCGAGTTGCAGGCCGAAGCTCCCTCCCTCGAGAACGACCATGGCGGGCGCTCCCCACGGCCCATCGAATCGCTCGCCACTTCGGCAGTCCATCACGCCGCGGCCGTAGCTGCCGCCGACCCCAATCGCGAACTTCTTCACTGACGGAACCACGATCACGCACTCCGCGCGATCGAGCAGATCCTTCGGAATGCTGTCTGGCATTCCCAGAATCTCCTTCAAAACCGTAGCGCTGTTCTGGAGGCGATCGATCTCCTTCTGCGCCATGAGCAGAGCGGGGGCTACCGCAGCCACCAGGCAGGCCGTCAGTAGGGGTCTCGACATTCGACGCACCATCTCTCGCCGTCCGGAGCCATATTCCCGATTCACGCGTGATCCTCCTCGGACTACATTAGACTGCTTCTGCACCGGTTCAATCAAATGTCGCTTCGCACACGCCTGATCATCGCCTTTCTCCTGCTGTCGGTCCTGCCGTTGTCAGCGGTGACGTTCCTGACGTATCTCTCATCCGTCCACGCGTTCGAGCAGGCGGCGCAGCGAGAAGCGACCGAGAGCGCCGCCGACGTCAGCCGGCGCATGGAGATGATCACCTCGGATCTCGCCCGCCGGATGGACCGGCTGTTCGCGACCGGGACGACTGCGGCGACCGGCTCGTCGAATCCGGATCCGGAAATGGTGCGGCAGACGGTCACGCCGCTGCTCGGAGAATCAGCCGCCCTCGTCGAGCGCATGGAGTTTCATCCGGCGCCCGACGCGCCACCGGCGCCGGCTGTGTCCAGCGATCCCAACAGCGTACCAATCCCCATCCCTCCGTCGCGTGGCAGGGGGGCCGGCGGCCGCCGGCGCGGCGAGTTCGGCGGAGAACCGCCGCGGACGCCTGGCGCGCCGGGACCGCCAGGACTTGGCGCGCCACCGGGCCCGCCGCCGCCCGGTTCGCAAGTGATCGTCATGGATATTCCCCGCATCGTGGCCGAGGCGACGCGCGCGGCCTCGCGGGCGGGAGTGGGCGTGGCCGATCCGAAGGTACAGGCCATAATCGATCAGCAGATCGAGAAGCAGCTCGCCGCCAATCAACAAAGTCTGAAAGCCATGGCGGAAGCACTCAGCCGTGAGGCGGCGGTGCGTGCAGCAGGTGAACGCACCCCGGTCGACGTTCAGGGCCGGAAGATCGAAGTCGACGTTCAAAAGGACGGCCGGGTCATCGGACGCGCCAACGCGACGCTGAACCTCGATCGGACGCTGCGCGGCGTGCTGGGCTTTGCGCGTCGCGACCAAGGAGAGATCCCGTTTGCCATCGATCGCCAGGGCAGTCTGTATACGCAGGACCCCGCTGATAAGAGCCGGCTGCAGACGCTCGGCGTCGAACGGACCGCGACCGTCGCAGCCGAGGGCACGCCCCGCCGAACGGGCGACTGGATCATCGTGGCGCGCCGGGCGCCCAGCGGGATCATTTTCGGTATCGCCCGGCCGATCGGCGAATCGCTTCGAGAAATCCGGCGGGCATCGGTTCGGAACCTCGGGCTCGGCCTCCTCGTGATCGCGCTCGCATTCGTCGGAATCATCCCGATCTCTCACCGGATGACCCAGCATCTCGTGACGCTGACGCGAGGCGTCCGGCAGCTCGCGGGTGGGGACTTCCGCACTCGGGTGCCAGTTCGTTCCTCAGACGAGTTCGGTGCGCTTGCCGGCGCATTCAACCAGATGGCGGAGGACCTCGAGCGCCATGAAGCGACCGCCGTCGAGCAGGAACGTCTCCGGCGAGAGCTCGAACTGTCGCGTCTCATCCAGACCGAGATGCTCCCGCGAGGATCGCTGCGATCCGGCCCGGCAGAAATCAGCGGCGTCTCGATTCCCGCCCGCGAAGTCGGCGGAGACTTCTTCAACTATTTCGTGCTGCCAGATGGCCGCCTGGCCCTGCTCGTGGGGGACGTCTCCGGGAAGGGCGTCAGCGCCGCGCTGTTGATGGCCAACATCCAGGCGACGCTTCGGGCGCGACTGCCCCACGAAACGGACCTTGCCATCCTGGCCGATCGCCTCGATCGCGAGCTGGATCAGAACACGCCGGGGGGCGTCTACCTGACGCTGTTCCTGGGGATCCTCGAAATGGACGGACGACTTGCTTCGCTACGTGAACGCCGGACACAATCCGCAGTTCGTGCTGCGCGGGCCGGCCGGGATTGCGGCGCTCGGATCGACTGGTATGCCGATCGCACTGTATGCGGGGCATGGCTACACTGAGGCGCGCATCGAGCTCTCACCTGGAGACCTGCTCTTCTTCTACACGGACGGTCTCGTCGAGACCGAAAACGAGCAAAAGGAAATGTTTGGGGCCGACCGCTTGCAGGCTCTGCTCGAAACCGACCGCTCCGAGGGAATCGATACGATCCTGCACGACATCGAGCAACGCATCACCGCGTTTCGTGGATCAGCAGAGCCGTTCGACGACGCCACCATGATGGCGCTGCGCATCAGCTGAGGTGATCCAGTCGACCCAAGGCCGAGTCGGAAGCACCGCGTAACGTTGGGAGCGTTGCAGAGCTTAGCATTCGGCGTAGCTTTCAATCCTTCTTTCGCTATCATGAGGCGGTGGGCGCTCGGGAAACGGTGCTGATAGTCGAAGACGATCCTGCAGTGCGCCGGATGTATCGCTCGGCTCTCGGCTTAGCTGGATTCCACATGGTGGAGGCACACGACGGCCTCGAGGCGCTCCACCTTCTCGATCAACACCAGACGGACATCGTCATTCTCGATTTGATGCTGCCCACGCTCGATGGCCTGACCGTCCAGCAGGAAATCGCGGGGCACGCCCACACCAGCAACATTCCAGTCATCATCGTCACAGGATCCAATCTGCCGCTGGATCACGTCGACGTCCCGTGCATCCTCCGGAAGCCCGTATCGCCTGACGAACTCGTGTCGGCCGTGCGGCGGTGTCTCGCGTCGGGTGCGTCCCGCATGCGTACGTGAGTGCCCCGAAAGTTCCTCCCCTTCCGCCTGAAGGCGGAAGCTACAAAGCCGAAGCGACAAAAGCGGAAGCGACAAAGAGCGGAAGCCACAACACAAGATCGGGCTGTTCGGGGTTCGCTTGCCGCCGTCTGCTACCCGGACTAGACTGTGCCACTCTTCAAACTGACGGCAGGAGGATGGCATGGCGAGTTTTGCGGAACGCATTACTGGCGCGATGAAGGCGGACGTGAAAACGTTCCAGGAGATCGAGGCGGACCAGACCGCAGCGAGTCAGGCCGTGGCGGTCATCGTGATCGCGGGCATCGCGTCGCTCGTCGGCAACATCTGGCGCATCGGCGTGTTCGCGGGGTTCATGATGCTGGTCATCAACCTGTGCGGATACGCGCTGTGGGCTCTCCTCATCGTTCTGATTGGGACGAAAGTCATGCCTGAACCGACGACGAAGGCGGACTTCAATGAAGGATTCCGCGTCATCGGCTTTACTGCCGCTCCGGGTATCTTCAATGTGCTGGCGATCATCCCGTTTCTGGGGCCATTGATTTCGCTCGTCATCTGGATCTGGATGGTGGTGGTTGGCGTCGTCGCGGTTCGCGAGGTTCTCGACTATACGAACACCGCGCGCGCCGTCATCGTCTGCCTGATTGCCGCCGTGGTGTGCTGGATCGTTACGACGGTAGTGCTCGTGCCGATGCTGATTGGCAGCGCGATCATTCGCAGCCTTTAAGGCTAGTCGCCTGGCGCGCGCGAGCCGCGGCGTGAGGGTTCAGCGGGCAACCGCGAACTGCGAGAGGAGTTCCTCGACCGGCAGAACGACGGACTCGCTGCCGCCGAAGCCGCGGTTGAAGATCGACCGGATGATCACGCTGCGGTTCGTGTGCGGCAGCCGTCCGAGGTTACTGACGAACCGTTGATAGCTGTCGTCGCGACGGAGGTAGAACTCGACATTCGACGCATAGAACACCGAGAGCGTCTCCCCTTTCTCGAGGATGGTTCTGCCGATCCCGGCGAGCGCCGACGGTCCGCTCAGGTCGCCCACCACGGGCACGATGCGGTCCCGCGTCTGCAGCGACTTGACGAATTGAAACGACTCCTCTGACGCGAGATAGTTTCCCTGCCGTCCTTTGCCATCTGTTTCGAGAAGGAGCTGTCGATAAGTCGGGTAGTAGCTCTGTGGCGGCCGTCCGGCACTCTGGAACTGCAGCTCCAGTCCGTCCCTGATGAAACGTCGATGAAAGCGGTCGATTGTCGCCATGTCCTCCATCGACACGGGCACGCCGAACCCCTTTACGACGCCATCGAGGCGCGCGCGAAGCGCATCAACCGATTTGGGATCGACGTTCGATCCATTGACGTACTCGGCCAGCCTCGCTACTGGGGCCTGGCGCCAGGAGTCAATATCCGAAGGCACGGGCCTCGCGAAAAGCAGCGCGAGATACTCGACCCGTGTTCGTGCTTGTTCGAATAGTGCCTTGAACAAGAGGTGCAACAGGAGATTGTCCCGGCGTATGTCGACGATGAATGCAATCGACGGCCGGACATGCGCGATGTAGGAGAAGTTCTGGTCCGGCCCCACCCCCATGTACGCGCCCCCCCGGACGCCGCGCTTGTCGAGTTCCGGCAGCACCTCGAGGTACGACCGCTCGTTCGAGATCAGATTGTCGGTGTCGAAATATCCGCCAGGCTCGGACAGGGAAGCGACTTGCGCCGCGAATGGCGTCTTCTGCTGCGGACTGCGTCTGACGGCTCGCCCCGAGCCCCGCCAGCGCGGCGAGCGCGACGAGCGCAGTGGCCGTGCGGAAGACAGGATCGTTGCTGCGCTTCCAAATTCGGTGAGTCACGGGCCTCCGCTACGCTAGCTCAGCCCAGTATAAGCCCACGCAAATGCAATTGCTTAACGGCAGAGTCGGGGTGGTATGCAACTTGCGCCTTGAAGTCTACCAACGGACTGATCTGTCCTGAAGGGGGACCGACATGTATCGCACACGATTCATCTTCGGCGTCTCGGTGCTGCTCCTTGGCGCGGGCGTTGTGGTAATCGCACAGCAAGGACACGGCAGCGCGTCGAAGCCCACGCATACAACGACGGCGCCCAAAGCGACAGCACCATCGCCCCACACGACGACGTCGCCCAAGGCAGCCGCACCTTCTCCGCACTCGACGATGAAGGCGGGCGGGTCGGCCTCGACTTCGCAGCCGAAGGTGAAGGCTCAGCCGAAGACTGCAACGACGACAAAGGGCGCGACAACGACACAGGCAAAGTCGTCGACCGCGAAAACGACGCCGGCAAAAACAACGAAGGTCGATAAGACCACGACAACAACCACGGCAAAGTCGAATGGCAAGCCTGTGAAGTCGGACAAAACCGCCGACACCAAGCTTGCGAAGAATGATAAGACCGCGAAGACCACGACAACGACATCGAAATCGACGACGCCCGCCGGCGCAACCACGACGACGGTGCTGACGCCCGTACAGCAGAAGCTCAAGGAGAATACGAATCTTGCGGCGAAGGTCGCGTCGCGACTGCCACAGGGCACCGATCTCATGGCAGCCGCTTCGGGATTCCGCAATCTCGGGCAGTTCGTTGCGGCGGTGAACGTCTCGAACAATCTCGGGCTCTCGTTCACGGAGCTGAAGACCAAGATGGTGACCGGCGGCATGAGCCTCGGCCAGGCCATTCAGGCAGTTCGTCCGCTGACCGCAAGTCCGACCATCGAGGCGCAGCGTGCGGAGTATGACGCGCGCGGGATGATCGCCGAATCCGACGCGCCGGCACCGACAACGTCGACGGCGACGACTGTGGCCGCCACGTCGACAATGTCGACAACGACGAAGTCCAAAGCGAAGGCCAAGAAGCCGGCTCAATGATCGCTCGCGCCGCGCTGATCGTCGCGTGCCTCACCGTGTCGGTTGTGCCGGTGGCGGCCCAAGGCAATGGTCATGGACACGCCTACGGTCAGCTGAAGTCCACCGCCCCTACTCCGTCAAGTGGGGGCGCATCCCAGGTGCAGCCGGCCGTCGCTGGCGGCGTACGCAACTTCGGGTCGTGGCTGGACGATACGTCAATCATGACCCCTGGCAGCGGGTCGCTGACCCTGTCGGCCGCGTGGTTCAAATCGCCGGTCTACCATGAGTTCGATGCACCGGTGGGCGACGGCGCGATCGGCATCACGTCGAGGGTGCAATTCGGCTTCAGCGTGCCCTATTACCACCTGAACGCGCCGGGAGGACCGGCCGTGCACGGAATCGGCGACTTGTATCTCACGTCAAAAGTACAGCTCCGCGAGCCAGACGCCCGCCATGGCGGGTTCGGAGTGGCGGTGGTCCCAATCGTCACGGTCTTGAGCGGCGAAGCAAACATCGAGAGGCGCCGGGTGAGCTGGGGCGCGCCGGTTGCGTTGGAACTGCAGCGGGAGGGCTGGCGCGTCTTCGGATGCGCGGGCTATTTCTCGCAGGGATCAGTATTCGCGAGCGGCGCGCTCGAAGTGTCCCCAACCTCGCAGCTGTCGATCACCGGGACCCTGACCCAATCGCACTCGACAATCGACGACGACCCTGCGATGACGCTGGTCCTCCGGCGCACACGCACCGACGTCAGCGGTGGCGCGGCCTGGACCATGCGACCGGGACTTGCCGTCTTCGGCAACGTTGGCCGCACGATCTCGGAGCAGGACGCCAACGCCGCGAGCCTGGTGTTGAGCGGTGGCGTCTCGTTCAGCTTCGACGCGTGGCACGCGGGCGTCAGGAAGTAGCTGTCAGCTCTCAGCTGTCAGCTGTCAGCTCTCAGCTGTCAGCTCTCAGCTTCGCTTCCAGCTTCCCAGCCCATTGATGAGCCTGCCGCACCGCCGGAATACCCGGTACGTCTCAGGGGTTCATCGCACAAGTCCATAATGGTTGATAGGAGGACGCCAATGACGGTGGCTCGCCCACGACTTGTGTGTTTCGCTTCAGCCGTTGCGGTCACGACACTGGTCGGCGCAACGTTCGCCGTCCCCGCAGGACTGTCATCCGACGTGGTTGCCTCAGGTTCTCGGAAGCCTGCACCGGCTCTCTCATTGCGGGATGCTGACGGTAAGACGGTCAAGCTCTCGAACCTTAAGGGGCGCGTAGTCCTGCTCGACTTCTGGGCGACATGGTGCACCGGATGCAAGCTCGAGATCCCGTGGTTCATGGAATTCGAATCGAAGTACGGCACAAAGGGACTGACGGCGGTCGGCGTGTCGGTCGATGAGGAGGGCTGGAAGACGGTCAAGCCGTATCTTGCGCAACACCCGATCTCCTACCCGATCGTTCTCGGCGACATCGACCTGCTCGAGAAGACATTTCGACTACCGGCAAGCCTCCCTGTGACGCTGCTAATCGACAGGAACGGCAGGATTGCGAAGACTCACCCCGGCGTCGTCGAGAGGGAGGAATTCGAGAAGGACATCCAACTGCTACTAGCAGAGAAATAGAAGCCACACACACGAACGGGGGATCGCTGTAACGTCACCGCCGAGTCATGGCGGACTGTGGCTCTTTCGAAGTCTGCGGCGGCTGTGCCTCCACCGAGACATCCGAAAACACGACTGTCTCGGATTTGGCGGCGTCGTGCGAGCAAACGGCGAGCCCGACCAGGACCGGGCCTTGAAACGACACCTCGGTGTGGGCGATTTCCTTCAGCTCGGCCCTGCCCCTGGCCATATACATGTAGATCCTGACACCGGTCCGGACCAGCTTCATCTTGAACGTTCCAGGCTCTTCGAGTGGAAGATTGAAGGTGTTGGTGTCCTCCCCCTGTCTGCTCCTCCACTGCAGCGCGCCCATGCCGTTGCCGTGCATCACGACGTCGGCGTAGGTCGCATCCGTGTCCAGGGACTGGCGGACCATGATTCCTGTCTTGCGGTGCTCGGCCCCCTGACCGAGGAATCGCAGCGTGGCGGCGACCGCGAAGTTGCCGGTCATCTCCCTCCAGACATACTGAAACTGATCCTGCTTGGCCCACATGTTGGCACCCGAGGCAGTGATCCTGTACTCGCCGCTCGAGGAGGTGAACACGGTGCTTCCCTTGATCGCAGGGTCGCCAACAT
Organism: uncultured Acidobacteriota bacterium; assembly: GCA_963725335.1. Taxonomy (GTDB): domain Bacteria; phylum Acidobacteriota; class Vicinamibacteria; order Vicinamibacterales; family 2-12-FULL-66-21; genus JALZOC01. The sequence continues at coordinate 337,022 of CAVRYD010000007.1, read as the reverse complement.
CCCCGGAATTGGTGAAGACCCCCACGGGTCCGCTCTGTGCGAACGCTGTCGCGGAGAGCAGGCAGACGATCAGCAGCTGGCGCATGATGGCCATCACAAGTGTCCTTTGAGTGAGGTCCGGCTCATCTCGGCGCGGCGGCCGACAGTTTTTCGACCGACACATCCGAGAACAACACGGTGTTGGTCGCTTCCTGCGAGTGCGAGCTGACACCGAGTCCGACCAGCACCGGACTCCCGAGCTGGTTGAGGGTCTGTCCCAGTTCCCTGAGCGGCGCACTATCCTTCGCCACCCACACGTTGATGTTCGAGCCCTGCCGCGTCAGCTTGAGTGTCCACGTGCCGGGACCTTCAATCGGAAAGTCGACGGTGTTGGTGGTGTCAGCCTTGGTGGTTCGGAACTGAACCGACGGCATGCCGTCGCCGTGTATCGCAAGATGGACGAACGGCGAATCGGCGTCGAGGCTCTTGCGGAGCATGACGACCGCCTTGCGGTGCGGGTTGCCCTCAGTGAGGAACTTCGTCGTGGCGGTGACGGCGAAGTCTCCGGACATTTCGCGCCAGACGTAGTGGAACTGATCCGCTCTGGCCCAGATGTCTGTCCCTGTCCCCGTGATCTTGTACTGCCGCGTGGATGCGATCGAACTCCGCGGATCCCTTGAGCGGCGGCGCGCCGACATCGTCGGAATTCGTGAAGACACCGAACGTTCCGGTCTGGACCAAGGTGGACGCAGACACCAGGCAGAGAACGAGCAATGCACGCATCGCGGGATTCTACCCAATGCGCGAGCACATTGAGCTCTCCACCATCACCATTCCGTAGTGGGAGGCACGGAAATGTGAGAGCGCGCAGACGATTACCACGTAAGTTATTGACGGATAAGGATGTAGAGCTGGCGTAAAACTGGCACGACTTGGCCTGTTCCCCAAGGAGCGGTGATGTCGTCCGTTCTACGCCTGACGTTCTTGACGCTCGCGGTTGCCGCCGTCGGTCTGGTTGGTCCGGTCGCCGCCGTGCGCCCACAGCAGCCGCCCGGCCGCGTGTTGCCGGACTTCGATGTTCGGGAGGGTCGTCCCCCGCAGGCACCGTCGCCTCAAACGGAGGCCGAAGCCCGGCGCGCCGCGCAAGCCGGCACAGAACGCGTTCGCGTTCACCCGTTCACCGGCGGCGTCCGCGTGTTGGAAAACCCCGGCATCACGGTCCGACCCACGCTGCCTGCTCCCGCTCTCCGGAACGTTGTGTCGTCGTTGGCGGATCGTCTCGGCCTGGAGGATGGTGATCTCGCGTCGCTGACGCTCGTACGCGACTACGTGAGCCGATCGAACGGCGTGCGCACAGTCGCGTTCGCGCAGGTTGTCGACGGCGTGCCCGTCTTCGACGCAGTCGTCACCATTCATCTGGATGCATCGGGAGATACCGTTCGCGTCACGTCGAGCGCGGGCCGGACCGCCAGTAGGCAACGCAGCGCACAAGTCTCGGTGGAACAGGCGGTAGTGGCCGCCGCTCGAAACATCCGCCCGGAACTTCCCTTCGCACCAACGCCCGTCGCCGACGCGTCGGGCATCGCCCGTTTTGCGCGCGGCCAGTTTCGTCGCGATCTGGTGGCGTCGCTGACGTGGCTGCCGGTCGACGGCGTGCTTCACCTTGCGTGGCACGTCACCGTGGAGCCCGACAGCGAGTCAGAGCTCTATGACGTCCTGATCGACGCGACGACCGGCGAGGTGCTCTTGCGGCGGAACCGCGTGCACTTCGCCGAAGGCTCCGGCCGCGTGATGCAATCGGACGCGATGAACGCCTTCGATCCGCGCCGGCTCGATTCGATGCCCATCGGTCAGCCAGGGACGAGCTGCCCACCTCCGTCGAATTACCAGCTGCGCAGCCTGAACACGCCGTTCCGCGATCCCTCGACGACCCTCTTCGACACGGGCCTCCTTTCGGGAAACAACGCTCACGTGTTCCGCCGCAGTCCGTCGACGGAAGGCGCGCTCGGGACACGTAACGGCGCATCGTGGCAGTTCGACTTTCCTTTCAACTCCGACGACTCGGCCGAGACGGCGCTCTTCTTCAGCCTCAACTTCGCGCACGATTTTTTCTACGACCTCGGATTCGATGAGGGCGCGGGCAATTTCCAGGTCGACAACTTCAACCGCGGCGGGAGCGGCGGGGATCCGGTCAAGGGCAACGCGCGCGCGGTCGGGCGCAACAACGCCAACTACGTAAATGCGGTCGACGGCTCGAGTCCGCAAATCAACATGTTCCTCTGGGACGGCGCCGGGTGCTGGCCAGAGGACGTGGACTACGACGGCACCCCGGACCTGGACGGCGACTACGACTTCGACATCATCCTCCACGAGTACCATCATGGCGTGAGTCTCCGGCTGAACACCGCGTTCACCGGTGTCGAGGCCGGCGCAATCGGAGAGGGGGGCGGCGACTTCTTCGCGTACAGCGTCAACGGCAACACGCTGCTCGCCGAGTACGCGCGCCCAGGCGGACTCCGTACCGTCAACGCCAAGACGTACGCCGACTGGTGGTGCCGGTATGGGCTCGTGTGCGAAGTCCACGACAACGGGGAGATCTGGGCGAACGTGCTGTGGGATACGCGGGAGCGCTTCCGGATCGATCGCGTCGGCGGCACCGAGGCGTCGGGCGTTAACGAGGTCCATCAGCTTTACATCGATTCGCTGAAGCTCTCCCCGCCGGCGCCGACCATGCTGGACATGCGCGACACAATGCTGGTCGATGACGCGCTGCGCAATCCGGCTGGAGCGCGTAGCGCGAACTTTTGCCGCCTCTGGGAAGCGTTCGCGGGCCGGGGCATGGGCGTCGCGGCGATCGATACCGCGACTCACGGTTTCAACTCGGTCGTTGCGGACTTCACGGTACCCGAGGGCTGCGTCGCCCCACCCTCTCTTCCCGTCGTCACGGTCACGGTCGCGGCACCTACAGCCACTGAGGCTGGACCGGTGTCCGGGGCCTTCCGCTTGAGTCGAAGCGTCGCGTCGGCCGACGCGGTGACGATTCAATATTCGATTTCCGGGACGGCGCTGAACGGAACCGATTATCAAACCGTGCCGACGTCGGCGACCATTCCCGCCGGTGCCGCCGATGTCCTCGTGTCGATCGCGCCGTTCGACGATACCGCGCTCGAGGCAAACGAGACCGTGGTGCTCACGCTCCGAAGCGGAGGCCCGTACATCATCGGCTCGCCGTCATCAGGGACGATCACGATCGTGAGCGACGATGTCGCGCCCGACCTATCGGTATCGAGCGTGACGGTGCCGACGCTGGGCGCGGCCGGCCTCACCATCCAGGTAACCGACACGACGGTCAACCTGGGCAGCGGCGCAGCCCCGTCGTCCTCGACCTCGGTCTATCTCTCGAGCAACTCCCTGCTCGACGCGTCGGATCCGATCGTGGGCACGAGAGACGTTCCGGCGCTGGCACCGGGAGCTTCGAGTACCGGGAACCACATCGGTGACGCTGCCGGATCCGCTGCCTCCAGGGTCGTACTCGCTCTTCGCCAAAGCTGACGGTCCTGGCGCAGTGTCGGAGTCCAACGAGTACAACAACGCCCGGCTCGCGTTCATCCAGATCGGCCCGGATCTGACGATCACGAACCTGTCGGCCCCGGCCTCCGCCGGCGCGGGCAGCACGATCGTCGTCTCCGATACAACCGCCAACCCCGGACTCGGTGCGGCCGCCGCATCCGTGACTCGTTTCTACCTCTCTCAGGACTTCTCATTTGATGCGAGTGACGTGCTGCTCCAGGGACGCAGTGTGCCGGCGCTGGCGGGCGGCACCTCGAGCGGCGGCACGACCAGCTTGACGGTTCCGTCGTCGACGGCCGATGGCGTCTACTACTTGATCGCCAAGGCCGACGGCACAGGCGTGGTCGCGGAGTCCAACGAGACCAATAACACCCGCAGCGCTGTCCTTCGCATCGGTCCGGATCTCGCGGTCACGACGACCACGGCCCCGCCCCGGGCGGCGGCCGGATCGTCGGTCGACGTCACCGAGACGACGCAGAACATAGGGACTGGGAATGCCGGCGAGTCCATCACGGCCTTCTATCTGTCGACAAACGCGCTGCTCGATGCCTCGGATATGCGGCTCGGAGGACGAAGCGTTCAGGCACTGGGGCCGACTGCCACAAGCGTGCGTACCACGACGGTTGCGCTGCCGGCCGTGAGCCCAGGGACGTGGTACTTGATCGTGAATGCGGACGATGAGCGGACCATCACCGAGACGGTCGAGACCAACAACACGCGCGCCGTCAGCATCCTGGTAGGTCCGGATCTGACCGTGTCCTTGTTCACACTGCCGTTCACCATAGCAGCAGGCGCTACCGTGTCGGTCGGCGACACAGTCAAGAACGTCGGCGCAGCGGATGCCGGTGCGTCGGTGATTCGTTTTTATCTTTCGACGAACACGTCCTTCGACACGAGCGACGTGCTGATCGGGAGCCGGGATGTTCCGGCGATCGCCGCCGGTTCAAGCAGCAGCGGCACGACCTCGGTCGTGATCCCGAGCGGTCTGTCTGGGACGTACTATATCTTCGCTGTTGCTGACGGGACGGGCGTCGTCGCCGAAGCATCAGAGGGCAACAACTCGTTCCTGCGCGTCGTGCAGGTCACCGGCGGATCGTAGGACGCCCGCCATTCACTGACCTGACCGCACAGGCGAAGGGGAGAAAGAAAACCAAATCCAATCTCCCCTTTCTCCGCTTCTCCTGTACGGTCTTGGCAGTGGCTAGCCCCGAAGCACCGCCATCGGATCCAGCCTCGTCGCGCGGCGCGCTGGCCACCAGGAAGCGAAGAGCGATGTCGCCGCAAGAAGCGCCGCCGCGCCAGCCAGGATCCGCAGATCGAATGGGCGCACGCCGTAGAAAATCACAGTCAGCAGCGACGTCATGACGCTGGCCAGGATCAGCCCGCCGCCAATACCCGCCAACGAGACGAGAAGGCCGCGACCGAGCACAAGCCGGTGCACGGCCTCGTTCGAGCTTCCCAGAGCGAGACGGATCGCGAACTCGCGCCGCTCCTGCGAGACCAGTAACGCCATCACCGCGTAGACGCCGAGCGCCGAGAGCAGCAGCGCCACGAAGCCAAGTGATCCAAGCACGAAACCCTGCATTTCCCTGTCGCGCACGAACCAGGCGTACACATCGCGCATCGTTCGTGCGTTAACGGCAAGCCCGCCATCGATGGCCGAGATGGCGCGGCCAGCGGGCATCACGATCGCAGCCTCATCGTGAGTGGCACGGACCACGAAACTGATATCCCGGGCGTGTGCCAGCGGCAGGTAGACTTGATTCGTGGGCTCATCGCCAGGGTTGCGCTGCGATACGTCTCCGACTACACCGGCGATGGTGAGCCAGGCGTCCTCATAGGGCGAATCCGGCAATCGCACCCGTTTCCCAAGCGGGTCTACGTCCGGCCAATAGCGTCGCGCCATCGTTTCATTCACGAGAACGAGAAGCGTTCGTGGATCGGCCGCCTCCGCTTCGGAAAACGAGCGGCCGCGCCGGATCGGGATGCCTGCTGTTCGCGGATAATTACCGGCCACGAAACGCAGGCTCGCGAACCGGCGACCCCCATTTGGGTCGCCCTCCAGCTCGATGCCAGAGTAGGGTACATCCCGATCGGCGAGAGGCAGATGACTCGTCGCGCTGACGGCGCTCACGCCCGGAAGGGTGCCGAGGCTCGCGACGACGCGATCGAGGAACGCCATCCGGGTTGCTGGACTGTCGTAGGCACGTCCTGCGAGCGTGACGTGGAGCACGACAAGCCGGTCACGATCGAATCCAGGACCCAGCGCATTGAATGCCATCGAACTGGCGACAATGGACGACGCCGCGGCGATGAAGCCGAGCGACACGGCCATTTGCGTCGCGACGAGCGCGGCTCGCAGCCGCCGACCTCGAGGGGCGGCCCCGACGGCGCGCGCATCTTCCTGCAGAACGCCCCGCAGATCCACACGTGTTGCACCGATTGCCGGTAGAAGCGCAAATAGCAGTGCCGTGGCCAGCGACACCCCGAACGCAAACAGCAACACGCGCCCATCGATGGCGAAGTTCAGCCAGTCCTGGCCCTGCGGCTTGCCAAGCGTCGCGCCGAACAGGTCGATGCCCCACTGCGCAACGAGCGTTCCGAATGCACCGCCCGCTAAAGCGAGGACGGCACTCTCGATCAACAGCAGGGTGACGATACGGCTCCGCCGGGCGCCCAGAGCGGACCGCACGGCGATCTCCTGCCTGCGGGTACCGAGATGCGCGCTGAGCAGGCCCGCGAGATTGGCGCAGGCGATCAGCAGTATCAGGAGAGTGGCAAGGAGCATTGCCGTGATCATGTCCCGATGCTTCGAGGGGATCATCGAGGCGCGCAGGCTGACGACATCGGTGCCCAGAGGAGACGATGACGCACCGGTCAGGCTCGAAGCGACCGACGCACCAGCAAGGGCTGCGTTCGCCTGTGCGAGGGTCACACCATCCTGAAGCCGCGCCACGACATTCATGGAGCGTCGCTCTACATCCATCGGCACCCAGATGTCCGTATCGCTCGGGAAGCGAAAGTCCTCAGGCGCAACGCCGACGATTTCATGCGGCGTTCCATCGAGCACAAGCGTGCGGCCAACGGCCACCGCATCTGTCGCGTAGTGACGTGTCCGAAAGGCGTGGCTAATCACCGCAACGGCGGCGTGCAAACGATGTTCTTCCGGAACGAACGGGCGGCCGATGCTGAACGAAATCCCGAGCAGACCGAACAGGTCGCCGGAGATCTCTGTGCTGACCGAGCGCTCGGCGCCGTCGGCCGGGGCGGCGTTGACGTCGCGCGAGACATACGCGATCGAGGAACGGAGAACGGGCGCGTTCCGGGCGAGATCGAGAACGGATTCGTATGAAGTCTCGGATGAAGTTCCGGCGTGTCGTTCGAAGGTACGAACGGCGACGAGGCGATCAGGATCGGCAAAGGTGAGCGGCCGAAACACCAGCGCGTTCAGAATCGAAAAGAACGTCGTGCTGGCGCCAATCCCGAGAGCGAGCGTCACGATGACGATCGCGGAGAACGCCCGGTGCCGGCCAATCTGTCGGAGAGCGGAGCTGAGATCAGAAGGGATGGTGTTCATGCGCGATGCCGGCCAAGGCAACGTTTATGCCATGGCGCTGGCGGTACCACACAACCTGAATTCAGGATCTTGACAGCACAGAGGTGTTCGCTTGCGGGACGCGGCTTTGCGGTTTCGATGCGTTCGCGGGAAGGCGGGCGGCTTTCGCGATCGGATGAGGGCCGCCAAGGCCGCTTCCTTCGGATCGCCGGAAGCAGCTTCGACCAGGTCGGGGCATCGTTTTGTTACTAATGCACGAACCCGCTGCGAAATTCTGCCTCGGCGGTGTCGATGAAAGCGCGATAGCCCTCGGGATCGATGAACGGATCCGCCGGGTTCTTTGCCGTCTTGCTCGCGACGAACTTCCGGTACCTGCCCCACGGTCTGGCACGCGAGGTCACCCAGATGTCGGCCGGGAGGCTCCGCAGCACGCGGAGGCTGCGCTCGATGTCGTCCCCTTGTTCTGGATACCGCATCCCTACCACCATCTCCAGGCTACAGGCGCTCACGACGTTCAGGTCCCGCTCACCATCGTGAACCTTGAACGACCACGAGGTGCAACCGCGCGTGCTACCGGCGGTGATGTGCGCGGTGAGCGCGATCGGTCCGACACGGATCGTCTCGTCGTCTTTGAACCGGTGGTCGACGCGCGCGGGCGGGTAGCCGAGGATCCCCCATCTGAACGTTCGCTTCGCTGGCCCACAGCTCGGCGCCGGACGCCTGCTGGAGCGCTGCCAGCCCGCCCGCGTGCTCGGGGCGCGGCTCCGAATTGAGCAACACCTTGACATCCTTGATGTCGAAGCCGAGGCTCGCGATGCTCGCCATGATCATCGGCGCGGTGCTGTGCTTGCCGCCGTCGAGTACGACGTGGCCCTCGGGTCCGGTGATAAGGAAGGCCGCAGGGTCGTTTGCGCCGACGTAGTAGAAATTGCCGGCGATGCGGAATGGTTCGGCCGACTCCTGACCACCGCGGTCGGTCTTGGCCTTCCATATCCTGCCGAGGAACACCGCAGGCAAACTGACCAACGACGAGCGGCGTCGGCTCGACGAGTTCCGCACGGCGCTCCTCGCTCGCGTTCTTCGCTGATTCGGGACGTGTCGCGGCGGCGAGCCGCGGTTTAGTTACTGCAGCCAGTCCATCACGCGGCAATCGGTCGCGTAAGCCGAGGAGTACCAACTCGAGTGCGCGCGCTGACGATATCGCCCCACTCTTCAGATAGCTGACGATATCGCCCCACTCTTCAGATACTGGATAAGCAGCTCGGGCGTCTGAGGCGCAGTCGGCGGATGAGGTCACTGCCGTTTTTCGTCTCCCGTAAAGCGCTCACCAAGCTTGTAAGACACACGACCTTCGATCGCAGGAATTGCGCGAAATCGCCCGCTCCAAAGAAGGCCACACAGTTGCTGTCACCGACGCCATCGGGAGGTACGTGATGACATCCTTGCGGCTGAGTCTTCTCACGATTGTTTCCGTATGCATGGTTGGGATGGTCGGGTGTGGCAGTGGGTATTCCTCGCCAACGCCACCGACCACGCCCTCGCCGACTCCTACGACTGGCGCTACTCCGATCTCGATTCCCACGAATGCGCGGACGCTCGGCGCGAGCGCGTTCAGCCCAAGCCCGCTCAATATTTCCGTCGGAACGACGGTGCGGTGGACGAACAACGACACGATCGCGCACGACGCGACGTCGAACACGAACGTGTGGGCTTCAGGGAATCTTGCGCCAGGCGCGCACTTCGACTTCACGTTCCAGGCGGCAGGCACGTATCCGTATCACTGCACGATCCATAACGGAATGACTGGAACGGTCGTCGTGCAATAGCGCGCCATCATTGCGAGTCGTCTGCTGACGATCCGGCGTTCTCTGCGCGGCGCTCGATCAATTCGTGATCGGCGCGCGTAAGCGGCCACTCGCCGCCGCATGCGCGGCAGAACCACGTCAGCCGCACCAACCCCCGCTCGATCGTCGTCTCTACGACAACAGTCCAGCGAGACCCGCACAACGCGCAGCGCGGCGGAACTTTGAAGCGGACGGGCGTCGTCGGCACGAGGATACCGTCAGCATCAACCGTTCCGACACGGAGAGCCCAGCCGTTTGGTTGGGCTTGTTACTTGCTTGCGAGAGGGCTAGGTACCCATGCGCGTCCGTCTGATCAAGAAGCTCGCTGAGAGGATCGATGGCGTCGATCTCAGCGCCCATGAGTCGGGCGATGTTCTCGATCTCCACCGATCTGAAGCCCGGCTGTTGCTTGCCGAGGGCTGGGCCGTCTCGGAGCCGGAGGCGCCCACCAGTGGAGATCGACGTCACTATGTGTACGCCGATTCCCAATCAACTGCACAGCTCGACCTTGCCGCCGACCGGCCGCGTTCCTCGAAGCTGGCGAGGCGACGTCTGCGGTAAGTGGCGGGTCACCGTGCGTCGGCAAGTGAGGGCAGCTCACCATGATCGAAAGTGGCGACAGTGTCCGCGCTGTTCGCACTTCGTCCGTGACATGAGATCCACCGATCAAGAACTCGCAGGTACTCGCACATGAGGGCAACGGGCACCTACCGTCCTGCTTCGCCACGTCATAGATGTGTGAGAGTTCTGTGAGAGTGAAAAAGCCGGAAACCGAGTTTACGGCTGTTCCACGCGCCTGGTGAACGTCACTTTGTGATCCGCAGCGGTGCAGGTCGTGAATTCGTACGCGACAACACCGTTCAAGTTTCCTGTGACGACATTGCCAGATTGGGTCGCCGCGATCGTGCCCTCGGCCCGGTAACACAGCGGCTCCCGACAGTCCACGACCGTGTCAAGGATCGAGCCGGACAGCGTCAAGGAGCTTCCGCTTGCGGCGCCCGCCAGGGTCGTCTGGGAAATGACGGTCGCCGAGTCGGCCCATCCCTGCATCGTGACCGACACCACCGATCCAGTCTTGACCAGCCCCATCTTCCAGCTCCTGTTGCGTCCCGCATCAATCAGCGACGTGCACGAGTTGGATGCGACGATGTTGACCAGAAAGTTGCCGGTTGAGAACTCGTTCGATGGGGACCCGGGGTCGGCGATGCCGCCACAGGCGGAGAGGCCGATTACCAGCGCGATGCCAAGTGGTCGAATCATGAGTTGTTGTCCGGGCGCTGCCGGGCAGGCGTGGCTCAGAGATTCTATTGGATTGAACGAGGGTGTAACAAGAACCCATTCAGTCCTGGCGTCAGAGAGGTCTGCGGGCGCGAAAGATCACACGGCGACGTCTCCCGTCACGGGCGAGGCTGACTGAACATCATCATCGCGATCCCGAGTCCGAAGATGATCCACCACCACCGAGGATCCATAGACCGATGACTCTTGAGTCCTGCGTTGCCAGCTCAGCGGCCAGACAATGTGTAGAAACGTTAGTGAAATATGGTGCCGGGGGTGGGGATCGAACCCACACGGCCCGAAGGCCACGGGATTTTAAGTCCCGAGCGTCTGCCAGTTCCGCCACCCCGGCCCGGGGAATTATCGCATGTCGCCCCAACGACTTACGTCACGATCAGATTGCGCCGACGATTGCGCTGCGGCGCTTCGGCGGGCCTCGGTGAACCCGCATCTTCGCGTTCCCTGCGGCACCGAATGCGGCCAGTCGTCCTTCAACGACAAGCGGGCTTCAGGGTCTCACCAAACGTTTTGTATTCCTGTTCGACGGCGCGCCAAGGTTCATCCGTGAGAAGAACGGGCTCCGCCCGGCGAGGAACAGGTGAACACCGGTATACTTTGCGTCGATGCGGCCGCCAGGCACTCGCCTTGGCCCTTACGAATTGTCCGCCCTCGTCGGTGCGGGCGGGATGGGGGAAGTCTACCGTGCCCGCGACACACGACTGGACCGCACCGTTGCGATCAAGATCCTCAAGACCGAGTTCTCCCACCGTTTCGACAGTGAAGCGCGTGCGATCTCGGCTTTGAATCATCCGCACATCTGCGCGCTCCATGACGTCGGACAGGATGGCGACACCGAGTATCTCGTCATGGAGTACGTCCAGGGCAAGCCCCTGGCCTGCCCGATGGAGGTGCGGCAGGCGATCGAATTCGGGGTGCAGATTGCCGACGCGCCTGGCCGCTGCGCACCGGCAGGGGATCATCCATCGAGACCTCAAGCCGGCCAACATCCTCGTCACCAGGGAAGGCGTGAAGCTGCTGGACTTCGGAATCGCCAGCATACAGCCGCAGATCGCTGCGGTCGATCAGGGCGTCACCGCAAGCCGCACGATCGAGGGCGTGCTGGTGGGGACCCTCCGAGTACATGGCCCCGGAACAACTCGAGGGAAGGAAGGCGAACGAGCGCACCGACATCTACGCGTTTGGTCTGGTCCTCTACGAGATGCTGACCGGGCTGCGAGCCGCCGAAGCCTCGAGTGCGGCCGGCGTGATTGCGGTCGTCATGAGCGGGCCAATCCCGTCGGTTCGGACCCGGCGGCCGGACGTGACCGGAGGAGCTCGAAAGACTAGTCCACCGATGTCTGGAGAAGGACCCTGACCGGCGGTGGCAAAGTGCCGAGGCGCTGCGCGAGGCCCTGCTGTGGCTGCTCGATTCCCGGGGCGCACGACAAGCACCGGCCTCGGACAGTTCGCTAGCGCAGCGCTCCTGGCGCTCGCGTTGGGCCTGGGCAGGGGTATTCGTCCTGGCGGCTGCTGCCTGTGCCGGCGCCGGTTGGTTGGCGGCCTCCGTCTCCCATCGCGCGCCAGCCGGTCTCAGCATGGTCACCGACCTCGACCTGCCGCCGGATCTCAGCCTCGCGTTCGACTCGGTGTTTGCGTATCGCTCCCGACGGCAAGTCCGTGGTGTTCAATTCCGGTCGAGCGCTGTGGCTTCGGTCGCTGCAGAATGGCACCGTGCGGCGGCTCGGCGGAACGGCGGGCGGCACCTTCCCGTTCTGGTCCCCTTCCAGTCAAGCCATTGGCGTTCTTCGCCGACGGGCATCTGCAGCGCCTCAACCTGCCTGATGGCTCCCCCGTCGTCCTGGCCCCGGCGCCGTCCGCCCGGGGCGGGGCGTGGAGCTCTCGCGGTGTCATCGTATTCGCGCCGTCACTTGGGGGGCCGTTGCTGATGATTGCCGAGGATGGGGGAGCCACGTCGGCGGCCACCGCATTCGACTCGTCACGACAGGAGGTCACACACGCGTTCCCGAGCTTCGTTCCCGGCGGAGACCGCTTCGTGTTCTTCGCGGGCAGCCGGGTTCCCCACTCTCGACCGTCAGGATGGCCGCCCTCGATCAGTCCTGGTGGCCCCGCGCCGCCCATCAGCCCACAACCGTTCCAGAGCCGTGCCGTCGTTGCCGACACGCAGGAAGGCACCTATGTGCTGGCTGTGCGCGATGGCGAGTTGGTGTCGCAGTCTTTCGACGTCAGTCGAGGGCGAGTGAGTGGTCCGGTACGCACGCTCGCGCGCCGGGTCCGCCCCCAGTTCTCGGTCATGTCCAATGGTGCGATCGTGTACATCGTCGACCCCGACGTCCGAAACCAGCCGGTCTGGGTGGAGCGGGATGGCCGCACGATCGGCCCTGCCGGGGAAATCGGCTCCTACCAGGACCTCGCGCTCTCTCGCGACCAGACGAAAGCGGCGTACCGTGGGGGCGGCCGACGCTGGTGGCGTGCGGGCGGTGTGGGTGCGCGACCTGACCACCGGCTCGACCACGCGTCTCCGCATCGACGGCGTGCCGGACGATCCCATATGGTCACCCGACGGACGTCAATTAGTGATCTCGTTGAAAGTCGAGGGCGAACGGGAAGAAGACGTGTTCATCACCGATCTGGCGCGGCCGGATCAGCCTCGGCGACTTCTCGCCACTCCCGCTGCCCGCTGGCCGCTCGACTGGTCCCCTGACGGGCGGCTGATCGTGTATGCGGAGATCAATCCTGAGACGAACTATGACATCTGGGTCACAGCGGCAGATGGCAGCGGTCGTCCGACTGCGGTAGTGCGAAGCCCGGCGAAGGACCAGGGCGCGCGATTTTCGCCGGACGGCAAGTGGATCGCGTATCAGAGTGACGCGAGCGGCGTCACGCGTGTGTATGTCACCGACCTTTCCGGCGGCACGGGCCGCACCATGCTGGTGTCGGCGGGCGAAGGCAATAACGCACGCTGGCGGGCCGATGGTCGCGAGATCTATTACCAGGCTCCGGACCGGAACCTGATGGTCGTCCCTATCGAGTGGAGCTCTGCCGGACCCGTGCCGGGCACATCACACCTGCTCTTCAAGTCGTCCGGCCGCTTCCAAGCGGCGGCCAAGGGGGAGAAGTTCCTGGTGCTGCAGGATGCTGCGAGTCCGGACGTGGCGCGGGTACACGTGCTCATCGGCTGGCAGCGGGAACTGCCCCAGTAGTTGGACCGCCTCGCATGCCAGCGGTTCTGGCGAGAACCAGCTGAATCCTGAAGCGGTCGTTCTATTGATGAGGCCCAAGGCCAGCAGTATTTCTCTCCGTCCGCGATCAAAACGTCCGAAGTGCGGCACTTCCGAACTGGTGGCACGCACTGCCATGCCGTACAGCGCTTGCGACCATTGATTGGCTTGCTGCGACGCGAAGGGTCGTCGATTCCCACCGATCCGATGGCCCGCTCCTGTAGATGAGGGTCGCGCGCCAGCCCGGGTTCGCCCTTCCACCCAAAGAAACGAAAGTGCTGGCGTGGATCTTCGGTACGTTCGACGGGAAGCTCAGTTTTCAGCGCAGTCCCACACGATGGGTTGACCCCGCTCGCGTGACGCGCGCAGCGGCGTTCATGAGGTCGCTCAGCTGAGGGTCCAAGGGGTCTGCGGGCCATTCGCGGGCCACAGCGTGCCTGAATGGGTCCTCAAAACGCCGAACGATTTCGAGCGTCCTCGCGAACTTGTTCGGAAAGTCGACTGGTGATCAGGTGTGATCAGGGACACGGGCGATTTTTAAGTCCCGAGCGTCTGCCAGTTCCGCCACCCCGGCTCGACTAGATTCTGTCAGATTATCGCGTCCAACAGCGCACGCAGGCGCGGCCGGGCTTCGGCTGTGCCAGTTGGGCGCGCGCACACCCTCCTGTCGCATAATGCCCCCGGGATCCCGCGACTGGTGTCGCCGGGGTCGTCCGGAGATTCCCATGCACAAGAGTCTTCGCGTCGGTTTCGTCGTCCTGGCGATCGCGTCGGCCCGCGTGGTGTGGCTGCAGGGCCAACAGCCGGCGCTCGACCTGATCATTCGCGGAGGACACATCGTGGACGGCACCGGCAACCCCTGGGTTGCCGGCGACGTCGGCATCCGCGGCGATCGCATCACCGCGGTAGGCACGCTCGCGGGCGCGACCGCCCGCCGCGAGATTGATGCGCGGGGCCTTGTCGTCGCGCCGGGCTTCATCGACATGCACACTCATTCGGACCAGCCACTGCTCGACGACGGCAACGCCGAGAGCAAAGTACGTGAGGGAGTGACGCTCGACGTCATCGGCGAGAGCACGTCCGTTGCTCCGCGCGACGGCCTGCCTGAAGCGAAGGGCTCGTGGACCGACTTCACCGGCTATTGGAACGCGCTCAAGGTGAAGGGCATCTCCATGAACGTGATTTCCGAGGTCTCGTTCCAGCAGATCCGCCTGGTGGTGAAGGGTTACAACCCCGGTCCGGCAACGCCCGCCGAACTGGACCGCATGAAGCAGTTGGCGGCGCGCTCGATGCAGGAAGGGGCCTGGGGCCTTGTGACCCGTTTCGAAAGCGGTGGGCCGGAACACCCGGACGAGGTGATCGAAGTCGCCAAGGTCGTCGCGTCGCTCGGCGGCATCTACACCTCACATATCGGCAGCGAAGGCATGCAACAGGACAAGGAGATCGACTTCGCGATTCGCGTCGCCGACGAAGCGAAGATTCCTGTCCATATCTTCCACCTCAAGATTCGCGGGAAGCCGAATTGGGGCACCGTTGGCCGGTACGTCGCCAAGATTGAAGCCGCGCGGTCGCGTGGCCTGGACGTGACGGCCAATCAGTATCCGTACACGGCGATGCAGCACGGCTGGAGCGCGTTCTTCCCGGTGTGGGCACGCGAGGGTGGCCCGAACAAGTTCGCCGAGATCCTGCGCGATCCAGCGATGCGCAGGAGGATCAAAGAAGACAAAGATTTTCAGACGTGGGTCATGGAGCACGGCGGATGGGAAGGGATCGTGCTCGGCCGCGCGCGGCGCCCTGAGATCGAAGAAGTACGAAGGAATGCGCATCGCGGAAATTGCCAAGGCTCGTGGCGATGAAGATCCGGCCGACACATGCATCGCGCTGATGTCCGACGAGGGAGGCACGATCACCGGGATGTTCCACACGATGTCCGAAGACGATGTGCGACTCGTCATGAAGCAGCCGTGGGTGTCGATTGCCAGCGACGGATCGGCGATCAATCTCGAAGCCGACGGCCTGCCGCATCCCCGCAGCTACTCGACCAACCCGCGCGTGCTGGGCTACTACGTTCGCGATCAAAAGGTGCTGACACTCGAGGATGCCGTCCGCAAGATGACCAGTCTGCCGGCGCAGATCCTCGGCTTGCGCGATCGCGGCCAGATTCACGAGGGCTTCGCTGCCGATCTCGTCGTGTTCGACCCGGCCACCGTCCGGGAAACGAACTCGTTCGAGCAGCCGAAGTCCTACCCGGCCGGTATTCCCTACACCATTGTCAACGGTGTGGTGGTGATCGACGGAGGCCAGCACACGGGGGCGAGACCAGGGAAAGCCCTGATGGGCCACGCGCTTGTGGCGAGATGACCGATCGCGAACGGAGTCACGTATGAATCCCGGTACGATCTCACCCCTTGTAACGCACCGAATTACAGCCACTGAAACTCTGGGCGCAAGATCCGCGTTGGGGCCTGGCATACTGACCAGCCGGCGCGGCGGGAGGCACCGCACCGCGCGCAAGGTAGATCGTCGTCGCCCCCCGTGCGAGGCTGGTAGCCGCAATGTTCTGCTCGGCACCGATAATGGCACCAGCGGCGAAGAGATGCGCCGGCGGAACGTGTCCGACTATAAGGCCCAGCACGCCCACGACTCCAGCGCCAAACGCAGCACCTCGGGCGCCGTCCTTCACCGCGTCGCGCGGACCGCCCGATAGCCGGTCAACTCGCATGACGTCCGAGGCGGGTAGATCCAGGTCACCCGACGCAACGTGCAGGCTCAGTCTGTCGATCGTTGCCGACACGACTTCCCCCGTCGCCGTCGACCCATTCGTCATCAGGACGAACAACGGTGTGCCGACGGCTGTCATCATGACGTTGTCCCATCGACCAATCGGCGAATACGTGAGCTTCACTTGCGGCCCGTAGGTCGGCGGATACATGGGGTACTGGCTGGGATACGCGCCAGAGAGAGACTGAGCTGGATAAGCACAACCGCCGGCGAGCAGAACCAACGGAAGCAGCAGTACGAGCCGTTTCATGATGCCCTCCACCGTGAACGATAGCTGGGCGGCGTCTGACGAGTCGTGATGCCGCTCTGAAGAAGCGTGAAGAACAGTGATTGGGGGTCTTCCGGCTAAAGCCGGAAGCTACAAGCCGAGGGGTGCGGGTTGCGAGCCGCGAGTCGCGAGTCGCGAGCCGCGAGTCGCCAAGCGATACACTGAGGAGATGCTGACAGACGACGAGCTGGTGGCCGGCTTCGAAGCGGCGACGCTCGAATCGTTCCCGCACGCCGATCACGTCCGGCTGACGATCATCTATCTCTCGCGCCACGGACGCGACGAAACCGAACGCAGACTGACCGATGGATTGCGCCGTTTCGCGGCGGCCAAAGGCGTGCCGCAGAAGTTTCACGTGACAATGACGCTGGCCTGGCTGGACCTCGTCGACACCGCACGCAGGCACCATCCAGAGGCATCCGGTGCGGCAGCTCTCGTTGCCGCCTGTCCCGAGCTCTTGGAGCGCGACGCGCTGCTGCGCTTCTACAGCCCCGAGCGGCTCGCGAGTGAAGACGCTCGCATACGATGGGTGCCGCCGGATCGTGCGCCGGCCATCGAAGCTCGCTCGCCGTCCAGCTAGAGGTCTTGACCCCTCCGAACTTGCCACAATTGAGTCAAGTTTCTTGGTCAAGACCGTCCCCGCGTCAGCGGGGCGTTATCAAGCTTATGGTCTAGCGAGGCGCAGCCCTCGATGGTCTGAGGCGGAGCCTCGCTAGTCTTCCGCCTGAAACTCGCTATTCTTCCGGCTCAAGGTCGATGTTCTTCCGGCTACAGCCGGAACCTACGAATCTCGGTGGCCCCGGACGAACCAAAAAGCGAACGCATATAATCGCCGCATGGCGAGCGCCGATCCGATCACGGAATTCCTCAACGCCGTCGACCGCGCGCAGGCGCACCAGGTCGACACGACGCCGGTCGTCCTCGCGACGGCCGACGCGCACGGACACCCCTCCGCGCGGCTCGTGTTGCTTCGCGGCGTGGATTCCCAGGGATTCATGTTCTTCACGAACTACGACAGCCGGAAAGGGCGCGAGCTGACGGAAAACCCGCACGCCGCGCTCTGCTTTTACTGGGCGTCGCTCGACGAGCAGATCCGGGTTGAGGGGCGAGTGGCGCGTGTGTCGGCCGAGGAATCCGACGTGTATTTCGCCGGGCGTCCACGTGGCAGTCAGCTGGGAGCGTGGGCATCGGACCAGAGCCAGGTCCTCGCCTCGCGCGAGACGCTGGAAGAAAAGTATCGCGAGATCGAACGGCGATTCGAAGGACAGACGGTTCAACGGCCCCCATTCTGGGGCGGCTTCCGGTTGTCTCCATCACGCATCGAGTTCTGGTACGGTCGTCCAGATCGGTTGCACGATCGCGTCCTGTATGTGCGCGACGCGGCAGGGTGGCGGATCGAGCGGCTCTACCCATGAGTGCGCTCGCGACTTCTCACGCGACCGTTGATTCGGCGTTTGCTGGCGCCACAGCGTGACCTTCACGCGCGCGCTCGGTCGCTTCGATGCCACGATGGTCGTGATTGGCGGGATCATCGGCTCAGGCATCTTCATCAATCCCTACATCGTCGCCGGACGGCTGAACAGTCCTCCGCTCGTGCTGGCCGCGTGGGCGGTCGGAGGCGCGATCGCAATTGCCGGTGCGCTGGCGTATGCCGAGCTCGGGTCGATTTTTCCTCGCGTAGGGGGCCAGTATGCGTATCTGCGCGACGGATTCCATCCGCTCGCCGGCTTTCTCTACGGATGGGCGCTTCTCGCCGTGATCGAGAGCGGCGCGATCGCCGCCGTCGCCATCGCCTTCGCGACATACACGCTGCGTCTGATCGGGCAGCCGCACCTGTCGCCCGCGCCGCTTGCGATCGGCGCACTGGTAGTCCTGTCGGTCATCAATTTCTTGGCGTGAAGCCAGGCAGCCGCGTGCTGAACGTGCTGGTGTCCTGAAAGTCGGCGCGCTCGCCGTGCTGATTGCGTTCGGTCTGTTCGCGCGCCGGCGCTTCACTGGTGGAGCGCGCCTCCGAGTCGTCCTCGAGCGAGACCGATTCGGCGATCGTCGCGTTCGGAGCGGCGCTCGTGCCGATCCTCTTCGCGTACGGCGGATGGCAGAACGCGAACTACGTCGCCGAAGAAATCGAGATCCCGAGCGCAACCTGCCGATCAGCCTCATTGGCGGGACTCTGGCGGTCGTGGCGATCTACGTGCTCGTGAACGTGGTGTATCTGCGGGCCCTCGGGCTCGAGGGGCTGGCCGGCACCACGCACGCCCGCCGCGGACGCCGCCCAGCGCATGTTTGGTTCCACTCGGCAACCGCTTCGTGACCGCGGCGATTGCCATCTCGACGTTCGGCTTCCTCGATCTGGCCATTCTCGCACCGACGCGCGTCTATTACGCGATGGCTGCTGACGGCCTGTTCTTCCCGGCGCTCGCCAGACTGCATCCGACATATCGGACGCCCGCGATCGCCATTGCCGTGCAAACCACCTGGTCGTGCATCCTCGCGCTCAGCGGAAGCTACGGGCAACTGCTCAATTACGTCGTCTTCGCCGACTGGATCTTCTTCGGGCTCACAGTGGGGACGCTGTTCGTGTTTCGCCATACCCTCCCGCTCGGCGGCCGTCCACCCGAATCCTTCAGGGCGCCTGGATATCCCATTCTTCCTGTGCTGTTTGTCGCCACGGCGATGGGCGTTGTGCTGAGCGTTGTCTGGGCCGATCCTGGGAGTGCGTGGCGTGGCGGCTTGCTTCTCGCGGCCGGAATCCCGTTGTTCTACTGGTTCAGCCGCGCGACGCTGCGCGCCGAAAGATCACCGAGCAGCCGAACATCATGACGACGCTTCGATTTCACGCACCGTACATGGAGTGGGCCAAGACGCGTCCTTCCGCGCGTTTCGACCTCGCCGGCAGCAACATCCTGCCCTGCCCGATCGACGAACTCCCTGGCGCGCGCGAGGCGATTGGCTTCGAGGGCAGCAATGAAAACGGATATGGGCCGCTCATCGAGTCGATTGCGTCCCACTACGAGGTCGGCACCGATCACGTCACGACCGCCCAAGGTGCCTCGGGCGCCAATTTCCTGGCCTTCGCCGCTCTTCTCGAGCCGGGAGACGAGGTGCTCGTGGAGACGCCAGGTTACGATCCGCTGCTCGGCGCGCCGCGCATGCTCGGCGCCCGGGTCAACCAGTTCGAACGAGAGTTCGTCAACGGCTTCGCGCTCGATCCGGAGCGCGTGAGGCGCGCAATCACGCCTCGAACGCGAATCATCATCATCACGAACCCGCATAACCCCAGCGGTGTCCTGGCCGCTCCAGCCGCACTGGACGCGATCGGGGAGATCGCGCGCGCGCACGGTGCGCACGTGCTCCTCGACGAGGTTTATCTGGACCTCGCCGCGGCATCCGCTGCGCTTCGCGGCGTCAACGTCGAGAGAACATTCGCGCGACGCGGTGAACCCTTCGTGTGCACGAACAGCCTGACGAAATCGTACGGCCTGTCGGGACTCCGGTGCGGGTGGATCCTGTCTTCGACCGATGTCGCGAAGCGCGTTCGGCGCGCGCGCGATGTCGTGGATGGAACGGGATCCATCCTCTCGGAGCGTCTCGCCGTGGTGGCATTCACGCATCTCGAGCGGCTGCTTCAGCGGTCACGAACGCTCCTCGACGTGAACAGCGCCATCGTTCGTCACTTCCTCGATGCGCGCCGCGATCTGGCCTGGGCGCCGTCGGCAGGCACGGTCGTGTTCCCACGGCTCCAGCGGATTCAGGATTCAACGGCGTTCGCGGAGCGCCTGCTGAAAGAGGCGGAGACGGCGGTCGTTCCCGGACGGTTCTTCCAGGCCCCTGCCCACCTGCGCGTCGGTTTCGGCGGAGCAACCGAAACGCTCCGTCACGGACTCTACGCGTTCGGCGCCGCCCTCGATCAGCTGCAGTAGAACTGGTTTCACAATCCGGAGATTGTGATGCAAGAGACGCCTGCGGTGTGACGGAGGAGATCACGCAGAGATCGCAGGGAACGCCGAGAGACTCGCGCTTCGCCGAGGCCGCACTTCGTGCCGGCAACAGGACGTGAGATCCGGAGATACAAGCGGCATCCGATTCATGAGCCGCTTATATCTCCGGATCTCACGTCCTGCTGTGGCCGGCCGAAGGCCGGCCCTCGGCGAAGCGCCGAACTTGAGATCTCTGCGGACCCCGCGATCTCCGCGTGAGATCCGTCGCGGTCGCTGCGAGAGACGACTCGGTCTACTGCTTCGCTGGCTGGAGCGGCGCCGTCGCCGGAAAGGTCGGCGGTTTTCGATGCTTCGTCGCCTGCTCGTACGCGTAGGCGAAGCTGATGAGCCTCGCCTCGCTCCAGGGGCGCCCGATGAACGAGACGCCGACCGGCAACCCAAACGCGAACCCCGCCGGGACGGTGATGCTCGGATAGCCTGCGACGGCGGCAGGTGTCGAGCTCGCGCCGAGAAAGTGATCGCCGTTGACGAGATCCGTCGGCCACGCGGGACTGCCCGTCGGGGCGACGAGCGCGTCGAGCCGGAGCTTCGTCATGACGGCATCGAGGCCAAGCGTTCTCGATCGAGTGCGGCAGGTCGTCAGTGCCTTGCGATAGGCCTCGGATGTGAGCGGTCCCTTCTTTTCGGCCATGACGAGCGTGTCCTGGCCGAAGTAAGGCAGCTCGCGTTCCTGTTCACGCGTGTTGAACGCGATGAGCTCTGTGAGCGAGTGCACGGGCGCTCCAGGTCCGCGCAATGCGAGGTATCTGTTGAGGTCCGCCTTGAACTCGTAGAGCAGAACCTGGAGTTCACAATCGTCGAGGCGGGCGGCCGTTGGGATGTCCGCAGGATCGACAATGATGGCGCCTTGCGCTTTCAGATCGGCAATCGCGGCCTCAATCAGCTTGTCAGCCACGGGGCTGTAGCCAAAATAGCGCTTCCGCGCGATCGCCGATCCGCGCACCCTTCAGCCCGTCGGCTTTCAGGGACGACGCTGTACTCGGTTCGAGACTTCCCCGCCGATGCAGCGGTTGCCTTGTCAAGCGGATCGACACCGGTCATCGCGCCGAGCAGCAACGCCGCGTCCGCAACGGTCCGCGTCATCGGCCCAGCCGTATCCTGCGTATGCGAGATCGGGACAATTCCGGTCCGGCTGACGAGCCCGATCGTCGGCTTGATCCCCACGAGCGAGTTGGCTCCAGACGGGCAGACGATCGAGCCATCCGTCTCAGTTCCGACACCGATCGCCGTTAGATTCGCCGCGACCGCAGCGCCGGTTCCCGAGCTCGATCCGCATGGATTTCGATCGAGCGCATACGGATTGCGCACCTGCCCGCCACGCCCGCTCCACCCGCTGGTCGACTTCGTGGATCGGAAGTTGGCCCACTCGCTCAGGTTCGTCTTTCCGAGGATCACCGCACCCGCCGCGCGCAGTTTGCCCACGATGAAGGCATCGCGCGGAGCCGGCGGTCCCTGAAGCGCCAACGAACCGGCGGTTGTCATCATTCGATCCGCCGTGTCGATGTTGTCCTTGATGAGCACGGGAATGCCGTGCAGCGGGCCGCGCACATGGCCGCTCTTTCGCTCGGCATCGAGCGCATCGGCAATCGACAGCGCGTCGGGATTCAGTTCGATGACCGAACGCAGCGTCGGACCGCTGCGATCGATGGCGTTGATGCGATCGGTGTAGAGCTCGACGAGCCTTCGCGAGGTGTAGCGCCCTGCCGCCATCGCGTCCTGGAGTTGAGCAGTCGTGACTTCATCGAGCGGAAAAGCCGAAGGTGCGGGACTGCTGAGCGCGGGACGCGGCGGCAGCCGATTGCGATCACGCACACAACTGGAACAAAGGCGTTGCGCAGCATTGCGCGCATTGTACGCGACTCGCGACTCGCGCCTCGCGACTCGAAGCGCTGCCGGTCGCGATCAGGCGGCTGATCGAAGCTGATAGCTGACAGCTGATAGCTGATAGCTGAAGCTACCTACGCGCTCAAGCGGTCCACAATGGCGCGCCAGGTGCGGGCGGCGGGCGTGCTGTCGGCCGTCAACGTCGCACCACACATGACGGCGCCGTCGGCTTCCGGATGGCACCAGACGTTTTCGACCGGGCAACTGCAGTCCGATGCCGGAAATCTCGATCTCGAAGGTCGGCGGCATCGGCCGCCGTCGGGCACCTCGAGGCGCAGGCCGCCGTAACACGACATCGACCACCGCGGCCGGGCGGCCGTTTGCGGTCACCCGAAATCCGCCCACCACGCGCTTGCGCGGCCATCGGCGTTGGCGACGGACGTCGCCCAGGCAGCGCGCCACGGTCTTGAGAAACTCGACCGGCTTGATTGGCTTGCGCACGAACTCCGCGCCGTACCGCCCGGCCTCGACCTCCATCATCGTCTCTTCGTAGCCGGAGATGATGATGAGTCCCATTTCCGGTCGATCGCGGTAGGCCTGGCGCACCAGGTTCAGTCCGTTGAACCCGCGGAGACGAATGTCGGTAATCAGCAAATCGTAGGTGCTCGCCAGCGAGGAGACGCTTTCGCCGCATCGTACGTCGTCGCTGGCGTGACGAGATAACCCATCTCGCCAAGCATTTCGACGATGCCTTCGAGGGCGGAATCATCGTCGTCGAGAACCAGGATCTTGTAGGGCAGCTTCATGGGCTTCCGCCGCAAGTAGACACACTGCGACTGTATTAGCACCGGGCAAATGGGATGCCGATGAGTCGGTTCCCGAACTCTACGCCAAATCACATTTTGCGGGATTCTTTCTGATTGTGTTGGCGCGAATCTGTAAGCGTTCGGAAAACTCTGAAATCCGGCTAGTGGACGACCGGGCGAGCGGGACCGGCCGCAGCGATGGCCCCGGCAATCAAGGCGTCGAGGCGCTGCTGCGGGATGTCGAACGGCCCGGCCACGGCCGCACCCATGGGGATCTCGAGAGCGATGACGACGCCCCCGGCCGTAGGCTCAACAATCCAGCTGAACCCGCGCAGTGCGACGAACCGCTCGTCGGAACCCGGATTCTTCGCGCGATCGATCGCGAGGAGCATCGATTTCAACACATCGTGGACGTCCTGCTCGGTCCAGTCCGCCACATTGGACCCGTGCTCGAGCCGTTCGGCAATCGCCGTGTCTCGATCGCGCAAAACGATTTCTATGTCAAAAAACATCGGTGCCTGCTCGTTTCGTCGGTCTTTGATTGTCGATTCTTGTCTAAGTTCCAGAGGGTATCAGTTCGAGCTCTGTTTCGAAATCCTGCACCGTGGTCACCGGTTGCCGGCACGCGAAGTCGCGACACACGTACGCCGCGGCACCGTCACGCGCGGTCATCGCTGCGGTGAATGGCAGGTGTTTCGCGATCGCGTCTCCCGAACTCGTCATCGAGAGCGGGATGAAAAGACTGAACGGGAGATAGTGACTCGCAGCTTCCTTGCGAAGTGCGCGCGTCGCTGCTGAGTCTCCGACGATCACGACTTGGGAGTGGCCCGCATACCACGCGGAGAGTGCACAGAGCATCATCGGAATCGAGCGCCCTGCTGCGCCGATGCGTGGACCGTACCGCGCGAGCGTGCGGTTCGTCCGCTCGCGCACGCGATCGTCGCCGGTCAGGTTGGCGATCGTCAAAGTGTTCAAGGCGGACACCGAGCTGGCGGCCGGCTCGGCGCCGTCGTAGTCCTCCTTCAGCCGAAGCAGAACGGTCGGATCCGTTCCCCGTCGTGCTGAACCAGCCTGCCTCCTTCTCGTCCCAGAACTTCGCGTCCTGCTCCACCTGAAGCGCGAGGGCCCATTCGAGCCAGGCCGCCTCGCCGCTCGCCTGAAACAGCTCGAGCAGTCCCCAGATCAAGATAGGCGTAGTCCTCTGCGTACGCCGGAATCGCGGCTTCGCCATCGCGATACCGCCGCAGCAGTCCGTCGCTCGACCAGAGCGTCCGCCGGATGAAC
This sequence comes from uncultured Acidobacteriota bacterium, assembly GCA_963725335.1. Classification (GTDB taxonomy): domain Bacteria; phylum Acidobacteriota; class Vicinamibacteria; order Vicinamibacterales; family 2-12-FULL-66-21; genus JALZOC01. The sequence goes on along the minus strand of CAVRYD010000007.1, from coordinate 312,595 downwards.
GACGCCGCCCGGGTAGCCGACTCGAGATACCGGCGGACGCCGGACTGTCGGGCAAGCACGCGGGCCGCGCGCGCGAACGCGGCGATCATCAATCCGTTCCAGGCCGTCAGGATCTTGTCGTCGAGGTGAGGACGTGGCCGTTTCGATCGCGCGATCATCGAGCGCCTGACGCACACGGCCCAACGCGGCGACAACATCGCTGGCGGCCATGCCGCTTCGAACGGCGATGTCCTCGATCGACTGCGCCGTGTAGAGCAGGTTCTTGCCCGTGAACTCACCCTGCGGATCGTGCGGCGCGTTTCCGCCGGGCTCGATGCCGAACCGCCGCCGCGCGACGTCCGCGTCCTCGCCGAGCACGGCCCCGATTTCTTCGTCGGACCAGATGTAGAACGCCCCTTCCGACTTGTGCGCGCTCGAGTCGTTCGCATGCTCCGGCGGGAATGCTGTCGGCATCCTCCGCCGAGTAGAATCCTCCCTCCGGAGCGGTCATCTCCCGGCGAACGTACGCGAGCGTGTCCTCGGCAACGGTTGCGTAGAACTCGTCTCCGGTCGCCTGGGCCGCCTCGAGATAGGCGATGACGAGCTGCGACTGGTCGTACAGCATCTTCTCGAAATGCGGCACGCGCCAATCGCCATCGACGGAGTAACGGTGGAATCCGCCGCCCACGTGATCGCGCATGCCGCCGAGCGCCATCGCGCGCAGCGTTTCGGTCGCCATCACCAGCGGTGGTGAGGATGTGGCCCCTTCGGCAGCGCGGCGAGCGTGCTCCCGAAGAAGAAACAACAGCTCGGACGGACGCGGGAACTTCGGAGCGTCGCCGAAGCCTCCACGCCGTCCATCGAACGCCTGACGAAAGTGCTCCACCGCAATATCGAGGGCATCTCGCGACGCGAGCTGGGTTTCCGCACGCGACGACCCGTCCGTCGCTGTCACGCTCTGAAGCCGCTGAAGGAGTTCCGCGGCAGCATCCTCTACCCTGGCGCGATCGTTCTTCCACACGCGGGCCAATTCCGCAAGCAAGTCGGAGAATCCAGGGCGTCCCCACTTGGACGAGGGTGGAAAATAGGTACCGCCGAAGAACGGTTTCAGCTGCGGTGTCAGGAACACCGTCATCGGCCATCCGCCCGATCCGGTCGTCGCCTGTACGAACGACATGTAGACGCGATCGACGTCGGGGCGCTCCTCCCGATCCACCTTGATTGATACGAAATCGCGGTTGAGCAGGTCCGCGATGGCGGGATTCTCGAACGATTCGTGCTCCATCACGTGGCACCAGTGGCACGTCGAATAGCCGATCGACAGGAAGATCGGCTTGTCCTCACGGCGCGCGCGCTCGAACGCGTCGTCGCCCCACGCGTACCAATCGACAGGATTCGCGGCGTGCTGCAGCAGGTACGGACTGCGCTCGTGTGCCAGCCGGTTCATGATCTCGCGCCGCTCAGAAACGTCATCCTCAGGAAGCGCTGACCCTGTGGCCACACGTTCGCCGTCGGCAGCGCGGCAATCTTCATGGCCTCATCGTACCACGCGGTTCCCGGTACAATCCTCCGATGCCCGTTGCTCAGCTTCGAATCGCGCTTCTCCTCGAAGAGGGATATGACGATGACGAGGTCGCGCTCATCGCGCAGCTCTTCGAGAGCGCGGACGCGAGCCTGACGATCGTGGCACCCTTCCCCGGCCGGCTGTACTCGGGACGCGATGGACTCATCGGATTCACCTCCGACCTGGCGGCCGGCGCGGTTCGAGCGCAGATGTTTTCAGCCATCGTCATCGCCGGCGGGTACGCGCCAGACCGCCTGCGCATGCGCCACGCGGTTCTCGATCTGGTGCGTGAGGCCATCTCGGCAGAGATTCCGGTCGGCGCCATCGGTCATGGGCCGCAGGTCCTGATTTCAGCCGCGGCCGTGAGCGGACGGACGATGACGTGCTGGCCGTCGATCGCCATCGACATCAAGAATGCTGGAGGTCTCTACGTCGATCGGCCGGTCGTCGAGGATAAGGGGATCATCACCGCCAGAAAAGTTGACGATGTGCGCCCGTTTGTCGAGACGATCCTGAGGGCCATCGCGTCCCGTTCGCGCTGAGCCCGTCGCGACGATACAATCGGTCCCGATGCAAGGGGACTTCGCCGTCCGGACAACAGGTCTGACCCGCAATTTCGGCAGCTTTCGCGCTGTCGACGGCATCGATCTCGCGGTACCGGCGGGTAGCTTCTACGGGTTTCTCGGGCCGAACGGCGCCGGCAAGTCCACGACCATCAAATGCCTCACGGGGCTGCTGCGTCCAACGGCCGGGACCATGACGATTCTTGGCGTCGATCCGCTGGTCGATCCGGTCTCCGTGAAACGGCGCATCGGCGTCGTACCCGAGGACCTCGCGCTGTTCGATCGGCTGACCGCTGACGAAACGCTCACGTTCGTTGCGCAGGTGCACGGGATCGATACCGCCACCGGGAAGCAGCGATCGGCAGATCTGCTGGACGTCATGGATCTGAAGACCGCGGGAACGACGCTGGTGACCGACTTCTCTCACGGTATGCGAAAGAAGCTGTCGCTCGCAGCCGCCCTGCTTCCGGCGCCGAAGCTGCTTTTTCTCGACGAGCCGTTCGAGGGGATCGATGCCATCGCATCCCGGCAAATCAAGGATCTGCTGCTGTCGTTCGTTTCGCGTGGCGGCACGATCTTTCTGACCTCCCACATCCTCGAGATTGTTGAACGCCTGTCGACGCATATCGGCGTCATTGCACACGGAAAGATGGTGGCGCAGGGACAAATCGATGACCTCCGCTCCGGCAGCGGTGTCGGGCAAAGCCTGGAAGAGCTGTTCATCGGTTTGGTTGGAGGCGAGGCGAAATCGCACGAGCTGAACTGGATCTGAGATGTTGAGGATTTTTCGCGCCTTCGCGTGGCTGCGATGGCGCATGCTGATCAACTCGCTCGAGAAGACTGGCGCTCGAGATGCCGTCGAGCGGTTTTCGATCGCGATCGAGAAGATCGGCCCGATCATGGCCGCGGTGCTGCTGGTGCCCTCGGGGCTGCTCCTCGCGGCGGCGGCCGCCGCCAGCGGCTTCGCCCTCGCGCGCGGCGATCAGCACTCACTCTTCTTCGAGGCGGCTCGCTACCTGTTGTTCGTCATCCCGATTGTGAGCATCTTCGGTCCGCTCCTGCTGCCCGCGGCGGATCGCACGAACCCGGTCCGGTTGCTGCTTCTCCCGATCCCTCGAAGCACGCTCTACGTGGCCCAGTCGTCTTCGGCCTTTGGCGACATCTGGGTGCTGGTCATGCTGCCGATTGTGTTGTTCGTGCCGCTGGGACTGCTTGCCGGAGGCGCCGTCGCAGCGGCGCTCATCTCTTTCCTTGACGGCATCCTTCTGGTGCTCGTCGTCGTCGGTCTTACATCGCTCGCGACCAGTCTGCTGCACATTCTCGTCCGCAACCGTCGGCGCGGCGAACTGTTGGCGCTCGTGTTCATTCTCGTCATTCCCGCGGTGAGCATGCTGCCGGGTCTGCTCCACGGTGCGAGGCAACGTCCTGCCATCGACGGACGGCTGCCGACAGAGAGGAAAATGCCGCAATGGATAACGGCCGCCGGGGAGCAAGCACTGCTCGTGTATCCGACTGAGGTCTACATCAGGTCGACGCGGGTCGCGTCCACCGGGGAGGTGGTACCTGCAGCTGCGGGGCTGGTCGCGCTGGGTGCAACGGCCCTGCTGCTGCACGCCGTCGGCATGTTCACGTTCGCGAAGGTTCTGGATTCACCGGGCTCGACCGGTGCGCGGCGGGCGGTGCCGACGCGTGCCGCCTGGAGCCGAACCTTGCCTGGTCTCTCGCCTGGGGCATCGGCCGTGGCGCTGTCGCAACTGCGACTCGCGCTGCGCACGCCGCGCGGCCGCTCGATTCTTCTGTCCCCCGTCATCATGATTGCGGTCTTCGCGGCCATGATGCGCAGCGGTCAGATGGGCGCAACGGGACCGTTCGCGTTCAATGGCGGATTGGGGGTGGCGGCCTTCGCATCGTTCATCTGTCTGATGACGATCCTCCCGATTGCGATGAACCAGTTCGCCGTCGACGGCGCCGGGCTGACGCTCGTGCTCCTCTCCCCGCTGACCGATCGTGAGTATCTTGCCGGCAAGGCCGTCGGAAACGGATTGATCGCGGCCCTGCCGGTTACCATCTCGTTCCTCATGTCACTCGTTCTGCTGCCCGGCGGATCGGCGGCGTTGTGGCTTTCCATCCCACTCGCCCATCTCGCGACGTACTTCGTCGTCGCTCCCGCTGCCGCAGTGTTTTCGGCGATCTTTCCCCGAGTGGTGGACCTCAACAGCATCGGCCGCGCCGGCAACGCGCACGGGCTGGCCGGTCTGCTCGGAATGCTGGCATTCGCCGCAGGGGCTGCGCCGTCGGTGCTATTGGTCCTCGCGGCGACGGGCTGGCTGCACCGGCCGGCGCTGACCCCTGTGCTGCTCATCGCCTGGTGCGTGGTCAGTTACGGCATCGGCCAACTCTTCTTCATCCCTGCTCGCCGCCTCTTCGCACAGCGACGCGAAAACCTCGCGACACTGCTCTGAATCACTCATCACTAATCACTGATCCTTGAATCACTGATCCTTGAATCCTCAATCCTCAATCCTTGAATCGTTAATCCCTGAATCCTCAATCCGCGAATCGATGAATCCGCAAATGTAGCGAGTGGGATCAGACAGGGATTTTGTGATTCAACGATTCAACGATTCAGACGGATTCAGAGGATTCAGGATTCAGGATTCAGGATTCGAGGATAAGGGATTCAAGGATTAGTGATCAGTGATTAGCGATTCAGAGGGAGACCCGCCGCTCGGCCCACCACCACATGCCGAGCGCGGTCAGCAGGAGGCCAGCCGCGCCGATGTAGGTGTTGACGTCCGGTGCCATCTGTTGTGCGAGCTGACCACTCAGGGCCGAGAGCGCCGCCCCGGCGCCCGAGGCTCCCGCCAGCACGCCGCTGAGATTCATCAATGCGAGCGCACCGGCCGCAACGATCGCCAGGGCGACGACGATCGCCACGTTGAACAGGCGATCGACATTCTGCTCCATGCGCCAGCGCTCGCGCCGGACGCGCTGCAGAACCAGCGAAACGAACCGCTCTGGCACCGGCGGCGACCGGTGAGCCACGAGGGCGGCTTCGAGACGGCGAGCCGTGGCGAGCCCTGCCGCACACGAGAGACAGCTCTCGAAATGCGCACGTGCTTCGGCGGTCGGCTCGAGATCGCCGGCCGCAATCGGCTCGATCAGATCCGATACGTCCTTGCATGTCATTGGAGCAGTTCCCGCAGGCGCCGCTTCGCGCGATAGAGGTGCGTCTTGACCGTGCCAATCGGGATGTCGAGTGTCTCGGCGAGCGCCTCGTATTGAACGCCGTCGAGATAATGCGCCGCGATCAGCAGTCGATACTGCTCGGGAAGCTGCGCGATGGCCTTGTCGAGCCGATCACGCAGCTCGAGATCCGCAAACGCGCTATCGGACCGACCTGGTTCCACGGGCGGTGCCACGCCTGGCTTTTCTGCGGTTCGCCGGCTCCTGGCCTGGGCGCAGACGTTCGACACGATTCGGAAAATCCAGGTCGACAGACGAGCCTCCCCCCGAAAATACGGCAAGCCTCGATACACTTTCAAGAACACTTCCTGTGCGAGGTCGTCGGTCTGTGATCGGTCCGTCACCAGCCGCCAGACCATACCGTAAACGAGGTGCTTGTACCGCTCGACGAGCTCGCCAAACGCGATGTCGTCGCCGGTCCGACACCGTTCGATGAGTGCTCGTTCGTCGAAATCGGCCATTAGCCAGCCTTATTAGAGTCCGGTTCACCTCCCTTTGTTTCAGCGATCGCCCTGAAACAATTCCGGCGAGGCCCTGGTCTAATGGTCCTGACAGCTGAGTAGCGCGCGGGAGGCATTCACAATGAACGATTTCGGACTCATCGTTTTCCTCGTCATGACCATCGTCGCGGGGGTGGCGTTGATGATGGCGGCCATGTCGAACCGACGCAAGATACGCGAGATGGAGCATCGGGAACGGCTGGCGATGATCGAGCGAGGCGTCGTGCCTCCGCCTGAAACGAACCCCGCCGCGTTCGATGCGGCGACCGGTTTTGGCGAGATCAAAGACGAGCCGGATCGCAGCCATCGCTATAGGACAGCCGGCATCCTTCTCATCGGCGTCGGTTTTGGTCTGATGTTCCTCATTGGAGTCGCGGCCGGATCCCAGGAGGTGGGGATAGGCGTGGGCGGCGCGTGGATCAGCCTGGGTGCAGCCTCACTGCTGAATTACTGGCTGATGGCTCGCCGCGCTGATGAAGTTCGCAAGGCGCGCTGGACACCGTCACCGAGGCGCCCGGAGCCTCCGGCCAATACAACTCCCTGACCCATCCATTCAGACAGAGTGAGCGTGTGTCGCGCGCTACACAGGCGAGGCACATGTGGATGGTGGTTCCTTTCCAACTCGACAAACTCAACGTCGCAGCCATTCGCCGCTGCGGCCATAAAACCTCGAAAATCCGGCCTGTTTTCAGACGACGCAGGTGGCACCGTGGTTGCTCTATAGGAGGGTGTCGGGCGGCTACAGCGGCCCGGCCAGCCGCTCCGGTGTTCCGCTGGAGCATCCGCCCTACCAACAACTACCTGCCTGGCTGCAGGGAGAGTCGAAAGACACTCCCTGCCCCGCCATGTACAGCTATCAGCTACTATCAGCTATCAGCTATCAGCTATCAGCTATCAGCGTCCTATCAGGTCGTTCAGCGCAGCTCGGTCATTGGTTTGCAACCTCTGACAGCTGACTAGCTGACAGCTGACAGCTGATAGCTGATAGCTGATAGCTGATAGCTTCAAATTGTCGTCCGCGGTGCGGGCGCGGCAGGGATCTCCTCTGGTCGCCGCCGTCGGAGTCGCGCGTATGCGGCGGTCACTTCAACGCCGTAGAGAAGAATCACAGCGGAGATATAGACCCACACGAGGAATACCACCACGGCGGCGATCGAGCCGTGGACGCTGAAGCGATTCAAGTCGCGCACGTATCGGGAGAAACCAGCAAGGGCGGTGCGCCATAGAAGTCCTGTCAGAACAGCGCCGACCCACACATCCCGAAAACGCACGCTGGCGTTCGGCACGAAGTAGAAAATGAGCCCGACGAGGACGATGAAGATAATCGTGCTGGCCGACTTCACCGCCCATCCCTGAAGCACGAGCAATGCGGGCGCGCGGGTCATGATCGCCGCGAACCATCGCGCCTCCGCGACATTGATGGCGCTGACCAGGAGCAAGCCGACGAGCAGGAGCAGGCTTGCCGTGATGAGCATGATGAACGCCATCAGCTTGTGCTTCAGGTAGCTGGGCTGCTTTTCGACGCCCCACGCATGATTCACGGCCGAGGTGATCGCGCCAAAAACTCCCATGGCGGCCCACACCATCAGCACGCTTCCGAAAATGCCGAGCCTGACCCCGGCGGACTGCATCGCCTGGAGCTGCGTGTTTACGAACTCGAACTGACGTGGAAAGTACTTGAGCACGAAGTCGAGCACGGGCGTCCGATCGACCTCGCTGTTTGTCACGCTTGCAAGAATCGAGAGGACGAGCAGAAAGAACGGAAACAGCGACAGGAGCGAGTAGTAGGCGATCGACGACGCGAAGGTGAGATCGTTGCTGTGATAGATGCCGGTCACGCCTCGCCAGATCGCAAGACCGGTCAGCCGGACTTCGGATGCAGCGCGAGTCCATGCCCGGCGCACCGCAAGCCGCGTGGTGTCATTGGACTCCTCCGTGGCTCGCGCGCTCACGGAGCCATCATATCGCGGCCGCCGAACGGACTTATCCCGTCACATCCGCGTGCCGCTGCGCAGTGCCGGTGCGGGTGCGGGCATGTGAGCCGATGCTTCCCAGCCCGCCTTGATCTCCTGGCCGATCCACGCCGGCAGCGTTCCAGTGATGGCGGCCACGGTCAGCTGCCACGCGAGTCGCCGCAGACGTGGTGTCCTCAGGACGTAATATGCCGCTCCAGCTGCCGCGACCCCGATCGCGACATTTGCAATCTTTTCAGCCGACGACTGGGTCATGCGCGTGATTCAGCAAAGGGCAGTGTCGCGAATGCGACCAACGGTGCGACGCGCTCACGACGTCGCACCGCGGGTCCGCTTCGCGCCGTCAGCCGCGGTTGGTCGAATAGCTGCTGGTTCCGACGCCGGACATCGAGCCCGTCTGGCTTCCCGTCGCCGACGAGGGCGTGGTCCCTGTTCCGGTCGAGCCGCTGTTGCTGCCCATTCCGCCAGCGGCCGAACGCGCACGATCGTAGGCCTCGCGACTCTTATCGACGATCTGGCTGACCTTTTCAGTGGCCTGCTGATAACCGTCGGTCGCCTGCGTCCGGAGCCGGCCCGCCTGCTCACCCAGTTGGCTGCGAAGCTCGGACCCGGTTTTCGGCGCGAAGAGCATTCCAAGTCCCGCGCCGAGGACCGTTCCGGCCAGCAGGCCCATCAGGAACGATCCCCCACCCTCTTCTCGCTCGAGGCGATCATATTCGTATGCCATGCACCCTCCTGTTTCGAAACCGCTCGACCGGCCGCAATGGCCGATCCCTCACTGTTACGCTGTCATCCGCCCGCCGGCCGACGCCGTCTGCTCCCGGTGTCCGTCACCATCGCCATTCATCAACGACGCGATCACGGCACGGACGCCACGCACGACGCCTACGGCCCGATTGACCTTCTCTCGGACCGATCCTTTCACGTGTTCGGCCGTTTCGTCCACGCGGTGGATCGTTCCGGAAATCGCGTGGTCGACGCGCTCGGTCTGCTGGCTCACCCGCGCCGTGACTGTCTTGACGTCGGCGAGAATGTGCTCCGCTTTCTCACGGAGCGGAGCAATCTGCCGCGTTTCGAGATCCCCCACGGCCTGCATCACCCGCCGGTAGATCCTGAACCCACCGATGCAGATGCCGATGAGCACGAGCGCCTCCATCACGCTCAGTCCGGCCATGATGCCGAGGAGGACGTTCGTTGTGCCAAGATTCTCCATCGATCCTCCTACGCGGACCAGCGGCCATGAGATCCGCCGCCGGTCACGTCGTTCAGCGATCGCCAGCCTTCGTTCGCCACATTGCGGGCTTTCTCGACGGTCCCGCGCACACGCGTCAGCTCGTGCATCACGTCGTCGAGCTTCGGCTCGATCTGATCACGGACGCGCCGTCCGTTTTCGGTCAGGTACAACCAGCCCCAGACGCCCCCAACGACGGCACCCATGCAGGTTGCCAGCAAGACTCGCGATCGCTCGTCCACGTTTCCTCCTTGCATTACTCGTGCAGGCTGCCAAATCCGAACAGCCCACGCCTCCTCTCAAAGGGATCTATCAAATGACATGCCACAGCTTGAACGGCCTGCGAGCTTGACAGTTTCCCCGTCTCGCCCCGGATTGGCGCAGAAACCTCTACATGGCTGACGTGGGAACGAACAGCGCGAGCGCAACGCCGTCCCACCGATCGCCATCAGGGCTGTCCACAGCTTCCTGTCCCATCGGCAGTGCGGCCGCGGCATTGGCGTCGAGCGCAAACTTTCCGACCAGGTAGTCACGCACGAGCTGGGCCCGCTGGCGACTGACCAGGAATCGCTCGTCGTTGGTTGCGCCCGGTGCGTAGCCTTCAACCACGAAAGGACTGTTCCGGGGATACCGAACGAACTGAGACATTGCCGAATCGAGGCGTCTTTGTCCTCCTTCGCTCAGCCGTTCGCGCCCGCTGGCATCTTTCTCGAAGATTACGGCCGTCCTGACCCAAATGCGCAACGCGTGGCGATCGCGCGTTTCGAGCGCTCCGTGACGATACTGATCGACGCTCAGCTCGTCGAGATCGAAATACCCCCTATTGTTGAAGTACCCGCGGAACAGGAAGTTGTGCTTCAGCGCTTCGGTGTTTTCCGCGAGATCCTGCATGGCATCCTTCGCGGACGACAACGTTTGCTGCAGCGATCCTGTCACTCCCTTCAGCGGCCCGTTCTCGCCCCGGAGATCGGCCACGGCCGCTTTCGCCTGCTCGCCGGCGTCCCGTAAACTGACGGCCGCCTTTTCGGCGTCCGCGGCAATGCTCTTTATGCTCGCATAGAGGGAATCGTCTGTCAGGAGCTTTCCGACGGATCCTTTTCCTTCGCGCACCCCTCTCACGATGGCGTTGAGATCCTCGCTGACCTTTTGCGCCGATGCCATGATCGTTTGCGCTTCAGTCCCGACATCGTTCAGCAGATCCTGCGCCTCGTTCGCGGTGTCGCCCACCGCTGTGAGCGCCTGGTCGATGCCATCCTTCAGCTGGACGATTGTGGTGCGTACCAGATCCACCGTGTCACTCATACGCTGGAGCATTGCGGAGAGTTCGAACGCTTCCCGGCTCGGAACGGTTCCGAGCGCGGGGACGATTTGGGCTTGATCGGTGCCGGCTTCGATCTGGACGAACTTGTTGCCGACGAGGCCATCGGTTTGAATCGTCGCGACCGAGTCGACGCGAACCAGGCGATGCAGATCCTCGCGAACCCGCATCTTCACGCGGAAGCGCGCCGAGGGATTCGCCGGCACCTGGATGGAATCGACTTCCCCGGCATCCATCCCTCCGACGCGCACCTTGGCGCCATCCTGCAGCCCCGCGATGTTCGCGAACTCCGCGTAGACGCTGACGGTGCGGTTGAAGAGCATACGCCGATCGCCAATCAGGAAGAGACCGACGGCGAAGAGCAGCGTGCCAATGATGAGGAATGCGCCCACGGCAGCGGATCGGCGGTAATTCATGGCGTTGTTCTATCCGGCGTGCTGTGAGGTCATGAAGGCGCGGACCAGCTCATTGGGATTCTGATCCAGTTCCTCCGCCGACCCGCGTGCGATGATCCGCCCCTCGTGCAGCATCATCAGCTGGTCGCCGAGGCGGCGCGCGCTCGGCATGTTGTGCGTGACGACCACGAGCGTCACCCCCCCCTCCTGCTTCAGGCCGACAAGCAGGGCGTCGATTTCCTCGCTGGTGATTGGATCGAGCCCGGCGCTTGGCTCATCGACGAGAAGCAGTGGTGGGTCGAGAGCCAGCGCTCGGGCGAGACCGGCGCGTTTCCGCATGCCACCCGACAGCGATGAGGGCATCTTGTCGTAGTCCTGTTCGAGACCCACTGCAGCCAGCCTCTGCTGGACGCGTTGCCGGATCTCGGCGTCATCGAGACGCGTGTGCCGACGCATGGGAAACGCGACGTTCTCACCGACCGAGATTGAATCGAACAGCGCGGCGTTCTGAAACAGAAATCCGATCCTCCTTCTGATGCGCGAGAGAGCTCGCGCCGCTCAGCACGCTGATTTCATCGTCGCCGACGTATACGCGTCCACTATCTGGACGGAGAAGGCCGACCATGTGCCTGAGCGCGACGCTCTTCCCGGTCCCGCTTCGTCCGAGGATGACGAACCCCTGACCCGTCCGCACCTCGAACGACACATCGTCGAGCACCTTGCGGTTGCCGAAAGCCTTCGTCACGTGATCCATTCGCACAGCCGGGCGATCGGCGCGTGCAGCGGGCGTCTCACGATCGCGCACCGTCGCGAACGTGCGCTCGACAACGGAAGCGTCGTCGGTCATCGGCCCGCCGCCTGCGGAAAGAAGAAGAAGATCAGCCGTACCAGAAGAACGTTGGTCACGATGATCAGCATCGATGAGAGCACGACGGCTCGCGTCGAAGCACGTCCAACACCTTCGGTTCCCGACTCGGTGTTGAATCCCAGGTAGGACGCCGTCGTGGCGATGATGAAGCCGAAGACCATCGTTTTGAACGTCGCAGGCACGTAGTCACTCATACCGATGAGCGAAAAGGCCCGAGTCAGATATAGAGTGAAAGGGCATGCCGGTGGCGGCGGTCTCTGCGATGAACCCACCGACCATCCCGGCAAAGTTCATCAAGGTTGTGAGGATGGGCAGGGCGATGACGCAGGCAATCACGCGCGTGACGACCAGGTAACGGAACGCGTCCACTGCCGAGGCCTCGAGCGCGTCGATCTGCTCGGTCACGCGCATGGCGCCAAGCTCGGCGCCGATGCCCGCGCCAATCCGACCCGAGAGGAGCAGACCCGCCGTGAGAGGGCCCGGTTTCGCGCACGAGCGCGATCGCCAGCCCGGCGGGGATCATCGACTCGGCGCCAAATCGTTCGAGCGACGCGCGCGTGTGCATCGAAAGCACGACGCCGACCGCGACCCCCGACACCGCAATGAGTGGAGCCGACCGGAACCCGAGCTCGTAAATCTGACGGACCGTTTCGCCGATTTCAAATGGAGGGACCCAGACCTCCCGCGCGGCTTTGAGCGCAAAGAGGGCCGCGTCACCGACCCCGGCGAGGAAGCCTGTTGCCCCGGCCGGTGCATTGGCGTTCATCAGGCTGAGCCGCTGCAAGGCTCGCGCCCGGTCGGCACAGCGACCGGGTCGCTGCTACTGCATTGGAGCCGGACGCCGTGCCGCGCTTTTGCTCCCATCCTGGATCTCATGCTTCTTCATCTTGCTGTACAGCGTCGGCCGGTACAGGCCGAGGATCTGCGCCGCCTCCTGCTTGTTCCAGTTGGTTCGCTGGAGCGTCTGCAGGATCGCCATGCTGCTCGATTTCGGCCAGGGTCCGATGTGGCGGAATGACGAACTCGGTCGTCGTCGCGTTTTCCGTGCGCAGCGACTCGGGCAGATCGTTGACGGTGATTTCCGTTCCCCTTGGCAACCAGCACGCCGCGCTCGATCACGTTCTCGAGCTCGCGCACGTTGCCCGGCCAGCGGTGCCGGATCAGCACGTGATAGGCCGCCGGCGCAATCGACTTCACGTCGCGCTGATGGCGCTGCCGGTATTTTTCGAGGAAGTGCTCGCACAGAAGCGGGATGTCTTCCGTGCGCTCCCGGAGCGGCGGCACGCGAAGCGTGATCGTATTGATGCGGAAGTACAGGTCCTCGCGCAGCTTGCCGTCGCGCAGCGCCGCGTCCAGATCGATGTTCGTCGCGCAGATCAGCCGGAAGTCGACGCGGACGATCCGGTCGCTGCCGATCGGACGATACTCGCGCTCCTGCAGCACGCGCAGCAGTTTCGTCTGCAGGTACGGCGGCATTTCGCCGATCTCGTCGAGGAGCAGCGAGCCCCCTTCCGACATCTCGAAAAGCCCTTCCTTGTCCGTTGCCGCGCCGGTGAACGCTCCTTTCTTGTAGCCGAAGAGCTCCGACTCGATAAGATCCTTGGGGATGGCGGCGCAGTTGATCTTGATGAACGGCCCCTTTGCCCGCTTGCTGTTGTAGTGGATCGCGTTGGCGATGAGCTCTTTGCCGGTTCCGTTCTCTCCCTGAATGAGGATGTTCGCGTCGCTGCCGGCGACGCTCTCGACCAGTTCGAGCACCTCATGCATCTTCTTGCTCTTGCCGATGATGTTGCCGAACCGGAACTGTCCTTCGAGTTTCTGCTTGAGCAGCAGATTCTCGCCAACCAGATCGCGGCGTTCGATGGCCCGCTCCAGCATCTGCAGCAGAGTGTCGGGCTCGATGGGCTTCTCCACGAAGCTGTGCGCCCCGGCCTTCATCGCCTCGACCGCTTTCAGCAACGCTGCCATGGCCGGTGACGACGATGACCTCGGTGTCCGCGTGGATCTGCTTGAACTTTCTCAGCAGCTCCAGGCCGTCGGCGTCCGGCAGCATCATGTCCGTCACGACCACGTCCGGCTTCCACGTCTTGAAGATCTCCTCGCCCCGCGTCCCGATCATCGCAGTCCGCACCTCGTAGCCCTCGTGCTCGAGCAGAATCTTCAGCCACTCAATCATCGAGGGCTCATCGTCAATCGCGAGCACGCGGTTCCGTTTCTTCATCGTCATAGCCTGCCCCGTCATCTGACAAGGTGGCTGGCACCTTTCCCGGAAAGGTGCCAGCCACCTTGTCTAGTTCGTCTAGGCTGCCGGGTTCCAAACTCGGCGGCGCAAACAGCCGTACATCAATACACTACCGAAGCAATGTCCAGCGAATAAGTATACACATTCACAGAATTACGTCCATGAGTCGACACTTGTCGCAAATAAATACACACTTTGTGGCCCAAATTGAAGAGGTTAGGACTGCCAGCCGTGTCGCCCAATCAAGGGGACAAAGACGCACGCGTCCCGCTCCTGCTCCTGGAAGGTCATGCCGACACGATCGACGATCGTCAGGTGCTGATAGCCGGAGGGACCGACCGGAAGCACGAGCCGGCCCCCCTCCGCAAGCTGCTGCTTCAACGATTCGGGAACGGACGGGGCGCCGGCGGTCACCAGGATCCGGTCGAACGGCGCCTCCGACGGCAACCCTTCGCTACCATCGCCAATGCGAATATCTACATTGGTGAGGCCGAGTCGGTCGAAGAGCCTTCGCGCCGCCTCAGCAAGCTCCGGATGGCGTTCAATCGAGATCACTTCTTTTGACAAACGGGACAGGATGGCGGTCTGGTATCCGGATCCGGTACCGATCTCGAGAACGCGGTGATCCGACGCTGGCTGAAGCAGCTCGGTCATGATCGCAACGATATAGGGTTGGGAGATCGTCTGCCCGTTGGGGATCGGCAGTGCGCGATCCTCGTAGGCATGAGACCGCTGCTCCTCGGGGACGAATAGATGGCGAGGGACTTCGCGGAGAGCCTCCAGCACCCTTGGATCCCGGACGCCCCGCGCGGCTATCTGCCTCTCGACCATCTGGACGCGCCGCTCGCGATCGTCCATGGATCCATTGTACCGGTATTGGAGGAATGCGGCTGGCCGTTCAGATCGCGGGCAGATCCCGAAGACGAATGGAGAGATGCGACTCCGTTCTATAATCCCGCGCATGCCAGACCCGACCCGAACACCCCCGCTATCCACCTCTGAACCCCCTTCAACGTCGTGTCCGCGGCCCGAGAGCGCGTCGAGCGACGCTGTTGTCTGCGAGCGCTGCGGAGCGGAGATGTTCCGCATGCATGCGGTGTGGCGCTGCCCGAATTGCCGGTACAAGACGGATTGCTGCGGGTGGTAAGTGAATCCCTAGAAGCGGTTCCAAAGCCTCCCGATTTCGAACTTGCAGCGCAGGGCTTCCACTGGCAGCCCTGAAGAGCTGCGCTTCAGGTTCTGAAACCACTTTTCTGACCACTCACTCACTTTGATGGACATCCTCGAGACGCACGTCGACAAGAACTCCGCGCTCTTCCAGGCCAACATGGAGCGGATGACGGCGCTCGTGGCCGAGCTCAGGAACCGCCAGGCGTTTGTCAAGCAAGGCGGAGGGGCCAAGTATCTCGAGCGACACCGCGCGCAGGGAAAACTGCCGGCGCGCGAACGGATTGACCGGCTGCTGGATGACGGGGCATCGTTCCTCGAGCTCTCGCCGCTGGCCGCATGGGACGTCTACGACAACGACGCGCCGGCGGCGGGTATCATCACCGGCATCGGCCGCGTCTCGGGACGCGAGGTGCTCATCGTAGCCAACGATGCCACGGTCAAGGGCGGTACCTACTATCCGCTGACGGTGAAGAAGCATGTGCGTGCTCAGGAGGTGGCACTGCAGAATCGGCTCCCGTGCGTATACCTGGTGGACTCCGGCGGCGCGTTTCTTCCACTGCAGGCAGAGGTCTTTCCCGATCGAGACGACTTCGGTCGCATCTTCTTCAATCAGGCGCGCATGTCCGCCGAACGCATTTCACAGATCGCGGCAGTCATGGGGTCATGCACCGCCGGGGGCGCGTACGTCCCAGCCATGTCGGATCAAACCGTCATCGTCAAGGGCACGGGGACCATCTTTCTGGGCGGGCCTCCTCTGGTCAAGGCGGCGACCGGTGAAGAAGTCACCGCGGAAGAGCTCGGCGGCGCTGACGTGCACACGCGACTGAGCGGGGTTGCCGACTACCTTGCGGAGGACGATGAGCACGCGCTCCAGATCGTGCGAACGATTGTCGGCACGCTCAATACAGTCAAGACGATTCCGGGCGACGTCGCGAATCCCGAAGAACCGCTCTACGATGCTGCCGACATCTACGGGATCGTGAACACCGACACCCGGAAACCCTACGAGGTGCGGGAAATCATTGCGAGGCTGGTCGACGGATCCAGGTTCGACGAGTTCAAGGAGCGGTACGGGAACACGGTCGTGACCGGATTCGCGCGACTGCAGGGCTTCCTCGTCGGCATCGTCGCGAACAATGGCGTCCTCTTTTCCGAGTCGGCATTGAAAGCGACGCACTTCATCGAGCTGTGCAACCTGCGCCGCGTGCCGCTGATATTTCTGCAGAACATCACGGGGTTCATGGTCGGCCGCGACTACGAGCGCGGCGGAATCGCCAAGGACGGCGCAAAGATGGTGCACGCGGTCGCGAATTCCGTCGTGCCGAAATTCACTGTCGATCATCGGCGGATCGTTCGGCGCCGGGAACTACGGCATGTGCGGTCGCGCCTTCGAGCCGCGTCTGTTATGGATGTGGCCGAACGCGCGCATTTCAGTTATGGGCGGAGAGCAGGCCGCCGGCGTGCTCACCACCGTGAAGCGCGACCAGCTCGCGCGCGAAGGACGCAGCCTGTCGCCTACGGAGGAAGACGCGATTCGGACTCCGATCCTCGACAAGTACGAGCGCGAGGGCTCCCCCTATTACTCGACCGCCCGGCTGTGGGACGATGGGATCCTCGATCCCGCCGAGACGCGCACCGCGCTCGCGCTGGGATTGTCCGCCTCGTTCAACGCTCAGATCCCCGAGGCAAAGTTCGGCGTCTTTCGGATGTAGCGGCGCGCGGCATCGAGACATCAGTTATGTCTTCAGTCCTCATCGAACGCGACGGTCCCGTTCTCCGGATCACGCTGAACCGCCCGGCTGTGCGCAACGCTTTCGACGAAGAGATGATTCGTTCGCTAACCGCTGCCGCGACGGCGGCGACTGAGGACCACTCGGTTCGCGCTGTGGTGCTGGCGGGTGAAGGCAAAACCTTCTGCGCCGGCGCCGACATCGGGTGGATGGCCAAGGCCATTGCGTACTCGCGTCAGGAAAACCTCAGCGACGCCGAGGACCTGGCGCGGATGCTCGAACGGCTCGACACATTACCGGTGCCGGTGATCGGCCGGATCCAGGGCGCTGCCCTCGGTGGCGGCGTCGGTCTTGCCGCCGTCTGCGACATGGTGATAGCCGCCGACGACGCCGTCTTCGCGCTGAGTGAAGTGAAGCTCGGGATTCTGCCAGCCGTCGTGGCGCCCTATGTGCTACGGAAAATCGGGATCTCCGCGGCGCGCGAGTGTTTCCTGACCGGCGCCCGCTTCGATGCGCGTCGCGCGAAGGAGATTGGACTGATTCATGACGTGGTCCCGGATGACGCTCTCGACGTGGCTGTGGCGCGACGGATCAGCGACGTGCTGACCGCGAGTCCCGCCGGAATCGCCAGGGCGAAATCGCTCATCCGGGAAATCGCCGGTGCGCACCCGGACGATGTGATCGGCGTGACCACGAATGCGATTGCGTCGCAGCGGATCTCCGAGGAAGGCCAGGAAGGGCTTCGAGCGTTTCTGGAAAAACGGAAGCCGAGCTGGACGACATGACGTTCCGGCGCGTGCTGATCGCCAATCGCGGCGAGATTGCCATCCGCATCGCACGCGCCTGTCGGGAAGCGGGCCTGGAGAGCATCGCGGTCTACTCCGACGCGGACCGCGACGCGCCGCACGTCCGCGCGGCCGATCGCGCGGTCCATATCGGTCCCGCGCCTTCCGCTCAGAGTTACCTGTCCATCGACGCCATCCTGAAGGCAGCTCGAGAGACCTCCGCCGAAGCCGTCCACCCAGGATACGGGTTCCTGTCGGAGAACGCGGCGTTCGCCACGGCGTGCCGCGACGCGGGACTCGTGTTCGTCGGACCGCCGGCGGCCGTGATCGATCGCATGGGGTCGAAGATCGCTGCGCGGAACCTGATGGCGACGGCAGGCGTTCCGGTGGTGCCGGGCATGACGGCGACCGATCAGTCAGATGGTGGAATCCTCTCCGCCGCCGAGCAGCTCGGGTTTCCCGTGCTCGTCAAGGCGTCGGCGGGTGGTGGCGGTAAGGGCATGCGCGCCGTCCGCGACAGGGATTCCGCGCGCGAACTGATTGCGGCAGCGCGACGAGAGGCCGTCGCGGCGTTCGGTGATGGAACGCTGTATGTCGAGCGACTCATCGACAAGCCGCGGCACGTCGAAGTGCAGGTGTTCGGCGATGTCCACGGCAACGTCGTCCATCTGTTCGAGCGCGAATGTTCGATCCAGCGACGGCACCAGAAGATCCTCGAGGAAAGTCCTTCGCCGGCGCTGACACCGTCCGTCCGGACGGCGATGACCGAGGCGGCCGTCGCAGCCGCGCGCGCCGCGCGACTACATCAACGCCGGCACGGTCGAGTTCCTGCTGGAAGGTTCAGGCGATCGCGCGCGGTTCTACTTCCTCGAGGTGAACACGCGGCTGCAGGTCGAGCATCCAGTCACGGAAGCGGTCACCGGCGTCGATCTCGTTCGTGCGCAGTTCATCGTCGCGGCCGGTGGACGGCTGCCGTGGACACAGACCGAGCTGGTGCAAGCGTGGTCACGCGATCGAATGCCGCGTGTACGCCGAGGACCCCGCGGGCGGGTTCCTGCCGCAGGCGGGTACGCTCCTCCTGTATCGCGAGCCTGGCGGCCCCGGCGTTCGGGTTGATTCCGGTGTGACCGAAGGGGGCCAGGTCTCGGTGCACTACGACCCGCTGCTCGCCAAACTGACGGTGTCGGCCGAATCACGCGACGCGGCGATTGCGCGCGCCATCACGGCGCTCAGGGCGTTTCCGATACTCGGCATCCACACTAGCGTCCCGTTCCTGATTCAGCTGCTCGAACATCCCGATGTCCGATCGGGTACCGTCCACACCCGCTTCATCGAGGACCACGCGCTTGAGCTCCTGGCGCCCCGAGAGACCCCAATAGAAGTCCTGGCCGCGGCGGCCGTCGCTGCGCCGCAGGACACACCTGCGTCAACCGGTACGCGGCGCACCTCGGCGACTGATCCCTGGGACACGATTCGCGAATGGGGCCGTTGAGCATGCAACGCCGGCTGATCATCAGCGACGAGCGCGGCGAGCACACCGTCACCGTGCTCGACGACGGCCGGGTGATGGTTGATGAGGTAGCAATTACGACTCGGGTGACCGCCACCGGAGAGATCCGTGTCGGAGGCGAAGCGTCCATCGTCGCCTGGGTGGCGAGCGATGGCGACACGCGCTGGGTGTTTTTCGACGGCCACACCTACGAATTGGACGTCCACGCCGCTGGCGGTCGCCGGCGCGCGTCGACCGGTCACACCTCGCTCTCCGCTCCGATGCCCGCGACGGTCATCCGAGTCGAGGTTACGCCAGGGACGCAGGTGCATCGAGGTGATACCCTTGTGATCCTGGAAGCGATGAAGATGGAACTGCCGATTCGCGCGGACGCGGATGGGACCGTGAGCGCGGTGTGCTGCAAGCCGGGCGACCTCGTTCAGCCCGGGGTGACGCTCGTCGAGATCGACTGATGCGATATCCATCGCGCGTCACGGTCGTCGAAGTGGGGCCAAGGGACGGTCTGCAGAACGAGGCCGCGGCCCTCACCGCCGCTGACAAGATCGCGTTCGTCGATCGGCTGTCGGCCGCCGGGCTGCCGGTCATCGAAGTGGCATCGTTCGTCAGCCCGAAGTGGGTTCCGCAAATGGCCGACGCCTCCGAGGTATTCGCCGGCATCAGCAGGCGCGAGGGCATCCGGTATACCGCCCTCGTCCCGAACCTCCAGGGCCTCGAACGCGCGCACGCGGCCGGCGTCAAAGAGGTCGGCATCGTCGCGGCTGCGTCGGACACGTTCAGCCTGCAGGAACGTCAATCAGGACGTTGACGCGTCGCTCGACACGTATCGCGCGGTGTGTGCGCGCGCGTCAGAACTGAGAATCCGCGTGCGAGGCTACGTCTCGACGGCATTCGGGTGCCCTTTCGAAGGTGAAGTCCCTCCGGCCGCGCGTTGCGGCGGTCGCTGAGGCGCTCATGAACATGGGGACCTTCGAAGTCGCGATCAGCGACACGATCGGCATCGCTCATCCGGGTCGCGTGCGCGGCGTGGTTGCGGTCGTGGCCGAACGCGTGGCGCTGCACGCCGTCGCGCTCCACTTCCACGACACCCGCGGCACAGCGCTCGTCAACGTCCTCACCGCGCTCGAACTGGGGATCGCGACGTTCGATGCATCCGCCGGCGGTCTCGGGGGCTGTCCGTATGCGCCAGGCGCCACCGGCAACCTCGCAACTGAAGATCTCGTGTATGTGCTCAACGGGCTGGGCATCGAAACCGGTATCGACCTGAGCGCGCTCGTCCAGGCGTCGGCCTTCATCGAGCCGCGCGTCGGACACCCGCTGGTGTCGCGCTACTATCGCGCCGCCATGGCGGAGGTCGGGACGCGATCCTAGTGACGTAAGATCCCGTCCCATACCAACTGCACGCCAGAACGACAAATGGTTTCAGAACCCGGTAGCGCAGGTTGACAACCAGTTTTAGCGGGATGGTGCTCGCCGTTCATCCATCCACTCGAGCAACTCGATCGTCGCTCCAGCAGTTGATCACGCGCGAAGCCGGTATCCCCGGCGAGGCGCGCATGCGCAATCGCATAATCGCTGAAGCGCAACTCTCCGATCGAATGCGCGTCACTGTCGAGCGCGAAGATGCACCCGGCATCGAGCGCCTGACGGGCCAGCTCGAAGTCGATGTCCTGGCGGTGCCAGTTGCCGTCCAGTTCGATGGCGACCCTGCGCTTCGATGCCGCTTCGAACACGCGCAGCCAGTCGGCAGTCACGCCCGGACGGCTGTTGAAGACCCGGCCGCGAGGATGTCCGAGCACTGCGACACCCGGACATCGGACGGCGGCGAGCATGCGGTCCGTCTGGTCGTCCGTACGGCGCAGCAGCGAATGCGGCGACGCAACCACGAACTCGAATTGGGACGCTCCACCGGCTGCAGATCGAGCTGACCGTCGGCCAGAATGTTCGCCTCGATACCTTTGAACACCCGGAAGCGCCCGGCAAGCTTCGCGTTGAGTCTGTCGATCTCTCCGTGCTGGGCGATCGCGTCCGTCATGCTGATCCCACGCGCGATCGGCAGCCCGTACGAGTGATCCGTGATACCAAGGCAGGTGTGCCCGAGCTCGAGGCATGCGGCTGCCATCCCGGAAATGCTCTCGCCTCCGTCGCTCCATGTCGAGTGCATCTGGAAGTCGCCCCGATAGTCCTCGCGGCGAACCACGTCCGCGCCAAGCGACGCCGTCAGCGCCTGCTGCATCGCGAAGCTGGCTCAAGATACGCTCGCTCTGAAATGGCGGCGAGACGTCGACTTGCGACGCTCTCGCGGACTGCGCAACGGCGGTCTCGACGGTCGGCGAGCGCCCCTGCTCGACGACCTCGCTGATGATGCGCGCGCTAGCCGGTCCGACGAATCGACATCGCGGAGCGTCCCCGCGCTCACCAGATCGGCGACGGACACGGGCAGCCCGATGATGGCTTTTGCGGCGCGCTTGTAGCCGAACTGGCTGCGCTCGGTTGGCTGCAATGCCGCCATGTCGTAGAGCAGCGCTGCGGCCACCATGTTGAGATCGCGCTGGACGATCGACTCCGCTGACGCGCCCTTGCGCGGACGCCGGCGACTCGATCGAACAGTCCCGGTTGACGGGCGCGGCGGGTAATCAAAGTTACACTCTCCGACGCCTACGGACATTTGCGCGGTGAAACCACGTGAATATGGGCGATTCAACGCCTGAGTTTGTCGGCACCCTGCTTGCTACCAAGCCCATGGGTGATCACCTTGCACTCTCTCTGCCGGCATCGCAGGGCGCTCGCGCTCGTGATCGCATTACTGTTGATGACCGTCGTGCACGCGATTGGGCACGCCGCACGATCGTGAGCAGCGATCGCGTCTGGCGCTCGCCGTGCAGGAGACCGTTCAGCACACTACCCGACCAGATTACGTCACCCGCGATCGCGACGGCGCGCGTCTCTGGAAGCTTACGCGCGCGTTCTATCAACGGCGCGACTTCGCGCCGGCGTGGATCGACGAGGGCGCCCCGCGGCCTCAAATGGACGCGCTCATGCGGGCGATCCATGCGGCGGATCGCGAGGGGCTCGACCCCGAGCTGTACAGCGCGACGCTGCTCGATCAACGCAAGCAGGAAGCCTCTCGAGGGTTTCTCACGAAGAGAGGGTTCGATCCGCGGCAAGCCATCGCAATGGACGTGTGGCTGACATGGCTCTATATGAAGTTCGCGTCCGATCTGGCCGATGGCGTGTCGGATCTGGCGCACGCTGATCCAGCGTGGAAGATCGAGGCGAAGTCGTTCGACCCGCTGTCGCAGCTCGAACGAGCGCTCCGCGATAACCGCGTCGCCGAGTCGCTGTTCGAGCTCACGCCCACGCCACCCTGATTACCGCGCGCTCCAGCGGGCGCTCGAAGACTACCGCGCGGTGGCAGCGCGCGGCGGCTGGCCGAAGGTACCCGCCGGGCATGCAGATCAAGCCCGGGCAGTCGAGCACTCGTCGCCGGCGCCCTTGCCCGGCGCCTTGCCGCGTCGGGCGATTACACGGGATCCGCGCCCGCGCGGCCACTCGGCTGTCTACGGTCCGGAGTTGCAGGAAGCGGTGAAGCGCTTCCAGCGACGCCACGGGCTTGACCGACGATGGTCGTCGTGACGCCGGCGCTGGTCGCCGAGATGAACGTGCCGGTCGACGCGCGAATCCGGCAGATCGAGCTGAACCTGGAGCGCTGGCGCTGGCTGCCGCGCGACTCTCGGCGACCGGTACGTTCTGGTCAACATCCCCGACATGCGGCTCGATGTGTGGGACCACGGCCGACGCCGCTTTCGATGCGGGTCGTCGTCGGCAAGCAGGACACGCCGACGCCGATCTTCAACGACAGGATGACCTACGTCGTCTTCGCGCCCGTACTGGAACGTGCCGGCCGACATCGCGCAGAACGAAACGCTGCCCTCGGTGATGAGGGATCCGGCGTTCCTGCAACCGGACGAGCATGGAGGTCGTGGACGCATCGGGCAACCGCGGTCGACCCCGCGCACGCATCGATCTCGGCAGTCCGCGAGCAACTACCGCTTCCGGCAGCGGCCGGGCACCTCGAACTCGCTCGGGCTCGTGAAGTTCATGTTCCCGAACCAGTTCAACGTCTACCTGCACGACACGCCGGCCGACTCGCTGTTCGCGCGGGCGAGCCGGTCGTTCAGCCACGGCTGCGTGCGTCTGGAGCAGCCGGAGAAGCTCGCCGATACCTGCTGCGCGATCAGCCGGAGTGGACGCCGCGAACGCATCAGCGAGGCGATGCACGCGGGAGAGGAACGCAGACGGTCAAGCTGAGGGCGCCGCTGCCGGTGTATCTGGGGTACTGGACGGCGCGGGTCACGGCCGACGGCATCCTGCAGTTTCGCGACGACGTCTACGGCATCGACGGCAGGCTTGTCGCCGCGCTTGCCGAACGCCTGCAGAGAATGAAGGCCAGCGCGATCGCGGCTGAAACAGCTGTGGCACCAGACAAACCGGTGGTCAACACGGGGAACCGATAGCAGTGTGTCAGGGCCGGCAGAACTGGGTGACGCAGAGCGAGGAGTTCGTCGAGATCGACTGGCTTTGACAGGTACGCGTCGGCTTGAATCCTTTCCAGTCGCTCGCGGCCAGCGGCGGACACGACGATGACCGGAATCCCGGCCAGGGCTGCATCGCGAATCTGTGCCTGCCGGAACTGCCAGCCATCCATGACGGGCATCATGAGATCGAGCAGGATCACGCACGCCCCGACCCCCGACCCGAGCCGCTCCAGCGCGCGCCTCCCGTTCTCGGCGGTCTCGACGCGGTAGCCTTCGAGCTCAAGGAATCGTCCGCAGCATCTCTCTCGTATCGGCGTCGTCTTCAACGATGAACACCGTCGGACTCACGCGTCCCTCCGCTTTGCGGCATGTTCGAGCATCTCGGTCACGACCGTCGCGAGCGCATCCGGCATGCAGGGCTTCTGAAGAATGCGATCGCACCCGACGGCCAATGCGCGCTGCGCGTGCTCGTGGCCGCCGTAGCCGCTCAGGCAGATGATGGGAATCGATTTCAGCGAGGCGTCGGCGCGCACCCGGGCGACCAGCTCGAATCCGTCGATGCGGGGCAAAGACAAATCCGTCACGATCACATCGGGGACCTGAAGCCGTATAAGGCTGAGCGCGTCTTCGCCATCGGCGGCCGTCAGAACCTCGAAGTCGTTACCAAGGAACTCCGCGTACATCTGCCGCGTGTCCAGGTGATCCTCCACTAGGAGGACGCGAGGCATCACGCGGTCGCGATCGTCGGCATGCGGCATCAGTGGCGTCGTGAACGGGGCCGCCGGTCGCGGGCGGCCGGCGGGCCCTTGAGGTATCGCCCGATCTCCTGGACCAGATCGGCCGGCAGGCACGGCTTGGCGATGAATCCATCGCATCCGGCCGCGCGAGCACGCTCGCCTTCCGTGGCGAGCGCGTGCGCGCTCAGTGCGACGATTAACAGATGACTCGTGTCCGGTCCGGCTTTCAGCAGCCGCGTCGCCTCCCACCCATCAATCCCCGGCAGCGAAAGGTCCATGAGGATCAAGTCCGGCTGCAGGTCTCGAGCCTTGTCAATCGCCTCGCGGCCGTCGCGCGCGGTTTCGGCTCGAAATCCGCTGAACTCGAGATAGTCCCGGTACATCTCGCGCGCGTCGTCGAAATCCTCTACGATAAGGATCAGCGGCTTGAGTGCACGGTCGTTCATGCTGCTCGTCTTACGTTTGACTCGAGCGCTCCCGGATGAGATCGCGT
The DNA here is from genome assembly GCA_963725335.1 of uncultured Acidobacteriota bacterium. GTDB lineage: Bacteria > Acidobacteriota > Vicinamibacteria > Vicinamibacterales > 2-12-FULL-66-21 > JALZOC01. The sequence goes on along the minus strand of CAVRYD010000007.1, from coordinate 287,756 downwards.
ATCGCCGCCTCGAGATCGCGCGGAGAACAGGGCTTCGACAGCACGGCGTCGCACCCGGCACGGCGCGCTCGCCCTGGATCCAAGGCGAACGCGGCGTAGCCCGTGACCGCGATGACCGGAATGTCGCAGGTCCGCGCATCGTGTTTCAGCCGCCGCGTCAGCTCGAACCCATCGATCCCCGGAATATTGAGATCGGTGACGACGACATGCGGGCGGCAGTCGAACGCCCGCTCCAGTGCCTGCAACCCGTTGTGAGCCTCGTCGACACGGAAACCGGCGCCGGTCAGCCAGTCGGCGTACATACGGCGGCCGTCCTGATCATCTTCGACGAGGAGCACAATCGCGCCCGATTCCGCCGTCGTCACCTGGTGTCTCCCGGTCACAGTATATGGTGAGCCGTGCCCGGGAGACCAGATGTAGCCTGACCGCAGGTTACGGGAGCTTGAGCACCTGCCCTGGCTTGATGACGTCGGGATTGCTGAGCTGGTCGCGATTCAGTTCAAAGATCTTCATGTAGGCGTTGGCGTCGCCAAGATGCTGCTTCGCAATTTTGCTGAGCGTATCGCCAGCCTTCACGGTGTAAGTCTTGCTCGCGGTTGCTGTAGCTGTGCCGCCACCGGAGGATACGCCCCCTCCAGTGACTTTGATCTCAGCAATGATCTCGTTGCGCCAATCGGGAATGGTCTTGATGGCATTCCAGATTTCGTTCTTTTCCTCTTCCGTCTTCACCGAACCGACGAAGTGCAGCTTTCCGTCCTGCTCCTGCGCGCTGCCGTCGAACTTTCCCTTCGCAGTGGAGATCGCGTACGCGTACCTGTCTCTTAAACCCATGGGGCCTCCTGGAACCGGAGGTACGCTGCAATGCACGTTCCCTATCTTGGCGAAGATGTTCTGTGCCGTCAGGCCTCAGCGCAGGTGAAAACTCTCGCTCCGGGGTGTGGGGCAGCCGCGAAATGCTGAGGTTGAGAGCCGTTGTCATTGGAGTCTCCGGGGAGAATTACTGCCCAATAATCCGCAGCTCTGCAACCGACCAGTAATATGTATCGTCTGCCGCAAGCTCCGTGAACCGGAGGTAGCGCGCCGCCCTTGGTTCGAACACGAACGGCATCGAAATATTGAGTGGATCCTCGAGCGCAGCTGACAGAGCCACGATAGCGGTGTCCCCCGTCCACGCGACCGACCAGTTTGCCTCGTCGGCCGACGTTTCAATCGACAGCTTGCGCGGAAAGTCACCGACGAATCCTGCAATCAGCAGCTCGGCACCATTGACTTGCCGCTGGGAGCCCAGATCGACCGTGAATTGATCGCCCGGTCGCTGCTCGCGTCCGCAATGCCATCGCGTCATGATGTCGTGATCGATCATGTCGCGCACCATGGCCGCGTTGTATTGCGCCTTGAGCGACGCGACCGGCAATGACTGCCCCTGGGGCCTGGGAAGCGATCCAGCGTGTGGTCCCCGCTCCACCCTGAAGGCGGAATAGCGTTCGTCGCGGTACACCAGCGAGACCTGCGGAGCGGCTTGAAGAAACCTTCTCGACCCGGCTTCCGGATCCCAGTCATGGTCGACGACCACTTCAAAAGGACCGTACCGAGGACAGACGCGTCAACACGGCAGGGTCGCGCTGCTTCAGCAGGTACTGCATGGCCCAGTAATGCGGAGCAAAGTACCCGCTGTACCCGTTGAACAGGGGGCGCCGGTGCTCGATCGCGCGAAACAACGCGATGCTGTCGTGCGAGGGCACGGGCGGGAGATCGAGCCGCGCGACGACTCGGCTGTGAAGCGGCCTCGACGCAGGCCGCTTCTCCATGAAGATGGGACGCGGCCACCCGTCCGCGAGAACCCCAAGGCACGCGACGACAGGTATCGCGCGCGCAAACCTCGGCCAGCGCGCCGTGATCTGCCGCAGCGCCAGCGCGGCGGCAATCGACAGGCACAACGCCGCCAGCATCCAGAACCGTGCCGGGACCCGGATCCCTTCGCCGCCGGGAAGCATCATGAGCCAGGCATACGGCGCCTTGTAGATGATGGGCCGGTCCATCAGCGTTGGCGCAGGACCGAGGCTGAGCAACCACATCGCCAGTGCGGCCAGCGCATAAAACGTCATCGTGGATCGCCTTCGCCACGCCGTCCGCACCGATGGGTGCATCGCACCGGCGATCACCAGACAGAGGAGCCCGATGGAAAGCGGCTTGTGCGGAGTGCCGACCGACAGCAGGCGCACACCGAAGAAGTCGACCTTCCAGGACCCGAAATATAACGGCGACGCGGCGATTGCGAAGAACACGACGGCCAGGACGACGAATACGCGCGCCATCTTCAGACGGCCAATCCGTTCCTTCGCCGCATCGCGCCAGGCGATCGCCAACCCGAGAACGACGAGAACGACCACCGTCAGGCCTGGAAAAATTTCAGCTTCCGGATGGTGGACGACGTCCAGCCATCCCCAGACCCACAGATTTGACGGCGCCTTGAGCACGCTCCCGACGTCCGCGCTGAAAGAGATGATCTCGTCGAGGGCGCGGCGAAAGCCGTAAGCATGCTGAAACTTCCAGTAGCCATACATGACGGGCACGAGCATCGCGGCCACGATCGCCCAGGCCAGCGCGATCTGCGCGAGGGCGCGAACTCGTGCCGGGCCCTTGACGAACCACGGCAGCCAGAGACCGACGAGCACGGACAGGTAGAACAGGTAGTACCCGCACGACAGCGCCTGCAGCAGCCACGCCACGGCGAAGAGACCCAGCCAGCGCTTCCGACGATCCTCAAAATAATGATGCAGCGCCGCGAGCGCGACGGGCATCCAGTACGCGGACAGCACTTGCACATGCGCGAACTGCGCCATGCGGTACGGCGCAAACCCGAAGGCGATGCCGGCGAGGAACGCACAATCGTGTCGGCGGGAGATCGTGAACGCCAGAAAATATGCCGAAAGCGCCGATAGCACGAACGAGAGGAAAAAGGCGCCGTTGTAGGCCAGGAGCGGATCGCCCGTGAGCCAAATGAGGGGCGTCGTGAAGATCGTGAGGCCCAGCAGATGCTCCGAGAACGCCATCGTGCCCGCGACCGGGTAGAACTGCGGGCCGTTCCACCAATTCGCGGTCAGGGGAAGAACGCGGGCGTCCCAGTCCAGGATCCACGTGTTCAACAGGGGATCGCCCAGGTCGTTTGGGACGATGCTCGCCGGATGCACGACCAGGGGCCAGGTGAGCGCGACAGTCAGCAGAACGTAGACGGCAGCAGCGAGAATGGTGGGCTTCAAAAACCGACGCATTGGGTCCAGGAAGTATACGGCAGCTTTTCGAGCGGCTCTGGCTCCCGGCGACTGCCTGCTGCGCGAGACAGGCGGCGCACATATAATTCACAGATATCGCCTATCCTCTGATCGCAGCGTGCGCAATAGTTCCCCCGCGACTCGAAATAGAGGGACAGATCATGGCCGACGCCCCGAAGAGCGCCATCGACATCGTCATGGAACGGCTCCGGCAGAAGGATGCCGCGGCCGGAACCGAGCAGCAGCGCCTCACTGATGCGCAGCGCGCCGCGATTGCAGAAGCTCGAAACGTCTACGAAGCTCAGGTTGCGGAACGCCGCATCATGCACCAGTCGACGGTGGTGAGCATCTTCGATCCCGCCGTGCTGGAAGAGCGTGAAGGCGAGCTGCGCCGCGACCTCGATCGCTTCGAGCGTGAACGCGACGAGAAGATCAAGCGCATCCGCGCGTCGGACTCGTAACACAGTCGCACCGGCAACGCTCCCCTGATGTCGGCGAGACGAAGCGAGATACATCCCCGCGGCTAGCTCAGTGTTCTAAGCGCAGGGCAAGTGGGTTCGACGGTCGGCGCCGCTTCGCGTCCCGGGAAAACGGTCGCGCCTCGTACGCTCACGATGTCGCACGCGCGGCGACGACAGGCGACGCCGCTGACGACAGCTCAGGCCAGTCGCGCGGTTCGTCCGTCACCGGCTGCAGGATGACGTAGCTCACGACGATCAGCGCAAGCAGGACGAGCACGCCAATGCCCTGTCCAACATTTGGTGGAAGCCCCAGAACGCCGATCGTGAGGCGGGTCACGATCGCCCAGATGCAGCGGGCCGGTAATGGCCGAAAACCGTCCAACCATGCCATAGAGGCCGTAAAACTCGCCGATTCGCGACGGCGGAGTCAGACGGAGCATGAACGGCCGATCCGCCGCCCAGACTCCGCCGAGCGCCACACCGGCCGAGCATGCCACGGCGTAGAGCGTCACGAGCGGCAGCCCGAAGATCCCGATGGCCGCGGCAAGCAGGAACACGCCAACCCACAGATACAGCACGTAGTTCAACGTTCGCTTCGGGCCGACACGATCGACGATCCATCCCCACGCGAACCCGCCGATCACCGCGAAGCTGATCGCGGTCATCATGATCAGCTTGCCGGTGGCTTCGCCGTCCGCGTGCGTCAACCCGGTATGCTCGGCCACGTTGATCGTGTAGAGCATCATGATCGAGATGACGGTGTTGATGGGATCCGTGTAGAAGATACGGCCCACCAGAAAGCGGACGAGTCCCGGATACTGCTGCCCCGATCGAATGGTCCGCATCGTCTCGTTCGTGGATTCGCGGAGCATCGCCAGGCTGAAGACTTCGCGTGGATTCGGGTTGCCGCGCTCCTTCACGAACAGGAAGCACGGCAGCGCGAAGAGCAGGAAGAACAGGGCGATCATCGTGAACAGGAATGGCTTGTCGGATGACCCGAACACCGCGTCCATGCCGAGCCCGACGGCGATGTACGAGCCGAGATAGCCGACGCCTACGCCGATACCGCTGATCTTTCCGCGATTCCCCTCGTGGCTGACCTCCGGCAGCATCGCGTCATAGAACTGCAGGCCTGCCTGGTACGCGACGTTCGCGATGACGAAGCAGATCGCCGTCGCGACAAACCCGCCGCGCGCGAGCAAGGCCGTGAAGAACACGCAGATCACCGTGCTGACGACGAGAAACGGCATGCGGCGCCTGGCCCGATCGGTCATCGCACCGAGGACCGGGAGAGGCGACGAAGATCAGGCCCATCGAAATGGCGGTGATGACGCCGTAGACCGAATCCGCGTGCAGCGCCCCCACCTGGTCACGCACCCACGTTGAGAAGTAGACGGACACCACCCCCATGGAGAAGATGGTGTTCGCCAGGTCGTAGAGGACCCAGCTCACGACCGCGCGCGTGGGAATGCGTCTAGTCGGCTCGACTGCCATCTAGTTCGACGACGGGGAACAACGACTGATGGGCATGTGGTGCGATGTGATGCGGCTCAGTGGTCTACGCGGCGGTAGACGATACCGCCCTTCATGACGAATCGAACGCGACGAAGCGAAGACACATCGCGCGTTGGATCGCCGTCAACCGCGATCACGTCCGCGAGGAGGCCCTCCTTCAACCGACCGATGCGATTGTCCATGTGCAGCACGCGCGCCGCAATCGACGTGGCGCTCTTCAGCGCGGCCTCAGCCGACATGCCATAGTTCACCATCAGCTCAATCTCGCGGGCGTTGTCGCCGTGCGTGAAGACGCCCACGTCGCTGCCGCTGAGGATTGTGACGCCCGCATCGAGCGCCGCTTTGAAGCTGGTGCGCTTGCGGGAGATTCCCGCGCGGCTCCGGGGCCGAACCCTTCTTCCATCCAGCGTACTGGGCCGTGGCATCGCCCGCCGCGAGCGTGGGACAGAGTGCCACATTCCTGTCTACCATCAGCTTGAATATCTCCGGAGTGCCCCCGTCCCCGTGCTCGATGGTTTCCACGCCCGCCATGATCGATCGCCGCATACCCTCTGGCGTGCTTGAATGCGCAACGACCGGGCGGCCACTGCTCCGGGCAGTTTCGACCATCAACGCCAACTCCTGCGGCGAAAACGTCGGCGCCGCCTCGCCGTGTGCGCCCCACCGGTAATCCGCGTACACCTTGATCCAATCCGCCCCATGCCCGATCTGGTCGCGGACCACGCGAACGACGCCGTCGCCGTCCGCCTCCTCTGCACCCTGGGGGACGCGCCATTCCAGTGAGAATCCCTTGGGCCCATAGGCGCCGGTCGCCACGATCGCCCGAGTCGAGACGAGCATCCGCGGACCAGGAATAATGCCCTGCTCGACCGCTTCTTTGAGCTCGACGTCGGCGTAGCCCGCGCCTTCGGTGCCGAGATCCCGAATCGTTGTGAATCCCGCCATCAGGGTGGCGCGAAGATGATTGACTGCGCGAGCCGTGCGGAGGCCGAGCGATTCGTGGAGCACCTGGTCGTTCCAGCTCGTTTCGTCGTACGGGTGCAGGAGAACGTGCGAGTGCCCTTCGACGAGCCCGGGAAGCAGCGTGAGGCCGGCAAGGTCGACGACAGGCGCACCTCCGGTCATCACGCTCGTGGCAGGTCCGACCGCCTGAATCCGCTCGCCCTGAACGCGGACGGCCCATCCCTCGTGCATGGCATCGCCGTCAAAGACGCGGGTGGGTCTCAGCACGGTGACCGCGTCCGTGCGCGGCGCGGGCGCCTGTGCGAATGCCACCGCCTGAATCAGCAGGGCGGCAATCCAGCTAACACGGCGCGTCATGGCAGATCCGTGTGGGGCGCTAACGCCCGGCGCCAGGCATCGGCACTTCCTTGAAATCCGCGGGAATCTCGAAGGCGTTCGGCGGCGCGGCCTCTTCGCCGATCTGGGTCACCGCAGAGTCCAGTTGGAAGCCCATCATCTGAAGTGTCTGCCGAAGCACCAGACCACCTTGCGCGATTTTGTCGAATCCCATCGCGCTCATCATTACGTTCGCGCCCTTCGCCACCATGTCCGCGTACTTCTGGTACTGCATCGGTCGTCGTGCAGCTGTCGCCATTCATCGCTAGCGTCGTCGGGAAATTCGGGGGCAGCGTTGCGCGTGCCGCGTCGGGGATCGGAAGAGCCATCTTCCAGTCGAACGTAACTACCTCGCATTTCGTCCCGGCAACGGTCTCGAACTGTCCGGTCCGCTTGGCTGTCACTTCCGGAGTAGGTACCCCGGCTTGGCGCATGTTCGTCCAGGCGGCCGCGACCGTGGTCTTCCAGTAGGTCTTCTCTTTCGGGTTCATCACGATCAAAGTCCCGTCGGGCGTGAAGAGCTTGATCGCTCCGGCCGGCTGACCCAGTGCCGCCTGCAGATACTCGATCACGCGCGCCTTTCTCGCCGACGAGGTAGACCACGTCGGCCGCGCCCTCGGGGACCATCTGCTTTATCACGGCCTCGCCCATCATGCCAATCATGGGGTTAGCGGCTGCGCGGTCGCGGTCGGACTTCTTGATCTCCATGTGCGTCGTGTATTTCAGGTCGGCGCGAAGCGGCACCGACAACAGAGCGACGGCCAAGAGCGCCAGAAACATCTTCCTCATGTAAGTTTCTCCAGCGGGCCTTTCTAGAACGGTAACACAGCCCTTTAGGGCTGCCAGTGGCAGCGCTGAAGCCCTGCGCTACACGTTTGAAATCTGGAGGTCTTAAACCGCTTCTAGTGTATAGGGAAGCTCTCGCGCCGTCATTTCCATGTCGCATCATCGGCTGGTCCCGATCACGCGATCGAGGTCTGAGCCCAGCTCGTCAAGCTCCTTCCGGAGCGTCGCGTAGCGCTCCAGCGCGTCCCGCCCGATCTTCTGATCGGCGCCGGTGGTCATACCCGGCGAGGTAGGTGATGTGCGCCTGAAGACCGGGCTTGCCATACCGGACCGGTTCGGAAAAAGCTTCGCCGCGATGGCGTCCAGCTGACTCGCTTTGGTTCGATCGGCGGCACTATCGCTTTGCGCCTTCGCTTGCGCGTCTCGCAGCCGGGCCGCCAGCTGATTGGCATCCGCGACGAGCCGACGCGTGCGCTGGTTGTGCTCGAACTGTTCCTTCAAGTCCGCGACCGTCACGCCATCGGCGGCGACGTTCGGATCGATCAGAACCGTAAGGGGCTGCGTCTGCTCCGTGCCAGCGACCTTCAGACGCACCTGATAGGCACCGGGCGGTGCGGTCACGCCTGTCTGATGACGGACGTCCCAGACGAACCGGTTCAGGCCTTCGAGTTTCGTCACGCGCGGGACAAAACCCCCGCGTCCACGACCAACGGCCGGGGCCGATTCGGGATCGTCGGATTCGGCCGTCGCCGCCGCGCCTCGCCCGCGCCCGCTGCGGCCGCCAGTGGGCGCAGCGTCGCTCGAGTAGGAATTGACGAGAGCGCCCGACGGATCCAGAACATCGATTGTGACCGGCCCGGCGGGCGCCGTCGGCAGGTAATAGTCGATGTTCGGTCCGAGGACCGCGGCAGCCGTCCTCGTGCGATATCCATCGCGAGGCTTGAACAGGTGGATATCGGCCGACGTCGAACTCGACGTCAGCTGATGAAGCGAACTGATGTTGTCGAGAATCCAAAACGCGCGGCCCTGTGTGGCAACAACCAGGTCCTGCTCGTGAACCTTGATGTCGGTGATCGGCACGTTCGGCAGATTCAACTGGAACGACTGCCAGTGCGCGCCGTTGTCGAATGAGATGTACATTCCGAACTCCGTACCCGCGTACAGCAGGCCTTCGCGATCGGGATCTTCGCGGACCACGCGCGTCGGCGTGTCGGCGGGAATGCCGTTGGATCCATCCGTCAGCCGTTTCCACGTCTTGCCGTAATCGTCGGTTTCGTAGATGTACGGCCGGTAGTCGCCAAGCAGGTATCGATACGCCGCGTAGTACGCGGATCCTTTCCGGTGCGGCGATGCTTCGATGTACTGGACGCGTCCGCCCGGCTCCATGCTCTTCGGCGTCACGTTCGGTCCAGCTTTTCCCGTTGTCGCGGGTGACGTGGAAGGGACCATCATTGGCGCCAGTCCAGATGACCCCTCTCTCGAGTGGCGACTCCGAAATCGCGTAGAGCGTGCTGTAGAACTCTTCACCCGTCACGTCACGCGTGATGGGTTCGCCGCTGACGCCCTGACAACAGTCCGGATGCGCCGTCAGGTCCGGCGACATTTTCTCCCACGTCACTCCCTTGTCGCGAGTGCGGTGCAGATACTGAGACCCGTAGTACAGCACGTCGGGATCGTGCGGCGACAGCGCCATCGGCGACACGCGCTGCATTCGGTAGATCGAGATCGCGGGCCGGGTTGCCATAGAGCGACTGCGCACCGATCCAGTAGTTCTTTTCCTGGCCGGTCTTCAGGTTCATGACGCTGTACTGTCCCTTGCAGGAGCCGTACACGATCTCGGGGTTCGAGGGATGCGGAATGATCGGGTCCGGTTTCGCAGCCGGGCCCGCTTCGCCAGTCGTCGCGCGCGAACGGCTCGGCCTGGCTCGTGATGATCACCGTCGAATCGTCCTGCTGTGCGCCGTACAGCTTGTACGGAAACTGGTTGTCCAGCCACACGCCGTAGAACTCGCCCGTCACCTGGTTCAACTGCGATGACCACGTGCGTCCGCCGTCGGTCGACACGTTGGCTCCGCCGTCATTCGACTGGATCATGACGTTGCCGTCTTTCGGACTGATCCAGATGTCATGATTGTCGCCGTGCGGCGTGCGCATCGTGGTGAACGTCTTCCCGCCGTCGGTCGGACTTGAAGAAGCTTTCGGCGCCGGCATACACGACGTCTGCATTCGTCGGGTCGGCGCCGAGCGTTGTGTAATAGAACGGCCGCTGAATCAGCGAGGTCTGTGCATTGATGAGCGCCCACGTTTGCCCGGCATCATCTGACCGATAGAAACCGCCGCCAGGAAGCGCCTCGACCAGCGCGTAGATTCGATCCGGTTTCGCATTCGTGACCGCAAGATTTGCTTTGCCGATGAGATCGGATGGCAGGCCGGCCGTCAATCGTGTGAACTGTTCGCCGCCGTCCGTGCTCTTGAAGAATCCCCCGTCGCGCGAACCGCTGATGATCGTCCACGGTTTCCGTTCCAGCCTGGACATCCACGCATAGACGACGCCGGGTTGCCCGGTTGCAGTCTCGATGTCCATCGCCCCGACGCCGTCGTTGATGAACAGCACCTTCCGCCATGTCCTGCCGCCGTCATCGGTCTTGAACACCCCGCGGTCGGGATTCCGTTTGAACGCGTCGCCATATGCGGCGACCCACACGATGTTGGGATTCGTCGGATGGATTCTGCACTGCGCCGATCTGACCCGCATTGTAGAGGCCGGTGAACTGCCAGGTGGCACCGCCGTCGGTCGTCTTGTAAACTCCTCGACCGGTCGACACATTGCTGCGAACACCGTCCGATCCAGTGCCAACGTAGATGATGTTCGGGATCCGAATCCGCCACCGCGATCGAGCCCATCGAACCGAGCGGGATCTTGCCGTCTGCGATTGGCGTCCACGTCGCACCGCCGTCGGTCGTGCGGAACAGCCCTCCGCTCGCCACACCCATATAGAAGGTGCGCGGCTGCGAGGGCACACCGGTCACCGTCGTCACGCGCCCGCCGCGCGACGGTCCGACGAGCCGGTACTTCAGGCCTCTTGAAGAGCGCGGGTCGACGGTGGCCAGCGCCGTCGCGTCTCTCTGGCTCGACGTGCGCGGTGGCTGCGCGCTCGGATACGCGACAGGAACAAGGGCGGGAACAGGACGGCAAACATACGATAACGTTTCATAGACGCGCTCTCCAGTGGACGAGAAAGCGCGTCTATCATAACGATTCGAGGATTCAAGGATTCGGGATTCGCGGATTCGGGATTCAGGATCAGGATTCAGCGATTCGGGATCAGCAATTCGATTCTAGGCTCTGGGATGCATGCCGAAATGCCAGCGCAGCTTCGAGAAAGGATCTCGGTGGCATCGCTCGGCCGCGACGGTGACCGCGTCGACGACCGTCTCGCGCGTCAGTGGCTTTCGGAGCAGCGCGACGACGCCAAGGTCGAGTGCGCGCCGGACGTGCTCGGTGTCCGACAGGCCGGTCATGAGGATCACTTGCGGAGGGAGCGGAGTTTCGAAGGGCAGCGCAGACGGCAAAGCCGTCCGGCGGCGGCATGATCAAGATCCAGCAGAACGATATCGGGTAGTAAACGGCGGCGGCGTCCAGCGCCTCGCGCCCGGACGTGGCAGTGACGACCGCATATCCCTCTTCTTCGAGCCAGATCGCCACCAGGCCGGTCAGTTCGTTTGAATCGTCAACTACAAGAACCCGGATCGAGCCACGCCGGCTGCGAGGGTCCTTCCGGCCCGACAGAGACGCCAGCGTCGTGGCCCAGACGCGATTACATTTCGGGCACTGATAATACGCGCGTGCGTCTTCATGCCCGGCAGGGACCGCTTCGCATCCGCAACGAGGGCACCGGATGTCCATAAACACTGCGGCCGCTGGACCGCCGCTGCATTAAGACAAGACGGCAGAGCTCGTTAAACGCTGGGGCACGTATGTGACAGGCAATCGGCGCGCCATTCGCGAGCGTGCGGACGCGGAGACCAATAACGTAACGATCGCGGGCGGAAGCCGCACAGGCTCGAAATCGTGATCCAGGGAATTGAGTTCCCTAGGGACGAACGGCTGGGCTCGGCCGGCTCAGTCTTTGAAGATCACGACGATCGGCTCGCCACATCCAATCAGCTCCGCGCTTTCGTCAGGAGGAAGACCGATCCGACCACGATCAGCGCGACGACGATGATGCCGCTCCAGAACCCTGCCTTGAAAATTCCGCCGACGACCGAGCAGCCTGCGGCGATGAGGGCGAGCACCGCGAGAAGGAGGACACGACTGAGGATTGAACGGTTCGTCACCATAAGCACCTCGCTCATCATCTCGATGGTACCATCGCGCCATCCATGAGTTTGCTCCGCCAGCACAGCCGCCCGCTCGTGTCTGTCAGCTGCAATCGTCGCAGCAACGGCAGCGATCCTGCTGTCGATGGGTCGCGTGCCGATCTGCAAGTGCGGCTACGTCAAGCTGTGGCACGGCGTCGTTCAGAGCTCGGAGAACTCGCAGCACCTGACCGACTGGTACACGTTCACTCATGTGATTCACGGCTTCGGGTTCTACGCGCTGCTCTGGCTGATCGGCTCGGCGATGGAGCGTCGGCACGCGGCTGGTCGATGGCCGTGTTCGTCGAGTCCGTCATGGGAGATCGTCGAGAACACCGACTTCATCATCAATCGCTATCGCGAGGCGACGATCTCGCTCGACTACTATCGGCGACAGCGTCATCAACTCCGTATCCGACATCCTCGCCATGATCGTGGGATTCGTCGTCGCTCGTCGCGCTGCCCGTGTGGCTGACCATCGCGATCGCAATCGCGATCGAATCAGCGCTCGCGTACTGGATCCGCGACAACCTCACCCTGAACATCCTGATGCTGATCTACCCGCTGGATGCGGTCAGACGGTGGCAGGCGCACACTGATGCGGAATTAGGCTGCGGATTGCGGATTTTTTGATTGCGGATTTCGGATGGAGGGATTGGGATTGCGGCTCAACGCGCCCGTTCTACAATCGCCAATCGGAAATCATGCAATCAGCAATCGCAATGATTGCGTCCGCTTGTCGATTCCCCAGATGCCCACGCCGCGAGCCGCGATGTAGAGGAAGACGAAGCAATAGAGGACCGCCAGTTCGCCGCCATTCTGAATGGGGAATACCGTGGCGAGGCATGTGAATGGTGAAGTACCGCGTACGCCATCTCGCCGCTGGCAGATGAACGCGGCCGTGCCCGGTCAAGAATCCGAGCGCAATCATGAGGCCGCCGAAAAACTCGATGATGCCCGGCGAGCCCGAACTTCGACGCGAGCACGGCATCTGTTGCCCACCGAGAACGCCAAACAGCTTCTGCGCGCCGTGGCACGCAAACAGCAGACTCGACGACGATTCGCATGAGGGCGTATAACTGGGCACCAAAGCGTCCAAGCACACGTTCCATCAATCCCTCCATACGGCGAGCATAGATCAGCGATCGCGGCGCAACCGAGTCAGCAACTCGACGAAGTCCGCGGGTAGCGGCGCTTCGAATTCGCAGCGATCGCCCGTCCGTGGGATGACGCACGGTTAGCTGCCTGGCGTGCAGCGCGTGGCGGCCAAAATCGATCGGGCGCAAGGACTCCGGTCCGTAGGTGTAGCGGTCTTCCCCGACCAGCGTGTGCCCATGCAGGCGCGCCTGAATCCGGATCTGATTGCGGCGCCCGGTGTGCAGACTCACTTCGAGCAGCGACGCCCCGGCAAACGTTTCAATCACCTTGTACTCGGCTGATCGCCTCCTGCCCTCGCGGATCGCGCGGGTGGGCTTGTTTCTGGATGCGCGCCTTGTCGTCCCACACAAGATCGTCACGCCACGTGCCCTCGGGCGGGTCCGGCGTGCCATACACGACAGCCCAGTACGATCCGACCCGGCTCGCGACGCTTGAACTGGTCTTTCAGAATTCTTTGCGCGCGTTCCGTTTTGGCGAACACGACCAGGCCGGTCGTATCCTGATCGATGCGGTGCACCGCGAGCGGCCCGCCACGACGATGCGATTGAAACCGTCGCTCGATCAGATCCTGAACGGACGGCGCATCAGGCTTGCGTTCGAGTGGAACGCTTAGAAGGCCTGCGGGTTTGTTGACGACGATCAGCACGTCGTCTTCGAAGACGACGTCGAGGTCTCCAACCGGACCAAGTCGCGGTCGACGCTTCGAGCTTCCCGGCCGGTCGAGCCAGGCTCGGACGACGTCGCCCTCCAGGAGCCGGCGGCCGGCGTCGGTCATCGTGGCTTCCGACCCGTTGACGTAAATCTTCCCGCGCTCGAGCGCCGACTGCGCACGGCCGCGAGACCCCAGCCGGCTCGCATCGGCGAGAAACTTGTCCAGGCGCATGCCAGCATCGTCTTGCTCCACGCGCCACTCGGTGTTCGACATCCCTGACCTAGAATAAGGGTTCTGCTGGGTTCTACAGGGTTCTGCTGGGTTCGACAAGGTTCGGCGGGAGTTCGACTCATGTCTAGGAGCACTCAGATGCGACTCGCGGCGATCACTGTTCTCGCCTTGCTCCTCGGTGGCGCGCTGGCCAGCGCCCACGCGCAGGAACGCGGGCGCGTCGGCGTGACGATGGGATACCCGGCATCGATTGGTATCCTCTGGCACGTGTCCGATCGCATGGCGCTACGGCCCGAGTTTTCTTTTTCGAAAACCGACAGCACTAGCGAGAGCATCGTCGACGCGACCACGGATTTCTCGTCGCTCGGCACAGGCGTCAGCGCGCTCTTCTTTTCTTCTATCACCGACAATCTGCGGACCTATGTCGCGCCGCGGTTCTCGTATGCGCGGACGCACGGGGAGAGCGATGTCACCGAGTCCACCACCAACTCTTACTCGATTGCCGGCATGTTTGGAGCGCACTACTTGCTGGGCTCCCGCTTCGCGGTCTTTGGAGAACTGGGGTTCGGATACACCCGACAAGACTCGACCGTGACCACCACCATCGTGTCGGAGATTCGAACGACGAGCCACGGGAACGGGGTCGGCACGCGGACGGGAATCGGCGTCGTCCTCTATTTCTAGCGAGGCTCCGCCTCAGACCATCGAGGGCTGCGCCTCGCTAGACCATAAGCTTGATAACGCCCCGCTGACGCGGGGACGGTCTTGACCCACGAAACTTGACTCAATTGTGCAAGTTCGGAGGGGTCAGACCTTAGCTCGACCATCGAGGGCTGCCCTCGTTAGACCATAAGCTTGATAACGCCCCGCTGACGCGGACGGTCTTGACCCGAACTTGACTCAAGCGAGGGTCAAGACCTCTAGTCTGGATGTGTTCTAGTCTGGATGCGGATTCACACCTGTAGCGCAGCTCTTCAGGGCTGCAGTTCGAGTGGCAGGGCTGACCAGCCTCCGCCAAGGCTACGGCGGTCCGCCGAAGCGAATGCGAAGGCGGAAGCCCTGCGCTACACGTCTGAAATCGGGAAGTTTGAAACCGCTTATAGTCGCGACAAACGCCAGGCAGATATGACAGACGAACGCCACGACACTGCGCACCTGACGGTCGAACGCACAGCTCGCGAGGACGTGCGGACACGTCAGGTGGTTGCGTCGCTGGATGGCGAATCGTTGGCCACGCTGCTGTACGGCCAACGGGTGACCAGGGAGATCGCGACAGGACATCACCGCCTTCGAGTCCACAACACTCTGGTCTGGAAAACCGTCGAATTCGATGCCAGTCCCGGCGAGCACGTGAGATTCGGCGTCGTGAATCGCGCCGGGCTGGGTAGCATGGCGCTCGTGGCGCTCCTCGGCGTCGGCCCGCTGTATGTCACGGTCGAGCGGCTGGCACCCGAATAGGGTCGATGAGACCACTCCTCGCGGCATGGTCGTTGACATGCGCAAGACCCACCACGTAGGCTCCCACAGACAATGAAAGGGTTCGCACATGACCGGGCGTGATGTGTACATCGGCACCGACGGCGGAGCAACCACGTCGAAAGTCGCAGGCGTGTGGGCCGACGGACGAGCAGTCTCGACGAAATTGCTGCAGCGGCCGACCAACTCCGAAGCTGGCCCCGACGTGCTGATCGGCGACATGGGCCGACGCGATCACCGACTATCTCGGTCGAAAACAGTCTCACCTGGAGCGACGTTCGGGGCGTGGGACTGGCGATCCCTGGACCATACGAGCGGTACGGCGTGTTTGGCCGCTCGCCGAACCTGCCAGCAAGCTTCGTGGGGTATCGACGTCCACGGCAACTACGAGCGATCGCTCGAGCGTATCGCAGGACGGCGCGTCCCGCTGATCGTCGGCAACGACGGCAATATGGGCGGCGTCGCGGAGGCCCAGCGCGCACGCGGCGACATCGAAGCGGCTGTCATGATGCTCGCGCCCGGCTCCGGCCTCGGTTGCGCTTATGTCGATCGACGTGGCCTTCCGCTCGACGGCGATACGATCTCCGGCATGGAAGCGGCGCACATGCCTGCACCGCTCCATCTCCTCGATGCCAAGCCCTATACCTGCGGCTGCGGACGGACGTGGGGCTGCGTTGAGATGTACACGACACTCGCCGGACTGCCCTATCTTCTGGAAGAACGTCTGCCTCGATATCCGAACCACGAGCTCGCACAGCGTCCGGGCACCCTCAGACAGAAAGCTCTCGCGCTTCGTGGGCTCGCTCAGAAGGGGGATCCCCTGGCGGTCGAGATCTTCGACTTCCAGTCGCGCGCGCTCGGGCTCCATGTCGCGTCGCTGTCGATGGCGCTCGACGCGAAGTTCGTCGTGATTGGCGGCGGCTTGATGGATCCGGAATCCACGACCGAAGCCTTCCGCGCACGGTATCTCCGAATCATCGGCGAAACGGCGGCACCGTACCTGTGGCCCACTCAGCGCGCGGCCCTGACGATTGTTCCCGCATCTCTCGGCGATCTCTCGCAGGCGATCGGAGCTGCGCTCGTCGCCCTCTATCGCGCACGGCGGTAGCGCGCGGAGGCCGCCAGAGACAGATCTCGCGCGGAGGCCGCGGAAGACGGATCTCGCGCCGAGATCGCAGAGTTCGCGGAGAAGAGGATCTCGCGCAGAGGATCGCAGAGTTCGCGGAGAAAACGTGGCGGCGACCGTCCTCCTTGAGGCTTCTGACCGCTGACTCAAGGAGGACGGTCGCCGCCACGTTTCTTGCTCTGCGACCTCCGCGTTTCTCTGCGTGAGATCGGTTTCTCTGCGGCCTCGGCGGTCCCTGCGTGAGATCCGTCTTCCGCGAACTCTGCGCGAGATCGCTAGTCACTCGACCACGAGTGCGGATACCCGAGAATCTGACGATCCGTTCGTGAGCGGCGCGGCGTGTTTGAAACGACGACGAGGAATCCCCAACGCTGTCGCCGCAGGCCGCGGCCTGTCGTGCCGATGACGGCTCTGTGCGCGGTGAGAAGGTGAACGGGCAGGCCTCGGCTGCGCAGATCCAGGTAATCCCGGCGCAGCATCACGACGTAGACCGGCTCCGAGCGCGACAGAAACGCGGACACGTTATCAACCGTCTCGAGCCGCTGGATCGGACGGTTCAAGTAGTATCGAAGGCTTCCGCGCCAGCGCTCCAGCTGATACAGGCCGACCGGCGCGCTTGGCGGTGCCACCCGCGCGAGCTGACGCGCGACCCGGGCGGTCGGCCGGACCTGCTCGAGCGCGGGAAACCCGACGCCAACGACCGTTGCGTAGCTCACGAGCAACATCGCCACCAGCACGCCGACGCCGGCCGGCACGCGCCAGCCGATCTGTTCGCACTGGAACAGCAGCCCAACGCCGCCTGCGAAGATCGCGGCCGGCAGCACGAACGCCCACGCGGGCAGCGCCAGGTTCAGTTGCGAGAGCGCAACGCCCCCGAAGCTTCCTCCAACTATCAGGATCGCGGCGATCAGCAGGACGCTGTATCGTGTTCCCCACAATCGCCCGTCCGTGTCGCGAGCGGCTTCGCGCCAGCCATGCGCGGCCAGCAGACAACAGGCGGGCGCCGCCGGGAAGATGTAGTGATCCAGCTTGAACCGCGCGATGCTGAAGAAGCCCAGCACCACGAGCGCCCACAGCCACAGGAGCCGCTCACCAGCTCTCGAGCGGTTCGTGTCGCCGAACCCGTCGCAACACATCGATGCCACGGCCGACAACGACGCTGCTCCAGGGGAAGAACGCACCGGCGAACGCGCGGATATAGAACGTGTGGTTGATCGGCGCGCGACGAGAACTCCAGGGGCTGGGTTACGTACCACAGGTTGCCCGCGAGCAGGTATCCCTTCACGAACTCGTCGCCAAACCGCCACTGCATCCAGAGGAACCACGGCGACGCGGCGATCGCGACGGCCGGCAGACCGGTCTTCCAGTGAAGCCAGCGCAACTGGAGCCGGGTCTCGCGCGAGACCAGCAGGCCCGCGGCAAGAAACAACGCCACCAGCACGAGGGCGACCGGTCCCTTGGTCATCACGGCGAGCGTCAGCAGGCCGTAGCCGAGCAGCTCCGTTCGCACACTCGAGCGTTTGGCCGCGACGAGCAGCGATGCCACCGCGCCGAACAGGAACAGCGCGAAGACCATGTCAAAGATAGCGATCGATGCCAGCGCAAACGTGGCCGGAATGGTGGCGAACATGATCGCGCCGAGCGAGCCGACCTCGGCATCGAACAGCGCGGTGCCGGCCCACCGTGTGATCGCGAAGAGTCCGACCGCTGAAAGCGCGCTCGGCAGGCGCGCCGCGAACTCGGTCTCACCGAGCAACAGAACGGAGGCACCCTGAAGCCAGTGAAAAAGGACGGGCTTGTCGATGAACGGCTTGCCATCGAGGAGTGGAACAAGCCAGTTGCCCGAGTGGAGCATCTCGCGCGTCAGCTCGGCATAATGCGCCTCATCCGGATCGAGGAGGCTGGCATAACCGAGACGCCAGAACACCACGATCCAGCCGATCGCGATCCAAGTGAACGTCGAGGACCAGCGGGCCTTGAGCGGACGCCACGTCACGCGTGGCGTCGGCAGTTGATTTCAGCGCAGACGAGAGTGCGAAGCTCAGGCATTGGCGGCGCACACTATACCGCCAATGTTTTTGAAGATCTACAATTTTTTGGAGCCAACCTGCGGTCATTTTTTTGATCTGAAGATCGCCAGGTCAATCGCATCCGCCATCGCCTTGTACCCGGCGTCGTTTGGGTGCAGATGATCGCCCAGGATCGAAATCAGGCCTGAAGCGCTTCGGGTTGTTTGGATCGCGCGTGGCTGCTTCGAAATCGACCACTGCATCGAACGCCCGCGAGGTTCGGATCCATCGATTGACGGCGATCACGAATCGCCTCGCCGTTCTCGCGGGAGTAGCCGGCTCCCTCGTACGGCGTCAGCGTGCAGCCGATCACCTTAATCCCATGCGCGTGTGCACGATCGATCACCTGCTGCAGCACCCAGATCAGATTCTCTTTCGTCACCGGCTCCGTCGTGTTCGTCGTCGAGGCCAGGGTGCCGATGTCGTTGATGCCTTCGAGAATCATCAGCCATTTGACGCCCGGATGACTGAGCGCGTCGCGATCGAGGCGCGCCAGCGCGCTGACGCCAGCGAGCCCGGTCGCGTCGGTCAGCAGGCGATTGCCGCCGATTCCTTCGTTGACGACGCCAATGTTTGCCGTCGCCTTGTTCTGCGGCCAGGCGCGCCGCCAGGAGAGCCGGCCAGGAGTTGTTGGTCTCCGGTGTCGAACGCGCTCCATCGGTGATCGAATCGCCGAACGCGACGATGGCGGATGCCTCAGCGGGTGCGCCAACTTCCACGCTCGAGAGCCAGTAATACTGCTGAGTCGTTCCGGCCAGCGGGAACTCGGACTGCCCGCTGAAATCACCTTCTGTCGACACGTACGTGGTGTGGAGCGCCGTGGCATGCGTCGTGGGTGAGCCCGTATCCGCTGGGCAGATACATGCTGACTGCGAGATCGCCGATCGCGGGCACTTCGATGTCGACGGGATCGCTGACGACCACCACGCCAGGCATCATCGTGAACGAGCTCTGGCCGCCAAACGTGAGCGCACGATCAGTGCCGGGGACGAGCGTCGCCTCGGTTGCGCGCCGTGCAAGATGGGCCGCGCCCACTTTCACCGGCGTTGATCCGAACGCGTTCGACAACTTCACGCGCGCGCGCTTCCCGCCAATGCTCGTTCGCAGAATCATGCGGACCGTCTGATTCGCCAGCGTGGTTACGCGAAACACCGGACCGCCGCGGCCGCCACCTGTCTGAGCCGCCGTCGCGACGGGCACCGGAGCTGTCGCCGGCGGAGCGGTCTGGGCGGTTGGCTGGGCGGGAGATGTCGATGGTGCGGCGGGTGCGGTCGCGTTTGCAGCTGGTGCGGCTGTCGGGGGGGCATTCCCCCCGCCAGCGGTCGTCGGTGGAGTGGCCACGCGCACGAGCTGCTGTGCCGTGCCCCACGTCGGCACCCAGTTTTCCTGCTTCCTTGACGCTCCCTGCGCGCCGGTGAACGAAGGGACGGTCGCCAGCGCGCCAGCGATCGCCAGAACTCGAACCAGACGTCTCTTCATATGAAGTTCCTCTTGAGCTGTCGGCTCATCGCTTACTGGGCGCAGCCGGTTGAATCTCGATGTAGTCCAGCGCCGCAGTCTCCGACCCGTCCGGGTGCCCTCCACGACGATCTCGTCGCCCGTCGCCAGCGTCACGTCGCGCAGCACGTGTCGAGACGATGATGACCCGTCCAGCCGCCGGGTGGGGATACGATCGGCAGCCGTCCATTCAGCCAGCGGGCGTTCACCCAGCCGAGCACGGAAACGCGCGGCCCCCGAGTTCACGTCGAAATACCGGACGACGACATCATGCGTCCCTGGAGAACCGGCATAACGAAACGTGGCCGTGCATGCGGCTGCCGGTGCACTCCACCGCTTTGTCGCCCGAAGCTGTTTCCCATGGCGTGACGTCCTTCACGACATACCCCTTCAACGTCGCGGACTCCGCTTCGATCCGGCCTGGATAGTTGTCGACACGATTCGCCGCATCCGCGATGCCGGATGCGCGATGGAACCATCGGGTGACGGCGTCGCGCCAGACGATTGACTGCCCCACCTGATAATCAAGCTGCGCTCGCACATCTTCGAATCGCTCAGGATCGACACGGCCTCCCAAGCTCTCCCAGTCGTGAAGGAATTGTTCCACCGCCTTGACGCCTTCGTAATGGGAGTCGTAGATGTACTGAATCACCGTCTTTCCCGAGTGGAGCCGGTGCGTGTACGGGACGTGATGCATGAAGAGGAGCAGGTCGTCCGGGCACTCAGCGAGCGATTCGTACACGCGGCTGACCGCAGGCGCGTATTGCCCGATGAAGCCCGTTCCGGCCGCCACGGTTCGATCCATGCCCACGCCCTTCTCATCCGCGCGGTGCCATTGTCCCCACCCGTTTCGCTCGGATGCTTCCACGGCCACGCCGTAATGGTTGCCGACGATGTCGGTGAGCGTCTGCAGTCCAAGCGGACCGGTGTAGTTCTCGTAAGTCCGCCACGACGCGAGCTGAATGCCGCTGACGGCTCGAACGATTTGCGGATCGTTGCCAAACGTCAATCGGGTCCACTCGTCAGCAATGCGCGCTGACGTCAAATCGGGATTCCATGCCAGCCGGCCGAAGCCGTACAGGTTTGCCTGCGACAAGTGATTGCCGTACCAATTCGCGTTCAACCCGACATTCGAGACGCCAACGAACCCGCCTGCGGGCCGATGAAACGTCTTGCCGGACACGAGCGCCTTGACCGGAGTCGGGCCGCCGGCGCCCACGTGCATGTCGAAATCAAGCGTCTCCTTCCACATTGGTGGAAGGAAGACGGTGTGCCGGGCCTGTCCCATGTATTCCTGTGTAATCTGCAGCTCGATCGCCTGATTCGTGCGTTCGAGCGCGCCGAACAGCGGCGAAGCGGGCTCACGCACCTGGAAGTCAATCGGCCCGTGCTTGATCTGGACGATCGCATTCGCGTCGAATTGTCCGTCGAGCGGCTGAAAGTTGTCGTAGGCCGCGCGCGCGCGATCGTTCTTGGGATTGTTCCAGTCCATGTGGTGGTCGTAGACGAAGCCGCGATAGAAGATCACGCCGCCGTGCGGCGCGAGTGCGCGAGCCACGACATTGGCGGCATCGGCGTGCGTCCGACCGTAGGCCGACGGACCGACGCGTCCTTCAGAGTCCGCCTTCAGGACGAACCCACCGAAGTCCGGGATCGCCTTGTAGAGATCGTCCGCCCTCGCCTTCCACCACGCGATCACCGTCGGATCCAACGGATCGTACGTGGGGAGTTTGCCGAGCGTCTGTGGGCTGCCGAAGTCGATCGCCAGCGCCAGGCGGATGCCCCATGGGCGAAGCACATCGGCAACACGCGCGATCTGCGGCACCAGCTCGGGCGAGAGGACGAGGGGATTCGCGTTCACGTTGTTGATCGACATCCCGTTGATGCCGATTGAAGCCAGCAGGCGCGCGTATTCGTTGACGCGGCGACAAGTCCTCTCGAACGTGCCCGCCATCCCAGAAGATCGACCGGCCGCCGTATCCACGCTCGATCGAGCCATCAATGTTGTTCCACTCGTTGACCCAGCGTAAGGGTGCGTACGGCGCGTCGCGCTCGTCGAGCGCGGCAAGCGACTCGCCCATTGCCATCTTTCGGAGAAGGGCGAACGAGCCGTACAGAACGCCGCGATCGTTTGCCCCGGCAACGATGACAACAGGTGCGCCGTTGACGCTCGACGTCTTCAGCCAATACCCGTCAGCTGGCAGCGTGGCTGCCTCTAGAAGACCCGGCAAGGCCTGCCGCAGCCGCGCCAGGGTGCCGGCGACGACCGCGCCGTCGGGCGGCAACTCACTGAGCACCTTCGGCTCGCCGCCATACATCCCTCTGATTCCAGCCACGAGCTCGTCGCGCGCTTTCTGGATCGGAGCGGAGGGCTCGAACGTCACGATCGCGCGTGGCACAGTCCGAGTGCTTCGTTGCACAATCGCGGCATCGAGCGGCGCGTACCGCAGCCACGCGGCCTGACCGTTCTCGGCGCGCGCGTCGCCTGAGCAGAGGACGATGCCGAGTGCAAGGAGCAGAAGACGTCGGACGATCAGCGCCATTGAGTGGCCTATAATATCGAATTGCTGAATTGGAAAGGACTATCGCGTGGCCAACATTCTCATCATTACCGGAGACGGCGGCGAAGCATACGAAACGTGGTTTGCGGTGCATCGATTCCAGGAGTCCGGGTACACAACGCGTGTCGCCGCGCCATCGAAGCGGCGGCTGCACCTGGTCATGCACGATTTCGAGCCAGGATGGGACACCTACAAGGAAAGTCCCGGCTACGCGATGGAATCGGATCTGACGTTCGAAGAGGTCAACGTGGCCGACTACGAGGCCGTCCTCTGCATCGGAGGTCGCGCCCCTGAGTATCTCCGCAACAACCCACGGGTGCTCAACATCCTTCGCGAGTTCGATCAACAGGGGAAGTGGATCTTTTCGATCTGCCATGGCGTGCAGTTGCTCGCCTCGGCGGGTCTCCTGAAGAACAAGCGCGTGACATGTTACGAGCACGTGCGGGCGGATGCTGAAGCGGGTGGCGGACGCTATGTCGCGAGTGAAAGCGTGCGCGACGGCCGCATCGTGTCCTCCCCCACGTGGCGCGAGCATCCCGCGTTTTATCGCGACATCTTCGCCTGCCTGCACCAGGGACTCGCAGTCGCGAGGTAACTGAGAGAGCAGTCGCGAGGTAGCTGAGAGATCTCACCACAGAGGTAGCAGAGTGATTGGAGACCAAATGGTTCTTGTCTCTGCTCGCTCTGTGGTGAAAGTCCTCCGCTGTCTCAATCGCCTCCGATAACTCTCAACGGCGTTTCGCCGTCGCGACCCTCTTCTCGAGCTCCTCGAGCTGTCCGTTGAACGCAACCCAGCGCGCCTGCTCTTCAGCGAGCAGGCGGGACAAGGACGCCTGCCGTTCCTTCAGCTCGGGATCGCCGTTCTCAATCTTGTCGAGCTGCGCCCTGATTCCGGCGAACATGTCTGGCTCGCCCGGCTCTCGGGGCTCTTTGTCGAACTCCTTGACTATTTGACTCAGCATCGGATTGCGGGCACCCTCGAGCGCGCGCATCTGCTGGTCGGTCTCTGCGAGCTGACGCGCCAGCCCTTCGATCCGCTGCTCCTCGACCTGAAGCCGCGCGACCAGCAGCTGCGCACGAAGGCTGGACTCGGCCATCTGTTGAATGTCGTTGCGCAGCGCTCGCACTTCCGTCACGACATCATCCATCGACGCCGTTCGCGGAGGCTGCGTCGTCGCTTGCCCCGAAAACAGCGTCATGCCAAGGAGTGCTGGTGCGATCACGGTCTGCTTCATCATGATTGTTCCTCCCTCGCCATGACGACGCGCGTCTTGGAGAGCAGCTCGAAGGCGCGCTGGTGTTTTTCTGTAAAGAGCGCGAACAGGACATCGACCCAGAAGACCTCGAACATCAGTGGCAGCTGTCGGACAAGAGACTGCCCGAGACTGATCCGCGCACCGGATTCGCGAACCACGCGCAGGCCGAGGAGATGCTTGCCCAGTGTCTGACCGTAGCGATATTCCGCCAGCAACGGATACAGGAACCAGAGGGCGAGCAGGATGACGCCGACGATCATCGCGATTGGAAACGGCGTGGTGCGAGCGAAAAGCAGGACGATTGGAGCGCAGGCCACCACGTACACGACGACGTCCAGCAGTTTCGCCGCACCCCGTCGTCCGAACGACGCCGGGATGAGCGGCACGGCAGCCAAGTACGATTCCGCGAGAACGACCGGATCGCCAAGCTGTTCGATCGCCTGATCCACCGTGTGGCCGTGTTCGACACGCTCGGCGATGTGGCTCCGAAGTTCCATCGCCACCTGCTCGCGCAGGCTGGTGTCTTGCGGGAGCTGATGAATCACGCTGTCGATGTACGACTGTTCGAGGTTCATAGCGCCTCCGGCTGCTGGCGGAGAAGCCTGGCCATCGCCCTGGCGAAGGTGTTCCATTCGTGCGTCAGACGCGCCAGCTCGGCCTGACCGGCTTCAGTGAGTCGGTAATACTTGCGCGGCACGCCGCGCTGCGGGGTCTCCCAACGCACCGCGACGAACCCGCCCCGCTCGAGCCTATAAAGCACGGGATAAAGGGTTCCGTCGGAGACCTCGAGGCTTCCGTCGGTCCGCTGGGTGAGCGCGGTGACGATTTCGTACCCGTAGGCTTCCCCAAGCGAGAGCAGATGAAGAACGATCAGCTCGAGCGATCCGCGTTTCAGCTCGCGCTCGATTCCCCGCCGATCGTCCTCTCGCGTCCCAGTTGGGCTCATATCAGCCATTGTAGCACCATATATCTTGCGTAACAAGACATATGGTCGTATATACGCAGAAGGCAGCCGAATGGTTCGTCTGCATGTTAAGTTGCTTATTTAGTGGCGTTTACTTCTGTGAGCGTGGATCGCTAATGGCGTTCATTCACCTTCGAGCGCGCACATGGCGTGGTGGTTGAGTTGAAGCACTCCTGTCGGATGGACGCGCCGACGGCTTGAAGATCGAAGAATCGAAGAATCGAAGGAGAAACGAAGACGATAGAGCGCTGTTGATGCGCCCGCGCTGCGCGCGGCCGAGCGAGACAACGATCGCAAAACACAAACACCTTGTGTTCGAGTGGTGCTTGTGTTTTGGGATCGTTGCCTCGCTCGGTGCCGCCGACCGAGGTCGGCGTGACGCATCAGTTGCGCGACGCGCCTTTCCTTCTCCTTCGGATCTTCGGATCCTTCGTTCCGCTTGCCGTCAGCGCGTGCAGCGGGACGGTATGGTGGCCGGTATGAGCGCATGCAATTTGACGTTCGGCGTCGTCGCAACGCCGCTATGAAGGTACTGGCTTCTCTCCAGCCAGGAACCGGTCCACTCGAGCAGAGACATTCTTCAGATAGGCGGCATCGCCACCCTCGAGCTCCGTCGTCACATAGCCGTTGTACTTGATCTCGGCCAGCGCCCGCCGGACCTCCGGCCAGTCGATGTCCCCTTCGCCGATGTTCTTCCACGTGAAGCGACCGTTTCGACGATCGAAGTTGAAATCCTTCAAGTGGATTTTGACGATGCGTGACCCCAGCGTGCGGATCCAGTCCTGCGGGAACGCGTAGAGAACTACGTTGCCGACGTCAAAGTAGGCGCGAACCCACGGTGAGTCGAAGTCGTCAACGTATTTCGCAAATTCAATCGGGCTCAGGAGGAACTTGTTCCAGACCTCCTCCACCGCGATGGTCACCTTCAGGTCGCGCGCCATCGGAACCAACCGTTCGCGGATCACCCGTTGCGACCGGGTCCAGGCATCCCGATACGACGTCGTCGCATCGACAACCGCGGGCACGAGCAGCACGGTGTCGGCACCCCAGAGCGCGGCATTCCTCAGGGACGTCTCCATCCCTTTGACGCTGCCGGAAACAACCTCGGGATCGCTGCTGGAGATAGGCAGACGCCAGTGATCCATGTTCATGACGGAATGAATCCGCAGACCGGTCTTCTTGGACACTTCCTTGATCTCCGCCCCTTCGTCGTCTTTCGTGATGGTCTGCATTTCGATCGCCTCGAACCCGGCTTCGCGGGCTAGCGCGAATCGGTCGGCGTACGACAATTCCTTCGGCAGCATCGAAATCAACGTCGACTTGCGAATCGTGCCCGATGAGGCGGGTTTCTGCGTGGATCCGGCCTGCGCGCCCAACGCCGGCCGGACGGACCCGGCAACCGCCGCGGCCGCGATCGATTTGAGGAATTCACGACGGTCGGACATGACGGCCTCCTGATCGAAGACCAGTCTCGCGCAGCCTGTTAGCAGATGCCAGCAAAAAGATCCGCGTCACTGTCGCGCTGCACGCGCAGCATTGTTCAACTTTTCTGTGGCTAGCCGGCCCACCCGCCAGCCATCGCCATCATGAGGACAGTCGGTAATACGTGCCTATCGGCGATCTCCGCGCAAGATCCGTCCTCTGCGCCCTCTGCGCTTCTCCGCGTGAGATCGCTTTTCCTCTGCGCCCTCTGCGCTTCTCCGCGTGAGATCGGTTTTCCTCTGATCAAATGAAAGGGCCGTCGCCCGGTCGCGGCGCCGGAGATAATGCGAGTGCTCGAAAGCACGCATGCTCCGGGCTGTGAGAGGAGGACAGCCCATGAATCGAGAGTATATCGGGGTTGATTTCACAAGGCGTTCTTCCAGGCGTGCGCCATGACGCCGACGGGGCGAGCGGAAGTGGGAAGGCCGGTTTCCGCGGACGGCGGAGGGGTGACGCGGTTCATCGCCCGCGGCGTGGGCACGGCGCAGGCGGTCGCGGTCGAAGCGAGTGGCCCGACGTGGGCGTTCGTGGATGCGCTGCAGCCGACGGGCGCGCGGATCTGCGTCGTCGACCCCCGCAAGACGAAGCTGAAAGCCGGGTTTGCCGCGAAGACCGATCGGCTGGATGCGCGCCGGGTGGCGGATGCGCTGCGCCGGGAGAGCGTCGTGAGCATCTACGTGCCGCCGCCGGCGATTCGCCAACTGCGGGAGGTATGCCGCGGGCGGCATCAGCTGGTGCGGTTACGCACGCGGCTCGCGCAGATGATCCGGGCGCTGCTGTTGCGCTGTGATGCGGGCGAGCCGCCGGGCACGCGGCTGTATGCCCCGCGCGCGCAGGCGTGGTTGGCGGCGGTGCACCTGCCGCCGGACGCGGATCGCACGCTGCAGCGCCTCGTGCGGCTGTATCGCGAGATCCACGTCGACGCGCAGGCTGCGGATGCAGAAGTCCGGCAACGCGCCGCGCTGGATCCGATCGCCACGATCTTGGATGGCCTGGTCGGGATTGGTCCGGTGCTGGCGGTGACCGTGCGGGCCGAAATCGGCGACATCGCGCGGTTCTTACGGGGCGCGGCGTTGGCGTGTTATGCCGGGCTGGTGCCGCGCGTCGACAGCAGTGCGGATCGCGTCTATCACGGTCGCATTACGCGCGATGGATCGCCGTGGTACGATGGGCGCTGGTCGAAATGGCGCGTCACGCGATCAGACGGCCGGACGCGGTCGGCCGCTGGGCCCGACGCTTGGCGGTCCGGAAGGGTCTCTACAAAGCGCGGGTCGCATTGGCACGCGTGCTGTGCGACGAGATCGTGACGACGTGGTGGAAGATGGCGAAGCCGTGACGTCCTCATCCACGTGCGGAGGGTCGCGAGGGCGCATGATGATGGGTTTTCGCCCATCGTCGATCTCTGAATGTGCCGCACGTGGGCCAACCTGAGATTGAGCGCGCCGCCGTTGATGGCGCGCTCGGATAGATGCATCGCAGACGTCAGGTGCCCGGAGCCGATGTGGAAGAGCAAGCGCACCGTAGACCCAACCCGTTCGCATCGCGCGACCGACCTCCTCGCTGCGCGCGCCCGGATGTGCCGTTGCGCCGGGCGTGCTCGCGAGCCGTCGGTCACGCGAGCTCACTGGACGTGTGTCTTGACTCGAGGGGCCCTTTCATAGATGCGCCCTCCGCGCTTCTCCGCGTGAGATCGGTTTTTCCTCTGCGCCCTCTGCGCTTCTCCGCGTGAGATCGGTTTTTCCTCTGCGCCCTCTGCGCTTCTCCGCGTGAGATCGGTTTTTCCTCTGCGCCCTCTGCGCTTCTCCGCGCGAGATCGGTTTTCCTCTGCGCCCTCCGCGCTTCTCCGCGTGAGATCGGTTTTTCCTCTGCGCCCTCTGCGCTTCTCCGCGTGAGATCGGTTTCTCCTCTGCGCTCTCCGCGCCTCTCCGCGTGAGATCGGTTTTTCCTCTGCGCCCTCTGCGCTTCTCCGCGTGAGATCGGTTTTTCCTCGGCGCCCTCGGCGCCCTCCGCGCGAGATCGGTTTTTCCTCGGCGCCCTCCGCGCTCTCCGCGCGAGATCCGTCTGTCCGCGCCCTCAGCGTGAGACCAGTGCGCGGACGGCCGCCAGTTCGTCGGCATTGATGGTGTGTCCCATGCGCGGGTAGATCCGCTCGTCGACGTCGGCACCCATTCCGCGAAACACGTCGGCCGATTCGCGCACACGTTCCAGCGGGATATGCGGATCCATGTCGCTGCACCCGAGAAAAACCGGCGTGCCAACCATCGAGCCCGGGTAATCCCTGGGGGTACCTGGCGGGCCGATCAGCCCGCCGCTCAGCGCGACAACACCCGCGTACCGGCGCGCATTGCGCGCCGCGAACTCGAGCGTCAGGCAGGCACCCTGCGAGAACCCGAGCAGAATGATGTGTTCGGCAGCATGACCGCGATCCGCGAGACTGGTGACGAGCCGCCCCATCACCGCGAGCGCGGAGGTGAGCGACGGCTCGTTCTGCGGGAGAGGCGAGAGAAACGAGTACGGATACCAGGTATGACCGCCCGCCTGAGGCGCGAGGTACGCCACATCATCAGCACCGAACTCGGGCGCCAGGCCCAGAATATCCTCGGCCGACGCACCGCGACCGTGCATGCAAATCGCCGCGAGCCGCGCCGAGCCGACAGGCGCGCCGTAGTAGAGAACAGGCTGCCCGTCGTGCACATCGATGGGGATGGACATGCTTTAATTCTGACCCATCGCCCGATTCTCAGTCGAGACGACGCCCAGCACTCCCTGCGCCCTGGCACCCGCGGCACTCCTGGCACCCGAGGCACCCCTGGCACTCCTGGCACTCTGACTCGGTAGTTCAGCTTCGCAACGTCCAAGCGGCGGCGCCAAAAACCAGCAGATTGGCCGCGACCACGGGAGACGCTCCAATCAGCAGTCCGTAAGCGACCCACATCAACGCGCCGACCATCTGCGCTCCCTTCAAGGCTGAAGGCCTGGCGCAGAAATACGAACCGACGAACACCGCCGTCGCGGTCCACCCGAGATACTCAACCAGCACGTGCCTCTCCCCTTCCCGTCATGCGAACGCGTCGATCGCGCCGGAACCGAAGCCTTCACCGTGATGCGATCCGTGCGCGCTTTCTCCCACTCGTGCAGGGTCAAGCCGTTCGACTCGAAGAGCGCCCGGATGCGGCCAGACGTCCAGCCGAGCACTTGATCGAGGATCGGCACCATCACCGAGAACGCGTCGTCGCTCAGCACCGTGCTCCTGCGCGATTCGCGCGAGCTGGCTGTTCTCGGAGACCGCAATCGTGAAGCCGTCGCGGTTGTTGACGTGGAGCATGACGTGCACGTCAGAGCTGCCGTCGCCCACGTAGATGGTGCGCTCCGGCGGCACGCCGAGACGCGTCTCCAGCTCTTCGACGACCGCAACCTTGCCGTAACCGGCGCGGCACGCGGACGATCGATCGCACTTCTCGCCGGTCCGGGTCGTAGTCGAGCTCCGTACCGAAGATGTGATCCGGGCGCCACGACTCCCTCGAGCGCCGACTGAATCACCTCGCGAGGCGCCGCCGAGATCACGAAGAAAGAGAACTGGCAGCCGTCGATGCCCCGCTCGAGAAACTCGACGAGCGCGGGAATACTGCTGCGCAGCCTGACCCGCCGGCCGGTTTCCTGGAGATGCTCGCGTCGAACCCCTCTGAACTCAGGGTCGTGGCGAAGCAAATAGGCCAGCTCGCCTCCTTGCTGCACAAGGTTGCTGAGCGCCAGCCCTTCGACCTTCTCCTGGAATCGCGACGCACCGATCAGCTCGCTCAGCGCAAGCCCCGAGTCGTTGAAACTGAGCGTCTGGTCGAAGTCCGACGCGATGAGAAAGTGCTTCGGATGTGCCGCGCGCCTGTCATGGTCCCCCCGTTTGTCCTCGGTCATAATGATATATCTTCTACGCAAAGTTAACATAGCAAGCATGCTAATGCGCATCCGTCTAGTAACCGAATTTAAAATAGACCATAATTGTCGCTATAATTGACATATTTGTTGCACGAGCGACAAAGTTGTTATATCATCTTTACCATGGCAATCGACTGACGTGCCTGTCGCCAAAGTATCAGCAGGTCTACTCGGCACTGAAAAGGGAGATCCAATCGGGTCGGCTGAAGAAAGGGAGACCGGCTGCCGAGCGAAGCAGAGCTCGTGCGCACGTTCGGCGCGTCGCGGATCACGGTCGGTCGCGCGGTGCGCGACCTTCAGGCCGCGGGCCTGGTCGAGCGCCGTGCTGGATCGGGCACCTACGTTCGCAACCCGCAGGCCGCACGGGCCCTGTCCTTCGGCCTTCTGATTCCGGATCTCGGCGAGACAGAGATCTTCGAGCCGATCTGCCAGGGGATGATGGCCTCACCGCTTGCACGCGAGCATGCGCTCATCTGGGGCAGTCCGGCGGGCGCTCGAAGGAAGAACGCGCCTGGCAGCTGTGCCGCCAATATATCGACCGTGGCGTCTCCGGCGTCTTCTTCGCGCCGCTGGAGTCATCCAACGCCAGACGGCGACATCAACGAGCGCATTGCCAGAGCGCTGGACGAAGCGCGGATCCCTGTCGTGCTGCTCGATCGCACGGTCGTTCCCTACCCCGGTCGAGGACATCACGATCTGGTCGGCATCGACAACCGCCGCGCCGGCTACGTCATCACCGAACACCTTCTGCGACTGGGATCGCGGCGGCTTGCATTCATGGCGATGCCCAACGCCGCGGCGACCGTGGACGCACGCGAGGCTGGATATCGCGAAGCGCTGTTCGCCTGGCAGATGCCCGGTTGATCGATCGCTCGTGCACCGTCTCGATCCGTCGGATTCGTCTCGGGTTCGCGCGGTGATGGAGCCGTCAATCACGCCAGACGGCATTGTCTGCGCGAACGATCGGACCGCGGCGCGTCTGATCCCAACGCTGCTGCGACTCGGTTACCGATTACCCGAGCGACGTCCGGGTCGTCGGCATCGACGATCTGGAATACGCCAGTCTGCTTCCCGTGCCGCTCGACCACGCTTCGCCAACCCACGCGACAGATCGGCGATGCCGCGCTAGCAGCCATGCTCGAGCGCATTGCCCGGACTCACCTGCCGACGCGCGACATCCTGCTCAACTGCGAGCTCGATCGTGCGTGACTCGTGCGGCGGCAACTCCAGACTCATTACGACGGTCACCCCTAGTCTCTCGCGGCCGTCGCGAAGAGTCTCACGCGGGGTTCGCAGAGTTCGCTGAGACCTGACATCTCGCGCTTCGCCGAGCCGCACTCCGTGCGGCAGCAGGACGTGAGATCCCCAGATACAAGCGGCATCCGATTCATGAGCCGTTTGTATCTGGGGATCTCACGTCCCGCTGTGGGCCGACCGAAGGTCGGCCCTCGGCGAAGCGCCTGAACCAGTGTGACAACTTCCCAAGCTCTCTCCGCGTCCTCTGCGTTGCTCCGCGCGAGATCCTCCCCGATTTCCGTAGGCGTCGCTTGCATCACGATCTCCGGGCTTTAAACCGCTTCTAAACTTTTCTTCGACCACGCCGGCTGCTGTGTGATCGTTGTAGGCGGGAGGATCACCATGCCCGGCTTCACTCGGCGGCAATTCGGTGCCGCGTTGGCGACAGGGGCGGCTGCTGCAGCACGCGGTCTCCCGCTCCCAGGTCTCCCCTGACGCAGCAGGATCCCTGACGGATGTCGCCGGGCATCGTCGTCGGCCACTACACGGACACGCGCCGCCCGACCGGCTGCACGGCGATCCTGTTCGACCCAGCCGCCACGGCGGCAGCCGACTACAACAGCTCGGCACCGGGTGAGTCGCAGGGCGTGATGCTGCAGCCGGTCAGCCCGGTCGATCGCATTCACGCGCTGTTTCTGACAGGCGGAGGCATCCTGGCACTTCCCTCATCCGGCGGCGTGCTTCGATATTTCGAGGAGCACAAGGTCGGGTTCGACTGGGGCACGCCGGACCTGCGAATTCCCGATTGTCGTCGGCGCCGTCATCGACGACCTGGCCGTGGGCGATCCGCACATCCGGCCCGGACGCCGATGCCGCCTACAAGGCGTGCGCGCCGCCTCCGCCGCCCCGGTCGCTGAAGGCAATGTCGGCGCGGGCGCAGGCGCGACCGTTGGAAAGATGCATCGCGGCCGGGGGCTCGGCGGCATGAAAGGCGGCCTGGGCAGCGCCAGCATCAGCACTTGGCGACGTCGTGATCGCTGCGCTGGCCGTCGTCAACGCCGCCGGAGATGTCCTCGACTGGCGCTCGGGCCGCATCGTCGCCGGCGCACGACGCGCGGACGGAAGCTTTCGCCGACAGCGTCGAGTTCATGCGCGGCATCGTGCCGGCGCGAGCGGGGATGCGCCTGTGAACGATCCTGCGCTTCGGCAGCACCACGCTCGCAGTCGTGGCGACGAACGTCGCTCTCGACAAAACGCCGCTCACCAAAATCGCGATGATGGCCAACTGCGGAGCCGCACGAGCCATCCGCCCGTACCACACGACTGGCGACGGCGATTCGCTGTTTGCCGTCTCGACCGGTCGCCTCGCAACGACCCAATCTCCAGTTGACCGTCCTCGGCGCGCTCGCGGCCGATGTCGTCGCCGAAGCGATCGTTCGCGGCGTCCGCGCGGCGCGCACCGTTCCCGGCTGGCCTGCGGCGGGCGTGACATTCGTAATCGCGTCCCGGGGATCGCGGGATGCGGGACGGGGTCCGGGATCCGGGATCCGAGGATCAGGGATGCAGGCTCAGTGCCAGTGATGAGGGATTCATTGACGTTGTTGTGCATCGCAACATATCGGAAGGGAGACGAGTTCCTGAAGGAGTGCGAGCGGCAGGGCTGCCGGGTGCTCCTGCTGACCGAAGAGAAACTCAAGGATGCCGACTGGCCGCGCGACGCCATCGACGCGTTCTACTTCGTCCGCCGCGACATGCCGGAAGACGACATCCGCAAAGGCGCGGCATTTCTCGCGCGGACGTGAACAGATCGATCGCATCGTGGCGCTGGATGATTTCGACGTTGAGATGGCGGCGATGCTGCGGGAATACCTGCATGTCTCCCGGCATGGGCGAAACCACCGCGCGGGCTTTTCGCGACAAGCTCGCCATGCGATCGCGCGCACGAGCCGCCGGTATTCGGTGTCCCGACTTCGTCCACGTCGCAACGATCAGTGCCGTCGACCGACTGGACGGACAGCGTGCCCGCGCCCTGGGTGCTGAAACCGCGAGCGCAGGCTGCCGCGATCGGCATCCGCAAGATCAACTCGGTCGAGCAGCTGTGGTCCACGCTAGAAGGGCTGGGCGATGCGCGCGGCGATTACGTTCTGGAGCGAGTTCGTCCCCGGGGACGTGTTCCATGTGGACTCGCTCGTGTTCAATCGCGAGGTTGTGTTTGCCGTCGCCAGCGCGTATGGTTCGCCGCCTATGACAGTCGCTCACGAGGGTGGAATTTTTGTGACCCGGACGCTCGAGGGCGACGATCCCGCCGCGCGAACGTAACTGATCGCAGCCAACGCGCGTGTCCTGGCGGCATTCGGTCTGCTGCGGGGTGTCTCCCACACCGAATTCATTCGCGGACGACGATGGCGCGCTCTACTTCCTCGAGACCTCCGCCCGCGTCGGCGGAGCGTTCATCGTCGACGTCGTCGAAGCCGCGACCGGCATCAATCTGTGGCGTGAGTGGGCACAGATCGAAATCGCGGGCGAACATGGCGATTACTCCGCGGGCGAACTGCGCCGCCGCTCCGCAGGAATCGTGCTGTCGCTGGCACGCCAGGAAGAACCTGACATGCGTGCCTACGACCGATGCCGAAATCGTCCGGCAGATTCGAAAGCCACATCATGCCGGCCTGATCGTGGCATCCGACGACGAGCGCCGGGTCCGGGAACTCCTGGACTCCTACGTGACGAGGTTCTATCAGGACTTTCACGCATCGGCGCCGCTCCCGAGCGGGCGACGGACTGACATCTCACTCCTGATCGGGCGAGGTGTCCGGTGGCAAGCTTCACCGTCGAGTTGCGCCTGTTGGCGCCGGTCGACGTCTGGTCGCGGCCGCTGACGCCGCTCGGCCAGCCATTCCGGCGCTCCGGCCTGAAGCGTGACGTTCAATCGCTCGGCCAACTGGCCGAAAGCATGGGACGCTCACGCAAGTGCTGATTCTCTTCTTCCAGGTGTTTGAGTCTCTCCTCACATTCTTGCAGCGCTTGTGGGGCGATTTTGTCCTCCTCCATGGGCTCCTTTCCCGCAGCGGCGGCCGGTGCAAAAAACGGACCCGGAAAACCTGGCCCCTCTGGACTTTGAACGCACCTGGAGTCGGCAGTTTGGGTGAACCCGTTCCTTGAATGGGTAGACGACTGACGGATTACCTTTGCCGGCGAACCCATGAGCTCGCTGACAGCACGCGCTTTCACAACGCTCGAAGAAACGCGAGGAGGTCGGCCTTCTGATCAGGCGTCAATCCGAGCTGAAAGCGGGTTTCATAGAACTCAATCACGTCCTCCAGTGTCGCGGCTGATCCGTTGTGGAAGTATGGCGGTCTCGCGGCGAGTCGCGCGCAGCATCGGGCCCTTGAACTTGCCGATGTCGCGCCACTTCCCGGTGATCATTGCGCGGCCGGGATCGGTTGTGTCGACGGTGTCCTGCGTGTTCAGATTTCCGCAGCGGTAGACGGGAAGGTACGGCGCCACGGCCGGGATCGGTCAGGCCGATGTTGAGCGGGGCCTTGACGGAGTGGTTGCCTGCGTTTGGAGAATCGTGGCACGTTGTGCACGTTCCGCGAACGAATCCGGCAAGGTGACGCCGTTCGAGAACGTCTGGCCATTCAGACCGGGAATTCCGGTCAGGGTGATCGGTCGGGTATTGAAGATCGCCTGTCCGCGTGCGATCGCCTGCACGCGCGGACGTGTACGGATCATCCAGTACGTCGCGCAATCCGTGCCCAGGCATGAAAATCGTGAATGCTCTGGAATCGAAGGGCGCGCCCGTCGGGTTCAACCCAACGGGATCGTTGATGCCGATGAAGAACGGCTGTTTCGCCAGCGATTGCGGTCCGCCGTCCGCCCCCTGCGATTGGAGATTGCCGGCATTGTTGTCCCGGGCTTGAGCGGTGACAGTCCCATCTCGAATGCGACGATTGCCGCGCCTGTTCGCCGGTCAGATCGGAGCCGGCCTGCGCATGGCCGCGCGTCGCCGAGTTCGCCTGATGCAGCAAATCCTGCTCGATCGTCGTGGTCGATGACGACTCGCGGCCATCCCACATGACGGCGCTGAGAAATCGCAGGTTCGTCGAGGGCAGTGGTCGCCGATACAACGAGGTATCGGTCGTGGCGGGCGCACACTGGTTCGGGTCGACGACGCTGCTCGATGACGAACTCCGCACCCTCAGGAACGTTCAATCCCACTCGAATGAGGCCGCGCGACAGCAGGAGGCTGTAGGCGGCCCGCTTGTCGTCCAGAGACTCGGGCCGGGCGGCTTCGCAGTTCGAGCCGTCATTCGCCGTGAAAATCGGATCGGTTCCGTTCGATGACTTCGAAGCGCCCTTGGACGTTCGCTGGCGAGATCGCTCCACGCGCTGTCCGGCTGGTGGCACGAGACGCATCGCCGGCCGTTGGTTCCGATGTCCTGGAAGAATGGATTGGACCGATCGATCGCGCCATTCGCGTTGAACGTGCGCACCTGACCCGTAGGGATTATCAAACGCGACGAGATTCGCCTGGCGCTCATCGGCGGCTGCGCGATCGCCGCTCAGCTGTCAACACGCCCGCGAGCGACGCCGCGCACACGGCGACCGTAGAACCGATGAAGACCCGATTGATCATGCTGTCCCCCTTACACAGGGATAAGACAGAAGACTCGGGAGTCTTTCAGGGAGGTACTCAGCGGACTGGTTTCAACGCGTGTCGTGCGGCTCTTCCAGCGTTTTCTCTCTGCGCACTCAGCGTTCTCCGCGTGATACTCCGTGATCTCTCCGAGAAGCCAGCGGACGCCAGTCGCCGGCCTGGATGAAGCTGGCCCAGTAGAATGGGTGACGAGCGGTAGGTTGCGCCAACATGGCGAGCTGCGCCCGCGCAGTGCGTCTCCTCTACCCTGCCCCGCTTTGAGGCCGGTGTAGTACGCCGTCATCATCTGACGTGTCACGTAGTCGCTCACTGGCCACAGGCTCATGACGAGCGTTTCCGCGCCCGCGAGAAAAAACGATCGACGCAATCCGTAAACGCCTTCGCCGTTCCGGACCTCGCCAACACCTGTGTCGCAGGCGGACAACGTCACGAGCTTCGTTCCCCAGAGGTTCAGGTTCGCCGCTTCGAGCGCGGTGAGTACCGACGCACCCTTGTCACGATTCGCCCCGGCGAATGCGAGGCCGGATCGCAGAAGGGGATTCGCCGTGGCGAGTACCGGAGGGCTGGAGAAAGAATCCGTGCGTGGCGATGTGCAGAATGCGCGGTGCGGCGACGTGCGCGAGCGCCGCCTTGCTTGCCTCGTCTCGGGTGAACAGCGTCGCATCCGGAAAGAGCGCACGAATCGCCCGCGCTTCCTCGCCTGTGCCGGCAATCGGCGCGAAGTAGAGTCCCGCCAGAGTTCCGGAGCCGCTCGTCACGCTTCGGCGTTGCGCTGGTGCCTGAACCTGAGCGAGGATCCGAATCAGCGCCTGTCGGCGAGCTCGGTACGCCGAACGCCGGATTGGCGAACGACGACGGGGCCGCCGCCATCCGCCCCGTCGGACCTGCATGCGGAGCAAGATCGCGTCCGCTCGTGAGATAGCTGATTGCGTAGCGTTCGACGGCGAATTTTCCGCGCCCATCGACGAGGGCTTCAAACGGCACGAGGTTCAGGGCGCTCCATCTGGAGACACCAGCAGCCGGGTCGCGTTCCCAATCGATGCGCGAAGCGGTTCGAGCAGCACGCGCATCGACGGCACGCGAAAGCTGCGAGACGTCAGCGCGTCGAGGATCACGCAGCGCCTGGCGCAGCGAGTCGATGGCGGCATCGAGCGATGACGCAGTCGGCCCGAGATCCACACCGTCGCGGCTCGCCGCTTGAACCGATGACATAGGCCGCATAGCTACGAGGACCATATGCCTCGCTGTTCGTCGCAGCGTTCGGGTCGAACGGCCGATAGACCGCGAACTCGAGAAGAACGGAGCCGGCGGGATGGCTGACTGGACGGCTTCAACGGTCACCTCACGCGAGACGGCGCGGAATTCCAGGTTGTGGTCGCTGATTGCCGACTCGAGCTGCTCCTCCTTTGCTTCGAGATCCTTGAGCGTCTGCTGCGATCCCGCGTCGCCCGCGGGTTGGCTTGCATTCAGGGCGCGCGCGGCAAGCCGCGCTGTCGTCGCCTTCAATTGATCCAGCAGCTCGCGGTCAGCAGGCGACGGGTCGCGCTCACGCACCGCCGCGAGCGTGTCCGTCATCGCATCCAGGACGCGGCCCTTCCGCTGCAATATCACCAGTGCCGCGAGCCTGGTCGCCTCCATCGACTGCGGGGCAAGGTCCAGATTGAGCGAAATGGTCCGATCCGTGCGCTCGGACATCCGAGGTAGTAAACGCCAGCTTCTGCCGCTCGGATCCAATGGCGATGTTCAGGAACAGTTGCTTTTCGATAACGGTGTCCGCACGTCGCTGAAACTCGATCGCATTGGGAATATCGCCGATGCGAGCGTAGGTTCGCGCGATGTTCCCGAGCGAGACCAGTGTCGGCACGGCGTACGGTCCCGCAGCCTGTTCCCAGATCTTCAATGCACGGAAATGAGTCTCGAGCGCACGCGGCGTATCCCCTTTGTTGCTGTAAACGATCGCGAGATTGTTCAACGCCATCGCGACGTCCGAGTGATCCGGCCCGACGGTCTCCTCCTGAATCGCCAGCGCGCGCAAGTAATACTCTTCCGCTTTGTCTGTACTCTTTCCGCTGCCGCGCGATGATGCCGAGATTGTTCAGAGTTGTGGCCGCCCAGCTAGCTGTCCACCCCATGCCGCTGTTCGCCCAGGAAGAGCGCGCGCCGCAACAGGTCTTCGGCTCGCGCGTAGTCACCCTTGTCGAGATGCAGAATGCCCAGGTTGTTCACGACTTCCGCGTACATGAGCGCATCGGTACGAGATGACGCTTCCAGGATGGCGAGCGCTCGGCGGTCGTACGCCTCGGCCTGTTCGACTGATCGGCGGCGGCGTGCCGAACCAACCCAAGAACCATGAGCGTCCCGGCAACGTCCGGATGATTGGGCCCGAGTGTCTTCTCGAGGCTGTCGAGAGTCGGCTGCAGCGCACGTTCCGCTTTGACGCGTTGTCCCGTCTTCATGTAAACGCGTGCCCAATCCTCTGAGCGCGAACACGGTGACGGGATCCGTCCTTTCCGCGCTCGCGTTCGAACGTATTGACTGCGCGTTGAAACAACGACTCCGCCAGAGCGAAGTTTCTCTGTCCAGAACGCAGCTGGCAAGCAACCAGACAATCTTCGCCGCAGCGACATCCTCTGGGCCTTTGACGCGCTCCACGATCTCCAGCGCCCGTCGAACCGTGCCGCGGCGTCGCTCAAATTTCCCCGCCGTCGTGCAGCGACAACTGCTTCGGTGCCCGAAGAGCTCGCGGCCTCCTGGAGAGAACGATCGTCGGCGGTCGCCTGGCGGACTTCGTCGATCCGGATCGTGTACTCGCCAGCCCCCAGCCCACTGTAGGCCGAGGTGATGACGAGAGAGTACGTCCCCGTTGTCGCGGCCACGATCGCCGGCCGTTCCTCGCCCGTTTTCCGGTAGTCATCCTGAAAACTTCGCGAGCGTCGCCCCGCCCGGGTCAACCGTCCGGACGGTCGACATCAATCCCCCTCTGCTCGACGATGAACGAGGCAAACTCGCCGGCGTGGAGCGTCAACTGATACGTATGCTGATCACCGGAATCCAGCGGCCGCTCGACGGTCTGACCGGACGACCAGCAGGCGCACGTCACGGTCCGCCTGAACGAACGGCAGCACGAACACGGCAATGAAGGCAGCCACGGTTCGCGTCATTGAGTTCTCACTCCATCGAGTTCCCTGAGATGGACGTGCCCGTTCAGCGCTTCACCCGAAACGTGTAACTCGTGATGATTTCGCCGCGGCCCGCCTCGCGATATCCGCTGAGGTCCAGCGTGTATCGCTGCGGCTGCAGCAGGGTGGCATCGATGGTCACGGCAACGATCCGGTTCACGCCGGAGGATGATGACTGCAGGCGGGCGCTGCGCCAGAGAGTCCGATCCGATGACGATTCCTTCAGAGTCACCTCATAGCCCGGGAAGTCGTCGGACTCGAGGACTAGACGAACGTCCACCTTCGTCGCGCTGCCGGGAAGTGTCAGCATCGGCAGTTCGCCCGGTCCACGTGTGGGCGGCATCAAAACAATTGCGATGAGTGGTTCTTCCGGGCGAGCGGGCCCGGGACCGGCAGTGGGCTCAGCGCGCCGGGCGGAGGCTGGTTTGCGACAACGGCAGGCGGCGCCTGTTGCCGGTGCGTTCGAACTTTCGCCAGCTCCACGTAGCCGGCCACGGCGAGAAGAATCGATGCCGCTGCGGCCAGCGCCCACGCCGGCACCCGAGCTCTCCGTAGAGATCGAGATGACCGATCCGCTCCGTGGAGCAGCGTCGATGCCGTTCGACCCTGATGAGTCACCAGAGCCTCGGCAAATCGGAGTCTTTCTCGAGCCGAAGGGAGCGACAGGTAACGGTACTCGAACTGCCTCCGCGCGTCGAGGGCGAGATCGCCTCGCGCATAGGCGTCAAACAAGTCGTCCTCGACAACTCGAAGTCTGTCGACGAATGTCTCGTCCGTTATGCTCAGCTCGTCGAACGTTTCGGTTTCACCAGCGCTCAACATACCCAGCAAGTAGCGGATCAGCTGCTCATCGGTCCGGCCGTCACTGGCGCCTGGGTCCTCCATCATCCCTATCCCTTATGAGACAAGAATCGCGAAACCATGTCACACATGCTTCGGTGCCGCGGCCAGGCATTGCTCCAGCCGGGCGCGGATTCGGGAAGCGCGGATCGCGAGCGCGTTGGACGTCATGGACAGTTGCGCCGCCAGCTCCCTGCGCTGCTCGATCCTTGCGCGCTGATCGCCGCGATAGTAGTCGAGGATCAGGCGCCGATCGTCCGGCGTCAGTTGCTCCAGACACCGCTCGAGCCGGTCGAGTCGGCCGTCGTCCTCACCGGACGGAGCGTTGCGTGTTTCCGGACAGCCGCGCCGCGCGCAGTCGATCGGGGTTGCGCAGCGATTCCAGAAAGACGAACTTTGCGACGATGTAGCAATAACGCTCCGGCGGACCTTCGGAGATCGTGCCTTCCTCCTGAAGCCGCCGCGCCACCCGATTCAGCACGTCGTCTGCAAGATCGTCAGGCAGCCTGCAGCCTTTGCGGGCGAAATAACCGACGAGCCGTCGGCGCATCTCCAGATAGCTTTCGCCGTCGGAGTCAGCTCCTTTGTCGAGCCAGACGAGGAGCTGGCGGAAGGTCTCCGGCGTGGGCGCCCAGTCCTTCTTCAGAGTTGGCTTGACGGCCGCCGGGTCGTCCGTCGTCATCCGTTGAATTCTAGGCCCAGTCGGTCGCCGGGGCGTCAATCTCTGCGCCCGATGAGTCAGAAACGAAAGAGGTAGCTGGTCTTCACGAAAAACTGACGGCCGGTGGAGGTCGTGGGAGAGCCGATTGGCGCGATGCCTGAACCGGGAGCTCCACGTTGTCGTAGCCGTCCGTGTATCCGACGTAAAGCGCGGTCCCGGGGTGAATCAGGTAGGTCAGCAGCAAGTCCATGGTCAGATGCTTCGTCCGATCGAGCGACACCAGCGCGGGATCGGAGAGGACGGCGTTGTAGTCGAGGATCGCGCGCAGCGACAGCTCGCGGGTGAACTGGTAGTTCACGCGGGAGCGGACGATGTGGTTGTCGAAAATCGTGCGGCGGGCGCCGTCCGCGTTCCCGAGATGGCTGTAGATGTAGGTCTCGTCGAGCAACAGCCCGCTCAGCGGGACGGAACGTCAGCGACAGCTGACCGTCGCGGAAGTTCGCGAGAAAAGGCAGCGTCTCCGGGCGGCGGGTAGTAGTTCGGCCGCGTGCCGCTGCCGGTGAAGAACGCCGACGTCCATCCAACTGGAAATAACTCGTGTTGGCGTTGATCAGGTTCTCGTACTCGCGGAACTCGATGCCGGCAAAACGCTCCATGGTCTGGGTCCGGCGGAGCGAATATGCCGCTCTGTGCCTTGAAGCTGAATCTCGAATGGATAGCGGACCGTCCAGTCCTGCAGCTGCCCGGTATGGTCCCACGTCCCCTGCAGAAACGAGTTCGGTCCGAATGCGGTCAGGCGCCCGGACTTCGGACGCCAGCGATAAGACGCGAACTGTGTCGCCTGGCGGATGTCGGTGCGCGGGACGAAGCCGAGGGCCGTTCGGAAAGTCCCTGCCAATATCGGTGTAGTCGACGATGTACGAGACGTTCCGCGAACTGTGATTGAGGTTCGCCTGAATAGTGCGCCGTCGCGCAGATGTGCATCGATCCGCCCTTCGGAGTCGCTGACGGCCGCCTGTCCTTGGACGATACCATTGGGCGTTCAGCCGCAGCCGCGTAGTCCGCCGACGCGATCCTGTTGAACGACGATCCGAAGTCTGCGAATCGTCACGAGCCCGCCGACGCTCGACTCACCGAACTCCCGCTCTCGCACGCATGACGCTGTTGACCGCGCGGTCGCCGTACTGTGGGTCGTCAGCTTCAACCACGATGCCCGGGCGCGCGGTCGTCGATCGCCAGCGCACCGACTGCCCATCCACCCACCTTTCCGGTCACTCGCGCACCGAACTGCGGGTCCGCGATGCGCCGCGAGAAGAACAGATTGACGGGCGTCTGGAAATACCCGGCGTTCTCGAGAAAGAATGGGCGTTTCTCTGGGAAGAACACCTCGAATCGCTGATTGACCGTCACCTGCGGCTCGTCGGACTCGACCTGGCTGAAATCGGGGTTCAGCGTGAAATCGATCGCAAGCGAGTCACGCGCCACGACCTTTCCGTCGACACCGGCGCGTCCGACCGCTTCGCGAGTCATATGCCGCGAGGTCCCGGTCGAGAAATCTGCGCCCCGGTGAACGTGCCGTACGGAATGAGCTGAATGTTGCGGCCGGGCGACACGTCCTCCAGGCCGTGAAGATCGGCGAACTGTCCGGTGAAGCTCGGTCAGGCGTCTCGTGATCCCCGGCCAGAAGTCGTTCTCGCTGTTGACGGGGATCCCTCGCATGAACGCGATGCCCCAGGTACTGCGGGCCGCTTGCCGGCGGAAACCGCAGGCTCTTGAACGGGATCGCGATCGACACCACATAGCCGAAATCGGTCAGCTCGCCGCGGGACTGCCAGATCGTATCGAAGCTGAAGTCGTCGTCCTGTCCTTCGGTCACGATGCCGTCGAGCTGAATGCCGAACGGCGAGACGAGAAACATGTAGGCGCGCTGACGATCGTTGAAGGTGTCGAGAAACACGCCGACGAAGTCGTCGTTGAACATCGCCTCGCGCCGGTTCATTCGTGCGCGAATCTTCGATGGATCCTTGGCGTGGCAGACGAACACGACGTAGAGATTGGCGGCGTCGTACGAGCACGTACGACTTCGGTGCGTTCTGTTGCCGGAACGAGATCGTTCGGTTCGCGCTGGAGGAACGCGTCGGCGGCGAGCCCGTCACGCCGCTCGCCCGTACGATAATCCTCCAGGCGCGGCGGCGAGCTGACGCTTAGCGATCGTAAGCGATTGGCGCGGGGCGGCCGCCTGCTGCGCCGCAGAGTAGCGGCAACCGCCAGAAACGCGCTCCGAAGCATTTATCTAGAGTCTCACGGAATTGGCCCTACTCACCACCAGCCGATCGGTGACCGACTTGACGCCGTTCGTCTCGCGAGCCAGTTGGACGGCCCGCGTGCGCTCGGCCTCCGAATGCACGTCCCGTCAACGTGACACGCCATCGGTGGTGTCGACATTGATGTCGAGCGCCTTCACGCTGTCGTCCAGAGCCATCTTGGACTTGATCTTCGTGGTCAACGCGCCATTCTCCAGCGCGTGCTCGGCCTGGTTCGCGCCTTGCGCGACCTTTTCGCCGATGGCCGCTCCGGTCTCACGGGCGCGACTCGTATCTATGGCCGGGCTGACCGTGGTCCCCACGGGACGATTCGAGGTGTTGCCATGATCCCCAAACCGGTAACCCATGAAGAACGCGACCGCCGCGGCGATGACGATCAGGATCAGCACCAGACGGAAGAAAGTTCGGAACATGGTTCCCTCCGCCTCGAGCTGAAGCACGCCGCGTGCCGAATGAAACTGATTGCTTACCCGCCAGCCGTCGCACCGACCACGAGAAACGGTTCCGCGCCGCTGATCACCGCATCGGGCAGCGGGGTGTCGGCAGCTCGTGCGAGAGGTCCTGCTCGCAAGCGAAGAACCGGACGAAGGGCCGGCGTTTCTCGGTTGCATAGTCTCGAATCGTGCCCCGCAGCACCGGATACGAGGCCTCGATCGCGTCGAGCACCGCGCCGAGCGTTGGCTGCCCCGTAAGCTGCACCTGAACCTCATCGCTCCCCAATCGCGCGAGTGTGCGCAGATGGGCCGGAAGAACCACGCGGATCACAACATTCCTCCAGAATTTCCAAGCGTCACGACAGTGTCTGCACCTCGACGGACACGACCGGCGGCAGATCCCGCACAATCGCGTTCCATGTGTCACCTGCATCTGCAGATGCATAGACTTGGCCGCCCGTTGTCCCGAAGTACACGCCGCACCGGTCGAGCGAGTCGACCGACATCGCATCGCGCAGCACGTTCACGTAGCAGTTCTGCTGAGGCAACCCCTTCGTGAGCGCTTCCCATTCGTTGCCTCCGGTCCGGCTGCGATATACGCGGAGCTTCCCATCGGGCGGATAGTGCTCGCTGTCGCTCTTGATGGGCACCACGTAGACGGTTTCCGGCTCGTGTGCATGAACGTCAATCACAAAGCCAAAATCCGTCGGCAGATTGCCGCTCACCTCGTTCCACAGCTCTCCGCCGTCGTCAGTCCGCATGACGTCCCAGTGCTTCTGCATGAAGAGCGTGCCGGGGCGCGAGCGGTGCATCGCGAGCCGATGCACGCAGTGACCGACCTCGGCCGTCGGATTCGGAATGTACTGTGAGTGAAGTCCTTTGTTGATCGGACGCCACGACGCCCCGCCATCATCAGTGCGAAACGCGCCGGCAGCAGAAATCGCGATGAACATCCGCTGCGGCTTCGACGGATCGATCAGGATCGTGTGCAGGCAGAGCCCGCCTGCGCCGGGCGCCCAGTTCGGGCCCGATCCGTGTCCTCGGAGCCCAGGCATTTCGGTCCAGGTCTGTCCACCATCGGTTGTCCGGAACAAACCGGCGTCCTCGACTCCCGCGTACACCGTGTCCGGATC
The DNA here is from genome assembly GCA_963725335.1 of uncultured Acidobacteriota bacterium. Lineage (GTDB taxonomy): Bacteria > Acidobacteriota > Vicinamibacteria > Vicinamibacterales > 2-12-FULL-66-21 > JALZOC01. The sequence goes on along the minus strand of CAVRYD010000007.1, from coordinate 243,153 downwards.
GGTCAGCGACGGTTCCAGGTGCCACACGCGTTTGAATTCCCATGGGTGCGGCGTGCCGTCATACCACTGGTGCGTGCCGGGCACACCGTCGTAGACAAACTTGTTTCCGACAGGCTCCCACGTTTTGCCGCCATCGTTCGAACGCTGGATCATCTGCCCGAACCAGCCGGAAGACTGGGACGCATACAAACGGTTTGGGTCGGCAGGTGAACCCTTCAGGTGATACAGCTCCCATCCCCCGAAGAACGGCCCGTTGACGTCCCACTGCTCACGCTTGCCGTCAGAGGTCAGAACAAACGCACCCTTTCGCGTGCCAACCAAGACTCTTACTCCGCTCATCCGTGACTCCTTCCCGCTATGCCGACCGGAAAAGGTGGCTGGCACCTTCCCTGGAAAGGTGCCAGCCACCTTTTTCGGCAAATCGCAGCCTGTTGTCAGGTAGTCGACGCGACCCGCACGAAATCGACAGCTTCAGCCGACGCTTTTGGATGATACGACGAACGGGTGCGGGCCGGCGATGGCGGAACCCGCTGTCACGCGGCCTTCAATGCCGGCTGCTGTGCGTGGAGGAACCACCGATTGATCACGAAGTGCCGCACGAACCATGGACTGTCGAGCAGACGCCTGGCAATTCGCGCCGATATGCCGGTCGGCACGATCCGCGACACGAACTGATCCTGTTTTGAAACCCCGAACCGGCGCTGAAGATTGATCTCGTAGGGGGAGAGTCGTTCGCGTGTGTAACGCCCGTCCGCCTCGAGAATGCTCGCGGCGGCCATCAGGCCCGACTCGATGGCCGGTCGGATTCCCTCTCCACTCTGCGGGTACGCCAGGCCGGCCGCGTCGCCAACCAGCATCACGCCGTCGGAGACTGGGCGCCGGCTGGTTCCGCCGGAAAGCAGATACGCGTGCCCACGCCAACGCCACCCTGCGTCGCCAGGAATCCTGCGAGTGCCCTTCAGAAACTCGAGGAATTCGGCCGTCTGCTTCGGCAGAGCCCGCGAGTGCAGCCGCCCAAACCCCACGTTGAGGTAGGCCTGCTTCCTGAAACACCAGCCGTACCCTTTGAGGTCCCGACAGAAGTACAGCTCCGGCATCTCCTCGGCGATTGCGAACGAGGTGCTCTCACGCCCATCGATGGCGAATTCCACTTCCTGCGCTGCTATGAGGGACGCATGGTCGATCCGCTCGTTCAGCATGCGAGCCACCGGACAGAAATGCCCTCCGGCACCAACCAGCATCCTTGTCCTGACCGTATCGTTGACGACCCAATGAGCACCGTCGCGGCGGATGCTGGACGTGGGTTCGCCGAGCCGCACACGCGCGTTCGATCGCTCGAGCAGATAGTGGTCGAACTCGCAACGGCGGATGCCGTAACTCACCGGATGACCATAGGCGACGTCCACCGTCTCGGCCTGCCCCACCACGCCCACTCGAAATCCGTTGATCGGCTGAAGCGTGCGGCTGCTCCGATACTCATCGACATCGATCTGCAGATCCGCGACGACCTGCGGCGTGATCCAGCCGGCACACACCTTATCGCGAGGGAATACCGCCTTGTCGATCACGATCACGTCGAGGTCAGCCTGCCGGAGCTTCCACGCGCAGGCGGACCCCGCCGGCCCGCCTCCCACGATCAGCACATCGCATGCATCCACGTTGGGCGCTCCGCCATCAACTGCCGACGCGGGGCCATGGGGCCGCAGCCGTGTTGCCACGCGCGAACAGCACCTGGAACAGCTGCAGCGAGCCGGTCGAGAACGACGCCTGTGAGCCGGTCAGATACAGCCGCCACGCGCGAACGAATCGCTCGTCGAACATCGAGTGCACCTGTCTGCTGGCGCCTTCGAACCGATGGCGCCAGTACTCCAACGTCTTCGCGTAGTGCCAACGGAGGTTGTGCACGTCGAGCACGGAGAAGTCGTACGGCTCGAGGACACGTTCGAAGACTTCGGGCAGCGTCGGTGCGTACGCGCCGGGGAAAATGCGTTTTCGAATCCAGGGACTGAGCGGTGCCGGACGATCCCGACCGATGAAATGGAGGAATCCTCGGCCGTTCGCCGACAACGCGCGATCGATCACCCCGCCGAGCGTCGCATAGTCCGCGGCACCGACATGTTCGAGCATGCCGACGGACACGAATGCGTCACAGCTTCCCTGCACGTGCCGGTAGTCCTCCTGGACAAACTCCACCCGATCGGCGAGCCCTTCGGCAGTCGCGCGATCTCTCGCATATGCGATCTGCTCGGATGAGATGTTGAAGGCCCGGACGGTGACACCGTAGTGACGCGCCATGAAGAGCGCGAGCGATCCCCATCCGCATCCTGCTTCGATGACGCGTTCACCCGGCTTCAACTGAAGCTTGCGGCAGACGAGATCCATCTTCGCGATCTGCGCCTCTTCCAGGCTCGTTTCCGGCGTCGGGAAGTACGCGCACGTGTACACCATCTCGTCGTCGAGCCACAGCCGATAGAAGTCGTTGCCGATGTCGTAGTGATGGTGGACGTTCTCGCGCGCGGCGCGGGTGTCGTTGGATTTCTGCCACAGCCACCAGCCCCGGCGTTTCGGTCGGAACGCTCGATAGATCGCCTCCAGAAGTGCCAGCAGATCACCTTCGACGCTCACCAAGCCAGACATGTAGGTTTCGCCGAAGTTGAGCTCGGGATCCCACATCCAGCCCAGCAATGCCGAACGCTGCTTGAACACCAGCGTCGCCACTGGCGACCCTGCCGGAGATGGCAACTCGAACCCATCCCATAGGGCGAACCGAATCGGCGCAGTCTTGACGATGTTCTGGATTCTGGTGAGCGCCCAGCGATCAAGGGCGCTGGATCGATGGGGCGCGCTGCTCGTTCGCGCGTCCGAAACCTCGAGTACGTCCTTTCCTATCATGAGTTCCATTCCTCCGGCTTCAAGAAGCGAAGAAACCCTATGAGACTGGACCCTCAGAATTCCCTGTTGTCGACGCCACCACCCCGGGCGCTTGAGTATAGCCGGGCTCGGTGACCGCGGTGACCGTTTCTGGCGACAGGTCGTCCGACGTGGGCCACACCGCCCGGCGCTCGAACCGCCCGCTCATGGCAACAAGCCACAACAGCACAATAACTTACATACTATCCCGTCACGGCAGACGTCATGCAAAACCGGATTCGCCTGACTGCGAGCGCGAAAATGATGGACGAACTCCGCGCCCGCATCGGCTCAGTCGCCGAATCCATCCGGTCAGGAGGTCCCCGTTTTTCGTGCCTCGGCACACCTCGTTCAGGTCAGCATCGTCGTCCACTCACATGGGCAACCGGTTGATGACCTGAAGGCGACTGACTTTGCCGTCACCGAAGGCGGCAAGCCACAGCAGATTAGCTTCTTCTCCATGGCGACGGCGGACGCGTCGGCCGCGCCCGCGGTGGCACTTCCGCCGCACATCTTTTCGAACGTCCTGGCCGAGAACCGCAACGTGCCGACGAGCGTGACCGTCGTGCTCCTCGATCTTCTGAACACGTCCTGGACCGACCAGATGTACGCGCGCAAAGCGCTGCTCAAGTTTCTTCAGCAGATTCAGCCCCAGGATCGCATTGCAATCTTCGCGCTCGGGCACCGGAGTCTGACGCTGTTGCACGACTACACGACGGATTCCGCCTCGCTCGTCGCGCGCCTGCAGAAGGCCACGGGGAGATCAGCGAACCTCCACAATTGCCCGCTCCGAAGTGATTGCGCTCGCGCGGCGGTCGCGATAGGCTCCTCGGGCACGTGTCCAGATCCAGCACCAGTCCCGCCGCCTCCGCGCGTGTCACCGACCCCGGTGTCGCGATCCGGATGACCAATGCCCGACGATGGTCGATCGTCGGTCTGCTGTTCACCGCTTCTCTCATCAACTACTTCGATCGCGCGACGATCTCCTTCGCGCTGCCACTCATCTCAACGGAGCTGCACCTGGGTCCAGAAGCCAAAGGGCTCCTCCTGTCGGCTTTTTTCTGGTCGTACGCGCTGCTGCAGATACCGATGGGCGTGCTCGCGGATCGCGTGAACCTGCGATGGCTCTACGCCGCAGCGTTCGCACTCTGGTCCGTCTCGCAGGGATTGATGGGGCTGGCGACTGGTCTTGGAACACTCATCCTGTTCCGGATGCTCCTTGGCGTGGGGGAAGCCATCTACCTGCCGGGCGGCTCGAAGATCGTGAGTCTGCTGTTCCGGCCCGCTGAGCGAGGTCTGCCTTGCGGTCTGTTCGACGCGGGAACGCGAACGGGACTGGTCATCGAGGGCGTCCTCGTCCCCTGGATGCTGATCCATTACGGCTGGCGCGCCAGCTTTTCCATCGTCGGTTTCGCCGCCCTGTTATGGCTCGTGCCCTGGTTCCTGACAACGCCGAAGGAGCTGCACGGAAAGGCTGGCGGCACGACGGCCTCGACCGGTCAACAGGGCTTTGCGGCGGCTCTGGCCGCGCTGGTCACGAACCGGAATCTGCTCGGAATCTGCCTGACGTTCTTCTGCTTCGATTACTACTGGTACTTCCTCGTGAACTGGTTGCCGGACTACCTCGTGACCGGACGTGGACTGACCATCCTGCGCGCCGGACTGTACGCAGCGCTGCCGTATTTCGTCTTCGGCGCCAGCGAACCGATTGGCGGCTGGCTCGCGGATTGGCTGATTCGGCGCGGCTGGAGCGAAACGCGCGCTCGAAAGGGGGTCGTCACCGGAGCGTTCCTGACGGGGCTGCTGTTGATCCCGGCGGCTCGCGTCAACACACCCGCAACGGCCGTGGCACTGATCATCGGCGGATGTCTCGTCGGCTTGTCCACCGGCAATCTGCTGGTCATCCTCCAGAGCTGCGCTCCGCCGCGGGCGATCGGACTCTGGACGGGCGTCTACAACTTCATTGGGAACATTGCCGGCATTCTCTCGCCGCTCATCACCGGCTTCCTTATCGAGAGAACGGGATCGTACACGCCGCCGTTCTTCCTCGCTGCGGCGCTGATCGCCATCGGCCCTATCGCCTTGTGGTCGATCGTCAGCGATCTCACCGACGCGAGAGCCTCGGCAGCCTGACCAATCCTGGTGCTGGGAGGCTGTGGGTCTGCGCAACGAGTTCACGGAACGCTGAGGACATCGCCACGGTCGTGCCCGAACTGCCGCGTTGAACGATCAGCGCGGCAATGCCCGGCCGGGACTCGATCAGCCGGAGGCCGCGTTCTACGCCAAGCACACTGGCCGCGGTATCGAGCCCATCGGCATCCAGCCCACTTCGTGCGATGACGGTGACCGTGATGTCGTCGACGAGGCCCATTCCCGACGATGGGTCGATGATGTGGGAGTAGCGGCGGCCGTCAACGTCCACATGCTGTTCGCTCGACCCTGATGTGGAGACCGCCCGATTGCTCAGTTCGAGCACACGCGGCACACCTTGAAGTGCAGCGTCCTCCTGGTGGACGTCGATACGCCACCCGCGCTGTCCGGGTGGCGGCTCGCTGAACGCGAGATCTCCGCTGACCGCCACCAGCGCGCTGCGAACGCCCTGGCGGTTCAGCACCGCAAGCGCCTCGCTGGCGGCGTAGCCCTTCCCTATGGCGCCTACGTCGAGCGCCATGCCCTGCTGATCGAGCGTGACCGATCGCTCGCCGGCGTCGAGATGAAGCTTGCGAAAGCCGGCGCGGCGCTTCGCATCCTGAAGTGCCGCAGGATCCGGGATCCGCCCGGCCGCTCGCGCCGCACGCCACAGCCGGATCACCGGTCCCTGCGTGATGTCGAATGCTCCGCCTGTGGCTTCTGCCAGTTCCTGCGATGCGCCAAGGACGGTGAACAGCTCTTCACTGACGCGAACCGCGCGACCGACGGCGTTGCCCGTCAGCTGATTCAGCTCGCTGTCGGGCTTATAGTCCGACAGGATTCGATCGAGATCGGCGATCCGATCGAATGCCGACCGAAACACTTGCTTCGCCGCGTCTTGCGACTCGGAATAGAGGGTGATTCGGACGAGCGTGCCCATATGAGGCTCGACAGACTCATATCGCTGCAACGCTGCCCGCGGACTCGAGGCAAGCGCGGCGAGGAGAAGGAGGACACTCCCAACCAGCCGACGCACTTTCGTTTGTCTTGCGTTATTCACTGCTCGTGGGGCCCCACGTATCTTGATGCGCTTGGGGCCCCACGCCCCAAGCGCTGCCGCGTCGCGCTACGCGCTCAGCGGCGGCTGAAGGCTCGCACTCGCGCTCGGGATGCAGCGTCAGTACGGGTCAGTAGCGACGCCGTTGTTCCAGGCGCGATACATGTCCTCGGCGCTCGGCAGCCGTGAGGGACGGACGAGCCGGAAGCCGAGCCACTGCGCATCGGTCATGTACCAGATGCTCTTGGGGAGCTGAGGATCCTGTCGTTTCCACGAGATATCGGATGGCACGCGAGCCGTGCACGTCACGCGCGACTCGTCGTCGTGCCACGAGCCGCCGCGAACGGCATGCGGATACGACGTCGTGGCCCTGACCCAGGGATTCTCCTGCGCCGTTGCGCTGTACGGCGCGTATTGATCCAGCGTCCACTCCATCACGTTCCCGAGCATGTCGTAGAGGCCCCACGCGTTCGGCTTCTTTGTTCCGATGGCGTGATAGGTGCCAGACATAAACTGCGCCGCCGAGTTCTTCGCGAACCACGCGTAATCGTCCAGACTGCCGGAGGTGATTCCTGCAGGCTGAGCCAGCGCGGCATGCGTATTCCCACTCGGCCTCCGTCGGCAGCCGGTAGTACTCGCCGGTCTTCGCGCTTAGCCACTCGGCAAACTTGTTCGCGGCGTGCTGGGTCATGCTGATCGCGGGGAACCCCTTCAAGCCTCGCCCGAAGCTCATTTCCACGTATGGGGCGGTCGGGCGGCTCAGGGCGTCCACGATCGCGTCCGGATGTCCGCGCTCATTGGCCTGATCGGCAAACATGAACAGCAGATACGCGTCCCACGTGACCTCGTGAGCCTGCATCCAGAATGGGTCTACTTGGACCTTGTGCAGCGGTTGCTCGTCAGGCTTCGCAGACGGTGCCGGCGGATCCCATCGTGAACTCGCCCGCCGGCACTGGCAGCCATACGTGTATGCTGACCGTCGTGTTCGGAATCGTGACCTTGTATGTGGCCGGTGGGCCCGCTGGTGTTTTCTTCGACTTGTTCCTCGATGCGAGCGCGGATCCGCTCGACTGCCGCGAGCTCTTTCGGATCGGGCGGCTTGTCAGCCTGCGCCATCACCATGAGCGGCGCCACGACGAAGGCCACTGCGATGCACCACTTCAGCATTTCAATATCTCTACGTCTGAGCTCAGGGCTCAGGCCCTGGGTCCACCGGCTAAGCCTGTAGCCCTCAGCCTTGAGCCCTGCCCGCGTAGCCAGGCCACGGCGGGTCCGCCGAAGCGTAGCGAAGGCGGATCAGAAGACCTGCGACCGTCCGGGTATCGCCAGGCCTGGCAACTTCGTGTTTGGCGTTCCAGTCGACCGGCTTCGGCACCAGACTCACCTGAGAGTTCAGGGCCTGTTCCCACGTTACTTGCTGTCCGGAATAGGCGGCGTGCCGTCCCATCATCGCGAGCAGCGTGCTCGTCGCCAGGTTCAGGTCGTCGTTCTTCGGCTTGCCGGAACGAATCGCGTCGAACAGCACGTCATGTTCCTTCTGATACATGTCGTACTCCTCGCCCTGCCATTGCCACTTGATCTTGCCGTCCGGGGTCTCGATGCGCGGCGGCCCGCTGCCGAGCATCAGCGTCCCGTCGGTCCCCATGACGTAGTCCAGCGTGCCATTGAAGCAGCCGGTCGACTGGCGATTCGCGAGAAACACTCGATAGCCATTCGGAAAGAGGTAGTTGACCTCGAAGTGGTCGTAGATGTTTCCACCGTTCGCGGGAACGGCACGCCCGCCGATGCCGACGGCGCTGGTGCGGCGGCTGATCGTGCATGACCCACATGATCTTGTCGGCGTTGTGCACGGCCTGTTCCACCAGACTGTCGCCGCACAGCCAGGTGAAGTTGTACCAATTGCGAATCTGCCACTCGATGTCGCTCATCCCGGCAGGCCTTGTGCTCTCCGGCGGCAGCGGCTTGACCGGGTTGGTGTAATAGGTCGAGTAGTGGGAGACCAGCCGTCCGATCGCGCCGTTGTGCACCTGCGCAGATCGCCTCCTGAATCATGTTGTTGTAGCGCCAGCAGAAGCCAGCCACCAGACACAGGTTCTTGGTCTGCGCCAGCTTCTGCGCCGCCATGACGTCGCGCACGCCCGGTGAGTCGGTCGCGCACGGCTTTTCACAGAAGACGTGCTTGTTGGCGTTGACCGCGGCCGTGAGGTGCTGCGGCCGAAATCCCGGCGGCGTCGCCAGCATCACGACGTCGACGCTGTTGATGACCTTGTCGTACGCATCGAGGCCGACGTAGGCGCGATCGATCTTCACCTGGCTGCCGAACTTCGCGCTGCCCTTCAGCCGAGTCGTGGCCTGCTCGACGATGGCTTCATCGATATCGGCGACCGAGGTCAGAACGTTATTGGGATTGGCGGTTAGCGCCTGGGCGGCCGCGCCGCTACCCCGCCCGCCACAACCCACCAGGCCGATCTTCAGCGAGTTACGTGACCGACTGGCTGGAGATGATGGCGGGGAATCCCGCCGCAATCACGCCGGCGACCGTTCCGGTCTTCTTCAGGAAGTCGCGGCGTTCCATCTTTTCTGGTTTCTTGTTGTCTTCTGTCATGTGGACCTACCTCATGCGTGTCGCCCAACACCGAATCATACCCCGGTCGGCGCTCCGTCGCCGACAGAGTTAACGAGGCCAGCAGCGGAGACAGAGAAAGACCATTCAATGATCTCCGCTACCTCTGTGGTGAGTTTCTCTCCGTTGCCTCTATGGCCTCCGTTAACTCTAGCGACCGCTAGTGTCCTGGCCGCGTGGATCGCGATATAAGTCCCGGAGCGCGGCGCCCGGACGCCACCCCACGGCGCAAGATACGCGCCGTGGGGGCCCCCCGGCTACACGCGCGACGACCGCCGCGCGGGGCCCCCACCGTGCGTTCTGTGCACGGTGGGGTGCAATACCGGGAGTATCTAGGGAGGAGCAATCCGCCTGCGCCAACGCTCCGGCGAGACCTCGCCGAAGCCCGACGCCTCTCGAATCGGGCGAAGGCGGGCGCCGCCAGCCGGGATGCCCCGCCCGGGAATTATGTCGCGAACCACGCGGCCAGGACACTGGGTCGCGTAGAATCACGGCATGCCGCAGCCGCTCGAGGTCAGTCGTTTCAGCCGATCATCACTCGTCACCGTGGCTGCGTGCCTTGCCGCGTTGGTCCTGGTAGGGCACGCGCAGACCTCCAAACCAGATAACTGGCAGCCGCTCTTCGACGGCAAGACTCTCGGCAGCTGGCAATCGACGAAGTTCAACGGCGAGGGAGCCGTCAAGGTCGAGAACGGTCAGATCGTTCTCGAAACGGGCAAAAGCCTCACCGGCATCACCTGGGCCGGACCGGACCTGCCCACAACCAACTACGAGCTGGCACTTCAGGCCATGCGTGTCGAGGGGCGGGACTTTTTCGCCGGCGTCACGTTTCCCGTGGCCGATTCGTTCTGCTCCCTGATTCTGGGCGGTTGGGGCGGCACCGTGATTGGATTGTCCAGCGTGAACACCGAGGATGCCTCGCAAAACCAGACGTCGCAGTCCATGGATTTCGAATCGAATCGTTGGTACAACGTCCGCATCCGTGTCACGGCCGCAAAGATTGAGGTGTGGCTCGATGAACGTCAGATCATCAGCCAGGATCTGAAGGACAACAAGATCACCATTCGAATCGAGATGGAGCCCTCGCGCCCACTAGGCGTCGCGTCGTGGAAGACCAAGGCCGCGCTTCGCGATATCCGGCTTCGCCGACTGTAGTTCGCATCGTGGCGTCGCGCGTCGTGAACGGCGAAACCGTTCGAACGCGACCGCTGTGCCCTTATCCGCGCAGAGCCGTGTATTCAGGCGCAGGCAGCACCGATGAGGCGGCAAACTTCGTCTGCCGCGTGCCGTGAGGGCCGTCCCTCCCTTCATCGGAGGGAAAGGACCGTCACCGGGCGGCCCGGCGTTCAATTAGCCGTGTCGTGATCGCGCCGGTTACTTCGCGTCGAGAAAGCCGAGGGGATTGTCGAATGCGAAGCCGAACAGGCGGGGGTTTTCGCCGATCACGGCCGCCGAAACGATGTTGAACACGTAATCGTAGGTCTGCGGCGGCACTTTCTCACGGTGCTGTTCCAGCACTTTCCAGAAATTCCGTTCCTGGGGATTCTCCGGCATCGTCTTCAGTATATCGATGACTCGCTGCTCACCCCAGTTGTACGACGCGATGACGAGCAGACCGGATGCCTGCGCATCGGTCGCGTAGATATCCTTTATGTACAGCGAGGCGGCCCGGGTCGCCTTCTGCCACTGTTGTCGATCGTCGCGGGGATCCGGACCCGGAACGTTGGCGAGCGGGCCTATCGTCAACCCATACCTCGCTCCAGTCTCAGGAATGAACTGCCACATCCCCTTGGCAATGCCCCATCTGGTGCGCGGACCGCTGATGAACGGGTCGAAGTTGCTTTCCTGCATCGCAAGATAGAAGTACTGGGCCGGCAGATTCTGCGACAGCAACTCGCTGGTGATTGGCTTGATATACCCTCGCTCCTCCGCGACCTGCAGATCGTGGACAAAGCGCCCGGACGACTTCCATTTGTTGATGTAGTTCTTGACTTCCTTGATGTAGGCGGAGGGCGCAGCCAGCTCGCACTCGCCAAATACGCGCGTCACACGCAGAATCAGCCGATCCTCTTCGCTGAGTCTCTGATCGTAGAGATTGAGAACTGAGACGAGGCGGTCGTACGAGTCTTCGGCTTCCTTGCGTCTCGCGAGAAACGCGTTGATCTGCCGTCGCCCTTGCTCGTCTGCCGGGGCGAGTCGCTGTTCCAGCTTGGCTAGTTCGACGTCCAGCGACTTCATCTGGTAGAAGACTTCTTGAGCGACTTCCTGCTGCTTGCCTTCCTGGTAGTGCTTGTAGCCTGCGTAGACAATGGCGGCGACGGTCGCCGTGGCAGCCACCGCGATCGCCATCCAGTATTGACGCCTTTGTTTCTTCTGAACTTTTTCGAACGCACGCCGGATCATCATCGTCCGGCCGCCAACGCGCTCCGGGCCGGCCTTTGAACCGAAGTAGCGCTCTTCGTAACTTGCCAGCAGACGGGTTTCCTCTCCGGCTTGCTGCACAGTTTGCGCGGCCTGCGCGCGTCCTCGGGTGCCGCCTCCAGGCGCTTCGACCTCAAACGTCAGAGAGGGGCCAGCGACACCCAGCGTGATCGACAACGCGTCGTCGATCGACGCGCTCTCGACGCGGCGACCGTCGACGAAGATGCCATTCGCACTGTTGAGGTCGCGAACACACCAGTGGTTCTTCTCGAACGACATCGCCACGTGCTTGCGACTCACATGTGAGTCGTTGACGCGGACGTCGCAATCGTGATCGCGGCCGATCTGAAATGTGGTCGAGAACCGGAATACGCGGCCGTCCGGCGTGTGGACGTGCAGGACGGGCACGTCGTGTGGTCCGGGGGTATGCCTGGGTCCGGTCATCGGCGTTGATCTCTATTAAAAGCCTGCCGACGGCCGTGACGCCAATATGGCCCATACGCGCGATCGTGCGCCGAGGCCTGAGCGGCTGGGGCGCGGATCATTGCAGACACCGGGGTGTGATCCGAGGAGGACCCCGTCGTGGACCTGGCAGGACGGCATAATGGCGACTCAGCCGCTTACCGCACGCCCGCGACGATGAGGAAGGCTAGCCTGTTGACAATGAGGAAGGCTAGCCGAGACACATGCCGGTCGCAGTGTTATTCCCCGATGCGGCAGGCTGCGGGCCCTCGGTTACGGCGCCGTCGGCATTGACGGTGATGGTGAAGATACAGTTCGGGTTGTAACAAAAAGAAGGAGAAGTGGGAAAAGATACCGTGACGTCGACAGGGACCTTCGGGTTGACGGTCGGCGTAGAGACATTCATCGTAACCGGGCCGGTGCTGGTCGTGAATACTACTCTCGTCTGCGAGGTAGTTGCCCCCGCAGCGCCCACATTGTTGACACCAACCACCAACTGACCCTTCTGATCTGTCCTGCAGTAGGCGTCCTGTGAAGTGCCCAGGGGAGAGTACGGCACCAGATCGGGAGCGGGTGGAGGCGGTGGGGCCGACTGACTCACGACGAACTGAACACCCGCAATCAGCAAAGTGCCGGCCCGGGCTGTCGTCGTCGGCGCCACGTTATAGGTGACGGTCGCCGAGCCGGCCCCGCCGTACGGCGGATTGATGGTAATGAACGGCGCGAACGATTGCGCGCTCCAGGCGCATCCCGCCTGAGTGACGACGTTCACGCTCTGCGTGCCGCCTGAGCTCGGCGCCGTGTCGCTCGGCGGCGTGAGCGAATAGCTGCAGGCGACCGTCGTAGTCGACGTGGATGTCGTCGATACGGACGAGGTTGTCGTCGGCAGCGGAGCGCTGGGATCGTTGCGCAGCATCGACAGTGAGTTGAACGCCGTCAACAGGTTGGGCGAGCAGGGATTCGGGGTCGCGCCAACGGCGCCTCCGGTCCAGGCAAGCGAATTTGGACCGAGCACTCCGTTGAAGTCTCGAAGCGACGTACAGCTGCCAGACGGCGGACTGGCGGTCATGGATCCCTTGAAGTCGCCCCCTGTCTCCAGCGGATTCAACGAACCACCGAGCTCCCCGGTGACGGTGCCGGTCGTGCCGTTTCCCATCACGTATACGCCCGTGACCTTGTACTCGTTCTCCGTGATACCGAAGACGCCTTTGCCGCTTGCGAAACCCGAACCTGCGGTGGACGGAAGGCCCGGGATCAGTTCAAAGAACAACGTCATGTCGGCCGGAACGTTCGGCGCCGGCGAGAAAGTGGAATACCGACGCGAGAGGCTCCCGAGCACAATCGTGGTGGTCGTTGACGTCGAAGTGGACGTGGTTGGCGACGAGGTCGTCGGGGCGACCGAGGTGGTGGTCGACGTCGTGGGCGTATTCCCAGTCGGGCCCGACGGCGACTTGGTCTCGCAACCCGCGATCAGCGCGCACAGCAGAAGTCCCGGCCCCAGTAACTTGCGCATTGCACTCGCCCTTTCGGATCGTTCGACCTCTTGTCCCATTGGACCGCGCATCCTGACAGAGCCGCCTAGAACGTCCAATCCAGACCCACCACCGGTGTGAACTTGTCGTGAAGCCCGTTGTCGTACAGGGGAATCAACGCGTTCGCCGCGAACACCAAGCTTCCCTTCAGGTTCCACTTGAATCCGGGAGCCAGCGTCAGTTTCTGAATCCCTTTATCGGTCGCGACCGCCTGGGTCAGAGATGTCACCCCCGCTTGCTGGAGATCGGGCGGAACCGGAACACTCTGGACTTTGACCTGGCCGCCTCCCAGGATTTTCCGACCGAGGATGTCTGCCAGGAACGTCATCTTGGGGCCGGCCTCGAACTCGAGCCCAGCGGCAAACTGCGCCTGGTGCCGCACGCCGACACGGTTATTTCCAGTAAAGTCCGTATCGACCTCGAGCCCCTTTTCCCACCATTCGAATCCGACATTGCCGTGCGGCCGCAGCTTGCCTTTTCCGGAGGACACGATCACGGAGCCGAGGACCCGGGTGATTCCAAGCCCGCGGAAGTTTTCGCGATTGCCCGTTGGCAGCTTGGTGGTGAACATCAGCGCGACACCGCCAGGATCGGGTTGCTCCTCGCCGAACTTGGCCAGGCGATACTTGCCACTCACGGCAACGTCCCCGAGCCCGGAGGAACTGATGCTCTCGTGCAGGAACTCGATGACTTGACCGGTGGGGAGTCGTCCCCAAGAAATCCCGTCCAGTTTGACTTTGACGAAGGGCATCGTCACCGCGACATCGAACTTGTCGGTCGCTCCGATCGCCGCGGAAACCACCGTCGTCTGCGACGACAACACCAGACTCGCAATCCCGTCCAAGGTGTTTGACACCGCGGGCCCGGTCGCATGGGTCAGCGGCATTTGCTTCAACGGTATCTCGTTGAGGTTGTCGTAACGTGGCAACCCCCAGGCTCACGCCAAAACTCACCTTGCCCTCGCCAGCAGTGAGCGCTCGCTCCGCGAACGATGGACCGAAGGTCGGCGCCGTTCGCACACGAAGACCGGTCGCCTGATCCAGTTTGAACACGAAGCCACCGGCCGATGATCCGGTTGGCGCGTTGGCGACTTCGATCGCGGTCGAAAGACCGATGGCCTCGCCGGCTTGCGGTGCCGCAATGTTCGTCGTGAGATCGAGAAGGACGCTGCGTAAGGAAGGCTCGATTCCGGTCTGCGCGGATGCAGAAGCAGACCACACAACGAACAGCACCAGAGTCGACGAGAATGAAGAGTATCTCATGGCCATTGTGAGCACTCTAAACCTGCTATGACGTCAAGTGGTTTAACATCCCTGCTTTGATCAAGTCAAGCAAAGCGCGGCTCTACGCAACGTGTCGCGCTCTCCTTTCAACGAGTGCGAGAGATGTTGAAGCGATACAGCGCGAATCGTTGGTCCCGCTCTCGGTACTCACGTACCATTTCGGTCGGCTTCCCCGCGAGCGCCACGAGACAGAACCTCTGCTGTAGCGGGTCCTGCACGTTGCACCAGAAGTTCCAATGCAGGTAGACGGATGGGTATCGCGTCGCGAGAAAATCCAACTGCGCGGGGTTGTTGACGATCGTCGACATCTGCCCGGCATTCACGCCCCACAAATGGAACATCGCCGGGATTCTGCGTCAGCACGTACCCGTGTGGTCCAACATCGTGGACCAGGGATCGCGCAAACTGCACGTCTGCGCGCGCCGCCCACGCTTCTTCCGTGGTCGCGCGCACGACCGGCGCGTACCACAAGAACTGCAATATCAGGGCTGACATTGCCAACCTGATAGCCCGAGTCCGAGGCATGCGCACTTCGGCGCGCAGTATCAGCCTGCGACACACCAAGGCCGCTCAGAACGGCTATCGGCGGAAAGGTCATCACGGAGTAGCGGACGTCGGCGCCGTAGTTGTAGCTGCCGGCATAGAACATCAGATCGATGCCGACGAACAGCAGGAAATACAGCGCAAACATGATCCGCCTCGACAGCAGCCGGCCCGTGGACAACCCGATGAGCGCAAGGAACGAGAGGACCGACGGGAATCGCTCGTCCCACACATAGAACCAGCCGTTGGAGCGAAGATTGGCGGCCACATAGCCGAGCGACAGCCGGGACTCGCTCGTCCCCCATCCCTCGTTCCTCACTGCCGACAAGTGGCCCAGGTGGACCGCGACGAGCGCGACGCCTACCAATCCGATGACCCAGAGCCGCGTGCGTGACCACTCGTGTCGTGTGAGGCCCCGTAGCAGCATCAGACCGACGACCGGCACGATGAGCATTGACTCGGCACGAAACTGAACGGCGTAGGCAGTCGCAACGGCGGTCGCCGCCAGCGACGTGGTGCTCTTCGATCGCACGAACACCGCGGCGAAAAGCACGGCCGCCACGCACGCCAGCGATGCGGATGGCTCAGAAGCTGCCGTTGCCGACCACAGTAGCTGCTCCGGGATCAAAAGCATGGCGGTCGCCGAGAAAAGCGCTGCGGTCCGATCTTCGAAAGCGACAAGGACGAGAAGATAGACGCCGCATGCCGTTAGCGCCATCGCAACCGGGTTGAACCAGAACGCAACCGATTCGTGAACGCCAAAGACCCGATACAGGACGCTCAAGAGATGCGGATAGGCATATGGCTGCTTATTGTATTCACCGCTCCAGCACTGCAGTCGTCCGTACTCCACCGTCCCGTCGTTGCAAATCTGCGCAAGCTTGAGGTCCGTGAGGTTCTGCCCAATTGCCTGATAGATGTGCTCGTCGTAATAGATGCGGTTCGTGCGCGGCGCCAGAACGATCGTCAACGCGAGAGCCGCCGCTGCGAGCATCGTCAGACGCCAGGCATCGGCGCGAAAGACGATACCGCGCAGCTCGCGCAAGACGAGACCGCCGCAGACGACAAGCAGTGTCAGGCAGATCTCGAGCGACCAGAACTGGACGACCTTGAGGCGCTCACGGAGTTCGACTGCCGGAGTTCGCAGCCACCATCCCAGGGCCACGAACGACAACAGCCACGCCGCCGCGAGCAGAACACCCGTCACTCGTGACGACCGCGCTCTCATGACTGTGTCGCTCAGTGATCGGCTCCCCTGCGACAGACGAGAAAGGGTCCGATGGCCAGCGCGTCGGCGCCGGACCGCGTGAACACGTCGATCGCCTCGGCCGGCGAGCACACCAGCGGCTCGCCGTGGATGTTGAAGCTCGTGTTGAGCACGGCGCCGACGCCCCACCGGCGACGCGCCTGCCGTAAGAGCTCGGCAAAGTCGCTCGTTTCGTCATCCGGGACGAATTGCGGCCGGCATGTGCCATCGATGCTCATCACGCCCGCCAGGCGATTCGCGGAACTCCGCCGCGACCTTGTACGCCATCGTCATCGAGCGGTTGCGACCGCCCGTCCAGTCCGCGAAGCATGCGAGGCGCCTCGCTCTCGAGCATGCTGGGACAGAACGGCTGGTACCAGACGCGCCGCTTGAGCACGAGGTTCAGGCGGTCGCGGAGATCGCGACGGTCGGGCCGGGCGAGGACGCTGCGATGCCCGAGCGCGCGGGGACCGTATTCCATGCGCGCCCTGAAACCACATGACGACCCGCCCGTCTGCGAGCAGATCGGCGACGCGGCACGGCGAGATTCGGCACGCGCGCGGCGGTAAGACCTGCCGCGCGAAGCGATTGCTCGATCGACGCGGCGTCGTAGCCGGGGCCGAGATCCAGGCGGCTCGAGATCGAGCTCGATCGGTCAGTCCTGCCGCGACCGCGGCCACCGTCGCCGCGCCGAGCGCCAGCCCGCCGTCGCCCATGTGAGGAAACACGTAGACGTCCTCCACGTCCGGCAGCAGGCGGACCCGCCGCGTGGCTTTCACGTTGGACACGACGCCGCCGGCCAGCGCGAGCCGGCGGAGTCCGGTGAGGCGCACGGCGTCGCGGGCCAAGTGCGACGCACGTCTGCTCGACGACGCGCTGCGCCAGATAGGCGAACTGCTCGTTGGAGTATCGCCAGTGGATCGCGCGCCAGCGTGCGTCCGCAGCGCGTGGCCCGGCCAGCTCGGTCTCGATCACTGCCGTCCCGCACGCGAACCAACGGCAGCAGCGGATTCTCCGCGTCGGCAATCGGCGCCGCGTAGTCGGCGAGCGCCATGACCTTGCCCTCATCCTCGAGCTCGCGCATGTTGAGCAGGTTGGTCACGTGCTCGAAAAACACGCCCAGCGAAGCTGCGAGCCGGCGAAGCCGCGACGCGTTCCAGCGACCGTCGCGAAACGCGGAGATGGTCGCCGAGAGACCGTCGCCCAGACCGTCGATCGTCAGCACGGCGCACGGCTGCGAAAACCAGAGGCCCACGCCGCGGCGGCACGCGTGCGCCTCGTGGTGATCGACGAGCTGCAGCCTGGCACGCGCTGAAGCCGTGGTGGCCGAGCGAGCCGACGCAGCGCGAGCCGGCTCAGCGCCCTCGACACCGGTCCAGGCGCCCATTCGGTCATCCGGTACTTCACAAGCGCTGGTGAGCCCGGCCAGCGGCCCGGGTCGGCCTTGCGGCGGCGAACCGCGTAGTACCGTTCCTTGCTTCCCGGCCACCAGTCGCCCGAGCGTTTTGGCGGGATCGGACGTCGAGGCGGCAACCACGTCGACCTGCTCGGGCTGCAGGCCGGCGAACGCGAGACAGGCATCGATCGACCGGGCGGGAAAGTCGAATCTCGAGCTTGCGGCGGCGTCAGCCGCTCTTCGTTGACGGCAAACCGCAGACGCGCCCCTCCTGCAACAGCGCGGCGCCGGAATCGTGCCCGTCCCAGATGCCAAGCATGTTCACGGCGCGACGCTCGCCGCAATCAGCACGATGTGTCAGAAGAACAGGTATTTGACCAGCGAGTAGCCGTAGCGCGGCGCACTGCGCCAGACGCGGATGTGCGACGCGCCGTGCGCCCGCGCGGTGCTCGTGGCTCGGGACCTCGGCCATCCGCCATCCCTGACGCAGCGTCTTGATGATCATCTCCTGTTCGATCGTGGTCGTGTTCTCGCGGAGGTCCAGTTCGCGGAGCACGCGACGTCCTCATCGCACGGAACCCGTTCTGGCTGTCGCTCAGCCGGCACTGGAAGCGCCAGTTGATGCAGGCGGTGATGAACGAGCTGCCGGCCAGCCGGAAGAACTCGTCGAACCCGCCGTGCAGTTCGCTCGATCCGCCGCGCAGCCGCGACGCCGAGACGTGGTCCGCCCGATCCGCGACGATTGGCTCGACAAGCAGCGGGATGTCCTCGGGATCGTGCGATCCGTCGGCATCCAGGAAGACCGTGATCGGCGTGCGGATGTGCGGGATCGCTGCGACGGATCGCCTCCCCCTTGCCGCGGCCGCCGTCCGCGAGACGCTCGCGCCGCATCGCTGCGGCGATCTCCGCCGTGCCGTCGGTGAACGGCCAACGACGACGAGGACCTCACCCGCGTAGCGGCGGGCGCGCCTGACGACATCGCCGATGCTCGGCGCTTCCTGCTTCGCGGCGATCACCACCGACACGTCGGTGCCGACATGATGCGTGCGACCGCCCTGTCCAGGCTGAGCCTGGATCGTCGCATCCGTAAAGCAGGTGACGTTCATGGCGCGCGCCCCGATGTGACGGTAGGGGCGGGTGACTCGAGCGGACCCGCTTCGGAACGCCCGAGTCCACCGGCCTGCGAGGCGTTGCCGAGGATGCTCTGGTACGCCTCGCAGGCGGTCCAGCACTGCGGGCACTGCCCGTTCCAGATCTCGCCCTGCACCTTCTCGGTCTCGACGCTTTCCAGATCGGATCGAGCCGCATGCCGGTGTCGCGCAGCCGTCCCATCGGCCGCGAGTACGTGATGCACGGATAGACGACGCCCCAGGGATCGATGAAGCAGCTCGCACGAAGCGCGTGGCACGGCATCGGCGTCCGGCCGGTCTGAAGGAACTCGTCCAGATTCTGAGGTACGCGTGCTCGAGCATCTGCGCGGCCGAACGCGGTCGTCCTCTCATCCGACGATACGCGTCGATTTCCGCGTCTGACCGCGGCCGGATCCGGTCGCAGGTCGGTCGAATCCGCGTTGCCGTAGTAGTGTCCCGAGAGCTGCGCGACGTTCAAGTGCACGTCGTCGATCGATAAGCCCGGGACATTCGCGCGCGCACGCCGCGAAGGTGTCCGAAAAGCGTCCGATGTTGTAGGCCGAGAGCGTCACGCCGAGCACGGCTGTAATTCCTGGAATCCGCCGGAGCGCGTTGAACGTCTCGATCTGCTGCCTGAACCCGCCCTTGATGCCGCGAATCTCGTCGTTCAGCGCCTCATCGCCATCGAGGCTGACCGTGACCACCGTCATCGCCGGTCCTCGCCCCGCGATCCGCTCGACGCTATGGACGATGCGGTCGGTCAGAAATCCGTTGGTCGGAAAATGCAGGAGCGCGAGCCGCCTCCAGCCGGTCACGACCGCATCGAAGATCTCGTTGATGTCCGGCCGCAGGAAGATCTCGCCGCCGGTGAGATCGGCCCACGTGACGTTCGGATTCTCACGAACAGCGCGACGACTTCGTCGGTCGTTAGCTCGTCTGTCGGCTTGCGCTGCCAGATGTTGCACGTCTTGCAACTGGTACTGGCACCAGTAGGTCAGGCAGAAGTTCAGCTTCAGAGGAGACGACGGGCGACCGACGGTGGACTTGAGCAGCGCGGCGCCAAGGTACCCAGAGCGTCTTGCCTTTTCAGCGAGTCCCACGTGGCGTTTCATACGTCAATCACACGTATTGGTCTTCAATCGGGCGCACCTTATCACAGGTCCGCTCGCCAGACTCGGGAATCACCGTGATCACTTGGCCGGTTTGACCACCAGATTCTCGATCCTCCACGTCCCATCGGTCCGCTTGAGCATGAAGAGGTGGTCCAACTTCTGCGGTGGATCTTTAGGTCCCTTGTACTCGGGCTTGGAGAGCGCGACGAGCTTGACGGTCGCGGTGCCAAGGGGCGGGTCGACATCGTCGAATTGGGGTGGACTGGTATACGTGAATTCGAGGGACTTGTAATAGCTGAACGCCGTTCGAAGCCCCTTCATGAAAACATCCGGCGCGGCGGGATACAGACCCTTGATCGCCACGAGATCCATCTTCTCGTACGCCTTGCGATAGGCTTCCAGAAGCTTCTTGATGTCCTCCTCCGCGATCGCCCTGGGCGAAACTGGCGGCGCTGGTTTCCCCGGTTTGTCGGGTTCAGGATCGGGCGCCGTGTGGGTCGTGTTGCGGCCTTCGAGCGGATCCGGAGTTCGGCCGCCGCCCGAAGGTGACGACGATGGTGATGAGGAGTCAGTGCGAGGACCCGGGCCACCCGAGCCCGATGGCGCGCCCCTGGAAATGACGCCGCCGGGGTTCCCAGCGACTCGGTCCTTGACGAACATTGCTCCGCACCTGCGGGCCTGGTTCATCATCGCTTCGCCGGATTTCGCGCACTCGCCGGTAAATCCTTTGAACGTAAAGTCAGCGTCGGCGAACGCCGTCAGTTTGATGAGCTTGCCTTGCGGTTGCTCCGACTGGCAGTCGGAGCCCATCGTCCCGCACGTGATCCCCGGACCGATGATCGTGCCCCCGACCGACGGCACGACGGTCAGCGCGATCGTGGCGGCTACCGGGGCGGTCGGGATCTTACTGAAGGTCGCGCCGCAGGTCTGCGGGCCATTCATCGTGATCACGCCTGTCGGTGCGCAGGCGCCAGTGAACTTTCCGAACAGGAAGCCTTCGTCCGGTTCCGCTCTGAGTTGAACAAGAGCGCCGCGCGCCAGCTGTCGCGAGCAGTCGGATCCGCCGCTCCCGCAGTTGATGCCCGGAGCGGAAAGCGTTCCGCCTTCAGGCGGCGTGATGGTCAACACTGGTCCCGGCCGCCACATCCAGAGACCGAGACCCACCGCGCCACCGACGATCACCACCACTGCGGCCACGATGGCGGCAATCTGAAGTCCCTTACCGTATCCTGTCGATTGCGAACCCGTTCGCTGACGCGCTGAGGAGCCCGAACGGTGCGAGCCGGTGCTCAGAACCGTTTCAGCTTCGGCGGTCATCGTTCCGATCGGATGACTCCCCGTCCTGAGCACCGTGGGCCCGTCTCCGCCGTAAGGATCGACGGCGGCGCGACTTTGAGGCATCGCCACATGGGGGCCAAACCGCTGAACGACGAAGGTGCGCGCCTCTTCGTGTTCTGGATCCTCGGCAAGCGCTTCGATGGCACATCGGCGGGCGGCATCGTGGGCCCCTTCGGAGTACAGCGCAAGCGAACGGTGGTAGGCCACGTCCGCGCGCGAGTCGCGAGACTTGCGGCTCGGCATCGGAGTCGGACTTGGCGTGGGTCGAACGAGTGTTGGCAACGGCGTCTGCGACGGACCGACCCGCCAACGAATCCGCTCGAACGCTTCTTCGAGCGACGTGGCGTCCTGGAAACGATCCTTCGGGTCTTTGGCGAGCGCGCGATTGATGATCTGTTCGATCTCTGGATCGATGTCCGGGATGAGCGTTGTCAGCCGCTCCGGCTGACTCTGGAGCACCTTGTTCTCAACCTGCCGCGTGTTTGTTCCTGAAAACGCTTCGCGATACGAAATCAGCTCGTAGCACACCGCGCCGACGGCGAAGATGTCGCTTCGCCGATCGATTTCCCCGCCCTCGATCTGCTCGGGTGACATATACCCGGGCGTCCCGATCCGCATGTTCAGCTGGGTCACCTGCACGCCACCGAACCGAGTCAACCCTTCGGATACTCGGGCAATCCCGAAATCGAGGATCTTGAGTCGGCCATACTGATCGACCATCAAGTTGGCCGGTTTGATGTCGCGGTGAATGATGCCAGCTTCATGGGCGTGGCTCAGACCGGAGCACAGCTCTACCATCAACTTGAGCTGCTGGGCGAGGGTCATCGGCGCGTGCCGCTTGATCTTCTCGGCGAGCGTCTCCCCCCGGACGTACTCCATAACGATGAACGGCGAACCTTGAAATTCGCCGGAATCGTAGATATCGACGATGTTCGGGTGGTTCAGGGCCGCGAGGGCGCGGGCCTCGCGGGCAAATCGTTCGCGTAGATCGCCTGAATCGAGGTTTGCCAGGAGCAGCTTGACCGCGACCAGCCTGTTCGTATTGGGATTCGTGTCGCGAGCCAGGTACAGAGAGCCCATCCCGCCGGCCGCTATAAGCGTTTTGATCTGGTACCGGTCGATATGGGACGGCATGTGAAACATGGGGCCCGCTTCGCGAAACTGCCGACTACCTTCAACGTGCCTGACCCCGGGTGGCAAGGCACCAGGCGCACCGATGGGTTACGCGCCAACTCCTTCTATTCAGGCGCTTTGGGAGGTGCCAAGCCTACCACGATCGACTCGCCTTTGCTCGCCTTTTCCCACGAATGCGCGTCATCTGGCTCTGACGCACCCCTCGGCTGAAGGTTCCATTCGGGTTCGGCCTATCCGGGCACACCGAACCATCCGATACATCCGTGCGGTGGATCTGGTGCGGGACAGCGCGATCTGCTTCTATTCCAGAGAGTTATGCGTTGACAAGACCGTCAGCCGCCGATAATCTTGCGGCGTTTGTCGAGGTAGACGCCCCCAGGGTCGCTGACCCGGAAACGGAGCCATCTCCAATGAAAGGACGCGACGGCATACAGTCGCTCCTGGTGCTCAGGAAACTGACACGCTCGATCACCGACGTGGTCCGAGTGCAGATGACCGAATACCTGAGGACCCTCACGCCCCTGCTCCGGCCGAAGGCGTTACTGGGTGAGTACATCCAGGGAGGCCAGAAAGAACCAACCCGCAAGGCCGACAAGGCATTCAAAGATCTCCAGACGACCTATGAAGCCGTGGCCGGCACGCGGCCATTCAACCTTCCTCGGGAGCTGAAGCCGCCGCTCAGTCTTCCGGCCGTCGGCCTCGAGATCACGCCGCTCGACTACGTACACATGATCCAGACCGACAACGGTCCTCGGAAGATCACCGTCCGATGCCCGCTCACCTGGGTCCTGACGTACACCGACTTTCCACCGAACCGCCTCCAGGAGCTGCTCGACACGAAGGCGCGGAGCGTCGATGAAGTCCAGCGCTTCGTCCTCAGCTATCTGATCCTCAACCTCGCGACCACCAACGAACCTGGCCTTCTCCAGATCTTCGAGGCGCTGCATTTTCCGCTGACGACCAACAGAGTGCGTGAGTTCGGCGAGCTTCCGATCACGCGCATCGGCATCGGCATCTCGACGACCCGGCCGGCCGACGACGTGATTCTGGAGAGCGCCGAGCTGACAGGGATGGACGCGTTCGAGGAACTCGTCAACGTCGAAGACCTGGCTCGATTGAAGGATCCGCTCAAGGAGCGGCTGCTGGAGATTGCCAGACAGCAGGCGCCTGAACTCGTCTGAAGTCCCGTAGCCGCGAGTGTTGAAGTGTCGGCATTGACACTGCACCCGATCACACTCGGGCCGATCAGCAAGGGCGGTTACGTCATCAGCTACGAGGGGACCATCCCTCCTGGCGCGAGTCTCCTGCTCGGTGTGCCCGACGTCCTTCACTCGATCGACGTGACGCGTCAAAACCCGAAAGACCTGCTCACGCCCGCGAATCTCCCGGTGTTCCTCGCGCGGATTGGCAATCGCAGAACCTGGTGGGGAACGACAGGGCACTGCAGGCTGTTCCTCACACGCGGTGGATCCGTCATCGCCCAATCGAACGAGCAGCCGTTCGATTGCCCGGTGCGCCCATATGTTGGTTCGCTCCGACCTGAACTCGGCCGGGGTGATGGCGGACCGCCGCTTCAGTACACCGGAACGCCACCGAGATACCCGGACGGCCGGATGCTCCATGTGCCGGCAATCGATGGATGTTATTACTTCGCATTCGCCAATCGATTCGAAACCAGGAACGCCATGCGCGGGTTCAACTGCATCACGTACGCGGGCGCAGTCTTCGGCGTCGATGCGGGCGCCAGCACCAGACCGATGAGCGTGTACGGCACTCAGCTGGCCAATCACTGCGGCTGTATTCCGTGCGACCTCGAAAACAAAACTCTTGAAGACGTACGGGGCTTCTTTGCGAAAAATCCGAGAGGCACGTACTTGATGTGGAGTGAACACCACACCGTCGTGGTCGTGAACGCGACCGTGCACGAATTCCGCGAGCGGCGACGTGGATACAACGTGGAACCGATCTCGCGATGGGCACACCACGACGTTCGATGGTGGGTGCGTCGAGCGCCGAAACAGTTCTAGAAGTCCTTCGTCAGATCGAGAGGATGTCGTTCGGCAGCCGACCGGGGTCGGCGCTGACCCGATGCGGCGCACGCCGATGTACCGCGAAGCCGGAAACCGCGCGACGTCCGTCCCCGTGATCGCCGTGTGGCCCAACCGCGCGACCGCCGTACCTCTCCGCCTGGCACGTGTCGCACACACCCACTCCTAGTCGCGGCGGGAGCCGCAGGGCATGAGCCGGGCGCGGTTCCGGGGGATCCCCGCCGCGCAGGCGCGCGCGAGTGCGGCGCGGCGGCGGCGCCCGACCTCGGCTGTCCGACGCGAGCCGCTCGGAGCAATCCGAACCCCGTTCATCATTGTCTGCATCGAGTGATTTGGAATTGTCGCCGACAAAACAATCTTCGCGTCATTGAAAATGCTTGACAGCGATTTCCGCGGCGCGCCGATCGCAGCGGAGAAGCCCGCTCAGATCATGTCTGATTCGCATCGACAACCACGCAGGCCATCTAAATCCAGATTAGTCACGCACGAGATGTCGGCCTGTGGAAATCGCGTGCAGCGGCATCGTGACGTCGCAGACATTGCGATGCTACAAAGAGATCATGACCAACAATTCCGTTCAGCGCTTGACCGACGAACAGCTGCTGCACCATCTCAAGATGACGGCCGCTCGAGAGCGCGACGCCACCGCGCAACTGATCGCATTGCTTGCGGAGATGGATGCGCGCAGACTCTATCTGGCCCAGGGGTACTCTTCGCTGTTCGTGGTACTGCACGCGATCTCTTCAGTTGTCGGAACATGCGGCCTACGCACGCATCGAAGCCGCGCGAACGGCGCGGAGGTTTCCAGTCACCCTTGACTGGGTGGCGGACGGGTCTCTCACGCTGACCAGCATCGGCCTGCTCGCGAATCACCTGACGGCCGACAACCATCAGCGGGTGCTCAACGCGGCGCGACACAAGAGCAAGCGTACCGATGCACCGCGAAGCTGGAAACCGCGTCCGGCGATTGGGACCGGGCGGCGCGACTCCTGTCGCCGTGATCTGCGTGGCGCGACCTCCGCACCTGCGCACCTGGCCCGTGTGGGAAACGCGCATCCCTTAATAGCGGCGAGAGCGGCAGGGCATGAGCCAGGAGTGGTTTCCGGCGCCGAGATCCCCGCCGCTCACGATTGCGCGGTAGGGCGGCCCGTGCGGCGCGGCAGCAGCCCCCGACTCAGTTGTTCGACGAGCTCCACTCGGAGGAATATGACAATGTAGTAGCCAGCGACTCATCGCGCGACCGGACGATAGAACCAGAACGTCCCGTGCACTTTGATCGTCGTCTTTTCATTCCCGTGCGTCGTCGTGCCGCTGGTGAAGAACAGCTGCGTGTGGCTGACCGGCGATCCGTCCGGCGCGTTCTGCTCCCATACTGTCACCGCACCGTTGCCATCCACGCTCTGGACGATCGCGGTATGATGCGGGCGATCCTGTGCATCCTGTCGAGTCACCGTCTCGTCGGAGCGTTCGATCGACGATTTCCCGCTCGTAGGTGTAGTTGCGGAACTGAATGACATCGCCAGGCTGCAGCTCCGCCAGTGTGACCGATGTGCCCCAGACATAATCGGCGTCCGGCGTAATGTCGCCGTTGTCGCGCGCGCTCCGCGCATCGGCCTGCCGCAGCGCACGATCGGCGAAGGTGTAGCACTGGCCGTCACCGACGCGATCGCCGCGCTGACGGCGCGCGTAGGCGACGATGCGGTCGGCCATGCTGGCCGTGCCCCCTTTCGCGCTGCCGTTCTTCGCGTCCAGACCGATCGGGCCGGGGGGCGGCGACTCGTTCAGCCCGAGCGTCCCGTTGTCTATTGTTCCGCGGCTGTCGAGATCGACACCTGGCGGTGTTTGTCCGTTGCCCATCTAAACTTATTCGAGGGGCTTCGCCCCTCGAACTCCCCTACACGCTCTCTCGCGCGCCGCTTCGTCGGCGCGCTTCCGCCTACGCTAAAGCTCCGGCGAGACCTCGCCGAAGCGCCTACGGCGCGAAGGCGGGCCGGTCGCGTGGCTCGCTCGGCATGCTCGCTCGCATCTTAGGACGATCGTCAGATTTATGAAACAGCTTCTAGAGTGTGTCCGATGTCGCGTCTTGCTTGGCCGTCACATCATGCCGAAGGCGGCCATCCGACTCGCTGAATGCCGATGTGCCGCCACGTCAGTCCTGGCACGGCGAGCTGCCGGCCGCCGCCGCTGAATGCGACCGTCGAATCGGTCAGCGACACGAGCTGCGAGCACGCCCGGCCTTCCCGTCCGTCAGCTTTGGCCGAGAGCACGATGATGTACAGCGTGTCCATGCCGGGGTTCCATTCCATCGCGACGCCATCTGCGAGCGCGCGAGCTCAGCGATCGGTTTCTGGAGCCGCCGGGCACGCGTCTGAGGATCGTCAAACGTCCGCTGGTTGATCCACCAGGGGCTCGCCAGGATTCGCTGACGCACGATTGGGATGCTGACGAACTTGTAGAGATGTGCTCCGGGCACCAACGGCACATGGATCGGCTCGTCGAGGAACTCCTTGCGGAGGTGCGCGGGACATGGAGGCTGGTCGCGCATCCTCAACCCCTATAAAACAGCCACGCGCTCACGAGAGCGAAGATCCCGGCGATCATGAGCCACGTTTGGCTTTGCAGGTGCCGCTTCCCGCCGTCGCGAGCGAGCCGCAGTGCGCCGGCAACGAGGAACACGACCGCGAGCCCGGCGAGAAATGTACTTCGCGGCCATTCGCACTCATCAGAGCCGAGCAAGGTGCGGTTGTTGTCGCCACGCCGGGGCGCTTGTATTGAAGAGCGGAGTGCCCGGCCATGGCGCTGTCGTGTCTGTACTTCATTCAACCGCTCCCATCAGCGGGTCAGACCTCATCCGGGTGAGTGAACCGGCGGAGCCAGGCCAGGCTATTCTCTTCATCCCATTTCTCGCCGCCGAACGAACCGAAGGTGGTGACCTGGAGCGGCTGGAGGGCCTGAGCGATGGAAACGTAGCCCGGCATCGGCTCCTGGCGGTTTCGGTCACCGAGCTGAGCTTGCGGCGCCGCCTGAAGGATGACGCCATGTGGCGTCTCAGCGAAAGCCACAGCCGCCCGCTTCGCCTCCTCCACGGCCTCGGGCGACCGGGAGCGCAACGACTCCCCGATGAGCGTCAGCCAGTTGACGCCGGCGAACCCGTCGAGGACGTACTCGACGGTGACCTCCGGGTTCCACGCCTCCACCCCCCAGAAACGCTGGCAGATCGCGTACATGGTGTCGTACGTCCAGGACTGGTCTATGGACGGCTGAATGAAGTACCCGCCGAACCCGTTCGCGAAGGGCACCACCTGCGCCACCTCGGCGGCGAGTTGCCGAACTTCGGCCTGGTCTACGTTCCACGGAAATTCGAACCGGAAGAAGCTCGCGACTCCCGCCTCGGCCACAGGCCTGTACCCGTGGAACATGAATAGGTGCGAGTCGAGTCGCCGTCCTTCGTCGAAGCCGTAGCCCCAGACCGGTCCCTGCCGCAGGGCCGGCAGAAGGCGGGAGCGGAACGCCCGCTCCACCTGGGGTGTCCAGTCATCGGGAATCGACCCCGGCACGGTCGGGACGTAGCGCTTGATCCGGCCCGAGGACCGGCTGGCGTACAGGTCGAACACCGCCCCGGCCCGCTTCGGGCCCGGCGGATAGTTCGTATAGAACACCAAGCCGAACTTCAACTCGTAGAGCGGGTCAATCTCGCCGTCGCAGGCGTTCATCTCCCACGCGACGAACGGGTTTTCCCCACGACGGATCTTGTTCAGGTAGTCAGTCATTGTCCGACAACGCTGCCCGGTCCGCCTTCTCCCGCGCCACATACTTGGCGAACCAGTCACGGCGGCCGCGGAGATACGCACCTAGGTTCGGGTACGTTTTCACCGACCCCTCATTGTCGAAGTCGATCACCTCCATCTCGCCGCCGTTGACCTCCTGGGTCCGGAAGGCGACGGCATGCGGGTCGGTTTCCGACTGAGCGAAGATGAACCGCTCGCCTGCGGCGAAGTTGCCGGCCTTGACCCAGCTCAAGTCCAGGTCGGGGTGGGAAAGGAGGAAAGCAGTGGAAAGGAGCGAAACATCGACCCAGTCCAAGTTATCGACGCCGTCGTACAGGGACAGCAGCTGGAAGTAGGACGGCGGAACTCGCCGGCCGAGCCGCTTGCGGATCGCCGTGAGCTCCGTGGGCGTAGCGGGCGGGTGCGGGCGAGCGAGGAGATCGGTGTGCCCGTGGTAAGCGCGCAACTGGTTCCCCAGGGCGACGATCTCGTCAACCAGCCCCTTTATCTCGTCGGCTGTCAACATTGCCAATCCTCCTTTTTACTACGGGTCGGGCTTTACTCCGGGTCGGGCTTTACTACGGGTCGGGCGGGGGACCCTCCGGACAGTCGCAATTTGGATGGGACTTGACCGGCTTGCCCTTGTGCTTCCCCTCGGGGTCATAAGACTGGAAGTTGATGTCGTTATTCACCGGCCCGGCCATGAATTTCAAATTGGCTAACGAATCCAAGGGGCCATTACACTGGGCCTCGTGCATATGGTCGGCGTTAAATGGGGAATTATGGGAGTTGCCATCTGGACTCTTGGTCGGGTTGGTGCCCTTGGGCATCTTCTCGTACTCGTCCGCTGCACAGGGATGGATAAACATTCGCCGGACTCCCTTGGGCGGTTTGGCGTTCACTCTGGCCATGAAGTTCTTAATGAATGTGGTCTTCGTGCTTTTATAAAGACGGATCGTCCGATGCATCGGGGATCTTCTTCATGGGCGGCTTCTTCTTCAACCGCGCCTGGTCCATCTTCTTGACCTTGGCGCAGGCACCTGCTTACACATACACCGCGTCCACTGAGGGTCATGCCCCGCAGCCCGCTTCTTCTTACAGTCGATGTTGACGGTAAACGCTCTCGGCTCGACGGTGGTCGGCAGTGCCTTTGCCATGGCTAAATCGTGTTCTGGTGGTTCATGGTCATCGGGTCGTCCTTGCGGCAGGCGTTCTTCCCGTCCATCTTCACGTCGAACGAGAAGAGGATGAACTTGGCCTCCTTCATGTTCGTGCTGGAGACCACCCCGCCGGCGGTTCCGGCCTCGTCGCCGTTACAGCTTGCGAACTCGCACCCCTTCACTCCGATCATGTTCCCGCCGTCCGCTTTCACCGTCGTCGTGCCGTTCTTCAGGTCGCTCGCCCTGGACATGATGACCGGGTAGGGAATTGGAACCGGCCCGCCGGGGCTCGGCGTCTTGCACACGTCCGGCGCCATGTTCTTGACGAAGTGGCCGCTCCCTTTGTGCACCAGCCCGAGGTCGCTCCCGTTGACCTTGACCGTCAGCCCCATCAGCGCACCCCCTCGGCGACGTGCGCGCGCGCGACGAACCCGCACCGCTCGCCGGACTCGGAACTCGTGAACGCCGACAGCACCGGGCCCGGGGCGTACCCCTTGCGGGCCGCGGCATCGACCAGCACGAGGAACAGCGGCCCGGACGCTGCCCCGACGTCGCCCCAGCAGTCGGCCGGGGCGGTGAACGCGGACGGGTCGCGGAACAGGCCGCCGGCCCGGATGATGGCGAACCCGAACTCGTCCGCCCGGTACGGCTCGCCGTTCATGTCGCAGTACAGGTGGTCCGCCCGGACCGTCTGCGGCTCCCCCGCCAGTGCCCGGAACAGGGCCGTCAGACCCTCGCCTGTACACACCGCGTCGGTCTTGATCAGTTTCGTCTCTCGCGCAGTTGCGGCGGTCAGCAGCTCCACGGCCGGCCGCAACTGGTACCGCCCGGCCGCGGCTTCCGACGCGAGCAGGACGAACCCGGCCGCCTCCCCGGGGATGAACCCGTACGCGTTGTTCTCTGGCCCGGCCGAGTGGACCTGGTCGTTCGCCTCCAGCCACTCCAGCGTTTCCGGCTCCAAGTACGAATCGACCCCGCCGGCCAGCGCGAATTCGGCCGCCCCGGAGCGGACCGCCTCCCACGCCGCCTTTACCGCTATAGCCCCGGCCGCATGACCGGTCTCGATCGGCTCCGCTTTCGGTACGCGGCACCGGGCCGCCACTGTCTCGTGGACCTTGTCGAGGGCCACCGCGGGGAGGTCCTTCCGCCCGCCCGGGCGGATCGGCGGCAGCCCGAGAAACATCGGCACGGCGAGCTTGCCTCTCTGGGCCGCGGCGAACGCGGCGAGGGCCTCGGCCGCGGCCGGGTGCGGCCAGCTCGGCAACCCGGTCCGCGCCGCCGATCTCCGGGCCGAGGTACGGGGCGGCGGCCACGATCATCCGGTTCCCGGCCGTGTCGATCACGAACGGGTGCTTTTCGAACCCGGCGATCCCGGCGCGGACCGCGGCCGCGGTGGCCGGGGCGGTCATCCCGACCGCCGTCCGCGCCCCTACCCCGACCACCACGACGGTCGTCCCGAACGGGTTCATCGGCGGTCCTTCGCCGTCGCTGCCGCGGGCGCGTTGAGGACTTCCTTCTGCCGGACGAGTCGTCCGCTGGAGCTTCAGTGCGCGCGCGTGGCAGGGCAGTTCGGTCCGCCACACCAGGATTACCCGCGGCACGTCCGGCTCCAGGATGACCGTGTGCAACTTGCCCCGGTGCTGCACCCGGTCGCCGCCACGGAACTCCGTCTCGAACCCGAACGCCACCCGCGGCAGCGGGAAGGCCGAGCCGCCCGCCCGGCGTGAGGTTGAGTCAGTTCCACCGGCTCCCCGCCGCGGAGGAACTCCGTCTGCCGCTGGTCCTCGGGCGAGCAGAGGAAGAACCGGTCGTCCAGGTCGGCCGGGTAGAGGGGGCAGCGGTCCGTCGCCACGCCTCGTCGTAGGTCCCGGCGTACCGAACCCGCGGCTGCCAGTGCGGGGGGATCGGACCGAACCCGGCGGGCCGGCTCGTCAGGCTCACCCCCGGGTACACGACGTTCGGGGCCGGCTTCCCGGCGGAGCGAACCCAGTGCCGACCGGATTGCGGGGCTCGAACCGCGGTCGATCGGGGTCTTGCGGCGGGTCGGGCTCTCGGCCGCCGTATGCTCGCTCGTAGGTCAGCGGCATGCGGCGTGAAGACGCCGCAGCGGATGAGGATGTCGCCCGGCGGTCGCCGGTCACCCGGAGCGTCTTCTGGATGTCGCCCACGCGCATGGTCACGTCCACCCGCGTGGTCGGCTTCCCCCCGGCGCGTAGGCGTGTCCGTGCAGGAGCACGTCGGTGGTTGGCTTGGTCAGGCAGTAGTCCGAGTCGTACAGCAGGCTCGACGTGGCCGGATCGCCGCGGTACTTCGGGGCCAGGGTTTCCGGGTCCTGTTCTTCCGCCACCGACGTAGTGCCAGTCCGGGTCAATCCAGAACGTACAGCGGACTGCGACCAGCCAGACCTCGCCCCCATCTCGGCCCGGACCCAGTCGCCCTCGGCGACGAACGGGGTGAAGTTCTGCACCTTTCCCATGGTCAGTTGATCGCCACCCGCGGTCGAACAGGGAGGATGTACTCAGCCGGCATGGCTGCCATTCACATGCGCGCGAGCAAGCGCTGCTGGCGCCACGCCGGCGCACTTGTGTTGAACAATGGCGTGCCGGGATCGAGGAGACACAGGTAGTGCGCAGCGAGGATGCGCTGGCGCTGGCAGCCATTCTTGAGGACGTCGATGCAGTGCGCGCGGGTCACAGGTGCGCCCATGAAGTAGCGGGTGCCTTTGTGGAACCGATGCGCGTTGGCTGCCCACCATTTCTCGACTTTGTCGGGGTCCGGCCAGGGTAGCCCTTCGTCAGGGTCCATCTCGACGTTGGCCTCGTCGGGATCGTCAGTGGGTCCCGATTCGAAGCCTTCCGTCTGAGGGCGATCGAGTTTCAGCGGAACGAGGTCAGCCCCGGTGATGAGGCTGAAGGATTCTCCGGCGCGCCGCGCCGTCTTGTCCTCGCGCATATGGTTGATCAGCCAGGAAACGTACACCGGGTCGCCGGCGATGCCGCTACCCTCGATCAACCAAGAGAGCTCCTTCGGGTCCGCAGCGATCAGTTTCAAGATTTGGTGCGCCGCTGCGGAACTTCCGGCTTGCAGCGCAAGCCGGAAGTTCGCTCGACGGTGGGCCCCTGGTCTTAGGGCGAATTCAGTCAGAGCCTCGAGCGCTTTCGTGCGATTTCCAAGAGGACCGCAGCACGGGTCGCAACTTCAGTCAGGCCGTCAGCCGGATGACGCGCCGCTTTCTCCACGAAGTTCAGCGCGTCTACTTTACCCAGCGCAACCGCTACTCGAAGGGCCTCAGCGACAACCCCGCCGTCTACGTCGCTAAAAGCGTCGATGAGCGCAGCCGTCGGATCGACGACGTGCAGTCGACATGCGGCGAGGCCCAACTGGCGGCGGAATGGAGACGCAGATCCAAGAAGGTCCCGCCCATGCCCAAGCAGGCGGTCGCGACCAACCCAACCTAGCGCCGACTCTAGGCCAGGCACACATCCATCGGACTTCTCAGCCAACGCCACCGCATCATAAAAGGAGGCGCAGTCATTCGATTCGAGGCTGGCTACGGCGAGTGCGAACGCTTCAGCCGCGCCGCCAGCATCCAAATTCGGAGCGAAGGATCTCGATGCCCGTCGCTCCAGCGACTACACAGCCATCGAGATGTGCCGCCAGACGTTCGTCAAATTCCCTCAAGACAGTCAGCCCAACATGGCCTGCTCGTGTCAGAAAGCCACGCGTAATCCACAACGACGCGAGCTCGTCGGCATGCTGTGCTACAACGGATGAAATCATCCCGCGCCCCCAGAACGCGCCGCTCGACTGATTGGCGTCTGCGTTAGTTAATATCTACAGCGGCACCCTTTATCTTGTTGTAGCCGCTCGAACGACTCACGATGTACCTGCCTTTTATGATCACCTTTCCCGCACGGGTGAGAGTGATACTAGCCGTCCCACAACGGAGAACAACTTCGCGCTCGGCCGACAGCACCAGGCGAGTGTCATCGACATGCGCGGTTACTGCAGGCTGCGGCTCACTGTTTTTCTCAGCCCGCACTGGTCGGTCGCACAGCACGCCCAGTATTATCGGACGATGAAAATCTCCTTCTTCGAAGAGGACAACCACGGAAGAACCAATGTGCGCAGTCGAGAGAGACACCGTAGTGCGTGCTCGGATGATTTCATGCGGCAGGTCGCGAACTTCGCAGATCAGGGGTTGCTCCTCGATGTCGAAACCATGCAAGCGGGCCGTTGCAGCGCTCGAGCCTCGCGTGACCTCTGATACATCGCTCGGTTCGCGCCTGATTGGCTCATCGGCTTCAAGTAATTCATCTTCAAGAAGCAACTTCACACGCGTTTCTGTCGTGCTCATAACACTCCGCCATTCAATTGAGGCCCACCTTGCTGCCCTTCACCACCACATCGCCGGAAGCCTTGACGGTAATCTTGCCGCTGCCCTCGATACTGATGTCCTTGCCCTTGATCGCAATCGTTCCATCTTTCTTCATCGAGATACTTGCGTCGCCGGTCTTGATGATGATCGAGTCACCTGCGGTGATCGTCAGGTTCTTCGCAACGCTCAGTCCGTCGTCCTTGCCGACACTCGTGCTCCGGCCGCCGGCGACGCTGCGTGTTTCATCGCCGCCAATCGACATCGCGGCGCCGGCGGCGACGCTGGTCTCCTGCGTCGCACCGACCGTGATCGATCGAGCGGCACCGACACTGGTCGTCTGAGCAGCCCCGATGGTGTTCGACTGCGCGGCCCCGACGCTCGTGGATTGACTGGCACCCACGTTGATCGTCTGAACCGCGCCGATGGTGACGGCCTGCAGACCGCCGATGGTGATCTGCTGTGCCGCCCCGACGGTGATCGTCTCATTGATACCGACGGTGTGCGTGCGCTGCAACGCTACCGTCGCCGTTTCGCTCGCCCCTACTGTGCTGTCTCGATTCGAGCCGACGCTGATTGTCTCGTTCGCCCCAATCTTCTTGGTTCTATTCGCCCCAACCGTCAGCGTCTCATTCGACCCGATAGTCGCGTCCCTGTTCACGCCGACGTCCCACTTCTGGTTCTTCCCGATCGACTCCGAGTCGTCGATGTCCACCCGATCCGTCCGGCAGTTGTGAATCGTCGACGTCTGGTCGTGCTCGACGACGGTGTCCATGTTGAACTGGCCGTGGATGAACACGCGCTCCTTCCCCGCCGTGTCGTCCACCGACAGCTCGTTGAAGCCGCTCCCCTTGTGCGTGTTCGACTTGTATCCGCTCAGCACCGCGCCGGCCGGGAACCCGAACGGCGGCTGGTTCTCGGCGTTGTAGACACGCGCCCGTGATGATCGGCTGATCCGGGATCGCCTTCGAGGAAATCGACGATGACCTCCTGGCCGATACGCGGCGTCGCGACGGAGCCCCAGCCCTTCCCCGCCCACGGATGCGACACGCGGATCCAGCAGGAGCTGTTCTCGTCCTTCTTGCCGAGACGGTCCCAGTGGAACTGCACCTTCACGCGCCCGTACTTGTCCGTGTAGATCTCGTCGCCGGCCGGCCCGACGACCACCGCGGTCTGCGGCCCCTGCACGAACGGCTTGGGCGTCAGGCGCGCGTCGGACGGAACTGCTGCTTGCTCGTCATCGCGGTGAAGCTGCAGCGGTACTCGGTGCCGCCGCCTCCCGGGCATCGCCTCGTATTCGCTGAACTGCAGGTCGTAGCTCGGCCGACAGAACGAGATGCTCGCGGTTCTGATCCTCGCGCGGAAAATGCTCGAGCGTCAACAGCGAGCCAACGCTGACGCCCTTCGCGTTGGTCGACCGCATGCGCGACCTCGAACTGCGTGCCGAACTCGTCGATGCGCACGCCTGCGTACTGTTCGCCGTCGGCCTTCTGGATATAGTAGCCCCGGATAGTCGTAGATTTCGTAGTCGCTCGGCGCGTACGCCGCGGGTCAACGTCTTCCGCGTCTTCAGCTCGACGCTCGGCCGCTCGAAATCGTAGTCGTCGTGCACGTAGACGCCCGGCTGGATCTCGCGGGTGAAGTCCCAGCTGCTGATGTGCTCGAGCTCCGGCCGCACGACCTGCCTCGGGCGAAATGAACGAGCAGCTTCTCGTACCCGGACGTCGCCGTCGTGCTTGCTCGTGGAATCGGTCAGCACCACGCGTGTTGTGGCCGTCGGTGTGCCGGACGTAGTAGTAGATGCCCTCCTGCTCCATCAGCCGGCTGACGAAGTTGAAGTCGGTCTCCCGGTACTGCACGCAGTAGGTCCACTTCCGGTAGGTGCCCGGTCAGCTCGAACTTGAAGTCCGCCGTGCGCATGATCGGCGAACACCTTCTTGACGATGTCCGGCACGGTCATC
The DNA here is from genome assembly GCA_963725335.1 of uncultured Acidobacteriota bacterium. GTDB lineage: Bacteria > Acidobacteriota > Vicinamibacteria > Vicinamibacterales > 2-12-FULL-66-21 > JALZOC01. The sequence goes on along the minus strand of CAVRYD010000007.1, from coordinate 207,525 downwards.
TCCTGAAAGATCCGGCAGTCGCGCCGTCCGCGTCAGAAACCAGAGCCAGGGCCGGACGACGCGGAGTAGCGGGTGTAGCGCCCGTACCGGCCGCCCTGCGAGAAGCGCGTGACGTACCCGTTGAAGTATCGCGTCTTGTCGTCGGGCAGCGCGAGCTTCACCGTGACGTTCTTCCCGAGGATGTCGTCGAGGTTGATGTCGGCTTTCACGCTGAGCAGATCGAGCTGGTACTCGAACAGCCGGCTCAGCTCCTCGCGCGCGTGCATGCCATGGAACAGCAGAGTCCTCGCCGAGCGGCGTCGTGATTTCCATCACTCTAGGCATGGTCTCAGTTCCTGCACCTGTCGCTCTCGTCGCGCGCACCACCAGCCCCTGCACGGGCTCGCCCGCCTCGAGTCGCAGCTCCGCCGAAACGATCTCCGCGCTGCAGCCTCGCGTGCGACAGCACGCGCTCCACATACTGCGCGCGTGTGGCGATAGCGTCCGTGCAGCGCTGATGCGTGTACCGCCGCATCGTTCGGCCGGTCAGTCCGCTCCTCGACCGTGAAGACGAGCCGCCCGCCCGGACGCAGCGCCGTCGCCGCCGCCGCAACCACGTCCTCGAGCGCGCCAAAATACACGAGCGTGTCGGCCGACACGATCACATCGAAGGCGTCCGTGGCATGCCGCGCAGATACTCGGTCAATTCGCCCTTGATCAGCTCGTCGTAGACGTTCCGCGCCGCGCGCCTGCGCCAGCATGCCCGCAGAGAGATCGACGCCGACCAGCCGCCGCGCATACGGCGCGAGCGAGCGGCCCGCACAGCCCCGTGCCGCATCCGGCATCGAGCACGTCGAGGTTCTTCGACGGCTTCGACGCCGGCATCCTCGAGCATCGCCGCCACCAGCGCCGGCGCGCGGTACGACAGCTTGGCCAGCTTGGAATCGAAGCTGCCGGCGAAGCTGTCGAACGTCTGCTCGACGAACCCGTCCGACGCGCGTGCCGGCATGTCCGCGCCCGAGCACGCCGCCAGCATGTGCAGCGCGATCGGGTGGTTCGGCTCCTCCTCGAGCCATTCCTCGAAGACGCGTCATCGCCTCGTCGACCTCGCCGAGCGTGCAGTGCGCCAGCGCCAGCAGTCTCCGCGCCTCGGGGTGCTTCGGCCTGAACGTGATGACCTTGCAGAAGCACACGACCGCTTCGTGCGACGCGCTTCTGCGCGTTCAGCAGGATGCCCAGATTGGTGTAGGCGTCCGATGTGCTCGGGGCTCACGCGAATGGCGCGCGCGATAGGCCGCCTCCGCCTCGGCGAGCTCGCCCTGCGCCCTCAGCAGCACGCCGAGATTGCTGTAGCGCATTGGCGTGGTCCGGATCGAGCGCGATCGCGCGCCGGCACGCCGCGATCGCCTCGTCCAGCCTCGGCCGATCGCCTGCAGGACGATGCCAGGTTGCTGTGCCAGTCGGCGCTGGTCGGGCTCGAGCTGCGAGGCTCCGCTCGATCAGCGCGATCGCCTCCTCGCTGCGCCCTTGCTGGTGCGCGAGCACGCCGGAGTAGTGCAGCGCGCTCGGATGGTCCGGCACCGACCTCGAGAATCTGGCGGTCAGATCGCCCGCAGCCACCCGAGCTGCTCGTTCTGCTGCAGGCGGATCGCTATCGACACCGCCTCGTCGCAGGCGTCGACCGGGCGATCCGTCGTCGGCCGATCTGCGTCCATGTCTGGTGTCCAGTCGACGGGCCTGGCTCATCACTCGAACCGATACGCAAAATCGCCGTCGCGCGACGGCCAGCCGCACGCCGTTGAGCGCCGCCCCCGCCATCGTCCGCGTCAGGAACTCGCGGCTGATCGCCGGCAGCACCGTGTTCGTCAGGATCGCGTCGATCATGCGCCCGCCGCTCTCGACCTCGGTGCAGCGGCTGACGATCAGCTTGACCGCATCGTCGTCGTAGTGTGAACGGAATCTTGATGGTGCTCGCTCACGCGCTTGGCGATGCGGCCGAGCTGCAGCCGGACGATGTTGCCGAGCATGGCGTCGCTCAACGGGTAGTACGGGATCACCACGAGCCGCCCGAGCAGCGCCGCCGGAAACTTCTTCAGCAGCGGCTCGCGCAGCGCCTTCGCGATGCCCTCCGGCTCCGGCATCAGCTCGGGGTCCTTGCACATGCTCATGATCAGGTCGGTGCCGACGTTCGACGTCAGCAGGATGATCGTGTTCTTGAAATCGATGTAGCCGGCCTTCGCCGTCCTCCATCCAGCCCTTGTCGAAGACCTGGAAGAAGAGCTCGTGCACGTCGGAGTGCGCCTTCTCGACCTCGTCCAGCAGCACGACGCTGTACGGCCGGCGCCGCACGGCCTCGGTCAGCACGCCGCCTTCGCCGTAACCGACGTAGCCGGGCGGCGACCCCTTGAGCGTGGAGACGGTGTGCGCCTCCTGGAACTCGCTCATGTTGATCGTGATGACGTTCTGCTCGCCGCCGTACAGCGCCTCGGCGAGCGTCAGCGCGGTTTCGGTCTTGCCGACGCCCGACGGACCGCAGAGCATGAACACGCCGATCGGCTTGTTCGGGTTGTCGAGCTTCGCGCGCGAGGTCTGGATGCGCGTCGCGATCATCTCGAGCGCATGGCGCTGGCCGATGACGCGCTGGTTGAGCGTCTCGGCCAGGTTCAGCACCGTCTCGATCTCGTTCTTCACCATCCGGCCGACCGGCATGCCGGTCCAGTCCTGCACGACCGACGCGACCGCCTGCTCGTCCACGCTCGGCAGGATCAGCGGCGACTCGCCCTGAAGCGCCGTCAGCTTCGCCTGCAGATCGCGCGAGCTCCGCGAGCAAGCTGCGCGCTGCTCCGGCGTCAGCGGCTTCCGGCGGGCGGTGCGTCGCCGCGTGCCGCGTCTTTCTGCGCCTCGCGCCGCCTGTCTCGAGCTTGCTGCCGCGTGCCTTCGACCGGCTCGCTGCCCTTGCCGGAGCTTCGCGCGAATCGCCGAGGATGCGGTCGACCAGTTCGCTCTCTCGGCCTTCCACCGCTCCTCGAGATCCCCGCGCGCGCTGCTCGCTCGCGGCGAGCTTCTCTTCGCGCCGCCTTTCGCCGCTCGGCCGGCGTTGACGCCGACGGCCTCCTCGCGGCCGATGATCTCCAGCTCGGTCTCCAGCGCCTCGATCGTCCGCCGGCAGTCCTCGAGCTCGGCGGGCACGCGTGCTGGCTGATCGCCACGCGCGCGCAGCCGTGTCGAGCAGGCTGACGGCCTTGTCGGGCAGCTGCCGCGCCGGGAATGTAGCGATGCGACAGCCGCACCGCGGCTTCGAGCGCTTCGTCGAGCACCTGCACGCGATGATGCTTCTCGAGCACCGACGCGACGCCGCGCACCATGAGGATGGCCTTGTCCTCGCTCGGCTCCGCCACCTGCACGACCTGGAATCGGCGGGTGAGCGCCGGATCCTTCTCGATGTACTTCTTGTATTCGGCCCAGGTCGTCGCGGCGATCGTGCGCAGCGTGCCGCGCGCCAGAGCCGGCTTCAGCAGATTCGCCGCGTCGCCGGTCCCGGCGGCTCCGCCGGCACCGATCGAGCGTGTGGGCCTCGTCGACGAACAGGATGATCGGCTTGGGCGACGCCTGCACCTCGTCGATCACCTGTCGCAGCCGGTTCTCGAACTCGCCCTTCATGCTCGCGCCGGCCTGCAGCAGGCCGATGTCGAGCGTGTAGAGCGACACGTCCTTCAAGCGGCGGCGGCACGTCGCCTCGCGCGAGCCGCAGCGCGAAACCCTTCGACGACGGCCGTCTTGCCGACGCCGGCTTCGCCGGTGAGAATCGGATTGTTCTGCCGGCGGCGCATCAGGATGTCGACGATCTGCCGGATCTCCTCGTCGCGGCCGATGACCGGATCGATCTCGCCCTTTGCGCGCCCGCTCGGTGAGGTTCGTCGCGAACCGCTTCAGCGCCTCCTGCTTGCCCATCTGCGCCGGCGCCATGGCGTCGCTCGCCTCGCCCGGCGCCGCCAGCGACGAGCCGTCGGTCGCGCCCAGCTTGTCCTCCGGCGAGCCGTTGACGATCTTCGCGAAGTCGTCGGTCAGCGTGTCGGCCTTGATGCCCTCGAACTGACGCGAGATCGCGATCAGCGCATTCCGCAGCGACGGGCGTCTTCAGAATGCCCGACCATCAGGTGGCCGGTGCGGACGCGCGGCTCGCCGAACATCAGCGTCGCGTAGACCCAGCCGCGCTCGACCGCGTTTTCGACGTGCGACGAACAGATCGGAGATCGACGTCGCCCCGCGCGGCAGGCGATCGAGCGCCTCCGTGATGTCCTTGGCCAGGCGCGACGAATCGAGCTCGAAATGCCGGATGATGCGGTGCAGGTCGGAGTCGGGCGTCTGCAGGATCTGCTGGATCCAGTGCACCAGTTCGACGTACGGATTCCCGCGCAGCTTGCAGAAGACCGTGGCGCCCTCGATCGCCTTGTAGGCGAGGCTGTTGAGCTTGCCGAACAACGCGGAGCGGCTGATTTCACTCATGCGGCAGGTGCTCCCTGGCGATCCAGTCCTGGCCTCGGCGTCCAGGCACAGATCGTCGGCATCGCTCGTGGCTCGGCCGGCGCCCAAGCCACGTCGTCCACCCGAGTTGGCCGTCGCGGCCGAGCGTCAGCGGCGGCACCTCATCGTGCTTCAAGACCAGGCGAACGTCCCAGTCGAGCTCGAAACACGAGATACAGCCGGACCCAGTCGACGAGTTTCTTGAGCGGCGCTCCGCCCGGCAGAAAGCTTTCGTATTGCTCGAGCGTCAGCGGCCCGAGGCGGATCCGGAACTTGTGCTGGCGGTCCCAAACGCGGCTCCCGAGCACCGCGCCAGCGCCAAGCGTCGCGCCCTCGCGCGCCAGATACGTCCGCTCGCCGGAGCCCAACGGCATCCAGTGGCCGACGAACTCCTCGATTCCGCACCGGCACGCGGAAGAAGTGCTGAAGGATGTGCACAAGCCCTTCGCGTTGCGCACGTGGCGGATCAGCGCGCCGACGTGGAAGAACTTCGCGAGATCGGGCACGCGTCGCGGTCGCGGACCGTCGCCGGTGCGAGGCCAATGAACGCGCCCACGTATCCCGTGAAGCGATCGTCTTTCGGCCGATCGTGGTTGACGTGCGGCTGCGCCTGCGCCCAGGCACGGTAGAACAGCGCGATGAATCGATGATGAAAGATGTCGAGGAAGCGGCTGAGCGTGGGATCGCCGTGCATGCCGAAGCCGCTCGCGCACGTACTCGGTGATGTGCATCGGCAGCGGCCCGTTGGGCCCGAACAACCCGAACAGACGCACCTGCAGTCTGGGCGGTCCTCCCCCGGGGGTCGTCGAACGACGCCAGCGGCGAAGGCGCGAACGAGAGATCGGGGTCCTGGCCGAGCCGCACGGGCTCGTCGACAGGCCGCAAGGCACGTCCCCATCGTGGCTTTCCATCGTACAGGCACTCCAGCCGCCGCAGCGTCTGGTAGAAATCGTACCGGTACGGCGCGTCTGCCAGGCTGCGCGAAGAACTCTAGAGCGTCGGTCTCGCGCCCCATTGTGGCCTCCATCGATTGATCTCCCCGCGGCTCTCGGAACGCAGCACGGTTTCGGTGAACGAGTTGATCGAGACGTGACGGGCGAAGTAGCGACTGAGCACCGCGCCCAGCAGAAACGCGCTGCCTCCTTCGAACGCCAGGTCGTCCACCAGCACCGTGATTTCCAGTCCGCGGCCGAACGCCAGCGGTCCTGGCCCGTGCAGGCGTCTGACGACACGGCGCACGTCGACGGACCGGATGCCCTCGATCTGACGCCGCGCGCTGACATCGGCCTCCGGCGCGTACAACTGAAGCAAATCGCGCAGCGCGGAAGCCCCTTCGATCCGTAGTGGACTGCACCAGCGACAGGTAGTTGAGCGACAGGTGGCTGATGGCGCGCCACGCCACCGCCCCGTCCGCCAACGGCGCGTACGGGCGGCTCGGTCCGCTGACGACGCGGATGCTGGCAACCGGCGCGGCAACCTCGAGGGTCAGATCGGTTCTGCCGCCGCCGACTGGCATCTGCAGCACGAGATCGCGATTCGTGCAGAGGGTTTGCACCGAGAGCTGACGCAGATCGCCGGCGAACGGCGCATTCACCGGATCGACGAGCGACAGGAACACCTCGCTGCCGATGTAACTCGAACGCGAACCTCGCCGCTTCTCCGTCGCGCGACACGAGACGCGGCTCCCGGCGCGTCGTGTAATAGGCGGACTGGGGATGCGGCTGATCGCCGGTATAGGCGGCATACAGTGGAAGGAAACGCTGCTCGCTGTCGGTGCCGATGCCGTGGCCGACCACATCGGTCACCGCATAGACCTCGAAGTCGAGCGGCCTGGTTCGTTCCGCGACCACGTGGTACTCGTACGCGCTGTCGCCCACGTGAATGCGGTCGGCGCGCTTGTGAAACAAATTGATCGCCGGTGTGCAGAACAACGCCAAGTTCGATGCGTCGACCACGCTCTCGAACGTCAGCCTCGCCGCGTCCGAGCAGGACGATCAGCTCGACCTGATCGGCGTCGACACGTTTCAGCGCCTTCGCCAGCCCACCGACCTCGACGAACCGATAGCGCTGGGGAAAGGAGAAGTATTCCTGCAGGAGCCGGTAGCCCTGAAACGATCGCAGCGTAGCCGGCAACAGCGCCTCGTCGTCGCTGAACCCGACCGGACGGACCGACGACGCCGGCAGGAACTCGTGCGATTTCGTCCCCGCCTTCATGGCTCCCACGACGAGCGTGCCGAGCGGAGACGCCAGGCACAGCTCGTACAGCTTGTTCGCCACATCGTCGCGGCCTGTCAGGTAGAAGCACAGCCGATCGATCGCGACCTGGCTGAACTTGAGGCCGGCGGTCGTCTTCAGCCGGATACGCAGACCGCCTCGAATGCGCTGCGCGACCGGCAAGGTGTTCAGCGGCAGGTCCGGGGCAAACGAAAAATAGCGTGGCCGACACGATTTCGATCGGCCACAGCGTCACGTCCTGCGCGGTTTGAAACTCGCAACTCGTCGCGTCGTCCGACGAGGTCACGCTCGTCATCATGGTTCCGCGCGGTACCTTGGGCCCCCCGCCAAGGTTGGGATCGTTCAGATCCGGTTTCAGCTGCGCGACGAGCATCGACGGTGTCGGGGCGAGGTAGTGCGGGTACACGATCTCGAGCAGCGCCTGCGTGAAGCGAGGAAACTCGGCGTCCAGCTTGAGATGGACCCGCGCAGCGAGAAAGCCCACACCTTCGAGCAGCCGTTCCACGTACGGGTCGGCGACCTCGAGCCCATGCATCCCGAGGCGGGCCGCGACCTTGGGAAACTGCTCGGCGAACTCCGCACCAGTCTCCCGAAGATGCTGCAGTTCCAAGTTGTAATAACGGAGCAGTCGGGGATCCATCACTCTACCCGCGAGGGAGCCAGATCGTCGATCCGGACTTTTCCGGTCTCGAGATCGAATTCAGTGCGGACCAGGAACTCCAGCGGCACGGGTTGCGCCCACAGCTCGCCCTGAATCTGGACGCCGACCACATTGTGATGATCGAGCTGGCCGGGCTCGAGCATCGTCGTGATCCGCAGCGTGCCCGGGAGGATACGGGGTTCGAAGGTCGACGATCGCGTCGCGTATGGCGCGCGCGAGATCGGTGGCGTCGAGCGATGAGACGCCCTTTCCCGACAGCGCAGGCAGTCCGAAGTTCACCACGGAACTCCGAACGTAGGGCGCATTGGCCAGCTCGGTCGACGTTTCGAGGCGCGTCGCGTTGAACAGCCACGCCAGATCTCGCAATACGGATTGCCGAAGCCGCCGCTTCGACAGCACGCGGGCCTCCACCGGTTCCTGCTTGACGTCGGGCTGGTCGTCGGTGAGACGGTCAAGGAGCGCCGGCTGCAACCGCTCGCGCGGGGGCCGCTGCTCAGCCATGCTGCGTATCCGCGGCGCCGCCGTTCAGCACGATGGTACGTGCCACCTCCATCAACGGTACGTCGTCGCTGTCGGTTGTGAGAATGCGCTGACCGAGACCGCGGTGCACATCCGAGCCGACCTCGTCCCAGACGGTCTTCCGCGCGAGCGCAATCAGACCGTCGGATGAATGTCTCCGACCCCGGGTAGCGAGTCGGGATGAACGCGACCGCCTCTCCGCCGTTTTCGAAATCCAGGTGGGCCGGCATCCAGACGAAATCGCGCAAATCCGCGGGGGGCTCAATCTGGATTTTGCTCAGTCGTGAAAAGGGCACCCAGTAGTAGCGCCCGTTGATGACGGCTTCGAGCACCGGCCCGAGCCGCGAGTCGGCGTCAGCGATCCACGCGAACGGACGATCGTTGATCGTGCCCGGAGAGGCGGGCGCATCCTCGAACGCCTGCGCCCTCAGCTCCTCCGAGCGTTCATGCGATCCGCGGCCGTCGACCAGGAGCGACTCGATCAGCAGCGCGAGCCACTGCTCGGGCTGTCCAAAGATGAGTGGGGACTTGGCCCCTTTGAACACTTCCGCCCCTGATGGCCTCGCACTGGACGGCCTCGCCGTAAGTCTGTTCCATCGCCAGCGCGCTGGGGTCGAGTTCCGACGCGACCTTCAACTGGTTCAGCGCACGCTCCCACTGCCCGAGCACGCAGAGCAATTGAAACAGAAAGATGCGCAGTTTGGGTTCAGACGGTCTGGCGCGGACCTGCTCCTGCAACTGGGCCAATGCGGCGACAGGATCCCCGTACTTCAGACTTTGTTCGGCGACTTCGGCGAGGCTCATGGTCTGACATCCTGAGAGATAGGGGACGGGGCAAGGGCGGGCTAGCTTTGGTTATTCCACTGGTCCTCGAAGTTCGTGCTGCCTTTCGGCAGTCCGTCTTTCCCCTGGGGCGTGTACTCCACTGCGATCTTGTTGAACGAGAAACTCACCCTTTCGAGCACGCCAGGACTGCCGACCGTATCGCCCGCGTCAATCGTGAGAGCCATGACGCGGGCCCCGCTCGATCTTGATCGTCAAGTACTCGAGAGGGTCCTTGCCCGCTTTCCGCATTGTCAGCACCGCTTCCTTGATTTCCTCGTTGGTCCGCAGCGCGGACATCAACGCCGTCGAGGCGCTGTCGATCTTCTTGACGATCTTCAGATCGTTGATAGCGGCTTTTCCCGTCGCAACGCCGCCACCAAGACTTGGCTTGCCCTGCATCCCCCACGACCAGCTCAGGACCTCGATCTCCCCTTTGTGTCTCTGGTCCTCCGCTTCCCCCTTGATCTGTCCGTGCTTGGCACCCTTGACGAGCAGAAACATGTCACCGGCGCCGCCAATCGACGGGGTAGTCACATCGAAGGTCGCACGCAACCCGGTTTCGAGCACGGATCCGTCAGACTGTCTAGCCTTCCTTGTTGCCCTTGATGTCGTACTTGAAGTGCACGCCGGCATCCAGCGACCCGTCGGCCTTCTGCGGCTTGTACTCCAAATCGACTTTCGCGCACTGAAGCGCAACGGCCTCGGCAGTGGCCATACCGTCTCCGGCGCCGCTGGGGTTCACGCTGGTGATGATGATGTCGTTCATCTTGATGATCAGGTATTCCTGCTGGCCCTTGCCGGCCTTGCGCACTGTGATCGTCGCTTCCTTGATGTGCTCGCCGGTGGCACACGCTTTCAGTAGCACCGGCGATGACTTATCGATATGGTGCGTAAAGCTGAAGTCGTGGAACGACGCTTTCCCTTCACCGCCCCCGCCGCCGTGGGCCATCGTACCGCTCTGGGACACACCCCAGGACCATGAAAGCACTTCGACTTCGTCCTTGTGCTTGCTGTCCTGCGATTCGCCCTTGATGTCGCCGATCTTTGCGAAAATGTCAGATGCCATGCGAAGCTCCTGTCCCTACGATGCGTTTGCCCCTGACGGATAGTCTTCGGAATCAACTGGCCTTGGCGGACGGCAGCTTGGATACCAGCCGCAGCGACACAGTCAACCCTTCAAGCTGATAGTGCGGGCGAAGAAAGAACTTCGCCGAGTAGTACCCGGGATTGCCTTCGACTTCTTCCACCTGCACCTCGGCGGCGGCCAGCGGTTTCTGCGCCTTGGTCGTCTCCGAAGAATGCGCAGGATCGCCGTCGACGTAATTCATAATCCAGCGCTGCAACCAGACCTGCATGTCGTCGCGTTCTTTGAATGATCCAATCTTGTCGCGGACGATGCACTTCAAATAGTGGGCAAACCGGCAGCAGGCGAACATGTAGGGCAGCCGCGCCGACAAGTTTGCGTTGGCGGTTGCGTCGGGATCGTCGTATTCGAACGGCTTCTGCAGGGACTGCGCGCCGATGAACGCCGCGAAATCGGAGTTCTTGCGGTGGATGAGCGGCATAAACCCGTTCTTCGCCAGCTCTGCCTCACGCCGGTCGCTGATGGCGATCTCCGTCGGGCACTTCATATCGACACCACCGTCGTCGGTCGGGAATGTGTGCGTGGGCAGCCCCTCGACGGAGCCGCCGGATTCGACGCCGCGAATCCGCGAGCACCATCCGTACAACTTGAATGACCGGTTGATGTTGGTCGCCATCGCATATGCAGCGTTCGCCCACGTGTATCGACTGTGGTCTGCCGCGCCGGTGTCTTCTTCGAAGTCGAACTCTTCGACAGGACTGGTCTTCGCGCCGTACGGTAGGCGCGCGAGGTAGCGGGGCATCGCCAGGCCGATATACCGCGCGTCTTCGGACTCACGAAGTGATCGCCAGCCGGCGTACTCGGGCGTGGTGAAGATCTTCGTGAGGTCGCGCGGATTCGCCAGTTCCTGCCACGTCGACATCTGCATGACGGTTGGCGAAGCGCCGGCGATGAAGGGAGCATGCGCGGCCGCCGCCACTTTTGACATTTCGCCGATCAGCTCGACGTCCGGCGGCGTCTGATCGAAGTAATAGTCGCCGACGAGACAGCCGAACGGCTCGCCGCCGAACTGTCCGTATTCCGCTTCGTACACCTTCTTGAACAACGGGCTCTGATCCCAGGCCGTGCCTTTGAACCGCTTCAGCGTCTTGCCGAGATCCGCCTTGCTGATGTTCATGAAGCGGATTTTGAGCATCTCGTCCGTCTCGGTGTTGTTGACGAGATAGTGAAGCCCCCGCCACGCGCCTTCGAGCTTCTGGAAGTCCTCGTGGTGCAGGATCTGATTGATCTGCTCGGTCAGCTTCTTATCGAGCTGCGCGATGATCGCCTCAATCGACTTGACGACGTCTGCTCCAATGAGCTTCGTCTGCGACAGCGCCTGCTCAGCGAGGGTGCGTACGGCGCGCTCGACCGCTTCCTTCGCTTCGTCGGTCTTCGGCTTGAATTCTTTCCGCAGGAGCGAATCGAACTCCGTAACTTCAAATGCCCCGGCTTCTGCCTGCGGGTCCTGCTGGGATTTAGGGTCAGCCATTACTATTCTCCGCTGCGCGATTCAATAAGTGGGTCTCAGGATTCCTTTTCTTCCGGATTCTTGCTTGCGGCGAGCGTTTTGAGCAGCGTCGGGTCCTGAAGCAGCTGACTGACCAGCTCCTCCGCCCCGGTCTTGCCATCCATATAGGTAATGAGATTGGCGAGCTGCTGCCGGGCCTCGAGCAGCTTGTTCAGCGCATCCACCTTCCGCGCTACCGCGGCCGGGGAGAAGTCGTCCATGCTTTCGAACGTGAGCTCGACGTTGATGTTGCCTTCGCCGGTCAGCGTATTCGGAACCTGGAAGGCGGCCCTGGGCTTCATGGCTTTCATGCGGCTGTCGAAGTTGTCGACGTCGATGTCGAGGAACTTCCGATCCGCGACCGGAGGCAGCGGCTCCGCCGGCTTGCCCGACAGATCCGCGAGGACTCCCATCACAAACGGCAGCTGGATCTTCTTCTCGGCGCCATACAGCTCTACGTCGTTCTCGATCTGCACGCGCGGGGCGCGATTGCGCGCGATGAATTTCTGACTGCTCGACTTCGCCACGACACACCTCCTGGCAAGGCCTGTTGCAGGCTACTCGCCGTCCCTCAAACCGCCTGCCACCCGTGCCTGCGCGACCGCGTCGGGCGCGATGTCGGCCAGCACTTCGAGAAAGTCCTTGGACACCAGCCGCTTCGCCCGCGCAAGGAACAGCGGGATTGGGCTGGACGGCTCCGTCCGACGGAAGAAATCCGCGACCGCATCCAGCGCGGCGATGGCCTCATGCCGTGAAGTGATGGCGCCGCCGGCGCGAGCGACGCTTCCTGGCGATCCGCCTTCAGCAGATGCGACCTCGTGACCGGGCCGAAGCGCGAGCTGCGAACCGAGGAAACGCTCGATCTTCACCAGTTGCGCGGACAGCCCATCGAACTGCGGCGTGGCGTCCGAGCCCGCCGCTTCCCGCATGTAATTGTCGATGCTTTTGATCGCCCCCACCGCGCCAGCCGCGCTGGCATGCAGGGCGTCCAGTTCCTGAACCGGCATGGCGCCAAACGCATCGTTAATCTGATCCTCGCTCGGCCGCGGATCGCCGTCTTTGGCCGCGACCTGACCCGTCGCGATATCGATGTCGCGGATGCTGAACGTCCCGTGAATCCGACTGGCCACGAGCGGCAGGCGACGGAGCCCGTCGACCACACCCATCGGATCGGCCAAACAGTTCAACGCGTTCCGCCTGAGGATCGCATCTTCAGATACAACGGGATAAACCTGATTCCAGTACACCTCCAGCCACTTGGCGGCCACGGTCAACGTGTCCGAAAAGGCGGCAAACCCGTCGGTCCTCAGAACGGCGCTCCCCAGAAATGCAAGTACCCGAAGGTCTTTGCTCTTGGCCAGCGCCTCGAGTGCGCGATTCTTGATGTCGGCCCACTGCGGCGGAGGGTCGAGGGGGGTCGACTGGCCAAACACCCTGAACGTGTCGAACGACGCCAGCAGCGGCGTGTCTTCAAGGCTTTCCCCGCAAGGGGCGTCGGCCGCGATCGGCTCCAGCAATGTCTGGTTCGATACAGGACTCATTCCCCGGCCCTTGCTCGGTTCCCAGTCAAACGACGGCCACTTCGCATGGGAACGGCCTCTGTCGCTGGCGATAGGTGTCGCATTCTACCGGTTTTCGCCCGGAAGTCCACTACTCAAAACGCTTAGACGATCTCGAACGCTTCAACGATCAAGGCCGTAACGTTGTCCGGCGCCCCGGCGGCGAGGGTGTCCTCCACGAGGCCCGCCACCGATGTGCGAATGTCGGGATTCTCTACCCAGATCTTGATCTGGGATTCCGTCAACGCCCGCGTCAGGCCGTCGGAACAGAGAAGAAACCGATCGCCGGACCGGACATGCTCACTGCAGAGGTCGAGATCCAGTGTCGATTGTGCGCCAACCGCGCGCGTGACGGCGTAAGACTCGTGAGCCCCCCCTCCTCTCGGCGCAACGGGACTATGGTCCCGTGTCAATTGTTCCAGCTTGCCCCTTCGCAGGCGGTACAGACGGCTGTCGCCTGCCCACAGAATGGCGCACCGATCGCCTCGGGCAATCAACGCCACGACCGTACTGCCGCTGCGATCGCCGAGCAGTGATCGTGTGGCCGCCAGCAGCAGGTGGTCGTTGACTTCCTGGAGCCGCGCCCGGACGCCCTGGATCGTGTCTTCGAAGCTTCTCGGCGTGAAGTCCGCGAGCGCGTCGCAGACCATCCGGCTCGCATGCTCGCCATCGCTGTGGCCCCCGAGACCGTCCGCGACTGCCCAGAGCCCGATCTCCGTCCGCTCGATGAACGCGTCCTGGTTGATCTGACGAACGCGGCCGACGTCGCTTACACCCGCAGATCGAAAGCTCAACGTTCGACTCTCGACGGCGAGATCGTCGGCTCCCTGTCGTTCGACGCGCGCTGGTACCGGGCGCCATCGGTGCTCGGTCCATGAGCCGTCCAGAAGCGCCGCGAACATCGCGGGCGCCGGCAGGCCGGAGGCGACCAGACAACTTGGCTCCACGTTCGACGATCCGTCGCTCCACCACAGCATCAATGGATGATAGGTGGCGCGCAATCGGTGAAAGAGCAGCTGTTCGAACGCAGGGGCGATCGCCTCGACCGAAGCCAGCGGAATCTGCCAGCACGCCTGTGGATCGCCGTTGAGGATGGCCGCGGCACCGCGATCGAGCCTGACTTCCTGCGGAACGCCGATGAAGGCCAGATGATCCGCGAGCCGGGAGACTCGTTGATCGAAGCTCTCGAAGTCCACGTACTCCGCTTCCAGCGTTTCGATCACAAGCCGCTCGGCGGTCTCGAAAAACGAAGCGGCCGCAGTCGTCTCTGGAAGCACCGCGTCAGCCGGCAGCTCCGACACGACCGTCAGCGGAAAGTACCGGCCGACGCGATCGACGCTCGGCACCATCAGACCCATGACGGGCAGCGGCCCGCACGCATCAGCCTCACCCATGAAGCGCCAGGCCGGGCTCGTCAGATACACATCGAGCCAGCGCTCGCCCAGCGCGGATCGACTGGCCGACATGCAGTCCTGCAGCCACCCATCCCAAACCGAGACGAACGCATCCGATGTGCGGCGGCGCAGAAAATCGCCGTGACTCGGCAGCTTTCCGTAAAGCCCTACGTCCAGGACACGTCACCTCGAAAGGCAGTGGCGCGATTCGTCGTTACTGACACGTGAACCGCTGCCAGTCGCGCTTCGTAAACGGATTGATGAGGTTCGCGACCTCGAGTCTGATGCGCGCACGATGGCCCGCGTTTTGGAACGTCAGGTAGTAGGTCGTTTCGTTCTCCCGATCTTGCTGCGCGGCATCGATCAGGCGAAACCACGCCCACGCCCCGGCGTACGAGATTCGGGGCTGCCCGCCATAGCGCTCCTGCCACAAGATCGAAGAACCCGTAGGATTCGGGCCTGGCCAGACGGCGGTTTGAGGACGCGGGGGTGGTCGGAATTCGAACTGGTTTCCATCGATATCAAGAACCGTTCGAATGGGAGATGCGTCGACCTCCGCGACGGTGATGAAGAACTTGACTTCGAGTTCGGCCCCGCCGCGTTTGAAAAACAGGTCGCGGACATCCTGCGCCTTTTCGAACTGGTCGAGAATTCCACGCGGGGCCTGAGCCGCGGCACCGGCTTTCCACGTCCACGGCGATTGCGACCGATCCACCAGCGGCTCGAGGTTCTCGCGAAAGAACTTGTCGTAGACACCGCCGATGCCAAACAATGCCGCGAAATCCCTGAGCGGAATGTCGGTCGTGCTGCCAGCCGTAAACGGATATCGTCCGGGGACAATCTGCGCGCAGTCGTGCTGCACGTCGCGCAAGTAGCGCGTCTCGATCTCGCCCGCCGCGCCTGCCACCACGCTTCCTTCGGCCCGACGTCCGATCTCGTCAATCAGCGCCTGGATGACTGGCGGCAACGTCTCCGCTTCCTGTCGCAGCGATCGCACGATCTCGCGGAGTTGGGGATCGGAGAGACGCTGGAGACGATCGCGGTCTCCCATTGTGCGTAGCTCGTGTTCAACCTGACCGATGCGCACGAGAATCCCGTCAATCGGCGCGTTGCCCGGCTCGCCGGCCATGAGCCGGTGGATCGGTTGAAAATGCGCGGTGACGAGCACCCCCGGCGTCCTCGCAGTCTTGCCATCGTTGAAGAGCCCGCTGAGCTTGTCGGTGATCCCCTGCGCGCCGAGACGATCGGTAATCGCTTTCTTCGCTGCGGCCGCCGCCCCCGCGGCGCCCGTCGGCGGCGCAGCTGTTGACTGCTGAACCAGCAGCGTGTTGTCGCTCACGGCCGCGAGCAAGCCACGCAGTGGAGAGGTCTGTCCCGACAGGAGGGCTAGAGCATCCGCGGCCTGGGTCGGACTGCTGAAGGGCGCGAGCTGGAGATCGTTGAGAATGCCCTCCCAGGCCGCAATGTAGTCCTGCTCGTACAGATCGACGACCTCGCCGCCAAGTCTCAGTGACCCGCGATTGGCGGCCCCGACATCCCCCCATACCCAATCGTCGTCGGTGAATCCCTTCACGAGATCCGGCACCTGCTTGGTCGCGACCTCGGGGAATACCACGCGGCTGAAGAAGCTCGGGATCGGCTGCGAGAGAGAGACGCCGCTCTTCCTGCGCAGGACCGTTTCCACACCCACGCCGCTCGCGAGATCCAGGTGCACGGCCCGCGCACCATCTTCGTGATACTGGCGCTTCAGCCGCGAGTAGATGAGAGAGGGAATCGAGGCATTTCGAATCGTGCTTCGGGCCTGCGCGACGAGCTGTGGATTGGTGGCAATCGGTCTCAGCGAGTCTCCGTAGTCGAGAAGACTCTGGAAGTGTTTCGACAGCGCGGACGCCGCGTCGGGATCGGCGTTGTCGGCCGCATTCCACTCCAGATTGGCGACAAACTGCAGATGGTCCTTCTTCATGAACTTCGGTTCGCCGAGCATGAGATAAGCCTTCAAGTACCTCGTACAGCTTTTCAGGCTGCGATCCGAATTCGACGAGGCGCTCCTCGATGCGCGCGGCCACGCGAGGCAGCAGCGTGCTATCGAGCTCGCGGACATACGCGTCTCTCGCCGAGTTGCCCACCGAGGTCCCTTGAAAGAGTCCCCAGCGCATCGACCACGGGCTGTCGCTGCGATAGCGGTTGGCCACATCCACGACACCGCGCAGTGCATTCAGCCGCGGAAGCAGAGCTTCGGGTGCGGTTACCGCGGCCGGCGGATGCGTGGCCTGGAACTTCTTCAGTTCCTCCGCGGTGTCGTCGATGTACGCGCGATTCCGGCTGTAGCTGATGGAAAAAGCGAGTATCCCCAACACCGCAATCAGTGCCATCGCCGCGTATGCGCCGAGCTGCAGCGCCGCCTTCTTCACTTCGAGCCGTCGGTTCACGCCCGCGAGGCCCGACTCGCCGAGCATCACTTCCTTCAGCAGCCGTTCGACGAAGTACGCCTTGCCCCGCCCGGTGGGCGGCGCGACGGATTCCGGCGCCACGCCGTAGCGCCGGCCAATCGCGCCCAGCAGTCGATCGATCGGCGTTCCTTCCTGCGTTCCGCTGGTCAAGTACACGCCGCGCAGCAGAATCTGCTGGTCCATCCGTGTCGATGCGAAGACCTCCCCGACAAATTGCGCAAGCACATCGCGCAGCGCGGCCATCTGCTGCGGAAAGGCGAAGAGTCTCGCGCGGCGGCGGACGTCCCGATCCTCCTCCACACGAGCAAACACTCGCGCGTTGAGCCGGGCCATCAGCTGATCGAACTCGGACGCAAAGCTCTGCGTCGCGTCGCCGCTCAGCGTCTGCTCGTATGGGAAGGTAACCCCCCAGACCTGCGCGCGCCCTTCCTGCGACAGATCGTCGAAGTACTCCGCGAACCCGGCGACGAGGTCGCACTTCGTCACCATGACGTACACCGGCAGCTGGATGTGGAGCTCCTTGTTGACCTCGTTCAATCGACGGCGCGCGGATTCCACGTGGATTTCCCGCCCGCGCGCCCCCTGGGTCATCAGGTCCTGCGCGCTGATCGTGAGGATGACGCCATTCAGCGGACGTCGCGTGCGGTACTTCCGGAGCAGGGACAGAAACTCGGACCAGCCGGCGCTGTCGGACTCCGCGTCGGAGTCCTGCGTCGTGTAGCGGCCGGCGGTGTCGAGAAAGATCGCTTCGTCGGTGAACCACCAGTCGCAATTGCGCGTCCCACCGACTCCGCGCAACGCGCCCTTCCCCATCCGCTGTTCGAGCGGGAACTTCAAACCTGAATTGAGCAGCGCCGTCGTCTTGCCCGAGCCCGGCGCGCCGATGATGATGTACCACGGCAGATCGTAGAGGCTGTGACCTCCGCGCTTCGACTGTTTGAGCGTCGCGACTGCTTCCTCGAATCGCTCGCGAAGCTGCACGGCTTCGGCGCTCGGGCGTGCGTCCTGTGGCGCGGCCTGCCGGACGACGGCGGCAACGAGGCGATCGCCGGCGCGGACCGCACGCAGGCGCTTCACCGTCTTGACCGCGACCCAGATCCCGAAAATCACCAGGAACAGGATGACTCGCGAATTGACCGACTCGAGGGGAATGTAATCGGCGAACGCGAAGTACGGCCCCGCGTACCAGATCACGACTGCCAGCAGCACGAAGCCCAGGAACGTGAGAAATGCGCGGCGCTTTATGAATCCAAACATGTCTGATCAACAGCGGCTGGTCGACGCGCGCCGGTCACGAGGTCCGGAGAACCTTCATGTCAGAGGCCGCCGATGTGAATAATCTCGACACGCCGGTTGCGGGCCCGGTTCTCGGGATCCGACGCGGGCGTATAGAGCGGCTTCGTTGAACCGACGCCAGTCCAACTCACCCTGGCGTGGTTCTCCATCCCGAGCTGCAGAACCTTGACGACTCCCAGCGCTCGCTCTCGCGACAGATCGAAGTTATCGCGGTAACGAAGCGATGTCACCGGACGATCATCCGTATGCCCTTCCACCAGCACGCGGCCCGGCACCTGGTTCAAGGCCGCCGCGAGATGCTGCAGCGTCTGGTAGTGCACTGGGTTGACCGTAGCGCTTCCGGACGCAAAGAGATCTGGCGCCAGCAGGGTCACCTGCGTTCGCCCGTTCTCCTCCGTGACCCGCATCGTCCCGGCCGCTTCGTCGGACGCCAGGAGCTGCTTGAGACTCGGCCCTCTGACCGGCGCAGTCACGGGCTGTGTAAACGCTTCGAGTCCGATGCCGGCCAGCTCGCCGTGAACGGGGGACGCGTACTTGGCGAGTTTCGCGTAGTAGGCCGTAAAGACAATGGTGAGCACGGCGAGCGTTGCCGCACCGACGACCCACCACGGCACGTAGCGGATGAGCGGATTGCGACGATCCTCGAGGCCACGCCAGTGAAGCGACAGCTCCTGTGGAGCGGCGCTTCGCTGGCTGCGGATCTTCCGGTAAAGCTCCTGCTGGATTGAGGCGAGCCGCTCGTATCCTCGATCGGCCACCTGGTACTTGCCGCCGAAACCGAAGGCAAGACAGAGGTACTGCAGCTCCATCAGATCGAGATGGCGAGCCGGATCCTGAGAGATCCGATCCAGCATCTCGAAAAACTTTTCACCACCCCAGGCCTCGCGATGCAAGGCGACGAGCAGTGGATGCTGCGACCAGTCGCTTTGAGCGCCCCACGGCGTTGATAGAACCGATTCGTCAAGTCCGGCGCACAGCACGTAGCGCGCCGCAATCACGATCTCGTTCGCGATGCCCGCCGCCCGAGCGTGTTCTTCGAATCGCCGGATCTCCTCGAGCGCCAGATGACGGAGTCCCTCGACATCCATCGGGGTGACCGAGCCGCGCAGCTGTCCGGCAAGCAGCAGCAGCGGGCTGGCTGCCTGCACCAGCGGATTCAGCCCGACGCCAAGCAGTTCGCGCGTGCCCTCGGGGAGCGGTTCTGCTTCGACAAAGGCGGGCTCTGCCTGACGAGGTGGAGGCTCGCCCCATCCTCGCCTGCCCGCCCCCGGACGCGGCCGGAGCCGTGTGCCGTCAGGCGTACCAAAAGGATCGCGATCGGCCATGGGTGAGTCCCTGAATCAGCTTCGTATCGCCCAGAATTCCATCGCCAGGCCCGGAAACTCGCCGGCAATATGCAGGGCGAGGCCGCCCGAAGTCTTCATCTGTTCCCACAGCTCGCTGCTTTGATCGAGCTCGAAGTACGCGAACCCCGCGTGAAACGGAATCTGCCGCGGAGCAACCGGGACCGGGGCAACCGGCACACCGGGCAGCTGCAGTGTGACGAGATCTCGAATCTTTTCCACCGGACCAATCTTGAGTTGCGCGGGAAATCGCCTGCGCAGCTCCTCGGACGGCAGATCCGCGCGGGCAGCAAGGATGAAAACGGCGGTGCTGTAAAGCGTCCGGTCCGCAATAATCGCGACACTGATGCCAAACTTCTTCGATTCGAGAGGAATGGAAATCGCGCTCTGCTCCAGCACCACGCTGAGAGAGGTCCGAAGCGAGGCCACCACGGGTTCGAACGATTCCCGAAGCCGCTCGTGGCGATACCCGGGAAATCTCGGCGGCCTCTTTGCCGTCGTCGTAAACGTGGCGAGCTCGCCGGCCGCAGTGACGCAGGCCGCGTACAGCTCTTCCGGATGCAGCGAGCCCGCATCCGCGTAGTGCGCAAAGAGCGGCTCGTAGCGGTTGATCGTCTGCAGCATCAGGAAATCGGCAAATTCCGCCGCCGCGCCGCGTCCTGTTGCCATGACTCGTCCGCTCAACGCGTCGCCACGCTGATGGAGCAGGCCGAGCAGTTCCGTCGTGATCGCCGTCAACCGGGACGCCGCCCTGACATACAGCACCGTCGGAATAAAACGATCCTCGAGAACGACCTGCTTGTCGGAGCGGCACTCGACCACGTGCGCGAGCGGCAATGTCGCGTAGGCCTGGGTGACATCGCTGGCGAAGAGCAGTCTGGTCCGCAACGCCGCCACTTCCAGCAGCGCCGTGTTGCCGCCTTCCGCGGTCGCGTCGCGCGTCTGAAGCTCGCGGATGTCGTGGCGAACAAGCCCATCCGTTTCCGCTCCGCGGGCGACTTCAAGCTCGCCCGCGCGACGCAGCGGAACCGCCAGGTAGACAAGCTGATCGCGGACGTTCGCATCCACGTCGATCGGAGCCGGCAGCGGCGCATCGTCCGGCATCTGAAACGGCGTGCCGTCGGGAAAGACACCGGCCAGCCGCCTGACACCGAACTTGCCGATTGAGAGAAAATCGCGCTCGATCTCGATCTCGGTGAAGCCCCAGCTATGGCCTGTAAGCGCCTGACAGCGGTTCTCGACGTAGCGCTCGAAGTAGCGATCCTGCTGCTGAAAGTGCTGCGGCTGGAGGAACAGTCCCTCGGACCAGACGACTTTGTTGGAAACAGACATTCGCACCACTCGAGAAGCAGAATCCGGTCGAGTCCGCTCTCGTTCACTAAGGGTCACCTAATCTATACCAGATGGAGGGACGCGTGCACCTCGATCGAACGAGGCCCTCTAAGCGTCCGGGGAGCGCGGGTGCGCGCTGGCGGCGCGGCGATCGGCCTTCAGGCGTCTGAGCTGCTCTTCGTACGCCTTGGCGAACTCTTCGCCGAACAGCCGCTTGAATGTCGCGTCGGGATCCTTCCCGAGTTCCTCGAGCCGATCCCGGTAGAGATCCCAGTAATGCAGCCGCGCGGTCATGCTGGAGAGCGCACTTCTCTTGAGATGCCGATCGAAGTCCTGCTGGAGCTGATCGGGCTGAAACCGAGTCAGCATCGATTCAAAGGCGACGCGCATCCCCGCAAGCATGGCGATCTGATGGTCGCGCAGATCGTCGAACGCGTCCTCGAATGCCTCCACCGGCTCCAGGTACGCGGCATTTCGCTTCACGAGAAGGTTATGAAGCGCGTCGTCGACATTGGCTGAGAATTTCAGCGGATTGTTGTCCGCCGTCCGGAACTGGGTCAGACGCATCCGGAATTCGTCTTTAATCTGCTGTCGGGAACGCAGGACGTCCATCACTCCGGACACGACCACTCGGAATATCTCACCGAAGCTGCGCGCGAATTCCTCGGTGACGGGCGCACGCTCGAGACCCGCACCTTGCAACACCGCAACGAGCCCGGGATCGGATGGGCTGTCAGGCGGCCGCTCGGGCGGCGGCGTTTCTCGCGCCGCCGGAGTAGGACGCTCTTCCAGTACCGACGGTGGAGTCGGCGCCGTCGGTCTTGGTGTCGGATGCTGCGGCGGGGTTTGCGCGATGATCGGGGTAGGCGGCACAACCGGTCTAGGCAGTGTCGGCGGCACGACCGGCTCGTCTGGACTGAGCGGGTCGTAGTCCGCAGGAATCTGAAATGGACTAGAAGGCGGCACGTCTGGAGGCGGTGTCGGCACTGCCGGTGGCCGGTAATGTCCTGACAGCGGCGAGCTGTTCTCGAGATCCTTTGCGGTGCGAACGGGTTGCCTGGGTGTCGGCTTCGGGCTGCCTCCCAGGAGCTTCAGCGGATCGAGTTCCTCGACGGGAACGGGTTCGCCGGCCGGCGTTGGCCTTGGAGGCGGAGCGGATGGATACGGTCGCGGCGTCCGCGGCGGCACCGGGGCAAATGGATCCACCACGTCGAACTGGTTCGACACGGCACCTGGATCCTGCACACCCACGTCTGAAAAGTCATTGAAAGGCCGACGCGTTGCCCCAGCGTGTTCGCTCGAGATCGAAACATCGATCTCGTATGGATCGATGATGATCTGGTCGCCCGATTTGAGCGCGTACCGTTTACCGGGAATCAGGCGGTTTTGGGGCGAGTTGATGAACACGCCGTTGGCGCTGTTTTCGTCGACGATGTAGAACACACCCTCGTGGAACGTGATCACCGCATGGCGCCCGGACACCTTGCGGTGCGACAGGATCCAGTCGCTGCTGTTCGCCCGGCCGATCGTGCCTCCTTCCTTGGAGAACACGTGTCGGCTCGCACTTCCGAGCGTCGCGGCCTGAGCCGACGTGACTTCCAGCGTGAGAATCATGATCCTCACGGCAAGTCTACCGCAGGCCGCGACCCTCGCGAACCTGTGACGAGATGCGCAAGGGCCGCGGCGGGGGTCGGCAATCACACCAGTGTCGGGCTGCGCGCCGATCGTTCAAACGGCGAATCGGCCCCGTCGTGTATCGGATCGGCGGCGCCACTGAGCGCCGCCGACATCAAAGACGTGATGAGTCAGTTCACCGTGATTTTGACCTGACCGGTGCTCTTGTGTCCCGAATGATCCGTCCCGTCGAACCCTACGACGAGGACGCCACTCCGGCCCACTCCGCAGCCGACACCGAGCGTCAGTGGGAATCTCAGATCGCGCGCGTTCGTCAGCTCGGTACCAAACTCCTGAATCGGTACCGGCGCCGGCACCGTCACCGTCGGCATGTGCATCCCCACCGAGTCGGTGAACTGCAGCTGGAATCGCGTGACCACCAGATCGGGCGCACCGTTCACAACGACGACGAACGGGACCGAGAACGGCGCCACCGTCGGACAGAACGCATTGCTGACCGGTTGCGCGACGATGTTGTCAGACAGCGCGCTGATGGAAGCGTTCGAGGTGGACGACGTGCCGGCCATGCCGAATGTTGTTGGATTCGTCGGCGTGCTCGAGTCGCTGCATGAAACGGAGACGAGTGCTCCTGCGATGAGAAGCGCGCAGGTGAGATGACAACGGCTTCGATAGGCGCCGTGGTCAAGGAGAGTGAGCATGGGGAGCCTCCTTGGTCCGATCGGTGTGAATGGGACGCGCCAGATTGTTGTGGCCGGTGGGTCAGGAACGGAGAGGTCGGCCCACAGCGGTCTTTCACGCGATTCTATGCGACATCATCGGAGAAAGATGACCAACTTTGCTTCATCGATCTCAATGATGGAGACGCGCGATCGGATTTCAAAACTGTCGTTCGATCGGTCCTGCGCAGCTTCGCTCATCAGAAGACCCGACCAGCATCGCGTGACAGTTTTGTAAGCGGCCAGAGATCGCGACGGATCTCACGCGGAGATCGCGGAGTCCGCAGAGATCTCCAGTCTGGCGCTTCGCCGAGGGCCGGCCGTCGGCCGGCCCACAGCAGGACGTGAGATCCCCAGATGCAAACGGCTCATGAACCGGATGCCGCTTGTATCTGGGGATCTCACGTCCTGTTGCCGCACGTAGTGCGGCTCGGCGAAGCGCGAGGCTTGAGGTCTCAGCGTCTCAGCGATCTCCGCGTGAGATCCCTCGTGATTACCGCAGGCGGCGTCCGTCGCACCACAATCTCCCGTTTTGAAAACACTTCTTCTAGAACATCCACGCACACACGGCCACGGCGGCAATCGCCGCGACGAGGTCGCCAATGAGCGCCGCCGGCACGGCATGGCGCGTGCGGCGCACGCCGACGGCCCCGAAGTACACCGCGAGGACGTAGAACGTCGTCTCGGATGATCCGTACGTCGTCGCGGCCATGCGACCAATGAGCGAGTCGGGGCCATAGGTCTTCACGAGGTCTGTCGTGTACGCCAGCGAACCGCTGCCCGTGAGCGAGCGAAGGATTGCCAGCGGTACCAGCTGCGCGGGAAAACCAGTCGCCGCAACCACGGGCCGCAGTCCGGCCATCAGCAGATCCATGGCGCCAGAACCGCGAAACATGCCGATCGCGACCAGGATGCCTACGAGGAACGGAATGATCTTCACCGCCACATCGAATCCTTCTTTCGCACCTTCGATGAAGACGTCGTAGACCTTCACTTTCCGGATCAGTCCCACGAGAGGGATCGCGACCAGAAGCACGGGAATGGCCCACAACGAGATCGCGTCGAGCGCCGCGCGGATCACGATTGCACGCTCGCGGGAGTCGTGTTCGACAGCGGGTACAGACGCTGAAGGAGTCGCGCCGTAATGATCGCGGCAACCGTACCAATGAACGTCGCCGCAATCGTCGGGGCAATGATGGCGGTCGGAGCCGAGGAACCGGCGGCCGCGAGCACGCCGATCATCGTCGCCGGAATCAGCTGCACGCCGGAAGTCGTCACCGCCATGAACGTGACCATGGCGTTCGTGGCGACGTCTTTGTCGGGATTCAACGTCTGCAGGTCTTCCATCGCCTTGATGCCGAGCGGCGTCGCCGCGTTGTTCAGTCCAAGCAGATTCGCGGCGAGCGCGAGGACGATGGCGCCGCCCGCCGGATGGTCCGGCGGCACCTCGGGAAACAGCCAGCGCAGAAGCGGACTCAGCGCACGGCCGACCAGCGACACCAGCCCCGCGGCTTCGGCCACGCGCATGATGCCAAGCCAGAGCGTCATGATGCCGATGAGGCCGATGGCCACCTGCACGGCGGAGGTTGCCGAGTCGACCGCCGCCTTGGTGACGGCGTCCGCCGTCCCGTTGATCGCGGCCACCACCAGCGCAATGGCCATCAGGCCGAACCAGATGTAATTGAGCATTTCAAGGTTCTACTGGGTTCTACTTGGTTCTGCAAGGTTCCACGGGGTTCATCAGGTTCTACATGGTTCTACGGTTCTACGCGTTCTGCCCGGCAAGAACGCGGAGACGAACCTTGCGTTGAACCTGACGAACCTCGTGAACCGTGAACCGAGAACCCCGTAGAACCCCGTAGAACCTCGTAGAACCCAGCAGAACCTGGTTATTGCGGTGGCACGTGCGTAACACCGTGGGGCGCCCCCGGGTACGGGATGCGTTGAACGACCGCGTTGCCGGCGCGATGGTCGATGACGACCAAGCCAGCGCTCGTCGTGCCCTCGTATGAGGCAAACGTGTATTGGCCATTCGGTGTCGTCCACTGATGGCCTCCGGTTGTGGTTCCAGATCCAGTGGGCGCAAGATCGACAACACTCACGATGGGAGCGCCTCCGCTCATAAGTGAGTCCACATCCAAGACCGCGAGTTGGGCCGGCGATGTACGCAATCCCAAGGTGAGTATCTTCTCATTCGCAGACATGTCGAATGTATCCGGCAGCCCGATTCCGAGCACATCCGTGTAGGTGGTGTGAGTCTCGAGATCGACCATGGCCAGCTGGTTCAGTGGTCTGCGACTGACGAACGCCGTCTTGTTGTTGTGAGAGACCACCATCTCGTGCGCCCCCGGCACATCCATGGACCACATGACGGTTCCGGTCCGAGGTGCGATGGCGGTGAGCTTGCCTGTGGCATCGTTCAGGAAATACAACGTCTCGCCGTCCTGCGAGAACACACCGGCGTGAACTCGTGCAGTTGGTCCGGACGGATCGTGCCACGTCCCCAGCACCGTGTCGTTCTCGGTTTCCACAACCGCGATCTGGTCCGTGCCATACAGTCCAACAGCAACGAGCTCACCACTCGCGCTCGCGTGGACGTGATGTGGACGGGAACCGTTTGGAAACATCAGACGTTTAATGATGCCGCCGGTCACCGGATCAACCACGGCAATGGCGGGAGGGGTGGCCCTTTCCTCGGCAACGTAGAGCTTGTGGCTTGCGTAGGCGAGGTCACCCGGCTGCGAACCAGCTCGCATCGGAACTGGGTCCGTGGGCGTGCCATCGCTTGCGTCGAATCCCTGGATGGAGTTGGCACCGCGATTGGCCACCCAGATGGTGCCGTTCACGTTGCGCTTGCCGCTGTCGGCGCTCATCGCGGTCAAACCTGCGAGCGGTATCGCAGCGGTGAGCGTCACGATCGCGAAACTTCGGTACGTCTTCATATGTGTCTCCTTGGCCGGAGCGGTGCCGGCTTCGGTGCAAAGGCCACACTATTCGGAAGCCGGAAGCGTCGAGATTACGTCTGGCCATCCACGTGCGGCGACACTCGGAACGTGAACTGTGGGTGAACTTCGGGTGAACAGGTAAGCAGTTAACGGCGCACCACTTAGGCACCATCTGGCGACCAGATTGACGATGTGCATCGTGGTGACTACACTGCCGCGAACCGGTTCACATGCACACGAACCTGAGGGCCTCGATTCGGTTTGGACGGTTCGAGCTCGATCAGACCGCCGGCGAGCTCTATCGCGATGGCCGACGCGTCCGTCTCCAGGAGCATCCGCGACAGGTACTTGTGGCGCTGCTGGAGCGTCCGGGAGAACTCGTTACCCGAGAAGCGCTGCGTGAGCGGCTGTGGAAGTCCGACACGTTCGTCGACTTCGAACACGGGCTGAACACGGCAGTCAAGAAGGCGCGCCAGGCGCTCGGGGATTCTGCCGAAACGCCGCAATTTATTGAAACCCTGGCAAAGCGCGGATACCGGTTCATCGGGCAGGTTCAATCATCCCCGACGGCGAATGGATCGTCGACTGATTCGGCAACCGCGGCCAGCGCACCTCTGTCGCGCGCCCATATCGCGCGATTGTCGAGGGGTCGGGTGCTCTTGTGGACCGCTGTTGTGGCGCTGGCAAGTGTTGGCACGGCGACGTGGGCCCTGCGCGATCGCTCCAATTCACTCGCCGTCATGCCGCTCCGGGTGCTGACCCAGAGTGGGAGCGAGTCCGACTACCTTGGAATTGGGATCGCCGACGCCATCACGACGCGCCTTGGCAGTACGCGCGAGATCGCAGTGCGACCGACATCGGCCGTGATGCCCTACAAGGACGCGCAATCCGATCCGGCTGAGATTGCAAAGTCATTGCGCGTCCGACAGCTGCTCCTCGGAACCATCCAGGCGACGACAGATGGTTATCGCATCAGCCTGCAGCTGGTTCAATCGGACGGCGTCGTCGTCTGGGCGCAGCCGTTTGATGAACCGGCGACGGGGCTGCTCCAGTTGCAGGACCGGATTGCCGACAAGGTGGCCGCCGCCCTTCGCCTGCGTCTCAACCCTCCGCAGCGTCAGCGGCTCCATGTTCAAGACACCGCCAACGTTGTCGCGTACGACAACTATCTCCGTGGCCGCGCGTTGCTGCTCAATTACACAGACGAGACCAAGATGCGCGAGGCCATCAGGTACTTCGAGGATGCGATCAAGATCGATCCGAACTACGCGCAGGCTCGCGTCGGCATCGCGACTGCCTGCGCGTGGTTCAGTGTCCGATACGCGCACGAGCCGGAGGCGTTCAAATGGGCGAAACGCGCCGACACGGAAGCACGAACCGCCCTCGCAAAAGATGATTCGTTGGCAGACGCGCAACTCGCGATTGCGAATGCCGCCGGTACGGGGTATGGAGGATTCAACTGGAGCATCGTCCTGGACCGGACCGCCGCCGCACTTGCGTTGAACCCGTCGCTCGAGCTGGCTCACGCCGCCCGCATGCGGGCGTACTATCACCTCGGACTTTTCGATCTTGCGCGTGAAGAGGGTCAGCGTTCCCTGCAGGTGAATCCGTCACCGACCGTCGAGTATTTGCGGCTCGATGTCGCGCTCGATTTGTTCGACGGCAAGTATGAGGGAGCGGTAGATAAGGCCAGGGCCCTGGCCAGGCGGGTTGATATGCCGGCAGTTCCGCACTACCTCGGCCTGGCCCTTTTCTACGTCGGTGACGGCAAGGGCGCGCGGGAGATGCTGGGGTCGATCACGGCGCGGCGCGACTCCGGATGCGCGGGCCCAGGCGTCTTTGAGTTCGATCGAAGCTGCACTCGGCATGCAGAATGAGGCGCGCGAACGAATCGCGGCGATCGAGCGCGGTCCGGACATGGATCACCATATCGCCTACAGTCTCGGCGCGGCGATGGCACAACTCGGTGACGCCAGCGGCAGCCTGACCTGGCTGGAACGTGCGGCCGATACCGGATTCCCCTGCTATCCGTGGTTCGAGAAGGATCCGCTGCTCGACCCGATTCGCCGAGAGCCGGGGTTCGTTCGCCTGATGGAACGCCTGCGAGCCGGACATGCAGAGGCGCGGCGGCGCGCGTCGTAAGCTACACACCCCGACGACTGAGTCGCTTGCCTCATATCTCCAACTACCGAGAAATCAACTGAGAGCGTTCAGCATGAATGGATCACACGTGACCAGCGTTTTCATGATTGCCTTCCTCGCCTTGGCTGCGAACGCACTGGGCCAGGCCGCGCAACAGGCCCCGCCTACCCCTCCGGCGCAGACGGCCGCGCCGCCGCGCCCGACACCGCCGACACGCGATCCGAATACTCCCGGCTATGTCACGGCCAAGGAGCTGCCCGATGGCACCGTGCCCCCCGTCGACGTGGACGGCAACTTCATCATCGGCGCGACTCACACCGCGGCGCCGGAGATGAGCGTGCAGGAGAGCGTCCCGCAGGGAACCATCATCAACCTCACGATGAGCTCCGCCGACAGCAAGATCTACCCTGGCGTCGCCCGGGACGCCGGGACGTTTGGCACGCCCGACCCGAACGATCCGGCGAAGTTAGTCGTCACGACCAGCCATCCTGCTCCATATACCAGGAAGGTGGCCGTGTATGTGCCCAAGCAATATGTCCCGGGCACACCCGCGCCATTCATCGTCGGCGCTGACGGACCTGACCCGTTGCTGTTCACGGCGCTCGACAATCTGATCGCGCAGAAGCGTGTACCGTGATGATCGCGATCTCGATCGGAAACGGCAGCGGCGATGCGCAAGGCAGCCAGCGCGGGCTGGAGTACGACACGATGTCCGGACGATACGCCGAGTTCGTCGAAGCGGAAGTGCTCCCGCTCGTCGAGAAGCAGGGCAACGTCACGCTCACGAAGGATCCCGAAGGCCGCGCGACGATGGGCTGCAGTTCGGGAGGCTCAGCGGCGCTCATCATGGCGTGGTATCACCCGGAGCTCTATCACCGCGTGCTGACCTACTCTGGCACCTACGTGAACCAGCAATGGCCGCCAAGCACCGACACCCCTCATGGCGCATGGGAGTTTCACGAACGCCTCGTCGCCAACAGTCCCGTGAAGCCAATCCGGCTCTGGATGGAGGTCGGCGACAGAGATCTCTTCAACCCGAACGTGATGCGCGACAACATGCACGACTGGGTCGTCGCCAACGAGAACATGGCGAAGGCGCTGGCCGCGAAGGGCTATCACTATCAGTTCACGTTCGCACGCAACGCCGGGCACTGCGATCGCGGCGTCAAGCAGCAGACGCTGCCGCAAGCGCTGGAGTGGCTGTGGAAGGGTTACCCGATCGGCGCAGCCAAGAGCGCTCGGTAAGACGGCATCCCCAATGAACACCCGCAGGAAATTTCTCATCACCGCGCCGATGGGTGCACTTGCCGTAGCCGTCGCGTGTCGCGACACCCGCCAGACCGGCTCAGCGCCAACGCCGGCGCCGACGACCGCGGGGGCGCCGCCGACGTTCGGGACCGGTCCGGTCTCCGGCCCGCCCGTCTCCGCGACCACTTTCGAGGAAGCGGAGAAGCTAGTGCAGGTGACCATGACCCCGGCCGAGCGCCAGATGGCGGCTGCAAGCTGGCCGCGATCGATGGCACCGTTGCTCGAACGCCGTCTCGGGCCGCGGAAAGTCGCCATCGATCCGAGTCTCGCTCCCGCGACACGCTGGGATCCCGTTCTGAGCGGCGCAGTGACAGCCCCGGCGCAAGACAGGTTCGTGCGGAGCGCCGGTGAGTCGATTCCTCTGCCCGCAAGCGACGCCGACATCGCGTTCTCCCCCGTGACTCGGCTTTCGCGCTGGATCGAGCGGAAGGTGCTCACCTCGGAACGCTTGACGAACATTTATCTGCACCGCATCGAGCAGTTCGACTCAAAGCTTCGATGCGTCATCACGCTGACCAAGGATCTCGCGCTTGCTCAGGCAAGGCGCGCCGATGCGGAGATCGCGGCGGGTCGATATCGGGGACCGCTCCACGGGATTCCATACGGCGTCAAGGATCTGCTCGACACCGCCGGCATCCCGACGACCTATGGCGCGGAACCGTTCAGGAACCGCGTGCCGGACGCCGACGCGACGGTCGTGCGGCGCCTGAACGACGCCGGCGCGGTGCTGATAGCGAAACTGAGTCTCGGCGCGCTGGCGCTCAACGACATCTGGTTTGGCGGCCAGACGATGAACCCGTGGCTGCTCGAAGAAGGGGCGTCGGGGTCGAGCGCGGGGCCCGGCGCGGCGACTGCGGCAGGCCTCATCGCCTTCGCGATCGGCAGCGAAACCGGCGGCAGCATCGTGGCGCCAGCGATGCGCTGCGGCGTCACCGGACTTCGCCCGACATTCGGCCGCGTGGCACGCACCGGGGCAATGACGCTCTGCTGGTCGCTCGACAAGCTGGGCCCGATGACCCGCAGTGTCGAAGACGCGATGCTCGTGCTCCACGCTATCAGCGGACCCGACGCAGGCGATGTCTCGAGCGTAGCGAGCCATCTGAATTTCGACGCGACTGCGACGGCATCGGGCCTGCGCGTTGGCTATGTTCCGGCGTGGATGAAAGAAAACCCCGCGACCGATGTGGATCGCGCGGCGCTCGAAACCGTCCGTAAGCTGGGGATGGCGCCGACGGAGGTGTCGCTGCCCGATTGGCCGTACGGCTCGCTGATGCCGGTGCTGTTCGCCGAGGCCGCAGCGTCATTCGAAGAGCTGACGCTCACAGGCGGACTCGGGACGCTGAAGGTCCAGGTGCCTGACGCCTGGCCGAACCTGTTTCGCCAGGCGCGCTTCCTGTCAGCGGTGGACTTCGTGCAGGCCGATCGCTTCCGGCGCCGCGTCGCGCAGGAGATGGCGCGGCTGTTTTCGCAGATCGATGTCCTGCTCGTGCCGTCACTGCGCGACGAGATGCTCACGATTTCGAACTTCACCGGGCATCCGTCGCTCACACTGCGGGCGGGCTTCGTCGATGTGTCGGAGGCGCGCAGCGACTGGGCCCCCGATCCGAAAAACCCCCTGCCGAGGTTCTCCCCGCCGCGTCGCGTGCCGCACGGCGTCACGCTGCTCGGCCGGCTGTTCGATGAGGGAACGGTAGCGCGCGTCGGACTCGCGCTCGAGCGGGCGCTCGCCGTCAGCAACGAGCGTCCCACCGGCTTCGCGTAGAGCGCGCAGAGACTGGCGCGGTCGGCTCACGCAGAGGACGCGGAGCGCGCGGAGACTGTCACGGTCGGCTCACGCAGAGGGGGACGCGGAGGGCGCAGCGACTGTCACGGTCGACTCGCGCAGAGGGACGCGGAGGGCGCAGAGACTGTCACGGTCGACTCGCGCAGAGGGACGCGGAGCGCGCAGCGACTGTCACGGTCGACTCGCGCGGAGGGCGAGACTGTCACGGTAGCGGCGCAGGAGAGACTGTCACGGTCGACTCGCGCAGAGGGACGCGGAGGGCGCAGCGACTGTCACGGTCGACTCGCGCAGAGGGACGCGGAGGGCGCAGCGACTGTCACGGTCGACTCGCGCAGAGGGACGCGGAGGGCGCAGAGACTGTCACGGTCGGCTCGCGCAGAGGGACGCGGAGGGCGCAGAGACTGTCACGGTCGGCTCACGCAGAGGGACGCGGAGCGCGCAGAGACTGTCACGGTCGGCTCGCGCTGAGGGACGCGGAGGGCGCAGCGACTGTCACGGTCGACTCGCGCAGAGGGACGCGGAGGGCGCAGAGATTCTCAATTTTTGCTTGGCTCGGTTGTCCGACTCGACGAGCCCGCCGCAGTGGGAGTCACACGCGAATCTTCGGGGAAATTGTTCACGATCCGTTTGAGCCCGTTAACGAGGGATATCGCACCGAGGTTCATGAGTAAACCGAGCGGACAGCCGGTGAAACGCAGATACGTGAGCAACTGGTCGCGAGTCTACGGGACCAATCGTGCTGGCGGCTTTCAGTTCGACGACAATGTCCGATTCGACGATGAAGTCGGCCTCATACGCCCGTGGAACGGCCAGGCCGCGGTACCTGAATGGCGATCGGGACCTTCATCTCGTACGCGAGTCCTCGTTGGTGCAACTCGTAGGCGAGACAGGGAACATACGCCGACTCGAAACAGCCAGGCCCTGTCTCCTGATGGACCATGATGCCTGCCGCAATGATCTCTCCGGCGATTCGATTTAGATCGGTCTCTGTGCGCATTCCGCTTTCAGCTGCACATCTGACGCCTCCCAGAAATGCTCCGGTTCCGGGCAAATACACGCTTCGCTGTGCAGAGACTGCAATAACCGAGACGATGGGACGTTACGGATTCTGCACGTTGGAATTCGCAGCGAGCGTGGAGGTTCGCGAGCGACCGTGCGCGATTCATAGACGTTCTCTGATCAAATGAAAGGGCCGTCGCTCGGTCGCGGCGCCGGAGATAATGCGAGTGCTCGAAAGCACGCATGCTCCGGGCTGTGAGAGGAGAACAGCCCCTGGATCGAGAGTATATCGGGGTTGATTTACACAAGGCGTTCTTCCAGGCGTGCGCCATGACGCCGACGGGCGAGCGGAAGTGGGAAGGCCGGTTTCCGCGGACGGCGGAGGGGGTGACGCGGTTCATCGCCCGCGGCGTGGGCACGGCGCAGGCGGTCGCGGTCGAAGCGAGTGGCCCGACGTGGGCGTTCGTGGATGCGCTGCAGCCGACGGGCGCGCGGATCTGCGTCGTCGACCCCCGCAAGACGAAGCTGAAAGCCGGGTTTGCCGCGAAGACCGATCGGCTGGATGCGCGCCGGGTGGCGGATGCGCTGCGCCGGGAGAACGTCGTGAGCATCTACGTGCCGCCGCCGGCGATTCGCCAACTGCGTGAGGTATGCCGCGGGCAGCATCAGCTGGTGCGGTTACGCACGCGGCTCGCGCAGATGATCCGGGCGCTGCTGTTGCGCTGTGATGCGGGCGAGCCGCCGGGCACGCGGCTGTATGCCCCGCGCGCGCAGGCGTGGTTGGCGCGGTGCACCTGCCGCCGGACGCGGATCGCACGCTGCAGCGCCTCGTGCGGCTGTATCGCGAGATCCACGTCGACGCGCAAGCCGCGGA
Source organism: uncultured Acidobacteriota bacterium (assembly GCA_963725335.1). Lineage (GTDB taxonomy): Bacteria > Acidobacteriota > Vicinamibacteria > Vicinamibacterales > 2-12-FULL-66-21 > JALZOC01. The sequence goes on along the minus strand of CAVRYD010000007.1, from coordinate 174,373 downwards.
TGCCGAAGTCCGGCAACGCGCCGCGCTGGATCCGATCGCCACGATGTTGGATGGCCTGGTCGGGATTGGTCCCGTGCTGGCGGTGACCGTGCGGGCCGAAATCGGCGACATCGCGCGGTTCTCACGGGGCGCGGCGTTGGCGTGTTATGCCGGGTTTGTGCCGCGCGTCGACAGCAGTGCGGATCGCGTCTATCACGGTCGCATCACGCGCGATGGATCGCCGTGGGTGCGGTGGGCGCTGGTCGAAATGGCGCGTCACGCCATCCGACGGCCGGACGCGGTCGGCCGCTGGGCCCGACGCTTGGCGGTCCGGAAGGGTCTCTACAAAGCGCGGGTCGCATTGGCACGCGTGCTGTGCGACGAGATCGTGACGACGTGGTGGAAGATGGCGAAGCCGTGACGTCCTCATCCACGTGCGGAGTGTCGCGAGGGCGCATGATGATGGGTTTTCGCCCATCGTCGATCTCTGAATGTGCCGCACGTGGGCCAACCTGAGATTGAGCGCGCCGCCGTTTATGGCGCGCTCGGATAGATGCATCGCAGACGTCAGGTGCCCGGTGCCGATGTGGAAGAGCAAGCGCACCGTAGACCCAACCCGTTCGCCTCGCGCGACCGACCTCCTCGCTGCGCGCGCCCGGATGTGCCGTTGCGCCGGGCGTGCTCGCGGTCTCGGTCACGCGAGCTCACTGGACGTGTGTCTTGACTCGAGGGGCCCTTTCATAGATGCGCCCTCTGCGTCCCTCCGCGTGAGATCTTCGGGATGGGGATTTCTCTGATCAAATGAAAGGGCCGTCGCCCATTCGCAGCGTCGGAGATAATGCGAGTGCTCGAAACCACGCATGCTCCGGGCTGTGAGAGGAGGACAGCCCATGACACAAGAGTATATCGGTGTTGATTTGCACAAAGCGTTCTTCCAGGCGTGCGCCATGACGCCAACGGGCGAGCGGAAGTGGGAAGGCCGATTTCCGCGGACGGCGGAGGGCATCACCCGGTTCATTGCCCGCGGTGTGGGGGAGACGCAGGCGGTCGCGGTCGAAGCGAGTGGCCCGACGTGGGCATTCGTGGATGCCCTGCAGCCGACGGGCGCGCGGATCTGCGTCGTGGATCCCCGCAAGACCAAGCTGAAGGCGGGGTTTGCGGCGAAGACCGATCGGCTGGATGCGCGCCGGCTCGCCGACGCGCTGCGGCGGGAGAGCGTCGTGAGCATCTACGTGCCACCCCCGGCGATTCGGCAACTGCGCGAGGTGTGCCGCGGGCGGCATCAGCTGGTCCGGTTACGCACGCGGCTCGCGCAGATGATTCGGGCGCTGCTGTTGCGGTGTGATGCGGGCGAGCCGCCGGGCACACGGCTGTATGCCCCGCGCGCGCAGGCGTGGTTGGCGGCGGTGTCGCTGCCGCCGGAGGCGGATCGCACGCTGCAGCGGCTCGTGCGGCTGTATCGCGAGATCCACGTCGACGCGCAGGCCGCGGATGCGGAAGTCCGGCAATGCGCGGCGCTCGATCCGATCGCCACGATCTTGGATGGGATGGTCGGGATTGGTCCGGTGCTGGCGGTAACCGTCCGGGCCGAGATCGGCGACATCACCCGGTTTCCGCGGGGGCCGGCGTTGGCGTGTTATGCCGGGTTGGTGCCGCGCGTCGACAGCAGTGCGGATCGCGTCTATCACGGCCGCATTACGCGCGAGGGATCGCCGTGGTTACGATGGGCACTGGTCGAAATGGCGCGCCATGCGATCAAACGGCAGGACAGGGTGGGTCGCTGGGCGCGACGCCTGGCGGTCCGGAAGGGTCTCCACAAGGCACGGGTCGCATTGGCACGCGTGCTGTGCGACGAAATCGTCACGACCTGGTGGAAAATCGCGAAGCCTTGACGTCCTCATCCACGTGCGGAGTGTCGCGAGGGCGCATGATGATGGGGTTGCCCATCGTCGATCTCTGAATGTGCCGCACGTGGGCCAACCTGAGATTGAGCGCGTCCCGTGTGACACGCTCGGATAGATGCATTGCAGACGTCAGGTGCCCGGAGCAGAAGTGGAAGAGCAAGCGCACCGTCGACCCAACCCGTTCGCCTCGCGCGACCGACCTCCTCGCTGCGCGCGCCCGGATGTGCCGTTGCGCCGGGCGTGCTCGCGAGTCGTCGGTCACGCGAGCTCACTGGACGTGTGTCTTGACTCGAGGGGCCCTTTCATCGATGCGCCCTCGGCGTCCCTCCGCGCGAGATCTTCGGGACGGGGGTTTCCCTGGGCCCTCTGCGTCCCTCCGCATGAGATCTCCGGGAGGGTTTCTGTGCAGAATCTCCGCGTGAGATCCGTTTTTTCTGCGCCCTCCGCGTTCTCTGGCGAGATCCGTTTTTCCGCGCCCTCTGCGTGTTGCTACTTCGTCCCGGGCGCTTCGTAGATGCGCAGATTCCTCACCGACCATGACGGCGCATCGGACACGGTTTCCGTTTGCGTGATCCGGAGGAATTTCGCAGGGGTCGGCGCGAACGTGACGGTGGTGTGCGCGCCCTCGCCCTTCCCCTCCGCAACCGGGCTGCTCCAGGTCTGGCCGTCGGTGGAAACCTGTACCCTGTAGCCTCGTGGATATCCCACGACGGGTGTGCCGCCGCCACCGAACCCACCACGGCCCGCTGGACCCTGAGCGGCCGGCGGGGCCGGTGCACCAGCGGCCGCGCCTGGCGCTGGAGCTGCCGCCCCTGGCGCAGGGGCTGTCGCGCCGGGCGCCGCAGCTGCCGCCGCGGGGGGACCCGCCGCACCGCGGCCCCCGCGTCCCCCTCCGCGCATTTCGGCCGTAGAGTCAAACTGCAACTCCGTCACGACTGTTGGCTGAGGCAACTCAATCGAGACCCACATGCCAGGCGCCTGCGGTACGCCGGAGTTCCAGCCGCGAAGCGTCGCGGCGCCGGAGGCTGCTTCTGCCGCGTGGCTGGCGGTGATCTTCCACTGCTGTGAGTCGAGCAGACGCGGCAGCGACGCTTCGAGCTCGGAAATCGTCCAGGGGGCCTTCCGAGCTTCAGTTTCGGCGCGAACGCGTGCGACGTCGGCCGGCGTCACCATCCCGCCGCTGTTGCCGAAGCTACTGCGCAGGTACGACGCAATCCCTGCGACCCACTCATCGGTACCAGGCATTGGCACCATGACGTCACGATAGGTTTTGCCATCGAGCGGCCCGGTCAGTCCCTTCAGCAGTACCTTGATCACGTAATCACGATGCCCCTGCACGCGAGGCGAGCCGGCGAGCGGCGGTGCCATCATCGTTCCGGCCGGCGCGCCTTCCATCGGCGCTCCCATCGCGTCTTGACCGTGACACGCGAAGCAGACCGCACCGAATACGTCGCCCCCCTGCTGTAGACGCTTCTCCTCATCAGGGCTCAGAGGACCGCCGCGTCGGCCGCCAGCAAAATTGGCGGGAGGTGCGAGCAGACGATCGCCGATGATCGCTACACCCTTCGCCTTGTTTGCCGCTTTGGCAGCCTTGACCAGATCAGCGGCGTCGGGCAATTTGAAGAGATTCGCCGTCAGCATCGCCTGAATGACGACGTTGGTGTCGGAGTCCTTCGTGAGCGCGCGATAGTCTCCGGCAAGCGTCTTGTCCCCAGCCTTGTACAGGGTCTCGCTTGCGCGAATCGCCTGCACGCGCATCCGCGGGTTCTTGTCCTCCATGGCCGCGCGCACGACCGCCGGATTGAGCGCTCCCAGTCCTTCGAGCGTCCACAACGCATGGAAGCGCGCATAGAGGTTGTCAGAGGATCGCACCATCTGTTCGAGCGCGGGCACGACAGACTTGTCCTGCTTCAAAATCAGCAGTCTCTGGGCCGTATCACGCCACCAGCCGTTCGGGTGCGTGAAGTGCGCAACGAGCTGCGCCGGCGTCTCGCTGTACATCCGCGGCGGCGTGAACTCTGGCGCGATCGCTGGAATCGCCGGCTGTCCGATATTCGTTGCTGTCGTAGGAACGGCGGCACGTCCGTCGTAGCGAAGCCGCCAGATACGGCCGTACGACGCGACCTTGTCGAGTTGGTACTGCTCAATCTTCGCTCGCAGGTACGATCCCGGTCCCGACCACTGCAGCTCCTGAATGATGCCGTGGTACATGTCCGCGACGTAGACGGTGCCATCGGGCGCGTTGCTGATGTTGACCGGCCGGAACAGCTGATCGACGCTCGTGATGAACTCAGAGCCCGGATAGACGTTCCGGAGCTGGGTCAATCCTTCGATGTTGTCGATGGCGGCGCGGCGGATCAGACGGCCAACCGGCTCGGTGAAAAGCAGCTGGCCCTTCAGATCGGCGGGAAGCCGATCGCCGCGCACGATTGCTGGTCCCGTCGTCGCGGTGAAGTGGTTCAGGTTCTGCGCCGGCATCCGCGTACGCATAATCCCACCCTGCATGTCGCCAATGCTTGGCGCCGGCCAGACGACGGCGAAGTCTTTTTCGAACCCGTTCTCCATTCCCGGCGGACAGTTCGGGTCGGGCGGCGCGGGAGCCGCAGGAGCCGCTCCACCCGCACGCCCACCGCGGCCTGCTTGCGGGCACGGCGTAAAGGCGCCGTAGTGGATCGGGTACTGGAAATTCATCGGGCCCCGTTCACCGCCCGCGTCCACGAACCATGGCTTTCCGTCATCATCGGAGGCCATGCCCCACTGCCCGCCGTTCGGTCCCGTAGGTTCGCGGAGGAAACCGGAGGGAGTCCAGCGGATGCGGAACGGGTTGTAGGTCGTGTAGATCCAGTTGTCCATGTTCCAGAGCAGACCCGCCTTCTGGTGCTCGATGTTGGCGTCGCCGCTCTGGCCAATGCCCGTGAAGACGACCTCGCGCTTGTCTGCCACACCGTCGCCGTTCGTGTCGGTCCACTTGACCAGATCGTCGGAGTCCGTTTCGCTCGTCAGGATGACCCCATCCTGCAGCGGCAGGATCATGCGTGGCGCGACAAGATGATCGACGAAGACCGTGTGCTTGTCGTAATGTCCGTCGCCTTTGGTGCTTTCCCACCGGCTGATGCGGCTGATCGGATCGTGCTCTCGCGTCGCGCTGGCGTCCATCATGTAGCTGATCATCTCGCCCACGTACATGCGGCCGTTGCCATCGAACTCGATCAAGCTCGGGCTGATGACCTCCGGATCTGCCGCGACGAGTTCCATTCTGTAGCCGGCGGGCAGGATGAAGCCCTTGGCCTCCTCGGCCGGCGTTCGCGCGGTATACGGCGGCTTCGGCGTGAAATCCGTCGCGTCGCTCGTCATGGAGCCGCGTCCACCAGCACCGCCGCCGAAACCGCTCGCACGAACCGGCGCACCCGGTGCCTGCTTCGCCGCCGTACCCGACATTTCGGTACTGCCCGTCCATCAACGCCATGCCGGCCTTCATGGTCTGGCCGTCGGGCGTCAGGGTAATCGCCGTGGAAAGGGGTGTGCCCTGCATGTCGGTGACGTATCGCAGCACGAGGCTCTTTCCAGAGAGCGACACGTCCGAGACATTGACAGTCGGTTGAGTGTCCGAGCTTACCGTCGCGGCGACCTTCCCGCCCTCGGTGGTCACGGCAACCGCAAGCGTGTTCTCGCCGGCCCCCATTGCGAGGGTCAGGAGCCAGTTCCCGACGAAGGGGGCCGCCTGCTCCGGCGTGACAGATGACGCGCTGACCGGGTTCGCCCGCGGTGCCGGCGCCTGTGCCCCGCCCTGAGCCGCCTGCGTGAGAAATGACGCAAACGCGACGGCGACAACGGTGATCAATACTGAACAAAGACGACGGGACATATTCACTCCTCGCAACGCGGGTTCTTCGAAGCGTTCCCCGCGTGCCGATCGGAATCTACGTGCCATTTTACGTAATTCGGGGCGCGGCTGTATCGATCTCCCACAAAGGCCGCAAGCAGCCAGCGTTTCCAGGCAGCCTGACCGGGACAGATCGAGAGGAGCGAGGATTCGTCAGGGACGCGGGATGGGATGTCAGCGAATCGGTGAGACGAACGGCCGGCCGGCCCGAGCCTCTTGCACCGCTAACATCAGGTCGGAGCAGAGTCGCGGCTTCACTACGTAGCCGATGGCACCAGCCGCTTTCGCCGCCAGGATGATGTCTTCGTCGTCGTGAACCGTGAGAAACACCACGGCGGCGCTTGAACCTGCCTCGCGCAAACGGGACGCCACCTCGAGTCCGTTCATGCCCGGCATAGAGATATCGAGCACGATGACGTCCGGCTCGAGGGTCCGAGCCGCCTCGAGAGCGGCGAGGCCATTCCTCGCGGATCCGACCACCACGCAGCAGCGCTTCAGCGCGGCGGTCGAACGCGCGAGCATCGCCTCGTTGTCGTCGACGAGGAGGACGCGAGCCGGCTCAGACGATGTGATGCTTGACGGCATACTGTATGAGCTCGGCGGTAGATTTCACTTTGAGCTGTTCCATCATTCGGTACTTGTGAAAGGCCACTGTGCGCGGCGTGAGGTTCAGCACGCTCGCGACTTCCTTCATCGACTTACCCTCGGCGAGTAGCTGGAGGACTTCACGTTGCCGCGGCGTCAGTTCGTCGCCCGGACTTCGATCGTCGACATGCTGCAACGATTGCACCAGGCCCTCCGCAACCAGCGGCGTAATGTAGGTCCTCCCCCGCATCACCTCGCGTATCGCCGTCAGCAGCTCGGACGCCACTGAACGCTTCAGCAGGTAGGCTGACGCTCCGGCTCGGAACGCCTCGGCCGCCAGATCGGCATCCTCATTCATCGTCAGGAACACGAGCTTGACGCTCCGTAGCTTCTGCTTGATCTGACGTCCGGCTTCGAGTCCGTTCAGGAGCGGCATCGAGATATCGAGGACAATCAGATCCGGTTTAAGTCTCTCGGCCGCGGCAACCAGCGCTCGCCCGTCGCCCACCTGGCCAACGATCTCGCATTCGGCCGAGAGCAGCTTCTCGAATGCACCAAGAAGCAGCGTGTGGTCGTCTGCCAGTAAAACTCGAGGGCGCTCCATGCGCCGTTACTTTATCCGAGGCGGCACAACTCTCAAATTACAAGGGGGGCGGTGCGCACGCTATGCAGAATCGGCAAGTGGCCGATTTAGTCCGGGCAATTGGAACGCCCGGCGACCGCTAGCCGCAAGGGATTCGACAATATGGTTAAATGGTCTGGCTGTGTCTATTTAGCGGACTTACCTGCCAAGTTGATTCAAGGTTTGATCCCGACTGGTGGTGCAGGTTGCGGCGTCTTTGCCAGCCAACAAATGAGCCGACACTGAACTCGTCGGCGCATCTGCGAGGCGACTCCTCATGGCTCGAGCGACAACGGCTCCTGTCGGCCGTTCTGCTCCTCCTGTGGGCCGCCATGCCGGCGGCCGCTCAAACACTGGCGGCTTTGCAAGGGCGTGTGTTCGACACGTCAGGAGCAGCCGTCCCGGGGGCGACAATCACCGTCCTCAGTCAAGCGACTGGCTTCGTTCGTTCGGCGACGGCTGATGTTGAAGGCCGGTACCACGTCGCCGCGATTCCGGCTGGCGTTTATGAGGTCACCGCGGCAGCACCACACTTCAAATCCGAGATCATTGAGGAACTTACGTTCGAGGTCGGACGTACGCTCGTCCGCGAGTTTCACTTGGCGGTCGGGGAGACTCGCGAGACGGTTGTCGTGCGCGCAGAATCGCCCCTCGTGGATCGCGCCTCCAGCACAGTCGGCCATGTCGTTACGCGGCAGACGATCCAGGAGATACCGTTAAACGGTCGGCACTTCATTGATCTCAGTCTGCTCGTCCCCGGGTCGGTGGCGCCGTCGCAGGTCGGGTTCTCCACGCGACCGATTCGAGGAGTTGGCGCGTTAGCGTTCAACATCACCGGCAATCGTGAAGAAGCCGTTGGGTTTCTGGTCAACGGCGTCTCAACGAACAATCTCACGTTCGGCTCTCTGATATTCGAACCGCCTGTCGGAAGCATTCAGGAATTCAAGGTCGACAACTCGGCTCTCAGCCCCGAACACGGGCATGTGTCGGGCGCGATTACGAATATCGTCACCCGCTCGGGGACCGATGCGTTCCACGGCGACGCGTTCGAGTTCGCGCGGAACGACGCGCTCGATGCGCGCAACTTCTTCGAGTTCACGTCTCCCGACCCCCATCCGTTCACACGCAACCAGTTTGGCGGCTCTCTGGGCGGCCCGATCTGGCGCGGCCGAACGTTTTTCTTCGGTTCGTACGATGGCATCAGGCAGCGACAGGGGGTGGACATGAACAGCCTCGTGCTGAGCGACGAGGAGCGCGCGGCGGCGACCGATCCGGTCATTCGCCAGCTGATTCCGTTGATTCCGCACGCAAACTTTTTCGATGTGGATGGCACACCTCGATTCGTCGGGTCGGCTCCGGCGGTCGCCGACATCGACCGCTCGACGATCGATCTTCAGCACAGCGCGGGCAGCAACGATCGCATCCAGGGCTTCTACGGCGCCCAGCGGGTAAAGGCGAATGAGCCTGGTGCGCAAGGCAACAGCATTCCGGGATTCGGACAGGTGTCGCGGCCTCGCGCGAGCATCCTCACGATCAACGAGACGCACATCTTTGGGAGCGCACTCCTGAACGAAGCGCGCTTCGGGCGCAGCGTTCTGATCGGCGGAACCTTTCCGGCGGCGAAGCTCAATCCGGTCGAGTTCGGCATCGGAAACGGCGTCACCCGTTCGATTGGATTGCCGCAGATGATCGTCGCGGGCGACCTCAACTTCGGTGGACCTGGAACGCTTCCCCAAGGGCGCACCGACACGTCATACGTCTTCAACGACACGCTGACCCGCACGAGCGGCCGGCATTTGATGAAGCTTGGCGGTGAGTATCGGCACTTCATCAATGAGAACTTTGCCGAAGGCACCGGCGTGTTCAACTTCCCCAGTGTGGAGGCCTTCCTCGCCGCAACGGCCAACGCGTTCAACATCACGCTGGGCGAGAGACGGAGCAACATCGACCAGCGTGCCATGGGCCTGTTTTTTCAGGATCGCATCACCGCACGCGACAACATTACGCTGGAGCTGGGAATGCGCTACGAGTGGCACGTGACGCCGACCGAGCGCGACAACCGGTTCATCGTGTTCGATGCGCCAACGGCGTCGCTGGTGCGCGTCGGCGTGGATCGCGACGGGATCTATCGGCAGAACAATCGAAATTTCGAGCCGCGACTCGGACTGACCTGGGACCTCGCATCCGACGGCCGGACCGTCGTCCATGCCGCCTACACGCGCACCGTCGATGAGCCGAGTACCACGGCAGTGCGGGACACCGCGGGCAACCCGCCGTTCGCGGCGCCGCTGACGGCCTCAGGAGCGATAGCCCTCGGCAACGCGTTGGGGACGACGCGACCCGTCGGGCTCGCGCCCGCAACCGTCGATCCCGAGTTCCGGAACGCGGCGCTGCAGTCATGGACCGTGAACGTGCAGCGGCAAATCGGGCGCGACAGCGTCTTCACGCTGGGATATCTCGGCTCGCATGGCAGCAATCTGCGAATCTCGCGCAACCTGAATCAGCCTGTGAACGGCGTTCGCCCTTTTGCCGCACTCTCGGCATCGAGCACGATTCTCCCCGGCACTCCACTCGGCGACATCACCCAGGTCGAGACCACCGGCTTTTCGAACTATCACGGTGCCTGGATGTCGATCACCAGGCGGCTGTCGCGGGGACTGCAGTTGGACGGCTCGTACACCTCTCGAAGGCGCTCGACACCAACTCTCTCAACTCCTCGGGCTTCGCCGTCCAGGACAGCTTCGACATTCCCAACCAATACGGGTTGTCGGATTTCGATGCGCGCCAGCGGTTCATTTTCAGCGCGACCTACACATTGCCGTTCACCGGCCACGTGCTGACGCGAGGATGGCAGCTCGCGACCATCGTGCAATCGCAGACGGGCAACCCGGTGAATATCGTGACGAGCAACGCCGGCCTGAACGGCACGCCGAACACCGTTCGCCCGGATGTCACGGGACCCATCCGCATCTTCGGTTCAGTGGACCGGTGGTTCGATCCCACGGTGTTCGTCGCAGTCAACCGGTTCGGAAACCTGGGCAGGAACGTGATCATTGGACCGGCATTCAACAACACGGATCTGTCGATTATGAAGAACGTGCGGCTAGCGGACCATGTGGCCCTCCAGTTCCGCGTCGATGTGTTCGATCTCTTCAATCATCCCAATTTCGGTCCACCGGGCAATATCGTGGGCAGCCCGACGTTCGCGAAGATCACCCGAACACGTCTTCCGACGGGGGAAGCGGGCTCCTCTCGACAGATTCAGCTCGGCGCCCGACTCTCGTTCTGAGATGCGCCGCGCGAATCTTCCACGGCTACGGGTCCTCATCGCCGCATCGATTGTCGGATGGTTGTCGGTGTGCCCGACTGCCACGGGTCAGCAGAAACCGGTTCGAACGGTCCTGGCGTTGTATCTCGGAGAGGAAGAGTTTCCGACAAACCCAGTAACCCAGACTGCGCTTCGCGAGGCGCTCACGTCGCGCTCCGACATCCCGGTTGATTATTTCGGAGAGTTCCTGGAAAGAGAGCGGTTCTCGCCGGAGATCGCGTCGACGTCGCTGCGAGAGTACATCCGCGCCAAGTATCGGGGCCAGCGAATCGACCTTGTCATCGCGATGACGGATCAGGTGCTGCAGTTCGCACTGGATAACCGCCAGCAACTCTTTCCAGACGCACCCATCGTCTTCACGGGGCTGCGGGTCCCAAGCGACACAATCCGCACCGCCGGTCCTGGGATCACGGGCATTCGAGTCAGCAACGCCCACGGCGAAACGCTGAGGCTTGCTCTGGATCTGCACCCGTCCACCGAACAGGTCTTCATCGTCGCGCACTCAACCAACGAACAAAGCGTCGAGGCGGTCCGCGGCGAACTCAGCCGGTTTTCGCGGCGGGTCAAAGTCACGTTCATCGACGAAGGGTCCGTGCCCCGTTTGCTCGCCGCCGTCAGAGCGGTGCCCGCGCACAGTCTGATCGTGTATCTGTGGCACGCGCAGGACGAGCCGGGGAACACCCATTACTCGGACGAATTCGCCCGGCTCGTCGCGCAGGCCGCCGCAGTGCCAGTGTACGGGACCAGCGACTTCTACATTGGTTCCGGCATCGTTGGCGGCGTGGTGCGCGAGACGTACGAAACGGGATCCCGCGCCGGACACATGGCCCTGCAGATTCTCAGCGGCACGCGCGCTCAAGACATTCCGATCGAAGATGCTCGTGTCGTGCCCACCTTCGACTGGCGGCAGGTTCAGCGTTGGCGCATAAACCCGTCCCGATTGCCACCGGGGTCGGACATTCGATTCAGGGCGCCGACTCTCTGGGAATCCTATCGCTGGTACGTAGCGGGAACGCTCGTCGTGGTTGCCGCGCAGCTGGTGCTCATCGCGGGACTTCTCACGGAACGCGCCAGCCGCCGACGTGCCGAGGCGGCGATCCGCAGGAGTGAGGCTTCGCTCCGAACCAGCTACGAACGGATTCGCCAGATGGCGGGCCGTCTGATCAACGCGCAGGAAGCGGCACGTGCGGATATCGCCCGCGATCTGCACGACGATGTGTGTCAGCAGCTGGTCTACGTGTCGATGGGCGTCAGCACGCTCAAGAACGCGTCGGGCGATATTCAGGGCGCGCAAACACAGCAAGCGTTTTCAGATCTCGAGCGCGACACGCAGGGCACGTTCGAGGGAATTCGGCGACTGTCGCACGATTTGCATCCCGCGTCCCTCCGACTACTCGGCCTGGCGCCGGCCCTGAAGACGCACTGCGCCGAAGTCGAGAAGCGGCATAACGTCGAGGTCGCGTTTCACGCGAGCGACATCGGGCATCTGCATCCTGATATTGCCGTCTGTTTCTTCCGAATCGCTCAAGAGTCACTCCGAAACGGGGTCATGCACGGCGAAGCGAAACGGTTCGGCGTGTCGCTTGCGCGATTTGGCGAGCATATCGAGATGACGGTCACCGACAACGGGCGGGGATTCGATCTCGAGGCCGTGCGACAGAACGGTGGTGGGCTCGGCCTCGTGAGCATGGAAGAGCGAGCGCACGTCGTAGGCGGCGGTGTCCAAATCATCACCGGAGTGGGACAGGGTAAAACCATCCGCGTTCGCGGTCCGGTGGAGCGGCCCAAGGCCCATCCGGTTGCCTAGTTAAGTTAACGCCAATTCCCCACTTTTAGCTGCAATAACGACCCGGGCCCCTGTCAGTTTTGCCGGTCGACCCTGACAGATCCGCCAGTTTTCACCTCGGGAGTCCGATCGTAGTGTATGTGGCCATGGAGCTTAACTATCGCATTGATCGCGAACGCACAGGGGTGACGCCTTTCCGGCAGCATGCCGTCGAACGGGCCGAAGCCTACCTGCGGGCACACATCCACATGCCGATGCGCGTTTCCATCCTCTGCCGGATCGTCGGGCTAAGTGAGCGAGGGCTGCGCGATGCGTTTTACAGCGTGCGCGGCGTGAGTCCGAAGCGGTGGATGCTCAGCGAGCGACTTCACCAGGTCCGGCGCGCGCTTAGAGAAGGGGACTCCGCACCCATCACCGTCACGGGAGTCGCCACGGATTACGGGTTCTTCGAGCTGGGCCGGTTTGCGGTCACCTACAAACAGGCGTTCGGTGAATCGCCTTCCGAAACGCTGCGCAGCAGCACGTCGAGAAAATCGCTCGGAGAGGCAAGACACACGAAAGGGCACGACGATGTTTGCACGAACTAGCGAAGCGACCGCGAAAGACCTTTCCGATGGCCTGGTCTGGACCCCCTCGCCCTCCGCAGTCCCCAGGTTTCATCACGTCCGCGTGCGCGCTGAGGCAGACGTTCGTCGCTCCGACGTCAAGGTGACGCGCACGTCGCGCCTGGTGATGTCCGAGTCATCAACGGTCCGCCACGCTTTTGCCCACGCCGAACAGGTGGCGCCCTTGCCGTCGACCGTGCTGCTGCTCGGTGAAACGGGTGTAGGAAAGGAACTGTTCGCCCAGGCCATTCATGAGCGCAGCCAGCAGCGTCAACGCCCGATGATTCGGGTGAGCTGCGCCGCAATTCCCAGCACGCTCATCGAGAGCGAGCTCTTTGGACATGAGCGCGGCGCCTTCACCGGCGCGGTTGGTCGGCAGATCGGCCGCTTCGAGGCCGCCAACCAATCCACCCTCTTCCTGGACGAGATCGGCGAACTCTCGCAGGAGGTCCAGGTGAAGCTGCTTCGCGTCCTCCAGGAACGTGTGATCGAGCGGCTCGGCAGCACTCAGCCCGTCAAGGTGGACGTTCGCATCATCGCGGCCACCAACCGGAACCTGGAAAAGGCGGTTGAAGTCGGAACGTTCCGCGAGGACCTGTTCTATAGGCTCAACGTGTTTCCGATTAACATACCGCCGCTCCGCGGGCGGATCGACGACATCCCCGCTCTCGCGTGGACATTCGTCGATGAATTCTCACAGTCTCTCGGCAAGCCGATCGACTCCATTTCTGGAGAGTCGATGCGGCAGATGCTGCTCTACCGCTGGCCTGGGAACGTGCGCGAACTGCGCAACGTGATCGAGCGCGCCGTCATTCTGGCGACCGGACCTCGCCTGACCGTGACGCTGCCGCAGAACAAGCTTTCCCGCGAGGTTCAGCCGCTCACGCTCAGGAATGTCCAAATCGAACACATTCGCGCCACGTTGCAGAGCACGAACTGGCGTATCCGCGGACGCGGCGGCGCGGCCGAGCAACTCGGACTCAAGCCGACCACACTTGAAACGCGGATGGCCAGGCTCGGCGTGACTCGGCCACAACAGTCGTAGCTTAGGTCGGCGGTGTAAAACACCCGTAGCGCAGGGCTTCAGCCCTGCCCAATGAACCTGTAGCGCAGCGCTTCAGGGCTGGCAGTGGCAGGACTGCCAGGCCCTCCGAGGCCTGCGCTACGGGGTGTTCGAAGAGGCTCTAACACATCTGTAATTGCACGCTCAGTCCTGTTACCCGCAAGTTGACGTCCGCCCGCCGGTCGGCCTATCGTAGCCACCAAACTCTTCTCCCAGAATTACTTACCACGACCAGATCCGTCGCAACAGGCGGCATCGGAATTGACCGGGGCGCTGCGGATGTTTGCCGTTCGTTTTGTGAAAGACGCCGCGCGTGTAACAGCTGTTGTTGGCGGCGCCGCCCTGTTTTCCGCCGCCTCGCTGCACGCGCAGCGCACCGACGTGCCCTCGGCCGAGCGCGCCCGTGGCGCCGAGCAGGTCGTCGTCGGTCGCGTCTCGTCGGTCACATCCGAGTGGCGCAGCAACGACTTCGGCGATCGCCTGATCATGTCGATCGTTCACGTGGTCGTCGACGAGACTCTCAAAGGTGCAGCGCAACAGTCGGTGGACGTGGAGGTCGAGGGCGGAACGATCGGCAGCCTGACGCTTCGCGTTTCTGACCTCGAGACATTTGCCCGGGGCGACCGTGCGGTGTTCTACCTGTCACACAGCAAGCGTGGTTCCTGGGTTCCGCATCTGCGAGGGCTTGGTCTGCAGAAACTCGACGCCGCCGGACGCGTCAGCGGAACCAACGTCACGCTCGATCAGGTCCGCCGCGACGTGCGCGCAGGAGCGACGAGGCAGCCATGAAGCCGAAACTGCTGCTTGCCCTCGTCGCATCGGTCATGGCCGCCGGGACGATCTTCTCGACGAACCTGCGCGCCTACACGCTGCTCGGCTACAGCTGGGCCCAGTCCCCTGTTCCGTACTACATCAACCCGGCGAACATGGATCTCCCCACGACGGCGATCGAACCGGCGATTCGCGCAGGCGCCGACGCCTGGCATGTGCAATCGGGTTCGTCCTTCGCATTTGCGTTCGCGGGATACAGCGCGCAGAGCACCAACACGAACGATGGGATTAACCTCGTCATGTTCCGGAACGCGTCGAGCGGCTCGGCGATCGCAACCACCTATACCTGGTATTCCGGGACTCGCCTCATCGACGCCGATGTGGTGTTCTGGGACGCAGGCTTCCACTTCTTCACCGGATCGAGCGGCTGCTCTGGTGGTTTCTACATCGAGGATGTTGCGACTCATGAATTCGGGCACGCGCTCGGTCTGGGACACTCCACGCTGACGAGCGCGACCATGTATCCGTCGATTTCGACGTGCAGCCAGCAGACCCGCACGCTCGATGCGGACGATATTGCCGCTGTCCTCTCGCTGTATCCGGCGTCGGCCGTCCCTCCGACTCCTCCGACAGGCCTTCGCTTCATTCGCTAAGCACGCTCGCTCTGGCGCGCCGTCTAACTAGTAGCCCTGAATGGCTGCGCTACAAGTTCTGAAACCACTTTTAGCACTGCTTTGTCAGACTTATCAGAGGTCATTCGGCGGGCGAGCGAGGCCGGTGGCCGACGCGATGCGGAGCACGCCGACCGCACGGCGTAGCAGGAAAACGCGCCCTACGATTCCTACGCCGCGACTTCCCACCCTGTGATCCGCGTCGCCCAACCGCTCGCCCGGCGCACCTGCGCGCCTGGCATGCGTCGCACACACGCATCCCTTAGTCGCGGCGCGAGCGGGAGGGTACGAGCAGGGAGCGGTTTCCCGGCGTGCGGAGCGGCGGCGGCCGCCGGCCTCGCCCGCCTGCCGCGCTCCCTCTAGGAAGTGACAAAGTAGCGCTCGTCTAGTCTGGACACGCTTTCTTACCCGCCGTTGGTGGGACGCCGCTCGTCGTTGAAGCCGAAGGCGTAGAGCGTCCCGTCGTGCGTGCCGACGTACACCTGTCCCATCGCGCTCCAGAAGCTTCCAGGCGACGCGAACGTCGTCATCGTTGTGTTGCTGCTCCACAACCGCTTGCCTGTCCCACCCTCGTACGCGTGCAGCACGGCGGGAGCGCCTCGACCCGCCGCCGTTGACGGCGTTCCGGTGGCGACGATGAATACGACCCCGTTGACAATGATCGGCGTGGCTGGCGACGAGACGTCGTGAGAGACCCATCCCACTTCGACGGCTGGTGCGCTTCCGGCGTCGGTGAGTTTCAGCGCGACTACCGCGCCTGTTGAAACAGCTCCGTTGGTGGCGGGGGCGCCCGCCGACAATCGACCGGAAGCAGGCATGAGGATCCAGGCGGTTCCCGCAGTGGCCTGCGGCGTGGCAGCGGCCGGTGCGGACGTGACTGACGCGATCGACTGCTCCCATGCGGCGAGAGCATCTCCGCTTACGCTCGCTCCCGCGGCAAGCAGTGGCTTCGACGCGTGAAGCGGTGTCGAATGGTCGGCGCCGCCAAGCGACGCGGTGTCGAGCAGGATGATGCGTCCGTCCTTCGTCGCCGCCGCAACGATGTCCTTGCCGTGATGCGAAACGATCGTCGGGCCGGTGACGAATTCGGCGTTGGGCTGCGTGAACCAGTCCTTCAACTGCAGTGTCTTGCGGATCGAGCGCGACGATCGCGTTCGCCTTGCCGTCACCGCTCGCCTGACCCGGACCGATGGCGGCGATCAGCGTACTGTCCTGGCGTGAACGCCACAGCGCCCACCACGTCGCCGCCGTTGGTCTTCCACGACATGACGGGCTTTGCCTCGCTCTCGAGATCGATCGCCCACACTGCCGCTGGGCGCGCCACCGCACTTGCCCGACGTCGCCGCGTACATGGTCGTATTCACGGCGATGGGCGCGGACCACCGCGCGTTGGCAGGCAGGAACGGCGCAGGACGCTGGATGTCCTTGCCTGACGGAAGACCCACCACGTGCAGCATGCCGTCGCTCGAGATCACGTAGCCCACACCGGACGGGCGGAAGAGCATACCGAACGTTCCACCCTCTTCAACGGGCGGCGCTCCGGGAATTCGGTCGACCGGCTGGCCGCCTCGCGCTGCCGGCGGCGCGGCAGGAGCGCCCGGCGACGCGCCGCGAGCGGCACCTGGGCCGGCGCCCGCGCCGCGCGCACCCGACGGATCGCCTGCGCGGGCCGGACCACCGGCGCGCCCTTCGAGCGGGACGCCCTTCACCTGGCTCGCCGAGGAGGCTGCGGTAGCCAGACGGCACCGCGCCCGAAATTCAATCCGAGGCGCTGCAGCCGTCGCGGATCCATCGAGCTTGACGATGCGCGTCGCGGCAGACGTGATGCCGCCGGCACATGCCGCCGTCGATGCCGGCATCGGCGACATCGAAATGCCGCTGCCACACGACGTACCCGGTGTCGTTGTCGATGCGCGTAGACGTTGTTCGAACTGCCGGTGACGAGCGACATCGGCACGAAGAGCGTCACGCCGTTCGCGGTGACGCCCTGCGCGAGTCCGTACAACCCGCGCGGCTGGTTATCGAGCTTCGCCGTCCACTGCAGCTCGAATCCCGGCTTCGACAGAGTCTCGGCAGAGATTTTGCCGTCCGTCCGGATCCAGGACGTGCGCTGCGCATCGCCCAGCGCCGTGAGCCACTGCGAGCCGCCGCGTCCAGGCTGCGCGAACGTGATGCTCGTCGCAACATGGAGGTGATGATCACGGCGATTGAGCGTTGACTTCGCATTCAGCACTCCAACTTCCGCCTGACCGCCTCCGCCAAGCTACGGCGGTCTCGCCGAAGCGCTTCGCGCGAAGGCGGAGGCGGAAGCTACAGGTCAGTGAGTGACCCCGAAGCAATAGAGGACGCCGTCGAACGTCGCGATGTAGGCGCGGCCGTTGGCGACGGTGAGCCCGCTGAAGTGATTCCACGATTCGATCTGGTTGCCGCTCGACCACAGTTCCTTGCCGGTCTGGCCGTCGAGCGCATAGAGCGCTGCGCGGCGCGAGTTCGGCACGCGCCGCGCCGGGCCCGGAGCTGAGGCCGCCGCCGTACACGGGACCGCCCGGTTCGTTCCACGCCGCGTCCGGCATCGACCTGCGTCGCATCCTCGCCTGCCGCATAGGCGAACACGACGCCGTTGGCGATGACCGCTTCCTCGGCGAGATCCATGTCGCGCGAGAGCCACGCCGGCGTGAGCTGCCACTTGCCCGGCGCGCTCTTCGCAGCTTGAACGCGGCGACGCCGCCGCCGGTCGGCCGCGCGTGCTCGATCGGCGCCTTGAACTGCGTGCTCACCGGTCCCCAGAACGGCACCAGCACCCACTGCGTGCCGCTGTCGTCCTGCCACGCGCTGAGCGCGCCCCAGACGCCTCTGCGCATCGAACGCCTGCGCGTCGTTGCAGATCAGCGGCGTCGTGTAGCAGCGTCGTGCGGTGATCCTCGCCGCCGAGCGCGTCGCGATCGAGCAGCCACAGCCGGCACTCCTTGCTCGTGCCGACGAGGAACTTGCGGCCGCGATAGTCGAACACGACCGGCGTCGTGTTGACGTCGAGGTCGCGCCGCCAGAGCCAGTTCGCGTTGGGCGCGCGCGAAGTAGTCGGACGAGCTGCAGTTGCTTCTTCGCGTCGAGCTTCACGCCGACGATCCCGTTGCCGAGACGCCGGGTCGCGGGATCGAACTGCGCATCGCCCGTGCCGAGGATAGACGCGTGCCCTCGGCGTCGATCGACGCGCCGCGTCGTCCCCACAGGCCGCCGCCCGCGGGAATGAACGCGCTCGCGCGCCGCGAGGCGAGGTCGAACGAGTAGAACGCGTTCGTCAGGCCGCCGCAGCCCTGCGCGGTCGCGGTGTAGATGACGCCGTTGTGCAGGTTGAGCGCGTACGGCTTGCCGCCGCCCGGCATGAACTTCTCGGGCGGCGCGACGTCCTGGCCGTCCGCCAGATTCACCTGCCGCAGCCGGCCGTCCCACGACACGGCGTAGATCGGTGTACTTGCCCGGCGACGACTGCGCCATCGTCGGCACCGCCGTCTGGCCGCCGGGACAGAGCGTGTCGTTGGTGCCGCCCGGATTGGCCAGCGTGCTGTCGAAATGCCGGTGCCAGATCTGCTTGCCGGTGGCGACGTCGATGCCGAACAGGTCGTCGGAGACGCCGGCGACGACGGCGAGTTCTCGCGTGCCCTGCGCCGTCGTGACGCGCTCGGCGATGAGCGGCGCAAACAGGTTGTGCATCGCGCGCGGCGTGCTCTCGAGCTTCACCTTCCACAGCAGCTTCATGCTCGCCGACGTTGGCGGTCGTGAAGATCTTCTCGTCTCGCACCCAGCCGGTCCGCGCGTTGTCGACGCCCTCGGTGAGGAAGTCGGACGCGGCACGCACGTAACTCCCGACAACAGCAGGATGGCGATGGCGAGCCCTACCCTGGCAATTCGCATGTCTCCTGGTCCCTCGTTTTAATCGTGGTGAAGGGCGAACCTGTAACAGATGCTGACGCACGCCGCAGGCGCACGGCCACCGTCATCCGTGCTCTCTCAGCCGGTGCGGAGCCCACGCTCGTTATGGCGTCACATTCGAATCGGTCGGATCCAGTTCATTTCGCCAGCGGGTCCGGCCGCAGCTGGAACTTGATCACCTTGCTCGTCGTCCCCTTCCCCGTCTCCATGTGGAACGGCGCGCGCGTGCTGACCGTGGACCAGAGGCCGCGCCCCTTCCAGCCGCGCCGCGGGATCGTCGATGCGGCCGTCCATCCACTTCGTGTAGAAGCCGAGCGGATACGGCACGCGCAGCACGACCCACTTGCCGTCCTTCAGCGCGAGCAGCGCCTTCGGCGCCGTTGCCGGTGTTGATCGGCGTGTTCGCGCCGAGGCCGAGCGTGTCGAACTGATCGACCCACGTGTAGTAGCTCGCCTCGGCGCTGCCGGGATCGGTGACGCCCTTCAACTGCGGCAGCGGCTCGGGATAGAGCGTCCAGCCCTCGGGGCAGTGCTGGCCGGTCGCCTTCGGGCCGTTCAGCGGCCCCTTGCACTTGCGGCGATCGAAGCTGGCCAGGTGGCCGCTCGCGAGCGCCGCCCAGTACGACGCCGTTGCGATCGACGTCCATGCCGCGCGGCGAGAAGCCCGGGTTGACTTCGGATCGTTGAACGGCGGCTCGTAGACCTCGGCGAGCGCGGTCTCCGGCGGATTCGATCCCGGCGACGAGCCGGACGACCGCGCCCGGGATCCCGAGCACCGATCCCCAGACCGATCCGTCCGGCGCCGGCGCGACGGCGTAGAAGCCGCCGCCGAAGCGCTTGTCCTTCGTCGGATCGACCGGCTGGTTCGGCTCGACGTAGGCGTCGCGCTTGCCGTTGCCGTTGGTGTCCATGATCAGCGCCGTCCAGCCCTGCGACTTCGCCTCGTCGTGCGTCTCGTCGAACATCTTCGTGTTCAGCCAGCCGACGACCGGCCCGCCGCCGCTCGTCCACAGCGTGTGGTTGGCGTCCTCCGCGAACATCAGGTGGTGCGTGCTGAAGCAGGTGCTGATGTGCGTCAGCTTCTTCGTCTTCGGATCGTACACGGCGAGGTGCCGGCCGGCGCTGTTGAGCGGATACAGCTTCGCCGACGGATGATCGCGAGCCCGCCTTGCAGAAGTCGGGATTCGGCGACGGGCCGCACCGCGGACGTGATCCACACGCGGCCCTGCTCGTCGAACATCGGGTTGTGGACGTTGTTCTTGCTGGTCCAGACGGCCTCGCTGCCCCAGTACAGCGACGGCTGCGGCATCTCCGGCGACGTCGGCGGCGTCGCCGGATCGCGGACGGTCAGCGGCACGCGGCTGATCGGTGTTGTGCGACCGGGATCGAGCACCGGCAGGTAGTCGGCGCTCAGCTCGAGCGAGCCGTAGATCAGCCCGTTCGCGTTGAGCCGCGGATTGCGGCGATCGGTCGAGACCTCGTCGTGCAGATAGGCCTTCGGGATCGGCCCAGTCCCACTCGGTGATCACGACGTTGCGCTCGAGGCCCTGCGGCCGCGGCGGCGCCGGCGGCACCTCGCCCTTGGCGATGCGGTCGGTCCAGTCGGCGAACATCGTCAGCGCGCGCGTCCATGCCGAGCTGGTTGACATGCCGCGCATCATGTTGCCGCCGGCCTGGCCCGACTGGATGCGCCGCTCCCACGCGTCCGATCGGCGGACATCGCGTCGAGCGCCGCCGGGATCTCGCGCGTCGCCTTCGTGCCGAGCGCGTGGCACGCCCAGCACGTGCCCGACTTCATCGTTGCGCAGCCACTCGGCCTGGGTCTTCATCGCCGGGCGCGATGCCGTTGGCGCCGGTGCCGGGGAACTCGCTCTTCGCCGGGACCTGCATCAGCGAGAACCAGTAGCCCGCCGGGTAGTACTGCGCCGCCGCGTGCGCGTCCGGCGCGGGCACCGCCGTCAGGTTGAGCGGCTTTCCCGGCGCCGCCTGTGACTCTTGCGAATCGACCAGCCCGTAGCCGCGCACCCAGACGTCGTAGTTCGCCTTCGGCAGGTCGGGGATCAGATAGCGCCCGCGATCGTCGGTGACGACGATCCGCACGAACTTCGTCGGCAGGTCGGTCGTCTCGGCGATCACCCAGACGCCGGCCTCCGGGCCCTTGCGCGCCGGTGACGACGCCGCCGATGTCGTCGGCGTCGATGGCGACGGCGTCCGGCGCCTGTGCTGCAGAGATTCGTTGAGATGTGGCCTGCCAGCTCGCAAGACCGAGCGCGAGCATGGCGGCGACGAGGGCGGCGGTGCTTCTCGTAGGGAGCGTCATACGGTCACCTCACGGCAGCTCATTGTGCGTTCACGACGTGGGTACGCGATGCAGTATACCCACCGCCGCGCGGTCGCGGGTAGAGGGTCTTCTTTTTGTATGGGCCACTATGAATCGGCCGGCGCCGGAGGTTGCGGTCTTCAGACCGCGCCAACGTTCTCCGCCGGCAAGCCCGACCGCGGATGCACCGATCGGGTCGCAGTCAGGCGTGATGAAGACGTCAAATTCGGACGCGGCCAGACCGAGCAGCTCGCCATTCCCCTTACTAGCCCACCCCATCTCAGGAGCTGTCTTCGCGTCGTGACCGACGAGCTCGCGTTTCAGGCGCCTGGGAGGCACTCGTCAAGCAGGACGCGCACGGGCGAGGAGCGCCTCCTTGGCGAGTTCGAGAGCCGCGATGGCCTGCTCACGCGTAACTGTCGGGAAATCCTCGAGGAACTCCGATAGCGGCTCGTCTGCCTCGAGGTAGTCGAGCAGCGTCTCGAGCGGCACGCGCGTGCCGACAAAGACCGGCGTTCCCCCCATGATTTCCGGGTCGCTGTGAATAACCGACTCGTTGTCCTTCATCGTGAACAGCGCTTTCTTCGAGAAGGGTTGACGTCAGTTTATCGCACCAGCCTCGTTCCGACCTGGCGAATCCGACAGGAACCAGACGCGCAGGGACAACCGGATGAGGCTGTCGCTGCCATTCGTCGTCAGAGCCACTACGCTTAGAAGTGGTTTCGAAGCGTAGCGCAGCCACGTTGTGAAAACGGCCTCTAGCCATTCGCGATTCAGCCATCTGATTCGCGATTCGAGGATTCGCGATTCGAGGATTCAGGATTAGCGATTCAGGATCAGTGATTAGTGATTAGTGATTAGTCGAGCTCCACCGCGGCACAGTTGTTGACGACGGCGCGGTCTCGAGGGCGCTCTGCCGGGTGAGATCGAGCATGTGTTAACCCCGGTGGCTCACTGCGATCGTCGCCCCCATGCGGCCGGAGCCGCCTCCTCCATCCGCGTTCAGCGCAAGTGCTTCCTGAAGAACTCTCGTGCCACGTCGAACACTCCGGCGCGATCCGTCAGCCGTCGTTCCGCGCCGCCGCGAGGATGCTCCCGCACGTCCATGCGAAACGGGCCCGCCAGCTCGTCGAGATTCGTGCGGTTGAAAAACGTGTGCGGCAGGCCGTCGATCAGCCTGAGCGTCGCGTCGGTTCCCGCGTGCGCGAGCGCGTCGTAGAGCAGCACGCTCTGCCCGTGGGGGACGGAATTGTCCGCCAGGCCGTGCATGATGAGAAACGGCGGCGCGGCGCCGCTGACGTACGCGAGCGGATTCGCGGCCCGTACGCGATCCGGCACGGTTTGAACAGGAGCGTCGATCAGCCGGGATTCCGGGGACGTTGGCGCGTCGTGGGGCGTCTGACCACCGCGCCCGGCGCCGCGACCGTCCGTCGCATTGTTTCCACTCTCGCGACCGCGACCCGCCCCGTCACCTCGGGTCGCGCCGTCGACGACGACGCCGCCACGCATCGGCGGCGCTGCCAGCAGAGCCGGATGCTGCGGTTGCAACCCGGCTTTCTCTTCTTCCGTCTGCGCGTCCATCTTCGCGAAATCGGTTGGACCGTACGCATCGAGCACACATTGCACGTTGCTCGATCGATCGAGATTGTCGGCACCTTCGAACGTTCCCCGCGGCGCGAGTGCGGCAACCGCGGCGAGATGTCCACCCGCCGATGTCCCCCAGAGACAGATGCGGTCGGGATTCAGGCCGTGAGCTGCCGCATTGGCGCGCAGCCAGCGAATCGCGGTCTTGACGTCCTCGACATTGCTCGGAAACGTGACGGACGGCGTCAGTCGATACTCAATCGATGCCATCGCGAATCCGTCCTGCGCGAAGAACCGGCGGAAGTCCGGACCCGTGGTGCGAGTACCGCCACTCCACCCTCCCCCGTGCAGGAAGACGATCACCGGCAGCGGCCCGACGGCGTCCTTCGGCAGGTAGAGATCGAGGAGCAGCTCCTGACCGCCTCTCGTGGCGTAGGCCAGCGTCTTCATCTCCACGGCTGACTGACGAGCCTCGCCAACGACCAGGCTGATGCTGGCAATCAGCGCGGCAGCGACGATGAATCGTCGACGCTCTGTCGTCACGGACGCCTCTCTAGTGGAGTGTCTCTTCGGGTTTACTACCGGGCCGCTCCGTTGTCGCGGCCCGAAAATTCGCGGTCGAACGCTCGTTGTGACTAGCACTGCTTCAGCGGATACGGTCCGCAGGAGTCCGTCCGAGTAATCGCTGTGATAGTCACATTCCCTCGTGCTGCGCGCCGACGATATCTATCGCCGCTCCCGGCGATGGCCGCGTTGGTGTCGCGGTGCGTATCCGAGCGCGACAAGCGTGACAGTCTGGCCATCAGACGCAGAGACGATACAACTTGAGAATGTTGTGCGTCGTGCACATGAGCGACCATTCGCCTTGCACCTTCTCGAATCCCCGCAACAGGAATTGCCGAAAGCCGCGCGCGTGCTTGATCTGACCGATGACCGGTTCGACGATCCCTTTGCGCGCCGCGTAGACGGCCGCGCCGACCTTCGTCTGCAGCTTGCGAGACATCCGGTCGACGATCGGTCGCGGGCTGCGGCAGCGGCCCTCGCGGACAGGGCCCCGGTCGTTCGCCATGTTTCTGCTTCCGCGTCGAGATGTACGCGTCGATCGCGTGTCAGCGATCGCGGTCAGGCTCTCGTCCGAGCAATAGCCCGCGTCAGCGAGCACCTGGTCGGGCGTGTCGCCCGACTGCTGTTCGATGGTGCGTGATCATCGGCATCAGCTGCTTCTTGTCGTTCGTCTCCTGCGTCACGGCTTGACCGACGATCAGTTGGAGTCGTCGACGGCGACCTGCACGTTGTACCCCTGAACGAATCCGTCGGGCCCCTTCATGATCCGCGACTCGGGATCGGTGAAGTTGTATTGCGCCTTCGGATCCGGCTTCGCCGACGTCGGCGGGTTTGCCCGCGGCGGCGGCCTCGGCCTTGGCGCGGGCCTCCAGCGCACGTTTGGCTTCACGAATCCGTTTCAACCGACTCTCGCGCCGTTGCAGTTCCGCCGGCAGCTCGTCGCCGCGTCGATCGGGACCGTACTCCGCATCTTCGGCCGCGTCCGCCGCCTCCGCCTGGTCGAGCAGCTGCTTCACTTCCTCGCGCAACTGCCGTTGCTTCTCGCGCATCCGCCCGTAACTCATCGCCTTGTGCTTCGACGCGTTCGCTTTGATCTTGCTGCTGTCGAGCGCCACGCGGCCGACCCGCGGCGCGCCCAGTTCCCGCGCCAAGTGCAGCACCTGTTCGAAGAAGCCGCGCAAGCGGGCAGATGCCGTCTTCCGAAACTCGGCGATGGTCCGAAAGTCCGGCGCATTGCCGGCCGCCAGCACGCGGAACGCCACGTCTTCGACCAGCCGCCGCTGGATCTTCCGCGACGAAAAGACGCCGACGCAGTAGGCGTACACCACCACCTTCGTCAGCATGACCGGGTGATACGGCGGATAGCCGCGCTCCTCGTCTTCATACACGCGTCGTGATGGCCGACAGATCCAATTGATCGATCAGGTCGCTCACGAAGAACGCCAGGTGATCCTCCGGCAACCACTCCCGCAGGCTCGGCGGCAGCAGCAGATCCTGCTCGGGCACATAGGGACGATAGGTCTTGGCCATCGCCCGCAGTGTAATACATCTTCGCTCGGCGCGCAGCCTGAGACTGAATATGTCAGAGGCGATTACTCGGACACGCTCCTAGATGAAGTCCTGCGCTTTCGGCTTCAGCGTCAGCGCGCGGCGCAGCTCGGGCGTGATCTCGCGACGCACCGGAATGCCGCAGATCGCTTCGGCATGGGCAAGCAGAGCCGCTCGCTCGGCAACTCCATTGCCATTGCTGCCCTGCGTCCACACGGGGTCCTGCGCTGGCAGCGGCAGCTTGGGAGGATGGACGTCGAGCGGGTATCCATCCGGTCCCCGTCCGCTCATCTGCAGGGCGCGGAACATGTCGGCGCCTCCGGCAACTCCCCGTCCGCGCCCACCGTCGCCTCGACCGCCGCCCCGGCCACCAGATAGCGACGGATTTGGCCCCGAGGCACGCCCGCCGACGCCATTCTGGCCTCGACCGCCGCGTGTGAAGAACGACTCGAAGATGCCCGGCGAGAGGAAGGCCGCAAACCGGTTCTCCTGGGTGAGACGGAAGCCGTGAAGATGTCGTGGCGGCGCCTGGAGATCGTCGCCCGTCTTGAGCGACGCGGCCTTGCCGTTCGCCCAGCCGAGCGTCTCGCCGTCGAGCGCGAAGAAGTTCTCGAAATGACGCGCGTGGAAGTGCGCGCCGACACCGCCACCTCCGCCTCCCTCGGTGATGATGAACAGAAACTGCCCCGTCGTGTTTGCGTTCCTGGCCAGGAACGTGTTCCCGCCGAACCGCTCTGCCCCACCGTCGGCAAGAACGTACTCGCCCGGCGCGGACGGCAGGACGAGATTGGTCACCCGGGCAGGCTCCTCGGATCCACCCGCCGCCGGCACGATCTGGAAATCACCCGCGAATGACGCCTGCGCGAGCTTCCCTGGCAAGATTGCCCTGGTTGCCTGCCGGCACTTCGGACGATGGATGCGGAACACCCATGGCAACGAACGCCGCACCCACACGGTCGTTCATCGTGAAGAGCGCGATCTGTCCTCTATCCGAGCGCATCGACCAGGCATGCGGTGTTCCCGGCGGCAGATTGGCGAAGTCGCCGCGCATCATGCGCCACCGGCGGCCGTTCACCTCGATCTCCATCTCACCGCCCAGCACAAGGATCGCAGCGTGGCTGCTGCGATGCACATGTCGGGGCATCGCCGCACCCGAGCGTCCCGCGAAGACCATCAACTCGTGCACGCCGCCGGTTTCAACCGGTCGCGCGACGCGGGACATCACCTGCGAGCCAATAAGGTGATGCTCGCCTTGCGTGATGTTCATGACGTACATCCGGCGCTCGCCCGGCAACCTTCCGATCGTCGGTTCAGCGGCGGCGCCGCTGACCTCGACCGGGTTCAGGATTTCATCGGAAAAGAAGGCGGCCCTGGCTCCTGCGCGAAGAGACCGAAAGGGCCTGGCCGGTTGACGTCGAGGAGGGTCGGTGCCGGCTGCCATGCCGGCCAGTGCCAGAAACGAGCGACGGCTTCGGTGCTGCATGCTTCCTCACAGGCTTGTCGACTGCGGGTGATGATATCGGTTTTGCCAATCAGGTTCGAGTCGGTCAGTGCCAAGAGGCCGTGTAGGCGTAAAGTGGTTGCGTCGCGCGTAGATGCGGCGCTAGACTCCAGCCCCAACAGCCTGAGCCACGCGTGTACGACACGTCGACCAATTTTCTGAACGTGCACGAGTGGGCGTACGGCCTGACCGAAGTCGTCCATATCCTGTCGCTGGCGATGGGGATCGGCTTAATCGCGCTCGTCGACCTTCGACTCCTTGGAGTGGGCGTCGCCGGAGCGACTCCGGCGCGGCTGGGCCGAGCCACGATGCTGGGCAGCCTGATCGGCTTGATCGTCGCCATCACGAGCGGCCTGATGATCCTTTCAACCGACCCGCTCCGCTACATTGAACACCCCGCCATCAGGCTCAAGCTGATGCTGCTGCTTGTCGCTCTCGCGTTCAATTACACCGATCCACGCCCGGGCGGCACGCGGGAGAGTTTCGGCCGGCAGTTGGCCGGAGCGTCGCGCTGGTGTCGCTCGCGCTCTGGGTGTCGATCGTGTTCAGCGGCATCTTCTACGCGTTCACGTGACGCATGCGGCCATGACCCTCGCGACCATCGGCCGATTCGTTCAGGACGTCAACGTCTTCACTGCCGTCCGTGAATCGTCGTACGTGTATCCGATCGTCCTGGCGACACACCTCGCGTGTATCGCAACGTTCGGCGGATTGATTCTCGTCACGAACCTGCGGCTGCTCGGCTGGACCCTGACCGACATTCCAGTGGACGCCATGATCCGGAGCCTCCGGCCTGGAAGCAGGTGGGCTTTGTGATTATGGTTACCTGCGGCATGCTGCTGGGCGCGTCAAAGGCCGAGGAGTACCTGACGAATCCTTTCTTCCAATTGAAGATGGCGCTGCTGATCGCGGTCGGTCTGCACGGTCTCTACTTCGGCCGCAGGGTCTACCGCCGCGACGCGAGCTCGATCCGCCGTCGGCCGCGCGAGCCGCGGCCCTGCTCTCGCTGATCCTCTGGGTTGGCGTCGTCTCGATGGGCAGGTGGATCGCGTACCTGCGATCGACCATCGCCCAGCAGCGGCAGCAGGCGCGCGAGGCTCTCGTTCCCGGCGCCGTGAGGTCCTTGTCAGCGGACTGCGCGGCGGGCATGTCGTCGTGCGGCGGCCTGCCGAGTCGCCCGGACGAGGACGAGGGCGAACCTCGCCGCCGCAAGCAACGTCACGGAGGCGACCACGACGTGTGCGACTGTCGTGAACAGCCAGAGCCGCACGTTGATCGTATCGAGGAGAATCATGAACAGCGCGGCCACGCCCAGCGTCACCTGGAGGAGCAGGCGTGGCGATCGCCCATCGCGCGCTCGTGCGCTCGGCCATCGTCGCCGATGCGTCCTGCGCGACCGCCACCGCCGGGGCGAGGATCGCGAGCGCGACCAGCCCTGCGGCGAGGATATGCCACGTCAGGCCGATCACGTGGTGGCGCAGCAGCGCGCCGAGCGCGATCTGCAGCAGCATCAGGACGAAGCCGAGACACGCGACGGCAGCTTTCCAGGTGCGCGCCCGAGATTTCAGGGCGAAGAGTGGTACGTCGGCCCCCGCGAGCGCCAGCGCGACGCTCGCGAGAGCGGCGAGCGCGCGCGTGTTCGGCGCCCGTGAGTGGTGCGAACGATCGGCTGGTGAGCCAACCCAGTGCGACGACGACAGCGACCAGTGCGGCAGGCCACGCACGGCTGCTTTTTCGGCTCCGCAGCAGCCAGCCCGCGACGACAAGCCCGACCACTGCGCCAATCACCATATGGCTGGTGAGCATCGCGGACCCGAGGCCGGGAATCCCAAGGGGCGCGCGCAGCAGGCCGGTCGTCGACGCGCCGGAAAGTATCAGCAGCAGCCAGGCGACGACGAGCCACGGCACATCAGCATTCACGCGGGGCGTCATGTTCATGATCTTCGACACCAGCTGTTCGCAGCATAGGGCCAGAGTATGAAACGACTCTGCGGCTTTTCGCTGGCTGTGGCGTGCGTGGCGATCGCGCCGATCACGATGGTCGGACGTGCCACGCAGGAAACGAAAACCACTCCGGACATTTCTGGCTTCTGGGAGCTGAATTTCGACAGCCGGAAGGTGCCACGCGCGAATCTGCTGCCCACGGTGACGCGGGCGAAAATCGACACCCACGCCAAGGGCGACGCGTATGCCATTCGCTGGTGCAACCTGCTCGGGGTTCCCTTCGTGATGGATCCGGGCGACCGCTCGACATTCGGCAAGGCGCGTCGGCGATCATCATCGTGCCGGAGAACTCGTCCGCGCCACGCTATCTTTATACCAATCGAGCGGCTCACATCAGCGAGGACATCTTCGATCCTTCGACCAATGGCGATTCCATCGCTCACTGGGAAAGTGACACGCTGGTGGTCGATACCGTGGGCTTTCACGGGGAGCACGGGATCACCACCATACCCGGTGGTGGATACCGCACGGAGAAATCGCGGCTCGTCGAGCGATATCGATTGTTGAAAGAGGGCGCGATGCTTTCGGTGACGTTCACATGGACCGATCCGACGGTCTTCCGCACGCCGCACTCGTACGAGTTTCGGTATTACCGCCTGCCGAACAGCTACGAGCCGCGTCAGTGGCTCTTCTGCGATCCGTATGACGAGGAACGCGCCAAGTTCCTCGATCCGTCTCCGGCGCCCTCGAAGCCGGCCGGCCGTGCGATTTCGAAGGAGTAACGAAGCATGAGATCCGGCCTTGTTGTGTTCGCCATGTTGCTGCTGCCCGCCGCCGCAGAGCCTTCGCTTCACGCCCAAACGCCGGGGAAGCCGACGACGCGTCTCGAAGGAGATTGGGTTCGTATCGATCCTGACGGCGCGGGAAGCTTTGACGGCCTGGGCGCCAGCATCCCACCAGCGCAATTGCTCCCAGGAGTCTCCGCCGGTGGGCGCGGAGGCCGCGGCCGTGGAGCAGGCGCGGCGGCGCCGTCGCCCGGGCCCAACCAGGTGGGCGTACCATATATCGTCGTGGCTCAGCCATGTGCCGGCGGCGGCGGAGGGCGCAGCAACGGCGGACTCCTCGTCAATCCAGACTCGGGCGGTGTCCATTTCGTCGAGCACAAGGACGAAGTGATCTTCGCGGGTGAGCGTGGCGGCGTCCGGCACTTCTATCTCGATCAGCGCGCACATCCCACTCCGTGGACGCCGACGCCGGCCGGACATTCCGTCGGACGTTACGAGGGCAGCACCCTGGTCGTGGAAACGACTGGGTTCATGCCGGGCGTGGTGCCCGGCGGAGGCGTTCGAACTGTCGAGACCCATCTGGTCGAACGGTTCGAGGTGTCTCCCGATGGCAGTCGGCTCACTATCACGTACACCTGGGACGACCCGAAGGTGTATCAGAAGCCGCATGTGTACCGCTACTATTTCGAACGCGCTCCCACCGTGAACTCCGGCGGGACACCGGTGAGCTATGCGCTGGAAGAGTGGTGTGACGCCGGCGATCCGATCGAAAAACAGTCAATCGTTCCGCCGAAGCAAATCATCAAGTGACTCGAGATTGTGCATCATTCCGGAGAGCTCTTATGAACATCCACAGGCGTCTCGGTCTCGCGATCGTCGGCGTCGCGCTCGCGTCGGCGTCCGTTGCCGCCCATCATTCATTCGCGATGTTCGAGATGGACAAGAACGTCGAGTATCGCGGCCTCATCACCGAATGGAAGTGGCAGAACCCGCACGTGCATTTCACTGTTGATATCAGGAAGGCTCCCGGCATCGACCCGCAGACGATCGGCACGTGGGACGTCGAGGGTGGATCGGTCAACATCATGACGCGACAGGGTTGGACCCGCGCCAGCTACAAGGTTGGCGACGCCATCACCCTGGTGGGACATCCGATGAAGGACGGCTCCAAAGGCATTTCGCTGTTCTATGCAATTCGCCCGGACGGCTCACGGCTGTACCACGACATCGCGAGGCCAAAAGACGACGTGAAGAAGTGAAGCCGGATGGCCTTCTTCCGAAGCCTGCAGGATAGCGCCTTTACCGACTGGTTTCTCGGGTCCGACTCATCTGGACCTATCCGACGGTGCTGACGCTCCACACCGTCGGGATGGCGATCCTCGTGGGCGCCAGCTTCGTCATCAATCTCCGGATTCTGCAGGTGGCAGGCGATATTCCCCTGCAGCGGCTGCGGCCGCTGTACCGCTTCGTCTGGATCGGCTTCGGCATCAATCTTCTCAGCGGCCTCGTCCTGTTCGTCACCGAGGCTGCCGATCGCGTCGTCGATCCGTGTTTTTTACGTGAAGCTGGCGAGCATTGCAGTCGCGCTGTGGCTTGGAGTGCTGCTCAAGCACCGCGCGATCGATCGCATGGACGCACCGCAAGCAGCGACTGCACAAAGCCGCTGGCTGGCCGCAGCCTCACTCAGCCTCTGGACGACGGCGATCGTGGCTGGCCGGCTGATGGCCTACCTCAAGAAGTGATGCGGATTGCCGACCATGACTGAATTCGCTGCCTGGGTGGAGTCAACCTGGATCTCGAAGACGCTGTTCGGGATCTCGTGGTTGTGGCCGGCGTCGGAATCGCTCCACTTCATCGGCCTCTGCATGCTGGTCGGCGGTGCGGGCCTGCTCGATCTGCGCCTGATGGGGATGTTTCGCGGGCTGCCCATCCGGCACGTGAAGGCGTTGATGCCGTGGGCGATCGGCGGCTTCGTCACGAACGCGGTCACAGGGACTCTGTTTCTCGTCATGCAGCCCCATCTGTACCTGAGCAGCGCCGTCTGGTGGTCGAAGGTGGCCTTCCTCTGTTTCGCAGGTGCAAATGCGCTGTTCTTCGAAACGCGGCTCGCCGTCCCGGCATTGGCGATGGACCCGAATGCCGATACGTCCGCGGGAATGAAAGTCGTCGGTGCGCTCTCGCTCTTCAGCTGGTTCGCGGTGCTCTACTGCGGACGGATGCTCCCCTACCTGGGCACGGGAAACTAGCGTCTCGCCGCGATCGTGAAGGATCTCGCGCGAGGACCGCCGAGGACGCAGAGAAAAACGATCTCGCGCGGAGAATCGCAGAGTTCGCTGAGAAAAACGTGTCAGGCGCCTCCGCCTGAGGCTCCCGATGACCCATGACTCAAGGAGGACGGTCGCCGCCACGTTCTTTTCTCTGCGGTCTCCGCGTTTCTCAGCGGGAGATCCCTCTTCTCACGACCTCCGCGGATCTCCGCGATCTCCGCGTGAGATCCTTCGCGGTTTCCCCAAGCGTCGCCCTATCTTGTCTGAAGATAAGCGACCAGGTTGGCGACCTCGATCGGCGTGAGATTCTCCAGCAGGGCGTTGTGACGCTGGCGGCCGGCCGCCATCCCGCTGTCGTTCAGCGCGTCGAGCGTGAAGGACGGCGAGGAGACGAGTCTTCCGGGCCGAAGCATCTGCTCGCGCATCGCGGTCGCGTCGTACTTCTTCGCGATGCCATTCAGATCGGTGGCATGGCACGACGCGCAGTTCTGAGCAAAGTTCGAACTGCCGGCAGCGGCGTCGCCGGGGACAGCCTTCGACTCGACGATCTCTTTGTAACGCCCCTGCTGCCGCGCAAAGTGAATGTAGCGCGCAATGTCGTGCAGCTGGCGATCGCTCAGGTCGGAAAACTGCGGCATCGGTGACAGCTTGGCGGTGCGCGGAACTCCTGCCCGCAGGAGCGCGGCGATAGCATCCCCGTTGGTATCGGCGCCCACCAAGGCCGAGTGCATGAGATCCGCGGCTTCACCTCGAGGCGTCAGCGTCACGCCGTGGCAATACGCGCAGCCGAACATCACGTACGTTTCCTTCGCCTGCTGCATGACCGGATCGGGCAGCGGCGGCCCGATGTAGTCGATGTCGTAGCCCGGTCGAGCGCCTGCGGATTGGCCGGCGAGTGAGCCAGCCGCAAGCGTCACGGCGCACAACACGGCGCAATTCACGACGCGTCATGCGCATCTGGCACTCCTCCCACGTCCCGTTGCGCTGGTGCCGATCAGTGGGCGCGGCCAAGCGATTTCATGAGATCGGCCCACAGAATCGGCTTCGCATCCGCCGGATAGTGAATTGGGATCATGCGGTTCACATCCAGCTTCAGCCGATCGACATTCATCAGGAAGTTCTCGCCGAAGATGTTGAGCGGTGGCGGTCCGCTGGCCGGAGGCGCTCCGATCATGTCGGCCTGGATCAGGATCTTCTGCTTCGGCAGATACGCGATCAGCAGGCCGGTATTGTGCCGGTTCTCGCGCAGGTGGTGCAGCTCGATCACCTGGTTGCCGTCGGTCAGCACCTTTTTTTCGCCGACCGCTTCCACCGAGACCTGTTTTGGGTTCTGCTGCAGACGATCGGGATTGAGGGTGCGCGGTGCGGCCAGCACTCGCTCGTACCAGTCTTTGTTCACCTCGTGCGTGAGAATGGTCGCTCCCTCCGCGACGAACGGTCGCAAGCCGCTCAAATGATTGAAGTGGTGATGCGTGTTGATCACGTAGCGAATCGGCTTATTGGGAATCAGACGCCTGGTCTCGGCGATGACCGCTTCTCCGCGCGCTTCACTGGCCGGAGCCTCCATTACGACCGCGTAGTCCTTGAACTCGAAGGCGACACTGATCGCCCCTGCACCGAGGATCAGGTACACGCCGTCCGCAATCTTCTCGGTCGGCACGCTCTGCCCCGCCGCGGCCGCAGCGGCTTGCCCCCCGCGGGGCGGCGGGCGCCGGGATCGTCACCGCTGCGTTCGGCTTCACGTCGCTGATGGTCAGATCGAGAATCGGCGCACCACCCTGGCTCTGGACGATGTGCGTGGGAAACTTCACGCCGTTGAAGTCCTTGTAGTCGGAATAGACCGACTCGTAGCTCATGTCGCCGAGCATCGGATTGTCGATGTGTGTCTCGACGCGCTCGACCAGGTTCTGGTCGTTGATATAGCCGTTCACCTGCGCCTTGTTGTCGCCGGTGAAGGTTACGACCATGTACCGCTTCCCGCCCGTCGTCTGCACGCCGATGGTGGCTGGTTTCGTTGCTGCCGCCTTCAGGAACCCGTGCGGCGTGACCCAGATCTCGAGCGCCTGAGCCCACGGCGTATTCGCGCCGCCGATGATGGTCTGTGTCTGCGTTTGCTCGCCAACGATCGGCTGCAGACCGCCGCCCCGAGGCGGGTTCTCGAACTGTGTGCGCACGCGAGAGGCGAGCGACGCCGGCCGCTCGAAGTCAATCGCGCGAGTGTATGACTTGACGGTGAACTTCGGCCACGGCGCGCCCGGGGTGTACGACTGGCCGAACGCGAAGTCGGAGCCGGATCCCGAGTACTCGAGCGTGCGCAAGCCGTCGGCGCCCATGGCCTTGGACGCGGCAGCTATCACCGTCCTGGCGTCCTGCGCTACCAGCCCTTTCCCGACGAAGAGGGCCAGGCCGATCGCGACCGTCAATCGTTTCGACATTTTGTTCTCCTGCACCGGTTCGTAACTGCGCTTGCTGCTTCCGCTTGTACCTTCGCTTGCAGCTTCCGCTTGTACCTTGCTTGTAGCTTCCGCCTTTAGGCGGAAGTCTTTTACCGTGGGGCCAGCGTCCCGCCCTCCGCGAGCGTCTTCATATTCTGCAGCGCCCTCGTGAACGTGGCGGTTCGTGAGGCCTTGTCCTTTTCGCGCGCCGCATCATCGGCCAGCATCGAGTTGTCCCACATCAGCGTGTACAGCAGCTTCGAGGTCGTCGCGGTGACCGGTCGTGCTTCGAGAGTGCCATGATAGAGGTTGTACGGCCGCCCCGCTCGCACCGGCTGCGTGTAGGTATACGAGAGCTCGGTCTTACCGACAAGAACCTCATTGGCGATCGACCGGACGGCGCCCAGTTCCCCGTCCGTGCCCGACAGGATTTTGCATCCCGCGGCCATCTGAAACCACTCTCCGATGTCGCAGTACTTTCCGATCCGCTTCCAGACATCGGCTGCCGACCGATTGACGTCGACCTCCAAGTGAAGGGATACGTAGTTGGGGTTCTCGACAACGATGCTGGCAGCCGGCGCCGGCGCAACGGTAGTGGCCTGGGGCGGCGGTGGCGTGGGCGCCTGGGCGTTGCTGGTGATGATCCCGGCGACGGCCAAGCCAACGGCCGTGCCGAGTGTCGTGAGTTCACTGCGCATCAGTCCTCCTAAGGGAGCAGATCCTATCGCACTATGAGCGGCGATTCCGGCCCGATCGCATCTTGCGCCGTAGTGGCTCCTGGCGCGACACGAGAGCCGTGAGCGTGCCGAGTCCGTCCTCGGGTGATCCCGACAATGTCTGTACCATGTAGGATGTCTGACACTGGTTCTTGAAGAAAGGAAACGATCGTGAAACGACTGTTCCTATTGGCACTTGTCATCATGTCTATCGCAGCGACCCAGGCCCCACCCGCATCTGTCGCAGGAAGCTGGAAGGTGAGCTCGAACGTGTCGGGCAATGCCAGCGAGTCGACCTGCGCGTTCACTCAGAAAGACACGGACCTGACGGGTTCCTGCAAGGGGCAGAGTGGCGAGCTCGCCATCACCGGCAAAGTCGACGGCAAAACCGTCAGCTGGCAGTTCGACACGCAGTACCAGGGACAGACGCTGACGGTCTATTACAGCGGCACGCTCGACTCGCCGGAGAAGATCGTCGGAAGCGTCAACGTGCAGCCGATGAACGTCAGCGGAGACTTCACCGCCGCTCGGGCGAAGTGAATCGAGGGGGACATTTTATCCCGCGCGGCTCTCACCTTCCATCCGGCAGCCGCTCGAAGCCGACGAGCGTCCAGCCATCGGTCGTCCCGCCGGAAGTAGACCTGCACGGGCTTCGCCCAGCTCGGGTGCTCCGCGCTCGTCGCGCTCAGCTCGATCTTGACGAACGTCCCCGGCGTCGCGCGCACCTGCGGCGGCGCCTGCATCCGTCGCGGTCGCGCTGGCGGTGGCGCCGATGGGCGTCGATCTCGCCGGTGGCGTTGTCGAACGCGAACCACGACGCCTGATAGCCGGCCGGCGCCTTCGCGAAGCCGGCCTGCACCGCGGCGTTGCCGAACGTCAGCACGCCGGACGCGTCCAGCTTCGGGTCGACGATCGGGTTGATCTTCGGCAGGTACGCGCGGCCGATCTTGTCGCGCCGCTTGATCAGGACGTCGCCGAGGTACTGCTCCGCCTTGCGGGTCGCTGAACTGGCCGGTCTTGACCGACGGCCCGGATCAGGTCGTCGGAGAAGGCCATCACCCGCCGTGCCGCCCAGAACGCGTCGTCGTCGCGCATCTCGTAGTAGGCCGCCGTCGGCGCGCGCGGCTTCCACGTCTCGGGGTCGAACGCGTCGCCCTCGAAGCGGCCGACGGCCGGGTAGTCCTCGTAGTCGGCGGTCTGCCACGGGCTGAGGCCGAACCCGAACGTGAGGAACCGCTTGTGGGACGGCGGGCCGTCGTACACGTGCTCCCAGCCCTCGTTCCAGTCGTGCGGCCCGTTGGCGCCCACCCCGAACGTCGAGCCGACGTCCTGCAGGTAGTGCCGGACGACGCCGCGGCCGCCCTCGCGTGACGATCGTGTCGAGCGTGTTGCCCGCCTTCATGTCGGTGAGGTTGGTCCACGCGCCGAAGACGCGCAGCGCGCGCAGCTCGCGCCGGTGCTCGTGCGGGACGATGTCGTTCGGGTCGTCGGGCCGGGTGCCCGGCGTACCTGAACCCGCCGAGCACCTTGCCCGGCAGCAGCCGGCCGGCGGCCGTGCGATACGATCCCGTCGGCGCTCCGGTGCGCCCGCTCCAGGACCTCGTCGCACGTCGTCCTGCGTCAGCGGCGTGCGGTCGCCGGACGGCCGCCGCTTCGTCGCCTCCGGCGCGATCTGCGATCGTCGTCCGGCCGCATCTCGGTGAGGAAGTACTCGACCTGGTTGTAGCCGAGCGCCCAGAAGATCTTCGTGGCGACCACGACGCGCGCCGGTTGCGCCCTCGGGGTTGGCTGGCGCGTCGAACGACACGAACCACGTCTGCCCGTTGGCGTCCTTCGCGGTGAAGCCGGGCGCGGCGCCCGCGCTCTTCTCGCGCGTGATCGTCCATTGCTGGCGGTCGGGCGCCGGGCCGGCCACGGGACCGCGCACCACTTCGTCGACCGTCAGCGCGCGGCTGCCGATGCGGTTGGTGAACCAGCTCGAATCGGGCACCTCGTCGATCGTGTTCACGTTCTGCGCGCGGATGTTCGCCGGCACGCGCCCGGGCGTCACGAACAGGTTGTAGGACAGGTCGTAGAAGAGGTCGATGTCCCACGGCCTGCGCGCCGGACGCATCCTGCGTCTCGGGCTCGCGGGCGAGCGGATCGTCGGAGAAGAACTTCGGGCCGGCGGTGTCGCACCGACGGCAGAGGCGGCCGACGAGCAGGCCCGAGCGCGACGAGGGTGACGACGACGCGCCGGCGCGTCGAGCGGAGGGCTGGGAGTGATCGACGAGTGTCATGGTGCCGGCTCCTCAGAACGACGCGTGGGCCGAGAACACGAGGGCGAGCCCTTCGTTGCTCTTGCGCGAACTCGATGCGCAGCGGGGTCGCCGCGGGGCCGTGCAGGCGGAAGCCGATGCCGTAGTCGCTTCTTCAGGCCGTTGAGGTCGAGGTCCGACGTGTCGGCCGTCACCTTGCCCGCGTCGTAGAAGATGGCCGTGTCGAAGAAGCTGTTGACGAGCACGCGCCACTCGGCCTGCAGCAGCAGGCTGTGCCGGTCGCGGAAGCGCCAGCTCGAGAACCCGCGCAGGCTCGAGCCGCCGCCGAGCGCGGGCAGCATGAAGAACGGGATCGCCTGGCCGTCCTTGTCGTAGGTGGTCTCCACCCGCCCGTGCAGCGAGAGCACCCAGGCGTCGCGCACGAGCGGCACGTGCTGGATCGCCTCGTAGTCCACCTGCTGGAAGCCGTACAGGTCGTCCGAGTCGGCGAAGTCGTGGACCGTGACGCCGTAGTAGCCGCCGCGGCGCGCGTAGCCCGGCGGCGGTGCGCCAGTCGGCGGCCGCCGTCGCCTGCGCGTGCAGGTAGGTGACCTTGGCGCCGAGGCCCGGGCAGCGTCTCGGGCGTGTAGACCTCCTCGACCGACGGCGCCGAGCCCTCGCCGGGGCGCTGCTCCCACTGCGAGTACTCGAGCGCCGCCGCCGAGCACGAGCCAGTTGCGCGCCGGCCGGACGTCGAGCGTGGCCGCCCCGTACGGCTGCCGGAAGCCGTAGTTGGCGCGGTCGTCGCTGCGAGGTGTTGCCGGTGCCCGATCCCGTAGAACCCGACCTGCGTCGCCTCGCGCCAGCCGCCGAGGACCGAGAGCGACGCCGCGGCGGTCGAACAGGCGCGGCGCCACGGAACTCGCTCTCGAGGCGCATGTAGCCGCTCGGCGTGAAGCTGCCGCGCAGGTCGAGCGTGTTGTAGCCGCTCGACGTACGTGCGCGTAGCCGGCGCCGAGCGTGAAGCCGCCGCCCGCGTAGGCGCTGTCGAAGAACGGGTGCCAGTGCAGGGCGCCGGTCAGGAACTGCTCCTCGAGCTTCTTGACCCAGATCTCGGCCTTGTTCGGCTCGTAGGATTTCAGTTGCCTGGCCTTCCCGGCCTTCTGCGCGGCGAGAAGCGCGGCGCGTGTGTCAGCGGCTGGCGGTGATTGTGCCAACGCCGGCGAAGCGGCGCCGAGAAGTGAAACGCTCACCACAAACGCCAGCGTGATGCCCTGTCCTCTCGGTCTGCTCATACCCTCGACTTCAACCAGGTTGCCTGACGGCCCCGTGTTCTGCGAGACACCCCCTATTCTGTGTCGCTTTGCGTGCGCTTCAATAGCGGTACGGTCCGCCCGGCCGCAAAAAGGCAGAACTCGCACGTGGATCGTCGCGTCGTCGTCGGGTTCTGACGGGCAGCGACGACGTGTTCGGATTTGGCATCCGGAGACCAGAATCGCGTCCGTTACAGGCCGAGAAGAGTCGCCGTCAAGGTCAGCAGTCCGAAGATCGATACCACCACACCGATCACTGCCGCGGTCGATCGCGGCTGCGGGCCGTAGGCGGCCCGCAGTTTCTCCATGCTCCGACGGTGGTCCAAGGCGGATAGCAGCAGCGCGATCAACCCGATGCTGATCATGCCCACCGCATATTCTCTGGGCCCAATCAGCCGCCCTGGGGGCACTGCCTGTCCACGCTCGACCTGGTACTGGAAGAACTTGTAGA
Organism: uncultured Acidobacteriota bacterium; assembly: GCA_963725335.1. Lineage (GTDB taxonomy): Bacteria > Acidobacteriota > Vicinamibacteria > Vicinamibacterales > 2-12-FULL-66-21 > JALZOC01. The sequence goes on along the minus strand of CAVRYD010000007.1, from coordinate 135,581 downwards.
TCGTGAACCCGAACGATATCAGCGACGTTCCCGTCCTCACCCACGCCATCATCGTCCGCTCATAGGCCAGGCGCGTCCGATCCACCGCGAGCAGAGTACTCGTGTCCACACGAGGCGCGCTCGTGGCTGTCATCTCATCCCGACCTTCCTGCGTGGATCCTTAACGCACTCCTCGTTTTTAACGCGAGCCTGCCACAGGGGTTCGTGCCCGTCTGACGTCTTCGCCCCCGACCTGTTCGGCGACCATGCGCGCGCGCAGATGTTCCCCTTCGAGCGCCAGCACCGTCTTCGCATCGGTGCGCGCGAACAGGTCGATCAGGGGCGCGATGAGGCCCGTCCATCCGGTCTGATGGCTCGCGCCGAGACCGGCACCGTTGTCGCCATGGAAGTACTCGTAAAACAGGATCAGGTCGCGCCAGTGGGGATCGTTCTGGAACTTCGCTGTTCCGCCGTACACGGGACGCTGTCCGTTCTTGTCGCGGAGGAACGTGCTCGAGAGCCGCCGAACGATCTCCTTCGCCACCTCGAAGAGCGTCATGTAATGCCCTGAACCAGTCGGACACTGGACCTTGAACTCGTCGCCGTAGAAGGTGTACAGGTTCAAAAGCGCGCGCACGATCAGCCCGTTGACCGGCATCCAGACCGGGCCCCTCCAGTTGGAGTTCCCGCCGAACATGCCAGAGTCCGACTCGGCCGGCAGGTAGCGAACCTCGAACAGCTGCGAACCGACGTTGAACCTGAACGGATGATCCTGGTGATAGCGGGACAGAGAACGAATGCCGTGAGGACCCAGGAACTCGTTCTCGTCCAGGAGATAGCCGAGCACCCGTTCCAGCTTGCTCCTGCTGAGGACCGCGAGGAGGCGCCGGTCCTTGTACCCGATGAACCCATGGTCGGTCGGAGACACCTGCGACATGAGCTCGGGATGTCGGGAGCGGAACAGCTCGATCATCTCTTGCAATTTCGGATAGCGGGTCGCGATGTCCCCTTCGAACACGGTGGACGCGCAGAGCGGGAGTAGCCCGACCATCGACCGCACTTTCAGTCGCATCGCCTCGCCGTTGGGCAGGCGCAGCAGGTCGTAGAAGAACCCGTCCTGCTCGTCCCACATTTCGTCATGATGCTCGCCCACTCGATCCATGGCGTAGGTGATCCACATGAAGTGCTGAACGAACTTGAACGCAATCTCCTGGTACATCGGGTCGTACTCGGAGAGGATCAGCGATATCTCCAGCATGCACTGGCAGTAGAACGCCATCCATGCGGTGCCGTCGGCCTGCTCCAGCGACCCGCCGGTCGGCAGTTGCGCGCTGCGGTCGAACACGCCGATGTTGTCGAGGCCAAGGAAACCGCCGGCGAACACGTTGCGGCCGGTCGGGTCCTTGCGATTCACCCACCAGTTGAAATTCAGCATCAGGCCGTGGAACGAGCGCTCGAGGAACTTGACGTCCGCCCGGCCCAGGTTGCGCTCCATTCGGTAGAGATACAGCGTGGCCCAAGCGTGCACCGGAGGGTTGACGTCGCTGAAGTTCCATTCGTATGCGGGAATCTGGCCGTTCGGATGGAAGTACAGATTCCGCAGCATCAGCAGGAGCTGCTCTTTGGCGAAGTCGAAATCCACGAGCGCGAGCGAGACAGTGTGGAACGCCAGGTCCCATGCGGCGTACCACGGATACTCCCACTTGTCCGGCATGGAGATCACGTCGGCATTCAGCATGTGGAACCATTCGGTGTTGCGCACGTCCGCCCGCACGGCGTCGAGCAGGGGGTGGCTGTTGTGCTCGCTGAGCCATCGTTCCAGATCGAAGTAGTAGAACTGCTTGCCCCACAGCATGCCGGCGAGCGCCTGCCGATGCACGCGGCGCTCGTCTTCGCTGAGGGCTTGCGGGGTGATGCGCTGGTAGAACTCGTTCGCATCCTCGAGTCGCGAGTCGAAGGCACGCTCGAAACCGTCGAATGCTCCCTTCACAGCGCGGGCCGCCAGGCGCAGGCGGATCGTCTGCGACCCGCCCGCGGGCACATCGAGCATGTAGTGCGCAGCGACCTTGGTTCCCTGACGTGCGGGGTTTACCGCGTCGCGCACTCCCGATATGACGTAGGAGTGGAACGCGTCCTTGACGAATGGCGACGGGTTCGGCTGGTTCCAAAGCCGCTGCGCGTTGCTCTCGTTTTCGGTGAAGAGCAGTTCCGGCCTTCCATCGCAGTGGAGCCAGTACGTGCCGAGGTCGTGATGAATCGCCTCGACGAGGGCATCAGCGTTCGCGCGCAGCATCGGCTTTCGATCGTCGACGCCCCACGACCACGTGTTGCGGAACCATAGCGTCGGCAAGACGCGAACCCGCGCCGCTTCCGGACCGCGATTGTGGACGGTGACGCGAACCAGGATGTCTTCCGAGTCCGCCTTCGCGTATTCCACGAACACGTCGAAGTATCGGTTGTCCTCGAACACGCCGGTGTCGAGCAACTCGTACTCGAATTCCGAGCGCGAGCGGCGCGCGTTCGTGGCCGCGAGGTCCGCATACGGGAACGCCCGCTGCGGATACTTGTACAGGTACTTCATGTACGAGTGCGTCGGCGTGCTGTCGACGTAGAAGTATACTCCTTGACGTCCTCGCCGTGATTCCCTTCGCTGTTGGTCAGACCGAACAGCCGCTCTTTGAGGATGGGGTCGTGCTCGTTCCAGAGCGCGATCGCGAAACAGAGTCGCTGCTTGTCGTCGGAGATGCCACCAAGGCCGTCTTCACCCCAGCGATATGCGCGGGAACGTGCCTGGTCGTGGGAGAAGTACGCCCATGCGTTGCCGTCATGGCTGTAGTCCTCGCGGACCGTGCCCCATTGCCGCTCGCTCAGATAGGGGCCCCATTTCTTCCACGGGATTCCGGCCTCGCGCGCGTCGTTCAGCCGTTTCTGTTCCGCAACGTCGATGATGTCTTTGAGCATGGTGTGACGTTTCCTGCCGGCCACTGAAGGCGCGTCTGTCATTATCCATTGGGCTCTTGGGGGCCAGATGCCGCGCCCAAGCGCTCGATTACGGCTCGATCACGACGGCCTCGACCGGTTCGACGGTCTCGCGCGTGTTCGATGCCGAGCCGTTTCCACTTCATGTCCCCACTGTTGCATGGTCATTGCCTTGACAGGATCCAATCTCGGGATCCGCCTCGACATCACCGTCGTCTCGAGGTCCTCCGAATCGAAGGTAAATCAGGCACCGGCACGCACTTCGAGATGCCCGTCGTGGCGGGTCCGCAAGCTGATCGCTCGCGCCATCAGAGCAAGACGTATTCCTCTAAGATACGGCGGCAATTCCAGCGAGAAATGTCCGGTTTGGAATGGGTTGCCATGGGGCGCGGGACTGCGACGGGGAGAGGGCCGGCACTCCTCGGCTCCATCTGACCGGAGTTTCCCCAAATGCCGGAGACGACCCTCCCTTTGTCCTCGGTGCCGGTGCGCTCGATGACCGGCCGGCCGTCCCGGTAGTAATGATCAGTCAGGGCGAGCGGCCCTTCTGTCGATAGATGCTGCCATCAGGTGCTTTCACGCGGCGCGCCGGCGATAGCGGCGCACCTTGATCGACTTCTCCCGTTCGCGGGTTCGCACGATGTCGTAGGAGGCCTGCATCCGCATCAGCGTCTCCATGCGCACTCCGAACGCCTTCTCCACGCGCAGCGCCATGTCGCCCGACAGATCGGCCTTGCCGTTGAGCAAGCTCGACAGCGTCACGCGCGACACGCCGAGCACCGTCGCGGCCTCCGTCACCGTCAGGTCGAGCGGGTCCAGAATCTCCGTGCGAATGAACGCCCCCGGATGCGGCGGGTTCCGCATCCGACTTTCTCGGTCAGTGGTAGTCCTCATAATTCACCTCGATCAGTATTCCTCGCGGAAGATGCGGCAAGGATCCAGCGTCGCAGCGCGGCGCGCCGGTAGATAGGACGCGAGCACACCGAAGGCGAGCACGCCGGCGGCCACCGTTATCAGCGTTCGGGAATCGGTCGCTGCGACACCGAACAAGAGGCTCGAGAGCAGCCGCGAGGCCAGCAACGACCACAGCACACCCAGTCCGACCCCGGTACCGATCAGCTTGGCTCCTTGAATCGCGATCAGTGACACGACGTCGCGCGTCTGGGCGCCCAATGCCAGCCGCACGGCGATTTCCCGCCGCCGCCAGTTCACCGTCGAGACGATGAGTCCAGCAATGCCGATGACGGTGAGCCCGATCGACAGACAGCTGAACACGCTGAACAGCAGCATGTTGAACCGCCACGGCGCTCGGACTCGACCCACGACGTCGTCCATCGTCGTGACCTCCGTGGCGGTGAGTTGCGGATCGACATTCGACAGTATCGTTGCGACCGTCGGGACCAAAGCGCGCGGGTTGCCGGTTGTCTTGACCACGATGTGTTCGGGATCGAAGCTCTCAGCCTGCGCGAGAGGAACATAGAGGTCGAAGCTCGGCCGCTCAAGCTCTCGGTAGTGAGCGGCACCGACGACGCCGACGACCGTGCGCCACTGCGACGGACGGCCGTCCTTTCCGCGCCCGAACGAGTCGACCAGGCGTTTTCCAATCGGATTCTGCCGCCGGCCACACTCGTGCTGCCAGGTTGTCGCTGACGACGGCGACCAGCGGCGCGCCAGCTCGGTCTGTCGAAGAAAAGTCGCGTCCACGACGCAAACGAACACCCATCGATTGGAAGTAGCCTGGCGTGACCGCTTCAAAGTTGACGATCGGGTTTTTCAGCCATGTGGTGTCGACATCCGCCTGTCCTTCGAGCAGCAGGGCGCTGTCCCATCCAATCACGCCATGGGCGAAGGGCCGGTTGAGCACCGCCGCAGCGGACTGCACGCCTGGCAGACGTCCCAGTCCGGTCACCAGGTCGTCAACGACTCGTTGGCGCGCTGCGTACGTCGAATATCGTGACTGGTCCAGCCGACTGATGTCGAGCGTCAGCACGTTCGCGGGGTCGAATCCGAGATCGAGCGCCGCCAGATGCCTGAAACTCTGTGCTGCGAGTGCGCTCGCCACGAGCAGTGTCAGCGTGATCGCCACCTGCACAACGACGAGGACACGCCGCGTGTCCGAACGAATCCCGCGTCCGGGGTCTCGCATCGAAAGCGCGTTTATCGAGCTGATCACGGCGGACCGTTTCGACTGCATTGCAGGGACCAAGGCAACGCCGAGCGTCACCGCCGCGGTTATCAGCAGACATGCGGCGAGTACGACGGCATCCACTCGCGTGTCTGACAAGCGCACGACCGTTGCCGGACTGAGCGCAATCAGCGTACGAAGAGCCGCGGCGGCGAACGCGATGCCGACCATGCCGCCAGCCGCGGCGAGCACACCTGCCTCGACCAGGCTTTGCCTGACCAGGTGCCATGGCTTAGCGCCCAGGGCGCGCCGCACGGCAAGCTCGCGCGAGCGGAGTGCGTTGCGAGCGACCAGAAGTCCAGCGACATTCGCGCACGCGATGACGAGCACGAGACCAACCGCGCCCATGAGCAGCCACAGCGCGCGACGCGCGGTTCCAAAGACGTGATCGAGGAAAGGCCTGGCCGCGACGCGTGCTGAGGCCTGCGTCGATGCGTTCATGATCTTCCAGCGGCGCGTCGCATCCATCTGGGCTTGCGTCATCGACACGCCAGGCTTGAGTCGGGCAAGCACATGGAATGCCCCTACGGTATTGAAGACCTGTTCGAGAGCGGTAGGTGACTTGTCGTCTGACGTAAGGGCCAGGAGAGTCGCGGCAGGCGTCCAGAAGTCGGCGCCCGATGGATAAAAGAACTCCGGCGGCATGACGCCGATGATTCGCCAGGCATCGCGGCCGATCGCCAGCGTCCGGCCGACGACTGCCGGATCGCCACCGAGCTTCGTCTTCCAGAATGCGGCGCTCACGACGATCGCTGGCGGTGCCCCAGGACGATCCTCACCGGAACGAAAGGTCCGTCCGAGGAGCGGCCGCGCCCCGAGCACATCGAAGAACGTGTCCGACACGGCGCACTGCGTCGCGCGCGTGCGGCGGCCGTCGGGCAGCAGAATGTCGACGGGCACCGGCCAGTTGACCGAGCCGGTGAGCGCCACACGCTCGAAAGCCGCAGACTGCCGGCCCAGTTCCACGTACGCGCTGTAGGTAAACTCTCCGGCCGTGTCCCCCAACTGCGGCCACATCACGAGCAACTGCTGCGGCTGGGCGATACCGATCGACTTGAGCAGCACGGCTTCCACGATGCTGAACATCGCGGTGCAGGCGCCGATTCCCAGCGCAAGGGTGAGGACGGCAGCGATCGCCAGCGCTGGCTCTTTCGCCAGACGTCGGATGGCAAGTCGAATCTCGCCACGCATCGTGCGGTGATTATGGATCACGGCCGAGTCGGACAGGCCGCCCTTACAATTGTCACTGTGTTCGTGTCGAGTCGGAGTTGATACCGATTGGACGGCGCTCGATGTCTGGCGACAGAACGACGAAGACTAACCGGAGGAGCGAGTGTCACAATGTCGGCTTGAAGGCGATCGCGATCGTCGCACTGGCCGGCACGCTCGGCGCCAGCTGTCGGACCGCCGGGCCCGCGCTCCCGCCTGCCGCGGTGATGCGGGCGGGCGGCGCCGCTGAGATCGCGACGCGACCGACCCAGGTCGATCCGACCACGCTGGACGGAAAACTGTTGTTCGGATACCAGGGGTGGTTCGGCTGTCCTGAAGATGGCTCGCCGCTCGGCGCGTGGGAACACTGGTTCCGCCGCGGCGCGACCGCCTCCGCCGCGACGCTGCGGGTGGACATGTGGCCCGACGTGTCCGAGCTGACTCCCGATGAGCGCTGCCGGACCGCGTTCACGTTGCCCGACGGACGCGTCGCACAGCTCTACTCCGCCTACAATCCACGGACCGTAGACCGGCACTTCCGCTGGATGCAGGAGTACGACCTCCCAGGCGTCTTTTTACAGCGGTTCACCGTCGGCCTCAGTAATCCGGCTGTCGCGGGATTTCGTGATGCCGTCGCGCGCAACGTGCGGTCCGCGGCCGAGGCGAACGGTCGCGTGTTCGCCCTCATGTACGACATCTCCGGGCAGCCACGCGACTCTCTCGTCGACATGGTGAAGCGCGATTGGATGCACATCGTGGACACGCTTGGGGTCACCGAAAGTCCGTCCTATCTCCGACATCATGGGCGCCCTCTTCTCGCGATCTGGGGCTTTGGCTTCCGCGATCGATCGCCGACGCCCGAGCAGGCCGCCGAATTGATCGACTTCTTCAGGAACAATCCGATTGCGCGGTATCGAGTGACGCTCCTGGGAGGCGTGCCGGCGCGGTGGCGAACGCTCACCAGGGACTCACAGACGGATGCGAAATGGGCGGGCGTGTATCGCGCGTTCGACATCCTGAGTCCGTGGACGGTCGGGCGCTTTCGCGATGCCCGCGGCATCGATCGGTTCTACGCGGAAGAAGTGAGGAAGGACCTTGCCGAAACCCGCCGACTCGGGATCGAATACCTGCCGGTCGTCTATCCGGGGTTTTCGTGGCACAACATGAACCCCGATGCGCCGTTCAACGCGATTCCCCGTCGCGGAGGGCGTTTTTACTGGCGCCAGGTCGAGCGCGCCCTGGGTGCGGGCGCCACCATGCTGTACGGGGCGATGTTCGACGAGGTGGACGAGGGCACCGCGATGTTCAAAGTCGCGTCGTCCCGCCGCGACGCGCCGACAGACGTCGCGGTGGTGACGCTCGACGTCGACGGTGAGCCGCTGCCGAGCGACTGGTATCTTCGTCTTGCGCGCGAGGCGCAGAAGCGGCTGATGAAGAAGGGCAAATTCCCGCGCGCCGACGGATCAATCGACTACGAATGACGGTGTACGTCCCAGCCCAGGTACGTATCCATCGCCTCGGCAAGGATGGCGGCACAGTGCCTGGTGGGATTGGCTCCGCGTGGACGTGCCTTACCGCGGGCCGTCGCTCGCCGAATGGGAGGTCCGCTTGTATGCGTGGCGCAACCCCTGGTGGAGCGGGCCACTTCATGGTAAGAGTCCAAACACCGTCAAGCGCCCGTTCGTTGCAACGAAGACTTTCCCGTTTGCGACCAACGGAGCGGCCCACTTGGCTGCGTAATCGAGGGCATCTCGATTCCCAGTCGCCTCGGTGCTGTCGTACAGGTGAATGTTGAGGTTGGTGGCGTCAAAAGCGTGAAGCACGCCGGGGCCCCTCGTACCGCTCTGTCCGAGCGGGTCAAGGTCGACTCGTTGAATCGCCCACAGAATCCCATTGGCGTTGCCGTTTGACGACATCCCCAACGTTGCGCCGGGGTAGTTAACAATGAAAGACGACTGGGAAGTCGGCGACGTCGAGACGCGGCCGTTTGTGACCTGGAAGCTCTTGATGTAGTCAGCGTCGGCGCTGTAATACAGGTGGCTATTCCAATACATCGGCGCTTTGAAGTTGCCGGTGATGAACGAGCCATTGGGAAAAACGTTGACTAACGACTGAATAATCTGACTGTCACTGCTGGAGTTGTAGTGGCCAAGGTTGTCCCGGTCGACCACGTAAATCGTGCCGTTCTTGCCAGCACTGACAGCGATGTGAGGGTGAGTGCCCGGTTGATCCGGCAACAGTGTGGTGCCACCGGACCCCAGGTCGAGATCATTGGCATTCATGGTCGCCTGGTCGTGCGGCGTGAAGTAGTCGAGCACCGTTCCGGTCGGACTCAGTTTGAGGATTGAGTCGCCGAAGTCACGACCGCCCGTATTCGCGTCGAACGTGCCGTCGCCGGATACGAAGAAGATGTTCCCCGACGAATCGGTTGCGGGGCCGTCGCCGCTCTGCCAGACGCCACCTCCTTCGCCGTTCGGCGTGGTGTTGTAGACCATCACCCGTTGTAGGGTGCTCGCGCTGTATCCCAAGAGCCAACCGTGGTACGGCGGCTGGTCCCCGTGTCCCGCGAATGCGATGTACACCACGCCATTGCTCAAAAGCAGTGCCGCACGTTGATTCTCTCGCAATGATATGAACGGCACTTGAGAGCCCGTCGATCCATCGCCATTCCCATTGACGCTGGCTTGAATAACGACCGGACCGCCCAATTTTTCCGCACCGGTCGCGAGATCGAGCGCGTGCAGTCGATGAACGTACGTCACACTCTGGCCTGACACCTCTTTCGTCTTGGCGACGACATACAGTGTGTTGGTCGCCGGATCGATGACCGGTGAGCCAGTGATCCCAATCTCCGGGAAAATGTCGAGCGGCTCTCCCGTATCATCGGGAGGCACGGTCGTGATGCCGCGCGAGGGATCGATGAAGCTGACTTTCCACAGCGGCGTGCTCTGCAAGCCGTCAGCGTCGAAGGCGTAAACGCTATCGTGCTCCGTCGCAACATAGACCACATTTCGCAAGCCGCTGCCCGGGATGTTGACGTTAGCGACATACAGCGGCGAGGCATCAGAAACGCCATCGATCGGGTAACTGAACAGCTTGCCAAATTGATTCACGTTGACGTTGGCTGGACGTCAACACCGTTTCGTTCGCATTCACGCCAGTTCTCAGGTTGTCAACGTCGCGAGTAAATGTGCCGCGATAGTTGCTGACGTACACGGTTGCGCTTGCAGATTGCAGCTGGTCGGTGGTGGTCGCGGTTACCGTGTGTGTTCCCTGGCTGGACGGTGGAGAGTAAACTCCATTCGACGTGATCGTTCCGGTAGCGGACGTGCCTCCGACGATGCCGTCGACCAGCCACGACACACTACCCGCACCGCTGCCACTGACCACGAATGACTGCTTTTGCGTCGATGTGACGACCGCGGTCCTCGGATATACGGACAATGCGGTCGTTGTCGTGATCGTTGTTGCGTCCTGAGCCGTGTCGTTGCCGGTATTGCTTTCTCCGCCGCCCGACACCGTTGCAGTGTTGGTAACACTGGTGGGAGCATCAGCGGCGACGTTCACCGTCAACGTGACGGCTGGATAGCTTGCTCCGACGGCGAGAGCATCACTGCGCGTGCACGGCCCAACCGGCTGCTGACAGGCCCAACCTGATCCCGTGATCGCCGTCGCCGTCAGACCTGACGGAAGCGTATCGGTCAACGTGACGCTTCCGTTCGTGGGTCCTCCGCCCGCGGTATTTGAAACGATGATCGTGTATGTCGCCCCGACCTGACCTTGACCGAACGATCCCGAATGCGATTTTGTCAGCGTGAGATCGGCCGACGTTTGGGTTCCCGCAGTCCTCGGACGGAATGTCGCCACAGAAGCACTCCACAGCGTCGCTACTGGCCAAGCTTCCGCTCGCAGCCACCAGCCCTGCGGTCGCCAGAATCCGGTCCTCTACGATCAGTTTTGTATTCGGCGACGCTGGTACTAGCTCCTCAATGATGAAGCCGTTGCCGGCCGTGAAGATCGTCGGATTCGCCGTTGCAATCATCCCGATTGCCAACTCACCGCTCATCGTAGTCGTAGCGCTACCACTATTCGGGACCGTGCCGGTCCCCTGCGCGGTAGCCACGCCGTCGAGAGAGTTCGTCGCGGCGACACCGGCATACTCGAAAATCGCGAAGCGCAACGTGCTACCCGTCAAACTGTCGCTGACCGTGACGGTATTCGTCCCGCCGGCAATGTTCTCCGCATAGAAGATCGCAACGGTTGTCTGATCTACAGTTTCGTTGAGTTGTACGGCACGGCGATACGTGTTCGCGCGTGTGTCGGTGACCGTAAAGGTCTGGCCTGTGATCCCTGCACGGATCGCAACCGCGACCCAGTTGCCCGCGGTGTTCGCCGACGGGAAGGCCAACGTCGCCGAGGTCGTCGTCCCCGCATCCTTGCCGGCATGTTGAACGAGCGAGATCGGCGTCGCGACGGTCGTCGTGATTGTCGTCACGTCGCTGGCACTATCGTTCGTGGTGTTTGATTGGCCGCCACCTGACACGGTTGCCGTGTTGGTGACGCTCGACGGCGCATTACTCGCGACGGTCACCGTCAGCGTAATCGAGGGATAGCTTGCGCCCGCGGCGAGTGAGTCGGCACGGGTGCAGGGTCCGGCCGGTTGCGTGCAGTTCCAGCCTGTTCCGCTCATCGAAGTGGCGGTGAGTCCTGCCGGTAGTGTGTCGGTGACTGTGCACGGTGCCGACGGTCGTCGCCGTCCCGGCATTGCGGACGGTCAGCGAGTAGGTGGCGCCCGTCTGCCCCTGCGCGAACGATCCCGTATGCGATTTCGTGAGAGTGAGATCGGCCGATGTTTGGGTTCCCGCACTCCTCGGACGGAACGTCGCCACAGAAGCACTCCACAGGTCGCTACTGGCCAAGCTTCCGCTCGCAGCCACCGGCCCTGCGGTCGCCAGAATCCGGTCCTCTACGATCAGTTTTGTATTCGGCGACGCTGGTCCTGGCTTCCTCAATGATGAAGCCGTTGCCGGCCGTGAAGATCGTCGGATTCGCCGTTGCAATCATCCCGATTGCCAATTCACCGCTCATCGTAGTCGTAGCGCTACCACTATTCGGGACCGTGCCGGTCCCCTGCGCGGTAGCCACGCCGTCGAGAGAGTTCGTCGCGGCGACACCGGCATACTCGAAAATCGCCAAGCGCAACGTGCTACCCGTCAAACTGTCGCTGACAGTGACGGTATTCGTCCCGCCGGCAATGTTCTCCGCATAGAAGATCGCAACGGTTGTCTGATCTACAGTTTCGTTGAGTTGTACGGCACGGCGATACGTGTTCGCGCGTGTGTCGGTGACCGTAAAGGTCTGGCCTGTAATCCCTGCACGGATCGCAACCGCGACCCAGTTGCCCGCGGTGTTCGCCGACGGGAAGGCCAACGTCGCCGAGGTCGTCGTCCCCGCATCCTTGCCGGCATGTTGAACGAGCGAGATCGGCGTCGCGACGGTCGTCGTGATTGTCGTCACGTCGCTGGCACTATCGTTCGTGGTGTTTGATTGGCCGCCACCTGACACGGTTGCCGTGTTGGTGACGCTCGACGGCGCATTACTCGCGACGGTCACCGTCAGCGTAATCGAGGGATAGCTTGCGCCCGCGGCGAGTGAGTCGGCACGGGTGCAGGGACCGGCCGGTTGCGTGCAGTTCCAGCCTGTTCCGCTCATCGCAGTGGCGGTGAGTCCGGCCGGCAATGTGTCGGTGACCGTGACGGTGCCGACGGTCGTCGCCGTCCCGCCGTTGCGGACAGTCAGCGAGTAGGTGGCGCCCGTCTGCCCCTGCGCGAACGATCCCGAATGCGATTTCGTGAGAGTGAGATCGGCCGATGTTTGGGTTCCCGCACTCCTCGGACGGAATGTCGCCACAGAAGCACTCCACAGGTCGCTACTGGCCAAGCTTCCGCTCGCAGCCACCAGCCCTGCGGTCGCCAGAATCCGGTCCTCTACGATCAGTTTTGTATTCGGCGACGCTGGTCTGGCTTCCTCAATGATGAAGCCGTTGCCGGCCGTGAAGATCGTCGGATTCGCCGTTGCAATCATCCCGATTGCCAACTCACCGCTCATCGTAGTCGTAGCGCTACCACTATTCGGGACCGTGCCGGTCCCCTGCGCGGTAGCCACGCCGTCGAGAGAGTTCGTCGCGGCGACACCGGCATACTCGAAAATCGCGAAGCGCAACGTGCTACCCGTCAAACTGTCGCTGACCGTGACGGTATTCGTCCCGCCGGCAATGTTCTCCGCATAGAAGATCGCAACGGTTGTCTGATCGACAGTTTCGTTGAGTTGTACGGCACGGCGATACGTGTTCGCGCGTGTGTCGGTGACCGTAAAGGTCTGGCCTGTAATCCCTGCACGGATCGCAACCGCGACCCAGTTGCCCGCGGTGTTCGCCGACGGGAAGGCCAACGTCGCCGAGGTCGTCGTCCCCGCATCCTTGCCGGCATGTTGAACGAGCGAGATCGGCGTCGCGACGGTCGTCGTGATTGTCGTCACGTCGCTGGCACTATCGTTCGTGGTGTTTGATTGGCCGCCACCTGACACGGTTGCCGTGTTGGTGACGCTCGACGGCGCATTACTCGCGACGGTCACCGTCAGCGTAATCGAGGGATAGCTTGCGCCCGCGGCGAGTGAGTCGGCACGGGTGCAGGGTCCGGCCACTTGCGTGCCGTTCCAGCCGTCCGCTCATCGAAGTGGCGGTGAGTCCTGCCGGTAGTGTGTCGGATACTGTCACGGTGCCGACGGTAGCCGCCGTCCCGGCATCGCGAACGGTCAACGAGTAGGTGGCGCCCGCCTGCCCCTGCGCGAACGATCCCGCATGGGTCTTTGTGAGCGTCAGGTCAGGTGTGTTCGGATTGGTCACTGTCGTACTGGCCACATTGGAATACGGACTGAGGTTGCCGGCCCCATCCATGGCGCGTACACGATAACTATACGTACCGGCCGCGAGTCCTGTGACCACGTACGAGGTGGATGGTGGTGCGGATCCTGCGTGGCCTGCCGAATCCACCAGGTAGAGGACGGCGTCGCCCGTGAACGGAGGCGTAAAAGATTGCGAGGACGAGCCAGCGGGAATTGAGGCCCCCGCCGTCGTCACGCCGGTCGCGGGATTGAACCACTCCACCTTCAGCGTCCTGCTGCTCGACATCGCGGAGAGATTCACCGTGAATGCACCACCAGCAGGCGCATAGATCAAGTATTCGGCGCCGACCGAGGCGTCTGCGCCAGGCAGAACCCCGTCGAGGAGAGCGAGCTGCGGGCGGTCGCAGCGGCAAGATTGATCTTGCGCGAATACTTCGTGATGTATCCGAGGTTGTCCCGGAAGTTGTCCCATCGGGCATCCGGAGTCGCGCAAATCGCGTTATTCGGCGAGCCACACAGATTGCGGTTCTCACGGGGGTAATAGATCAGATACGGGTCCATGAACAGGACCTGATTTCCATTCAGGAAGTTTTCCCAGGCGTAGTTCCGGTTCGCCTGCGCAGAGTCGTTCCACATTCCGAAATAACTGTGGTCAGAATCGTTGATGTTGACTTTGCACCTCGGGTTCCCGAACCACAACTCGTAGTTGGGGACAGGCGCGCGGCAGGAGCAATCCAATCTGCGTTGCTGTTGATAAGGATCGAGTCATCATTGTTACTCAGCACTCCATAGCCGATCGGGTGTTGGTAAGATTTCCCTGATCTCGTATGAGCGGATGTGAGAGATCTGATGGCTATTCCACCAGGTCGAATTGCTGGGGCTTCCTCGGAGATGATCCAAAGCACATTTGGAAGATCATTGAATGTGTCGATCACCTTTTCAGACGTACGCGTCCTGAAAGGCCGTAATCGCGTTCGGAGCGGTCATGGTGATCGAGCCAACGCCGCCGCCGTCATCGACGCCATTGACGTTATTCACTCCGGTGAACGGGTAGCCATCACTCGCGCATCGAAAGGCTGCGAGCCATTCCCCCGTGAAGAGGTAAATCCCAGCGTAGATGTTTGCGTCCTTGAGAGCCTGCACCCGGGTTCGCAACCGGTCGAAATACGTTTGGTCGAACTTCGAGAGATCAAATTTCAACTTGCCGTCTGTTGCGGTGCCGGGACCGGACCGCTGCCAGGGGTGTGGACCGACCGTCAGATCGGGAGGTGAAGACGCAGTGGTAGGAAGACCACAGAACTTCGGCAGCTCTGTGCGCCACAGCAGAGTGAGGTTCTGACCGTGGGCGACGAGAGAGCTCACAAACGCCTGGAAGTCGAGCACCTGCAGAGAGCCATTTGCACCCCAATCCTGCAACGTGTTCCATGAATGGGAGCCATTCAGTGCGATAGTCGCTCCGCTGGCATCCTTGAAGTAATTGGGATTGGCAGATGCGGACAGTGGAACGGTGATTGACGACCCAGCCGCACCTCCGACGGAGCCGATCTGCGAGAACGTTGTGCAGCCTGTGCCTTGGCACTGCTCGATCAGATAGCTGGTCACCGCCGGTGTTGTCTGTCGATGCGTTCCAGTTCAGGCTGATCTGATTCCCACTGGCGGTTGCGGTCAGGCTTCCAGGTGCGGTCGGGGGTTGCGTATCGCTCGACGAGGCGACAATCGCCGCGTCGGTAGCCGAATTGTTTCCAGTGTTGGTCTCGCCACCACCACTGACTGTCGCGCTGTTCGTCACGGTTGATGGTGCGCTCGCAGCGACGTTCACAGTGAGTGTGATCGGCGCGTACCAGCTCCCCGGCCGCCAGTCCGTCGCTACGTGTGCAGGTCAGTGTCGAGAGGGTGCAACTCCAGCTGGCGCCGCTGAGAGCCGTGGCCGACAATCCCACCGGCAAGGTATCGGTGACCGTGACGGTTCCGCTCGTCGCTACTGTTCCACTGTTCGTGACCGTGAGGGTGTAGGTCGCTCCCGTTTGACCTTGAGTGAATGTCCCGACGTGCGTTTTGCTCAATGTCAGATCCGCCGCACCGGTCTGCTGTCCACCCGGCCGGAACGTCGCAAGCACACTGCCCCAAGCGTCGGCCGCGTTCAGGGATGCAGTAGCTGCCACAGTGCCGGCGCTGGATTTCAATTGATGTTCGACCAGAAGTCTCGTGTTCGGCGCGGCGGGAACCAGCTCGTCAATTACATACCCGCTCCCGGCACCGATCGTTCGGCCGTTCGCGGTCGCGACGGCGCCAATCGCGAGTTCGCCCGGTGCCGTGGTCGTCGCGTTGCCACTGCTTGGTGCGGCGCCACTGCCCTGGGCCGCCGCGATCACGTCCAGCGAATTCGCGACCGCCACTCCGCTGTATTCGAAAATCGCCAGCCTGAGTGTGGCGGAAGTGGGAACGGCCACCGAAACCGTGTTCGCGCCGCTGCGGATGTTTTCCGCGTAGAAGAGAGCGAGCGTGTCTCCTGCCGGCGAATCGACTGTGATGTCGAGTTTGACTGCTTGTTTATAGGTGTTGCCCCTCGAATCGGTGACAGTAAGGCTCTGCCCGGAAACGCCGGTGCGAATAATCACCGCGATCCAATTGCCAGCAACATTTCGAGAAGGAAACGATTGTGAAGCTGTTGTGCCGATTCCAGCATCCTTGCTGGCGTGCTGAACCAGCGCAATCGTTGTTTGGCCGAACACCGGCTTTGCCGAGAGTGCCGCGAGGAGCACGACAGCTGCCAGGGCGCTACTGACGGCCGGGATTGTTTTTAAACTGATCAACGAACCTGGAGATGTCAGGGGGGCACCGAGTCGTCTGCACATAGTTCCTCGTGGGATACACAAAGTGGAACCTGCTGGAGTCCACCTGCCGGCGCACTCATTCAGGCTGGCTCGCTGCCAAATAGCGACGATCGAAGCCTCTTTATGGGGTTGCAGAAGAGAAACTGGCGAGACTGCAATGAACAGAACGAATACACAATCCTCCGTCTGCGACCGTCACGCCGTGAGCTCTCTCCGGCGCGGCTGGACCGACAGCAACGAACATTCCAGATAGCGCAGGTCGTTGCGACGATGGGGAATCCGAACTTCCACCGTGTGGATGGATGAGAAGGCCAGCGAGGCGATCAACCTTCTCGACGAGAAGCGTGGGGCCGATAGTGCGCCTAAACGCGCAATGTTATAAGCGCGTCGCGATACTCATTTGCTGACTGGCGTACTTAAGTGGTGCGCCGGGCCTGTAGCAGCAGCGTCGCGTCCGCGGTTACGTTCCGAGTGCGGGAGAACCGCCCGGCCTGAGCGCCGCAAAGAGACCCCTTCACAGATTCGTCCGAACGGAATAGTGTTCATCCGTGAAGGAGGCTTCCAATGGGTTATCAGTTGCAAGGTCGGCTCCTCGAGGTGTGTACGTGCAATACGCTCTGTCCGTGCTGGGTCGGCGACGACCCGGACGGCGGAACCTGTGATTCCTCAATGGCCTGGCATTTCGACAAAGGCACGATTGACGGCGTCGATGTCTCAGGACTCACCTTCGCGTTGGCCGTGCACATCCCCGGCAATGTGCTCGCGGGCAACTGGCGTGCGATCGTCTTCATCGACGACAAGGCCAGCAAGGCGCAGGAAGCCGTGCTCCTCAAGGTGTACACCGGAAAGGCGGGCGGGCCGATAGCCGACCTGGTGAAGCTCGTTGGCGAGGTCGTCGACGTACGCCGGGCGCCGATTGGATTCGCGGTGGTCAAGGGCAAAGGGACCTTCACCGTCGGCGAGATCGTCAGAGCCGAGCTCGAGCCATTCCTTGGGCCAACCGGGCAGCCGACGACGCTGACCGAGTCCATCTTCTCGACGGTACCTGGCTCTCCGGCTTATGTCGGCAAGGCGTCGATCTACCGCCAGAAGAGCCCCGAGCTCAAGCAGGACATCAACCTCCAGGGCCACAACGCGATTCTCTCGGATTTCAAGTTCGAACACGCTGACGCCGCTGCCGCGTAGCGCCGGAGCGACGCTCGGATGATTCCAGGGGATCGGCGCGCACTTCTGCCAGCATCGATCGCCGCCATCAGCGCGACGGCGTGGGTCGTGGTGTGGCGTCTCGGCGAGTCGCCGTGGGGACACTGGGCGCACGCGCATGGCTCGATGGCGCATGGACCGATGGACGGTCCAGCGCCAGCCAGCCTGTTGGGCGCCGCGTTCCTCGCCGGCTGGGTGGCCATGACGATCGCGATGATGCTGCCGACGACGCTGCCGCTGCTTCACATCTTCCGCCGGCTGACCGCTAGTCGAACGGACGGCGTGCTGCTCCTGCTGCTCGTCATCGCCGGCTATCTAACGACGTGGGTCGCATGCGGCATCGTGGTATTCGGCGCGTCCTCTCTGGTCCAGGCATATGGGAATGACGTGGCGTGGCTCACCACGCATCCGCGCATGCCGTCGGCGGCGCTTTTCATCGTGGCGGGCACATTTCAGTTCTCCGCCCTCAAGCACCGCTGTCTCGACAAGTGTCGCTCGCCCCTGAGCTTCGTCACCTCGCGCTGGCGAGGCACCCGGGAGAAATGGCAGTCGTTCCGCCTCGGTGTCGAGCACGGGGCTTTCTGCGTCGGCTGCTGCTGGGCGTTGATGCTGCTCATGTTCGCGTCCAGCGTCGCCAGCCTCACGTGGATGCTCGCGCTGGGCGCGGTCATGGCCATCGAGAAGAACGTTTCATGGGGCCGGAGGCTGTCGGCGCCTTTGGGCATGGCGCTGCTGGCCGCAGCGGCCGTCATCGCTCCTCTGCCTTGGTAAAACCTGCTTGGGATTGTCCTGCGGCGCGACAGGCCACCCCCTCGAAGCCGGTGAGGTATAGGAGCAGGCAGTGGCCGAAGTACGATTCTCTGGCGCGCGCGTGGATATTTGTCTGCGGCGGTGTCCCGCTGTCGTCGGACCAGACAAATGTTTGCACCGTTCATTCCGACAAGCGACCTTTGCCTCAGCCGTCGCGACTCAGCTTCGGGTGGTTTGGTACGACATTGGCTTTCCGTTCGGCATGTCGCGCTGCGGCCGCACCGTGCCGCCAACGGGTGTGGCGGCGAGTCGTTGAAAAGTTTGGGCAAACCCCATGGAACTACGACCAGCCTGAACAGACCAAAGCCGCCGAGTTGCCTTCGATCAAAGCGCAACGCAAGTTCGGTGTATGGCGGCAGTTCGGCATGCTCTGGCGACTGCATCCGCGGCGGCTGGGAACGCTGCTCCTCGCGGCGTATTCCGATTGGTCGGCCGACAACGCGACCCGGCTCGGCGCCGCGCTTGCGTATTACACGCTCTTCTCGATTGCGCCCGTGCTGATCGTTGTGACGGGCATCGTTGGATTCTTCATCGGGCAGGCCGTGGCGCAGGCGCAGATTTCGCCGTGGCTTCAACGCTTCCTGAGCCCGGAAGGGGCGCAGGCGGCCGAACTGATGCTCAAGCAGCACGTGACGCCGACCGGTGGAATCATCACGACGATCATTGGTCTCGTGACGCTGTTTCTCAACCACGTCCGCGTTCGTCAACGAACTGCGGCAATCGGTGAATCTTGTGTGGCGAGTCCAGACTCCAGCCGCGACGACAGGGGTGCTTGCGGACCTGCGCACGATGCTGACCGATCGTCTCTACGGCTTTCTGGTGGCTGTTGGTGCGGCCCTCCTCATCCTGTTGTTGTTCGTTGTCGATACCGCGATTGGTATCGCGGGATTGCATTTTCACGGTTCGTTGCCGTTGCCCGCGTCCGTTCTCCACCTCATTCACTTCGTCGTGAGTTTCCTGCTGCTGACGGCGGTATTCACTCTCGTTTACAAGTCGCTTCCGGATGCATATGTGGCGTGGGGCGATGCCGGAGTTGGCGCCATCGTTACGGCATTGCTCTTTGATGTTGGCAGCCTGGTGCTCTCGCTCGTCGTCGCGCAGGTCGCCGCCTCGCCATACGGCACCGCCGCCAGCGTGCTCGCGCTGCTCGCGTGGGTGTACTACTCGGCACAGGTCTTCTTCTTCGGCGCCGAGCTCACGCGCATTTTCGCGACAACGTACGGCGGCGGGATCGTGCCGGTCCACCGCTCGCTGAGTCGATCCGGGTGGCATCGGCCGGGCGGGGTTGGAGGATCGACGGTTCAACCGCAGCCTCACTAGAGGTCTTGACCCCTCCGAACTTGCACAATTCAGTCAAGTTTCTTGGTCAAGACCGTCCCCGCGTCAGCGGGGCGTTATCAAGAATATATGCTAGCGAGGCGGAGCCTCGACGGTCTGAGGCGCAGCCTCGCTAGAGGTCTTGACCCTTCAGAACTTGTCCAAATGAGTCAAGGTTCTCAGGGTCAAGACCGTCCCCGCGTCAGCGGGGCGTTATCAAGCTTATGCGTCTAGCGAGGCGGAGCCTCGACGGTCTGAGGCGCAGCCTCGCTAGTGGTCTGGCTCCCTCCAGAACTTTTGCGCGCATCCACTACATCAAACAGTCACGCGCGGCGGCGCCACGCCCAACGTCGTTCCGGATTTCGCCGAGGCGTACTACTACGCGCGCCCGCGCGACATGCGGAATCCTCGACGGCGTCTGGGATCGCATCGTCGACGCCGCGAAAGGCGCGGCGCTCGGCATCGGGACGACGATGGACTTCGAGATTACCGGAGTGGTGTGGAACATCCTGCCGAACGAGACGCTGTCGGCGGTGATGAACAAAGACCTCGATCGGGTGGGCGGCTTTACCTACACACCGCAGGAACTCGCGTTCGCCGAGGAGATTCGCAAGACGCCGACCGAGTCGCCAGACGTCGCGATCGGGTTGCAGGAGAAGATCCGCCCGTCGCGTCCGGTGGCAGCCTCGTCAACCGATCTCGCCGATGTCCGCTGGAACGCGTCGCCGGTGTCGATGACCGCGGCGTTCGTTCCCGGCGTGGCGGTGCACAGCTGGCAGGCGAGCGCCAGCGCCGACGGAACGATTGGTCATAAGGGCATGATGGTCGCCGCGAAGTCGATGGCGTTTGACGACCGTCGATCTATTCTGATGCGTCGATCATTCAGAAGGCCAAAGCGGAGTTCGATCAGAAGCGCGGACCAAACTTCGTGTACAAAACGCGGCTCGCGGATAGGAATCCCGCATTGGATTACAGGAAATAGCCAAGACCTCTGGCGGGGCTCCGCCTACCCAGGCGACAAGCTTGATGACGCCCCGCCCCTCGACTGAGGCTCGGGGCGCCCTGAGCTCTGTCACGCTGACGAGCCTCCAGCCACAAATTCGGTGCTGGGGTCCGTCGCAAAACGGCGGACCGTCCTGCCGATCCTCGGGATCGTGTCGGCGAGCTTGCGATAGAATATCGACCTTAATCTACGCATTAAATGCGTATTCTGCCCTTGACTCTGCGTAGAATAAACCGCATATTCTACGCGTATGATGCGTAGAATGAGTCGCTATATCCATCAGCTGCCCGATTGGCCCAAATTTCATTGGGATCGGGATACCCTTGCCGAGCCTCTGGCGGAGGTACGCCACCGGCAGGGCCGATTGCTGGGTCGCATGGAAAGCCTCGGGTTCACGCTCCAGAAGGAAGCGGAACTGGAAACCCTCACGCTTGAGGTCCTCAAATCCAGTGAGATCGAGGGCGAAAAACTCGACGCCGCCCAAGTGCGCTCCTCCATCGCCCGCCGCCTCGGCATCGAGACGGCAGGAACGGTAATAGCCGAACGCGACGTCGAGGGCGTCGTCGAGATGATGCTCGACGCGACTCAGAACTACGCGACGCCGTTGAGCGGTGAACGGCTGTTTGGCTGGCAGGCAGCGCTCTTCCCGACCGGCCGGAGTGGGATGCGGAAAATCATCGTTGGCGCATGGCGCAACGATGCCGGTGGACCGATGCAGGTTGTGTCCGGTCCTGTCGGAAAAGAGAAGGTGCATTACGAAGCGCCTGCAGCACCGCAGCTCGAAAAAGAGATCTCCGCGTTTATCGCCTGGGCGAATGACTCACGCGACAAGACGGACTTGGTGCTGCGCGCGGCGCTGGCGCACCTGTGGTTCGTGACGATCCACCCATTCGACGATGGCAACGGACGGATCGCGCGCGCCATCACGGATTGGGCGCTCGCGCGCTCAGAAAACAGCACGCAACGCTTCTACAGCATGTCGGCGCAGATCCGTCACGAGCGGAACGACTATTACGACATCCTCGAAAAGACGCAGAAGGGAACGCTCGACGTGACGCCGTGGATGGACTGGTTCCTCGACTGTCTCGGACGCGCGTTTGACGGAACGGAAGTCACGCTATCGGCGGTGCTGCGCAAGGCGCGGTTCTGGGAGAAGCACGCGCGAGCACCGGTGAACGAGCGGCAGCGCGAGGTGATCAATCGGCTGTTGGACGGGTTCAGCGGGGAACTGACAACGACGAAGTGGGCGAAGCTCGAGAAGTGCTCTCACGACACGGCGCTTCGCGACATTCAGGACCTCATCGATCAAGGCCTCCTGCGAAAAGACGCCGGGGGCGGCCGGAGCACCAGTTATTCGCTCGTCGACGCCTGACGGGCCTGAGGATCGGCGAGTTGCTCGCGCTCCGAAGGCGAAGTCTGGACGTGGAGATTGGGACGTTCACGGTGCGCCTGCGGCCGCAAGCGAGCGCCGGAGGGAAGTCGCGAAGGCGCAACCCGTTAGCGTTGGCCGAGCGACCGCGAGCGCGCAGCGAGATGGGGAATCTAAAGGGGGCCCCATCGAGCGAAGTTGAAGTTGGAGGCGCCGCCCGGATTTGAACCGGGGATGGAGGTTTTGCAGATTTACTAGGATTGTCTATGTTATTGACTCGTCCCGCTTTCTGGTATCTGCCAGACCCTCGTTTTACCCGGTGTTTGGGCGGTTTTGGACCCAAATTGGTCCCACGTTCCAACAGACTTTAGTGCTGGTTCTTGATCCCTCAATCGGTCGGTGTTTCACGAGGAAACGTCGCCGCGAACCCGTCCGGCGACGAGGGCGGCGCGGTGCACTTCACAGTCTTTATCAACTGCACGACAACCGCCCGGCGATCCGGACCGCGACACGTTGTGGTGCTAGCGGCCCGTGGTTAAAGCCGTTCTGAGCCCGCAGGACACTCATCGTCGAGCTATAACCGAGGGGCGATCATTTCGGCTACTTCCGCTGATGTGATGACGGGATACCGACCTCGCTCGAATCGCTCAATAACCATCCATCAACCAATGCGGATGCCCGAGAAGATTGGGGACCGGTGCTGGAGCCTGGCGACTCACCAACCCACCGATTCCAAGTATCGGTGATCCCGAGTCGCCTAAGCGCTCATCGAGGCGCTCATCGTCACGGTGGATACGCGCAGCCTACCTACTTGCCGCTGCTCGGCGCAGATGGCGGAGGAACGAAATGAATACCCAAGTAGGACCGTCCCATCGTCACGTCATAAAACAGCCTCCACGAAAGCGGGCGCCCGCTTGCGGCCAGCGCTCGTACTAGAACGTCTCGCGCCGGCTCCTGCGTGGCCGCAATTTCCACACGGCGCTGGTTGAAGAAATTGATGGGAGAGGCGGCCAGTTCGATTTTCTGCTGAGTAGCCTGCCCAACCTGACCAAGCACCGCAATGACGACCTCGGCGAGGGGCCGCGTACCGTCCGGAATCGTCACGGGCGTATCAAGGAACCGAACCGCCTCGGGGAAAGACATGCACTCGTGCCGTCGTTGGTCACGCGAAACGTACCACGACCGGTTCCGCTCTGCTCGAAGGCACGCAGCACTTGCCCCATGGCGGACCGCGTTTGGGCAGGTGTCGTTGAGGACAGGCCAGGTGGTGCGTCGAACGTGAACGGCCCGCCTTTGGGAATGCGAACCCGAACGTCGGGTCGGTGCCAAACGGAACCCGAGATGTCGTCCACGTCATCGGGCCCCCCGTAGTGTCTGAAAACTCAGTCGGCGAATCTTCGGCTGCGTGGGGCTATGCCGCCCGATAGTAGTAATTGAGAACGCCACCAAGGCGTTGACGCCGCCGAACCGAACCCGAGCACGGCTGTCCTCCCGCATCGTCGATCAATTCGTTGCCGAGACCTTGATGGTTGCGTTCGCGGTGGTAGTGGGTCGCGAATTCGGCCAGGGCACACCGGAAGTGGCGTTGACCCAGTGGGATCAGACGGTCCAGACATTCCTCCCTGATCGAGCGCACGAGCCGCTCCGCGTACGCATTGCAGTTCGGCGCCCGAAACGGCGTCTGGATTACACGCACGCCCGACGCCTCGAGCAGCGATCGAACACCGGCGCTCCATTTCCGGTCGCGGTCGCAGATCAGAAATCGCTGTCCTCCCAGGACGCCGTCGCTCGCATCTGTGAGTTCTCGGGCGATCTGGAGCATTGAGCTTTCATCTGGATACGGTGTCGAACCGATGATGCGGACGCGCCGCGACTCCAATTCGATGACAAACAGCGTGTAATACGTGACGAGGCCGCGAAACGTCCAGACCTCGGTCGTGAAGAAGTCCGCCGCCACGAGTGCCCCCCAATGCGCCCGCAGAAAGGTCTGCCACGACGTCGGCCGCTCGGGGCTCGGCGGAACGCCCTGCTGCTTCAGGATCGTGGCGACCGTCGAACGCGCGACCCGATGACCCAGGTTCTTCAGGGCACCTTGAATCCGTTATATAGCCCCACTTAGGATTCTCGGTCGCCATCTGCACGACCAGTCGCCGAATCTCCGGGAGCACGCTCGGCCGTCCCGACCGGCGCGCCGAGTACGTCCACTTCTGCGCGATCAGCTGCCGATGCCAGCGCAGGAGCGTCTCCGCCGTCACAATGGTAGCGATCTGCGTCAACAGCCGCCGGCCAAGCGACGCGCCGAGCCCGGCCAAGCGCCGCCGTTGGTCGTCGGTGATTCGCACCCGTGACGTGCGCAGCTGCTCCTTCAACACGCGGTTCTCTTCCCGCAAGTATTGGATGATCGCGTGCTGCTCGGATTGGAGCCATCCGAGAAGAGACACAACGAAGAGGTGCACCGGAATCACAGCACCGAGTCTCTACGCCAAGTCGGTGGGCGGGGTTTTTGGACACTACGGGCTCAGAACGCCTGAAAGCAAGATGCCGACAGCCAGCCCGACGGCCGTCTCAGCCGCATGGCGTGCACGAATCACGTCTTGCGCCGACGCGCCGAGCGCCATGCGGTCGCGGAACTCATGCCGCCGCTGCGACACGCTGTAGGCCATCATTCTATAAATGCCCACTACCGCGAGGAACCCCCGCAATGCCACCGCAGATTGCGAGCAGGTACGCCATGAAGTTGAGCCGGACGTCAGGAGCGGAATGTGTAGCCGAGCTTCTGCAGCGTCTCCTTGTTGATCCGCGCCGCGTCGAGCGGCGTGTGCGGCTGTCCTTTCGATGGATCCAGCTCCGCCATGATCATGAGGTCGTTACCGGAGCTCTCCAGCAGATCGCAGAGGCCGGCGACGTCGACTTTCCCGAGCCCGAGGGGGGCGTACCCCAGGTAGTGCTCGCCGCCGTCGTAGTCCTTCATGTGCACATGACGGATGGTTGGAAGGAAGTCCTTCACGACCTTCACCGGGTCCGAGCCCCCCTTCTGCAGCTGGCCGACGTCAGGACCGAACTTCACATAGCGGGGATTCACGGCCTCCATCACCGCGTAGGTTTCGTCGCGGGTTTCGACGCAGGTGCCGGTGTGCTGATGCAGGACGCCGACCACGCCGATGTCGTCGAGAGCCTTGCACATGTCGTTCAGCGCCTCGACGATGTGCGTCTTGTGATCGGCAAGGACGTAGTCGGGCCGCTTCACATTGTTCGGCCCGATGACGGCCACGGTCCCACCGCACTTCTTGATTAGTTGTCCCCAGCGCAGGAGCTTGGCGACTTCATCCTTCCGGATCGCCGGATCCGTGAGGTTCACCGGACAGTAAGCGGATCGCAGCGGCAGCTTCGCGCTCTGCAGCAGCTTATCGAGCCCGCCCTTCGGCTCCCACGCCTCGAGAACGTTGCCGAACGATTCGTAGCCGTGGAACCCCAACGTCGCGACGTCGGCGATCGCGCGCTCGGCGTCCTCGGGCCGGAATCCCCAGGTGATGCCAGTGTGTCCGCAGCGCAGCTTCCGCGGCTTCGGCTGCTGTGCCTCGGAGATCCGGCACGGCCGCGGCAGCGAGCCCGAGAGCCAGGGTGGTGGTGAACTGTCTTCGATTCATGGTCAGTCCTCGTCCTGCTCCCCGGAGCGGGCGGGTCTTTAAGGCTTGGCGGCGTGGCCGGCGAATGAGCTGACGGATCCTATGCGACGGTCGAAAGAACGGTCAAGAAGTAATCGATTATCTGTGGACGGCGATGATGACCGGCGATGATATAGTGCGTCCGGCTCGAGCACGAAACACGCGGGGAGGCTTGGATGCGGCGGACCGAGTTTGCCGGCGCGAATCCGGTTCTGGATTTCGGCATCGACAGAAACGCACTCGGTTACGTGGGTCACGACCTTCAGCGCCCCGAATGCATCCTCGCGGAACCGAACGGTACGCTCTGGGTGGCGGACGCTCGCGGCGGCGTCGTCCGCATCCAGGGCGGCGAGCAAGGCATCATCACGCAGCGCCGTTCGCAACATTTCGATCAGGCTGCCACCGAGGCGACACGCTACCTCGAAGGCACGCTGCCCAACGGGCTGGCCTTCACTCGAGACGGCGACATTCTGGTTTCCAACTTCGGCACCGACTGTCTGGAGCTGATGTCGCGTGACGGCGCGTCACGCGTGCTGGCCGACACCGTCGACGGCGAGCCCATCGGCAAGGTGAACTTCGTCCTGCGCGATTCGCGCGACCGCATCTGGATTACCGTGTCCACCCGCCTCAAGAACTGGATGCATGCGCTCCGCACCGATCTCGCCGACGGCTACCTCGCCCGCTACGAGGATGGCACCTTCCACATCGTGGCTGACGGGTTTCACTTCACCAACGAGATCCGGTTCGACGCCAACGAGCAATTCATGTACGTGGTGGAGACCGCCGGCGGACGGATCACGCGGCTGCGGGTCGACGAGCGCGGCAACCTGCGCGACCGTGAGGTGTTCGGCCCTTCCAGGCTGGGCAAAGGCGCGTGGCCAGACGGGATCGCCTTCGACAGCTATGGCAATCTCTGGGGGACGCTGGTCTATTCCGACAAGCTGTTCGTCCTGACGCCGGAAGGCGATATGCGCGTGCTGCTGGACGAAGGCGATCCGGTGAAGGTCGAGGCGCTCGAGCAGGCCTTCCTGCGGAATCACGTGACCGAGGACGTCTTGTTTGCCACCGGGCGCGGGGTCGCCCCATGGATGGCGAGCGTGACGTTCGGCGGTCCGGACTTGCGAACTGTCTACATCGGATCGCTCAAGGGCAAGCGCATCCCTCATTTCCGGGCCCCGGTGGCCGGGCTGCCGATGGTGCACTGGCAGGAGCGGCTGTAGTGGCGGATGCTTCCGCCTAACAGGCGGAAGGCCAGCCTCACTTCCCCTCCCACCCACCATCCACGAACACCGATTGCCCGGTGAGATAGCTCGCCTCGTTCGAGGCGAAGAACGCCGCAACGGCGCCGATCTCGCGAGGCTGGCCTGCCCGGCCCATCGAGATCTGACCGAGCACGATCGGCAGGATCTCCGGATCCTTCATCACCCACTCCGTCATCGGCGTGTCGATCAGGCCGGGATGGATGCAATTGACGCGAATGCCATGCGGCGTCATCTCCGCGGACATGTTCCGGGTCAGCGCCTCGAGGCCGAGCTTTGTCGGCGCGTAATGGGTGCGGCCCGGCAGCACTCGGGCCGCCTGGATCGACCCGATATTCACGATCGACGCCATCCGCCGTTCTCCGACGACGCGCTTGCAGAACACCTGCGAGCACAGCCACGCGCCTCGGAGGTTGACGTCGACGAGGCGGGTCCATTGATCGTCGGTCAACTCGAGAAAAGGCACGATCGTCTCGATGCCCGCGTTGTTGACGAGGATGTCGATCGGCCCGAGCTCGTTCCAGACGCGGTCGATCATCGGTTCGACGTCCGCGCGGCGCGACACGTCGGCCTTCACCGTCACCGCCCGGCGTCCGGCCGATCTGATCGCCGAGGCGACCTGCTCGGCCTCCTCCGCATGGTCGATGTCGTTCACGGCGACGTCGGCGCCCTCGGCCGCGAAGACCTCCGCGATGCCGCGGCCGATGCCCCTCGCCGCGCCGGTCACCAGCGCTACCTTGCCCTTCAGTCTCAAGAATGCCTCCTGCACGCCCACTTCGTGCCACTTAACACCGCCTGCGCGAAGGTTTCCGCCTCCCGAAGCTACGGCGGGCGCGCCGGAGGCTTGCGTAGGCGGGCCGTCGAACCCGCCGCAGCGTCAGCGGAGGCTGGCGGCCGGAAGGAGATCACCGCGAGCTGATCGCGCCGGTTTCTTCCAGTTATTCCAGAAGATGAACGTCCCGCGCTTCGTCGACACGATAACTTCGGGGGCACCGTCCTTGTTCAAATCCACGACCGCAGCGTTGGAACCGATGCCCGATCGGTTGTGGATCAACTCGGGCACGAAGTCGGCGCCGCCAGGCGCCTTCGGGTTTCGGACCGTCCGGTAGACGTACAACACGGGCGCGCCGTGCGGATCGGGATCGAGGTACGAATCCAGGTGCGACCAGAAGCGCTTGCCGGTGACGAAATCCTTGATGCCGTCGCCGTCGATGTCCGCGATGGCTGACCCGTGGAGCTCCGAGAACGTCACGCCGCCGGCATTCTTCGTCGAGAAGTCCCCCATGATGGGATGTTCGACGAAGCTGATGGTACCGTCTGCCGCTTTCTTCTGCTCGAACCAGGACAGCCCCCATCCGTGTGCCTGCAGGCTGGTGACGAGATCGGTCAGCCCGTCGCCGTTGACGTCATACACGCCAATTTCCGCTCCGCCAGGGCTCGAGCGACTCCACTTGCCGAACGCGCCAGGATGATACGCCCACGTGTCGGTACTCCCTCTTGGAGGCCCCTCCCACCAACCGTAGGCGTTCACGAAATCGGCTCGGCCGTCGCCGTTGACGTCCCCCACGCCCATTCCGTGATTCGCCCATGGACCGGGTGTGCTGATCGCGTGCGTGATCCACGTGGCGGTGGGATTCGCGGGGTCGGGGTTGGCGTAGACGAACTGGTTGTTGGCGTCCTTGAAGATATATTCCAGCTTGCCGTCGCCGTTGACGTCCTTCATCAACGCGAGCTCACTGGTGATGCGATCCGTCACCGTGTACATGTCCCAGCGCCGGGGCTCTCCGCGCGGATTCACATAGAGGACCGTGGGCTGCGTGAAGAGGGAATTGATCACGTCCGGCCAGCCGTCGCCAGTGAAGTCGTAGGTGAACTGTACGCCGTTGAAGTACCTGGTGCCCGCGTCGATCGTGGCGGCCATGTAGATCTCGCGCGCGACGTTGTAGTCGGGCCCGAGGTAGTAATACGGCCCGGCCACGATATCGAGGACGCCATCCCGGTTGATGTCGGCGACGTCAGGACCCCACGAATAGTAGAACTCGTTGAGCGCCTGCATCCGGAAGCGGCTCGAGACCTCCTCGGGAAGCGCCACCCTCGGCTGGAGGTCTTTGTACGACACGTCCCTGAAGCGCACTTCGCCGGTTCCGCCGGCGTGCAACGCGATCGCGCCGGAGCGGCCGAATTCCTCGTCCGCCACGCCGCCGCTGATGCCGCCGGCATCGTTCAGGAACGGCCGCAGGATGTTCGCGTCGAGCACGATGTCAATCGTGTTCCACTCGCCGGCCTTCATTTCGTTGGACGGGCGAGGAATCGGCGCGGCCATGCCTCCGGGCATCTGGGGGAACGCGGGACCACCGCGCCCCGCGTCCCGCTGGCGCGGCCGCCGCGCCACGGCCTCCGGCTGCACCGCGTCCGCCGGCCGCTTCCGGCGCCGGCGGCGCGACTCGAACCTGCCCTCCGCCTGCCGGCCGCAGGCGCTCCCGGGATGTCTCCTTCCCCTGGGCATCGAGCGTGACGCGATACGAGGCAGGATCCGCCGCGTTGAGCGAGACGAAGATGCCTTTCAACCCGCCGTCGGCCATCTTCTCGGCGCGGAAGAGCAGCCCCATCGTGCATCCGGGCGCGCAGCGGAACTCGGAGAAGAACGCGACGTCCTGGTAGGACTTCTCCAGAATCAGCCATCCGCTGCCGCCGTTGGGCGTCGCGATGATCTCGCCGTTCTCCGCCCGCCACTTCGCGTCGCCGAGCGACCGCCATCCTGACAGGTCGGCGCCTTTGAAGGTCACGTCCGGAACGAAGTTTCTGGAGGCGCCCTGTGTGAGCCCGGTGGTGAACGCGAGGGCGAGCGATTGCGGCTGCACACGCCAAAGCCTGCCGAATGCGCATCATGATCTTTCGTGGTGATACCGGACGGAACCGCGATTATTGCGCGAGACTAGCACGAAAGCCGAAAGGCGCGACCGTCGCGCTGCCGGGAGCGCGATCGCCACGGGCTGCTAGATGGCGGCTGCCTTGTCGTCCGGCTCGGCCGCACTGGCGGCCTGCTTCTGCTGATGCGCGGAGCGAGCCCACTCGCCCGGCTCTTCGATGTGGCGCCTGATCGCCGATTCGGCGCGGTCGGGATCGCCTGAACGCAGCGCGTCGAGGACCGCGACGTGGCGCTCGGCAATCTCGTACAGCGATCGATGGGTGATGGAAACCGTCAGGCAGGTCGTGATCGAGAGCCGCATCGTCTGCCACACATGCTCGAGCATGCGATTGCCCGATGCCTTGACGATCAGGTGGTGAAAGCTGTGGTCCGCATCGGCTTCCGCCGGATGATCGTCGCGGGCAGCGGCCTCCCGCATGACTTCGATGAGCTCCTCCAGGTGTTCGAGCGTCGCCTGATCGATACGGACGGCGGCGGCGCGCGCGGCAACTCCTTCGAGTGCCGCTCTGATTGGATAGATCTCGAGCAGCTCCTCGGTGGTGATCTTTCGGACCTGGGTACCGCGGAAGGGTGAGCTGACGACAAAGCCGAACAGCTCCAGATCCCGCAACGCCTCACGCACCGGCCCCTGGCTGACGCCGAACTGCTGCGCGATGCGTGTTTCGACAATGCGCGAGCCGGGTGCGAGCCGGCCGTTCAGAATGTCTTCGATCAGCTTTTCCCGGATTTCCTCGCGGAACACGCGTCGCTCGAGCGGGCGGGGCTGTTTGTCCTGGTCCATGGTGGCCTGGTGACTCGCGCTTCGGCGCGGTTGGTTGCGGCGGCACTGGCGCGAGCGCCGGAGTGACCGAGCAGCGGAGTCCCTTCTATAAGGTACAGATAAGTACAGGCCGCTCGAGAAGTTAGCGCAATTTCAGATTATCGATTATGCTTCGCGCCGCTTCTGCCGGAAACGATAGTGCCACGAGTCGGAATTGTCAAAGCCACGATTCCATGCTGACCTGGTGCGCGCTCCGACCGCGAGCGAATCAACAATGGAGCAGCTGTGAACGTTGACTATTCGAGCTTCGGCCTGCAGGACAAGACCGCGATCGTGACCGGCGCGTCGCAGGGCATCGGCCGGGCCATCGCGCTCGGCCTGGCCCAGGCCGGCGCCCACCTCGTGCTCGCCAAGCACCCTGACGGGCGGCACGACGAAATCAACGCGGTTCGGGCGGAGATTGAACAGCTGGGCCGCAAAGCGGTCATTCAGCCGACTGACGTCGCCCGAGTGGACGACGTGCGCCGGATGGTCGATGTGGCGAGGCAGGCGTTCGGGCGCGTCGACATCCTGGTTAACAACGCCGGCTGGACGGGCACGACACCGGCGCTGGACGTCACTGAGGAGGAATTCGACAAGACCGTATCGGCTTCGCTGAAGAGCGTGTTCTTCGCCTGCCAGGCCGCGGCGCGCGTCATGATTCCGCAGGGGCGCGGCAAGATCGTCAACATCGGCTCGAACTTCGGCGTCGTCGCGTTCCAGGGACGCTCCGTCTACGCCGGGGTCAAAGCGGGCGTGCACCACCTGTCACGTGCGCTGTCGCTCGAGTGGGCGAAGCACGGCGTCAGCGTCAACGTGGTGGCGCCCTGCATCACCGAAACAGAGTCGCGAAAGGTGATTCTCGAGCGGCCGGGATACAAGGAATGGGCGACGACGCAGATGCTGCCGGCCGGGCGCTGGAATCAGCCGGAGGATCTCGTCGGCGCCGTGCTGTTCCTCTCCAGCCATCTATCCGACATGGTCGTCGGACACGTGCTGATGGTCGACGGGGGCTGGACGATTCACTGACGACACACGCCGCCGAGAGAACGCGTCAGAAGGCGACCTGATTGGCGCCCTTCAGCGACAAGATGGCCCGCGCGCGGGCGGGCGTGGCGACCGCGAGTCCAAGGCCCTCGACAATCTGTCGGGCCATGCGCACCTGCTCGGCGCTGGACGTGGCGAGTCTGCCTTTGCCGCCCCAGATCGAATCCTCGAGGCCGACTCGGATATGACCCCCAAGCGATGCAGACATGGCCGCGATACGCAGCTGGCTCGCACCGGCGCCGAGTACTGACCAGCAATAGTCGGGGCCGAACAAGCGATCAGCCGTTCGCTTCATATGCATCACATCTTCGGCATGCGTCCCGATGGCGCCGAGGATTCCGAATACCGTCTGCACGAAAAATGGCGGCTTCACGAGACCCCGGTTGGCGAAATGCGCGAGGTTGTACAGGTGCCCGGTGTCGTAGCACTCGAACTCGAATCGCGTGCCGTTGTCGTAGCAGGTCTCGAGAATGTACTCGATATCCTTGAACGAGTTCCGGAAGACAAGATCCCGGGTCGATTCGAGGTGCGGCTTCTCCCAATCGTATTTGAAGGTCTTGTATTTCGCGGCGAGATGGTAGAGGCCGAAGTTGAACGAGCCCATGTTGAGCGACGCAACCTCGGGTTTGAATTGTGCCGCCGGCAACACCCGCTCTTCGACCTTCATGAAGGGACTGCCGCCGGTCGTAATGTTGATCACCGCCTCGGTGGACGCTTTGATACGTGGAAGAAACCTGGCAAACGCCGCGGGCGTTTGATCCGGTTTGCCATTGTCCGGATTGCGGGCATGCAGGTGCAGGATCGCCGCACCGGCCTCGGCTGCGCCGACTGCGTCCGTGGCGATTTCCTCAGGCGTGATTGGCAGGTGGGGCGACATCGAGGGCGTATGAATCGCACCTGTGACGGCGGCAGTAATAATGACAGCGCCGCTGGTTTGGCTATTCGACATGCGCGCTCCCCATTACGAAGAAGGCACGAGCCGGGCACCGCTCATCGACTCTCCAATTCACCACGCTGAAACCGGCTCTGGCGTTCCAGTATGACCCGAAGGCCGCGGAGTCGGCCAACGCCTGGCGTATGCCTCAGGTGTGACCGATTATTGATAATCGGTTTGACACCCTGTATCGCTGTGCGTAGGATGTCACCGCCCTGTGCCTGTCGACGAGGCGCAGCAGCGGCGCGACGCCCAGGCGCCGCGGAAATCCACCTAGCGAGGAGGCACTAGTGCCTAAGCAGCTGTCCCGTTTCGTGCTGATTCTGGTCTGCTTGGCGTGGACGTCCGTTGCCGATGCCCAGATCCGATCCGCCACACTCACCGGCACCGTGACCGATCCCCAGAGGGCGATTGTGCCCGGCGCCTCCGTCGTCGTCACCAACGAAGGCACGAACGTGTCGCAGGAGCTGGTCACCAACGAGGCCGGTCTCTTCACCGCGCCCCTGCTGCCCGCGGGCACGTACTCCATCACCGTGACCCTGTCCGGCTTCGCGCCGTTCAAGCGATCGGGCATCATCCTCAACGCAACCGAGACCGTGCGTGTGGCTGTCGAGTTGTCGGTCGGGGCGGTCGGCCAGACGATCGAAGTCTCAGCCGAATCGCCGCTGCTGCAGACCGACCGCACGAGCGTATCGGGAGCCGTCGGCGCCGAGATGATCGAGGCGCTGCCGAACATCACTCAGAACCCGCTGGCGTATGCGTTTCTGCAGGCCGGCGCCGTGCCACGCGCCGCAACCGCGGACACGACAAGCCTGAATTCGTTCGGCATCGGCGTGGCCGGACGACGCCAGTGGTCGGCGGTCGGCGTCAACGGCGGACGCGCGTTCACCAATGACATTCAGCTGGACGGTCTGCCGGTGATGGGCGGAGGCTACAACGAAGCCTCTGTCGTTCCGAACACGGAAGGCCTGCAGGAAGTCCGGGTCATTTCCAACAACTTCAGCGCCGAGTACGGGCGCGGACAGTCCGTGATCTCGATGAGCACCAAGTCCGGCACGAACACGTTCCACGGGAACGGCGCCTACATGCTGCGCCACCAGGGGCTCGACGCGAACACGTTCGCGAACAATGCGCAGGGCATTCCCAAACGGGACTTCCGCGTCGACGACGCCGGGGGCTCGATTGGCGGCCCGATCCTGCATAACAAGCTGTTCTTCTTCAGCAGCTATCACGTGCTGCGCAACGACCAGGAGACGACCTCGCTGCTGACGGTGCCGACGGCCCTGGAGCGCGTCGGCAACTTCAGCCAGACGTTCATCCGCGACGAGAACGGGAATCCCGTGCCGGCGCGCATCTTCGACCCGTTCAACGTCACGCAGATCAACTCCGATCTCTACCGCCGCACCGAGTTCCCGAACGCCATCATCCCGAACCCTGATCCGTACGCGGTACCGGATGTACAGCTTTTACCCGCTGCCAAACCGCACGCCGGAGGACGTCTTCAACACGAACAACTTCGAGTCGACGACGACGCAGACGGTGCGCCGGCACAGCTCGAACAATCGCGTCGATTTCAAGTGGAAGGCCCACGCGATCTACGGCAGCGGCGGCATCTCCTACGCCGAGGTCGTGACGCCGCGGCCCTTTGGCACCGCGCCGTTCAACGACGCGCCGGCGACGCGCACCGACAAGAACCCGTATATCCAGGTCGGCGATGCGGTCGTGCTCAGCCCCACGCTGCTGCTGGACGTCCGCTACGGCCTTGCCCGCGTGAACACGAAGAACCTCAACGGCAACAAGGAAGGGTTCACCGACTACGCGTCGTTCGGCGTCCCCGACAACCTGCTTCCATACATGTTCCAGTCCGGCAGCGCCCCGGCCGTGACCCCGAACGGCTACGGCGGGGGCAACGGTGGCGGCAGCAACTGGACGGGCCTGTCGGCCGGCACATTCGGGACGGCGCGCGAACGGCAGGCTAACCACAGCGTGAGCGGCAGCGTCACGAAGACGCGCGGCAAGTGGGTGCACAAGGCCGGGCTGGAGTTCCGCAACCTGCTGTCGCACTACGACGACCCCGAGCAGGCGTCGGTCGGCATGCCGTCGCCGTTTGCGCACCAGGGCGGCAACTTCAACTTCGAGTACACGACCGCGAGCGGCGGCGTGGCGTCGCTCGTGACGACCAACGCGCAACGCGGCGTCAATGCCGCGGCGATGCTGCTCGGGACGGGGGTCTGGTGGATCCGCCCGGGCGCCAACGTCGCCCCGGATTTCTCGCAAAAGTACTTCGCGGTCTACTCGCAGAACGATTGGCGCGCGACGTCGAGGCTGACGGTCAATCTCGGGCTGCGGTGGGAAGTGCAGCCTGGGCCGACCGAGCGGTCCAACCGCATGTCGTCGTGGGATTTCGCGGCACAGAGCGCCTTCGGCACCGCCGGGGCGATCGCGTTTCCCGGCGTCGGCGGCTACAGCCGCAACCTGTGGGATACGACGTACGACAACTGGGGACCGCGGATCGGCGCCGCGTATCAATGGAACGACCGGACCGTGCTGCGCGGCGGTTTCGGGGTCACCTACCTGCCGACCAACACCGGCTACTTCTCGAGCCCGGTGGACTACGGCGTCGCGAACTTCGCGGGCGGTGTGCTGCAGCAGGCGTACGGCTCGAGCCCGGCCGGCGTACCGGTGATCCGCTTCTCGGATCCGGCGCCGGTCTCACCGGCGATCGGCGGCAATCCTGAGGCGCCGCAGGTCTACGGCATCGGCGAGGCGCGCTTCGACCGCCACCTCGAGAACGGGCAGGCGCGCCAATGGAATTTCGTCATCGAGCGCGCGCTCAGCGCCCGCTGGATGGCGTCGATCGGCTACAGCGCGTCGGTGAGCCGCAACCTGCACAACCGCTCGTTTCCGATCCAGAACCTGCAGAGCATCGATCCAGGCGCTTCTGTCGCAGTGGCGCGATCAGTTCATCGCCAGCAACGGCACGCTGAATCCGGCGACGCAGCTCGTGCAGAACCCGTGGCAGCCGGAGACGGGACCGCTCGTGCCGTTTGCCGGCGTCCTCGGCCAGCGCACGATTCCACGGCAGAACACGCTCTTCCCGTATCCGCTGCTGGTCGGCTCCAATGCTGCGGTAAACCTGTCGCAGGCGACGGCGGACTATCACGCGATGATTCTGCGCGTTAACCGCCGCTACGCGAACGGCGCGATGCTGGACGCGACCTACACCTGGTCGAAGGAGATCGACAACACCGACACCGTCGAAGACAACCAGGGCTTCAACGCCGGGGCCAGCGCGCGCGGCGGGAACCACAGCCTCTCCAACTTCGATCTCAACCGGCGCCTCGGCTACAGCGACATCCCGCATCGGCTCGTGGCGACGTTCCTCTACGAGTTGCCGTTCGGCAAGGGTAAACCGATCGGCGCGTCGAACCGGGTCGTCAGCGCCGTGCTCGGCGGATGGCAGGTGAGCGGTTCCACGATCTGGCAGACCGGATTCCCGCTGGCGATTACCGGCGCCGCCGACGGTGCGGCCCTGCAGCGGCCCGATCGTGTCGACGGCGTGGACCTCGTGCTGCCGGAGAACCTCTGGGGCTGGTACGACGGCCGGACACAGGTCACGCTGCCGAGCGGCCGCGTCATCACGCCGCCGGCGCGTACCGTATCTCAAATACAACCCCGACGCCTTCGCCGGCCGCGTGGTGACGACGCCGAACGGGCGTATCGTCGCGGATCAGTTCTGGTATGGCAACGCCGCCATCACCTACAACGAGATCCGCACGGACAATCGGTTCAACGTCGACATGAGCATCCGCCGGGAATTCGCGCTCCCGAATGCGCTGCACCTTGAAGTAGGCGCAGATGCGATGAACATCCTGAATCACACGCAGTTCAGCGGCAGCTACACCGGCGCCCTCGGCGGCACCGTGACGACCGCGAATCCGGCGCTCGGCCTGGTTCCCGGAATGGGCAACTCCAACAGCTATGGCACCCGCGGGATGGCCACTTACAATCCGCGGCAAATGATGTTGCGCGCCACGCTGCGCTTCTGAGCACGCCAGGCGGGGCACCGCGGCCGGCGCCATTTCCTTACTTGGCAGGCAGGGTGTAAACCACCCATCCCAGCGGGGCCGCGGAGCCTTGAGGACCGGCCGCCGGCGTCGCGGCCGGAGTAGCGCCCGCCCCGCGCCCCGCGGCGGGCGCGCCTGCGGCAGGCACGAGCAGATACTGCTTGCCGCCCATCTCGTACATCGCAGGTGAGCCGATGAAGTTACCGCCGAAGCGTGACGCCCACAGCTGCTTGCCCGTCTCGCTGTCCCAGGCTCGAATGAAGTTGTCACGCCCGGCGCCGAACACGAGACCCGATTCGGTGACGATGATGCTGTTCTGAATGCCTGGGACACTCGTCCCGGTGATGCCACGCGCGGCCAGTTCGGGATCGTCGCCGTACGGAATCCGCCACTTGATCGCCGGCTGGTTGAGGTCGTACTTCACGATCACCGTGAATGGCGGCTTGATGCGGTTGCCCACCGTGTTGTACTCGTTGATGGTGTAGCGCGTGTAGTCGGGGACGCCCTCTGGATAGGGCGTCGCGGCGCCCCGCCCGCGACCGCCATTCGCCGCTTCGGGCCTTACCCACGCCGATCCTGAACCGGCAATGAGCTCTGGCGGCGCACCCGAACCGACGGGAGCCGCGCCGCGCCCGGCGCCGGGGCCGGCGCCGCGTCCTCGGCCGCTCGCGGCGGTGGTGACGAAGTTGACGATGTTGTCGACCTCCGTTGCCGTCAGGTGCGGAAGCGCGGGCATACGCCCCTTGCCTGTCGCCATGACGGCACGCACGGCGTCGCCGGTGAAACGGGGCGCGCCCGCGACGATGTTGTTGACCGGGTCCGCGACCAGTTCGACCAGCGCCGGGCCGCTCTCAGCCACCCCTTCGCGGTTGGGACCGTGGCACGCCTGACAGTCCTGTTGGTAAAGGCCCTGGCCAGGCGGCATCTGCGGCGCGCCGCCGCGGCCCTCGCCCGGGTTGAGGAGCCGGAGAATGCCCGGGTTCTCGTGAGCGACAAGGTAGATCGCGCCGGTACGGGGTTCGGCAGCCGACCCGCCCATGAGCGTCCCGCCATTGCTCGTCGGAACGTGCACCGTGTCCTTCAGGCTGATCGGCGTGAAGATGCCCTTGTTGGTCGCCTCGAGAAGGCGCTTGGTAAAGGCGGCCTTCTCATCGGCCGGCAGATCGGGATTGATGTCGTCCACCGTGAAGGTGTGCCTCACGTAGCGTTCCGGCTTGGTCGGGTGCGGCTGCGTCGGCCAGCTTTCCTCGCCCGTCATCTCCGACTTCGGCACCGGCCGTTCCTCGATCGGCCAGATCGGTTCTCCCGTCACGCGGTCGAACACATAGAGCCACCCTGTCTTGTTCGTGGCGGCGACGACGTCGCGGTCGCGGCCGTTGTGACGGATGGTCGTCAGCTGGGGGGCGGCGCTCGGATCGAGGTCCCAGAGATCGTGGTGCACGAACTGGAAGTGCCAGAGGCGCTTGCCGGTGCGCGCCTCGAGCGCCACGATCGAGGCGCCGAAGAGATTCGCGCCGACGCGGTCGGCGCCGTAGAAGTCGTAGGTAGGGGATCCGAGCGGGATGTAGGCGATACCGCGTTGGGTGTCGATGGTCATCTCGCCCCAGTTATTGGTACCGCCGACGTACTTGTAGGCGTCCTTCGGCCAGGTGTCGTAGCCGAACTCACCCGGACGCGGCACGGTGTGAAACGTCCACACCAGCCGACCGGTGAGAATGTCGTACGCGCGGATATCTCCGGGCGGCGCCATGTATCCCTCGCCCGTCGCGCTGCCAAGAATGATCAGGTTCTCGAACGTCTCACCCGGATTGTTCGACTGAATATTCCCGACCGTCGCCGGGTCGCGGCCCTCGATGCCCACGCGCAGGTCGACCACGCCGTTCGTACCGAACGTCATGATTGACTTGCCGGTCTTCGCGTCTACCTGCTGCAGCAGGCTGTTCATCGCGAAAATCAGACGCTGATCGCGGCCGTCGGCACTTTCCCAGTAGTTGAAGCCGCGGCTGGTCATGCCGTTCATGTTTTCGCGGATCCACAGCTCCTTGCCGGTCTTCGCGTCAACGGCAACCAGCGAGCCATTGCGGCCCCGCCCATACACCACGCCTCTGACGACAATCGGATGGCTTCCGGTGTCGCCGAACGGGTAGGTCCACGCCACCTGGAGCTGATTGACGTTGGACTTGTTGATCTGTCGTGACGCGAAAAAGCGCGAGTTGTCCGGACCGCCGCCGTATCCGGGCCACCACTTATCCGTGGCGGACCGCACCGTGACTGTCGCCACCGCGGCGGCGGCGAGGCCGAGCCCCACCGCGAGCGACATCGGCAGAATCTGATTGAACGTTCTGCGATCGATAGCCGATTTCATCATCGAAGACTACCCCGGCGGCTTGTGCGGGTCCAGCCAGGCGTCGCTCCTTTTCGATTCCCCAACGCTACGGCGATGCCCTATCCTGCCTGCCATGCGCCCACTCGTCATCGCTGCTCTGCTCGCGGCCGTGCCCCTCACGGGGCAGCCGGCCATTCCCCGATACGAAGTCAGACGGGCGCCATCGCCACCCACGATTGACGGCAAGCTCGATGAGGCCGCGTGGACCCGGGCTTCGCCGCCGATCGCTCTCCAATTTTTGTGGGAGTCGCAGACCGGCGCCAAACAGAAGACGGCGGTCCGCCTGCTCTGGGACGCCGAGGCGCTCTATGTCGGCTTTGACGCCGAGGATGCGGATATCAACGCGCGGTTCCTCCAGCGCGACGATCCGACCTATCGTGACGACGCGGTGGAAATTTTCATCAATCCGGATCCCAAGCAGGAGGCTGTGTATTACGGGTTCGAGATGAACGCACGCGGTGTCCTTTACGACTACCTGAACTACAACAGCCGCACGCTCTTCAAGCGCTTTGACGCCACAGGAGTCAGGATCGCCACAGCGCTCCGAGGCACGCTGAATGAGCCAAGAGACATCGACCACGGGTGGAGCCTCGAGATCGCGATTCCGTGGGCCAACTTCGAGGAGTTGTCGCGCCGTCCGCCAGTAGCGGGAACGGTGTGGAAGGCGAATGTCAACCGTTGGGATGGCGTCGAGCCGAACCGCCGAATGAGCATCTGGTCCGATCCCCAGAACACGACATCGTGGCCGCACGTGCCGTCTCGTTTCGGCGAGATTCTGTTCGTGGATTAGTCCGCCCGTTCGTTCCGGACAGCGTCTCGTCTCCATCGCTCGGATCCCGGGCACGAGGCGGGGTGACGCGATCACAGGCGCCCAGCCAGCCGGCCGGCGCGCTGCCCACCCGCGGCAATCGTCGAGATGCGGCGCAGACGCTCAGTCACGCATGACGATGCCTGCCGCTGGAGTTTCCTGACTGCCTGGCCAATTCGCGCGCCTTCGTGGCGTCCCACCCCGGCGGAGGCGGGGCGTTCGCTTGTGCTGCGGGCGCACAAACGGTCGAATTTGCGGTGGACGGTATTCCGGAGACATGGGTGACACTCTTGCCCCTCGAGAGGAGGGGGCATGCCTTGGAAGGAGTGTCACGTCATGGACGAGCGTCTCCGGTTCGTCGCCCGCCTGCTCGACGGCGAGAAGATGGCGGCGCTCTGCGCGGAGTTCGGGATCTCGCGGAAGACCGGCTACAAGATCTACGACCGCTACAAGAGCTGCGGGCGTGCAGGGCCTGACCGATCGCAGCCGGCGGCCGTTTCGGCACGCCAATCAGCTGCCGTTCGCGATCGAGAAGAGCTGATCGTGCGGCTCAAGCGGGAGTATCCCGAGCTGGGGCGCGCCGAAGATTCGCGAGCGGCTGCGGCAGCGCTGGCC
This sequence comes from uncultured Acidobacteriota bacterium, assembly GCA_963725335.1. Classification (GTDB taxonomy): domain Bacteria; phylum Acidobacteriota; class Vicinamibacteria; order Vicinamibacterales; family 2-12-FULL-66-21; genus JALZOC01. Next base: position 95,281 of record CAVRYD010000007.1, on the reverse strand, counting down.
CGAGGTGCACTGCCCGGCGATCAGCACGGTCCACGCGGTGCTGGATCGCCATGGCCTGGTGACGCGTCGCCGGCGCCGCCGCCGCGCGCCGCAGGGCACGCGCGCTGTCGCTGCCCGACCGCGCCGAATGCGCCTGTGGTGTGCGGACTACAAGGGCGAGTTCATGCTCGCCAATCGGCGCTACTGCTATCCGCTCACGATCACCGACTTCGCCAGCCGCTATCTGCTCGCCTGCGAGGCGCTGTCGACGACGCAGGAACGCTACGCCTTCGCGGTCTTCGAGCGGGCCTTTCAAGACTTCGGCCTGCCCGGCGCCATCCGCACCGATAACGGCGTGCCCTTCGCCTCGGCGCACGCGCTCTATGGGCTTGAGCAAGCTCGTCGGTCTGGTGGCTGCGGCTCGGGCATCCGGCTCGAGCGGATCAAGCCCGGGCATCCGCGAGCAGAACGGCCGGCACGAGCGGATGCACCTGACGCTGAAGACGGAAGCGACCAAGCCCGCGGCGACCAACGTCCTGCAGCAGCAGGCGCGCTTCGATGCCTTCATCGCACCGCTACAACCACGAGCGGCCCCACCAAGCCCTCGGCATGCAAGTGCCCGCCGACCTCTACGCGCCCTCGCCGCGCCCTATCAGCGGGCTCGACGGACCTCGACGTATCCCTTCCATGACTGGACCGTCACCGTGACCACACTGCGGGCGGATCTGCTATCAACGGCCGCAAGATCAACCTCAGTCAGGTCTTTGCCGGGCAGAAGGTCGGCGTCAAGCAGGTCGGACGACCACATCTGGCTCGTCACCTTCATGGACTACGACTTGGGCTACTTCGACGACGAGACGTGCCGGCTCGAGCCGATCGAGAATCCCTTCGGCCCGAAAGTGTTACCCATGTCTCCGGAATGAACTGTTACCCATGTGCCCGGAATGGACCAAGGAAAATTGGAGGCGCCGCCCGGATTTGAACCGGGGATGGAGGTTTTGCAGATTAAGCGCCGCATGGGAAGCGCTGGCAGCGTTACGAGAAACCGCAACCCGGTCACCGTTTGCAGATGGACGTGAAATTCCTCGAGCGCATCCCGGCGCGCGTAAACGGCTCTATCTTTCGCCGCCGTCGATGATTGCGCGCCCATCGCGGTAATACAACTCGCCGCCGCCGGGATCCCAAATCGGAGACGTGCCACCTTGCGTGGAAACCTGCGAGCGGCTGCCCAACCCGGGGAATGGCTGGACGAAGACCTGCCATGGTCCCGACTCGTTCGACTGGTATGCGATCCATCGCCCATCAGGCGACACCGCGGGATGGCCCTCGTCTGAGGGACTGTGAATCAGTAGCCTGACCGTATGCTCGCCGTCGATCGGCACGACACCGATGTCCATGCCGGTGTCAGCCGATGATTGCTCAAACACCAACAGCTTTCCATCGCCGGACCACGAGAACGGGACTTGGGCTTGGACCACCCGACCGGTAGTGAGCCGCTCTTCGCGGCCCGTCAGATCCGCCGAGCGAGCGTACAGCTCTCTGACGCCTCCGGCTCTGGTTGCCCATAGCGCGATGCGCTTTCCATCCCGCGACCATAACGGATATCCGTCCTGGGCGGGGTTAAACGTGACGCGAACGAGCGGCCCGTGTTCCAGCTCGTACATCCAGGCGTCCATGTTCACGGAATCCATGATGTTAACGCCAATCCGTTTTCCGTCCGGCGACACCTGAGGCCACCACCACGCCTTCGTCGGCGCATCGATCGGTTGTTCGCGTCCGGTCTTGTCCACCCAGACCAACGTTCGCAGCGTATAAGAGGAGGAGGCTCTGCCTGCGACGTAGGCGATTGAACCGTTCGGCGCGGTGGCGATGATCGGTTTCCAGCCGTCGGAGATCGTAATTCCCTCGAGCGCCGCCGTCGGAGGCCCGCTCAACTGCAGGCGCCGCTCGTCGAAGGGAGCGATCCACAACGAGCCGGTCTTCTGAAACGCGAACGCCAAGTGGCCTTTCCCAAGAAGCGTGGGGCCGCTCCCCTGTGTCACACGGGTCCGTTCACCGGTCTCCAGGGACACGGCGTCGATTTGCTGCGCGTCGCGCGCGCCGGTGTGCACGGTGAACAGAACCGCGCGCCCGCCGTCAACGGCGACCGGAGAATGGTGCTCGATCTCCCCTGAACGAACGATCGTGACCGCGTGGGCTTCGCCGCCAGCGGCTGGAACCCGCATCAGGCCGGTCGCCGATCCGAACACAATGGTGTCATCGGGTAACCAGGTCGCGCCGACCACTCGATTCGCCAGATGCACCGGCCTCGCGACACCACCCTGCAACGGGATTCTCATGAGTTTGCCGAGACTCGTGAATCCAATCGACGTGCCGTCAGGCGAGAAGAACGGAGCCCCGCCCCCCTCCGTACCCTGAATTGGCACCGATTCCAGCAAATCGAAGCCGTGTCGATACAAGCGACTGCCGGATTCGTCGATTGCCGCGTAAACCAGCGTGCGGCCGTCAGGTGACAGCGCCATCGGATCCGAGATCTCGAGGTGAGCTGCCAGCGCGATCGTGAATCGAGTGACGGGGTTCGGCGCCGTCGGGCCGGCCGCGAACCGCAAGTCGACGTTTATGAGGAGCGCTGCGGCGATCAGTCCCGCGAGCGTCCACACCGCGAGGCTGGGACGCCATCTTCGCGATGGTGCGTTCCCAATCTGCGCGACGGGCGCCGCAGTGAGATCGTCGATCTCGATCCGCGCATCCGCGATATGGTGCAGGCGCCGCTTCGGATCTTTTTCGAGACATCGAAGGAGCAGTCGCGTGAGGGTGGGCGACGCGTCAGGCGGCAGGAGGCGCCAATCGGGCTCGCGCTCGAGTATCGCCACTATCACGTCAGAGACCGTATCCGCAGCGAATGCAGGGCGACCGGCGAGCATTTCGTACAACACACAACCGAAGGCCCAAACATCAGTGCGCGTGTCGACGGTCTTGCCGCGTGCCTGCTCGGGGCTCATATACAGCACGGTCCCGAGCACGACACCGTCTCGCGTCACGCCGGCGGTTACGGTCGGCGAATGTGTGAGGTCTTCGACCGATCCGCTGGTGCTTACTCTTGCGAGGCCGAAGTCGAGCACTTTCACGACGTCATCGGGCGTGATCGCAATGTTCGCCGGCTTCAAATCGCGGTGGATGATCCCCTTTTCGTGCGCGGCGTCGAGCGCATCGGCAATCTGCCGCGCTATCGCCACAGCTTCGCGCAGCGGAACCGGCCCGGCGCGCAAACGATCGGCGAGCGTCTGCCCCTCGACCAGCTCGAGAACGAGCGCGTACACGTCGTCACGCTGCTCGACCCCGTTGATCGCCGCAATGTGCGGATGCGTCAGCGCCGCAAGAATACGAGCCTCACGCTCGAATCTGGCCCGCCGGACCGGATCATGGACGAACGCACTGGGCAGAATCTTGATGGCGACGTCGCGATTGAGCGTCCGGTCGCGAGCGCGGTAGACCTCGCCCATTCCGCCCGATCCAATCAAGGATTGGACTTCGTACGGACCAAGGTACTGGCCAGTGAGTGACTGCGTCATGTCTGTCGCCGGACCTACGATACTGGGATTTGGGTGGTTCTGACCGAGTTGATCCTAAGGTACGGAATGCGCAACGTCGGAGGGTTTTCTGACGCTTGCCCGCTTGCGCCGCCAGCCTTGGAAACTCGAAATCGCCAAGAGCTCAGGGCGGTGCATGGTGGCGGATTTTGCGCTTGGTTACCAGGCGAGGCGCGACCGACAGTCCCCGGGACGAGAATTGAGTCGCTCGAAGGCTGATCGCCGGCATATCTTGGGCTCTCTCGGCGGTTAGCAAACCGAGACCTATGACTTCATAACTTGGATGGAGGTTCTGAAACCTCCGCCTTTTCATTTTGGCGCTGGCGCAACACGCTCATTCACAATGTGTTGCAGATGGCGGCCTTCGGCGGGCGCGGCCATTTGGGTCCAACTTGAGAACGAATACGCGAACGCGTGAGAGGCGGGATCGAGCGAGATCAGCGCTTTTACTGAGTAATTTTGGAGGCGCCGCCCGGATTTGAACCGGGGATGGAGGTTTTGCAGACCTCTGCCTTACCACTTGGCGACGGCGCCGATCGGAACTGGGGATCGAAGCTTACTTGGGATTTCCGGCCGCGTCTATGGACACGGTCGACAGCGACGAGCGGAGGAAGCGAAGGCAGTAAGCATTATCGGAAACGGAGCGCGCGATGAAAAAGGTTGGCTTGCCAACCGAAGCTCTGGGGAAACAACAAACAGCCCGCCTCGCCAAGGCTTCGGCGCCCAAGGCCGCCGACGAAGCGCTGGCGTAGCGGAACGCGCAGGCGCGCCCAACGGCGCGACATCCAATCACCAGCGCGCGGAACGGAGCCGCCTTCGCCAAGGCTTTGGCGCCCCAAGGCCGCCGTCGAAGCGGCGGCGTAGTGGAGCGCGCAGGAGCGGCCACCATAGCCCGACTTCCAATCACCAGCGCGCGGAGCGGAGCCAGCCGTCGAAGCGGCGGCGTAGCGGAGCGCGCAGGAGCGGCCACAGGCCGCGACGTTTCAATATTGGAGCGGGAAACGGGATTCGAACCCGCGACTTCGACCTTGGCAAGGTCGCACTCTACCACTGAGTTATTCCCGCATTTCCTGACCGCTCGAGCGTGCCACAGGCACCGCCCAACCGCTGTCCAGAAGCCCTAATCGTACCACACGCTAGCGGGGCTATCAAGGCGCCGGACCCCCTACGCCGCCGTAAACGCGCCGCGGTAATACGTCAGCACCGCCGCGTCGCCGACACCGTCTATTGCAACGACATCGAATCGGCAGGGCCTTCTCGTCAGACGATTGCGGGCCAGGTAGTCGACTGCCATCGAGATCACACGCCGCTGTTTGCGTGACGTCACCGCTTCCGCCGCGGTGCCGAATTCGGCGCTCTCCTTGGCCTTGACCTCGACGAAGACGATCGTCTCGCCGTCTTCGGCCACGATGTCGATTTCACCATGGCGCGTGCGGTAGCGACGCGCAAGAACTGCGTACCCGCGGCGCTCGAGCTCGGCGGCCGCCTGATCTTCTCCACGTTTTCCGAGGGACTGACGCTGCATGGTCATGACCTGCCTCCATGACGATGCAAAGGATTGAGCACTGGGACTTGGGTGCCGGGGGGCCGAGGGGTGCCAGGGGTGCCGGGGGTGCCAGGGGTGCCAGGGGTGCCAGGGGTGCCAGGAGTGCCAGGGGTGCCAGGGTGCTCGGAGTGCTAGGGGTGCTTAAGTGCTGGGGTGCTCGGAGTGCGGAACAGCCAAAGCCAGAACGCGCCCGTGAGGCCAGCCTCCGGCACCGCACCCGTGGCACCCGTGGCACCCATGGCACCCGTGGCACCCGTGGCACCCGTGGCACCCCTGGCACCCTGGGCACTCTGATACTTTCAGCGAAGCTTAGAAACCTCCGTGAGCGCCTCGTCCATCACGCGCGAGAAGGCTGTCCGCCTGCGACTTCGTGAAGACGAGCGGCGGCGCGAGGCGGAGCGCGTTCCGGCCGGCGCCGAGGACCAGCACGCCGCGGCGGAACATCGCCTGGACGAGCGCGTTGCGCTCATCGACGGCGCGCGTCTTCGTCTCGCGATCGCGAACGAGCTCGACGCCGATCATCAGGCCCTTGCCGCGCACGTCGCCGATGAGCGAATGCTTGTTCTGCAGTTCGCGGAGGCCGTCGATCAGGTGCGCGCCGACTGCCGCGGCGTTCGCGACGAGACTGATCCTTGCAGCAGCTTGATGGTCGCGTTGGCGGCGGCGCACGACACCGGATTGCCGCCGAACGTGCTCGCGTGCGCGCCCGGCGGCCACGTCATGACGTCGGCCCGCGCGCAGGTCACGCCGAGCGGCAGGCCCGAGGCAATGCCCTTCGCGATGTTGACGACGTCGGCCTTCAGATCCGAAATGCTCCGACGCGAACATCTTCCCCGTTCGGCCCATGCCCGACTGCACTTCGTCCACGACGAGCAGGATGCCGTGCTCGGTCGCCAGCTCGCGCAGCCCCTGCAGGAACGCCGGCGGCGGCACGATGTAGCCGCCTTCGCCCTGGATCGGTTCGACGACGATCGCCGCGACCTCGTCGGGAGCGATCGAGCTGGACGAAGAGCTGATCCCGGATGAAGGACAGACACTGCGCCGCGCACTGATCGGCGCTGCCGTTGAATCGATAGGGATCGGGATACGGCGCGTGGTACACGCCCGGCATGAAGCGGGCCGAAGCCGCGGCGCTGGATCACCTTGCTCGCGGTCAGCGACAGCGATCCCATCGAGCGGCCGTGAAACGAACCGAGAAACGCGATGATGCCCTGTCGCTTCGTGAAATACCGCGCGAGCTTGATCGCGGCCTCGGTCGCCTCGGTGCCCGAGTTGCCGAAGAACGTGCGAACCGCGCCGTCGATCGGCGCGATCGACGCCAGCTCCTCCGCGAGCCGGACCTGCGGCTCGTAGTAGAAGTCCGTCCCCGACATGTGGATGAACTTCTGCGCCTGATCGGCGATCGCCTTGACGACGTCGGGATGCGAGACGCCGGTGGAGTTGACCGCGATGCCGGCGGCGCAGTCGAGGAAGCGGTTGCCGTCGACGTCCTCGACGACCGCTCCCTCGCCGCGCGCGATGACGAACGGATAGTCGCGGGTGTACGAGGGCGACACGAATTGGCGATCGCGATCGATGATCGCCTTCGCTTTCGGGCCGGGCAACGGGGTCTTGATATCGGGGACGTCCATTGTTCATAATCGATCGATCGATCTGATCTGCATCGGCATCGCGGATCCCAGTCGGTCCGACGCTACTTCCTCTTCCACCTCGTCGTCGATCCCGTGTCCTCGAGGATGATGCCGCGGGCGTCGAGGTCCTTGTCGAATGCGATCCGCCTCGGCGAAGTTGCGCGCGAGCCGAGCGGCGCGGCGGTCGGCGATCAGCCGCTCGATCTCCTCGACCGGCACCGGCGGCTGCTCGATCCTCGGCGCGGCGGAGCGCGAAGATGCCCGAGCACCTTGTCGAACCGATCGAACGTCTGCCGGACGGCCTGGGCGTCGGCCGCGCCAAGCTCCCCGGCGTCGATCGCGGAGTTCAGCGCGCGGACGAGATCGAACATCACGCCGATCGCCGCGGCGCTGTTCACGTCGTGCCTGATGTGCGCGGAGAATGCCGTCGACGGCTTCCTGCAGACGGCTCGCGATCTGCGGGTTGGCGTCGCGCGCGGGCAGCGAGTCGAGGCGCGCAAGAAAATCGGTGAGGCGCTTCAGCGCCTCCTCCGCCTGCGCCATCGCCGTCCACGAGAACTTCAGCTGCTTGCGGTAGTGCACGCCGAGATACAGGTAGCGCAGCGCGGACGGCCGGAAGCCGTGATCGACGATGTCCTGGAGGTTGTAGACGTTGCCGAGCGACTTCGACATCTTTTCCGAACCTTGGCCTCGTCCTCCGGCCCGGTTTCGATCATCAGGTGCTCGACGTGAACCCAGAAGCGCGAGAACTGCCGGCCGGTCGCGCCTTCGCTCTGCGCAATCTCGTTCTCGTGATGCGGGAAAATCAGGTCGACGCCGCCGGCGTGGATGTCGATCGGCGCGGCCCCGAGCAGCCGCAGCGCCATCGCCGAGCACTCGATGTGCCAGCCGGGGCGGCCTGGCCCAATGCCGGGATCCCATGTCGGCTCACCTTCCTTTGTCGCCTTCCAGAGCACGAAGTCGCGCGCGTCTTCCTTTTCGTACTTGTCGGAATCGATCGCGCGCGCCGCTCTTGATGCCGGAGTGATCGAGGTGCGCCAGCTTGCCGTAGTCCGGGAAGCGTCGAGATCTTGAAGTAGATCGACCCGTCGCTCGCTGTAGGTGTGGCCGTTCTGCTCGAGCGCCTTGATCGTGTCGGCCATCGCCGCGATGTTCTCGGGATCGGTGGCCCGCGGGGTCTCCTCAACCGGCTCGAGGCCGAGCGCCGCCGCGTCCTGCTTGAACAGCGTCGATGTAGCGATCGGTGTACTCGCGCAGCGGCACGCCCGCCTTCTTCGACTCCAGGATCGTGCGGTCGTCCACGTCGGTGAAGTTCATCACCTGGCGCACGGTGTAGCCGGCTTCGTGCGCGAGCGCGCGGCGCAGCACGTCGAGCGCGACGAACGTGCGGAAGTTGCCGATGTGCCCGCGGGCGTAGACCGTCAAGCCCGCACGTGTACATCCGCACGGTGTTGTCGCGTGAGGGCGCGAACTCTTCTTCGCGGCGGGTGAGCGTGTTGTACAGGCGCATCGGAATCACTGGCACTGGAGGGCGCGAAACGCGCGCACGTCAGGCAGGCAGCGGGCAGCGCACCTCGGACGATCGGCTGCCGCAGTGCGCCTCGATCTGGAGCTCGCCGTTGATTTCTCGGAAGTCGAACGTGATCTCGGCATCGCCCGCGGCCGGGGCCACGCGGGACGCGACCCCTTCGACGCGCCGCGGTGACCGCCCCGCGTTCGGCGCGCGATCGCGCAGGTACTCGGCCACACGCTTCGCGATGTCGACCGCCACCACGCGCAGGTCGCCCCCGGCGGGAACGGACAGACGCAGCAACATTCCACCCGGAGCACGGTCCGGCGCTTGAGACATGCTGAAGATTCTACAGCGAAATGCGGCCGAACAGCCGCCGCGCGCTCCGGCAGTCGGCCTCGATCTGCGCGCGGAGCGCGTCGACGTCCGGAAACGCGCGTTCGTCCCGCAGCCGCTGGACGAACGACAGCCGGAGCGACGAGTCGTAGAGATCGCGCGACATGTCGAAGAGGTGGGTCTCGATCATCGGCCGATCGACGTCGCCGAAGGTCGGCCGCATGCCGATATTCGTAATCGACGGGTGCACGACGCCGTCGATCGTCACAGTCGTCGCGTACACGCCGGTCGGCGGCACCAGCTCGTTGCAGGTCGTCGAGGTTCGCGGTCGGGAACCCGAGCTCGCGGCCTCGTCCCGCGCCGCGCGCGACGGTGCCGTCGATGAAGTAGTGATGGCCGAGCAGGGCGCCTGCCTCGTCCACGCGTCCTTCGGCGAGCAGCCGCCGCACCCGCGTGCTGCTGACGACGAAGTCCTTGTAGCGGACCGGATCGATCTTTTCCGCCCGAAACCCGTAGCGGGCGCCGAGCGATGCGGAGCACGGAGAACGTGCCGGCGCGCTCGTGGCCGAACAGGAAGTTGGCGCCGACCCATACTTCGACGACGTGCAGCCATTCGACGAGCACGGTGCGAACGAACGTCTCGGGATCCCAGTGCGAGAGCTCGAGGGTGAATCGGACGACCGCAACCCCCTGCATGCCCGACCGCGTCGAGCGCCTCGATCTTCTGCTCCTTGGTCATCAGCAGCGGCGGCGCCTTGTCGGGCCGCAGCACTCGCGGAGGATGGGGATCGAACGTCATCGCGGCCGGCGTTCCGCCGCGCTCTCCGGCCCGGCGCCGCACGCGGTCGATGATCTTCATGTGCCCGCGATGGAGGCCGTCGAAGTTCCCCAGCGCCAGCACCGGGTTGTGCCAGCGAAGCGGCGGGTCGTCGGGAAAGTGGGCAATCAACATTCAGCATTCAACATGCTCAGCATTCAGCATTTCAGATTTCCACCACCAGCCCGTCATACGCGAGCTCGATCGCCTGCCGGGCAGCTTCGCGCACGTGTCGGCGTGCCGAAGATTGTGGCACATGTGCGTGAAGCAGGTCCGGCGCGGCGCGATGCGCACGCGTGACCTCGATCGCTTCTGACAGCGAGAAATGCGTCGGGTGCGGCGTCTCGCGGAGCGCATCGAGCACGAGCACATCGAGGCCGCTCGAGCAGCGGCCACGACTCGTCGGGAATCCGGCTGCAGTCGGTCAGATACGCGAACCGCTCCGATGCGAAGTCCGAGAATCGGTCGCTTGCCATGGAAGATCGGCACCGGCATGATCTCCTGGCGTCCGATACAGAACGGGCCCGCGATACGGAACAGCTCGATCTGCGGGAGGCCGCCGCCGCGCGGCGTCGCCGGGTCGAACACGTAGAAGAACGTCCGCCGGATATCGTCGAGCGTCGCGGCGTCGCCGTAGCACGGCATCGGCCGCTGCTGCAGCGCGTTGAAGCGCCGGATGTCGTCGAGGCCCAGGATGTGATCCGCGTGGCCGTGGGTGAAGAGGATCGCGTCCACGCGCCGGACGCCAAACGCGAGCGCCTGCGCGCGAATGTCCGGGCCCGCGTCCACCAGCACCGCCTGCCCATCGTCGGTCTCGACGTAGACCGAGGCGCGCCAGCGCTTGTCGCGCGGATCGGTCGGAGCGACACGTCTCGCAGTCGCAGCCGATCATCGGCACGCCGTGCGACGTTCCGGTGCCGAGAAACGTGATTCGCAAGGGATGTGCGGGCTGCTAAGGCTCGATGATGCGCTTCTCGCCCTGCTGCGCCTGCACGTAGCGCATGCGCAGCTCGTAGAGCAGGTCGTCGACGAGCGCGCTTCTGGCTCGATCAGGTTGCCCTTCGTCTTCTCCTGCAGCATGCGCGATGAGCTCGATCATCTGCGCGGCGGCCTCCAGGTTCGGCTCCGCCTTGTCGCCGGTGTTCGGGTCGGCGATGTCGCCGAAATGCACGGCGGCCGTCGTCGCAAGCGACAGGATGAAGCCGCTGAACGTGATGCCGGACTCGGGCGTCTCCACGCTCGAATGCTAGCATAGTCGCTCATGTCCACCCGGTCGCGGACGTCGCGACGACGAGCGCGCAAAGAAATCCCCGCGCGCCAGCAGCGCGCGCGGCCTGCCGCAGCGCTCGGCCGGACGCGAGTTCGAACGGCTCGTGGACATCATGGCGCGGCTGCGCGGTCCCGATGGATGTCCCGTGGGATCGCGAACAGACGATCGAGTCGCTGCGCGGGTTCGTGCTCGAGGAGACCTACGAGGTGCTCGACGCGATCGACCGCGGCGATCACGATGTCGCTGCGCGGCGAGATCGGCGATCTGCTGTTCGAGGGCGTCTTCCTCGCACAGATCGAGACCGACGAGGGGCGCTTCTCGGTCGCCGATTCGCTGCGCGCGATCTGCGACGAAGCTCGATCCGCCGGCATCCGCACATCTTCGGCACGACCGGATCGCACGTCCGAACCGCCGGGCAGGTCGTCGAGCAGTGGGAACAGATCAAGGCGCGGGAGCAGAAGGACGCCGGAGAGCGCCGCTCGCTGCTGCGCGGCGTGCCAGCGCGCTGCCGTCGCTGCTGCGCGCGCACGAGATCGGCACCCGCGTCGCGGCGGTCGGCTTCGACTGGGCGCGGACGACGGATGTCGTCGACAAGATCGAAGAGGAAGTCGCCGAGCTCCGCGCGGGCGATCGCGAGCGAAGGCCCGACGCGGACCGAAGAAGAGATGGGGGACCTGCTCTTCTCGATCGCCAACCTGTCGCGAAAGCTCGGCATCGAGCCGGAGTCCGCGCTGCGAAAGGCGAACGACAAGTTCAGCGCGCGCTTCGAAGCCGCTCGAGCGTGCGTTCGAGCAGCGTGCGCGCTCGATTCACGAAGCGACGCTGGAGGAGATGGAAGCCGAGTGGGTAAACGCGAAGAGCACCGGCGACAGCACACTGTCGAGCTGCACGCGCCGACGGCTACGTCGAAGATCCGAAGAAGCGAAGAATCCGAAGGAGAAACGAAAGCCCTCACGCAGCACGCGAGCCGGTCGGGCGCCGGCCGGAGGCCGGCGACAGAAGTAACGCGTGAGCCGGCAAAGACAAGCCACACCAGATCATGAGTGGTTTGTCTTTGCCGGTCACGCGTTACTTCGGCCGCGCTTCGCGCGGCCCGACCGGCGTGACTCGCTGCAGCCCGTTCTTCAGCAGCGTCGCGTTGAAATTCATCAGTAGGCCGATCGGCAGGTTGGTCGTGCGCAGGTACGATTGCACCTGGTATCGGTGCAGAAGCCGAAGTCGTGGCACCGCCTTCAATTCCACGAGAACCGTGTCCCGCCACAATCAGATCGACCTTCTGACCAGGAATACTCCATTCTCGATACCTGACGAAGATGGCTTTCTCGCTCTCGTATGGAATGCCGCGTGAGTCCAGCTCCAGCCTGAACGCGCGGTGGTAGATGCGATTCTTTGAAGCCTGGACCGAGCTCTCTGTGCACAGCGATGCCGCAACCAATCACCTCTGAAACGATGGCCTCCTGTTCGGGTGAGAGTCCGTATACCTATTGAGCATCGTTTCTCCTTCGCTTCCTTCGATTCTTCGATTCTTCGGATCTTCGACGTGAGCCGTCGGCGCGTGCAGCGTGACGAGTGGCTGTCGCTCACGTAGATCTCCCTCACGGCAACGTGACTCGCCTCCCCGACGCACGTGCGTGATCGTCGGCACGCTGCGGCCATCGGTGTCGAGCACGATCGCGCCGTCCTCGTCCGTCCTGAACATCAGCGCTTTGCGCTCGCGGTAGCGCGCAACGACGACAGGCGCGGGGTGGCCGAAGCGGTTGGCGCGACCGGCACTGAAGATCACGGCCGATGGATGCGCAGCCGCGATGAACGGCTCGGTGCTCGAAGTGGCGCTGCCGTGGTGAGGGGCTTTGACGATCGTGATCGGCGCCGGTCGCGAGCCGTGGCGACAGCTGCTGCTCGGCCTCGCGGCCGATGTCGCCGGGCAGGACGATCGAGACGCAATCCGAGCCGCAGCTCGAGCACGATCGAGTCCTCGTTCCGGACGCGCTGGCGCTCCCAATCAGGAAGTGGCGGGTGCAGAACGTGAATCTCGACGCCGCCCGCGATCTCCCGGTCGTTCGGACTGCACGGTTCGCCACGACGCGCCAGACAGCCGAGGCCGCCGACGCCAGATCACGAAGCGCGCTGATGCGGCGGAACCGGCACGCCTTCCCAGATCTGGCGTGGTGAGAAATGCCGGAGCACGGCGGGGGCGCCGCCAATGTGGTCCGGATCGCCGTGCGTGAGCACCAGCGCTGTCGACGGATCGCACGCCGAACGCGTGAAGCGCCGGTGACACGACCCGCTCCCCGATGTCGAAGCCAGTGCCGGGAATGACCGCCGGCATCGACGAGCATGGCTCGCCCGTCTGGGAACTCGACGAGCGTCGCGTCCCCCTGCCCGACGTCCAGAAAGACGACGCGCAGCATCCCTGACCGCGAACGGCGGTTCGGCTGGACGGGCCAACGCCGGCGCGATCAGCATCAGCGCTCCGGCGCAGGCGATGCCGATAGCGCCGAACCGCCAGAACGTTTCGCGACAGGAGAAGCCACAGCACGCGTAGTAGCCCAGCGATCAGCCACCAGGCAGGCGGAACGACCGACTGCGAGGCCCACGGGAGCGAAGTCCACCAGCGCAGCCGACCGCACGAGTCCGGCCGCACGCGAGGTGGGTGACATAGCCGCACGCGAACCCGAGGGACTCTGACGCGGCGCCCGTCGCCAGCGTGCACATCGCTGCCGCCTGGGCGACGGTCATCAGCGGAATGGCCGCGAAGTTCAGTGCCAGCCCCGCGATCGTGATCCGCGAGAAGAACAGCGCGCTCACCGGCATCAACGCGATCTCCGCGCAGACAGTCGCCATGAACAGCGACCCGGCAGCGCTGCAAACCGTCCGAAACGCACGACGAAGTGCGCTTGCTGGCTGCGTCTTGCGCGGCTGTGTCGCGGCAGCATCGCCGGCGAACGCGCGCGTCAGGCGCGGCACGCCAACGAGAATGCCGAGCGTGGCGCCAAAAGACAGAATGAAGCCGCCGTCGAACGCGGCGAGCGGAGACGCCGCGAGACCCGCGAGCGCCGCGACCGCAAGCGCGTTCAGCGGAGGACCTCGCTGGTCGAGCATCCGGCCACCCAGGTAGACGCACGCGGCCGTAACGGCTCTCGAGACGGACGCTCCGCCGCTCGCGATCTGGCCATACACGATCAGGGCGACGATCGTCACGCCTGCTGAGGGCGCTGGGCGGAACGCTGAGAACAGCGCAGCAGCCCGAGCAGAATGGCCGCGAGGATGGCGATGTTCCCGCCGGAGATCGCGATGACGTGATACGTGCCGGCTTCCTGCAGCCGCCGCTCATCAACGTCCGTCAGACCGGATCGATCGCCAATCAGAATGGCGATGGCGATTGCGGCCGACTGCTCGTTCCAGCGGCCCACGTACCGCCTCAACTGCCGGCGCACCCAGGCGCGAACCGACGCGCCGGCCTCGGACGACAGGCTGCCGCGGCGGACGACCTCCACCAGCGCTCCGCTCTTCACGGTACCGAGCAGCACGACCCCGCGCCGCGCCAGCCCGCGCACGTCGTCCGGCACGCCCGGATCACCGTACGGCGTCGGCTTGCGGAGCAGCACCGGCGCGCGGATCGCTCGTCCGGCGCGCCAGTCGTCAGAGCGCCGCGGTTGCCGCAACTCCGCCAACCGTCAGGCGGACACCGCCCGCAGTCCGGCGACGTGTGCCGCTTCGGCCTTCGACGATCGATGGAACGTCGAGCAGCAGCGATACGCCCGGCCGGCGACGAGCGCGGCATCCTCGCGCAATACGCCCTCGAGAAGCACGGGGCCTTCTCGCACCGTCTGCATCCGTGGCCGTCGAACCACTGCAGAAGAGCCGGTCGGTACGTTGCCGATGCGGCGCTCAGCCCCAGCGAGACGCCAGACAAGAGCGCAACCGGCGACCGCCGCCAGCACAAACGCCGATGCGAACTCGTCGGCGAAGAACCCAAGCAGCAGCGACGAAGGCGAGCGCAGCGGCACCGGCGGCGAGAGCGGGAGCAGCCGGATCGGCGCGATCGGCAAGGAGGAGTCCGGTCGCGCAGCCGGCGAACAGCGGAACGGCCGTCAGCGCAGCCGGAACGCGCATGCGCGGTCGATTGCAAGCGCGACGTACTGGAGGTTGAGAAGCGGAATTCGCGCTGTTACAGGGTCTTGCGGGTGTTCCGAGCGATGCAGGATCTGCTACACGCGCTACGCCTTCCGCGTTGGCAGTTTCTGCGTGGTACTCCTGCAGCGCGCGGACGGTCAGCCCCTCGGAACGCAGCGCCTTGATCGCGTTGACCGTCGCGGCGGCGCCGGTCAGGGTCGTGATGGAGAGCACGCCGTGCATCATCGCGATGCGGCGGACCGTGCGATCGTCGAAGAACGATTCGCGGCCGAGCGGCGTGTTGATGACCATCTGGATCCGGTCGTTGAGGATCTCGTCGCCCACGTGCGGACGCCCCTCGTTGACCTTGAAGACGATCTCGGCGTTCAGCCCGTGGGCGCGCAGGTAGCTGGCGGTGCCGCGCGTCGCGACGAGGCGGAAGCCCAGGTCGCGCAGGTCGCGCGCAATCTGGACGACGGCCGGCTTGTCGTGGTTGTTGACGCTGATGAACGCCGTGC
The DNA here is from genome assembly GCA_963725335.1 of uncultured Acidobacteriota bacterium. GTDB lineage: Bacteria > Acidobacteriota > Vicinamibacteria > Vicinamibacterales > 2-12-FULL-66-21 > JALZOC01. The sequence goes on along the minus strand of CAVRYD010000007.1, from coordinate 79,968 downwards.
CTTCGGCGGGCAGCTGCATGCCGGCGCCAATCTGCGCTTTCGCGAACGCGGTGCCGAACGTCGGCGCGCCGCCCATCACCTCGCCGGTCGATTTCATCTCGGGACCGAGGATCGTGTCGACGCCGGGAAACGCACGAACGGGAACACCGGCGTCTTCACGAAGAAGCCGGAGACCTCGAGGTCCTCGGTCAAGCCCAGCTGCTCGCAGCGTGCGGCCGATCATCACCCGCGCGGCGACCTTCGCGAGTGGAACGCCGGTCGCCTTCGACAGGTACGGCACCGTCCGCGACGCGCGCGGGTTCACCTCGAGCACGTAGATCACGTCGTCCTTGATCGCGAACTGCGTGTTCATCAGCCCGACGACCTTGAGCGCCCGCGCGATGCGCCGCGTGTAGTCGCGAATCGCGCGACGTGCCGATCGACCACCTTGTAAGGCGGGATGACGCAGGAGCTGTCGCCGGAATGGATGCCGGCCTCCTCGATGTGCTCCATGATGCCGCCGATGACCACCGCGCCGGTCGCGTCGGCGACCGCATCGACGTCGAGCTCGACCGCATCCTCGAGGAACTTGTCGATCAGGATCGGATGTCCCGGCGACACGGACACGGCGGTGATCATGTAGCGGTCGAGCGCCGCCATGTCGTAGACGATCGCCATCGCGCGGCCGCCGAGGACGTAGGATGGCCGGACGACCAGCGGGAACCCGATCTTCTCGGCCACGTCGCGCGCCTCTTCGGGCGTCATCGCGGTGCCGCTCGGCGCCTGCGGAATGCCGAGATCCCACAGCAGCTGCGCAAAGCGCTCGCGATCCTCGGCGAGGTCGATCGAATCAGGGGAGGTGCCGATGATCTTGATCCCGGCTGCCTGCAGCGACAGCGCGAGCTTCAGCGGTGTCTGCCCGCCGTACTGGACGACGCACGACACCTCGCCGCCCGCATCCTGTTCGCGCGCGATGATCGCCGACACGTCTTCGAAGGTGAGCGGCTCGAAGTACAGCCGGTCGACGGTGTCGTAATCGGTCGAGACGGTTTCGGGGTTGCAGTTGACCATCACGGTCTCGAACCCCTCTTCGCGCAGCGCGAATGCCGCGTGGCAGCAGCAGTAGTCGAACTCGATGCCCTGACCGATGCGGTTCGGACCGCTGCCGAGAATCACGACCTTCTGCCTCGGTGTCGGATCCGCCTCGCACTCCTGCTCGTACGTGCCGTACAGGTACGGCGTGAACGATTCGAACTCGGCGGCGCAGGTGTCGATGCGCTTGTAGGCGGTCTTCAGGCCGTTCTCCAGGCGCGCGCGCCGCGCACGGCATCCTCGTCGGCGCCGAGGATCGGTCCCAGCTCGCGATCGCTGAAGCCGGACCGCTTGAGCGTGCGCAGCATGTCGCGCGAGATGCCACGCAGGCCGACCAGGCTGGCAGATCGCTGCAGCTCGACGAGCTGCGAGAACTGCACGAGGAACCAGCGGTCGATGCGTGGTCAGCTCGTGCACCTCGTCGACGGTCCAGCCGCGATCGAAGGCGCGGAACACCGCCCACATCCGGCGATCGTTCGGCACGCTCAGCTCGCGCTGCAGCGCGCCTTCCTCTTCCTCCGCCGTCAGGCCGGCCTGGCTGCGCTCGCGTGTTGTCGCCGAACAGCAGGCCGCTGTCGCCAAGCTCCAGCGACGCGAACGCCTTCATGAACGCTTCCTTGAACGTCCGGCCGATCGCCATCACCTCGCCCACCGACTTCATCTGCGTCGTCAGCGTGCGATCGGCGCGCGGGAACTTCTCGAACGCCCAGCGCGGAACCTTGACGACCACGTAGTCGATCGTCGGTTCGAACGAGGCGGGCGTCAGGCGCGTGATGTCGTTCGGAATCTCGTCGAGGTGATAGCCGAGCGCGAGCTTCGCCGCGATCTTCGCGATCGGAAACCCCGTGGCCTTCGAGGCGAGCGCCGACGAACGCGACACGCGCGGGTTCATCTCGATGACGATGATCCGGCCGTTCTCCGGATTGATGGCGAACTGGATGTTCGATCCGCCAGTCTCGACGCCGACGCGCCGGATGATTCGGCGGGCGAGATCGCGCATCCGCTGGTATTCCTTGTCGGTCAGCGTGAGCGCCGGCGCGACGGTGATGCTGTCGCCGGTGTGCACGCCCATCGGATCGACGTTCTCGATCGAGCAGATGACGACGAAGTTGTCGGCGCAGTCGCGCATCACCTCGAGCTCGAATTCTTTCCAGCCGATGACCGATTCTTCGAGCAGGACCTCGTGAACCGGGCTGAACTCGATGCCGCGGCTGGCCAGCTCGCGGAACTCTTCGATGTTGTAGGCGATGCCGCCGCCGACGCCGCCGAGCGTGAACGACGGCCGGATGATGATCGGGAAGCCCAGCTCCTCGACCGCCGCGAGCGCCGTCCTCCATGTTGCCGACGTAGCGGCTCTCGGGCACGTCGGCGCCGATCTCGCGCATCGCATCGCGGAACTTCAGGCGATCCTCGGCGAGCTTGATCGCCTCGACGGACGCGCCAATCAGCTCGACGCCGTACCTCTCGAGCGTGCCCTGCTTCGCCAGCGCGACCGCCAGGTTGAGCGCGGTCTGGCCGCCGACTGTCGGCAGCACCGCGTCCGGACGCTCGCGCTCGATGATCCTTCTCGAGGATCTCCGGCGTCAGCGGCTCGACGTAGGTCCGATCCGCAATCTCCGGATCGGTCATGATCGTCGCCGGATTGCTGTTGACGAGCACGACTTCGAGCCCCTCGGCGCGAAGCGCCTTGCACGCCTGTGTGCCGGAGTAATCGAACTCGCAGGCCTGGCCGATCACGATCGGGCCGGAGCCGATGACGAGCACGCGTTTGATGTCGGTCCGCTTGGGCATTACGCTCGCTTTTCCATCTCGTCGAGAAACTGCCGGAACAGATAGTCGGCGTCGTGAGGTCCCGGCGCCGCTTCCGGATGGTACTGCACGCAGAACACCGGCTTGGTTTCGTGACGCAGCCCTTCGACCGTCCCGTCGTACAGATTGATGTGCGTGACCCGGACGTCCTTCGGCAGCGAATCCGGGATCGACGGCGAAGCCGTGATTCTGCGACGTGATCTCCACCTTGCCGCTGTCCAGCTCCTTCACCGGATGGTTCGCGCCGCGATGACCGAACTTGAGCTTGTAGGTCGACCCGCCCATCGCGAGCGAGAGAATCTGGTGGCCGAGGCAGATCCCGAATACCGGCACGTCCGATTTCACCAGGTCGCGCGCGTTCTGGATGGCGTAGTCGAGAACCGCCGGGTCGCCGGGACCGTTGCTCAGGAACACGCCGTCCGGGTTCGACGCCAACAAGCTCCGACGCGGGCGCGGTCGCCGGATAGACGCGCACGTCGCACCCGTAGGCCGTGAACCGCCGCAGGATGTTCCACTTCATCCCGAAGTCGTAGGCCGCGACTCGCAACGGCCGCCTGGCGCGCCGCGCGGCACGCGGGGCAGAATTCATCCGGCGGCGACGGCTTCCAGTCGAACGGCGCGTCGCACGTCACGTCCCGCACCAGATCCGATCCCTCCATCGACGGAAGCGCGCGCGCCTTCTCGACGAGCGTCGCGCGGATCCGCGTCGCCGGTCGCGATCACGCCGCGCATGACGCCCGCCGAACGCAGCACGCGCGTCAGCGCGCGCGTGTCGATGTCGGAGATCGCCACGACGTTGTTGCGAATCGAGGTAGTCGCGCAGCGTGCTGTCGGATCGCCAGTTGCTCGCGACCGGAGATTCGTCGCGGATGATGAATCCGGCCACCTGCGGCGCGCGCGATTCGCCGTCGTCCGGCGCGATGCCGTAGTTCCCGATCTCGGGGCAGGTCATCGTGACGATCTGCCCCGAGTAGGACGGATCGGTGAGGATCTCCTGGTAGCCGGTCAGGCTCGTGTTGAACACGACTTCGCCGCCAGTTTCGCCGGCAGCCCCGGCCGCGTCCCCTTCGTACCAGAGACCATTTTCAAGTGCGAGTGTAGCTTTCATCGTATGAGTTCGAGAGATCCCGTCACGCGCGCCTGCTCTCCTGCCGTGACGCGGGTGCTGGTCGTCCACGCGCGATGATCGGCAAGCTCCAGCCTGACGACGTGTGAACCGACCGGGATGTCCGGGATGCTCGCCGGAGTGGTTCCCATTGGCTTCCCGTCTACCGACACGGCCGCCCCGCGCGGCCGCGAATCAACGTAGATCGTCCCTGAGTAGCTGACCGCCGGCTCGCGCTGTGAGGGTGGTGGGATTCGCGCGGACGGCGCCGGACGAGCGGCGCTTCCCGATTTGGAGGCTGCGGCCTTGTCTGGTTCGAGGCGAACTGACAACGTGCGCATCGGCTGCCGGGCCGTCAGGACCACATCTTCATTCGAGGCAACAAACCCAGGCTGCGCGACCCGCACGTTATACGGACCCGGCTGCAGTGCATCGAGCGTCAGCGGTGTTCGTCCGCGCCATTTTCCGTTCACCATAACGCCGGCATGCGAGGGCGTGGAGAGCACCGTCAGACGCGCATTCTTCTGGACAGGCTGGCGCGGCAGGCGTTGCGCCGCGAGCTGCAGCAGCGCCAGCTGACGGCGCGTCACCGGGTACCGGAGGCGCCTCCCCGCTCGGCTGCGTCGCGGCCGGTTGCGGGCGGAACGACCGCCTGTTCGCTGTACGCGCGACCCGGCGCGGCTTGTGACTGACTCGGCGCCGGTTGACTCGGTTTGGGCGCCTCCGCCACGGTTGCTGCTGCGGGCTCAGGGCTTTCACGTCCGGCCACGGAGTAACCGATGGCAAACCCGATCAACAAACACAAAATCCACCCGAGCGCTTGCGGCAGTATCGAGGGCCGCGGACGCTCGACGGGCGTCGTCAACACGTCGTCACGGAGGGCGGGCGCGTACGCGCGCTCCTCCCGTCGCGGACGAATGCTGTTGACGCCCGGCGCGATGTCGTCTCCTCCACTGCGACCGTCGAACTTCCACCGCTCTGAATGATCCGCCGCGACGGCGGCCTCATCGAGCGCATGGTCGGCGGCGGATTCCTCCTCGGCGGCATCGAAGAGCGTGTGCGCGGCCTCTTCCTCCGCCTCGCGCATCATCACGTGATGCGCCGCATCGGCGTCGCGCTCGACGGCGATGTCGTCGCCAATCGGCTCTTTCTCTGCGTGGTCGATTGCCGCGGCGGTCGCGGCGACAGGCACGACCGGTTCTTCAGCCGGCCGCGTCGGCCGTAGTTCTTCGGTAGCAACCGCCGGAGCGGGGACGGTGACCGCAGCCGCCGTGTCAGGGACGCCTGTTCGAGCGGCCGCCTCGAGGGCCGCTGCGAATCCCAGCGCCGTCGAGTAGCGACGGGCCGGCTGATCGGCCATCGCTCGTGCCAGCACCGATCGAATCGCGGAGGCGTGATTCGCGATGTGTTCGCCAGTCAATTCACCGATCTGCTCGCCAGTACCGGAGGGCCGTCGAGCCGCGATCAGCTCGTAGGCGATGGCAGCGAGCGAGAAGACATCCGCCGGCGTGCCCCATTCTCCGCCCGCGATGCGCTCGGGTGCGCTGTAAGGCCGCCGAACCGGCGCGCGGACGCCGACGCGTTCGAGCGCTTCGACAATACCGAACCCGCTCGCACGCGCTTCGTCGGGAGTCACGAACACGTCCCTGAGGTGCAGTCCGCCATGACCGATGCCGGCCGCACGGGCAAAGTCGATGGCCCCGGCAAGCTGCGTCAGAAACGGCAGCGCGCGGTCGAGCGGTGCCGGCGCATAATGCCGCATCGCCACATCGAGGGACTCAGCGGCGACATACTCCTCGGCCCGATAGGCGGACGAGCCCTTCGACCCCCGCGGCGATGGGTTCGACGATGGACGGATGGAAGAGGCCGGCGTCGGCCGCGCGAGCCAACTCATCGGCGAGCGCCTGCGCCTGCTCTGGCGTCACATCGAGACGGAAGACCTTGACGGCAACCAGACGGTCGCGCGTCGGCTCGTACGTCCTGAACACAGGACCCAACGCGCCAATACCAATTTGATGCAGGACCCGGAACGGTCCGAATGCAGGAGGTGGAGCGAACGCGGCCGGATCGTCTCTGGTCATTCCGGGGACGGACAAAAAAATGTAGCACAGATCGTTCCACACCCGAAGCTGAAGCACGGGGATCCTGAGGTCATCGGCGCGCGTCGAAAGTCGAGGTGCAGGAGCATTCGGAGTGACATTCTTGACTTATTCCCGAACTTTGACAGAGTACGGGGCGGTGTCAGCCGAGTCACCCGATCACACGCGCACGGCTCGGCCGCAGCGGCGGCTGTGGACGAGTCCGCTCCCCTCGGTATCGATGTTCGCACGCTGGAATGGATGCGCCCGCTGCTCGGCGACTACGCATTCAATTTTCATCGGCTGCGCGAGCTGTATTCGGGCGACCCCGCGAGCCCTCAGGCCTGGGAAGACGCGATCTCGCGCTCTCAGGCGCAGCCGCGCAACCCGGCAATTGCCGGAATCATTGCAGCCCAGCAGGATCATCGCGGCGCCCCTCCAAAGGCCCGCGAGGCGGCCGCGCGGCTGGCCGATCCCCGCGCCGTCGTCATTGCGACCGGGCAACAGGCCGGCGTGTTCGGGGGTCCGCTCTTCACGCTGCTCAAGGCCGTCACGGCGATCCAGCTTGCGGCGAAGGTGTCGGCAGACCACGGCGTCCCAGCCGTGCCCGTGTTCTGGGTGGACGCCGAAGATCACGATTGGGAAGAGATCCGCAGCTGCACCGTGCTGGACGCGGAGTTTCAGCCGAAAACCATCACGCTGCCGGACCTCGAGGGCGCGGGCGAACTGCCGGTGGCCCGGCTCGTGCTCGACGAACGGATTGCGAGATCGATCGACGAACTGATCGCGGCCCTGCCAGGGACCGACTTTACCGGCCACGTGAGCGACGGAATCCGAGCCGCCTATCGTCCGGGCGCCGGGATGGCCGAAGCGTTTTCGACGTGGATCGAGACAGTGCTCGGTCCGTACGGGCTCGTGGTATTCGAGGCGGCGGATCCGGCGGCGAAGCCGCTCGCCGCTCCGGTGTTCGCGCGTGAGCTCGAGGCTCCGGGTCAGACGGCAGCGCTTGCGGCGGCGGGCGGCGAGAAGCTGCTGGCACTCGGGCATCAACCGCAGGTCGTGACGCAGCCCGGCAGCATCGCGCTCTTTCATCTGAGCGGCGCGCGACAACCGATCCGGCGTGACGGCGACGGATACGTCGTCGGTGACACGAAGGTCGCCCTGGCGTCGCTCGTCGAGGAAGCACGGACGAACCCAGGCCGGTTCAGCCCGAATGTGCTGTTGCGTCCGCTCGTGCAGGACACGCTGTTTCCGACGATCTGTTACGTCTCGGGTCCGAGCGAGCTGGCTTACCTCGGTCAGCTGCGCGACGTCTACAACCACTTCGGCATTCCGATGCCGCTGATTTATCCTCGAGCGACGGCAACGCTCATCGATGGCGCCGCCGCCAGGTTCCTGAGCAAGCATCACGTGCCGCTCGACGATCTTCGTGCCCGCGACGAGTCCGGCCTCAATCGCCTCCTCCAGTCACAACTGCCGCCAGAAATCGAACACTCGATCAAGAATGCCGAAGATGCGCTGCGCTCGGCGCTGCAGGGCGTGATCGACGCGATGCCCGCGCTCGATCCGACCCTCACAGGCGCGGCGAAGACCACGCTGTCGAAAATGGAGCACGACCTGAAGTCGCTCCAGAGCAAGGTCATTCAGGCGGCCAAACGCCGCGACGAAACGCTGCGCCGTCAGTTCACGCGTGCTCAGGCGCAGATCTTTCCGCTGGGGCATCCGCAGGAACGCACGCTCACGCTCGTCTACTTCGTCAATCGCTACGGCCCCGGCCTCGTGGACACACTGCTGCGCACGCTGCCGCTGGAACTGGGGCGGCACTGGGTGGTGACTCTGTAGCGGCGACACCCGCTGTCCCGCTGCACGCGCCGACGGCTACGTCGAAGATCCGAAGATACGAAGATCCGAAGAAGATCCGAAGGAGAAGTAAAGAAGGGGGACTAGCTGTAGTCACCCGATCACGCGCTGTGCGGACCGCGCTGCCGCGCGGTAGAAGGCGTCATGAGTTCGGAAATACAAACACCACACGATCAAGAGGTGCTTGTATTTCCGAACTCATGACGCCTTCGTACGCCGGCCGCAGGCCGGCGTCCGCCCAGCTCTCGAGCCCGATTAACCCGGCGCTCTTCGCTTCTTCTCTTCGATTCTTCGGATTCTTCGAGTTCTTCGACGTTACCGTCGGTGCGTGTAGCGCGACAGTGAACAGCGCCGACTACAGCGCTCTCGCGGCTTCGGTCAGTCGCGCATCCGCCCGCTGGAGTTTGTCGCGCGCTTCCATCAGCCACTTCGAATCGGCGTCTACAAGCGCACGCGATCGAGCGAGCGCGCGCGCCATTTCGGACGGCGCGGGCCCGCCGGGCGTCTTCCTGACCTCGACGAAGTGTCGCGCGCTGAGCACCTCGTTCAACCTCGCGTCGTCGAACTCAATCGGGCGGCCGGTGACGGACATCGAGACCTCGCGCAGCAGTCGCCGCGCGGGGCTCGGTTGGACGGCGTGAGGCTTCCTTCACCAGCCGACTCGCAATCGTGTGGCTTGTCTTGAACGGCACGCCCTCATCGCGCGCGAGCGTATCGGCAAGCTCCGTGACGGTGATCCAGCCCTGCTCAGCCCGCGACGGCAAGCCGCTCGCGATCGAACGCTGCGGTTTCCATCGCAGCCGCGACGAGCCGCACGGCCCGCTCCGCGTCGTTGAACATCGCATACACGAGCGGCTGCAGGTCGTCCTCGGTATCGACGATGTCGCCGAACGGCGTGTTGTGGACGGCCATGAAGATGCCGTTCGCCTGACCGAGTGCCTTGCTGCTGATCGCGCGCGCGTGCTCGAGCGCAACGGGATTGCGCTTCTGCGGCATGATGCTGCTGCACTGCACGAACTCGTCGCCCAGCCGCAGGTATCCGAACTCGCTCGTGCACCACAGCAGGAAGTCCTGAACGACGCGGCCGAGTCCCGCGAGCATCACCGCGGCCGCCGACACGCTCTCCAGCATGTAGTCGACAGTCGCGATGCTGCCGTACGTATTGCCGGTGGCGCCGTCGAAGCCGAGCAGCTCGCTCGTCCGCTGCCGATCGATCGGGAAACCGGTTCCGGTAATCGCGCAAGCGCCCAGCGGATTGCGGTTGGTGCTCGCGTAGGCCGCTCGAAGCCGTGACGGCGTCGCGTTCGAGCTGTTCGACGACCGCGTGCAGGTAGTGCGCGATGGTGGTGGGCTGCGCCGGCTGCGTGTGCGTGTGGGCGGCGAACACGTCGTCGCGGTGCGCCTCTGCCTGATCGATGAGAACGTCACGGAGCCGCACGACGCCTTCGTGGAGCGAAAGAATCAGCGACCGCTGCTGCATGCGGTACATCGTCATGTCGATGTCGTTGCGCGAGCGCGCCGTGTGCAGCCGGCCGGCCGCCTCCTCCCCGCAGGCCTTGACGATCAGGCGTTCGACATAGAAGAAGAGGTCCTCGCAGGTGCCGTCGTACGCGGCCTTGCGAACATCGGAGACGGAAATCCCGTCCAGCGCCCCGCGGATCGGCGCGAGCCTGCGACGCCGGAACGATCCCCTGCTCGGTGAGCATGACGAGATGCGCGTAGTGAATGCGCATCAGCGGAGCGAGGAACAACGCTTTGGCGTCCTCGAAGTTGGCATTGAGAACGCACGCGACGTATTCCGGCGAGAACCGCATCCGCTACTTCTTTCCCAGGCTGAGCAGATTGGCCAGCAGCCGGTACGCGCCATCGGTGCCGGCGGGCAGCTGGCGCCACAGACCCGAGGCCGATATAGATCCAGCGGCCCTTGCCATACTGCGCTTCGACGAGCGCTCCGGTTTTTGGCCCGGGGTTCAACGGGAACGGATCCGTCGATCGCACGAGGTCGACGTAGCGCGGATCACGCTCGGCGAGAAAGTACGTCCCGCGCTCCTGCACCCAGCCGCGCCCATGATTCGTCGCCGATCTGGTTCGGCACGTTGAACACGGGATGCTTCGGCACCAGCACCTCGATTGGTGCGTTCTCGTCCGTGACACGGTCCTGGCCGTTCTTCACGGGATACGGTCCGTATTGCGCCTGGTTGAACTCCAGTTTGTTGTAGTTGCACGAGGAGCACGCCGCCGTTCTGCACGTACGACGAGCAGCCGGCTGTTGTTCGCGCGCAGGTCCGGGCGGCGTTCGTAGGCGCGGACGCCGGTGACGATCACGTTGTAGCGACTCAGATCGCCTGACGCGAGCTCCAGCGCGTCGATCAGGTGGACGTCGGCGCCAAGCTGCTCGATCGCGTCCGGCACCTCATCGCCGACGCCCATGATGTAGCCGACTCGCAGTCCCGGCGCGATCCGGACGTCGATCACTTTCACTCGCGTCTCGGCCGGTTCGATCGACGTGACGACGATGGATGTGGGGATACTCGACGACCTGGTAGCCGACGCGCGAGGTGACGTCTGACGCCGACACCACCGCGTGGACAAGGGCTTCGCCTGCACGACGCGCGCGCCGGAGGGTGACGCTGAACGAACCGGTCGCCTGCTCGTCAGCCCGCTCGAACTTCACCGGTGCGGACGGCGGCGACACTGCCCAGCCGTCCGGAGCTTCGAGCATCGCCGTCGCGCTGACCGGCCCGTTCATGTTGTTCGTCACGGTCACGCGACCGTCCGGGCTCGCGACGCAGCCGCTCGAGCGGCCGGTGCCGTCGGTCGCGGTGCGCACGCCTCGCTCTAGCTCCTGCTTGTTCGGCCACCCTGCCTCCGGTCAGTTCCGCGCTTCTCGGTCACCGGCGACGTGGCGACTGTCCCGGGAATTACTGCGATCGCCGGCGACGTCCGAACCGCGAATGGCGGGACGACCTGCAGCTCCATGCGCTTCTCGCCGGCGACGAGATCGCTGTAGCGGAACTCGACCGCGCGATCGATGCGCACGTCGGCGCCGCCGATCGGTCAACGAAAAGACGGCATGGAACGGCGTCGGGCGGAACGGCACACCAAACGGCACGTCCGGTCGAAGTCGTAGCGCGCGGCGTCTTGGCGCGGCGTCCAGTACGGAGTCGAGAGCGGCACGTTCGCAACGCGAACAGTCGGCGTCGCACGACACCGCCCTTCCGGTTGCGATCGATCCGGCGTTGGGCACGCAGACCGCGCCTTCCATCGACGAGCTGCTCGTCGTCGAGTCGAACCCAGCGAGGCTGACCGACTTCAGCGTCACGTCGGCGGAGCCGTTGTTGCCGGCACAGCGTCGAGACCTTGACCGTCTGCCCGACGACCACCGTCGCCATCGTCTGCGAGCGCCTCGAGGCGAATGCCGTGCGTCAGGCAGGAGCGCTTCTTGAAATTGCGACTCTTTCTGCGCCAGTCGGAAGTCGATCTCGTATTGCGCGTCCGGCTGCAGTAGGGCGGGGTCTTTAGACCCCGCCTCGGAACCCGCTACGCAGCGCACGCAGCCGGCGCAACCGCCGCCAGCCCCTGAACGAGCGGCGACGCGGCGGCGGCCGGACCACGGGCTTCCGACCGCCTGCTTCGCGCGTCCGCAACACTCGTGCTGATTGCCTGCAGCGCGATGACGAGGTTCGCCGGCGGCTGAGGCCCCGGCGAACTTCGCGAGCCCCAACGAGCGTCGTGTCGATTCCCTCGAACAGGTCCTTCGGCGCAACGCCGGCCTGCCCGATCACGCTGTCCTTCAGGCGATACGTGCGCGACTGCGACTGCGCCGGGGAGCAGCAGCAGCTGCGACGTGCCCTGGCACTTGTGCATGCTGCGCGCTTCGAGCCCGAGCTCCGCGTAGGTCCGGCCGAGCAGCGGATCGAACCCGGTGGTCGTCACGCGCAGCAGATCGGGTGTCGCAGCGGCGCCGCCTGCCCGGAAGCTGAACCCTCCGTGCAGAACACACGCTTCGCCTGCCACGGCCGCAGTCCTTCGCGGATCTGTTCCGGATACGTCGACGGATCGGCCGCGGCCCGGAACGCTTCGAGCGTCAGCCGCGTGGACGCCTGATGGTGCTGGCCGCCGCCTCCGCCGCCGCACAGAAACCCGACGATGACGTCGGGCCGGATCGTGCGAATGTGCCGGACGTAGTCGCCGACGATCTCGTCGTGCCCCCACTTCTGGATGGACTCGTCGATGCTGAACGAGAAACCGAAGTCGACCGCGCGAGTGAAGTACTGCTCCGCGCCGTCGAATCGATGGACGGCCAGCAGCTCCTCGGTCCGCAGAACGCCGAGCGCCTGGAAGATCTCCGGACCAATCTCGTTCTGCCCGCCGTCGCCGCGCGTCGCGGACACGAGCGTCGTCCGCATCCCCCGGCCGTGGCTCATCATCGCCAGCAGCCCGTTGTCCTCGTCGTCGGGATGCGCGGTCGTCTCCATGAACGTGCCGGTCGAGGCCAGCTTGCGCAGCATCAACCGCAGCGCGACGTCGTTCGGGCAGCTCGCCGATCGGCTTGACGCCGGAACTGCGCAGGGAGCGAACTGGTAACGAGAAGCAGCAGGAACGTGAGAGACGAGGATGCGAGACTCACGCATAGCGAATAGTAGCGCCTAACCGCTACGCTCAGAGGGAATCGGAGAGGCTTCATGCCTCCGTTCCCTCAATCTCACTCTCGTTCACTCAGAACATGAACTTGAACCCCAGCTGCATGAGCCGCTGGTCGTAGCCGCTCTTCCCGGCGGTCGGATAGTCGCTCCCGTTGAACACCAGGGCGTTGACCGGGTTGCCCTGCGCGTCGGTCGTCACGACGCGGTTCACGCCGGCGATGTTCGCCGTGTTGAAGAGGTTCTTCGCCTCGAAGAACAGCTCCGCCTTCGCTCGCGTCGCGGAACGGGAATGAAGCGCGAGTAGCGCAGATCGAGGTTGAACGACTGTCCGAGGCGGCCGGCGTTGCGCTCGATGTCGAGCGGACGATCGTTGTTGCACGCCGTCCTGGTTCAGGTCCAGGTTCGAGCGGATGTTGAACGGCAGGCCGCTGTTGGCCTGGAGGATGATGCCGACCTGGTTGTTGTTCAGCAGCGTCGGCGCCGATGCCGCTGCCGCTCACCGTGCGGGGCGAGCACGGTCGACACCGCGAACGTGTGCGTCTGGTTGAACGGCGTCACGCCCTTGTCGCGATCGAGATTCGACGGATCGGACACGCGATCGTCCTGGCTGCCGACGACGTAGGTGCCGGTCAGCGGCGCGTTGTCGACGCCGCGCGCGAGCGTGTAGGTCGCCTGCGCCTGCCAGCCGTGCGTCATCCGCTTGGCTGAGCGTCGGCGGTGAAGGCGTTGTAGGTGCGACTCGCCGATCGACTTGAACATGTTGATGTGGTTGAACGTCGGATCGACGCGGTGCGGTGCGTCGAAAAGATCGGCCGGCCGTCCGCCAGCGTCTGCCCGGTCGGCACGAGGTTGACGTCGATCAGCACCGGCAGGTTGCGGCCGATCGGAATTCACGTAGCCGACCGTCACCGGCGATCGTCGTCGTTGAGCGCGCGCTCGATCTGGACGTTGCTCAGCCACGCCGACTGCGTCCTGAAGTCGGGATCGACGGCGTTGATGCTCTGCCGCGGCAGCACGAACCCGGGCGGCGGCGGACGCCAGGCTTGCCGGGAACGCCGGCGCGCCGGCGGCCGTGGGCAGGCAGCGGACCGACGTTGTAGCTCTTGGGATCGCCGTTGCTCAGGATCGCGTTGTCGTAGAAGTCGAGCAGCGGCGGCTCGTACATCAGGCCGATCGAGGCGCGCACGACTGTCCGCGCCTGACTGATCGAGCGACCAGGAGATGCCCGGCGCGCGGCCCGAAGTTGTTCTTGTCGATCGTGAAGTCCTGCGAGTACGGGTTGGGCGCGAACGGCACGCGCCTGCGGCACGTCGAACAGGTCGTAGCGCAGCGCCATACAGCAGCTTGAGCGCGACGACAGCTGCCAGTCGTCCTGGACGAAGAACCCGTAGAACGCCGAGTTGTACTTCGACGCTCAGGTCGCCGAGCTGCTGCTGCAAGTTCGTGTAGCGCGAACGGATTCGCGCCGCTCTTCGCCGCCTGGTAGGCGGCGATCGTCGCGAAGGTGTAGAGAAACAGCTCGCCGCGCACGCGCGTGTCGGCGATCCACTGCGCGTCGATGCCGCTCTTGAAGCGCGTGTCGCCCGCGGATCACGGCTGACGTTGTCGATCACCTGCGTGATGCCCTGGGTGAAGTCGAACCCGACGGAATTGCTGTCGCCGATGCGCGCGCCGCCAAACTCCGCGATGCCAGTGACCGTGACCGCCGGACCGTCGACCGACATGCCCGGCGTGCGGAACTGGTGGCGCCGCGCGTACTGCACGCGCAGCTCGTTCAGCATGGACTGACCGATGGACGAGACGACCTGGCCCGACGGTCGAATCCATCCGGTCGGTGAAGTCCGTCGCGCGATCGGTCGTCGTCAGCCCGCCGCCGATGTTCGACGGCGAGAAGTTCTTGAAGCCGAAATAGCGCACCGACAACGGTTGCTGCCCTTCGACAGCTGGTAATCGGTCTTGCCGAAGCCGAAGTTCACCTTCTGGTGCGCCGGGATGACGCCGTCGGCCGGCAGCGTGATGCCGAGCGCCTGCGCGTCGGCGGGTGCCACGGTGATCACCTGGCCGCCGGTGATCAGGCTGCGATCGACGTACTCGTACGCGCCGTAGAAGTGCCACTTGTCCCTGGTGATCGGCCCGCCAAGCGTCGCCGTGACGTCGTTGGCCTCGGTGTCGGGCTTGCGCGCGGTCGGCGACAGGAAGAACGGCCGCGCCGACATCGAGTTGCGCTTGAACCGGTAGCTCGCCGACCCATGGACCGCGTTGGTGCCCGACGGCGTGATGGCGTTGTAGACCATCCCCGTCGTCTGGCCGAACTCCGGCGCGAAGCCGTTCGTGATGACCTTCACCTCGCGCACGAGCACTTCGGAGACCGGCAGCATGCGCAGCCCCGCGCGGTCCTTCTCGGTGTTCGTGTTGCCGTCGATCTGATAGTTCGTGTGCATCTGCGATCCGTTCGCGTTGATGCGCGGCACGCCGAACTCGTTGTTCTCGTAGCCGGTCACGTTGGCCTGGAGGAAGGCGAAGTTGTACGGGTTGCGCGAGACGAGCGGCAGGTTGCTGGATCTCGGTCTCGCCGATCGTGCGGCCGAGATCGATCTTGCCGGGCTCGGCGACCGGCGATTCGCTCGTCACCGTGATCGCCTCGGACATGTCGCCGACGGTGAGGCTGATGTTGATGAGGGCGGTCTGTCCGGCCGACAGCGTGAGCCCCTGCTGCTCGAACTTGCTGAAAGCCCTGCAGTTCGGCCGAGACACGGTAGCGCCCGAGCGGCAGCAGCGGCGCGCGATACACGCCCGCTTCATTTGACACGACGACGCGCGCTGTCGCCGGTGTCGAGTGTTCGTGACCGTCACGGTGACGCCAGGAAGCGCTGCGCCCGACTGGTCCGTGATGGTGCCTTCGATAGTGCCGTTGATCGCCTGCGACTGCGCCAACGGATGTGCGACGCTCATCGCGATGAGAAGAGCGGCAAACCAGAACGCTACTGCCCGAGACATGGAGAGCCTCCTCTTATCCGAATTGACTCCACTGGAACTGGTTTCAAAAACCGAATAGGGTGGCCGCGACAGGACCCGCGCCTGAAACGGGTTTTGAAACCAGTTCTAGAAATTATGGTCCGCTTCGATCGTCGATGGTTAGACGCGATCGGATATCGAAGAGGTTCGATCGAAGCTGATGTGGGATGAAGCGTGGGATGTCTGACAAAGCGCGGCGGGCGAGCGAGGTCGGGTGCCGCCGCCGCTCCGCACGCCGGGAAACCGCTCCCTGCTCCGGTACCCTGCCGCTCCCGCCGCGACTAAGAGATGCGTGTGTGCGACACATGCCAGGCGCGCAGGTGCGCCGGGCGTGCGGTTGGGCGACGCGGATCAGCAGCGGCGGAAGTCGCGGCGAGGAATCGCAGGGCGCGGTTTCCGGCTGCGCGGTGCGGTCGGCGTGCTCCGCATCGCGTCGGCCCCCGGCCTCGCCCGCCCGCCGACTGTGGTCCGATGAGTCTGACAAAGCCTAAGCCTTGAGAGTCTCCTCGTAGAACCGCTCGTACTGCGGGACGATGAGGTCGCGGCAGAAGCGCTTGCGCACCGATCGGCGGCCTGCGGTCGCGACTTTGGAATGGAAATCGGGATCGGTCAGGAGCGCAATACCGTCTTGCGCCATGCCCTCCACGTCAGACGGGTCACGCAGAAACCCGGTGACGCCGTGGTCGATGACCTCATGTAGCCCTCCGACGTGCGATGCCACGACTGGCACTTCGCACGCCATTGCCTCGAGCGCCGCAAGGCCAAAACTTTCCTGAGACGAGGTCAGGAGAAAGAGATCGGAGATCGACAGCAGCGGAATGATCTGATCCTGCTCGCCGAGCGCCTCGACGAGTCCGGAGACGCCGAGCGCCTTGGCTTCGTCCAGCGCGGGCGCTAGATCAGGGCCGTCGCCGACGAGCAGCAGCCGGGCGGGCACCTGCTCGGCGATGCGCGCGAACACCTGAACGACCGTCGGCACGCGCTTCACCGGACGGAAATTCGAAACGTGGATCACCAGTTTCTCGCAGCCTGGCGGACAGTAGAGGGCGCGCAGCGGCGCTGCCTGGATCCGCTGGTAGACGTCACAGTCGAGGAAGTTCGGGATGACGGCGATCGGCTTCTGCACGGACAACGCTTTGTAAGTGTCCTGCTTCAGGCTTTCTGACACCGCCGTCACGCCATCCGACATCTCAATCGAGAACGCGACGGTTTCGGCGTACGAGTGATCGCTGCCGACGAGCGTGATGTCCGTGCCGTGGAGCGTCGTGATGATGCGCGGGACGGGATCCGTTACCGTGGCGCAAGAGTATCTGCTTCGCCAGGTATGCCGCGGTCGCGTGCGGCACGGCATAGTGCGCGTGAATGATGTCCAGCCCCTGCTCGCGCGCAACCTGGACCATCCGGTTGGCGAGAGCAATGACGTACTGCGGCTCGCGGAAGAGCGGATATGCGGGCGTGCGCACGCGGTGAAATGTCAGCCCGGGCTGATAGCTTCCGAGCCTGAACGGCGTGTCGGTGCTGAGCACGTGCACCGCGTGGCCGCGTGCCGCGAGCGATTTCGCGAGCTCTGTCGCAACAATACCGCTGCCGCCGACCGACGCGTAGCACACGATGCCGATGTTCATCGGCGATCGGCCCGCGGCGAGTCACGCCAGTCCTTCATCAGGTGCGGCCGCAGAACTGGTTCGCGAACCACGACCGCTTCTGCGTACGCGACGCCAACCAGCGCACCAAGATGCGCGTCGCGACTTTCAATCAGCTGCTGAAACTGCGGAACGTTCAACCGTGTCGACACGCTGTCCTGCGACGCCGGCGTGAACTGCGAACGGTGACAGGCGAGCGCCTTGCGCTTCGTCTCGTAATGCGCCGACACGTCGATGCCGAACGACTCGGGTACAGAGTCGTTGATGAAGTAGTAGCAGACCCAGTCAGGCCGCCAGGGCTCTCCGAGATCCTGCCGGAACCGGCGCAGGCCGCTCTTGAATGCCGCGCGTGTGAGCACGTCGCTCGCGTCGCGATGATCGGGGTGACGATCGTTCCAATACGGCAACGCGACCGTCCGGGGACGCGTCCCACGGATGAGCCGGACGACGTCGTGGATGTGTTCGTCAGTGGCGACGATGGCGCCATCCGGCCAGCGGAGGTTGATCCGCCACGCCGCGCCGAGGACCTCACGCGCAGCCTCTGCCTCCGCCTCACGCTCCTCGGGTGTGCCGTTCGACCCCAGCTCCCCTCTCGTCAGGTCGCAGAGCCCCACACGAAACCCCATCGAGGCATGCAGCCCGACGACGCCGCCAAAGCCGATCTCGATATCGTCGGGGTGGGGACCGAAGACGAGAAGGTCGATTGAATCGCTAATCACTAATCACTGATCCTGAATCGCTAATCCTGAATCCTGAATCCCGAATCCTCGAATCCCGAATCCCTGAATCGCGAACCGCGAATCGCGAGCCGCGCATGCCGCGAGCCGCGAGTCGCGAGCCGCGAATCGCGAGCCGCGAGCCCTAATCTGGACCAACCGAGTCGCCGAGAAGACTGATCGGGAGTTCAGGTGCGCTCTCGTCCGTGTCATGAAACCGAACAGCACACTAGCCTACTCCATGGGCAGTTGGTAGAATTGATGACGCTGCCCCATACCCGATACACGTGCCAGTGAACCCTGGGACCGCCGTGGCGACGAAACCGCGTGTGCCTTCGCGCCGCGGCGCGAAGCGGCGTGGCTGGAAATTCTACGCGCTCGTTGGCGGCGGCGCGACGTTCGTCCTCCTCGCCATCGTCACCACCTACTTCTACATCGGCTTCTCGAAGATGATCGATGCGAGGCTCGCGGGCGAGACGCAGCGGTCGGACCCCCGCATCTTTGCCCGGCCGTACGAATTCCGTCGCGGCCAGTCGCTGACGCCCCCGCAAATCGTCGATCGTCTGAACGACCTCGGGTATTCGTATCGCGCGAAGGCGGAACAACCAGGAGAATTCACCGTCGGACGCGACGCGGTGGTCATGATCCCGCGCAGCGGCGACCACAGGGGTCAGGTGGTTCGCCTTGTCTTCGCGGCAAAGCGCGCGAAGGCGGTCGAGTCCGTCGTCGATCGATCGGCTCGAGCTGGTCGGGACGAAACGCACGCTCGACAAGGTGACGCTCGATACCCCCCTGATCACCGCGCTCGTCGCGGAAGCGCGCCAGAAGCGCCGCGACGTGCCGCTCTGGCAGTGATCCCGCCCGTCATGGTCCAGGCGGTCCTCGCGATTGAAGACCGGCGTTTTTACGATCACCTCGGGCATCGATCCCATCGGCATCGTGAGCGCCGCCATCGACAACGTCTTTGGTCGGCAAGAAGTACCTGCGGAGCGGCAGCACCGTCACGCAGCAGCTCGTCAAGAACACGTTCCTTACGCCGGAACAGACGCTGAAGCGCAAGGTCTCCGAGTGGTTCATGTCGGTCGCGCTGGAGCGGCGGCTCACGAAGGAACAGATCCTGACGCTTTACCTGAACGACGTCTCGCTCGGCCAGCGGGGCTCGTTCGCGATCCACGGCGTCCCCGAGGCTGCGCGGCTGTTCTTCGGCAAGGACGTCACGAACCTGTCGCTGGCCGAAGCCGCCACCATCGCCGGCGTGATCCAGTCGCCCTCGCGGCTGTCGCCGTTCAACAACCCGGACCGCGCGAAGGAGCGGCGGAATGTCGTCCTGCACGCGATGGCGGATTCAGGCTTCATCAGCGCCGATGCGGCCGACCGCGCGTCGCGGGAGCCGCTGCAGATGGCGGCACGAGCGCTCGACGCCGAGGCGCCGTATTTCGTCGACTACATCGGCCAGGAGCTGCAGGATCAGTATCGCACACGAGACCGGCGCGATCGACGTCTACACGACGCTCGATCTGCACATGCAGCGCCTCGCGCAGGACGCCATCCGCGACGGGCTGACGCATGTGGACGAGCTGCTCGCGAAACGCAAACGGCCAGCCCGCGCAGGCCGCCTTGATTGCGGTCGATCCGCGCACCGGCGAAGTGCTCGCGCTCGTTGGCGGACGCACCTACAACCAGTCGCAGTACAACCGCGCGATTGCAGCCAAGCGTCAGCCGGGTCGGCGTTCAAGCCGTTCGTCTACCTCGTCGGCCTTCGAACGCGCCGCTGCCGAAGGACGCACCGATCTCACGCCGGCGACGGTTGTCATCGACGAGCCGACGTCCTGGGAATTCAACCAGCAGACCTGGACGCCGGGCAACTACGACGGCGAGTTCGAGGGCCCCGTCACGCTGCGGCGCGCGCTGGCGCTGTCCAGAAACATCCCCACGATCAAGGTCGCCGAGACGACCGGCTACGATCAGGTCGCCGCGCTGTGGAAGCGCGTTGGCGCCAGCACGCCGCCGCGCCCGTATCCATCTATCGCGCTCGGCGTGTTCGAAGCGACACCGTTCGAAATCGCCACCGCCTACACGCTCTTCCCCAACGGCGGCACGATCAAGCCGCTTGCACGCGATCTCGCGGCTCATCAGCAGCGCCGGCAAAGACGTGGCGCTCCATGTCGATCCGCCGCGGACGATCGCGCGCCCGGACACGACGTTCCTCGTCACCAACATGATGCGCAGCGTGATGAACGAGGGAACCGGCGCAGGCGCACGCGCCGCCGGGTTCACGCAGGACGCCGCCGGAAAGTCCGGCACGACCAATGACCTGCGCGACGCCTGGTTCGTCGGGTTCACGCCCGAGGTCCTGACCGTCGTGTGGGTCGGGCTCGACGACAACCAGCCGCTCGGACTGAGCGGGACCCAGGCGGCGCTGCCAATCTGGACCGCGTTCATGATGCGCGCGCTCGGCGGGCGGACCAGCGGGCGGTTTCGAGGCGCCGGAAGGCATCGTGTTCGTCGACATCGACCGCGACACCGGCAAGCTCGCGGTCCCTGGCTGCCCACGGGTCTTCCACGAATCATTTCTCGCCGGCACCGCTCCCACCGAAGCCGTGCACGCTCCACAGTTTCTGAGTAGCTTTAAAATAGAGATTCGTTCCCGTTCGGTACGCCTCGGCTCGACCCTCTCAAAGGACACGCGTTTTGACAAGATTGCTCTCGTTGCTTCGTGATTGCCGCCACTCTGATCGTCGCGCCCGCCTGCCGTAAACCGCCCGCAGGCGCGATCGCGAAGGCAAGTCGAATCGCCCGCGTCCGCCGCGGCGCCTACCTCTGGAACCACAGGCCAAGCCCCGCAGTCATCTGCCCCCGGGCAGCCAGCGGCTGCGGCTCAGGCACCTCCGGCCGCCAAGCCGATGCCGGCGCAACTGCCGGCGGTCCTCGCACGCGTCAACGGCGAGGACGTCACGAAGGTTGATTTCGACCGGCTGATCAAGAACATGGAAGTCGGAGCGAAACAGCCCGATCCCGGCGGAACGGCGTGACGAGATCTTCCGCAAGGCGCTCGACCAGCTCGTGACCTACACGGTGCTCTCGCAGGAGACCCGTACCCGCAAGGTGACGGTGACCGACGCTGAGGTCGACGGCAACATCAAGCAGATGCAGTCGCAGTTTCCAAACGAGGAAGCGTTCAAGAAGGCGCTCGAGGCGCGCGGGATGACGCTCGAGAAGCTCAAGGCCGACACGCGCATCGACATCAGCATCAACAAGATGGTGGAAAGCGAAGTATCGACGCAGCCTGTCCCCACCGATGCCGAGGTGCGGGAGTTCTACGACAAGAACCCGGACAAGTTCAAGCAGGACGAAGCGGTTCGCGCGAGCCACATCCTGTTCCGTGTGGACGAGACCGCCGACGCCGCCACCAAGAAGAAGGCGATGGACGAGGCGCAGAGCCGTCCTCAAAGAGGCGCGTGCGGGAGCCGACTTCGCCGAGCTGGCAAAGAAGCACTCAGCCGACGGCAGCGCGCAGCAGGGCGGCGACCTGAACTTCTTCACGCAGCGGACAGATGGTGCCGGCGTTCGATCAGGCCGCGTTCGCGCTGAAGCCGGGCGAGATCAGCGATATCGTGACGACGCAGTTCGGGTATCACATCATCAAGGTCACGGACCGCCGGACGGCTTCGACGGTGCCCTTCGAACAGGTGAGCGGCCGCATCAAGGAATTCCTGACCGAGCAGCAGAAGCAGCAGAAAGCGGACGCGTTCATCCAGTCTCTGAAACAGAAGGCAAAGATCGAGGTGCTTGTCTGAACGAAGAAGTCCTGGCAGCCGCCGCCGAGGCGCTTGCGCGCGGCGACAGCGTGGCGCTCGTCACCGTCGTTCGTTCGCAGGGGTCGACGCCGCAGCGGGCCGGCGCAAAGATGCTCGTCTGGGCCGACGGCCGGACGGTCGGCACGATCGGCGGAGGCTGTTACGAGAACGACGCGTTCTGGAAGGCGCGCGAGGCCATCTCGTTCGGGACGGCCACAGCTCCTCCACTACGAGCTCAACGACGACTTCGCTCAGGAGAACGGGTTGATCTGCGGGGGACGTATGGACGTGCACATCGATCCGCTCGCCCCATCGCCGCGCCTGTTCATCATCGGCGCGGGCCATGTCGGCTTGCACCTCGCGCGAGATCGCCTCAGACGTCGGGTTCCGCATCCACGTGGTGGACGATCGCGAGAAGTTCGCGAACGTCGACACGCTTCCCGGGCGCAGAGGTCATCGTCGAGCCGATTCCCGACTGGCTGCACCGCGCCGACCTTCCGCTCCTCGTCCTACGTCGTCGTCGTCACCCGCGGACATCAGCACGATCTCGATGCGATGCGCGCGCTGGCTGCGCGCGATCTGAAGTACCTCGGGCTGATCGGCAGCCGCGCGAAGGTCGCGCGCATCTACGATGCGCTGCTGGAGGAAGGCATGCCTCCGGAATGCCTGCAGCGCGTTCACGCGCCCATCGGCCTGGACATCGGCGCGGTGACGCCCGCTGAAATCGCGGTCAGCATCCTTGCGGAGCTGATCGCCGTCACGCGCGGCGTAGACACGACGGCCATTGTCGATGAAGAGCGTCAGGATCAAGGCTGAATGACCGGGGCCGGCCCCGATTCGGCCTCGGACGTACCCGCCCTCGACCGACCCCTCTTCCTCCACCATCATCCGCAACGCGACGATCGTCACGATGAACGATCGCCTCGACATCGTCGAGGGGCGACGTGCTCGTCCGCGGCGGACGCATCGTGTCGGTCGGCGCGCCCGTCGAGCGCAGCGGACACGAGACCGTCATCGATGCGGGCGGCGGCTACCTGCTTCCCGGGTTCGTTCAGACGCACATCCATCTGTGCCAGACGCTGTTTCGAGGGTCGGCTGACGACATGCCGCTGCTCGAATGGCTGAAGCGTCGGGTCTGGCCGCTGGAAGCGGCACATACCCCCGCAACGCTTCGCGCTTCCGCGCGCCTTGCGGCGGCGGAACTGCTGCTGTCCGGCACGACATCGATCCTCACGATGGAGACCGTGCACGACACGGATGTCGTGTTCGAAACGCTGGCGGAGACCGGCCTGCGCGCGTCAGTCGGGAAATGCATGATGGACGGCTCCGGCGACGCGCCGGCTCGATTGCGCGAGGAGACCGCGCGATCGATCGACGACAGCCTTGCGCTCAAGAAGCGATGGGACGGCGCGGCAAATGGCCGGCTGCACGCGGCATTCGCTCCGCGGTTCGCGGTGTCCTGCTCGCGCGAGCTGCTCGAGGCGGTCGCGACGCTTTCATCACGTGAGCAGGCGTCATCGTGCACACGCATGCCTCCGAGTCGCGCGACGAGGTTGAAGTAGTGCGACGTCTGTCCGGCGGCTTCTCGAATCTGGAGTATCTCGCCGACACCGGCCTCGCCACATCGAGGCTCTGCACCGCGCACTGCGTGTGGGTCTCGGATCGCGAGCAGGAGATCCTCGCGGAGCGCGGTGTCAAGGTTCTGCACTGTCCCGGATCCAACCTGAAGCTGGGATCGGGATTGGCTCCGGTCGCGGAGATGCGCGCGCGTGGAATCTGCGTGTCGCTTGGCGCGGACGGAGCGGCGTGCAACAACCGCCTCGACATGTTCGACGAGATCCGGCTGGCCGCCACGATCCAGGCGGTTCGACGCGCCCCCGGCGCGCTGACGGCTCGTGATGCGATGTGGATGGCGACCCGCGAGGGAGCGCGCACGCTCGGGCTGGACGACGAGATCGGGTCGATCGAGCCCGGCAAGCGCGCCGACCTCATCATCGTCGAGCGCGATCGACCGCACCTCATGCCGGATCGCGACGTCTGGTCCACGCTGGCCTTTGCGGCGCGGGTCGCGGATGTCCGGATGACGATGGTCGACGGCGAAGTGCTGGTGGATCAATTCGCCCTGACCCAGCTCGACTGCAAGGAGATTACCGCTGAGGCCCGGCGCGCTGCGGCCGAGCTTGTGACGCGGGCCGGGATCTGAGGGGGTCAGACCAGGGTCAGACTGGGGTCAGACACCCGTCTCCGGCCTAAAAGTTGATTCTGACGGCCCGCGGGGTCTGACCGCAGCTTGACCCCAGGATAAGTAAGCGGCGACCGTGTATAATCTTCTTAGCACTCGACCCGATAGACTGCTAAGAACCTGATGACACGCCATCCTGAGCTGCCGGAACGGGATAGACGGATCCTCGGCGTCCTGGTTCATGCATACATTGACCAGGGCGAGCCGGTTTCGTCGCTTGTGGCTGGCCAATCGCGGGCTTTGGCGTGTCGTCCGCCACGCTCCGCAACATCATGGCGCGGCTGGAAGACCTCGGGTACGTACGCCAGCCGCATACCTCGGCCGGCCGGGTGCCGACGGACCTCGGGTATCGGCTCTATGTCGATCAACTTCTGGCCGAGCGGAAATCAACGCGGCCCGCCCCGCAGATCGAAGCGCGGCTGCGGCGCGCCGGCACGGTCGAAGACTTGCTTTCGCACGTGTCCCAGGAAGTCTCGCGCGCGTCACATCAGGTCGGGTTCGCGATCGCGCCCGATATGACGACGCTCGAGCGGCTGGATTTCGTGCCGCTCGACGGCGGCAAGCTGCTGGTCGTGGTCGTGGCGGCCGGCGGACACGTGACGCACAAGGTGATCGAGCCGACGCGAAGAGTACGAGCCGGGCGAGCTGCAGCAAGCGGCCAACTACCTGAACCACGAGTTCAAAGGGAAGTCGCTCGTTGACGTGCGGCAGGCGGTCCTCGAGCGGCTGCGTGAGGAGCGCACGCTTTACGACGAGCTGATGGCGCGCGCGCTGCGCCTTGCGAGCACGACGTTCGAGGACATCGACCCGGCGCCGACGCTGTTCATCCAGGGCACGTCGCTGCTGCTCGACGATGTTCGCGCCGAGGATCCGGAGCTGACGCTCGAGACGCTGCGAACGCTGTTGCGGATGATCGAGGAAAAGACGCGGCTGGTCCAGCTGCTCGACGACTACCTGGGCACGACTGGGCTGACGGTCGTGATCGGCACGGAGCATCACGCAGCCGATCTCCAGCGCTTCAGCCTGATCGCCTCGACCTACTCCGACGGCCACGGCACCGGGGCAGTTGGCGTCATCGGCCCCACGCGGATGCGGTACTCGCGCGCGATCAACGCGGTCGACATGCTCTCGAAGGCCATCAGCCGGATGGTCAACGGCGAAACGTAAATTGTAGCTTCCGCCTTCAGGCGGAAGTTCCGAGAATGTGTCGCTTCCGGCTTTAGCGGGAAGTTTCAAGAACTGTAGCTTCCGGCTTTAGCCGGAAGGTCAGAACGTTGAAGGTTACCTGCCGTGGAAGACAATCCAACAAACGAGACGTCCAGCGCGGAAGAAGGCACGACAGCCGCGACCGAAACGGAGCCGTCCGAGCTGCAGCGCCAGCGCGACGAGTATTACGATCTGCTGCTGCGAAAGATCGGCGGAGTTCGACAACTATCCGCAAGCGCACCGAGCGCGAGCGTCAGGCGCTGGACGACGCGGCGGCGGCGAGCATCATCGAAGAGCTGCTGCCGCTCGTGGACGATCTCGAGCGGGCGCTGAAGGCGGAGGCTGGCACCGAAGAGGGCTGACGCGTATCGCCGCGGCGTCGAGCTGATTCACAAGCAGCTCGGCGACATCCTGCGCAAGCGCGGTGTGCGCGCCGATCGAAGCGCTCGGCGCCGACTTCGATCCGCACTATCACCAGGCCGTGACGCACGAGCACGGCGGAAGGACGTCGCGACGGCGAGGTGATCGAAGAGTTCCGGCGCGGATACATGCTGGGCGACCGGCTGCTGCGGCCGTCGATGGTAAAGGTGGCCAAAGGGTGAGCAGCGTGACGAAGCGCGACTATTACGAGATTCTCGGACTCGATCGCCAGGCAACAGACCCGCAAATCAAGAGCGCCTACCGCAAGATGGCGCTCAAGTACCACCCGGACCGCAATCCCGGGCGACCACAAGGCCGAGGAAGCCTTCAAGGAAGCGGCCGAGGCCTATGCGGTGCTCGCCGATCGGGAGAAGCGCAGCCTGTACGATCGGTTCGGCCACGCCGGCGTGGCGGGAGCGGGCGCCGGGCGGGCGGATTCGACCCGACCATCTTCGCGGACTTCTCCGACATCTTCTCGGGGCTCGGCGACGTCTTCGGTTTCGGCGACATCTTCGGCCAGCGGCGCCGGCGCGGCGGTCCGCAGCGCGGCTCCGATCTCCGCTACGACCTCGAGATCTCGTTCGAGGAGTCCGCCACCGGCGCCGAAACGACGATCCAGATCCCGCGCGAGGAAACCTGCGAGACGTGCAAGGGATCCGGCGCGGCCGAGGGCACCACAGCCGGAAACGTGCAGTCAGTGCCGCGGCTCCGGGCCAGCTCCGCTACCAGCAGGGGTTTCTCACCGTCGCGCGCCCCTGCCCCAACTGCCGCGGCACCGGCAAGACGATCGCGAAGCCCTGCCACACGTGCCGCGGCGCCGGCCGCGTCGGGCGCGAGCGGAAGCTGACCGTGAAGATTCCAGCCGGCATCGCGACCGGCCAGCGGCTGCGCCTCTACGGCGAAGGCGAACACGGCTGCGCCGGCGGCCCGCCCGGCGACCTCTACGTCGTCGTCCACGTGCAGGAGCATTCGTTCTTCCATCGCGAGGAAGACGATCTCTACTGCGAGATGCCTGTCAGCTTTCCGACGCTCGCCCTCGGCGGATCGATCAACGTGCCCACGCTCGATGGGCGCGAGCACGTGCACGTGCCGTCCGGCACACAGCCTGGCACGCGCTTCAAGCTGCGCGGCAAGGGCATGCCCCGCGTCAACGGCCGCGGCCACGGCGACCTCTACGTGATCGCGCGCGTCGCGGTCCCGAAGAAGCTCTCGAAGGAACAGAAGCAGCTGCTCGAAGAGCTGAGCCGCACCCTGCCGCAGGAGAAGCTGGACGACGAAACCGACGGCGAGGAGAAGCCGTTCTTCGAGCGCGTCAAAGACATCTTTGGCTAGCATCTCCCGCGCTGGATCTAAAGTTCGCTCCAGGGCCGGGCGCCGGGACTTTCCAGGACATGCTGTATGCCGAGCTCGATGCGTTCGAGCCGGTCGCCATTCAAGAGCACGACACCGGCGACGGCTGGCGCGTCTTCTTCCGCACCACTCTCGCGCGTGACAACGCTCGCGGAGCGCTGGCGTCCGAGTTCGGGAATGCGCTCATCGAGCTCGTGCCGGTCGATGTTGACGACGAAGACTGGGCGCGGCGCAGTCAGGCTTCGCTGACACCAATCCGCGTCGGGCGCATCGTCGTCGCGCCTCCGTGGAGCATCACTCATCACCGATCACGATCCTGAATCCCTGATCCCGGATCCTGAATCCCGAATCGTAAATCCCGAGTCGCCAGTCGCGAATCGCCAGTCGCGAGCCGCGAGTCGCGATTCGCGAGCCGCGAGCCGCGAGTCGCGAGCCGCGATCACGTCATCATCATCGACCCGTCCACCGGCTTTGGCACAGGTCATCACGCGACGACGCGGTTGTGTCTGGAGCTGCTGCAACGGCGCGATGTGTCCGGCAGGCGCGTGATCGACGTCGGGACGGGCTCGGGCGTGCTCGCGATTGCGGCCTGGAAGCTCGGCGCCGCACGTGTGACCGCCATCGACAACGATCCCGACGCGCTCCACAACGCACGCGACAACGTCGAGCGTAATGGCGCGGGGAATGCCATTCGAGTTCATCGACGTCGATCTCTCGACCGCCTCGCTCGAACCAGCCGACCTCGTCCTCGCCAACCTCACCGGGCCGTCCTGCAGCGCCACGCCGCGAGCGCTGCGACAGCTCGTCGCGCCAGGCGGCGTGCTGATCGTGAGCGGCTTCAGCGCCGGGTGAAAGGGATGATGTGGCTGATGCGTTTTAGCGCCACCGGAAGAACGCTGCGAAGATGAGTGGGCCGCTATGTCGATCGGCTCGAACCTTCGTCGTCGCGTCGCGATGCACGCGGAGTTCGCGGAGAACGCTGGCCCGGCAGCGTTTCTGTTCAGGCGTCGCCAGGCCGGCCGTCGGCGGCCACGCATCGTGCGGTCGGCGAAGCGCATGCCCTGCGGCCTCGCGCTCGTGTAATCGGAGCGCTCGCTGCGAACCTCGCGTAACCGCGGAACCGCGAACCACGAATCGCGCGCTCGAGACGCCCTGAGCTCGCGAAGGATCGCTAGTCCGGTCGCGAGTCGCGAGTCGCGAAGCGCAGCGAATCGCCGACGGCGCGCGGCGACCGCGACCGCATCGGCGCGCAGGGTCAGGCCGCCCAGCGTCACCGCCATGCATCCGGCGCGTCCGGCCCGCGTCGCGCTCTTCGGGCGCTCCACCCTCCTTCGGGCCCGACGATCAACGCCAGCGATCCGGCGGCCTGATTCTCGAGAACGTGCAGCGACGGAGATCTCCGCGTCGGCCGCCGACGGTTCGACGAGCATCAGCCGCAGTCCGTGGGCGCTCGACGATAGCCACTCGTCGAAACGCCGAGTCGGCGCGATCGACGGGACGACCGCTCGGCGGCACTGCTTGGCGGACGCGACGGCTGACGCGTGCCCATCGATCGTTTTCCGTCCGCTCGCTGCACGCGTACGATCGTGCGCGCCGTCACGACCGGCTCGATCGCAGCCACCCCCATCATCGTCGCGTCGCGGACAACGTCGTCCATCTTGTCGCCCTTTGAGCACCGCCTGGACGAGCGTGATCGGGACCCGAGCCTCCGGCGCAGACTCAATCGCTCGATCAACTGGATGCGGACCTTGCCCCGCGCGGCGCTCGTGACCTGCGCGCGGAACTCGTGACCGCGGCCGTCGAACACCGCAATCTCGTCGCCCGCGCCAAGCCGCATCACGCGCGTGAGGTGATGCGGCTTCCTCCGGGTGGCAGCGCGCGCGTCTCGCCAGCGGCAGGATCGAGGCGACGGCACGTAGAAACGCGGCAGCATCGTTGTCGAGAATTATCGGCGCAATCGCGCTATACTCGCGACAATCGTCAATCGCCAAACTCGCAGCAATCGCGGTCTGTCAATCGGCAGTTTCATCGTCATCGTCAAATCGGCAATCGGCAGTCTCAATCGTCAATCAGCAATCGACAAGATCCGCAATCATCAATCGGCAATCCGCAATTCTTCAAGGTGCTATTCAGAGGCCAGAGTCTCGGGAAGTACAAGATCATCGCGCCGCTCGGGAGCGGCGGATTCGGCACCGTTTACCTCGCGCAGGACACCTGGATCGACAAGAAGGTCGCGATCAAGGTTCCGCATCGCCAGGGCCTCGACTTCGGCGAGCTGCTGCGGGAGCCCCGGCTCCTCGCCAGCGTCAGCCATCCCAACATCGTCGCCATCACGACCGCGGAGAAGCAGGAGAACGTCTTCTTCATCGTGATGGAGTACGTGCAGGGCGAGACGCTCGAGAACATCATCGGCTCGAAGCGGCGCGCTCGAACTGAACCGCGCGCTCGATTTCACCTGCCAGATCTGCAACGCCGTCGATCACGCCCACACGCAGGGCGTCATCCACCGCGATCTGCGCCCGGCCAACGTGCTCGTCACCGAGAACGACATGCTGAAGGTCGCCGACTTCGGCACGTCGCGCTTCCTCGAGATCGCCGCGCACGGGACGACCGTGATCGGCAGTCCGCCTTACATGGCGCCGGAGCAGTTTCAGGGAAAGGCCGTGTTCGCGTCCGACATCTACTCGCTCGGCGTGACGATGTACCAGATGCTGACCGGGATCCTGCCCGTACGACACGCCGGCGCCGGCGGATCTCGACAAGCTGATGTCGGGCGAGCTGGTGTCGCCGCCGCGCCTGAAGAACCCGGCGATCCCGAAAGCCATCAGCGACATCGTCATGCGAGGCGATGGCGCCGGAGATCACCGATCGATATCAGCGCGCGCCCGACCTGCTCGACGACGTCCTGGCCGCGAGCGCTGCCGCGCAACCGCGGCGAACGCCGCCCGCGCGGCGCGATAGCAAAGCTCGAAGCCGCGCCTCGAAGCACCGCGACGATGCGCACAGCATCCAGACGCGCGTCCGCGCGCGCGAAACGCCTGCGGCCCGGTTCTGCTGGCAGTGCCGCAAGCCTCTGCATGCACGGACCGACGGTGTCCGTTCTGCGGCGAAACGCAATAGACGCGACTCGCGGCTCGCGGTTCGCGACTCGCTCGCAGCTCGGCTCGCGGCTAGGCTCGCGGTTCAGCAGCGGGATGTCGCTAGACCCGCTGCAAATCTCGGGTGACCAGCCGTTTAGACAGCGCGAGTCGGCTGTGCTAAGATCCTTCAAACGCTTCATCTTAAGGAGAACGCATGGCTTTTTCGGGCACCGGCAAGATCTGGATGAACGGCAAACTCGTGGACTGGAAGGACGCCACCATTCATGTCGCGTCCCATGTGGTCCACTACGGCAGCGCCGTGTTCGAGGGCGCGCGCTGCTACAGCACGCCGCGCGGCTCGGCCTGCTTCCGGCTCGATGCCCACATGCGCCGGCTGTTCGACTCCTGCAAAATCTACCGGATGGAACCGCAGGTCGATCAGGCGACCCTGACCGAAGCCGTCCTCTCGACCATTCGCGGCCAATGCAGTTCAAGGCCTGTTATATCCGCCCGATCGTGTACCGCGGCTACAACGAGCTCGGCGTCAACCCATTCCCCTGCCCAGTCGACGCCGCCATCCTGACGTGGGAGTGGGGCGCCTATCTGGGCAAGGACGCCGCTCGAGAAAGGGGCGTGGACGTGCGGGTCAGCTCCTGGACGCGCGCTCATCCCGAACACATTCCCGACGCTCGCCAAGTCGTCCGCCAACTACGCGAACTCGCAGCTGATCAAGATGGAAGCGGTCGCCGAGGGCTACAGCGAGGGCATCGCGCTCGACACGCAGGGCAACCTGAGCGAAGGCAGCGGCCAGAACCTGTTCCTCGTCCGCGACAACATTCTTTATACGCCGCCGCTCTGAGCGCGGCGGTGCTGCCCGGCATCACCCGCAGCACCATCATGACCCTGGCTCAGGACCTCGGGTTCACCGTTGTCGAACAGGTGCTGCCGCGCGAGATGCTCTACATCAGCGACGAGGCGTTCTTCGTCGGCACCGCCGCCGAGATCACGCCGATTCGATGGTCGACAAGATCGTGATTGGAAAGGGAAAGCGCGGTCCCGTCACCGAGGCGCTCCACGTGGCGTTCTTCGACGTCATCAACTGCGAGACGCCGGACCGGCACGGGTGGCTGACGTTCGTGTATCCCGGCGAACCCTTGCAGGCCGCTGAGGCAGGTGCGACTAAGCGAGCGTCGCGTTAGCGCCGCGTCGATTCCGTAGGGCGGCGCTGCGAGTCGCGAACCGCGAGCCTGCGAGTCGCGAGTCGCGAGCCGCGAGCCGCGAGCCGCGAGCCGGTTTATTCCCATGCACATCGATGAACTGCTGACACTTGCAGCGCAGAGCGGGGCCTCCGACCTACACCTGAAGGTCGGCAGCTACCCGATGATGCGCGTCAATGGCTTGCTGAGGCCCCTCTCCGAGGAGAAGCGGCTCGAGCGGGCAGACACCGAAAGCATGGCCGACGCGATCTTCACAGACGATCAGCGCGAGAAGTTCCGGCGTGCCCAGGAAGTCGACCTGGCGTACAGCCTGCCGGGGCGTCGGGCGATTCCGCTGCAACGTCTTCCAGCAGCGCGGCACCATCGGTCTCGCGCTGCGCGTCATCCCCACGCGGGTCAAGCCGTTCGACGAGCTCGGGCTTCCGCCGGTGCTCAAGCAGATCGCCCAGGAAGAGCGCGGCCTCGTGCTCGTCACCGGCACCACCGGCAGCGGCAAGAGCACGACGCTCGCCGGCATGATCGATTACATCAACTCGATGCGCGCGGCGCACATCATGACGGTTGAGGATCCGATCGAGTACCTGCATCGCGATAACCGCTCGATCGTCAACCAGCGCGAAGTCAATGTCGACACGCAGTCGTTCTCGCACGCGCTCCGCAGCGCGCTGCGCCAGGATCCGGACGTCATTCTCGTCGGCGAAATGCGCGATTACGAGACGGTCGAAACGGCGCTTCTCGCGGCCGAGACTGGCCACCTCGTGCTGTCCACCCTGCATACGCTCGACGCTACGGAAACCATCAACCGGATCATCGCGGTCTTCCCGCCGCACCAGCAGCGTCAGGTCCGCATCCAGCTCGCCGCCGTGCTGAAAGCGGCCATCGCTCAGCGCCTGCTGCCGCGCGCCGACGGCCTCGGACGTGTGCCGGCGGTCGAGATCATGATCGCCACCGCGTTCATCCGCGACTGCATCATCGACAAGGATCGAACCGCGCAGATCCACGGCGCGATTGCCGCCGGCACGTCGCAGTACGGGATGCAGACGTTCGATCAGTCCATCTTCAACCTGTATCAACAGGGCTTCGTCACCATGGAAGAAGCCCTGCGCTGGGCGTCGAACGTGGACGAGTTCAAGCTGAAGATCCAGGGCATCTCGACGACCGCCGACATGGCGCGCGACGAGATGGCGCGGAACGCAGGCGTCGGCGGCGGTGCGCCCGAGATCACGCGATTCGGGGGATAGCCGAGTCGCGACTCGCGACTCGCGGCTCGCGGCTCGCGGCTACCACGAGTGTCGTAGGGACGGCTGGGACTCTGGCTGCTGGCTGGCATCCCGCTTCCGGCCATCTCGTATCCGGCATCCGCGGAGCTCGGCGGATCCCGGCTTGGCGGCGGTGTCGGCACGAATGTCTGCCTACACTGATGCCCTACGGCTCCTCGCTCGACGGGAACTCTCTGAGAAGCAGTTGCGCGATCGCCTGATCGATCGCGAGCACCCCGTCGACGAGATCGACCGGGTCGTCGCGCACCTCCTCGAATCGAAGACGCTCGACGACGGCCGGGTGGCGCGCGCGTATGCCCGGACGGCTGCGGACGTGAAGGGTCGTGGCCGGCTGCGCGTCATGCGCGAGCTGAGCGCGATGGGCATCGCGAGGGAGACAGCGAGCGAAGCGTTGGCCGAAGTGTTCGCCGACGTCGACGAGCGCGCGCTTATTGCAAAGGCCCTTCAGAAGAAGATGCGCGGCCGGCCACGCATCACCAGCGCCGCCGAGCATGCGCGCCTGTATCAGTATCCTGATGCGACAAGGGTTCACGCCAGCCGGCATCGTCGCGGCGTTGCGAAAACTCGGCGGGCAGACCGAGAGCGATCCAGAGATCTGAACAGTGGCGCGCAGGTTGCAGTCGCGCCGGCGCCGTGCGTCTCGTTCGCCGCGACCTCGGACTCGCGTGACACGCGAAGCTCTAAAGCGCGCCCGCAGCGTGACAGCCGCGTTGGGTTGGGGACCCTACGCGGGTCGCAGAAGCGATGCGGAGGGCGCAGCTTTTCCACGCGATGTCCGCGGGAGCAAGAACGAGATGCGCGGCGCCGGCGCGGCTGCCCTAGCCGCAGGGATGCGACGCAAAGCGGCGGGCGAGCGAGGCCGGCGGCCGCCGCCGCTCCGCACGCCGGGAAACCGCTCCCTGCTCGTGCCCTCTCGCTCCCGCCGCGACTAAGGGATGCGTGTGTGCGACACATGCCAGGCGCGCAGGTGCGCCGGGCGTGCGGTTGGGCGACGCGGATCACAGAGGAGGAAGTCGCGGCGAGGAATCGCAGGGCGCGGTTTCCTGCTGCGCGGTGCGGTCGGCGTGCTCCGCATCGCGTCGGCCCCCGGCCTCGCCCGCCCGCCGGATGGCATCCGATCAATCTGACAACGTAGTGTTAGCTGAGACAAGACTTACAATATAAAGATGCTTTCCCGAGAGATTCGCAGCAGTTTCCTGGAGTACTTCCGCCAGAAGGGGCACACGATCGTGCCGAGCTCGTCGCTCGTGCCGCACGACGACCCGACGCTCCTGTTCACGAACGCCGGCATGAACCAGTTCAAGGACACGTTCCTCGGGAAGGAGAAGCGCGCCTACACGCGCGCCACGACGTCGCAGAAATGCATGCGGGTCAGCGGGAAGCACAACGATCTCGACAACGTCGGACCGTCGCTGCGCCACCACACGTTCTTCGAGATGCTCGGCAACTTCTCGTTCGGCGATTACTTCAAGAGCGGCGCGATACCGTTCGCGTGGGAACTCCTGACCGACTGTGTGGCAGCTGCCCGCCGACCGTCTGTATCCGACGATCTTCAAGGGCGAATCGGGAATCCCGCGCGACGATGAGGCGCACGGGATCTGGTCGAAGTTCGTGCCGCGAGTCGCGCATCACCGAGCTCGGGCTGGCGGAAAACTTCTGGCAGATGGGAGACACGGGACCGTGCGGCCGGTGCTCCGAAATCCACTACCACCGAGGCAATGACTACCCGTGCGACGAGGAACGCGCGGGACGGGTGTGTCGGGGCCTTGATTGCAGCTGCGATCGCTTCGTCGAGATCTGGAACAACGTCTTCATGGAGTTCGACCGGCAGGCGGACGGCACGTTGAAGCCGCTGCCCGCCCCGTCGATCGACACGGGCATGGGACTCGAGCGGATCACCGCGGTGATCCAGGGCAAGCTCTCGAACTACGACACGGATCTGTTCACTCCGATCCTGACAGCGATCGGGGAGCGCGCGGGGCTGCAGTATCGGTCGACGCTGGACGACCCGTCGGACGTCTCGATGCGGGTCGTGGCCGATCACCTGCGCGCGATGACCTTTCTCATTGCCGACGGCGTCGTGCCCTCCAACGAGTGGCGCGGCTATGTGCTGCGCAAGATCATGCGCCGGGCGATGCGACATGGAAAGAAGCTCGGCTTCAAGGAGCCGGTCCTGTATGCGCTCGTCGACGTGATCGTGGCCGAGATGGGATCCGCATACCCTGAGCTCAAGACAAACCACGATTCAATCGTGCGTGTCGTGCGGAGCGAAGAAGAGCGCTTCGACGCGGTGCTGACTGCCGGCCTTCCCCGCCTCGAGGAATCACTCGACCGCGCGGCGGCGACCGGGAACGTCATGTCGGGCGACGACGCGTTCAGATTGTACGATTCGCTGGGCGTGCCGCTCGATTTCATGGAGGACCTGGCGAGTCAGCGCAACATCACGATCGATCGCGAGGGCTACGAGCGCGCGATGGAAGGACAGCGCGTCAAGGCCCGCGCCGGCAGCGCGTTCAAGGGCAAAGCGGCGGACATGACCTGGTCGGTCAGCCGGGAGGGCCTGGAGCGCGAGCTTCAATCAACGGGCGACAGGTTCGAAGGATACGAATCGACGCGCGTGACAGGAACACCCGTGCTCGCGATCTTCGATAGCGAGGGAGTCGAGCGGCAACAGCTGAGCGAGGGCCAGCGAGGATTCATCGCCCTCGGACAATCCCCTTTCTATCTCGAGGCGGGCGGACAGGTTTCGGACTCCGGAACGATTGCCGGCGCGAGCGGCGAGGCTGTCGTGGAAGGCTTGACGCGGTTCGCGAACTGGCCGCGCCTGCACGCGGTGCGCGTTGCAAAAGGTCAGATCTCCGAGCGCGACGTCGTCACGGCAGTCGTGGACGACACGGTGCGCGACGCGACGCGGAGAAATCACACGGCGACGCACCTGTTGCACGCCGCGCTGCGGCAGGTCCTTGGCACACATGTGAAACAGGCGGGCTCGCTCGTTGCGCCCGATCGCCTGCGTTTCGACTTCATCCATTTCGCGGCGATCCCGCGGGAGCAAATCGAGCGCATCGAGGCCATCGTCAACGAGCAGATCTATCGCAACACGGCTGGTCCAGACCGAGGTCAGGTCAACCGAAGAAGCCATCGCGTCAGGCGCGATGGCGCTGTTCGGAGAGAAATATGGCGACCGCGTTCGGGTGGTCTCGATCCCCGGCATCAGCATGGAGCTGTGTGGTGGCACGCACGTGCGCGCGACAGGAGACATCGGCCTCTTCCTGATCACGGAAGAGATCGGCGTGGCGGCCGGAGTGCGGCGAATCGAGGCGATCACTGGCGCGGCCGCGGTCGCCCGCGTCCAGCGCGACCGCTCAACGCTCGAGGACGTCGTGTCGACACTGTCGACGACGCCGGCGCATGCCCTCGACGCGGTTCACAAGCTGCAGGTCGAGGCCAAGCGGCTTGCGCGCGAAGTTGATCAGCTCAAGATGAAAGTCGCGCTTGGGGGCACGTCCGGGAAGGGCGCAGCGGCCGACGAGCCCGTCGATGTCGATGGCATCAAGCTGGTCACGAAGCGTGTGGCGGGCCTCGAGAAGGGTGCGCTGCGCGGCATCTCGGATTCGCTGCGCGATCGGCTGGGCAGTGGGATCGTGGTCCTCGCGTCGGAGAACGATGGCAAGGTAGGCCTGGTCGTATCGGTCACGAAAGATCTGACTTCGAAGGTTCACGCCGGACGCATCGTCAAAGAGCTTGCGCCGATCGTCGGCGGCGGTGGCGGTGGCCGTCCAGATTTCGCGGAAGCTGGCGGAAAGGATCCCGGGAAGATCGACGAACTGCTCTCGAAAGCGCCCGGACGTCGTGCGAGCGCTCCTCGCGCACGCATAGTGAACTGGCTTCAAAACCCGTGTGAGGCGCGCGGCCTACTTCGGCGGCGTGTTCGTGTAACGGATGACTTCGCGACCGTCCTTGATCTCGACGACCTTGTAGACGCGAAGTGGCGCCGGACGCGTGCCGGCATTCTTCTGGATCTTCGACACGTAGTTGCGCGTTTCCCGATACGGAGGCACAGAGCCGTATTTTTCTACCGCGGTCGGCCCCGCGTTATACGCTGCGAGCGCGAGCTCTTCGTTTTGGGAGTACCGATCCAGCAGTCCGCGCAGGTAGGCGACGCCGGCGCGGATGTTTTCAGCGGGGTCGAACGCGTTCGTGACACCGTAGGCGACGGCGGTCGCGGGCATCAGCTGCATCAGCCCCATGGCGCCCTTGACCGATCGTGCCGTCGGATTGAATGCGGACTCCGCCTGAATGACCGCGCGAACCAGATCGGTGCGGATCCCGTGCTGCGTCGCGTGTTCGGCGATGAGGGAATCGTATGAGGTGCTTCGCTGCGACGCACGCGTCGTCCGGATATCTCCCGTCGTCCCGACCGCGTAGGTCCGCTGCGTGCTGTCCTTCGGATGGTCAGAGAGGACGAGGTTTCCGCCGCTGTCCCGCCAAGTGTAGATCTGTGCCTGAACGACGCACGGCGTCGCCAGGGCCACGACCATGGCAAGGACGACACGGACCGATTTCGGGCGCATCAAAAGGCTGGAGGTCAACAGTTTACCGCGACCACGTCTACCTCGACAGAGGCAAGGCCAGTGCCTACATTTTTCAATGACTTACGGGGATTCTATCGGCTCGAGCGTCTCGCTCCTGCACGCTCGATTACAAAACCGTAGAGAAGGGTTCGACAGGGTTCTACGGGGTTCTACAGGGTTCGGCAAGGTTCAGGGTTCGACACGGTCCCACAGGGTAGGCGCCCAGAACCTCGTAGAACCCAATGAACCTGGTAGAACCTTGTAGAACCCCGTAGAACCCTGTAGAACCTTGACTCGATGACGACCGTCCGCCTCGACATCTGGCTCGACGTTTCGTGCCTGTTCCGCACGCGCTCTGAAGCACAGAAGGCGTGTAAGGCCGGCAAAGTGTCGGTCAACGGCCAGCCGTCGAAACCGCACCGTGAGATCAAGTCGGGAGATGAGATCGAGATCGGCCGGCCGCTCGGACGCAAGCAGCGCGTCGTCGTGTATGCGGTGGCTGACAAACATATCGCGCGCAAGGATGCGCGCGCGCTCTACGAGGATATGACGCCGCCGCCAACAGCCGAGGAGATCGAGCAACGGCGGATCGACCGCCTCGCCCGCGCCTTCATGCGGCCGCAAAGCGCTGGCTCGCCGGACAAACGCGAGCGCAGGCAGCTGCGGCGGATGAAAGAGGGCGACTCGTAGCCAGAGGCAGGCCTGAACGGCGGGCGGGCGAGGCCGGCGGCCGCCGCCGCTACGCACACCGGGAAACCGCTCCCTGCTCGTGCCCTCCCGCTCCCGCCGCGACTAAGGGATGCGTGTGTGCGACACATGCCAGGCGCGCAGGTGCGCCGGGCGTGCGGTTGGGCGACGCGGATCACAGAGGAGGAAGTCGCGGCGAGGAATCGCAGGGCGCGGTTTCCTGCTGCGCAGTGCCGTCGGTGTGCTCCGCATCGCGTCGGCCCCCGGCCTCGCCCGCCCGCCGGCTTTGGTCCGACCGTCCGTAAGGACATCTCGAATGTCTCCGCGATGGATGACTTTTGTCACTCGCATATCCGACATTCACCTCTCTAGCCGACCTTCAGCTCCACCCGGGCAGATTTTTACGATTTTGCACTTGACTTGAACGGCTGGGCTAGTCATCGTGGCGAATCGGCTGAGCTGACTCACAGCTTCGCCTTCGCTGTGAGGATTGCCCATGACGCGCCCGGGTTCCATCGCCATTGCCACAGTACTGGCGACGGCTGTTCTACTTCTGCTGCCCCAGGCGATCGGCCGAGCTGCCTCCGGCCTCACGGCAGGTTACGCGTTCTCCGAGGGCGCCGGGACGACGACCGCGGACGCATCAGGCGCCGGACTGACGGGAACGCTCGTAAACGCGCCGGTGTGGACGACGGGACGAAACGGCTCGGGCCTCTCGTTCAACGGATCGAGCTCCTACATCGATTCTCGGAAATCCGGCAGCGCTGCAGATCACGGGAAGCCTCACATTGTCGGCGTGGGTCTACGAGCGAGCGAACGTCGCTGACGATGGTCAAATCATCGCGAAGTCGGACGGTGGCTCAGGTTTTCAGTTGAAGTCGTCGCCCGACACGGGCGTGCGAACGTTTGCGATCACCATCACCGACCCGAGCGGAGTGCCGATTCAGCGCTACAGCCAAACGGTACGCGCACTGAACACGTGGTACCACGTCTCGGGCGTCTTCGACGCCGGCGCGCGCACACTCGACATCTACGTCAACGGTGTGTTGAACAATGGCGTGCTGTCGGGCACTGTGCCGACGTCTATCCGGAATGCCTCAGTTAACGCCAACATCGGTCGCCGCACCGGCGGCTTCTATATCAACGGCGTGCTGGACGACGTTCGCGTGTACAACCGAGCGCTGACGGGGACGGAAATTCAGAGCGATATGAACACTCCCGTCGGCGGGGCGGTGGGATTCGACTTTTCCCTGAACGCCGGCGCGCTGTCGGTCGTCAAAGGCGCATCCGCGCCCAATGGCGTGTCGGCATCCTTGATTTCCGGCGCACCAACATCGGTATCGTTCAGTGCATCGGGTCTTCCCACCAGCGCAACAGCAGCGTTTTCTCCGACGACGTGCGTGGTGTCGTGCTCGACCACGATGACCGTGAGGCACGACGTCCTCGACGCCGATTGGAACATCGACCGTGACGGTCACCGGCGTGGGTGCCGGAGTCACGAGGGCGACGACATTTCAGCTGACGGTGAGCTCAGCCGGTGACGTGTCCGCGCCGACTGTCTCGGTGACGGCTCCGGCCGCGAACGCGACGGTTGCCGGTACCGCCGTGACGGTGAGCGCAAACGCGTCAGACGACGTGGGTGTGGTCGGAGTCCAGTTCCTCCTGGACGGCGCGAACCTCGGCGCTGAAGATACCGCGTCACCCTATTCGATTTCCTGGAATACGACGACGACTGCCAGCGGCAATCACACCATCTCCGCACGCGCTCGGGATGCCTCAGGCAAGTCGACGACGGCAACCGGTATTGCCGTGGTCGTCGACAACCAGCCGCCCACCGGATCGGTCGTGATCAACGGCGGCGCAGCGGCGACGAACAACCGGAATGTGACGCTCACGCTCGCGGCAACTGACGCGCTCAGCACCGTCACGCAAATGCGATTCTCCAACACGAACGGTTCGTTCTCGGCCGCGGAAACATTCGGGTCCACCAAGGCGTGGACGCTGTCCACCGGGAGTGGAACCAAGACGGTCTATGCCCAATTCAAGGACGCGCTTGGAAACTGGTCCGCTGCCGTCACGGACACCATCGTCGTGGATACGACGGTTCCCACGATTTCGGCCGTCGCCTCGACCAACATCACGAACAACGCCGCAACGATTACGTGGACGACAAGCGAAGCGTGCCACATCGCGCGTCGAATACGGAACCACGAAGACCTACGGGCAGTCGACGGTTCTGGATCCTTCGCTGATCACAGCGCACATTGTTCCAGTGACGGGCCTGGCGCCTCAGACGACCTACAACTACCGTGTGCGATCCATCGACCAGGCCGGCAACGAACGCATCGGATCGAACGCGACATTCCAGACCCTGGCCGGTCCCGATACGACGCCTCCGAGTGCGCCGGTACTCCTGCCGGCCGTGTTCGCGTCGGCGACCCAGCTGCAGTTATCGTGGACCGCCTCGACCGACAATGTCGCTGTCACTGGATACAACGTGTATCGAGATGGGATTCTGATTGCGTCGGTCGGTGGAACGTCGGTACACCGACACAACGCTCGTCCGGCTGGGAACCTACACGTACACAGTCGTTGCACACGATGCAGTGCCAAACAACTCGCTGCCATCGAACGCGGTCACCGTCACCGCGCCCGCGCTGATTATCACCGGTATCACCGTCAGCGCCATCACGTCGACGAGCGCAACCATCTCATGGACGACGGATGTCCCCGGCACGACCGAGGTCGACTATGGCACGACGAGCGCGTACGGATCGTCCACGACGGAGATTCCTGCCCTCACCACGGCGCATTCGCAGACGCTCACCGGACTGACTGCGAACACCACGTATCACTTCGCAGCGGTGTCCGCCGACGCCGGCGATCATCACGTCATATCAGTCGACAACGTCTTCGCGACCAGCCCGGCGGGCAGTCGGGCGTGTTCCAGAACGAGATCCTGATCTCGGGATGAACCTCCCGACGGCGGTCAAGTTCCTGCCGAACGGCGACATGCTGATCCTGGAGCTGGGCGGTAAGATCTGGAAAGTGCCCGCGGGACGACACAAGTCAATCCGATACCTGTCCTCACGCTCACCAACATCGGCACGGTGAACGGTCAGCAGGGACTCATGGACCTGGCATTCGATCCGAATTTTGCTGCGAACCATTACTACTACATCTTCTACACGCTCGGCTCGCCCAATCGTGATCGCGTCTCGCGGTTCACGTTCAACGCCGACTTCTCCGGAACCGTCACCGGCAGCGAGTTCGTGCTCTACCAGGATCCCGAAGCGGCCAACGCCGAGCACCACGGCGGCGCGCTGAATTTCGCGAACGACGGAAGCTCTATGTCACGACGGGCGAACACTTTAACGCCGACGAAGCGCAGATGCTCACCGTGCCGCGCGGAAAGGTGCTGCGGTTCAACAGTGACGGCACTGTTCCGACCGACAACCCGTTCTACGACGGCAATGGCCCGAACGTCGACGCGATCTGGGCGCTCGGTCTTCGCAATCCGTTCCGCGCGTTCTACGACGCCGTGACAGATCGCCTGTACATCGGCGACGTCGGCGGCAACGACTATTCGACCGCCCGCGAGGAATTGAACATCGGCGCGCGCGGCGCCAACTACGGGTGGCCGATCTGCGAAGGCACATCCTGCGGCTCGAATCCGGCGTACACCAGCCCGCTGTTCGACTACGGTACATAACGGGCGCGACGCGGCGATCACCGGTGGCTTCGTCTACCGCGGCAGCCAGTTCCCGGCCCCGTACTATGGCAACTACTTCTACGCGGACTACGCGCAGAACTGGATTCGTCGCCTGACGCTCGACGCGAACGGCAACGTCACCGGGGACCTTCCATTCGAACCGGCGGACGGATCGCCGGACGGCCCAACCGGCGACATCGTGTACTTAACGCAGGCCCCTGACGGCTCGCTCTGATCTACGTCGATCTGGGCTACTCGGATACGACCGGCCAAACGGGCATCAGCAAGATCAGACGAATCCGGTTCATCTCGAGTGATCAACCTCCGACGGCGGTCGCCGCGGCCCAGCCAGCCGAAGGGCTTCCGCCGCTCGACGTGAGTTTCTCGAGTGCCGGCTCGATCGATCCTGAGGGACAGTCACTGACCTACAGCTGGGACTTTGGCGACAGCTCATCGTCGACGGCGGCCAATCCCACGCACACCTACACGATCGCCGGCCGTTATATCGTGCGGCTCTCTGTAAGCGACGGCACGAGCACCTCGCTGGCCGATCCGCTCGTTGTCAGCGTCGGGAACAAGCCAACGCCGGTCATCACGAGCCCGGCTTCAGGCCTGTTCTTCAACGCGGGCGACGTCATCGCCTTCGCCGGCGAAGCCACGGACCTTGACGACGGCACGCTCCCGCCGCAGGCATTTACGTGGAATATCGACTTCCTGCACGCAGGTCACGTGCATCCCGGCCTGCCTCAGACGGGCACGACGAGCGGGACGTTTACCATTCCGACGAGCGGACACGACTTCAGTGGCGACACGCGCTACAGGATCACGCTGACCGTTACGGATTCGAACGGGCTGCAGAACTCGACTTCGGTATTCATCTATCCTCGAAAGGTCAACCTGACTTTCGATACGGTGCCGAGCGGCGTGGCGATCACCGTTGACGGGATCCCACACGCAACGCCGTTCGTCTACGACACGCTCATCGGCTTCGTGCATACGGTCGAAGCGTCGAATCAAACGACTGGGACGAATGTCTATACATTTTCCGCTTGGTCCGACGGTGGAGCGCAGACACACGCGTTGACGGTTCCGTCAGGTGATGCATCGTTTAGTGCAACCTATACGGTGACCCAGAACCCGTTGCCGTCGGGCCTGGTCGCGGGCTATCGGTTCAGCGAGGGCACCGGATCGACGACAGCCGATATCTCCGGCAACAACAACACAGGGGCGCTCTCAGGCAGTCCGCTGTGGGAGGCCGGCAAATACGGCGGCGGGCTCACGTTCCAGGGCGCGAACTTCGTCAACATCGGCAACGGATCGACTCTGCAGTTGACCGGCAGCATGACGCTGACCGCGTGGATTAAGGTAACCGCCAATCCGTTTGATGACGCCTCGGTGATCACAAAGTTCGGATCGGGGGGATGGCAGCTGAAGACGAGCCCCGACACCGGTCAGCGGACCGCCGCCATTCAGGTGAGCTCCAACGGCAGCGACGCGATCCAGCGTTACAGCAGCACGGTCTTGTCGCTCAACACCTGGTATCACATCGCGGGCGTCTATGACGCCGCGGCACGCACGTTGAGCATTTACGTGAACGGCAGCGATCGATAACGGCGTGCTCTCCGGGGCCGTACCGGCGGCGCAATACAATCCGCCGGTCAACGTCAACATCGGACAGCGGACCTCGAATCC
The DNA here is from genome assembly GCA_963725335.1 of uncultured Acidobacteriota bacterium. Lineage (GTDB taxonomy): Bacteria > Acidobacteriota > Vicinamibacteria > Vicinamibacterales > 2-12-FULL-66-21 > JALZOC01. The sequence continues at coordinate 36,768 of CAVRYD010000007.1, read as the reverse complement.
AGGCACGTTCAACTTCATCGGGCCGATCGATGAAGTGCACGTGTTCAACCGCGCGTTGACGGCGGCTGAAATCGTGGTCGATATGAACACGCCGCGGTAGGCAGAGGGTTAGTTCAGTCGCACACTTGGCAGAAGCACACGAGCTTAGGACCCGAGGCTAGTCGCTCCTCCTCCGTCGAGCGTCTCGTGGCTTGAGCGCAGGCTCCAGGCAGAGATCACGAGGGATCTCACGCGGAGGTTCGCAGAGAACGCCGAGGGCGAGGGGCTTCACACGCGTTCAGGCGCTTCGCCGAGGGCCGGCCGTCGGCCGGCCCACAACAGGACGTGAGATCCTCAGATACAAACGGCTCATGAATCGGATGCCGCTTGTATCTGGGGATCTCACGTCCTGTTGCCGCACGGAGTGCGGCTCGGCGAAGCGCGAAACCTGCGATCTCTGCGTTCCCTGCGATCCTCTGCGCGAGATCCTCCGCGATCTCCGCAGGCGTCCCTCGCATCACAGTTTCCGGTTTGAAACCGCTGCTACTCAGTCCAGCGGCTGCGGCGCAACGAACGTCAGCGCGAGGCCATCGTCGAACGTTCCCAGCGACAGGCGGCCGCCGTGGAGCCGGGCACTCTGAAGCGCCGATGCGAGCATGATGGCGCCACTGCGCCCGGCGGGATGCTCGACCCAGTCAGCATCGAAGAACCGCTCCCCGGTTGCCGCGGGACTATCGGTGTGCATCCTCACCTGAAGAATCAGCGCGGGACGCACACGTGGGGCGTCGAGGATGATCTCCAGTCGATCGCCCTCCTCCGCGAGCGACAGCACCGCATGGATCAGCGCGGACCACCCGGTCGAGAGCGCCTCGATATCGGCGACCGTTCGCGCCAGGGCGACCGCTTGTGTCCAGTCGACCGTCACTCCCTTCAGTCGCGCTTCAACGCGCACTTCCGCACGAATCGTCTGAAGAACCGCGGCGCAGTCGACCGACTCGAGGCGCAGCGGCTCTCGCCGCGTCAAAAGCGCCGCCGCGGCCGCGAGCGTCGTCGCGCGGTGCGCCTCGACGCTGATCGCGTTGACGATCATCGTGGCGCGAAGGCCGGAGTCGTTCGTTCGCGCGATCGGCGCCAGCGCGTCGATGAACCGCATCGATGCGCTGATCTCCGAGAACGCGGTTCGGAGCACTTCAGCGGTCGCGGCGACGTCGTCGGGAAGGGATATCCGGCTCGGCTGCTTTTTCCTCGGCTGACCGCCGCTCGGTGTGCGCCTTCAGCTTGCTCGCCGCCTCGTCGTCCGCATTCACAAGAAGGCACGGCACAGCAGCGAGCCCGGCCTTCCGCGCGGCCGACAGCCGATGACGGCCGGCCAGCAGTTCGAAGCGCGAAGACTCGCGCGACGCCACGAGGAGCGGCTGCAGCAGGCCGACTTCACGAATGGATGCGACGAGGTCGGACAGATCGGCGGTGACGTCTGGACCGACAACCTGTTCGATCGGAATCTGACGGACCGACTGGATCGGCGCGTCGCCCATCAACTGCTCGACGTAGTGTGACGCATGCCGCATGCGAAAGGCCGCCGGCAGGCCTTCACGCGCGCGTGCTCGCGGGACATCAGCAAAATCATCAGGGTCGAGGTATGGAGTGTCAGGCCTTGCGATCGATTCGTCTGCAGCTCGATTGATCTCGAATTCCGGCACGCGCGCTCCTAGGGACGACGATACAGTTTGTCAGGATTGCGGACATTATACCCTTGCGAAGGTGTTATACTTCGAAGGTTGTACGGGTTCCGGGCGGCCGCCGCCGGGACCTGATGTTTCACGAAGTGTTCCAGGCAAGAGGACTAGATAGTGGCCAGCCACGATTCAGCGCTCAAAGCGCATCGGCAGAATGTCAAGCAGCGTGAGCACAACCGGCAGCTGCGTACGCGCCTTCGCAGTGCGCTTCGCGACATCCGCGCGGCGATCGACTCGGAAGATCCCGCGCAGGTCAAGGACGCGCTCCGCAACACGATTTCGCTCGTCGACAAGATGGCAGCGAAGAAGCTCATTCACCGTAACACCGCGGGGCGCTACAAGTCGCGCCTGGCGAGCCGCGTCGCGAAGAAGTCAGCGGCGGCTTAGCTCGACGACGAGTCGCTCGAGCAGCACGCGCGGATCGCCTCCGGAGCTCTTCAAGTCCACGTCGGTGCGGAAGAGCGCGTCGACCGCCGCCGGGACGCGCCGCGCGTCCGACATCGAGAGCTTTTCCCGCACGAACCATCCCAGCTGCCCAAGGATCATGTAGGGCACTCCGCCTGACTCGAGCGCGAGTCCGAGTTGGCGGAGCGCCTCGGCCGTGTCGCCGCGCTGGATCGCGGTCGTCACGGCCCAGTCGTCCTGCGCGGTTTCGGCGCTGACGACTTCCTGCGCGTCCTTCAGATCGATCTTCGCCTTGCCGGCGGCGTACAGCAGGAGCCGGTCGACGTCGCCGCGCAGCGTGGCAATGTCGGTGCCCGCACGTTCGGCCACCAAACGTGCAGCGGCGGGATCGATTTGCTGACCCGCATCAGCAACTGCCTGCCGGACGAGGGCTTCTGCAGTACGCGCGACCTGGCGCAGATCCAGGCGTGCGTCCCTCGCGCCCTTCAGCCCCCAGCATTCAACGATCGTCGCCTGCTTCTGCAACGTCTTGTAAAGACGCCGCGTCCGGTCCACGTCCGTCGCTACGAACACCAGCGTCGTCCGCGGCTCCGGTGCCTTGAGATACGCTTCGAGGACATCCACGTCGCCTGAGGGCTCGTCCTCTTCGGCCGCAGGCTCCTCCTCCATGGCCTTGCCTCGGCGCTTCGGTTTCAGGATCTTCTCGGCGCGGAGCACAAGCACGACGCGTCGATCGCCCAGCATCGGAAACGTGCGCGCCGATTCGACGATCGCCGCCGGCGAGACCGATCGGTCGGTCGCATACATTCGCTCGAGATTGAACGCACGCAGCTCGTCCTCGACCAGGGCTGAGATCTCGGTCGCCAGTCGAGACATTTCCGCTTCGTCGTCGCCGACGATCAGATAGACGGGATCAGCCTTGCCTTGCGCAAGCTGCTTACGGACGGTTTGGGGAGAAGTCGTGGGCATCCAGCAATCAGCATTCAGCATTCAGCATTTCTTAGAACGCCTCGAGGATGGCGCTGACGATGGTGCGGGCGAGCTCGACGGCGAGTCGATCGACCGCGTTCACGTCCTGGCCGAGAAACGCTGCCGGGTCGGTCACGTTTGCGGTGTTGGTGACCTCGTAGTCCTCTCGAAACACCAGATTCGGGTTGGACCAGAGCACTTTGTCGGCCTTGACGTCCTTGAACTCGATCTTGGTCACGACCGTGATGACGTACTTCGACGCCTGCCGCTCGTCGGTGAAGGTGGCGGGCGTGACGCTGATTGACGAGATTTCGCCGCTCAGCAGCGCATCGACGCCGTTCGTATCCTGCTGAACCTTGTACTTGCCTCGGCCGACGAACTCCGACACCACGCGGGGCGTGATCCTCTTTTCGAGCTCGAAGATCGGCGTGTTGTTCACAAACATCGGGATGCCGATGACCTTAATCGAGGCCGGCAGAAACGACCCCCGCCCCGCGAGCGAGTACCCGCATGCCGGCAGGGCCCACCCGGATGCCATCAGGGAAGCCGCGCGAAGAAATGCTCTTCGACTGGTCATGGTCAACCTACCACGATGCTCACGAGCCGTCCGCCCGCAATCACGACCTTGCGAACCGTCTTCCCTTCGAGGTGTTTCATGACAGCCGGATCCGACAACGCGATCTCGCGCAATCGATCTTCGGACGTGTCGGCCGGCACCGTCAATCGCGAGCGCACCTTGCCGTTGATCTGAACGGGAACGACAATCTCCTCCGCCTTGGCGACCGCCTCGTCGAAGGTCGGCCATCCCGCAGCGACGATGCCATCCGGGTGGCCGAGCCTCTCCCACAATTCTTCGGCCATGTGCGGCGCGAATGGAGAAATCATCCGCACCAATGCGTCAACAGCCTCCTTCAGGACCGCGACCGTCGCCGCCCGCTCGACAACGCCGACCGAGGAAGTGTCGCTCGCTGACTGCCCGATTCGCAAGCATTCGGTGTTGGCGCAAAACGCGTACAGCTCGTTGACGAGCTCCATCAACCCGGAAATCGCCGTGTTCAGATGCACGCGCGGATCGAGATCGACCGTCACGCGGCGGATCGTGTCGTGGGTCTTACGCCTTAGCGCGCGTTCCGCGTCGTTCAATTCGAGCTCGGCCGGGCTGGGGATTCCTTCGCCGCCGATCGTGTCGGCCAGCGAATCGACCATGCGCCAGACGCGGGCCAGGAACCGCCAGCTCCCTTCGAGGCCGGCATCGGTCCACTCGATCTCTTTTTCAGGCGGCGCCACGAACATCACATACAAACGCAGCGCGTCCGCGCCGTACTTCTCGATCATGTCGTCGGGGTCGACCACATTGCCCTTGGACTTCGACATGACCTGACCGGAATTCAACACCATCCCCTGTGTCAGCAGCCGCGTGAACGGTTCGTCGATGGTGGTCATCCCCAGATCGCGGAACACGCGTGAGAAGAAGCGCGAGTAGATCAGGTGCAAGATCGCGTGCTCGACGCCGCCGCTGTAAAAGTCCACGGGGCCCCAGTACGCCACCTTCTCCGGATCGAATGGGAGTTCCTCATTCTTCGGATCGCAGAACCGGAAGAAATACCACGACGAGTCCACGAAGGTGTCCATCGTGTCTGTCTCGCGCCGGGCGGGCTTGTCGCAGTTCGGGCACGTGGTGTTAACGAACTCTGGAATTTGCGCGAGCGGGGAGTCCCCGCGGCCGCTGAACTCCGCCACCTTCGGCAGCAGCACCGGCAGCGAGTCCGAAGGAACCGGAACCATCCCGCACGATTCGCAGTACACGACCGGAATCGGCGTTCCCCAGTATCGCTGCCGCGAAATGCCCCAATCCTTCAGCCGATACTGCACCGTCCCTTCGCCGATTCCGTTCTTCTCGGCGAAGGCCGTCATCTTGACGATCGCTTCTTCCCAGTCGAGCCCGTGTACTCGCCGGAGTTGATGAGGATCCCGGGACCGTCGTACGCCGAATCAGCTGACGCCCGAGCTCGGCGCTACCGCTCGGCGACACCCGTAGCGCGGGGCTTCAGCCCCGCGTCAGATAACAACCTTCGTGATCGGTAGACCGTACTTCTTCGCGAACTCGAAATCGCGCTGGTCGTGTCCCGGCACACCCATCACGGCGCCCGTGCCGTACTCGATCAGCACGAAGTTCGCGACCCAGATCGGCACCGGTTTTCCGGTGAACGGATTGATCGCCGTGCGGCCGGTATCGAACCCTTCTTTCTCGACCTCGCCCGTCATCCGCGCGGTGCGATCCTGCGCCTGGAATCGCTGCAAATTCCGACGGAACTCGTCGGCGCCCGGTGCCTTGCTCCACTCCTGCACGAGCGGATGCTCCGGCGCCAGCATGATGAAGTTCGCGCCGTAGATCGTGTCGATGCGCGTCGTGAATACTTCGATCGTCCGCGATTCGCGGCTCGCGGCTCGCGGCTCGACGTCTGATCCGGACTCGGGGTTCGAGTCGCACCGCGGTCGCGAGTCGCAGTCGCCGATCGCGAGTCGCCCGCAGCGGATCGCGATCGCGAGTCGCGATCGCGGATCCGGCTCGGCGCAGCGGGAATCGCACGCGAGCCCCCTCCGACCGCCCGATCCAGTTCCGCTGCATCGTCAGAACTTTTTCAGGCCATTCGGTCAGCGAATCGGTCGCATCGAGGAGCTCATCGGCGTAATGAGTGATCCGGAAGAACCACTGCTCCAGCTCGCGTATCGTCACAGTGGTTCCGCAACGCCAGCAGGCGCCGTCGATCACCTGCTCGTTGGCCAGCACCGTGTTACAGCTCGGGCACCAGTTGACGTTCGAGCGCCGCCGGTACGCGAGGTCGCGTTCCAGCATCTTCAGGAATACCCACTGGTTCCAGCGGTAGTAATCAGGCAGGCACGTGGCGATCTCGCGCTCCCACGCGTAGCTGATGCCCAGACGCTGGAGCTGCCCTTTCATGTGGGCGATGTTTTCGAGCGTCCAGGTCTCGGGATGCGTCTTGTTCTGGATAGCCGCGTTCTCGGCGGGCAGCCCGAAGGCGTCCCAACCGAACGGGTGCAGGACGTTGAAGCCGCGCATGCGCTTCATGCGCGCGACGACGTCGCCGATCATGTAGTTGCGGACGTGTCCGACGTGGGCGTGCCCCGACGGGTACGCGAACATCTCGAGGCAGTAGAACTTCGGCTTGTCGGGATCCTCAGTGACCTCGAAGGCGCGGCTGTCGCGCCACCGCTCCTGCCACTTCTTCTCGATTGTCTGGGGTTTGTAGTCCGGCACGATCTACTAATTATATCGCACGCCAGAAGCCCTTCTGCGCCGCCCGCACCGCCTCGAGCGCACGCTCGGCGCGTGCCGTGGTCGAGGGGCGCAGGGCGGACGATGAAGTCACGCCGGGCGATCGCGACAGTTCGGCCAAAGACGCGTCCAGGCAATCGGCAAGAGCGGCGAGGTCGTAGCCTCCTTCGGTGACGAATGCCAGTCTGCGATGCTTTGCGGCCGTCACGAGCTGACGGACAACCGACGCATACCCCTCCGTGGTGACGCGCATCGACGCCAGGGGATCCCGTTCGTGCGCATCGAAGCCTGCGGAGACGAGCACGAGAGCGGGCGAGAACTCCTCGAGCACCGGGACAACGGCGGAGCGATAGACGAGATCGTAGTCCGCATCGGTCGCACCCATTTCGAGCGGCACGTTGAACGTGAACCCGGTCCCGTCACCGGTGCCGACATCATCCGCCGCGCCCGTTCCTGGGTAGAACGGGAACTGGTGCGTCGAGATGTAGAGCACCCGCCGATCGTCGTAGAACATCCACTGTGTGCCGTTGCCGTGGTGGACATCGATGTCGACCACGGCGACGCGCTCGAGGCCGCTGGCCACCGCGTGTGCGGCGGCAACGGCGATGTTGTTGTAAAAGCAGAAGCCCATCGCGCGATCGCGCTCGGCGTGATGGCCTGGCGGGCGCACGAGCGCGAATGCGGGTTCGTGGCGAGCGATGGCATGCTCGGCCGCCTGGACGGCGGCACCTGCCGCAAGCGCCCGCGATCTCCACCGTCTCGGGAGACGTGAAGGTATCCGGATCGAGCATCACGGCGCGCCCTGCCGAGCGCGCAATAATGTCGAGGTAGTCAGCGGAGTGAACGCGCAGCAGCTCCTCTCGCGTGACGGATCGCGGCGCAACCGATGCGCCGCCGCTCCCCTCCCACCGCGCCGCAACGGCGTCGAACACGTGGGCACGTTCGACGCGCTCGGGGTGGCCCGGCGGCGTCACATGTTCTTCGAATCGCGGCGACGTAATCAGCAGCACCGAGGTCAGTGTAGCGCAGCCGTATGCGATCGCGACGCTACCTAGTGCGTGAGCGTTGGAAGCTGGTTGGGAGTATCTTGTCGTTCTGGAAGGGCGCGGCGACTGGGGTTCAGTTCTTCGGCGACGTCTTGACCACGGCAGCGTGGTGGTCGTCAGGCGCCGAGTCGAGCCCTGCATGCGTATCGATCACGATCCGCAGATTGCGTTCGTGCTCCAGCACCTTGCACTGGATAGTCTGCGCCGCCGCGTGCCGCGTCGTCGCGTCAACCATTGAGTCGCGCAACGCCGTGGCAAAGTCAACGATCAGGCGCAGGTATTGTTGGCGCAACCACGCGGCTTCCGCTTCGTCGATTGGCCCCAGCGCTCGTCGCAGATCGTTGAGCAGCCCACCGCAGTATTCATCGAAGACTCTGTCGATGCGCGACGAGACATCGGATCCATCTGTCGGGCCGCTCCGCCGCGAAGGTCGCAATCAGCTCCGACGCGCGCGTCTGCGCGCTGCTGATGAGGTAGCGCTCGAGGCCAGGGTCGGGAATACCCATTACGGTCACCATACAGTCCTGTGCAATATCGGCGCCGTTGCGAGAGACTGGCTGGGATTGCGTCTTGCCAGCTAGCGGGTTAGCCTCAAGGGAGACGGGGTAGCGGAAATCTTCGATCCTGGAGCTATTATTTTCTTGTCCCGAGTACCTATTGACAAGCGGTCCAGAGAATGCATAGACGGCATGCAGATGTCAGATACCGCGCAGCGTCAGAAGATTCTTATCGTCGACGATGACCCGTCGCTCCTGGAGGCGCTCGAGCGATCGTTTCTGGAGGCGGGACAAGACGTCCGCGCGTACGGCAGCTTCGAGGAAGCGCGCCGGGTGCTGCAGACCACTCGCTTCGACGCGTTGATCACCGACGTGCGGCTGGGCGCCTTCAACGGTCTGCAACTCGCCGTGATTGGACGCGACACCTATCCTGATATTCGCTTGATTGTGTTTTCGGGGTTCGATGACCCTGTGCTTCGCACCGAAGCCGAACATGTAGGCGCCACGTATATGGTGAAACCCGTCACCGGCGCGCGGCTACTCCAGTTGCTGCGCGAATCCCCTCAAGTTGACGAGAACTGAGAGGCTGACCGACGCGTCGTTCAGTCCGCGGCGCTATCCAAGCGGTTCTACCCAACGAGGAAGAACCACGAACGCAAAGTCCAAGACTTAGAAGTGGTCTTCAAAACCGTGAGACTCTGATGCTGCGGAGATCCCGGAGGATCTCGCGCGGAGCATCGCAGAGGACGCAGAGAGCTTGGGAGTTGTCACACTGGTTCAGGCGCTTCGCCGAGGGCCGCACTTCGTGCGGCCCACAGCGGGACGTGAGATCCCCAGATACAAGCGGCATTCGATTCATGAGCCGTTTGTATCTGGGGATCTCACGTCCTGCTGAGCCGGCACGGAGTGCCGGCCTCGGCGAAGCGCCTGACGACTGTGCAGGCCCCTCTGGCCCCTCTGCGAACTCCGCGATCTCCGCGTGAGATCCTTCGCGACCGCTGCGAGTCAGTTAAGCGATCGGCTGCGTCGCTTCGCCAGCCTGTTCGCGTGTAGGCCGCGTCGTCGACGCGGATCGGAACTGCTGGAACGGCATGTGGCACTGGTATTTCCGCAGCACGCCGAGGAACCGCTTGTAGTCATCGGCCGGCATGTTGAAGAGTTCCACCATCACTCGGTAATTCCCGCCGGTTCGCTCGAGGCCACGTCGAACAATCGCCCTCACATCGTCGCGCGTGAGATCGCGCGACATGAACGGCGCGTACACCGCGGACCAGAACGATTCTCCGCCGTTGACCATTCGCTCGAAAAGCGCCTCTGACGCCGAGCGCGCAGGAGCGGTGGTAACCGTTGCAGCCGCCGTTGGCGCGTGTGGCCGTTCGCCAGCAGTGCCTCGCAGCACTTCGAGCGGCAGATCGCGCGGCTCGATGGGATGCTCCGATGCCCGCACGACGAGGCGTTCGACGATGTTCTTGAGTTCCCGGACGTTGCCGGGCCACGCATATTCCGAGAGCAGCGCGCGGGTTGCCGGTGAGATCGTCGGCTGATTCACGCTGTACTGGCGGCTGAACTGCTCGAGGAAGAATTCGAGGAACTTCGGAATGTCTTCGCGCCGTTCGCGCAGCGAGGGGACGCGAATGTGAATCACGTTTAGCCGGTAGTACAGATCTTCGCGGAACGTTTTGGCCGCAACGCTATCCACGAGGTGCCGATTCGTGGCTGCGATCACGCGCACGTCGACATGTGTTTGAACCGCATCCGAGCCGACGCGCTGAATCTCGCCGGCCTCGAGGAATCGCAGCAGCAGACCCTGCATGCGTGGGCTCGTCTCGCCCACTTCGTCCATGAAGACCGTGCCACGGTGCGCGAGTTCGAGCGCACCCTGCCGATCGCGATAGGCGCCGGTAAAGCTACCGCGCACATGTCCGAACAGCTCCGTCTCGAGAAGCGTGTCGGTGAGCGCGGCACAATTGACCGTGACGAGCGGCGCGCGCCTGCGCGCGCTGTTGGCGTGAATGAGCCGGGCGACGACTTCCTTGCCCACCCCGCTCTCGCCGGTAACGAGAACTTTGGCGTCGCACCGGGACGCATACGTGATTTCTTCGTGGAGGGCGCGGACGGCGGTCGTCTCGCCAAGGAGCGAATGAAGTTCCATAAGGGCGATCGCGGAAACTCAAGATTAGACAGCCTCGACAGCTAGATGTCAAGTGAGAGGGAGACTAAAGACGCGATATTCAATCACTTGAATGAATTACGGCCTCTCTAATTGCATACTCACCCAGAGTATTAGTCATCAGCCACTACGTACTTTGGCGCTGCGCAACGCAAGTCATCAATTCATATTGCGGGCAGACTTTAGTTCGTAGTCATTCAGCTTATCGACCTCATGGTTTAGCCTTGGCTGCCCTTTTCCGGGCACGTCAGTTGCCACACCTCCGCCGCACATGGCATTTCCGGTGGTTCAGAAGTCGGGGGCCGGCCACGCTCCGCGCGATCGAGCCCGCGCGCTGCTCCGATCCGTCGAGAGTCCGGAGCAGACCGCTAGACCCCGCCGCATCGTCGCGCTCGGCGGCGGGACGGGATTACCCGCGGTCCTGGAGGGGCTGTCGGAGCTCGCGGCGGAGAAGGGTGAAAGGGATCCCAACGCGGTCACGGGGATCGTCACCGTCACCGACGATGGAGGAAGCTCCGGTCGTCTTCGACAGCAGCTGGGCGTGCTGCCGCCCGGCGATGCGCGCAACTGTCTGCTCGCGCTGACCGATCGCGACTCGCACTTCAAGAACCTGCTGCAGCATCGTCTGGATGAGGGCCCGGGGATCGATGGCCACCCGATAGGGAATCTTCTTCTCGCGGCTTTGACGCAGAGCACCGGCGACTTCGCGCGGGCGATCGAACAGCTCGGGACGATTATCGGTATCTCGCGGACGTGTCCTGCCGTCGACGATCCAGAACGTGCGGCTCCGCGCGGAGCTCGAATCCGGCGAGACCGTGAACGGCGAAACTCGCATCGTCCGGGATCCCTCGCCCGTTCGACGTCTCTCACTCGAGCCGAGTCCACGACCGGTGCCAGAGGCTTTGGCTGCCCTTGTGAATGCGGATGGAATCGTCGTGGGACCGGGTAGCCTCTACACGAGCGTCCTGCCAAATCTTCTAGTCGAAGGTGTGTCGGCCACTATCCATGGCGTCAACGCCGTCCGTATCTATGTCGCCAACCTGATGACCGAGCCTGGCGAGACTGAGCATTACACGCTCGACGATCATCTCCGCGTGATCCGCGCACACACCGGCTTCGATCTGTTCGACTACATCCTCGTCAACCGGCGGCCGATCGACGACGATGCGGCGCGGTTGTATGCCGCGCAGGGGTCCGAGCCCGTCGTCGCGGAGCGGCTGCTTCGTTATGCGGGTCATGCGCAGGTTGTCGAGTGCGATCTGGCGGTCGAGTGGGGCGGGAAGAAGATCCGGCATCACCCGCGTCCTTAGGGCGCGCGATTCGGGCGTTGGTGGCGGCGGGGCGGCCGCAGTCAATCGTCGACCGGAGTGCGTTCCTACCACCGGAGCGGTTTCAGAATTGGGTGAACGCTCGTAGAATTGAGTCTGCGACGAAACGCACTTTCTCCAGTAGGCAATCTTCAACGGCAGTCATTGATCTGCCAATCTCGGACTTAATATTAGAATACACTTACGATATTGCAGCATACAGATGGCTCGGCCGATTGCTTGTACGGGATGGTAGCCATGATGCTCTGAACCACGTGTCGCGACGATGTCTTCGAGTCGAAGTGCATACCTCAGGGCAAATTGTTGACTCGTTTCGTCAGGAAAGCGAATGACTAAAGACAATTGGGTGCGCGGTTGGCCCTTGTTCGTTTGTGCTGCTCTTGCCTTTTGTGCGCTCCGAAGCACGCGCAGAAGCTCTCGATGCATCGACTCCGGCGAGCCCGAGTCTCACTGCCACTTGCCAGGGCTACAACTTACACGCTGGATATTCAGCCCGCAGACGTGGCTCACTCTATCCTAGGGACCTCTCCTCAGACACATATCAGTGTTACGCCTCACTATAGACACGGTTTCGGGCTACCACCGGATGGCGGCTAGCGATCGACGACGTAGCGGTCAAGATTTCGTACCGGATCGACCATCTCGACACTCGTGTGACGCAGCCATCGGACGCGCTAATCGCGATTCGTACCGGCGGTGCGTCGATCTGGATGCTCGTGCCTGGTAGTCTCTTACGGTAACGGACTGTAGCGACAGTCCGGCTCAGGACCTGTTCGACTGTGCTCGATTGGACGGGCTTGGAACAGGACGTATGTTATCCCTTGTGCTGAGTTGACCTGGGTCTTCGATGTCTGCCATCAGGGGTCCGCATCTTCAGTTTCGCTAGCTACGAACCCGATATGCTGCCGTCGATCAAAGCGACGCTATGGTTTGACGATCAGGTAATAAGGTCTGGCGCGTCGCTGTCCGAGAGGCGTCGCCGTTTTCAGCGCGAACGTCTCGCGCCTAATTGCGCCGTGCCGGCTCGACGCGTTCGCGCCGCTGAGGCGCCGGCGCCGTCAGGGCTGAACACCAGACGTTCGCACAGCACCCAGACTAACGAGCTCTGTGTCGGTACGCCTGGATAGCCGCTGAGCTAACCAGTCTCAGGGCATCCTCGGCTCGCACCGCAGATGTGCTGAACGATTCAGGGCAGGGGCGAATCGATAGTATCAGCGGTCCACACCAGGTTCTTCCCCGCTTTCTTCGCTGAGATCAGCGCTCGGTCGGCGACATCCACGAGTTCATCCGCGGTGGTGCGCTTCTCAAGAATTCCCACGCCGATGCTCACGGTCACCGGCGGCGAATCGTGACTGAAGCTGCGCTCGATGCGGGCGCGAATGCGCTCGGCAACCTGTTGCGCGACGCTCACCGAAGCTGCCGGCATCACGATGACGAACTCTTCCCCGCCGTAGCGTGCGCACACATCGAAGATCCGTACGCCTGCCCTGAGGAGATCGGCGACTTCGCGCAGCGTCCGGTCTCCCTCCAGGTGCCCACGCGTATCGTTCACGCGTTTGAAGTCATCGATATCGATGAGCAAGAGCGCGAGATCCTGTCCTTGTCGCCTGGCGCGTTCGACTTCCTCCTCGAGGCGCGTCTCGAAGTAGCGGCGATTGAACAAGTCGGTGAGCGGATCGACCGTCGCGAGCTCCGTGAGTGCCGCCAATCGAGAGCGCAATTGCTCGCGACTGAAGGCTGGCGCGGCGCTGGCCGCCATCAAACGAGCCGCCGAGTAGTCGCGCGCATCGAATGGAAGGCCATCGGCTCGATCCGTCAGCGCGACGACTGCGAGTCGCTTCCGCTCCGCAAGGATAGGCAGCACCATGTACGAATCCGTGCGGTAGCGAAGGCGTCGAGTCCCGTCTTGGGTCGCATCGCCCACGATCGGCCGGCCGGTTTGGTAGGCGCGTCCAATCAACCCTTCGCCAGAACGGATACGGAGATGTTCGACGATCGAGGTGGGGTAACCGAGCGTGGCAACAATTGCGAGGGCGTCGTCTTCGGCGCTGAACGTGGCGAGCGCAGCGGTTCGCGCCATTACCTGCGCCGCAAGCGTCCGCAGCACCAGGGAGTAAAGGCGAGCGCCATCATGCTCACGCGCAAGACGCCGCGTGAACGCATGCAGCCGACGCTCGAAACGATTGGCGTAGTCTGTGCGCTCCCTGTTCGCCACCAGGCCAAGGCTCCAACTGACGTTTTCAACGAGCGTTTCGAAGTCGGGCCGGCTGCTCCAGGTCTCCGATTGGCCCTGGCAGCAGCAGCGCCCAGTCACGTTCGCCGAGGGTGCCGAGCGAAATGGCCGTCCATGCGTGCCCCGAATCCTTTTCCAGCTGATTCACTGGATCCTGGACGGTCCGCGGATGCTGGAGCCTCGCGAGCGCACCCTCCGAGTGCGTCTCGGGAAAGGCGTGCCCTTCAAATCGCCAGCCCAGACCGCCGCGCGACAACACGGCAACCGGCGCGCCCAGGAGAAGTGCGAGATTGCTGCTCAGAACCTCGGTCGCACTCGCCAGCGTTACCTGCGCCGCCAGCTGCATGACAAGTGTGCGGATAACTCGGCCCCCGGCCGTGGGAACAGCTGACCGATCACCAGGCTGCGGTATCCCCGGATCGGGCGGCATAGAAGAGCTAGCCAAAGCACGGGATATGCCACGGGACCTTTGGGCAATTACCCTCGCCAGTCACGGCTTTCACTGAAGGAACCTGAGGTTTGGGCGAGAGGACCGCGGAGATTGACAATTTGGGCAGTCCGGAAGTCCCTGGTAACGCAGAGTTTTTGCGCGTCCGCTGTCCCCATTTCAAATCAGACCATCTGAAATGTGGCGTATTTGTTCATTTCTCGACTGGCACACTGGGGAACGCCGATTGCAAAATCGTCACACGCCATCAAAAACCGCGTGAGCGTGAAACGCTTCATCGCCATAGGCGAGAGTCTGGAGTCGTATGGATATCCGGTTTGTGTCGTCGCTGACCTCTGAAGACGAGAAGCTCTTCGCGCCAGCATTACTGAAGGCGGTCGCCGCGCTGCTCGACCAGCTTCCCATCGCCTACACCATACGCATCGAGACCACAGGTGCGGAGGTCTTTCAGCATGCGCATGCGGTTGAGGAGCCGGCGAAAGTGGACGTGTTCGAGCCAGCGGGCGCGACTGGCAACGGGCGTGCTGCGAATCACTACCTGGGACGTGTGGCGCATTCTTAAGGCTGCTGAAGAGTCTCTACTCCAGCCCCCAAAGAGTCTCTCCATCGAGTGACTCGAAAACTCCTTGTAAGAGCCGATGGAGTCTTTTGAAACCGCGCCGACCGGCAGATAGCCGGTGGCGCGGTTTTCTTTTGAAGTTGTCATTCTCGGCGGTTGACATTCGGGCTCGGCTCGCAAGACTAGAGTCTGCCAAAACGCAACCTTCTACAGGTTACCCGCTGCTCTTTCACCCTGCCAATTCGTGTAAGTGCTCCAAGAACGGGGCTTAGAATGTCGCGCCGTGTTAGGTGAACTCGGAGAGTTCTTTGCTCTCTTTTGGACTAGTCTCAGCGACCGCTCTGTCGGTCGTCGGCTGAATCGCGGGTAGCTGAAGTTCTCATGACTACTTACTCGTCCATTGCACGCGTGCGGTGCGGTCTTCGCGATCATGTTGGTGTGCAGCATCGCCGGCTGCTCCCGTGATCCGCATGCCGCCATGCTGAAGTACGCGAAGAGTGGCGACGCCTACGTGGCGGCCGGAAAGACAGCAGAAGCCATCATTGAATACCGCAATGCCCTTGAGAAGGAGCCACGAGCCGGCGATGTTCGGCTGAAGCTCGCCGACGCCTACTCTGAAACAAGGGGACGGCGCAAAGGCCGCACAGGAATATGTTAGCGCCGCAGACGTACTGCCAGACGCGTCGGTTCAATTGAAGGCGGGCCGTCTCTTGTTGATGTCGCGTCGCTTTGAAGACGCCAAAGACCGCGCGCGAAAAGGTGCTCGCTGCCGATCCAAAGAACGTCGATGCGCAAATCCTTCTGGCCAATTCACTCGCTGGATTGAAAGATCTCGACGGAGCGGTTACGGAACTGGAGGAAGCGATCCAGTTGAGCCCTGACCGCAGTGCCACATACGCGAACCTCGGAACGATCGAGCTTGGACGTGGACGCCGGGAGTCGGCGGAGAACGCGTTCAAGCGTGCAGTCGAACTCGCACCGAAGTCCGCTGCGGCCCACATGGCCCTGGGCAGCTTCTACTGGTCAACCGCCCAGTGGACGGCCGCGGAACACGAACTGGCCCAGGCGCTTGCAGTCGAGCCCGACAACGCGTCTGGCGCAGCGTGCGATCGCATCGTTCTATCTAGTCACCAATCGGCCTGACGAAGCCGAACCGCACCTACGCCGCGTCTTCGAGCTGACCAAGAGCAGCGCGGCAGCCCTTGCCCTTGCCGACTACTACGTCGGCACTGAACAAGGAGGCCGCCGCGCGTGACGTGCTCGAACCGCTTACGAAGGATCCGAAGGCCGCCTTCGATGCCATCGTTCGAATTGCAGCCCTCGATCGCCTGACCGGGCATCCGGCGGATGCCTACAAACGAGTTGAGGGAGTCCTCTCGTCCGATCCGAAGAATCTGCAGGCGCTGTTGCTCAAGGGAGACTTCCTGCTCAGGGACGGGAAACTCGAGGATGCGCTCGCTGTCGCCAACGCCGCGGTAGAAGCACATCCTGACTCGCTTGCGGCGTACTCACACACTCGGACGAGTGCAGGCGGCACGTCACCAAACCGACGCCGCGATTGCTGCGTATCAGGAAGCGGTACGGCTCAATCCGTTGGCGACGAACGCGAAAGTTGCGCTCGCACGCCTGCAGCTGGCCGCGGGCCGTCCTGACACGTCGGTGAGTCTGGCCGAGGACGCTCTGAAAGCCGAGCCGCAAAACGCGGACGCGCGTCTGGTGCTTGTCCAGGGACTCCTCCGGCGTGGCGAGCTGCAGCGAGCAGAAGCGGATCTGAACGTGCTCAAGGCGAAGTATCCGAATTCAGCACCGGTGCACGTGCAAATGGGCATGCTGCTGGGCCGGAAACATCAGTTGCCGGAAGCGCGCCGCGAGTTCGAACAGGCTCTGCAGCTTCAGCCGGGCTCGCTTGAAGCCATCGGCGGACTCGTTGCGCTGGACTTGTCAATGCGCCGCCCGGACGACGCTCGCGCTCGGGTTGACACACTAGTCAATACGCCGGGAGCGAAGCCGCCCGCGCTCATGCTCGCGGCACGCACCTACGCCGCGACAGGCGACTTGAAGACGTCTGAACAACTACTACGCCGCGTGCTGACCGAGGATCCATCGCAGCTCGCGGCGTACGGGGCTTTAGGACAACTGTACGCGAAGCAACGACGCCTCCCTGAAGCGCTGGCCGAGTTCGAAGCTATGGCGCAGCGGGACACGAAGCCGGTGGCCGCGCTCACGCTTGCGGCAATCATCATGGAGGCGCAGGGCAACAAAGCAGGCGCGCAGCAACGATATGAAAAGGTGATCCAACTCGATCCGAACGCCGCAGTCGCTGCGAATAACCTTGCGTGGATTTACGCTGAGAATGGCGGGAACCTCGACGTCGCGTTGCAGCTTGCGCAGACGGCCAAGCGTCAGCTGCCGAACGCCCCCGAGGTCAACGATACGCTGGGCTTCATTTACTACAAGAAGAACCTGCCCGCACTTGGATTGCCGTTTCTCCAGGCGAGCGTTGAGAAGGATCGGCTCGAATCCCGATACCACTACCACCTGGGTCTGGCGTACGCGCGTAGTGGCGACAAGTTGAAAGCATCGGAATCGTTGACCCACGCGCTCGCGATCAAATCGGATTTCAGCGGCGCCGCAAGATGCGCGGACGGCGCTGGCTTCGTTGAAAGAGAGCAAATAGCTTTGCGTCCCAAGAACTTTGCGGTCACCGGCGTCGGCGGTTTCGTTGCGCCGCGCCACCTGAAAGCCATCCACGATACCGGCAACCGACTCGTCGCGGCGGCCGATCCGCACGATGCGGTCGGAATCCTGGATCGATTCTCGTTCGACGTGCGGTTCTTCACCGAGTTCGAGCGGTTCGATCGGCATCTGGAGAAGCTGCGCCGGGGCCCGGCGAGGATCGCGTCGACTACGTCAATCGTGTGCTCCCCGAACTATCTGCACGACGCGCACATCCGCCTGGCGCTGAGGGTTGGTGCCGACGCGATCTGCGAGAAGCCGCTGGTCATCAATCCGTGGAACCTCGACGGGCTGCAGGAGATCGAGCACGAAACCGGCCGGCGCGTGTTTACCGTTCTGCAATTGCGACTGCATCCTGACCTCGTGGCGCTGAAGGCACGCCTGGATGCGTCGCCGACAAACGATGCACGACGTGACGCTCACCTACATTACTGGCCGCGGCCGCTGGTACAACGTCTCGTGGAAGGGCTCGGACGAACGATCCGGCGGTGTCGTCACGAACATCGGCATCCATTTCTTCGATTTGTTGTTGTGGCTCTTCGGCGGTGTCGAAAGCAGCGGGTGTCACTATCGCGAGCCGACAAAGGCGGGCGGCTCCTTCAGCTCAAGCGCGCACGTGTCCGCTGGGCACTCTCGACCGATATCGCGGACCTTCCGTTTCCCGCCGCAGGCCGGCGGCAAGACGACGTTCCGCTCGATTCAGGTGGACGGCCCCGAAGTGGAGTTCAGCGAAGGATTCGTCGACCTGCATACGAAGGTCTATGCGGACGTGCTCGGTGGCGGCGGATTCGGCATCGACGATGCGCGGCCCGCTATCGAGCTTGCCTATCAGATTCGCACCGCGCAGGTGCAACCGGCGGCTGACGCCGTCGCGATGGGCGCGCTTCGCTGAGGCCTCGATGGCCGTCGAATATTTCGCGCACGAGTCCGCGCTACGTCGACGAGGGTGCGAAGATCGGCGAGGGCACGAAGATCTGGCACTTCTCGCACGTCATGTCGGGCGCCCGCATCGGCGAGCGCTGCAACATCGGGCAGAACGTCGTGATTTCGCCCGGCGTCACCATCGGCAACAACGTGAAGATCCAGAACAACGTGTCCGTCTACACGGGAGTGATCCTCGAGGACGACGTGTTCTGCGGGCCGTCGATGGTCTTCACCAACGTCATCAATCCGCGCAGTCACGTATCTCGCAAACACGAATATCAGCAGACGGTCGTCGGTCGAGGCGCGAGCCTTGGCGCGAACTCCACCATTGTCTGCGGTCACAACATCGGACGCTACGCCTTCATCGGCGCCGGAGCAGTAGTTACCCGCGACGTGCCTGATTACGCGTTGGTGGTCGGCAATCCCGCGCGAGTTGCCGGCTGGATGTGTCAATGCGGTGTGAAACTCGCGGCGGGGGCGACGCCGCCTGCGCACACACACTGCCGATCGTGCGGGAGTGCGTACGCGAACGGACAGCCGCTATCCACTCAGCCGTGAGCTCATCGGTTTAGTGATCGCATATCCGACGAATACTCGGTATGGGCATTGCGTCTCGCATCGAACGACTCGGCGATCATTCGCGTCTCTTTCGGATCGATACCAAATTCGTACGGATCATCGCCGCCGCTCGTTAACAGTTCAGAAGGCCGGAGACCTCGTTCATCTCTGGCGGGGACTTATGTCGATGGCGATCAGACCTGCGCTCGAACGACTCAGAGACTTCCTGTTGCCTTCCACCAACTGACGCGGGCGATCACCGCGGGCACATTGGCGCTGACCGCGACGGCTGCCAGCGTGTTGGCGTTGGCCCCGACGTTCGTATCGACGGATCTCGGCACGCTTGGCGGGGAGCACAAGTTACCCGCTTGCCCTCAGCGACAACGGCATCGCGGTCGGATACAGCGACCTCGGCAGCCTCGCGACCAGTCATGCCTTCCGGTGGACTCAAGGCGGAGGCATCAACGACCTCGGTACCCTGGGGGGCACATCGAGCGTTGCAACGGCCGTCAATGAGAGTGGCGCGATCGCTGGCGCGAGCGGAACCGCCACCGGCGCACAGCACGCATTCATCTGGACCGAGAAAGCCGGGCTGCTCGATCTGGGCACGCTCCCCGCACCCTTCACCGACAGCTACGCCACGGGAATCAGCAACAACCACCTCGTGGTTGGTTTTAGCTGGAAAACATCGGGCGACTTCGCCACGCACGGCTTCGCCTGGACTCGCGGCGCAGGAATCGTCGACATCGGAGGCCTTGGCGGCGATACGTATCCGAACGCCGTGAATAGCGACGGCCTCGTTGTGGGTACGGCCTACACTGCCGGATTCGAAGAATCCCGTCCATTCGCGTGGACGCGGTCCGGCGGATTGATCGATCTCGGATCGCTCGGCGGGCCCTTCGGTGAGGCCGTGGCGGTCAGCGATACCGGCGTCGTGGTCGGCTACAGTTACACGGCGGGCGACCCGTCGTATCCGCACCCGTTCGCGTGGACGCAGGCTACGGGCATGATCGATCTCGGTACGCTCGCGAGCGGTTACAGCGGATACGCGACGGCGGTAAATGACGACGGGATTGTTGTCGGCTACACGTCGACGATTGGAAACGAAGAACTGCGAGCGTTCAAGTGGTCGTTCGCGACCGGAATGATCAATCTGGGCACGCCCAGCGGTCAGGACAGCTATGCAATCGGTATCAGCAAGGATGGTCTGGTCGTTGGGAACAGCGTGACGGGGGATGGGCAAGGCCTGCAGGGCTTCGCCTGGACGCAAACTGACGGCCTCCTGAACATCGATTCCCCTCTACCAGGAACCTATACCCAGATTGAGGGCATCAGCGGTAGCGGCCGAGTATTCGGGTTCAGGTATCAGCTCGGAGGCAGCGGACACGCTTTCGTGTGGAAGCCAGTGTTCTCCGACCCCGCAAACACCGGGGCCGCCAGGCCGAAAAACCCGCACGACCGCGGACGTTAATGCGCGCACACTCTGACTCAGGGCTCAGGCATCAAGCGAAGAAGTCTGTCAGGTCCCAGCACATAGTCCGTGTCCCACGCGCCTAAAGTCTGCCTCATGGATGTGCAAAGTTCCCATCGGCAAGATTTACTTAGGAAATCGACCGGTCAAGTCGGCGAAAAAGTTGCTCGTAGACACTCCAGTCGGGTATTGCGCCAGAAGAGCTGTCCTCCCGGAGAGCATGCGCACGAGCCCGGCCCCGTGACCGGCCGCTTCTGATCGCGTGGGCCTATAAGCGAAGAATGGAGTTGTAAACGAATGCGCAAGTTATCTTCTCGTTGCCGTCAGGCAGGTCGGTGGGCTGCGTGCGTTGGATCGGCGCTCCTGGTCACTGCAGGCCAGGTTCCGGCCGCGTGGGCCCAGGGTCAGACTTTCGTGGCGAACTACACCGGGGACTCCATCACGGTCTATCCCTCGAACCGCCAACGGTGCAATCGCACCGTCTTTGACAATCCCCGCCCAGTTGGGCGACGCCCCACACCATATCGCGATCAATCACAGAGCGGGTGAGCTGATCGTCGCGAACAACCTTGCTTATTCGGTGGCGGTGTACGACCTGGCTACGGGCGCGCGCAAGCGGACGATCGCTGGACCGTCCACGGGGCTTCTACGGCCAACGGCGGTCGCCGTCGACGAAGTGAACGGCGAGATCTATGTCGCGAACGACTGGGGGAATTCCATCACGGTTTACGACGTCCTGGCCTTCGACGACGCATCGCCGAAACGGACCATTCACTCGTCGCTTTTTCAGGCCCTGTTGGGCTGGCGATTGACCTGGTGCATGATGAGATCGTTGTCGCCAGTTTACGGCTATCCAGCCGTCATGACATTCGAGCGGCTTGCCAAGCGGGAATGTCCCTCACAAGCGCCTGATTCTTGGGTCTGGCTTGAACCTGGCGCAAGGCATCGCGCTCGACCTGATTAACGATGAGATTCTGGTCGCAAACAGCGCCTTTCAGACCGCCAACGCCGGCGCCATTCTGGCGTTCGGGCGTACAGATTCACAGGTTTAGCGTCGTTCCACCATCCGCAGGCTGGAAGGGAGTGCGACACAGCTCTGTAATCCGATGAGCGTCGCGGTCGATCGTGCGACGAACGAGATCGTCGTGGCGAACGCGAATTTTGGCGGCGGATCGTGCGCCCAGTCGGTTACGACGTACACCAGAACAGCGACCGGCAACGTCGCACCGAAACGAGTTCTCGCTGGCGCGCTCGCCACTTTGTACTATCCCGTCTCGGCGGCCATTACTTCGGCATCCAGCGTCACAGTCAAAGTCAAGGCGGCTGACGGCAATGTCACCGTCCCCAGCAACGTCAGCTACTCAATCAGTGCCACCGCCGTCGGTGGGGCCAGTCTTCAACGCCTCGCTTACCGATACTCTGCCCGCCGGAGTGGATTGGTCACTAACCTCCAGCACTGACGCGAGTGTCTGTATCTCTCTCGACAGACGATCGAAAGCTCAAGTGCCACTTCGGCAATCTCGCAAAGGGCACCACCAAGACGATTCAAGTTGTGGGTATCCCGAAGACCGCGGCCTGCCCAGGAATCACGAACCAGGCGACGGTCGCCTTCGACGACGGCACAGCCGACGTGTCAACAGCGTCGTCGGCGAGCATCACGATCAAATGTCCTAAGTAAGGGGAAGGTTGGGGGTCGCCCGGCTGTAAAGCCAGTCGGCCCCCAATAGCGCTGGCTAGAATCGCAGCAAGGCCTTCCGTGAATAGAAGGCCTCGGCATAGCCGCCGGGCGCGCGGCACTCCATGCCCCGCAGCCGCATCAGGCCCATGAACGTCTCGTCGGAGAACCAGTGCTTGTCGCGCTGGGTGCCGAATGCGCTCTGCAGGTAGTTCGACCTTGCGCGCGCAGGTCGTCGCGATCGAGCGGCACGAAGCAGTTGGGCGTGCCCGAGGTCGCCGTCGAACTTCGGAATCTCGTACTCGAGAATCGAAGTGATCGCGGAACGTGTTCCAGGTCGAGATCCGACAGCACGCGATGGTCCTGGTGGCGATCGTCGCGATAGTGCGTCAGCACGAGATCGGGCTGCGTCGGCCTTCTTGAGCGTCTCGAAGACCGTCTTGATCTGCCGCGCCCTCGTACGGGAAAGAAGCCGTCTCGGAACTGCTTGACGATGACGCGCGTGCGCGCTGCGCGCCTTTGAGGAACAGCTGCGGCGCTCGCGTCGCGCTTCTCGCTCGCGCGTCCGGCGGCGCCGAAAACACGACCCAGTCGACGTCGACCGGGCCGTCGGCTCTTGATGAGCGACAGGATCAGGCCGCCGCAGCCGATCTCGATGTCGTCGGAATGCGCGCCGAGGCAGAGGACCTCGAAGCGGTCCGCGCCGCTTCGCGAGGTTCAGCGCGAGCATGCAGACGCTCGGACGGTCGCGGCTGGCGCTCACGGCGGACGCTACGCCGGCGTACGCGGCGGGACCGCCGGCGCTCGTCGTTCCAGACCTCCCACGGCGCGTTGCCGCGCGCGTAGATCTCCTCGAGCTGCTGGCGGTCCTTGAACGTGTCCATCGACATCCAGAAGCCGTCGTACTCGTAGGCGGCCAGCCGCCGCTGCCTGACCAGGCGCTGGAATGGCTCGACGCACCAGCTCTTCGCCCGTCGCTGCATGTGGTCGAAGATCTCGCGCTTGAAGATGAAGAAGCCGCCGTTGATGCGAATCGGCGTCTGGCCGATGTCCTCGATCGCCGTGACGCGGCCGCTCGGTTCGGTCGACACGAGGTGGTAGCTCAGGTTCGGCTTGACGCTGACGAAGCTCGCCACCGCGTCATGCTGGCGGAAATGCTCGAGCTGATCCGGCAGCGGCAGGTTCGGTCAACCCGTCGCTGTAGTTCGCCAGGAACTCCGGCTCGTCGCCGACGATGCGCTCGACCGCCTTGAGCCGCTGGCCGATGTTCGACGTCAGCGCCGGTCTCGACGAACGTGATCTTCCAGTCGTGGATGTCGCTGTCCATCAGCTCGAGCTTCTTGCCGCCTTCGGACAGCACGAAGTCGTTCGACAGGCACTCGCTGTAGTTCAGGAAGTAGTTCTTGATGACGTCGCCGCGGTAGCCGAGGCACAGGACGAAGTCCTTGTGCCCGAAGTGGGCGTAGTACTTCATCACGTGCCACAGGATCGGCCGATAGCCGATCGTGACCATCGGCTTGGGCACGTTCTCGCCGCCTCGCGAATCCGCATGCCCGAGGCCGCCGCAAAACAGCACGACCTTCATCGTCAGTGTCCCTCGTGCTCATGTCCAGATTCGTCTAGACCGCGACCGCGGCGGCCTGCCAGCCGCAGCGCGCCGTCGAGCCGGCCGTCGCGCAGCAACGCCTGGATGCGCTTGAGCCGCACGTAGCTGCGCGAACATCTCGCGCGGTCAGCCCGTTCCGCACGAAGCTCTCGTACAGCTCCTCGACGCCGCGGCGCACGGTCCACTCGGTCTTGAATCCCGGGATGTGCGCCGTCAGCTTGTCGCAGTTGACGCGGTAGCAGCGCGGATCCGGCCCGCCGCCTTCGAGGTACTTGACCGTGCAGCCGGGCACGACTTCCTGGACCATGTCGGCGACGTCGCGAATCTGGTAGTTCTCCTGGCTGCTGCCGACGTTGAACGCCTGGTTGTGAATCGCCTCGCGCGGCGCTTCGAGCACGGCCAGAAACGCCCGCGAGATGTCCTCGATGTGGACGAGCGGCCGCCACGGCGTTCCGTCGCTCTGGATCAGCGACCTCGCCGGTCGTGTACGCGACGCCCACCAGGTTGTTGACGACGATGTCGGCGCGCAGCCGAGGCGACAGCGCCGTACGCCGTCGCGTTGCGCAGGAAGGTCGGGCTGAACGTGTCGTCCGCGAGCTTCGACGACGTCCTGCTTCGACCAGCACCTTCGACGTGCCGTACGCCGTGATCGGATTGAACGCGGCGCGTCTCGTCCAGCATCTTGTCGCCGGCGGCGCCGTACAGGCTGCAGGACGAGGCGAACAGGAATCGCGGCACGCCGGCCGCCTTGGCGGCCTCGCGCCAGGCGTGACGCTGCCGCGGTGGTTGATGTCGTAGGTGCACGTCTTCGTCCAGGCAACCGAGCGGGTCGTTCGAGAGCGCCGCGAGATGGATGACCGCGTCGAAGCCGCGCAGATCGGCCGGCTGCGACGTCGCGGATGTCCTTTCGAATCGCCGGCACCGGCGCGGCGCGTCCGGGCCGAAATCGCAGCCTTCGTACAAGATAGGTGTCCAGGCCGGTGACGTCGTGGCCGCCGCGGCTCAGGACACTCCGACCATGACCGAGCCGATGTAGCCGTGATGCCCGGTAACGAGTACCTTCATTGCCGTCCGATTCCGCAGTTCGCGGTGGTGCGCGTCAAACCGGAGCACGTTCGCACAGATCGAGCGGTCGACTCGCGGATTGAGAGCAAAGACTGCCGCCAGCGGCGGGATCTCGGCAGAACGCAGCCGAAATCACGGCCAAATAGTGGGATGCTCGGGCCAGGGCTGGCGACTCAGTCGATCGGAAGACGAGCAATAAAGTCTTCGTAATGAGATGACTAAAGTCCAGCCTAAGATCGCGGCGTGGACCTCAGACCGAATGCGCGGAACACACGAACGCCTAGTCTCACACGGTTCCTGGCATGGCCGGCACTTGCTAGGGCCTTGCTCGACAGTCCGGCCTGCGGAACAGCCAGCTGTTGTGCGTGCTGCCGAGTCTGACAGGATCGCATGATTTTCACCGAAACCGAACTGAAGGGCGCGTTCATCATCGATCTCGAGCGCCGCGAAGACGACACGCGGGTTTTTCGCGCCGCGCGTTCTGCCAGAATGAATTCGCGGCGCACGGCCTGAAGCCGATGATCGCGCAGGCCAACATCGGGTTCAACCGCAAAAAGGGCACGCTGCGCGGAATGCACTTCCAGTATCCGCCGGCCGCGGAAACCAAGCTGGTTCGCGCCAGCCGCGGCGCGGTCCTCGACATCATCGTCGACCTCCGGCCCGAGTCGCCCGACCTATCTCCAGCACATCACGGTCGAGCTCAGCGCGGACAATCATCGCGGCATCTACATTCCCGAGCGCTTCGCGCACGGCTATCAGGCGCTGAGGACAACACCGAGACGACCTATCAGGTCGGCGAGTTCTACACGCCGGGCTCCGAAGGCGGGCTGCTCTACAACGATCCCGCGCTCAAGCTCGAGTGGCCGCTGCCGGTCACCGTGATGTCGGACAAGGATCGCGCAGTGGAAGCCGCTCGCGGAAGTCGAAGCAGGAACTGAAGTCGCGGATGGCGCTGCGGCGAGCAGAGGGCCACGATGATCCTCGTTGATACCGCGCTTCAGGCGCGCGAAGCGGAAGGCAAGCCGATCCGCGTCGGCATGATCGGCGCCGGCTTCATGGCGCGGGGGCTGACCAACCAGATCGTCAACAGCGTCCCCGGCATGCGCGTCGTCGCCGATCTACAACCGCAACGTCCGAGAGCGGTCGACGCGTTCCGAGTACGCCGGTCGCCAGAGCCGGTCGTCGTCGAAACGCCAGAAGGCGTTCGACGACGCGATCAGCGCCGGACGGCCGGTCGTCGACCGAAGACGCCTTGCTGCTCGCGCGGTCCGAGCACATCGACGTGCTCGTCGAGACCACCGGGTCCGTGGAATTCGGCGCGCGCGTCCTCCTCGAAGCGTTCAAGCACGGCAAAGACGTCGTGCTGCATCAATGCGGAGATCGACGCGACCATCGGCCCGATCCTCCAGATCTACGCGGAGAAGCACGGCGTCATCCTGTCGGCGTGCGAAGGCGACGAGCCCGGCGTGCAGATCAATCTGTATCGCTGGGTCGAGGACCTGGGCTTGACGCCGCGCGTGATCGGGAACATCAAAGGACTGCAGGATCCCTATCGCACATCCGACGACGCAGAAAGGCTTCGCCGAGAAGTGGGGGCAGAATCCCGGCGATGGTCACCAGCTTCGCCGACGGCTCGAAGATCAGCTTCGAACAGGCCATCGTCGCCAACGCCACGGGCTTCGTCGTCAAGTCGCGCGGCATGTCGCGCGGGCTCGAATACCGCGGCGACGTGATGACGATCGGCAGCTGTACGACATCGACGAACTGCGCAGGCTCGGCGGCATCGTCGACTACGTCGTCGGCACGCCGCTGACCAAGGTGTACGTCCTGGCCGAGCATCCCGATCCCGAAGCAGCAGCACTATCTGAATCTCTACAAGATGGGCGACGGGCCCGCTGTACTCGTTCTTCATTCCGTATCACCTCGTGCACTTCGAGGTGCCGAACGCCATCGCGCGCGCGGTGCTGTTCCGCGATTCGGTCGCGAAGCCGCTCGGCGGGCCGGTCGTCGAAGTCTGCGCGGTCGCGAAGCGCGACCTGAAGGCCGGCGAGACGCTCGACGACTACGGCAACTACATGACCTACGGCGAAGCCGTCAATGCCGACGAGATGCGCGCGGGCCGCTATCTGCCCGAGGGACTCGTCGAAGGCTGCCTGCTCAAGCGGGACGTCGATAAGGATGGACTGCTGACCTACAACGATGTCGCACTGCCGGAAGGCAACGTCTAGCCGATCGACTGAGAGAAGAACGGTAGGTATTTCGCGGCAGAAAAGCGCAACGCGGAAGCCGCAGCCGTTTAGACCAACTGCACGACAGCGCGTTGCGCCGCCCTGCCTACTTGAACGTGACTATCTGCATGATCCAGTCACCCGTGACAATTGAAGCGGTGGCGCTGTAGGTTCCCGCCGTTGTCACGATACGGTCCTCCGCAATGTCGCCATCGGGACTCGTAATAGCCCGCGACGTGAAGCCCGTCCCGGCACTCTTCGTGCGCGACGACACCATGTTGGCGCCAAAAATGAGTTCATTCGGCGCCGTCGTAGTCACGGATCCGCTGTTCGATGTGGACCCGCGGCCAATGGCACCTGCCGCCTTATCCAGCGTCGTCACGCCACCGGTATTCGAGGATGCGCACGTCGGCAAATTGCGCGGCTCGTGTGAACGTCACTGTAACCGTGTTCGCGCCGCCGACAATATTTGGCGCGTAATAAATCGACTGTCGCAACCCGGTACCCGCCGTCGGACCGATCGCGCGTGAGTAGGCGTTCCCTGCGGTATCAACAACCGACAGAACGTCGGACACGGTGTCATTCCACCCGACCACAACGATGTTGAGGTCGCCCGCAGTCTGTGCCGCGGAGTACGGCGCTGAAACGGTCGTGGCAGCCGATTGAGGCGCCGCATACGCGACCCTGACGAAAGTGATCGTGGTCGCCGGCACGAAATACGTGTAGGCATTCGCGAGCGCGCCGTTTTGACCGTCCGGATTGGTGACCGACAAGGCGACCGCACCAGCGGTTGACGCGGGAGAGGTGGCGGTTATCGAAGTGCCGCTGACGACGCTCACGTTCGTAGCAGTCAGTGTTCCAAACTTCACCATGGCTCCCGCCACGAAATTTGTGCCGTTGATCGTCACGATGGTTCCTCCAGCGATTGGACCGGAGTTCGGCGTGACCGACGCCACGGTCGGGGCGGTGGACACGTAGGTGAAGCCGCTCGATAAGGTGCCACTCTGCGTGTCAGGATTGGTGATCGTCACGTTGACCGCTCCAGCCGCGTGCGCTGGAGTAGTTGCGCCCACAGACGTGGCGCTGGACACCACGACGTTGGTCGCAGGAACTCCCCCGAAGAGGACTGTCGCTCCCCGGACGAATTTCGTTCCAGCAATGGTGACGACAGTGCCGCCGAGCGTCGTACCCGAAGCCGGTGTGACACTCGAGACCGTTGGCGCCGTCGACACATACGTGAAACCGCCAGGCAGCGTCCCTGTTTGCGTGTCGGGATTTGTGATCGTGAGGGCTACCGCGCCGGGAGCATAAGCAGGGGTCGTGGCATTGATCGATGTTCCGCTCGTGACGACGACGTTGGTCGCTGGGGATCCACCGATAGTGACGGTCGCGCCGGCAGCGAAGTTTGTCCCCACAATCGTGACCGGAGTGCCGCCGAGCGTTGTGCCGAGGGCTGGTGAGACGCTCGAGGCCGTGGGCGCTGTGGACGCATAGGTAAACCCTCCCGACAGCGTTCCACTCTGCGCATCTGGGTTCGTAATGGTAACGCTCACTGCACCTGAACCGTGCGCGGGGGTTGTCGCCGTAATCGACGAGGCAGCGACGACAACGACGTTGGTGGCCGGACTCCCGCCGAAACTGACAGCCGCACCGGCGCTGAAATTCGAGCCGGTAATCGTGACCACGGTGCCGCAAGAGTCGTCCCGGAGCTCGGACCAATGCCTGAAACTGTCGGGCTGGTGAAAACATACGTGAAGGCATTCGCGAGCGTATCGCTCTGCGCATCCGGGTTGGTCACTGCGACGCTAACCATCCCGGCCGTGTGGGCAGGCGTGAGAGCGGTCATCGAATTCTCGCTCAGTACCAGGACGTTCGTTGCTGGAGCGCCTCCGAAGCTGAGCGTCGCCCCGGCGGCGAGGTTGCTGCCACTAACGGTGATAGCCGTGCCTCCAATCGTCGATCCGGAGGCGGGTGTGATACCGGTGATGACGGGTGTCGGAAGCAGATAGGTAAAGCCGCCCGCCAGTGTCCCACTCTGACTGTCCGGATTGCTGACCGTGACTGCGACAATGCCACCAGCGTGGGCCGGCGAGGTCGCGGTGATCGTTGTCGGGTCCACCACAACCACAGCAGCCGCGGGAGTTCCTCCGAACGCAACGGCCGCGCCGTTCACGAAGTTCGTTCCCGTAATGGTCACGAGGTCCCGCCAGTTGCCGTGGCCCCGAATTGGCGTCACGCTCGCGACCGTCGGCGCCGTCACACATAGGTGTAGCCGTTCGTCAGGGTACCGCTCTGCGCGTCCGGATTGGTCACCGTCACGTTCACCGCGCCGGCCGCATCCGCCGCCGTCATCCCGCAGTGATTGTACGTGCTGTTCGCTGACCTGTCACGTTCGTCGCCGCCGTACCCCTAAGATACTGACCGTCGCCCCGCGCAACAAAGTCGGTTACCAGTAGGTCATCCCGGTTCCGCACCGCCGAGGGTTGTCCCTGACGACAGGCATATACTGGTCACCGCTGGTGCCGGCAGCACGATAGGTGTAGCCGTTGGTCAGGGTCGCGCTCTGGGTATCGGGATTGGTCACCGTCACGTTCACCGCGCCCAGCCGCGTGCGCCGCCGTCGTCGCCGTTGATCGTCGTCCGTCCGCTGACGTCGACGTTCGTCGCCGCGGTGACGCCGAAGCTCACCGTGGCCCCGGACACGAACTTCGTGCCCGTGAGGGTCACCTCGGTCCGCCCGCCGTGCCCGACGCCGGCGCAAGAGCGCGTCCGCGTCGCTCGATGGGCCCAGGTAACGCGAATCCGTTGATAAGGGTGCGCTCTGTGTGTCCGGATTGGTGACCGTACGTTCACCGCGCCCAGCCGCGTGCGCCGCCGTCGTCGCCGTGATCGTCGTGCTGTCCGCTGACCGTCACGCCGGTCGCCGGTGTACCGCCGAAGCTCACCGTCGCCCCGGTCACGAACTTCGTCCCGGTGATGGTCACCTTGGTTCCGCCCGGCGTGGTGCCCGACGCCGGCGCGACAGTCGTCGATCGTCGGCGCCGTCGACAAATAGGTGTAGCCGTTAGTCAGGGTCGCGCTCTGCATGTCCGGATTGATGACCGTCACGTTCACCGCGCCCAGCCGCATGCAGCCGGCGTCGTCGCCGTGATCATCGTGGGACTGAGGAGGACGGTGACGCACGGTCGCCGGTGTAGCCACCGACGAGACACGGACGCGCCGGTAGACGAAGTCCGATACCCGTGATCGTTGGGACCAGTGTGCCTCCCGAGAGTCGACCCAGAAGTCCGGAGCGAGGCACTCGCGGACCGTCGGCCGCCGGAGGACTCAAACACCGGCTTGAACGTCGCCATCTGCATCACCCAGGGTCCCGATGAACTGGGAGCGACGCCGTCGCATTGTCAGCTCCCAGCCGTCGTCACGGTTTCGATCCTCGGCAATATCGCCATCAGGTGTTGTGATGATGCGCTTCGCGAATCCCGATCCTTGCCGCACTCGTTCAGGGTTGGCCACCATATTGGCGCCAAAAACCAGCTCGTTCGGCGAGAGTGGTCGTCGCAACTCCCGCTGTTCGAGGTGGTGCTGCTGCCGCTCGCGCCGGCCGTAACATCCAGCAACGCTGACGCCGCGATACTCGAGAAAGTCAGAACATAAGGGGTACACCGCGGCGGGGCTGAACGTGATAGTGACCGTCGTCGGGCCCAGCCATTGATATTCGACGCGTAATAGATCGATTGGCGGAGGCCGGTTCCGAGTCGTCGGGCCAATTGCCAACCTGTAGCCGTTTCCGGCGCTGTCGATAACCGACTGAACCGTCGACGTTGTGTTGTTCCAGCCGATTGCGACCACGTTCAAATCGCCGGCCGTCGCTGCGGCCGGGAGCGCAACCGCGACTGAGGCGACCGACGCCGACTGAGGCGTAGCGGAAGCGAGCTGCACGAAGCTAATCCCCCTCGATGGAGTTTGGTACACGAAACCATTCGTGAGCGTGCCGCTCTGGGCGTCCGCGTTGGTGATCGTGACGTTTACGGTGCCCGCCGCGTGTGCCGGAGTCGTCGCCGTGATTGAGGTCGGACTCACGACCGTGACGTTGGTCGCAGCGACGCCGCCAAAGCTGACCAGGGCACCGGCGGCAAAATTTATTTACCGGCAATTGTCACGGGCGTTCCGCCCGTGGTAAGCCCCGAATTTGGAGCCACGCTCACGACGGTCGGCGCCGTCGAGAAGTACGTGAATCCGTTCAGCTGCGTCGCGGTTTCAGTGTTGGGGTTCGTGACGCTCACGTTGACGGGCCCCAAGGCATGGCTCGGGGTCACCGCGGTAATCGACGTGCTGTCGTTCACAGTCACGTTCGTCGACGCCGTGCCTCCGAAGCTGACGGTAGCGCCGGCTACGAAATTCGTTCCGGTAATAGCCACCATCGTGCCGCCAAGGGTCGAGCCTGATGCCGGCGAGAGACCGACAATCGTCGGTGCAGTTGGCAACACAAACGTGAAGGCGTTCGCGAGCGCACCACTCTGCGTGTCCGCATTCGTGACCATGACAGGAACGGTGCCTGTCGCGCGAGCTGGCGTAACGGCTGTAATGGTGGTGCTGTTGACGACGGTAACGGTAGATGCCAGCACCCCGCCAAACGTCACGACCGCGCCTGAAGCGTAGTTTGTTCCGGTAATCGTGACCGGCGTACCGCCCAACGTGGTTCCCGAACTAGGCGTGACCAGGGTGACCGCAGGGGCCGTCGGAGCGATCGCATTCGCGCCCTTGAACGTCGCGGCCTGCATGACCCACAGGCCGGCGGAGCCCTCAAGCGCAGTTGCCGTGTAGGTCCCTGCATCGGCAACGATCAGATCCTCAGCAATGTTGCCATTGGGCGACGTGACTCTCCGGGAGGTGAAGTCCTGACCCGGCGCAACGGTGAATCCCTCGACCGCGTTCGCGGCAAAGATCAGCTCCGGTCCGAATCTCGTCGTGACAGGACCGCTGTTGGGCACCGGGCTGTTGCCAGTCGCGCCAGCGGCTCGGTCGAGCGGATCGGTGCGATCCAAGCCGCTGTATTCCGGTCCTCGCACGTCAGGCTCAGCCGGTGCGGCGTCAAATCTCACCGTTACAGTGTTCGTGCCGCCCGCGATATTCTTCGCGTAGTAGAGCGAATGACTGAATGTCGTCGTGCGGGTTGGTCCGACAGCCAGAGCATATGCACGCATTGCCGCGCGAATCGGTTACCGAGGTAACTGACGACGTCGAGTTGTTCCAACCCACCGCGACGACGTTGAGATTGCCGGCGGTTTGGGCCGCAGGATACGCGATCGAAATGTTCGCCGAATTGTTCGGCACGGCACTCGCGACCTGCACGAAACTGATTCCACTTCCCGGCGTGGGAGCTGGCGGAGGGGGCGGCGGACTGAGACCATCGCCCCCGACGAGCTCATTCGAGAACGTGGCGAGGTTAACCTTGCCATTCGCAATCGTCGGTGGGCTGAACTTCGCAAACTCGCCGACGTCATCTCTCGCCTGATTTTGCAGGCTGTTCCACAATTCAACCGCGACGTTGGATGCGTTGAATGCCCTGAGCACACCCGCCGTTGTATAAAGGTTGGCGTCTCCGCTCGCGGGCATTGACGCCCACACGATTCCGGTTCCCGCGGTGTTACCGGATGCTGAGACGGACAACATCGCGCCGGGCATACCTTCAGGTGCGAGCAACGGGCCCTTCGCGGCGGGGACCTTGTCGAAAAGACCGGTGGCGAACTGATAGCTGGTTGAAGTCGTTTTCGCCCCAGATATAGAGCAGCGGCCCAGATTGTGTGCCATTCCAGAATACGGGAGATCCGTGGATGTGGCCCACGGAGCCCTGAAAGCTCTGGACAATCTGGTTATTGTTGCCGGCACGAAAGTGGCCCATGTTCGTGCGGTCGAGCAAGTTGCAGGATGCCCTCCTTGCCACCCCCGACGAGCAGGCTCGTACCCGCAAGCAGCATCGGTCCAGCTGACCCGAGATCCTCGTCCAGCGAATTCAAATTGTCGGCGTTGTATGGCGCAAACCAGTCCTGCAATTGCAATGACGGAGTACTGAGCTTCAGAAAGGCCGTGGAAAGGTCGCGGCCCCCCACATTTGCTGAAAATCCACGATTCCCCGTCATGACATACAGGCTGCCAGTATCGTCGACGGCCAGGCCTTGCCCTGACTGCCAAATCCCTCCCCGTAATCATCGGGAGTCGTATTGAAACTCGCAGAGCGCTGCAACGTTGCAGCGTCGTAGCTGAACACCCATCCGTGCCACGGATTGACGTCGTTGTGAGATCCAAAAGCGATGTAGAGGTAGCCGTTATGCAGCAAGAGCGATGGGCGGTTCAGTTCCCCAGGAGGGCGCCGAATGAAACAACACCGCCAACGTTGTCGATGCCATTTCCTGGAACGCTGCCGCCGAGCACAACCGGGCCACCCAACTTTTCGAGCCCCGTGCCGATATCCAGCGCATGCAGACGGTGGAAGTAGGAACCGCCTTCCTTGGTTTTTGCCACACAATAAATGGTGCGGCTCACTGGATCAACGACGGGGGTGCTGGTGATCCCGATCCACTCGTTGATGTCTGGGCCGAATGCTTCCTCGGTACAGGAACGGCGTTCCAAGATTGACGAGCCATAACGGGTCCGATGCGTCGGGGTCGTCTGCATCAAAAGCGTAGACGTTGTTTTTCTCTGTCGCGATGTAGACGACGTTGTGAAGACCCTTCCGCGCCGAAATCCACGCCGGGAACATAGACAGGTTGTGCGTGAGATCTGACCGTCCACCTGTCTGGTAAACAGCTTGCCGAACTGGTTCACCGTAACGTTGCTGGTATTGAGGATGGTTTCGTTGAGATTCGCGCCAGTTCGACCAGCATCGTTGTGTTGAGTCAGCACGCTCGCGGGTGGATTCTGACCATGTATTGCAGGTGTTCCGCCCGCGATCGCGGCGACTATGAGCAGAAATCGGATAGCCAAAGGAGTCCTGGACAGAACTGTCATCGATACTCCGGGAGGCGGCGGCAGAATAGGGGGGAGGCCATGATCGTGTGCCCAGCAGGGCGGGATCACAGTGACCGGTGTGTGTTGATACCGACTCCCGGACGTGAACACATCAGTTCTGGTCCGGTGAGTTCGGGTGACTATAGGTCTGGAAGTAAGCTTGAGCTGGAGCAAAACGGAAGCCAGAGTCTCACATTTTTAGATGGCCGTCTATGTCTTTCCCGCTGCATATCTTTGCGAGCAGGAAACAAATCCGATGGAACAATAAGTCATCTAATAAGCAGACTAAAGTCAGCTATTTCACCTAGCCCTAGGGGTAGACCGGCTGCAGCAGAACACGTAGGCGCGTCGGATGGGGCCGGGCCTCGGTTGGATGTGATGAGGTACGCTAACCCGCACTATCCCAGGGTTGTGTTCCTAAGATCGCGGAACAAGCGCGGCGAGGGATTGGACCGCCAGGAGGCGCGACAGTGCGTGACGGTGCCATCTGGCGACTCCGTCAAGAGCGTGGACCTGCGGGTGGGAGGTGCGGTCGCGGACGGCGACCTGAAGGGCGGGATAAAGCGCCGGGCGATTATCGCTGCTTATCGAAGCGTCTGCAGACGAATACGACCGACTATGCATGTCGTCTGGCCAGATGAACCCGTGAAGACGATTTTAAGGTCGGCCGACGGCGCGAACGTGTCCGGGGGAAAAGCGAAATACCCTGTGCGAGTTGTTTGGACGAGCCGTCCGGCATTGGCTGCCACGGGACCGACAGTTGTGGTCAGCGGCTGAATCGCGCGCCCGTCGCGCCGAATCTCAATCCGTTGGATTCCCGCCGCATTGGCCGAGTGCTCCGCCGGCAGGACGTACACCCGGTGCCCCAGCGATTGGCATTTCCTCGATCCATGCCTCTGCCGGGCTTGTCGCTCTTGATCCCTCGAGCACCGCCGATGCAACGCGGGAGAACGGTGTCGCCACCCTCACCGAATAGCGGGCACTCTCGGATGGGCACACCTGATACGGCGTCACCGCACATTCCTCGCCGGCACGGCCACAGAGCTTCGCCTGCTCGTATGCTTCCGGGCTGAGACCCGGAATGATCCCTGACTCGGATTTCGGGCTGTCCTGACCGTGAATCAGCGCCAGCCCAACACACACGAATACCGAGCTGATCCCGACTCGGACCTTGGCTACACGGCTCGACGCGGCTCGGTACCGGGGCCTATTGGATCGGACCAAAGATCGTGAGCCTCGTCGCGGATGCCACGTACACCTTGCCGTTGGCGACGAGGGGCGCGCTGAACTTGACCACCTCGTCGAGCGTGTCCCGGCTTCCCGCCTGATCGGAGTTGTATAACTCCACGCCCAGGTCGGTCGCATCGTACGCGCGCAGCGCCCCGGGACCATTGCTTCTGCGCTCCAGCGCCCAGAGGATGCCGTTGGTCGCACCGCTTGCGGAGAGCGCCAGGGTGCCACCCGGATAGCCGAAGATCTCGGCGCTCCTCGAGGTCGGCGTCGTGGAGAACAGCCCGTTGGTCAGTCGGAAGGCCTGAACGCTATCGGCCACCGGGCTGAAGTACACCGTCCCGTTGAAGTAGACCGGCGCACTGTAGTTGCCGGGCTCCGGGGTGCCGAACGGGAAGATGTTGATCAGGCTCTGCACGATCTGGCTGTCGCTGTTCGGGTTGAAGTGCCCCATGTTGTCGCGGTCGATCAAATCGATCGTCGCCGTTCTTGCCGGCGCTGACCAGCAGGTGCGGGTGGGCCCCCGGCTGGTCCGGCAGGAGCATGAGGCCACCGGCGCCCAGGTCGATGTTGCCGAGGTCCAGATCTCCTTGATCGTGCGGCGTGAAGATAGTCCAGCACCCGTCCCGAGCCGTCGATCTTGACGTAGCTGTCCCCATAGTTCAGGCCGCCGCGCGTTCGCATCGAACGTTCCGTCGCCCGTGACGAGATACATGGCGCCGGCCGCGTCCGCGGCCACCCGGCGTTCGCCAGCCAGATGCCGGCGCCTTCCCCGTCGGGGGTCGCGCAATATGCCAGGGTTTGTCGAAGCGTCGCGGCGTCGTAGCCAATGACCCAGCCATGATAGGGCTGCTGGTCGCCGTGGCCGCCGAACGCGATGTAGACCACCCCATTGTTCAACAGCAGCGCCGGCCGCTGGTTCTCCCTCAGCGCCGAGAACGCAATTCGTCCGCCGGAGCTGCCAATTCCGCTGCCGGGCACGCTGGCCTGAATCACGACAGGACCCCCAAATTTCTCAGCACCCGTCGCAATATCGAGCGCGTGAAGCCGCTGCACGTAGTTCGTCGAAGGGCCGACTACTTCCTTGGTCTTTGCCACGACGTACAACGTTCCCCGTGTTTGGGTCGATCACAGGCGTACCGGTGATTCCTATCTCGGGAGCGATGTCGCAGCACTCACCGGTGTCGGACGGCGGGACGGTCGTGATGCCCGCCGCCGGGTTGATGAAGCTCACCTTCCACAGCGGAGCAGTGCCCGCCGCCGTCAGCGTCGAACGCATAGACCGAATCGTGCTCCGTCGCCACATATACGACGTTATGGACGCCTTGGCCAGGAATCGTCACGCCGGGCACATACAGCGGCGACGCGTAGGCCACACCGTCCGAATCGCGTAGGACTGCAGCTTGCCAAATCGTGCGGAATTGACGCTCGAGGGCGTGAGCACGGTCTCGTTCAGGTTCGCGCCGGTCCGAGCGTTATCGTTGTGGAATGTAAACGTGCCTGAATAATTGACCACGAACACGGTCGCGCTTCCCGACTGCAGCAAATCAGACGTCGTCGCACTAATAGTGTGCGTCCCTGGAGAACTGGATGCCGTGT
>CAVRYD010000006.1:0-624920 GCA_963725335.1 uncultured Acidobacteriota bacterium | reverse complement strand
GA
The DNA here is from genome assembly GCA_963725335.1 of uncultured Acidobacteriota bacterium. Lineage (GTDB taxonomy): Bacteria > Acidobacteriota > Vicinamibacteria > Vicinamibacterales > 2-12-FULL-66-21 > JALZOC01. The sequence continues at coordinate 624,918 of CAVRYD010000006.1, read as the reverse complement.
AGACGAACACGAATCCGTGTTTCGTTGCCTGCGCGACGGCGTCGATGTTCTGGCCGTTGCGCCGCAGCGTTACGAGGGTCGGCGGCGAGGGGAGATCCCTGTCCCAGACATCGTGGCGCAACTCAACTGGAAGTGCCACACTCGCTTGCCCGTCGAGGCTTCGAGCGCGATCAGCGAGTTCGCAAAAAGGTTGTCGCCCTGACGATCGGCCCCGTGAAAATCTGACGCCGCCGATCCGGTCGGGACGAATACCAGCCCTCGCTGTTCGTCGAGCGCCATCCCCGGCCAGCTATTCGCGGCGCCGCTGTACTGCCACGCGTCCTTCGGCCACGTGTCGTAGCCAAACTCCCCGGGATGCGGGATCGTGTGAAACGACCAGCGCATCGCTCCGGTCCTGACGTTGTACGCGCCGGCACATCACCCGGAGCCGTCGGAAGGCTCTCACCAAGCCGTCCGCCGACGATCATCAGATCCTGGTAGACGACGCCGGGCGAGGTCAGGCGAACGTTCTGCAGCTGCGGATCGCGTCCGAGATTCTCACGGAGATCGATTCGGCCGGCGGTTCCAAAACCGTCGATGGGTTTGCCGGTCGCCGCATTGAGCGCGTAAATGAAATTGTCGACCGCGGCAAAAACGCGCCGGTCGCTTCCGGACGCCCAGTACATCAGCCCGCGGTTTGGTCCGTTGCCGCGAATCCCCGAGTCGAACACCCAGCTCGGCACCTGTTGCCGCGTTGACCGCGAAGGTCTTGTGCGTTGGCGTGTATCCGTACAGAACGTTGCCCACCACGAGCGGCTGGGTCTGCATGGCGCCGGGCTCACCAGTGTTGTACGTCCACGCGACCGTCAGTTGTTTCACATTGTCGCGATTGATTTGTTTCAGAGCGGAATACCGATTCTGCTGGGGACCGCCGCCATATCCCCATGCAGGGGTCGTCGCAGACGGTCGCGCGGACTGCTGCGCGAGGAGTGCGCTGGCGCTGATGAGGCCGCAGGCCAGTAATATTGAGAGCCAGTACCGTCCTCAAGTCGAACGGTTCATCCAGGCTCTCCCCTGCTCGTGAAGCATCCTACTTGACGGCTCTTGATGTCGAGACCCGTGAAATAGCCTTCCGTGCCGGGGCCAATCCATACCCCACGCCGCCCGTCGAATCACCGAGCTTGAGATCGTTCACAATCAGGCACGGCTGGCTGGCGCCGTGGACATACAAACGTGCCTTGGTGCCATCGACCGTAATGCGATAGTGGGTCCAGACGCCCGGCTCCAGGTCCACGTAGCTCTCGGGCTTTTCGGCGCCTGCTGGCGCGAAACGGCGAAGCTGAAGTCGGGGTGCGCGCTGTACTGGGTGGAATGATTCCGGCGGACCTGGCTATCGGCGCGGCCGTTGGTCGGGCGCAGATAGATGCACTCGAATCGGCCGTTCTGAAGACGAAAGGCGATTCCGATGAAGCCACGAGCACCGCCGGCTGCTGCGGCATCGCCCCGCCGGGACGCCCCGCCAGTTCCAATTCGATCGCACCATTGTGGAAGACGGCATCCTTCACCACGGCGTAGGCTTCACCGTTTGGTACGGTGCCGACTTCCGTGATTCTTGACGGCCTTCTTGCCGAGGTAATCGACCGACTCCAGTTTCACGTTATGCGCCGTCAGCTGGCTGGTGGTTTGAGCCGGACACCGGTGAGGCAAGGGCGACAAGAGCCAGGAAAGCTGCCTGGCAGGCGCACATCGAAAGCGTCTTCATCATCATCTGTGAACTCCGTCGCATAGGCTTCTCCAATTCCGGATGACCGTTCGCGAGAGACCACTCACGTTTGTGCGTTGTGAGCGCCTGCCTGATACTCCACTCGAGCTGCCGACCAGTGGCAGCCTGACAACGAATCGATCCCCTTCGACGCCCCAGACGATACTCCGACCCGTCGCCAGCCGGAACCGCTCCCGCATGTTGGTCAGACCGATTCCACTCGATCGTGCCGGCCCGGGTGCTGATCGGAGGTTGTTCTCGACAAGCAGCGTCCCGTCTTCGACTCGAACCTGGATGAGCAGCGGGCGGTCTGCGGCGACGGTATTGTGCTTCAACGCGTTCTGAAAAAGTTCCCCCAGCGAGACAGGGGGCAGGAGCTGACGGCTCCGCATCCGCGGGTTGCACCTGCACGTCCAGGTGAACGTTACCACCGTACCGGATCTCGGCGAGTGCCCGGTGACGCTCGAGGGCCTGGAGTTCCTCGGCGAGAGGAACCAGCGTTCGCCCCCGGCAGTCGAGCACGTACTCGTACGTCGCGCTGAGGGTCCGGACGAACCACGGAGCCGCGTCGCTGCGGCGCTCGATGAGGTGAGTCAGCGCGTTGAGGTTATTGAACAGGAAGTGAGGATCGACCTCGCGCCCCAGGCTCTCGAGCTCGGTCTGAAGCCGAGCGTGCTCCAGCCGCACGCTGCGCAACCGGTCGCTTTCCCAGTCGCGGAGCAGGAACACGGTCTCGTAAACGTGAGTAATGGCAATCACGAACGCGACGATGGCGAAGAGCGCTGTCGCCAGCGCGTGCTGGCGCGTTCCGGTGTCGCCGGTTGCCGCACGCCATCCCAGCAGAGTCGCAGCAGCGAACGGAATCGTGAAGAGGCTGATGAGCGCGAGGATATGCCAAAACGGCGCCAGGGTCGCAGCAACCAATCCTCGCGCCGCGGCAGCCGGAAGTACAGTCGCCGATTGCCTTCCCAGATGAGGAACGCGACCATTGCGAACCACGCATACGACGCGATTAATCCGGCTGTCGAGTGTTGCCTGTGATCGATCAGGCCCGAGAGGTTCACCACGAGAGCCCCGAGGATGGGGCTCACGAGCAGTCGTGGCCAGAAGTCGTGCACCTCTCGCGGATTGACACTCGTCCCGTCCGTGCGCTCGTCCATCCCGCGCTTACGGTATCAGCGAAGGCCGGACTCTCGACGATGAAGGGACGAACGTCGTGACGAAGGGCCGGCTGGCGGGAGGGGGATGTGCCTGAGGCGACTCTCGAGGCCTTTTTGGTTCTTGTATCTCCGTTGTGTAGACTGCAAGGTCATGCTGCATACCGGCCGACACTTCCTTCAGATCCCCGGCCCGACCAACGTTCCCGATCGCGTCCTGCGCGCGATGGACCAGCCGGTCATCGATCACCGCGGGCCTGAGTTCGCCGCACCTGACTGCCGAGGTCCTGGAAGGACTTCGCGCGGTGTTCAAGACGAGCGGCCCGGTCATCATTTTTCCGGCGTCCGGCACCGGCGCCGCCGAAGCCGCGCTCGTGAACACGTTGTCGCCCGGCGATCGGGTCCTGATTTTCGAAACCGGCCATTTCTCCCAGGTGTGGCGGCAGATCGCCGAACGGCTCGGCCTGCAGGTCGACTACGTGCCCGGCAACTGGCGCCGGGGCGCATCGGAGGCCGAGCTCGAGACGCCAGGCTTCGCGCCGACCCAGGCCGCACGATCAAGGCCGTCGTCGTCGTCCACAACGAGACGTCGACCGGCGTCACCAGCCGCTTGGCCGAGCTTCGCCGGGCGATGAATCGCGGCCGGCCATCCGGCGCTGCTGATCGTCGACGCCGTGTCGTCGCTCGCCTCGATCGACTTCCGCCAGGACGAGTGGGAGGTCGACGTCACGGTCGTCGGCTCGCAGAAGGGGCTGATGCTTCCGCCGGGCCTCGGCTTCAACGCCGTGTCGGAGAAGGCGCTGGCGGCCAGCCAGAACGGCGCGGACTGAGCCGGAGCTACTGGGACTGGCAGGAAATGCTGAAGCCGAACCGCATCGGGGTTCTTCCCGTACACGCCAGCAACCAACCTGCTCTACGCGCTGCGCGAGGCGCTGCACATGCTGGACGAAGAAGGGCTCGACGCCGTCTTCGCCCGCCACGATCGTCACGCCGCGGCGGCGCGCGCGGCCGTGCGAGGCTGGGGATTCGAGCTCGTCTGCGAGGACCCGCGCGAATACTCGAGCTCGATTACGGCCTTCTTCATGCCCGAAGGATTACGATGCCGATCGCTTCCGCGCCATCGTGCTCGAACATTTCGACATGTCGCTCGGCGGCGGGCTGTCGAGGCTCGCCGGCAGAGTCGTGCGCATCGGTCATCTGGGCGCTTCAACGATCTGATGCTCGCCGGCACGCTGAGCGGGATCGAAATGGGCCTCCGGCTGGCGGGCGTCCCGCACCGGGCGGGCGGTGTGATGGCGGCACTGGACTCTCTGGCGCCGGCCGACGCCGATGCAAGCAGCTCATTCCGCTACCGCTCAGCTCGCACGCCAAACCGGTCGATTCGTTCCCTCAAGCCGCGAGCTCGAGCTGGAGCTGAAGCGGGTCGTGCGCGGCGAGGTGCGCTTCGATCGCGGGAGCCGCGCGCTCTACGCCACCGACGGCTCGAACTACCGGCAGATTCCCATCGGGCTCGTCGTTCCCCGCGATGCAGACGATGTGATCGCGGCGGTGGCCGCGTGCCGCGGCTTCGGCGCGCCGGTGCTGCCGCGCGGCGCCGGCACCAGCCTCGCCGGCCAGTGCTGCAACGTCGCGGTCGTGCTCGACTTCACGAAGTACATGAACCGGATCCTCGAGATCGATCCCGCCAGGCGGTTCGCGCGCGTCCAGCCGGGCGTCGTCCTCGATACGCTGCGCAACGCCGGCGGAAGCCCACCACCTGACGTTCGGACCCGATCCCTCGACGCACAGCCGCTGCACGCTCGGCGGCATGATCGGCAACAACTCCTGCGGCACGCACTCGCTGCTCGCGGGCAAGACGGTCGACAACGTCGAAGAGCTCGAGATCCTGCTCTACGACGGCACCGAGCTGACGGTCGGGCCGACGCACCGACGACGAGCTCGACGCCATCGTGCGCGAAGGCGGGCCGCCGCGGCGAGATCTATGTCGGCGTCTGCGCGCGCATTCGCGATCGGTACGCGCGACCAGATCCGCGCGCGCTTCCCCGGCATTCCGCGGCGCGTGTCCGGCTACAACCTCGACGAGCTGCTGCCCGAGCACGGCTTCACATCTGGCGCGCGCGCTCGTCGGCAGCGAAGGGCACGTGCGCGATCGTGCTCGAGGCGAAGCTCAGGCTGATCGAGAGCCCGCAGCACCGGTCGCTCGTCGGGCTCGGATATCCGCGACGCGTTCGAAGCCGCCGATCACGTGCCGGAGATTCTGGAGTTCCAGCCGATCGGCCTCGAAGGCTTCGAGGGCGCGATCGTCGACGGCCTCCGCAAGAAGGGCGCGCCGAACCTCGACCTGATGCCGGAGGGCCGCGGCTACCTGCTCGTCGAGTTCGGATCCGACGATCCCGAGCAGGCCGCGGCCAGACGGCCGAGCGGTTCATCGAGCGCATGACGGCAGCTGGCCGATCGCCCGAGCGCCCGGCTCTACACGACGACCGAAGCGCGCGCGATGTGGAGAATCCGCGAGTCCGGCCCGCGCGCGGCCGCCGCGGCGCCCGGCGCGCCGCTCGAGTGGGAGGGATGGGACGACGCGGCGGTCGCGCCGGAAAAGCTGGGTCGCGTATCTGCGCGATCTGCGCGCGCTGCTGGACGAGTATCACTACCACACCGGCCTTCTACGGTCACTTCGGCCACGGCTGCATTCACATGCAGGTCGAGCTTCGATCTGGAGACCGAGCAGGGCATCCGCAAGTACGGCGAGTTCGTCGATCGGGCCGCCGACCTCGTCGTCTGGTACGGCGGCTCGCTGTCGGGCGAGCACGGCGACGGCCAGTCGCGCGGCGCGCTGCTGCCGAAGATGTTCGGCGACGAGCTGATGGGCGCGTTCCGCGAGTTCAAGTCGGTCTGGGACCCGGACAACAAGATGAATCCCGCGCAAGCTCGTCGACGCCTATCTGCCGACCGAGAACCTCCGGCTGGGCGCCGACTACACGCCGCGACGGCCGCGACGCACTTCGCGTTTCCGGACGACGGCGGCTCGTTCGAGAGGGCGATCGCTGCGATGCATCGGCCTGGGCGAGTGCCGCAAGCACGATTCCGGAACGATGTGCCCGAGCTACATGGTGACGCTCGAGGAAGAGCACAGCACGCGCGGCCGCGCGCACATGCTGTTCGAGATGCTGCAGGGCGAGGTGGTGCGGCGGCGGCTGGAAGGACGAGCACGTCAAGCGGTCGCTCGACCTCTGCCTGTCCTGCAAGGCGTGCAAGTCGGAGTGCCCGACCAACGTCGACATCGCCACCTATCGCGCCGAGTTCCTCTCGCATTACTACGAAGGCCGAGCGCGCCCGCTCCACGCGTACGCGTTCGGCATGGTCGATCGCTGGCTGCGAGCTCGCGGCGATCGCGCCGCCGGCTCGCGAACTTCGCGATCCGGCGTCCCGGGCGTCAGCCATGATCGTGCAGCCGCGCCCTGCACATCGCGCCCGAGCGTCAGCTGCCGCAGGCTCGCGGCCGGTGAACTTCCGGAAGTGGGCGCGACGACAACGGCGTGCGCCACGTCGCAAGCGCCGATCGGCGAACCGACCGTCGTGCCGACCGACGTCATCCTGTGGGTGGACACGTTCAACAACCACTTTCACCCGGAGACGAGCCAGGCCGCGCTCGACGTGCTGCAGGCGGCCGGGTATTCGACGTCGCCATCCCGCGCAGCGCGCTTGTGCTGCGGCCGGCCGCTCTACGACTTCGGCCTGCTCGATCGCGCGAAGACAGTATCTGCAGACCGTCATGGACTCAGCTCGGCGAGGCCATCGATGCGGGCGTGCCGATCGTCGTGCTCGAGCCGAGCTGCGCGTCGGTGTTCCGCGACGAGCTCCGCAACCTGTTTCCGGACGACGATCGCGCGCGACGCGACTGCGCAGTCAGACGTTTCTCCTGTCCGAGTTCCTCGAATCCGGCGCGCGAGCCCTATCGAGCCGCCGCGTCTCGCGCGGCAAGGTCCTGCTCCACGGCCATTGCCATCACAAGGCGCTCATGAAGATGGGCCATGAAGAGTCGCTGCTGCGGAAGATGGGCGCCGACGTGCAGTCGCCCGGACGCCGGCTGCTGCGGCATGGCGGGCGCGTTCGGATTCGAGGCCGAGAAATACGCCGTGTCGCAGGCGATCGGCGAGCGCGTCCTGCTGCCGGCCGTGCGCACGGGCGTCGCCGGACACGCTGATCGTGGCCGACGGCTTCAGTTGCCGGGAGCAGATCGTCAGGCGACCGGCCGCCGGGCGCTGCACCTTGCCGAAGTGCTGACGATGGCACTCGCTGAGGAGATCTAGTCTAATAGCGTCTGTCGGGGCGCCACCATCCGACAGGAGCCACGTAGGCACGCAGAGCTCGCGACTCGTCTGTACAGCCGAACCGCGTCTGAAATCTGCCCCGTAGCGGCGCAGCCCTGCGATCTCTTCGGCACCGAGCCCGAACTCGGACGAGCACGTCCTCGGTGTGCTCGCCAAGGAGCGGCGCGCGCCGGCCTGGCGTCGGCCGGCGTCGCGCTCATCTTGATCGGCGATCCCAGCGTCCGGAGCCGGCCCGAGCACCGGATGATCCGTTTCGACCACCATGCCGCGCGCGGCGACCTGCGGATCGGCGAACACCTGGGCGTAGTCGTTGATCGGACCGCACGGGATGTCGTCGGCTTCGAAGCAGCGTCGAGCCAGTGGCGGCGCGGCTCGCGAGCCTGACGCTCTTCAATCAAGGCCGCCAGCGCCGCTCGATTGCGCACGCGGCTGGCGGTTGTCCGCGAACTCCGGACGGTCCGCCCACTCGGGATGACCGAGCACATCACACAGCCGCTGGAACAGACGATCGTGTTGCGCGCCGATCGTGATGTAGCCGTCCGCACACCGGATCGCCTGGTACGGCGCGTTCATCCGGTGGGCCGACCCAGCGGCGCCGGCACCCCTGGCCCGGAGAAGTACTCGGTCGCTTCCCACACCGACAGCGCGACGCCCGCTTCGACGAGCGAGGTGTCGATGTCTGGCCGACGCCGGTGCGCGTCGCGATGGTGCAGCGCCGCGAGGATGCCGGTCGAGCGCGAACAGCGCCGCGCCGAGATCGGTGAGCGGTATGCCCGCCTTGACCGGCGGCCGCCCCGGTTCGCCCGGTGATCGACATGATCCCGGACACGCCCTGGGCGATCAGGTCGAAGCCGCCCTTTGCGCCGTCGGGCCCGGTCTGGCCGTAGCCCGAGATCGACGCGTAGATCGAGCCGCGGATTGATCGCCGCCAGAGCGCCGGTAGTCCAGCCCGAAGCGCCTGCATCACGCCGGGCCGATAGTTCTCGATTACGATGTCCGACGATCGCGCGAGGCGCTTGAAAAGCTGCCTGCCCTTCCGGCGGTCTTCAGGTTCAACACGAGGCTGCGCTTGCCGCGATTCACGGCGTTGAAGCTCGGGCTCTCGGTGCCGACCGCGCCCGACCATCTGCCGCGTCGAATCGCCAGACGGCGGCTCGACCTTGATCACGTCGGCGCCGAGGTCCGCGAGCAGCATCGCGCAGAACGGCCCGGCCATGAACTGCGTCACGTCCAGGACGCGAACACCGTCGAGGGCGCGCGGCCTCGCTGGTGCTCCATTGTGATCTGTGAATCGAGTCACTCGTAACGCCCTCGACTTCGATTCCTGGTCTTGTACCTGAAGGGAGGATTCCTTGTCCACCACTCACGCGACGTTACGAATCCGACGGTCCGCTCGCGACGCTGACATTCAACCGCCCCGAAGCCCGGAACGCGATGACCTGGGACATGTATCAGGCGCTCGTCGACGCGTGCGACCGCGTCGACGACGACGCCGGCGTCCGTGTGCTGATCCTGAAGGGCGCGGGCGGCAAGGCGTTCGTCGCGGGCACCGACATCGCGCAGTTCACGGCTTTCGCGCGCCCGACGACGGTATCAGCTACGAGCAGCGCATCGATCAGGTGCTCGACCGGCTCGAGCGCGTCACGAAGGCGACGATCGCGCAAGTCCAGGGCGTCGCCGCGGGCGGCGGCTGCGCGATCGCGTTCACCTGCGACCTTCGCGTCGCGACCCCCGAGTCGTCGTTCGGCATTCCGATCGCGCGCACGCTCGGCAATTGCCTCTCGGGCGCCACCTACAGCCGGCTCGTGGACCTGATCGGGTCCGGCCTCGTCAAGGACATGCTGTTGACCGGCCGGTTCATTCCCGCGCGCCGAAGCGCTCGCGCTCGGGCATGGTCACGCGGCTCGAGCCGGCCGACGAGTATCGATGAGGCCGTCCGCGAATTAGCGCATGCGGATCGCCGCGAACGCGCCCGCTGACGATTCGCGCGACGAAGGAGATGACTCAGCCGCATCATGGCGGCCGGCGCCTGCCCGCCGGCGAGGACCACGATCTCGATCACGATGTGTTACACGAGTCGCGACTTTCGCGAAGGCGTCGCGGCCTTCCTCGCAAAGCGCCCGCCGCAGTGGACCGGCCAATGAGAGTCCGTCTGTCGGTCGCAGTCGAGGTCGTCAGATCGTGGATCGGCAGGTCGCTCGACTGGCGCATCGGGACTCAGGCGAGCCGCTGAACGCTCACGGGTCTCGACTTCCTCGAACGGCCGTTCCGGGATGCATCGTGGACGCAAGCGCGGCGCCGAGCAGCAGCAGAGCCCATCGAACCGACGAACGGCAGGTTCCAGTTGCCGGTCGCGTCGATGATGTAACCGAACGCCAGCGGCGACAGCACGGCTGCGAGCGCCGACCCGGTGTTCATGAATCCGCTTGCCGTGCCCGAGTACCTGGGGGCGATGTCCATCGGGATTGCCCACATCGGCCCGATGACGATCTCGGCGAAGAAGAACGCGCCCGCCAGGCTGATCGACGACGAGCGTCAGATCGTGCGTCAAGAAAATTGGCAGCACGCACACGAAACGACCCGAGAAACGCCCACGACGCACGAGCCGGCATCTTGCCTTCCGGACATCGCCGGTCGCGTCAGGATCGCGTCGCTGACCACGCCGCCAAGGTAGTCGCCGCCAACGCCTGCTGAAAACACTGCCGACGAAAACAGCGCCGATCGACTGAGTCGCAGGTTGTGCTCGTGCAGGAAGTACGACGGCAGCCAGTTCAGATACATCCACAGCGTCCAGCCGTAGCAGAAGTACACGACGGCGACGGGCCCATGCGCGCGGCGAGCGCCGCCACGGCACCTGCACCGGGTCACCTCCCGCGCGCCGCCGGCCGACCGCGGTTCGGCAGCCGCTCGAGTTCGGCCGTCGTGATCGCCCGATGCTCCGCAGGGACGTCGCGGAAATACCAGACCCACGCCACGACCCAGATCAGGCTCACCAGCCCAGCAGCGACGAACGAGCCGCGCCAGGTCACGACGGCGATCAGCCACGCGACGATCGGCGGCGTCACCGCGTTGCCGAGCCGCGCGAACGCGTGCGTGATGCCTTGGGCGAAGCCGCGGCGTGCGGGCGGCGTCCAGGCCTGCATCGCGCGCGTCGCCACGGGGAACGTCGCGCCTTCGCCGACGCCGAGCATGAGCCGGACGAGAAACAGCGTCGTGAGGCTGCCTGCGAAGCCGGTGAGAATCGTGGCTGCCGCCCAGATCAACCCGCACACGAAACAGCGTCGCGTCGCGGCCCGACGCGATCGCCCAGCCATCCGCCGAAAACCTGAAACACGATGTACGGATAGCCGAACGCCGACAGGACGAACGCGAGCTGTGTGTTCGACAGCGCCAGCTCGCGCTTGATCTCGCTGGCCGCCGTCGCGATGTTGACCCGATCGACGTAGGTGATCAGGTACATCAGGCACAGCAAGCCCAGCACCGCTTCGCTGGCGGTCGGCCGTCGAATCGCATTCGCGACCTGGAGCCTAACACACGCGGGTGCGTCGTCTCTCTAATCACTCGCGCGCTCGTTCGCCCGGTCTCCCTATTCGGTTTGGAACCATTTCTACCACTACGGGATCGTGCGGAGACCGAAAATCCGCCGCTTCGACGACGGCCGGATCGTCAACGGTCAGCGGTCGCACGGATGTGGCGCGCAGGTGCGATGCAGCACGATCGAACACCGTGACGTTCAACCAGCGGGCCTCATAGATCGACCACCACTTCAGTCCGGCAGCCTTGCGATGACGGTCATGCAGAAGGCGCGCCTGTGGCTGGGTCGTGGACCGATCGCGTGTCGCGACGCGCGATGGCCGCAGCCGCTCGCGGCCGAGGACGACGGGGTCGTCCAGGTCGACGAGTTCGGCGCGATCCTCGAGCTCGAGCTGCGCGAGCGCGAGGGGCAGGCCGCGCCGCCGCAACAACGAGGGCAGAAGCCGTTGACCGCGGAAGCGGGCGAGCTGCTCGACGAGCGTCGACAACGAGTGATCAGCGAGGTACAGGCAGCCGTACACGTCGGGATTGTCGTGACGCCCCTCGCCCTGGTACGCGCGTGGGAACCAGAGCGGACCGTCCGCGTCCCGATCGCGGGCGCGCTCGTCCCACGCGAAGCATCGATAGAGGATCACGCGCGTCGGAGGAGGGTTACGCGAACGAATCGGATCGTTCGGCCCGGATCGCGCGCATCAGCTCCTCGGCACGCCCCGTGCGAATCAGGTCGACGGGCCGGCGATCGCCGAGCGTCGGGTTCACGCCGAACAGCCACGACAACGCGGCATCGCGATTGTACAACCGGAGGAGACTCGACCAGACGAGCTCCAGGAGGTCGACTTTCTCGGCGTTGAGCGGGTCGATCCCGGCGCCGCGGAGCCAGCGGAGCACCTGGGACCGGTTCACGCCCAGCAGGTCGGCCAGCCGGGCCGACGAACGGAAGTCGGCGCGCAGCGCCTCGACCTTGTGGGCCAGGGCAATCGGCATGCAACTACTATAGCGCAACAGAGTTTGTTGCGCAACGCGCCTTGTTGCGTCTTGTAGCGGGAGCTCGGGATGTCAAATTCATTCGTCCCGCGGTCGAATCCGCGACCCGCGAACCCGCGAACCCGCGAACAGCGAACCGCGAAACGAACCAGCCACCGTGTTAGCATCGCGCTCGTGCTCATCAGCTCGACGCGGGCCGCCAATTGGCTGATTGCTGCCGCGATCGTGTCGTGTGCGATGGTTACCGTCTGGGCCGGTCAAGCACCCTCGCTCCCGTCCGCGCCGATGCACTACGGCGCCTTCACCCTGAAATTCGGGACAGATGGGGGATTGTCGCTCGACGGGCAGGGTTGGCCGTCGTTCAAGGGCACGTGGAAAGCGGACGGGGATGTGCTCACGCTGTCCACTCCCATGGAGCGCTGCGACGGCGTCGGCCGTTATCGCGTTCGTCTCGAGGGCGCCCATCTCCTGCTGACGCTCATCGACGACGGGTGCGAGCCGCGGAAGATGATCCTCCACGACAGCCGCTGGCTCCCGGATGGCGAGAAGCCGCCGGTGGCGGCAAGACAGATCGTCCGCACAAGTGGTGACAGGGTCGGGAACTTGCCGGTTGCTGGATCCAGCAAAGGCAGCTGGCCGTCGTTCCGCGGGCCGCAACGCGTCGGGAGTCGCCGACGGCCAGCACCTGCCCGATCGATGGAACGGCACAACGGGCGAGAACATCCTCTGGCGCACGCCGATTCCCGGCCTTGCGCATTCGAGCCCCATCGTCTGGGGCGACCGCATCTTCGTCACGACCGCGATCAGCAGCAAGCCGAACGCGACGTTCAAGCCGGGCCTGTACGGCGACGGCGACGCGTCCGATGATCGCTCGCGGCAGCGCTGGGTGCTCTACGCGATCGACAAGCGCACCGGCAAGATCGCGTGGGAGCGCGTCGCGTTCGAAGGGGAGCCGCTCAACAAGCGGCACATCAAGTCCACCTACGCCAGCGCCACGCCCGCCACGGACGGCCGCATCGTCGTCGCGTGGTTCGGATCGCAGGGCGTCTACGCCTACGACGTCGAACGGCACGCCGCTGTGGAAGGTGGACCTCGGCCGGGTGGACATGGGCGCGTACGACATCCCGACGTACGAGTGGGGACCGGCCAGCTCGCCGATCATCTGGAACGGCCTCGTCATCCTCCAGTGCGACACGCAGGCCGATTCGTTCGTGCTCGCGCTGGACGCGGAGACCGGCGAGACCGTGTGGAAGACGGACCGCGCACGAGCTGCCGTCGTGGGGCACGCCGACCGTCGCGATCACCTCGGCGGTCGCCCGAGCTGGTGACCAACGCGTCGAACTTCATCCGCGGCTACGACCCGCGCACCGGCAAGGAACTGTGGCGGCTCGGCGGCAGCTCGAAGATCACCGCCCCGACGCCCATCTTCGCCGACGGACTCTGTCGTCGTGGCGAGCGGCCGGCGCGCCCGAGCGGCCGATCTTCGTCGTGCGGCCCGATGCGCGCGGCGATCTCACGCTGGCGAAGGACGAGACGAGCAGCGCAGGCGTCGCGTGGAGCCAGACGGCGCGCGGCCCGTACATGCCGACGCCGCTCGTCTACGACGGCATCGTGTACGTGCTCGGGCAACAACGGCATCTTCGACGCGTACGACCTGAGACCGGCGAGGAGATCTATCGGCAGCGGCTGCCGAGCGTCGGCAGCGGCTACAGCGCGTCGCCGGTCGCGGCCGACGGCAAGATCTATCTCTCGAACGAAGATGGCGAGATGCTGGTCGTTGCCGCCGGCCGCGAGTTCCGCCTGATCGCCACCAACTCGATGGGCGAGCTCCTGATGGCGACGCCGGCGCTCTCAGATGGCGTGATGTACGTCCGCTCGGCATCCAGTCTCTTTGCGATTGGCAAACGCTAGAGGCTATCTTATGGATCGAACGGGCACGTGCGATGCGAACGAGCGACAGCGATAAAATATTGGAGATCGTATGAAACGACTACTTCGCCAGGTGTTCATCTGTGTGGCGCTGACCGGCGCGATTCTGGCCGGGCAAGAGAAACCAAGCTTCGTCGGGACCTGGAAGCTCTCCGCCGACGCCGCCCCGGACATGTTCACGTCGCCGCAGTTGACGGTCGCCGAGGAGGGCAAGACGATGACCGTCACCAACGCCAGCCAGATGGGCGAGTTCAAGACCACCTACAGCCTCGACGGCACCGAAGCCGAAGAGCCCGATCGACTTCAACGGAACAACCATCGAGCGCGTTACGAAGACGGCCTGGGATGGGAGCAAGCTCCTGTTGACCATTACCTCGAACTTCAATGGACAGTCCTTTGAGACCAAGCAGGTTTGGTCCCTTGGCGCGGACGGGACGCTGACCGTCGAAGTGACTCGGCCCGACTTTCAGGGAGGCGGTGCGCCGGTCACGACGAAGGCCACCTACAAGAAGGGCTGACGCCCGTTCACCTGATCCGCTTGGGCATATCGTCCGCCTGCTGACTCGCCCGGAATTCGATGATTCGGAAGTCCGCGAGGCCGTTCCTGCAGAACGGGTCCTCGCGGACGATCACTTCGACGTCCTCCCGTTTCGCGCCTGTCGCCACGATAATCCCGCCATCCCTGGGGATCTTCCGCCCCGAGACCAAGAAATGACCCGACGCGTGAGTACTTCTTCAAGTACTTTCACGTGCGCGGTCATGTGCGCATCGATCTCTTTCAGGCTGGCGGTGTAGATCAGCTCGATGACAAACATTGACGACATCAAGGGACAAGGCTCCGAGCCATTCTAGATCCGCCGGTTGAAGTATTTGTCACGTGCCGCCGACAACACGGTCAGCGCGTGCAGGCCTGCGCCATGATTCTTATGTAAAATTAAGACATTTGATCATATAATCCATATAAATACTTGAAGACACCTGCCCTCGATGTCGGCCGGCGGCGAGGCCGGCCGCGGAAGTTTCAGGCACCGTCGCACGCGGTGACCCTCACCCTGCCCGACCACGTCATCAAGGCGCTGGAAGGGTTGGACGGTGATCTCAGCCGCGCGGTGGTCCGGCTGACGCAGCCGGAGGTCGCGAAGCAGCCGCATCCGCCGGCCGAACTGGCTTCTTTCGGCTCGCGTGCCGTCATCGTGGTCAATCCGACCCGCACGCTTGAACAGCATACGGGGGTGCATCTCATCCCGTTGCCGGACGGCCGCGCGCTCATCTCGTTCGATGCGCCGCTCACGATCGCGGAGCTGGAGCTGATGATCGAGGACGCCATCGACGACCACCGGCTCTCGGCAAGCGACCAGTCGGTCTTCAAGGCGATTGCCGATCTGCTGCGAGCCGCGCGTCGATCCAGGGACGTCGAGCTCCGCCAGCGCAACATCATCGTGCTGGAGTCACGGCGCGCGACACGCGCGCCGCTCGCACGGACCCGGCGGTCCAAGGTTTCGGCCTGATGGTGAGTCCATAATCCTGAGGAGAGAGAACGTTGAATACCCGGTTGTATGCCTCATCGATCGCGCTCGCCGTGCTCGCGCTCGGCGCTGGGGGATGCGGCGGCGACAAGCCCGCGGCGCCCACCGCACCCACGGTGGTGAACGTCACTGCGCCTGCGATGGACTCGCCGGCCGACAACGAGCAACTGGACACCCTGCGGCCGACGCTCACGGTGCGGAATGCCACCGCCGACGCACAGGGCACGCGGATGTACGAGTTCCAGATCTCCGACAATACGAATTTCACGGCGTCGACCGCCGGCATCCCGGGGCTCGCGTCACGGTCGGCAAGACCAATGTGCCCGAGGGCTCCGGCGGCAAGACCTCCTTTACCCTCGACCAGGATCTGCAGCCCACGACGGTGTTCTACTGGCGCGCGCGCGCCCTGCAGGGATCGACGACCGGTCCGTGGTCGGCGACGGCCAATTTCAGGTCGAAGCTCGTGGGGTTCAACCGGCCAGGCGAGCTCTACGATCCGCTCATCTTCGGCGAGACGGTCGGCGATCGCATCGGATCGACCGAGTTCGTTACCGGGCAAGGGCATCCGGCTGAACACGAACACGAGCTACGTGCGTTACCTGCTGCCGCAGACGGTTCAGAACGGCGAGTTCTCGATGGAGGTCGAAGGGCTGCGCGCAAACGGCCCGGGGGACAAAGCCAAGGTCTTCGGGATGCAGGAGGGCCAGGACGACTACATCACCAACCGGTATCGCGTCGACATTCAGTATCGCGGCACGGCCGGGTTCCCACCCAACGCGATTACCTTTCGGGTGCTCTACGGCTCGCCGACCACCTGCTGCAAGTACGAACCCGATACCGACACGCGCTTCCGCTCGGTCGTTCCTGCTGGACCCCACGATCGTGTATTACTGGAAGTTCACGTGGGGCCGCGAGAACGGAGAAGTCCGGACGCTCCTGCGCGAGGGCGGCATCGGCGGCACCGACCTCTACAATGTCGGCGTGCGCACGCCTGATGGCCGCTATCAGCCGAGCCCGCACTACGCCTATCTCGGCGCCCCGACCGGGCGCAGCGGATCCGAGTCGGCCTCGATTCCCGGCGTGATCTACCGCAACGTCTGGATCGGCAGCGGACCGCGTCCCTCTTCGCTCGGCAGCGCACTCAGGTAGCCCTCAACAGCTGCGCCATGGCCAGGATTCAGGCGACTGCTTTCGCTCTCGCCCAGATCGGGAGTCACGCGGCTGTCGCGTTAGCGGCCCTGGGCATTCGGCTGCTCGCACATGACCTATAGGCTGAGTCGAGTTGTTCGATTCGGAAACGATGCGGAGCAAGCCGTAACGTTTCAGGAAAAATGCTGCGCAGGCATGCGACAGCGCGCGGAATCCTTAATGGTTCCGCGCGGCGTTCCGAGGACGATAAGCCGGAGCAGCGTTTTTCCGGCTTGTGGAGCGGTTTCCGAATCGAATAACTCGACTCGGCCTGACTATCTGTGAGCTCTCAGATCGCACGCTGCGCGGTAAGGGTTTCTTTCTTCGCGGCCTGACCACCGCGCCCAACTATCGGCGCCGTTGTGGCCTCGCTGTCGTGAGGGACGGCTTGGCGATCATGACCTCGGTCGACTTGACGATCGCCATCGCGTCGTCCCCGCGGCGCAGTTTCAGCGCTCGCACCGCGTCGGCCGTGATGACGGCCGTCAACGACTGATCGCCGACGCGCAATTTCACCTGGGCCAGGAGCCCGTCGATCCGCACCTCGTCGATGAATCCGTGCAGCCGGTTGCGGGCACTGAGACCGCCGACGGATTCGTCCGGATCGACCGCACGCGTCCGGCGTCGTCCACCAGGTTCCTGCCGGGCCAGCAAACGGTCGATCTCGGCATCCGACACCCGGTGGTGCCCACCCTCGGTGCGGGTCGTGCGGACGTGTCCCGTATGGATCCACCGCTTGAACGTGGAGTAGCCGACACCGAGGCGCCCGGCCGCCGATCTCACCGTTACAAGTGCCACGTCAAGTCCCTCTCACTTCACCACGGGCCCCAGCCCCGCGCGCGCCCGTCCGCCGACCTCGGCTCGAATCGTATCACCCTGAGCCGATCTTCGATCAGTCCCCGTGCATCGGACTGATTTGGTGCCGTGGGCATGTGACCTGACTTAGCCCTTATTGAGTCGATTTGAATATCATTTCGAGACGTTCTACAGTCACTGGCTGTGAAAGGCATAACTTGGCGTGTCGTCGTGGCAAGTCTCTGTGCCGCGATGTCGTCCGCGTTCGCCTCCCCGGCGGACGCGCAGATTGGCAGAGGAGCGCTCATTGGGCGGGTGGTGGATCAGGACGGCGCCGGCGTATCCGGTGCGTCCGTGACCCTGACGTCGGCCGGAACCAGCGTGGCCCGGACCGTGGTGGCCGACGAGAGCGGCGGTTATTCCTTCCCGGGGCTCGCACCTGGTACCTACCAGGTGCGAATAGAGCTGAGCGGGTTTCGTCCGCTGACGCGCGAGGGCATTCGACTGGCAACGGGCGAAACCGTCAGGCTGGATCTTCGACTCGAGATCGGCCGGCTGACCGAAGGCATCACCGTCAGCGCCGATGCGTCGCTCCTGCGGAGCGAAACGTCCGGGCTCGGTCACGTCGTCGATCACAGGCGGGTGACCGATCTGCCGCTCAACGGCCGGAGTTTCATTTCGCTGGCGAGCCTCGTGCCAGGCGTGGCTCTTCCGCCGCCTCCGGCGGCGCCGCTCCCGCGCATCAACGGCGGGCGGCCCCGGACCAACGAGTACCTGTTCGACGGCATTTCGGTCCTTCAACCGGAGCCCGGGCAGGTCGCATTCTTTCCAAACGTCGATGCGATTCAGGAATTCAAGATAGAGACGAACCTCCCTCCGGCGGAGTTTGGCCGTTTCAACGGCGGCGTTGTCAACCTCACGACCCGGACCGGGACCAACGAGTTCCGGGGCACCGCATTCGAATTCTTCCGGAACGAAGCGATGAATGCGAGAAACTTCTTCGCCTCGACCAATCCCGTCAAGCCGAAGTTCAGACGCAATCAGTTCGGAGGCGTGGTCGGCGGTCCGATCCGGCGTGACCGGACCTTTTTCTTTGCCGACTATCAGGGTCAGCGGCAGACCATCGGGCGCACGGTCCCGTCGACTGTGCCAACAGTGCTCCAGCGGCAGGGCATTTTCACGGAGACGATCGGGACACGCGTGCCGCTCATCTACGATCCGGCGACGACGCAGCCTGGTTCAACGAGCGGCACGGCGACACGGACGCGGTTCCCGGGGAACTCGATCCCTCTGGACCGGATGGATCCGGTCGCGTTCACCCTGCTGAACGGTATCCGCTTCCGACGAGCGCCGGCACCGCGAACAACTATCGGCGCACCGGCGACGAGACGGTCGATCAGGATCAGCTCAGTGTGCGTGTTGATCACCGGTTTGCTTCCAACCGCGATCAGCTTTTCGGACGCCTGACTCGATTCCACGAGAACTTCATTCCGGTGACGCCGCTCCCGGAAGGCAGCGGCCTGACGACGGGGACGCTGGGTCCGCAGGACACCGACTCCTGGGCGTTGGCGTCGAGTTATCAGCGAACGTTCTCGACGAACATCGTGAACGAGGTCCGTGTCGGAGACACTCGCCGGCATGTCGATCGGGCGGCTGCCCAGCTCGGAGGCACGCCCCTGGAGGTCCTTGGTCTTCCAGGCATCCCATCCACTGCGCAGTTCCCGACCACCGTTCCGACCTTTATCATCGGCGGGTATCAACAGCTCGGATCGCCGACGAACACGGCGTCTGACTTCGGGACGAGCGTGACGGAGATCGCGGACTCGCTCACGTGGCTGAAGGGCAGGCATACGATCAAGATGGGCGCGGACTTGCGATGGGAACGGCTGAACGTCATCCAGCCGCCGTCGCCCACTGGTCAGTTCACCTTCAGCAATCTCTTCACGAACCTTCCGACCGACGCGACCACGGCAGGGAACACGGGAACGCCGCTCGCGAGCTTTCTCCTCGGCCAGGTCCAGCAGTTTTCAATCGATCTGCAGGGCAAGCAGGTCCGGAACCGGGCGCATTTCGGGGAGTACTTCATCCAGGACGACTGGCGGCTTTCGGATCGCGTCACGGTGAACGGCGGCCTGCGCTACACGCTGAACTTCCCGTCGATCGAGAAGGACAATCAGGCTGCGATTTTCAACCTTGAGACCGAGCAGCTCGAATATGCGGACCGGGACGGCCAGCCTCGCGCCGCGCGCCAGCTGCACAAGCTCAACTTCGGTCCGCGCCTTGGCATCGTCGGTCGTCTCACCGATCGAACCGTCGTCCGAACGGGTTATGGGCTGGTCTGGATCGAGATGGCGGGGATCACGACGCCGTTCACGACGCCGGTGTTTCCGTTTCTGCAGACGGTGACGCAAAGGACACTGGACAACATTACGCCGGCGTTTGTGCTGGCAGGCGGACCGACGGTGGCACCGATCCCGCAGACGCCGGATGCCGGACTGGGCCAGGGCGTGTTCTCCGTCGATCGCGATCTCGGCTCGGGATACGTGCAGCAGTGGAACGGGTCCATCCAGCGCGAGCTGTCCCGCAACATCTCACTGGAGCTGGCGTACCTCGGGATCAAAAATCACCCGTGTCGGTCTTCCGGATACGAACCTGAATCAGCTGACGGCCGACCAGCTCGCTCAGGGTCCGTCCCTCCAGCAGCGCGTCCCGAATCCATACTTCGGCACGATCCCACGGTCGTCATCACTGGGCGATCCAACGATCACGGTCGCGCAGCTGATGAAGCCCTACCCTGAATACACGACGGTCAGCCTCTATCGAAACAATGTCGGCACCACCGTCTACCATGGTTTTTCCACGAAGCTCGAACAGCGTTTCTCGCACGGCTTGTCCTATCTCGTGAGCTACACGCGCTCGAAGCTGATAGACGATGCCTCGTCTGTCTTTGATGCGTCGATTCTGACGGGACCTGTCGCGAGCTTTCCGGTTGCCGACAGCTTCAATCGTCACCTCGAGCGCGACTATTCGACGGGGGATACTCCGCACGTGTTCGTGACGTCGGCGATTTGGGATATCCCGTTCGGCGCGAATCGCCACAGCCATCCGACTGGTGTCGTGGGAGCCCTCGTGAACGACTGGACGTTGACCGGCATTGTCACGCTGCAGTCGGGTATGCCACTCGCGATCGCGCAGACGACCAACAACAATGCGTTCGCGGGGTTTGGCACTCAACGGCCGAACCTGATTGGCGATCCCGATTCCCGGCCAGCGAACGATCGGTCAGCCGCTGGTTCAATACCAGCGCGTTTCAGGCGGCTTTGCCGTTTACGATCGGCACCAGCTCGCGGAATCCCGTCCGCGGGCCTGGTTACAGGAATCTGGATGTTGCGGTCATGCGTCGAGTGCCGCTGGCGGCGAGCAAGGCGCTCGAGGTGCGGGCGGAGATCTTCAACCTGACGAACACGCCGCCGCTCGGTTCGCCCAATACCACGGTGGGCGCCGCGGCGTTCGGAACGATCTCGTCAGCGGGCGATCCGCGGATCGTTCAACTGGCCGTGAAGCTGGTGTTTTAGGCGTCGTCAGACAATGTGGTGCGTGACGGCATATCGAATCAGTTCCGCAGTGGACTTGATTTGAAGCTGCTCCATCATCTGGTATTTGTGAAAGGCGACCGTCCGTGGTGTCAGTTTCAACACCGCCGCCGCTTCCTTCATCGAGTTTCCTTCAGCCAGCAGCTGGAGCACCTCCCGCTGCCTGGACGTCAGCTCGTGGGAGGACGGACTTTCGTCGAGGCGCATCAACAAGCCGACCAGACCCTCGGTCACGAGCGGGGTCACGTACAAGCGCCCCTGCATGACCTCACGAATGGCCGTGACGAGTTCCGATGGCGCAGAACGCTTGAGCAAATACGCAGATGCTCCGGCCCGGAAGGCCTCCGCCGCAAGATGGGCTTCTTCGTTCATCGTCACGAAGATCAGCTTGATGTGCCCAAGCGCCTGCTTGATCTTTCGGCCTGCTTCGAGTCCGGTCAAGTGCGGCATCGAGATGTCGAGGACAACGACGTCCGGTCTCAGTTCCGCGGCTGCATCGATCACCGAACGGCCATTGGCCACTTGACCGACGATCTCGCATTCAGCCGTCAGCTTTTCGAAGGCTCCCAGAAGGAGCTCATGATCGTCCGCCAGTAACACACGCGGGCGTCCCATGGGTCACGACCTTCACTCTATCCCCCACGCTTTTCCCGCGTTTCCACGGTATTCCGGGGCGGATGGCTGGGGCGTGGCTGGCGGGTTTCCCTTGAGCCACACCGTTCACTACACCGGTAGACCTGGCCAGCCGGCCTGTAAACCGGCACATTTCTGGGCGGTCAGGGCGTTTTGGGCTATCGGCGAGTTGAACCGCCTGGCGCCTCGCTCCGACCGCTGTGTCCTGCGTCTGCACATGCAGTACCCGAACGGAGACGTCCGCTCCCTATGCCGAGTCGTGGCGTGCAGCGCCTCCTTTACGATGCGGTACAAACAGTGCGTGATATCGTGCCGAAGGAGGATGAACATCATGTCCTGTCGCCCATGCGTCGCCGGCTTCATGCTTGGTGTCGCGACGTTGTTGCTGTTGGCGCCTCTCGGCAGGCTCGAAGCCGCGAAAACGGATATCACCGTTGAGTACGACAAGAAATTCTCGTTTGCCGGACTGAAAACGTGGAGCTGGCATCCGGAAGGCAAGGGCAAGGTGCTTCTCGCCCTTACGGCCGACAACGATCCGAAGAGAGTCGCTGACCGGGTTGATCCCGTCATTATTCCGGCCATCGAACGCGAGATGGGCGCCAGGGGATTCGCATCCGCGGCGGCCAGTCCCGACCTGTACGTGCACTACTACGTGCTCGGCACCCTTCAGAATTCAACCCAAGTCCAAGGACAGTTTCTCCCGTCGGTGACGCAGTGGGCAGTGCCGCCGTTTCTTGCGTCGACCACGGCCACCAGTACGTATCCGGTCGGGACGCTCATTGTCGATGTGACCGCTCCCGCGCAGCAGAAGCTGGTCTGGCGCGGCACGGCCGCGCGCAAGATCCAGATCGACCGTCCCGACGAGGAGCGTCGCAAGGTACTGGAGGAGGCCATTCGCGAAATGCTCAAGAAGTTCCCACCGAAGAAGTAGTGTGAACCACCGAGAAGCAGATGGCGACCGCCACAGGAGGCGGCGTGAAATAGAGCTGTTACCGTCCGTTAACGCTGTCGTGGTGACCGCCGGGCTGCCACGACAGCCCTAACTCCTGCCAGTCGTGCGCGATAGGCCGGCCGCCCCACGAGCGGTTGCGGTCCGACCACGTCCTACCGTGATCCTACCGGAATCCAACCCCATCCTTGCCGCCGAAGCGTGGAAGAATCCACGCCATTACGTGGTTATTTAGCGAGAGTTTTCGCAGGAGTACCCTATGCAGTCTGCCTACCGCACCGAATCGGTTCCAACGCCGTCGCGGGCGTATCAGCCAGTTCGAACCGACGAGGACGAGCTCATCATCGGCGACAGCGACGCGATGCGCTACGTCATGTCCCGCGTCGAGCAGGTCGCTGCCGACCGACGCCACGGTTCTGCTGCTGCGGCGAGACCGGCACCGGGCAAGGAGCTGCTCGCGCGCGCGATTCATCGCCGCAGCCCGCGCCGCGATCGATCCGTTCGTCGTCGTCAACTGCGCGGCGATGCCGGCCGCGCTCATCGAGAGCGAGCTGTTCGGCCGCGAGCGCGGCGCGTTCACCGGCGCGCACGCGACGCAGATCGGCCGGTTCGAGCTGGCCAACCGCGGCACGATCTTCCTCGACGAGATCGGCGAGCTGCCGCTCGAAGCTGCAGCCGAAGCTGCTCCGCGTGCTGCAGGAGGGTCAGGTCGAACGGCTCGGCAGCCCGCGGACGATCGACGTCGACGTGCGCGTCATCGCCGCGACCAACCGCGATCTGTCCGAGGAAGTCGCGGCAGGGCGGTTTCGGCGCGACCTGTTCTACCGGCTGAACGTGTTTCCGATCACGCTGCCGTCGCTGCGCGAGCGCCGCGAGGACATTCCGCTGCTGGTCGCGGCACCTCGTCGAGCGCCTGCGGCCGCAGCTCGGAACCGCCGCATCGACGCGCATTCCCGACGACGTCATGGCGACGCTCGCAGGCGTACGACTGGCCGGGCAACGTCCGCGAGCTCGAGAACGTGCTGCAGCGCGCGATCATCCTCTCGCCCGGCACGACGCTCGCGCTCAGCGACGCGTGGCGTCTCGCCTACCGAGACGTCGCCGACTCCGGAGAGCGCGACGCTGGTCGAGGTCGAACGGCGGCACATCGTCCAGCGTGCTGAGCGGCTGCGGGTGGCGCATCGAGGGCGCGGGCGGCGCCGCGCAGGTCCTCGGATTGAAGCCGAGCACGCTGCGGAGCCGGATGGTGAAGCTGGGAATCGCGCGTCCGCGTTGATTCAGCGGTGCCGCAGTCAGAACTCTGCTGACTCCCTGCCGCTCGGCGGTGGCGACAAGCCGCGTCGGTGGTCAGGGGGTCCGCAGCAGCCGCGCGATGCGCGAATGCACTTCATCGAAGACGATGACCGGTTCGTCGCGCAACAGGATCCGAATCCCTTTGAAGATCTGAAAATCGCGTGAGTTGAAGAACACGTCGGCGGTGTCGGCCGATTGCCATTCAGACAACATCGTGAACGCGTTCGGGTCCTCTGCGTCCGCCATTAACCGGCTTCGCGCGCAGCCTGAGGCGCTCCGCATTCGCCGGACCGTCTCGTCTGCCGCGCTCAACACTTCGTCGCGTTTGTGCGGCTGTACACGGAAACCGATTGACGCGAGAAGCATCCCACGCGCAGAACTGACAGGCGGAGACGTCATGTCGTCCTCTTGCGGAACGCGCAGGACTGCGCGTTCCATTCCGTAGCGATCGTTGTCCAGCGGCCGGCCGACGCCGTCAACCTGGACGGCCCGGAGTGAGCCCGGGCGCAAATTCTCCCCGGTCAGAGCGGAACGGGTGAGCGTACCGATCTTCCATAAGCACAAACCCTGATTAGCGGACCGTCGGGTTCACGGCCCATCCCCGCCTACGGTGTCGCACTATGTGCAACCGGTTTGCCGTATCGAGAGCGCAAGAGTGGCCG
The DNA here is from genome assembly GCA_963725335.1 of uncultured Acidobacteriota bacterium. Classification (GTDB taxonomy): domain Bacteria; phylum Acidobacteriota; class Vicinamibacteria; order Vicinamibacterales; family 2-12-FULL-66-21; genus JALZOC01. The sequence continues at coordinate 600,603 of CAVRYD010000006.1, read as the reverse complement.
GAAGGCGACGAATTGATGACGTAGCGACGAAAAATGCCACGAAGGGCCGCGGGTTGGCTACGGTATTCCGCAGAAGTGTGGGCACCCGAACGCGCCGCGCCGGAAAATGGCCGTGATGGCCAGCCAGCGGTCTGGCTCGCAATTTGAGGATCCCATCGGCATGGATGCCAGACTCCGCTTCATCTCATGGGTCTGTCTGATTTCCGCCGCCTCGATCGCCGTCACCGCCTGCAGCGGCTCGAGCGGCGATCCGCTGGCTCGAGGCAAACAGGTGGTGCAGCGGATGAGCGACGCGCTGGCGGCGGCGCCCGCGTTCACCGTCACGACCCACGAAGTTCGGGAAGCCGTCAAGAGCGGCGGAGCACCGGTCCACTTCACGCTCGATCACCATGTGACCCTCCGCCGTCCGGATCGTTTCTATGTCCAGACGACCGGGGATCGCAAAAACGACGTGTGGTACGACGGCGCGGGACTGACTATCGCCGGACATCAGGAAAAGGTGTTTGCGCAGTCACGGATGCCGGAGACGATTGACCGGACGATTGATGCGCTTCAAGAACGCTTTCGGGTTTTATCTCCCCGGTGCCGACCTCTTGTATTCGAACCCGGCGCACGCCCTGTTGACCGATACCACAACTGGCGGCTGGGTCGGACGCGAAACCATCGATGGCAAGGCGTGCGATCATGTCGCCTTCCAGGATCGCGGGGTCAACTGGGAACTCTGGGTTGCCTCTGATGGCAGCCCGCTGCCCGTTCGATCGAAAGCAGAGTTTCCGTACCAGAAGCGGATCCGGAAGTTCGAGATCGCTTTCTCCGACTGGAACCTGTCCCCCACGATTGCCGCAGATCGGTTCAGGCCGAACGTGCCCGCCGACTACGAGGGCATCGCCATGATCCAGCGGGCGGCGGTGCTTGCGAACATTCCCGAACCGCCCGCGGCGGCGAGCGATCAGAAGAAGTAGGAGCGTCCGATGGCCAATGCTTCACATGCGAAGAACGATGGCGGTCATGACGGTGTGCGCCGTCGCCATCGGTGACGATGCCGTTGACGGCGCAGGTGCGGAGCACTCACCGGGGAACCGTCGCGCACGGCAACGACGGGAAGGCGGCAGCCGCCGGCCCCCGCGGTGTTGCGGTCAAAGGCGAGGAAGGGTATGCCGCGGCCGGCCGCCGCGGCGCGGTCGCCACCGGCGAGGAGGGCTACGCGGCTGTGGGACGTCACGGCGCGGTCGCGGCGACAGACGATTCGTATGCGCGGGTCGGCCCCCGGGGCGCCGTCGTGGCCGGTGAAGAGGGCGTGGCGGCTGTCGGGCGACGCGGCGTGGTCGTTGGCGATCGCTACGAGAGCTACGACGCCTGGAAAGTGGCCGCGGGAGTGGGGGCGGCGATTGCCATCGGAACGATGCTCGCGAAGCCGCCGGCCGCCGCAACGACCGTGGCGGTCAGCGGGTCGTCGTACTATTATGCCGACGGCGTGTACTACACGCGGGTCATGTCCGGCGACGCCGTCGTGTACCAAGTGGTGTCGCCTCCCGCCGGGATCGTCATTCAGACGCTGCCTGCGGGGTGCACGTCGGTGAAAGTCAGCGGAGTCGCGTACAGCCAGTGCGGACCGACGTACTACGAGCGGATTGATAGCGGATACCGCGTGGTCGTGCTCCACTGATGAAGCTGCGCCTCCTGCCTCCTGCGGTTCTGCTCGCGATCTTTGCGACGCAGGTTGCCCTCGTGCGAACGACGGCACTGACGCCCTGGAAGGGAGGCGGCTTCGGCATGTTCTCCACGCTCGACCACGGCGCGCACCGCCGCGCGACCGTCGTCGTGCACGCGCCGGATCGGTCCGAGGCCGTCGAGATCGCCCCATCCATCGAAGAAGACGAAGCGCGCGCCGTGGCGTGCCCGTCCGATCGTCTACTGCGGCGGCTGGCCGTTGCCGTCGCCGAAAGAGAACGCCGGCATGAGCGTCCTGTATCGTCAGTGGCGATCACCGTCTGGCGCGTGGAGTTCGAACGCGGATCGCTCGTTCCCTCGGAGCGAGTCCTTCGTTCGTTCGACTACAACGCTTCCAGATGACACGACGTCGCGCGATCTGGCACTGCGCCTGACGGCGATCGCGCTGCTGCTGCGCCCGATGGGCGACTGGTACGTGCGGCCGATCGTGCTCGGCCTTGCGGTGCTCGCGCTCGTGTCGCCTCGTATTCTCCGCCGGCCGGAGACGTGGCTCGCGCTCGCGGTCCTGACCGCGTGCCGCATCGCAGCCGACTGGCCGCTGGCCGACAATCACATCTATCTCCTGGGTTACTGGTGTCTCGCCGCAGCCATCGGCCTCCGGACGGGCGAGCCTGCGACGTCGCTCACGACGATCAGCCGTCAGCTGATTGGGTTCGCGTTTGCGTGCGCGGTGGTCTGGAAACTGTTGCTGTCCCCGGATTTCATCGATGGCCGTTTTTTCAGGGTTACGTTGCTCACGGATCCGCGCCTCGTGCCGGCCGCGCAACTGATTCGGCGGGCTGACCGACGCCGAGATCCAGTCGAACCGGCAGGCACTCGAGCCGCTGCCGGGTGGGGCCGAGCGCCTCGACCCGCTGCCGATCGTCGAAGCGGCGCGTTTGCGGCGTTTGCCCTGGCTGGAACCTGGGGGTGCTGCTGCTGGAAGCCGCGGTGGCCGTGTTCATGCTGTGGCCATCCGCCCGGCTGGCGGGCGCGCGGCACGCGGCATTGTTGACGTTTTGTTTGACGACCTATGCATTCGCCCCCGTTGCGGGATTCGGGTGGCTGTTGCTGGTCATGGGATCGGCCCAGGTCTTGCCGCAGCAGCGGTGGCTGCGGAACACGTACATTGCGGCGTTTGTGGCCGTGCTGTTCTTCGCAGAGGTGCCGTGGTCCGCGATGGTGGTCAGATGGATTGCTGATTGACGATTGCAGTCCGCAATTCCCTTGAGGATTCCCTGATGAAGGTTTTTGTCGCCGCGACGATCATGCTGCAGGTCCTGACAGTTGGCGTCCATGCGGATCCGGCGGGACTTCTGACGTGCGTGCGCCGACCGTTGTGGCTGGTCCGCATCATCGTGGCGATGTTCGTCGCCGTGCCCCTGCTGGCGGCCGCTCTGGCGAAGATATCGCGCGCCCGCTCGGGATGAAAGTCTCGATCCTCCTGATGGCGATCGCGGCCGTTGCGCCCTTGCTCCCGAGGAAGCTGCTGAAGATCGGTGTCGGCGCGGCGTTTGCCGACAGCCTCTCCGCTGTCACGATGATCCTTGCCATCCCGCTCGTGCCGCTGACCGCGTCTGCGCTCGGCGCGATCTTCGGGCGCGAGACGGTGGTCTCGGCAGCCTCAGTCGCGGGCACGCTGGCGTCCACATTCCTGGTGCCCTTCGCGGCCGGTATGGTGCTGAAGGCGGTGCTCGGCGATCGCGCCACGCGCATTGGCGACTGGGCCAACACCATCAGCACCATCATGCTCGCGGTTATCGTGCTGGCGCTGGTGGCCGCCCAATTCGGGACAATCTTTCCAATGCTCTGGAATCGTGGCCGATCGTGATTGCGTTCGCTGCCGGGTCGCTGCTGATCGGGCACGTGGTCGGCGGTCCGGATCCGCGGGAGCGAACAGCACTGGCGATCGCCACCGTGACCAGGCATCCCGGCCTTGTGCTCCTCATCGCCACGTCGAGCTTTCCGAACCTTCACGTGCTTCCGCCGATTCTCTCGTTGATCATCGGCAGCGCGATCGTGTCGATTCCTTATGTCGCCTGGCGCAAGCGCAGCCTGGCTTCGCTGCCGAGCGCATCTGTTTCCGCCGCGACCGCCCGCTAGAACAAGTCTTAATCCGAGGGGCTTCGCCCCTCGGACTCCCCTACACGCGGTCGAAAACGTCGTAGCCCGACGTCCCTGCGGTCACCCGATCATTTCCCTCCGGCCGGCTCGATCGCCATGAGTGCTGCCTGGGTGTAGGTGATGTCAATCTTGTCCCCGGCTTTCACGCCTTCGATGTTCTTCTTGTCCTCAATCTTGCGCGTCACGGTGCGGCCGTCCGCGGTCTTGACCGTGATCGATGGCACCGACGGATCGACCGCGACGACATCGACGGTGGCCGTGAGCTGCCTGGCCATCTGTGCGCCCGGTTTCGCGCCGGGTGTGCGCGAAGCCGTCGCGGAGTCGCCGGGCTTGTTCGACGCTTCGCCTGGCTTGCGAACCTGAAAGACAAGCGACTCGTGATAGCGGATTCTTGAGCTTGTCGCCGACTTTCACCTGGTCGAAGCGTTTGACTTCCGCCGGCACGACATCATGTCCTCCGTGCCGTCCTCGCTGCGAAGCGTGAGAATGCGACTGGTGCTGTCGATCGCCTGGACCGTCGCGGTCGCTGTCGCGGTGTCGCTCTTGGACACCGTCTTTTGCGGAAGGGCACCTGCCGCAAGGAATGTCGAAAGACACACAATGGATATCGAATACATACGTCCTCCTGCATCGGGGGCTGCAACCAGAGTGCCGACATTCGTGATCCGGCGTTCTCGATAGAAGGCCGCAGAATCCGCGCACGCGCGCAGTGGCCGCCGCGAGTACGACGGTCGGTCGGAGTCTGCCGCGAATTGTCGTGACATCGACGGCAGGCCGCGGCTGAACGCGGCGTCTTCTCAAAAATAACGGATGGTCGATCTTCACTTAGTGGCGCCGCTGAGTGTGTCGAATTCGGAAACAAGACATGGTCGAGCGTCGTTAAAGAGACTTAAGTAGCTGACCCTTGAACGATGCTGCGCGAAAACACTTCAGGACCAGACAAGACCGTCGGAACTTCGTACGCACGGAAGCTCAGCCGTAGCGTTGTGCTAGAATCCGTGAAACTTTTTGAAGGTCTCCGAGGGCACGCCTTCGGACGGAGGGACCTTCTCCGGAGGGGTGCCTATGTCCGGAGTTTCCCTGCCCCGGTCGGGGTGTCGCCGGCCCGTCGTCGTTCCGATCGCGATTCTCCGGTCTCGGGGAATCGGCCGATTGTCGATGCCATTTCCTTACTTCAGTCGCGAACTCACGCGGGGTATCCAGGTCACATGGTAAACGTGCCCACGGTTTTCGTCGTGGACGATGATCCGTCCGTTCGCACCGCGTAGAGCGGCTGCTGGTGTCCGTGGGCTTGCCCTGCGAGACGTTTGGCACGGCACCCGAGTTTCTGCGGCGCGCGGAGTCGGGTCTCGTCGGATGTCTCGTCCTGGACGTCAGAATGCCGGGACCGAGCGGCCTGGATCTTCAGCGCATGCTCGCGAGCGCCGGTCACGAAATCCCGATCATCTTTGTGACCGCGCACGCGGACGTGCCCCTGACCGTACGCGCGATGAAGGAAGGGGCCCTGGAAGTCCTGACCAAACCCTTTGACGATCAGGCCTTCCTCGATCTGGTCAACCAGGCGCTGGAAACCGCACGGCATCGCGACGAACAGCGCGCGCGGCTCGGGAAACTGTCTTCACACTTCGAGACCCTGACGCCCCGCGAAAGAGAGGTCATGGCGCTCGTCGTCACGGGGATGCTCAACAAGCAGATCGCGGGCGTTCTCGGGACGACCGAAAAGACCGTGAAAGTACATCGTGCTCAGGTGATGCACAAAATGCAGGCCGATTCTCTGGCGACGCTGGTCCGGATGGCGGATTCGCTCGGGGGAGTGGCTGTCCGAAGCTGACTCTCCGGTACCTGTCGGACCAAAGTCCTACCCCACTGCCCCCTAAGTCCAATGGAATTCGAGCCGCCCACGGAATAGCGTGGCGGCACCCAAGAGTTGTCGAAGACCATGAATTCCCCCGACGTATCTAGCGAGCTCGATCGCGCGGCGAGCCCGGCGACGCTCCACCATCTTGCTGGTGTGGGCGATCATCGCGATGACGCCCGCACGTTCCCTGGCGGCCGACGGGGACGGGCAGAAGAAGATCCTGGTGCTGTACACCGACCGGCGCGATCTGCCCTCGACTGGCCGGGTCGACGATGCGCATCGACTCGTCCTGACCGAGGGTCTTGGAAGCCAGCTGGACTACTACAGCGAATATATTGATCTGATTCGCTTCGAGGATCCGAAGTATCAGGCCGCACTCCACGAGTATCTCCACACGCGGTACAGCGAGGTCCGGCTGGACGCGGTCATCGCGGCCAGCACGGCAGTACTCGATTTCGTCACGGCAAACCGCGATCTGTTTGGCGACGCGCCGATTGTGTTTGCCGCCAATGAAAAGGTGCCGCGGCCGCCGAACTCGGCCGGCATCAGGACCAAGACGGAGTTCGGAGGGACCATTGCCCTGGCCCTCACGCTTCAACCCCAGGTGAAACATGTGTTCGTCGTCAGCGGCGCATCGAAGTTCGACAAGTCGGTACGAGCAACTCGTGCGCGCGCAGTGCTCGACCTACTCGGATCGACTGACCTGCCATTACCTATCGGGGCTGCCGCTGCCGGATCTCCAGGGGCAAGTTGGTCACCTGCCGCCTGATTCGATCATCTTTTTTTCGTCTTTCTTGTACGACGGCGCCGGAAACAGCATTCCCCCGCTGGAATTGTTCGACCGTCTTTCGGTCGCGGCGAATGCGCCCATCTACAGCGTCGCTGAACAATCGATCGGGCACGGCGTGGTGGGCGGCCGCGTGCGGGCGTCCTCGATTGTGGCCGAGAAGACGGCGTCCATCGCGTTGCGTGTGATCGCGGGCGAGAAGCCCGACACCATCCCCATAACTGACGAGAATGTGTTTCGGTCACAGGTCGATTGGCGTCAACTTCAACGCTGGCATATTGCCCCCGAGCGTGTGCCGGATGACTCCGTCATCCTCTTCCGCGAGCCGACAATCTGGACCACGCACAGGCCTTATGTCCTCGGCTCAATCGCGATCTTCATCGCGCAGCTCGGGCTTATCGGTGCGCTGCTGGCGCAGCACCAGCGGCGGCGCCGGGCCGAGGGAGCCTTGCAGCGCACCGAAGCGCGTAACGCCGCCATCCTCCGCACCGTCCCCGATTTGATGTTCGTCCTCAGTCTCGACGGCGTGTATCTCGACTACCACGCGCCCAGCCCGGAGGCGCTCTTCGTGCCTCCCGAACGTTTCATCGGCAAACACCTGCGCGATGTCCTGCCGGCGGACCTCGCGCAGGCATTTGAACCGCTTCTGCAGCGGGCCATCACGGCCGGGGAGCCGGTATCGTTCGAGTACTCGCTGCCAATCGGCGGCGAAGACCGGCACTTCGAGTCGCGTCTCGTGCGGTGCGACAACGACACGGTGATGTGCATCGTCCGCGACGTGACGGCCAATCGTCAGTCCGCGGAGCAATTGCACCAGGCGCAGGCGGAGCTTGCGCAGGCGACGCGCGTACGGTCGCTTGGCGAACTGGCAACGGGCATCGCGCACGAAGTGAATCAGCCGCTCTCGGCCATCATCACCAATGCGCGGGCCGGCCTGCGGGGGCTCGACGGATTCGAGCGGCGCCGTGGACCTGCGCGATGTGCTTCAGGACATCGTCAGCGACGGCAAGCGGGCGACGGACGTCATCGCGAGGATACGAGGACTCGTCAAGCAGTTGCCCACACGCCCCGGGCCGATCGACATCAACGAAGTCATCGACGACGTGGTTGCGCTCAGCCGGCGCACGCTGCATCAGCACCACGTGTCGGTGGAGGTCAACCGCGCGGAGGATCTCCCGCTCGTGACCGGCGACCGCATTCAGCTTCAGCAGGTGCTGCTGAATCTCGTGCTCAACGCAGCGGACGCGATGCGATCTGGTCAACGCGGACGCCCGCGTGCTCGAGATCGAGCACGGCGCGAACGAACGGCGTGGTCCGCGTCAGCGTCCACGACTCCGGGCCCGGGCTCAACGAGTAACAGCGTGCGCCGCCTCTTTACGCCGTTCTTTACAACCAAGCCCGATGGGATGGGCGTGGGACTGTCGATCAGCCGCTCAATCGTCGAGGCACACGGCGGACACCTCGCGCTCAGCAAGAACTCGGACCGGGGCGCGACGTTCGAATTCGAGCTGCCGGTTTCATGAGGCCCATGGTGTGTGACGTCACCGGAGCGTCGCCGTGCTGACGGGACCGGTTGTGTTCGTCGTGGACGACGATTCGTCGGTGCGGACGGCAATCTCACGGCTGCTTGCTTCAGTGGGCCTGCCGGTCCAGGACTTCGCGTCCGCGGAGGAGTTCCTGGCGCAACTCGAATGCTCGCCGGCCGGTTGCGTGATTCTCGACGTCCGGATGCCTGGCTGCAGCGGCCTGGACTTGCAGCGTCGGCTGCTCGAAGAGGGGTACGAGCTGCCAGTCATTTTCATTTCCGCCCATGCCGACGTGGCCCTGACCGTTCGGGCGATGCGAGCGGGCGCCCTGCAAGTCTTCACGAAACCCTTTGATGATCAGGCGCTGATCGACACGGTATACGAGGCACTCGTCCAGGATCGGGAGCGCCAGGCGGACCGGGAAGGGCTCATCGGCGTGCGGTCCCGATTGTCCCAGCTGACCGCCCGGGAGCGTCAGGTGCTCACACTGGTCGTCACAGGTATGCCAAACAAGCAAATCGCCTCGGAGCTCGGGACATCGGAAAAGACGGTCAAGTTCCAACGAGGCAGGGTGATGCAGAAGATGCAGGCGCCCTCGCTGGCCGATCTGGTTCGGATGGCCGATCGCCTGGCAGTGTCGGGAGACCTGGCTCCGTGGCACAAGGGGTAGAAGTGACCCGTTTTTGGCGTTGGACCAAAGTCTCATAGTGGCAGGCCCTAGGTCCTATGGATCAACTGCGTATGGTCGCCATATAAAGAACCCGTATTCCTGGAGTCAAATGAAACATTTTCTGGCGTATCGATTCGACGAGCGGGAGCGCACCTTGTGGCGCGGCACGGAGGATATCCGGTTGACGCGCAAGGCGTCCGCTATCCTCCTGTGCCTCATTGAGGGCGCAGGCCGAATCGTGACCCACGAGACAATCCTCGCGAACGTCTGGCCGGGGACACACGTGCAGGCGGACAACATCAAGGTGCTCGTGCACGAAATCCGTGCGGCGCTCCAGGACGATTCGCGCGATCCCCGGTTCATCCGCAGCGAACCGGGTCGCGGCTACAGTTTCATCGCGCCGGTCCTGGATGCGGCGCTGCCGCAGACCGACGCGCGCGACAGCGCCATCTCGTCGATTTTCGTCAATCATCACGACGATCTGGCGAAGCTGAAGTGCGCACTCACCGATCCCTCTCGAACCGATTGCCGCGTGATTCTCGTCGAGGGAGAGCGCGGTATGGGCAAGACCGCCCTGTGCGACGCGTTCATGCAACTCGCCAGGGAAGTTCCCTCCGTACGCATTTGCTACGGGCAGTCGGTCGCGCACGCAGGCAAGGCCGAGCCGTATCAGCCGATCGCTGACGCCCTGCACCACCTGTCGCGTCAGTCGCCGGCGACCATGCCCGGCCTGCTGTCGCAGCACGCGCCCACGTGGTTGACGCGGCTCCCGCCGTGGATCGCCGACGCGGCGCCTCCAACCGACGAGTCGCTCTACGAGCCGTCGCGCATGCTTCGCGAGATCAGCGCGCTGCTGGAAGCGATGGCCCTGGAGGTGACAACGGTCATCGTCCTCGACGACCTCCATTGGGCTGACCTCGAAACCGTGGAATTGCTCCGGGCGCTCGCGCGGTGGCACGCGCCGCTTCGCACGATGATCCTCGCGACCTACTCGCCGGGTGCGACCACGGTGACGGCAGCCGCGCTGCGTAGCCTTGCCACGGAACTCCGTGCGACTGGTCCCACGCCGCCGATGATGCTCGGGCCGCTCCAGGAAGATCACGTGCGCACGTATCTCACCAAGCGGTTCGGCGGCGGATCGATAGAAGCGTTGGCGCGGATGGTTCACCGGTTGTCCGGCGGCAACCCGCTCGTAATGGTCTCGGCGATGGACGCGCTGATTAACGGGGGCTCGATCGTCATCCAAGGCGACAGCTGGCGGCTGCGTCATTCACCGCGCACCATCGAACGATCGCTGCCTTCGTCCGCTCAGGATCTGATCCTCTGGCGCTTCGATCAGCTCGAGGCCGAAGACCGCGGGGTCCTGGAATCAGCGGCCGCGGTCGGCACCGAATTCTGTGCGGCGGATGTCGCGAAGGCCGCAGGCGCGGAGTCGTCGCTGTCGATCGTGCGGCGCCTCGAAACGCTCTCCGATCGCGGATTCATCTCGCGTCGCGGCAGGAAGGTCGGCCGCGCTCCCGCGGCGGACGGCGTGTATCGGTTTGATCATCCTCTCCATGCGCAGTTGCTGGCCGGTCATGCCCCGGTGTTCGATCAGCTTCGTGCGAAAGAACGACTCGCGTCCGAGGGAGGCTCCCACCAGCGTTTCGGTTGAGTTCACCGCAGGCGACCTCCGCAGGTTGTGAGAGGATTACAATACTCCGCGCTGGCCGGCGTGTCGGCCTCGCACTCCGACCCACGCCGCACGCACGCGAATGATTGCTGACGAACCGACCTGGGCGCCTTCGACGCGCATCCGGATCGCGCTGCCGGCGCTGGCGGCCGCCACCTGCGTCGGCTATTACCTCGGTTCGGTCCTCGGACTCCAGCTCCGATTTCCTCCGGCCACCACGTCTATCCTCTGGCCGTCCAACGCCATCCTGACCTCCGCGCTGCTGCTGACCCCTCCACGGCGCTGGCTGGCGATCCTGCTGCCCGTGCTGCCAGTACACGTCCTGATCCAGATGGGCACCGGCTGGCCGCTTTCGCTGATCCTTGCCCTCTTCGTCACGAATTGCCTGGAGGCGCTCATCGCCGCTGGCGGCATGTCCCTCCTCAGCGACACGCCGTGGCGGTTTGACACACTTCGCGGCCTGGCGGCGTTTTTTTTCGCCGCCGTCCTGATTGCTCCCGTAGTCTCATCCTTCGGTGATGCGGCGGTGGTGAACCTGTTCCGTGGCGAGGACTACTGGCACGTCTGGAGCAGTCGCAGTGTGAGCAACATTCTGGCCGAGTTGACGGTTGTTCCCGCAGTCGTCGGCGGCACGCTCGCGGTTCTGGGCTGGTGGCGGCGCGGTGTCCTGATGCCGCGATTCGAGGCGGTCGTCCTCGGGTTCAGCCTGTTCGGCATCGCGTGGCTCAATTTCAGCACGCCGTCGAGCCGGATTCCGGCGCTGCGCGTCATGTCGAGTCAGACGCCGCTGGCCGTGCAGCTGCCGTTCCTGCTCTGGGCCGCGATGCGGTTTGGCCCGACGGGCGCCGGCATCACGATCCTCATGACGACCATCGTCACCTCCTGGGGCGTCGTGCACGGCGTCGGCCCGTTCGCGTCGATTGCCCCCGCCACAACGGTCACCGCGCTGACCCTCTCGCTCATCGTGGTGGCGTCAACGCTCCTGTGTCTCGCGACGCTCGTCGAAGAGCGCCGGCAGGCGCAGCACGCGCTTGCGATCCGCCTCGAATTCGAAGGCCTGCTGTCGCGTCTCTCGTCGGCGCTCGTGCAGCAGCCGAGCGACGAGATGCATCGAGCGTTCGAGAAATGGCTCAGCCGAATCGGGCGCGTGCTCGGCATCGACTGGCTGACGGTGTTCACCGCGTCCACACCCGCGGCGATCTCGCCGACGTTTGCCTGGCGAGATCCGTTGACAGCCGCGGATGCCGGAGCGGTCGACTCGGAACACGTGAACTGGGCGCGACGCAGCATGCAGATCCAGGATGCCGTCCTCATTCCTGAATTCGACGAGGCGTTGACCGACGCAGCTCGGAAACAGCCGGGACCGCCTCGTCTCGATTTCAGGGCCGGTGGCGCGATTCCGCTGGTGGGCGAGGGGCAGCTGCTCGGAGTGCTCACCTTCAGCTCGTTCAGTGAGCCGGCGGCGGGGGGAAACCTGCCGGCCAACGCCTGGCTGGTCGGCGAGGTGCTGGCCGGGGCGCTTCGACGACAGCGATCCGAAGACGCGCTGAGACAGAGCGAGGTGATGAAATCCGCGATCCTGCACTCGCTGACGACGGGCGTGGCGGTGATCGACCGCGACGGGTGCCTGTTGCAGTTCAACGCGCAAGTGGCGGTATGCCACGCGCGGATGCGACTGGATGAACCTCGACATCGGAGACAACCTGATCGAGACGAGCCGGGTCGCAGGCGAACGTGGCGATGAGCTCGCGCACGACATCGGAAAGGGCGTGGCGGCGGTCCTGGAGCGCACGCGTGATCGCTTCATCGTCGAACGCATGTCCGACCCTGGCGCTGACACGACCTGGTGGTCGCTCACGGCGGTGCCCCTGAATCGGCCCGAGGGGGGCGCCGTGCTCGTGCGCGCCGACATCACGGAGCTGCGGCGCGCGGAAATGGAAGCGCAGCGCAGCCGTCAGGAGCTCGCGCACGTGGCGCGCGTCTCGACGGTCGGGGAGATGACCGCGTCGCTGGCACACCATCTCAATCAGCCGCTCGCGGCGATCATGACCAACGCACAGGCTGCGGGCCGCATGCTCAACACGTCGTCGCCGGACGTCGACGAGGTGCGCGCGATCCTGCAGGACATCGTTCGCGACGACCGCCGCGCGAGCGACGTGATCCAGCGGCTCTGGCAGTTGCTGCGAAATGGCGAGCTCGAGATGATTGGCGTCAATCTGACGGCCGCCATCCGCGAAGTCGTGGATCTCGTCAGCACCGAGGCGATCATCCGCAACATCACCGTGTCGTTCGAGTTCGTGCGCGAGCCGGTGTTCGTCAGAGGCGATCGCGTTCAGCTGCAGCAGGTCATCCTGAACCTGCTGTACAACGCCATGGAAGCGATGGTCGATGAACAGTCATCCGCGCGCAGAATCGTGATTGGATGCCGCGAGGACGGCGCGCTGGTGGTTGTCAGCGTCCACGACTCAGGCCCCGGCCTCCGTGCAGGAACGGAAGAAGCCGTCTTCGAAGCGTTCTATACCACCAAGAACGGAGGCATGGGCATGGGATTGTCGATCGTGCGCTCGATTGTCGAGGCGCACGGCGGATCGATCCATGCGAAGAACGATAGAGACGGCGGAACCGTCGTCGAGTTCCAGCTTCCGGCCGGTGCGGGAGCGGCGGCGTAAGCCGCCGTTACTTCCCCGGGCGCACGATGCACCGGAATCCCAGATGGCACGTTGACGTGTCGATTGGCTCCGGGAAGCGCGCCGCCGGCCGATAACGCCGGCAATAGTTGGGCGCGCAGAGGTGCGACCCGCCTTTGATCACTTTCCGCGGAATTCGAATCTCCGGCTGGCAGGAATCGTAGACTGTCCGCTTCCTTGCCTCCCGCGCGGGTTGTGCGGCGCGCAGCAGGCTTTCATCGTTCCGGCCCGAGCGCGGCGTGTACCAATCGGTCGTCCACTCCCACACGTTGCCGATCGTGTCGACGAGCCCGTAACCATTCGGCGGGAACGATCCCGACCGGCGACGTGCCTTCGAACCCATCCTCCGCGAGGTTCTGCCAGGGAAACTCGCCCTGCCAGAAATTCGCCATCAGTTTGCCATCGGGCTTGAGCTCGTTGCCCCACGCGTACTCGGTCTCCTCGAGTCCGCCCTGAGCGGCGAATTCCCACTCGGCCTCGGTCGGCAGCGTCTTGCCGGCCCATCTCGCGTAGGCCTCTGCATCGCTGAACGCGATCTGCACGACGGGGTGCTGCGCGAACCCCTCGAGCGACGTGATCGGGCCGCGCGGATGTTTCCAGTCGGCGCCAAAAGCGAACTGCCACCAGTTGTGAAAGTTTTGAAGATCCACGCGGTGCGGGGGCTTCACGAACACGAGCGCGCCGGCTTTCAACATCTCCGGCTTGGCGCCCGGGTAGTCGGCGGCGTTCGGAGGAATCTCGGCAAACGTGACGTACCCGGTGTCCCGACGAACTCGGCGAACGACGTATTGGTGACCGGCGTGCGGTCCATCCAGAAACCGTCAACCGAGACGCGCTGGACCGGCCGTTCCTCCGGATAGTGCTTCTCCGAGCCCATGCGAAACGTGCCGCCGGGGACCCAGATCATGTCGGGAGACGGCGGTGGACCGGGCGCGGGAGAAGGCGTCGATTTGGAAGTCTCCACGTTACTCATGGTGCACCGTTGAATTCATGAATAGGCCCGGACGCCGTCCGATCCCTGGCCGACACTGCCCGTGGTCTTGTGGTCACGATATGTCGTGGACAGCCGTGGGGACAAGGACACTCTTCGCCTGTCGCCCCGGAGCCGCGACTCCCGTTGAAAACGCTGGTGATCATCGCAAGCGCTGTACCCGACGCCCCTCGGCGTGTTCATGGAGTTGGACTATCAATTCAACTGACCGTGGGCTTACTCGTCGCGCATGATCGTGAGCGGATCGGTTGCCAAAGCCTGCCGTGCCGGGAGGACGCTCGCAATTCCGACCGCTGTCAGCAGCGCGATCGGAGCAAGCAGCCAGACCCAGACCGTCAGCGCGCCCGCGTTCGGCGTCACACGAGCGAGCCAACGCTCGACCAGTAGCGATCCAGGGAGTCCAACCGCGACGCCTGCGCCGGCGAGCCGAACACCTTCTGACAGGCCTTCTCCGATCAATCGCCAGCCCGTGGCGCCGAGCGCGACGCGGACACCGAACTCACGGCGGCGCTGACGTGTCGAGTCGCTCATGGCCCCATACAGTCCCAGCACCCCCAGTACCAGCGCAGCGGCCGCTGATGCCCCGACCAGGACTGTCGCGATCCGCTCCGGCGCGAGCGCGATCCTGCTTAAATGCTGCTCGAAGTGTCCGCACCGCGACTGGCCCGGCGCCACCTTGTATGCCGTCGAGCGCGGTGCGCACGGACGTGACGGTCGCGTCGTTGGCCCGGCGTGTCTGAAGCGTCAGCGTCATGAGGGGAAGGAAATCATCCTGCGTCATCGGGAAGTAGATCGCAGGCTCCACCCTGCGCTGCGCCGTTCGAAGCAGGAGCGAGCGAACGACACCGATGACCGCGGCGCGGCGTCCTGCGGCATCGATGACGGCCGCCCCAAGGCCGTTGCCACCGAAGTACAGTTCGTTCGCCTCCTGGTTGATCACGCTGATGCGGCAACCGTCCGGCGACGTGAAGTTCGAAAAGACCTTGCCGGCGATGACGGCACAGGCTCATCGCATCGAAATATCCCGGCGAGACGATGTGTGACTCGAGCACGGCACGCACCGGCTGCGATTGAACGGGAAACTGAAAGTGTGCTGCGCCCGGCCGATCCAGCGGGAGAGATGTCTGTTCGGCGTAGTAATAGATTGTCGGTGAAATCGGCGTCCCCGTGCCCGCGCTCTTTGCCGCGACGACGCCGACGATTTCGGCTCGCAGCCCTGAAGGTCCAGGATCGAACGGCCGACGGCATCACCGCCAAGGCGATCCTTTGCAGCCTGCTCGTTCACGACGACGACCCGGCACGACTCCGCCGTATCGCTGCCGCCGAACATTCGGCCGGCGACCGGTGGGACGACGATCTGCGCGAGCGACGCCGGCGTAAAGGCCGCGACGTCCATCACGACATCACGCGTGGGGAGCATCGCGGGTTCGATTCGGAACGACTGCCAGCCGGGCCGGCTCCCTGGCGGGGTGCTGGACCACGCCGTCGAGATGACGCCAGGAACGACAGTGCCGCCCGCTCGGCGTCGTGGAAGTACTGCAGACCGAGATCCGGACGACTGAAGCGTTCGCGCGCTTCGAGCGTCGCCAGGATCGATTCCCGAAGGTGCTGGCCCACGTCGTCTGGAGCGCCGCACGAAAACCCGTCAAGAGACCGCTGCCGATATGACGAGCACGCAGCAGCACGCCATCTGCGCGATCACAAGCCCCGCGCGCACGCGGCGCATGACCACTGAAGGCCCCGTCGCTCTCGCGGCGGAGCACGCCGGCAGGATCATCATGCCGGGTCTCGAGGAGGGGCGAGCCCGCACGCGATCATGATGCGACGCACGCGGCCGACGCCGTCAGGGTGCCCACGAGATCGGCCACGAACACCAGTTGCCCGGCATCCTGCTCGAACAGGAACGACGGAACGACGCGCATGGTCCAGAGGGCCAGCAGCATGCCGAGTGCGCCGCCGCTCACGGACAGGACGGCGGCATCGGCGAACAGCTGGCGCGCGAGCCGGCCCCGGCTGGCGCCGATTGCGATGCGCACTGACGTTTCCTTCGAGCGCGTCGACGAGCGTGACAGCAGAAACGTCGCGACATTGACACACGCGATGAAGAATACCGCACCGGCCGCGGTAGACAACAGCGTGCCCATGCGCAGCATCCCACCGGATGCTTCGGGCGTCATTCCTGTGTAATCCAGCACGGCGACGATGTCGGCGCCGTTGCGGGTCCAGTTCAGTGCGGCCTGGGCGCCATTTCGTGACAGTCCAGGCCGCAACCGTCCCAGCGCCCAGAAAACCTGGCGGCTGCGGTCGCGAGGCTGCAACGACGTGTCGTCGAGCGGGATCCACAGGTCCACGTCACTTCCGGCGTAGAGCCCCTCGAGCCATTCCGGCGCAACACCCGTGACACGGCTCCTCGTGTCGTCAACCGATATCAGCCGATCCTGAAGATCCGCCTTGCCGCCGAATTCGCTCTGCCAGATGCGATGGCTGATGACGAACCCGCCGGCAGGTGACAGTTGAAAGAGCGAGGCGAGCTCGGGCGTGATCGAAGCGACCGACAACACCGACGATCGCCCATCCAGCATGACGCTGCTTCGCGAGACGCGCGCCGCGCCCAGCGACTCGAAGACGTCGCCTGCGGTGCCGAGCGAGCGATACGCATTGTACAACATGGGGCTGAACCCATCCTGCGCATCCCGGGCGAAAACGGACACCATGCGATCGACATCCGGAAGGGGCAGATCCCGTGTCACCAGACCTCGGACGAATCCCGCTATCGCGGCGTTGCCCCCGATCCCGATGGCGATCGTCAGCAGCAGCGTCAGCGAGAGACCGGGGCTGCGGGTCAGCGTGCGAACCGAGTATCGGAGATCCGCCCAGATCACGAGGTTGGGGGCGTGCCAGTGATATGCCAGGCGGGCGAAGAGAGAAGTCGAATATTCAACAGGATTTCATGTGCCCTAGTGTTCAGGTCCGGGATTGGATGTTGGGAATTGGGACGGTTCCCCCAACTCTTCCTCCTTCAACCGAAGAAAATCGCGTTCCGCAGTATTGGTGGTGCAGGCGGCTGCTCGTTCATATTCTGTAGCCGCTTCTCCCTGGCGTCCCAGGCGCCGAAGGAAATCGGCCCGAATCGCGTGATACAGATGATACCGATGGAGATGATGGCGATCCGCATCGAGTGAATCGACGAGCTGAAGCGCAACGTCGGGTCCGTGCACTTCACAAACCGCGACCGCACGATTGAGCGCGACGATGGGGCCGGGAACGAACGCCAACAGCTGATTGGTACAGCTGCAGAATCTGCCGCCAGTCGGTGGCGGCCGCGGTTGCCGCGTCGCTGTGGACGGCGTTGATGGCGGCTTGAATCTGATACGAGCCCGGCTGATTGCGGCGGAGACAGTGGCGCACGATTCCCTGCCCTTCGGCAATCAGCGCGTGATTCCACAGGGTGCGATCCTGATCCGCGAGGGGCACGAGTTGACCTTCCATCCCGATGCGAGCGGCCCGCCGGGATTCAATGAGCAGCATCAGCGCCAGGAGCCCCAGCACTTCCGGTTCATCGCGTATCAGATCCGCGAGGACCCGCCCGAGCCTGATGGCTTCGGCACACAGATCGTCGCGAACGAGTCGATCGCCCATTGATGCGACGTAGCCTTCGTTGAAGATCAGGTAGATGACGGCAAGGACCGCCCGGAGCCGTTCTGGCAGATCGGTGTCAGCCCGGCACCCGATACGGGATGCCGGCGTCGCGAATCTTGGCCTTGGCTCTCACAAGCCGCTGCGCCATCGTGGCTTCCGGCGTGAGAAACGCCCGCGCGATCTCGGCCGTCGTCAGCCCGCCGAGCAGGCGCAGCGTCAGCGCCACCTGCACGCTGGTGGCGAGTGCCGGGTGGCAGCACGTGAAGATCAGACGCAACCGTTCGTCGCGCACGGCACCCTCCTCGTTCTGCTCCTCGTCCTGGCTGGCGTGCAGCAGCGCGGCCTGCGCGTGTCGATCCTCGCGCGAGGACTCGCGGCGCAGGCGGTCGATCGCGCGATTGCGCGCCGCCGTGATGATCCATCCAACAGGGCTCGGCGGCATGCCGCTCGATGGCCACCGTTCGATCGCCGCGGTGAACGCGTCCTGGACCGATTCCTCGGCGATGCTTGATGTCGCCGAACATGAGAACCAGGACGGCCCACCGCGCGACCGTACTCCTTCCGAAAGACACTCTTCGATGTCCGCGAATAGGAGGCGAGCGACATCGCCGGCGTCAGTGTCCCGCTTCCTCTCGGAACGGCCGAACCTCAATCGGAAGGGTTGTCGCTTTTGCGACTTCCGTCCCCGCCCAGCGCCGCGTCGAGATCGGCCGCTTTGATGATCGTGAAGCCGCCGATATGTTCTTTCCCCTCGGCGAAGGGGCCATCGACGGTCAGGATCTCGCCCTGCCTGCGGCCGCAGGACGGTGGCCGTGCTCGCTTCGTGCAAGCCCCCGGAGAAGACCCACACGTTGGCGGACCTCATCTCGTCGCGAAGCGCGTAGACGTCGCGCATGATTTTTCTGCAGCGACTCAGGCGGTGGCGCCGGTCCGTCGGGCTGATAGACGCTGAGCAGATACTTTTTCATCGGGCCGTTCCTGGTTCGCAACCGGCATTATGCCGGCTTGTCACCTTCTATACGAACGGATCTGGCCGGGATCGAGACGAACAGAATTGCTGACTGTTGATTGCTGACCCTTCGACAGGCTCAGGGTCTGCCCCGAGCATCGTCGAGGGGCTGATTGCTGATTGGGGGAACCGGAACTTTTTAGGACCGCGGCAATCAGGCGGACAGTCGTCCCGATGAGCCGGCGCGAGCGAATGAGCGACCCTTCGACAGGCTCAGGGTCGTCCTGAGCGAAGTCGAAGGACGAGCGCTGGCAGGCGCTGGGGGTGGGGCCCCAGCGCAAGTAAGAAAAGAAGACAGAGATTCCCCAAAATGCTCGAGGCGTGCCGTTGAGCAGCACGCCTCAAAGTTCCGCCATCCGTGAGAACCTAACGCTATCGCCGGCGCCCGCCGCCGCCGCCGCCGCCGCCACCGCCGCGCGCCGCCGCCGCCCCGATAGCTGCCGGTCCCGCTCGTGCCGCTGCCGCCGCGGTAGTTGCCATAGTCGTTCGTGCGGGTCGCGCCTTCGCTGCGCGCGCGCGGAATCGCGATTGAGCTGATCCGTCGTGCCGCGATCGACAGACTCCGGTCGGTCGCCGCTCGCTCGCCGTCGTTCACTGGGCGTGGGCCGTTCGCCGCTCGGCTGCTCGGTCGTGTTCGACCAGCCGCCGTTGTCGTACTTCTGCCAGGTGCCGTCCTGCTTGCGATAGACGTTGCCGTCCTTGCCGGCGTAGACGTTGCCGCCGCTGCCGGCGGCGACCGGCCGCCGTCGGCGCCGCGTCCGCGTGACCGCGCCGCCCTCGTCGGTCCTGACCGTGCGCGTCGTGGTGCCGGTCCGGTTGTTGGTGTAGCGATTGGTCTTCGCCCAGTCGTCGCCGCGCTGCACGGCGGTCGATCCCCAGCTGCCATAGACGTTCGATCCCTGGCGCGTCGTGCGCGTAGGTGCCGGTGCGCGGGTTGTAGGCCTGCGCGACGCCGCGCGCGCCGTACGGTCCGTACGCCGCCGCGCCGCGCGCGTAGGTGCCGGTGCGCGGGTTGTAGCGTGCGCCGACGCCGGCGCCGCCGTACGGACCGTAGACGCCGGCGCTCCGGCCGTAGGCGCCGGTCCACGGGTTGTACCAGGCCGAGTAGCCGTAGGTCGGGAAGTGCGGGTAGTAATACGGATAGTAGCCGCCGTAGCCCGTAGTACGGCGGGTAGTACCAACCGGAGCCCCACACCGTGCAGCCCCAGGCGACCATCATCCCGGTGTAGCCGGCCGCCGCCGCGATACGTGACCCACGTCGTCGTCGTTGTCCTCGACGGTGACGTAGGTCACGTGATTCGCGGGAGAGCTGACCGGAATCTGGTAGATCTCCTGCGGCACCGAGCTCGGCGACTTCCCACGGGCCCGTGGCGCTCTTGCCGACGAACCAGACGCCCTGGTAGCACATGTAGTACAGGTCGCCGACCTTGAAGACGTCCTTGTCGGTGTTGACCGCGCGCTGCACGGTCGTCTGCTCGATCGGCTCGAACTGCGGATCGCCCTGGAAGGCCACCTCGGGCGCCTTCGACCTCCTTCTTGTTGACGCGCGCGGTCTGCGGGATCTGCGCGAGCAGCACGGCCTCGGCCGCCTGATCGGTGCCGGGCACCGACGCGAGCACGCGCGAGCGCTCGTGCTCGAGCGGGATCTTCTTGAAGTCCGCCGGCAGCGACGGCGTGGCGAACGTCCACGGTCCGGTGAAGTCCGGCGCCGAGAACCAGCGGCCGGCGACGAGGTAGTAGACGGTCCCGGTCTTGCCCATGCCGGAACACGTCGCTCTCGGTGTTGCTCACCCACAGCAGGCCCGTGCCCTGCACCAGGCGATAGCGCGGCTCGCCGGTCAGCAGGATCAGCTCCGCCGGCTGGAAGCTCGACGAACACCTTCGGCACCGCCGACGCCGCGATCGGCTTTGCCGGGCAGGTTCGCCTTGACGTCCTTCCAGTTCTCTTCGGCCGGCAGCTTCGTGAAGCTGCCGGGCAGCTTCCCGGCCGGCGTCCATGGGCCCTTGACGTCGGTCGCCTTCAGCCACGTGTCGTTGTTCCGCAGGTAGAACGTGCTGCGTCGGGCCGTGCTGGAACAGGTCCCAGTTCGTGTTGACGGCGATACTTCAGATCGTTGTCCTTGATCGGGCTCCAGATCGGCTCGCCGTCGATGTTCACGATCACCGCGGGCGTCTTGCTGAAGAAGATCGTCGGGGGATCGGCCTTGATGCCCTCGACGTTCTTCGGAACGATCTGGCTCTTGTCGAGATTCGCGAGCACGCGATCGAGCGCGATCACGCGCTCGTCGTCGGGAATCGCCTTGTCGATCTCCGTCGCTGATCTCCCGGACCTGCTCCTTCGGCAGCGTCTGGAAGTTGGCTTCGGTGATCTTCATCTGCTGGAAGCTGACCAGGCGATCGGTGAGCGCCACCTTCGTGTCGGCTTCGAGCTTGATGGTGCCCATCGCCGGCTTCTCGGCGGCGCTTGGCTGGCGCATGCGGACACGGCGCTGAACGCCACCATGTGCTTCTGCTTGTCCCAGGTCGAGATCTGCGGCTGATAGAGAGGATGGTGCCGCCGCTCGGCAGTCGTAGACCCGCGGCCAGCCGCCATCGATCGGGTGCAGCGGCTGGCGCGGGGCCGGCGGTTCGGCGCCGGCCGGCTGGGTGGTCGGTTTCGCCGGGCCTGGCGGGCGAGCGGCGGGCTTTGCCGTGTGTGCGCCGGCGCCTGCGCCGCCACCAGCGGCGTCAACGGCTGGACGAGCAGACTGAACGCGCCGATGGCGGCTGCCGCATGTCGGCGTTGATGTCTCGTCACTCTCGATCCTGGTACTGACCGAGCGTTTCTCAGCATTCCTTTGCGCTGGGCCCAGCCCCAGCGCCTGCCAGCGCTCGCTGGTTCGCTCGCGCCGGCTAGTCGCTCCGACTTTCCGCTCAGTCGCGGACAGCCAGGTTCGCGCATCTGCGAGCGCCCCTTCGGGGAAGATACTCCACTGGCGCTTTCCGCAGCCCCGCGCCGGCGAACATCAGCGCTTCGGCTCTTCCACTTGTCGTCGCCGACGATCGCGATCCGCTCGATTGCTGTCGCCGTGCTTGATGAAGAACGTGCAGGTCGTTCCAATCCGCGCGCGGTCTCCCACCCTTCGAAGTCCGATCAGATTGAACAGCAGCTTGACCGGTGCCTACGCGGCTCATCTCGCCGGCCAGCATGTCTTCGCACTTGCTCGAATTCCGCCTTTCTCAGCATGCCCCGAATCTCGAGCCGGTAAGATGTTCTTTCGCATCGGGCTTCATGTCGAATCGGCATGATCCGTTCACCTCCGAATCGCCAACGGCCTGCCGGGGGCCCCACGTTATGCCGTGGGCCGCGCGATCACGGATCCCGGCAATGCCGTGCAAACAGCAGCAGGTGCTTTTGATAGAGCAGAGACTGTGCCGGCCCCGACCGTCGCGGAGATTTGGGAGGCGCCAAGGATCGACGGCGGAATCCAGCGGAGATACAGCGGGTCGGGCGGCGACGCGAAGCTCTCCGATTCACCGGAGGATCTCCGGAATAGCGGACTGCCAGTCCACGGGTTTTCTGCGCGAGTGCGCGGTCCGTCTGCATCCAAGGCGGCTTGACTGTTGCAGCAGCGGTGCACGACGCAACCTCTCGACCGAAAGGAACAGCGCATATGCAGAAGCAGACTCGTGATCGCCATCGCTGACGCTCGTCTGCCTGTTGCCCGCGCTGGTGATGGCGCAGAAAGTCAGCTACGACTACGACAAGACCGCGAACTTCGCGGCTTCAAGACCTACGCGCTCAAGGACGGCACCAAGGTCGGCCAGCCGCTGATCGACGACCGCATCGTCGCCGCGATCGACGCGGAGCTGGCGGCGAAAGGGTTCACCAAGACCGAGCGAACCCCGATGTGTTCGTCGTCTACCACGTGGCGTTCGACAAGCAGAAGGACATCTCGACCTACAGCTCCGGCTACGCCGGCGGCTACGGCGCCTACGGGTGGGGCTGGGGCGGCGGCTGGGGCGGCACGACGACGACGCAGGTGCGGGACATCCTGGTCGGCACGCTCGTGATCGACATGGCCGACGCCAAGAAGGGACAGCTCGCGTGGCGCGGGATGGGCGTCAAGGAAGTCGACACGCAGGCCAAGCCCGAGAAGCGCGACAAGAGCATCATCAACGCGGTGAACAAGATCTTCAAGAACTATCCGCCGAAGCAGAAGGCTAGTGACCGACGCCGAGCGGCACGTGGAGGCACGATCGTGACGACGGACGTTCGCGACGCTCATCCTGCTGATGCTGTGCGGCTCGGCCGTGCACGTCCAGTCGCCGGCCGCCCTGACCGCGAGACGCCGAACGCTCAATCTCACCGCGTACGCCGAGTTGCTTCGCAGCGATGTGCGCGCGGAGAAGGTCGCGATCCTCACCGAGGTCATGGAGTTCACCGAGGCAGAGGACGAGGCGTTCTGGCCGATCTATCGCGAGTACGACGCGGAGATGTCGAAGCTCGGCGACGAGCGCGTCGCGCTGATCGCCGACTACGCGAGCAACTACTCGACAACTCACCGACGCGATGGCCGACGAGCTCGCGACGCAAGGCGCTCGACCTCGAGGCGCGACGCCAGGCCGTCAAGGCCAAGTACTACGATCGCGTCAAGACGGCGCTGTCGCCGCGCACGGCGCTGCGCTTCCTGCAGGTCGAGCATCAGCTGCTGCTGATCATCGACCTGCAGATTTCGGCCGCGCTTCCGATCGCCAAATAAGAGGAGTTGACCGTGCGTTATCGACGCGACCATGTGGATCGCCGCGCTGCTCGTGCTGGTGGCGGGCGTCGACGCTCTCGGCGGACCGGGTCCAGCTGCGGTCCGGCAAAATCGTCGAGGGCATGTTCATCGGCGCCGACAGCAAGTCCGTCCGCATTCTGCTCGACAACGGCCAGGTCATCCGAGATCCCGATCGCAGACGACGGTCGCCGTCGAATTCTCGGCCGCGCAAGCCGCCTCCGCCCGCCACGGCCGACCTGCCGCCGCGGCCCCGCCGCGCGCGGCCGAAGCCGCCGTGAGCGTGTCCCGGCGGGCACGACGCTCAACGTCCGGCTGACGCAGGCGATTGACGTCGATGCGTCGCAGGCGGGCCAGACGTTCAAGGCCATTGTCGACGACCCCGTCATGCTCGACGGCTCGATCGTCATTCCGCGCGGCGCCACCGCGGTGCTCCAGGCCGTCGCACGTGCAGCAGTCGGGCAAGATGAAGGGCAGCGACAAGATCTCGCTGAAGATGAATGCCATCGGCTTCGGCGGCAACGTGTACCAGGTGGCGACCGCCTACGTGGAAACGAAAGGCAGCGGCGAAGGCAAGAAGACCGCGCGCAAGGTTGGCGGCGGCGCGGGTCTCGGCGCCATCGTCGGCGGCATTGCCGGCGGCGGCTCAGGGGCGGCGATTGGCGCGGCCGTCGGCGGGGTGGCCGGCGCGGCGGTCGCCGCGGAGGCGAGGAACACCTGGCAGCTGCCCGCCGAGACGCGCCTGCAGTTTCAACTGACCGCAGCCGTCAACGTTCG
Organism: uncultured Acidobacteriota bacterium; assembly: GCA_963725335.1. Lineage (GTDB taxonomy): Bacteria > Acidobacteriota > Vicinamibacteria > Vicinamibacterales > 2-12-FULL-66-21 > JALZOC01. The sequence goes on along the minus strand of CAVRYD010000006.1, from coordinate 576,393 downwards.
ACCGTAGACCCTCCTGCCTCGCGTAGACTCCGGTTACCGCAGGATTCCTCGGATATACACCTCCGGGCTGTTTCGGATATCGTTTCTGATCGGCTGGAGAACCAATGGGCAAGCTGACGTTGATCGCGTTCGGCGCGCTGCTGGCTGCGTCTCAGGAAGCGGCGTTCACACCGGCACGGCTTCGCGACGGGAGGGCCCCGTCGATTCCGGTGAATGCGATTGGCGGCGGCGAAGTTCGCGTCGAGCTCGATGTCAGCAGCGAAGGAGTCGTGACACGCGCGACCCCGCTGCGCGGCACGCCTCCATTCACGGACCTCGTGACCACCGCCGTTCGCGATTGGCGGTTCTTTCCTGCCAGGAAAGTCGTCAAGGCTGATGTGGAGCGGGCCGGGACACCCGTCTCACGCGTCGCTGTTCCGTCCACGGTTCTGGTCGTCGGGGTCTTTCGTCCACCGGCGCTCAACAACCCAACGCTTGGCGAAGCCCCGAAGGATCTGGCATCCGGATCTGACGCCGCGCCATTTCCGATCGCTGCGACACTGCCGCCGTATCCACCGCAAGCCTTCGGCGGGGGCGTCGTGCTTCTGGAAGTTCACGTGGGCGCGCTCGGCGCGGTCGAAGACGTCGGTGTGATCAGGTCAGCGCCTCCATTCGACGAGGCCGCGCGGGACACCGTGCGTCAGTGGCGGTTCCGGCCGGCGAAGGTTGAAGGGATTCCCGTCGGCTCGCTGGTCTATGTGATTGCCGGGTTCAGGGCGCCCGTCACCGCAGGCCGTTAGCGAGCGACCTTCTCGGGGCCGACGACCCGCCCAGACCCTGGGAATCGGGAATGCGCGCGAGAGCCAGGTCTTCCGGGATCGGATAAAGATTCACGATCATCCGATCCAGACGTGCACCTTGCTGTTCCAACGCAGGATGGCGATGCGGCGGCAGCGAGTCGAGTAGATTCTCAATCATCGCCCTCAGCCGACGCGCGATTTGCACGCTGCCGGCGCCACAGCTGGCGATCTCGATGCACGAGATGAACACGAAGTCTTCCCAGTTCGGCGTGTGAAGGATGACGCGCCGCTGTCCACTTCGATCGCGAATGGTATTTCCACGTAGCCCCCGGTTCCCCACAGCCCTCAACAGACGGTGGACTTGATCGAGGGCGAGCACGGCGGTCGTGGGGTCGTTGATGGCCGGGGAGAGCGCCTTCAGCCCGATATCGACCAGGATACGGAAGGCGAACATCGGGTCCTGCTCCATCGTCCGTTCTGAACCGAAAGCAACGCTCTGCCTCAAGACCGCATCGTCTATCCGGGTCGCGCCGCCGTGCAGCGCAAACAGCGGCTCTCCGCTCGCCACGAAGTCCCCGACCTGGAACAGGCACTCGATGACACCGTCGGCCACGCGCGAGGCTTCAACCAGCGAATCGAGTTCGATCGCCAGCACGATTGCGGATGTGCCCTCCTGACGGACGATCCGGGATGCCCCCTCGTGGGAAACGAAGGGGACGTGGCCCTCATCGGCCGTGGCACCGACCTTCTTGGGGTAGACGGACTCGATCACCGACAGCCCTTCGTTACCGACACGCGCCACCACGCTCACCGGGCGCAGCAGGCGTGCCGCGTAGTCGATCAGAAACAGAAACGCGGCCAGGCACACCAACCCGAGTGCCGCGCACACGAGTGGAATGATCTCGTTGACCGTCGTGTCCACGCGGTTCAATGCCATGACGGCAAAGACCAGTGAGAACACGAACAACCCAACGCTGTACCTGACAACGTTGTCACGCAACAGCGTCGTCGCGATGATCCGCGGCGTCAGCTGGCCGCTGGCGACCTGAATCGCCACCAGCAGCGAGCCGAAGGTGAACACCACGAACGAGAGCGTCAGGGTGATGACTGTCTGGTACAGCGACGTCGCGCCGGCGGGGCCGAGTCCAGCTGATCCGCCACCCGAGCCAGGCGTCGAGCGCGCGAAGCGCGGGAGCGGTTGCGAGCACGAGCAGGATGGCGACGAAGGGCACCACCCACAGCGCCGACTTGAGATAACTCGCGGTGCGGTACAGCCGGTTCCAGACCAGCCTGCTCCTGACGAACTGTGACGCCCGGTTCCAGAGCCTGTCGGCGGCGTCGATCGCCGCAGTCAGCTTGCCTTGCCCCGGCTCGAGGTTGTCACCGGACGGTCGCGTCATGTTGTCGCCTCAGGACATGCACGTCCACCGGGGAGCGCGGTACACTTCGCTGCCGCGGCTCGCCGGCCACGGCAGCGGCGCCCGTTCACTTAGAAGCGAATACCGAATGTCGTTGCCAGGAACTGACCGTTGGCATTTCCGCCGCCGACTGTCGTCCCGGTGAGAGGATTGACCTGGGCTTCAATCTTCGGGCCCCAGATGTAGTGGTAGCGAATCTCGGCATAGATGGCTCTGAACGTCACTCCTCCGCCGAAGACCATCCCGAAGTCAGTGGAGCTGCGATCGCCGACGATCTTGTCCACTGGAACGAAGCCTCCGGGAACGCAGTAATACCACCACGGGTCGCAGTACCCGGGAATATAGCCCACAGCCGGCGTAGTAACCTTGACCGGGCGATAATAAACACCCATTCCGATCAGGCCGTACGGCCTGGCGTTGCCCGACGGGGCTTGAAACACCACGCTCCCCGTTCCGTACTGCATGTTCATGGTCCCGAAAAAGTCGGTCGGGACCGCACCTGAGCCGTCCGGGTTTCCGCTCACCGGAATGGAGATTCTCTTTTCGCCCAGGCCGTTGAAGCTGTACAGCCCTTCGATTCCGATCGTTGGCTTGACGTTCACCTGGACGCCGAAGTTGAAGTTGTAGCCATTGCCCAGATGGTCCTTAATGTCGGATTGCGGAGCCGTCCATCCGCCGCCCAGTGAAACATTGACGGGCCTTACGTCCTGCGCCTCGGCGATCGACGCCGAGAGTCCCAGGCACATTGCTACCGCGATCAATCGTGTATGCCGCATAGAGGTATCCTTTCTGTTCTTTGGAACAGCACCCGCCATGCCAGATGGGATGTCGCCACCCTAGAGAGCGAAAGCGCGTCCCTCACAAGGACTTGCGCTATTTCGTGGCCAACGATGAATCGGCCCACGTCATATGGTGGTGACGGAGATTCGTAGATCCTCCGGAATGGCGGAGGGCGGCAGCTATGAAGGGGCTCGAGTTACTGATGCCCGGAGTTGGAACTGACCGATGGCCGGGCTCTACGACACCTTCGGCAGCTGGTTGTATCATACGGGCCTGCCGAAATCCTTCTCCTCCTCCTGCTGCTGACGTGTGCTTTCCACGGACGCGCGGACGCGCAGGGTCGAACCGACGTTGTCACCCTTGCCAATGGCGATCACATCACCGGTGAAGTGGTCGTGCTCGAACGAGGCCGGCTCGAGTTCAAGACCGACGATGCGGGAACGCTGTATCTGGAGTGGGACAAGCTGGCGAGCCTCGTCGCCGCCCGCTTCGTCGAAGTCGTCACCGAGGACGGCCGGCGCTTCCTTGGAACGCTCGGCAAATCGGCGGATCGATTCATCAGCGTCGTCGGTCCCGACGGGGCGACGTCTCTCACAATGTCGGAGGTCGCCCTGATCAGGGCGATTGGGCGGGGGTTCTGGAAAAAGGTCGATGGCTCGATCGACGCCGGCTATAACTACACGAAGTCGAGCGGCGTCGCCCAGTTCAACCTCAATTGGGACACTGTCTATCGGAAACCCGCCTCACAGTTCCGGCTGACCGCTTCCACGACAATCACGCAAAAAGACGATGACTCCGGGCGCGACGATCGGGGCACCTTGGAGGCGTCGTATCTGCGATATCCGTGGCAGCACTGGTTTTTCACGGGCGCCGGCAAGTTTGAAACCAACGAATCGCTTGGCCTCGTTCTCCGCTCACAGATGGCCGCGGCGGTCGGCCCTCGTCTGATCAACACCAGCAAAGCACAAATGGCTGTCGGCGTCGGACTGGGTGTGAACGAGGAGCAAGGCGTGGACGTTGCGTCGACGCAGAACCTGGAAGGGCTGCTGGTCTTCCGGACGTCGTATTACACGTACGATCGACCGAAGACGAACGTCGACATCAACCTTCAGTACTGACCCGAGCCTGAGTAACACCGGGCGCCAGCGCCTGCAGGCCGACGTGAGTCTCAAGCGCGAGCTCTGGAAGGATTTCTTCGCGTCGATGAATTTCTTCAACACCTTCGACAGCCGTCCGCCCAACCCGTCGGCCGACCAGAACGACGTCGGCTTCGTGTTTTCGCTGGGCTGGAGCTACTAAAGTTAAAAGTCAAAAGTTAGAAGTTAAAAGTTAAAAGGCAATTCCCTTTTTCCCTTTGCCCGGATCCCGGATCCCGGATCCCTCCTACATCGTTGCTGTGCGCAGAATCAACGATGCCAGCGCAAGCCCCAGCATGAAAGCCGCGTTGCCGATGCCCTTGAAATCGCCGACACGGATGTGTGAAACGACCGCGCCGACGAAATAGATGACGAGACCGATGGCTGCTGCCAGGCCGATTGGCGGATACCAATAGCCCGCGACCAGGCCCAGTGCACCAGCGATCTCGCACGCCGCGAGAAGCGGCAAATACTTCATCGGCACGCCAACGGTCTCGTGAATGACCTTCACGACCATTGGGTTGCCAACAAGCTTCATAGTCGCTGAGGCGACGCAGATCACGGCAAACACTGCCGTTACAACGAAGTAGGCAATTGCCATGGATGCGTGACCTCCTTGGGGGCGCCTGGAAGGTGTCCAAGTCTGCCGTTGTGACCACCCGAGCCAGACGGCTAAAGTATGCTGAATACAGGAGTCGGCGCGACGGTCTTTTTTCCTACGGGAGGTTTTCTTGATTCCGCGACGGTGGCGGCTCTCAATTCGTCCTCAGATCGTTTCCATCCTGCGCACACGGATCACCGGGATCCTGCTTCTTGCCTCTATCGGGTCCGCGTCGACGCTGCTCCTCAACGCGCAGACGCGTCCGCCGGCAGCAGCCGCTCGACCCGAGCCTTCCAAGCCGACAGTCAAGTTCGTTCCGGATGACGTCCAGGACTCACCCTGGTTGCCGCGGCTGAAGAACGAACAGATCAAGGCCATGAGTGGTGTAACGGCATTCCATGATTTCCAGTTCTCGGACCGCGTGGCCCAGAGCGGCATCACGTTCAAGCACCAGATCGTGGATGACGCGGGCAAGGCATACAAGGCGGCCCACTACGACCATGGCACCGGCATCGCGGTTGCCGACGTCGACGGCGACGGCCTGCTGGACATCTACTTCGTCAGCCAGGTCGGCGGCAATCAGCTCTGGAAGAATCTCGGCGGCGGCAAGTTTCAGAACATCACGGAATCCGCCGGCGTGGGCGTGCCGGGCAAGGTCAGCGTGTCGGCCTCGTTTGCCGACATCGACAACGACGGCGATCCGGATCTCTACGTGACGACCGTCCGCGGTGGAAACATGCTGTTCGAGAACGACGGCCACGGCCGGTTCAAGGACATCTCCGCGCCGGCCGGGCTCGGACTACGTCGGTCATTCATCAGCGCGCCGTTTTCTTTGACTACGACCAAGACGGCCGGCTGGACCTGTTCCTCGTCAACGTCGGCAAGTACACGACGACACGATCGCCGGGGACGGCTTCAAGTACTACGTGGCCTTCGAGGACGCGTTTTCAGGCCACCTCAAGCCGGAGCGCGCCGAGCGAAGCATCCTCTATCACAACGAGGGCAGGCAACCATTTCAAGGATGTGTCACAGAGCGCGGGCCTTGTGGACCTGTCATGGTCCGGCGACGCGAGCGTGGTTGACGTCAATGACGACGGCTGGCCGGACCTGTTCGTGTTGAACATGCTGGGCGACGACAACTACTACGAGAACGTCGGCGGCAAGCGGCTTCGTCAAGAAGAGCCGCGACGTGTTCCCGAAGACGTCGTGGGGAGCGATGGGCATCAAGGTGTTCGACTTCAACAACGACGGGCGCCTGGACATCTTCATCACCGACATGCACTCCGACATGAGCGAGCCGATCGGCCCGGAGCACGAGAAGTGAAGTCCACGATGAAATGGCCCGAGTCGTTCCGCGGCAACGGCAGGACGAGCATCTGGGGCAACTCGTTCTTCATGAAGGACGGCCCCGGCAAGTACCGCGAAGTCTCCGACGCCGTCGGCGCAGAGAACTACTGTCCGTGGGGGCCGAGCGTCGGCGACCTCAACGCCGACGGATACGATGACGCTTCATCGCATCCGGGATGAACTATCCGGAGCGCTACATGATCAACTCGGTGAAGCTCAACGATCGCGGCCAGCAATTCGTCGATGCAGAGTTCGTGCTCGGAATCGAGCCGCGCAAGGGCGGCCTCGCGACGCCGTGGTTCGAGCTCGACGCGTCAGGCAAGGACAAGGGCCATCCCGACGCGGAGGGCGCGACCGGGCGCGTCGCCATCTGGGGCGCCCGCGGCATCGCGCTCGGCAGTCATCTTCGACGTCGACGGCGACGGCGATCTCGACATCGTGACCAACGAATTCAATGCCGCGCCGATGGTGCTCGTCAGCAACCTGACCGAGAAGACGCGGGTGCACTACCTCGCGGTGAAGCTCATCGGGACGACGTCGAATCGGGACGGGCTCGGCGCAGTCGTCAAGGTCACCGCCGGCGGGATGACCTACACGAAGGTGATCGACGGCAACTCGGGATACCTCTCGCACAGCCTGTATCCGCTCTACTTCGGACTGGGTTCGCCGCAGGCGCCGACAGCATCGAAGTGACGTGGCCGTCCGGGAAGAAGCAGATCGTTCAATCGCCCAAGATCAATTCGCGGATCGAGGTACGCGAGCAGTAAGACGCCAGCGTGCCGCCGAACCAGAGCGTCAGCTGTTGAGTTGACACGACCGCGAGATGCCGCGTTGTACCCACCATATGACGCGGACTTCGTAAACCCACCACGACCGCTGCGCCGGTTTCTCGCGTAAATCCGGGGCCTCGCTCTCTGGGCCATCGGGTGCAGGAGTTGGAACCGGAACAGCGGATGGCTGCGATCTTTTCCACGCTCCTCCTCACTATCGTTGAGCTGGTCCTTATCGTGGGGCTCTCCAGACTCTCCTATGCAGCGCTTTCGCGCGGATTCGAAAACGCGATGTCCGGAAAGAGTGAGGCGCTGATCGAGTCGGGGCGTCGCCTGCGCTCGCGTATTCGCAACCTCCTCGCCGTCACGTGCCTCGTGCTGAGCGTGGTTGTTCTGGTCTTCAACGGATGGCTGGCCAGCCGGGGAATCAACGCGTGGACGTACGGACTGGAGCGGCTTGGAACGATCGGCGCGGCCGTATGGATTCGTTTCGGGATTGCCCTTGGGAAGCTGGCAGCGGCCGCGATTGGATTCCTTGTCGCCGTTGCCCTCATTCGCCGCGGCCTCCGTGCCGTCGAAGGAGGCGCCATCCGGCGGGAGGAGCTCCGGGACCATGAAAAAGGCGTCCGGGCTGCATTCCACCGACTCGATTACGCGATCGTCAATACCGGATGGCTTCTCCTGATCGTCTTCGCATTCTAGTTGTTTGAAGTCCCCGAACGCGTCGTGGGCATCTTTGTGATGCTCGTTCGTGCGTATGTCGTCATTACCGTGGGCGTTCTGCTGATTCGCTCATCCGTGATGATCGTCGATGTCCTCGACAGCCTGGGCCAGCGCTACGTCCGGGGAAAGGACTGGCAGCGCTACTACGACCACCTGCGAGGGCTCGTGCCCACCTTCCGCGCCTGCCTCGAGTACGCACTGTGGATTGGCGTCGCGTCGCTCGCGATCGCCCAGCTCTCAGGGCTCAACAGCGTGGTGGCGTGGGGCCCTCGTCTCATTGAGTGCAGCAACTTCGGCCTCGAGACGATGACGGTCCGCACGTCCACGAGGGTCAAGCCGGGGCGGCATGACGCGGCGGCCTCGGCGCTTCGCCTTGCGATCAAGGAAGCCTTCGACCGTCGTTCGCCCACTGCGCCTCGCCGCGCGCTCGTGCCGGAGAGGCTCTCCGCCATGGCGCCGCAGATTCAAGACGCGCAGCAGCTCATGCGGCGTCGCCTGGGTGATCGGTAACCTGTCAGAAGTTCCAGTAGACCAAAGTCCAACTTGTGAGCCGCCCGTCCCGCGACTAGCCTCAGGGGAATCGTGCCCGCCAGCCCAGCCGGTCCGTGCAAGGTGTGACCGCATCCTGGATGTGCGGGACCTGCGACATGCCCATCGACGGGTATTCCCCGAAGCGTGGTGGTCTGGCCCGCCGGTGGTCGGAGAACGATCGATGACGGGACAAGCGCGACTACGCGTGTTGATCGAACGCTTCGCGTGGGTCGTCGGCCTGGCGTTGATCGCGATCTGGGTTTTCGCCACCGGCCTTCAGAGCTATCGATTCGCGCCAGCAGATTGATCGACTGGTTGCTGTACGCGCGGCGGGCAGCTTGTCGATCACGACGCCCGATCAGAGTCTCTGGTCTCCCGAACGGATACTCGCCTGGAAAGACACGTTTAGCAGCAAGACGCCGCACGCTCTCGCGGTCCTGCGTATTTCGCGAATTGGATTGGAGGTGCCGGTGCTCGAGGGCACCGACGACTGGACGCTCAACCGGGCCGTCGGTCACATCGCCGACACGGCCGCGCCTGGGCAGGACGGCAATTCCGGCATCGCGGGACACAGAGACGGATTCTTCCGCGGGCTGAAGGACATCCAGACGGGCGACGAGATGTCGCTCGAGACGCCACGCGGCCAGGAGATGTATCGCATCGAGCGGACCTGGATCGTCGATCCGACCGATGTGTCCGTGCTCGATCCACGCCGTCTCGCGCGATCACGTTGGTCACCTGCTATCCGTTCTACTTCATCGGCTCCGCACCGCAGCGCTTCGTCGTCCGCGCGGTTGTGAAAAGTACTCCGACGATTCAATTTCAATAAGGAAAGGGAGGCGTCATGCCATACGAAGCGAAAAGAATCGTTGCACTGACCGCGCTGTGTCTCTTCGGCCTTGCCGCGGGTGCGGCATCGGCTCAGACGAAGAGCATGACCACCGAGACGAAGCAGTTCCAGATCATTTCGGTCGATGGCAATACCCTGGTCGTGCGAGGTCCTGAAGGAACTCGCGAAATCACGGTCCCGCAGGACTTCACGTTCACCGTCAACGGGAAGCCGATGTCGGTCAGCGAGCTGAAGCCCGGCATGAAGGGGACGGCGACGATTACCACGACGACGACCGTCCACCCCGTCTACGTGACCGAGGTGAGGAACGGCACCGTTGTGCAGGCGACCGGAGGCTCGATTCTTGTAAAGACGGCCGCGGGGTTCAAGAATTTTACGCAGGGTGATGTCGACAAGCGAGGCGCCAAGATCATCAAGGACGGCAAGCCGGTCCAGATTTCAAATCTTCACACGGGCGACACCCTGACCGCGACAATCGTCACGGAGAAGCCACCGCAGGTCATGACCTCGCGTCAGGTCGATGCGACGCTCACGCCGGAGGAGAAGGCCGCAATGGCCAAGGCGGCACCGACGACCGGAACGGCCCCTGCGGGTGCGGCCCCTGCGGGTGCGACCCCTGCGGGTGCGGCCCCGACAACGGGTACCGAATCTGCGCCGAAGAAGACGCTCCCGAAAACGGCGAGCTCACTGCCACTGGCAGGTCTCGCCGGACTCGTCTCCTGCGGGATCGGCCTCGCGCTGACCCTGCGGCGCCGCCGCGAAGCGGGGCAGAACGCCTAGCAGTTATGGTGCGCTTCGGGCGCTCGAGGGAATGCCGCGGTGTCGAACGGTTGTTTGGATCGGCCGCGGCATTTCCTGAGCGGCGGAAGTCGCGGGGAATTGCATGTCTGCTCGTGTGATGGAACCTCCTGCACTGCGTCTGGCGCGGCTCACGGGGCGCGAGCGCGAAGTCTGCGACCTCCTGGCGAGAGGGCTCGTCAACAGTCAAATCGCGCATGAGCTCGGCACAAGCGAGCACACCGTCAAGTCTCACCGCGGCCGGGTCATGCACAAGCTCGAGGTGGATTCGGTTGCCGCGCTCGTGGAGCTCGTGCGCTTCAGCCCGGTGAGCCGCAGGTTTTCCGATCGGTGACCGCGTCAGCGCGTTTCGCGGACCGGCGTCCGGGACTTCACCGGCCGGTACCCGACCGAGGCGTACAGGCGGCGCCTGCGGGACAAACTGGGCATCAAAGCGGGGATCCGGCGGATCCATCGCATTCACGTCCCGGTTGATCGTGCCTCTGAGATCGTTGATGTCGCCGTGAATGAACGAGCCTCGCACGCCGGCGCCGTCCACAATATCCAGCTCGTAACGGGACTCCGGTGAGATTCCACCCTTGAGGGTGTTCTTCCAGAAGATCGAATCCACGTAGGTGCTTCCGGCTCCGTTGTCGTCCACGCCATTCCAGTTACCGGTGAACGTGCTGCGGCTGACCACCGCGCGCGATCCGTCGAAAACGGTCAGCGCACCGGATCCGTGTTCCGGTCGATACTCCGCGCCGCCGAGGAGGCCGACAACGTCCACCCCCATATTGGCCACGTTTCCGACGAACAGGCAGTTCTCGATCGTCGCGTGGCTGCCATGCAGGAGATCCACCGCGGATCCGGTCGTCTGGGTGCGATTGTCGCGAAAGATGCAATCACGGAAGAGCACTGAGTCCTGGATGACGCCCAGGTGCTCGACCGACACGCCGCCGCCGCACGGGCTCGTGTAATTGCCGAACACGTCGACGCGCTCGATGGTCGGATACGATCGCGCATACACCTTGATGCCGCCGCCATCGGTGTAGAAAAAAGTCGTCTTTCGAATCTCGTCAGATTCGATGGGGGACTTCTCGCCGATACCGCTCGTAAAGTTCCTGGCGCCAGTGATCTTGAAGCCGCGCAGTACGGTCTTCCGCGACACTCTGTCGCCGAAATACACGACATGATTCACGGCAGCGGGATAGCTGGGGGCCTGCGGATCGGCGATGGCAGGGTTGGCGGCCGTCAGGGTCACGTCGCCGACGGCTTCCAGCGTGATGCCGTCGTGCCGCGCATTGAACCAGATGAGCGCCTGCCCCCGCACCGGTGGCCTGTAGGTCCCGGCGTGAACGTACACGGTCTTGTTCACGGGGTCCTTCGCCGCCGCTTCGAGCGCGTCCTGAATCCGATTGTCCGGGTAGACGTGATAGGCGCGTGTCTTCGGGTCGAGAGTGACGGGGGTTGGCTGAGCCCTGTTCCGGTCCTGGCGCGCGGCGCCCGCGAGCGGCAGGGCACCCGCTGCCAGCAAGGACTGCAGGAACGCGCGGCGATTTGTGCGGGTGTTGACCATTGAAGAATTGCAGCCAGCAGCCAAGGGAGCCAGAAGCCGCTTCGGCCAATCTAGCACAGCTACTCGAGGCCACTGTCGATAGATGATAATTGGTCCTCATTCAGGAGCATCGATGGCACCTTACAGAGTTCACGTCCAAACGGTCCGAGCGCTGCTGGTCGTCCTTGTCGCGGTCTTTGTCTCGGCTGAGCCGCGCGGGGCGGCGTCCGATGTGCTGCCGTTCAAGGCGACCGAGCGCACGCTGCCGAACGGCCTGAAGGTCATCGTCGTCCCGACCGGATTTCCGAACCTCGTGAGCATCGAGATCCCGGTGCAGACCGGATCGCGCAACGAGGTCGAGCCGGGCAAGTCGGGCTTCGCGCATTTCTTCGAGCACCTGATGTTCCGCGGCACGCCGAAGACGCCGCCCGAGAAGTACCGCGAGATCATGAGCAAGGCCGGCGCGCGCGACAACGCCAGCACGGGCGACGACCGCACGCATTACTACGCGACGTTCGCGAAGGAGCACCTGGAACCGGTCCTCGCGACTCTACGCCGACATGTTCCAGCACCTGGCGTATTCGGAGGCGGACTTCAAGACCGAGGCGCGCGCGATCCTCGGCGAATACAACAAGAACAGCGCCGAGCCGCTCGAGAAGCTGTTCGAGGTGCAGCGCGAACACGTTCTACAAGGCGCACACCTACAAGCACACGACGATGGGCTTCATCAACGACATCGAGAACATGCCGAACGAGTACGCGTACTCGAAGCTGTTCTTCGAGCGCTGGTACCGGCCGCAGTACACGACGCTCATCGTCGCCGGCGACGTGACGCCGGAGCAGGTGATGCCGCTGGTCGAGAAGTACTGGGGCGGCTGGAAGGCGGGCAGCGCCGGCATCCGCGCACGATCCCCAAGGAGCCGCCGCCCGACGGCCCGCAGTACGTGCACGTGCCGTGGACGAGCGACACGCTGCCGTGGGTCACGGTCGGCTTTCCCGGCCCGGCCTTCGACGAGACGAGCAAGGACACGGCGGCGATGGAGATCCTGGCCGCGCTGTACTTCGGCCCGACGTCCGAGCTGTACAAGAAGCTCGTCGTCACCGAACAGAAGGTCGACGCAGCTCGACGTCGACGTGCCCGCCGAGCGTCGATCCGTCGCTCTTCACGGTCCTCGCGCGCGTGAAGAAGCCGGCGGACGCCGTCGTACGTGCGCGACCAGATCCTGGCGACGATCGCGCCGCGCGCGGACGACGCTGGTCGCCGGCCGAGCGGCTGGCGGACGCGAAGTCGTTCAACCGATACGCGTTCGCGCGGACGCTCGACAGCACCGAGCGCATCGCGGCCGTCGTGTCGCGCTTACGCGGCGTACCGGCGCTCGTACGACACCGTCAACAACGTACTACCGGACGCTCGACTCGCTGACGCCGGCAGACCTGCAGATCGGCCGCGCGGAAGTACTTCACCGACGCGGGCCTGATCGTGACGACGCTCGCGAAGGACGCCGCTGCCGGCGGCATCGAGCACACGCCGTCGCTCGGCGCCGTTGAAACCGTCGGCGGCCGTTCACGGCGGCGACGGACGCCCCGCCGGTGCCGCGCTGCCGCTCGATCCTCCGTGCGCGACGCCGAGCTGCGCCGTGCTGCAGCAGAAATCCGTCCTGCCGCAGCTCGACGTGAAGCTGCTGTTCAACGTCGGCTCGGCGCACGATCCGGCGGGCAAAGAAGGGCTCGCGGCGCTGACCGCGGCGATGATCGCCGAGGCCGGCTCGAAGGCGCTGACGATCGAGCAGATTCGAGCGGCGCTGTATCCGATGGCCGGATCGTTCACGGCCGCGTGCGACAAGGAGATGACCACGTTCACCGGCGTCATCCACCGGGATCACTGGCAGCGCGTTCCTCGGCATGGTGCTGCCGCAGCTGCTCGAGCCCGGGTTCCGCGACGGACGATTTCAACGCGGCTGAAGGACGCGCAGCTGAACGCGCTGACGCAGGATCTCCGATCGAACAACGAGGAGGAGCTCGGCAAGGAACGGCTGCAGACCAACATCTTCCGCGGCACGCCGTACGGCCACGTCGCGCTCGGCACAGTCGCCGGGCATCAACGCGATCACGCTGGACGATGTGAAGCAGTTCGCGAAGACGATGTACACGCGGGCGAACCTGACGCTCGGCATCAGCGGCGACGCGCCGGACGACATGCTCACGACCGTGCAGGCGGCGCTGGCGACGCTGCCCGCGGGACCGGCGGCGCCGCGAAGGCGGCCGTGCACGTCGCCCGCTCGCCGGGCATCGACGTGGACATCCTCGAGAAGGACACCCGCGCGACGGCGATCTCGTTCGGCTTTCCCATCGACGTCACGCGCGCGCATCCGGACTTCGCGGCGCTGTCGGTCGCCCGCGCGTGGCTCGGCGAGCACCGATCGCGTCCGGCCGGCTCTACCAGCGCATCCGCGAGGTGCGCGGCATGAACTACGGCGACTACGCGTACATCGAGGCGTTCCCGCGCGGGATGTTCCAGTTCTTCCCCGACCCGAACATCGCGCGCCAGCAGCAGATCTTCGAAATCTGGATTCGCCCGGTCGTGCCGGCCAACGGGCACATGGCGCTGCGCATCGCGGTCTACGAGCTGCAGCAAGCTGATCGACAACGGGCTGACGCAGGACGAGTTCGAGACGACGCGCGACTACCTGATGAAGAACGTCTACGTGATGACGGCGCGGCAGGACCAGCAGCTCGGCTACGCGCTCGACTCGGACGTGGTACGGCATCGGCGAGTTCACCGCCTACATGCGCGACGCGCTGCAGAAGCTGACGCTCGAGCAGGTCAACGCGGCCATCAAGCGCACCTGACGGCGCGACGACCTGTCGATCGTGATCGTCACGAAGGATGCCGCCGGCCTGAAGCAGGCGCTGGTGTCCGACGCGCTTCTCGCCGATCAGTACGACGGCGAGAAGCCGAAGGCCCTGCTGGACGAGGATCAGGTGATCGGGGACCTGAAACTGAATATCTCCCCGGACCGCGTGAGGATCACGCCGATCGCGGAGGTGTTCGCGAAGTAGTCGCGGTACCTGACTCCATTCTGAACAGCGAATATATTCGCGCATGGCGAAATTATTCGCCCTACCCAGAGCGAACGCCGCGACCATGCCGAAGCTCACCAACGTCGACCTCACCCGCCGCGAGAGCCAGATCATGGAAATCCTGCTACCGCCGCCGCCGCGCGACGGTCGAGGATATCCGCGCCGAGCTGCCGGACGCGCCGAGCCCGTCCAGCGTGCGCAAGCTGCTCGACATCATGATCGATCGCGGCCTGCTCGCGCGCGAGTACGACGGCCCCCGCTTCGTGTACTTCCCGGCGGTGAAGCCCGAGGACGCCAGCCGGTCGGCGCTGAAGCAGCTCGTGCGCACGTTCTTCAACGGCTCGCCCGGGCTCGGCGATCGCGGCGCTGCTCGACATCCGGTCGACGCAGCTGTCGCCCGCCGAATACCGCGAGTTGAGCAATCTGTTGAAACGCGCCCGCGAACAGGGAGACGAGCGATGATCACGCTTTCGCTCGATTCCCCGATCTCCGTCGCGTCCTGGATCGTCATCAAGGCCCTCGTCGCTGCTGGGCGTGGCCGCGCTCGTGCAGCTGGCGCTGCGGCCGCCGCGCGTCGGCCGCGACACGCCATCTCGTCTGGACGCTGGCCTTGCGGCATGCTCGCTGCTGCCCGTGGCGACGGCCATGTCTGCCGCCGTGGCCGGTGGGCCTTCAGGTCCGAACGCGACGGCGCCGCGACGTTGCGCCGGCGCCGGCGATGCGCACTCGACGCAGACCTGCGTGCTCGATCCGCGCCGCCGCGGCGCCCGGTGCGCTGCCGACGCCTGCAGCGCGCCACGCGCGTTCGCGCTGGTCCCCGTCTGTCGCATTGCCGGCATCTACGTCTGGCTGGCGTCGCCGCGCTGCTGCTGTTCGCTCGCTCGTCGCAGCGCCGGAGCTTCGGCGGCTCGTGCTCGCCGCGCCACCATCGTCGCCGACGCCGACTGGACCGCGCTTGCTCGCCGAATGTGCGCGCGACGTCTGGGCATCGCGCGCCCGGTGCGCTCTGCTCCGCAGCCGCGAGCAGAACGTGCCGATGGCGTTCGGCACGCGCCGGCCGTCCATCGTGCTCCCGGCCATTGCCGACACCTGGGACGACGACCGGCGGCGCGCTGTGCTGCTGCACGAGCTCGCGCACGTCGCGCGCTACGACTGCCTGACGCAGACGCTGGCCGCAGCGGCGTGCGCGATGTACTGGTTCCACCCCGGCGTGTGGTGGGTGGCTCGGCGGCTGCGGATCGAGCGCGAGCTGGCCTGCGACGACCGCGTGATCGCCGCCGGCACCGGCGCGCGCGAGTATGCGGGTCACCTGCTCGAGATCGCGTATTCGCTCGGCGGACAGCGGCGCCGGCGCTCGCGGTCAGCATGGCGCGTCCGCGCCAGCTCGAAGGGCGCATGCTCGCCGCGCTCGACGAGCGCGGAACCGCGCAGACGCCGTCCGGCGACTCGACTTGCGCTGGCGGTCATGACGCGTGGTCGCTGCTTGTGGCGCTGTCTGCGTCACGCTGACGTTGGTGGCTGCCCGTCCGCCGATCGGACTTGGACGCGTCCGCGCAGGCCATCAGTCCGCCGACGGGCGCGGCCGACGTGCCGCAGCATCGGAAATCGAACCGCCTGCGCGATCGAGACCGCGAAAGCCTTGTGGGATTCGCCAGGAGTCACCGGTGCACGTCGCCGCGTCGCCGCGGTCGCTTGGCTCCGATCTCAGGAGAACGCGCCCGGCACGTGGGAATTCCGTCCGTCGGACCACGAAGGGCATGGTGCACCTGCGGATGACGGAGCGCAACTCGTCGCAGCGG
This sequence comes from uncultured Acidobacteriota bacterium, assembly GCA_963725335.1. Taxonomy (GTDB): domain Bacteria; phylum Acidobacteriota; class Vicinamibacteria; order Vicinamibacterales; family 2-12-FULL-66-21; genus JALZOC01. The sequence goes on along the minus strand of CAVRYD010000006.1, from coordinate 560,246 downwards.
AACCGACGTGCCCATTGCGCAACTCGAGGGACTGACGGCTGCGCAGCTCGCCGGCGCCGGAGGGCCGGTCCATTCCGGCTGCGCCGCGACGCCGGCACGTTCACGTTCGAGGGCATCATCCGCAACGGCGTCGGCGCCGGCACGTTCGCCTTCACGCCCGATCCGGCCTTCCCGGCGGACTCGCGAAGCGCGGCTTCGCGAGGCCGACGCCGCGCGAGCAATACCAGCTCGCGCGGCACGATGTCGGCTTCGCGTTCCTGGACGAGCTCAACGCCAGGGCTACGCGAAGCCCCAGACTGCCGATCTCGTGCGGGCCGGTCAGCACGGCGTGCAGGCCACGTACCTGCACGACATGGGCGCGCTCGGCTACCGGCTCGGCTCGCTCGATCCGCTGATCACGCTCAGGGACCACGGCATCACGCCGGACTACGTGCGCGAGCTGGCCGACCTGGGCTACAAGGGGCTCTCGGCGACGACATCCGCCAGGCGCGCGATCACGGCATCACGCCGGACTACGTTCGCGGGATGCGCGAGGCGGGCTATGGCTCACTGCCGCTGCCCGAGCTGATCAACGCGCGGGACCACGGCATTACGCCGGAATACGTGCGCGAGCTGGGCAGCGCGGGCTACGCGAAGCTGCCGCTCGACCAGTTGATCAACGTTCGCGATCACGGCGTCACGCCGGACTACGTGCGCGATATGCAGCGGCTTGGGCTACTCACTGTCGCTCGACGAACTCGTGCAGCGCGCGCGATCACGGCGTCACCATTGAGTACGTGCGCGACATGGCCGCGCTTGGCTACGGCAATCAGCCGATCGACGCGCTGATTCGCGCTGCGGGACCACGGCGTCACGCCGAGTACGCGCGGGACCTGAAGGCGCTCGGCTACGACAGCTGTCTCCCGACGACCTGGTCACGCTGCGCGACCACGGGGTGACGCCGGATCGCATCCGGGCGGCGAACTCGCGCGCGGGGACCAAGCTGCCGGTCGACTTGCTCAAGTCTCTTGCGCGTTAAGAGAGATTGAGTCCCCCGAACGGGTGATCCGGCGCGCTGGCAGCACGCGGGAGAATGGCTCGTATGACGAACCTTTCTCTCGCTTCACTCTCGAACGAACTCGCAGACCTCTCAGCTGCGCACGCACCATCCGTCGTCCAGGTGATTGGCGGACGCCGCCCCGCAAGCGGGGTGATCCACGGCCCTGACACCATCATCACGAACGCGCGCGCGCTTGGGCGCGAAGACGGACTGCACATCCGCGTCAACGATGCCGACCCCACTGAAGCCGATCTCGCCGGCTGGGATCCGGCGACGGGCATCGCTGTCCTGCGCACCCGCGCGAAACTGGAGATCGCTGCGCCTGGGATCGCCTCGTCGGAGCCTCGGGTCGGCCAGATTGTCCTGGCGCTGGCGCGGTCCTGGTCCAATGCGCTCACTGCCAGCGCCGGCATCGTCGCCGTCGTAGGCGGACCGTTGCGGACGGGAAGACGACGCGAGATTCCCCGGGTGATTCGTGTGACGGCGCCGATGCACGATGGTTTTGCTGGAGGCGCGTTGTTCGACGCAGCCGGACAGTTGACCGGCATCACCACGGCCGCCGTCATTCGCGGATTTGGCGTGGCGATTCCCGCCTCAATCGCGTGGACCGCCGCGCATCAGGTCTTGACCGTCGGAACATCCAGGGGATTCGTCGGCGTCGCGGTTCAACCCGTTCAGCTGACGGGCGCGCAGCGAACACAGGGTCGCGAACGGGGGCTGCTCGTCGTGGGGGTGACGTCTGGCAGCCCTGCGGAAGCCGCCGGAGTGATTGTCGGCGACATCCTCCTCCAATTCGGGGACAAGCCGACTGAGTCTTCGGAGGACCTGCTCGATTGGCTGACCGGCGACCTGATTGGCCAAAAGGTCCAGGTGCGCACGCTCCACGGCGGGGTGCCTCGCGACATAGAAGTGACCGTGGCGGGCCGGCCGCGCGACTGATCGCTGAGACCTCGGCGCGAAATACGGCGTCCTTGATCTCATGCGAATTGTGCTGGTCGGACCGGCGTCGCTTCGGCAGCGGCTTCGTTCGCAGCTTCCGGACAACGTCCTGGTTGTGGGCGAAGCCGCGACGATCAGGGCCGGTCGATTAACGGCCGCAGAGTTGGACGCGTGCGTACTGCTGACGCCTGACGCACCTGATGCGCCGCTGATTGAAGCGCTCACGCCGCGGGAAACGCAAGTGCTCGAGCTCGTAGCCGACGGACTGCCCAACAAGGTGATTGCGGCAAGGCTCGGAATTGGCAGTGAAACCGTGAAGTTTCACCTCGGTTCGATCCTACGGTAAGCTCGGCGCCTCGAACCGAACCGACGCCGTCCGCGTCGGGGTCCAGCGCGGGCTGATCACGCTGTGAATGAGTTCAAATCCTGCCCCCGCAACCATCTTGACCGACAGCCGCCGGGCTTGAGCCGTTTCGGGCACCGGTAGCGGTCAACATCTTCCCCAGATTCCCGACGACCGCCGCGAAGGCTTCCGCCTTCTCCCGGAACACCTGCGCCATGTGCGGGTGCAGCGCCGCTTGGAGGATTCCGGCGCAGGAAAGATCGAGCTGAGGCGGATAGAAGCGCCCGACGAGAGGTCAAGCGGTTTGCCGCGATCGGCGATAGACGACGATGGCACCGAGCATGAGGGGAATTTCTGTCAGGAAGTAAGTCGTCGCAAACAAGGCGAACTCGACGCGTCCGGCCAGTGTCAGCGCGATCGCGGTGGCCACCGCCATGTTCCGCGTGGCGAACTCGGTGGCGAGCGTGAATCGATCTGCCGATGACGCGCCGGTCGCGGCGCCCACCAGCCAGCCGGCGAGAAATGATGCGGCGACGAACGTCGCGGCTAGGGGACGCTGTCGCGCAAGCCGCGCAGAAACATGACAGGGTCGCTGGCGACGATCAACACGATCAGCGCCGCAATCCCGCCAAACCCGAGGGCTCTCAGAGAGGGCTGCGAACGCCCCGCGAACGCCGGGCGACTGAACCTGACCCACATTCCGAGAGCGACCGGAAGGGCGAGCATCAACAGCAGCTGCGCGATGATCAGCGGGATCGGCGCGGCAAATCCCACCGGGTGGCCCAACGCTGCCGTGAAGGCGAGCGCGAGTGCGGGAATGGTCAAGACGGCTAAGAGGCTGGAGCACACGGTGAGCGTCACGGACAACGCCGTCGATGCCCTCGCCAGGTAGCTGTACGTGTTTGAAATGCCGCCGATCGGGCACGCGGCGACCAACAGCAATCCGGTCTGCAGATCAGCCGAAGGACGAGACAGCACGACGAGAAGGAGCGCCAGCGGCGGCAGGACCAGCAGCGGGCCGACCAATCCGGCGGCAAGAACGCGCGGCTGCCGACGCATACGCGCGAAGTCAGCGGGCGCGAGATCGAGTCCGACAACGAGCAGGAGGAGGAACGTCACCGCCGGAACGGCGAGATCGAGGAGGGCCTTCACTTCGGTTGGATCAGGAGGACGATCGAACCGCGAGATGCTTCCGCTCGATACCCAGCTTCTTCATGCGGGACTCGAGTGTGGTGGGTTTGACGTCGAGAATACGAGCCGCTCCACGGCCGCCGCTGATGCGCCATCCCGTTCGCCCGAGCACGTCGAGAATGTGGCGCCGCTCGGCGTCTTCGAGTGTCAGCGCCGGCTCCAGGACCGTCGCGGCATCGACGCCATCGGGCAGGGCCACGCGCAGCGTTGGCCCGTCCGTCAGAATCATCGACCGCTCGATCACGTTGCGCAATTCACGTACGTTGCCCGGCCAGGAGTAGGCCCTGAGCGCGTCCATCGAGCGACGCGGGACGTGCTCAATGACCTTGCCGTGCTGCCGGCCAAACTCCTTGATGAAGGCCCAGACGAGCGGCGGAATGTCCTCACGGCGGTCGCGCAGCGGCGGAATCTGAATGGGAAACACCTGCAGGCGATAGAACAAGTCCTGGCGGAAGCGATTCTCGCGGACCGCCTGGCCGAGGTCACGATTGGTGGCGGCGATGAGGCGGACATCGACCTTCATGGTTCGGCTGCTGCCCAGTCGCTCGAAGTTGCCATGCTCCAGAACCCGCAGCAGTTTGGCCTGCAACTCGATCGGGAGTTCGCCGACCTCGTCGAGGAGCAGCGTGGCGCCATCGGCGACCTCGAACCGTCCGCGCTCCCGAGACAGCGCCCCTGTGTACGCTCCCTTCTCGCGCCCGAACAGCTCGCTTTCGATCAGGGGCCCGGGCAGCGCCGCGCAATTGACACGGACCAGCAACCGGTCCTTTCGTTTGCTGCCCCGATGCACGGCTTCAGCGACGACCTCTTTGCCCGTGCCCGTCTCGCCAGTCAAGAGCACTGTCGAATCCGTGGCAGCCACTCGCCTGACCTCGCGCAGCACGCTTTTCATCGCTGCGCTTTGCGCGACGATCGCATCGTCGCCCACCTCGTTCGCGAGCTCCTGACGGAGGTACTCGTTGTCGAGCTCGAGCCGTTCTTTGAGCTGGATGACCTCCGCGTAGGCTTTCTGCAGCGCGAGCTCGGACCGCTTGCGCGCGAGTGCGTTCGCGAAGACGTGCGCCACGGCCGAGAGACGACCCCTCAGGACCTCCGGCCATTGCCGCTCATGTCGCACGGCGCCGAATCCGAGCGCCCCGACAACCGATCCTCCCGCGACGAGCGGAAACGACAGGTTCGACTTTGGCCCGTGCTTCTCGAAGAATGCGCGGTCGACCGCCGCTTCGGGCGGGAGGTCATCCAGGCTCGAGTGCCAGAAGGGTTGTCCCTCGAGGACGCGACGAAGGGAGTATGGCAGGGCCTCCTGCGGAACAAATGGGGGCAGAGGGTTGCATCCCTCGACGACCCACTGATGCGTGTTTTCCAGAAGCCGGCCGTCGCCGGACCACTGAAACAGCGTGCTGCGATCGATGGCGAGGAACTCGACAAGCGATCGCAGCGCGGCCGTGATCTCGGCATCCACGTCCGCGGCGGCAACGCTAACGAATCGGGTGGAGATTTCCGTAAGCAGCCGCTCAAAGGCGCTTAAGTCGGTGCCAGAAAGACCGTTCCGCATGAATGCTCTGTCACGCAATTCTATGTCACGCCTAATCGGGAAACTCCCGGTATTTCGGAACTTCCGGTTCGCCCGGCGCGATTCCACGCCCGCCCGCAGGCACGCAACCCGTTGAACTGTGAACATTTACTGCGAAGGCTTCTGCCTGACTCGCCTGGGGCCCCGTTCGTGCTTTGGCTCGGTACCGATGATCCTCTTGGTCTGGGCGACTTCCGGACAGAGAAACGAGAGACTGAAACAACCGGTCAGCATACCGGCCGCTCGATTGCGATCAGCACAACGCGCGAGCGGCCATGTCCTCACAAAGGAGCGGGCACCATGTCCAAGAGAGACGACGTGAAAGACGATGACCGTGATCTGCTCGACCCTTCGCCGCAGGTGCCGGAGATTCCGACCGGCCTCGACCGCCGGAAGTTCATCATGCGCAGCGCCGTGATCTCGGCGGCTGCGGTGATGACCGGCTGCACGCGATCGGAGACCGAAAAAACCGCCCCTCCACCAGCAGCCGCGGCTGCGCCAGCGCCAGCGGCATCGGCGCCGCCGCTCTCCGCCGACCTGGATGTCGTGAAGAAGGGGGCGGGGCCGGTCTTGACGACCGTGGACGAGTTCTACAAGGTGGGCCCGGGCCCTTCCAGCTCGCACACGATTGGTCCGATGCGTATTACCTACGACTTCTACCAGCGAGCCACCAAACTGCCGGCCGACCAACTGGCGAAGGCGACGAAGCTTCAGGTGAACTTATTCGGAAGCCTCAGCGCGACAGGCAAGGGGCACGGCACGGAGCGAGCGGCGCTCGCAGGGCTGGTGGGAAAAGAACCGGCAACGGTCGACCCGAAATTCCTGGACGGCCTGCGCGACAACCCTGACCAGGTGTTCCCGGTCAAGCTCGGTGACAAGTCAATCAATGTGAGCCTCAAGGACGTCATCTACGATGCCACCAAGGGCGACTTCCCACACCCGAACACGATGACGGTCAAGCTCCTCGGCGGCACCGATGTGTTGCTCGAGCAGGAGTACGCTACTCAGTCGGCGGCGGATTCATCGAGTGGAAGGGGTACACACCCCCGAAGAAGAACGCGCCGAAGTATCCGTTCCGTACGATGAAAGAGCTGCGGACCCACGCCGACGACAACAAGACCACGATCGCCAAGATCATGCTGGCCAACGAGATGTCGATCGCGGGCAGGTCGGAAGCGGAGGTCAATGCGAGCATCACCTGGGCATGACGTGCGACCCGGTCGCCGGCTACGTGCAGGTTCCGTGCATCGAGCGGTGCGCCTTCGGGGCCGTCAAGGCCTGGACGGCGTACGCGATCGCCAGCAACGAGATCGCGTCCAGGCACCGCGTCAATTTCGACGAGACCGTGATTGCGCTGGCCCAGACCGCCAAGGAAATGAACAGCAAGTACAAGGAAACAAGCGAGGCTGGTCTCGCCCAATCCGTGGTGCTCTGCTAGTTGAATGGGGGGCTCCTCGTTCGAACTCGGCTTGGCGATAGTCCTGCGAGGAGCCCATTGCTTCCCGGCGTTGGCTCGCCAATCGGGATGGCGTCGGGAGGGGAGATTTCGCGTGTTGATACCCCGCGCATTCATCAAGGCTTCACTCGCATTGGCGTTGACGTCAGGTCCGTTCCTCACGACTTCTGCCTCCGGACAGTCTCCTGCCGCCCCGCCCAGCAGCCCGGTCGCCGCTTCGGAACCCAAACCGGGCAGTGCAGAGAAGAACGTCGCGGCCAAGGACCCCGAGCCAGAGAACCCGCAAGCGGTGGCAGTTGCAGAAGTACCTCCCGTGCAGTCGGCATCTGCTGCCGCACCACAAACAATCAACGATCGTTATAGAGATGGAATCATCATCTGGGAAACCCCCGCAGACGCGAGCGTGCCGTTCCTGCTGAAGTTCACCATGAATACCCAACTCCGATATCTCAACACCCAGGATATCGATGAGACGTTCACCGACCATTTGGGCGTTGTCCACGCCGTGCACCCGCGCAACGACATCACGGTCAATCGCGCCATGTTCATCTTCAGTGGCTACATTTTCGACCCGAGAGCGCGATATAGCTTCACCGTCTGGACGTCCGCCGGGTCCGCTTCGGTCGTCATTGCCAGCAACATTGGCTGGCAATTCAACAAGGCCCTCGCGATTACCGGAGGCTATACGGGCATCCCGGGCAGCCGATCACTGGTGAACACCTTCCCATTCTTTACGCAGACCGACAGGAGCATGGCGGACAACTTCTTCCGCCCGGGGTTCACTCAGGGAGTCTGGGCGAGCGGAGAACCCGTGAAGGGGCTGAATTATATGGCGTTCGTCGGCAATGGTCTGAATACCATAAATATCTCGGCAAACAAGATCGATACGCATCTGGCGTGGTCCGGCAGCGCCTGGTGGGAACCGCTGGGCGCCTATGGGCCACCCGGCAAATCACGCAATATGTACGACGATTATTTCGCGTCCAAGAACGTTCGCATCCGAATGGGTACCGCGTATACGCGATCCCGGGAGGACCGGTTTTCAAATCTCGATCAATCAAGTCCCGAGAACACGTCACTGTACAATTCCGACGGCGTGCTGACCTTCTCGACCGGAGCGTTTGCGCCGGGTGTCACGCTCGACCAGGCCACGTATAGGCTGTGGGCGATCGACGGCGGCATCAAATGGAAGGGGCTTGCGGTCAACGCGCAATACTTCATGCGCTGGCTCAATGATTTCGAGGCCGACGAACCGCTTCCGCTCGCATCCACATTCGACCACGGCGCCGAGCTCTCGGCGAGTGTGTTTGTCGATCCGAAAAAGTGGATGGTCTATGGCCGCGGATCGTGGGTGCGCGGGCAGTTCGGCGACTCACATGAGTATGGCGGTGGGGTCAAGTGGCATTTCCTTCCAACCGAGCGATTCTGGCTCACCGGAGAGTTGTTTCGGGTCAAGAAGGCTCCTTATAGCGGGGCCTATACTCCGTATACCGCTGGGATGACCGGCTGGGTGCCGATGGTGCAGACGGTCCTCGCTTTTTGACGATCGTCGGTTTCCGACATCGCCCAGATTGCGTTTCTTTGTTTCGAAGAAGAGCGTTTGCACAGCTCAACGTACCCATCAAACGACAAGGAGCATTCTCATGCGCAAACCAGTTGTCACAACAGTGGTCCTGATCTTGTTGAGCGCCGGCCTGACTCTGGGCGCTGAAAAGAAAGTCATTCTCCCGAAGGGCGCTCAGCCGAATGCCGGATGGAGTTATGGAATCCTGACCGATGGCACTCTTTACGTCTCGGGCATGGGCGGCGAGGATGCCGCTGGAAAGATTCCCGCGACCTTCGAGGCCGAAGTGAAGCAGTCACTGGAGAACATCAATGCCGTTCTCAAAGAGGCCGGGATGACGCCTGCGGATATTGTGAGCATTCAGGTGTACATCACCGATGGCGCCTTGTTCGATCGGATGAATACGACGTACAAATCATACTTCAAGGATCCCAAGCCCGCCCGGACCACCGTCGTGGTTTCCAAGCTCGTCGGCGCGGGGCATGTGGAGATAACTGCCACAGCAAGGAAGTAAAGGGGTTGTCCCACTGACTCTTGAAATGTGAGAGCGGCGGCTCCTCACTGCTCGTGGTAAACGAGTAGTGACTAGCCCGGGGCGCAAGCGCGCCAACAAGGAGCCGCCGTGAAGCAGTCTCGCACAGCGGGTCCGTCGGTGTTGAATCTCCCACCGTCCCGATCGCTCCCACTCGTGGACTTGAAGAACGTTCCGCATGAATGCTCGAGCTCGACGCAATTCCATGTCACGCCTAATCGGGAAACTCCCGGTATTTCGGAACTTCGGTTTGCTCGACGCGATTCCACGCCCGCCTGCAGGCACGAGCAACCCGTTGAACCGTGAACATTTACCGCGAGAGCTCCTGCCTGAATCGACTGGGGCCCGGTTCATGCTTTGGCTCGGTACCGATGATCCTGTCAACCGTGCGTCTCGCGATCTCGGCGCGGCACAAACCCGAGGTACTTCGCATGCTGCGGGTCTTGATGGGGCATGCCACCGCCAGAGCCGGCTGCGCGGGATTCTCGCTCTTTCAAGACGTCACTAACGCAGAAGCACTGACGATCTGCGACCGTTGGGTCACGCGGGAGGACCTCGACGAGCATATCCGCTCCGCCGAGTACCGCCTCCTTCTCGCCGTGATCGACTTGTCGGTGATACCTCCGGACATCAGCTTCGACTATCTCGAGCACATCGGTGGCCTCGACATCGTGCAGGCGCTGCGAGCCCCGGAGCAAACGGTTCGGGAGGAGGCGTAGACATGATCGCGCAGCCCGCGTTCTTCGGTGTTCCTCTGAAACGAGTGGAGTTCGATGATGACCTACGCCCCCAACGTTCGTCGCCTGCTGATTCTCGCGGCCTTCCTCCTCCTGGCTGGTGTGGCAGGCATGCGAGCGCCTGCGGCTGCACAGAATTCGTCTTCGCAGGCGCCGGGCGCGGCCAATGAGTTCTACGATTCGCACTTTCACCTGACGAACTACGTCCAGCAGGGCCTGACGCCGCGCGAGTTCCTGCAGATCATGGGCACCCGCGTCGGCCGATCCACGCTGTTCGGAATTCCGCTGCAGCAGCAATGGTCGTTCGCCAACTCGGGCGACTTCGCGCCGACCTACTACCTGCACAGCGACGCGCCGCTCTATTACTACTCGTTCACCGACGCCTACATCGCGAGCGTCTACAAAGCGCTCACGCCAGCGGAACAGGCGCGCTTCGATCCGATGATCACCGGGTTCAACCCGGCGGACATGTACGGCGTCGATCACATCCGGCGCGTGCTGCAGGTGTTCCCGGGCGTGTTCACCGGCATCGGCGAGTTCAGCATCCACAAGGAATTCGTCTCGGCCAAGGTCTCAGGCGAGACGGCCAGCCTGACCAATCCGGCGCTCGACCGCATTCTCGACTTCGCCGCGGAGTCCGGCCTCGTGGTGATCCTGCACAACGACATCGACATGCCGTTCGCGAAGCCCGATACCGAGCCGGCGTACCTGACGCAGATGAAGGCCCTGCTGCGACGCCATCGGAACGCCGCGATCATCTGGGCGCACGTCGGCCTCGGCCGCATCGTGCACCCGGTGCAGGTGTCCGCGGAAGCGGCGGAACGCGACTCCGAACCAGGTCGGGATCGTCGAAGCGATGCTGGCCGATCCGACGCTCAGCCATGTGAACTTCGACATCTCGTGGGACGAGGTGGCGAAGTACGCGGTTGCCTCGCCAGAGTCCATCACGCGCGTCGCGGCGATGCTCAACAAGTTCCCGGACCGGTTCCTGTTCGGGACCGACACGGTGGCGCCGGCGGGGCCGGCGCCGTACTTCGCCGTGTTCGACATGTGGGCGCCCGTGTGGCGCCTGCTGACGCCCGAGGCGAGTCTCAAGGTTCGCAAGGGCAACTACGAACGGATCTTCGACGAAGGACGGCGCCGGGTCCGCGCCTGGGAAAAGGCACACGCGCAATGACGTCGTTCACTGCAGAAAAAGGAGACAGGGATATGCGGGATATGCGAACGACTCAGTCGGGCCGAAGCCCCGGTTTGGTCTGCCTCTTGACGACGGCGCTGCTCGTCGGCGGGCTCACGAGCGGGCGCGCGCAGGAGGCCCAGCCGGGCGCCGGGGATCCGGCGGGCGGCACGACGCAGGCCAAGCCAGAGGCCAAGCCGACATTCGAGATCTACGGCTTCGCGATGCTCGACATCGGCCACGACTTCAAACAGATCAATCCCGAACTGGTTCGACACCATGCGCGTGACGCAAGCTGCCGTCGTTCGAGGACCAGTTCGGGCGCGACAACAGCACGTTCGCCGGCGTGCGGCAGAGCCGCCTCGGCGTGCAAGTCGTCGACGCCGACGGCGCTCGGCGACCTCAAGACGACGTTCGAGTTCGAGCTGTTCGGCACCGGCGTCGACGCCGGGCAGACCACGTTCCGGCTGCGCCACGCCTACGGCGAGCTCGGGGCGTTCGGCGCCGGCCAGACGTGGAGCCCGTTCATGGATCCCGGACGTCTTCCCGAACTCGCTCGAGTACTGGGGACCGACCGGCATGGTCTTCTTCCGCAACGTCCAGGTCCGCTGGATGCCGATCAAGGGTGACCACAGCCTGACGCTCGCCCTCGAGCGTCCGGGCGCGAGCGGCGACGCCGGCGTCTACGCGGACCGCGTCGAGCTGCAGAACATCAAGGCGCGGTTCCCGCTGCCCGACTTCTCCGGCGTCCTACAAGTACTCGCAGGACTGGGGCTACGTGCGCGCGGCGGGCATGCTCCGCGAGATCAAGTGGGACGACGTGCTCGACGATCAGTTCGACCTGTCGGGCGATGCCACCGGCTGGGGCCTGAACCTCAGCTCGAACCTCAACGCCGGCAAGAACGACGTGATCCGGCTGCAGTTCGTGTTCGGCGAAGGCATCGAGAACTACATGAACGACGCGCCGGTCGACATCGGCATCGTCAACAACTCTCCGAACCCGGTGACGCCGATTCTCGGCAAAGCCGATTCCGATCACCGGGCTCGTCGCCTTCCTCGACCACACGTGGAACGAGCACTTCACGCAGCTCGGTCGGCTACTCGCGCACGGACATCGACAACACCGACGGCCAGGCGCCCGACGCCTACAAGACGGGCCAGTACGTGCTCGGCAACGTGCTCTACTACCCGGTGCCGAACGTGATGGTCGGCGGCGAGTTCCAGTGGGGCCGGCGCGAGAACTTCTCGGACGGGTTCCAGAGCGACGGCGTCAAGGTGCAGTTCTCGTTCAAGTACAACTTCTCGTGGAAACTTGGAGGCTAGTGATGAATCGACGACATCGAGGACATGGTGGCCGGCGGCGCGCTTCTCGCGATGCTGGCGTTGACGCGTGCACCACGGGCGCCCAGGCGCCGGCGGACGTCCAGAAGGCCGTCGACGCGGCCTATGCGAAATTCAGGACGCTCAAGGAAGGCAAGAACGCCGACTACATCCCGGCGCTGGCCAAGGTCGATCCCAACCTCTTCGGCATCGCCGTGGTGACCGCGGACGGCAAGGTCTACACCGCCGGCGACATCAAGACCGAGGTCTCGATCCAATCGATCTCCAAGGTCTTCACGATGGCGCAGGTGATTCAGGAGCAGGGCCTGGAGTCGATCGAGAAGCGGATCGGCGTCGATGCCACGGGCGCGCGATTCAACTCCATCATCGCCGTCGAAGGGGTTCGTGCGATGTCGGGGGCCGGCGCGCCGGAGATGAATCCGCTGGTGAACCCCGGCGCGATCTCGGCGACCAGCATGGTGACGGGCGCCAATGCCGACGCCGTCTGGAAGAAGATCCTCGACTTCCACAACGACAGCGCCGGTCGCTCGCTGACGGTGCTGCAGGACGTGTACAAGTCGGAATCCGACTCCAACCAGCGCAACCAGGCGATCGGCGCGCTGATGCTCGCCTACGGCTACATCAAGACCAACTGGCAGCAGGCGGTCGATCTCTACACGCGCCAGTGCTCGATCGGCGTCAACGCGAAAGATCTCGCGACGATGGCGGCGACGCTCGCCGCTGGCGGCAAGAATCCGGTGACCGGCAAACAGGTGCTCGACGCCGCCAAGGTCCCGGGTGTGCTCGCCGTGATGGCCACGGCCGGCCTCTATGACGATTCGGGCAAGTGGCTGTATCACACCGGGCTGCCAGCCAAGAGCGGCGTCGGCGGCGGCATCATCGCCGTCTCGCCGGGCAAGTTCGGCATCGCCGTGATCTCGCCGCCGCTCGACGAGGCGGGCAATAGCATTCGCGCGCAGCGTGCGATCGCCGACATCTCGAACGCGCTTGGCGGCAACCCGTACGCGGCCAGGAAGTAGACGAACAGGAGCAGCCCATCGAGTCGCGATGTGGGCCAATGGAACGGGCCGCAACCGAATGTCGCGAAGGAACAGTGGAGAGGGAGAGCGCCTTGTGGTTTTGTTGACTCGGCTCACGCTGCGGGCAAGTTTGGTGGTAGTCGCGATGGGGATGACCTGGCCAGTCGCCGCGCAGTCCGTGGACCCCGCCCTCGCCGTCGTGTGCGGCTCGAAGCCAGGCGAGCGACAGACGTGTGCGGCCGACACGACACGGGGCGTCACCCTCGTGCGTTCGACGGGAACGATCGCCTGCGAGCTCGGGACGTCCTGGGGCTTCGACCAGCAGAGCATCTGGGTGCGGGACGGCTGCAGCGCCGAATTTTCCCTCGGGGTCCAACCGGCGGGCGCCAAGGGGTTCGGCACCTACACGCCCGGCCGTGGCTTCAAGGTCGCCGACACCGACAAGGGCGATCTGAACATCCGCCTCTACGCCTACGCGCGCTACCTCAATCAGCGGGCGCTCGATCCGGAGTTCACCGACAGTTTTGGCAACACCAGCACGGTCAAGCAGCGGCAGGACATTCAGTTCAGCAAGGCCGTCCTGTTCTTCAACGGCTGGTTGATGAGTCCGAAGCTCATTTACAGCTCCTACATCTGGAGCACGAACGTCTCACAGGGGCTTCCCGCTCAGGTGGTGGTCGCCGGCTACTTCGCCTACAACTTCAGCCCGCGCGCCCTGCTGGGCGTGGGCATTGCCGGCCTGCCCGGCGCCCGCAGCACGGAAGGACAGTGGCCGGGATGGCTCGACACGGACGCACCGCCTGATCGCCGATGAGTTCTTCCGGCCGTCGTACACCAGCGGCATCTTCGCTCGGGGCCAGCTCTCCAAGGGGCTGGTCTACAGCGTGATGTGGGGCGACAACCTGAGCCAGCTCGGCGTCGACGCGGGGCAGCTCGGGAACGACATGAAGACCGTGTCGGGCGGGCTGGTCTGGATGCCGACCACCGGCGAGTACGGCCCGACAAAAGGCTTTGGCGACTTCGAGGATCACAAGGCCGTGGCCACTCGAATCGGCTTCCATTACACATACAGCGACGAAGATCGCCAGGAACAGCCCAACACGGAGGCGCCCGACAACGCGCAGATCCGCCTATCGGACGGCAACATCGTGTTCAAGCCGGAGCTCTTTGGGCCAGGCATCAGCGTCATCGACGTCGTCGATCAAATGGAATCGCTCGACGCGGGCGTCAAGTACCGCGGCTTCGCGCTGGAGGGGGAGTACTACTGGCGGCAGTTGCGCAACTTCCGCGGCACGTCCATCGCGGCGCTGCCCTTCGACCATCTCACGGACACCGGCTTCCAGCTGCAGGCGTCGGCGATGGTGATCCCCAGGACGACGCAGGTCTATCTGTCAGGCTCGAAGATCTTCGGCGACTACGGCAAACCGTCCGACGTGCGTGTCGGCGTCAGCCTCTTCCCCTGGAAGAACCAGGTGGTTCGCTGGAACTCGGAATTGATCTACTTGAACCGTTCGCCGGTGGGCTACGCGGCCGTGCCCTATCCCGTCGGCGGCCGCGGCCCCGTCTTCCACTCCAACTTCGAGGTGAATTTCTGAGGCGCTTGTTTCAGGCAACCATCGTTGAACCCATGAGAGGAGTTGTGAGATGCTATCGAAACTGATGTCGCGTTTCTGGTGGGTTCTGCTGCTCAGGGGCGCCGTCGCGATCCTGTTCGGCATCCTGGCGCTCACATCGCCGGGCATGACGCTCGGCAGCCTCGTCCTCTTCTTCGCGGCGTTCGCGTTCGTCGACGGCGTCTCGGACGTGTTCCACGCGTTCACCGGGCGCGATGACAACGAGAGCTGGTGGGTGCTCCTGCTCGAGGGGCTGCTCGGCATCGCCTTCGGCGTCATCACCTATCAGGCGCCCGGGATCACCGCATTGATGCTGCTCCTGTACATCGGCTTCTGGGCCATCGCCACCGGCGTCATGCGCATCATCCTCGCCGTGCGCCTGCGGCACGAGATCACCGGCGAGTGGTGGATGGCCCTGGGCGGCGTCGTCTCCATCCTGTTCGGCATGGCCATGGTGTCGCGTCCGGGCGCGGGTGCGCTCGCGGTGCTCACCGTCATCGGGATCTGGTCGATTGTGTCCGGCGTCACGCTCGTCCTGCTCGCCTTCAAGGTGAAGTCGGTCGGCGGGAAGTTGGGAACGCTCAAAGAGAGGCTCACCACGGCGTAGAAGGAGTTCGGGCGGGAAGTGTTTTCCTTCGAGGACTGAAATGAGCTCCACGGCACCAAGTGTATTCGGTGTGGGCGCCCCGGGCCGACGCACGGTCTACAGCATGTGCGGCATGTGCGCGGTGCGGTGCCCGATGGAAGTCACGGTCGAGGATGGCCGGGTCGTGTGGCTGCAGGGCAATCCGCACGACAAGGCCATCGGCGGCAGCCTCTGCGCCAAGGGCTCGGCTGGACTCGCATTCGAGTACCGACGACGACCAGCGGCCGCAGACGCCGCTCGTCCGCATGGGGCCGCGCGGCGGTGGCCAGTGGCGGCGGCGCGTCCTGGGACGACGCCCTTGACTATATCGCCGACAGGTTGCAAGAAACGATTGACGGCGTTCGGCGGGCGTGGCATCGTGCTCTCCGATCGAGGCGGCCCTTTCAACGACCTGACCCGGACCTTCGTGCGGGCCCTCGGCTCGCCGAACTACTTCAACCACGACGCCGGCTGCGGCGGCAACGTCCACAACGCCGCGCGTTCGATCTACGGCTTCGGCCACGAGGGGCTGATCCCCGACCTGGGGCACGCGAAACACCTCGTGCTCTACGGTCGCAACATCGTCGAGTCGCTGATGGTCAAGGAGGCCAAGGCCTTCATGGCCGCGGTGGCCAGGGGGATGCGCGTCACCTACATCGATCCGCGCGCCAGCATGACGGCCTGCAAGGCGACCCGGTACTGGCAGGTGCGCCCGAACAGTGACTACGCGCTGAACCTGGCCATCATCCATGAAGTGCTGAAGCAGGAGGCGTACGACAAGGACTTCGTCGCTCGCTTCGTCTCCGGCATGGACTATCTGCGCGAGGCGGTCAAGGAGACGACTCCGGAATGGCAAGAGCCCCACACCGGCGTGTCCGCCGACCAGCTGCGCGCTTTCGTCAGGGAGATCGCCGCCGATGCGCCGCAGGTGATCTTCCATCCGGGCTGGATGTCGGCGCGTCACAAGCAGTCGTTCCACGTCAGCCGCACGGCGCTGATCCTGAACGCCCTGATGGGCAACATCGAGATCCCGGGCGGGTATGTTCTCGGGAAACTACCCGGGTTCTACGGGCGCAAGGGCTTGAAGCATCTGACCGACCGTGTGCCCAAGGTCGAGGAACCGCGCGTGGACGGCGCTGGCGCCGCCCGCCCGCAGTGGGATCCGGAAATCGGCATGCTGCATCAGGCGTTCGCCGCCATGGAAACCGGGCAGCCCTACGGCATCGGCGCCTACTTCGCCTACCGCCACGATCCCTTTACCGGCCTGCCCGATCCCGAGGCGACCGCGCGCGCGCTGGACACGCTGAAGCTGATCGTGTCGATCGACGTGCGCTATTCGGAGACGGGCTGGTTCTCTGACGTCATCCTTCCCGAGTCGACCTACCTCGAGCGCGCCAACATCCTGGCACTGCTGCCCGGCCCTGTGCCGGCCTTCTTCATGCGCGACCAGGCCATCGCCTCGCGCTTCGACAGTCGCCCGGCCTGGTGGATCTTCCGCGAGATCCTGCGCCGCATGGATATCAAAGAGGCGCTCGACTTCGAGACCATCGAGGAGCTCTGGAACTACCAGCTCGACGGCACCGGTGTCACCGTCGCCCAGATGCGCGAGAAGGGATTCGTCGGCCTCGCCGATGCGCCGAAGCTGACGCCGCGCGACAAACTGACGTTCCCGACCCCCTCTGGCACGATCGAGATCGAGAGCGAGGTCTTGAAGAAGGCCGGGCTGCCCAGCCTGCCGCCCTACCAGGCCAAGGTGGCGCCGGCGGGCGACCGCTTCAACTTGCTCTTTGCCAGAACGGCGACGCTGGCGCATGGCCAATCCCTCAACAACCCCCTCCTCAATGAAATCGCGCCGGAACAGGTGCTCTGGATTCACCCCGACCGCGCCAGGCCGCTGGGGATTGGCGACGGCGATGTCGTCGAAGTCACCGGTGGGGGCAGCTATACCGGCAGGATCAAAGCCAAGGTGACTCCGTGGATTCATCCTGACGCGGTGTTCATGCTCCACGGCTACGGCGCCACAGTACCGCTCGCCACGCGTGCCCGCGGCCGGGGCGTAGCCGACCAGCGCCTGCAGCACGGCAAGCTGTACGACTTCGATCCGTCCGGCGGTGGCTGTGCCATGACCGAGACCATCGTCCAGGTCAAGCCCGTGGCGGCAGAGGGCAGCCGATGAGCATCTACATGCTGCGTCACGACGAGGCGAACTGCATTTCCTGCCTGGCCTGCGAAGTGGCCTGCAAGAGCAACAAGAACCTCGGTCCTGGCCCGAATCCGTGCCAGATCATCACCGTCGGCCCGATCGACGTCGGCGGACAGCCGCGCATGCGCAGTGCCTTCATGCCCTGCTTCCATTGCGAGGACCCGTGGTGCGTGAGGGCATGTCCGACCGGCGCCATGAAGAAGCGCGAGAAGGACGGGATCGTCTTTGTCGAGCACAGTCTCTGCATCGGCTGCAAGAGTTGCATCGCCGCGTGTCCCTGGGGCACGCCGCAGTGGGACCCAGTGATGCGCAAGGTGGTCAAATGCGATTACTGCATGGATCGCGTCGATGCCGGGCTGAAGCCGGCCTGCGTCACCAAGTGCGTGACCGGGTGCCTGTCCTTTGGCGTCGCCAACGAGCTGCCCGATCCGCGTCGTGAGCGTTATGCCCGACAGATCCTCGCTGAGCCGGTGGGTGAGGCTAAGAAGGAGACATGAGCGACCTCCAGATGCTGCCCACGTGGCTCGACGCCGGCGCCGCCACTCTGGCGGGTGCCGTGCCGCCCGCGCAGACGCTGGCCGGCGCGCTGCCGGGGCTCGCCCTTGCCCAGTCGCTGACGCCACTCGAGCGGCTGCGCCGCGTGCAGGAGTCGGGTCTCGCCGAATGCGGCGGCGCCGGCGAACCGGTCTTTCTCGCCTGGCGGCAATTCCTGCGCGGCCATGGGCCGTCGGTGCTGGTGATCGACGCGACCGACCTCGACGTGCAAGCACGCGGCACGGCCGCCGTCCTCGATAGTGCCCCCTGGCTGGTAGCCGAGGGCGTGCTGATCGCCGCCGGTCTGCGCGATAGCCTCACAGTCGAAGTGCGACTGCCGGCCCAGTTGACGGGCCATGAAGCGCCCTTGCTGAATGCGGTGGACGCCATCCGGTCGCTCGCCCAGGTCGCGGTTCCTCGGCGACAAGTGGAGGTGGTTCGTGATAGCCGCCCCAGTTGCTGGGGCGAGAGACAAGTCGCTGACGGGTCACGGCTGATCCACACGCCGGAGACCTGGTGTCGGATCGCCTTGCTGTTCGCGGGCGCGACGGGTCCCGATGTCTCACTGCTGACGCTCCGGCGCGGCATGACGCAGCGCGGACTCGTCGCACTGGCACGCTCCGGCAATCTGCGGAACCAGATCGACAACTGGGGCGGCGGCGGCGAGGTGCAGGGCGAGGACGCGGTGCTCGTCTTCGACGACGGCCTGGGCGGTTTCCTGCCGTTGTCGAAAGCGGACCTGACGTGTGATTCGCCGTCGTTCGCGTCCGCGGGGATCATCCCGGCGCCATCCACGCTGATGGTGATGGCCGCGGGCGTCTGCGTGGTGAAGCAAACGGGGCTTGCGCTCTATCGGCACTGGCAGATCGCCGAAGGCGAAGCCCCGCCGGTGCGTGCACTGCTGGCGCGTGCCGCGCGGCTGGCGACCGAGATCAGCCTCGGCCGCGGCGACGCCGCGCATCTCACCGCGCTTGACGGGTTGGCGCAGGAGCTCGCCACTCAAGGGCTGGCGGCGGCCTGGCCGCTGACCAGTTCCCTGCGCTACTACCGCGCGCAGTGGGACAGCCATGCCGGGCGCGAGTCCTGCCCCGAGGGGCTGTGCCTGAAACACAACGCGGCGCCCTGCCACAGCACGTGTCCGGCCAACATCGACATCCCGAGCTTCATGGCCCACCTCGGGCACGGCGACTATCGCGCCACCATCGAAGTCATCCGGCGCGACAATCCGCTGCCGCTCGTCTGCGGCCTGGTCTGCCCGGCGCCGTGCGAATCCGCCTGTGTGCGCGGCGGCAGCAACGGCGCGCTCTTCATCCGTCCGCTGAAGGCCAAGGCGGCCGAACATTGCCTCGCCGATGGCGGCTACCCGATGCCCGAGATCGCGCCGGATACCGGCAAGCGCATCGGCATTGTCGGCTCGGGGCCCTCCAGCCTCACGGCGGCCTATTATCTGCGCACCCACGGCCATGCGGTCGAGATCTTCGAGGCGCTGGAGAAGGCCGGCGGGCAACTGCGCTATGGCATCCCGGCCTATCGCCTGCCGCCCGATCTGCTCGATCAGGAGATCGACCAGATCCGGGCGCTGGGCATCGCCATCCACACCGGTGCGCCGATCGCCAGCCTCGAGACCTTTCGCAAGGATTACGACGCGGTGTTTCTTGGACTCGGCACCCAGCGATCCCGCCTCATCACGATGGAGGGTGTTCATCAGCCCTTCGTGCTCGGTGGCCTTGATTTCCTGCACGCCGTGCGCAGCGGCACCCCGGTGCGGGTCGGGCCGCGGGTCGCGGTGGTCGGCGGCGGGAACGTTTCCATCGACGTCGCCCTGACGGCTTTGCGGCAAGGCGCACAGCATGTCGACCTCACCTCGCTCGAGAAACGCCGTGACATGCCGGCCAGCCCGCACGAGATCGAAAATGCCGTCGCCGAGGGCGTGCAGCTGCACCCGGGCTGGGGGCCGGTCAGCATCAGTGACGATGGTCAGTTCACCTTGCAGTACTGCGAGCAGACCCGCGACGAGAAGGGCAACTTCAATCCGAAGTTCGACGCCAGCCGGCTGCTGACGCTCGAAGCCGATCACGTCATCCTCGCCACCGGTCAGGGCACCGACCTGACCATCCTCGACGGCAGCGGGGTCGACAACAACCACGGCTTCATCGTCGCGGACCCGAAGACCCTGATGACCAACGTGCCGGGAGTCTTCGCCGGCGGCGATGCGGAGCACGGCCCGCGGACGGCCGTGGAAGCGATCCGCTCCGGGAAGATCGCTGCGGCCTCCATCGATGCCTGGCTGCGTGGAGTGCCCCTGGACGCCGCCGTCGGGCAGCCGGTGCGCCGCGCCAAGGTGATTCCTCTCGAGGTCGTCGCGCACGATCGCACGCATTTGCGCCGCGCCGTGATGCCCGAACGAACCGTCGAAGAAGTGCTCGGCGAGGGCAACTACGTCCGGATCGAGGAGGGCCTGTCCGACGCGGCGGCGCACGACGAGGCTCGCCGTTGTCTGCGCTGCGACGTCTGCATCGGCTGCGGCTTGTGCATGGCCACGTGCAGCGAGATGGGCATCGAGGCGCTGCGGATGGCCGACACGACCGCCGGCCGGCTCGCCTACTTCGACTTCACGCGGCCGGCGTCGCTGTGCATCGGCTGCGGCGCCTGCACGCAGGTCTGTCCGACGGGCGCGATCCACATCGAAGATCGGGACGGGGTGCGGCGCACGATCATCACGGGAACCGTTGTGAAGGAACAACCGCTGCTGACCTGCAGCGAATGCGGGGCGCCGACGCAAACGCCGGCGCACAGGGAATTCATCCGGAAGCGCTTGCCGGAACACATGGCGGCCTTACTCGATCGTGAGCTCTGCCCGTCGTGTGCGCGACTGCGAGCCGATCGTCCCGGAGTGCCGTCGATAGGATCAACTCGTGTGAAAGGTCTCGACCACCATGGCCCAGTCGTCTAGCAAAGGACCGGCAACCAACGCCGAGCAATCCCGTCTCGAAGATGCCCGCACGAAAAGGGCGCCATGGAAGCTCTGGGGCCCTTACCTGAGCGAACGTCAATGGGGGACCGTCCGCGAGGACTACAGCGAGGGCGGTAATGCCTGGGACTACTTCACCCACGATCAGGCGAGGTCGAGGGCCTACCGCTGGGGCGAGGACGGGTTGGCCGGCATCTGCGACGAACGGCAGCGGCTGTGTTTCGCGTTGTCGATGTGGAACGGCCATGACCCAATCCTGAAGGAGCGTCTCTTCGGGCTGACCAACGCCGAAGGCAACCATGGGGAGGACGTCAAAGAGCACTACTTCTACCTCGACTCCACGCCCACGCACTCGTACATGCGCTACCTGTACAAATATCCGCAGGCCGCCTATCCGTACGACGACCTGGTGCGCACCAATCACCGACGGAGCCGGGCCGAGCAGGAGTACGAGCTGCTCGACACCGGCGTATTCGACGAGGACCGCTACTTCGACGTATTCGTCGAGTACGCCAAGGCCGCTCCTGAAGATATTCTGATCCGCTGCACGGTTCACAACCGTGGGCCGAATCCCGCCACGCTCGACCTGCTGCCGAGGCTGTGGTTCCGCAACGAGTGGTCCTGGCATGCCGACGCGAAGCGTCCGACGCTCACCCAGGTCGAGGACGGCCCGGGCCGCTGCGTCGTGCGTGCCGTGCACCCGCGGCTGGGCACGCGGTATCTCTACTGCGAAGGGGACGTGCCGCTGTTGTTCACCGAGAACGAGACCAACACGCAGCGAATCTTCGGCGTCCCGAACCAGTCGGCCTACGTCAAGGACGGGATCAACGACACCATCGTCCAGGGTCGGGACAGTGTGGTGAACCCGCGGCAGACCGGGACCATCGTCGCAGCCCATTACCGCCTGGCCATCGGTGCGGGCGAGTCCGCGGTCGTGCGCCTGCGGCTGTCGGATGTGGAGCCCGCCGCGCTGGCAGCCGCCACGCGCGCGCAGGATGTGCTCTTCGGCGACGCATTCGATCAGCTGGTCGATAGCCGCCGGCAGGAAGCCGATGAGTTCTACGCCGCGATCATTCCGGCCTCGCTCGGTGCCGACGGCGCGAACGTGATGCGCCAGGCTCTGGCTGGAATGCTGTGGTCCAAGCAGTTCTACCGCTACGACGTGCATCAGTGGCTGAAGGAGCACGGCTCGGACCCCTTCAATCCGGTCCACAAGGCGGCGCCGCGCAACGACCGTTGGCACCACATGTACAACGCGGATGTGATTTCCATGCCGGACAAGTGGGAGTACCCGTGGTACGCCGCCTGGGACCTCGCTTTCCATGTGCTGGCGCTGACCCTTGTGGATCGCGACTTCGGCAAGCAGCAACTGAGTCTGCTGCTGCGGGAGCACTACATGCACCCCAACGGTCAGCTGCCCGCCTACGAGTGGAACTTCGGCGACGTCAATCCTCCCGTGCATGCCTGGGCCACGATCTTCACGTACCGCCTCGACAAGTTGCAGTCCGGAGTGGGCGACACGGAATGGTTGAAGAGCTGCTTCCACAAGCTGGTCCTGAACTTCAATTGGTGGGTCAATCGCGAGGACCGGAACGGACGCAACGTCTTCGAGGGTGGCTTCCTCGGCCTCGACAACATCAGTCCGTTCGACCGCAGCGCGCCACTGCCCACCGGGGGACACCTGGAGCAAGCCGATGGCACCGCCTGGATGACGCTGTTCAGTCAGAACATGGTGGAGATTGCCGCGGAGCTGTCGATGAGCGACCCGAGCTACGCGGACATGACGCTCAAGTTCGTCGAGCACTTCATGTGGATCGCCTCGGCGATGGACAACCTGGGTGAAGGCACCGGCATGTGGGATGAAGAGGATGGCTTCTATTACGACCTGCTGCGGCTGCCCGACGGCCGAGCCCAGCGGCTCAAGGTCCGATCGATGGTGGGACTGCTGCCCCTATGCGCAGCCACCACCCTCGAGGCGGAGCAGTGCGACAGGTTCCCCGAAATCCAGCAGCGGTCCATCTGGTTCCTGGAGGCTCGCCCCGAGCTGGCCGCCTCGATCCATGATCCGAGGCAGCTCGGCGTCGCCGGCCGGCGCCTGATGTCGATCATGAACGAAGGACGGCTGCGCCGTGTGCTGGCAAAGATGCTCGACGAGCATGAGTTCCTAGGCCCGTACGGCCTGCGCTCGATCTCGCGCTATCACGATGAGCACCCATACGTCATCTCTGCCGGCGGTCAGGTCAGCCAGGTCGCCTATTTGCCAGCCGAATCCGACAGCGGACTGTTCGGCGGCAACTCGAACTGGCGCGGCCCGGTTTGGATGCCGGTCAACGTCCTCGTCATCCGGGCACTCGTGCGGTACCACGAATACTACGGCGACGCGTTCACCGTCGAGTGTCCGACCGGCTCGGGTCGCCAGATGAATCTGGGCCAAGTTGCCGAGGAGCTCACTCGCCGTTTGACGGCCATCTTCCTGAAAGACGCAGACGGCCGGCGACCAGTCTACGGAGGAACACGCAAGTTCCAGGAAGATCCGCACTGGCGTGACTATCTGTCGTTTCATGAGTATTTCCATGGGGACAACGGAGCGGGCCTGGGCGCGAGCCACCAGACCGGCTGGACGGGAGTCATTGCCAGGATCATGCATCTCCGCGCGACCGCCGGCAGCCGCACTGAAGTCCGCAGGAAGACCACGGCGGAACAGCTCGCAGGTTCGGGAGCCGGGGGTGGGTCATGACAGGCGAACGTCGGAACAGCGTCGGCGAGGTGACTATGAAACGAAGCGTGAAGGCGACCGTGCCCGGGGACCGCGTCGTCGCGCCCGGCGCCAAGGTGGAGAAACTCGCCGGCGGCTTCGCGTTCACCGAGGGACCGACGTGTGACGCGGAGGGCAACCTCTTTTTCACCGATCAGCCGAACGACCGCATCTTGAAATGGTGCGTGGAGGGCAAGCTGGTCACGTTCCTGCAGCCGGCGGGCCGCGCGAACGGCATGTGTTTCGACCCCGGAGGCAATCTGATCGCCTGCGCCGACGAAAAGACCGCCCTGTGGTCCATCGCGCCGGACGGCAAGGTCACGGTGATTCTCGACAAGTACGAAGGCCAACCCCTGAACGGCCCGAACGATGTCTGGGTGCGGCCGGACGGTGCGCTGTACTTCACCGACCCGTTCTACGAGCGGAGCTGGTGGACGTACCACACGATGCCGCAGGACGGACAGCACGTCTACTTTCTGTCTGCCGACCGCCAGCACCTCATGCGCGTGACCCATGATCTCGAAAAGCCCAACGGCATCATCGGCACGCCCGACGGGAAGCGGCTCTACGTGGCGGACATCGGCGCGGGCAAGACCTACGGCTACGAGATGGCGGCGGACGGCGCCCTCACGCACAAGACGCTGGTCGTTGAGCACGGCTCGGACGGCATGACGCTGGACAACGAGGGGAATCACTACCTGACCGGCGACGGCGTGCTGGTGTTCGACAAGGCGGGCCGGCAGATCGATCACATCCAGGTGCCCAATGAAGGCTGGACGGCGAACGTCAGCTTCGGCGGCAAGGACAGACACACGCTGTTCATCACCGCCAGCACCAGTCTCTACGCCATCCGGATGCGTGTGAAGGGCGCCAATCCGGCAAAGTAACCGAAGAAGGAGCGTCACGTGAAGGCCATCACCGTTGAACCACACAAGCCGGAAACCGCGCGCCTGGAAGAGATCGCCGAACCGGACGTCCGCGCCGGATCGGTCCTCGTGGAAGCCATCGCGGTCGGCGTCTGCGGCACCGACGTCGAGATCGTGGAAGGCAAGTACGGCTGGGCCCCTCCGGGCAAGACACGCCTTGTGCTCGGCCACGAATCGCTCGGCCGGGTACTGGACCCGGGCGGGAGCGGCGGGCTCCAGAAGGGGGACCTCGTGGTCGGCATCGTCCGGCGTCCCGATCCTGTCCCATGTCCCAGTTGCGCGGTGGGAGAGTGGGACATGTGCCGCAACGGCCAGTACACCGAGCGCGGCATCAAGGAGATGGACGGCTACATGTCCGAGCGCTGGCGGATCGAGCCCGAGTACGCCATGAAGATCGATGGCTCGCTCGGCCTGCTGGGCGTGCTGCTCGAGCCTACGACCGTTGTCACGAAGGCGTGGGAGCAGGTCGTCGCGGTCGGCCAGCGTGCCTTCTGGGAGCCCAGGACCGTACTCGTCACCGGTGCTGGACCAATCGGTCTTCTCGCGGCCCTCGTCGCAAAGCAGCGCGGGCTCGAGGTGCACGTCCTCGACCGGGTCGAATCGGGGTCCAAGCCGGAACTGGTTCGTGCCCTGGGGGCGACCTATCACTCCGGTGCCGTCGCGGGCGTGGGCTTCGAACCGGACGTGGTCGTGGAATGCACCGGTGTCGGACAGGTCATCGAAGATGCCATCGCGGGGATCGCCGCTGGCGGTGTGGTATGCCTCACGGGGGTCGGGTCAGGCGGGTCCACGGTTGCTCCGGCCGCCGCTGATGTCGCTGCCGCAGCGGTGCTCAAGAACAAGGTCGTGGTCGGCAGCGTCAACGCCAACAAGCGGCACTGGTACAAGGCGGGAGAAGTACTCGCGCGCGCAGACCGCGCGTGGCTCTCACGCCTCATCACGCGGCGCGAGCCACCGCAGAACTTCATGAGCGCGCTTCATCGACAGCCTGAGGACATCAAAGTCGTCATTCAGTTTGCGCAGGCTTGATCGCCCGCTGAATCCAACGAGGGGGTGACGGGATCTCCAACTCTCAAGCGCCCGCGAACATAGGGTCTCCAATCGTAAAGGGGCATCAATGTTGTCGTTCGTACTGACCCTCGCGCGCTTCGGTCACGCCTTTGGCCGTGGGTTGAAGGATGCGGAGTTCCGCGCGCTGTTGTTCGTTCTGGTCGGCCTGCTTGTTTCCGGATCGATGTTCTATTCGAAGGTCGAGGGCTGGGGAATCCTCGATTCCCTGTACTTCAGCGTGAGCACACTTGCAACGATCGGCTGTGGAGACCTTCACCCGTCAACGCCGCTCTCGAAAGTGTTCACCATTGTCTATATCATCCTGGGGGTTGGCGTCTTCGTCGCGTTCATCACCAAGGTGACTGCCTACGAGACCAGGCGAGGCGGGGTGACGAGTAAGACATGATTTCGCACATACGACAGATGGAGTAGACACTGCCATGGCCTCGTCACACGTGTTCCCGCAGCAGAAGCTCGCCGCCCCGCTTGTCGCCGACGACCAAGTCCACGCGTTTCTTCGCGCCGTCTACGGGTGGATGTGCGCGGGGCTCGCGATCACCGCGGGCACCGCCTGGTTCGTCGCCGGCTCGCCCGCCGTCGTGGCCGCGATCACCACCAGCCGCCTGCTGTTCTGGCTGCTGGTGGTCGCACAGTTCGGAATCGTCATCGCGCTCTCGACCCGCGTGGCCACGATGGCGGCGTCGACGGCGTCGCTCCTGTTCGTCGTCTACTCGGCCCTGACCGGGGTGACGGTTTCCTTCGTGCTGCTGGCGTACACGGGTGAGTCTCTCACCGCCACCTTCGTCGTGACCGCGGGGATGTTCGGCGCCATGGCCGGCTTCGGCACGATGACGCGCCGAAACCTCGACGGCCTCGGACAGTTCCTCTTCATGGGTCTTGTCGGTGTCGTCCTCGCCGCCGTGGTCGGCATCTTCTGGCACAGCGACGGCCTGCAGTTTGGCATCTCGTTCATCGGCGTGATTGTGTTCGCCGGTCTGGCGGCCTACGACTCGCAGCGCCTGAAAGCGATGGCGCTCGCGTCGCCGGAGGGCCCGGCTGGAAGCTACGCCGTCGTCGGCGCCCTGACGATGTATCTGGACTTCATCAATCTGTTCCTCTCCATGCTGCGGTTTCTAGGCAAGCGCCGGAACTGAGGGATCCGACGAGTCAACGGACAGGATCATGAAGACCAGCCAAAGAAGGAAGCGCTCCGCCCCTGCGTCGCGGCCTACGTTGGCTGAGCTCCGCGAAATGGGTAAGAGCCTGCGGCGAGCGTGTCCACGCACGTCGCACGCGGTATGGAAACGCGCCGGCCAACCGCGCGGATCCGGTGCGGTTGCTCGAGCTGGGCAACAGGGGGCGGATCCCGGAACTGATCCCCATTCGCTTTGGTCGCATGGTGAAAACGCCGTTCACCTTCTATCGCGGTGCGGCGCTCAACATGGCGGCAGACCTGGCGGGCACGCCGGTAACCGGCCTCCGCGTGCAGGCGTGCGGCGACTGCCATCTGCTCAATTTCGGCGCGTATGCCTCGCCCGAACGTCGGCTCCTGTTCGACATCAATGATCTGGATGAGACCCTTCCCGCGCCCTGGGAATGGGACGTCAAGCGTCTCGCGGCAAGCGTCGTCCTTGCGTGCCGCAACAACGGCTTCAGCGAACGCGAGGCGCGTGATGCGGTGCTGGCGTGTATGCGCTCGTACCGGGAACGGATGGCGGAATACAGCGAGATGTCGGTGCTGGACATGTGGTACGTCAGCCTCGACATCGAAAAAATAATCAGGACGTTCAAAGACAAGGAGGCCGCGGGGCGGGGCCTGAAACGGATTGCCGCTGCCCGCGGCCGCAGCGTGTTGGAGCGCGACTTTCCCAAGCTCGCGGCCATCGCCGGTCAAGCGCCCACCATCAAGGACAACCCGCCCCTGGTTTATCACCTCAAGGGCAAGGATGCGCAGGATTTTGACAGGCGCGCCCTCGGCGCCTTTGCCGACTACCGTCAGTCGCTGTCGGACGACCGACGGGTGCTCCTCGACCGTTACGAGCTCAAGGACTTCGCAACCAAGGTGGTCGGTGTCGGCAGCGTCGGTACCTTCTGCGCCATCGCGCTCCTGATGGCCAGCGAAACGGATCCCTTGTTCCTCCAGATCAAAGAGGCGCGCCCCTCGGTTCTGGAAGCGTATGCCGGCAAGAGCATCTACCCGAATGATGGGCAGCGGATCGTTGCCGGCTATCGCCTAATCCAGGCGGCGAGCGACATCTTTCTTGGCTGGACGAAGGGGAAGCTCGGCCGGCATTTCTACGTGCGTCAGCTCAGGGACATGAAGCTTGGAGCTCAACACGAATTGTTCACTCCGAGCTTCATGGTCGAGTATGCCGAGGTCTGCGGGTGGGCGGTGGCGCAGTCGCACGCGCGCTCCGGCGAACCCGCCACGATCAGTGGCTACCTCGGCAACACCGATCGGTTCGACAGAGCCATCGCGGCGTTCGCCGCCGCCTACGCCGATCAAACCGAGCGCGACCACGCGGTCTTGAAGAAGGCGGCGCGCTCGGGCCGTGTGGAAGTCGTCATGGAAAGAGACAGGAACTGAAACAGGTACTCGTTGGTTGCGTCTCGACGCGAGAGACTTCCCGATCGTTGCGTGATTTCGGGTATCGCCGTGTTCATCCGCCGAGCGCCATGATTGCGCCCACCATGCCCGCGCCGAGCGCCACCATGATGACCCCGGCCTTCCAGCTGCCGTAGCCGGCGTAGCGGCCGAGAACCAGCCCGCCGAGGAACAGCATCGCCAGCGCGACGACGCGGGACACGGTCTTCGCCGTTCTCACGTCGCCGATCAACACGTAGGGCAGCACGACAGGAAGGGTTGCCGCCACCACAATCAGGCATATCGCGAGGGCGGCGAGCAGGTCCGTGCGCTCCAGGGACGGTCGCTCCGGCTGTGGAGGCAGCGCCACGACTCGCTCGCGGATCGCCTCGATTTCCGCCGTCGAGACCAAACCCGCGATGGCCGGCGGGAGGGAAGCCTCGATGAGCTTGCGGCCAGCCACCGCGTCCGCGGTGGCCCGCACGGATTGGACGAGCCTCCGCGAGTGCGCGCGATCGGTGGCGGTGTCAACGAGGTACATGATCGCGTCGACCAGGCCCCAGCCAAGATTGCACCCCAGAGCGGCGGCGAACATCGTGTGGATTTCCTGACGCCCGGCGGTTGCCACGGATACCGCACCGACGAAGGTGAGCGCCATGAACAGGCCGAAAAGCATTTCGGAGGCCCGATCCACAGGGCCGAGTACTGACTCGCGGGGCTCAGGACACTCGAAGTTGCTCACGGCCTTCTCTTCTCCCAGTCGACGTAGACCAGCTTCTTGAGGGACAGGGATCTGTGCAACGTCAGAACATCTTCAGCAATCGCTCGAACATCTCATTCAGAGAGAACATGGTCAGCATCAGCGGCGCCACGGGCAGCAGCGTGACCACGGCCAGGTGCAGCAAGGTCCGCAAGGTGAATGGCGCCAGCCTCATGCCCTGCACCTGCTCGAAGCTGAACGACAGGTCGGCGAGCGACTGGATGTCCCCGCTGCCGATGAGCGGCTCGTCCGCCGGAGCGCCGCCGCGGAGCCATTTCCGGTCGAACTCACAGGCGTACCGCTGCCCCAGAGTGCCGTACTCCCGCAGGCCCGCGCGCTTGACCGCGGCGAGTCTCGGAGCGAAGACCAGCAGCGGCCCCAGGACTGCGAAGACCATCACGGCCACCAGCCCGACGAGCTCCAGCCGGAACTCGGGCAGCTTGGCGCCGGCGTAGAAGATCCGGTTGGCAATCCCGCCGGCGAGCAGCGTGCCCTGGGCGAGCAGCAACGGCGCGAACATCTGGCTCACCAGCGCGAGGAAGCCCAGGCCGCCACACTTGTCCGGGTGCGTCGGCATGAGCGTCAGCTCGATGCGCGAGACCTGCCAGAGGAAGCGCGCCCAGATGAACAGCCGGAAGTACCAGCGCAGAACCAGGAACTGGAGCAGAGGCAGGCTCACGCACTCCAGCCACCAGCCGGCCAGCGACGGCTGCCATTTCCCATCTGCCGCCACGCCGTACCAGCTGGCCACGTCGAGTGCCGCGTGCGCTCGCCACGTGAAAACCACCCCGACGCTGTAGACGAACGCGATCAACAGCACCTCCGCCGAGATCGAATTGCGCAGGCGCATCGACGAGGCGACGGCCACCTCGAACTTCGCCAGCGCCGCGTCGGGGACGAGGCCGCCCTTGACAAACTGCTGCACCACCGGACGCATCAACTTGTGAACGACCCGTTCCGCCACGATCAGCAGCGGCAGCGCCAGCAGCAGGCGCACGTGGAGCTCCACGTCCTCGACGAACGGGAGCTTGACGCTCCCTCCCCAGGCGCGTCCCTCGGCGACTGACAACAGGAGCAGCGGCGCCCAGGACAGCAGCGTCAGCACGAACACGCGGCGATGTTGCATTTGCAACGCGTCTCCGGCCATACGAGTCCGCTGCCAGAGCTGAAAGAGCGGTCCGCCGAGGACCAGAGAGAAGTCGTGCGGCTCCTTCAGGAACGGTTCGTCGGATGTGGGGCTCGGTGTGTTCATTGTCTGCCGCTCATGCTGAAGCGAGCGCCGTCAATACCGCGTACCGTGAAGTCGTCGCGCGAGCGTATCGGCTGCCCCATCTCGCCGCCTGCACCCCTTGCGCCTCACTTGTTGTCGTAGGATGCGTGGACGTCGCCGACCGCGACGACGCAGGGAATGCCCCTGATCCCGCAAGTGCTCTCCGCAGCGAACGCGGCGGGACGAGGGCGAGCGAGGCGACCGCGAGCAGACCGAGTGCACGGCGCGAGGGCGCGCGATCGAGGAAGCTGAGCCTCATTTTCCTACAGCTTAGGTTAAGGAGAGCGGTGTAAACAATGCTCCAGCGAGACGTTCGCCTGTGACTCAGTGATTTGGCAAGAGACCGCGCTGGGTACGATTCCACGGGGCGGGCAGGAATCGGCGATCCCTGATGTCAAGCAGCGGGCAGGCCGCAGGATTCACGGGGCTGGAGAACAATCTATGTCACGCCTAATCGGGAAACTCCCGGCATTTCGGAGCGTGGCGTTCGCTCAACGCGATTCCACGCCTGCCCGCAGGCACGAGCAACCCCTTGAGCCGTGACTATTTGCTGCGAAAGCTCCTGCAGGATTCGCCTGAGGCACCGTTCGTGCACTAGCTCGGGTACAAGGGGAGTGCTTTTCGCATCTACCGCCCCCGAATCCGCCGCCTTCGACGGGACGCGGAGACTCAACGGACATCGCCGAGGTGAAGTGAAGTCACCGCCTCGGACGGGTTCCAGAGCGACGGCGTCAAGGTGCAGTTCTCGTGCAACTACAACTTCTCCTCGGCGGCAAGTTGGCTCAAACAGAGGCTCGCCGCGGCGTGGCGTGGACCACGTTCAGGCGATGTCGCAAAGGAACAACAAAGACGGAGAGCGCTTATGGTTTTGATGACTCGGCTGGCACTGTGCGCAAGCGTGTTGGTAGTGGCGACGGGGATGACCGTGCCGGTCGCCGCGCAGCCCGTGGACCCTGCAGTGACCGTGGTGTGCGGCTCGAAGCCGGGCGAGCGACAGACGTGTGCAGCCGACACCACCGGAGGCGTTACGCTCGTGCGGTCCACCGGTACGGTGGCGTGCGAACTGGGTACGTCCTGGGGCTTCGACGAGAAGAGCATCTGGGTGCGCGACGGCTGCAGCGCCGAGTTTTCGCTTCGGACGAAGCCGTCGGTCGGCCAGGGGTTCGGCAGGTACGTGCCAGGCCGCGGCTTCAAGGTGGCAGACACGGCGAAGGGGGAGCTGAACATCGATCTCTACGGCGTCGTGCGCTACCTGAATCAGCGAGCGCTGGACGCGACCTACACCGACAGTTTCGGGAACACCCGGTCGGTCAAGCAACGGCAGGACATCCAGGTCAACAAGGCAATCGTGTTCTTCCAGGGCTGGTTGATGAGCCCTCAATTCACTTACAGCGCCTATGTGTGGACCACGAACACCTCACAGGGGCTTGCCGCCCAGGTGGTGCTCGCCGGCTTCTTTGCGTACACGTTCAACCCGCGCGTCGGGCTGGGCGCGGGCATCTCTGGCCTCCCCGGCGTCCGGAGCACGGAGGGCCAGTGGCCGAACTGGCTAGGGTACGGACCAGCGCCTGATCGCGGATGAGTTCTTCCGGCCGTCCTATACCACCGGCCTCTTTGCACGCGGCGAAATCGCCAAGGGGCTGCGATACAGCGTGATGTGGGGCAACAATCTCAGCCAGCTCGGCACAGATGCAGGGCAACTCTCGAACGACATGAAAACGGTCTCGAGCTCGCTGGTGTGGATGCCGACCACGGGCGAGTTCGGCGCGAGCGGTGGCTTCGGGGACTTCGAGGGCCACGACGCTGTGGCCACCCGCCTCGGCATCCACTACACGCGCAGCGACGAAGACAGGCAGGAGCAACCAGGCACGGAGGCGCCCGACAACGCGCAGATCCGCCTGTCGGATGGCAACATCGTGTTTACGCCGGGACTTTTCGGGCCGGGCATCGACGTCACCGACGTCGTCTACCAGATGGAGTCGCTCGATGCGGGCGTCAAGCACCGCGGGTTCGCGCTCGAAGGCGAGTCCTACTGGCGGCGGCTGAGCAACTTCCGCGGCACCGAGATCGGAGCGCTGCCGTTCGACCACCTCACGGACACGGGTTTCCAGCTGCAGGCGTCGGCGATGGTGGTGCCGAGCACCGCACAGCTTTATGTGTCCGGCTCCAAGATCTTCGGCGACTACGGCAAGCCGTCCGACGTACGCTTCGGCGTCAACGTCTTCCCGTGGAAGAACCAGGTGATCCGCTGGAACACGGAATTGCTCTACTTGAACCACTCGCCGGTGGGCTACCTGAGCGTCCCCTTTGCCCTGGGCGGGAACGGTCCCGTGTTCCACTCCAACTTCGAAGTGAATTTCTAACGGATGCGACGGGTTACTCGTGAGCAGCAGTTCGAACCCCGCTTCTCTGCGGCGTTCAGCAGCGCACCGTTGCTGAACCTCTCCCAACCCTTGGCTTGTGCGACCTTCGTGGCCCCATCGTTTCTTGCCGGCTGGTTGAGTGGGACCGTGGGTGGCGCATCACTGTCGGATGTGTTCACGCTGGCGACGGAGTTCGCCACGCGGAACATGGCTGTGGCCACCGCGATCGCGCTAACGCTGGCGGGACATATCGAGTTTGCTTTGTTCGCGACGACGTATTTCCTGACCGGGATTCCGCTGATGCGGTGCGCCATCGTCGTCTACCGCCGGACGCGACAGGTTCTCTGAGGCCGGAGGCCGGGCGAGCGTCCTCCGTGGGCCGCACTAACCGTTACCTTGTATGGTAACATCTTTAGCCGTTGGGCAAGTACCGGCGGGGCGGGCACGTCTTCATCACATGGAAAGGCGATCACCCGCCGCGGCATGTCCATGGTATCGTGACGGCACGCTGATCGTGAAATGGGATTTGGACAACAAGAAAGCGATGAAGGGCGCGGCGACGCGGCGCATTCTGGACCTGATTCGCGAGCTGGAAGCTGAGGGTCTGTGTGAAGATCCGCTCGGTTAGGCATAACAATCGGAGGAAGGTGTTCGAAGTCGGCACTTCGAGGAAGACGCTCGTGTTCCCGTTCTCGAAGGCGGCGCCGACACCAACGACCGAAGACCCGGTCACGGAGCTCTTCGTCGATCCGGAGGTTGGCCGGGAGGCGTTTACCTACGTTCTCCACTCCGGCCGCACCGGCACGGTGCACGTCGAGCAGGTGCTCGAGTACAACCAGGATCCGACCTACCTCCGCGATCTTCTGTTGTATCGATTGACGCTCGAAGCACAGAAGCGAGTCGCGGACAGCGCGCTCTCGAAGCGCGAGATTGTGCGCCGGCTGGGGACATCCGCGGCGCAGTTGTATCGCCTGCTCGATCAGACAAACTACCGCAAATCTGTCGATCAGCTGCTTGCCCTGCTGCAAGTGCTCAATTGTGACGTTGACCTGGTTGTTCGGACGAAGACCGCCTGACGAGGGACACCTGAAGGCGTGCTCCTTCAGGGTCGCATCGACCGTGACGTAACTGTGACGTGACCCTGTCGAGCGGCGGAGTTCGCCACGCGGCTTACGCCTCGACGAGAATCACCAGTGTCTCGGGCACCACGCCATCATGGGCCATCGCCTCTGCAGCCGCCGGGCTCTGCATGACGGCGTTCAACGCATCCATGTCCGGCACATCCATCATCACAGCCACCCGCTTTGGGTTTTGCGGATCCACGAACGTCCGGATGTTGGTGACGCCAAGCGGTCCAAACAGCTCCTTCCGCTTCGGCGAGCGCAGCCAATGATCCTGACCCTTTGTGATGTTGTGATATCCAACGATCGTCGGCATGTTGTCTCCTTCCTGGGGATGCTACCACCATGATGTGTGGGATGAGCAGGCTGGGTAGGGAAGCGTCCGCGCCGCCCGTTGCAGCGCTCACGCCGGATCGAGACGAATCGCCCCGATGCGAGCGGCACCTGGAGAGGAGCCTTCGAACACGTACGCGTCACGGCCGGTTTCGTTCGCGTACTCGCGCGCAATGGCGCGCACTGCGTCGCCGGCCGTCGCATCAGCGAGAAGCGCGACAGTGCCGCCGCTTCCGCCGCCGGTGATTTTGGCCCCGTGGATGCCGCGCGCCGATCCTGCCGCCCGCGCCAGCGAGACCAGTCGATCGGTACCGTCCGAGCCGAGGCCACACGCGGAATAGCTCGCGTGCGATTCGTACATCAGTGCACCGAGCCGCGCGGCATCGGGTGCAGCCGCGACAGAGGGCGAAGCCGTCAGGAGACGCGCCCATTCGGTGACACGCTCGTGCTCGTAGATCGGGTGCGCAGTGGGCGTTCGAATAGCGTAGCGGCGCGCGGGATCGACCCTGGTCACGAGATCGGTGGTGCCATCGTAGCGCACCAGGAACGCTTCACCGTCAAGAGCCTCGGGGATGTCCCGTTCGAATCGACGGAACGTTTCGCCGCCCACGTTGGCGAGATAGCCGCCCCAGCGCGGATCGTCGACCTGCACGTGACCGTCGCGTTGGCCGGGCCTCACGCGGAGACCGGCGAGCGCCGCGAGGATGCGGTACCCCATGAACGCGCCGATGCGCACCGCGCCGTAGTCCGCGCCGGTCACCGCGTGACGAATGCCCGAATCGATCCCCCACACGCCCAGTCCGTCGGGCAGTCGCACGCTGCCCTGGAACTCGGCGGGCTGGCAGAGCAGCGCCATGAGATTACCGGCCTCGCCGCAGATCGACGCCATCTGATCCATCACGCCACAGGGCGCACCAACGATCAGGTTCTCGACCTGCTGGCAGCGTACCGCGCGCATCCTCGGCTCGATCTGCACGCGCCACGCTGCAACTACAGCCTCCATCGTGGCGGCCTCGATTGCCGCCGATGAGCTGACGCCTTTGCCCTCTGGGACGTCGGACTCGATCAGAATGGCGGCACCGTTGCGGAAGTGAACGCCGTGCTCGCGCGACAGCACGTGGAAGACGCCCGCGACGTAGGCGGCCCAGTGCCGCGCAGGGTCGCCGGCGAACCACGCACGCACGGCGTCGTACGGGCGATGCGCGTCGGCGACCAGGTCCAGCGGGACGTCACAATGACGCTCGACGCCGCCGTGTCCAACTGATGTGATCGAGAGACGCCGTTCGGGCCACGGCCGGATGGCGACGCGCGTTGCCTCGCGAATGGGCCACTGAAGAACGAGAGCGCCCGAGTAGTCGGCGATGCCACCCATCACGTCCAGCCGCCCGGGCGCGCGGGCCACGAAGACCGAGTCGCCGTCGCCAGTGACGGCGCTCCCCGGCCATGCGCCTGCGCTCAGCCGAGCCGCCACATCGGCGGCGAATCGCTCGAGGTCGGGAACGTCCTCCGGCACCGCTGACGCGGGACGAAGCGGGCGCGTCAATCGATCAGTCCCCGCCGGGTCAGCGCGCGTCGGAGATGGGGCTCGATGAGTGCCTTGAGAGCGGCGTTCGCATAGCCGATCCAGCCGACGTCGGACGTCACGTCGAGTGGCGCGCGGAGCGTCAGGCCCTGCTCGTCAGTCACCAGAACGCCCAGCTCGCGCGCGATCAATTCCGTGCAGAGATCGTACGGATGGCAGCAAAGCGCGGCGCCGCCCGCACGGCGACGCTCGAAGAGCGGTCTGAGATCGGCGACGAAGCGATCGTGGCCCGCCATCAACTCGTAGAGCTGGCCACCGCTCGAGATGTACTGGTCCTCGAACGACTGCGCCTTGCCCGGCTGTGGCGGCCCCCTCACCGCTTCGACCACTTCATCATCAATCGCCGCGAGCTCCGCTCGACTGCCCGGGAAGAATCGCGAAATCATGGCAAAGCCATGAGCGAGCGTTGTCGCGGTCGAGGGATGGAGAGTCAGAGGAACGCTTTCGCCCGTGAGTCTGTTGACGCGCACGGCAGACGCACCCTGGTCTCGAACCGCCCACAGCTCGTCCGATAGATGTTGCTTGACGAGAGGAATCTCGGTCTGCACCGCCAGTTCGATATCCGCCAGCGTGCACGGGCCAGGACCGCGCGCTACCCCGGTCAGGATCCACGCGGGCCGTTTCTGGTACATCAGGCCGCGCGTGCCGTCGATCGGGTCGACAATGATGACCCAGCGCGCGTTCTTTCGGTCGGCGCCTGCTGGCACCATGACCTCGCCGCCGCGCAGTCCCTCGGCTACCAGCATCACCGGCATCACCGGATCTTCGCGCGTGGCGATACTTCTGTCGATCTCTTCGACGAGCTCGTGTTCCGCAACGCGATCGATCGCGTAGATCGTATCGCCCTCTGCTTCCATCGCGATGCCGGAGAGCGCTGTCACCGCCGCCTCTTCGCAAGCGCGGACGACATCGTCTCGTATGCGGCGATGCAGGGCCTGGATTGGCTCCAGCAATGGGTGGAAGGGGAGGGCTGGTGTCATACTTCGACTCAGGCCGGCGCCGAAAGATAGTGCGGGCCGCCGGCCGCGACCAACTCGGCGGCCTTCTCCTCCGGCGACGTGTCGCTGAGGAAGTTCCCACCGCCTATTTCAGGACCGGCCAGGTACTTGAGCAGGTTCGGCCGGCGCAGCGGCGGATGAAACTCGATGTGAAAGTGGAATCCCCTGACGTCCTCCTTCAACGGCGCCTGGTGAAGCGCCATCACGTAGGGGAACGGCATCCGCCAGAGGTTGTCGAAACGGATGACCACGTCGCGGAGCACCGTCGCGAGATCCCGTCGCTCCTCGTCATTCAATTCGGCAATGGTCGCCACGCTCCGCAGCGGCGCGACGTACGTCTCATAGGCATAGCGCGCAAAGTACGGAACGAACGCGATGGCGCTGCCATGCTGAGAGAGGATCCGGCGGCCGTCCTGACGCTCGGCCGCCACGATGTCGTGGAACAGCGTGTGGCCGGTTTCTTCGATGTGCCGGCGACCGGCTCTGAGTTCCGTCTCGATGTATTTGAACGTGAAGTTGGTTGCGTAGATTTGACAATGCGGGTGTGGGTTGCTGACGCCGACGACCTCTCCCTTGTTCTCGAAGATCAGGACGAAGTTCACCTCGGGATGCGTCGCCAGTTCGCGCATCTGCAGCTGCCAGGTCTCGAGCAGCGCATCGACGCCGTCG
Organism: uncultured Acidobacteriota bacterium; assembly: GCA_963725335.1. Classification (GTDB taxonomy): domain Bacteria; phylum Acidobacteriota; class Vicinamibacteria; order Vicinamibacterales; family 2-12-FULL-66-21; genus JALZOC01. The sequence goes on along the minus strand of CAVRYD010000006.1, from coordinate 522,978 downwards.
ACGTCGAGCTCGGCCAACGTGAGGTCGTGCCGCGGGCTGTAGCACACGACTCGCGCGACGCCCGTCGCCGGACGGTTACGGTAGATGCCGATCGGAGGCGTCAGTTCGCGCGGCGCGTTCACGCCGACGCACGGATGGTCGTTGTCGAAAACGAATGTGCCCGTGTATGCCGGGTTGGTGGTGCCACCGACTCTCGAATTTCCAGGGCAAAGGTAGCACGTCGGATCGAAGGCCGGAGGTTTCAGCGCCTGACCGGCCACTTCGGCGCCCGACCACGGCCGCGATTGCCGGTGTGCCGCGACGATGATCCACTCCTCGCGCAGCGGATGCCACCGCTCTTCCCACATGGGCCGGGCGTCAGCGGGTCCGCATCGTCAACACGACGATGCCGTGCTTCGGGACCGTGTAGGTGAAGCCGGACTTGACCCCTGTGACCGTTGACGTGACCGGCACGACGCGGTCGGGTGTATCGATGGCATTGGTGGCTTGGGGATCAGCCGACAGTGTCAACGCCGTTGCGGTTGAAGCGAGCGAGCCCGCTCCCGTCAAGGTGATCTGGACCGGCGCGTCTGCATCGGACGCGTTCACCAGCTTGGCGTAGATCGCGCCCGACTTGCTGTCACGTGTCACTGAGGTCAACACGTCGGTGTCGGTCGCGGTGGTCTTCAGAATCTCGTCTCCAAGATTCGTGCTGAACAGTTTGATCGCGTAGTAACTCGGCGATCCGAAGACGCGCAGCCCGTCGTACCCGATCAAGTTCGGCCGCCATTGCCGCGCACCAGGGTTGACGTTGACGAACATCGGCGCGTAGCAGTTCATGACCACGATGTCGGAATTCTTCTCCATCTGGGTCATGAACGCGGCGTCGCCGATGGCGGCGCGCATGTTCGGCGTCGGCGGCTCGCCGCGCGAGCGGGGGTTCCACGGCTCGAACGGCGTTTCGTAGGCGGCCCATTCGCCGACGAAGATCTCCGGGCCGCGGCGATCGGTACTTCTCGTACTGTCCGCGCGCCATTTTCAGAAAAACGTCGACGGTGCGGTAGTAGTGCTCGTCGAGCACATCGGGCTTGACGCTGTGGACGCGCAGACCCTCCGGCTGCTCGAAGCCAACGGTTGAGATCACCTTGAGCTGCGGATAGCGCGCCTTGATCGCCGTGTTGAACTGCACGAAGCGCTGATCGTAGGAACCCGACTTGTCGAACCAATCCTCGTTGCCCACCTCGACATAAGTCAGCTTGAACGGCGTCGGATGGCCAGCCTTCGCCCGCAGCGATCCCCATTTCGAGGTCGCCGGTCCAGTCACGTACTCGATCTCGTCGAGCGCGTCCTGCACGTACGGTTCGAGATCCGGCCCCGGATTCACGTGCACCCCCTTGAGGGAGTATCCTGCGTACACTGCCAGCAGGGGCTCGGCGTTCATGTCCTCGCACCAGAGCAGGAATTCGTGGAGACCCAGCCCGTCGGTCGAGCGATAACCCCACGGCGCCATGTGCCCGGGGCGATCTGACAGCGGACCGATCGTCTTCTTCCACTCGAACCGATCGGCGATCTGATCGCCCTCGAGGTAGTTGCCCCCCGGGAACCGCAGGAACTTCGGCTTCATATCCACCATCATCTGCATGATGTCTGGACGGAATCCGTTCGGCTGATCTTTGAACGTCGGCGGGAACAGAGAGACCAGGCTGAACCAGAGCGTGCCCGGACGCTCGACTGTCAACACGTAACGCGCCTTCGCAGTGGGCGTCACCTTGTCCGTCTGCAGCGTCAGCTCGTACTGCTTCCAAGACGACGTCAGACCGCTGACGGTCTTCGTCGCGTAGATAGTGCGGCCGTCATCGCTCTGGATCGAGACTGCGACTGGTCCGGTGAATCCTGGCGCCGCCTTGGCGTAGAACGACGCTCGGTAACGCGTATTGGGTTTTACCGGAATGCCCCAATAGCCCTCGTTCGTAATACCTGCCGCGTGACCGGTCGCGGCCTGTGTGACATTCAATCGCAGACTCGTTCCGATGCTTGTGTTGAGAGCTTCCTTCGGATCGAGCGCCATCGTCGCGGCCGAACCATCGGTCTGGACGAGCGACCAGTGGGCTGGCGTCGCGGGATCGTCGAGGAACGCGCGGTTGCGGACAAGCTCAGCGTAGAGGCCGCCATTGTACGCGTGGTTGATCTCCTCGGTCATCAAGCCATAGAAGAGCGGGCTGACCTTGCCCGCTGGCGATGCTGTGTCGATTGTTACGGTGGGACCCGCGGCGCGGGTTGCGCTCATACCGAGCACGAGCACGAACGGTAATGGCCATTTGGCGGTCATGGGCGACTCCACTGCGACGGTGCGCGCCTCATTCAGGCGCTTGATCCGAGGGCTCCAGGTCCTGTAGTCTCGCGGCACATCATACAAGCAAGCGGGTCGACACATCGCGAGGAGTTCCGTAAGAGCCGTCGAGAAATCAATGAAATCATCAGTCGCTTCAGTGCTGTTCCTGGTGGCGTTCGGCTGTCAGGTGAGTTGGGGTCAGACCCCGGAGGACTGTAAGCCCTCGGCGCTGAATATCCCTGAGGGGCCTCTTTATCGCGGCGGGCAGCATGACAGTTCTCAACAAAACGGCGCAACGCGTGACGGCGATGTCCTTCGTCGTCTTGCTGGCATCGAGTGTCAGCTTTAGTCAGGTCAAGACCACGGTGCCGGACGTCGTGCCGGGAGCGCGGCCGGACACTGTCGAGCACATCACGATTCACGGCAACGCCCTCGAGGGCAATTTGGAAAAGGACGCTGTCGACCGCACCGTCCTCGTGTTTCTGCCGCCGAGTTACGCCCGCGATCGGAGCCGTCGCTATCCGGTCGTGTACGCGCTTCACGGCTACTCGATCGGCGCGGAGCAATGGTCGCAGGAGATCCACGTGCCGCAGACGATTGAAGGCGCGTTCGCTCTCGGTGCCAAAGAGATGATCGTCGTGCTGCCCGACTCCAAGACGGTGCACAACGGATCGATGTACTCCAGCTCGGCGACGACCGGCGACTTCGAGAACTTCATCGCCCGCGACGTCGTGTCCTACATCGACGCGCACTATCGGACGATTCCGAATCGCAACAGCCGCGGACTCGTCGGCCACTCGATGGGCGGCTACGGCGCCAGCCGCATCGGCATGAAGCATCCGGATGTGTTCGGCAGCCTCTACATCATGAGCCCGTGCTGTCTATCTGCACGGGGCGCCGGTCCCGCGAATCCAGCAAACGAGGAGGCGCTGGCAGCCGTCAAGACTGCCGAGGACTCCGCGAAGCTGCCCTTCGGGCTGCGCGCGCAGCTGGCGTCGGCGGCCGCGTGGTCGCCGAACCCGAATAACCCACCTCTCTATCTCGACCTGCCGATTGGCGCGAATCAGCAGTCAGTGCTTGCACGGTGGGCGGCCAACGCGCCGCTCGCCTTCATCGATCAGTACATTCAGAACCTGCGACAGTACCGCGCGATCGCGATTGACGTCGGCGACCAGGACAATCTGAAGGCCGATACCGGCAAACTGCACGACGTGCTGAACAACTACGGCATCAAGCACGACTTTGAGATCTACTCTGGAACGCACACGAGCCATGTTGCGGTTCGCTTCCAGGAGCACGTGATGCCATTCTTCAGCCGAACGCTGTCGTTCGAAACCGCGAAACGCTGAGTCGCGAGAGCGATTTGACTTTGCCGCCAGCCGACGGACGCGTATGAATCTCGATCGCAGGCGCTTCGCGAAATCTCTCACACGTGTCGTCGGCTCACTTGTCGCCGGCCAGAAAGTGGTTGCCGGGGCAGTTCTCGTCGCGGCTGCGGCGGCCATCGCGACAGCAGGCGGCGCCTTCAGAGCATCAGCTGCTACCGCACAGACCAACCATCAGCGGAGAATGCGGCGCGTTGTGTGCGAGGTAGAGGAAAAAGGGCTTGTTGGCTTTCCGTGCCTCGTCGATGAACTTCAGCCCGAAGTCCGTCCAGAGCGACGTCGAGTACCAGTTCTTTCCGAACACGGGCGCATCGCGCGGCGTGGGCGTGCCGTCGAGGTACAGCGGTTCCTGCGCCCGTCGGGTGAGCTCATCGCCGCCCGCCGGGGGAGTTGATTGCCAAACATCGCGGTAACTACAAAGCCGGCTGGGACCGCTTGCGCGACGCCCGTTATCGCCGGCAGATCACGATGGGTCTGATTGACGCCTCGTGGCCGCTCAGCCCGCGGGAACCGGACTCCCCGGCGTGGGAATCGCTGTCGGACGAAGCAAAGGACCGCTTCGATCATTTGATGGCGGTCTATGCCGCGATGGTGGAGGCGATCGATGCCAGCGTCGGCGTGCTGGTCAAAGGTCTGGAGACGCGAGGCGTGCTCGACAACACGCTCATCCTGTTCCTGTCGGACAATGGAAGCTCGTGTCGACATATCCGATGTCTGGGAGCTGTACGACCTGGCGGCCGATCGCGTCGAGCGCAACAACCTGGCGGCGCGGCATCCTGATATCGTGAAAAGTCTGGCGACAGAATGGAACGCGTGGGCCGAGCGGGCCCACGTCGATCCCTGGTCCGGACCGCGCCGGCTGCCTTGGGGCGACGATGCACCGCAGGGCCGTCGGGCAGGCAAGTAACACAAGCGCGGCCCGAACATTGTTGTCTGTCGGACGGCCTTGTGCTACGGTCCCGCATCGCGCGGTCCCCGGGGTCATTCGAAACATCCTTCTTCGATAGTCGGCGCGTCATCAGACGCGCGACACGGAGGTGCTGATGGGCACGATGCGGCGTGCGGGTACGGTAGCGGCTGTCCTTGCGTTCCTCCACATTTTTTCCCTCCCGACACCGGCCGTCGCCCAAGTCGCGACGGGCAGCATCGTCGGAACCGTCGTCGATTCGAGCGGTCAGGTCGTGCCCGGCGCACAGGTCACGGTCCGCGAGATCAACCGGAACACGACGACAACACTCACGACCGATGCGGCGGGCGTCTACACCGCACCGTTCCTGGTTCCGGGGACGTACGAAGTCTCCGTCGAATTGCAGGGATTCAAAACGTGGATTCGCCGCGCGATCGTGCTGCAGGTGAACGATCGGCTCAGAATCGACGCGACCCTGGAGGTGGGCACGCTGACAGAATCTACGACGGTCCAGGCTGAGTCGCCGCTGGTGCGAACCGACTCCTCGGAGGTTGGGACCGTCATCGAACAGGTGGCGATCAAGGAATTGCCGCTCAACGGACGCAACTTCGCCACGCTCGTCTACCTGGCGCCTGGGATCACTCCAGGGCAGGCCGGCGAGAACCTTTCAGGCGCCAGCACCTTCAACCCGCGCGGCGCCTCGAACTTCAACGCGCTGGGGAGCCAGGCCAACTCCAACGCCTGGCTCGTCGACGGGATCGACAACAACGAGTTCACATTCAATACCGTCATCGTCGCCCCCTCGGTCGAGCAGGTGCGCGAGTTCAAGGTGCTGTCGGGAGTCTTCTCCGCCGAGTTCGGGCGCGGGGCCAGCGTCGTCTCCGTGTCGACGAAGTCGGGCACCAATCAACTTCATGGCACGGGGTACGAGTTCCTGCGCAATGATGCGTTCGACGCGCGCAACTTCTTCGTCCGCAAGGTCCAGGCCGCGGACGGCACGCTCGTGAAGGATCCGGTGCCGCCGCTCGACCGGCATCAGTTCGGCGCCGCGATCGGCGGCGCGGTGGTGATCCCCGGCCTGTACGACGGCCACAGCCGCACGTTCTTCTTCGCCGATTACGCCGGCATCAAGGAGACGCGCGGCGTGACGACGGTGAATACCGTGCCGACGGCGGCCACCCGCACCGGCGACTTCAGCAACTATCGCGATCGCAACGGCAACCTGATCCCGATTTACGATCCGCTCACCACCCGTGTCGACCCGGCGACGGGACGAATCGTGCGCGATCAGTTTCCCAACAACATCATTCCCCCGGACCGCATTCTCTCCGTCGGCCGGAACATCGCGAGCATCTATCCGCTGCCGAACAACGGCAGCAGCAACTTCGACAACTACATCTCGACGCCCAACCGGGAGATCACCGACAACGCGTTCTCCGGCCGCGTCGACCACCGGCTGTCGGACAACGACACGTTCTTCGTCCGGTTCAACTACGGCAAGTTCAGGCTCGACGCTCCGCAGGGCCAGGCGAACTGCTGCCTGCCCACGCCTCCGGAGGCTGCCGCCAAATTCGACCTCGGACCGTTCATCGCCGGCATCCAGAACACGAAACTGACGACGCACGGCGCGGCGTTCAACTACTCGAAGATTCTGAGCACGGCGCTTCGTCAACGAGCTTCGCGTTGGCTATGCCAACACCGCGCCGTTCACGAAGCAATCCGACTACGGCCACAACGCGTCAGAATCCCTGGGGATTCACGGCATCAACATCAACGAGATCACGACGGGCCTTCCGAACATCGGCATCACGAACTTCACCGGGATTTCCGGCGGACCGGCGTTCCTGCCGGTCAACCCCAGCCAGTTCCACTACCAGATCGAGGACGTGCTGGTGTGGTTGAAGAGCCGTCACCAGGTGAAATTCGGTTATCGGCTCGTCGATCGCCGGCCGTCGCCGTTCATCCACGACAACACGCGCAGCGCGATCAACTTCGGCACGAGCTTCGTCAACAACCCGCTGACCAACAGCGGCGGCACCGGGCTCGCCGAGGTGCTGCTTGGGTACTTCAACAACGCCTCGCGCGGCTTCCTCCTCGAAAAGCCGGAGTTCAGGGTGGTGGAACAGGGGACGTTCGTGCAGGACGACTTCAAGGTCAACAACCGGCTGACTGTCAATGCCGGCCTGCGCTACGAGATCTTCAGCCCGCCGACCGAGAAGAACAACCGGCTCGCCAACTTCGACTATGTGAACTACGTCTTGGTCTACGCCGGCGAAAACGGTACCAGCCGGAGCGCGAACAAGAAGACGCAGTACGGCAACCTGGCGCCGCGTCTGGGGATCACCTACAAGCTGACGTCGGATGCCTCGACGATCCTGCGCACCGGGTTCGGCATCACCTATTTCCCGAGTCCCTACGCGGCCGGAAACCTCAATCACCTCAACGTGCCGTTCGTGATCTCGCAGAACGTCAATCACGAAACCAATCCGCTCGACTTCTCGAAGGTGAGGACGATTGCCGATCCCTTCCCGCCGATCGTCCCGGTCAAGCCGACGACGACGGCGGAGCTCATCGCTGCCAATCCTCGAGTGTCGGGCCACAGCTACGAAAACGAGACGGCGTACGCCGAGCAGTGGCACCTCGGCATCGACCGGCAGTTGCTCTCGCTGCTGCTCCTCGAGCTCGAGTATGCGGGCAGCGCCTCGAAGCACATGGTGCTGTGCTACAACCCCAACGAGGTCCAGCCCGGTCCTGGCTCTGAGGCTTCGCGCCGACTCCTGCAGCCGATCGCCGGCGTGAACAACATGCTGCAATGCGATCCGCGCAACCGCTCGACGTACCACGCGGGAACGTTGAAGGCTGCAGAAGCGATTCAGCGACGGTTACCAGTTCCTGGTGAGCTACACCTACGGCAAGTCACTCGACTACGGCAGCTCCGCGGCGAGCGGCGGCGGCGCGGTCGGCAACGGGCAGACGATCACGAACATGGACGCGTGGCACGGCCCGTCCGGGTTCGACGTGCGCCATCGCGCGGTTATTAGCTACGTCTACGAACTGCCATTCGGAACCGGCCGCCGCTGGATGACCGAATCGGGCGCCCTTCTGCAGGGCCTCGTCGGCGGCTGGCAGCTGTCGGGGATCACGACGATGACGACGGGGCGGCCGTTCAGCGTTTCGCTCCAGACCGGCGTCAACAACGGCGCCCCGAGCTGGCCCAACCGGACGGATCCGGCAAGCTCGACAACCCGACAGTCGACCTCTGGTTCAACCCGGCCGACTTCGTCGCACCGCTGGCGAACACGTACGGTGACGCGGGCCGGGGCATCCTCTACGGGCCTGGGCACATGAACTTCGATACCTCGCTGTCGAAACGGGTGGCGCTGGGGGGAGGCTCGAACGTCGAGTTCCGGTGGGATGTGTTCAACCTGTTCAACCATCCCGGCTTCGGATTTCCGAACAGCGCCATTGGCAACCCGAATGCGGGCCGCATCACGTCGACCGTCGTCGACAATCGCAGCATGCAGTTCGCGTTGAAGTTCAATTTCTAGCGAGGCTGCGCCTCGCTAGGCGATAAGCTTGCTACCGCCCCGCTGACGCGGGCATGGTCTTGACCGAGAAACTTGATCATCCTGTACAAGTTCGGAGGGGTCAAGACTTCCAGCGCGAGCTCACGCGTGTTCGAAGCGCCGTTTTTCAGCTGAACACTATCGTTCGAAACGGCGAAACGCTGACGCGTGAGCGATTTGACTTCGCGGCCGTCTGACGGAGGGCGAATGAATCTGGATCGCAGGAGCTTCGCGAAATCTCTCACAGGCGTCGTCGGCTCGCTTGTCGCTGGCCAGAAAGTCGTGACGGCATCCACTAAGGGCACGCCGGCTTCGCTGGCGCGCGCGCAGGCCAGGCTTCCACTCGCGAAGATCACCAAGATCCGTGTCTTCTACCCGCCGAACTACGACAGGAACGGGCCCCAGGCCTTTCCGCAAAGCAACATGGTCGTCCTCGTCGACACCGACGCGGGGATCACCGGCATCGGTCAGGGTGGATCACCCGATACGGTGCGCAACGTCGCCAGAAGCGTCATCGGCAAGAATCCTTTCGATACCGAGATGATTTGGCAGGCGGCGTTCATGGACGGGTTCTACTCTCCCGGCAAGGAACGATTGCACGCACTCGGCGCCATCGACCTGGCGCTATGGGATATCAAGGGCAAGGCTCTGAACGTGCCGCTCTATCAGCTGTTCGGGGGCAAAGCGCGCGAGCACATCGAACTCTATGCGACGTCGGGTCTGCCTCAGGGGCTTGTCCAGCCGGCGGAAGCCGCGGCGATGGGATTGAAGGAACGCGCGTCGGCCACGATGGCGGCTGGGTATCGTGTCTTCCGCGTGGACAGCGGGATTCTCCCAAGCACAGGACGCTCCGGCGGCGCTGACGGCGCCGGTGTACCGCCGGGTGGTCGTGGCGGACGCGGTGGCGGCGGCTCGATCTTCGATTCGAGGTCGCACATCCGGCTCATCATCAAGGCGGTCGAGCAGATTCGCGAAGGTGTCGGGCCGGATGGCAACTGGATGATCGATCTGCACCAGAAGTTCGACTTCCACGAAGCCGTTGAAGTGTGTCGCCTGATGGAACCCTCGCGGCCCTTCTGCGTCGAGGACCCGGTTCGCGAGGAGCAGTTCCGAACGCAGATTCCGAAGCTACGGTTGATGACGACCGTGCCGCTGGCGCCCGGCGAGGAGTGGGGGACACGGGCGGAGTTCAGTCCGCTGGTCGAGCAGCGCGACATCGATTTCGCCCGCGCGTCGCTGCCCAACGTCGGCGGCATCACGGAAATGCTCAAGATCATGGCGGTGTGCGATACCCACAAAGTCGGCATCGTGCCGCATTTCACCGGTCCGATCGCGACCGTCGGCCACATGCACACGATGATGGCGTTCCCTGGCCAGGTGCTCATGGATACAACCAGGGCGAGCGCCCGGTGCCGTACATGCCCGAGTTCCTCGAGTGCAGGAACGGCAAGGTCTGGCCAAACGACCGACCGGGGTTGGGCGTGAGCGTCGACGAAAAACAACTCACCCTCATCGAGACGATGACCGAGGCTGCGCCAGGTGTGACCCAGCGACGGCCCGACGGCTCGCTGACCCACTGGTAGCCGCAGGCTTCGTTACTGGATTTGCGCCCGTGACCCTGGTGAACGCCTCAGGTCCAGCAGCGCACGGATGAAGCGCTCGCGATCCCGCGGATGTGGGTACCCATTGTTCCGCCATCGCTCATTCGGAACCTCGTTGAACCGGCCGATCTTCTCGATCGCACGAGAGAGATGGGCCGGATCCAGCCCCAGCGCAACGAGCGTCAACACCGCCACGCCGTCGCACTTCAGTTCGAGCACTTGAAGCGCCTCTGTGTCGTGCTGTTCGCGCAGCATGGCGTAATCGTCGCCCCAGAAGTACTCATGACCCATTTCGTGCGCAACGGTTGCTTGCAATTCTGGAACAGACAATAGCCGCAGTGCGGGACGGGAGACCAGGATAACCGCGCGGTCGTGCAGCCCCACGACCGCCATCGGCACATCAATCAGTTTGATCTCGATTACGTCCAGGCGTTCGTGGTAAATGAGGACGGCTTCCAGCGCCCCCAATTTCCTGCGTTCGCTCGCGTCTGGCAGGAGGACGGACTCCGGAGCGACCTCCGCCAGCGCCCGAATCCGCTCGGGTTCAGAGGCCGGTGCCGGGCGTAGCCTCCGCAAGATTTCGGTGTCGTTGTTACCCGATGTCAGGGTTTCGAAGAACCGCAACGCTTCAGAAAGGGGACTCGGGCTTGGTTGAGCTCCGGCAGGTTCGACGCCGCTGAGAACCAGCCAACAGCTGAACAAGATGGTCGCAGTCTGCACTCGCATGACGCCGCCTTTCGCACGTCAGCCGATTGGCTGAAGGCGCGTTCATAGGCGGCGAGAGGGTGCGAGGTCCTTTGGCCGATGAGAGGATGCGCCAAGGAATCTGCAAGGAATCCCTTGGCGGCGTCAGGAGCGGATCTCGTTGAATACGCAGACCTTCTATGAGTTCGGACCGTTCCGGCTCGATCCGGGCGAGCGGGTCCTTCTGCGCGACGACAGCCCCACGTCGTTGCCCCCGAAGGCGTTCGACCTCCTCGTCGTCATGGTCGAACGTGCGGGACGGCTCGTCACCAAAGAGGATCTGCTGAACGAAGTGTGGCAGGGGACGTTCGTGGAGGAGGCAAACCTGACCTACACCGTGTCGCTGCTGCGGAAGGCACTGGGGGACGATGCCGAGCCGCATGCGTTCATCGAGACGGTGTCGAAACGCGGGTATCGGTTCAAGGGCCCTGTCACACGCGGGAGCCATGAGGAGCCGGCAATCGAGTCCCGTGCGCGACGACCCGCGATCTGGCTGTTCGGATCGGTCGCGGTGATGTTGCTGCTCGCATTCGCATCATGGCTGGCTGTGCACCGGCGAGGAGAGCCGGATACATCGCCGCCGCTTCTCAGGCTGGCACTGACGCCGCCGCCCGGCGTCACCGTCGAGAACGCGCAGATATCGCCCGATGGCCAGCGCGTGGCGTTTATCGGGCGTGAGGGTGACACCGGGAAGGTATGGGCGCTGACGACCAGGTTGTGGATCCAGCGGCTCGACTCGACCGATGCCTCCGCGCTTCCTGGAACCGAAGGCGCGTCGAGTCCCTTCTGGGCGCCGGACAGTCAGACCATCGCATTCATTAAGGGCGAGCTCAGGAAGATGAACGTGTCTGGTGGACCAGCCGAGAAACTGTCGCCGGTAACTGCATTTAATGGTGGGAGCTGGGGCCGCGCGGGAATCATCTTGATCCGCACCGGCCCCTTTGAACCTATATCTCAAATGCCAGCCTCCGGGGGCGCGCCCGTGCCAGTCACGAAGGTCTACCCGTCCGGAAAGGATCAGCACCTCTGGCCTCATTTCCTGCCCGATGGACGCCACTTTCTGTATGTCGTTCACAGCGACGACAAAACGAGGTCGGGCCTGTATTCGGGGTCGCTGGATTCGATTGAAGTCAACCGACGACTGCTGGACGTCGAGACCCCCGCGATCTACGGAGCTCCGGGTTACTTGCTCTATTCGCGCGATGGCAGCATCGTCGCGCGGCCTTTCGACCTCACGCGATTGGAATTTACTGGAGTAGCCTCGCCAATCGCATACGACCGCGAGTATGTCAGTCGCTTTGGGCCACCCGTATTCTCGACTAACAGGCGCGGATATCCAGGAATGGGTGGGGTGACGGCGTCCCTTTTCGGAGCGGCCACTTTTTCCGCATCCGACACCGGGAGATTGTCCTACTCACTCTTCGAACCGTATCAGTACCAATTCGCTTGGTTCGACCGGGGAGGAAACGCACTCGGCAATGTTGGCGAACCTGGCACATTCAGCACGTTCGATCTCTCTGCCGATGGCAAGCGAGTCGTCGTCGCTCGCGGGAAGACTGACAGGGTCAATCTGTGGCTGCTCGATCTCGAAAGGGTGGCATTCACGCAAGTGACTTTCAGCGACGCTCTCGAGTTCGATCCACGTTGGGGACCAGATGGCCGCAGCATCGCATGGACTTCAACGAAGGACGGCGTGCGTCGAATCATGCAGCGAACTCTCGATGGGCAAGAGACTGAGGTGATTCGCCCGGTGTTCTCCATGACTGGTCGCCGGATGGACGTTACCTTATCTATGGCTGGGAGGGCCGCTTCGCGTTTTCGCTACCCGAAAAGAAAAAGATTCCCTTGTTCGTCGGAGCGCAGCCAAAAGCTGGCGAACAAGCTTCTTTTTCCAGAGATGGGCGGTTGATTGCATATTCTTCCGAGGCGTCAGGAAGATTTGAGGTGTACGTTCAAGCGTTCCCACCGGCTGGTGAGCCGCAACAGGTTTCTGTTGACGGTGGTGTGCAGCCGGTGTGGCGGCAAGATGGCCGCGAACTCTATTATCTTGGTCTCGATGGCGCTCTCTTCGTCGTCGACGTCGATGGGAAAACACTCAAGCTCGGTCACGCCCAGACCACTTTTCAAGGCACCTGTCGGACCCGTGCGAATCGAAATCGAGCAATACGCGACAAATGATGGAAAACGGTTCCTTTTTCTCACACCAGTCGCCCGGCAGCAACGCCCGATCAACGTCATCATCAACTGGCCAGCGGCGATCAAGTCTCAGAGTCATTAGGTGCCCTGCAACTCTGCTGTGCGCGAAGCGCTCGACATGCGGTCCTGACCGCACGGGAGCTCAGCGCGCCGCTGACACCTGGTCTTCGACATCCCTGAACTGAGTAATACGAACCGCACCATCGGGAAAACGGGCGATGATCTCCAGTTCGCCGCCCATCGCCTCGATGTAGCTCCGCAGAGTGCTGATGTACAGATCAGTCCGCTGCTCGATCTTCGACACCTCGGACTGTGCCGTGTCCATCACTTTGGCGAGCTGCGTCTGCGAGAGCGCCCGTGCGCGCCGCAGTTCGTTCAACGGCATTTCGGCCAGATCCTTCGCGACTTGTGTCTCGATGCGCGCTCGACGATCTGCTGGGATCCGGTCGTACAAATCACGCCACTTCTTCATCGCCATCGTCGTCGCCTCCAGAATCAGCCATCATTTCTTCTCTTGGCCGGCTCTTTTCTCGGCTGCAAGTTCCACGAGGTGTTCATCGTAGATAGAGTCGGCTAACGGTATGTAGACTTCGTAGAATCGATCATCGCCGAGTGTGCTCTTGTCCCCGCCGATCAACAAAATGGCGTTCCGCTCAGGATTGAACGCGTAGAACACTCGGAACGGTCGACCCTGCACCTGAATCCGCAGCTCCCGCATGTGACCGTGCTTGGAGCCCTTGACCTGTGAGCTGTGCGGATAGCCCAGTGTCAAACCCAGTGTCTCCAGCTTCCGAATCCCAACGGCGACTGCATCTTGCTCGTCCTCCGTCAGGCCCTTCCACCAATCGCCGAATTCGTCCGAATACTCGACATCCCAACTCACAGGCATAGTATATGCTAGACAGAATATTCCGTCAACAGAATAGCAGCGTCAAACCGTCCGTCTGGGAACAAAAATGGGCATGATCTGACATCGAGGTCCACGCACGACGAACCAGAGTCCAGTCCCGACCACGATTGCCGCCATGTCGCCCGCGGCGCTACAATGACGAACGCCGCCGACCGTTTCATGCACTTAATGGCCATCCCTGTCTGTTATAGCTGCAGTTGTCGGCCAACTGGTTCTCTGACAAAGGACTCTTCCGGAGCCCGCGAAGCGTGGAATCGATAAATCGCCGGCTCGCTCACCCATTCGTAAACGCAATGTTCGTGTCCGAACGCCGGAGAATGATGGTGGAGTCTTCATGAAATCCCGCTGTGTTGCCGCAGCGATGCTCCTGCTCGTGGCGCCGGCGTTCGCCCTCGATGGCGAGCCCGGGATGCACGATCCGTCGACCGTCATCCGGGCCGACGGGAGGTTCTACGTCTACGCCACCGGCAACGGGCTGCCCGCCTTCGTCTCCGACGACGGATGGACCTGGCGGCGCGCCGGCTCAGTCATGCAGGCGGTGCCGGGCGGGCGTCCTGGCCCGGATGTCATCGCACGCGGTGGCAACAACAGCTGGGCGCCGGATGTCATTCGTGCAGGCGACCGGTACTTCCTGTACTACGCGGCCCCGGGGCCTCAGCCCAAGGCGGCGATCGGCCTGCTGATCGGAAAGACCCTCGATCCCAGTTCGCCGGACTACAAGTGGGAGGATGGCGGTCCGGTCGTCTGGTCCGACGGCGTCGAGGACAGCAACGCGATCGACCCGGGCGTGCTTCGCGATCCGACGAATGGAACCCTCTGGCTCACTTACGGCTCGTACTTCGGCTACATCAGGCTCGTCGAACTGGATCCGAAAACCGGGAAACGGCTGCACCCGGAACGGAAGCCAGTCAACATCGCGATCAACTCCGAAGCGTCTGTCATGATCTTCCACGAGGGCTGGTACTACCTGCTGGTCACGCACGGGTCGTGCTGCGCCGGCGGAAATTCCAGCTACAACATCCGTATGGGCCGATCGAAGAAGGTGACGGGACCCTTTCTCGACAATATGGGCGTCGACATGATCCAGGGCGGCGGGAAACTGTTTGCCGGCTCGAACGGCCGGCATATCGGCGTGGGACATTTCGGACTGCTCGATCTGGGCGACGGCGTGCAGAAGTTCTCCTGCCACTACGAGTCCGACCTCGATCGCGGCGGCGCGAGCGTGCTCGACATTCGTCCTCTGCTCTGGCGTGATGGTTGGCCGGTCGCGGGCGATAACTTTACGGCTGGCACGTATGAAATCCAGTCCGCGCGCACCGGTACGGCACTCGAAATGGCCGTGCAGGGTGTGCCGGTTGGCGGCGCCCGCGGCCGCGGGGGTCGCGGTGGCGGCGGTGCTCCTGGAGGTCGCGGCGAACCGGGTAGCGCGCCGCCTGCGACGCCGATTCCAGCACAGGATGTCGCCCAGGTGAGCGCCAACTGGCCCAGCGGTCCGGTTGACGTACGCATGGCGCCCTACATGGTGCAGGCGCAGCAGAAGTGGACGATCACGCCCGTTGCTGATGTTGGCGGCTATCCCGGATCGCCGTTTTTCAAGATCACGATTGCCGGCACCGACCGCGCGCTCGCGGCCACCTCGGAGTCCGAGCTGGTGGTGCTGCCCGCCTTCACCGGCGGGCCTGAACAACTGTGGCGCATCGATCAGCTCATCGACGGCACGTATCGCGTGATGCCGAAGGCGGTCCCGAATTCGAAAGAACCGCTGGCGCTCTCGGCTGTTGGCAGCAGTACGCCGACGCTTGCGAAGTTCAGGCCTGACAGCGATCGGCAGCGCTGGTTGATCGTGATGCCTTGATCGCGGGTCGCACCAACACCTATGAAGGCACTCCACAACGCGTTCCTGCCTGTGCTCGGCACGGTCGCCATCCTCAGTGGATCGGTGTTACCGGGCGGCGCCGGGCAACAGCCGGCTCCGGCCCGCAGTCCCGCACCCTCTCTCGTGAGTCCGGGTTCAGCCCCCAAAGCACCCGATGCCGCGGGGTTCCTCCAGCGTTGGCTCATCCTCGAGCCGATTCGTGTGACCCCGCAACTCACGGACAGTGCCGTGCAGGCAGTCGTGAAGAAGGAATACTTTGCGAATCAGCTCACCGTGATGCCGCATGACGGTGACACGATGACCGTCGGCGACGAGTCTCTGACGTGGCACGCTGTCGATACGGTCGCCTACAACGTGAACCTCTTTCACTTTGCGTATGCCCTCAACAAACCGACCTCCAACGTCCTGTTCTGGGCCGTCACCGTCGTGGATGCGCCACGGGACATACCCAGCGTGCGCCTGGCGATCGGCTCGAACGCGGCGTCGATCTGGTGGCTCAATGGGCAGGAAGTGATCGGCATCTACAACGATCGGCAGACGGTCATCGACGATGGCGTGTCGAAGAGGCTGACGCTGAAGAAAGGACCGAACGTGATCCGCGCCGCAATCGTGAACGCGGGCGGAGCGACGGACTTCTGCGCGCGGTTCCTCGACGGCGACGACAACGCGGTCAAGGGGATCGTCGTGAGCCTGGGCGCGAACGGAAAGGGCGCGTCGGCAAAGGAGCATCGATGAAGAGCGCTCGAGACTGGCTCCGCCGAAGCTGGCGGCGGGCGTCGCCGTTGCTGTGATGCTCGCCGGAATCGCGGCATGGCGGCTGTATCCGACACCGGTATCACTGCCGGCATTGAAACTCGCCATCGATTGGCCCGATGACCTGACGTGGGCTGGGCCAAGCGGGCCGGGAGTTGCTTTGTCTCCCGACGGGACGCACATCGCCTACGTCGCCATCACCGGCAAATCGGGTCCACAGATCTGCCTCCAGGACCTCCGGGGCGACGAGGTGCGCGTCGTGTCGTCGGTTGATGCTCCGTACAACCCGTTCTTCTCACCCGACAGCTCGCAGATCGGGTTCGTCGCGAGTGGGAAACTCTGGCGCGCCCCGGTCGCCGGTGGGACACCATTCGAGATCGGAAGCGTCGACGTGAACGATCGCGGCGTCGCGTGGTCGGCTGACGGCTACATCTATTCCGGAGGAGGGTCGGGGATCTCACGCATCGCCGAGTCCGGAGGAACCCGCGAGCAAATCACAACCGTCGATCGAGCCGCCGGCGATGTGGCGCATCGCTTTCCCGCCGCCGTCCCCGGCGGACGCGGTGTGCTGTTCACGATCTTCAAAGGCTCACTCGAGGAGGCCAGGATAGCGGTCGTTGGCTGAAGCGTACCGTGCCGGTCCGCTAATGCTTCAACTCGATTCTGAGCACGTGTCCTTCGGACTTCCCGGCATTGCGCACCGTGTGAATGACGGCATCGCTCCACGCGAAGGTGCCCGCCTGTCGATGGTTCACCTGAGGCGGTTTGCCGTCAACCGTAACCTCGGCGTCCCAGTCCGTGAAGTAGACGCTCAAACCATGCGGATGCCGATGCCTCGGCTCGATCGATCCCGGCGGGATGTGCACGTCCAGGATCCGCACGAATGCGTTCTCGAGCGCGATCTTGTGGGTGTTCGACGCGACCTTCGCTGGATCCAGCGCGTCGTCCTGGGCTCCAGTGCCGGCGAAGGCGAAGAGCAGGAACCCGGCCGGTGCCGCCATAGAAACGAGTCGTCTTCGAGTCACGAATGTCCTCCTTCTGTTGAACTCAGCTACTACACATCAGGTTGCAGTGTAGTGTGCATTCACGAAAAGCCAGACTCACAATCGACGTGTGAGTTGGATGGTTCCAAACCAACGATGGTCGTCTAGAATCGCGATTCACCATGTCCGTTTCCTACGAGAACTCGAAGGCCGTCTTCCAGGGCATCAAGGACGCCGGCATCACCTCGCTCTCGGCGCTGCCCGAGACATGGCTCGGGTTGCTGCTGCAGCAGGCGGAGAAGGACCCGGACGTCACGCTGATCCAGGTTGCCAAGGAGGAAGAGGCCATTGGCGTTGCGGCGGGCGCCTACTTCGCCGGCGAACGGCATGTCCTGCTCATGCAGAACCACGGCTTTCTTGCCGCGATGAACGGGATCGTCTCGCTCGCGATGCTGTACGGCATTCCGTTGTGCATGCTCATCGCGCTCCGCGGCCACTGGGGCGAGCCGTATCCCTGGCACACGCGCGGCGGCATCGTCACCGAGGGCGTGTTGCGGGCCTTGAACATCCCGTTCGAGTACGCGCGCGATCCGAAAGAGGTCGGACGGCAGATTCGCGAGGCTGACACGTTCTCGCGAAGCGCGCTGTCGCCGGTCGCGCTGCTCCTCACGCGCGACTTGATGGAGGACGCGCTGTGAAGCGCGCCGAGTGCATCGGGATGCTCTACCCGGAACTGGACGACAAGGTCGTCGTCACGATCATGGGTGCGTGCGCGCAGGAGCTGTACGACCTCGGGCACAAGGAGAACTTCTTCTATCTGCAGCATGCCATGGGACTGGCGTCTTCGATCGGGCTCGGGCTGGCGCTGCATCTCCCGCACGAGAAGATCATCGTGCTCGACGGCGACGGCTCGGTGCTGATGAACCTTGGCACACTCGCGACGCTGGCACGCTACCGGCCGCGGAATCTCGTCCACATCATCTTCGACAACGGCAGCCTGCTCTCGACGGGAGGGTTCGACTCGCACACGACGTCTGGGATCACCGATCTCGCGGCGATCGCGCGCGGCGCCGGCATCGAGCAGGTTGCCGCGGTCGATTCGGTGATGGCTTTCGGCGAGGCGGCGATCGAGGCGTTCGCGCGAAACGATCTCAGCGTGATCGTCGCGAAGGTTGCCGCCGTAGGTCCCGAATCATTACGGCATGGATCTGCAGCTCCCGGAAAACGCGTTTCGATTCAAACGATGGATAGCGGAGAGGAAGTCTGTAGCCGCCGCGGGGGCGAAGCCCCCCGGTTGAGAAACGAGAGAAACATGAGCGGGGTGTTGATCCAACTAGTGGATGAGCTGAATCGCGGGACCCTGAAGGTGGTCGATCTGACGCAGCCGCTCGGACCGTCGACACCGGTGATCGGCCTGCCGCCGATGTTCGCGCCGTCACCGGGCATGACGATCGACGTGATCTCGAAGTACGACGACAAGGGGCCGGCGTGGTACTGGAACACGATCCGGCTGGGCGAGCACACCGGCACGCATTTCGATGCGCCCATTCACTGGATCACCGGGAAGGATCTTCCGAACAACGCGTGCGACACGATTGCGGTGTCGCGCTTCGTCGGACCCGCGTGCGTGATCGACGTCACCGCTGACGTGTCGCGCAATCCCGATTTCCTGTTGACCCCCGAGCGGCTCGAACAGTGGGAAGCAGAGCATGGACGGATTCCTCGCGGAGCATGGGTCCTGCTGCGGACTGGCTGGAGCCGGAGGGCCGACGCCGCGTCGTTCATCAACGCCCGCGAGGACGGCCCGCACAGCCCTGGCTTCGATGCGCGCACGTCGAAGGTGCTCGCCGACGACCGGGACGTGCTCGGCGTAGGCGTCGAGACGATCGGCACCGACGCGGGTCAGGCGGGCACGTTCAATCCGCCGTTTCCCAATCACACGACGATGCACGGCGCCGGCAAGTTTGGCCTGGCGAGCCTGTGCAATCTGGATCAGCTGCCGCCGACCGGGGCCATTGTGATTGCGGCACCGCTCAAGATCGTCAACGGCAGCGGCAGCCCTCTTCGTGTGATCGCGATCGCGCCAGTTTGAAGGCGCGTCCTGAGCACGTAGGTGCGATCTCGGACACA
Organism: uncultured Acidobacteriota bacterium; assembly: GCA_963725335.1. Classification (GTDB taxonomy): domain Bacteria; phylum Acidobacteriota; class Vicinamibacteria; order Vicinamibacterales; family 2-12-FULL-66-21; genus JALZOC01. Next base: position 503,616 of record CAVRYD010000006.1, on the reverse strand, counting down.
TGATCCCAGGCCGATTGGCCCGCAGCAAGCCTCGACACTACAATTGCCACCACCATGGCAACGTCCGACCCTGCAGTCCCGACTCGTCCGTTCGGCCGCACCGGCATCAACGTTTCGATCCTTGCTCTCGGCGGTTGGCATCTCGGCCTGCCGAAGACCGAGAAAGAAGCGACGCGACTGGTGCATGCCGCGATCGACGGCGGCATCACCTTCATGGACAATGCGTGGGATTACAACGAGGGTGTGAGCGAGACGCGCATGGGCAAGGCGCTCGCCGGGCGCCGGGACAAGGTCTTCCTGATGACGAAGGTCTGCGTCCACGGCCGCGACGCGCGCACGGCCATGCGGCAGCTGGATGATTCGCTCCGCCGTTTGAAGACCGACTATCTCGATCTCTGGCAGATTCACGAGGTGATCTTCGACGACGAGCCGGCGAAATACTTCGCGCGCGGCGGCGCGGTCGAAGCGCTGGATCGCGCGCGGCAGCAGGGAAAGGTCCGATTCGTCGGCTTTACGGGGCACAAGAATCCTGACCTGCACCTGGAAATGCTGTCCCACGACTATCCCGTGGGATGCGTGTCAGCTGCCGCTCAATTGTTTCGACGCCTCGTTCGGAGTTTCGAGCAGCGAGTGCTGCCGGAGTTGAACCGCCGCGGGATCGCGGCGATCGGCATGAAAAGCCTGGGCGGCGACGCGCGGATGGTGAAGGCGAAGGCGGTGTCGCCGGAGGAAGCCATCGGATACGCGTTGAGTCTGCCCATCACGACGCTGGTGAGCGGGATCGACACGATGCGCGTGCTGCGCCAGAACCTCGCCATCGCGCAGGGTTTCCGCCCGATGACCTCGCGTCAGCGCCAGGTGCTCGTCCGCCGTGTCGCGTCGACAGCCTCCGATGGCCGCTTCGAGCTGTACAAGATTTCGGCGGCTTTTGATGGGAATGAGGCGCGCCGTCAGCACGGGCTCCCATTGATGGGCGAGCTGATCGCTTGAGCCGATCGGGAATCAGCCGCGGTCGTGCGCATCATCGAGGTGGTTCCATGCCACGGAAGCTTGCACTCGCGATCCTGGGCCTGACGGCACTGAGTCTGGCCGCGGGCCGTGCGCCGCAGAACGAACAGGTCACCATCCGCGTCGACACGACCGTCAAGAAGGGCCCGATGTATCCCTTCTGGGCCTGGTTCGGCCACGACGAGCCCAACTACACCTACACGCCGAACGGCAAGAAGCTGCTCTCAGCGCTGCAGGATCTCAGCCCCGTCCCGGTGTTCATGCGCGTCCACAACCTGCTGACGTCAGGCGACGGCACCTACGCGCTGAAGTGGGGATCGACGAACGTCTACACCGAGGACGCCAGCGGCAATCCGGTCTACGACTGGACGATCCTGGACCAGATCGTGGACTCCTACATGGCTCGCAAAATGAAGCCGTTCGTGCAGCTCGGCTTCATGCCGGAGGCGCTGTCGTCGGCGCCGCCAGGTGTTGCCCTACCGGCACTTCTGGAAGCCGGGCGATTCGTACAACGACATCTACACTGGGTGGACGTACGCGCCGAGGGACTACAAGAAGTGGGAGGAGCTCTGCTACCAGGTGACGCGGCACTTCGCCGAGAAGTACGGCCGTCAGGAAGTCGAGAGCTGGTGGTTTGAGGTCTGGAACGAGCCTGACATCGGCTACTGGAGCGGCTCGGTCGGGGCCGGCGGCCGCGGCGATCCAATGGCGACGCAAAAGGCGCAGACGCGGCGCGACGAGTTCGACAAGCTGTACGACTTCGCCGTCGAGGGCGTACGCCGCGCGCTGCCGACGGCGCGGATCGGCGGCCCGGAAGTGACCGGCGGCGCGCAGGCCATGTTGCGCACGTTCCTGCAGCACACGTCGTCCGGGACCAATTACGCCACCGGCAAGATCGGCACGCCGCTCGATCTCATCACTTTCCACGCCAAAGGCAGCCCGACGTTCGTCGAGAACCGGGTGCGCATGGGCGTGGCGAACCAGCTGCGCAGCATCGACAATCATTTCGCCGTAATCGGAGAATTCCCGATGTACGCGAAGACGCCCATCGTGATTGGCGAGTCCGATCCGGAAGGCTGCGCGGCGTGCGGCGTTACGCATTACCCGCAGAACGGCTACCGCAACGGCACGATGTATCCGACCTACACGGCGCTGCAGATCGCACGCACCTACGAACTGGCCGATCTGCACCACGTCAACCTGCTCGGCGCCGTCACCTGGGCGTTCCTGTTCGAGGATCAACCGTACTTCGACGGATTCCGCGACCTCGCGACCAACGGCATCGCGAAGCCGGTGCTGAACACCTTCCGCATGCTCGGCCAGATGATCGGCGATCGCGTGCAGGCGGTCAGCTCGGCTGGCCTCACGGTGGAAGAGATCCGCGACAAAGGCGTGCGCGCTGCTCCGGACATCTCGGCGCTGGCGGCGCGGTCGCCTCGATCGGCCACGGTCCTGATCTGGAACTACCACGACGATGACCTGCCGGCATCGGCGGCGCCGGTCACGCTGACGATTGATGGACTGCCGGCCGGGCGCGCGACCGTGACGCACGATCGCATCGACGAAACTCACAGCAACTCGTATTCGGCCTGGCTGAAGATGGGCTCGCCGCAGACGTCCGACGCCCGCGCAGTATGCGGAATTGGAGCACGCCAGCGTGCTGCAGTCGCTGAAGCCTGAGCGTCAGGTGACGATCGGCCGGGACGGCCGCGTTACCGAAACATTCGAGCTGCCGCGCAAGAGCGTGTCGTTCGTCAAGGTGACCTGGTAGACGGAGATATCGATGAAGCGTCTGATTGAAACGGGAGTGGCAATCGCGGGGCCGGTCGGAACGCCGACCCGGCGGTCGCGAATCCATACGCCAACGGACTACCCGACGAGAAGCAGCAACAGCTCGCCACGCGCTTCGCCGATATCTTCGGCGTGTTCCTCAAGCATCGCGACGCGGTGACGCGTGTCACCTTCTGGGGTCTGAGTGACGCCGACTCGTGGCTCAACCGCGGGCGAATGAACTATCCCTTGCTCTGGGACCGCCAGCGCCAGCCGAAGCCGGCGTTCCAGGCTGTCGTGGACGTGCTGAGGCGCGCGAGGTAGACGTCGGCGACAGCCGCTGGAAGATCCAACAGGACAGTTCTCCCTTTCTCTCGTTCTCCTGTTTGATCTTGGCAGGAAAGGCAGCATGATTCGGCTCGGTCCTCAACTCGGAGCGTCTTCATGACTCGATACGTTTCACGCGTGCTCGCGGTCATCGTCCTGTTCGGTGCGTCTCTCTCCGCCCAGCGAGGCGGGCCCATCGCGCAGCAGCTCGTGTTCACGCCGTATCACGCCAGCGGCATCTACGACGTTGGGGAGACCGTCGGCTGGACGGTGACGCCGGGATCGACGCCGCCCACCTATGCCTACAAGTGGACGATTCGCCGGAACAACGCGGTGGTGCTCAAGGAAGGCAAGCTCGATCTCTCCTCCGGCAAGGCCACGATCGAAGTGGTCGGCGACCAGCCCGAGATGATTTACGTCGCGGTCGAAGCCTATGAGAACCTGACACCCGACGCGGCGGCGCCCGCCAGCGAGCCGCCGCACTTCGTTGGCGGCAACACCGGACGGAACACTGGCTTCTATGCCGCCGGCGCCGCGGTCTCTCCTACGAAGATCGGTCTGTCGACACCACGCCCGGCCGACTTCGACGACTTCTGGGAAGCCAAGCTCGCCGCGCAGGCGAAGGTGCCCATCAACTCGGTGCTGACACCAGTGCCGACGGATGTGCCCGGCGTGGAACTCAGCGTGTTCGAGCTCGATGCGTTGGGATCCAAAACGCACGGCTACGTGGCGAAGCCGGCCCGAGACGGAAAGTTTCCGGCGGTCATCCAGCTGCAGTACGCGGGCGTCTACGCCTTGAACGCAGGTGCCGACGCGCGGCGTGCGGCCGAAGGCTGGCTGATGATCAACGTCGACTCGCACGACAAGCTGCCGTCGGATCCGTCGGGCAACGTGCCGCGCCCCTACCAGTCGGTCGGCAACACCGACCGTGAGAAGTCGTACTTCCTGAACATGTACCTCCGCGACTCGCGCGCGCTCGATTACCTGCTGACACGGACGGATTGGGATGGGAAAACGATTGTGCTGACGGGCGGCAGCATGGGCGGCCAGCAGAGTCTCGTGCTGGCTGGCCTCCGCCCCGAGAAAATCAGTGCGGTGCTGGTCTGCGTACCGGCCGGCGCAGATTCGAATGGCGACCTCCACGGCCGCAAGGCCGGCTATCCCAACTGGCCGTCGGACAACCCGGACGTGATGAAGACCGCCCTCTATTTCGATACGGTCAATTTCGCGTCGCGCATCAAAGCGCCGGTGATGGCGGGGATGGGCTTCATCGACACCATTTCACCGCCCGCAGGCGTCTGGACGGCGCTCAACCAGATCCCCACCCCTGTGGAAGCGTTGCCGTTGATCGAATCCGAACACGACAACCTGACGCCAGACAAGGGGCGCGCCTGCCCGGCCCGCACGACCGAGGTCCTCGATCAACTGGTGCACGGGGGCACGTTCATACCGAAGGTCCTCAAGCCTTAGGCGCTGCCGTGATGGATGGGGACTTGTCAACAGCCTGAAATTGACTCTTGGCGACACCATCTGCAGCCGGTGATACTCCCTCATGGCCAGACGCGTTCCCTCCCGGCGCTCATTCCTGAAAACGTCAACCGCATTGGTGGGGATCTCCCCACTGACGGATCTCTTGCCTCGGACAAAGCAGGGCAAGGCCGCTGGCCCCCTCATCGCCTATGTCGGGACCTTCAGCTCCCCACTTCGCGACACACTGCCGACACAGGTCGACCTGCCTCCCGGGAATGGACGCGGCATCCATCTCTTCCAGGTCGATCGCACCTCCGGCGCGATGACGCCGACGGCCATCGTCGAGATGGGCACGAGCCCGAGCTGTCTGGCGGTCAACGCCGCCCGAACGCGCCTGTATTCCGCGAACGAGACCGATCGAGTGGGCGACGACAAGCAGGGCACCATCAGCGCCTTCGCCGTCAACAAGGCCGACGGAAGATTGGAGCTGATCAACACGGTGCGCTCCGGCGGCGCCGGTCCCACGTATGTCAGCGTGCATCCGGGCGGACGACATCTGCTGGTGGCCAACTACTTCGGCGGTTCGGTGGCGGTGATCCCGATCCTCGCTGACGGCCGGCTGGGCGACGCCGTAGACGTCAAGGTTGATGCCGGCACGGTCGGCCCCACTCGAGCAACTCATGCCCCGCAGGGCAGCTTCGCCGTGAGTGGGCACGATCGGACGCACGCTCACATGATCCAGGCAGATCCATCCGGACGTTTTGTGCTTCACGTTGACCTGGGCCTGGATAAGATCTTCGTCTGGAAGTTCGACGACCAGCGCGGCGTGCTGACATCGAACGATCCCCCTTCGGTCTCACTTCCTCCAGGCGACGGACCGCGGCATTTCCATTTCCACCCCAACGGCCGCTGGCTCTATTCGATCCAGGAAGAAGGCTCTACGGTCGTGCTGTTCGACTACGACTCCGCGTCGGGACGCTTGAGGGAGCGGCAAACCATCTCCACGCTGCCACCCGGCTTTGCGGGCAGCAATTTCTGCTCCGAGATCCTGGTATCGGCCGACGGGCATTACGTCTACGCGGGCAACCGATTGCACGACAGCATCGCGATCTTCTCCGTCGCCTCCGACGGCCGCCTGACGTTTGTTGGCGAAGAATGGACGCGGGGAAATTATCCGCGCAGTTTCGCGTTCGACCCGACGGGTCGGTTCCTGTACTGCTGCAACCAGCGCGCCGATGCCGTCACCGTTTTCCGCGTGAATCGCACGAGCGGCGCCCTCTCTTTCACCGGCGAGTACGCCGCCGTCGGCAACCCGTCGATCGTTGTCTTTCTTGACCTCGCGTAGATGGGCGAGCTTTCTCCACGGCACGGCGGCACGTTCATCCGAAGGTCCTCGAGCCCCAGGCACTGACTTCCAAAGCCGGTTGATCGCATGGCCCTATCGGCACGGGCCGTGCTCTGGCTTGGCGGTCGTAAGTGTGTTCCCCGAGTTTCCCAGTGATTTGTGCAAGGCCTCGTGAGCGTCGCTGCGCAAGCCGCGATATGTCGTGCTTCTCGGTGTTCGCCTTGGCCGTCCGTTCGTTTTCGTGAGAAGGGAGATTGATCATGCCCGGTGAGAAGAAACCCAACATCCTCATCATCTGGGGGGACGACATCGGTTGGTTCAACGTCAGCTTCAACAACAACGGAATCATGGGGTATCGGACCCAGAACATCGACCGCGTAGCGAAGGAGGGGTGTAATTTCACGGATTGGTACGGCCAGCAGAGCTGCACGGCCGGCCGCGCCGCCTTCATCACCGGTCAGTCGCCAATCCGGACTGGGCTCACGAAGGTTGGGCTTCCCGGAGCTGATCTCGGACTCCAGCCCGATGACCCGACGATCGCCGACGTGCTGAAGCCGCTCGGCTACGTGTCCGGACAGTTCGGGAAGAACCACCTTGGGGACCGTGACGAGTTCCTTCCCACTGCGCACGGCTTCGACGAGTTCTTCGGGAACCTCTACCACCTGAACGCGGAGCAGGAGCCGGAAAACCCCGACTATCCGAAGGACCCGGAATTCAAGAAGAAGTTCGGGCCGCGCGGCGTGCTCCACACCTGGGCCAACCCCGACGGCACGCAGAAGATCGAGAACACCGGACCGCTGACGACCAAGCGCATGGAGACCGTCGACGAGGAATTCCTCGACGGGGCTGTCAAGTTCATGGAGAAGGCCGTCAAGGACAACAAGCCGTTCTTCTGCTGGTGGAACTCGACTCGGATGCACATCTTCACGCACCTCAAGAAAGAATCCGAGGGGAAGACAGGCTTGGGCATTTATCCCGACGGCATGGTGGAGCACGACGGTCACGTGGGCAAGCTGCTCGACAAGCTCGATCAGCTCGGCATCGCCGACAACACGATCGTCATGTACTCGACCGACAACGGCGCCGAGGTCATGAGCTGGCCCGACGGCGGCACGACGCCGTTTCGTGGTGAAAAGGACACCAACTGGGAGGGCGGCTGGCGCGTCCCGTGCGCGATCCGGTGGCCCGGTGTTATCAAGGCAGGTAGCGTATCGAACGACGTCTTCTCTCACACGGACATGCTGCCGACGCTGGCCGCGGCGGCCGGCGAGCCCGATGCGGTCGAGAAACTCAAGAAGGGCTACAAGTCGGGCAACAAGACCTTCAAGGTACACATCGACGGTTACAACCTGCTCCCGTTCCTGAAAGGAGAGGTCAAGGAGAATCCACGCAAGGGGTTCCTCTACTGGAGCGACGATGGCGACCTGATGGCGCTCCGCGTCGGGAACTGGAAAGTGGAGTTTCTCCAGCAACGCGGCCACGGCGTTGGCGTGTGGAAGGAGCCGCTGATTCCGTCGCGGGCGCCCAACATCTACAACCTGCGGAGCGACCCCTTCGAACGCGCCTCCGAGGACGCGTCCATGTTCTACGACAAATGGATGATCGACCGCGCGTTCCTGCTGGTTCCAGCACAGATGATCGTCGGGGAGTTCCTCAAGACGTTTCAGGAATTCCCTCCGCGGCAGAAGCCGGCGAGCTTCAGCATCGATCAGGCGCTCGAGAAGGCGCGACAGAATCAGAAGGTCATGGAACAGAGCGGTGGCGGGGGAGTGAAATAGCGCTGGCAATCCCGGTGAAGGAGTTGAAGCGTTAGGGTTCTGGTCCGTCCTGGCTCCGGTCTGAAGTGGACTTCTCAGAGGTCGTGTAGGCTGTGATTGAGCCATCCGGCCATTGCCGGATGACCAGCAAAGCATCATGCTCCTCGACGAAGATCAAAGGCCATTCTTTCTTCGGCGTCTGGTGGCGAAGGTTGACTAACTTTTTTACGGTCGCCAACTGCCGCCGGATTTCCGGGTCGAAGCCATGCCACATGCTCGAGTTTTCCCTGTTATCGGTCCAATCCAAGAATCGCGCCAGACCTGAGAGTTCTTCAGCAGGCAGTGGCGTTTCAGCGTCAATTTGCAACGGGACGACGATCTACGGCTCAACATGAGGGATGCCCCTGTCGACGGCTTCTGGTCGACTCACGGGCTACCTCGCCGGCGGCGTCTATCACAAAGAACGATTCTGACGGTTCGGTGACGATTCAGTCTGCGTGATCAGCTGGTCCATGGGGGCACGTTCACACCGAAGGCTCTTCAAGCCTCGGGCGCAGGTCAGCGCTGCCACGCGATGAGTGGCAACTCGATGGGGATCCGGGCGTCGGGATGAAACGGCACGACGCGTGGCGTGAAGTCCCCGGCCGGTCGAAGGGTCTCGACCGTCGCGCTGAAGATGAACGCGTTGGCCTGACCCGAGATCAGTTGGACCGGCGTCATCTCGTGGACGAACGGTTCGCTCGCGTTCTCCGGATCGGCGTAAAGCTCTACACGGACATCCTCGTATGCGATCTCGCCAAGGAATACCTCTGCCGCACAGAGTCAAACGCCCGTCGTCGCCTGTTTGTGCGATCTCGTCCAAACCGGATGCCGCTCCAGTGCTGTTCGAGGCGTCGTGACCACTGCTCGAGCGTCCGAGCGACGGCACCTGCGTCTGCTGCTCGCCGCCTGTACGACACGGCGCCCGGCACGTAAGCTTTCTCGATGTATTCCTGCAGCATCCGCACGCTGCTGAAGCGGGGTGCGAGCGCGGCCATACTCGATCGCATTCGCGTAATCCACCGCCGCGGGAGACCTTCCGCATCCCGCTCGTAAAACGCCGGCGCTATCTCCTCTTCGAGCAACGAGTAGAGTTGCGCGGCCTCCTGACCGTCCTCACCAGGCTGTTCGATTCTGTCGCCGAGCGCCCAGCCGTAGTCGGGCTCGTAGGCTTCCGCCCACCAGCCGTCAAGCGTCGAGAGGTTCAGCCCTCCGTTGACGAGGACCTTCATGCCGCTGGTACCACTGGCCTCCCAGGGTCGTCGCGGTGTGTTGATCCACACGTCGACACCCTGGACGAGTTCCGTGGCAAGCCGCATGTCGTAGTCGTCGAGGAACACGACATGGGCGCGCGCTTCGGGCTGGGCCGCGAACTGCGCCCATTGCTGGATCAGTTCCTTGCCCTCCTTGTCGAGTGGATGCGCTTTACCGGCGACGATGAGTTGAACGGGACGTTGCTGATGATTGAGCAGACGCAGCAGTCGCGCCGGATCTGTGAGCAGAAGATTCGGTCGCTTGTAGCTGGCGAAGCGACGAGCGAAGCCCAGCGTGAGTACACCGGGACGGAGCACTTGACGTGCGGTTCGAGCAGCCTCGTCCAGGCTTCCGTGACGCGCAAGCTTGCGCAGGAGCCGCTCGCGCGCGTATCGCACGAGGTCTTCCCGCTCGCGGGTGAGAAGGCCCCACAACTCCTCGTCCGACAGCCGGAGCATGTCCGCGGTGAGTGCCGACACGTCCCCACGCCATCGCTCCTTGCCCGCCGCGCGCGTCCAGAGCGCATCGGTCCAGGGCGAATCCCACGATGGCACGTGCACTCCGTTGGTGACGTGATCGACAGGAACCTCGCGCTCGGGCCAGTGTGGGAACAACCCTGCGAACAGTCGGCGGCTGACCGCTCCATGCAGTTGACTGACACCGTTGACCCACGAACATCCGCGCATGGCCAACCACGCCATGTTGAAGGGTTCGTTGTCGTCGTGGGGATCGCAGCGTCCGAGCGCGAGCAGCTCTGACCATGAGGCAATCCAAGCCCGCGAACGTAATCATCAAAGTAGCCCCGATACTTGTGGATTTCATCGGCCGGAAACGTGTCGAAGCCGGCCGGCACCGCCGTGTGGGTCGTGAACACATTGCCTGCGCGTGTGGCCCGAAGCGCATCGCGAAAGGAGCACGTGGTGCCGCGCCATGAAGTGACGCGCCCGCTCGATCACCACGAACGCCGCGTGTCCTTCGTTGAGGTGACACACCTCAATCCCGAGGTCCAGTGCTTCGACAAGCCGCCATCCGGCGATGCCCAGGATGATCTCCTGCAGCAAGCGGACCTCGGAGTTACCGCCGTACAGCGCGCTCGTGAGACCGCGGTCGGCCGGGGCGTTGAACGGATCGTTGCTGTCGAGGAGGTACAACGTCGTCCGGCCAACCGTCACCTGCCAGGCGCGGAGCAGGATCGTCCTGCCGGGGAACGTCAAGGAAAGCTGGAGGCGTTCACCCGCTGCGTTGACGACGGCCTGGACGGGCAGACTGGCGGGCTCATTGAATGGATAGAGCTCCGTTTGTCTCCCTTCAGCGTCGAGGACCTGCCGAAAGTACCCCTGCTGCCAGAGGATGCCGACGCCGACGACGGGAATGTCGAGGTCGCTCGCCGTCTTCAGGTAATCGCCAGCGAGAATGCCCAGGCCGCCTGCGTACAGCGGGAGCGCCTCATGCAGCCCGAACTCCATGCTGAAGTACGCCACGCGCGGCAGGCTTGTCGCGCCTGCTGGGCGCCACGGTGGAGCAGCGCGATAACGTGCGCGAGATTCCTCGAGGGCCTGTAGGTCGCGTAGAAAGTTCGCGTCCCTGGACAGGCGTTCGAGGCGCGTGAACGGCACATGCTGGAGCAGGAGCCAGGGGTTCTGTGTGCGATCCCACAGCGTCTCGTCGAGTTGCTTCCAGATCGCGTCGCCGGCGTGGTTCCACGCCCAATGCAGATCGAGTGCAAGGGCCGTCAGACGACCGAGCGGTTCCGGGAGCGTCCGAGGCGTCGCGTCAGCAGGCGGCGGCATATTGAATGGCCGAGGAGTGTAGCGTCTTCGGATGTCGAAGATGTTTTGAGACAGGCGCTCACGCTTCGCCGGTTATGGATTGATCTTAATTGGCTTCAAGGGCAGAACGACGAGAACATTGAACGCATGCCAGATCCCAAGAGCTGCGTTGGCGTTCGCTCCTGCGGTCACGCGGTCGACGTTTCACGGGCAATGGCGTCTTCATTCACGAATCCACGCCGCGTCCGTGGGCGGCGACAGTGGCAAGGTGATCTGTCCTGGGCGCAATAGTAGACTTCGATCATCATGAAGCTTCGATACCTGCTCGTCGCTGTTGTCGCGCTTTTCGTTCAGGATCCGGCCTCGGAGGGGAAGCGCTGGTGGAGCCACATCGACGTTTCTGGCTGACGATGCGCTCGAGGGGCGCAACGTCGGCACGGCGGGGTTCGAGAAAGCCGCTGGATATGTCGAGGAGCAGTTCAAGGCGATCGGGTTGAAGCCGGGCGGCGTCGGAGGATATCGGCAGCCGGTGAAATTCGAGTCGCGCGTTCTGGTGCCGGAGGAGTCGAAGCTCGCGCTCGTCCGGGAAGGGCAGGAGGAGCCGTTGACGTTGGGCGAAGAGGCGTCGCTCTCCGCCCGCGGCGAGTTGAACGGGGACCGTGAAGCGCCGATGGTCTTCATCGGCTATGGGATGTCGATCCCGGAGGCGCACTGGGACGACCTCGCCGGGCTGGATCTTCGCGGCAAGATTGCGGTCTATGTGAACGTCGGGGCGCCAGCGAACGTGTCGGACAACGTGCGGTCGCACGTGAGTTCCGCCGGCGAGCGATGGGCCGTGCTGAAGAAGGCTGGAGCGATCGGGATCGCGACGTTCCCGAACCCGAATCCTCCTGTCGGCACGAATTTGGATACCCCTCCGTCCGCATCGACAGCCGCCGGCGCCGGACGCGGCCGGGGACAGGCGCCTCAACCTACCGTCCTGCTCGCCGACGGCGATTTGCAGGAACAAGCGGGACAGATCATCTCGGTCACGGTCACGCGGCGCGGCGCCGAGAAGTTCCTTGCTGGCAGTGGCTACTCGCTGGTCGAACTCAATCAACTTGTGGCCGAAAAGAAACCCCTGCCACGATTCGCGCTGCCGGGAACCCTTCGCGCGCACGCGGTCCTCAAACGCGATCCGATCGACTCCGAGAACCTCATCGGCATCTACGAAGGCTCGGATCCACGGCTGAAGTCGGAGTACGTCGTCATGTCAGCGCACCTCGATCATGTCGGCGTCGGCCGTGCTGTCAATGGCGACACCATCTACAACGGTGCGATGGACGACGCGTCTGGCGTGGCATCGATTATCGAGATCGCGCGGCTGCTGAAGGAATCCGGCGCCAGGCCCAAGCGCTCCATTCTTTTCATGGCCGAGACCGCTGAGGAGAAGGGACTCCTCGGGTCGAAGTACTTCGCCGCGCACCCGACCGTCCCCGCCGATAGCCTCGTCGCCGACGTCAACCTGGACATGTTCCTTCCGCTGTACCCGCTGAAGGTGATCGAAGTGCAGGGGCTGACCGAATCGTCGCTGGGCGCGGCCGTTCGTGCCGTCGCGAAGGAGCTGGGCGTGGATGTTCAAACCGATCGCGAGCCCGAGCAGAACCGCTTCATCAGGAGCGATCAGTACAGTTTCATTCGACGCGGCGTTCCCTCGCTCGCGTTCAAGTTCGGCTACGAGTTCGGCTCCGCTGACGAGAAGACGCGCCGCGACTGGGTGCGTGACGTCTACCACAAGCCCAGCGACGACCTGAAGCAGCCGGTCGATCTCGAGGCCGCGGCTCAGTTCGATCGCGTGATCATGGCGCTGCTGCAACGAGTCGCCAACGACCCGGCGCGCCCGACCTGGAACGACACGAGCTTCTTCAAGAGATTCACGGACGGAAAAGGAGGATCGGAAAAAGAAAAGCAAGAATAAGCGTCACCGACAATCGAACAACGCCATGAAGCCGTAGTCCATGTGCAACTGCATGTGGCAGTGAAAGAGCGACAAGCCCGAAGCATCCGCCGTGAAGTCCACCTCCATTTCCTGATAACCGCCGAGCATCACGACATCCTTGACGACGCCGGCGGTCGGTCGACCGGCAATCTTCGTCAACTCGAAACTGTGCCGGTGCAGATGCATGGGGTGGATATCGTCGCTGGCGTTCCGCATGCGCAGCCGGTAACGCGCGCCGCGCTGAAGTTGAAAGGTGGGCGTCGTGCTCCCCATCGGAAATGCGACATCGTTGATCAGCCACCGGTTGAAGCCATTCAATGCGGCGTTGTCCTTCCGAAAGACCATCTCGATCACGTGGTCGGGGGGTGGCGTCGCGGCCTCTGTCTTACCGAAGCGCGTGTAGTCCCACTTGAACGGCCGCGGAGCTCTCCATTGCGGCTTTCCCTTCGCCCCGGCGTACTCGATGACGATCCCCATCCCGTGATCGCGGTCCTCGCCGACATCGCCGAGAATCCAGACGCCCGCATGCTCCATTCTGACGACAGCCGAGACGCGCTCGCCGGTGCCAATCCACAGAACCGGTACTTGTAGGGGCGTGGGGACCGGGTTGCCATCGAGGGCGACGACCTCGAACTCATGGCCGGGGAGCGCGAGGCTTCGGATTTCGGTCGCGCTGCCGTTAATGACGTGCAGCAGCACGCGCTGGCCGGCTGTGACCCGAATCGGCTCACCATGCCCCAACATTCGGCCGTTGATCGCGAACGCCCGGTAGCCGACTTCGAATCCGTGCGGTGTGCCCTTTGCCAGCGAGGCGCGCATCGCGGACTCACCCGCCGCCTCGAGCGTCCTGTCGCGATCGGCAGGCGCCAGAAAGTCGAGGGGCATGTCGCCGCCGCGGCTGAAGGACGGTTCGAACTCCTTCAAGAGAAGAAAGATCTCCTGATCGTACGCGCCCGGGTTGTCCTTTGCTTCGATGTACACCGGACCTGCCTGGCCGCCGTACTGCCCGGCGCGGAGGTCGGCGCCCGCGAACGCGTGCGTGTGGTAGAAGCGAACGCCCGACGGACCGGGCACGAAGGCAACACGCCGCTTTCCATGCGCGGGAATGAACGGCGTGCCTTCCTCTGATGCGCCGTCAACATCGGCGCCGACGGTCTGACCGTGCCAGTGCAACTGTTCGGGCGTGTCGGTGTCGTTGAAGATGTCCACGGTCGCCAGCCGTCCCTCGCGCAACCGGATCAGCGGGCCGGGACATTGATTGTTGTACACCATGGTTGCGATGATGCGATCGGGCGCGAGCTCGACGAGGCCTGTGGCGATGCGAATGGTGTAATCAGCAGGTCCGGCTTGTTCCGTCGTGCGTTTCTCGGGCGATTGCGCACATGACGGCGTCCCGGCAACAACGGCCGCGGCGCCAGTCAGCTTGAGAAACGTTCGTCGATCGAGCGTCATGCTGACCTCACTTGCTCGGCCTCGTCATGATTCTCATTGTTCAACAATCAGTGGCTTCCGTCGATGGACGTTCAACCGCGTATTGATTCGAATCCAGCTCATCGAGCAATCACAGCCTCCACTGAGGTAAGTTGACAGCTACCGACATCATGTCTCACAAGACCATCATCGAGCCCTTCCGCATCAAGTCAGTCGAACCCGTGAAGTTCACGACCCGCGGCGAGCGCGAGGCCGCGCTTGTCGAGGCCGGGTACAACGTCTTCCAGCTGCATGCTGAGGACGTGCTGATCGATCTGCTGACCGATTCCGGCACCGGCGCGATGTCGTCGCAGCAGTGGGGCGCGCTGATGCAAGGGGACGAGAGCTACGCAGGAAGCCGTTCCTTCTATCGCTTCCGCGACGTCGTGCAGGCGCTGACCGGCTTCGAGCACATCATTCCGACGCACCAGGGCCGCGCGGCCGAGCGCATTCTTTTCATACGCAGGTCGCGCCAGGGGCAGGTCGTCCCCAACAACAACCACTTCGATACGACGCGCGCGAACATCGAGGTCGAAGGCGCCGAAGCGCGCGACCTGGTGATCGCGGAAGGGCGCGTGCCCTCAGCGCTGCATCCGTTCAAGGGCAACATCGACCTCGACGCGCTGGAGCGGCTGCTCGTCGACGATCGGGCGCGCGGCGGCACGCTGGTGCCGCTGGTGATGGTCACCGTGACGAACAACTCGGGCGGCGGCCAGCCGGTGTCGCTGGAGAACCTCCGCGGCGTGCGCCGTCTCTGCGACACATATCGCAAGCCGTTCTTCCTCGACGCCTGCCGCTTCGCCGAGAACGCCTACTTCATCAAGCTGCGCGAGGACGGGCAGGCGGACCGCACGCCAGCCGACATCGCGCGCGAGATGTTTCGGCCTTGCCGACGGCTGCACGATGTCAGCGAAGAAAGACGGTCTGGCGAACATCGGCGGCTTCCTCGCCATGAACGACGCCGCATGGGCCGAGGCCGCACGCAACCTGCTGATTCTCACCGAGGGGTTCCCGACGTATGGCGGGCTGGCCGGCTACGATCTGGAAGCGATCGCGCGAGGACTCGAGGAAGTCGTCGAGGAGCCGTATCTGAAATACCGGATTCGTTCGACCGCGTACCTGGCCGACAAGCTGACGGCGGCCGGCGTGCCGATCATCCAGCCGCCGGGCGGCCACGCCATCTACATCGACGCGCGCGCGATGCTGCCGCACATCCCACCGATCCGTTATCCGGGCATCGCGCTGGTCAACGCGCTCTACCTGGAAGGCGGGGTCCGCGGCGTGGAGATTGGCACGGTCATGTTCGGGCTGCGCCCCGACGGCACGGAGGTAGCCGCCGGCGATGGATCTGGTGCGGCTCGCGATCCCGCGCCGCGTCTACACGCAGTCACACATCGACTACGTCGCGGAGGTCGTCATCGCTGTCGCCGCTGCCAGCGCCAGCCTGCGCGGCTATCGCATCATGTCAGCGCCAGCCGTCCTTCGACACTTCACCGCCCGCTTCGAAAGCGCTTGAGATTCGGTGCCGCTATTTGGCCGCCTCAATCTTGAGGCCCGTGAAATAACCTTCCGTGCCTGGTCCGATCCATAGGGCCACGCCGCCCGTCGAATCACCGAGCTTGAGGTCGTTCACAATGAGACAGGGCTGTGCGACGCCGTGGACATACAGGCGGGCCTTCGTTCCTTCCACCGTGATGCGATAGCGGGTCCACACGCCCGGCTCGAGGTCCACATAACTCTCGTACTTTTCCGGCGCCTGCTGACGGGAAACCGCGAAGCTGAAATCCGGGTGTGAGCTGTACTGCGTGGAGTGATTGCGGCGCACCTGGTCATCGGCCCGGCCGTTGGTCGGACGCAGATAGATGTACTCGAACTTGCCGTTTTGAAGACGGAAGCCGATTCCAACAAAGCCCCGCGCTGTGTCTCCGGCACCCGACGCAGGATCGCCCTGCCAATTCCACCTCGATCGCGCCATTGTGAAACATGGCATCTTTCACGATCGCGTAGGCTTCACCATTGGCCACTTGGCCCTCTTCGGTGATCTTGACTGCAGGCTTCCCGAGGTAGTGACGGACTCCACTTTGACATTGTGCGGAGTCAGCTGACCAATCGTTTGAGCGGATGCCATCGGGACGAAGGCGACGAGGGCCCAGGCGAATGGAATACCGGCAGCCATCATCAATCGTGTTTTCATGATGCCTCTCGCGGCCTCCTCAGCCGGTTGTTGTGAGCGATGCCGAGGCGATACTATCCTCCGCAGGATCGACATCGCACGTCACACTGCTACGCCGAAGGAGTCTTCCATGTTCCAATGCCGCCGCGCGCTCATCGGTCTGCTCTCACTGACCGTGATGACCGTCTCAGCGGCGCTGCCGGACGGTCGGGTCGCGACACTGCTCGCGTCGCAGACGCACGGCATCGACGGTCTCACCCGCACAAGCGGCGCCATATCTCGGCGACTGGACCGCACCGGTCACCTCGCAGATGGGGCCGTCGACTTTCACCGTGTCGGTCAAGGTCGAGGGTGGCAAGGTCGTCGCGACTGTCGGCGGCGGCATGTTCCCGCCAGCGACGGCATCCGAGATCTCGCTCTCCGGCAAGAATCTATTCCTCCGAAGTACGTGAGCGATTTACCGGGGATGTCGATCCCCGGCCTGGTCGCGCTGACGCCGGATGGGCCGGACATGCTCCTCACCATTTCAATTCTAGACGGCCAGTTCGAGATGGCTGGGCGAGCGACGAAGGGCGGGGCTGCGAACGCGGCGGCGCAGGGGCAGGGGCGCGGCGGCGGGCCGCTGCCCGGTCAAGGGCCGGCCCGCCGCAGCCGCAGCCGCAGGTGGCGCGCGTCATCGATCTTGATGCAGATGATGTCGGCGCTGCCCGATCGCGCGCCGGCGACGCCGGCGCGGCCGCGCAAGGTGCTCGTGCTCGCGAAGGCCGCGGCATTCGTGCACTCGTCGATTCCGCTGGCCGCGCGCACGATCGAAGCGCTCGGTCAGAAGACTGGCGCCTGGACCACGGTCATCACCTACAACCGCTGCCGATATCAACGAGCAGAACCTTCAGCAGTACGACGCGATCTTCCTCGCCAGCACGACGGGGACGTTTCTCGACGATCCCGCCGACGCGGCAGTGACCGCGGCGCGGCGCAAGGCGCTCCTCGAATTCGTGCGCGGCGGCAAGGGCATCGCCGGTATCCATGCGGCGACCGACTCATACCACGGCGGGCCGCAGGCAGCGCCCGCTGGCGGCGCACGAGCCGCCCGTGGATGGCGGCGCGCCGCTCTGGCCCGACTTCAACCGGCTGATCGGCGGCTACTTCAAGTGGCACTGGCTCTACCCTACGCAGATCGCCGTCAAGATCGAAGACTCCGACAATCCGGTCAACGCGGCGTTCACGTCGCTGAATGCGACGACCGGCGTTCGACTGCCGCGCCCGTTCTCGGTCGTGGACGAGGTCTAC
The DNA here is from genome assembly GCA_963725335.1 of uncultured Acidobacteriota bacterium. Lineage (GTDB taxonomy): Bacteria > Acidobacteriota > Vicinamibacteria > Vicinamibacterales > 2-12-FULL-66-21 > JALZOC01. The sequence continues at coordinate 485,966 of CAVRYD010000006.1, read as the reverse complement.
ACTTTCAACGAAGCGTCGTGGTCGCGCGCACGCGCGCACGTCTTGACCAGCATCGACTACGCGAAGATGCCGGCGGAAGTGAAGGCGCAGGAGCCGGCGCCGCAGCGCACCGATCACGATTACGCGCTCAGCTACCTCCAGCGTGAAGGCAAGGGCCGCGTCTTCGTCGAGGTGCTCGGCCACGACGAGTCGATCTACAAGATGCCGTCGATGCTCGCGCACATCCTGGCCGGGCATGCAGTATGTGCTCGGCGATCTCCAGGCCGACGACAGCCCGACAAACCCCACAAAGCCGTGATCCGCCCTGTCCTTGTGTAAACTGCATGACCATGCGGCACACAGGTCGGCACTTCCTCCAGATTCCGGGACCGACCAACGTTCCCGACCGGATCCTCCGCGCCATGGATCATCCGGTCCTCGATCACCGGGGACCGGAGTTCGCCGAACTGACGCGGGAGGTCATCGAAGGGCTTCGGGTCGGTCTTCAAGACCACGGGTCACATCGTCATCTTCCCGTCATCTGGAACGGGCGCCGCCGAGGCCGCGCTCGTCAACACGCTCTCGCCGGGCGACCGCGTTCTGATCTTCGAAACCGGTCACTTCTCGCAGGTCTGGCGCGGGATCGCGGAACGTCTCGGCCTGCAAGTCGAATACGCGCCCGGGACCTGGCGCCGGGGGGTTTCTGAGTCCGACCTCGAGAACCGGCTCGCCGCGGATGAGCGACACACATTCAAAGCCGTCGTCGTCGTCCACAACGAAACGTCAACCGGCGTGACTTCACGCGTCGGCGCTCTCCGCGCGACGATGAATCGTACCGGCCATCCGGCGTTGCTCATCGTCGATGCCGTCTCGTCGCTCGGGTCAATCGACTTTCGCCAGGACGAGTGGCAAGTGGACATCACCGTCGTCGGATCGCAAAAGGGCCTGATGCTTCCGCCAGGCTTGGGCTTCAATGCGGTGTCCGACAAGGCCCTCGCCGCCAGCAGAAACGCAAAGCTGATCAAGAACTACTGGGATTGGCGCCCCATCATCGAACAGAACCGCGCCGGCTTCTTCCCGTATACGCCCGCGACGAATCTCTTGCTCGCGCTCCGAGAGGCGTTGCGAATGCTCGAAGAAGAGGGACTTCAGCACGTGTTCCGCCGGCACGACCGGCACGCCAGAGCGACACGGGCCGCCGTCCAGGCCTGGGGACTCGACATCGTGTGTGAGGATCCGCGCGAGTACTCGAGCTCGATGACCGCGTTCTTCATGCCCGACGGACACGACGCGGATCGTTTTCGCTCGATCGTCCTCGAACACTTCGACATGTCTCTCGGCGTCGGCTTGTCGAAGCTGGCGGGGAAGGTCGTCCGGATCGGCCACCTCGGGAGCTTCAACGATCTGATGCTTGCCGGCACCTTGAGCGGCATCGAGATGGGACTCCGGGTCGCCGGCGTGCCCCACCGCGAAGGCGGCGTCGACGGCGGCGCTGAACAGTCTCGCTCACGAAATCGCAGCCGAACAGCCGATCGGATAGTGACCGTTCCCCTTCCCCTCAGTTCGCACGCCAAACCGATAGACTCGTTCCCACAGGCGGCCGATCTCGAACGCGCGCTGACGCGCGAGATTCGAGGCGAGGTCCGCTTCGATCGCGGCAGCCGCGCGCTGTACGCGACCGATGGCTCGAACTACCGCCAGATCCCAATCGGCCTCGTCGTGCCGCGGGATGCTGACGATGTCGTCGCAGCGGTGGCGGTCTGCCGGCGCTTCGGGGCGCCGGTGCTGGCCCGGGGTGCGGGCACGAGCCTCGCGGGCCAATGCTGCAATGTCGCTGTCGTGTTCGATTTCAGCAAGTACATGAACCGGATTCTGGAAATCGATCCGGTCCAGCGTTTCGCGCGTGTCGAGCCCGGCGTGGTGCTGGATTCGTTACGGAATGCCGCCGAAGCGCATCGCCTTACATTCGGACCCGATCCATCCACGCATAGCCGCTGCACGCTCGGGGGCATGATCGGGAACAACTCCTGCGGGACGCATTCGCTGCTCGCCGGCAAGACCGTCGACAACGTCGAAGAGTTGAGCATCCTGCTGTACGACGGCACCGACTGACGGTTGGCGCGACCGAGTTCCGATGCCTTCGATGCGATTGTTCGCACGGGTGGCCGCCGCGGGGAGATCTATTCGCCACTGCGCGCGCTCGGCGAACGCTACGGCGTCCGCATTCACGAGCGGTTTCCACGAATACCGCGAAGGGTGTCCGGCTACAACCTCGACGAACTGCTGCCCGAGAACGGATTTCACGTCGCTCGCGCACTCGTCGGGAGCGAGGGGACGTGCGCGATCGTGCTCGAGGCCAGATTCAAGCTGATCGACAGCCCGCAGCATCGTTCGTTGGTTGGCCTCGGCTATCCGCGACGCTTCGCAGCAGCGGATCATGTTCCGGAGATTCTCCACTTTCATCCCATCGGCCTCGAGGGGTTCGAGGGCTCGATGGTTGACGGTCTCCGAAAGAAGGGTGCGCCGCATCTCGATCTCGTTCCCGAAGGCCGCGGATACCTACTGGTCGAATTCGGGTTCGATACAGCCGACGAGGCCAGCGAGACGGCGGCGCGGTTCGCCGAGTGGGCGAAGCAGCTGCCGAACGGCCCCCGTGTCCGGATCTACTCGAAGACCGAGGCGCGAGCCATGTGGCGGATCCGCGAAGCTGGGCCCCGCGCCGCCGCGACTGCGCCCGGGCGCTCCGCTCGAGTGGGAGGGGTGGGACGACGCGGCGGTCGCGCCGGAGAAGCTGGGAGCCTATCTCCGCGATCTTCGAGCACTGCTGGACGAATATCAGTACCAGACCGGCTTCTACGGGCACTTCGGCCACGGCTGCATCCACATGCGAGTCAACTTCGATTTCGAGAGCGAGGCGGGGATTCGCAAGTACGCCGAGTTCGTCGAATCGCGCAGCAGATCTGGTCGTCAGCTACGGCGGCTCGCTTTCTGGAGAGCATGGGGACGGCCAGTCGCGCGGCGCGTTGCTGCCGAAGATGTTCGGCGACGAGTTGATGGACGCTTTTCGCGAGTTCAAGGCCATTTGGGATCCAGATAACAAGCTGAACCCGCACAAGGTCATCGACGCGTACCTGCCGACCGAGAATCTTCGCCTGGGAGCCGATTACGCGCCGCTCCAGCCGCGCACCCATTTCGCGTTTCCGGACGATGGGGGATCGCTCGAGAGAGCGTCCCTCCGCTGCGTTGGCCTGGGTGAGTGCCGGAAGAACGACACCGGATCGATGTGTCCGAGCTACATGGTCACTCGCGAGGAGCAGCACAGCACACGCGGCCGCGCGCACATGCTCTTCGAGTTGCTGCAAGGCGAGGTCGTGCGCGACGGTTGGCAGGACGAGCATGTCAAAGAGACGCTCGATCTGTGCCTCTCGTGCAAGGCGTGCAAGTCAGAGTGCCCGGCGAATGTCGACATCGCAACCTACCGTGCCGAGTTCCTCTCGCATTACTACGAGGGAAATCGCCGGCCCATCCGCGCCTACGCCTTCGGCTTGATCGATCGATGGCTGCGACTGGGAGCCGTGGCCCCAGCGATCGCCAACGCGCTGGCCCAGGCGCCGGGCGTCGCGAGTGTCGTCAAACGAATCCTCCATGTCGCGCCGGAGCGGCGGCTCCCTCGACTCGCTCCAGCCACCTTTCGCCAATGGGCGTGGCGCAACGGCGTGCCCACGGTCGGCTCCGGACGACGCGGCAAGATCGCGACAGGTGGTGGCCCGCCCGTGATCCTCTGGGTCGATACGTTCAACAACCACCTGCATCCCGAAACCAGCCGCGCGGCGCTCGAGGTGCTTCAGGCTGTCGGATATTCAGTCGCGATTCCTCGCGGTGTGCTGTGTTGTGGGCGTCCCCTGTACGATTTCGGATTTCTCGATCGTGCGAAGACGTATCTGCGATCCGTCATGCGCGAGCTCGAGCGAGCCGATCGATGCCGGTGTACCAATCGTCGTCCTCGAGCCGAGCTGCGCGTCAGTGTTCCGCGACGAGCTTCGCAATCTGTTCCCGGCAGACCCTCGGGCACTACGTCTGCGCAGCCAGACGTTCCTTCTGTCCGAATTCCTCGCGTCCGGGCCTCTGTCGTATGAGCTTCCTCGTCTCGAGAGAACGGTGCTGCTGCACGGGCATTGCCACCAGAAAGCTCTGATGAAGATGAGCGACGAGGAGGCGGTGCTCCGAAAGATGGGCGTAGTCCTCGATTGTCCCGACTCGGGATGCTGCGGGATGGCCGGCGCGTTTGGCTTCGAGGCCGACACGTTCGCCGTTTCGCAGGCGATCGGTGAGCGGGTGCTGCTGCCCGCGGTTCGCGCGGCTTCTGCCGACACGTTGATCGTGGCGGATGGATTCAGCTGTCGCGAACAGATCGAGCAGGCGACGGGGCGCCATGCGCTCCATGCTTGCGGAGCTGTTGAAGATGGCGAAGAGAGTCACAGAGGACGCAGAATGGAGATCCTCACACTCAGCATCAGTTCGCCGAGCGCGGCGCCGGCCATCAACAGGACGCCAGATAGGAGCCGGATCTGGGATTCAGGACTCCTATTCAGTGCCGCCGATCCGCGAGCGTGATTCTGCATCGCTCTGGCGCGCCGCAGCGCCGCGATTTCGTCCGCGCTCAATCCAAGCTCGCCCAGCACCGCGTCGGTGTGCTCTCCAAGGAGCGGCGCCCGGCGGCTGGCATCGGTAGGTGTCGCGCTCAACTTGATCGGTGAGCCCAGGGTTCGTAGCGGTCCGAGGACGGGGTGTTCGGTCTCGAGCATCATGTGACGCGCCGCGATTTGGGGATCGGCAAAGACCTGCGCGTAGTTATTGATCGGCCCGCAGGGAATGTCGGCGGTGTCGAGGAGCGACAGCCAGTGGCGGCATGGCTCCTGGACCATGACCTCTTCGATCAACGCCGCGAGCTTCGTCCGGTTGCGCACGCGGCTGTGGTTGTTCGCGAAATCCGGCTCGTCACCCCACTCGGGATGACCGAGCACGCCACAGAGGCGCCGAAACAATCGGTCGGTATTGGCCCCAATCGTCACATATCCGTCAGCGCACCGAATCGCCTGGTATGGCGCGTTCATCCGGTGAGCTGACCCCAGCGGCGCCGGCACGCCTGGTCCTGAGAAGTATTCGGTCGCTTCCCACACGGACAGCGCCACGCCAGCTTCGACCAGCGACGTGTCGACGTATTGGCCGACGCCGGTTGCGGTGCGATGGTGGAGCGCGGCAAGGATTCCGGCCAGCGCAAACAAGGCGGCGCCGAGATCGGTCAGGGGAATCCCGGCCTTCACCGGCGGCCGGCCAGGCTCGCCCGTAATCGACATGATTCCGGAGACGCCTTGCGCGATGAGGTCGAATCCTCCCTTCGCCCGATCCGGTCCCGTCTGCCCGTAGCCGGAGATCGACGCGTAGATCAATCCCGGGTTGATCGCCGACAGGTCGTCGTATCCGAGGCCGAAGCCACGCATCACACCGGGTCGGTAGTTCTCGATTAGGATGTCCGACGAACGTGCAAGCCGCTTGAAGAGCTGCTGACCATCCGCGACCTTCAGGTTCACGACCAGGCTTCGTTTGCCGCGATTCACCGCGTTGAAGCTTGGACTCTCCGTACCAACCGCACCAACCATCTGGCGCGTGGAATCGCCGGAGGGAGGCTCGATCTTGATCACATCGGCGCCCAGATCCGCGAGGATCGTGGAGCAGAAGGGCCCGGCCATGAACTGCGTGACGTCGAGGACGCGAACGCCATCGAGCGCGCGCGCCGTTCGGGATTCTCGATCGCGTCGATGTGCATCGGTCATGTGAAACGCCCGCACGGGATTCTGGTCTTGTACTAGAGGGAGGCATCGTTGTCCACTATCCACGCGACGTTACGAATCCGACGGCCCGCTCGCCACGCTGACGTTCAATCGTCCCGAGGCGCGCAACGCGATGACCTGGGACATGTATCAGGCGCTCGTCGATGCCTGCGACCGCGTGGACGATGACCCGGCCATCCGCGTCCTGATCCTCAAGGGTGCAGGCGGGAAGGCCTTCGTTGCCGGCACCGACATCGCGCAGTTCACGAGCTTTCACGAACCGGACGATGGCATCAAGTACGAACACCGGATCGATCAGGTTCTCGACCGGCTCGAACGCGTGACGAAGGTCACGATCGCTCAGGTCCAGGGCGTGGCTGCCGGCGGGGGTTGCGCCATCGCTCTGATCTGCGACTTGCGCGTCGCCACACCCGAATCGTCCTTCGGCATTCCGGTCGCGCGAACGCTGGGAAATTGTCTCTCAGGCGCCAGTTACAGCCGCTTGATGGATCTGCTTGGTCCCAGCGTGGTGAAGGACATGCTGCTGACCGGCCGGTTCATTCCGGCGACCGAAGCGATGGGCCTGGGCATGGTCAACCGCCTCGAAGCAGCGGGCGACATCGATCGCGTGGTCCGCGAGTACGGGTTGCAGATCGCCGCCAACGCGCCGCTGACCTGTACGCGCGACGAAGGAGATGATCCGCAGGATTATGGCTGCGCGACGCTTGCGCCCCGGCGAGGATGAGGATCGTCGTGGCGATGTGCTACGCGAGCCGCGACTTTCGGGAAGGTGTCGCGGCGTTCGTCGAAAAACGTCCGCCCAAGTGGACGGGCACGTAGCGGGAGGGGCGTCCGCCTTCCGTAGCGTCGCGCCTTTAGGCGGAAGCCCTGGGGGGCCGAGGATCTCAGGGCGCGCCATCCTGTTGTCGAACGGCAGCTCCGGGTGCATCGTGGAGGACAGTGCCGCGCCGGTCAGCAGCAGTCCCATCGACCCGAGGAACGGCAGGTTCCAGTTGCCCGTGGCGTCGATGATGAATCCGAACGCCAGCGGCGACAACACGGCGGCGCACGCCGATCCCGTGTTCATGAACCCGCTCGCGGTGCCGGAGAACTGCGGCGCGATGTCCATCGGAATCGCCCACATCGGACCGATGACGATCTCGGCGCAGAAAAACGCCGCGGCCAGGCTCATCACGACGATCGTCAGGTTGTGGGTCGCGAAGATCGGAAGCACGCACACGAACGACGCGAGGAAAGCCCCCAGCACGAGGTGGCACCTGGCTTTTCGAACATCACCCGTACGCCGCAGGATCCCGTCGCTCAGGACGCCGCCCAGATAGTCACCGCCGACGCCCGCTGAAAACACCGCCGACGAGAACAGCGCCGAGCGTCCGAGTTGAAGATTGTGCTCGTGCAGGAAGTACGACGGCAGCCAGTTGAGATACATCCACAGCGTCCAGCCGTAACAGAAATAGACGAGAGCGACTGGCCACATGCGCGCGGCGAGCCGACGCCAGGGCACCGCTGCCGAACGCCTGCCGTCGCCGGGCCCCCGGCCCCGGTTGGGCAGCCGTTCGAGTTCGGCCGGCGTGATCGCGCGATGCTCGGAAGGGACGTCGCGAAAATACCAGATCCACGTCACCACCCACACGAGGCTCACGCACCCAAGCGCGACGAACGAGCCGCGCCAGGTGACCACGGCGATCAGCCACGCCACGATGGGCGGCGTCAGCGCGTTGCCAAGGCGCGCGAAGGCATGCGTGATCCCCTGGGCGAAACCACGCCGGTTGGGTGGCGTCCACGCCTGCATCGCACGCGTGGCGACCGGAAACGTCGCCCCCTCACCGACACCGATCAGGATCCGAACGAGAAACAATGTCGTCAGACCGCCGGCAAATCCGGTCAGGATCGTCGCGGCTGACCAGACCACTCCGCACAGGAACAGTGTCCGTCTCGGTCCGACCCGATCGCCCAGCCAGCCGCCGAATATCTGAAAGGCGATGTACGGATAGCCGAACGCCGACAGGACGAACGCGAGCTGGGTATTCGACAGCGCGAGTTCGGCCTTGATGGCGGGAGCTGCGGTGGCGATGTTCACCCGATCGACGTAGGTGATCAGGTACATCAGGCACAGCAGGCCCAGCACCGCCTCGCTCGCGGTCGGCCGTCGCACTCGCATGATGCCCGGAGCCTAGCACACGACGTCTCGTCCGCTTTTCGGGCTCTCGGGCCTTCCGGCTATAATCGCGTCACCACCTGACGATGTCCCTTCGGATCGGCGCACGCATCGGCGCCTACGAGGTCACCGCGCCGATCGGCGCCGGTGGCATGGGTCAGGTGTTTCGCGCTCGCGATACGCGGCTGGGACGCGACGTCGCGCTCAAGGTCCTGCCGCCGGACTTCGCCGCCGATCCGGAGCGCCTGGCGCGCTTCAAACGCGAAGCGCAACTGCTGGCCTCGCTCAATCACCCGCATATCGCCGCTATCTATGGGTTCGACCGACGGCGCCTCTGGTCCTCGAGCACGTCGATGGCCCGACACTCGCCGATCGAATTGCGCACAGGCAGCGATGCCGCTCGATGAGGCCTTGCCCGTCGCGCGTCGGGATTGCTGATGCGCTCGACGCCGCGCACGCGCAGGGCATCGTTCATCGCGATCTGAAGCCCGCGAACATCAAGCTCACGCCCGGACGGCACCGTGAAGGTGCTCGACTTCGGCCTCGCGAAGTCGATCGAGCCGGCGCGGCCTCCCGATTTCGACGCCGCTCGACTCTCCGACGTTCACCGCCGCCACCCGCGTCGGGCGTGATCCTCGGGACCGCTGCCTACATGAGTCCCGAGCAGGCCCGCGGGAAGGCTGTCGACAAACGCGCCGACATCTGGGCATTCGGCTGCGTCCTCTTCGAAATGCTCACCGGTCGTTCCGCGTTCGCTCGTGAGACCGTGACCGATACCCTCGCGGCGGTCGTCACGTCGGATCTCGACTGGTCTCGCCTGCCGTCCTCGACACCCGCCTCGCTGAAGCGCTTGCTCCGTCGATGCCTCGAGAAGGATCCGAAACGCCGTCTGCGCGATATTGCCGACGCCCGTCTCGAGATCGACGAAGGCCAGCGTGAGGAGCCGCCGCTCGCGGCGGCGCGGGCCTCGCGCTGGATCGGTGTCTCATGGCTGGCTGGCGGAATCGTGATCGGCGCGGCGATTGCCGGAATCGCGGTCGCAGGCCTGCCACGCTCGACGTCCGCCCCGCCCGACTACTCGCGAGTCGTCCGCCTCACGAGCGGGCCCGCTCGCGAGCAGGGCGCGGCCATTTCACCCGACGCGAAGTGGGTGGCCTACGTGTCGGATGTCGGTGGAAGGCCCGATGTCTGGGTGAAAATTCTCCCCGCGGGCGAGCCAGCGAACCTGACCGCCGGGACCGACCTCGACATCAGCAGCGGCACGGGCATTGGCGCGCTGGAGATCTCGCCCGACGGGACTCGCATCGCGGTCATGGCGAAACCGCGCAGCGTCGCCCGATATTCCACCTGGCTGCTTCCCGCGCCGCTGCCAGGGCAGCCACGCAAACTGCTCGAGGAGAACATGGTTGCCATGCGGTGGTCTCCAGACGGAAAACGGATCTCGTTCATCAATGCCGGCGGTGCGGCAGGCGATGCACTGTGGGTTGCGGACGAAGACGGCGGCAACAGGCGTGAGATCCTTCCGGCACGTGATGGCATGCACGTGCACTGGCCCACGTGGTCCGACGACGGGTACATCTATTTCATCCGGACCTTTTCCACGATCATCAATCTCGATCAATCCGAAATCTATCGTGTCGACGTCAACGGCGCTCGACCGATGGAACCGGTCGTCGAGACTCTCCGTCGTGCGCAGTTCCCGATGCCCTTGCGACTGCAGAAAGGGCTGATCTACTCGGCGAACCCTCAGACCGCGGAGATGCGCCTGTGGTGGAGAAGCGCCGACGGCACCGCGACACGCCAGCTCGTGGCGGGCATTGGTGAATACGCCGAGGCTCGCGCATCGGCCGATGGCTCAGCGCTTGTCAGCACGCTCTACGACCTGCGGCAATCCTTGACGCGCATCGCCATGAGTGCGCCGAACCACGACATCGTTCAGATCACCGATGGATATCACGGGGATATGGATCCGATGGTGTCCCCATCCGGCGACCAGATCGTGTTCAGTTCTTCACGCGATGGCAACCGTCATATCTGGGTTGCCCGTCAGGATGGAACCGATGCGCGTCCGCTCACGTCCGGCCTTTCCGAAGACGACCGACCAACGTACTCACCCGACGGCCAACAGATCGCCTTCGCGTCGGACCGCGGCGGCGTTCGTGGCATCTGGGTGATGCCATCCGGCGGCGGCTCGCCGCGCCGAGTCGTTGCAGCGGTGTCGAACGGCGGAATGACATGGAGCCGGGACGGTCAGTTCATCATCTACAGCGCGGCGGCGGGTGAGGGGCCGGGTCTTTTCAAGGTAGCGGCAGCCGGCGGACTGGCACAGCGCCTGAAGACGCCGTTCTTCGCCTCCGAACCGGCGTCGTCGCCAGCCCGCGACGTCGTGGCGTACATTTCGACCAGACGCGATGGCGCCCTCGCCGTATCGAGCGTGGGTTTCATTGATTCCCGCGGCACCCCGCTGGATTTCGCGCTCCCCGATCCCACGCGTGGAGCTGGCTTCGCGAATGGGACTTTTGCCTGGTCGCCCGACGGCCGGCGACTCGCGATCATCCGCCAGCAAACCAACAGCGACGTCGAAGTGTGGCTGCTCGACCCTGAGGCCCGGCAATACACAAAGACGCTGCAGCTGCCACCAGGCCCCCGCGTTCGCGGCCTCACGTGGACGAAAGACGGCGCATACATCATCATCGGCAAGCACGACTGGACCAGCGACATCGTGCTCATCGACAACGGCAAATAACCAAGATCGGTTGGTTATGCGTCCATGCGTGTTGAGGGTATGCTAATATTGACCTGTCAGATGCATACGATGTACAATCATACGTATGCGAACCACGCTGATTCTGCCCGAATTGTTGATTGAAGAGGCGCGGCGGGCGACCGGGCTGACGTCCAAAACCGACACCATCGTCCACGCGCTGAAAGAAGTGGTTCGTCGGAAACGTATCGACGACTTGAAGTCGATGTTTGGCACTGTGGACATTCAGGTCGATCTCGCGAAAACGCGGGGCCGCGGCAAAGTCTCAACTCGGTGATCGTCGTCGACACGTCCGTCTGGATTACCGCTCTTCGCGCGGCGGACAGCGACGTCGCGAGGATTCTGCGCGGGCTGCTCGACGCCGACGAAGTCGCCCTCCCGGTGCCGGTTCGGAGTGAATTGTTGATGGGGGTTACGGGCGTAACCCGCACGCAGTTGGCCGACCGGCTCGGTGCGCTGGCGACTCTGTACCCGACCGACGACACGTGGCGTACGCTGGATTCGTGGACCGAGCGGTCGGCCCGCAGCGGACACACGTTCAGCCTGGGTGATTTACTTGTCGGGATTTTGGCAACCGACGCTGGCGGGCTCGTCTGGTCACTGGACAAGGACTTCGAGCGGATGGCGCAGTTGAAACTCGTGCGGCTCTACGGGTAAGCCGCTTCCGCCCGCAGGGGTTCACTGACGCCCGCTCTTCAACTTGGACTTCGCGGCAGTTCGTCGATTGTTTTCCTCCACAATGAGCCGGTAGGCGACGTAGTACTTATAGATGTTGCCGACGTACGTGACGGTTTCACGCCCGATGCGTTCCGATGCAATGCGCTCCACATTGCCAAACCAGAGGTTGGGGTTGAGTCCACGGCGTTCTGTCTCCCGCCGGAGCTGACGGATTCGGCCCGGCCCGGCGTTGTACGACGCGAACGTGAAGAGCGCCTTGTTGAGGTCGTCCATCGGCTCGTCTGCGAAGAACTCGTCCCTCACAAACCGCATGTACTTCACGCCCGCATGGATATTCGGCTCGAGCTGGCGGATGTCCCCCACCTTCTGCTCCTTGCCGGTCTCCGGCATCAGCTGCATCACGCCGACCGCACCGACCTGGCTCTTGGCAGCCTGATTGAGTCGCGACTCCTGGTACCCCTGAGCGGCCATCATCAGGAAATCGAACTGATACTGCTCTCCGTACTTCCGGAACAGCTGCACCATTGCGAGAAACTTCTTTCGCTCGGCATCCGACGCGGCATTCTTCACGTACTTCGTGCTCATCATGTACCGCTTATTGAGGACCTGGCCTATCGCGGTGTTCAAGCCGTTCTTGGCGATGAATCCGTTGATTTCTGCCGCGAGTTTCGGACTGTTCTTCCGGATCGCTACGGCCAGGTTCCCGCCTGTTCGCAGCGCCAACGCGTGGTGGACGTTCAAGTCGGTGAACACCTGTTTCCAGTAGTCGGCCAGGTAATCGTCCACGACCGTCGCAGGAATGAGGTCCGCGTTCACCATTTCGAGGAGGTCGTCGTCTTCCAGGCTTTCGGACGCCTCCTGCACGTCCACCGGAGGCTTACCCTTTTCCTTCAGCTTGAGATTGAGCGTCTGCAGACTGTCGTAGTAGCTGGAGGTTTTGCGAACGAACACTTCGTGCCCAGACAGGTCGTCGATCGACGCGAGCTTCGGTCCGCCAGGCCCGGTGACGACGACTTCGCTGACGTCCCGGCGCGTGGGATCACTGAAGTCCACGAGCTTCAGCCGCTCGGGTGTGACTGTGAGCTGCGCGACGACGAGATCCAGCTTGCCCGCCTGAAGCGACGACAGCAGAAGGTCGCGCGGCATTGGCAGGAGGACGACGTGTACCTTGAGGTTTCCGGTTTTGAGCTTCTTGTTCAGCTGCTCCTCGAACAGCATCAGGTACTCGGTACCGAGAGACCCCGCTGCACGCCTTTGTCTACGAAGTAGAACGACCGGTTGAACGGCACGCCAGCGCGAATGACTCTTCGCTTGACGATCTCGTCGAGGTCACCCGTGAAGGTCTTGTCGATGATCGCCCGCATCTCCTCGGGAATCCCCGTCTCGTACGCCGGCGGTGGCAATGGCTCTTCGCCCGGTCGATCCGCTGAGGCCGCGGCAGGCTTTTCAGCGGCAGGCTTCTGCGTCTGGTCAGGCGCGGATTCCCTGGTGCGCGAACAGCCGCCCGCCAACAACACTAGGCACAAAAGGCACGAGATCTTGATCGTGTTCATCGAGTGACACACTAAAAGCCGGCAGAATTGGCTAACGAGCGATTCTGTGTGCAACGTCTGTCCGGCGTCAACCACAGGTACCGCGCGCACCACAAGTACCGCGCGATTGGGATCGAGCTATCATCCGGGAGGCCTGTCCAGTTTCAGTCATGGCTCCGTTCTCACCGATTCCGCGGCGTCACCCGATCCGTGTCGTCCTGTCATCGACGGCGCTCCTGCCGTTCATGTCGGTGCGCAAGGCTGCAGCGCTGGCGACCGCACAGCTTGGCATCGCCGCGTTCTTCATCTCGAGCATCGCTCGAGCCACCGTGGGAGCGTCCGCCGGATGGTTCGTCCTGGGGGCCACCATCCTTACCGCATTCGCGCGTGCTGTCGACATTGAAAGTTGGGCGCTGCTAATCCCGGGCGGCCTGGTCAGCCGCGTCGGGACGGTCTTCGGTCCGCGTGCTTCGGCACTTGCCAAGGCGGCAACCCTCGTCGAGCGTATTCTTCTCGCGGCGCTCGCCTCCGTCGTTGTCGGTCACTACGTCGCCAGTGTGTCGGCCACCGCGATCGGCGGCCTGCGTTTTACCGGATATGTACGACCGGAGGACCTCGCGACGCCTGTCGCCATCGGCGCGATCGGGGTCCTGTGGCTCCGGATTCGCATGGGTCGACCACTGGCGCGCGATCGAATGGCGCGAGCCATCTGGATTGGCATCGGCATCCTGGTGTTCACGATGCTCTGGGGCGTGATCACGCTCGCCGTGCACCACGTGGCGCCGTCCGCGCTGGTGTCGGCCGTTCCCACCACTGACATCACGGGCTGGAGACCTGCCGATGTCGTGCTCGCCTTCGTGCTGGGATTCGCGGTGACGCTCCCGATGATTGGCGCCGGCGAGACCTTGGCGCGCGCGGCCCACGAACTGCCGCCGCCACGCGTGCAGGCGTTGCGGCGGACCGCGCTGGTCAGCGTCCTCTTCATGGTGGTCACCGCGACAGTCGGCACGTTCCTCGTGCTCCTGCTGGTGCCTGCGAGCGAACAGACGCTGTGGGTGAATGCGCCCCTGGCTGGCCTCGCACAGTATCTGGCCGGCCCCTCATCGGTGCGGGCGTTGATGGCCCTGGCGGTTGCCAGTGCGGCCGTCCTGATACTGGTGCCGGCCCTGCACGCGGCCCTCGCCGATGCCGAGCAGATGCTCCATCGGTTCTCTGCTGATGGCACGCTGCCATCGGGTCTCGCCTCGCTTCACGCCCGCTTCGGCACGCCTACCCGTGCCGTCGACGTGACCATCGCGGCGACGACGTTCGTGGTCGTCGCGAGCGGTGGGCGGGAATCGGGGTTGGCGCGGGCGTACACCATCGCGATCGCGGTGATGCTCGCGTTGGCGATCGCGACCCTCGTACGACTGCGAAGGACGCGGCAGGGACCGCTGCCGTACAGGTCGCCGGGAACCCTGCGAATCCGCGGCCGCGAGTTACCGGCTGGACTGTCCTCTCGGCTGGCATTCTGATCGTGACCACCGTTGCGATGATTCTGACGGGAGACGTCGCGTCGATTGCCGCCGCGCTTCTCATCACCGCCCTGTCGCTGTGGTTCATGTCGAGCGCGACGGAGGTCGCCCCGATCGAAGCCGCCACGGACGAGAGCACGTTCGATCTGCTGCTCGCTGCCGAGATCTCGCCAGACCAGGTCGAAGTGCGTCCTGGAAGTGTGCTTGTGCCGGTGCGCAATCCGCACCTGCTTGCGCACGTCGTCGCGGCCCTTCAAACCCCCGGCGACCGTGACGTGGTCGTCATGACCGCCAGGCTCCTTGGCGCCGACGTCACCGAGGAGAGCGCCGGGCTGGCCACGCCGACGCCGTACGAGCGCCGCCTCCTCTCGGACGTGGTCGCGCTCGCGGAGCGGGTCGGCCGTCCCGTTCGCCTGCTGATCGTTCCCACGCGCGATGTGCTCGATGCGATCGTGTCGACGGTGCTCCGGCTTCGCTCATCGGACGTGTACGTCGGGGAATCGTCGACGCTCTCCGCCGAGGATCAGGCGCGGTTGCTCGGCGAAGCGTGGGAACGGGCCGACAAGCCCGAAGCGCTCGATGTTCGACTGGTCATCTATCACCGGAGCGGCCGCGCCGATACCTATCACCTCGGCGCCCATCCGCCTTCTCTGAGGTCCGCCGACCTCGATTTGATTCACCGCCTGTGGCTCGACGCCGTCAAGACGATCGGGCCGCATGTGCACCACGACGACGTTGTCAGAGCAGCGCTGAAACAAATGGAAGAACAACTTACGGGCCCTCAACGCGACGCGGCCGTCGCGGCGATTCGGGAGGTGGCTCGCCCGGCCGAGGAACTCGCGGCGGTACTCCGCGTCCGCGATTACGCCCGGCTGCGCGACATGCTCCGCAATCGCCACGCCAGCGACGTGGCGCCGCTCCTGACCGCGCTCAGCCTCGAAGATCAGGTTGTGGTGTTTCGCGTCATGCCCCGAAAAGACGCCGCAGCGGTTTTCGAGTACCTCTCTCAGGAGGCGAAGGAATCTCTCCTCAAGGCGATGGCGCAGGAGGACGTGGCCAGCCTGCTCAACAACATGGCTCCCGACGACCGCACGCTGTTCCTCGAAGAGCTGCCGGCGGAGGCCACGCGTCAGCTGCTGGCGCTCCTCACACCGGCGGAACGCTCGGTCGCCGTGACGCTGCTTGGCTATCCCGAGAAGTCCGTCGGCCGGTTGATGACGCCGCACTACGTCTCGGTCCACGAGCAGTGGACTGTTCGCGAAGTGCTCGACTACGTGCGGGCGCACGGCCAGGACAGCGAAACGCTCAACGTCATCTACGTGATCGACGAGCAGGGCCTGCTGGTCGACGACATCCGCATTCGCGAGTTCCTGCTCGCTCCGCTCGATCGTCGCGTATCGGACCTCATGGATCGACGATTCGTGGCGTTGAAAGCCACCGACGATCAGGAAACCGCCGTTGGCGTGTTCCGCAAGTACGATCGAAGCGCCCTGCCCGTCACCGACACGGCCGGTATGCTGATCGGGATTGTCACGATCGATGACGTGCTGGATGTGGCTGAGGCGACGGCGACGCGCGAGATTCAGCGCATCGGCGGTTCTGAAGCGCTCGACGAGCCGTACGTGACCATTGCATTCGGCCGAATGATTCAGAAGCGCGCCGGCTGGCTGACGGCGCTGTTCGTCGGTGAAATGCTGACCGCAACCGCCATGGGCGCGTTCGAAGCGGAGATCTCGAAGGCGGTGGTCCTGGCGCTGTTCGTGCCGCTCATCATCTCGAGCGGCGGCAACTCGGGATCGCAGGCTGCCACGCTCGTGATTCGTGCCCTCGCGCTGGGAGAGGTCACGGTCCTCGACTGGTGGCGGGTGATGCGCCGTGAGTTCTTTGCCGGTTTGGCGCTTGGGGCATTCTGGGCACCATCGGCTTCTTGCGCATTACGCTCTGGTCGGCCTTCTCGGACATCTACGGCCAGCACTGGCTGCTGGTCGCCATCACCGTCTCGCGTTTCGCTCGTCGGCGTCGTCATGTGGGGCACGCTGAGCGGATCGTTGCTGCCGTTTCTGCTCAAGCGACTTGGGTTCGACCCGGCGGCCTCGTCGGCCCCCTTCGTCGCGACGCTGGTTGACGTGACGGGTCTGGTCATCTATTTCTCCGTCGCCATCGTCGTGCTCAGAGGCACGTTGCTGTAGCCCAGCCGAAGCGAACGCGAAGGCGGAAGCCCTGCGCTACGAGAAGTTGACCCCGAGGCTGTAGCGCAGCCCCTTCAGGGCTGCCCGTCTCTCTTCCCGCTATAATCGCGGCCGTCACAGTCTCTGCCCGACCTGTACCTCGCCGTCATAGCTGGTGGTCGATGAAAGAACAGAATCCTGCACGATCCATTGCCTGGTTGGCCATCGCACTGCTGTCGTGCGCCGCGGTCGAGCTCGGAGCACGACAGGGCCCCGAGCTCCCCTCGACGCCGCTGCACTACGGCTTCTTCACGGTCACCTTCGGGCGGGACGGTGCGTTTGCGCTCGTCGGCCAGGGCTGGCCGACGTTCAACGGCACGTGGAAAGCCGACAAGGGCGAGCTGACGTTGTCCACTCCCACCGTGAAGGACTGCGGCGGACCCGGACGGTATCGCTTCAGCCTCGACGGCAGGCAGTTGCTCCTGACGCTCGTGGCCGATGACTGCGAGCCGCGCCGGATGATCCTGCACGACAGCACCTGGCTGCCCGAGGGGGAGAAGCCGACGATCCCCGAGCGGAAGATTGTGCGGACCGGCGGCGATCCGCCACCACGCCTGCCGGCGCCGGCAGCCAGCACCGGCAGTTGGCCGTCGTTCCGCGGTCCGAATGCCTCCGGTGTTGCGGAGGGACAGCATCTGCCAGACCGATGGGACGCCAAGAGCGGCGAAAACATCCTCTGGCGCACCGCGATCCCCGGCCTTGCGCATTCCAGTCCGGTCGTGTGGGGCGATCGTGTGTTCGTGAGCAGTGCGATCAGCAGCAGGCCCAACGCCACGTTCAAGCCTGGACTCTATGGCGACGGCGATGCGTCAGACGATCACTCACGGCACAAATGGATGCTCTACGCGCTCGACACCGGGACCGGGAAGATCGTCTGGGAGCGGGTCGCGTTCGAAGGAGAGCCGCGCAACAAACGGCACATCAAGTCCACCTACGCCAGCGCGTCACCCGCGACGGACGGCCGCGTCGTCGTCGCATGGTTCGGCTCGCAGGGCGTCTATGCCTATGACATGAAGGGCACGCCGCTGTGGAAAGTGGACCTTGGTCGCGTGGACATGGGCGCCTACGACATTCCCTCGTACCAGTGGGGCCCGGCCAGCTCGCCGATCATCTGGAATGGTCTTGTGCTCCTGCAGTGCGATACCCAGGCGGATTCGTTCGTTCTCGCGCTCGACGCGACGACTGGAAAGGTGGTTTGGAAAACCGATCGTCAGGAGCTCCCTTCATGGGGCACGCCGACCGTCATGACGATCGGCGATCGCGCCGAGCTCGTCACGAACGCGGCAAACTATATCCGCGGGTACGATGCACGCACCGGCGAGGAGCTGTGGCGCCTCGGCGGGAGCTCCAAGATCACGGCGCCTACACCGATCTTCGCGAATGGGCTAATCATCGTGGCCAGCGGACGACGCCCGGAGCGGCCGATCTTTGCCGTGCGTCCCGGGGCCCATGGCGATCTGACGCTCGACAAGGAACAGACAGCCAGCAGCGCCGTTGCCTGGAGCAAAACCGCGCGCGGGCCGTACATGCCGACGCCAATCGCCTACGACGGGATCCTGTACTCCTTGAACAACGATGGGGTGTTCGACGCGTACGAGCTGGAAACCGGGAAGGAAGTGTATCGGCAGCGTCTCGATCCTGTGGGCAGCGGATTCAGCGCGTCGCCGGTGGCCGCGGACGGGCGGCTGTACCTCTCGAATGAAGATGGCGACATGCTCGTGGTCACCGCCGGACGGCAGTTCCGTCTGATTTCGACGAACAGGATGGGGGAGCTGCTGATGGCGACGCCCGCATTGTCGAACGGCGTCATGTACGTCCGTTCGTCGTCGAGCCTGTTTGCGATTGGAACTCGTCGTCCATAGACGCGATTCCAAAAACCTCGTAAGCCCAGGCTTCAGCTCTGCCATGGCAGCCCTGAAGGGCTGCGCTACAGGTTTTGAAACCCTGAAGACGCAGGGATTGAATGTTCAGCAACCTCGATCATTCATCGCGCATGACGCTCAAGGGATCGGTCGACAGCGCCAGGCGCGCGGGCAGCACGCTGGCAACGAGGACGGCGCCAAGCAGCGCCAGCGGCGCCGCGAGCCACACCCAACCCGAGGGCGGGCCTGCGGCTGGCGTGATCTGCGCGAGCCATCGCGCCACCACACGCGCCGCGAGCAGGCCGGCGAGCGAACCCGCAGCGGCCAGTCGAGCGCCTTCGGTCAGGACCTCGCGAATCAGTCGCCAGCTCTGCGTGCCGAGCGCGATGCGGACCCCGAATTCGCGCCGTCTCTGACGCGCCGCATCCGCCATTGCGCCATACAAGCCCAGAACGCCGAGCACGAGCGCGGTTGCGGCCGAGGCGCTGACGCAGTACCATCGCGATGCGCTCGGACGCGAGCGCGATACGACTGAGGTGATCCTCGAGCGTGGTGACAAACGCCGGCTCCTTCCCGCCCGGCACGCCGTCGAGCCGCGCTCGCAACGACGCCACGGTCGCGGCAGATGCATTCCGAGATCCGATGATCAATGTCATCCGAGGGAGAAAGTCCTGCAGCATGGGCAGGTAGATTGCCGGCTCCGCCCGGCGCTGCGACGCCCGAAGCAACTCTGAGTGCACGACACCGACAATCTCGGTGCGATTTCCCGCCGCATCGATGACTGCCGCCCCCACCCCTTGTCCGCCAAAGTAGCGTTCGCTTGCGTCCTGATTGACCAGACCGATACGACAGCTGGCCGGATGTCGATCTGTAAAGGTGCCTCCGGCCACGATCGAGAGCCCCATGACGTCGAAGTATGAGGATGACACGACATGGCTTTCGAGAACGCCGCGTGCCAGTTCTGTGCGCGCGGGAATCCGAAAGAGCGCTGGACCGCTCTGATCGGGCGCGACGCGTCCCTGGTTGTCGTAGTAATAAACAGTTGGACGATTCCGTGTCCTGGTGTTCGCGGTGTCGCTTGGGGCAACGACGCCGATGATCTCGGCCCGCTGACCGGACGGGTGCGTCAAAGACCGTCCCGCGGCGGCGTGTCCAACGAGATCACGCGCAGCCTCGTTGATCACCACGACCGGGCATGACTCCGCCGTATCAACCCCGCCGAACATTCGTCCTTCCTTCGGCGGCAGCGTGACAAGCGCCAGTGACCGCGGCGTGAACACCGCCACGTCCATCTCGACGTCCTTGACGGTCATATGCGCCGGTTCGATCCGAAACGACTGCCACCCGGGCCGGCTGCCGGGCGGCGTCCCAGACCACGCCGTCGTCACCGTGTTGGGCATCGACAGCGCCGCCTGCTCGATGTCGCGGAAGTATTGCGACCCGGCCTCCGGCGCGGCGAAGCCGTCTCGGGCCTCGACGGTCGCGAGAATCGAGTGTTCAAGCCGGTGACCGGCTTTCGTCTGCAGCGCGTTCCGGAAACCGCTGACGAGAATGGCGGCCGAGATCACGAGCAGGCAGCAGCACGTCATCTCTGCCACTACGAGCGTCGCGCGGAAACGGTGCAGCGCCGCAGAAGGTCCGGCGCTTTCCCGCCGAAGCACTCTGGCGGGATCGTCGTGCCGAGTCTCGAAGAGAGGTGTGAGGCCACAGACGATCATGACCGCGGCGCACGCGACAGACGCCGCGACCGTACCGAAGAGATCGGGGATGAAAACGAGGTGCTCGGCGTCCTTGTCGAAGAGCAGCGATGGAACGATACGTGACGTCCACATGGCGAGGAGAATGCCGAGCGCCGCGCCGGTCAGGGAGATGAGCACCGCATCTGACATCAGCTGACCGG
This sequence comes from uncultured Acidobacteriota bacterium, assembly GCA_963725335.1. GTDB lineage: Bacteria > Acidobacteriota > Vicinamibacteria > Vicinamibacterales > 2-12-FULL-66-21 > JALZOC01. The sequence continues at coordinate 465,502 of CAVRYD010000006.1, read as the reverse complement.
CGATCTGGCTGCGGCTTGCGCCGAGCGCGATGCGAACGCTCGACTCACGCGATCTGGCGGAGGACCGGGAGAGGAGAAACGTCGCGACGTTCGCACATGCGATGAAGAACACCGCGATCGCCGCGGAGGACAGGAGCGTGCTCATGCGCGCCATTCCACCTGAGACTTCAGGGGACATCCCGGTGTACGGCAGAACGGCGAGGATGTGGCTCTCGCTGCGACTGGCGTTGATTGCGGCCTGCGCGCGGTTGGCTGACTACCCGGAGCGCAACCGGCCGAGTGCCCAGAGATTCTGGCCGCTCCGCTCGATCTCGGGAATGGCCGTTTCCTGCAGTGGCGTCCAGACGTCGATGCCGTCGCCCGCATAGAGTCCATCGAGCCACTCCGGCGCGACCCCGGCGACCTGCGTCTGGTTGTCGTCCAGGCGCAGTGACTGTCCGCGCATGTCGGTCCTGCCGCCAAACTCGCTGTGCCACACGTGGTTGCTGACCACGACGCCATCGACAAACGAGAGCTGAAGGAGCGCCGCCAGGTCAGGTGTGATCGCGGCGACCGACAGGACCGTCGATCGATCATCGAGCACGACCGCGCTTCGCGTTTCGCGCGCAACGCCGAGCAGCTCGAATGCATTCGATTCGATTTTCAGCGACTGGTACTCGGCCAGTGAGAGCGGGCCAAACGAGTTCTGCGAATCTCTCGCAAAGACAGAAACGACCCGCCCGATCTCTGCGATCGGCAGATCGCGGGTAACAAGTCCGCGGACGAACCCCGCAACCGCCGCGTTGCTGCCGATGCCGAGCGCGATCGTCAGCAGCAGCATCGTCGTCAGGCCGGGACTGCGGGCGAGACTTCTCGCCGAGTACTTCAGATCCGTCCAGATCATTCGAGCCTTACCGTGCGAGCGCCGTGCCAGAGCACTTCGAACGGACCTTGCGAAACGACAGACCCCTCGGGCAGACCGATCTCGAGCGACCGGTCCCAAGCGCCTCTGTAGCTTCCGCCTTTAGGCGGAAGAGCCACCTTCCGGCTAAAGCCGGAAGCTACGTGTGTGCTTTCTTCCGGCTAAAGCCGGAAGCTACAGCGTGTACCATTCCGGCTAAAGCCGCAAGCTGCGGGCGGTCGCACGCGCGTGAAGGCCGATCCGGTGTTCGTCTGCGGGACGCGACCGTCCCGTATCGGGACGGGCCGGCTGCGTTCAGCCTCAGGCGCCCGCCATAGTATCGCGACCGGTCAGGGAGTCCTGGTTGCGCTGAAGAAAGTCCTGCTCCGCTTTGTTTGCGGTGCAGGCGATAGCCGCCTCATACGCCACCAAGGCCTCGGTGCTTCGACCCAGACGACGGAGGAGATCGGCACGAATGGCGTGGAACAGATAGTACCGGTCGAGATGATGGCGGTCGACGTCAATTGCAGCGATCGCCTGGAGTGCCGCGGCCGCGCCGTGAACTTCCGCGAGTGCGACGGCGCGATTGAGCGTGACGATCGGTCCGGGAGTGAACCGCAGCAGGTGGTCGTAGAGCTGAAGGATCTGCGTCCAGTCGGTGTCGCTGGCTGTCGGCGCGTCGCTGTGGACGGCGTTGATGGCCGCCTGGATTTGATACGGTCCCGGCTGATTCCGGCGAAGACAATGCCGGACGATCGATTGTCCCTCGGCGATCAAGGCGTGGTTCCAGGCGCGTCGATCCTGATCGGCCAGCCGCACCAGCTGACCGTCGGATCCGACCCGCGCGGCACGCCGCGATTCGACGAGCAGCATCAACGCCAGCAGGCCAAGCACTTCCGGTTCATCGGGCAGCAGCTCGGCGAGCACACGGCCGAGGCGAATGGCCTCCAGGCACAGATCCTCTCGCACGAGGCGTTCGCCGGACGCTGCGGTGTATCCCTCATTGAAGATCAGGTAAACGACCGCGAGCACCGCGTGAAGCCGGTTTGGCAATTCCGAGGCATCGGGCACCCGATAGGGGATGCCCGCATCCCGAATCTTCCCCTTCGCTCTCACGAGCCGCTGCGCCATCGTTGCCTCGGTTGTCAAAAACGCCCGCGCGATGTCTGCCGTGGTGAGCCCGCCGAACAGCCGAAGCGTCAATGCGACCTGAGCGCCGGCTGCGAGCGCCGGATGGCAGCAGGTGAAGATCAGGCGCAGCCGATCGTCTCGCACGGCATCCTCCTCGTCGGTTCCACCACTTGCATCGACTCCGTGCAGCGCGACAGCCTGAGCATGTCGATCCTGGCGCGAGCTCTCGCGGCGCATGCGGTCGATCGCGCGGTTCTTCGCGACAGTAATGAGCCATGCGACCGGGCTTGGCGGCAGGCCGCTCTCCGGCCAACGTTGCACCGCCGCCGTGAAGGCATCCTGGACCGCCTCTTCGGCGAGATCGATGTCGCCGCAGACGCGGACCAGCACCGCCACCGTCCGGGCGTACTCCGCGCGGAACACGCGTTCGATCTCAGCGGTGGCCGGTGCCGCCATGCTGCTAGTTTCCGCCTTCCTCCCGGAACGGGCGGACTTCGATCGGAAGGGTCGTGGCCAGCGCGAGCTTGCGTCCCCAGCCGAGCGCGGCGTCGAGATCCGGGGCCTTGACGATCGAGAACCCGCCGATATGTTCCTTCCCCTCGGTGAAGGGGCCGTCAATGGTCAGCACGTCGCCGTCCCGCGGTCGGAGAACGGTCGCGGTGCTCGGGGCATGGAGACCTCCGGAGAAGACCCACGCACCTGCGGATTTCATCTCATCGCGGACGGCGTAGACGTTGCGCATGATTTTCTGCAGGGCTTCCGGCGCCGGTGGGACCGCACCGTCGGGTTGTAACACGCTGAGCAGGTACTGTTTCATAGCAGGATTCCTTTGAATGCCGCCGGCGTCATGCCGGTCTCTGCCATCTATACGAACAGGTTCCGCACGGATCGACAGTCAGCAGGGGAGGAAATACTCGAGCGGCACGCCAACGACCTCGTGAATCACTTTCTCGACGTCGGGTCGCGTCGCAGCTTCAATACGGCCGAAAACGTCGCCATCGCGGCAAAGAGCACCGTCTCGATGAGGAAGATGCTTCTCATCGAACCTCAGTCTATCGGTTTGACGTGCCCGTGTGGACGGCTAAAGTATTGAGACGGAGGGTTTACTTGGTGTTACGACGGATGTCGGTCTTCCTTGTATTCATAGTCGCTGGCGCCGCGGGCGCGACACTCCTTCCGAGCGCACAGACACGCCCGGCTCCGGCCGCGGGTCAGTCCGCTTCCTCCGCCGCAACCATCCGTTACGTTCCAGACGACGTGCGCGAGATGTCGTGGCTTCGTCGGCTGGCAGACGAGCAGGCCAAGGCCATGACCGGCGTGGCGGCTTTTCACGATTTCCAGTTCGTCGATCGACTCGCGGCCAGCGGGATTACATTCAAACATCGGATAGTCGACGATGCCGGAAAGACGTACAAGGCGGCTCACTACGACCACGGAAACGGCATCGCGATAGCGGACGTCGACGGGGATGGACTCCTCGACATTTACTTCGTCAGCCAAGTCGGCGGCAATCAGCTCTGGAAGAATCTCGGGGGCGGCCGGTTTCAGGACATCACCGCTCAGGCCGGAGTCGCGGTGCCGGGCAAGGTCAGCGTGTCCGCGTCGTTCGCGGACATCGACAACGATGGCGACGCCGACCTGTACGTGACCACGGTTCGCGGTGGCAATGTGATGTTCGAGAATGATGGGCACGGGCGCTTCCGCGACATCACCGCGACCGCCGGCCTCACGTACGTGGGCCACTCGTCGGCCGCAGTGTTCTTCGACTACGATCACGATGGCCGGCTCGATCTCGTTTCTCGTCAACGTCGGCCGCTACACGACGAACACGATTGCCGGCGAAGGCTACAAATACTACGTGGCCTTTGCAGACGCGTTCTCCGGCCACCTGAAACCGGAGCGGGCCGAACGAAAAATCCTGTATCACAACGAAGGGCGCAATCGCTTCGTTGATGTCACCAGGCAGATTGGGCTGACCGACCTCTCCTGGTCCGGTGACGCCACCGTGGTCGACGTCAACGACGACGGGTGGCCTGATTTGTACCTGCTGAACATGCTCGGCGACGATCAGTACTACGAGAACGTCGGGGGCAAGCAGTTCGTGAAGAAGAGCCGTGCCGTGTTTCCACGTACGCCGTGGGGCTCGATGGGGGTAAATGTATTCGACTTCAACAACGACGGACGTCTCGATATCTTCATCACCGACATGCACTCCGACATGAGCGAGACGATTGGGCCGGAGCGCGAACACATGAAGTCGGACATGAAGTGGCCGGTGTCGTTTCGCGGTACCGGCAAGACGAGCATCTGGGGAAACGCGTTCTTCATGAAAGAAGGGCCGGGCACGTACAAAGAGGTCTCGGATGCGATCGGCGCCGAGAATTACTGCCCGTGGGGACCGAGCGTCGGTGATCTGAACGCGGACGGATTCGACGACACCTTCATCGCGTCAGGCATGAACTATCCCGAGCGCTACATGATCAATTCGGTCAAGCTGAACGATCGCGGGCAGAAGTTCGTCGATGCCGAGTTCGTGCTGGGCGTGGAGCCGCGCAGCGGCAGCCTGGCGACGCCGTGGTTCGAGCTCGACGCATCCGGGAAGGACAAGGGCCATCCCGATGCAGCGGGCGAAACCGGCCGCGTCGCTGTGTGGGGCGCGCGCGCATCCCGCTCCGCGGTCATCTTCGACCTCGACGGCGACGGCGACCTCGACATCGTCACGAACGAGTTCAACGCGGCGCCGATGGTGCTCATCAGCAATCTCACCGAACGGACGCGCGTGCACTACGTCGCGGTGAAGCTGACCGGGACGGCTTCGAACCGCGACGGGCTGGGCGCAATCGTGAAGGTGACGGCGGGCGGAGCGACATACACCAAGGTGTTCGACGGAGACTCCGGCTATCTCTCGCACAGCCTCTATCCGTTGTACTTCGGCCTGGGTGCCGCAGAGCGGGTCGACCGCATTGACGTGCAGTGGCCTTCGGGCAAGAAGCAGACCGTGGCGGAGCCAATCAAGATCAACTCGACAATCGAAGTGCGCGAGCAGTAGTTCAGGCGGACGGAAGGGTCTTGACCCCGGCGTCCTTGAGATACTCGGTCATGATTCGCGCGTAGTGCGGAAACGCGACTTCGGGCTCTTCGATTTCGGGGTGCCATTTCTTTTCCCACTCGAAGCAGTAGTAGCCCGTGTATCCGGCGCTCGCGAGTGTCTTGACCTGTGATCGCAGCGGCACGTCGCCGCTGCCTGTCAGCACATAGCGGCGCTCCGCGCCGGCTGGAATCGAATCCTTCAGGTGGGTGTGACGCACCCAGCGGCCGAGCGCCGCATAGGTCTCGTCTGGTTGCTCGTGTCCTTCCGCGTAAGTGTGATGCGCGTCCCACAGCAGCGCGAACGCCTCGGAGCCGACGCCGGTCAGAATCGCGGCGATATCTTTCGAATGGGTGAAGTCGCCGTGTGATTCCATCAGTACCCGTGACGCCGGCCGGCTTTGCGTATGTGGCCATCTGGTGGAAGCCCTCGACCACGCGCGCAAACACCGCGGCGCGCGGCTCGTCGGCAGAAATCTTGTCGCCGAACATCCGCACGTACTTGACGTGCATTGCATGGGCGAGATCGATGAACCGGCGTCCCTCATCAAGGGCCTTCTGGCGCGCGGCGCCGGTCTCGTGCATCGCCGCCGAGGCGCCGAGATCCGAAATCACGAGCCCCAGGGCCGCCAGATCCTTTTTCGTGGACTCGAGCTGCGCTCCGGACAGCTCCGGCACTTTGGGCAGATCCATTTCGCCGTTCACGCCCCTCAGCTCGATCGCCGAATACCCCAGGCGATCGGCTTGCTGAAGGATGGTTTTCCAGCTCCACGCCGGACAGCCAAGCGTGGAGAAGGCGATCGGGTACCGAGGGCTTCGGCGCCGGGTGACGGCGGATGCGGCCACGCCGGCGGCAAGGCTGGTCATGAAGGTGCGGCGATTGGTCTCCATGCTGCCGGATTATAGGACGATCCTCGCGGTTGCGGCTCGCGACTCGCGACTCGCGGCTCGCGGATTCAGGGATTCAAGGATTGGGGATTCGAGGATTCAGGATTAGTGATTCAGGATCAGTGATTAGTGATCAGTGATTGGTCGGTCTGTATCCAACCGAGGCATATTGCGGTGCGTGTGGCGAGAACTGCGCATCGAAACGAGGATCCGGCGGATCCAGTGTGTTCAGCTTTCGATCGATTGTGTCGCGAAGGTCGTTCACGTCCCCGTGGATGAACGAATCCCGCACGCCGGCGCCGTCGGCGATGTCGAGTTCGTAGCGAGCGGCGGGTGAAATGCCTCCCTTGAGCGTGTTCTTCCAGAAGATCGTCTCGACATACGTGCTGCCGGTGCCGTTGTCGTCGACGCCGTTCCAGTTGCCGGTGAACGTGCTGCGGCTGACGGTTGCGCGCGATCCCTCGAACACCGTCATGGCGCCAGAGCCGTGCTCCGGGTGATATTCGGCACCTCCCAACAGGCCGACCACGTCGACACCCAGGTTGGCGACGTTGCCGACAAATAAGCAGTTCTCGATGGTGGCGAAGCTGCCGTGCAGGAGATCAATGGCCGATCCGGTCGTCTGCGTGCGGTTGTCTCGGAAGATGCAGTTCCGGAAGAGCACCGAATCAGTGGGCCGACCGAGATGCTCCACCGAGACGCCTCCGCCGCACGGACTCGAGTAGTTGCCGTAAACCTCCACATTTTCGATCGTGGGATACGAGCGTGCGTAGACCTTGATGCCGCCGCCGTCAGTATAGAAGAAGGTGGTTTTGCGGATGTCGTCCGATTCAATCGGTGACTTCTCGCCGACACCTGTCGTGAAATTGTTGGCGCCCGTGATCCTGAAGCCTCGAAAACGCGTCTTTCGTGAGATGCCGTCTCCGAAGTACACGACGTGGTTCACGACAGCGGGGCGCGCCGGGTGGTGCGGATCGGCAATGTCGGGGTTTGCCGCGGTGAGGAGGACCTCGCCCACGGCTTCCACGGTGATCCCATCGTGCCGTGCGTTCAGCCAGATCAGCGCCTGTCCCTTCGACGAGGGCCGGTAGGTGCCCGCGTGCACGTACACCGTCTTCTTGTCGGGGTCGCGTGCCGCCGCCTCCAGCGCGTCCTGAATCGAGTCTTTGGGATAAACGTGGTGTCCAGGCCTGGGATCGACGGTCCGCGTGTCTCCGCCGCGGGCCTCCTGCTGGCCAAGACCATGGACGGGCAGCGCGCACGAGGCCAGGAGCAGCTGAAGAAACGCGCGGCGGGGAGTTTCGCGAGTCACGGGTTGAGGTGGCCTGCAGCCAATCTAGCACATGGCCCCAGGCCCAGCCGTGCGCAAGTTCTCACAGGAGAACGTCTCATTCTCCCTTTGTCCTGTGAGACTTTCTGTGTGTGGCGCCGCGATTTCCCTATCGCTTGACAAGCTCTCTAGACGCGAATATATTCGCGCATAGCGAAATTATTCGCCCCTACGAATCGCTCGACTGATGCCGAAGCTCACGACCGTCGATCTGACACGCCGCGAAAGCCAGATTATGGAAATCCTCTACCGCCGACGCCGCGCGACGGTCGAGGAGGTTCGGGCCGAGCTGCCGGACGCGCCCAGCCCCTCGAGCGTGCGCAAGCTGCTCGACATCATGATCGACCGTGGGCTGCTCGCGCGCGAGTACGAGGGCCCTCGCTTCGTGTACTTCCCAGCGGCCAAGCCGGAAGAGGCGAGCCGGTCGGCGCTGAAGCAGCTCGTCCGCACGTTCTTCAATAACTCGCCGGGCTCTGCAATCGCGGCGCTGCTCGACATCAAGTCCACGCAGCTTACCGATGCGGAGTACCGCCAGTTGAGCAATCTGCTGAAACGCGCCCGGGAGCAGGGAGACGAGCGATGAGTACGTTGTTTGTCGATTCGACCGCGTCCGCTCTGATGTGGATCGTCATCAAGGCCTCGGCGCTGCTTGCTGGTGCAGCCCTCGTGCAGCTGACATGTCTACGACGCGCGTCGGCGGCGTCACGCCATGCCGTCTGGACGATCGCGCTGCTCGCCGTGTTGCTGCTGCCGGTCGTCTCGCGTGTCCTGCCGCAGTGGTCGGTGGTGGTCCGCTCCGCGATGCCGAGTACCCGTCTCGCCGGCAGCGGCGAGTGCCATCCCCCGGGCCTCCGACACTCCGGTTGCCGCGGGGTTCCCCGGGTCGAGCGATGTCTCGGCTCCTGAGCCGCCGCATCGCGCAGAATTCTCGCCGCTTGCCACGATCGTCGTCATCTACCTGATCGGCGTGATCGCGCTCCTGGTTCGCATGCTGGCAGAGCGTTGGCAGCTGCGCCGCTTCGCCCGCCGCGCGACCAGCATCCGGAGCGAGAACTGGCGGCTCCTTCTCACAGACTGCGCCCGCAGTCTCGGCGTGCGCCGGTCCGTCGAGCTGCTGTGCACGCTCGAGCGCAATGTGCCGATGACGTTCGGTACACGTCGACCGTCAATCGTGCTTCCCGCCATTGCGGACACCTGGGATGAGGATCGGCAACGTGCGGTCGTGCTGCACGAGCTCGCGCACGTGGCGCGCTACGACTGCCTGACCCACACGCTAGCGCTCGCGGCCTGTGCGTTGTACTGGTTCCATCCTGGTGTCTGGTGGACTGCACGGCGTCTCCGCATCGAGCGTGAACTGGCGTGCGACGACCGTGTGATTGCCGCCGGAGCGGAGCCGCGCGAGTACGCCGGCCACCTGCTGGAGATCGCGTACTCGCTCGGAGGCCGCCGCACCCCCGTGCTTGCGGTGTGCATGGCGCGTCCGCGTCAGCTGGAAGGGCGGATGCTCGCCGCACTCGACGCCGCGCGCAATCGTCGCCTTCCGTCTGCGCGCCTGCGCGTCGTCGTCGGCATCTTCGTCATTCTCGTGCTCGGCGTGCTTGCCGCCGCGCGACCGGTGGTGACGGCGGCGGACGCGCCGCCCCCGCCGAGCGAATCTCAATGGCCGGCGTCGATCGAAAAGCCTGCGGCCGACGCGGCGGCCAAAGACGCCGTCGTGCAACTGAAGGAAATTGCGCGCCTGCCGCTACGCGGCTTGCAGGAGGCACGGGCAGGCGTACGGGCGGCGGCTACCGCCATGGGCCTCCCGCAGGAGAACGTGCCCGGCACCTGGGAGATCCGCCCGACGGAGACGAAGAGCACGGTCCATCTACGAATCGTGGAATTGAATTCCTCTACCGGTACGAACGTCCCAATCGAACAGCTCGAGGGATTGACCGGGCTCCAATTGACCGGCCCGGGTGGGCCGGTGCAGTTCAAGGTACATCGCGATGCCGGCACCTTCACATTCGAAGGCGTGATCCGCAACGGTGTCGGGGCCGGGACGTTTTCGTTTGCGCCCGATGCGAATTTTCCCGCCGAGATGGCGAAACGGGGCTTTGCAAGACCGACGTCACTCGAACAGTATCAGATGGCGCGCTACGACATCGGCTTTGCGTTCATCGACGAGTTGAGCAAGCAGGGATACGCGAAGCCGCAGACGTCGGAACTCGTGCGCGCGGGTCAGCACGGCGTTCAGGCGGCTTACCTGCGCGAGATGGCTGCGCTCGGATATCGCCTGGGCACCCTCGATCCGTTGATTACGCTCAGGGACCACGGCATCACGCCGTCCTATGTCCGCGAACTTGCCGATCAGGGGTACAAGGGACTCGCTGCCGACGATCTCCGGCACGCGCGCGATCACGGGATCACGCCAGACTACGTGCGGGGCATGCGCGACGCAGGCTACGGCTCGCTGCCTATGGATGAGCTCGTCAAGCTCCGGGACCACGGCATCACCCCGGACTACGTGCGTGCGCTTGGAGACGCCGGTTACCGCAAGCTCCCGCCCGACCAGTTGCTTCGCGTCCGCGATCACGGCGTGTCGTCCGAGTACGTGCGCGGGATGCAGCAGCTTGGCTATTCGCTGCCGATCGAGGACCTTGTACGCGCCCGCGATCATGGGGTCAGCGTCGAATACGTGCGCGACATGGCCGCCCTCGGCTACGCGGGACAACCGATTGACGACATGATTCGCGTCAGAGATCACGGCGTCACGCCCGAGTACGCCAAGGACCTGAAGGCGCTGGGCTACGAGAAGCTGTCGATCGATGATCTGGTCATGCTCCGCGACCATGGCTTGACCGCCGATCGCATCCGCTCCGCAAACGCCCGGGCCGGCACGCGCCTGCCAATCGACATGCTGAAATCGCTCGCTGCCGGCGGCATGCGCTGACGGAGCGCCCTCCAGCATTTCGGAGGCACACTCACGAAATACGGAGGCTATCCCAGGACCTCAGGCGCTCGAATCAAATAATCTCCTGTCCCTTCAATGGTTTGGGCAGCCTCCCCACTACGCCAGGCTGGCATCCCGTGTGCCTTACAGGGTTCGCGGTGCCGGCCGTACGCCGGAACCACAAACGAAGGAGTCTGTATGAGGAACCGAGTTTTGGTCGCGTTGGCGCTTGCCGCTTGCGCAAGCGCCACGCCAGCCCTGGCGCAGGACAAGAAGGTGGAAGCAAGCATTCTGGTGGGATGGACCTTTTCCGATGGCGTGAGCGGCAACGCCATCCTTGCAGGCGATGGAAACGTCTACGATCGGATCGACCCGAAGGATTCATTCAAGTGGGGTTTGGATTTTGGTGTAATGGCCAACGAAAACGTCGAGGTCGGCTTCTTGTTCGGCCAGCAAATGAGTAAGCTCACTCTCGGAGGTACGACCACGAAGGAAGTGGGCGATCTGACGATCAGTACCTACCATGGCTACGTGGCGTACAACTTTGGCGAGGCCTCCGCGTCGGTGCGCCCCTATGCGATGATTGGCCTCGGCGCGACGAACTTCGGAAGCGTGGACTTCACGACGCCTGGTGGTGTGAGGGGCTCGACAGGAGCCGAAACGCAGTTCTCGACGACGTGGGGCGCCGGTGTGAAGTTCTGGGGTCCGAGCGTGGGTGCGCGCGTCGGCATCCAGTGGACGCCCACTTACATCAAGTCTGACTCCGCCGGCTGGTGGTGCGATCCCTACTGGGGCTGCTATGTCGTCGGAAACGCCCAGGTACTCGAACCAGTGGGATTTCTCCGGCGGGGTTACCTTCCGATTCTGATGCGCATGGCGAGTGGAGGAGATATGAAACGGACGATTGTCACTGCGGTCCTGGCGGTCCTGCTCGCTGCACCGGTTGCCATCGCAGCGCAGAAGCCCGTCACCATTGGCGAAACGGTGACCGAGACGTTCACGATTACGGCGATTGACAAGACGTCGCGTGTGGTCACGCTCACGGACAAGGACGGATTCACGCTGGACGTCCTGTGCGGCCCAGACGTGCAGCGGTTCGATGCGCTCAAGGTCGGCGACAAGGTGACCTTCCGGTACCACGAGTCGCTGGTGACGGCGATCAGCCGCCCCGGGGACGCGCCCAAGCCGGCCTCATCGTCGGCCGTCACGCGAACGCCGGGCACCGCTCCCGGCGGGACGATCGCACAGCAGCACACGGCCACTGTGACGATCGAAGCGATCGACCCCAAAGTTCCGTCGGTCTCGGTGAAGACCGAAGGCGGAAGCCGGATGTCCTTCAAAATTGATAATGCGAAGAACCTTGAAGGCTACAAGGTTGGAGACAAGGTCAACATCACCTACACGCAGGCTCTCGCTGTCAGCGTGAAGTAGACCGTTGCGCTGATGCGGACGACCGCTACCTGACGGCGGTCGCCCGCGATCACGTCCCACGCGATCGCTCCCGACCCGCTCTGCCGTCTGCGCGGCCCGGCCTGAGGGCCGGCGTCCCTGGGATGTCAGAGCATCACCAGTCCGCGCTTGAGCGCCAAGCGGACGGCGTCCGTCCGATTCGACGCGCCAAGTTTTCCGAGGATCGATCCGAGGTGAAATTTGACGGTTTCGTCGCTGACGCCGAGCGCCGCGGCGATCGCCTTGTTCGACAATCCATCCGCGAGGAGTTCGAGCACCTGCGTCTCGCGCGGCGTTAGCGGTTCGACAAGCGCCCCGCCGTCGAGCGGCGCTGGTGTGAGCAGGATGTAGGCGTCTGCTGCGACCGCAGCCAACCTGCCCTCGCTCATCGTCGCGGCCTCCCCGACCACGCTGACCGCGTCGGGCAGTTGTAGACGCGCCCGCTGCCGTTGCGACGCGGGCCCCACCAGAACGACACGCATGAGATCAAGGACGCCGCCATTGATGACAGCGGTCCCAGCCGGGCCCGGTCCCTCGCGCAGAGAAATTCGCGTGAAGATCCCGCGCATCTCCGCGTGAGATCCTTCGCGACTCTGCGTGAGACTAGCGTGGACGGCTTGCGACGGCCACCTCAACGTCGCGCGGAACGCCACCGTGCAGCGTCCGAAGCCTGATCGTCTTGCCCACGAGGTCGCCCGACAACCGGTCCAGGAGATCCTCTGCGGTTTCAATCGGCTTGCCGCCGAAGTCGAGCAGGATGTCTCCAACGATCACGCCTGCGGCCTCGGCTGGGCCCCCGGGCGTTACCCCAACCACGAGCAGCGCGCGTTCACGGTCGCTCGTCCGATGTTGCTCCGGAAGCTTCAGCGGCTGGACTGCAACACCCACGAATCCCCTGGAGCCGCCGGTCGTCAGGATCTGCTGAGCCGATGCCCACGCAATGGAGGCCGGGATCGCCACGCCGAATCCCCGAATGACGGCAGCTGTGGCAATGCCCGTCAGCTGACCTTCCGTATCGAAGACACCGCCTCCTGAAAAGCCGTCGTGCATCGGCGCCGTGACGCGAATGACGCGCGCGATTTCGCGCCGCCGTCCCGTTCTCAGCGGCCCGCCGACGACCGCCACGATTCCCGCACTGGCGGTGAGCGCGTTGCTCCAGGAACGAGCGAGCGCGACAACGATCTGTCCTACGCGCGGCTCCGTTCGAGCAATGAGGGGCGCCGCGACGTTCAGAGCCCTGGGTGTCCGAAGGACCGCGATGCCGGTGGCAGGATCCCATCCCACCATCTCGGCTTCGATCGGATCGTCCTCATTGATCTTGACGCGTACGCCATCTTCACGGCCGATGGCACGTCCCGTCGTCACGACTGTATCTGCGCCGTGGATGACTCCGCTGCCAGGGCGGCGACCGCCCAGTACCTGCACGACCGATGAAGCACCTGCGGCTGACAGATCAGCAAGTTCGTTCGAGAGTGAAGCGAGTGAAAGGTTCGTCATACACGCGATTGTGACGCCGCGGGACTGGACGGTGGATCACCCAAATGGGGGAGCACATTCGATATCCGGGATCCGGGATCCGGGGTGCGGGATCCGGATTGCCGATTGCGGATTGCGGATTGGGCTGCGCGACGAATCAGATCAGGCACTCATCGGCTGTGTCGTCCTCGCCGCGTCGCGCGTGAGCAGCTCCGCCATGGTGTTGATGCCGTCGACGATGAGGTCGGTTTCCTGTGCGACGAGATGGTTGACCGATCCGGCCAGCGAGAGCTGTGTCTGGCGAAGCGGCGGTAGCGGGCCTGGAGCGGTGCTCTGGCGCGCGGCGAACGCCAGGAGCGACAAACTCGTTTTTATTTCCGCGGACAGCCGGGACATGGCTGGAACTGGTGCGCTGATCCCTCGTTCCACGCCAGCATGGAGGGCGAGCGCAGCCAGGGCGTGTCGGCGAATCGCCGCCAGCAAACCAGTTGCGGCACGCGCTCCGATCGTGGCTTTTCGTCGCGGCTCAGCGAGCATCCGCTCGACAATCGCTTCAAAGTTCGATCTCGCAAGTCGAGCCGCCGCGCGCAACCGCGCGAGGCGAGCGAGGTCCACCGATTGGGGAGTGGCATACGCATCCAGCAGCGCCGCCACGTAGGTCCCGTGCGCGTCGAACATCGTCCCCAGCGCGGATCGAACCGTCGTCGCAGCCCATGTCGGCCAGATGGCGTAGACGAGGAGCGCGAGCGCGCCTCCGGCGAGGGTGTCGATTGCGCGCGTCGTCACGGCGGTCATTTCGGCGACGCCGCTCAGCTTCAAGATGAACACCACGTAGCCCGTGATCGCGATCGTGAAGATCGTGTAGTTCATGCGGAAGACCGCGTAGCATACCCACACGAAGATGAGCAGAAGGAGCATCACGGCGCCCGACTGCGGGTGAAGTTCTCTCACGATCAGCGTCGCGACGGCGGCGCCAAGGATCGTTCCGGCCATGCGGGCCGCGCCTCGCGCGAACGTTTCGTGAAAGTCCGGCCTGAGGACCAGCAACGCGGTCATCGGCATCCAGTATCCGCGCGGGAGCTGCAGTGCACGATAGGTGGTCGTTGCGATGCCGACAGCGACGGCGAGTCGCAGCGCGTGCCGGAACGGCGTGGAATCAAGCGACAGGTTCGCGCGGAGTGTCAGCAGCGCATCCCGAACCGGCGGGCGCGCTCGGAGCAGCGGGAGTCGCGCCGACGCGTCCGGACGAGTCGTTCTGGATGCCAGCATCCCTATCGTGCGCCATGCGGCTCGAATCTGTCCGAGCAGCGCGTCAATCGCGGCGGATTTTGGAAGGGCCTCCGCGCACGCCTCCATGGATTCCCAGATGGCGCCCCGATCATCGCGTGGATCGCGTCCCTCCTCCAGCGCCGACGCAATCTCCAGCAGCGCTTGTCCGCTCGCCTGCAGCAGCGTCACCTGGCACGCAGGGTCGATCTCAACGACGCGACGCTGCTCGGTGGCGACGCTTGCGAGACTCGCGCGAATGCGTTCCGCTTCGTCGAACAGCGACTGAAAGACGAGGACGTCGCCGGGCCGCGCAAACGGCTGCGGATCCTCGAGCGGTGATGCGATGGCGGCGAAGGTATGCGGCTCGGGCGCGACGTCGACGATTCCGGGCAGCCGCGCCGCGTAGCTCGCCAACGTGCGATACGCCGCCGCAATCGTGCGCCGTTCCACCGAAAAGCGCCGCAGCGGCCAGAGGATCACGACGAGCAGCGTCTGCATCAGTCCGCCGCCAAGCACGATGACCGCGGCCCGGGCGGCGCCCGTCACGTCCGACGGAAATCCCTCTGCGATGAGCACCGCGACGACGCACTGCAGGCTGACGAAGGCGGCGGCAGGGCCGATCGCGACGAACAGGCCGCTCGCGAAGGCTGCCACAGACGCAGCGACGATGGATGCCAGCGTCGAATGCCCGGCGAGAGATCCGAGGAACACCGAGATCGCCATGCCGGCCGCGGCATAGATCATGACCGCGGCCCGGCTGCGATAGGCGCCCTGAAAGGATCCGAAACCGACCGACACGGCTCCGATCGCGCCGAATGCGCTGATCGAAGGTTGATGAAGGAGCAGCCCGATGATCAGCGGGATAGCCACGCCCGCGGTGCACCGCAGTGCAGCAACACCTTCGAATTGCGACCAGTCGATCCGAACCGCCGGTCCGAGAATCTGGCTGAGCGTGGTCGCTCGCGCAGTCTGGCTCACGACAGGAGTATACGAGTCAGGCTGGCGCGGCCGGCGTCCGGCAGTGGCGGACGTGCTTCAGTGTGTCGTGTAACTTCGACCCGTTGTTCCATCCTGAAGCGCGTCCGCGAGGGCCGACGGATCGGTCCAGTCTCCGTCGAAGCGGCGCCCGTTCACGAAGAATGTGGGCGTTCCGGTCACCCCACTTCGCACTCCAGACTGGATATCCCGTTGGACGCGATTGCGGCGCGCGTGCGAGGCCAGGTCGTCGGCGACGGCAATGGAATCGACACCGGCCGCGGCGGCATATTCGATGAGTTCATCGTCCTGCAGCGCGTCCTGGTTCTCGAATAGCACGTCGTGCATCGCCCAGAACGCCTCCTCGCCGCCGTGGAACGCCACGGACTCGGCGGCTTCCGCCGCGGCGAGTGCATTCGGGTGAGTTTCGGTCAACGGGAAGTTCCTGAACACCAGACGGACGTGGTCTCCGACCTCGTCCAGTACCTGCTGGAGCACTCGGTATGCATGCCCGCAATGCGGGCACTGGTAATCGCCGGTACTCGACGAGGGTGATCGGTGCTTCTGCCGGGCCGCGAACGTGATCGCCATGGGCGACCGGGAGGATGAGCGAGCCGGGAGCGTTTCGAGGCGTCATGGCGGGAATTAAAGCAAGACCGCGGCCGCCACCAGCCGAGTTCGAAGCGGGGCAGGAGCACCGAGCAACTCACCAGTTCACCAGTTGAGGAACTGCTTACCCCATGGGCTCGTCCGCGCTCGGTCCGTAAATCTGCGGCACGGTCGATCCCATGGGACGCAGGTACGTGGACAGCTGGCCGCGATGGTGGATGATGTCGAAGAAGAAGCCCCATGCATTGCCGGAACCGCTTTCGCTCATGATTTCCTGTCCCTGATACACGAACGGCACCTTGCGTTCCCAACTCGCGTTCGACAGGCCCTTCAGTTTCTTTGTCGCGGAGTCGTGCTGTGTGTCGTAGGCGGTCAGCACCTCCTTCATCGTTGCCGGAGCGGGAACCTCCTGCCACTCGAGCGTTCCCTTTTCGAGGCCAGTTCCGAGCACACTCTCTTCCCGAACAATCAGCCACGCGATTTCGCGGGCGGTGCGAGACTTCGGATCCGGCCGGTAGTCCGAACCTTCCGGAATGCGCGAAATGACCTTGCGCGTCGCCGTAGCTTCCTTCTCCCAGAACTGCAGAAACAGCGTCTTGTCGTCCATCGTTCTTCTCCTTGCACCGGGACGACTCGGTCGGGGCTGCAACCGGTCTCCCAGAGCTGCAAACTATGAGCGAAGAAAAGACGAAAGTCAAGCTCGGTCTGCGGGCCTCGCCGCATCGGACAATGGTGTCGTCGCATCTTCGATGAAGCAGAATACGGGGTGAGTCGTTTCGCTCCGGCAGCCGTCCAATGCCCCGACATCCTTCCACCGCAACAACACGAACGACACGCTCGCTTCACATTGCGCGTCCTCGGGGCGATCATTTTCTCGAGCCGGGGCAACTCGTGGAGAGCCCCGAAACGCATCTGCGCTATCGAACGGAGCGCCTGATCGGGCAGGGAGGCTTCGGACAGGTCTATCTCGCCACGCGCCTCGGACACTCGACGCTGGTGCCGGAGACGGTCTGCCTGAAGGTCAGCGCACGCATCGACGGCTGGCTGCGAGAAGCGTACTTCGGCCAGCTGCTCGACGATCACCCGCGCGCCATACGCGTGTTCGACACGTTTCCCCACATGCGTGGCGACGGGCAGGTCATCTACTATCTCGTCCTCGAGTACGCGCAGCACGGGGATCTGAGCGCGTACCTGCACCGCCAGGAAAAAGGATGGCGCGAACGCGCCGTGCGCCGCGAGATTGCCGGCATTCTCGACGTGCTGCGCAAGCTTCATCGGGGTCAGCTGCTGCATCGCGATCTCACGCCCGTCAACGTCTTCGTGTGCGACGGCCCTCGATTGAAGCTTGGCGATTTCGGCATTGTCCGGCAGCAGAGCGATCGACGCGGGATCACCGCGCACACCATGAACGCGATGACCGCGCCGAGCGACATTCTCGCCCGCGCGGTTCCCAAGTGGCAGGCCCGCGACGATGTGTATCAGGTGGGTCAGCTCCTCGGGATGTTGATCAGGGGCAACGCGAAGGAGCGCATCCGCACGAACGACGTGCGCGGGCTGCCCTGCAGCGATCACCTCAAGGAGATCGTTCACCGTTGTATCGGCGAGCGGCGAAAGCGCTACGAGAGCGCGGAGGAGATGATTGAGGCGCTTCGCAACCCGCCGCCCGAGCTGAAGCCGGGAATCCTGCGCACGCTGAAAGGCGTTCACCTGGCCTTCACCGGCATTCTCACCAGACGGCGGCGCGATGCCATTCTCGCGGCGAAGCGGGCCGGCGCCGTCGTCCATGGCATGCCGTCGGTTCGGACGACCGTCGTCGTGCGCGGACGTCCCAACGTCCAGCAGGCCGCGGGTCGCGAAGGCGGGCTGAAGCTGATGGAGATCAAGCGGCTTCGTGAGAAGGGCCACCGGATCACGCTGCTCAACGAGGCGCAGTTCTGGCGGCTGGCGGCCAAGCGCTGAGCATGAGTCGCGCGGACCGTATCAGCAGGCGGGGGCTGAATCGCGCACTGCTCGATCGACAGCTCCTGCTGCGCCGATCCACGCGCGGTGCGCTGGAGGCCGTCGAACATCTCGTCGGTCTGCAGGCCCAGATCCCGAACTCACCCTACATTGCGCTCTGGTCGCGGCTCGACGGCTTTCGCATCCCGGATCTGACGACGCTGGTGACCAAGCGAAAGGTCGTGCGTCTGGCGTTGATGCGCTCGACTATCCATGCGGTATCCGCGCGGGATTGCCTGCAGCTCCGCCCGCTCGTCCAGCCGGTCCTGGATCGCGCTACCGCCGGGTCCGTCGGTCGGCGACTCGCCGGGATCGATCTCAGCGAGCTCGCGGCTGCGGGCCGACAACTCGTTGAAGAGCGTCCCCTGACGTTGCGTGAGATCGGAGCGCTCCTGAGTCGGCGATGGACCGGCCGGGATCCCGAAGCCCTGGCGCACGCTGTTCGCACGCTGGTTCCGCTGGTGCAGGTTCCACCTCGCGGCGTCTGGGGCGAATCCGGCGCGGCGGCCTCGACATCGGCCGAACGGTGGCTGGGTCGCAGTCTCGCCGCCCAGCCTTCTGTGGACAAGCTGACCCTGCGCTACCTTGCCGCGTTCGGACCCGCAAGCGTCCGCGACATCCAGGCGTGGTCCGGGTTGACGAAGCTTCGAGAGGTGGTGGAACGCTTGCGAACGAGGGTGCGGACATTCGTCGACCCGAATGGCGTCGAGCTCTTCGATCTTCCCGACGCTCCCAGGCCGTCGGAGGATGAAGCGGCGCCGCCGCGGTTCCTTCCAGAGTTCGACAACGTGTGGCTCGGCCACAAGGATCGGTCCCGGGTGCTCGCTGAGACACAGAAGCCGCGCATGCTGGGCGGCGGCGGCCTGCTGATGGGCAGTGTCCTCGTGGATGGGTTTGTCGCGGGCCGCTGGCGGCTCGACCGCAAGCAGCAGCTCGCCACTCTTTCGATCGATCTCTTTGAAAAGGCGGCCCGGCGCGAACGGCTGGCGCTCGAGGAAGAGGGCCAGCGGCTGCTGGCATTCGCCGCCGGCGACTCGGTCACGAGGGATGTCCGTTTTGGTCTCTCGGCTCGCCGCTGATCGAAACTGTCCGCCGCGAGCCGCGAGCCGCGAGTCGCGAGCCCCGAGTCGCGAGCCCCGAGTCGCGAGCCCCGAGTCGCGATCGCGAGCCGCGAATCGCGTGCCGCGAGGTCATCCCCGGTATGATTGACGGGTTCGATGTCAGGCCCACTCCACATCGCATTTCTCGGCTGCGGGTTCATCACGCGCGTACACAGCCGTCACCTCGAGGCCCTTCGGCCGGACATCATCTGCAGCTATGCCAGCCGCGACGGCTCGAAGTCGGCTGCCTTTTGCCGCGAGTTCGACGGGCGGATCAGTTATCCGGACTATCTCGCCGCGATCGATGATTCCCGCATCGATGCGGTGGTCATTGCGGTGCCCCCGCGATTTCACCGCGATCTCGCGCTGCGCGCGCTGGCGGCGGGCAAGCACGTGCTCGTCGAAAAGCCGGCGTTTCCTCGGACGGAGGACTATCGCGCGGTGCAGGACGCCCGGGATCGCGCGAGGTGCACGGTCCTGGTCGGGGAGAACGATCACTACAAGCCGCTCGCCGTCACGCTCCGATCGCTGCTCGCGAAGGATGCAATCGGAGAGATGGTATTCGCCTGCTTCACCACGATCGTCAAGCGTTTGAAGACCGCGGAGGACTGGCGCAACGACGAGGAGATGGCGGGCGGAGATGCCTTCTTCGAGGAAGGCATTCACTGGCTGCACTTCGCGAACAGTCTGGGGCCGAAGATCTCGGCCATCCACGGCTATCGGCCGGTGCCGTCGCGAACGGGTCCGGACACGCGCGTGAAGAGCATGATGGCGGCCTTTCAGTACGACGAGGGTGCTGTCGGATCGCTCTTGTATTCGCGTGAGATCCCGTCGCTGTTCAAGGGCCTGCGGTTGTCGAAGCTGTTCGGGCGCGAGGGGGTCATCACGTTCGAGTCGAATGGCGCGTTCGTGCTGGTGCGCGGCAGGGGCGGCCCGCGCGTGCTGTTCCCGGGGTTTCGCGACATCCGCGGCTACCGGGCGATGTATCGTGATTTTGCCGCGGCGATCCGCGACAGGCGTCAACCGGAGATGAGCCTGGAACGCGCGCTCGAAGACCACCGGCTGATGGATCAGATCTATCAGTCGATTCACGCGAGGCAGCCCTTATATAATGAAGGATTGCGATACAGCTGACGAGCGCACCCCGGGCAGTGAACCATTATTACGACATCGTCATCATCGGCACGGGCGCGGGCGGCGGGACCATGGCGCAGGCGCTCTCCGACACCTCCGCACGCATTCTGATCCTCGAGCGCGGCGACTTCGTTCCTCAAGAGGACGAAAACTGGGATCCCGAGGCGGTGTGGAAGCACCTCCGCTACCGCGTGCGCGAACAGTGGCTGGACGGCCGCGGGCGCCCGTTCTCGCCGTACACCCACTACGGCGTCGGCGGGAACACGAAATTCTGGGGCAGCGTGCTCTACCGGCTTCGCCGTGAAGACTTCGAAGCGGTCGAACACCTCGACGGGTTGTCGCCAGCCTGGCCGATCGACTACGACACGCTCGCGCCCTACTACGATCGGGCCGAACGTCTGTACCACGTCAGGGGGGCTGACGGAGTCGATCCCACCGAGCCGCCGCGCGGGCCGTATCCCTACCAGGCCATTCCTCATGCGCCGGAAATGGCGACGATCGTCGAGAAGCTTCGCGCACAGGGGCTGCACCCATCGCCGCTGCCGCTCGGCCTGCTGAGGGTGGGCGAAGACGACGGGTGCATCCTCTGCAATACCTGCAACTCGTTTGCGTGCAAGCGGCACGCGAAGAGCGAATCGGACGTGTGCTGCGTGCGCCCCGCGATGGCGCGCCCGAACGTGACGCTGTGGACGTCCGCGACGGCGATGCGGCTGCTGACGGATCCCGCGGGACGCCGTGTCGAAGCGATCGAGGTGCGGCGCAACGGCGACGTCATCCGCGTGCACGCTCCGATTGTGATCGTGTCGTGCGGCGCTGTGAATTCGGCGGCGCTCCTGCTGCGATCAGCCAACGACAAGCATCCGTCGGGCCTGGCGAATTCGTCAGGCGTCGTGGGCACTCGCTACATGGCCCACCTCGCGACCATGATGCAGGGGTTCCACCCGCTTCGGAAGAACTCGACGGTGTTTCAAAAGACCGTGGCTATCAATGACTTTCTACCTGCGAGGCCCGCGCACGCAGTATCCGCTCGGACAGATCCAGTCGCAGGGACGAACGCACGGAGTGATGGCGCAGACTGTCGTTCCCTGGATTCCGTGTCGGGCGTACGATTTCTGGGTGTCTCGCGGCGTCGACTGGCTGGTCGATGTCTGAGGATCTGCCGGCCCCGGCCAACCGCGTGACCGTCGATCGCCAAGGGCGGATCCAGCTCCACTATCAGCCGAACAACCTGAAGGCGCACCAGCGCCTCGTGTCAGAAACCAAGCGGATCCTGCGAAGGCTTGGGTATCTGGCTGGTCGTCAAGCACTCGCACGGCAGCACGAACACGACGCACCAGTGCGGCACGCTGTGCTTCGGCACCGATCCGCGATCCTCCGTTCTCGATCCCTACTGCCGCGCACACGACGTTGACAACCTCTTCGTAGTCGATGCGTCGTTCTTTCCGTCGTCGGCCGCCGTCAACCCGGGGCTGACCATCGCGGCGCAGGCGCTGCGGGTCGCCGATCACATCAAAGACACAGAAGGACTATGAAAGCGCGGTCGTTCAGCCACGGCGGCATCACCGTCTCGAACTTCAATCGGGCGGTGAAGTTTTACTGGGAGATCTTCGGATGTCCGCTCGTCGGCGTCGCCGATACGCCCCCCGATCGGGTCCGCAGCTTCTTTGGCGTCGAGGCCGAACACTGCAGCTGCAAGATCGGCTGGATTCGCGCGCCAGGCGGAGCGGTGCTCGAGATCTTCGCGTTCGAACCGCAGCATTCCGCCCAGCGCGATCCCATGGAACCGCGTCGGCCTGACTCACATTTCCTTCGATGTGCGGAACCTGCAGAAGTGGTACGACTTCCTGCAGGCAAGGGCGTGGAGTGCGTCAGCAAGCCTGAACGCTCGCCGCGCGGCCACTCGTTCTTCTTCGTCAAAGACTTCGACGGGAACCTGATCGAGCTGATGGATCTGGGCTACATGTACTACGGTCCTCAAGTGGCTCGGACCGCTTGGCGGATGGATCTTTCGAAGAGGGATGTACAAGAAGTACTACGAATAGCGACCCTTCGACGAAGCTCAGGGTCGTCCCGAGCAACGTCGAGGGGCGCTCGCGACTCGCGAACTCTCGCGCCTGGCGATTGGGGAGTCAGTGGCTGCAGATTCAGGGATTCAGGGATTCAGGGATTCAGGATTCAGGGATTCAGGGATTCAGGGATTCAGGGATTCAAGGATTCGAGGATTCGAGGATTCACGATTAGTGATCCAGGATCAGTGATTAGTGATTAGCGATTGAAGGGCTGCGCTACAGCGTCGATTTCTTCTTCATTCTCGCCGTGACCTCGTCCAGGTTGGCCCTCGCGTCAGCGAAGTCGGGTTGCAGTCGTAATGCTTCCCGCAGGTGCTCGGCGGCCTCATCGAGGCGGTTCAACTCGGCAAGCGTCACACCGAGGTTGCGCTGTGCCAAGGGCGACAGGGGATTGCATCGCAGCGATTCTCGAAACTCATGTTCAGCTTCATCGAGCCGGTCGGCTTCGAGGAGGGCGCTGCCAAGGTTGTTGTGCCACTCGGCGGCATTCGGCGCGAGGGACACGGCCTTGCGGTACTCGGCGATCGCGTCTACTTGACGGTCAAAGGCTCGCCAGACCGTCGCCAGCGTGTCGTGTGTTTCAGGTGAACTGGGATCCAGGCGAACGGATTCAGTCACGTGCGCGAGGGCCTCGCCTTTCCGTCCCAGTTGCAGGAGCGCGTACCCGAGCTCCCGATGTGTGGCGGCGCTGTTTGGTGCATCGCGCAGTACCAGTGCAAGGGTCGCGGCCGCTTCCTCAAATCGTCCCGCCTTCGACAGTTCGATTCCCAGGCTCTGGCGGGCGACGACCAGGTTCGAACGGGCTTCCGAGAAATGAGGATCGAGCGCGAGGGCTCGCTCGTGCTCCGCGACGGCCTGCTCGAAGCGACCCAACTTTTGCAGCGCCACACCAAGTCCATCGTGGCTCTCTGGGGCGCGCGGATTCAATCGGATAGCGGTGTTGAGATGCGCGACGGCATCCACCAGGTCCTCCGGCGTCCCGCGTGCCACGAGCGGCACGGCCAGGTTCGTCTCGCATAGCCAGCACACTGGATTGCTTTGCGTCGTCGCGGTCCACACGGTTGTGGCATCTGCGTACAGGTGACTCTGACTCCAGGTTGCGGAGCCAAGTGCGGCGATAAGAATGGCGGCGCCGACGTTGCCGACCAGCGCGCGCCGCGATAGACCTCCGGAGCGTAACGAACGTTGCACCGGAGTGAAAACGCGATCGAGACAGGCCGCTATCAGCGCCACAACCGGCAGAAGCGCGATGTATGCGTAGTGGTCAGCGACAAGCGAGTAACGCATGTAGTAGACATCGGTCAGGCCCATCACGGGCACCAGCGCGAGACAGAAGGTGCCCCAGGCAAGCAGCAGCGCTCCACCGACAGGCTGCTTGCGCTTCCACCACAGGACTGCAGTTGTCACGACCGCGGCGATCGTGGGTATCCACCAGCGGATGTCACTCACGTGGATGTTCCATTGTGGATACACGAACATCAGGTTGACTGGCAGGAGCGCCTTGGCGAGATAGAACCAGATGACGGCGGCCGCACCGAGCAGGCGCTCGGCAGTCGTGACATCGCGGAGTGTGCCGGTCACGTGCCGGGTCTGAAACCAGATGTTCACCACCGTCAACGCGATGGCGATCGCAAGAAATGGCAACAGGCGCCGTACGTCTCGCCAGTTGAGATGCCCCGTCCGCCACCACACGAGCAGCAGCAGCATTCCCGGAAATGTCGCGACCGACCCTTTGCTCAACATCGCCAGCGCGAACGCGACGAGACTGAGCGCATAGTACGAACCGCCCGCGGCAGGCTGTCGTGCTGATCCCGACGGGATGTGGGACCTGTTCCGAGTCTGATGGGCAATTCGACGGCGAGTGTCCGGATTCCTTGGCAGTGTCGTTGCGGTGGGGCGCACCTCGCCCAGGAAGTAGAGGAGCGTTGCCAGGAGCAGGAAGAGGAGTGACAGTGTGTTCTTGGTCTCCGCAATCCACGCGACAGATTGCACGTTGAGGGGGTGCACGACAAACAACCATGCGGCGACGTGAGCATTCGGGATGGTCAACTGCCGCAGAATCACATAAAACAGCAGAGCGCTTGCGGCGTGCATCAGCACGCTGACCGCGTGGTACCCGGCCGGATTGAGACCCCAGAGTCGCCACTCGAGCCACAGAACTGTATTCATGACCGGCCAGTAATCGATAGCTTCGCCCGTGAACCACATCCGATACACGCCGTCGGGTGCATGCACGAGCGGACTTGCTGTCACATATGCCGTGTCATCCCAGATGAACGACCCGGACAGCGCTGGCCAATAGATCGCGAACGCCGCGACAACCAATACAACGCCGAAGGCGGCTGCACGCGCCCCACTGCCTCTATTCCCAGACCTGATCCAGATGGGCTCACTCATGGCAGACGGGTACTGGTTTCCGTCGTCGAATATCACCGGCGAACGGGCTGATGGTCGCGCTATCTCGGCGGGTGCGGCGCACTTCCTCCATCATAGGTGGGCAGCAGGCGATGAGCGGCGAGGAAGGTGCGAATTGCCCCGTAGAAGCGCTCGGTATCCTCTGTCGTCGCGTTGACGTGGCCGCCGCGAACCTCGACGAAGGTCTTGTCTCCGTGCGCGGCCTCATAGAGCCGGCGCCCTTCGGCGATCGGGATCACGGCGTCCTGTGGACTGTGCAGAAAGAGCATCGGCGCGCGGACACGATCGATCAGGCTGGATGGAGTCGAACGGGTTCCGCATCAGCAGCCGGACAGGGAAGAACGGATATTGTTTCCGCCCGATGTCCACGAGCGACGCAGGGGCTCCCTCGACGATCAACGCTGCGACGTCGACGTCCGACGCCAGCCTGACGGCGACCGCTGACCCGAGCGACCAGCCGTAGATCACCAGGTGCGACCCGGGAATTCGCCGCACCTTGCGCAAGTAATCGTACGCCGCCTGCGCGTCCGCGGCGAGCACGGACTCGGTGGGCAGCCCCTCGAGTCCGCCAAAGCCCCGATACTCCGGCGCCAGGACGTTCAGCCCGAGTTTCCTCAGCTCTGTCGTAATGCGCGATGTTCACCTTCGCGGCGATGGTGGCCGCGTTGCCGTGGAGAAAGAGCACCCAGGGGCCGTCGTCCGATCCGGGGGACGCGCGCATGGCCCAGGCGAACTGTCGCGCGCCGTCCGTTCGCGGCAGATCGATCTGGTCGTACGAGCGAGGGCCGCGACTCGCCGAGCGTCCGGCCCGCCTGGAACACCAATTGTGTTTCCTGACTGACCAGATACAGCACAGCGGCACCGTATCCCATCGCGGAGATCAAGAGCAGCGCCAGGATGACGCGCAGCGGCCGTGGCTGCCAGCGTGTCTGCCGCCGCCGTTCAGGGCCCGAGTACTTCGGGGTACGCCAGATCATCGGCCTCGCGATTATAAGGGTTGGGATATTCTTTCTGCATGATCCAGTCGTCGCGTCGACAGTTTCTTCGCCACGCCATCGTCATCGCAGGCGGCGCGACCACTCTCCGACGATTTTCGGAATCGCACGCAGCACCGGCGCTCGGTGCCAGCCACACGGCAGCCGCCGCTACGGATCCCCTTGCTGCCATGCGCGCGCAATTGGGAGCGGCGCCCATTGCCACGACGAAGCTCGGCGATCGCCTCGTGATGCTTGCAGGACCCGGCGGGAATGTGGTCGTTCTCCATGGCCCCGACGGCAAGCTCCTCGTCGACTCGTTCGTGCAGCCGGCGTGGCCGCGGTTGAAATCGACCCTCGACGGCCTCGATGGGGGCGCGCTCAAGACGCTGATCGACACACACTGGCACTTCGAGCACGTCGACAACAACGCGCAACTCCGCGAAGTCGGCGCGAGGATCGTCGCGCACGTCAACACCAGAACACGTCTGACCCAGCCGCACGACCTGCTCGGTATGCACTTCGATCCCGTCCCCGCGGCGGCGCTCCCCACCGACACGTTCACCGACAAGCGGTCGCTGACGATGAACGGCGAGCTGATCGCGTTGACCTACGTGCCACCGGCCCACACCGATACGGACATCTTCGTGCACTACACACGGTCGAACGTCCTCCACATGGGGGACGTGTTCTTCAACGGCATGTACCCCTTCATCGATACGGCCACCGGCGGCAACATCAACGGGATGATCGCGGGCGCGGACCGCGCACTGGCGATGACCAATGCCAGCACGAAAATCGTGCCCGGCCACGGCCCGCTGTCCGATCATGCCGGGCTGTTGAAGTACCGGCGCGTGATTGCCACGATTCGTGACAGGGTGCGGGAGATGAAGCGCGCGAAGAAAACACTCGCGCAGGTGCAGGCCGCCAAGCCCAGCGCGCAGTTCGATGCGGCATGGGGCAAGGGCATGATGCCGCCCAACGATTTCGTCGCGCTCGTCTACAACACGCTTTGACTGCCGGGGCTGAAGCCCCCGCTCAGTCCCCGCCACTGCCGCAGGACGTCGCGCGCGTCCGGACGGATTCGACGTCGATGACCGGGATGTACTCCGTGGGCACTGGAGCATTTCCGCTGCCCGAACCGGCAACCGGAGGACCGCCGCCGATCGTCACGCCCTTTCCCACTCTGACGCCGGGTTCGATGAGCGACGACTTCTTCACGATGCCGGTGACGTCCACGACATGGCCATCGTACTCCTTGACGTCGTTCATCACGTCCTTCTTGCCCGCCACGCGGAACGACTTCGCGCGCACGATCGGGCCGCTCTGCGTGTCTTCCTGTCGCACATCCGAGACCGCCAGGACGCGCCCTTTCAGGCACCCGGTGACGACCAGCCGAATGGAGTCCTTCGGTACTTTCGGATGTTCCTGCGGGGTTTCCTGCGGGCTCGCCATCAAGGCGAAAAGCAGGGCGAGTGTGGTCATGGTTCGTCCTCAGTCCTATACGGCAGGCGCCGCGGCAACGAGTGATGTGCGTCCGGTCCAGTTCAGAAAATTGTCCGAGAACAGCCGTCGAACGTCGCGGGCGATCTCGTCGGGGGTAATCCGGCGGCCATTTTCGACAACCCGCACGTACTGGTCGGCCAGCGCATTCGCGATATCGCGACGCGAATGCGGCCACTTGTACAGGAGTTGCTCGAGAATCCGCGCGTCCGAGTGCTGCGGCACGAAGGTCGGCCCGAGCAGCTCGAGCCGCTCCCGCGTGATCTCCGACACGATCGATGGGTTGTTTAGAAACCACCAGCACCCGAACGGCATCAGGTTCGCGAACTTTCGCGCCGCGACGCACAGCTCGTGCTGGTTCTCCCGGGACAGCATCGTGACGAGGAACCGGTTGTCCGGGTGCAGGCGACAGAGTCGGTGAATCGACGAGACGTCGGCGCGTCCCAGCCCATCCCCGGCATCGCCCAGCGCAGGATTGACGGCGCGCCGCACGCCCACCATCATCGCGAAGGGCAGCCGATGTTCGCGACAGGCTGGCAGCACGACGTGCTCGATGAGTTGCCCCCGCGGGCTGTCTTCAGGCCACACGAAATCATCGGGCAACGACACCGCCAGGTAGAACGGATCCATCCGCTCGATCCATTCGTCCACGAACCGGCGCGCCTCCCGTATCGCACGCTCGTCGACCTCGGACCCGACCGAGTAGCCCGCCGCCGACAACGCGCGCCGGGCGGCATCCCAGTCGTTCAGCAGTGGATCGATTCGGAGCGCCGCTTTGAATCGGCCGTCGACTGGTCGTCCCTGCCGCCACAGCCCGGCCTCGGCGGGATCGAAAGGGTCGTTGGTCATCACCACGGCCGAAACCCGAGCCCGCTCGAGGACGAGGTCCACCTGCTGCTCGGGAGTGGTGTCGCGAAAGAACTCGCGCGCCTCGCGCAGATCCGGCCGTCCCGGGTCGAGGCCAAGTGCCGACATCACGGCCACCACGCCACGTGTCGCTTCCGAGAGCGGGCTGCTGCCCACGAACAAGGCATTCCAGATGAGATCGGCTTGCGCCGCCTGCGGCATCTGTCGGAACTGCTCCGGACGGATATCCGCCGCGCGCATAACCTCCGCGACGAGGTAGTGATACGTCAGCAGATTGTCGATTCCCCACCGCGACAACTGTCCGAAGGCGGGCGGGAACAGATGCGTGTGCATGTCGAAGACAGGCGTCTCCGCGACGATGCGCAACGTCTGTCTGCGCACCTCTTCCACCTGGGCTGGCACGGAACGTTCTGATGAACCGCGGTCGTGCTCAGTCAACGAAGGGCTCCCGGTCATCGCTGGGATCCGCCCAGCGGTCATTCGGCACCAGCGGCGCCCAGCCTGGGCGCCCCGGATCCTGATCGTACGCGTAGTTGCCCAGTTCGCGGTAGAGGTCCGCGTAGACGGCCAGCTTCTGACGATCGAGCCGCACGCCCAGGCCCGGTCCCTCCGGAACCCGAATGGCCCCTCCCTCGGTACTGCAGCTTTCCCCCCTCGATGATGTCGTCGACGAGATGGTGATAGTGGGCATCACCGGCGAACGACAGGTTCGGGATCACGGCACCCAGATGCAGCATCGTTGCCAGCTGAATACCGAGCTCGCCGGACGAATGAACCGCCACGCCAAGCTGGAACGTCTCGCAGACGCCCGCCGCCTTCACGCACGCGCGAATGCCTCCCCAGAACGTGGTGTCCAGCAGGATCACGTCCACGGCGCGCTGCAGCACGTTGGCCGCGAGCTGCTCGAAGTTGACGACCACGGTGTTGGTGGCGAGCGGAACGCGGAGCCGCTCGCGTGCGTGCCTCATGCCGGTGAGGCCGAAGACGGGATCTTCGAGGTAGTCGTTGTTCAGATCCTCGATCGCGCGGCCGAATCGAATCGCCTGCTCCGTCGTCCAGACCGCGTTCGGGTCGAACCGGAAGCTGTCCCCGGGCAACGCCGCGGCGAGAGCTCGATAGCACGCGAGGTCGTACTCGAGAGGAAACACGCCGCCCTTGAGCTTGTGCGTGCGGAACCCGTACCGCTTCTTCAGCGCCCGCGCCTGCGCCACGAGTTGCTCCGCCGTGCGCACCGTGCCTTTGCCCGCTGAGTTCGCGTATCGATAGAACAGGTACGACGCGAACGGCACACGATCGCGAACGCGCCCCCCCAGAATGTCGCAGACGGGCGCGCCCCACGATTGACCGAGCAGATCGAGGCAGGCGAACTCGAGCGCAGCGACCACTTGCGTGCGGTTGTTATAGAGCGACGCTGTGGGGTTGGCGAGCACGAAGCGCATCTCTTCGAGGCGAGCGGGGTCGCGTCCGACGAGCGACGGCTTCAACGCGAGGACGGTCGTGATCGCCGACTCGCCGCCGCCTCCCATTTCGCCGAGACCCACGAGACCGGTGTCACTCTCAATCTCGACAATCGTTCTGACGAAGCGACCCCAGTGGCAGCCGTTGGCATGGCGCAACGGCGCCTCCAGCGGCACCGTGACCGTCGTGGCTCGCACGTCCGCGATTCTCATGTGGTCTGAGTCGATGATACGACAGGGGGAAAGAGAGAAGGGAGAAGGGAAAACGGCTAAAATGACGGTTTCGCTCTATTCCTGGAGATTCTGCATGAGCAATTCGCAGTCCGTCCGCGTCGCGGCCCTGTGCGCGCTGGTGATGCTGTGCTCGACGGCCGCCTCGGCGCAGATTGATGCGCGCATGTTCCGTCAGCCATCCGTGTCGAAGGATCAGATCGCCTTCGTCTACGCCGGAGACATCTGGCTCGTCCCCAAGAAAGGCGGGTCGGCAGTTCGGCTCACCTCGTCGCCCGGTGAGGAATCGTTTCCGCGGTTCTCGCCCGACGGCACGAAGGTCGCCTACAGCGCGTCGTACGACGGTAATGTCGACGTGTATGTCGCTCCGGCAGCTGGTGGCGAGCCGAAGCGGCTCACGTATCACCCGATGGCGGATCGGGTGATCGGATGGACGCCGGATGGCACGCGCGTGCTCTTCGCGTCCGGGCGCGAGAGTGGACGGCAGCGGTACAACCAGTTCTATACCGTGTCGATCGACGGCGGATTGCCGGAAAAGCTGCCAGTGCCGTACGGCGAGTTCGGGACCTATTCGCCGGATGCGAAGCAGTTCGTCTACATGCCCATGGCGCAGGACTTCCGGAATTGGAAGCGCTACCGCGGCGGCTGGGCCCCCGATCTGATGTTGTTCGATCTGAAGACGTTTGCCTCGAAGAATTTGACGAGCAACCCGGCCAACGACGCGCAGCCGATGTGGCACGAGAACACGATTTACTTCCTGTCGGACCGCGGAGCAAACGAGCGCAACAATCTCTGGGCGTACGATCTCTCGCGCAACACCACGCGGCAGGTGACGCAGTTCAGCGACTTCGATATCACGTTTCCGTCAATCGGACCGGACGCGATCGTTTTCCAGGCCGGCGGACGTCTCTACCTGCTCGACCTCGCCAGCGAAAAACAATCTGAGGTGCTGGTCCATGTCGTCACCGACCAGACGACGCTTCGACCGAGGACCGCGAAGATCGAATCGCTGATCCAGTGGGCATCGGTGTCGCCGACGGGCAAGCGTGCGGTGTTCGAAGCTCGCGGCGATATCCTGACCGTGCCGGCGGAGTTTGGCGCGGTGGTAAACGTCACCCGCTCGTCTGGCGTGTCCGAACGGTACCCGCAGTGGTCGCCAGACGGGAAAACGGTGGCGTACTGGAGCGACCGCACCGGCGAATACGAGCTGACTCTGCGGCCCGCTGACGGCTCCGGTCCCGAGAAGAGCGTGACCACGCTGGGCACCGGGTTCCGTTATCCGCCTCAATGGTCGCCAGACAGCCGGAAGCTCGCCTTCATCGACCAGGCGATGCGGATCAGGTTCTACAGCCTCGATACCAACCGCGTCGTCGAGATAGACCAGAGCCCGGACTGGATTGCGCATCCGGAGCTCGAGACGTTCAAGTTGCAGTGGTCGCCCGACTCGCGGTGGCTCACCTACGCGCGGCCGACAAAGGCAGGTAACAGCGCGCTGTTTCTCTACGACACGAAGGCCGCCAAACTGCATCAGGCGACAACCGGGTACCTGAACGACACGCAGCCGACGTTCGACCCCGAAGGCAAGTACCTCTTCTACGCCTCCGATCGCGAGTTCGATCCCGTGTACGGCAGCTTCGACAACTCGTGGACCTACCCGAATCCGACGAAGCTAATCGCCGTCCCGCTGCGACGCGACGTCAAGTCGCCGCTCGCCGCTCGCAATGAAGACGAGAATGCGGCGCTCGACACTGCCGGCAAGAAAGATGAGTCCAAAAAGCCGGACGAGAAGAAGCCGGACGAGAAGAAACCCGAGGACAAGAAGGCGGACGACGCCCAGCAGGCGGGGAAGAAGCCCGACGACAAGCCTGCCGAGGAGAAGAAGCCCGACGATCGAACGCTGGCGCCTGCCAACGTCGATATCGACGTCGAAGGTTTTGAAGCGCGCGCCGTCGTGCTGCCGCCAAAGGCTGGCAACTATGCGGACCTTCAGACGATCAAGGGCGAACTGCTCTACCGACGCCAGCCTCGCAAGGGCTCAGGAGATGAGAAGAACGCCATCGTGTACTTCGATCTCGCCGACCGTGAGGAGAAGACGGTGCTCGAGGAGGCGGACTCGTTCGAAGCGACCGCAGACGGCCAGAAGATGCTGGTCCTCAACAAGAAGAAGTTCGCCATCCTCGACATCAAGGCCGGACAGAAGTTCGAGAAGCCGATGGTGACGTCCGACATGGAGGCGCCCGTGGATCCACGCGCGGAGTGGCGGCAGATGTTCCGGGACGTCTACCGCTTCGAACGCGACTTCTTCTACGACCCCGGCATGCACGGCGTGAACTGGGAGGCGCTCGGTGAGCGCTACAGCAAGCTGCTGGAGGATGCGGTCACGCGGTGGGACGTCGATTTCCTGATTGGCGAGTTCATTGGCGAGCTGAACGCTTCGCACACCTATCACGGCGGAGGCGATATGGAGCAGGCGCCGCAGCGATCGGTCGGCCTGCTCGGCGTCGACTGGGAGTTGACCAATGGTGCCTACCGCATCAAGCGGATCATACGCGGGGGTCCGTGGGATTCGGCGGTGCGGTCGCCGCTCGAGGAACCGGGCGTCGTGGTGAAGGAAGGAGAGTATGTCCTTGCGGTCAACGGCATGCCGATCGACACGAAGTCGGATCCGTGGGCATCGTTCCAGGGTCTCGGGGACAAGACTGTTGTCCTCACCGTGAATTCGTCCTCCTCAGCGGCGGGCGCCCGGCAGGTTGTGGTCAAGTGCCTCACCAGCGAGACCGAGCTGCGCTTCCGATCCTGGATCGAGCAACGGCGGCAAATCGTCGATAAGGCGACCAACGGCAGAATTGGCTACATCTACGTGCAGAGCACCGGCGTCGACGCGCAGAACGAGCTGGTCAGACAGTTCATGGCGCAGTGGAAGAAGGATGGACTCATCATCGATGAGCGCTGGAACAGCGGCGGACAGATCCCCGATCGCTTCATCGAGCTCCTGAACAGACCGATCCTGGCCTACTGGGCGGTGCGCGACGGCGTCAGCCAGCAGTGGCCTCCCGTCGCCCTCCGCGGACCGCAGGTCATGCTGATCAATGGCTGGAGCGGCTCGGGCGGTGATGCGTTTCCGACGTACTTCCGCGAGGCTGGGCTTGGCCCGCTCATCGGCACACGCACATGGGGTGGCTTGATCGGTATCAGCGGAGCGCCGGTGCTCGCCGACGGCGGCGGGGTGACGGTTCCAACGTTCCGCATGTTCGATCCGAAAGGTCAATGGTTCGCGGAAGGCCACGGCGTCGATCCCGACATCGCGGTGGACGACGACCCAGCGCAGTTGGCCGCCGGCAACGATCCGCAGCTGGCGCGCGCCATCAAAGAGGTAACCGACCGCGCGGCGAAAGCACCAAAGCCCCCGGCGCGTCCTGAGTACGAAAAGCGCGTGCCTCGAGCCGTGGGCAGCGGAAGTGGGAACATTCGCTGAACCAGGATCCCGGCGCGCGGCAGCCCGATTAGGGATCTCCGATCCGGACCCCGGTATGCGTCAGGTACTCAGCGAATGCGTCGTCGGGGTAGCAATACAACCAGCGTTCCCCGGCCTCCGCCGAGGCCACGACGGGATGGTGGCTGCTTCTCGCGTGGCCGCTGGCGTGACGCTTGGGCGACGAATCGCAGCAGAGCGTCGCGCCGCACGTCTGGCACGTTCGCAGGTGGACCCAGCGTGAGCCGATCTTGATGCACTCCTGGCATTCGTGCCGGGCGGCAGTGCGGACGTCGGTCACGGACTCGATGTGCAGGCATGCGTCATTTGTCATGGGAGGCTCGTCAAGTGGCATCGATCAGCGCGCGCGCGGACTGGCCGGCCCTTTCCTTGTCGGACTGGATTGAGACCCGCGACGCTCTTCATCTCTGGCTGCAAATTGTCGGCAAGGTCCGGCTGCGCCTGGCCCCGCTCATCAACCATTACTGGCAGTGCACCTTCTATCTTACGGCGCGCGGCCTGACGACGTCGCCCATTCCGTATGGCGGTCGATCCTTCACCATTGATTTCGACTTCGTGGATCACCGGCTCGTCATCAGGACGACAGACGGAGGGCACGCGGGATTCACTCTGGAAGCACAAAGCGTCGCGGCGTTCTATTCCCGTCTGATGGACGAGCTGGCGCGGCTCGGCCTGTCCGTTCACATCTACGAGAAGCCGAATGAGCTGCCGGTGGCGGTGCCGTTCCCGAGCGACGACACGCCGCGTCCGTACGATGCTGATGCGGTCCATCGATTCTGGCGCGCCCTGTCGCAGTCGGACCGCGTGTTCAAGCAGTTCCGCTCGCGCTATATCGGAAAATGCAGCCCCGTTCATCTGTTCTGGGGTGCGATGGATCTGGCGGTCACGCGATTTTCCGGACGCACCGCCCCAACCCACCCTGGCGGCGTTCCCAACCTTCCGGATCGCGTGACTCGGGAATCCTACTCGCACGAGGTCAGCAGCTGCGGGTTCTGGAGTGGCACCGCGCCGATCGATTACCCGGCGTTCTATGCCTACGGCTATCCTCAGCCGGTGGGTTTCGCCGACGCGCGGGTTCTTCCTGCCAGTGCGTTTTACAGCACCGATTTTGGCGAGTTCATCCTGCCGTACGAGCGGGTGCGCGAATCCGCGACACCCGACGAGACGCTGCTCGAATTTCTCCAGTCGACGTATGCCGCGGCGGCCGATCTGGCGCACTGGGATCGCGTCGCTCTCGAACGGCCGTAGCGCGCGGAGGATCTCGCGCAGAGAGCGCAGAGTTCGCAGAGAAGACGATCTCGCGCAGAGGAACGCAGAGTTCGCGGAGAAGAACGTGGCGGCGACCGTCCTCCTTGAGGCTCCTGATCATTGACTCAAGGAGGGCGGTCGCCGCCACGTTTTTTCTCTGCGGCCTCGGCGTCTCTCTGCGTGAGATCCGTTTCTCTGCGGCCTCGGCGTTCTCCGCGTGAGATCCCTCCGCGCTCTCCGCGCGGGGTCCTACAGCGTTCGCAACAGCTCTATCAGGCGCTGAAGTGGTGCGACCTCGACTGGGTCGGAGACGACCACCGTGTGGCGGCGCGAGCCGTCTGCGACGGTGATGCGATACGTGTGATGATCGGCGCTGCCGTGCGCGGCAGGTATGTGCGCCGGTAGATCGAAAAACCGGCTGTCGCCGATCGCCGCCGTCAAGGCGGACCGCGCCTGTTCGGTGAGCGTGTCGACGTCAATCGTGCGCGGAGCGGCGAGACCGGGGAAGAACCCGATCCCGCCGCTAATCTGGAATTGCACCCGCATGACAGCAGACCGGCGCCTTTGGACCCCGGTGTCAGTTCATTAGTGTAGGCCGGGTGCTCGTCGCTGTGGGCCGCTCACCGGCGCGGCACGAACGGCAGCCCATTACTGGGGAACGGCCACACCCGCCGATACGGCCAGCCCAACGGTCGCCCAGGCGTCCGCGACGATGTCCTGCTCTACACTTCCTTGTCCGTACAAGCGGCCTGCCGTCGCGACGGTGAGGTTCGCGAATCTCTTGAACCCGGTATTTGGCCGGAGCGCGGCGTCGCGAAGCGTCTCATACCAGATCCGCCCGGCCTTCTCCCACGCGAAGCCATCGAAGCCATAGGCCGCCAGATAGAACGCGCGATTGGGGATGCCCGAGTTGATGTGAACGCCGCCGTTATCGTCGTACGTGTTGACGTACTTGCTCATGTGATCCGGCTGCGGATCGCTGCCGATCACGGGATCGGAGTACGCCGTGCCCGGGGCCTTCATGGATCGAAGCGCCTCGCCATTGACCGCTGGCGTGAAGAGCCCCTCTCCGATCAGCCAGTCCGCGGTGCGCGCCGTCTCGCGATTCCGCTTCTGCTTGATGAGCGAGCCGAACACGTCCGACAGCGATTCGTTCAGCGCCCCAGACTGAAACATGTAGTGCAGCTCCGACTCGTCCTGCGTGACACCGTGCGTGAGCTCATGCCCGATGACATCGAGCGCGATCGTGAAACGATTGAACAGCCGCCCATCACCGTCGCCAAACACCATCTGGCGGCCGCTCCAGAACGCGTTGTTGTAGCGATTGCCGTAATGGACGGTCGCATCGAGCGGCATGCCCTCGTCGTCGATCGAATGCCGATCGAAGACGTCGAAATAGAAGTCCCACGTGGCGCCGAGGCCGTCGAAGGCTTCTCTCACGGCGACGTCGGCGCTCGTCGCCGGGGGATTCTTTTCCGTCGCGACCACGGATCCCGGAAGCTGCTGCATGTTGTTCGCGGTGTAGATCGTGCGCTGTTTGGTGTCCGGTGCGACGACAATAGCCATCGAGCGCGGCTCGGCGAGCGCGGCGGCCGTCGCCCGCAGCGCGCGAAAGGTCGAGTCGAGCGCGAGGGTGCCTGACGCCGCCGCCCGTTCCTCGGCGTCACCACGTTCGGCAATAGTTCGCAGAATGTGAGGCGGCAGGATGCAGAAGAGGGAATGACGCGACGAGCACATGGTTGATCTCCTTCGTCCGGCGCGGACGCGATGCGGTTCTGGAGTAAGAACGTTCCGCAGGCTCGGGAGGTTCAAATCGTGCCGGACCGGGTACGGACTACACGTCAGTGGGAACGGACGACACGAGGGAGCGGAGTGTGCGTTCGTGAACTTCGTTCACTCGCGGTGCACTCCGTTCCCGTCGTCGCAACGCGAGTGCGACATCACTCGCGAGCGCGGGATCGAAGTCCGTCAATTGCCGCACGACGTCGCCTTCCTTCACCGCCAGTGGCACGCCGTCGCGGTAGGCGATGCGCGTGTGGCCGGCGGCGCGGATTCGCTCGCCCGCCGTCACGATGCCGGCGAGATTGAGCGGATCGGCAGCGCTAATCGACAGAATCGTGTGGTTCAGTTTCGAGCGCCGGATTTCCCGCAGCCGCTCCACGGCTTCCGGCAGCGCGAACTGCTCGCCCGACATGCCGGCAACGAATCGGCCGCCGCGCAGTTCGCCTCGCGCCTCGAGTCGCCGGTACACCCGTGTGAGATCTCGCCACGGGACAGTGCCCGGCTCCCTGGTCAGCAGCCGCCGGAAGACGACGCCGTAGCGGCGCAACAGCGTTCTCGCCAGCGTTTCGACATCCGCCTCGCGCGTTCCGTCGCCGTCGGCGAGCCCTTTGCAAAGCATTGTCCAGCGGCCGGCGAAGAGCGTGCGCCGATCGCGGGCCGGAGGGATGCCGCGCGTGGCCGAGACGAGCGCACGCAAACCGGAGAAGCCATCCGACGCGATCAGCCCGGCAGCGACCAGGGTGCCAATCGCCTGCCGCAGCGCATCGGCGTCGAGCCCGCACGCATTTGCGAGATCGTTGAAGAACGATGCACCCCGGGTCTCGAGCATCGCGCGGACGCTCTGCGCGGTATCCGGCAGGTCGACCTCGCGACCTTGCGAGTCGGCATCATCACGGCGAAGCCGCTGCCAGACATCCGCATGTTCTCGAAGAAACAACGCGACCGGTGTTGCAGGGACGAGGCGTGGCGGGTTCAGTGGATCGGGCACCGGACTCGAGAATCGGGCCCATCCAACCTCTCCCGCAAAGCAGAGCATGTCGAGCAACTGCGGATTGTACGCGTCCATGCGTGCCGGCAGAATCGCCCGCTCCCATGCCGCCGCGGCAAGCTCGAATCCATCGAGCATGGCGACGATTTCGCGAAGGCCATCGATCGTCGCCAGCCTGCTTGCCGGGTCGACGTGGTGCCAGGCGAACAGAAACCGCATGAAGTCGGACGGAGCGACCGGCTCGATTTCCGCGCGCAGGCGGTTGAGCGTGTACCGATGAATCCGCGCGAGGAGCGACCGATCGCACCACTCGAGCGGCGCTTCGCGAGTCGCGACTCGCGGCTCGCGGTTCGCGACAGGGGCGGTGAAGTGCCCGCGCAACACGGCACCATCGGCCTCGAGCGCGAACATCGCGACATCGACATCCACCTGTTGAATGGACAGCGACAGCGCGAGAGCTTCAGACGTGATCGGGCCCGTCGTCGTTACACGACCGCGTAGTATTTCGACGAGCGCATCGGCACGTGTCCAGGAGCGCGACGATCTCGAGGCAGGCGGGTTGGTGGGTGGCTCGAGCGTCGCTGCGGGAATAATTGTCAGCAGCTCTGGAATGCGCTCGGCAGCGATGCCGATCGACACGTCCCCCCTGCAGTGCAGCATGCAGGCGCGGCGCTTCGAGACGAGCTCATCGAAAAACGCTGCCGGCATGCTCGCGATCTCGGCGAAGGTCAGATAGCCGGCCGACAGCAGCGCATCGTGCAGTTCGTCGGTGTCACGCGGCTGCGGACGCGCCTCGCTCCGCACCCGATCGATCGCGGCCGGATCGAGCCGGCCGAGATCGCCGCCGCCCGCCGGCTGCCCGGCGCGCCGCGATTGCACCGCCTGCGTCCGCCGTTCTTCCAGCGGCGCGTCGTCGAGAAACGCGTACGGTTTCGCGTTCAGGATTTCGTGGGCGAAAAATGATGGCTCCGGCGTATCGCAGGCGACAAGAGTGACCTCGTTTCGGTGAATTCGGTCGAGCAGCCGTGCGAGTCCCTCGAAATCCATCGCCTCCTGGAGGCAATCGCGCACGGTCTGATTCACGAGAGGGTGATTGGGTATCTCGCGGTCGCCGGGAATGTTCTCCAGACAAGCTGCGGCGTCGGGAAACGCCGCCGCCATCAGATCGTCGGCAAGCATCCGCTGAAGCTGCGGCGCGACCTTCCTGCCGCCGCGGTTGCGCGGCACGGCCAGCGAGATCGTCGCGTTCCAGCGCCAGCGGGTTTGAAACACTGGCGCGTCGAGAAACGCCTGGACGAGGATGTCGCGCACCGAGTTCGCGTGCAGGTAGCGGAAGACATCGGCGAGCGGGAACGAGTGCTGCGGACCGAGCGAGAGCAGCACGGCGTCTTCGGTGGCGGCCGCCTGCAGCTCAAAGTTGAACTGCCGGCAGAATCGTTTGCGCAGCGCGAGGCCCCAGGCCTTATTGATGCGGCTACCGAATGGTGCGTGCAGCACGAGCTGCATCCCGCCAGATTCATCGAAGAATCGCTCCAGCACGAGCGTCTGCTGTGTCGGGATGACGCCGAGCGCTCTGCGTCCCTCGGCGAAATACTCCATCAGCTGGTCGCACGGCGCCGGCGCCCAATCCCGTCTCATATGCGAACCAACCCGCGGCATCGCCGGGCGATTCGAGCCGCGCGTCCATGTCCGCACGCAGATCGCTGACCGCGCGCGACAGTTCGTCACTCCTGGCCGGCGCTTCGCCGAACCAGAACGGGATGTTCGGCGGAGTGCCTTTCGCATCCGCAACGCGAACCGTTCCCGCCGCGACATGCAGCACCCGCCATGACGCGTTGCCGAGCTGGAAGACATCGCCGCCCATGCTCTCGATCGCGAAGTCTTCGTTCAGGGTCCCGATGAACGTGTCATCGGGATCGAGGACGACCCGGTAATCCGCAACCTCCGGAATCGCCCCGCCCGATGTCTGCGCCAACAGCCTGCGCGCCGCGGCGTCCGCGGACGATCTGATTGATCTCGTCGCGATGCACGAGAGCCGCGCGTCGGCCCCGCCGTGTATCGAACCCTTCCGCGATCATCCGCAGGACGCCGTCGAATTCCTATCGCGGGAGTTGACGATAGGGCCACGCTCTCGTGACGAGCGCGAAGAGATCGTCCTCGCTGGTATTCCCGGCAGGCGGTCTCGGCCGACGATCTGCTGCGCCAGCACATCGAGCGGAGCATCGTGGTTGACGATGGCGTCCAGCTCACCCAGTCGAATCGAGCGAAGCAGCGCCGCGCACTCCACGAGATCGTCTCTCGATGTCGGGAACACACGCCCTTTCGGAGTCCCGCCGACGGTATGCCCCGATCGGCCAACGCGCTGAAGGATCGTGGCAATGCGGTGCGGCGATCCGATCTGGCAGACCAAATCCACGTGCCCGATGTCGATGCCCAGTTCGAGCGATGCCGTGGCGACGAGCGCGCGGAGGCGGCCGGTCTTCAGGCGCGTTTCCGCATCCAGCCTCCTCTCCTTCGACAGACTGCCGTGATGGGCGGTCACGGCATCCTCGCCGAGCCGCTCGCTGAGGTGCCGCGCCACACGCTCTGCCATCCGCCGCGTGTTGACGAAGACGAGCGTGGTGGCGTGAGCCGCGGCGAGCGCCGCCAGCCGATCGTAGTACTCCTCCCAGATCTCGTGCGACATCACCGCGTCGAGCGGCGAGCGCGGGATCTCGACACCGAGATCCATCTGCCGTCGATGCCCTTCGTCGACGACGGTGCAGTCCTCCCGCGCACCATGCGTGCCCAGAAGGAATCTCGCCACCTCGTCGATCGGCTTCTGCGTGGCGGACAGGCCAAGCCTCAGTAACGGCCGCCCGGCGATCTGCTGCAGCCGCTCGAGAGACAGCGACAGATGCGCACCCCGCCGCGTGCCAATCACCGCATGAATCTCATCGAGAATGACCGTCCGCACCGTCCGCAGCATCTGCCGGCTGCGTTCGGCGGTGAGCAGCAGATACAGCGACTCCGGCGTCGTGACCAGGATGTGCGGCGGCGTGCGCAGCATGGCCGCGCGCTCGGAGTGACTTGTGTCGCCGGTTCGGACCGCTGCCGTGATCTTCGGCGCCACGAGACCGGCATCTTCAGCGCGTTGCCGGATGCCGCGCCGTGGCTCGGCGAGGTTCCTGTGGATGTCCGAGCTGAGCGCTTTCAACGGCGAGACGTAGAGCACGCGCACTTCGTCCGGAAGCGGGTGCTGCGATCCTTCCTTGATCAGGTCATCGATAGCGGTGAGAAAGGCCGCCAGCGTTTTTCCAGAACCGGTCGGAGCGGCAATCAGGGTGTGCTGCCCCCGGCCGATGGACTCCCATCCGCGCAGCTGGGCTGTCGTAGGCTGGCCGATCTGATCGGTGAACCACTGCTGAACGATGGGATCGAAGCGTGCGAATGACATGACCCTGGAGGACAGAGGAATTCTTGATTCTATGACTCTCCTTCGGGGTCCGAGGGTTCACCCGAAGGGTGGGGAAGCGCGGTGCCGGACCACGGCGCCAGGACTCCTGCCTTCACATACGTGAACAGCTTGTCCCGGGTGTCCACGATGTCCAGGTTCCTCATCGTCAACTGGCCGATGCGATCCTGCGGCGAGAACATCGATTCGCCTTTCTCCATGGTCAATCGTTCCGGCTTGTAGGTGAGGTTGGGCGACGTGGTGTCCAGGATGGAGTAGTCGTTGCCGCGCCGCAGCTCGACGCGTACTTCGCCGGTAATCGGCCGTGCGACCCACCGTTGCGCGGTTTCCCGCAGCATCATCGACTGCGGATCGAACCAGCGTCCCTGGTAGAGCAGCCGGCCGAGGCGGCGCCCCTGGTCGCGATACTGCTCGATCGTGTCTTCATTGTGGATGCCGGTGATGAGCCGCTCGTACGCAATGAAGAGCAGCGCCATGCCGGGCGCCTCATAGATGCCGCGGCTCTTGGCTTCGATAATCCTGTTCTCGATCTGATCGCTCATGCCGAGACCGTGCCGCCCCCCGATGCGGTTGGCCTCGAGCATCAACTGCACCGAGTCCTTGAAGCTGATCCCGTTCAGCGCGACCGGCTGCCCTTCGTCGAACCGTATGGTGACCTCTTCCCGCTTCACCACGACGTTGTCGCGCCAGGAGGCCACGCCCATGATCGGGTCAACGATCGTGATGCCGGTGTCGAGCCGTTCGAGATCTTTGGCTTCATGGGTGGCGCCGAGAATGTTCGAATCGGTCGAGTACGCCTTTTCGGCGCTCATCTTGTAATCGAATCCGGCGCGTCGCATGTACTCGGACATTTCCGCTCGGCCGCCGAGTTCGTCGATGAACGCCTGATCGAGCCAGGGCTTGTAGATGCGCAGGCTGGGGTTCGCGAGCAGACCGTATCGATAGAAACGCTCGATGTCGTTCCCCTTGAACGTGCTGCCATCTCCCCAGATGTTGACCTCGTCCTCCTTCATCGCGCCGACGAGCATCGTGCCCGTTACTGCCCGGCCAATCGGCGTGGTATTGAAATACGGCACGCCGGCGGTGGAAATATGAAAGGCCCCGCACTGCAGGACCGCCAGGCCTTCGGCCACGAGCTGTGCGCGGCAGTCGACCAGACGCGCTTTTTCCGCGCCGTACTGCAGCGCCCGGCGCGGGATTTCGTCGTAGTCCGGTTCGTCTGGCTGGCCGAGATTCGCGGTGTAGGCGTAGGGGATTGCCCCTTTGGCTCGCATCCAGTGCAGCGCCGCACTCGTGTCGAGGCCGCCGGAAAACGCAATGCCGACCTTCTCGCCGGCAGGAAGATTCTGGAGGATATTGGCCATCGTGAAGATACGACCCTACATCATATCCGGCCTCGCGCTGCTCCTCCTTCCGCCACACGGGCACTCGGCCGAGCAGTCGACCACCTTCGAGCAGACCGCTCCCGGGTTGAGGCCAGCGGCGGAGCTCGTCGAATCGTTCGATGGCCTGGGCGCCGGCCTCTCGGCGGCGGTCCTGCCACGCAATCCGTCCGACAACAGCCTCGCGGTCGGGCCCGACCACATCATGCAGACCGTGAATTCCCAGCTGGTCGTGTTTACGAAGAAAGGGAAACGGTTCGATACGACCGGAAAGGTGCTGTACGGGCCAATCGCCACCAACACTGCGTTCGCCGGCTTCGGCGGCGTGTGCGAGGCGCGCCCGAATGGCGACACGGTCGTCCGCTACGATCAACTCGCGGAGCGCTGGCTAATCGTGATGCCGATCTTCCGGCGGACCGTGTCGACACCGGGGACACCGGGGTCACCGGGGTCTGACCCCAATCGGGCAGTCGCCGTGGCGGGGTCTGACCCCAATCGGACAGCCGCCGTAGCGGGGTCTGACCCCAATCGGGCAGCCGCCCTAGCGGGGTCTGACCCCAATCGGGCAGTCGCCGTAGCGGGGTCTGACCCCAATCGGGCAGTCGCCGTAGCGGGGTCTGACCCCAATCGGGCAGTCGCCGTAGCGGGGTCTGACCCCAATCGGGCAGTCGCCGTGGCGGGGTCTGACCCCAATCGGGCAGTCGCCGTGGCGGGGTCTGACCCCAATCGGGCAGTCGCCGTAGCGGGGTCTGACCCCAATCGGACAGCCCCCGCACCGGGGTCTGACCCCCGTCAGGCGACCCCCAGACCGGGGTCTGACCCCCGTCGGAGCGTCGCGGCTCCGGGGGAACGGGCACAGCCGGGTCAGGCGGCGCAGCCCGGTAAAGCCGCGCCGTTTGGACCACCGCCGCCGTTGCCGTCCGTGGCGCCGCGCGGTCAGTCGGCTGGCGCACCAACCGCTCCCACCACGCCGCCGACCGGCTCGTACGCGATGTGCTACGCCATAAGTGCCACGGCGGATCCACTGGGCCCGTACTATCGGTACGCATTCGAACGACCGCTCTTTCCCGACTATCCGCGCCCTGCTGTCTGGCCGGACGGCTACTACACGCCCACGAGCACTGGTGACGATGTCATCCAGAAGCACGTGTGTATCGCCGATCGCATCAGGATGTTGAAGGGGCTGCCCGCAACGGAACAATGTGTGATCGTGGACGGCGTCAACTTCCTCAACACCGCCGACGTGGATGGCCCGACGGCGCCACCTCAGGACGCTCCAAACATCGTCATGGCAGCGGGCGGCACGCAACTCAAGAACGATCTGGATGACGACGCGATCTTCGCGTGGTCGCTGCACGTTGATTGGAAGAATCCGGCCAGGACGAAGATCGTCGGGCCGCAGAGGATTGCGGTCGCGCCGTATCACTACCTGTGCGGAGGACAACTGACCAACTGCGTGCCGCAGCCAGGGACCGATCGCCGGCTCGACGCGCAGGGAGACAAGATCATGCCGCGCGTCGTCTACCGACGCATCGGCAATCAGGAGTCGATCGTTGCCGTCCAGTCCGTTGATACGGCCGCCGGCGGCGGTGGCGTACGGTGGTATGAGTTCCGGCTCGATCGACGCCGGGGGCCTCAGTTGTATCAGCAGGGGACGTATGCCCCAGACGGGTTGTATCGGTGGATGGCGAGTCCAGCGATGGATCGCTTTGGCAACATCGGCATCGGCTATTCGTTCGGCGGTAGTCCACATTTTCCGGGTCAACGCTTTGCCGGCCGCGTAGCCGGCGATCCGCCGGGTCAACTGACGTTACGCGAAGCGATCCTGGCTGAAGGAGAGGCATCTCAGTCAAGCACGATGCGGTGGGAGGACTACACGCAGACTGCCGTCGATCCGTCAGACGATTGCACGATCTGGTACGTCGGCGATTACCTGAAGAAGGATGCCGCTGACGTACTCCACGCGTATCGGCGCATTTCGACTGCCCGGATGTGGCGCGCGTCGCTGAGAGCTGAAAGCTGAGAGCTGAGAGCTGAGAGCTGAAATACACCAATCGAGAAATGGACGGCCGCTTACGGCCTCTCGTCGTGTCTACTGTCCCAGAATGACCGAACGGCTTTCGGACCTCGAGTCAGCGGCGCAGGTCGTGTATGCCGCGATGGCGGCGACACCTCAGCAGCGGTGGCCGCTCCTCGACGCACACTGCGGTACGAGCGTGTGGGTCAAGCACGAGAACTACACGCCGGTGGGAGCCTTCAAGGTGCGCGGCGGGCTCGTGTACCTCGATCACCGGCGCCGCGCGGAACCGGGACTGAAAGGCGTGGTTGCCGCGACCCGTGGGAACCACGGCCAGTCGATCGGTTTTGCCGCCGCTCGGCTGCGGATTCCCGCAGCGGTCGTCGTGCCGCACGGAAACAGTGAAACGAAGAATGCCGCGATGCGTGCGCTCGGAATGGAGATCATCGAGCGAGGGCACGATTTCCAAGCGTCGCTCGAAGCCAGCGCGGAGATTGCGGGTGAGCGGGGCTGGCACCAGGTGCCATCCTTCCACCCTCTTCTGGTCC
Organism: uncultured Acidobacteriota bacterium; assembly: GCA_963725335.1. GTDB lineage: Bacteria > Acidobacteriota > Vicinamibacteria > Vicinamibacterales > 2-12-FULL-66-21 > JALZOC01. Next base: position 420,816 of record CAVRYD010000006.1, on the reverse strand, counting down.
GCGGAGTCGCGTCCTATTCGCTCGAACTCCTTCGTGCAGTTCCCGATCTCGACGTGTTGTACGTGCCGATTGGCCTCGGGTCAGGCATCTGCGGTGCGATCGCCGCGCGGGACGCGCTCGGTGTAAAGACACGAATCGTCGGCGTCGTTTCCGCCGCGGCGCCCGCCTATGCGAGGTCGATTGCGCTTGGTCATCCAGTCTCCCACGACGCCACAACCCGGGTCGCCGACGGTATGGCATGCCGGTACGCCCGATCCCGACGCATTCGACGCGATCCGTGCGGGAACCGAACGCATCGTCGAAGTGACGGACGAGGAGGTCGAGGAAGCGATGCGCGTGCTCTTCAGCGACACGCACAATGTGGTGGAGGGTGCAGGCGCTGCGGCGCTCGCGGCGCTGCTGCAGGAGCGCCGCACGCTTCGCGGCCTGACGGCCGCTGTCGTGCTCACGGGTGCGAACGTGGACCCGATGCCCTTTGCCCGAATTCTCGCCGAAGCCAGGCCTCTATAGCACGCAAAGCGGGCAGTTACGTCGACGCGTGCTCGATTCGCGCGCGGCGAGCCGGCCCTGCGATTCCGAGCTTCTTCATCCTGAAACGAAGCGTGTTTGGATGCATGCCGAGACGTTCGGCCGCGTTTCGCGATCCGTTGATACGCCAGCCGCACTCGGAGAGCACCAATTCGATGTGCGCTCGCTGGATCGAATCGAGCGTGTGATCCTCTCCTCGGCTGGCGTGGGACTTTCGTTTCGAACGGGCAAATGTCTCGTCGAGGTGCAGCGTGTCGCCCCTTGAACAGATCATGGCGCGCTCAATCACGTTCTCGAGTTCCCGTACGTTGCCGGGCCAGGAGTGGCACTGCAGCGTTTGCATCACCGACTGGGGAATCTTCGTGATGTGCCGCCCAAGCGTCCGCTGGTTGCGATGAATGAAGAACCACACCAGGCTCGGAACGTCGTCAGGGCGTTCGCGCAGCGGCGGAAGATCGATGGGAAACACGTTGAGGCGATAGTACAGGTCCGCGCGGAATCGTTCGGCCGCGACCTCCCCTTCGAGGTCATGGTGGGTGGCGGCAATGACACGGGCGTCGACCTGCCGGGAGCGCGATGAACCGACTCGCTCGAACTCACCTTCCTGGAGCACGCGCAAGAGCTTCGACTGGATGTCGGGCGGCAGATCGCCAATCTCGTCGAGAAAGATCGTCCCGCCATCCGCCAGCTCGAATCGCCCCTGGCGAAGCGAGCTCGCGCCCGTGAACGCCCCCTTCTCGTGACCGAAGAGTTCACTCTCGACGAGCGTTGGCACCAGCGCCGCGCAGTTCACGCGCACGAACGGGCGGGTGCGCCGCGGGCTGCGATCGTGGATCGCCCTCGCAAACAGCTCCTTGCCGGTTCCCGTCTCGCCGAGCAGCAGCACGGTTGCGTTCAGCGGCGCGACCTGGCCAAGCCTGCTCAGGGCGGCCCTCAACGACTGACTGTTTCCGATGATGTCGTCGAAACCGGGATAGCTCTTGATTTCTTCCTGCAGGTACCTGTTGTCCGCCTCCAGCGCCGCGTTCAGCCGCTTGATTTCGATCAGGCTTGCGCGCAACGCATGCTCCTGTCGCAGCCGCTGCAGCGCGACACCCAGGATCTCCGTCACGAGGCGGAGCCGCTCGACCAATGGCGCTCGCCACCGGTGCACCGGGCTCGTGGCGGTGACGACGAGGGCGCAGATGACCTGACCGCCCACGGAGATGGGAACACCGAGGATTGGGCGGAACTGTCCGCGCGCCGATCTCGCAGACGCCGCGACCGTCGCGACGGGCAAATCGTCTGGTCGCGAGACCATCACGTCTTCCTGGCCCAGGAGCCAGTCGATCAGCCAGGGTGGCTCCGTCGTCGGAGCGCCATCGACTGCGGAGAGCGATCGGGACGCCGCATGCCGCCCACTAACACGGCCGCGATCGTCGAATTCGAGCAGGACGCACGAGCCGACCGCCAGTGCGGCGGCAATCTGCTCGAGTGTCGCGGTAAGAGCTGGCGCAATTTCTTCCACCTGAAGCCGGACGAATCGGGACGAGATACTTGCGGCGAGCCGCTCGAACTGTTCGAGATCGGACTCTGGCGTCACTATCAACGGAAAGGAATACATCTGCTCCTCGGGCCCCCCGCTTCTGCGAACCTGCATGGTGCGTCGCAAAACGGATCCTGACTACGTCCAGTGGTCTCTCGACCACCGACATGGCCAGTTTACGGTGGCGGGCGGTCCCGGTTCCCCGTAAGTTCGTGACATTTGTATGTCTCGCGGTATACGTTCCAATGGTTCGCGAGCGCTCACGGAATGTCGTGATCGGCTCGAGCGGCGACCGCACGTCGCCGAACCTTCAGGTCAAGGTGCGGAAAGCGATCCGAGGTTCTTCGGGTACTTCCCGACCGTGCCTGTTTTCCAAAGGAGCAGCGCACCGTGGCGGTGACCTTCAAGGAATTGAGGAAGCGATTTCAGGTACGCCATCCACGCCAGGCACGTCTCAAGTGGCACGATCCCGCATGGGCTGGCGACGGCGTATTTCAGGATCTGCGCAAGTCGGAACTGAAGGCCCGCGCCACGGCCTTCCTCCACGAAAACCGTGCGGCGCTGGCCGAGGCCCAGGAACGGCTCTGGGCGAGCGACATCTATTCCGTCCTGATTGTCCTCCAGGCGATGGATGCTGCCGGAAAGGACGGCACGATCGAACACGTCATGGCTGGCGTCAACCCGCAGGGTTGTCAGGTGTTTTCGTTCAAGAGGCCAAGCGACGAGGAGCTGGATCACAACTTTCTCTGGCGATACATGCGCAGTCTTCCCGAGCGGGGTCGGATTGGCATATTCAATCGCTCCTATTACGAGGATGTGCTCGTCGTCCGTGTGCATCCGGAAATCATCGAGAGCCAGAGGCTGCCGAAGGGAAGCAAGGGGAAGGCGTTCTGGGACCGCCGCTTTGACGACATCAATCATTTCGAGCGGCACCTCGTTCGCAGCGGTACCGTCATCCTCAAGTTTTTTTTGAACGTATCAAAGAAGGAACAGAAGCAGCGGTTTCTCCAACGTCTCAACGATCCAGACAAACTCTGGAAATTCTCGCTCGGCGATCTGAAAGAACGAGGCTTCTGGGACGCGTATCAACACGCGTACGAGGACGTGCTGCGCAACACAAGCACGTCATGGGCGCCGTGGTGGGTCATTCCCGCCGACCATAAGTGGATCACGCGTGCGCTCGTAGGTGGAATCATCACTCACAGTATCCGGCAGCTCCATCTCAAATACCCATCGGTCTCGGCCGAACAGCGGCGTCTGTTCGCACGCGCGAAGCGGGAGCTGGAGGGCGCGCGGCCGTAAGGCACGCTTGTCTGAGCAGTAATCGAGTTGTAGGGGCGTACCCTGAGTGGGATTGGGCGCCCGGCGATCTCCAATCCTTCGAGAGCACGCACAGCAGGCTGCGATCCACGGTCCTGTTCTCCCGACCCGCTATCCTAAACCGGAAAAAATCGGAGCGTTTCATGCCTTTGCGATAAACCCTTTGAGTTCCGAACTGGCCCTCTTTTTGCGCCTGTGGGGCGCCGTGGAGTGCTGGATCGGCGTGGCCCGTGAGGGCCATCGATGCGTTCTCCGACTTGCGGGGCGGCTGGCCGAAGCCCAGGTTCCCGAGCTGCTGCGGGCGTGTTCCGAGGCGGGGGCCATCCACCTTGACCTCACTGATCTCGTCTCGACCGATGTGGCCGGACTTGAAGCGCTCTCCCGCGTGCGGAAGCAGGGTGCCACAATGAGTGGCGCCCCCAAATACATTCAGCTGAAACTCGATTCCATGGCCGGCGAGCCGAGCCGCGGATTGAAGTGATCGGGGTTCCTGCAGGCCGGCGGTTGCGGATTGTCTGAGAGGAGGGACACCACCTGTTGTGAGTGAATCTCGCGACACGCTGTGAGTGTCGGCGCGTATTCCAGAGACCGCCGTTTCTCTCCCTACACGGTCGTCCGGACGCGCCGGTTCCGCACGCCTTCTGGCACTGGCATGCCGGAAGGCATGGGTTCATTTGAACCCGTCGTGACTCGAATGGGCGGACTACTTCTTGGCCAGCGGCACCAATGGAATATTTGCCGCCAAGTCGAGGTTGATCAGCGCGTCGATTTTGTTGTCGATCTGAAAGAGCCGGGCTGCCTTGTGCGCGGGGAGGACGGCCTTGATCTTCGGCACATACTTCTCCCGCGTTTCCGTGCGGTCGCGTTCGATCGCCATCCACTCCTTGAAGAAGGCCTCGGCCTTCTCATCGGTCATCGATTCGAAGTTCGCCGCGTATGCCGATATCAACGCCGCCGTGCGATCGCCAATCTTGTCGACCTCGGCGCGATACTGCTGGTAGACGGACCAGAAGGGCTTCGACTCGGCCTCGGTAAGCGGCAGATTCGCCGCGACAACGGCCTGCCGGCCCGCGCGAATATCGGTTTGAAGCTGTTTGATTGCGGTCCAGGGATCAACGGTCTGCTGCGCGCGTGCGGGACGGGCGCCCACCAGACCGACACCGAGAACGAGTAGCAGACTATAAGCAAGTCGTTTCATATTGGGCTCCTGAGGTGCGCTCGAATCTCTCGACGGTCTTCAGCGAAACGACGTCTGATTGGCTGCGGCGCAGACGTTGAGGGCGGCTTACGACAACGACCGGCTGATGTTCATCAGCTTGATCGGCTGGTCGGCGTAGTCGTCGACTTGCAAGCCGTTCGGGCCACCCGCCTTGATCTTCGCTGCCGCGGCCATCGTTCCCGAGCCAATCCCCGCGTCGTCCATGTCGAACTGCAGGACGGCCAGGTCGTAGCCTTCGCGCGGCTTTGCGTTCACGTTGCCACCGCCGAGGAAGAGCATGGGCTGGTCGGTCAGCACCGTGATCGTGCGTTTGTTTTCACCCGAGCGCTGCTGCCGCGCCCAACGAATCACAAACGTGTCCGCCCCGATCTTCACCGTGCCGATCGCTGGCTCCTTCTTCAATGCCGCCATGAGGGCCGGCTGTCCTCCCGTCTTGAACGCGGCGACGAGCGCATCACGGTTGGCGTCGGGCGAGTACTTGTCGACGTGGATGTCGACGTAGGCCGCGCCCGCCAGTCCCGCCGCGTCAGCGGCGCTCGCGTGGGCACGAAACGTCTCCGGCGCGGTGGGCCGACGCGCGGCACCAGGTTTTTGTGGCACCAGGAGCGCGAATACCATCAACGCGATGCTGGACGAGGAAACAAGGAACGACATGGACACTCTCCTGAAGACGGATTGGCTCTAAATACTGTGACGGCCGGTCGTCCGTCCGGTCACCATATGTCGTGACGGCTTTCCGCCCGTGCCCGCTTTCACTTACGTGTTTTCAGGCGTCGTGGATCCCTCCTGCATGTTTGTGGCCGGATTCGGGCGCGATTCCCACACATGCGATCCGGGTGAAGACGCCGGCCGTCCCAGATTCCAACAAGCTGTGGCACGACGCCTGCACCCCGGGACGCATGCCGACGTTTCCCGAGGAGCCGGTATACCTGCAGCAGGGGTGCTGGTGGACGGTCCTCGTCACGGCGGCATCGGTGAGTCTGGCGTTGGCCCCGCCGTGCCGAGCGCAGGAGCGTGCCATGAACACACACACGGCACCCACGATTCACGCCATTGTCGTCGCGGGGCTAAAGGATATCCGGGAACAGGTCGTGCTCGATCAGCTCGACGTGCGGGTAGGTGATCCGTTCGACGACTCCGCAATCGCACGCAACGTCCAGCGTCTCGATCGGCTCGCGGTGTTCAGCCACATCGACATCGCGGCAACCGCTGAAGGGGATGGCGTGCGCCTGGACGTCACCGTGGTCGAGACGCTTCGCGTGCTGCCCGCCGTGTCGGTGGGGGTCACCGACGCCGATGGCGTGTCGGTCGGACCGACGCTCCGGTTGCTGAGCTTTCGCGGTATTCCCCAGGAAGTCTCGGTGACGGCTCGCTTCGGCGGAAGCACGATCTTTGAGTTCAAGGAAGTGTCTCCGTTCCTGTACAGCCGTCGTCTGTGGCACATGCTCAAGGTGAACATCGACGATCGCCAGAACGATCTCGATGACTTTGGTCAGCAGTCGACCGAAGTCGATGGCCAGGTAGGGTCGAGGTTGTCGGAGCACTCCAAAGTCGGAGCGATTTTCAACCTGTATACGGTCGGCAGCGACGTCTCGGGGAAAACGCTCTCGTCCTCGAATCGCGACTGGTTCGTCGGTGGCGGCGCAATATTCGAGGACGACAGCCGGGATCTTCCCACCAGCCCGTCGCGGGGCTGGTGGAACTCGGTCGACGTTCTCTGGCGGGGCGGATCGGGGTCGTATCTGACGCTGAACGCCGACGCACGTCGATACCAACCGTTGTCCACGCGGCACGGCCTCGTGGCCCATACGCTGCTGACGCTGCAAACCGGAACCATTGGCGAAGACGTGCCCATCTACGGCGACTACAGCCTGGGTGGCGAGAACACGATTCGTGGATGGCCATTTGGTTCGCGCCGGGGCAAGAATCAGTTCATCAACACGCTCGAGTACCGCTACTTGATGGTGCCGCCGAAAAGCTTCAGCGTGTTCGGGTTCAACTTCTACGCCGGCGTCGCCGGCGCGGTGTTCGGGGACGTCGGCGCGACCTGGAACGAGCCCGGGGAGTTCGTGGACAGATTCATCGGCGGCGGGGGGATCGGCCTCAGGCTGATCGTGCCATTCGTCAGCATGATTCGTCTCGATCTGTCGTTCGGCCATCCGAGTGGCGACGCGCTCGTAGAAGCCGGCGTCAATGAAAAGTTCGTCGCACAACGGAACAGGGTTCGATGAGCACACGCATTCTCGTAATCGACGACGACCATCCATCCTGCTGGCTCTCGCGGGTGCCCGCGCTGCCCTACGAGGTGGAAACGGCGCGCGGGTCGCTCGACGCGCTGCGGCGCCTGCGCCAGCGCGCATTCGACGTCATCGTGACGAGCGGCCGCACGCATATCGAGGAGGATCTCGCGCTCCACGAGGAATCTCAGCGGCTTCGCCCCGGGATCAAGTCGATTCTCCTGGCGCCGTCGGTGACGCCGCCCGACGTCATTGCGGCGATGCGGGCGCGCGTCTTCGGTTGCCTGACCGAGCCATTCGAGCCGATTGAGGTGGCGGACATGGTTCGTGCAGCCACCCAGGCCAGCGACTGGCACGATGGCATCCAGGTGGTCTCCGCCCGCGCCGACTGGATCGCGCTGCGCGTTACCTCCAGTCTCGTCACCGCCGATCGACTGACCGGGTTCATCAACGCGCTGCGAGGAGACGTGGTGGAGACCGTCCGCGACGAGTTGTTGATCGCGTTTCGCGAAGTGCTCTTGAACGCAATGGAGCACGGCGCCGGATTCGATCCGGAAAAGGTCGTCGACGTGTCCGCGGTGCGAACCCAACGGGCCATCGTCTACTACTTCCGAGATCCAGGACAAGGATTCGACCCGGGTGCGCTCATAGACACTGCGGTGGCAAACCCGGCGACCGATCCGATGGCACACCTCGAGCGGCGGGCGGAGCTGGGGCTCCGTCCCGGCGGCTTCGGCATGCTGCTCGTGCGTCAATTGGTTGACGAAGTGATGTACAGCGAGGTCGGCAACGAGGTCCTCCTGATCAAGCACCTCGAGTAAGGCGACGCAAGAAGGAAGGCATTTGACGCATGATGAGAAAGCGATGCCAAAGAGGCACGGCGCCGGGCGCTGGCGCCGATTCTGAACACCGAGGCCTTTCAAACGATCTCGTCGGTCGTGCGGGTAGAGATGGGAGCCAAGTCGCTGCGCGGAAAACAGCGATCGCAGAACGACGATCATTACCTGGCGATTCAGCTGGCGCGGAGCCAAACCGTCCTGCAGACCAGCCTCGCGGCGTCGGATCTGCCGGGCCACTTCGAAGAGCAGGCCTTCGCCTTCATGGTCGCCGACGGCCTGAGCGATCGAGGCACGGGCAGCATGGCGAGTCGCGTCGCGCTCAGCACGTTCGCCCATCTTGCGCTGCATTACGGACAATGGAACGTCAGGATCGATGGATTCACCGCCGCGCAGGTGATGGATCGCGCGCAGCGAATCTACGAGCGAATCAACGATGCGGTTTTGAAGCGCGGGCAGTCGCACGCGGAGCTGCGCGGCATGGCCACCACGCTCACCGCCGCGTACAGCGCAGGGGACGATCTGTTCATCGCTCACGTCGGACACTCGCGCGCCTACTGTTATCGCGAGGGTGAACTGATCCAGCTGACCGCCGACCATACCCTCGAGGGACGGATGTCCGGTGGTCCGCAGCTGCAGTCCGTTCAGCGGTCCGCCCAGGACCTGGGGCACATCCTCACCGACACGCTCGGCGGCAAGCGCGGCCTTCCGGAGGTCCTGATCGAACACACCCGTATTCGAGACGGAGACCGCTTGCTATTGTGCACGAATGGGCTGACCGATGTCCTCGATAACGATCAGATCGCCGACGTGCTCAGCTGCCATCGCGGACCGCAGGAAGAATGCGACGCGCTGGCGACGCTCGCGCTCGACCGTGGGGGCGAGGACGATGTGACGGTGCTCGTGGCCGATTATCGGGTGCCTCGCCTGCCAGGCTGAGGCCACGAATCGTTCGGCGCCGGGTCAGTCCTTCTTCACGGGCACCGACACGTATCCATTGCGCGCACGAACCTTGTAGCCGTCGCGGTTCACTCGTACTCGAATGCTGTGATACTTGCCATCGCCGGGGTGCGGGGAGGAGTACCCAATCACATACTGCGTGTTCAGCTCCTCGGCGATACGCGCCGTTGCCGCGGCGATTTCGCTTGGATCGTGTACAGACCTCGGTATGCCCGCCCGTCTGGTTCGTGACCTCGCCGAGCGCCTCAGGATTCACCCGCGCGTTGATGGCCTGCCGCACCGGTGAGTCGATCGCCACCGCGAAGATGAACGCATCGGTGCGCAGCAGCGCCGAGCGCAGGTCGCGCAGCGTCGTATCACTCGCCGTATCGGCACCGTCCGAGATCAAGACGAGGGCGGCGCGGTCGCGCGGGCGGTGATCAATCACCGACAACGCAGTGGTCACGGTGTCGTAGATCGCCGTGCCGCCTGACGCACGCATCGTATCGAGCGCCCCTCGCACGCTCGCGGCCTCGGCTGGCGTCGTCCACGACATCAGCAGACGCGGGGTGTGATTGAACGTCATGACGAAGAGGGCGTCTTCCGGCGCGAGCAGGTGGAGGAGAAAGTGTTCGACGGCGGCACGCGCGTCGAGGATGCGCTGCCCGAACATGCTGTCGCTGGTGTCGAGGAGGAGGCCAAGACCGATTGGCACCCGATCGTTCGTGAACTGCGTGATCGGCTGAGGCTCGCTGTCTTCGTACACGGTGAAGGCGTCCGCGGGCAGGTCGGGAACGAGGCGGTTGTCGCCGTCGCGAACGCTGGCCGTCACGACCGTGAGGTCGACGCTCGACCGAAGCGTCCGCGACGACCGCTGCAGAGGGGGCGGCGTCTGTGCGGCAAGCACGACGATGCCCACGGCCGTCCCCAATACGGCGAGCGCGATGCGGCTGCGGCACGTCGCGATCACACGCCCAGTGTTACTCCGGGGCCCTGAGCGATCGGAACTCCGTATCCGGCCCCGGCCGCGAGTACTTGACCGTTTCAGCGGCCGTGTGACATAAAACAGGGATGTTCACGTCGGGCTCGTGCGCGTGTTGTTGTCCGGAAGGTTTCCGGTCCTCGCGCTGCGCGCCTGCCCCTGTGACGCCCTAGTCTCAAGCGGCTAGACTCAAACCAGCTCGAAGGCCCGGAAGGCATGCGCTTCCGGGCCTTTTTTTTTGAATCACGCCAGGTCGAGAAGGACCTGGTCTCGGAGGGAGACGGATTGATCAAGTGGACGGGAATGGCGGCCCTCGCGATGTGGATCGCAGCGCCGCCGAGTGCGGCGCGTGCGCAAACGGCCACCCCGCCGTCGCCCCCCGTGACTGCCGGCTGGCAGGACGGGTTCTTTCTGCAATCGGCAAATGGTGAAAACCGGCTCGTCCTGGGTTTGACGGCGCAGTTCGACGCGCGATTTCCGCTGGATGACCAGAACGTGGTCCCCGCCACCTTCACCATTCGCAAGGCGCGCCCGACGTTCTCGGGCCGCATCGCGAAGTATTTCGACTTCAAGCTCATGCCGGATTTCGGCGCCGGAGCCGCGACGTTGCTGGACGCGTACTTCGATCTCCGATTGTCGCCCAAGTTCCGTATCCGCACCGGCAAGGGCAAGACGCCGGTCGGGTACGAGTTGCTGCAGGGCGATCCGTACTTGTTGTTTCCCGAGCGCACGCTGGCATCGGCGCTGGTTCCCAATCGCGATGTCGGAATCCAGGTGCAGGGCGATCTGTCGCCGCGTTTTTCCTATAGCGCAGGAGTGTTCAACGGAATCCCCGACGGCATCAGCTCGGTCACCGACGTCGATACCAACGGCGCCAAGGATGTAGCCGGTCGCCTGGTGTGGCAGCCGTTTCACTCCACAGCGACACCCACCGGACCGCTGAACGGCCTCGGCTTCCATCTTGGCGGATCCACGGGAAAGCAAGCGGGGCCATTGTCGGCGTTCAGAACGCTGGCCGGGCAGACCTATTTCTCTTACCTCACCGACGCGACAGCTGCCGGAACGCATAACCGGATCACGCCGGCCATCTTCTACTACTACAAATCGTTCGGAGGCTTTGCCGAGTACGTGCGTTCGACGTACGGCATCGTGAGATCCGACACACGGACCGACATTACGAACCAGGCGTGGGAGGTCACGGGATCGTATGTGCTGACGGGAGAGCCGGCGTCCGATCGCGGCATCCATCCAACCCACAATTTCGATCCGGCGGACGGCAAATGGGGCGCGTTCCAGGTGGCGGCCCGATACTCGGAGCTCCGAATCGATCCGCTGGTGTTCAACAACGGCCTTGCCACCTCGACCACGAACCACCGCGCGGGGGCTTTCGGGGCTGTACTGAACTGGTATCCAAATTCTTTCCTGAAGTACTACGCGACGTATGAAACCACCTCGCTCAGAGGGGGCCCCTCTCCCCGACGCGAGCATGTGCTCCTGTTTCGTGCGCAGCTGGCCTTCTAGGAGATTCATATGGCACTTAGAAGAACCCGGCTTCGCGCCGCCGCAATCGCCGTCGTGATCGCAGGCGTTGGCACGACCATGGCCGCTCAGACACTTCTGAATGCGTCGTACGATCCGACCAGGGAGCTGTACCAGGATTTCAACGCCGCATTCATCAAATACTGGAAGGGCAAGACCGGTCGAACCGTCACAATTCGACAGGCGCACGGAGGATCGGGCGCGCAGGCACGAGCCGTCATCGATGGCTTGGAGGCCGACGTCGTGACGCTCGCGCTCTCGTACGATATCGACGCTGTCGCACAATCCGGATTGATCTCGACAGCGTGGCAGAAACGACTGCCGCAGAACAGCTCGCCGTACACGTCAACGATTGTGTTTCTCGTGCGAAAAGGAAACCCGAAAGCGATCAAGGATTGGCCGGATCTCGCAAAGCCTGGCATTCAAATCATCACCGCGAACCCAAAGACATCGGGGGGCGCGCGCTGGAACTATCTCGCGGCGTGGGGATCGGCACTGCGGCAGCCCGGCGGCACCGATGGGAAGGCAAGACAGTTCGTCACCGATCTCTACAAGAAGGTGCCGGTCCTCGATTCGGGAGCACGCGGGTCCACCATTACGTTCGTGCAACGGCGAATCGGCGACGTGCTTCTGGCCTGGGAGAACGAAGCGCATCTGGCCCTCGATGAATCTCCCGGTCAGCTGGAGATCGTCGTCCCGTCGATCAGCATTCTCGCGGAGCCGCCGGTCGCGGTCGTCGACAAGGTCGTAGACCGTAAAGGCACTCGAGAGATCGCCGAGGCGTACCTGCAGTATCTGTATTCATCTGAGGGTCAGGAGATTGCCGCGAAGCGGCACTACCGTCCGCGCGATCCGGCGGTTGCCGCGCGTTTTGCCGGCAGCTTCGGGAAGCTGAAGCTGTTTACCGTCGACGACGTGTTCGGCGGCTGGCCGAACGCGCAGAAGACACACTTCGCTGACGGGGGGGTGTTCGATCAGATCTACAGGCCGGGGACGCGATGACGAGAGCTGCTCGGCGGCGGGTCCTTCCTGGTTTCGGACTCACGATGGGTATCACGATCCTGTATCTGAGCCTGATCGTGCTCATCCCGCTGGCGACGCTCCCCGTGCGGACGCTGACGATGTCGTGGTCGTCCTTTCGGGACACCATTACAGATCCCCGTGTGGTCGCGTCCTATCGACTCAGCCTTGGCGCGTCGCTGGCGGCAGCCGCGATCAACGCCGTGTTCGGGTCGATGGTGGCGTGGGTGCTTGCCCGGTACCGGTTCCCCGGCCAACGCGTCGTCGACGCGCTGATTGACCTGCCGTTCGCGCTGCCAACCGCAGTGGCCGGTATCGTGTTGACGACGTTGTATGCGCCGAACGGCTGGCTGGGCATGCCGCTCGCGCGGCACGGGATCGCGGTTGCGTTTACTCCGCTCGGCGTCACGGTTGCGCTGATCTTCATCGGGCTCCCGTTCGTGGTCCGAACACTCCAACCCGTGATCGAGGATCTCGATCCGGAAGTGGAGGAGGCCGCGACCAGTCTGGGGGCGAACCGCGCCGACGTGCTGCGCCGTGTGATCCTGCCCAACCTGTTCCCCGCCTGGCTGACGGGCTTTGCGTTGGCATTCGCGCGGGCGCTCGGCGAATACGGATCTGTCGTGTTCATTTCCGGCAACATGCCGATGCGCACGGAGATTTCACCCTTGCTCATCGTCACGAAGCTCGAACAGTACGATTACGCCGGGGCAACCGCGATCGCAGTGGTGATGCTCGCCTTGTCGTTCACCTTGTTGCTGGGCATCAACGGTCTGCAGACCTGGGCGCGACATCGGGTCGCGCCTTGAGGTCCGAATTGCGCGCAGCTCGTCTCACCGAACCGCGGGCCGTGCGGTGGGCCGTGATCACGGTGGCGCTCGGGTTCGTAGCGGTGTTTCTGGTGGTGCCACTCGTCGCGGTGTTTCGTGAGGCGTTCGCCAAGGGGCTCGATGCGTACCGCGCGGCGATTGTCGAACCGGATGCCGTCGCGGCCCTGAAGCTGACGCTCCTGGCGGCGGCGATCGCGGTGCCGTTGAACGTCGGGTTCGGGTTGACGGCGGGATGGGCCATCGGCAAGTTCCAGTTTCGCGGGCGCCATCTGCTGCTGACGCTGATCGATCTGCCGTTTGCCGTCTCGCCGGTCATCTCCGGCCTGGTGTTCGTGCTGCTGTTCGGGCGGCGCGGCTGGTTCGGTCCCTGGATGATCGACCATGGATTGCCGATCGTCTTTGCAGTACCCGGGATCATCCTCGCGACGATCTTCGTGTCGTTTCCATTCGTCGCGCGAGAGATCATTCCGATCATGGAGGCGATCGGCACCGAGGAAGAGGAAGCCGCGCGCGTGCTGGGCGCCGGCGGGCTGCAGCTGTTTCTTCGGGTCACGCTCCCCAACATCAAGTGGGCCTTGCTCTACGGCGTGATTCTCGCCAACGCCCGTGCGATGGGGGAGTTCGGCGCGGTGTCGGTCGTTTCGGGTCACATTCGCGGCCTGACGAATACGCTGCCGCTTCACGTCGAGATTCTCTACAACGAGTACAACGCGCAGGCCGCCTTCGCGGTGGCCTCGCTGCTCGGCTGTCTGGCGATCGTGACGCTCATTCTCAAGGCGATCGTCGAGAGACGGGTTGAACGGGTTGGGCGGGCCGCTGAACAGCATGCGGTCGAGGTCATGCCATGGGAATCGAAGTCCGCGGTCTGACCAAGACCTTCGGGCGGTTCGTCGCGTTGAAGGATGTCAGCCTCAGCGTCGCGTCCGGTGAGCTCGTCGCGCTGCTGGGGCCGTCGGGCTCGGGAAAGACGACGCTGCTGAGGATCATCGCGGGGCTCGAAACTGCGGACGCCGGCTCGGTGATCCTGGAAGGGGAGGACGCCACCGAGCGCAACCCGCGCGAGCGGCGGGTCGGCTTCGTGTTCCAGCACTATGCGCTGTTCCGCCACATGACCGTGTTCGAGAACGTCGCCTTCGGTCTTCGTGTCCGGCCCCGATCGAGGCGACCCGACGAAGCGGAGATCGAGCGGCGCGTGCGGCAGCTCCTCGAGCTGGTGCAGCTCGACTTCATGGCGGACCGGCGGCCATCAGAGCTGTCGGGCGGGCAGCGGCAGCGCGTTGCGCTGGCGCGCGCCCTCGCGGTCGAACCCAAGGTGCTCCTGCTCGATGAGCCATTCGGGGCGCTGGATGCCCGGGTCCGACAGGAACTGCGCCGCTGGCTGCGGCGCCTTCACGACGACATTCACCTCACGAGCGTCTTCGTGACGCACGATCAGGAGGAGGCGCTGGAGCTGGCGGATCGGGTGGCCATGATGAATCACGGCGTCATCGAGCAGGACGGCACGCCTGAAGACGTCGTCGAACGGCCGGCGACCCCGTTCGTGATCAACTTTCTCGGCACCGTCAACATCTTCCATGGACGCGTCGAGGACGGTCGCGGAATCTTCGGACCACTCGCGGTCGAATATCCCGTGCACGCGGATACCGAACCGCGCACGGCCGCCGCCTACACGCGGCCGCACGAGTTCGATGTAAGTCGCACAGAAACCGGCTCCGGTCTCTGGACGGTGCTGGAAGAGGTCACCGCCGGGGGCGCGATGGTCCGGCTGGAACTGGTTGGCGCCCACGGCGGCTTGATTCATGCGGAGCTTGGCCGGGATCAGTTCGATCGGCTCGGTGTCCAACCGGGCGATCGCCTCTACGTCACCCCGCGCAAGGTCCGCGTCTTTGTCGAGAATCCCTGAAGAACCCGCGGCTACTCAATCACGACGTATCGCTTGAGCCGATCGGTCTCCTTCTGGCCAACGTACTTGCCGATTTCCTTGTCGAACTGCGCCCATGATTTCCACGGGCGGTACTCCTTGAACTCGCGCACCATGCGCGAGCCGGCGCCGGGGATGCTCAGGATGTCTTCGTCGGTGGCGGTGTTCAGGTTCACCGGAATGAAGCGGTACCTGGGCCAGCTTCGCCGTCGCGTCGGCGCCCACGTATTTGCCGATTTCCTTGTCGAATTGCGCCCATGACTTCCACGGCCGATACTCCGCGAACTCGCGCACCATGCGGTTGCCCGCACCCGGGACCAGGAGAATCTCCTCGCGCGTCGCCGTGTTCAGATTGATGTGCACGAATGCCTTCGCGTAGAACTGCATCGCCTGTTCCTGCGTCAGCCCCTGGCCGATGAGGAATGTGTTCAGCTCCGTGATGCTCTTGAAGGGGCGCACACCGACCAGAGCCTTGGCGATCGCCGGCGTCATGTTCGGCATCTTCGCGAGATCCTGCTCGAGCGCGGTGTTCGCGTCGACAACCCCCTGCGATTTCCCGACCTGCGCATGAAGGGTGGCGAGCGGCGCGGCGACGGTCAGCGCCACGAGTGCTGCGAGGACCCATCGAATTCGAACAGTCATGTTGCTTCTCCTGAAGTGCCCGGCCGCCCACCGGCGCGAGCAGGTTGTGTCGACTCACGACGCCGCGATGGATACCGGTACGCGTACGCGAGGCCGATCAGTCCGAGCTGCGACATCGACCCCGGCGCCAGCGCCGGCGGCGTCTTTGCGGTCATCGCTTTGACGATCAACGCGCGGCCGGCAAGCGAGGGATCGACTTCCTTCTGGAACGCCACGTTCGCCTGGTAGTGCAGGCAGATGCCGAGTGCGCCTGCCACGACGAAGAGCACCATCGTGGTCTGGAACACCCGAAGACTCGCCGGTCCCCGATCGATCGCGTGCCAGGCGATGGCCACGAACGCGATCGCGATCAATCCCAGCGGAATGAACTGCGCGGCCCCTTCGTCGTGCTTCAAGAGGAGCAGTTCCGTCGTGGTCCCTGCCAGCCCGATGATCAAGATGACCAGCAGCACTCGACGAATGGCGTCGATCGTCTCATGCATGCGGCATCGTATACCAATCACTAATCACTGATCACGATCCTGAATCCCATCCCGAATCCCAATCCCGAACTGATCCTGAATCCCTGAGTCCGCAGCGAATCGTTGAATCGGCTGTCAGGACACAACACTGACTGTTTAATAGCAGTCAGCAACGATTCGAATGAGATTCGCGACTCGAGATTCGATTTGCGACTCGGGACTCGAGGATTCGAGGATTCATGGATTCGAGGACTCAAGGATTCAAGGACTCGAGGATTCAAGGATTCAAGGATTCGAGGATTCGAGGATTCAAGGATTCGAGGATTCAAGGATTCAAGGATTCGAGGATTCGAGGATTCGGATAGGGATTCGGGATCAGTGATCAGTGATTAGGGATTCAGCCCGTGTTCCTCATCCCCGCGGCAATTCCATTGACCGTGACCATGAACGCGTTGGCGATCTGCGAATCCGCGGAGTCGGTTTCCCGCAGTCGCCGCAACAGCTCGATCTGCACCAGGTTGATCGGATAGACGTACGGATTACGCACTTCGATCGACCGGCGCAGCACGGCATTTTCCGTCAGGAGCCGTTCCTTGCCGGTCGCCCGCAGCACTGACTGAATGGTCGTTTCGAGCCGCCGGCGCAGATCCGTGCCGATCGGCTGCAGCTCCTGCGGAACGAGCCGGCGATCGTATTCGGCCGCGATGCGCGCATCCGATTCGGCGAGCACCATCGCGATGAGATCGAGCGTCGAGCGGAAGAACGGCCACTTGGTCGTACATCTCGCGGATGACGACGAGGTCGCCGGACTCGAGCGCGTCGGTCAGGGCCTCGCCGGTGCCGAGCCACGACGGCAGCAGCAGCCGCGTCTGCGTCCAGGCGAACACCCACGGGATCGCGCGCAGAGAATCGACGCCTCCGTCCGCGGTGCGACGGACCGGGCGGCTTCCGATGGGCACTGTCGCCAGCTCCAGCTCCGGCGTCGCCGCACGGAAGTACTCGATGAACCCTGGGTCTTCATACACCACCTGTCGATACACCGCGCGAGCCGTCTTCGCGAGGTCGTCCATCACGGCACGCCACCGCGGTTCCGGCTGCGAAGGCTCTTCGAGCGTTGCGCCGAGCGTCGCGGTTGTGTAGAGCTCGAGCGTCCGCGTGGCGATCTCGGGCAGGCCGAACTGCGCCTGAATCATTTCGCCTTGTTCGGTCACGCGGAGGCGGCCAGCGACCGATCCGGGCGGCTGCGATTGAATAGCGAGGTACGTCGGGCCGCCTCCGCGGCTGATGCTGCCGCCGCGGCCGTGGAACAGCGTCAGCTCCACGTGCGCGTCACGGCAGACCTCAACGATTGACTCCTGCGCCCGGTACAGCGCCCAGTTCGAGGCGAGACGTCCTCCGTCCTTCGCGGAGTCGGAGTACCCGATCATCACTTCCTGCCGTCCGTCGATCCGGGCGCGATACGCGGAAATCGCGAGCAGCGCACGCAGCGTCTCGGCGGCGCCTCCGAGGTCGTCGATCCGTTCGAACAACGGAACCGCCCGCAGCCGGTTCTTCGAATGGGCCTGCAGCGCCTCGACCGCGAGCACGTCCGATGGCGATTTCGCCATCGACACGACGAAGGCAGACAACGACTCCGGGTTCATCTGACCGGCCATGTCGAACGTGTTCAGCACTTCGCGCACGCTGTCGTCGGCTTCGAAGCCGGAGGGCACGAGCGGCTGTTGCTGGCGCAGGGCCTCGGTCAGAAATGACTGACGTCGCGCCTCGTCCCACTCCAGATATGAGCCGAGCCCGCGATGCCGCGTGATGGCGTCGAGTGCCTGGGCGTGGCGTTCCGCGTGCTGGCGGAGATCCAGCCGGACGAGCGTGAGGCCGAACGCGGACGTCCTGCGCAGTACGTCGGTCAGACGTCCGTCCGCGATGGCAGTTTGTCCAGTTTCGACCAGGGAGCGATAGCAGAGCCGTAAGGGTTCGACCAACTCGGCGATTGACGTGTAGGACGCCACCCGCGACGACGGAGGGCGTTCTGAGTCTCCCTTGAGGAGCTCGGCGCGCGACAGCTCGCCGCCTAGCGCCTCCCGGGTGGCTCGCAACCGATCGCGCACCTCCCGCAGCACGACGCGATACGGCTCCCGTGCTCCGTTCGCGCGTGCCCGCAGCTCCGGTGTCGCCACGGTGATGGACAGCTCGGATCGCAGCGCCGCGATCTCACGTTCGTAGAGGTCCGCAGCCATCCATCGCGCCACGCTGCAGGCGAGGCGCGTCACCTGAGGCGTCACCGTCGGATTGCCGTCGCGATCGCCTCCCATCCACGACCCAAACCGAAGCGGCGCGGCATCGAGCGACAGCCCCCGTCCCGTCGCGCGCGTCAGCGCCCCATTCAACGATCGCAGGAATCTTGGAACTGCGTCCCACAACGCCTGCTCGAAGATCAGCAGGCCGGCAATGGCCTCGTCGACCGGCGTCGGCCGTCGTGCCCGGATCTCGTCGGTCTCCCACGCGGCAAGCACCTCCCGACGAAGCGACGCGACAATGTCGTCCCGTTCCGGGGCCGTCAGATCGACGCGGTCCTGCGCCGCGAGCGCGCCTGCGATCCGCAGATGCTTCTGGATCAGAGTCCGCCTGGTGATCGCCGTTGGGTGCGCGGTCAACACCAGCTCGACCCGCAACGACGTCGTCGCGGCGTGCAGCGCGTCGGCCGTGGTGCCGTGCGCGAGGAGACGCGTGAACGTTTCGTCGCACGACCCGCGCTGCGGCGGCGCGGCGGGGTCCCGAAGATACTCGCGGCGGCGGCGCACGCGGTGATGGTGCTCGGCGATGTTGGCCAGCGTCAGAAAATGAGAGAACGCCCGGGCGATCGGAACCGTCGATTCCACCGGCAGCGCTCGCAGCAACTCGGCAAGCGCGTCGAGATCGCGATCGCTGCCCGCTCGTCCACTCTTGGACAGCGCGCGTACGCGCTCGACGATGTGGTAGAGCGCGGCCCCCTCGCGCAACCGCAGCGTTTCGCCAAGCAGCCCTCCGAGCAGCCGCACGTCGTCTCGCAGCCGCTCGTGAGGATCGCGGACATCTGTCGCCATAAGCACCCATTATCCCTTGGCGCTCGACGCCCCGCCGCGCTGCGGTTACCATCTGAGCCGGTTCCCCGGCCGCGGCAGTGCCTTCGGCCGGAGCGGCAGAAGGAGGATCTCGATGGGCAGCACCGATCCCCGCGTGGACGCATACATCGACAAGGCGGCGCCGTTTGCACAGCCGATCCTGGCGCACATCCGCAAAGCGGTCCATGGGGGCTGCCCGGACGTCGAGGAAACCATGAAGTGGAGCTTCCCGCACTTCGTCTACAAGGGGATGCTCTGCAGCATGGCGTCGTTCAAGGTGCATTGCTCGTTCGGCTTCTGGAAGGGTTCTCTGCTCGAGGTGCCGCCCAACGGCACGACCATGAGCCAGTTCGGGCGTATCACGTCGCTCGACGATCTTCCGAAATCCCGGGACCTGGTGACGCTCGTTCGCAGGGCGGCCGCGCTGAACGACGACGGCATCAAGCTGACGCCGCGAACGAGATCGTCGCCGAAACCAGCCCCAAAGACGCCTGCTGACCTCCAGAAGGCTTTGAAGGCCAACGCCCGGGCCCTTGCGAACTTCAAGGCGTCCAGCCCCAGCCATAAGCGGGAATACATCGAGTGGATCACGGAAGCGAAGGCCGAGAAAACGCGTCAGCGCCGCATCGCAACAACCATCGAATGGCTGGCGCAAGGCAGGTCCCGGAACTGGAAGTACGAGAGGAAGCGCTGACCGTCGCGGTTCGTGCGCGCGGCGAGCGACGATGGCTTGCCTACGCGGCGCTTGCGTCGGCGATCTTCGGAATGGCGTGGTCGGCTCTCTTCGTTCGCTGGGCCAGTGTGCCCGCGCCGGCGTCCGCATTCTACCGGGTGCTCCTCGCGTTGCTCGTTCTTCTCCCGTGGCGGGCTGCGCGAGGCGGACCGTCCTACAATCGGCGCGCCGTGCTGCTGGCCATGGCGGGAGGCGCGTTCTTCGCGTTCGACCTTCTCCTCTTCAACACCGCCGTGCTGAGGACGTCTGCCGCAACGGCCGTTCTCCTCGGCAACAATGCGCCGATTTTTGTCGGGCTCGCCACCTGGCTCTTTTTCGGACGACGGCCCCGCGCCACGTTCTGGATCGGCTTGGGACTCGCGCTTGCGGGCTGCGCGTTCATCGTCTTCGCAGATGCCTCGAGCGGCGGGGCGGCGCTCCGAGGCGATCCGACCGGGGATCTGCTTGCCCTGGGCGCCGCGGTCTTCTGGGCCGCCTACATGGTGACGACCGAGCGCGTCAGGACGAATATGGATACGTTGACGTTCAACTCGATCGCCGTCGCCGCAAGCGCCGCGACGCTGCTCGCCGTGTGCCTCGCTGCCGGCATCCCGTTGACGGGCTACTCGGTACGGACCTGGGCAGTGCTCGTTGCGCTCGCACTCGTCTCGCAAGTGGCGGCCTATTACGCGCTGGTTTACGCGCTCGGTCACTTGCCGGCTACCATCACGTCGGTCTCAATCCTCGCGCAGGTGCCGTTAACGGCCCTTCTCGCCGCCGCGTTTCTCGGTGAGCCGTTGTCCGCCGCGCAACTCACCGGTGGCGCAGTTGTGCTCGTCGGGATTTACGTCGTGACACGGATCTAGCTATCAGCTCTCAGCTATCAGCTCTCAGCTGTCAGCTATCAGCTATCGGCGGTCAGCTTGCAGTCGCCAGTCGCGTGAAGTCTTCCGCCTGAAGGCGGAAGCTACGAGGGGTTCGGTGTTCGCGAACCGCGAACCGCGAGCCGCGAGTCGCGAGTCGCGAGTCCGCGAGTCTGATACCATCGCCGCTCCATGACACGGCCTCTCTACCGGAGTCTCTACGCGCAGGTGCTCGTTGGAATCCTGCTGGGTGTGATCCTCGGCGTGCTGTCGCCGGCGACGGGTGCCGCGATGAAGCCGCTCGGCGATGGGTTCATCAAGCTGATCAAGATGCTCATCGGACCAATCGTCTTCGCGACAATCACGGTCGGAATCGCGCGCATGGGCGCGATGCGCGACGTTGGACGAATTGGCGTCCGTACGCTCCTGTATTTCGAGGTTGTTTCGACGCTCGCGCTGGTGATTGGACTCGTCGTGGTCAACATCTTGCAGCCCGGACGCGGCCTGCATATCGATCCGTTGACAGCCGCCCCGGCCGCCGCCGCCGGGACTCCAACGAGCACCGTCGACTTTCTTCTGAACCTCATTCCGACGACGATGGTCGACGGCTTCGTGCGAGGCGACATCCTTCAGGTACTGGTCGTGTCGCTGCTGTTCGGAGTAGCGCTGCTCTCTCAGGGCGATCGCGCCCGACCGCTGGTCACAGCGATCGACTCGCTCTCCCAGACCCTGTTCGTGATCGTCGGGATGATCATGCGGCTCGCGCCCATCGGTGCCTTTGGCGCGATGGCGTTTACTGTCGGCCGCTACGGTATCGGCTCGCTGCTCTCGCTTGGGAAGCTCATGGCCGGGGTCTACATAACCTGCCTGCTGTTCATCCTGATCGTGCTCGGCTCGATCATCCGGCTCGCCGGCCTCCGGCTGTTGGCCCTGCTGCGCTATATCGCGGAGGAGATCCTGATCGTGCTGGGCACCTCGTCCTCCGAGTCCGCGCTGCCGCGGCTGATGATGAAGCTGGAACAGCTCGGCTGCAGCAAGCCTGTTGTCGGACTCGTGATCCCCACCGGCTACTCGTTCAACCTTGACGGAACGTCGATCTACATGACGATGGCGGCGGTGTTCGTCGCGCAGGTGAGCGGGTTGCAGCTCTCGCTGCGCGAGCAGCTATCGATTCTGGCGATTCTGCTCTTGACGTCGAAGGGGGCGGCCGGCGTGACCGGCAGCGGATTCATCACGCTTGCCGCGACGCTGTCGGCCGTGCCGTCGATTCCTCCGGGAGGGCTTGCCCTGCTCGTGGGTGTGGATCGATTCATGTCGGAGGCGCGTGCGATCACGAATCTCATCGGCAACGCCGTCGCCACCGTGATCATCGCACACTGGGACGGCGCTCTGGATGTCGCGCAGGCCCGACGAGTGCTGGGGGGCCAGTCGGCGGAGTCCGCCAAGAGCGATCGAGTCCTTGCGGAGCCGCGCTAAAATCGACGTGATGTCGCGCTCGAATCACCAGCTCTTCAGATACCTCATGCTGCCAGTTGTCTGCCTGCTCGCCGCTTCGCGCGCGGCGTCGGCTCAGCTGCCCGACGGCCCTGGCAAGGAGACCGTCGTCAAAGTGTGCGGCACGTGTCATGAGCCCAATCGAGCCGCCGCGCTGCGCCTGACCCGCGAGGGTTGGGAACAGACCGTATCCGACATGCGGTGGCGCGGCGCCAAGGGCAGCGACGAGGAGTTTGCGGAGGTCATTGAATATCTCGTTACCAACTTTCTCGGAGAGGCGCCCGCGAAGCTCAACATGAACCGCGCGACCGCGGTCGAGCTCGAGAGTGTCGTGCTGCTGCTGCGGAAGGAGGCGAGCGCCCTCATCGCCTATCGCGACAAGGTCGGCGGCTTCAAGTCGATCGACGACGTCAAGAAGGCGCCCGGCGTCGACTTCAAGAAAATCGAGGCGGCGCGGGACCGGATCACGTTCTAACGCGCGTCCTGCCGTCTCAGCCTCCTGACGTTCTCCAGACTGCTTTTCGCCTCCGGATAGCCCGGTCGCAATCGAAGCGCTTCGCCGAGTTCGAACTCTGCGTCGCTCAATCGCCCCATCCCTGCCAGCGCGGCCCCCAGCGCGAAATGCATCTCCGGCGACGCCGGGTCGTACCGTGCTGCGTCTCGAAACTCTTCCAACGCCTCATCGGCGAGGCCGGCTCGGGCCAGCGTTACGGCAAGCTTGTAGTGCGCGGGCGCGTAATCGGGTTGTATCCGCGTCGCCGTCTTGAATTCCGTGACCGCGTCGGGAATACGGCCCGATCGCAGGAGCACGAAACCGAGCCCGTCGTGTGCGGGCGCGAACTCCGGTGTCAGTCGCAGCGCCTCCTTGAACTCCGCTTCGGCCTGATCGATGAGTCCCAGGGCGGTCAGCGTCGTTGCCAGGTTGTAATGCGCCATCGCGTAATCGGGCTGGGCGCGTATGGCTTCGGTGTACTGCACGCGTGCTTCATCGAGCCGGTTGAGCGACTGATTGCACAGGCCGATGTTGTACCGCGCTTCGACGAGCTGTGGATTCAGGCGCAGCGCCTTTGTGTGCTCGGCGATGGCATCCTCGAATCGGCCCATCCGCTGATACACACCTCCCATGTTGTTGTGTGCTTCCGCGTCGTCTGGATTGATCCGGAGCGACTCGCGAAGATGCGTGACGGCTTCGGCAAGATCGGCGGACGATCCGTAGAGCTTTGGCGTGGCGAGATTGTTGTGACAGAGCCAGCACTCGGGATTGCGTCTGAGGGTGGCCTCGTACAGGGTGCGCTCGTCGGCATACTCGCGACTGTGGCTCCACGTTAGTGCACCGAGCGGTGCGCCAAGGATGCAGCACAATGCGATCTCGGCGCGCCGGCCATTGAGAGGCAGGCGTCCAAGCGATCGGGCAACGATACCAGCGAACAGCGTGAACACCGCGATGCTGGCCAGGTACTGAAAGTGGTCCGCGACGAACGAATAGCGGAACGGGTACACGTCGATAAAGCCGAGCGCGGGCACGAGCGTGCCGCAAAAGAGCAGCATTGCGGCAAGCGGCGCCCGCGACCACTTGCGAACCAGCCAGCAGGCGATGAGGACGGCCAGAATCGCTGCCGGATAGACATAGTGTTGCCACGCGGTCGCATCGATCTTCCATCGCGGATAGATGAACGTCAGGTGGGACGGCCAGACCAACGTCACGAGGTAGAACCAGATTGCGCGGCCTGCTATCAACACGCGGTCGATCGCGGTCAGCTGGAACTCGATGCCGCGCGCCCCGTTCAGCGTGCGCTCGAACCATGCCGTGACGACGCCGGTGGCGGCGCCGAGCACGAAGAACGGGATCAGGGGTCGGCCATCCCGATGCCACGCGATCGATCCCCGTTTCCACCAGAACACGACGAGCATCGCAGCCGGGAAAACGGCGGTCACCGTTTTGGCCAGAAGTGCGACGGTGAAGAGCGCGATCGCGGCCACATAGCTCGCTGGCCGGCGCGTTTCGTCGAATCGAAGGTAGGCGAGCGCTGCGCCGAGATAGCAGGCGGTTGAGAGCGTGTTCTTGAGTTCCGTCATCCAGGCGACGGACTCGACCGCCACAGGATGCAGCGCGAACAGAAGGGCGGCGAGGAACGCGCCGGGAACCGCGAGCCGGCGAAGCCCGAGCGTCAAGAGCCACGCAGAGGAGGCATGCAGCGCAATGTTCACGAGGTGATACCCCGTTGTGGCATCTCCCCACGCGCGGTGCATGATCCAGAACGCTGAGTGAGTGACGGGATAGTACTGCTGGGTGGCGCCGATATCGAACCAGATGCGCCACAGACCGCCCGCCGACTGCAGATCCGGCCGCGTCAAGTGAGCGTTGTCATCCCACAAGACGCCGCCGTGCCAGGCCGGGTAATACGCGACGAGCGCCACGGTCAGCAGCGCAAGCAGCTCAGATGTGGCTCGCCCGATACGTGCAGAACGCCCGACCATTTTTCGACAACAGCGTCAGACGTTTTGCACGCATCGGCGCCAGCCGGCGCCGGCTAGAACAACTGCGGCGCGAACTCGATCAGGTAACTCCGCCAGTTGAGCCACGTGTGGCCTCCCGGGCTCTCCTTCATCACTGGAGAGAACCCGTGTTTCTTCAGCAGTTCCAGCGTGTTCTTCGTCGTCGGCATCAGGCCGTCTTCGACCCCGGTGGCAAACCAGAGCACCTTCAGCCCTTTCTTCGCTGCCGCGTTGTCGAGCGATGCCAGGTTCTGCTGCTCCCAGGCCGCGCCGAACGGCGGCGCCGTCGTTCCTGGTGCCGGCGCCGCACCGCGTCCGCCGCCGAGCAGCCCGGAGCTGTAGACACCGACGTAAGCGAACTTCTCGAGATTCGGAATGCCGATGTTGAGCGTCTGGCTGCCGCCCATCGACAGGCCGGCGATCGCACGGTGAGCTCGATCCGGCGAGCACGCGGTAGTGCTTCTCGACGTACGGCATCACGTCCTTGACGAAGTCGTCCACGAACTCATCGCGGGGCGGAGGTCCGCCGGCTGTCGCCGCGCCGCGTCCGCCGCCGCCCGCGTTCGTATGGCCGGCGGGCATGACGACGATCATCGGCTTCGCCTTGTTCGAGGCGATCAGGTTGTCGAGGATGAAGTTCGCTCGTCCGACGGACGTCCACGAGTCGTCGCAATCTCCGGCGCCGTGCAGGAGATAGAACACCGGGTATTTGTCCTTGCCCGATTCGTAGCCTGGCGGCGTGTAGATGTGCATCCGGCGGGTGCGTCCCAGTGATGTCGATTCGTAGTACACCGCGGAGACCGCACCGTGCGGCACGTTCTTCGTATCCATCACCTCGGAGCCGGGCACCGTTGCCACGCTCCACGTCGTGGTGTTCGATTCGCTGATGGCGGTGTTCCGCGGGTCGATCACGCCGACGCCGTTCACCACATACACGTACCGATACGCGCCCGGCTCGACCGCTCCGGTCGTCAGTTCCCAGACACCGTTCGCGCCTTTCGTGAATTGCGTGTTGGCGCGGGCCGCGGCGGGAATGTCGCCTGCGCGCAGCGCCACGCTCGTCGCCTCAGGCGCGTAGAGCCTGAACGCGATGCGCTTGTCTGGCAGCACCTCAGGAGACGTGAAGGACGGAACCGGCGGGCTCTGGCCGCCGCGTCCGCCAGGCGCCGGAGCGGCCGGTGCGGGGGCCGGAGCCTGCCCATCGTCGAGCGGCTTGATTCTGACGTTCTTGTAGTAGACGGTGCTGCCCGGATCGTGTCCCTGCAGCGCGATCGTGCCCGGACCCGTGATGCGTCGACCGGGTCCCTCCCGGCCACCGTTCCAGTCGGCGGGCTGCGTCCACTTTACCGTCTGCTTCCCGTTCACATTGACGGTGATCGTGTCGCCTTGCACGATGATGTGTTCCGTGAACCATTCATCGTCTTTGGCCGGTGAATCGTCGAGCACGTCGGAGACGTGGTACAGGCTGCCGGTCCTGGCGCGATCGGTGTGCGAGTTGTTGACTTGAATCTCGAAGCCTTTCGACGGGAAGCCGGTGGGTTGAAATTCAGTGAGAACGTAGATCCCGCCGTTCGATTTGGCGCGGGTCATCACGTCCACTTTCAGCTCGAAATTCCGGAACGAGTGGTTCAGGAACGGGCCATCGTAGAAGGCGTGGGCGACCGTGCCGTTTGCCACGAGCGCGCCGTCCTGAGTTTTGAAGGTGTCCTGGTTGCCGCTGACTTTCCAGCCGGTAAAGTTTTTCCCGTTGAAAAGCTCGGTCCAGCCCGGTTCCACCGGGCCCTGCTGCAACGCCGCCGCGACGACCAGGGGCAGAAACCGCATCGTGCTGTTCATGGTGGGCAGAGTGTAGCACTCTGCCGCAGTGGACCGAGAGCGTGCGGTAAGCAGCTTGACTTTCATATCGTATGGGGGACGATAGACCGTCTCGCCGGCCCCGCAAAGGAGGGCTCAGAGTGCACGTCGATGACTCGATCTGACGGCCCGGCGCGACGGATCCGCGTGCTGCGCCGTGCCTTCTGTCTCCTGGTGATCGCCGTCGCGTCCTGCTCGGAATCCGTTCCCACCATCGATCTGGACACAACCAACCCGGCGCGTCCGGTTATCGTGGTCACCGGCTTGTCCCGTCGGGACCTTGCGAGGTTGTCCAACGCGAACCTCTCTGCCGAGGAGTGGAACGCGGTTCTTCGCGTCACCGTCCGGTCTTCCGCGTCAACAGCCAGCGATGTGCCGGCCATGGCCGGACGCTACTCGGTTGAAGGGTCCCTGCGGTTCTGGCCGGCGTTTCCGCTCGATCCCGGTCGCGAATACGAAGTTCGATTCGATCCATCCGCGATTGGACGCGCTGGTCTCGCGGGTCGTCGCGCGACCACGGCAGTTATTTCGGTCCCCGGAGTGGCTCGTGCTCCCTCGACGTTCGTTGATGCGGTCTACCCGAGCGGCGACCTCGTTCCTGAAAATCAGCTGCGAATCTACCTGCACTTTTCAGCGCCCATGGGTCAGCAGGGTGGGTTCGATCACATCGCCTTTCTCGACGACAGCGGCCGTGACGTGCCGGGTGTGATCGTGCCACTCGACACCGAGCTGTGGAACACCGAGCGGACGGAGTATACGGTCAAACTGGATCCGGGGCGCGTGAAGCGGGGGACTCTTCCGAATCGTCAGAGCGGGCGTCCCTTTCGCGCAGGTGAAGGCATCACGATCGTCGTGCGCACGGATTGGCCGGATGCCCGCGGCGTGACGCTCACGTCCGAATTCCGGCATCGCTATCGTGTTGCCGCGCCGGATAAGCACGCGCTCAGTACCGCGGAGTGGCATGTCACGCCGCCCGCGGCGGGCAGTCGTGATCCGTTGATGGTGACGTTTCCCAAGCCACTCGACTACGACCTGCTTCAGCGTTCGCTCTCGGTGGGGCGCGGCAATTCAACCATGCCGGGCGACGCGCGTGTCAGCGCCGCCGAAACACGATGGGAGTTCGTGCCGCGTTCGGAGTGGCAGCGCGGACCCTATGTCCTGACCGTTCAACCCATCCTGGAAGACCTTGCAGGCAATCGAATTGGCCGGGCATTCGACGTCATGTCTCGAGGCCACGCCGTTCCCGCCGAGAGCGGCGTGCCGGTGTCAGTCCCGTTCATTGTGCGGTAGAGCCCCGCTACGGATTGACGGGGCCCAGAACGTAGTCCTTGGGCGGCTCCATGCCGAGGAGATTCCGCACGAAATAGTCCCAGCGCCGGCGCGTCATGTAGTTCGCGGCGCTTCCGTAGCCGTGCGCCGCGTTGGGAATCATCAGCAGATCGAAGTCCTTGTTGGCCTTGATGAGCGCGTCCACGACGAGCAGCGTGTTGTTCGGCGGCACGTTGTTGTCCATCGTCCCGTGCGCCAGCAGGAGCTTGCCTTTCAGATTCTGGGCAAAGTTCTGATTCGCCTGGCCGTCGTAATTCGTGAACCCTTCGCCGCGCCGCTCGAGGAGCCCGGTCCACTTTTCCGCCCAGTCGTCCTCGTAGACGCGATTGTCGTGGTTGCCCGATTCGGAGATGCCGACCTTGAAAAAGTCGGGATAGTGGAACATGGCGGCGGCGGCCGCGTATCCGCCGCCGGAGTGACCGTAGATTCCAGCTCGCGTGATATCGATCCACGGGTAGCGGCGGGCGAGCTCCTTCATGCCTGCGACCTGATCGGGCAGCGTGTTGTCGGCCATGTCGCCGAAATACGCTTCGTGAAACTTCTTCGACCGCCACGGCGTGCCCATGCCGTCGATCTCGACGACCACGAATCCCAACTCGGCGAGCGCCTGCGCATCTCCGCGCGCAACCGTGAACGCACGGCCGCCGACGCTACCGGTCTGCGGCCCTGGGTAAATGTGATTAACGATTGGGTATTTTCGCCCAGGCACCAGGCGCGTCGGTCGATACATCAGGCCATATAGATCGGTAACGCCGTCGCGAGCCTTGACCGTGATGGGCTGGGGTGGCTTCCATCCGGTGGCAACGAGCTTCGAGATGTCGGCGCGCTCGAGCTCGAGGATCAGTTTGCCGTCGGCGTCTCGGAGCACCGCAACTGGCGGCACATCCGGTTTCGAGTAGCTATCGACGAAGTACCGTCCGGACGGAGACAGGTTGATGTCGTGGTTGGCATCTTCAGGCGTCAGCAGCGTCGCCGTGCCGCCATCCATGCCTATCCGATACAGGTGAGTGAAGTAGGGATCGCGTCCGGGTTCGCGCCCCACGGCCTGGAAGAGCAGCACGCGATTTTTTTCGTCGACGTGAAGCAGCTGCGTCACGTTGCCTTCGCCGTTCGTGATTTGCCGCTTCAGCTTGCCGCTCCCGAGATCGTAGAGATAGAGCTGACCCCAGTTGTCGCGCTCCGAAAACCAGATCACCTCGTTCGATGCCGGGAGATATCGCCAGTTGACGCGGCCGTTTCCTGATTCGAAGAAGGTCTGGACGGTCTCGTCGAGGACATCGCGGACATCACCGGTCGAGGGATCCGCAACATGCAGCACGGTCCGTCGATGGTCGCGCGAGGTCGAGACGAATGCGACGGAGGAGGAATCGGACGCCCACTGCACGTCGCTCCACTCACCGCCGCGGCACGTCAGGTTGTCACATAGCGACGATCGGTGCTGGTCGAGCGGCATCTTCAGCGGCACGACCTTCGGTGAGTCGACGTCGATGACGACGCGACGGAGCATCGCGACCGTGTCGTCGCCCGGCAACGGATACTTCCAGGCCTGGAGTTGCGGGTGACCGACCTCGGTGCTCACGAGATACATCTCGCCAACGTTGCGCTGGTCCTGCTGGAACGTCGCGATCTTCTTCGAGTCCGGAGACCACACCACGATCGGGCGCTCGCTTTTCGCCCAGCCGGCGTTGTCGGTCGCGTAGCCGTCGTCTTTGATGCCGTCGGTGGTGAGGGGTGTCTCCTGCCCGGTGGCGGTCTCCCGCATCCACAGATTCCAGTCGCGAATGAAGACGGCTTTCTTGCCGTCGGGTGAAGTGGCGGTGACGACCGGCGCGGCGCCGCGTCCGCCGCGCCCGCGCCCTCGACCGTCTGCGCCAGCTCCGGTCAGCGCACATGCTGGAAGCGTGCACGCTTGCTTTGATCCGGCCGGCGGATTGACAAGGAACGCCTCGTTGCCGACCTCCGTCGTCACCCGATACCAAAACCGATCGTCAGGAAGCCAGGTGGGACTGACACCCGAGCGCAACAACAGCGGTGTCGTGTTCCACGCCATGAACCGCTCGGCGCGCGCGTAATCCGCGGCCGTCATGGTGCGTCTCGTCGCAGCGGGACGCTGCTGGGCCACGAGGGGCACGGCACATGCGGCCGCGGCCGCCATGGCCAGGATCACCGTCCGAACGATTCTGTTGCCAAACACGCGCGCAGACCTCCGCAAAGAAGGCGAGGAGATGACGATATTGCCACGCCCGACTGCCGGAACCGCATGATTCAGCTACTGCAGAATCTGCGCTCGCTGGGCCCGGCGCGAACGGAGGGGCACCTCAATCGTGTTCATTGGGGTCGAAGTGTAATCCATCAACCCTGGCCCAGGGGTTATGCACGTTTCTGGGTTCGGCCGACCAGCGCGGAAGGGCGTCCGATCGCGCTAATATTGAGATATCCCGAGAACATCGATGCCTATCGGATTCACCACGCTCCTGCTCAGCTGTTTCTATTCTCTCGCTGCTCGCAGGAGCAGCCGCGTCGCCGCAGATCTTCAAGAGCGGCTCCAAAGCCGTCGCTGTCTACGTGACCGTGTCCGACGCGCAGGGCGGTTTCGTGCCCAATCTCACCCAGGACGATTTCGAAGTCTTCGATAACGGCAAGAAGCAGACGATCACGGTGTTCGAGAACGGCGTGCAGCCGATCACGCTCGTCATGATGCTCGATCGCAGCGGAAGCATGGTGGGCAATTTTTCGCTGGTGCGGTCCGCCGCCGAGCAGTTCGTTGGACAGCTGCTGCCCGGCGACAAGGCGCGAATCGGCAGTTTTGCCAACCGCATCCAGGTCGACCCACGCGACTTCACGAGCAGCCAGCACGACCTGCTCGAAATTCTTCGCACAGAGTTGCAGGAGCCGGGTCCAACGCCGCTGTGGAATGCGGTGAACGTCGGCATCACGTCGCTCCTCCATCAGGAGGGACGG
Source organism: uncultured Acidobacteriota bacterium (assembly GCA_963725335.1). Taxonomy (GTDB): domain Bacteria; phylum Acidobacteriota; class Vicinamibacteria; order Vicinamibacterales; family 2-12-FULL-66-21; genus JALZOC01. The sequence continues at coordinate 390,010 of CAVRYD010000006.1, read as the reverse complement.
CGGGTGGTGCTCGTCTTCACGGACGGCGTCGATCATCCGATAGGCAGCAATAACATCAGCTTCCACGACGTTGAAAAGAACGCCGAACAGGAAGATGTCATGATTTTCGCCATTGGTCTTGCGAGCCGAGGTTTCGGCGGCGGTCGAGGACGTGGCGGATCGATGGGTGGAGGAGGGGGCATGGGCGGTATGGGCGGCGGATTGAGACCGCTACCCGAGGAGCCCAAGGTCGATGCCGGACTGCCGAAAATAGCCGCCGCGACCGGCGGCGGGTATTTCGAGTTGACTTCCACCAACAATCTCGGGTCGACGTTCAGACGCGTCGCCGACGAGCTGCATCGGCAATATGTGCTGGGGTTCACGCCGCAGAATCTCGACGGCAAGTCGCACAAGCTGGAAGTGCGCCTGAAGCAACCCGAACTCGTCGCCCGAGCGCGCAAATCGTACATCGCGAAAAAGGAGATGTAGCTGGAAGCTGTCTTATGTGCCGAAACATCAAACCTCTGTTCAATTTCGAGCCGCCCGCGACCGAGGACGAAATCCGTGCATCCGCGCTGCAGTTCGTGCGGAAGGTCAGCGGATTTACCAAGCCGTCCAAGGTGAATGAAGACGCGTTCAACGCGGCTGTCGACGAAGTCACGCAGGCCGCGCGGACGCTGATCGCCTCGCTCGTGACCACGGCTGCGCCGAAAGATCGGGAAGAAGTCGCCGCGCGCGCGCGTGAACGCGCTGCCGTACGTTACGGCCGCTGACGATGGCTCGCGCATCCGGCCGCTCGGACCGCGCCGGTATAATTGACGCCGAGGCGCCGTTGAAACCGATTTGCGACACGATTCTCGATGCCATCGGCGACACGCCGATGGTGCGCATCAACCGCATCACACGCGGTGTCGTCTCGGCCACGGTTCTCGCCAAGCTCGAAACGTTCAATCCGGGGAATTCCATCAAGGACCGCATGGCGGTGCGGATGATTGAAGACGCGGAAAAGCAGGGACTCCTCAAGCCCGGTGGCACCATCATCGAGGGGACGTCGGGCAATACCGGCATGGGTCTCGCGATTGCCGCAGTCGTCAAGGGCTACAAGTGCATCTTCACGACGACCGACAAGCAATCGAAGGAGAAGGTTGACGCTCTTCGAGCGTTCGGCGCCGACGTCATCGTCTGTCCGACCAACGTCGACCCGGAGGATCCCCGTTCGTACTATTCGGTGTCGTCCAGGCTCGAGAAGGAAATCCCGAACTCGTGGAAGGCGAATCAGTACCGACAACCTGTCGAACACCGCTGCGCATTATGAGGAGACAGGACCGGAAATCTGGGAGCAGACGAACGGTCGCGTCACTCATCTCGTCGTCGGGGTGGGCACCGGCGGCACCATCAGCGGCGTCGGACGATATCTGAAGGAGCGCAACCCCAACGTGAAGGTCTGGGGCATCGACACCTACGGATCGGTCTTCAAGAAGTACAAGGAGACCGGCATTTTCGACAAGAACGAGATCTATCCGTACATCACTGAAGGGATTGGTGAGGACTTCCTGCCCGCGAACGTTGATTTCTCCGTCATCGACGATTTCGAGAAGGTCACCGACAAGGATGCCGCCGTCATGACGCGGCGCATCGCGCGCGAAGAGGGCATCTTCGCGGGCAATTCCGCCGGGTCCGCGATGGCCGGCCTGCTTCAGCTGAAGGATCACTTCACAAAAGACGACGTGGTGGTGGTGATCTTCCACGACCATGGATCGCGATATCTCGGGAAGATGTACAACGACGACTGGATGCGCGAGAAGGGCTTCCTCGAGAAATCGGGGATGACGGCGCGCGACCTGGTTGCGGCCGGCGTTCCCGGTGAGTTGCTCGCGATCGAAGGCAGCGAGCCGGTCGGCGTCGCGGTCAAGCTGATGGGCGAGCACGATTTCTCGCAGATTTCGATTACCCGGGACAAGCGGCTGATCGGATCGCTCAACGAGACGCACCTGTACCCGCAGCTGGTCGCCGATCCTTCCGTGAAATCGCAGCCGGTCGAGCTCATTATGCAGCCCGCGTTTCCGTTCGTTGACGTTTCGACGCCGGTTGAGCTGCTGGCGACGATGATCACGCCAGCGAATCCGGCGGTGCTGGTTCGGGACTTCAAGACGGACAAGACGTTCATCATCACCCGTTCCGACGTGATTCGCGTGCTGTGCTGATATGAAGCTTCAGGAACTGACGCCGCTTCTCCGTACGAACGATCTGAAGGGATCGATCGAGTTCTACACGACGGTGCTCGGGTTCGAATGTGAAGGGTCGAGCGAAGAATGGGGGTGGGCGTCGGTGCGGCGCGACAACGTGGCGATCATGTTCGCACTGCCGAACGAGCACGAGCCGTTCGATGGTCCTGCGTTCACCGGGTCGTTCTACATCAATCCGGACGATGTCGATGCCCTGTGGGAGCGCGTCAAAGACAAGGCACGCGTGTGCTATCCGATCGAAGACTTCGACTACGGCATGCGCGAATTCGCCATCTACGACAACAACGGATACCTGCTGCAGTTCGGCCACGAGACCCCGCCAGCGCTTCAGGCCGCCGAGGGCGCCTGAAGGGATCGATGCGCATCATTCGAAGTATTGCAGCGATTGTCGTGGGACTCGGCTTCATGGCCGCGACCACGACCGTCGGCATGCTGGTTGCCTCAATCGCGCTTCGCCGCGACGCGCCCGACGTCAGGTTGCCGCAGTCTGCCTTCTCGACGTTTCTCTACCTGAATCTGGCGTTCTGCGGAATGGGCGGGATTTTTGGCGGGTGGCTCGCCGCGCGGGTTGCCCCCTCGGCGCCATACGCACATGCGGCGGCAATGGCGGCGATTGTCGCCGTGTTGTCGATCGACGCGGCCACGGCCATGCCGACCCCGGGGCAGCCTGGATGGTATCCTTCTGTGCTCGGGGTCGTGGCGGTGACGGGCGTCCTGCTGGGCGGTAAGCTGCGGGCGGCCGCTGCGAGCCCGCCGCTCGCCAACCGCGCCTGATCGTTCAGTCCACCGTTCATTGTCGTCGCCGACCGGCGATGCCAAGGTCGCTACTCAGAAACGAGATTGTCCATGTTTCATCGTCTTCCGTCGTCCAGCATTGTTGGCGTCATCGTCTGCATGCTGACGTGTGCGTCGCCTCTCCGGGCGCAGGATGCCGACATCCTCGGCAGCTGGGACGTCACCGTCACAGCGGGTCAAGGGCCGGAGACGTCGGCCCCGCTCGTGTTGAAACGAGACCGCGATCAGATTGTCGGCACGTTCTCCAGTCCGCAGGGAGATCAGAGCGTTGAGGCGAGCGTCAAGAACAGCGTGGTGACGATCTGGTTCACCGTTCGAACGCAGAACGGACCGATCAGCATCACGATGAAGGGAACGGCGGACGGCGACACGATGAACGGTTCCATGGATTTCGGCGGCCGAGACCAGGGACAGTGGTCGGCGCGCCGCGCGTCCGGCACGGGGGGCGCTCAGGCCCCGTCGCAGGAGTCAGCGACCAACGTCAGTGGAACGTGGTCGTTCCAGGTGGAGGTTGGCGGCAATACCGGCACGCCGACCATGACGTTCAAGCAGGACGGCGAGAAGCTCTCAGGTCAGCTACAGCGGGCAGCTTGGCGAAGCGCCGCTGACCGGCACAGTCAAAGGCACGACCATCGAGTTCGCGATTGACGTGTCGATCGAGGGCAACGCCATTCACATCGTGTACTCTGGAACCGTCGAAAAGGATTCGATGAAGGGAAGCGTGAAGTTCGGCGACCTCGGTGAGGGTACGTTCACCGCGAAAAAGAAGCAGTAGGCTCCACATGCCATTTGCCGCGCTGAGGCTTCACCCGTCGCTCGTCAAGGGGATCCGCGAGCTGGGATTCGTACGTCCGACGGCGATCCAGGCCGACGCCATCCCGCCCGCATTGGAGGGACGCGACGTGCTGGCGTGCGCGCAGACGGGGAGCGGAAAGACCGCGGCGTTTCTCCTTCCGATCCTGCAGAAGCTCGTCGACAAACCCCGCGGGACCACGCGCGCGCTCGTGCTCGCGCCGACGCGCGAGCTGGCCGCGCAAATTCTGGACGACCTCAACGATCTGGCGGTCCACACGCCGATTACCGGCGCGTCGATCTACGGTGGGGTTGGGCATGGGACCTCAGGAGCATGCGTTTCGCAGCGGCGTCGACATCCTGATTGCAACTCCGGGCCGGCTGCTCGATCATCTGCGCGCACCCTACGCCAAGTTCAATCATCTCGAGTTCCTGGTCCTCGACGAAGCCGATCGCATGCTCGACATGGGGTTCCTGCCGGAGATTCGCAAGATTCTGCGCTACGTGCCCGCGAAGCGGCAGACGTTGTTCTTCAGTGCGACCATGCCGCCGCCAATTGCGGCGCTGACCGGCGAGATGCTGCGGCATCCGGTGACGATTCAGCGCGAGCGGCAGGCGGCCCCGGCCGCCGGTATTACGCAAGCGGTGTACCCGGTGTCTCAGGGGCTCAAACCATCGTTACTGCTCGATCTGTTGCGGCGCGGCGACGTGAAGCAGGCGCTGGTCTTCACGCGCACGAAGCATCGCGCGAACCGGCTGGCCGAGCATCTGGTCAAAGGCGGCATCCGCGCGGAGCGGATTCACGGCAACCGTTCGCAAGCGCAGCGCACGGCGGCCCTCGACGGTTTCAAGAGCGGCAGATTTCCCGTGCTCGTCGCTACCGATATCGCGGCCCGCGGCATCGATGTCGATGCGCTTGGGCACGTGGTCAACTTCGACGTGCCGCTCGTGCCCGACGACTACATTCATCGCGTCGGACGGACCGGGCGCGCGGAGGCCACGGGGGAAGCGTTCACGTTCGTGTCGCCGGAGGAGGAAACGAATCTGCGCGACATCGAGCGCGCCATCGGGCGCCGGCTGCCGCGTGTCATGGTGCCGGACTTCGACTATCAGCGCGCTCCGCCGCAGCGACTCGAGATCCCGCTGGCGCAGCGGATCGCCGAAATCCGCGCGCGCAAGCGCGAAGAACGCGCTCGTGCTGAGCTCAACGCCGCGCGGCGGTCTGCCGGGCAACGCGGTCATCGTCCGCCCGCCCCCGGCCCGGCGTCCGCCCGCCCCCATCGGCCGCGCCGCCGCCGCTGACGCAAGAAAGGTGGCTGGCACCTTTCCGGGAAAGGTGCCAGCCACCTTTTGAGCCGCGGGCGTCGGCCTAAAGCCATTCCTGTGTTATGCTTAAGGACGGCCGTCGGGTGTCGGAAACGCCTGAACGGTTGTCGAATCCGGCGCCACGGCGCCGTTTTTGCCGTTTTTCATGTCCGCGTCCCCGTTTGAGTTCGCGCTCGAGCTGACCCCTCGAGCCCGCGTCGACGTCTTCGACGTGCGTGGCGAGGTTTCATCGCGTTACGGCGATGCGCATCGGCCGCCTATCCACGCGCGCTCTGCTGCTCGTTCCACACCACTGCGGGTTATCTCGACCGCAGCGTCGCGGCCCGGCTGAATCAGGGCCCTGACGGCGTGATGCCCTACATCGACGTCTTCCGGACGATGTTTCCCGAAGGCGCCGGGTACGAGCACGACAAGATCGAGCGGCGGACGGAGCTCTCGGCCGCACAGCGTCCCGGTCGAGCCGCTGAACGCCGACTCGCACCTCGCGTTCATGGCGGGCGCGCCTCAGGACCTGCGTGTGCGTACCTCAACCGGCCGAACGAACCCGATGTCGTTTCATCGATCTTGACGGCGTCCATGCCGGCCGTGCGCGGACCCGCCGGACGAGCGTCATCGGCTACTCGGCCGAAGAAACCGTTGCGACGACGCGAATCGTCGTGCCGGTGTCGGGCCACAGTGTCGAGTCGGTGAACCTCAAGGATCCGCAGCTCGGCGTGTACAGCCAGGTTGCCGATCTGGTGCGCGCACATGGCGTGGCGAAAGGGCGGATTCGCCTGTCGCTGGCGCCAGGCGAGCGCCACGCGGGCCTGACCGTCAACGAGTACGAGACGCTGCTCATGCGTCACGACCTGTCGGAAGTGCTGCGCGATCCGCTTCGGTTCATGGCGGAGAAAGCGGGCCACATGCTCGGCAACCCGCGCGCGATTCCCGCGCAGGACGCTCGACTACGCGAAGTACGATCTCGTGCGCGTGTTCAATCGCCTGGTTGATGCGCTGGGACTCGGACAGTCGCGCGTGGAAAACGTGCTCTCGCGCGCCATCGCGATGCCGGCGTCCCGTTTCCTGCGGATGAAGCGCTCGGTCAGCCTGCTGTATCCGATCGCGACGGAGCGGACAGGGCAAGATCGTCGAAGGCACGTACCAGAGCCCGATCCTCGTGCAGTGGCACCGCGGCACCCGCCGCATCCCGCGTGCTCGACGTGACGGTGACCCGGTTTATCTAGAGCTTCCAGGTTCCAGCTTCGAGTCAGCGACTCGCCGAGCCGCGACTGCGCGACGCGACCTTCTAGTACCTCCAGCTCTTCGCGGTGCCCGGCTGGCGCGCCCTTCTCCACCTGCGCTTCGAGCTTCTGCAGCAGTTCCGCCCCGCGCGGGCCCCAGCAGTGCGGCGCGCGGCGCTGGAACACTACCTCGCCCGTGAACTTCGGATTGTTCAGCCTCTGATAAGATACTCGTTCAGCTTCTCGACCGCGTCGTTCAGGTAATACGTATCCATGTCGCCGACGTAGAAGTGCAGCTTGTCCGCCGAGCTTCGGGCCGAGCGTTGACCAGTTGGTTCGAAGAATATCGAGCAGGTCGTACTTCTTCCACTGCTCGGCGACCGACTTGTCGATGACGCCGGTCTCTTTGTTCCAAAGCCGCTTCGGATAGCCGTCGGGGCCGACCGGCGAATACGTGGCTTCCCAGATGTCCCACTGCCCGCCGGATCGAGACTTGTCGCCGACGACGAGCTCGAACCAGTTCTCGTCCTTCATCATGCCTTCGATATTGCCGTCGGGCCGCCGCTCGCTCGGCCGCTCGACTTTCGTCCAGCCCTTGTCGATGTAATAGGCGTTCGCGTCCTTGTAGATGTTGACGATCTGGTGGTATTCGAAGTCGACCGAATCAGGGCAGAGCGCAAACGATCCGCCGTAGAAATCCGGATAGAACACCTGATGCGCGGCGGCAATCCATCCGCCGGTCGATCCCCCCGACAGCATGCGCGCCCACGGTTCCCTGATTGACGCGAAACTTCTCTTCGACGGCCGGAATCAGCTCCTTCAGGATCGCGTCGCCGTACGGTCCGTTGTTCTCGGAGTTCACGCCGTACGAGTCGTCGTAGTAGGGCGACGGATGCTGGAGCGTGACGTAGAGAAACCGCGGCGTGCCTGCCGCCATCCACAGTCGATCGAACTCGCCGCCGCGACCGAACCCGCCGGGCGCGCCGAGCGAGAAATGGTCCTGGATGTAGTTGACCGGATACCGCACGTCGGGATGCTGTCGTAGTCCTTCGGCAGCAGGACTGTCGCGCCAAGATAGATGGGCTGCCCCCACCACTTGCTGAGGATCGCGCTCTGAAATCGGATCCGCTTGACCATCGCGGTGTCGGCGGGCACCTGAATCGGCGGGATCGCCTTCGTCGGCGACGAGGCGGATTGGCGTGGTCGATTTCGGATCGAATGCGACCTTTACCGGATCGCCGACGAGATTGCCCGGCGAGCGCTTCCAGTTCTGCCCTTCCCATTGATCGTTGTGCAGCCAGACGGTATGCCCGTCCGCGCGCGGGAAGCGCGTGTACACGTTCACGAACGGCTGCATCCAGTATTCGCCCGCGGGCAGGTCGCGGAGGCTGCGCACGGGATGGCCGCTGTCGCTCGCTCGATGATCGTCGCGGCCATTCCGGCCGCCAGCCCTTCGACGTAATCGCGAAAACAGCGGCACGCCCGTCGGAGACGTCTGCTCTATCGGGGACCGATGGTTGTCCCGGCTGATGGCGACGTACACCATTCCGGTCACCGGTTCCGCTCGTGCTTCTCTGGCAAAGACGATCTCGATGCGCGGGCCGTCCGGGCCGCGGCTGCTGCGCAACGGGCCAGGCGCTCGACGCCCACGGCTCCGGCCAGAGCGAGCAGGAACGCGGCTGCGAGGCGGGAGAATGCGTGCATAATGCTCCATCCTATCACATGGACTGGCGCTCTCGTCTCGAGCCGGGCCGGTTCATCCTCGCGATCGCCGTCGTCGATCGCGCTCGTTCTGTCTGCCCCTTTCATCGGCTTCGTCAGAAGCTGGATCCGGACGGCGTTTCCTGGGCAGTTCGTCCGCATTGTCGGCGGCGCGATCGGCGTGCTGGCGGTCGCTGTCGTCGGCGCCGCGCTGATGCGCATTCGACACAACATCGTCCGCTCGCGATACGCCGCGCTCGCTTGCGGCGCTCGGCTCCGCGTTCTGGTACTCGGTCAGCGAAGCCACTGGCAATCCCGACGTCGACGTCGTCCAACGGTTTCACTTCGTCGAGTACGGCGTCATCACGTTTCTGTTCTACCGGGCATGGCGAGCGCTCGAAGATCCGGCGATGCTCGTGCTACCGGTTCTGGCGGGCCTCCTCGTTGGAACGGCGGACGAGTGGCTGCAGTGGTTCATTCCAAACCGCGTCGGGGAAATCGCGGACATCCTGTTGAACGGCATCGCGATCGGCTGCGGCCTCGCGGTTCAGCCTCGCCGCCGCTCCGCCGACGCACTTCCGAGCGCACGCTGCATCCCGGATCGCTGTCGAGAATCGGGCGCCTCGCGGCGGTGACGATCCTCGCGCTCGCGCTGTTTTTCCACATCGTCCATCTCGGCTACGACGTGCATGACGATGATGCGGGAATATTCAAGTCGCGCTACTCGAAGAGCGGTCTGGAGGAGCTGCGAACGGCGAAGCGCGAAGAGTGGCGGACGCATCCACTCCCGCTCGTGCTGCAGCGGGTGTCGCGTGAAGATCAATACATGACCGAGGGCGTGACGCACGTCCAGAAGCGCAACGAACTCCTCGCTGCGAACGATCCCCGAGACGCCTGGCAGGAGAATCTGATCCTCGAGAAGTATTACGCGCCGGTGCTCGACACGCCGTCCTATGTGTCGCGCACCGGCCATCGGTGGTCGCCCGAGCAGCGGGCTGATGTGCAGGCCCGCGCCGACCGACCCGATCCGGGCTTTGTCAGCACGGCGAATCCGTATCCCATCTACGCGTGGCCGCGCGCGCTGTTCTGGATCGCGGCCATCGCCGCGGCCGCCGCAGTGTGGATCCTGGCGGACCAGATCGATCGGTCCGGCCGCGGATCTGAGCTATCAGCGCCCGTGTGAGTTGCAGCCGCCCTTGCGCATCGGCTCGTGATTCTCCGAGCGTCCGTACCCTCCGCCTTCCGCCTTCGCGCCGGCTGAACGCTGCCGGCGCTCCGGCGCGACAAGCCGCGCCGGCTGAACGCTGCCGGCGCTCCGGCGCGACAAGCCGCGCCGATTGAACGCTCACGGCGCAACGGCGCGACAGTCTTCACGATCGCAACCGCGGTGCCAGCACCCCTCAGCGATGCACGAGCTCGGCGCGACGGCGAGCGCGACGGTGCCGGATGCGCCACACCGTGACCAGCATGAACAGCGCGGCGCACAACTCGACATACACCTTCTCGCCGTCGATGTAGTCGATGGCTCTGCCGGTGACGGTCGGATCCGCGATCAGACCGTGGATGAAGAAGATGATCGCTGCCGCGTACGTCGTGTAGTGAATCGAGCGCCAGAGGTGCCGACCCAGCGCACGCCGGAAGTACGAGCGTGGCCACCACCACGACGACGAGGTAGAGCGCGACGGCGCCGAGCACGTTCGACAGCGGCTGGACCGGCGACCAGACCGGAACGAGCACGTCGATGACACGGAACCGAGGGGACGTGGAAAAGAGCAGGATGGCTGGATGCACGAGCGCGGCGCTGAACGCGATGTATCCGGTCCAGTTGTGCAGTCTGAAGAGCTTCACAGGGCGGTATGGCCAGTGTCTTGCGGGGTTGTATCCGGCAGCCATCAGCAGCCCGAGCAGAAGGTTGGCTGCGAGCAGGCCGACGCCGACAAGGGCGACGTACGCAGACAACTCGACCGCCGACGGCATCGCTCATCTTACGACGCTGCGTCGAGTGCCGTTACAGGCGTCAGCCGTCCACACCTCCCCCGAGGCGCCCATTCTCGCTATGATCGTTGACATGATCCGCGAGTCGCGAGCCAGTCTGAACGGACGCACGATCCGCTATCTCGACGCTGGAGGCGGCTGGCCTGTCGTGCTGATTCATGCGTTCCCGCTGAACGCTGACATGTGGCGACCGCAGCTCGAACGCGTTCCCGACGGCTGGCGTTTCATCGCGCCGGACATGCGTGGTTTCGGACCGGACGCCATGGCCGATCCAGGCCGCATCACGCTCGACGACATGGCCTCCGATGTTGCGGCGCTGCTGGATCTGCTTGGCATCGACCCCGCCGTGATCGGCGGATTGTCCATGGGCGGGTACATCACGCTGGCCCTGTTTCGTCTCGCCCCCGAGCGCTTCAGCGGGATGATTCTCGCCGACACGAAGGCTCAAGCGGATACGCCCGAAGGACTCGAAGGACGACGACGGATGATCGCGCGCGCGGGCGCCGAGGGCCCGTCTGGCGTGGCGGACATGATGCTGCCCAAGCTGCTGGGAACGACGTCGTCACAACTCCGGCCGGATCTTCCCGCGAAGGTGCGCGCGATGATCGAGAGTGCCGGCACTGCGGGAATCGTCGCAGCGATCGCGGCGATGATGGCTCGTCCCGACTCCACGCCGCAGCTCGCGCGCACCGCGTGTCCGACGCTCGTGATCGTCGGTGAGGAGGATGAATTGACACCCGTCGCAGATGCCGCGGCGCTGCAGAATCAGATTGCGCGATCGCGTCTCGTCGTTCTCCCGCTGCCGGGCACCTGTCGAATCTGGAAGTGCCAGATGGGTTTGCCCTGGCGCTTTCGGACTTTCTAGCGTCGAATCTCTGACCATCCCTGAATTAATATCGTGGTATGCGTCATGCTGGGCTCGTCGTCGCCGCCGCAATCCTGTCTCTGGTGGGCTTCAATCCATTGGCGCGGGTCAGCGCCAGCGGGAGGCAAACCGCTCCACCGGAGGGTCTTCATCGACCGCTCGATCAGATTCTCGACGTGAATGTTCGTGATGGACTCGTCTATTACCGGGCGCTTCGGTCCGACCGCAGCCGGCTCGATCGCTATGCCGCGTCGTTGAATGTGCCGGCCGCGACTTACGAGTCATGGTCGCGCGAACAGCAGATGGCGTTCTGGGTGAACGCGTACAACGCCTTCGTCCTGCAGACCGTGATCAATCACTATCCGATCAAAGGCTCGAGCAAGAGCTATCCCGTCAACAGCGTGCGGCAGATTCCGGGGGCGTTCGAGCAGACTGAAGCACCGAGCCGCCGGGCAGAGCGTCACGCTCGACGAGATCGAGAAGACCATCCTGCCGGAGTTCAAGGAGCCGCGGCTGTATCTTGCCCTCGGCCGCGGCGCCGTCGGCAGCGGCCGGCTGCGCAGCGAGGCCTACACCGGCGATCAGCTGAAACAGCAGCTCGACGATGTGCAGAAGGAGTTCGTCTCCGAACAGTCGATGATCAAGATCGATCGCGGGCGCGAATCAGGTGTCGGTGACGCCGATCGTGAGCTGGCACGACGCGGAGTTCGTCGCCGCCTACGATTCGGGCGCGACCGGACCGATGGCGCAGCGTTCACCGATCGAGCGCGCGCATCGTCGCCTTCGTGACGCCGCATCTGCTGCCGCTCGAGAAGGAATTGCTGCAGAAGAACGATTCAAGGTGACATTCATCCCTTCGACTGGCGGCTCAACGACCTGACCGGCGGCGCCGCTGCAATAAATGGATTTGCAGCTCACCGACAAGATAGCGATCGTCACCGGCTCCAGCCGCGGGTCTGGGTCTCGCGAGCGCGCGGGCGCTCATCGCCGAGGGCTGCCGCGTCTGCATTTGCGGGCGCGGCGCCGAGCAGCTGGCCGACGCCGCGGTCGAAGTCGAGGCTGTGGCGCGCCGACCGAACATGATCATGACCGTCCAGGCCGACGTGTCGACTGCCGACGGCGTCGCGCATGGTGATCGACCGGACCGTCGAGCAGTTCGGCGGCCTCGACATTCTCGTCAACAACGTCGGCCGCGCCGCCGGCACCGATCTGCTCGACACGTCCGACGCCGAATGGCAGGCGGCGTTCGACGAAACGCTGTTTCCGGCAATCCGCGCGTCGCGGCTGGCCGTGCCGCACATGAAGCGGCGCGGCGGCGGGCGCCATCGTCATGATTGCGTCGATCTGGGGGCGCGAGTCGGGCGGCCGCATGACCTACAACGCGGTGAAGGCCGCCGAGATCAGCCTGGCGAAGTCGCTTGCGCAGCAGCTCGCGCCATTGAACATCCGCGTCAACAGCGTCGCGCCGGGATCGATCCTCTTTCCGGGCGGCTCCTGGCACAAACGCCAGCAGGCCGATCCGCAGGGCATCGCGGACTTCATCAAGCGCGAGCTGCCGTTCGGCCGCATGGGCCGCGCCGACGAAGTCGGATCCGTCGTCGCATTCCTCGCCTCGCCGCGCGCCAGCTGGATCAGCGGCGCCTCGATTACCGTGGACGGCTGCCAGTCACGGTCCAACATTTGAGAACGGCGCATTTCGCCCGCATCTTCGTTGCCCGAGCCGCGAGCCGCGAGCCGCGAGTCACGAGTCCGCGAACCGCGAGTCACGAGCCGCGAGTCCTGAATGATCTCCGATCGTATCCAGTCGCTGGCCGACGCGCTCTTCATGCCGTGGGTCGTCGCGGTGCTGCTCGGGTGCGGGGCTGTTCCTGACCACGCGGCTCCGGTTCGTGCAGGTCCGCCGCTTCGGCGAGGCCTGCCGCACGGCGTTCGTGCGGCGCGGCGGCGGCGCGGCGGGCGCGCTGACGCCGTTCCAGGCGTTCATGACGGCGCTGGCGGCGTCGATCGGCACGGGCAACATCGCGGGCGTCGCGACGGCGATCGTGTCGGGCGGCCCAGGCGCGCTCTTCTGGATCTGGGTGTACGGGTTCGTCGCGATGGCGATCAAGTTTGGCGAAGCGGTGCTCGGCATCACGTTCCGCGAAATGCGCGGCGCGACCGTGCTCTCCGGTCCGATGTATTACCTGCGCGACGGCCTGCGCTCGCCGTGGCTCGCCTGGACCTTCGCGCTCGTCGCCGCCGTCGCGGCGCTGACGACGACGCCGTTTACGCAGCCCAACTCGATGGCGCTCGTGCTGAACACCGTGGTTGGCATTCCGACGGTCGTATCTGGCATCGCCATCGCGGTGCTCACCTGGCTGGTGATCATCGGCGGCATCAAGTCGATCGGCCGCGCGGCCGAGAAGCTGTCGCCGCTGAAGGTCGGCCTGTACCTGGTCGGCGGGCTCATCGTGATCGTCTCCAACATCGCGCGCGTTCCGTCCGTCCTGACGCTCGTCTTCGAGCGGGCCTTTTCGATGCAGGCGGCTGCCGGAGGTGGGTTGGGCATTCTCGTCGCGATGCGCTACGGCATCGCGCGCGGCATCTATGCGAACGAGGCCGGCTACGGCACCGCGGCCGTCGCCTACGGCACCGCGCAGAGCGCGCAGCCCGTGCAGCAGGGGCTCAACGCGGTGATGGAGGTGTTCATCGTCTCGTTCGTGACCTCGACGATCAGCGCGCTGACGATTCTCCTGACCGGCGTCTGGGAGTCGGGCCTGACGAGCACGGCCGCCGTCGCGTCCGCGTTCAACACCGCGATGCCCGTCGTCGGCGGCTACGTCGTCGCCTTCTGCGCGTTTCTTTTCGGCTACACCACGCTCATCGGCTGGGCCTATTACGGCGAGCAGTTCTTCGAATACATCCTCGGCCGGCGCGTCACCATGCCCTATCGCTGGATCTACTGCCTGCTGATCCCGTTCGGCGCGGTCTCGAAGGTCGCGACCGTCTGGGCCTGGGGCGACCTGATGAACGCGCTGCAGGTGTTCCCCAACCTGATCGGCGTCGTCGGCCTGAGCGCCATCGTGGCCCGGGCGTCGCGCGCGCGCCTCAGTCCCCCTGATTGAGACGGATTCGAGAACTCGGCGATTTGGCAATTCGAGGAATCGGGGATTCAGCGATTCGAGGATTCAGGGATTCGAGGATTCAGCGATTCGAGGATTCGGGGATTCGAGGATCAGGGATTCGAGGATTAGTGATTAGCGATTAGGGATTGACCCCTTTCGCCTCTTGATCGCCCGTCCAGCGCCTGCTACGATCGCTCCCGCAATCCCCACGGGCTCAACAGTTTCCCATGGCTCAACAGACCCTCCCCGTCGTCTCCGGAGACAAGGACCGCTCGCTGCAGGAGGCGCTGAGGCGGCTGACGGCCTCTCCGGCGCCGATGGGGCGCGATGCCGATCCGATCGTCACCGCGGCGCACCGGCTGCCGGCGGTCGCCGCGATCGTTTGCGGCCGTTTCCGGCCGGAACCGACGAGCGGCTGCTCGCCGCGCTGGCCGGCGCGCGGCATCGAGCAGCTCTACACGCACCAGGCGGAAGCGTTCGAGCACGTGCTCGCCGGCCGGAACGTCGTCACGATCACGCCGACCGCGTCGGGCAAGACGCTCTGCTACAACGCGCCGGTCCTCGACGCGATCCTGCAGGACCCGTCGACGCGCGCGCTGTATCTGTTTCCGACCAAGGCGCTCGCGCAGGATCAGCTCGCCGAGCTGCACGCGCTGGCCGAGCTCGTGACGCATGCGATCGGATCTCGCAGATCGGCGTGTTCACCTACGACGGCGACACGCCGTCGGACGCGCGGCGCGCGATCCGCGGCAAGGCGCACGTCGTGCTCAGCAACCCCGACATGCTGCACTCGGGGATCCTGCCGCACCATCCGCGCTGGGCGAAGCTGTTCGAGAACCTGCGGTTCGTCGTCATCGACGAGCTGCACGCGTATCGCGGCGTGTTCGGCAGCCACCTCGCGAACATCATGCGGCGGCTCCAGCGCGTCTGCCGGCACTACGGATCGGATCCGATCTTCATCTGCTCGTCGGCGACGATCGCCAATCCGCGCGAGCTGGCCGAGGGGCTGACCGGCCGTCCGTTCGAGCTGGTCGAGAAGAGCGGCGCGCCGCGCGGCGAGAAGTTCTTCCTCTTCGTCAATCCGCCGGTCGTCAACGCGCAGCTCGGGATTCGCCGTTCGTACCTGGCCGAAGCGCGGCGAGTCGCGCTCGAGTTCCTCAAGCACAACCTGCAGCTGATCCTCTTTGCGCAGAGCCGGCTCGCGGTCGAGATCCTGACGACGTACCTGAAGGATGCGTTTCACGGGCCGCCGGGAGCGGCCGACGTGATCCGCGGCTATCGCGGCGGCTACCTGCCGAACCGCCGCCGCGAGATCGAGCGCGGCCTGCGCGAGGGGCAGGTGCGCGCGGTCGTCTCCACCAACGCGCTGGAGCTGGGCATCGACATCGGCGCGCTCGACGTCTCGGTGATGGCCGGCTATCCGGGCACGATTGCCGCGACCTGGCAGCGCGCCGGGCGCGCCGGCCGCCGGACGACGCGGTCGGCGGCGGTGCTGGTCGCGAGCAGCGCGCCGATCGATCAGTTCATCGTCCGCAACCCGTCGTACTTCTTCGACGCTTCGCCCGAGCACGCGCTGATCAATCCGGACAACCTGCACATCCTGCTCGATCACGTGAAGTGCGCGGCGTTCGAGCTGCCGTTCGGACCGACGAGCGGTTCGGCGAGGAGGTCGATCTGCAGGAAGTGCTGTCGGTGCTCGCCGAGGAAGGATTCGTGCACCACGCCGACGGCCAGTGGAACTGGACGAACGAGTCGTATCCGGCCGACGCCGTCAGCCTGCGATCGGTCTCGTCCGACAACTTCGTCGTCGTCGATCGCACCAACGGCGAGCGCGTGATCGGCGAGACCGACTTCACCAGCGGCCCGGCGACGCTGCACGAGAAGGCCATCTACATCGTCGAAGGGCAGCTGTTCCAGGTCGAGCGCCTCGACTTCGACGGCCGCAAGGCCTATCGTCCGCGCGGTCGACTGCGACTACTACACCGACGCGATCACCTACACGAAGGTGACGATTCTGGATACGTTCGAGTCGGGATCCGGGATCCGGGATCCGGGATCCGATCAGATTCCGGCTTCTGGCGATGGCGTGACAGAGGCTCTTCGGATCCCGGATCCCGGACCCCGGATCCCGGAAGCGACGAGATCCCACGGCGAGGTCCACGTCGTCTCGCGCGTCGTCGGCTTCAAGAAGATCAAGTTCTACACGAACGAGAACGTCGGGTCCGGCGAGCTGGATCTGCCCGAGCAGCAGATGCACACCTCGTCGTACTGGCTGACGATTCCGGCCGCGGTCATGGCGTCGCTGCCGTTCGCGCGGCGACGACCGCCGCGACGGCGTCGTCGGGCTGGCGTTCGCGATGAAGAACGTCGCGCAGCTGCTGCTGATGTGCGACGGGCACGACATCGGCCTGTCGGTCGACGGCGGGTCGCTCGATCGCGTCGACGCGCACGGGCGGCATGGGCGGCGTGCCCGAGGCGCTGGCGACCGAGCCGAACGTCTTCATCTACGACAACTATCCGGGCGGCATCGGCTTCAGCCGGCCGCTGTTCGAGATGCACGAGCTGCTGCTCGAGCGCACGCGCGAGCTGATCGCGGGCTGCCCGTGCGAGTCGGGCTGCCCGTCGTGCGTCGGGCCGGAAGGCAATACCGGCCCGCACGCGAAGCAGGTCGCGTCCGCGATCCTCGAGCATCTGCTTCGTCGAGCTCGCGTGATGGCCGCCATCGCGGCTTCGCGCCATCGTCAAGCGCGACCGCCGAAGCCGGTCCGCCTGCCCTGAGCGAGCGCGATGCTCACACGAGTCGACGGCGCGAGCTGACCTACGAGCCCGACACCGGCCGCTACGAAGCGACGATCGATCTCGATCGCGTCGCCGCGTGCTCGGCGGCAGGATCGCCGAGCACGCCGTTCGGCCGCTGCCTGGTCGTCGATCGGCGCTACGAGTCCGACCGCTGGCACGGCGGCATCCGCGTTGGCGACTGCGACCGTCGACGATCGCTCGCGCGCTTGCGATCCTCGATCCAGGCTGACGGGCTCAGATTCCGATCGGCGTGAGTTCGATGCCTTTCCGCGGACGCTGTTCATCGACCTCGAGACGACCGGGCTGAGCGGCGGCGCCGGACCGTGGCGTTCCTCGTCGGCTGTGGGTTCTTCGATCTCGGCGCGTTCCAGGTGCGCCAGTTCCTGCTCACCAGCTACGCCGCCGAGCGCGCGCTGCTGTGCGGCCGTCGCGGATTTCTTCGACGGGGCGGACCTGATCGTCACCTACAACGGCAAGACGTTCGACGTCCCGGTGATGGAGACGCGCTGGCTGTTCCACCGCATGCAGATGCCGCTCGACAGCGTGCCGCACTTCGACATGCTGCACCCGGCGCGGCGGCTGTGGCGTCCGCGACGCCGGCGACCGACGGATGCAGACGATGGCGGCTGCCGGCTGGCACGCTCGAGCGCGCGCTGTTCGACGTGAACCGCGTCGGCGATGTGCCGCGGCTTCGAGATCCCGCGCCGCTTCTTCCGGTTCCTGCGCAACGGCGACCCGCGGCCGCTGGAGCCTGTGCTCGAGCACAACCGCCTCGATCTGGTCTCGCTCGCCGCCGTCACCGCGCGCGCCGTGCAGCTTGCGCGGAGCGGGCCAGACGGCCTGCCGCGACGGCGCCGAGGCGCTGGCGCTCGGCAGGGTCTACGAGCGCGCCGGCTCGACGATCGCTTGGTGTGCGAACGCGCGCTGGCGCAGCGGAAGCGTGCTACCGCCGCGGCGCAGAGTCGCGACGCTGTCGAGGTCAAGGCGGAAGCGCTCTACCGGCTTGGCGCTCCGGCACCGGCGGGAGCGGCGGTTCGCCGAGGCGGCAGCGATCTGGCGCGAGCGTGCTGGACGCTGACCGAACCCAGCAGGCGTGCGGCGGATGACCGGCATGCGCGCGCTGAGGCAGTTCGCGGCCGAAGCGCTCGCGATCCACCACGAGCATCGCGAGCGCGACCTGGAGGGCGCGCGGAGCTGGCGCTGTTCGCGCTCGAGGAGCGCGGATGCGCCGCCGGCGCCGACGGCATGCGCCACCGGCTGGCGCGGCTCGATCAGAAAGATCGCGAAAAAAACAGACGCTCAGCTCTTGTGGAGCTGAGCGTCAGCTTCCACTCGAGCGGCAACGCTCGAGCGCCGCGCGGTCGAGCGCGCGGTTACTTTGTGGCGGCGGCGGCCTTCTTCGTCTTTGCGCGCGGCCTTGCGGCTTTCGGACGTCTGCGCGCCGAATCGCTTGGTGAAGCGCTCCACGCGGCCTTCGGTGTCGACCAGCTTCTGGCGGCCGGTGAAGAACGGATGGCAGTTGTTGCAGATTTCGAGGTGCAGCTCCGGCTTGGTCGACCGGGTCTTCCACGTCGCGCCGCACGCGCAGCGCGCCTCGATCTCGTAGTACTTGGGATGAATCCCTTCCTTCACAGCGTGCTCCTTGACCCTTCCGGGAAAAGATCTATTATAACAGACCCCCTAGGCACCCGTAAACTGCTGCAGGGCTGGCCCTTATCTTCCCCTTAGGGGGTCCGCTCCGTCCTCACTCGATGTAGTCCACGCTCCGATTCCACCGGTGCTTCCTCAGCTCCGCCATCAGGGTCTCAGGCAGGGCTCGGCCGTCGCTCGTGCCGGATGTTCTCCTCGACGTGTCTCAGCTTGCGCATGCCGGGGATGACCGTGCTGACCGCCGGGTGCTGAAGGATATGCCGCAGCGCCAGCTCCGGCATCGTCATGCCATCGGGCACGACGGGACGCAGCGCGTTCGATGCGCTCCAGCGTCGGGCTGCAGGTTCTCGGGCGGAAGTAGATGTTGCGGAAATCCCCGTCCGGCCAGTGATGTCGGCGGTCAGCGTCCCGGCCAGGCTGCCTTCGTCGAACGGCACGCGCGCGATGACGGCGATGTCCTTGTCGCTGGCAGATCGGGAAGAGCTCGTCCTCTGGATTCTGGTCGAGGACGTTGTAGACGACCTGCACCGCGTCGATGAGTCCGGTCTCGAGCGCACGAAGAACGTTGGCCGGCTGCCATCGGTTGATGCTGATGCCGATCGCACGTACCAGCCCCTCTTCCTTCAGCTTCGACACCGCGCGCTGCCAGCGGTCATCGTCGGCCCACTTGTCGCTCCAGACGTGAAACTGCTGCAGGTCCATCGTCGAGACGCCGATGTTCGCCAGGCTCTTCTCGGTGTACTCGCGGATGTAGTCGGGCGGATACACGTCGTCGAGGGTGTATTCGGGCCGGGCCGGCCAACGACGGTTCTTCGGCGGGATCTTGGTTGCCGAGTAGAGCCGGGTGCCGCGAGTGCCGCTTCAACAGTTTCGCCGAGCAGACGCTCGCTGTGCCCGTCGCCGTACGCCCACGCGGTGTCGAAGAAGTTGCAGCCGAGCTCGACCGCCCGATCGAGCGACGCGAGCGATTCCTCATCCGCGCTTCCCGTCCAGCCCGCCATTCCCCACATGCCGTAGCCGATTTCCGACACGTCCCAACCAGTCCTGCCGAAGCGTCGATAGCGCATTTGGCGATCATAGTCTTAGGGGTGCCAAGGGTGCCAAGGGTGCCAAGGGTGCCAGGGGTGCCAAGGGTGCCAGGGTCCAGGGGTGCCAGGGGTGCCAGGGGTGCCAGGGGTGCCAGGGGTGCCAGGGGTGCCAGGGGTGCCAGGGGTGCCAAGGGTGCCAAGGGTGCCAGGGGTGCCAGGGGTGCCAGGGGTGCCAAGCGTGCCAGGGTGCCAAGGGTGCCGAGTGCCCAGGGGCACACGCACCGGTGTGTCAGAGGTGGCCGAACCTGCGATGTCGGTGGCTTATCGCAGACGCACGATCTGCATCGACTGCACCAGCGATCGCCGTAACCTGTTGCTGGATCACGAATCGTCGCTTGGCTGGTTTTGTGATGATCAAATGGCATGTCTGGCGTGAAGCGCTTCGAGGATTTGCTCGCGTGGCAGCGGTGCAGAGAACTCTCGAACGTGATCTTCGAAATCACGGAGAGCGGGCCCGCGGCGAAGAATCTGAGATTCCGCGATCAGATTCGAGCTGCGGCCCAATCGGCAGCGCCATTGATCGCCGAAGGGTTCATACGCTTTCTGCCTGGTGACTTTGCTCGATACTTGCGCATGGCGCGCGCGGAGATCGGGGAGGTCCAGAGCGATCTCGACGAAGCGCAAACGCGCAAATACTTCTCGGAGGCGCAGCAGTCGCGGGCAACAACCGTCGCGCGGCGTGCAATGTTTCTGACTACACGCTTGCTTCAGTCGAAGTTAAAGCAAATGGAGGACGCAAAAAAGCGGACCCGACGTCGGCCACGCAAACGATCGACAGGCTGACTCGGCACCCTGGCACTCATGGCACCCCTGGCACTCATGGCACCTGGCACTCTGGCACCCCTGGCACTCGTGGCACTCGTGGCACTCGTGGCACCCCTGGCCCCCAGGCTTTCGTGGGTTCAGTGTGGAACGGCTCTTGGATGGTCAAGCTCGTCATGACGCTACGCACTACCCGGTGGGCCATCGGGATTGTTGGCGGCCTACTCGTTTTATTGGCAATAATCGCCGGCGCCGGGTCGCGCACGGACACGCTGCGGCAACTCGTGATCGATACCTTGGCGGAGCGCCTGGACAGCGAGGTGCAACTTGAGACCTTCAGCGTGGACACACTTCCCACCGTCCACGTGACGGGGACCAACCTCATCATTCGCCATAAGGGGAGGAAGGACGTCCCGCCGCTGGTGTCGGTCAAGGCGTTTGAGCTCGACGGGGGCCTTCTAGGTTTGTTCAGCAGACCCAGGCGATTCAAGACGGCCTCGGTCACAGGGCTTCAACTCAACATCCCTCCGGGCTTCAAGAAGGACAACTCGAACGCTGAAACCACCGGGCGGAGCAGTGCCGCCTGGCGAGCATGCCGAGGACGGCCCGGCAGCCATCGTCGTGGATACGCTGACGGCAGTCGACGCGGCGCTCACGTTGATCCCGAAGCGCGCAAGTAAGGAGCCTCGCGTGTTCGCCATTCACCGACTGACACTGCGGCCCCTCGGACGGGCGAAGCAGATGTCGTTCGAGGCCACGATCACCAATCCGATCCCCCAAGGTCTGGTGAATGCGAAGGGCACCTTTGGAGCCTGGAACCGCGAGGATCCCGGTGCGACGCCGCTCGGCGGGCAATACACGTTCGAGGACGTTGTCCTCGGAACTGTCAAGGGCATTGGCGGCAACCTGACGTCAAAGGGGACGTTCGACGGGCAACTCGATCGGATTGGGGTCACGGGGAACACGCACACGCCTGACTTCCGCGTGAACGTGAGCGCGAACCCGGTCCCACTCGATACCCGCTTCGAAGCAGTGGTGGACGGCACGGACGGCGACACCTACCTCAACGCCGTGGACGCGACGTTCCTGCAGACCTCGCTCACGGCGCGCGGCGCGATCGTCGGCGCCGAGGGCGTCAAAGGACGAACGGTCAACCTGCACGTAAAGATCGACAAGGGTCGCGTGGAAGACGTCATGCGGCTCGCCGTGAAAGGCGACACTCCGGTTATGACGGGCGCGCTGGCGCTCCACGCGGACATGAATTTGCCGGCCGGACCGCAGGCCGTCATGGATCGCCTGCAGATTGCCGGCACCTTCCAGGTGGCGGGCGCACAGTTCACGAACTCGGAGATCCAAACCAAGGTCTCGGACATGAGTGAACGCGCGCGCGGCCTCGATCCTGACGAGCAGAAGACGGTCGTGCAGTCCAACTTCCGCGGCGAGTTCAACCTCCACGACAACGTGCTGAGCCTCCGACATGCGGAGTTCGACATCCCCGGTGCTCTGGTACAAGTTGGCGGCAGCTACGGTCTCGCCAACGAGGTGTTGCAGTTCGACGGGACAGTGCGCATGAAGGCGACCATTTCGCAGGCCGCAGGGGGCGGCACGAAGTCCACCCTGCTGAAGGTCATTGACCCGTTGTTCAGGCGGGGAGGGGCCGGTGCGATCGTGCCGATCACGATTCGTGGTACTCGAAGCGACCCAAAGATCGGCCTGGATCTTGGCCGTGCACTGAGACGCAAGGATTAGCGATTCGCGATTCGCGATTCGCGATTCGCGATGAGTGATTCAGGATCAGTGATTAGTGATTAGCGATTGCCCCATCCAGTCGCGCCAGTCGGCGCCTACGATCGACCACAACACCTGATCGTGATATTCGCCGGTGCGCAGGAACGATTGCCGCAGCACCCCTTCACGCGTCGCGCCGAGCTTCTGCAGCGCGCCATTGCCGCGCCCGTTCTCGACGCACGAACGCGCTTCCAGCCGCTCGGCGCGAATCGTCGTAAACGTGAACGCCACGATCGCGCGGGCCGATTCGATGAACATGCCGGTACCCCAGAAGTTCGAGCCCATCGCGAATCCCCATTCCGCCGTCTGGAACGAGGCATTCAGCTGCCGGACCTGGAACAGACCGACGGCCTGGTCGTAGCCGTCTGGAACGATTCCGAAGCAGACGCAATGTCCCGCGGCTCGCTCGCGATGCGTCCACTCGATAAATCGTTCGAATCCCGCGACGGTCGTCGGCGGCGGTGAAATAAAGCGAGTGACCTCGTCGGTCGTGAGGAACGCGAGAAGCGATGCGGCGTCCGACAACCGCAGCTCGCGAAGCGTGACGCCTGTGGCTTGCAGAACGGGCAACGACGCGCGCCAGTTCGTGGCGTCGCGCCCCGCCGGTTCGCGGCCTGGGACAACGGTCGGAACTGTGTTCGTGTGAATCACAATGATTCTCCGACCAGCGCTGCCAGCACGCCGACCCGAGAGGCCCTCCACATCTTCCCCGACGGATTGTTCATCGGCCCTCCGCGGGACAAAAACTCCCGCGAAGCCCATCCATAGCAAGGACGGATCCGTTTCGCCGGGCACGATGGTTTTCCAGGAGGCGTTGATTCAACGACTTACAAACTACCCAGTTTGGGCGGAACTGACCGTTTTAATGCGTGTCGCGCTAAATGAAACAGTGCAAATCCGCGCAGGGGCCGAAAGGCAGATCTAACTGTTTGATTCGCAGGACTTACGGGCGCGTTCCGTTCTGGAGCAGCGACTGACGGTTTTAGCGGTAGGGAGGCCCGCTCCTTCGAGGGATCGATGAGTTATGCGTGTCGGGAACCCGGGGCGGTCCCGTTGCAATCACCAGCGCGGTTTCGTAAAGTGCCGACATGCGGCCGCTGATACCTGCGTCCGTACCTCGCGATGGTTCTGCAAGGGGTCCAGAGCACGGCGCCTACGGCGCCGCTCCCGTCCGAACCCCAGGCGACGTCAGCCCGTTCGATTTGCCGTCCGTTAGCCCGCCGGTGTCGCGTCTGTGATCCTATCGGCCGCCGTTCGTCATCGATCCCAGGAATTCGGCGTTGCTCTTCGTCTTCCCCATTTTCGACAGCAGGAGTTCCATGGCCTCGGTGGGGGAGAGCGGCGTGAGGACCTTTCGGAGCACCCACACGCGATTGAGATCTTCTTTCGGAATGAGCATCTCTTCCTTGCGCGTGCCGCTCTTCTGAATGTCGATGGACGGAAAGACGCGCCGGTCGGTGAGCTTGCGATCGAGGTGGATTTCGAGATTACCGGTGCCCTTGAATTCCTCGAAGATCACTTCGTCCATGCGCGAGCCGGTATCGATGAGTGCGGTCGCGACGATCGTCAGCGATCCGCCTTCCTCGATGTTCCGGGCGGCTCCGAAGAAACGCTTTGGCCGCTGCAGCGCGTTGCTGTCGACACCGCCTGAGAGAACCTTCCCGGACGCCGGCACGATGGTGTTGTACGCGCGCGCGAGGCGCGTGACCGAATCCAGGAGGATCACCACGTCTTTCTTGTGTTCGACCAGCCGCTTGGCCTTCTCGATCACCATTTCCGCGACCTGTACGTGCCGGGTCGCGGGCTCGTCGAACGTCGACGAGATGACTTCTCCCCTGACCGATCGCTGCATGTCGGTGACCTCTTCAGGCCGCTCGTCGATGAGCAGCACGATCAGGTACACCTCGGGATGATTGGTGGTGATGCTGTTCGCAATATTCTGCAGCAGCATCGTCTTGCCGGTTCGCGGCGGAGCGACGATGAGGCCGCGCTGGCCTTTGCCGATCGGCACCATCAGATCCATGACGCGCGCCGACAGGTTGTCGGAGGCGGTCTCGAGGCTGATTCGGTTCTGGGGATAGAGCGGCGTGAGGTTCTCGAAGAAGATCTTCTCGCGCGCCTTCTCGGGCGGCTCGAAGTTCACCGCCTCGACCTTGATGAGCGCGAAGTACCGTTCGCCTTCCTTGGGCGGCCGGATTTGTCCCGACACGGTATCGCCGGTGTGGAGATCGAACTTTCGAATCTGGGAAGGGGAAACGTAGATATCGTCGGGGCCGGGCAGGTAGTTGTAGTCGGGGGCGCGAAGGAAGCCGAAGCCGTCTGGCAGCGTCTCGAGCACACCCTCCGAGAACAGCAGCCCGCTCTTCTCAGCGCGCGATCGCAGGATCTCGAAGATCAGCTCCTGCTTCCGCATGCCGGACGATCCGGGAACATCGAGCTGCTTCGCGATTTTCGTCAACTCGGTGACGCCCATGTCCTTCAGCGTCGATAATTCGACGACCGGCGGGGCCTGCTGTCCGTCCACGGCAACGGCCGCCTGTTCGGGCCGTCCTCGTCCGCGTCCGTGCCGATCGTGCGCGGGCCTGCCCGCGCTCACTGGTGCCGATCCCTCGCCACTCTTGCTATCAGTCTCCACAGTTCTTCCAATCCTTCGCCGCGCGCCGCCGAAACTGGCAGCGGGGCACATCCGAATATCCGTCCGAGTTCCTCGAGATTGCGGTCCCGTTCCGCCCGAGAGAGTTTGTCGATCTTGGTCGCGATCACGTGCCGCGCCACGCCCATCGAGTCGAACCAGTGCGCCGCCTGCAGGTCCGATTCGAGCCCGGGATGCCGCGCATCAACCAGCAGGAGCGTCGCGCGTTTCACGCGCTCGGAGCCGCGGTTGGCGGTTGGCGGTTGGCGGTTCGGTTTCGGATCGATCGAGTCGCCAGCCGCGAGTCGCGAGTCGCCCGACTCGAAATACGCGGCCGCCACCGCTGAAAGTTCGGCGGCCGCACTGGTCCCCCCGCGCGCGTAGCCGTAGCCGGGGAGGTCGACGAAGTAGACATCCCAACGGCCCGGCCCGCCCGGGCCGCCATCCACAGCGACACGGAAGATGTTCACGAGCCGTGTCTTGCCCGGCGCGGCGCTGGTGCGCGCCAGCTTCGTCCGGGTCAGGGCATTCAACAGGGTCGACTTGCCGACGTTCGACCGGCCAGCAAAGGCGATCTGCGCCAGGCCATCGGCCGGAATCCCGTCCGCGCGGCTTCCTCCGGCCGCGCTCGTGACGAACTCGGCGCGTAGGATTTTCAATGTCGGGATCCGGGTTCCGGGATCCGGGATCCGAGGCGATCGGGACCCGCGATCCGGGATGTTTCGCATCCCCGATCCCGCACCCCGGATCCCGATACAACTCAGTGCGTAATGGTATCGTCCGAAATGGCGGGCTGAACGTCGGCGCCCGGCGCGGCCGCGGCCATCGTGGGCAGCGGGCCGGCGAGCGCGATCTTCAGCACTTCGTCCATCGTGTCGACCATGTAGATGTCGAGCGTGTCGAGTACGTTCTTGGGAATGTCCGCGAGATCTTTCTCGTTGTCGCGCGGCAGCAGAATGGTCTTCAGGCCCGCGCGATGCGCGCCCAGGACCTTCTCCTTCACGCCGCCGATCGGCAGCACCTTGCCGCGCAGCGTGATCTCTCCGGTCATCGCCACGTCCTTGCGGACTGGCACCTGTGCGAGCGCCGACACCAGAGCGGTGGCGAGCGTGATGCCCGCCGACGGCCCATCCTTCGGGATCGCCCCTTCGGGGATATGGACGTGCACGTCGGTCGTCCGCGTGAAGTTCTTGGGAATGTGGTATTCGTTGGCCTTCGACCGGACGTAACTCATCGCGGCTTGCGCCGATTCCTGCATCACGTCGCCCAGCTTCCCGGTGAGCGTCAGCCGGCCCTTCCCGGGCATGAGCGTCGCTTCGATCACGAGGATCTCGCCGCCGACCTCGGTCCAGGCCAGCCCGGTCGCCACACCGACTTCATTGGATTCCTCGGCCAGCGTCGGACGGAAGCGCGGCACGCCGAGATACTCGGTGACCTTCGTCGCCGTGATCTCTTCGCTGAAGGCCTTACCTTCGACGACCACCTTGCGGGCGATCTTGCGGCAGATCGACGAGATCTCCCGTTCGAGGTTCCGCACGCCCGCTTCGCGCGTGTAGCGCTGGATGATCGCCTGGAAGGCCTCGTCGAGGAACGTGATGTTCGTCTTCGTCAGCCCAGCTCCTTCGATGGCCTTCGGCGCCAGGAACTTCTTCGCGATCTCGACCTTCTCCTGCTCCGTGTATCCGGCGAGCTGCAGCACTTCCATGCGGTCGCGCAGCGCCTGCGGGATCGTGTGCAGCACGTTCGCGGTGCAGATGAACATCACGTTCGAGAGGTCGTACTCGACATCGAGGTAGTGATCGAGGAACGCGCTGTTCTGTTCAGGATCGAGCACTTCGAGCAGCGCCGCCGATGGATCGCCGCGGAAGTCCATCGACATCTTGTCGACTTCGTCCAGCAGGAAGACCGGATTCATCGTACCGGCCTTCTTCATCATCTGGATGATCTGGCCGGGGAACGCGCCGATGTAGGTGCGGCGATGGCCGCGGATCTCAGCCTCGTCGCGAACACCGCCGAGCGAGAGCCGCACGAACTTGCGATTCATCGCGCGCGCGATCGACTTGGCCAGCGAGGTCTTGCCGACACCCGGAGGGCCGGAGAACGTCAGGATCGTCGCCTTGGGCTTCTTGATGAGCGCGCGCACGGCCAGGAACTCGAGGATGCGGTCCTTGATCTTCTCCAGGCCGTAGTGATCTTCGTTGAGGATCTGCTCGGCGCGCTTCAGATCGCGGCTTTCCTTCGTCTTCTTGAACCACGGCACCGCGATCAGCCAATCCAGGTAATTGCGCGAGACCGTCGCTTCCGCCGACATCGGCGGCATCGACTCGAGGCGCTTCAATTCCTGAACGGCCTTTTCGGCCACCTCCGCGGGCATTTTCGCCTGCTCGATCTTCTTCTTCAGATCGTCGACTTCGTTGCCCTTCTCGTCCTTGCGTCCCAGTTCCTTCTGGATCGCCTTCATCTTCTCGTTGAGGTAGTACTCCTTCTGCGCCTTCTCCATCTGCTTCTTGACGCGCGACTGGATTCGGCGATCGACCTGGAGCTTGTCTACCTCGGCTTCGAGGATGCCAGCGATGCGGTTCAGACGCTCGATCGGTGAAATGATTTCCAGCAGGTTCTGCTTCTCGTCGACGCCGACGAGCAGGTGCGCCGCGATCGTGTCGGCCAGCTTGCCGGGATCGTCGACGCGCACCGCCGCGATCATGGCGTCGTAATGCAGGTTGTTCGACAGCTTCACGTACTGCTCGAACAGCGACACCACCCGGCTCATCGTGCTTTCCGCGTCGGCGCCGGCTTCCTTGTGCTTCGGGATCACCTTGACGACGACGCGGTAGAAGCCCTTGTCTTCCTTCCACTCCACCGCGCGCGCCCGTTCGATCCCCTCGACGAGCACCTTGATGTTGCCGTCGGGCAGCTTCAGGCTCTGTACGATGTTTGCCACGCAGCCCATCGTGAAGATGTCGGCTGGCTGGGGATCGTCGACGGCGGCGTCGTGCTGCGCAGCCAGGAAGATCCGCTTGTCCTTCACCAGCGCGTGCTCCAGCGCCCGTGTGGACGACGGACGCCCGATGACGAACGGCATCATCATGTGCGGAAACACGACGACGTCGCGGAGTGGGACGATGGGAAGAGTCTCGTAGAGTTCCATAGGTGCAGAGGGTGAATTGTCGAATGCTGAGTGCTGAGTGTTGATTGAGCGTCAATCAACACTCAGCATTCCCCATTCAGCAATTCTTCTATCCGGCTTTTTCAATGAGCGTAATGGGCTTTTCTTTCGACTGCACGACCTCGCGGGTGATCACACACTCGCGGATCTTCTTCTGGCCGGGGAGGTTGTACATCAGGTCGAGCATGAGATCCTCGATGATCATCCGCAGGCCGCGCGCGCCTATCTTGCGCAAGAGTGCGGCTTCGGCGATCGCTTCGAGCGAATCGTCCGTGAAGCGTAACTTCACGTTCTGGTACTCGAACAGCTTCTGGTACTGACGCGTGATCGCATTGCGAGGTTGCGTCAGAATCTGGACGAGGGCGGCCTTGTCGAGTTCGTGAAGAGTGCCGACGATGGGCAGCCGCCCAACGAACTCCGGTATCAGGCCGTACTTGATGAGGTCTTCAGGCTCGAGCATCTCGAGCGTCGTGCCGACGTCGCGGCTCGAGACTGACTTCACGTCCGCCTTGAACCCGAGCGTCTTCTTCCCGGTCCGCCGGTCGATCTGCTTGTCCAACCCGACGAACGCGCCGCCGCAGATGAACAGGATGTTCGTCGTGTCGACCTGGAAGAATTCCTGATGCGGATGCTTGCGTCCGCCCTGCGGCGGAACGTTGGCGACGGTGCCTTCGAGGATTTTCAGCAGCGCCTGCTGCACGCCTTCCCCCGAGACATCGCGCGTGATCGACGGGTTCTCATCCTTGCGGCAGATCTTGTCGACTTCATCGATGTAGATGATCCCCTGCTGGCACTTCTCGATGTCGCCGCCCGCCGCCTGCAACAGCTTCAGGATGATGTTCTCGACGTCCTCGCCGACGTATCCCGCCTCGGTCAGCGTCGTCGCGTCAACGATGGTGAAGGGAACGGAGAGGAGCTTGGCGAGCGTCTGGGCCAGGAGGGTCTTGCCGGTGCCGGTCGGACCAATCAGCAGGATGTTCGACTTGGTCAGCTCGATGTCGTTGCGGCTGCGCGTCTGTTTCTGAATCTCGATGCGCTTGTAGTGGTTGTAGACCGCGACCGCGAGCTTCTTCTTCGTTTGCTCCTGCCCGATGACGTACTCGTCGAGGAACTTCTTGATCTCTTGAGGGACCGGAAGCGACGTGCGGGCGCCGCCGCGCGCCTCGAACTTATTGTCGTCGGCGATGATGTCGTTGCAGACCTCGACGCACTCGTCGCAGATGAAGACCGTGGGGCCCGCAATCAGCTTGCGGACGTCGTTCTGGTCCTTGTTGCAGAACGAGCAGCGGAGGATCTCGCCGTCGCCGGCTTTCTTAACCATAGGGGTCGTCGCTGTCTGGATGACGGCTGAGGATCAGGACTCAGGCCGGCTTAAGCCTTGAGTCCAAAGCGCTAAGCCCTCTTCCGGATCACATCGTCAATAATACCGTATTCCTTGCCCTGGTCGGGACCCATGATGTAGTCCCGCTCCGTGTCGTCCTGGATGCGTTTGAGCGGCTGTCCGGTGTGGTGGGCCAGAATCTGGTTCAGCCGTTCCCGGGTTCGCAGCAGCTCGCGCGCATGGATATCGATGTCGGTCGTCTGCCCCCCCAGCCCCTGTACCCAGGGCTGGTGTATCAGAATCCGCGAGTTCGGCAGTGAGTATCGCTTACCCTTCGCCCCCGCCGCCAGCAGGACCGCCGCCACCGACGCCGCCTGCCCGATGCAGTAGGTGGCCACATCCGGCTTGATGAACTGCATTGTGTCGTAAATCGCCATTCCGGCCGTCACCACCCCTCCTGGGCTGTTGATGTAGAGCAGGATGTCCCGATCGGGATCCTCCGCCTCCAGGAACAACATTTGGGCGATGACCAGATTCGCGACGTTATCGTCGATCGGCGTACCGACGAAGATGATGCTGTCCTTCAGCAGCCGCGAAAAGATGTCGTAGGCGCGTTCCCCGCGGTTGGTCTGCTCGACCACCATCGGGATGAGCTGCATGCGTTCAGCCATAAAGGATCGAAACCCCGAAATTCTCGTTGCGTGCGTTCGGATTGCTGGGGATGCCTTCGTTCGAAACAGGGCAGGTGTCGGAGATCTGTACCACGCCGGGCCGGGATCTCAAACCCTGTTACCGCTGTCAGCGTTCATCAGCCTTGAGCCGTATATCGGATCAAACGGACGGAATCTTTGTGGCCTTCGACAAGAGGAAGTCGACGGTCTTCTCGCGGCGCAACCCCGAGTAAAGGCGTGCAATTCCACCCTCTTTCTCGAGTTTCGCTCGCACGGCGGCGGCCGACCGCCCGCTCCGCTGCGCGTAGCGCTCGACTTCCGCGCTGATGTCCTCGTCGGTGACGGAGATCTGCTCCCGCCTCGCCACTTCGTCGAGCGCCAACGCGCCGCGTACCGCTTCGGCGGCGGGCTCGCGCTGCTTCTCCCGAAACTCTTCCCAGTTGATGTTCACCTTCATGGGATCGATCTGCTGTTCCATCAGCCGGCGGACGAAATCCTCCATCCGTCGATCGATCTCACGATCGAGAAGGGCGGCGGGCACATCGAACGTCACGCGGGACGCGAGCTGCTTCAGCAGCTCACCGCGAATGTCGCGCTCCGCTTCGTGCATCGCCTCGTGCTCGAGATCGCCGCGCACCCGCGTGCGCAGCGCGTCCAGGCTCGCGAACTCGCCGAGGTCCTTCGCAAACTCGTCGTCAAGCGCCGGGACCACGCGCACGCGGATTGCTTTTACGTGGACTGAGTAGCTGACCGTCGTGCCCGCCAGCTCCTCGATCCCGTAGTCGTTCGGGTACTGCACGTCGAACGTCTTCTCATATCCTTCCTGCACCCCGATCAGCTGATCGTCGAAGCCGGGAGGATTTGCCGTCGCTCCGATCTCGACGGTCACGTCCTCGTGCTTGTCGGTTTGCGGATCGGCTGGCGGCTTCGGCGGCGTGGGCTCGCCGGCGATGACGACGAGCGGCTCCTGTTGCTTGGGTGTGGCGGTGCGAACGAGGTCCATCACCACGGAGTCGCCGCGCTGAATGCCGCGCACCGCGACCGGCTCGTACCTGGCGGCACGCTCGCGCAGATTGGTGAGTGCTTCCTCCACCGCGGCGTCCGACACCGCCGTGTTCTTCTGATGCAGCGTAATCGTCGCATAGTCGCCCGGCTCAATCGGCGGCACGGTCTCGAATGTCGCCGTGAACTTCAGCGGCTGACCTTCTTCGACCACCACATCGCGGATATCAGGCGTATCGACCGGCTCGACACCGCGCTCGCGCAGTGCCTCATCGACGGCGCGCGGAATCAGCCCGTGCGCCACGTCATGGAGAATCTGGTCGCGAAACCGCTGCCGCACGACCTTCGCGGGCACTTTCCCGGGGCGGAACCCCGGCACCCGGGCGGCTCGGCTGTAATCGCGCGCGACCTTATCGATCTCCGCGTCGACAATCGTACTCGGGATCTCGACGACGAGATTTTTCTGTGTGTCGCTGACGTTGATGAATTCTGTTTTCATTCGTTCAGGCTTAGGCTGGCCCCCGCCTTCGCTCACGTGCTCTCGATGAGCGAGCTTCGGCGCGGCAGGCTCCATCATCATTCGCTACCGTTCATAGTCGACTGACTTCGGCGCGACAGCGGCGCGGGCGCTCACCGGTTGCGGCCTTGCCTAGCCGTAGCTCGCTCATCGGTAGCTCGCGAGCGAAGGCTGGTGGCGGCGGAGGGACTCGAACCCCCACGGCTTGTGGCCAAGAGATCCTAAGTCTCTCGCGTCTGCCAGTTTCGCCACGCCGCCCCGATCCTGATTCTACCCCGCCTTCGCTTCCGACGAGGCGGTCATGCGCGCTAGCTACGTCGGGCAGGCTCCGCCTTCGCTTCCGACGCGTCCATACGCGGACGCTTCGGGCAGGTCCGGCAGGCGTCCCGACGATGGATCGGATTCTGCACAGTTTTGCCCGGAGGTCTATCGATGGCTCGGGCAATCTGGAAAGGGTCCCTGGCGTTTGGACTGGTCAATATCCCGATCGAACTTTACAGCGCCACGCGCGATCATCGGCCGAAATTCCGCCTGCTTCACGCGAAAGACGAGGCGCCTGTGCGATATGAGCGCGTGTGCCAGACAGAAGGCAAGCCTGTCGGCTGGGAGGATCTCGTCAAGGGATACGAGTACCAGAAAGGACAATTCGTCGTCGTGACGAAAGATGATTTCAAGACGGCCGCGCTGGAAAAGACCAAGACGATCGACATCCTCGATTTTGTCGATCCGAAGGAAATCGACGAGCGCTACTTCGAGACACCCGTATTATCTGCAGCCGGCAAAGGGGGCCGACCGTTCGTACGCGGTGTTGCGCGAAGCCCTTCGGCAATCCAGCAAGCTCGGCGTGGCCAAGATCATCCTGCGGGAGGCGCAGCATCTGGCCGCGGTCGAAGCGATCGGTGACGCGCTCGTCCTTACGATGATGCGATTTGCCGACGAGCTGGCCGACCTCGACGACTTCAGGTTTCCAAAGGCTGAAGGGATAAGGCCTCGCCGAGCTGAAGATGGCGATGCAGCTCATCGACAGCCTGAGCGCCGAGTGGAAGCCCGAAAAATATACGGACGAATATCGCGACAACCTGATGAAGGTGATTCAAGGCAAGTTGAAAGGACGCCGGCCGCGGCTGCAGGAGCGCGAGACCGCTCAGTCGGCGGACGTGGTTGATTTGATGGCACGGCTGCGCGCGAGCCTCGAGGGCACCGCGCGCCCCGAAAACGAAGACCCGACCTGCCGCCCGGAAGACGGCCAAGCCCGGCGGGCGAAAGCGGAAGCCCGCTGCCTAATGGCGGGACGGAGTCGGGATCCCGCCCGTCGACAGGCTCAGGGCTCCCGAGCTTGTCGAGGGACGCACACCGGATCCCGACATGATCTCGTCACATTCGACGACATATACTTGTGAGATGTCCTCTCTGGCAATCGACCGCCCATCGGTTGTGGACTGGTATCTGCGCAACCGCGCGCGCACACGCGCGATCTTCGATCTGATCGATCCGTCCGCGTACTACTCGCGTCCAATCGCGCTGCGCAACCCGATCGTGTTCTACGAGGGACACCTGCCGGCCTTCAGCATCATCTCGTTTCTGCGGCGCGGGCTCGGCCGGCCCGCCGGTGGACGCGCGGCTCGAGAAACTGTTCGAGCGCGGCATCGACCCGGACAGCACGGAGGCCGCCGTGCCGCGCAGCGGCGCCAACACCGCCTGGCCGTCACGCGACGAGGTTCTCGACTTCGCACGCGCGTGTCGACGACGACGTCGTCGCCGCGCTCGAAGACGCGGAGTTTCGCGACGACCGGCCAGCGATGCAGCGTGCGCGAGGCGCTGTACACCGCGCTCGAGCACGAAGCCATGCACCAGGAGACGCTGCTCTACATGTGGCATCGCCTGCCGTACGGGCAGAAAGGTTCTTCCGCAAGGGCGGAAGCCACACGTCAGACCTGCGGCTTCCGGCTTCGTGAGTCGCCCGAGCCGGAGGTTCTCCTTCACGCGGAAGAACCAGCGACGCAGTTCGCATTCCCGCCGGCGTCGCGACGCTCGGCGCCGATCGCGATCGCATTCCCTTCGGATGGGACAACGAGTTCGACGAGCACCGCGTCGACGTGCCCGCCGTTCGAGATCGACGTGCACAACGTCACCAACGCCCAGTTCCTGGAATTCGTCGAACGCGGGCGGGTATCGCGACGCTGCGACTGTGGTCGGACGAACACTGGACATGGTTCCAGGAGGCAGGGGATCGTCACCCGCTCTTCTGGTCTGCTGCGGCAGGTCCGGCCGCGTCCAGCGTCCTGGATCGGCATGTTCGAAGAGATCCCACTGCCACCGGATTGGCCGGTCTACGTCAGCCAGGCAGAAGCGGCGGCCTATGCGCGCTGGAAGGGACGGCGGCTGCCGACCGAGGCGGAGTACCACCGGGCGGCGTTCGGGACGCCGGACGGGGTCGAGCGTCTTATCCCTGGGGAGAGGCGGCCGCCGGGCTGCCGAACACGGGAACTTCGACTTCGCCCGCTTCGAGCCGCTGCCGGTCGGGATCGTATCCCGCGGGGCGCCAGCGCGTGGGGCGTGCACGATCTCGTCGGCAACGGCTGGGAATGGACGTCGACGATCTTCGGTCCGTTTGCCGGCTTCGCGCCGATGGCGTCGTATCCCGAGTACTCCGCCGATTTCTTCGATGGCCAGCACTACGTCATGAAAGGTGCGTCTTCCCCGCGACGGCGAGGGAGCTGATGCGCCGAGCTTCCGCAACTGGTTCCGCCCGAACTATCCGTACGTGTACGCGAGTTCAGAACTGTGAAATGAGTCGCGATCCAGCGATCCGCTCGAATCCGGCATCCGGCGATCCGATGGAGTCACGATCACAACTCGCCATCGCGCTCGAATTCGCCGCCGAAGTTCGCCGCGATCTGCAGCTGACGCCGAAGCAGCTGCAGTCGAAGTATCTGTACGACGCGCTCGGGTCGAGCCTGTTCGAGGCCATCTGCCGGCTGCCGTGGTATCGAATCACGCGCGCCGAGAATCGGCTGTTGATCGCGCACGCGGACGAAATCGTGTCCGCGCTCGACAGCGAACCGTCGACGATCGTCGAGCTCGGGTGCGGCAGCGGCGAAAAGCTGGCCGTGCTCGCCGAGGCGCTGCAGAGCGCCGGGCGGCTCGGCGCGCGTACACCTTATTGATATCTCGTCCCAGGCGCTCGAACAGACCGAGCAGCGGCTGACGCGCTTGCAGCACGTCTCGGTCGTCGGGCATCAGTCGACCTACGAGGTCGGGTCTGCGCCGCGCAGCGGAGGCGCGCGAGGGGACGGGCCGATGCTCGTGCTCCTCCTCGGATCGAACATCGGCAACTTCGACACCCCCGCGGCGCTGGCGTTTCTGCGTCGCATCCGCGACGTCCTGCAGCCGGGCGACCTGCTCCTACTTGGCGCCGATCTGGTCAAACCCGAACGCGAGCTGCAGCTTGCCTACGATGATCCGCTCGGCGTGACCGCCGCGTTCAACAAGAACCTGCTCGTGCGGATCAATCGCGAGCTTGGCGGCAACTTCAATCTCGACGCGTTCCAGCATCGCGCGGCGTGGAACCGCGGCGCGCAGCGGATCGAGATGCACCTGGTCAGCCGCGCGGCGCAGACGGTCAGGATCGCGACCCCCGGCATCTCCGTTCCGTTCGCCGCGGGCGAGCACATCTGGACGGAGAGCTCCTACAAGTACGAACCCGATCAAATCGAGCGCATGGGCGTCGACTCCGGCTTCGCACTGCGCGACCAGTGGATCGACGCTAATGCGCGCTTTGCGCTCTCCTTGATGGTGGGGGTGTAGTCGGCTACTGGCTGCTGGCGACTGGCTTACTGGCTGCTGGCTAGCTGCTGGCTGCTACTGGCGTCCGGCTGCTTGGTCGATCGTGCGACGGATCGCTGCGATCGCCACGTCAGCGTCACCGAAACATGGCATGGACGGCAGAGTAGTCGGTAGTTTTCCAGACCGCACTCGCCACCACCATCAGCAACCGGAAGAATGTGATCGGCCTCCCAGCGCGGACGCACGGCGCGCCATGCACGTCGAGCGGAGCGATCCGTCACAGGAGGCTTGGATCGCGTCCACTGTCGGTGCGCCTGGACAACATTGACGCCGCAGATCTGGCAGATACCCCTGTCGCGCTTCTTGATCTGCTGGCGAACGTACCAGGGACTGCTTCGGATCTTCCACTCGTGGACGCAGGCGTCGCTGCAGAACGTGCGCCTGGGAAGCGCGATCGGACCGCGACACCAGCGGCAGATCGGTTCACCCGCGGCGTTGCGATCCGGCTTTCCCCACTGCTCGGCCGTGACGACACAGGCGCGGCGAGTGCTCACGCGCCGGGTATCGGCGGGGATGAATGTGGTCTTTAGTACCGTGAAGGTGAACGGGTAACCAGCAGCCAGCCCTCTAAAGTGGTCAGTAGACCCGACTACTTGTCCCATCGCTCGTCCCAGCAGCCGCTAGCCGCCCCAGCAGCCAGCAGCCCAACAGCCAGTAGCCAGCAGCGGGCCGTGTTGCCAACCTTCGGGCATCAGATTTCGTCTAAGCCAACGTTCGCGAGTGGGGGGCAAGACGAACCTGTAAACCCAGCCGATCCCGCAGCACCCAGCCGAGCCAGAATGAACCGGACCGACTCATCGACATGCGTGCCACAGTTCTCTTGATTGCCGCGTCTATCACCGTAGCGACGGTTGAAGGCGCACCAGCCGCACGCTCGCGCGTCGCGGCAACACCCGTCCCCGAGGCCACTGCGATTCGCGTCGACGGCGAACTCAACGACGCGATCTGGCAGACCGTGCCCCCATCACCGGATTCCAGCAGCGCGAGCCGAGCGAAGGCGCCGCGCCGACCTTCGAGACGGAGGCCCGCGTCGCCTACGACGCCACGGCGCTCTATGTCGCGATTCGCGCATTCGATCCGGAGCCCGAGCAGATCGTGGGCATCCGCACGCGCCGCGACGAGGACTCGCCGTCCGACTGGATCCGCGTGCTCGTGGACTCGTTCCACGACCGCCGCATCGGCGTTCGAGTTCGCCGTCAATCCGGCCGGCGTGAAGCAGGACAGCTACTGGTTCAACGACACCAACAACGACCAGGGCTGGGACGCGGTGTGGGACGTCGCCGTCTCGCGCAGCGACGACGGCTGGCGCGCCGAGTTCCGCATTCCGTTCTCGCAGCTCCGCTTCCGGCCGTCCGAGACGCTCGACGTTCGGCTTCGCGTTCGTGCCGCAGAGTCGGCCGCCTCAACGAGACCGCGACCTGGCCGCTGCTCTCGAAGAGCGCGAACGGCTACGTGTCGTCGTTCGGCGAACTCACCGGCCTCCAGCTCGATCGATCGCCCAAGCGGCTCGAGGTCGTGCCCTACGTCGTCGGCGATGTGACGACGCAGCCGGTCGAGGCCGGCAACCCGCTGATCGAAGGCGCACCGATCCGGATGCGTCGCTCGGCGTCGACTTGAAGTACGCGCTGAAGCCCGGGCTCACGCTGACCGGCACGGTGAATCCCGACTTCGGACAGGTCGAAGCCGATCCGGCGGTCGTGAACCTGTCGGCGTTCGAGACGTTCTTCTCCGAGCGGCGGCCCGTTCTTCGTCGAGGGCTCCGGCATCTTCAGCTTCGATATCGACTGCAACGACGGGAGCTGCAGCGGGCTGTTCTACTCGCGGCGCATCGGCCGGCACGCCGCGCGGCGAGCCGGACGTGCCCGAGGGCGGCTACTCGTCGGCCCCGGCGCAGACGACGATCCTCGGCGCCGCGAAGCTGACGGGGCGCATCGGCAGCTTCTCGGTCGGCGCGCTGAACGCGGTGACCGCCGACGAGGACGCCATCATCGCCGAACGGCCGCATCCGCACGCGTCAGACGGTCGAGCCGCTGACGAGCTACTCGGTCGTCCGCGCGCGGCGCGAGTTCGCCAACCAGTCCTCGCTCGGCTTCATCGACGACGCGCGACCAACCGCAACCTGGACGACGCGACGCGGTTCCTGCCGGGCGCAGGCCTACACGGGCGGCGTCGGACTGGGACTGGCGGCTGGGCAAGAGGTACGCGATCCAGGGTTTCTGGCGGGCAGCACCGTGCACGGGCGACGCCGACGGCGATCGACGAGCTGCAGCAGAGCAACGTCCACAGCTTCCAGCGGCCGGACGCCGACGCACCTCGAGGTACGATCCGACGCGCACGTCGCATGAACGGCTACGGCGGGTCAGCATCGCGTCTGAGCAAGATCGGCGGCCAGCGCATGCGCGTTCAACTCGAACGTCGGCGTCAAGAGCCCGGGCTTCGACATCAACGACCTCGGCTTCATGCAGCGCGCCGACCAGCGCATCGATGAGCAACTGGATGCAGTGGCGGCACGACAAGCCGTCGAGAAGTGGCTGCGCAGCTTCCGCTTCAACCTCAATCAGTGGGCAGGCTGGAACTACGGCGGCGATCGGCTCATCCTCGGGCGGCAACGTGAACGCGCACGCGGTGTTCGCGAACAACTGGGCGACCGGCGTCGGCGTCAACGTCAACGCCGCAGGGCTTCGACGATCGCGCCACGCGCGGCGGCCCGGGCGCCTACGGCAACGCTCAGCGCAGTCGATCTGGGGTACCTGTCAGAGCGACGAGCGCCGGCGGTCGTCGATCGGCGTCATCACCTTCAACATCGACCGACGGCCTGGGCACGACCCTGCCACGACATCAGCCCCGATGTGACCTACCGGCCGTCGTCGTTCCTGACAGTCAGCGGCGGTCTGAGCTTCACACGCAACCACGACGAGTCGCAGTGGATCGAAGCGACGACGGACGGCCACTACGTGTTCGGGCGTCATCGATCAGAAGACCGTCGGCCTTACCGACGCGGGTCAACTACACCATCACGCCGCGTCTGTCGATTCAGATCTACGCGCGAGCCGTTCGTCTCGGCCGGCGACTACTCGAACTTCAAGGAGCTCGTCGACGGCCGCGCCGAAATCGTACGAAGCGATCGCTATCGCGCCATACGACTACAGCCGGCAACCCGGACTTCAACTATCGCTCGTTCCGCACGACCAACGTGCTGCGCTGGGAGTACAGGCCCGGCTCGACGCTGTTCGTCGTCTGGCAGCAGGGACGCGAGGACACGTCGACTACGGCACGTTCGACTTCAGCCGCGACTTCGGCGGCGTCTTCGACGCGCCGGCCAGAACGTGTTCCTCGTGAAGTGGGCGTACTGGTTGAATCTCTGAGCGTCAGCTACGCGGCATCATTCGCTCGCCGGTCATACTGTACGAGCTCGCGTCTTGTCCGCCTCCTCCAGGATCTGCTTCGCCGAGCTCCGGCGGTGAGACGACGCGCGCGAGCGGGCCGAAGCCGAGAATCCAGCTTCGGAGCGCCCAGTCGTTCGCAGACGTGGAGCACGAGCGTCAGCGCTGCCGTCCGGTCCTCCTCGGCGGCTGCGAGGGATGCCAGACGCGCTCCCTGACGTAACGCGCGATGCGCGGCGCGAACGCGATCTCGACGCGCTCGCGGCGTCCCCTGATTGACGCCCAGCGAATGGGCGAACGCCTCTTCCGGCAGCTCGGAGCGGCTCGAAGCGTTCCTCGGTGACGCGACAGTGACTGGATCCGATCCACGGCGAATGTGCGCAGCTGCCCGTACTCCGGTACGAACGCGAGGACGTAGAAGCCTGCCCTGCGCGAAGACGAGCCGGTACGGCTCGATGCGATAGTCCTTCTCGCGATCGCTCGACATCGAGTGGTAGCGCATGAGCACGCGGCGGTGATGGAGCGTGGCGTCGACCAGCTGCGCCGCCGCGCGCGCTGCGCGGCGCCGACTGGCGCGAAGCCGTGCAGGCGTCGACGGATCGTCGCGCCAGCGACCCGTGCGCCCGGCCCGGCCTTCGCCTGGATCACGAGCGGCAGGCGATCGAGGAACTGCCGCATCCCGGGTGTCAGCGCGGCGGCGAGCTTGTCGAACGCGCTGCGTACGTCGGCTGAAACGGCGTCGCGGCGAGGCCTCGACGAGCGTGCGGCTGAAATAGAGCGCGCTCAGCTCCGCCAGCGTGAAGCCCGGTGTCGTCGAGGCGCCGGAACGCCCGCTGCTCGAGCATCCAGTATCGCTTGCCGTCGTGCGATTTCGTCGAAGAGCGGGAACCCCGCGGACTGGAGCGCCTCGAGGTCGCGCCGGATCGTCCGCGTCGAGACGCCGGTTCGTTCGGCGAGCTCGTCGATCGTCAGCCGGCGCGACGACTCGAGGTCGCGCAGGATCGACCATTGCCGGATGACTTCGGCGTTGCGCATGAGCGACCGGGTCAGCGCGCAGGGGCGTCGCCGGCAGGCACGCCCTCACTGAGGAGCCGGGATTCGAGCTCGAGTCTCTGGTTGCCGCGGCGCGCGCCGTACCACCAGTGCCCCGGTCCGAGAAGAAAGAACATCACCGGTGCGAGCGGCGCGAGTGCCAGCGGCGCCAGCGACGCAAACAGCAGCGAGATGACACCAACGACCCAGGTTCCGTGGGCCGGACGATTGTCTGGCAGGGGAGGGCAGTGTCAAACGCTGGAGGGCTTTCGAGCCAGGTCGCCCCGCGGCAGCGCCGCCTCTTCCGACGCCCAGTCACACCGCCACCCTGAGGCCCGCCGCCCTGGACTCTGCCACTTAACCGCATCCGCGCTGGAACTCTGCTCGTCAGTCACGACCGCGCTGTCGCTTCCGCTTCAGGCGGAAGAAGCGTACTTCCGCCGTGACCTACCCTGTCACGGCTCGATCTCAGACTCGCTGTACAGATTGATGGGCTCGACCGTTATCAATGGAGAGCGCGACATGGTCCGGTTCCACGGATCGCTTGCGAGAACGCTGGATTTCGATGAACCCACGGTGCCTAGCCAAGCTACTCGCAGGCTGGCGTCCGCGGCGTCGGGCTTACGACCCTATCGGCGCCGGCTGGGCCTGCGCGCCCCGGATAAGTACAAGGTGCTCGACCAGCGTCGGCGCGCCGCACAGATCGCGGCGCGTCACGCGCTGGACCTGATCGAGTTGATGGAACACGCCTCTGAAGGGAAGTAGATCATGCCACGCTGCACGCACACGCCGTCCAGACCGAGTGCGCACGAACACGGCCGCACGCTCTGTTTCGAATGCTTCCGCGCCGGGATGGAACGCACCCGCGCCCGCCGGGAAGCCTGGGCACAACGGGCGCTGCCGTTCGAGGGGGACGGCTCCTCCAAGCCGCTGAGCAATCAGGCGATCGCACACCGCCGGCGGATGCTGGACTACCTGACGCGCATGGCCCGGACGTCTTAACGGCTGACCGCGGGAGCCGGGCATGCGCTGAGGCCTTCCGCCTGAAGCCGGAAGCTACACAGTTCTGTATGAAAGCCCCGTTCTCTGTGACCCCGTTCTGTGGAAAAGCCCGTGCTGCGTTCAACCGCATATGTCGCTTCCGCCTTCAGGCGGAAGAAACCTTGACGTCTGCTCATCGCCGCCATATATTGTCCGCCAATATATGGCGCCCGAAGAACGAGCTGAAGCGTGGCAGCGCCGAGCTGATGATTCTGGCCGTGCTCGAAGGAGCCGCGCGGCATGGCTACGAGATCGGCAAGCTGATCGACGACCGGTCGGATGGCGTGCTGCGGTTCCACATCGCGTCGCTCTATCCGATGCTGTACCGGATGGAACGGCGCGGCTGGATCGACGGAAAGTGGATCGAGAAGGCCGGCCAGCGCCGGCGCCGCTACTATCGGCTGACGCCAGCGGGGCGGAAAGTGCTCGCTGAGCAGCGGTCGAACTGGCACGAGCTGTTGACCGCGCTTCACCGCGTGGCGGGGATCGATCCCATCGGGTAGTCGCCGTGGACTTTCGCCAGCACGTCCGCGATCGTCTTTCTCCGGTAGCCATGGCGCGCGAACCGGAGATCGTCGACGAGCTGGCGCAGCACCTCTCAGATCTCTATTCCGAGGCGACGCTGGCGGGACTCGATCACGAGGCCGCCCTGGCGAAAGCCCTGGCAGCGCTCCCGCTCCGTCCCGACGACCTCGCGCGTGCGCTCGAAGCAGCCAGCCGTTCACTGCCTGGATTGATTGTCGATCGGTGGCGGAGGTCGACCGATGAGGCGATCGCCGCTTCCCACCGTGAGCGGAGATCGTCGATGTTCAGCGATCTGCCTCGTGATGTTCGTTACGGCTTTCGCGTGCTGTCGCGAACGCCTGCGATCACGCTCGTGATCCTGGTGACGTTGGCGCTCGGCATCGGCGCAAACGCGGTGATCTTCACCGCAGTCGACGCCGTGCTGCTCCGCAATGCGCCGGTTGCCGACGCGACATCGCTGATCAGCGTGTATACCGGCCACACGGACAGCCAGGAGCTGTACCTCCAGCTCGTCCTACCCGGACTTCGTCGATTTGCGCGACAGCCGCGCATTCGTCGGGCTCGCCGCTTTTGCGAGCATCGCGCTCGTGCTCGATCACAACTCACAGAGCGAACCGCTCAACGGCGAGATGGTCAGCGGCAATTACTTCGATGTGCTCGGCATTCGCCTTCCAGTCGGACGATCGTTCAACCCGGAAGAGGATCGTGCCGGTTCCCCCGTGCATGTCGTGATCATCTCGGACAACGTCTGGCAGACGCGGTTCGGCGGCGATCCGGCAATCGTCGGACGGCCGATCAACCTGAACGGGCACACCTATACCGTAGTGGGCGTCGCCCCGCCCGGCTTCGGCGGACCGATCGTCGGCCGCGCGACGGACGCATGGGTGCCTGCGGCGCTGCAGCCAGAGGTGCGGCCCCCATCGGCCGGTGTTCGCCGGTCGCTCGGCAGTTCGAACCTGCTGCCGGTTCGCGGCACACGTTGGCTGAATGTGATTGGTCGGCTTTCTCGTGCGTCGGGGCTCGAGCAGACCGCGGCGACGCTCGATGTGCTGTCACGCCGTCTCGAGGCGTCGTACCCCGCTTCGAACCGCAACCGGCGATTCGCGGCCGTGAGACTCGGAGAAGGCCCCGGCGTCCGGACGTCTGCCCGTCCGTTGCTTCGGCTGTTGACGGGCGCGGTCATTCTCGTGTTGTTGATCGCGTGCGCGAACGTCGCGAGTCTCCTGCTCGCCCGCGCGGTTGCTCGTCGCCGTGAAGTCGCCGTGCGTCTGGCCGTTGGTGCCGGGCGCGCGCGCCTGATGCGGCAATGGCTCACCGAGGCCGTGCTTCTCGCGTTGCTCGGATCGCTCGGCGGGTTGTTGCTCGCCTGGTGGGGCACGCCTGTCCTGCACACGCT
Source organism: uncultured Acidobacteriota bacterium (assembly GCA_963725335.1). Taxonomy (GTDB): domain Bacteria; phylum Acidobacteriota; class Vicinamibacteria; order Vicinamibacterales; family 2-12-FULL-66-21; genus JALZOC01. The sequence goes on along the minus strand of CAVRYD010000006.1, from coordinate 347,368 downwards.
TGGGATCCCCGAGACGATCGATCTGACCGTCAAGCCTCGCGTGCTGCTGTTCACGATGGGTATCGCGATCGGCAGCGGAATCCTCTTCGGTCTTGCCCCGATCGTGCAGACGCTTCGCAGAGACACGATCGCCGCGCTTCGTGACGAAGGGGGATCGGTCGCGACCGGTGTGCAGGCCGCGCGTATGCGTAGCGCATTCGTGGTCATTCAGATCGCGCTGAGCCTGATGCTGCTCGTGGGCGCCGGGCTCTTCCTCCGCACGCTGCGCAATGCGTACGCCGTAGATCTCGGGTACGACACCGGTCAGACCCTGCTGGCTGATATCAACCTCGACGTGCGTGGATACTCACCCGACACAGGTCTGGCAACCTACGAGCAGATCCTGAGCCGCATCGGGGCGATCCCGGAGTTGTCGCCGCTGGCGCGGCGCGCGTCACGGTCCTGAGCGGCGGCGCGCGGACCACGTCCGTGAGCGTTGACGGAAAACCGGTTGCACCGGACGGCAGCAATGCCATCGATGTACGGGCGAACGTGGTCAGCTATCACTACCTCGACGCGATGGGCATTCCGATCGTCCGCGGTCGGGATTTCTCGAACGCCGACCGCGCAGGAACACCGTTCGTGGCGATTGTCAGTCAGCGTCTGGCCAATCGCCTGTGGCCGAATGCCGATCCGATCGGGCAACAACTCCTGCAGGACCGGGGGACTCCCGCCGAGGTGATCGGAGTCGTGACCGACGCCGTCTACCGCAGCGCACTCGAAACCAATCCGCTGCCGTTCTTCTACGTGCTGCTGGCTCAGAACTACGAATCGGGCGTGACGCTGCACGTTCGCACCGCGGGAGATCCGCTCCTCGTGCTGCCCGCCGTACGGCAGGCGGTGCGTGCCATCGATGCGCAGCTGGTCGTGGCGCGGCCGCGGCTGCTGCGTGACGAGTTCGATCGCTCGATTGGCGACCAGCGCCTGTTGGCCACGATGGTGGGGCTGTTCGGTGCCATGGCGCTCGTGCTCGCGGCAGTGGGGCTGTACGGCATGATGGCGCATCTCGCCAGTCAGCGGCGAGCCGAGATTGGCATTCGCATGGCGCTCGGCGCCGAGCCCGCATCGATTCTCCGGTTGATCCTCGGGCAGGGCCTTCGCCTCGTCGGCCTTGGCACCGTGCTCGGTCTGGCGGGTGCGCTCGCTGGTACACGGTACGTCCAGAATCAGCTCTTCGGAGTACAGGCCCACCGATCTCACAACCTTCGCCGGTGTCTGCATCGTCCTCGCACTGGTGGGCGCCGTCGCGTGTCTTGTCCCGGCTCTCCGCGCGATGCGGGTCGAGCCCGCTTTGGCGCTCCGCAACCCTGGTTAGGACGCGCCTGACGCTCCACCGCCGGCCGCGGCGCCCACGCCTCCGTGCATACCCCCGTTTCCCGCGGCATGTCCGCCGGACGCCACGAACGCCGAAAAGGCCACCGAGCTGTTGTTGCCCGCCTCCCCCATCGCGCGGAACCACTCCGGCGCCGCCGCCCGATGGTTCTTGAGGTAGGCCGACCAGGCATGCGCGAGACCAAGTGCGACCGCAAACGGCAGCATCTGACGAATGACGACGTCGCCGGGAGATAGTCCACGGTCGCGCGCGACGTCTCGCAAATGTTGACGGAACCCGCGCCAATCCCGAGCGCGGCGGATGCCATCGTTCGAAAGCGGCGTGTGCGCTGCGGCGCTGATGAGCGACGCGACGCCCACGATCACGAGCGCGAGTGGAATCAGCATCGGCCACGGGCCAAAGGTGTCCACAAGGAAAGCCAGAACCAACGACGAGAGTCCTGCGCCGATCAGGCACGACACGCCAATCCGACCGAACCGCCGTCGAACTGCCTCCCGGCCTTCGTCGATCAGCCCCGCTGAGCGCATCACGGGGTCGAACGCCGCGCGGAATTTGCGAAACTGGCGCATCAGACGGTTGCGCGCTTTTCCCAGCGACACGATAGCGTTTCCGTCAGATGTGCCGAAAACGATTTCGAGCAGCTGCTCCTCGTACGGCGCCAAGGGCCGGCCAGTTCGAACGTGCGCCAACGCAAACTGGCGTTGACCGAGCAGTCGCGATTGTTCATCGATCCGCAGCTCGCCGCGATCAGCAAGTGAGAACAGCGCCGCCAGCGCGTGCTCGAAATGCGGTGCGCCATTTGCGACCAGCGCTCCGGCGATGACGGGGGCCGACGAATCGGGCGGTATTGTATGCACTGGAATCGTCGAGGAGTCGCCGGGCGGTGTGTCGTACTGCTGATGCACGAAGAACAACAGCGCCAGTCCGAGGACGAGGACAATCGACGCCGCCGCAATCCACGAGCGCGACGACCGGCTGACGTCGGACTCGTGCTGCTGCCACGCAGGAGGTGCGTCGATGAGGCTGCCGCGCGGGAGATGAACAGAGGCTTGGAGCCATCCGTTACTCCGGATGGCCCTCGCCTCGATCCGGACGTGAGTGCCGTCGACGTCCACGCTCGACTCGCCCAGTCGGCGCCCGTCGATCGCTGGCGGCGAGGATGGCGAGGTCGGCAGGCTGATGTCCGTCGTGCTCGTGGCAATCTGATAGCGGTGTTCCGTCGGGAGAATTCTCCACGCGACGACGTCCGCATCCTGTTCCTGGCGCACGACCCCCCGGGCAAGGTAGATGACCTCGAACGTGTGTGACGAATTGGACGTTGGGGCAAAATGCCACGTCACGCGCACGTTTGACGAACCGGAAATCTGCACGTGCCCGGGATCGTCTCCCGCCGGCAGAGCCGCGCCGTCCATTGCCGCCGACAGAATTTCGATGCCGTCAGTCATACGTACGGGGACGGCGCGATAGAACTGCCGGTACGTGCCGGACTCAAACCGGATCGCGATCGTTTCAGTGATGCGAATCGTCCCGCCGTCGAGAACCTCGATGCGCGAATCGTATCGGTCGGCCGAGTAGCGCCCTTCGGCCAGTGCTGGCGCAGCGGTCAGCAGAAGGAGAGCCGCGATGACGAACCTGGAGATCATCGAGACTGCATGATAGCGGACGGGCTCGAAACAGCGTGTAAATTGTGAAGAAATGGTGACTATCGTCGGCAGACTGAACTAAAACCGGCTCCCTTCTTGTCTAACGTAGGTGTAAGGGAGGTTCGAATGAAACGAATGATGTGGTCGGCCGTTCTGGCGACAGCGCTCGCCGCGACGGTTGCGATTCCGGTTATTGCTCAACCACCACAGGGCATGCCGCCGCAGGGCACCCGTGGTCCTGGACGAGGGCCGGGGCCAGAGGGTCCGCTGCCGCTGTTGCGCGGTCTGAATCTGACGGATGCGCAGCGGGAACAGATCCGCGTCATCAGCGAGGCGCAGCGGACGGCGGACAATCCGCGCCGGAACCTGATGGATCTGGAAAGACAGTTGCAAGTCGCGATCTTTTCCGATGCTCCGGATCAGCAGAAGATCGATGATCTGAAGAATTCGATCGCAGCGGCGGGTGCGGCAGAGCTGACGGCGCGCATCGACCTGGAGTCGCGCATCGCGCAGGTCCTGACGCCGGAACAGCGCGCGCAGGCGCGGGACGCGCTCGCGCAAAGCTCCCGGCCGCCGCGGTGGACCGCCCGCTGCCGGCCGCCCCGGGCTCTAGAAAGGTGGCTGGCACCTTTCCTGGAAAGGTGCCAGCCACCTTTTCACGGATCGGTGGCGTTTTTCGAGGGTTTCCGCGAGTTTGCGCGCTCCTGCGCACCTTTTTCCGCGGGAGGGGCGACCGGGGTTGAAAGGGTCATGTATGCGATGTGCGGTGATTTGTGTGGCGGGAATGATGCTGATTGCGTCCGTGGCGGGCGTGCTTGCCGGGAAACGGCAAGTCATAGACAGCCATTGGCGCGATCGGGATGTTCGGATTGATGGCGACAACGGTGAGTGGCCGGGACCGCTCAAACCAGTTGAAGAGAATCATCCGCTGCTGACCGCCGCGATGAACGACGGCCAGTTTCTCTACCTGGTGCTCAGCACGAGTGATTCATCCGCGCGACGCCAACTGCTGCGCCAGGGTCTTATTCTCTGGTTCGATCCGGCGGCGGCGAGAAGAAGCATTTCGGCCTGAAGTATCCGGTCGGTGTGCTCCCCGAGGAGAGGCCCTGCCGTGGGGACTATCGGAGAGGCGGGGGAGGTGGACGTCCCCCGGGCGACTCCAGCTCCGGGGTGGGTCAGCAACCGCTGCCACCCCGAGCCCGAACCGACCGATCGGCTCGAGGTGTATGGTCCGCAGAAAGACGACGCGCATAGTTTCGTCACCACGATGGCGCCAGGGATCGCGGTGAAGATCGGCGCGGTCGAAGGCCATCTCGTCTACGAGTTGAAGGTGCCGCTCACGAAGACCGCTGAGACCCCGTACGCGATCGAAGCCAAGCCGGGGGCTTTGATTGGATTCGGGATTGAGACGCCGAAGATGGAACAGCCATCGCACGAGGGGGAGCGGGGTGGTGGTGGGTTCGGCGGATTGGGCGGCGGCATGGGCGGTCGGGGTGGCGGCGGTATGGGTGGCCCTGGGGTGGGGGCCATGGCGGCGGCCGCGCCCAGGGAGAAGCGCCAAAGCCGATGAAAAGCTGGGCGGCAATTCAGCTGGCGACTGCTGAAAAGAGCGCGACTCGCTGAGTTGGGCGCTGGCGACTCGCGACTCGCAGCGTCTGCAGTCCAAGGAACTGATTCTGTGGCTTCTGCCTTCCGCCTTCGCCAAGGCTCCGGGGGACCGCCGTAGCTCAAGCGGAGGCTGGTGAGGCGGAAGTCTCATCGCGATCAGCTCATCATCAGCCGCCAATCCGTTGTATGCTCGATTCACAATCGCGTGGCGCGATTGTTACCGGTGACCCGGCACGGAGTCCGGGAAGGAGCCCTCCTTGGTTCGCATCGTCGAGTCTGCCTCCACCGAATTGCGCCTGGCGGAAGCCCGCGCATTCATTCGTTCGAATCTCGGTCAACCCGATCTCCTGCTCGTGGCGGCTTCGCGCGGCGCAGCCGACGACCTCGCGCGTTCGATCGCCATCGAGTCGGGCGCGACGATCGGCCTGCATCGCTTCAGCCTCACCCAGCTCGCCGCGCGGCTTGCGGCGCCAGTGCTCGCCGTCGACGCCGATCGCCCGCGACCTATCTCGGGTCCGAAGCGGTCGCCGCGCGTGCGACGTTCGAATCCGTTCGCGACGACGCGCTCATGTACTTTGCGCCGGTCGCGCGGACGCCCGGCTTCCCGCGCGCGCTCGCGCGGACGCTGCAGGAGCTGCGCCTCGCGCATGTCGTCTGCGCCCGCACTCGCTGGGCTGCCGCTCGGCGGTCCCGATCTCGCCGTGCTGCTGGACCGCTTCGAGCGCGAGTTCGGCGCCGCCTCCGCGACCGATCGCGCGGCGCTCTTCGATACGGCGACGTCCGTTGCTTCCGATCGGGGCACGCCGAGTTTCGTGGTTGGGGCTCCGCTGGTGTCTGCTCGACGTGCCGATCGATTCCGCGGCGGAGTTCGAGTTCATCCGCGCGCTGATTGCCGCGTCGCCGCACGACGTCATCACCGTGCCGTTCGGCGACATCGCAGGCGCTCGATCGCCTCGCAGACGCTCGGGCTCGAGCGCTGAGGTCCTCGAGCAGAAGGGCGACGCCGATCTCGCCGCGCTGAGACGGTATCTCTTCGCGACCGCAGCCGCCCACCAGAACGCGAGCCCGCGGGGCGACGTCGACTGTTTCTCGGCGCCGGGCGAAGGACGCGAGTGCGTGGAGATCGCGCGGCGCATTCTGCGAGGAGGCGCGCGCGGGCGTGCCGTTCGACGAGATGGCGGTGTTCGTCCGCTCGCCGCAGCGATACGCGGGCCTGCTCGAGCACGCGTTCACGCGCGCCGGCATTCCCGCGCTGGTTCGATCGCGGCACGCGCCGGCCGCATCCCGCCGGCCGCGCGTTCCTCGCGATCCTCGCCTGCGCGGTCGAGAAGCTGTCGGCGCGCCGGTTCGCCGAATACCTCTCGCTCGCGCAGGTGCCGCAGCTCGACCAGGCCAGCGCCGCGAGTCCGACTTCGTGGTGCCGGACGACGAGGCGTTGGCGGCTGTCGGGAAGTGCGGCACGGCGCTCGACCGGTGAGCCGGAGCGACGGGCGACGGCGAGAGTGCCCGAGACGACCGTGCCCGATCGCCGGCGCAGGACTCGGCGACGACGAGACGCCGTCGTCGCCGGATCGCTGCGCGCGCCGTGGAAATGGGAAACGCTGATCGTCGAATCGGCGGTCATCGGCGGCGATCCGGCGCGCTGGCACCGGCGGCTCGCCGGGCTCGCGCAGCGAGTACCGGCTGATGATCGAGGAGGAGCGGCGGCGAGGATCCCGAATCGCCGCGCGCGCCGCGCCTCGAGCGCGACCTCGCGCAACCTCGGGCACCTGCGCGCCTTCGCGCTGCCGATCATCGATCGCCTCGCGTCGTGGCCGGCGAGCGGCGACCTGGGGCGACTGGCTCGATCGCTTCGCGCAGCTCGCGCCGACTGGTGCTGTCGACAGCCCGAGCGCGTGCTGCGCGTGCTCGCAGAGCTGCGGCCGATGAGCGAGATCGGCCCGGTGTCGCTCGACGAAGCGCGCGACGTCCTCGCCGATCGGCTGCGGACGCTCGAGGTCGATCCGCCGCGCGCATCGCTACGGCCGCGTCTTCGTCGGCAGCCCGCAGCAGGCGCGCGGCCGCACGTTCCGCGTCGTCTTCGTCGCCGGGCTCGCCGAGCGGATGTTTCCGCAGAAGCCGCACGAAGACCCGATGCTGCTCGACGAGGAGATGCGCGCGCCGCTCGAGGCCGGGCTGGCGATCCAGGAGACCGCGGCGCGGACGGAGCGGCTGCTGCTGCGCCTCGCCGTCGGCGCGCGCGACCGAGCGCCTGTGGCTGTCGTATCCGCGGATCGACATCGCCGGAATCGCGCCCGCGCGTGCCGTCGTTCTACGCGCTCGACGTCATGCGCGCGATCACCGGACGCATCCCGCAGCCACGAGGAGCTGCAGGAGCGCGCGGTCGTCCGAGGGCGGGCGCAATGCTCGCGTGGCCGGCGCCGGCGAGACCCGGCCGACGCCATCGACGATCTCGAGCACGACCTCGCGGTGCTGCGACGCTCGCTGCTCGCTGACGAATCCGCAGGCGTCGTGCGCGGCCACGCGCACTACCTGCTGCGCCTCAACGACTGCGCTGAAGCGATCGGTGACGACGCGCTGGGCGCGCGCGCGCGTCGCAGTGGACGCCGTTCGACGGCATCACGCGCGTCACCGGGATGACGCAGCCGATGCTGCGACCCAGCGGCTGGGCGCGCGGCCCGTATTCGCTGTCGGCGCTGCAGAAATTCTCGACCTGCCCGTACCAGTTCCTGCTGTCGGCGATCTACCGGCTCGAGCCGCCGCAGGACCCGGAGCCGCTGCAGCGCTCGATCCGCTGACGCGCGGCGCGCTCTTCCACGAGGTGCAGGCGCGAGTTCTTCCGCGCGCTGCAGGCAGAGGGGCGGCTGCCGTCTCCGACGGCGAGCCTTGCACGACGCGCTCGCAGTGCCTCGACGCGCATCGCTGTCGCAGGCGGCCGCCGAGTACCACGAACAGCTCGCGCCGGCGATCGATCGCGTCTGGCGCGACGAGATCGCCGACATCGCGCCGCGACCTGCGCGTCTGGGTGCGCCGGCTGCCGTCTGCGCCAGCGAGTGGACGCCCGAGTACTTCGAGTTCAGCTTCGGCCTGCAGCGACGAGGGTCGCGATCCGAGCGAGCGTGCCCGATCCGGTGCTCGTCGACGGCCGCTTCTGCTGCGCGGCTCGGTCGATCTCGTCGAGACGCACGCCGCGACGACGGCAGCTGCGCGTCACCGACCACAAGACGGGCAAGAACCGGACGACGTGGAAGACGGTCATCGGCGGCGGCGCGATGCTGCAGCCGGTGCTCTACAGCCTCGCCGTCGAGCAGGCGCTCGGACAGGCCGGTGACGTCGGGCCGGCTGTTCTACTGCACGGCCGCCGGCGGCTTCACCGATCACGAGATTCCGATCAACGACGCGAACCGTCGCGCCGGGCTCGAAGCGCTCGAGATCGTCGATCGCGCGATCGAGCTCGGCTTCCTGCCCGCCGCGCCGGCGAGCGCGCGTGCACGTGGTGCGACTTCCGGCCCGTCTGCGGCCCGGACGAAGAGCAGCGCGTGCGCGAAAGTCAGCGCGAGAAGCTCGGCGACCTCGACGCGCTGCGGGAGATGCCATAGCCCCGACTCGCGGCGACTGGCTCGCTCAGGGCGGGTCCAGCGCAGAGATGCCACGACCGATCACGCGCACGCGATCGATCGCCAACGCCCTCGACGACACGCTCGTCGTCGAGGCCGCCGCCGGCACGGGCAAGACCACCGAGCTCGTGAAGCGGATCGTGCGCGTCCTCGCCGACGGGCCGCGCCCGGGTCGAGCAGATCGTCGCGGTCACGTTCACCGAGAAGGCGGCCGGCGAGCTGAAGCTGCGGCTGCGCGAAGCGCTCGAGCGCGGCGCGGCAGCGGCCGACGAGACGCCGAAGCGCAGAGAGCGGCTGGACGAGGCGCTTGGCGAGCCTCGAAGAGGCGCACGTCAGCACGATTCACGGCTTCTGCGCCGAGCTGCTGCGCGAGCGGCCGGTCGAGGCGGGTGTCGATCCGCTGTTTCGCGTGCTGACCGAGGCGCAGTCGGAGCGGCTGTTCGACGAAGCGTTCGGCGGCTGGCTGCAGGATCAGCTGGCCGATCCGCCCGAAGGCGTCCGCCGCGCGCTGCGGCGGTCGACGTCGTTTTCGTTCTCCGGCGTCGCGGCCGCGACAGGACGGGCCGATCGATCGGCTGCGACGCGCGGCGTGGGAGCTGGCGCAGTGGCGCGACTTCCAGCGCGCCGTGGACGCGGCCGCCGTTCGATCGCGACGCGGCGAATCGAATCGCTCGTTGCGGAGCTGCACGCGCCTCGCGGCGCTCACCGAGAGGCCGTCGTACGCGAACGACGCGCTGTATCTCGACACCGCGCCGGCGCGGCACTTGAGCCAGGAGATTCAGCTCCAGCAGGAAGGCACGGACGCGGTACGTCAGAAGCGGATCGACGACGGCGTGGGAAGCGCGGCTGGTCGATCTGTCGCGGGATCGAAACTTCGCCAGGGCGCGTCACGGCCGCGGGCCCGGATACCGTAAGGGCGTGACGCGCGCCGCAGTCGTCGAGGCGCTCGACGCGCTTTCGCATCGCAGCTCGACGGGTTCCGCTCGATGCCGACGCCGATCTAGCCGCGGCCCTGCAGCAGGAGCTGCCGGCGCGGTCGCAGCGTACGAGGAGCTGAAGGCGCGCGCCGGCGCGCTCGACTTCCTCGACCTGCTCCTGAAGGCGCGCGATCTGGTCAGCGGACAACGCAGCCGTCCGGCGCGGTTTCCAGTCGCGCTTCACGCACATCTTCGTCGACGAGTTCCAGGACACCGATCCGCTGCAGGCGGAGATCCTGCTGCTGCTGGCCGCCGACGACCCGGCGGAGACGGACTGGCGACGCGTCACGCCGGTGCCCGGCCGCCTGTTCATCGTCGGCGATCCGAAGCAGTCGATCTATCGCTTCCGGCGCGCCGACGTGGCGATCTATCGCGAGGTGTGCGAGCGGCTCGTGCACGCGCGGCGCCATGCGTGTGACGCTGACGACGAGCTTCCGCAGCGTTCCGCAGATCCAGGCGTGCGTCAACGCCGCGTTCGCGCCGGTGATGACCGGCGATCGCTGCACGCTGCAGGCCGACTACGTGCCGCTCGTCCGCCTGTTCGCAAGGATCAGCGGACGCCAGCCGTCGGTCGTGGCGCTGCCGGTGCCCGGCCCCATACGGCATCGCGCAACGTGTCGGCGGTGGCGATCGAGAAGTCGCTGCCCGACGCCGTCGGCGCGTTCGTCGACTGGCTCGTCAACGAGAGCGGCTGGAAGGTGACCGAGCGGACCGGCGAGGCGCCCGTGTCCGGTGCAGGCGAAACACGTCTGCCTCCTGTTCCGCCGGTTTCTCAGCTTCGGCGAGGACATCACGCAGCCGTACGTGCAGGCGCTCGAGGCGCGCGGCGTCCGTCACGTGCTCGTCGGCGGCAAGACGTTTCACGATCGCGAAGAAGTCGAGACGATCCGCGCGGCGCTGGCGGCGATCGAGTGGCCGGACGATGAGCTGTCGGTGTTTGCGACGCTGCGCGGTGCGCTCTTCGCGATCGGCGACGAGGAGCTGCTCGAGTGGAAGCTCGGACCACGGCGAGAACGGCTTTGGCGTGTTCCATCCGTTCCGGATGCCGTCGCGTCGCATTCCCGCCGCACCTGTCGCCCATTGCAGGCGCTTGCAGCTGCTCCAGCAGCTGCACCGCCGCCGCAACTACGTGCCGGTCGCCGAGACGCTTCAGGAGCTGCTGAACGCCACGCGCGCGCACGTCGGATTCGTGCTGCGCGCCGGCGGCGAGCAGGCGCTCGCCAACGTGCTGCACGTCGCGGAGCTGGCGCGCCAGTACGAGGCGGCGGGCGGCATCTCGTTCCGCGGATTCGTCGACGAGCTGCGCATCGCCGCCGATACCGCGCAGGCGGCCGAGGCGCCGATTCTCGAAGAGGGCAGCGACGGCGTCCGGATGATGACCGTGCACAAGGCGAAGGGGCTCGAGTTCCCGGTCGTCGTCCTGGCGGATCTGACGTGCAAGCTGTCGCGCCGCCGAGGCCGAGCCGCTGGCTCGCCGAGGACGACCGGCTGTGCGCGCTGAAGCTGGGCGGGTGGGCGCCGATCGATCTCGTGCTGCACGGCGAGGAAGAACGCGCGCGCGAGCAGGCGGAGGCGCAGCGGCTCGCGTACGTGGCGGCGACGTCGCGCCCGCGACCTGCTCGTCGTGCCCGTGATCGGCGATGGCCCGTACGAGGGCGGCTGGCTCGATCCGCTGACGCGTGCGGTATACCCCGCCGAGACTGAGCGTCGCGAACCCCGGCCGCGCGCCTGGATGTCCGGCGTTTCCGTCGAAGGACTCGGTGATGAATCGCCCCGACGGCGATCCCGCGCGGCCCCACACCGTGGCGCCCGGAGCCTTTGAGTTCCCCGGGGACGCCGGATCTGGAGCCGAGCCCGGCCCGCAGCCCCGGATCCCGCCCTGCGACAGGCTCAGGGCGTCCCGAGCGGGTCGAGGGACGGATCCCGCATCCCGGATCCCGGATCAATGCGAGCCACTCCGTTGTGTGGTGGGACCCGCACGTCCTTCATCTCGGCGCCGTATCGACCGTTCGGCCTGCGCCGCGACGATCTGATCGTCAAGGACGGCGACATGTTTGCCGTTGAAGAGCGGATGGCCGAGTACGAGAGCTGGCGGCGCGATCGGGTCGAGGCGATCGACAACGCGCAGCGGCCGAGCGTCCGCGTGCAGACCGCGACAGCGTGGGCGGCAGCCGCGGCCGCGCTCGGCATAGACGACGAGATTGCAGCGACCAGCGCCATTGAGATCATTGAGCTTCCCGGTGCCGCCGGTCGGCCGCGCGGGCCGCGTTTCGGGACGCTGGTGCACGCCGTACTGGCAACCGTCGCGCTCGATGCCAGCGCCGAGGACATCGTGTCGACTGCCGAGACGCAGGGACGCATGCTGTTGTCGACGCCGGAAGAGATCCGCGCGGCCGTCAGCGGCCGCGACCGCCGTGCTCGGCCACGATCTGATGGCGCGCGCACGCCGTGCCGCCGTTGTTACGCGCGAAACGCCGGTGACGTGGCTGCAGAAGGATGGAACGATGATTGAGGGCGTGCTCGACCTGGCATTCGACGAGCATGGCAGCACCACCGTCGTGGACTTCAAGACCGATCACGAGCTGGCCGCCGGTGAATCGCGCTATCGCGCGCAGGTGCAGCAGTACGTCGCCGCCGTCGTGCGCGCCACCGGCAGGCCGGCCACTGGCATTCTGTTCAAGGTGTAAGCGCATGTCGACGATCCGCGTGACCGACTCGGTGTCGCTCGACGAGCGGGAGTTGGAAGAGCGATTCGTGCGTGCCTCCGGTCCCGGAGGCCAGAACGTCAACAAGGTCTCGACCGCCGTCCAGCTGCGCCTTGACGTCGGTGCATCCTCATTGCCCGACGCTGTCAAGCAGCGGCTCATGGCGCTGTCGGGCAGCCGCATGACCGCCGATGGCGTGCTCGTGATCGACTCACGCGAGCATCGCACGCAGGCCCGGAACCGCGAGGCCGCGCGGGAGCGGCTGATTGGACTCATCGAGCGCGCAACGCATCAGCCGCGGAAGCGTCGTCCGACACGTCCGGCGAAGGCTGTGAAAGAACGGAGGCTCGCCTACAAGAAGCGGCGCGGAGAGGTCAAAGCCGGGAGGAGACAAAAGGGGGAGGATGCGTGACATATAATCGAAAGTTTTTGAGGCCGCTCTTGTCCGCTGTGTCCCTTGATATGCAGACCTACAAAAACCACGTTCATCGGCCGGTGCTGACCGCCGCTGGCTATCTGTTTGTGTCAATCGCGCTGGTCGGGTTCGTGTCGCGTTGGCGCGCCGGCGACCGCCTGGCGATTGGTCTGCTCGAATTGTGCGGCGCGGTGATCGTCCTGCTGCTCATCAGTCGTCGCTACACCACACGACTGCAGGATCGGATCATCAAACTCGAGATGCGGCTGCGCACGGCGCCGCTCCTCGCGCCAGAACAGCAGCGTCTGTTCCTTCAGCTGAACAACAAACAGATCGCGGCGCTGCGGTTTGCGTCCGACCTAGAACTGCCCGCGCTCCTGGAACGCGCCGCGCGCGAGCAGCTGTCACCCCGCGACATCAAGCGCGCCGTGAAAACGTGGACACCCGACTTTGACAGGACATAAACAAGGGACAAGGGACAGCGTTGACAGCTGGAAGCTGGGAACTGGTAGCTAGTTCTTGAATACTCGGATCGACGAGATGCAATCGTTGTAGCTGCCCGAGCAGCTGCCGTGCACCTGGGACAGGTCGGGTACATCGGCGGTCACGTCGAGGACGGCGCCACGGTAGTTCTTGTCGCCGTAAATGCGCGCACCCCACCCTGGCAGCACGCGAATCGACGAGATGCAGTCGTTCCACGTGCCCGTCCCGCCCTCCGATGGGTTACAGGGGCCTTCAATTTCCTCGAGGTCTACCACGTCGGCGCCTACCTGTTGCGAGACACCCCGATAGCCGGAATTCAGATAGATGACGATTCCTTGGTCGAGGGGCGTGGGGCCGAGCGGTTCCGGGCTGCTGCAGGACGTCACGGCAAGGCTGAGCGCGTTGACCGCGATGAAACAAGACGCGGATCTCACTCGGCAATTATAAAATCGCAAGCCCAAGAATCGTCACCCGCAATCAGGTTTGTAATCCCGCCGCCTGCCCGGCGGAACGCGTTGCGGTCGGCCTCGATAAATCCCTGAAGCTTTTGAGCTTCCGTGCCGAAAGAGAGTGGGAACGAATCATGAATTGCGCGCGAATACACTCTCCGCCTGCGAACGAGGTCGAATTGTCATGAGCCTGATGTCCACCTTTGCCACCGACGTGGCGATCGATCTCGGAACCGCCAATACCTGCGTTTTTGCGCGCGGCCGCGGCATCGTCCTCAACGAACCATCCATCGTGGCCTTCAACATCGCCAGGGGCGAGATCGAAGCGGTCGGCATCGAGGCCCACGAGATGCTCGGGCGCACCCCGGCGAACATCAAGCCGGTTCGGCCGATGAAGGACGGCGTCATCGCCGACTTCGACGCGGCCGAGAAGATGCTGATGTATTTCGTCCGGAAGGCGCACGGGAAGCGCACCTTCGTGCGGCCGCGACTCGTCATCGGCGTCCCGCCGGAAATCACGCCGGTCGAGCGCCGCGCGGTCAAGGACAGCGGGTTCCGGGTGAAGGCGAGCGAGGTCTATCCTGGTCGACGAGTCGATGGCGGCAGCGATTGGCTCCGGGCTTCCGGTGACCGAGCCGGCCGGCAACATGATCATCGACATCGGCGGCGGGCACGACCGACATCGCCGTCATCTCGATGGCGGGCACGGTCTACGGCAAGTCGCTTCGCGTGGCCGGCGATGCGATGGACGAAGCGATCATCCAGTACATGCGGAAGTCGTGCAACCTGCACGTCGGCGAGCGCACCGCGCAGCAGATCAAGTACGAAGTCGGATCCGCGGCACCGCTCGAGAAGCCGCTCGTGATGGAAGTCAAGGGCCGTCACGCCGTCGAGGGCGTGCCGCGGACCGTGACGATCACCGACTCCGACATCCGCGAAGCGCTGGCCGAGCCGCTCCGGCAGATCGTGCAGGCGGTCCGCGATTCGCTCGAGCGCATTCCGCCCGAGTTGTCCGCGGACATCTACGATCGCGGCGTCGTGCTGACCGGCGGCGGCGCGCTGCTCAGGAATCTCGACAAGCGGCTGCGCGAAGAAACGGGGCTTCCGGTCCTCGTGGCCGAAAACCCGCTCACGTCCGTCGTCATGGGCGCGGGCATGATGCTGACCGACCTTGCGCTCCTTCGCAAGGTGGCGTGGGAATAGAGTCGGCCGTCGCGACGCTGCGGCGGACAGGCTCAGGTCACCCGCTCGAGCCACTCCTCCACATCGTGATGGAAGTCGCCTGATTGAGACGCGATCGCCGCGCGCACCGATGCTTCCGCGCCTGTGACCTCGAACAGGTTCACGAAGAACTCGATCAGGAAGCCGCGATCGTCGACCGACGAACGGACGCGCGCGGGCGCGCCTCCGGAGAATTCGATCCCGAATGCCGCGCCAGCCGTTTCGGCCAGGAGCTGCAGGAAAATCCGATCGTTCTCGTCTCCCTCATTGCGGCCACCCGACGCCAGCAGACGCGTTTCATGCCCGTCGGAGTCGAAGTACAGCTTGGTCCTGGAGGGCAGCGTCATCATCCACACTTCCCACGCGGTGTCCTCGTCCCACTGAAGCCGCAGCAGCGTACGCGCCTGCAGCGCGCCCTGGTCGAACCGGCCCGCGTCCTCACCAAGGGCTTCGTCGACCACTTCGTCGAGCACGAGAGGTTCGTGGGGAACTCTCAGCGGCCACAACTCCTCACGGCGCCGGAACTGCTTCACCCGTCGCTCGAGCGTTTCGAGGACGCGCGCGGTGAGTTGTCGCTGATCGAATCGATTCATGGCGCCGTGAACGGCTCAATCCGGATCGACGGTGAGCGGAACTGCACAATACAGCGCGCGCGATGTGCGGCTCCGCGCACTCCGCACAACCGCGGAAGTCGTGATCGACCCTCAAAATCGTGAGTCGCCCGGTGGATCGCTGGAACGTGGCGTTTTCCTGTATGGTTCACGCCCATAAAGACTTCGGCGCTCCAAGGAGTCCCGGCACGGTCGTTGCTCCATTGAGGAGCAACGTTCCGTGAACTGGGAGGTATATTTCATGACCCGCACATTTGGGGCCGCACTTGGTGTCGTCATCGTTCTGCTGTTCTTTGCGTCGCTGACCCTCGAACAGAATCGCGTGCTCACGATCGCGCGCACGACGGTTGGTTCGCATCGATAAACCGCGAGCCTAGTCGACGGCGATCTTCACGATTGCCTTCGTCAGAGTGCCACGCCCCGCGAGCGGGGCGTGCGCGTCGTCCGGAAAGAAAATCGCAAAGTGGCCGGCCGGCAGTGACAGCCAACTGTCCGGACGGTCGCTGAAAAACGTGACGTCCTTCGCGGCGTCGAACGCACCAGCCGTCAGCGCGCAGTCGCCGAGCGGTTTCCATCCAATCTCCTCGTGCCCGCCTATCGTGAGCTGGATGTCGATGTACCGACGATGCGCTTCGAGCCGCGCGCCATCGCGGCCGCGTCCCTCGACGCGATCGATCGACACGTAGATCCGCTCACCGTCGATCGAATGTCGCCAGTTGTGCTGGTCGCCGTCGGCGGACGGCGACATCAGCTGGGTCCAACTTGCGTGCGTCAGGAAGTCGAAGGCTCGCTGAAACACGGGATGGAGCGAGTGATACCGCCAATGTGCGGTCAGTTTGTCCAGAACCATAGGGCGAAGCTCTGCGACTGATTTTGTCAGTAATCCGGCAACGAGGTGATCGGTCGGCCGTGGGCGCTTCTGGTCGTTCTGCCTAACAGCCGTCGCCTCAATGCTTTACTTCCGGATTGTAGTTGGTATGGCGCTTGCGCCGATCGGTCAGTGGCTTAGTAGAGGGGGTGTCCATGCAGCGCTCACTCTTGGCGTTTGCGCTCGCGACGGCGATCATGGCATTGGCGTCGGTGCCCGTTTCGTCGGGACAGCATGTGGCCAGTCCCGCCAGATCCGCGGCCGCGCGGCGAACGCCGGCCAAGCCGGCCCCCTCGCCCGTTCAGAGGGACCTGCAGCGGAATGTGGTGCTCGCGGACGGCCTGCGTGGCCGCCTGCCGCGCGGCACTGATCTGAACGCCGCCGCTGCCGGTTTCCGTCGGCTCGAACTGTTCGTCGCAACGGTCCACGCCTCGAATAACGTCGATATTCCCTTCTCGGAACTAAAGCGCCGGATCGTCAACGATGGCATGACGCTCGGTCAGGCCATCCAGGACATCCGGCCGAAGTCGCAGTACTGGGCCGAAGCGCGCCGCGCGGAAGACGATGCCGCGGCGGCCATCAGGACGAGCGAAGCCGTTACGCTTGCAGCGGAGAAACGGAATCCCTAATCACTCATCACTGATCCTGAATCACTAATCCCGAATCCCTGAATCCCGAATCCCTGAATCCCCGAATCCTGAAGTCCCTGAATCCCTGCATCGCGAATCCTGAAGGATTCGCGATGCGAGGATGCGGGATTCGAGGATTAGCGATCCAGGATTATCCAGGATCAGTGATCAGTGATTAGCGATTAGTGCTAGAGTGACGGCCGGAGGCACGGATTTTATGAAGCGATTGATAGCCATGCTCGGATGTGCGGTGCTTGTCGCGGCGGCCCCGGCGCTCGCCCAGACCAAGACCGTCAAGGGGTCGGTGACCGCCGTGAGCGGCAGTTCCATCACGGTCAACGCCGGCGGGAAGGATATGACCCTGACCGTCGACGGCAAGACCACCGTGGTCGCGCGCGGTGGCGCCACGAAGGCGCGCGAGGCCCAGGCGGCAGGGAAGCCTGGTCTGTTGATCACCGACATCGTCAAGACCGGTGAGGCGGTCGAGGTCACCTATCACGAGAAGGAAATGCACGCCGATACAGTGCGTGCGATCGCGTCGGTACCGCCACCGCCGCCGCCAGGTGCCCCAAAGGCCGAACCGGCGCCAAAAGCCATGACCGCGACCGGTGTCGTGTCCGCAGTCACGGGGAGTTCGCTGACCGTCAAAGAGAAGACCGGCGACGTCACCTTCACGGTCGACAACAAGACCGTGGTTTCGGGAACCGGTCTCGGCACGGCGGGGAAGAAACTCCAGGAAGCTGGCGGAAAGCCCACGCTCGGGGACTTCGTCAAGGACGGGGACACGGTCAGCGTGACGTACCACGACATGGGCGGCACGAAGACCGCTTCGACCGTGCGGATCGTCAAGAAAAAGATGTAAGTCGAAAGGAAAAGGCGGAGGCTGCAGGTCTACCTTTGTAGCTTCCGCCTTCAGGGCGGAAGGATCACTTGATGAACGTGCCTTCGCGGATCTCGCGGAACGCCTGACGCAGTTCATCTTCGGTGTTCATGACCACCGGACCGTGCCAGGCAATCGGCTCTTCGAGCGGCTTGCCCGAGACGAGCAGGAATCGAATGCCTGCCTCACCCGCCTGCACGGTCACTTCGTCGCCCCGGTCGAACACGATGAGCGATCGATCCTTCGCGTCCTGGTAGTACGCCGCATCGAGATCTCCCGTGTTGTCGGTCTTGACCGGCAATGGAGGTGACGCGTTCCGGAACGTACCGGAACCGGCGAAGACGTACGCGAATGCGTGACGGGTCACCTCGACCGGCAGCGTCTTGCGTTGTCGCGGCGGCACCGACACATCGAGATAGGACGGCGAGGCCGCGATGCCGTCGACCGGTCCACGCTTCCCCCACAACTCGCCGCACACCACGCGAACGCTGGTCCCGTCATCGTCCACAATCGTCGGGATATCGCGAGCGCCCACGTCCTGATAGCGCGGCGCGGTCATTTTCAGCGACGCCGGCAGGTTCGCCCAGAGCTGGAAGCCATGCATGCGGCCCTGTGCATCGCCGCGCGGCATTTCTTGATGAATGATGCCGCTGCCGGCCGTCATCCACTGCACGTCACCCGCGCCGAGCGAGCCGCGGTTGCCAAGGCTGTCGCCGTGTTCGACGGTGCCGGTCAGCACGTAGGTGATCGTTTCGATCCCGCGGTGCGGATGCCACGGAAAGCCGGCGAGGAAATCACGCGGAACGTCGTTGCGGAAGTCGTCGAACAGCAGGAACGGATCGAACTCCGTCGTATCGCCGAAGCCGAACCCGCGCCTGAGCTTGACTCCAGCGCCCTCAATGGTGGGCGTTGATTGAATGATCCGTTTCACGGCACGTATGGACACGACCTGTTTTCCTTTGTGAATCTTCCCGGCAAGGTAATGTAGGGGCTTCAGCCCTGCCGCGACAGCCTGCCGCAGCTTCGCGGCACGGTAGCGCAGGGCTTCAGCCCTGCCACGGCGGTCCGCCGCAGCGCTCCGCGCGAAGGCGCAAGGGCTGCGCAGGCGGCGGTCTACGCGTATGACGCCTGGACGACAGCCGCGGTCCCCCCTCGGGCCGTCAGCGCCCAGGCGCGCTCAGATCGAGCTCGTTCAACGGAACGTCCCAGTGCGCGTCGAGGATCTCGAATCTCCGCTGCTCTTCCCGAGTGAACTTCGCCTGGTCCGGATACAACCGCTTGACGATCTCCGCGTCGTTCGACGGTCCCGTCATGGCGGCAATGTCGCGGTAAGTAATCACGACAGCGAACGTCCAGTCGGCGCGTCCGTCGCCGTGATAGGTCGGCACGAACGTCCGGACGTCCTTGATGCGCCCGGTCTTCATCTCTTCTCTCAGGACGGGGTAGTGATTCCGCTGGAAGAGGGTTACGAACTCGTCCTGGAATCCCCACTTCACGCGGTAGAAATACCAGACAGTTCGTTCAGCTCGCGACGCGGCCTGCGCGGCGGGAGCCTGTGCCTTGATCGTCGTATGCCCGGGGAGTGCCAGCGCCGCGGCGATTGCGGCAAGCGTCACGATGCGGTTTGCTGCTGTGTTATGCATCCGTGAACGATAGCACCGCCTCTACCGTTTTTTCACGGCCGCCGCAATCTCGGCTATCGCCGCGCGCTCCTCAGGGGACACCCGGCCGATGCCGAAAATCCCGCCGGACGCGTGCGCGATGCGGTCGCACTGCGCGATTAGCTCCTCGGCGGTCAGGTGGAGCGCTCCGCCGTCGGGTGAATCCACTATCGCTCTGATGAGCCGCGTCGCTTTGTGAAACGTTTCTTCCGAGGGCCGATGGTCGAGCCACTCCATCAGCTGCCGATCGGCGGCGCATCCGGCAGAGATTCCACGCGTCCGCGCGAGATTGACGATGAGCGTACGTTCGGCGGTGCTGATCCCGGCTTTCGCCCACGCAACCTCGAGGACGGGGATCAGTGGAAGCAGCGCGATCGTGTCCGTGGTGAACCCCAGCAGCCTGAGCTCACGAAGCATGTCAGGATCGTGAATGCCTGTCTGTTGCTCGAGCGCGCGGCTGGCGCGGGCATCAGCGTCCGCCCGACGAAGCCTTTCGATCAGCTCGCGATCTTTTTTCCGGAAATGCTCTTCCTCACGCGCGCGGATGTGGTCGGTAATGCCTTCGGGATTCGTCACGGAGCACCTCCTCCAGGTCGATCAATCGTAGCACCAGCGCGCGACTGACTTACAATGCGGCACCATGCAGGACCTCACGACCGGCTCGCTCGCACGGCATCTGCTGAAGACGACCGGCTTCATGCTCGTGACGATGGTGTTTCAGACGCTCTACTTTCTGGTCGATCTCTACTGGGTCGGCCGATTGGGGAAGGAAGCCGTCGCGGGTGTGGGGATCGCCGGCAATCTCAACTTCATCACGCTCGCGGTCACGCAGATGCTGAGCGTGGGCATCACCACACTCGTGTCGCACGCGGCAGGACAGAAGGATCACGAACGCGCGCTCCTCGTGTTCAATCAGTCTCAGGTGCTGTCGCTGATCGTCGGCATCCTGTTCTTTGCCGTCGGCATGACGATCCGCACGTCATATGTTTCCGCGCTCGGCGCCGATCCCGTCACCGCCAGGCTCGCGTCCGAGTACCTCCTGTGGTTCATTCCCGCGATGTCGCTTCAGTTCGGCATGGTCGCGATGGGTGCCGCGCTGCGCGGCAGCGGCAATTTCAGGCCTGGCATGATCGTCTCCACCGCGTCGGTGATCCTGAACATGATCCTCGCGCCGTTCCTGATCTTTGGATGGGTCACGCATCACCCGTTCGGAGTGGCCGGCGCGGCGATATCGACGCTGGTGGCGATTGCCGTCGCCTCGGTGTGGCTTACTCTGTATTTCCTGCCCGTAGGCTCGTATCTGAAATTCGTGCTTGCAGACTGGAAGCCAGACCTGTCGCTCTGGAGGAGGATGCTCGGTATCGGCCTGCCTGCCGGCGCCGAGTTCGCACTTCTTGCGGTCTACCTGTTCATCGTTTATGCGGTCAGCCGGCCATTTGGATCGGCCGCTCAGGCAGGGTTCGGCATTGGCATGCGCATCGTCCAGGCAGGGTTCATGCCGATCGTGGCGCTCGGTTTCGCGGTCGCGCCGGTGGCGGGACAGAACTTCGGCGCGCGGCACCCGGACCGCGTGCGCGCCACTTTTCGATCCGGCGCCCTGATGGCGGCCGGCGCCATGTTCCTGTTCACGGCGATCTGTCGCGCCAGAGGCGCGGCGATGGTCGCCTTCTTCTCGAGCGATCCCCAGGTTGTGGCGGTTGGCGCCGAGTACTTGCGCATCGTGTCGTGGACGTTTCCCGCGTCCGGGATCATCTTCGTAGGCTCGAGCATGTTTCAGGCGCTCGGTCACACACTGCCCGCGCTCGTGGCCTCGTTCTGCCGCATCGTCCTCGTCGCGGTGCCGGCATTCATCCTGTCGCGCGTGCCCGGCTTCCAGCTGCACTGGATCTGGTACTTGTCGGTCGCCGCGCTCATCGTGCAGCTGGCCGTCAATCAATTGCTGCTCTTTCGCGAATTCGGCCGTCGCCTGACGATGGCTCCCGCGCCCATCGCGTGAGCGCCTACGTGGTTCTACGTTCGGAACCTCGCAGAGCCCTTGAAAATGACGATTCCGATCGCGTTCGCGACGGCGACCACCACAGTGATCTTCGTCGCGAACGCGATCCGACTCTGGACCTGCACGATCGGCAGGATCGAGATCAGCACGAAAAGCAACGTTGCGGCAAAGCCGGAGATCGACGCGATCCTGAGCCACAGGTGCGCATCGCGGTCGGCAATCGGAAGCGCGAACATCACGAGATAGGTCAATCCATAGAAGATGGCGGACGCATTCCACAGGAGTTGGAAGGCCTCCTGCTTGCCCACCCCGATTAATCCGATGACGCTGAAGGCGAACGTGATGACGCCCACGAAGACGATTGAATTGACGGGTGTCTGATAGCGATCGTGGAGCCGGGTGAACCACTCCGGCAGCAGGCCATCCCATCCCGCCACCATGGGCAGCCGCGTGTTGCCCGCGAACAACACGCTGGCTTGCGCCAGGCGGATGCAGAGCAGCACCACGATGGTGATCGAGGCCACGACGGTCGCCGATCCGAACGTGCTGAATCCCTGCGCCAGCACCTGTGGAATCGGCGCGATGAGATCGATGTCGTCAATCGGAACGAGCGCGATCACCGAGCTCGTCCCCAGGATGAACATCACCGCGATGACCGGCGCGGCCAGCGCGACGGACCGGCCGATCGTTCGCGAAGGGTTACGGCACTCGCCCGCATGAATCGCGACGTCACTCGAATCCGCCGAGCGCTCCGAACCCCATTTTCGCCGCGATGTTCAGCGTCAGGATGGACATCACCGGCATCGTCGTCGCCAGCGGGTGAAAGGCGGGGAGCGTTCCGTGCGCGACGTTGAGCCACGGCAAGGCAATCAGCATCGCGAATGTCGTCAACATCAGCACGCCGCCGATCGTGTGGACCCATTTGCCGACGCTGAGACCGCGGATGGTCAGGATGACAAGCGCCACGAATATGGCTGTGCTGACCAGTACGACGAAACGGCGATCCCCCGTAAGCCGCTCGCCCTCCGGACCGAGCACGTAACGGAAGTATTGCGTGACCTGGAGCCCGACCTCCGATGTGTTGAGGATCGCGAACAGCCACAGATTCCACGCGACCAGGAAACCGATCAGCTCGCCGAAACCAACCTTGGCCCACTGGTAGAGCCCGCCTTCGAGCGGCGTAGCGCGATTGAGATGGATGACGACTGCGGCCGATGGCAGATAAAAGAAGATGATGGCCCCAAGCCAGAGAAGCACGTGAGCGGGACCCTGCTTGGCAGCGACGCCGACCCATGGCAGCCCCACGATGAAGAGGACTTGAGTGAGCGTGAGGTTGAGGAGCCCGAGATCCTTCCGGAGGTGTGTGCTGAGTTCCGCGACGGATGCTTCATCCGCATGGACGGTCGTCATCGCCGCCAAGTATAAGGGCCCTTCCCCGAGCGGCACTTGACCGCTACGCCTGGCAACGGCGGCATTGATACGGCTCTGGGCGGAAATCGGCGGCGTATCGAGGGGTGGACGATATCAGGGCTGCGTGGTGATCAACGACTGTGCGGCCTCGGGGTTCTCGACGTTCGGCAACGCGGTCCGTCGTCTGTCGAGTCGACTCGAACGAGGCACCGAACCGACGACGCGCGACAGCATCTGGTATCCGATGCTGGCGGCGGCGAGGCAGATCCAGAAGCTCGCGGTGGTGAAGAGCAGTCCCGCTCCGGCCAGCGCGACTACCGCCATGAGATCCAGGAGAAGGAGCGCGGCGATGCGGACGACCCGCTTCTCTGTGTCGCGAGGATCCGGCTCGATACCGAGGCGCAGCGGGGGCCTGGCGGCGGTACCCGAGCGCCGGGTCGACCGCCTCGTCGACCAGTTCCGGCGCGGGCGCCGATTCAAAGCATTCAGCGAACTCCGCGGCGGTTTCATCCGGATCGAGCCCGACGGCCTTCGCGTAAGCCCGGATGAACGCCCGGTTGTAGACACCGCCCGGCCATCGGGAACAGTCTCCCCGCTCCAGAGCCGCGTAGTGCGAGGCCCCAACCTTCGTTGACGCCGCGATTTCCGTAAGCGAAAGGTTCTGGTGTCGTCGTTGCCGGCGAAGCCGTTCGCCAAACGCACGCCGTTCGGCGATCACGGGTGATCCTCGTGAATCTTCGCAGTGGCGAGCCATTCACTGCTTACTTGATCGCCGGTGAAGCGTGCGTTCCGGCGCGATTGACGAGTGCTGAAGGTGTACACCGCACGTGCGGCGACGACGGCGATCGCACCGCACGCGAGAATCCAGAACTTCATGATGTGCAACCCGAGACTGGATGAGGATGTTGTGTTCGTCGCATCGTGCAAGAACAATTCCGAAACACGCGCGCGAGCCTGCGGTTAGTTTCGGGTGGTTCACGCGAAATTGCTCTGCGCTTGTCTCATTCTACTGCGGTAAGAATTACAGCGGCGATCATTTCGACTACTGATTTTCGACCGCTGATTTTCGATTGGCCGATTGTGATATCTGTTCCTGATTCGACACGGACGGCCCACTCGGCCTGCGCGCTGTTGCGCGCTTCCGCCGTGACCAACAATCAACAATCAGCGACCCATTTTGCGCCGCACAGGGCAGCGTCAGTGAACTTCCGCGGCTGAGCCGTTCGCGTTCGAGGCGGGAGCCGAGTGGTGATGTTCCCGTGCTACGGGAACCGGACCTGCCGGACAGCGGTCGCGACGATGAAAATGCGGACGTTGTTGGCGAGGGGGTCGGCGGGCACGACGAAGAACCCGTGGCCTTCGGAGCGGTAGCTCAGCGTTCTGCCGACGACCACCTCGTCGTCCATCAGCGTGACTTCGATGCGGCGACCGTGTTGTGGCTGGGTATCGTCGACGCGCTCGACGTAGCCGGGGTTGCCGTCGAAGTCGCGGACGAAGAACACACCCTTCAGCCGCGCGAGCGGCACGATGACACGCTCCTTGGGAGACGCCGTCAGCGTTGGCCACAGCGAGAACTGCGGACGAGCTGCGCTGAAGTCATGGGTATAGCCCTTCAGGATCTGTCCCTCCCTGTAACGAACCACAATCTTCTGCCAGGCGGTCGTGTGGCGCGTGTCGTCGGGCCGAGTTGCGGGCTTATCTTCTACCGTCGTCGCCGAAGGTGCTGCTGTCGCTGCTGGGGTCGCTGCCGCTATCGCGGCTGCCGGTGCCTGCGTCGCTGCCGCCCGTGGCGCCGGGGCCGGTGCTGAATCGGCGGGGCTCAGCGGGCGGATGTCCGCGACAGGCACGTCTGGTTCGAGCCGCTGCAGTAGTGCAATGAGGCGGCTGGTGACTCGCAGTACCCGCGATTGCCAGGCATTGAGAATGACGTTCCGAGGAAGATCGATGCGGACCAGCGCGGACCCGGCTGGCGCCCCGGGCACATTGATGAGGATCGATTTCAGGCCGGGGCCCGCCGGTTCGGCGACCGCGGCGAGGCGGAGGCGGGCCTGCGGCACGGTCTGACGAAGCTGGATTTCGATGCGATTGATGATGTCAGGCAATCCCTGATTGTGCCCCAGCGCGGGAACTACCCGATCGAGGAGCGCGGCCAGCGGTCGGCCCATGGTATCGAGCGGTGTTTTGAGCGCCCGATCGCGCAAGGACTCGAGTGCCTGTCTGACGCCGGCGGTGTCGAGCGCTCCGAATGCGCCCGCCGGTCCTGCTCGTTCGACAAGCTGCTTCAGCGCAAGATCGAGTCCGACGAACTGGTTCGGATAAAGGACTCGCGCCCCTTCCGGCTGCGCGATCGGCAGCTCGATCTGGCTGGTGAACTCGCACGCGCCCCGATAGATCGTGCGCCCCGCCTCCAGCGCGCCGATCTGGCAGCGCAGAACGCGGAACGGAACAACCTTGTACAACCCTCGTCCGTCAATCTCCAGCGTCAGGATCGAATCCGGCCGCAACTGGACCGGCGAATCGAGCAGCGCACCGCCAACCGAGAGATCGACGACCGACACTTTCTGGCCCGCGCTCAAGCGGGCACTGCGCAGCCACTCGAGCTCGTGGTCGCGGAGTCGCTTGTGCGCGCGACGGTCTGATCGTGTCTTTTCGGCGTCGAGCTCCCACTGTTTCGCGAGCTGGACGCTGTACGGCGCGGGTGCGTCCTCGTACGCGTCGACGGGATCGAGGAGGGCGCTTTCCAGAGGGCTCATGGCTGAACCTGCCTCTCCACGTCACACGACCACGGCGGGCACTTCGAGCTCGCCGCGGCGGAATGCTTCCAGGAACGCGTCGACCACCCGTGGATCAAAGTCCTTCCCCGATCCTTTTTCGATCAGGTCGCGGGCCTCGAAGAGCGACATCGCCTTGCGATATGGACGATCGCTCGTAATGGAATCGTAGACGTCGGCGACCGAGATGATCCGCGCCTCGAGCGGGATGTCTTCGCCGCCCGTCGGGTGATAGCCCGAGGCGTCGAACTTGTCATGGTGCGCGAGGACGATGGGAATCACGCGACGCAGCGAGCCGCCGACCGGCTCCAGAATCGCGACACCCTTGCTGACGTGCTGCTGCATCTCCTCGTACTCGGCCTTCGTCAGGCGCGCGGCCTTGTAGAGAAGGTCGCGACTGACGTCGAGTTTGCCGATGTCATGCAGCAGCGCCGCCGCGCGCGTGTCTTCGATCCGATCGGACGGAAGATCCAGGCTCGAGGCAATCGTGGCTGCGTAGACCGACACGCGATAGCAGTGGTTTTCGGTGTATTCATCCTTCGCGATGAAATGCCGAAGGATCATCAGTACGCCGTGGTACGTCTCGCGAAGCTCAGAGAGCTGAGCGGTCTTGTGTTCGTACAGCGACCCCATCGAGTACCCGGTGATGATCAGGACGCCTCCCCAGAC
Source organism: uncultured Acidobacteriota bacterium (assembly GCA_963725335.1). GTDB lineage: Bacteria > Acidobacteriota > Vicinamibacteria > Vicinamibacterales > 2-12-FULL-66-21 > JALZOC01. The sequence goes on along the minus strand of CAVRYD010000006.1, from coordinate 321,383 downwards.
GGTAATGTCGATCCATCGCCCCGCCGGCATTTCGACGTGCACCGGCGCCGCAAGTAGCACCGGGTTGTACCACGTCATCAAACACACGAGCAGGACGCTTCCCAGCGCCGTGAGCGTTCCCTGGCGCCGGCCGTACAGGTAAGCCGCTCCCAGTGTGGGCAGCGTGTAGAAGCTGAGCACCATGCGCTGACCGTCAACCACCAGATTCAGCATCAGGCAGATCAAGAACAGCGACAGGAGGATCCAGAGCTCCTTGTTGACTTGTTCGATGCGACCGATTCGGGGCTTCATTTGAATTCCTCGATCATGGGTCCGCGATCTCAAAGGCAAGAAAGGGGCCGCCTCGGCTGAGCCGGTTAGTTCTTATGCGGCAAGAGCTTACTGGTGCGCCGAAACCATGTGCGCCTGTATGTGTACTGGATCGGCACAGCCACGTTGCATATCTGGCACGCGCCCAACCGCAGTGAGTGGATGTTCTAGAATCCTGAATTGACCCGGGGACCGATCTGATTCGCAACCCATCTAACGGTGTAGCTTCCGCCTGAGCGCTCGAAGCAGCGACGTCGCACGGTCGCTTAATCCGTCGCTGCAGACCTTCGATCAGTGGATCGCGGCGAACAAGAACAAAATCGCCTTCTAGAAGTGCCAGGATCAGACAGGAGGAAGGGATTTCTCCTGTCTGAATTTCCCACCTGGTGCGCCTTCACTGTCCTTTGGAAAACGGCCCCACTTCCGGCTTCGCTTGCGTATTCGCGAGCGGACCGAGTTCGGCGGATACGCCGCGCGTGATCGCGGCGATCTCGCTGCCGGCCTGGAAGCAGGTGAAGTCCGGCCGATCGCGCCACGCAAGCGGACCGCACAGCCGTACGCCGGCCTTGATCGCGCTGTCGTGGACGATGTTGACCGCGCGCTCGTAGTCCGGCGTGCCCTGCCGGAATCCCGAGAAGTTGCCGAGGTCGGTGCTCGCCGCGAAGATCGCCGTGACGCCGGGTATTTTCGCGATCTCGTCCGAGTTCGCGAGCCCTTCCAGCGTTTCAATCATCAGGATCAGAACGATGTTGTCGTTGATGGTGTTGCGATACCCGCCCGGCACGCCGCCCCACATGTTCGCGTCGAACGCCTGTCCGCCGCCGTTACTCCGTCGTCCGAGAGGAGGGTAATAGGTCCAGTCTTCCGCCTACTCTTACGCGGAAGAACGAGGTTCACGTGACCGCCACATCTCTCAGCAGCCGCCGCAAGATCTTTCCTGACGGCGACTTTGGAATGGCATCGATGAAGTCCAGCCGGCGAATCTTCTTGTATGGCGCCACGCGTCCGGCGACAAATGCCATCAGCTCGCCTGCGGTCGCTGGCGCTTTCAAGACGACGAAGGCGCGGGGGATTTCGCCGGCCTCGTCATCTTTCAGCGGTACGACCGCAGCATCCGCTACGGCGGGATGCGTGAGGAGGATCGCTTCAAGCTCCGCGGGCGGAACCTGCATGCCCTTGTACTTGATGAGCTCTTTCAGCCGATCGACGATGTAGAAGTCCCCCTCAGCATCGGCATGACCGATATCCCCGGTGTGGAGCCAGTGATCGTCATCGATCGTCGCGCTGGTGGCGTCGGGACAGTTGAAGTAGCCGCGCATCACCTGCGGGCCGCGTACCCAGATCTCCCCATCCTGCCCCGGCGCCACATCGGCGCCCGTTGCTGGATCGACGACTCGGCATTCAGTATTGGAGACCGGTTGTCCAATCGAGCCGTATTTGTTCGTCGCCGGGTCATCGGATGTCACGTGGGTCGCCGGGCTCGTCTCGGTCAATCCGTAGCCTTGCTGCAGCACGCAGTTGATCCGGCACGTGCACTGCTCGATGGTGGTGGCGCCAAGCGGCGCCGCACCTGAGAACAACTTCCGGATACTGGAGTAGTCGCGCCGATCGACCGACGGGTGTTTCGCGAGCGCCACGACCACCGGAGGCACGACGTGGAGCAACGTCGCGCGGTGCCGCTCGACGAGATCGAGATACGAGTCGAGGTCGAACTTCGGCATGACGATCAGTGTGCTGCCTGACCACAACCCGAGAAGCCCGACAACGACCATCCCGTAGATGTGAAAGAACGGAAGAAATGCGATCGTCGTGTCACGATTGTCCAGGCAGTGCCCCGCCGCGTTGACCTGCAGGATGTTGGCGATCAGGTTGCGGTGCGTGAGCATCACGCCCTTTGGCAGCCCTGTGGTGCCGCTCAGGTACGGTAGCGCCACGAGATCGGTTGGATGGATGGACACCGGCGGAGGCGTCCCGGGTGCGCTCAACAGCTCGTCGAACGGGATGGCGTTGGTCCCGCGGTCGAACGTGATGACGTGCTCGACGCCGCACTCCGCCGCGACGCCGCTCCACGTCGGTGCGAGCAGTGTCGACGTGATGAGGATTCGCGCGCGCGAATCGGTCAGGTGCCGCGCGAGATCGGTCTTCGTATAGAGCGGGCTCGCCGTCGTCGTGATTGCGCCAAGCCTCGCCAGCGCCAGCATTGAGAGGGGATACTCGGGCGTGTTCGGGCTCAGGACGGCACAGACGTCCCCTTTGCCGAGACCGAGCCGCGCGAACCCGGCCGCGGCGCGATCCACGAGATCGGGGAGTTGGTCGTAGGTGATCGTGCGTCCGGTCGTGCTGTCGACGAGTGCGGGCCGGTTTCCTCGCTCATGCGCGCGCGCCAGGACGAAGTCCGCGAGCGGCATGTTCGGTATATCCACCGCGGGCCTCGGACTGCGATAGATCACGCGGGCTCCTTGTCGTATGACGGTGCGACATGCTAACACCTCCGGAGGGCGCGTGGAGAACGGATCTCTCGCGGAGGACGCTGAGGAAGAGGCTCACGCAGAGATCGCGTTCTCTGCGTTCTCCGCGCGAGATCCGTCTTCTCAGCGTCCTCTGCGCGAGATCCGTACGCTTCGCGCGCTCAGCGAGGAAATCACGCGATGCTGATTCCACGTGAACATGGCGCTTACGGTCAGTTTGGCTTTCCAATCGCGGCGGCCCTCGCGGCTGGCCGTCTCTCCGCTGCCGCTCTTGCGCTGACCGTCGGGTGCTTTGCCGCGTTTCTCGTGCACGAGTCCTTGCTCGTGCTCATTGGTGTTCGCGGGCCGCGGGCGCGGCGCGAACACGAACGCACCGCGACGCGCGACGGTGCCTGGATGGCCGCGCTGGCGCTGGCAGGCGTGTCGATGGGCGTGTGGCTCACCGCACCAGTGGATCGCTGGACGATCCTGGTACCGGCCGTGGGCGCGTGTAGTGTTGGGGTTCTCGCGCTGCGCCACGTCGAAAAGACGACGGCCGGCGAGATGATCGTAGCGGTCACTGCCGCATCGTGTGCGCTGCCGGTTGGTGTGGCTGCCGGCCTGTCGCGTCCCGCGGCTGCGCTGATCTGGATGGCGATGACGATGGGATTCTGGGCGGCGACGGCGGCCGTCCGTGCCACCATCGCGCGCCAGCGACGCGAGCCGCACGTTCCTCTGCGGGCGGGTGCGGCACTACTCGCAATCGCGTCGCCGCCGGCGGTTTACGCCGTGGCTCGCGCGGTGCATGTCCACCCGTCGATCTGGATCGCGACCGTCCCGTTGTCGATGCTGTCGCTCGTGCTCGCCGTCTTTCCGCCTTCCGCCCGCCACCTGCGTCAAGTCGGCTGGGCCCTCATCGCCGCGAGCGCCGCCGCCGCGGCTCTGCTCGCCTCGCTGTTGAGGGGCTGAAAAGCCTCGGTGTCCGCTTTGCTCACTGCTCGCGGGGCCCCACCCCCACTCGCTCTCGCTCGGGGGCGCCGCTGCGCGGCGCTTCCCTCCGGCCCCTCGCTCGGGCCGCAGGCGCTTTTCCTTTTCCCTTGTCCCTTTCTTACGCCTGTAGCGCCATCTTGTTTTCGAGGAACGCGTCGTATGCGCCGAGATCGAAGAGACCGTGTCCGGAGAGGTTGAAGAGAATCACTTTCGGGTCGCCCGACTCTCGAGCGGCGAGGGCGTGCTGGACGACGCTGTGGATGGCGTGTGCGGACTCCGGTGCCGGGATCGTGCCCTCGCAGCGGGCAAACTTCACGGCGCTTTCGAATACTTCCCCCTGGTGATACGCCTCTGCTTCGATGATCCCAGCGCCGAGCAGATGGCTCACGAGAGGGGCAGAGCCGTGGTAGCGCAGGCCTCCTGCGTGCACCGTTGGCGGCATGAACGATCGCCCAAGCGTGTGCATCATCAGCAGCGGCGTCGTCCCGGCAGTGTCGCCGAAGTCGTAGTCGCGGGTGCCTTGTGTGAGGCTTGGGCAGGCGACGGGTTCCACCGCAATCGCGCGAAGACTCTTCCGGCTGCCTTTCAGCTTGTCACGTAGAAACGGGAAGACCAGGCCGGCGAAGTTGCTTCCGCCGCCGTGGCATGCGATCAGGACGTCGGGGTAGTCCCCCACCACCTCCATCTGCTTCCTGGCTTCCTGACCGATGATCGTCTGATGCAGGAGCACGTGGTTGAGGACGCTGCCAAGCGCGTACTTGGTATCGTCGCGGCCGGCCGCATCCTCGACCGCTTCCGAGATAGCCATCCCCAGACTGCCAGGGGAGTCCGGGTGCTCCGCCAGGATCGCGCGGCCCGCGTTGGTCAGCGTCGAAGGGCTGGCGACAACGTCTGCGCCGTAGGTCTTCATCATGATTCTGCGATACGGCTTCTGCTCGTAGCTGACCTTCACCATGTAGACCATGCATTCGAGGCCCATCAGCTGGCACGCGCAGGCCAGCGCGCTGCCCCACTGGCCCGCACCGGTTTCGGTCGCGAGCCGCGTGACTCCTTCCTGCTTGTTCACGTATGCCTGCATGAGGGCGGTATTGAGTTTGTGGCTACCGACCGGGCTGACGTGCTCTGACTTGTAGTAGATGCGCGCCGGTGTGTCGAGCAGCTTCTCGAGCGCGCGGGCCCGATATATCGGGGTCGGACGATACAGGCGATAGATGTCGCGCACCTCTTCGGGAATCTCGATCGCGGTGTCCTGCGATACCTCCTGCGCAATCAGTGCCATCGGGAAAATCGGCGCAAGCGCGTCAGGACCGATCGGCTCGCGCGTTCCCGGATGGAGCGGCGGCGGCAGCGGTGTCGGAAGGTCAGGCGCGATATTGTAGAAGTGCGTGGGAATCTCGGCCTCCGGCAGCGTGATCTTGATGTCGCGCACGGCTGATGCCTCCAAAGCTGCATGAAGATGGAAACCGTCTTGGAAGGCGGCGAGGATAGCACACGACGAGCTGCCGGTCGCGATCGTATAGTTGACTGCAGGAGGCGTCATGAAATCGTTCGGCTCGATTCTGTCTGTCACAACCGCCATCGCCCTGTCGTATCCCGCGCTTCACGCGAAGCAGCCCCCGGCGTCAACCGATTCCATCAGTCAGGCGATTCGGGGAACATGGGAAAGTGCGAAGCGGAATCTCAAAGAGTCCGCGGAGCAGATGCCGGAAGCCGACTATGCGTTCAGGCCAACCGATCAGGTCCGAACCTTCGGTGAGATTTTGGCGCACGTCGCCGGCGCGAATTACGTCTTCTGTTCTCCGGCGCGCGGCGAGAAGTCGCCGCATGAGGAAGATGACATCGAAAAGACCGCAAAGACCAAGGCCGAGATCGTCAAGGCGCTGAACGATTCCCTGACCTATTGCGATGCCGCTTACACGGCGCTGACGGACCGAAGCGCTGCCGAAATGATCGGGGCGCAGGCCCGTGCGTCCACGTTGATCCGCAACGTCGGCCACCTGCAGGAGCACTATGGCAACCTCGTGACCTACTTCCGGCTCAAAGGGATGGTGCCGCCCAGCAGCCGGCGATAAAGGTCCACAACAGCGTGAGCCGTTTCGTCGACGCTTGACGCATGGATCAGCGAGGTGGGTCAGATGATGACGCATTTCGCGCGCCACGTGGTCTCGGTCGCGCTCGCGATCGGGCTGATGACGGCGGCGTTCGGGTGCTGCGGAACGACCGCGGGGCCGACGGCGCCGGCGGCGAGCTATTCCGGCACGCTGGGGCCCGGCGAGTTGCGCTTCTTCGACACAGACACCCCGTCTTCGACGACCCAGATCAATCTCGATTTCACCCTGGACTCCACGTCGATCCCGCTAAGGCTTCGCCAGATCGATTCGTCGTGTCTGCCCGCCGGCGACGACAGCTGTCAGAGTTACTACGATTCGGTCACGCCCCCACGTCCGGCCGGGTACTTCGCTTTGGCAACACCCTGCAGCCGCGCGGTGCGCGCACGCGGATCGTCCTGCAGAACATGTCGCCAAACGAGATGCTGACCTACGCCGTCACGATCGCGCCGCATCGTGCCGGGTGCACCTGAATGGGCATGGCACCCGACCGCGCCCGCGGCGACAAAGGTTGCCCCCCGGGAGACTTTTAGATTGCTCTGTCCAGACCTTTGTCCGCAGTTTCGTTACAAATTTGAGATTATCTTCCGCTGGGAGCCTGTAAGTCTCTCAAGACGCGGACTTTCCCGGGAGACTCTGCCCCAGGCCTCTCAATTGCACTCATCCCTCCCGTTCACCACGTCATCGGAAAACCGTCACCTGACTGAACCGGAAGCATCAGCCATGAACAGTATTGCATTGCCGAGTACCTGCACGTCCAGAGCGCGAATCCTTGTGGTCGAATCAGATTCACAACGGGCGACGTTGCTGAGCGACAGTCTTCGTCGGAATGACATCGAGGTCGAGATCGCAGACAGTGTGACTGCAGCGCTTCGATCGCTTGGCGCGCAGATCCCGGATCTGCTGCTGACGTCGACGTTCTTGCCCCCTGCCGACGAGGCTGTGCTGACCGCTCACTTGAAGGAGATGCCGGCGGCCCGCCATCTACAGATCATCAACGTGCCGTACTTCATCGAGGCGCCGGGCGCGTCGAGCTCGAAGCCGTCGAACCCGAAGGTCCTTACGTTCTTGAGGAGAACTCCACCGCCGATCGTGGCTCGCTGCGATGTGCGGACGTTGCGAGTGCAGATTGGAGCATATCTGTCGCAGGCCAGGGAGAGGCGGCTGGAAGCGGACGGCCAGGGGTTGAGTGATACGACGCGTCCGCTGGAGCGTGCATTGGTACCGCGGCCGAAGCAAATCGACGACTGGATTGCGCGCCCTGTTGCGACGTCGTCCGCCCGTGTCGCATCGAGCCGCGCGAACGCCTCCTTTGCGATGCCAGCTGACCGCCGGCGCACTCGCCGTCTCACTGGCGGCGATACACCATGGCTATATACGATCAAGGTGTCGGGCGGTTTGGACGTCAGGGTGATCGACATCTCGAAGCGGAGGCGCACTGCTCGAAACGTCGTGCAGGCTGGTTGACGGAAGCACTGTCGATTTGCAGGTGCTCGGAGAGGAGACGAACATCAGCGTGCGCGGGCGCATGTTGAGGAGCCAGGTTGCTGCCGTCAATGGATTGGGAGTGAAGTATCGCGCGGCAGTGGCCTTCACGCAGGATCTCGAGCTGCCCGGGTTGGGGCACTCGCTGCCATCCGCGCCGATGCCGAAGGTGCTCGCGGACGTGCTGGGCCGCGTGTTGACCGATATCGATCGCTGCCCGGGCGAGGCCGCGCTGCGCGTCACCTTTGAGCGCGAGCTGCGGCGGGTTATTCCGGTCCGTGACATCCAACTCCGTGCGAGGCCCGTGATTGCCGAGCAAGGGGTCGAGTCGGTCCACTTCGCCGTGCCGTATGGATCCGGCGACCGTCTGATTCTGCAGGCGATCTTCGATCCGGGCCACGTGCCAACCGCGTTGGAGTTCAAGCTCTTGAAAGCGGCTGCGAGCCTGGCCGCGGTTGTGCTGGAGTTTGTGCCGCCCGCGAACTGACGGACACGCCGCGATTACGGCTTTAACAGGCTTCGCCAATTGCGAACCGCGACAATTGGCGAGGCGTTCCGATCGACGAGCGAGAGGATGAGGAACCGCTGGCCGTCGGGCGAGACCGCGTACTGATTTCGAATCGATTTGTTTTGGTCGACGTTGGCGGTGAAAAGCCCCTGAGGCTTTGACGCCTCGATGCGATTGCCTCCCGAACGCACGTCGACGGACATGATCGTGTTGTCGGGAGCGATGTAGAAGAGCTCCTTGCCATCACGCCGCCATTGCGGCTGGCCGCCCCCCGACGTCGAGATCTGTACCTTCACCACACCATCCGGGAACGATCGCACGTACACCTCGCGCTGCTGACTCTCATCCGACACATAGGCGATCCAGTGTCCGTCCGGTGAAACCCGTGCCCATCCTTCGTTGAAAGTTGATGCCAACAGCGGCGCGGCCATGCGGCGTTGGACATCGTACGTCCAGATGTCGTTGCGCGTCGCACCGCCGTTGAGCATGAAGACGAGATAGCGGCCGTCCGCCGACCAGTCCAGAGGAAACGATCGGGAGGGCGTGGCGACCAGGAGTGACTCGGCGCCGGCTCCGCTCGCCGTGTTCACATAAATGCTCGGGTTCGCCGTCTGGTCCGACGCGTACGCCACGCGACTGTCGGGCGGACCAGACCGGCGTCGTTTCGTAGCCGGGCGCGGACGTCAGTCGCGAGAAAGCGCCGCGCGCGAGGTCAACCGTCCAGATGTCGCCGGACCCACGGCCGGGATCGTGTCGCTCGAGGGCGAGTATCGCGCCGTCTGCAGACACAATCGGATCGAAGTACACGCCGATTTCGCCGAGCGTCTCGAGTAGCCGGCCGCTCCGGTTCATCCACGTGAGTTGCGTGCGGCGGTACTTGCCCGTAGTGTACGCGAGCGTGGTGCCGCCCGCCGAGGTATTCGGTTCTCCCGTGACCCATTGATAGTCGACGTTGTTGTCCGGCACGAGAGGAAAGGGCTTTCCGCGGAGCTCCAATGCCTGTGTGTCGAACTGCCACGCCATCAAGCGGGCCGGCGTGTCCAGCACATACAGCAAGAGGTCGCCGGCGAGGACCGCCGCCGATTGTGCTTCGAAGAGGACCTTGGGAGGCGCGCCGTCCAGCGACCCGAGCGTTACTTCTCGCTTGGTGGTGCCGTCCGTCCACGGGATGTAGAGAAAATGGCGACCGTCAGGCAGGAATTGCGGCCAGCGGTGTGCCTGTTCGCGGCCAGCGGTGAGCGAGGTCACCGCGTTTGGCGTCCCGCCTTGCGCGTTGACCTTGTAGATCGGGGAGCGTTCCTCCGGACTGAACAGAATCGTGCCGTCTGCTGACCACGTGCCCCCGAACGCGAGGGGTGCATCGCAGACGATTTGCACTCGGCCAGTGGCGAGTTCGATCGTCTTCAGCTGGCCGCTTGCGAAGAATCCGATCGACTTGCCGTCCGGGGACCAGAAAAGACTACGGGCACCATCCGTGCCGCTGATCTGTTTGGCCTCCAGTTTTGACAGGTCACGCAGCCAGATCACGGTCTCGCTGGCGTCGTGGGCCAGGAACGCGATGCGTTCGCCGTCCGGCGACACGGCCGGCGTGCCCGATCCCGCTCCGCCGAAAACTCCAGTGCCGCCGACCGAGGAGGCGGGCGAGTCCAACGCCACTGTGAATACGGCTGGCGGCGGTTCGGCGGGCACGCCCTGCAGTCTGCGCGTGACCAGCGCCGTTGCAGCGATGAGAACGGTGGCGAGAAGAGCGACCGTTGCGAGAAGCGGCCAGCGCTTGCGGCGGTCCCCAACGGCTGCCGATGCGGTAACCGTTTGCGGGATCCATTCCAGCTCGCGCCTCACATCGCGCATCGACTGGAACCGTTCGTCCGGATTCTTCTCGAGGCATGCGGCGATGACGCGGTGCAGCGGTGGTCCCAAGGCCGCGTCAGGAAGATCGATTGCCGCGGGCTGTCGCTCCAGAATCGCGGCAATCAGGCTTGGCTGCGTGGGCGCCTGGAATGCGCGGCGACCGGTAAGCATCTCGTAGAAGAGACATCCGAATGCCCAGATGTCCGCGCGCGCATCCGCTTCGTGTCCTTCAATCTGCTCGGGCGCCATGTATTGAAACGTGCCGATAACGGTTCCCACCCCCGTCAGCGGCAAGGCGCGCGTGGCATCTTCGGTCGCGTGCGCGACGGTGACAGTGACGGCCGATACCGTCGCACGTTTGGCGACGCCGAAATCCAGCAGCTTCGCCGTCCCTGCTGCGCCGCCGCGGACGATCATCACGTTGGCGGGCTTCAGATCGCGATGGATGATGCCATGACGATGGGCGATCACGAGGGCGTCGGCGATCTGCCCGGCGACGCGCAGCGCCTCGTGTGTGGGCATGGCTCCCTGCTCGAGGATGGCGGCGAGCGTGCGCCCCTCGAGGTACTCCATCACGAGGTAGTCGATCCCCTCGTGCCGGCCGACGTCGTAGACGGTACAGATGTTGGGATGGCTCAGCCCCGAGAGCGTTCTGGCTTCACGCTCGAAGCGTTCGCGGAGGACTGGATCGCCAGCGAGCGATGCCGGCAGCACTTTGATCGCGACCGATCGATCGAGCCGCGTATCGCGCGCGCGATACACCTCGCCCATACCGCCTTCGCCAAGTTTGTCGAGCACGGCATACGGCCCGAGTGTGTCACCGGGCTTCATCGCGTCTTTCTCGCTTGGCTACGGTGGACGTTCGCTCCATTGCGTTTCTTATGAAGCTCCGGTGTGGTCTCGACGAAACCGCTTTGCATCGTAGTCGGACGGCGTGACATCGAGGCAAGATTGTATATCGGTGTTTGACAGACCTCTCGCCATCGATCCGTGAGCAGCCCCGTCCTCCTGTACGAAGTGGTGGTGCGTGCGATGGCGGGTAAGCTCGCGCTCCTGCCGCTGTCGGGCGAGCGCAAACCTCACCTGTTTCTGAATTCCGGGTTCAGCGAAATCCCGCGGAGTTTTCACCAGATGGGAAGTGGGTAGCGTACGTCTCCGACAGTTCGGGGGATACCAACCAGGTTTACGTGACCTCATTCCCCGAGCCGAGCGGCGTGTGGCGGGTCTCTACGTCGGGGGGCGACTTTCCACGCTGGCGGCGCGACGGGAACGAGATTTTCTTCCTCGGCCCCGACAAGCTCATGGCCGCCGCGGTCGTCGCGAACGGCAAAGAGTTCGTCGTCAACGACGTCAAACCCCTGTTCGACGTCCGGTGGCCCGTCGGTACGCGTTCGGTGTATGCGGTCCATCCCGACGGACAGCGTTTCCTGATGAACGTCTGGGACGTGGGCGCGTCCTTGCCGATCACGATTGCCGTCAACTGGACGGCAAAGCTCGAGCGCTGAACGCTACTTCTTCACCGGCACGGCCGCTTCAGCCAGCGGCCGAAGATCCGTGTGCCACCACGCGTCCGATCCGACGCGCTGCGCCTGATCGATGCCGATCACGATGATGTCGGTTGGATCGATGGCTGCACCGTCGAGGACGAGCGTCGAGTACTTGGTCTCGTGTGCTTCGAGCGTTCGCCGGCCGGGGGCCGTCTGCCGAGCTCGTGGAGTGCCGTCCGCCTTGAACACGAACGCCGTCACGGTGAACTGTTCCAGTTCCTGATCTGTTTGGTTCACGGCGGCGTAGAGGATGATCGGCGGTCCCTGGGTCGGCGTCAGCACGGCGGCGTGGGTGATCCGCGCCGGCGGCTGCATGCCTTCAACGACGATCGCGGGCTTTTCGACGGGCGGTGCCGCGAGCGAAAAGGTCGCCGTCATCGCCAGCAGTAGCTTGATCATGACGGGAGGGTAACACGGCTGTCAGCTATCAGCCATTAGCTGTCGGCTGTCAGCTTCCAGCTTTCCGCTTCCACCTTGCCCTTGCAGCTTCGGCTTGCCGGCAGAGCTGCAATCTTCTCGGCGATAATCTGACCAGATGCCGACACCTGAGATCGCGATCCGCGCCATGTGGTTCGTCTGGTGGATTTCGTGGCTCGCGGCCGCAGCCTGGAGCGATCGCGCGGTGAAGCGGCCACCGAGACGCCAGCAGATCGTCTATCGCGTGCTCGCGGCGGCTGGAGCGGTCCTCCTCTTCGGGCTGTACCGGCACGACATCGCGGCGGAGCGCATCCTGTGGCGCACTCCAGATCCGGCTTCGTGGGGACTGGTCGGGTTGGCCTGTGTGGGATTCCTTTTCACCTGGTGGGCGCGCATTCACCTTGGACGTCTGTGGTCGAGCAGCGTCGGACGCAAAGCGGATCATCGCATCATCGACACCGGACCGTACGGCATCGTGCGTCATCCGATCTACACCGGGATCACGCTCGCGTCGATCGCGACCGCGGCCATGCGCGGCACGCTGGCGGCGTGGCTCGGTGTGGCGGTGATGACGCTCGGCTGGTACGTAAAAGGGCGGATGGAAGAGGAATTTCTGCGAGACGAACTTGGGGCCGACGCTTACGCAGACTACTCTCGGCGTGTACCGATGCTCATCCCGGCCCCGAGACGGGGCAATCGCTAATCACTAATCACTGATCCTGGATCACTGATCCCGAATCCCGAATCCCGAATCCTGAATCCGGAATCCTGAATCCGAGAATCCACTACTTTGTCAGATCCGCGGAATCGCTCGGCGGATGATCGGTTTTGAGGACATTGTCTTTTTGCCTGAGTTCGGTACGATCCAGCGCCGTGCTCGACGACACGTCGTGGGCGCTGTTGCGTCGGCTGACGCGCTGGCTCGACCAGTTCAAGAGCTGCTTCGGGCATCAGGCGCAGCGCGTCTCGCTGCGCGAGTATCTCCACGGCCTGCTGGGCGACAGCCCGCGCAAATCGATGCAGGCCCATGCTGGCGCGCGTGACCGAGCCGCGGTCGTATCAAGCGTTCCAGCATTTCATCACGCATGCGCCGTGGGATGCGGCGTGCGTGTGGCGGCGTCTGCTGGCGCGGTTGCCGGCGCGGCGCGGCGTGCTGATCCTCGACGACACGCCGTTTCTCAAACAGGGCCAGGCTTCGGTGGGCGTCGCGCGGCAGTACGCGTCGCACCGACATCACGTCACGAATTGCCAAGTCGCCGTCACGGCTGCGCTGTGGACCGGACAGCGCAGCTGGTTTGTCGGCGCCGAGTTGTATCTGCCCGAGGCGTGGCTGACCGCCGAGCGCCGGGGCCAGGCGCGGATTCCACTCAGCCGCCGGTTCGAAGAGAAGTGGCGGCTGGCGTTGCGCATCGTCCGCCGCGTGCGCGCGGCCGGGGTAACCGTCGAGGCCGTCGTCGCCGATGCGGGCTACGGCAATATGGCGGCGCTGCGCACCGCGCTCGATCGGCTGCGGCTGCCCTATGTCGTGGGCATCGCGAGCGACATTACCGCCTTTCGGGGACACCGCGCGTGTGTCCGCCCGCTCGGCATCCGGGCGCCGGCCGGCCGGGCCAGCGGCCACGCCTGGCCCCCGGCATGCGCTGGTTTACGGTCGCCGAGCTCGCGGCCGCGCTGCCGCCGTCGGCCTGGCGCCGCGTCACGTGGCGCAACGGAAGCAATCCGCCCTTGCGCGCCCAATTCGCGGCGCTGCGCGTCACGCCCGTCGTCTACTGGCGCCAGCAGGCGGCATTGCACGAGGTGTGGCTCCTGTGCGAACGGCGCGGCCCCCGCGCGCCCGTGCAGCGGTACTACTTCAGCAACTTGCCCCCGACCACGCCGGTCGCGCGCCTCGCGCGCCTCGCGCATTGTCGGTGGGCCGTCGAGCAGCAGTACCGCGAACTGAAAACCGACCTGGGCATCGATCATTTCGAAGGCCGGACGTATCCCGGGTGGCAGCACCACGTCGTATTGACGGCCCTCGCGTACCGCGTTTCTGCAACAGGAACGCCTCCGCCCGCGCCCCGGCGGTCCAACGTTGACCGTGCCCCAGGTCCGCGCGATCGCGCACGAAGTGTTCACGGCGCTGATTCTGATTACTCGGCCCCGTTACTATGCAGCGTTGGAGCGCGCCCGTCGTCGATATTTGCAGCTCCGGATCTGACAAAGTAGTGAATCCTGAATCCGGGTATTTATCAGCGAGCCTTTAATTGCTGACATCGATTAGTCAAGACGAGTAATCAGTAATGAGTGATTCGCTGATTCGGGATTCGCCGATTCACTACTTTGTCAGATCCGCGGAATCGCTCGGCGGATGATCGGTTTTGAGGACATTGTACTTTTTGCCTGAGTTCGGTACGATCCAGCGCCGTGCTCGACGACACGTCGTGGGCGCTGTTGCGTCGGCTGACGCGCTGGCTCGACCAGTTCAAGAGCTGCTTCGGGCATCAGGCGCAGCGCGTCTCGCTGCGCGAGTATCTCCACGGCCTGCTGGGCGACAGCCCGCGCAAATCGATGCAGGCCATGCTGGCGCGCGTGACCGAGCCGCGGTCGTATCAAGCGTTCCAGCATTTCATCACGCATGCGCCGTGGGATGCGGCGTGCGTGTGGCGGCGTCTGCTGGCGCGGTTGCCGGCGCGGCGCGGCGTGCTGATCCTCGACGACACGCCGTTTCTCAAACAGGGCCAGGCTTCGGTGGGCGTCGCGCGGCAGTACGCGTCGCACCGCCATCACGTCACGAATTGCCAAGTCGCCGTCACGGCTGCGCTGTGGACCGGACAGCGCAGCTGGTTTGTCGGCGCCGAGTTGTATCTGCCCGAGGCGTGGCTGACCGCCGAGCGCCGGGGCCAGGCGCGGATTCCACTCAGCCGCCGGTTCGAAGAGAAGTGGCGGCTGGCGTTGCGCATCGTCCGCCGCGTGCGCGCGGCCGGGGTAACCGTCGAGGCCGTCGTCGCCGATGCGGGCTACGGCAATATGGCGGCGCTGCGCACCGCGCTCAATCGGCTGCGGCTGCCCTATGTCGTGGGCATCGCGAGCGACATTACCGCCTTTCGGGGGACACCGCGCGTGTGTCCGCCCGCTCGGCATCCGGGCGCCGGCCGGCCGGGCCGGCGGCCACGCCTGGCCCCCGGCACGCGCTGGTTTACGGTCGCCGAGCTCGCGGCCGCGCTGCCGCCGTCGGCCTGGCGCCGCGTCACGTGGCGCAACGGAAGCAATCCGCCCTTGCGCGCCCAATTCGCGGCGCTGCGCGTCACGCCCGTCGTCTACTGGCGCCAGCAGGCGGCATTGCACGAGGTGTGGCTCCTGTGCGAACGGCGCGGCCCCCGCGCGCCCGTGCAGCGGTACTACTTCAGCAACTTGCCCCCGACCACGCCGGTCGCGCGCCTCGCGCGCCTCGCGCATTGTCGGTGGGCCGTCGAGCAGCAGTACCTGCGAACTGAAAACCGACCTGGGCATCGATCATTTCGAAGGCCGGACGTATCCCGGGTGGCAGCACCACGTCGTATTGACGGCCCTCGCGTACATGTTTCTGCAACAGGAACGCCTCCGCCCGCGCCCCGGCGGTCCAACGTTGACCGTGCCCCAGGTCCGCGCGATCGCGCACGAAGTGTTCACGGCGCTGATTCTGATTACTCGGCCCCGTTACTATGCAGCGTTGGAGCGCGCCCGTCGTCGATATTTGCAGCTCCGGATCTGACAAAGTAGTGGATTCGGGATTCGAGGATTCGAGGATTCGGGATTCGAGGATTAGCGATTCAGGATCAGTGATCAGTGATTAGCGATTCATCTTTTCGATGATCCACTCTCCAGCCCCAAGCGTCACTCCCGCGACGAGTTCCGAACCGAGGCGAATCTCGCCAGCAGTGCCGGCGTGTCCGACGCGATAGAGCGTGTTCTCGTCGACGGTGAACCACTCCGGGAACTCGTTCAGGCGGACGAGATTCTGCTGCAGGTTCATCACGCGGCGATGGCGGGCGTAATCGAACTGGATGCGCCGCGGCGCTGGCGCGGCGATTGACACCACGAGCCGTGATCCATCCATGACCGCGCCGACGCGCACGCCCGGCTCCCACCGCGCGGGACGAACCCCCAGGCTCTTCATATACGCATAGAGCAGCGCTGTTCGGTTGAAATTTCCTTCGCCGTACCAGTCTTCGATGTGGCCGTCTGTGCGCTGCATCCCGAGCATCACCTTCATCTCTGACTCGATCCAGTCGAGCGCTTCCGCCACTGGCTCACGGTTGACGAGATAGATGGCGCTCTCAATCGAGTCCGCGTAGCCGTCGAACGATCCGAGCGGGAGGTTGCGTCCGGGCTCCCACACGTAATTGCGGTACTTCGGCAGGGTCGCGAGCGCACGCCGGACCGCGTCGCGATATTTCGTCTCGCCGGTTACCTGGTAGTACGTGTACACCGCACCGTAGACGTAGCCCCAGTTATCCGACAGGCGGTCGTCGAGCGGCGCGAGCGTCTCTGCGTCCACTTCGTTGTAGAGCATGCCGTCGGGTTTCGCCGACCGGAGAATGCGATCGAGCATGCGCTGGACCGCCGCGCGGTAGCGTTGCTCGCGATCGGAGCCGAGTTGGTGCTCGAGCGCGAAAAGCAGGGTCAGGCCGACGACCGTTTCGTTGCCGTGATCGCGCAGACGAAGTCGACGATCGCCGGTGTGCGCGGTGAAGTCCCACTGCATGCCGGGGACGCCGAAGTTGCCCGGGAGGACCTCTTCAACGTACGCATCTCCAATCCGGCGCGCCCACGCGAGAAACCGCTGGTCTCCCGTCATCGTCACGAGTCGAGTGAGCGTCTGGAGATAGTCACCGTTCAACTCGGTATCGGAAGCTGGAAGCGTTCCGAATCGCGTCGGCACCGCTGCCTGCTGCATCGCATCGGCGGTGAGATCGACCATGCGATGAAACCAGGCCGTGCGTCCGAGGTACTCCGTCACGCTGACGAGGCCGTCCTTTGCGTATTCGCCGGCCCCGAAGAGGCTCGGTGGTCCAAGCTCACCGCTGGCGAAGGTCAGATTGCCGGGCACCGATGCCTTAGCCGACGTGAAGCGGACTTCGTTACGGAGCATCTCGAGCATTCGTCCCTCGTATAGCTCGGGGTCGGTGAGCTGCGCGGTCAGCACGAGATACGGATACAGGTCGGCGCCGGAGTTGTGCGGCGTGTAGATCCACTTGCTGCGATCCACATCGAGCCGATCGGGCAACAACAGCGTGCGTGGATCGGCGTGGGTGAGCCAGACCTGGAGCAGCCGGCGCGTGGCGGCGACCGCCCGCTCGAATTGCCCCCCATTGTCCCGGGCGCGTTCGATTGCTGATGGCACCGGCGGCGAAATGGCCGCCGGCTGGTGTGCGGAGTTGCCCGCTGCGCAGAGCAGAACGCTCGCCGCCAAACCGAGAGTCAGTCGTGCGCGCAGCATGACGGAGTGTAACGCGATTCAGACGTCAAGTCCGCGGTCACCGAGTGGCGATTCGATAGTGCACGAACCAATGCGAGTTCCCGGAGTCAAAACAATTGGTGAGTGACGCGATATTACGCGACCCCAACGGTCCCGACAGAGCGCACCCTTGACACCCCTCGACTCGCCCGTTTCGACCGCTCGCTCGGGGCAGGCCCTGGCACCCCTGGCACCCCCGGGCACCCCTGGCACCCCTGGCACCCATTCCCCTGACACCCTTGCTGAGAGGCTGACAAAACCGTGATTGAGAGGAGCGTCGATTCGCCGCGCAACGTGAACACCGTGCGCCTCATGGCGAGGCCAAGCACGTGGCACGATCCCCGCACGTTCGGCTGCGTGCCGCAGCTTCGCACGTTGTTCGTCGCAGCACTCTGGGCGTTACCGTCCCTCGCGTCGGCCCAGCCTTGGATGGATGCCTACAAAGCCGGCGACTATCCAAAGGCCGCCGACCTTCTGCATCCTCTCGTGCTGCAGCAGTCGGGGGAGCCCGAGTATGCGGACCCGGAGCCGGCACAGCACCTGGCGACGCTGTACGCCCAGGGGCTCGGCGTGCCGCGCGATCCGATCCTGGGTTGCGCGCTTGCCAACCTCGCCACGCGCGCGGTTCAGAACCTGGCGCCTCGCTATGCGTACGACTTCGCTGGGTTCAAGGCACAGGAAGCGGCGAGTGAGAAATTCGTTCACACACATTGCGCCATGCTGAACGAGCGCGACGGGTTCGCTGCCGGTCAGGCCCTGGGAGGATGTTGGGGATTCGGCGTGCGCGAAGATCTGCTCCCGGTCGGTTCGGCGATTGTGCGAATAGACCACAGAGGTATTCGTCTCGCCGACGCACCCGACAGCGGATCCGATGCGGGGTTCTTCTGCCTCCAGATCATCTCGCGCGTTCGGACACTCAGGGTTGATCCGCCACCAGATGCCGCCCCAGGCGTGCGAGCCAGACATTTTGTCGAACTGCTTGGCTGGAGTGGTGGGACGTATGACGGCCGTCGTCCCATGACATACGTTCTGCAGTGGCAGATGTACGAAGTGCGGGGGAACACCATCCTTCCAGGAGCAATGGAACAATTCGATGAGGTGCGCCAATGGCCCAAACCGCCGGTTCCCCTTGATTTCGATGCGCGCCTCACCATCGAGATGATCCGTTCGGGCCACGTGCGCTGGAAGCTTAACGGCGCACCGCCGAAGCGCGGATGGATCATGCTTCCGCGGGAGAACGGTCAATGACGTCCAGACGCCTGGAAATGTGTGGTGCCATCGCGCTCGTGATCATCGGGAGCGCGCATCGCGTGTCCGCCTGTAGCTGCGCGATGAGCGGGCCACCGTGCCAGGCGACGTGGACGGCGGACGCCGTGTTTTCCGGAACCGTCCTCTCGATCACGCAGATCGATAACGTGTCTCTCGGGGCGCCGTACCAATCGCTGGTCGTGAAGTTCAACGTCGAACAGGGGTTTGTGAAGGCGACGGCAGGACCGCTCGAGATCGTGACGGGAATGGGTGGCGGCGACTGCGGCTACCGGTTCAAGGTCGGCGTGAAGTACCTCGTCTATGCCTCGAAGTATGCATCGCACCTGTCGGCCGGCATCTGTTCGAGAACCCGTCCGCTCGCCGACGCGCAAGAGGATTTCTTGTACTTGTCGACGATGGGCACTGCTCCGGCTGGCGGTCGAGTGTACGGACGGGTCAACGAGGTGAGGCGAGATCCGGCTGAGGACGAGTGGGTTGATTACGGTCCTGTCGAAGGTCTCACCGTGAGCATCCGAGGCGCGACATTCGCTCGCGACGTCGTCACCGACGCCGACGGGCGTTTCGGCGTATCTCGATTGCCAGTCGGCAAAGCCACCGTCAGCACCGTTGCGCCATTCGGGTTTGAGCCGGGCGTGTTCGAGCGGGAGATCGATATCAGGGACCTGCGAGCATGCGGTCTTGTGGATCTCACGATCCGGCCGCTCGCGCGTGCCTCAGGTGTGGTGGTCGACGGGTCCGGTCGCCCGCTGGCGGGCATTACGGTGGACGCTGTTGCTGCCGAACTCGCGGGCTTCGATCCGCCGCCGCATCAGAACCCGGTCAGGAGCAACGAGAACGGCGTGTTCGAGTTTCACGACCTGCCGCCCGGCGCGTATGTGTTCGGCATCAACCTGACGAAGGATCCGATTGGGAAGCCGCGAGGGCGAGTCTTCCTGCCCGGAACTGCCGTCGCGAGCGACGCGACTGTTGTCGAGCTGAAGCCTGGCGACAGGAAAGAGGTTGGTGAGCTGCGACTGTCAGGCCAGTAGCTTCCGCCTTTCAGGCGCAAGCACCGCCTGCTAAGAACGTGCTTTCTCTATCGTTCTCCCTTTCTCCCGTTCTCCTTCTGTTTGATCCGTCGGGAACGCCGCCGCAATCGAGAGCTTTATTGCTTCGCAACGCAGTAGGATCTGCGCATGCTGCACACACCATTTTCCTGCGCCATTGTCGCCGCTGCCAGTCTTGCAGTCACAGCCGTCGCCGTCGCGCAGCAAGTGAATCCGCGCGCACGCGATCTCGGCGTGCCGTTCGAAGGCACCCCCGGTGCCTTGAACGCGATCACCGACGTGGCCGGTGTGGAAGTGGGATTCACGCACGCTGCTTCAGGGGGACGGTCCGCTCGTCGAGGGCCAGGGCCCGGTGCGCACGGGCGTGACCGCGATTCTGCCGCGTGGAAAAGCCTCCGACCGATCCCGTGTTGGCCGGCTGGTTCTCGCTGAACGGCAACGGCGAGATGACAGGAACGATGTGGGTCGAAAGAGGCCGGATTCCTCGAAGGACCGGTCTTCATCACCAACACCCATAGCGTCGGCGTCGTCCGCGACGCGTCGATCGCGTGGGGCTTGAAGCACGGCGCTGACTGCTGCAGCCGTGGTCGCTGCCCGTGGTTGCCGAGACCTGGGACGGCAGCTCAACGACATCAACGGTTTTCACGTGAAGCCCGAGCACGTGTTCGCGGCGCTCGACGGCGCCGCGCGCGGAGCCGGTCCGCGAAGGAAATGTCGGCGGCGGCACCGGCATGATCTGCTACCAGTTCAAGTGCGGGACGGGAACCGCGTCACGCAAGCTCGACGCAAACGCGGGCGGATATACGGTCGGCGTCCTCGTCCAGGCGAATCACGGGCGACGGCCGGAGCTGCGGATTGCGGGAGTGCCGGTCGGCGCCGAAATTCCGGTCGACGCCAGCGCGACGTCCTGGTGCGGATGATCCCGCTGCCGATCGAGAGCTGGGCTCGATCATCATCGTCGTGGCGACCGATGCGCCACTCCTGCCGCACCAGCTCAAACGGATCGCACGCCGCGCGTCGCTGGGCCTCGCCCGCACCGGCGCTACATCCGGGAACGGCTCCGGAGACATCTTCATCGCGTTCTCCACGGCCAATGCCAAAGCCGCAGGCGCGGCTGACGTAGCCTCGGTCCAGATGCTGTCGAACGAGCGCATCAGCCCACTCTTCTCAGCGACGGTTCAGGCGACGGAGGAAGCGATCGTCAACGCATTGGTTGCCGCCGAAACCATGACTGGCGCAAACGGCCGCGTCGTCGAACGGCTGCCGCACGACACGCTGAAGGCGTTGCTGAAGAAATACGCGCGATAGCGAGAGGGAAAGGGAAAAGGGAAAAGGGAAAGCCCACACAGTCGTCGAAAATGCGACAGTTGACAATGCGACAGTAACTGTCACATAATTCCTGCCATGGATAACGCGGTCCGCTACGCCATCGGCGATCTCGCCCGATTGGCAGGAGTGTCCCGCCGCACGGTTCGCTACTACGTCCAGGAAGGACTGATTCCCGCGCCGCTCGGCGTCGGGCGCGGCAACCATTACGGTCCTGAACATCTCGAGCAGATCCTGCGAGTAAAGGCGATGCAGGAGTCGGGGCAGATGCTCGACGATATCCGCCACGCTCTCGCAAGCGGCGTCAGCTCGCGGATCCAAACCAGGACGCGCGATTGCGCCAGTGCTCCCCGAACGCTCGCTCTGGCGTCGTGTGACGCTGGGGCCCGGCGTGGAACTCCACATTTCTGGGAATGTCCGGCTGCCGTCACCCGGCCGGTTGCAGGAACTCGCTGCATGGTGCCGACTGCACCTGGTGCCGGACAACGACGAAGAAGGGAAGGCGGAGAATGTCTGATCGGACGACGACGCGCACGGGGCTGCTGGCAGCCAAAGGATCGGACAGCGTGCCCGTTCCACTTGCCGGTGTTTCAATCGAGGCTGAGATACGTAGCGCCTACGCGAAGGTCGTCATCGCACAGCGCTACGTCAACAACGAAGCGACACCCATCGAGGCGGTCTACGTCTTCCCGCTGGACGAGGGAGCGGCGGTCTGCGGGTTCGAGGCGATCGTAGACGGCACGCTGGTCATTGGAGAGGTCCACGAGCGCGAGAAAGCGTTCGAAATCTACGACGATGCGATGGAGCAGGGACACGGCGCGTTCCTGCTGGACGAAGAGCGTCCCGACGTGTTCCAGGCGAGCATCGGCAACCTACCGCCCGGTAAGGAAGTGCTCGTCAAGCTGACGTACGTGACCGAACTCGCGGTGAGCGATCGTCACGCTGCGGTTCATGATCCCGACGACGGTCTCACCGCGCTATGCGCCTGCGTCGGACCATGTCGGAACGGGACGTCCGGATTCGGAGGCGCTGAATCCACCGGTCGCGTGGACGGTGCCATATGGATTGAGTCTGTCGGTCCGGCTTGCGATGCCGGGGAAGATCGCCGCCATTGAATCGCCTTCGCATCCGATCTCGCTTACGCTGAGCGACTCCGACGCGACGGTAACGCTGGCACAACAAGACGCGGCGCTCGACCGCGATTTCGTGCTGTCGATCGATGCGGGCGGTCTGGATGTGCCCATGGCGATCGTCGAGCGCGACGAGGACGGAAGCGAAGCCGTTGGTGTGACCTTCGCGCCGTCCTTCGAGAGCAGTGCGGCGCCAGCCGAAGTGATGTTCGTCGTGGACCGTTCCGGCTCTATGGATGGGACGTCGATCGAGGAGGTGCGCAACGCGCTGCAGCTATGCCTGCGGTCGATGATTGCCGGCTGCCGTTTCAACATCGTCGGGTTCGGGTCCAATTACGAGGCGTTGTTTGGTGAGAGCCGCATGTACGACCAGGCAAGACTCGAAGCGGCCAGCGCACACGTGGCCGCGATGAAGGCCAATCTCGGCGGAACGGAGATCCTCCCGGCGCTACAGTTCGTTCTGGAGCAGGCGCGAGACGCGAGCCTGCCGCGTCAGGTGGTGATCCTGACGGATGGTCAGGTGACGAATACCGACGCAGTCATTGAGCTCGTTCGGCAGCATGCACACGACACCCGGATCTTCACCTTCGGTATCGGCGCCGGCGCCAGCCACCATCTGGTACGGGGCCTCGCGCGCGCGGGCGGCGGGTCCGCCGAATTCATTCATCCCGGCGAGCGCATCGAGCCAAAGGTCCTGCGGCAATTCACCCGACTGCTGTCGCCGGCGATGACTGACATCCGGGTGGAATGGACCGGCGGCGCGGTCACCCAGGCGCCGTCCGACCTTACCGCTGTCTTTGCCGGAGGTCGATTGATGGTCTACGGCTTCGTGAAAGGCGGACGGCCCGCGAAGGCGCTCCTGACGGCAATGAGCCGTTCGGGCCCGCTCTCGTTTGATGTTCCTATCGATCAAACGATGGCGGCGTCGGGACGGACCGTTGCGACCCTTGCCGCGCGCGCACGGATTCGCGAGCTGGAAGAGGGGGGCAACTGGTCGTCACGACGCGGCTCGCAGCAGGTGGGACGAAAGACGGATGCGGCGAGAAACGAGATCATCGCGCTCAGCATCCGCTACGGGTTGATTTCACGCGAGACATCGTTCGTTGCGATCGAGCGGCGCGACACCCCCGTTATGGGAGATGTCAAGCTGCGACGAGTGCCGATCGCACTCACCAGTGGGTGGGGAGGGCTGTGGGATGCTCCAGCCAGCGCGCGGATTGGAAGTCTCGGGCGCTCCCGGCCGGAGATGGTGGACGGCCTCCGGCGCGGAATTGCCCCAACCGGGTCTCGTCTTCTCGGAGGGTTTCTGGGCTACGGCGCGACCGTCGATTTGAGTCTCGGCGAGGGACGGATGGATGTTCCGGAGACCGCGGCTTTAACCGCGACAGCTATCTATCGACGGAGACCACGACGCGATGTTGCGCCGGATGGCATGCGGACCCTGATCATGCTGCAGGCAGCGGATGGCTCGTGGGAGCTGACGCGGCCGCTGGCCACGATCGTCGGACACGACCTTGCGGATCTCGAATCCGCGATAGATGGCGCGAGCGGGCCGCGCAAGAAGGTGACGCGCGCGTGGGCTACGGCGCTCGCGCTTGCGTGGTTGGAGCGGCATGCCATGGCCGTCGAAGACGAGTGGCGGTTGCTCGGCGCAAAGGCGCGGACGTGGCTGGCTGACGTCGCGGTGGTGCCCGCGGGCGGAGGCACGTGGATGGATGCCGCTAGCCGCTTCCTGGGCGCGTGAGACCTCACAGGAGAGGGGGAGAAGACCAACAGGAGAAGAGGGAGAAGGGGAGAGTTTTTGTTTTTTTGATCAAAAGAAGGATTCTCCCTTCTCCCTTTCTCCTATTTGATCTTTCAGTGAACGCCTCAACTACTCCCTCGCAGGTTTCCAGTTCAGGATGACCGTGATGGGTGAGGCGGTGCCTTCAGTCACAGCGGAGTTCAACACGAACGACTGGCCATCCGCCGACACGACGTATTGCTGCCGATAAGCCAGGGTGACCGAGCTGCCCACGTTCGTGCCGAACAACCCGCGCGGAATACCCGGTTCGATCGCCTTGCTGACTGGAGAGACGCGAATCGGAACCGCCATGAGCCGGTCGTCGGCGCCGATATAGAACAACTCCTGCCCGTTGGAATTCCAGCGCGCCTGACTGCCGCCCTCGATCGACGCACGCACATCGTCGCCGGGGCCGGGAAATGGTCTGACGTAGATTTCCGCACGACCCGTCTTGTCTGACTGGTACGCGATCCACCGCCCGTCTGGAGAGAACTGCGCGAGACCTTCGTCGAATTCCGTTCGGACGAGCGCCAAAGGCTTATGGCTTCCGTCCAAGGGTAGTACCCACAGGTCAGAGCCAAGCTTCGGATCGATCTCGTCATACAGGAGCAATCGCCCGTCTTGTGAGAAGTCCATGGGAAACTTGGCCTCGGAGGTCGAGAGCAGGAGTTGCTCACTTCCTTCTGGGGCACTGAGGAGTCTTCGGTACAAATTCACAACACCGTGAAGTCCCCGGACCGCGCCGAACGCGATGCTTGCGCCGTCATGCGACCAGAGGGGCCAAATGTCGTCCCCTGGATCAAAGGTGATCCGGTCCCAGGCCCGGCGGGCCGTTTCGTAGGACCAGATGTCCATGTTGCCATCCTTCTCCCTGTACACCGCGATGCGACGGCCATCCGGTGAAAGTGACGGACCCAATGCGGCAGTATCGCGATAGACCACTTTTTCAATGATCTTTCCCGACCGATCGATCCACACGAGCTGTCGCTGGCCACTGTCTGCTGGAGGTGTTCGATACGCGATGGTCCCCGCAGGCGATGCGGACACGGCTGTTCCCGGGGCCACGTTCTCAATCGAAAATGGTTCTCCCTTCAGCTCCAGGCGGTTCGGATCGAAGCTGTGTGCCCACAGCTTTCCGTCACGGATGAACAGCAGGTGCCCGGTGGCGGAATACACCGCCGGTCCGTCCGCGGCAAACAGGCGCGTCGTGTTCAAATCGCCCAGCTGACCGACATAAACGCCACGGGCTTCAGGGCTGCCGATCGCGTAGAAAAGAAAGTGCCGGCCATCCGGGAGGAACTTCGGATGCACATGGCCGCGTTCTTGCGCCGAGGCAAGCCGGGTCGCGGCGGTGAACTCACCACCGTCCGCGGACATGCGCAGAATCGGTCCTCCAGGATTGATGCCAAAGATGATCGTGCCGTCGCTGTTCCAAGCGCCTCCGAGCGGTACTCCCCCGGGCGCCAGCCTCTGCGGCGCTCCTCCGGCGATGTCGACGCGCTTCAACTTGCCGTCCGCAAAGAACCCGATCGACCGACCGTCGGGAGACCAGAACGGAGCCAATCCGCGCTCGGTGCCGGCCAACGGCCGCGTTAACGAAGAATCAAGCGACCGCAGCCACAGTCGGGACTGGCCTTCGGACGTTCCCGCGAAGACCACCTTCAATCCATCCGGTGAGACCGCGAGCGACGCACTCCTCGTCGGGGGTGTGTTGATATCGAGGCGGATTTCAGACGCGGGTGGGGTCGGGCGGAAGGCACGGACGCCAAGCACTCCAGCGATCACTGCGAGGAGCCCCACGGCGGACGTCCAAGCCAACCGTTCCCACCGTCGTGACCGGCCATCCGTGGCTCGGGGTGTGTCGGCGGCGTCGCGCCGAACATCGTCGATCTCGAGGCGCGCATCGCGCATGTCGCGCAGCCGGAGTCGCTGGTCCTTCTGCAAGGTGCGGCGCAGCAAACGGCGGACGCGTTCCGGCGTGCCGGCAGGCAGTCGCTTCAGGTCGGGTTCGGTCTTGAGTACGTTCGCAAGGACCTCGCTCGTCGTTGCGCCTTCGAACGCCCGGGATCCGGCAAGCATCTCGAACAGGACGCAGCCGAATGCCCACATATCGGAGGCGCGGCTCGTCTCGGCGCCGTTCGCCTGCTCCGGCGACATGTAGGCGACCGTTCCGAGGATCACTCCCGGCGACGTCACCATCCTGGTCGAGAGATCGACCTGAGGGAGATCGCCCGCCGCGCCTGCGTGCATCTTCGCCAGACCGAAATCGAGCACCTTCACGTGATCGTCTGGCGTGATCTTGATGTTGGCGGGTTTCAGATCGCGATGGACGATCCCTCGGTCGTGCGCGGCCTCCAGCGCTTCCGCTATCTGGCTCGCGATGGCCAACGCGTCCTGACACGTCAGCGGGCCTCGCGAGATGCGACCGGCGAGCGTGTCCCCCTCGACGAGCTCGAGGATGAGGAAGGGCACGGTCCCGACCTCGATGAGATCGTAGATGGCGGCGATGCGAGGATGATTCAACGACGCGAGCACCTCGGCCTCGCGACGCAGCCTCGCGACGCGTTCCGTATCGTGCGAGAAGCTCTCCGGCAGAACCTTGATCGCGACGTTGCGCTTCAGATTGGAGTCGCGCGCCCGGTATACCTCCCCCATACCCCCGGCGCCGAGCGCTCCGAGGATCTCGTAGGTACCGAGCCTCGCACCCGTGCTAATTGTCATGAGCAGCCGCGATTATATGCGTCGGCCCGTCGCAGACCGCACAGAGAACGGGAGAAGGGAGAATCCACGGTTTTTTCGCACTGAAAACCAACCATCTCTCTTTCTCCCGTGTCTCCTGTTTGATCGTTCGGTGAACACGCCGCAATTGGATCAACTCCGACGGGGGAGTCGCCGGGTTTCCGGCAGTCTGCCGGACCATTCAGCGGTTAACCGGACAATCCGTCGAAATCACGCCTGAAGCAGCACGCTCCCGAGTGGCACGATTCCGGCACCGTCGGTGCGGCGGAGGATCGTTCCATGAAGCGTCTCAACTTCGCCGCACTCGCTATCCTGATCGCGATGATTCCTGCTGCGCCGCGCGCCGCGGCGGAGGAGCCGTCGCAGTCGGCCGCCCCGGCGGCCTCGGTCAAAGCCCTCTTCGAGAGACTCAAGCTCGATGCAATCGCGACACGCGATCCGGAGGTCCCCGGCCAGTACGTGGCCGCCCTCTACATCCAGGATTCGCAGCTGCTCGTCGTCAGCGCGCCCTATGCGGTGCCAGCCGCGATGGACCGTATGATCGGCGAAGGCAGATTCATGGATGCGTACCTGAGCCTTCAGGCGGTCGCCAATCACAAAGGACACTTCTTCGTCGTCGACATGATGGCCGACGGCCTCAAGAAAGTGTGTGAACCCGACCAGCCATTCGACAGCGTCACGATCGAAGGACTCAATCCCATTTCGTTCGACGGCAAGTGGGACGCACAGAAGCTGACGGAGAAGAAATACACGGAGGAGTTCAGCAAGAGCGACGCGCGATACGCGCAAATGCTGAAGGTTCTCGCGACCGAGATGGCCAAGAAAACCACAACGCCGTAGTGAGTACGCCGTTAGGCGGAGACCACGATTCGAAATCTGTTCGTAGGCGTTGATTCTTTCCAAGGCCACGCATTTTCGCCACGGTGAGGCCTCGGTTGAGGCCGTTGCTCAGCCCCGTCAGTCAGGCCCCGCGCGAGGAGCGCTGGAAGCCAGGCCACGCGACTGAGCGACGGTCACGCCTCCGGGGGGATGAAACCTCTCGAATTGACGACCTTCAGACCCTCTCCTTTGAGTGCAACCAAGCGATCCGCTCGGTAGTATCCCCGTCTCCGGCTGGCCAATGACTTGCAGGGCTGATGCGCGCCAGGCGGTGGCCTCCGGCCGCTGCAGCCAATTTCACGTACCAGACCGAGTCCGGGCTGTTCGACTCGGATGTCTCCTGGAGGGTTAACACTATGAGAAAACTCGATTGGCGCTGGGTCCGTCGCCTTTCAACGCTCGCCGCCTTGTTCGTCCTGGTATGTTCAAGCGTTCACGCCGCCGAACTGTGTGTCGACGCCTCCGGCAAGGGCGGATGTTCGACGACGATCGGAGCCGCCATTGCCGCCGCAGCTCCCAATGACGTGATTCGCGTCGCCAGCGGCACCTATCATGAGGACGTCGTCATCGGAAAACCGCTGTCGCTTCTGGGCCAAAGCCCAGAGAACACCATCATCGATGCTACGGGCCTGCTGAACGGCATCAACGTCGACGGCTTCGGCCACCCCGGCCTGGCGCATGTCATCGTGAGCGGCTTCACCGTGCAGAACGCGAACGCGCAGGGCATTGTGGTCACCAACGCGTCCGACGTCACCATCTCGAACAACCACGTGTCGGGTAACGACCAGAGCCTGAATGTCGCCACCCTCACGTGCCCCCCGCTGCCGCCCTACTTCAAGCCTGGTGAGGATTTCGACTGCGGCGAAGGCATCCACCTGAGCGGCGTTCATCATTCCATCGTGTCCGACAACTTCGTGCATCACAATGCCGGTGGCATCCTGATCAGCGACGATACGGGTCCCAACCACGACAATCTGATCTCTGGCAACACCGTGCAGGACAACCCGTTCGATTGCGGGATCACGATCGCGTCCCATCACTTCAACCTGGGACCAACCGATCCGTCGGTCGGCATTTACCGCATCACCGTCGTGGGCAACACGGCAGCGCGGAATGGCCTGGTCACGGGCGAGGGCGCGGGCGTCGGGCTCTTCACCGGCCCTCCGGGGGCGCAGAACAACGGCAACGTTGTCGTGAACAACATCCTCAAGGACAACGCGTTGCCGGGCGTTGCGATGCACACGCACGCCCCGTTCCAGGGCCTGAACGACCACCTGATCATGGGGAACCAAATCTCCGGCAATGGCCCGGATGGCGATCCTGGCACGACGGTTCCCACTGGGATCTCTATCTTTAGCCCCGTGGTCCCGTTGACCGGAATCGTGATCGCTCAGAACGTATTCAAGGGCGAGGGCATCGATATCGGCATCAACGTCGTAAGCGGCTCCACGGTAACTGCGCACTTCAACTCGTTCTTCGGTGACGTTGGCATCGACAACATCGGCGCCGGGACGATCAGCGCGACCGCCAACTGGTGGAAGTGCTCCGGTGGCCCGGGCGCAAACGGCTGCTCGACCATCACGGGCAACGGCATTACGACCGCTCCCTGGCTCACGCGGCCGTACTAGGCAAGGGAAAAGGAAAAGGGAGAACGAAAAGGGACGGTTAGCGGGGCGCTTTCCACGGGCTGACCTCGCGCACGAAGACGCCCATCCCGCTCGGAAACGTGTGGCCGGCCCGGCGCTGCACACGGCGCCAGGCCTCCCACACGTTGCCGATCAACACGCCCGCCAGCAGGTAGTAAACGGCGCCCATCCACTCAAAAATCGCGTAGCTGCCAACCGCGACAATGACCGCGACCACGATCTGATCGCGATACTTCACCGGTGAGGTCGGCGGATCGGTGAGGATGAAGAGCGCAAAGAAGAGCACAGCCTGCAGGTCCGGCGTTCGAAACACCTCAGAAACCCAGGCGGGGTCGCTGACGAACGACGTTACGGTGAACAACAGGTAGTACACCGCAAGGAACGCGAGGACGAGCGGCATCTTGTTCACCCGGTCCGCGATGAAGATGCCCGTGACGATGAGCGCGATCTGCACGGCAGGCGCGACCTCTGGTAGCGCTCCCCACCAGCTCTGGCCCGCATGAAAGAGCGGAAACGTCGCGACGATCGCGAGCGCAGCGGGATTGAAGACGTTCCCCGCCCGTGTGCGAACAATGTATTTGCTGACAACAGCGAGCGCCGACGTGAACGTGACGACGTACCACGGTGTCTGCGCGCTCAGGACCATCGCGACGATCAGCGCGGTGAGTACGGCACCGCTGGGAAACTCCCATCGCGTGTGGCGGGTACGAAGGATCAGCACATCCAGCACGGCGGCGAGGCCCACGGCGCTGAGCAGTCCCGGCGCCACTGTACGGATGCCCTCGTGTGGTGCGGCAATCACCGCGAGAACCATCAGGACGATCAGCAGCAGGCCTTTGGGCGTCCTGAAGAAATGCCGAATCGTCATCGGTGAAGGCCAGGGGTTTCGACACGCTCGAGCGAGGGCGTCACGATGAGCCCTTCGACGCCGTGCCGCTCCAGGAGCTTCAGGCCGTCAACCGGTCCCAGGACGAAGGCGGCGGTTGCCAGAGCATCGGCGGCGAGGGCGGTGGGCGCCACGACGGTCACGCTGGCGATACCGCTCGGTGATGCGCCGGTGCGCGGATCGACGATGTGATGTTCGTAGCTTCCGGCTTGAGCCGGAAGACGCGATTCGTCCACGATGCGCTCGTAGTCGCCAGACGTGCAGACAGCTTTGTCGGACACGCGCAGGGAATCGATCAACTCGCCGTCGATGCGCGGATGGCGGATTCCCACGGACCACGGCGCGCCATCAGGGTTGCGGCCGCCCAGATACAGATCGCCTCCCGCATCGATTGCGAAGTCATGGAATGGCCGCAGCTCGCGTGCGGCGGCATCCACGGCAAGTCCCTTCGCAACCGCACCGAGATCGAGGAGCAGGGGCCGCCGCAACGTGATCGTCCGGGCCGCGCGATCAAGCTCAACGTCCCGATAGCTCACGTCATCGTCCGGTGCAATCGCCGTCCGGACGGCCCGCCCTGACCGATCCTCTCGATTGAATCCGCGCGCTTCCATCCGATGACCGATGGCGGGATCGAAAGCACCATCGGTCTCCTCCGCGACCGACAAAGCAAAGCGAACGGCTTCGAAAAGGATTGGGCTTGCGGTCAGCGGCACGCCGATCATCTTCGTCAATTGCGCGAGCTCGCTCCGGTCGTCAAACCGCGAGCAGCGTGCCTCGATCTCGTGAAACCAGCCGAACGCACGATCGATCGCTTCCTCCGCTCCGTCGCGCACGACATGGATCGTGACGAGCGTACCCATCAACGCCTCAGTGCGGGACGGCACGCGATCACTTCGCTTTCGAGAGGGCTTCGACGACGGCGTAGTAGAAGGCGTTGGTGCTTTGGGTCGCGCCCGAGACGTAGTCTGTTTCAGGACTCTGGCGCTCGGCGACCTGAGGAGGCAGCCTGGCGATCACCGAGCAGGAGTAGCGCGTCAGGCATTGCGCGATGGTCGCCGAGGCAATGCGGCCGTCCTGGATGATCACTTGCGCTTGAATGTCACCATGGCGGGAAGTGCCCCAGCCAAAGTAGGTTCCATCTTTATATTGCGGCTTCGGTGGCTCGGGAGCGACGGGTGGCGGAGTTGCGATGGCTTGTTCGACGACGGCGGCGGGCAGTGCGGCAACCGGCGCGGGCGACGAGGCGACGGGTGCTGGCGGCGTGGTCTCCTTCGTGACCGGCGCTGACGCGACCCGCGGGGCTTTCTTGATGGCGCGCGCCGGCTGTGCAGCGCTTTCAGACGCGTTTCGGTCAGCCCGCGGAGAGGCTTTCGGTGCAGGAGAAACCGCGGTCCATGCCGGTAACGTCGCGACGTTGACCGGTCCTGGCTGAACGACTGGTGGCGCGGCGGGTATCACGGGCCGTCGCGCCTCGGCCTGGAGTGTGAAACGGTCGGCTGCCGATTTCGTGCGAAGGTATCCGGCCGTGTACACGGCGAGCACCGCCGCGGAGCTCAGCGCGACGAGGCTGTTCGAAACCTTCTTGTGGGAACTGTCGGACACCTGACGCAATTATAGGCTGCGAGGCTCCTGGCTGCTGGCTCCTGGCGGCTGTGGGCGGCCGGGGCTGAGTGCTGGCCAGTGCCTACACGAGACTGGTGAGCCAGCGCGCGGTCTCCATCCAGCCGGGAGTGGACATCAGCGCGAGCCTCCCGACATACGACACGATCAGCAGCAAGGTTCCGGCTAGGTCCGGGCAAAGCTCGCCAGGACGATCAGCGGAAATGCGATGGCGGCGATCTTGAACAGGCGTCGATCGAAAAGACGCCGGTCGACGGTCTCGCTCACCGTGGTGTCTCCAATCACTCGAGAATCTCTCGAAAACAGACGCCGGTGTCACACTAGATGGATGATCCCGTTGTCCGTGCTCGATCTGGCACCGATCACCGACGGCAGCACTGCCGCGGTCGCATTTCGTCACTCACTCGATCTCGCCCAGCATGCCGAGCGGCTGGGGCTACCGGCGCTTCTGGGTTGCCGAGCACCACAATATGCCCGGCATCGCCAGCGCCGCCACGAGCGTAGTCATTGCGCACATCGCGGCCGGCACCACGACGATCAGGGTCGGCGCGGGCGGCATCATGCTGCCAAACCACGCGCCGCTCGTCGTGGCCGAACAGTTCGGCACGCTCGAGTCGCTGTTTCCCGGCCGGATCGATCTGGGGCTTGGCCGGGCGCCGGGAGGCGATCATGCCACGGCCCGCGCGCTGAGGCGCACGCTCCAGAGCGCCCCGGACGCCTTTCCGCACGACGTGCTCGAACTGATGTCGTACTTCCACCCAGGGGATGGGCAGATGGTGCACGCCGTGCCGGGCACCGGGTTGAACATTCCGATCTGGATCCTGGGGTCGAGCCTGTTTGGCGCGCAAGTTGCCGCGGCGATGGGGTTGCCGTTTGCCTTCGCGTCGCACTTCGCCGCCGCGCAGATGATGCCGGCGATTGCGATCTATCGCGATCGGTTCCGCTCATCCGGCGTGATCAAGAAGCCGCAGGTGATGCTCGGCGTGAATGTCGTCGCGGCCGATACGGACGATGAGGCGCGCTTTCTCGCCACGTCAGGTCGTCAGGCGTTCGCAAGCTTGCGCCGCGGGGTGCCAACGACCCTTCCGCCACCGAATCGAGAGTTCGAAAAGGACGTGGTCCCGTTCAGGGAAACTCGCCTCGAGGAGGCGCAGTCGGTCTCGATCGTCGGGGCGCCCGACGCCGTCCGCTCCGACCTGGACGACTTCGTCGCACGCACCCAGGCGGACGAATTGATTCTCGTCTCGCACATTTACGATCACGCCGCGCGGCTCCGGTCCTACGAGATTGCCGCGACCTGTAGTCACGTGCATTCGAGCACGACGGTTCGGTCGAACGGCGTGTAGCCCGTGACGTAGATGAGAGACCTGGAAGCTTCGACTCCGCGCCGCGCAACTGCGTGTAGCGATGCGGCGCATCGCCGGGACCGAACCGGATCCCATTGGCGCCGGCGCGGTAGGTACCCGTTCCCTGATCGAGCACGAAAGTGCCCGGGACGTCGGGAATTGGCCGGCACCCCTCGATCCGTCCACCGTCGCGAAAGCAGAGTTCAACCGCCAGCGGTACGCCCGTCGGTCCGTTCGCGCGCAGGCGGAGCTGGAAACCGTTCCGCGGCTGCGGCCCGGACCAGAAATGGCTGGAGCACGCCTGCATCTCTTCGTGGCCGTGCAGCCGCGCATCTGCGGCGCGCCGTGGCCACGTTGTGCACCACGAAGCCTGTATCCGGCGGCGAGTTGAAGTTGGTCGTCAGCAGGTCGAGCGTTGCCTTGCGGGCTCTGGGCCCGCTCGAGGATAGCCGGCAGCGAGGCGGGTTCGCGCTCGACGGCACGTCGTCGCCGTGGAACGACGACTGCGGATGAAGTAATGACGCGGCAAACGTTTCGACCGCTCCGCCTGCCGATCCGGCCGCATCGCAGTCCCACCTGATCAAGGAGTGTGCCCCGCCACCGGCTTTCCGCGCCGGTGATCTGAGCGTCGAGCAGCGTGCGCACGGCCGCATCATTTCGTGCGATCGCACCATCGAGCGGCGCCTTGGGTGTCTGTGGGCGTGGGGCCGTGAATGGCCGGGCGAGCGCGGAGGTTCCCGCGGTGCCCAGGATAAGAGGAGAAAGGAGAGTTTTTTGCTCTACGACAACAGAAAATATTCATGAACCATAAAAAGAGCACTCCCCTTCTCCCTTTCTCCTGTTGGATCTTGACGGTGGCTGTCGTTGAATAATGACGTATGCCCGGTACAGCGCACCTCTTTACCACGTTTCGCGTCGCCGGATTAACCCTCCGAAATCGGATCGTGATCGCTCCGATGTGTCAGGTACTCCGCTGATGAGGGGAGGGCGACCGATTGGCATGTCATTCATCTCGGGCACTTGGCGCTGTCGGGCGCGGCGCTGTTGACCATCGAGGCGACGGCGGTGCTGCCGGAAGGGCGCATCTCGTCGCGCGATCTGGGGTTGTGGTCGGACGAGACGGAAGAGGCGCTCGCGAGAACGCTGGAGAGCGTGCGTCGATGGTCCGACATCCCGATCGCGATCCAGCTGGCGCATGCGGGACGCAAGGCGTCGACGCGCGTGCCCTGGGAAGGCGGCGCGCAGGTCGCGCCTCACGAGCCAGGCGGGTGGCAGACGGTTGCGCCCTCGCCCATCCCGTTCGCCGACGGGCAGCATCCACCGGTTGCCCTTGACGCTTCAGGCCTCGCGAGAATCCGCGACGCGTTTGCGAAAGCAGCGGAGCGGGCGGCACAACTGGGCCTCGATGCGGTGCAGCTGCACGGCGCCCACGGCTATCTGCTGCACGAGTTCCTCTCGCCTTTGTCGAACCACCGGGAAGACGAATACGGCGGCAGCCTCGAGAATCGTCTGAGATTTCCTCTGGAGGTGTTCGACGCGGTTCGGAGCGTGTTTCCCGCTGAGCGCCCCGTGACGATCCGCGTGTCAGGCACGGATTGGGCGCCCGGTGGCTGGGACCTCGATCAGACGGTCGCGTTCGCGAAAGCGCTCGACGCGCACGGCTGCAGCGCGATTCACGTCTCGAGCGGCGGCCTCACGCCGGCGCAACAGATACCGTTCGGACCAGGCTACCAGGTGCCTCTCGCCCGCGCGGTGAAGGCTGCGACGCACCTCCCGGTCATCGCGGTCGGCATGATTACCGACTTCGACCAGGCCGAGGCGATTATCGGGACGGGGGATGCGGACTTCATCGCCCTCGCCCGTGCCATCCTCTACAATCCGCGCTGGCCGTGGCACGCCGCCGCGCACTTCGGGGCCACCGTCAAGGCGCCGAAGCAGTATCTGCGCTCGCAGCCGTCGCGGTACCGCACCCTGTTCGAGCCGATGTCACCGTCCGATCCCGCGTCGACACGGCCGGCGCAATAGGCGACGCCCCGCAATTTTTCCAGCACTCGAAACGCCTTCCCGGCATGCGGATCTACCAGTAATGCGCTACGCTTAAAAGAGGGTCCGGGGGCGTTCGGCTCAGGAGAGGGATTGTGGTCAGCGTCCGGCTTTCGCTGCTGTGCGCCGTCGTTGCGGCGAACACGTGGTCGGGCACGTTCTCTGCAACGGACAAGCTTGACGTTTCCGTCCGCGGCAAAACCATCACGCTGGAGATCTACACGCCCGCCACCACGCCGCGCGGGACGATCGTGATGGGCAGCGGCGACGTGGGATGGGTCGGGCTGGCGGTCTCCATGGCCGAAGACCTCTCCGCGCAGGGCTACACCGTCGTCGGTATCAACGTCCGTCAATATCTCTCCACGTTTACGTCCGGCAAATCCCACCTTCAGCCCGCCGACGTGCCTGGCGATTATCGGGCCATCGCCGACGTTCTGAAGCAGTCGCGCCGTCTCACGTCGCCCGTCATCATGTCTGGCGTGTCTGAAGGTGCCGCGCTTGCAGTGTTGGCGGCCTCGGACACGGCGAACCACCAATGGATCGATGGCGTGATCACGATGGGTTTGCCGCCGACCGCGGAGCTGGCGTGGCGCTGGACGGATGCGGGCGCCTGGATCACCAAACATGACGCGGACGAGCCCTCGTTCGCGCCAAACGACGTGATCGCGGCCGTGTCTCCCATTCCGCTCTGCATGATTCAGTCAACGAAGGACGAGTACGTCGCGAAGGCCGACTACGAGCGGCTGCTGGCGACGGCGCGCGAGCCTCGGAAGCAGATTCTCATCGACGCCAGCAACCATCGGTTCACCGACAAGCGTCCGCAGCTTGCCGCAGCGTACACGGCGGGGCTGGCTTGGATCGCGGAGGCCGCTCAGAAGCGGAACCGCCGATGACCGAAGAGCGCTGGCGCCATCCGGTACTTCGACGCGGCATCCGCGTGGATTGTGGCGCATGCCGCGCGGCTCTGGGGCGTGGTTCTGTTCGGCATCGTCCTCGCGCTGTCGTGGCAGACGCTGCGCGGCATCCACACACACGAGGTGCGCGACATCCTGCGTTCGCTCGACGCGCGCCCGCTGACCGTCGCGGCGCTGGTCACAGTGCTCAACATCGCGATCATGGGGCTCTACGACGTGATCGCGTTCCGGCACACGCGCACGCAAGCCGTCGAGCGCTGGACGTTCGGCGCGGTCGCCTTCTGCTGGAGCAATTTCCTCACGCTCGGTCCGCTCGCCGGGCCGGCGATTCGATTGTGGCTGTATCGGCGCAGCGTCACGGATCTGTCAGAGCTGCACACCGGCATCATGTCCGTCGTGATTGCCTTTACCTCGGGCCTTGCCGGCTGGACGCTCGCCGCGCTGCTGGTGTCGCGCACGGGCGGCGGCGTTCCGCTGCTGATGATTGCCGCGCTCGCGCTCGTGCTCGCGGCCGCCTGGTGCGGGCGGGCGATCGCGCGGCGCACGGAGCGGTTTGGCGGGCCGGCCGCGGGAACAACCCCCACGGCCGAAATGGCGATCATCGGGTGGCTCGACTGGCTGCTCGCGGCCGTCGTCTTCATCGCGTGTCTGCACGCGACCGGACGCACGGCGCCCCTCATGACGCTGGTCACCGGCTTCTTCTTCGGACAGGTGGTCGGACTTGCGAGCCTCGTGCCTGGCGGATTCGGCAGCAGCGACGCGTTCTGGATCGCGCGGCTGCCGTTCGATCAGAACGTCACGGCCGCTGCGCTGGGAGCGTACCGATTCATCTATTACGTGGCACCGTGGTTTACGGCGTCGCTGGTGCTGCTGTCGTGGGCGACGCGTGCCTCGCTGCGGCGCATCGATGTCGCGCGCCGGATTACCGCCAGCCTCGTGGGTGGAGGCGGCGTGCTGATGATCATGAGCAGCGCGTCGCCGGCCATCCACGCACGACTGGTGCTGATGGAGCAGTACGTGCCGCTCCCGCTCGTCGAATTGGGACAGCTCGCAGCCGCGCTCGCCGGCTTGCTGCTGCTGGTGCTGGCCCGGGGACTCGCGCGCGGCTATGCCAGCGCCTACAAGCTCACCCTGACGTTGTTGCTGCTGGCTGGATTTGCCTCTCTGCTCAAGGGACTCGACTGGGAAGAAACGGTCGTCCTCGGCACGATCGGGATTGCCGCCTGGTCGCAATCGGCGATCTTCGATCGCGCAAGCGGCGGCGACTGGCTGGAATGGGCAGACCTCGGCCTCGGCTTTGCCGCGCTGCTCGCATTCGTGATCTTCGGCACGTTTTCGCATCACGTCGGCGCCGAGGCGTTCGAGCGGTGGACTTCGATCGGCTATCGCCTGCAGACCGCGCGGTTCCTGCGAACCGCCGCATCGATGCTGCTCGTGGTGAGCGCCGCGACGCTCTACGTCCTGATCCGCACGCCGGTGCACTTCGAGCCGCCCGACGAAGACGAGATTCAGCGGACGCTGAGCGCCCACGCGACCTATGGCTCAGGGACGACGCCGATCATGGTTGCGGTCGGCGACAAGTCCGTGTTCTTCGACGGCCCGCGGGGTTTTTGCCTGTATCGGACGATTGGCCCGTACCTCACCGTGTTCTCGGACCCGATCGTGCGGTCACCGGCCGATCGCACCGCGTTCATGGAGGCGCTATTCGCGTTCGCAGCCAACCTCGATCGACGGCCGCTGTTCTATCAAATCTCGCTCGAATGGATCCCGCTGCTGCACGACCGTGGCTACCATTTCTTCAAGCTGGGCGAGGAGGCGCACGTGCATCTCGATCGCCTGACGCTGGAAGGTCACGCTGGCAAGCTGACGCGGCAGATTCTTCGCCGCGCCGAACGCGATGGGCTGACTTTCCGGGTCATGGAACCGACAGAGGTCGCGCAGCGGATGGACGAGCTGGCCGACATCTCGTCCGGCTGGCTCCTGGCGAAAGAGGTCGTTGAGCGGCAGTTCTCGATCGGCTACTTCACGCCCGAATACCTCCGGCGCTTTCCGTGCGCCATCGTGGAAGCGCGAGACGGAGGACGCATGCTGGCGTTCGCTAACCTGCTGGAGGGGCCGCGCCATGAAGAGCTGTCGGTCGATCTCATGCGTTATCGGACCGACGGACCGGGCGTCATGGACTTCCTTCTGCTCTCGATCATGCTTCACGGCAAAGCCGTGGGGTATCGCACGTTCAATCTGGGCATGGCGCCGCTTGCGTCGGTCGGCGAACATCGAGGCGCTCGGATCGGGGAGCGACTTGCCGGCCTGCTCTTCCGGCGCGGCGACCACTGGTACAACTTTCAGGGGGTTCGCTTCTACAAGCAGAAGTTCGATCCGGAATGGGTGCCGCGATACATGGCGTACCAGAGCGGGATCGAGTGGCCGGTGGCGCTCGCAAACGTCAGCGCGCTCATCGCGGGCAGCTGGGGCAGCGCCCTCCTGCCCGGACGCGAGTCATCGAGGCGGGACTCGGAACGCAGGCTGGCGACCGTTGGCAGGGCGTAGACCTCGTCTCATCGCGTTCGCCGTGTCCGGGTTGCTGTTGTGCACGGTGGGGCTCTCCGGCTGTGCCGCGCATGCGCCTCCGGTGGTTCCCGACCAGCTCGTCAGCTTTAACAACCACGATCTCCGCCTGCATTTCGCAAACGCGTCCGCGATGTCGGATCGTCCACTGCTGGTCTATGCCACCGGTGACGGCGGTATGCATCGCAAAGATCTCGACTTGTACCGCCATCTCGTCGCGCTCGGCGATCCCATCGTGGGGTTCGACGCGCGCGATTACGTGACCCACCTCGGCACCGCGGCCGAGACGACGACGCCGGAACGGCTGGCGGACGATTACGCGCGGATCATCCAGAGCGCCAGGCAGGTGTTGGGCCTCGATGCGGGACGCGCCGTGATCCTGGTGGGTGTCTCACGCGGCGCAGGACTCGCGGTCGTCGCGGCGGGCCGGCTTCACCACTCGGTCTCGGGTGTCGTCGCCATCGCGCTCACGAAGGAGGAGGAATACGTCCGGTGGTCTCGCCGCCTGTCGAGGCCGCACGAGACCGCCCGGCCGGTGATGGTGGAGGTGTACGAGTACCTCGGGCAGCTTGCCGACTTGCCGATCGCCGTCGTCCAGTCGACTCACGATCATTACCTGCCCGCCGCGAAAGCGCGCGAGCTGTTTGGGCCCGATACACCATACCGGTGGATGCAGGCTATCGAGGCGCGCAATCACAATTTCAGCGACGCGCGAAGCGAGATGTATGTCGCAACGGAATCAGCGCTGCTATGGGTGACGGCGTCGCCGACCAGAACGAATGGCCGTCCACTCTTCAAGACCCGCTGACCGTTGGCGGCAGGTGCTCGACGAAGTAGCGGGCAATCAGTTGATAGATGTGCGGGCTCGTCCCGGGGCCCTCGGAGATCGAATGCGTGCGGTTCGGATAGACCATGAGATCGAAGGGCTTCCCCAACTCGACGAGCCGGTTCACGAGCCGTTCGGTCCCCTGATAGTGCACGTTGTCGTCGCCCGATCCGTGGACGATCAGCAACTTGCCCCGCAGTCCTTCGGCAAAGTTGATCGCGGAGCCGAGATGATAGCCAGCGGCATTGTCGGACGGCAGACCCATATAACGTTCCTGATAGATCGTGTCGTACAGCCGTTGATCCGGCACCGGTGCCACCGCCACGCCGACTTTGTAGACGTCTGGGAACCGGAACATCGCGTTGAGCGTGTTCGTTCCGCCACCGCTCCAGCCCCAGATCCCGATCCGTTCTGTATCAAGGAAGACGTATCGTGCCGCGAGCGCTCGAATGGCCGCGGCCTGCTCCTTGGACGACAAATCGCCAACACTTCCGTACACGACTTTGCGCCACGCCGCTCCCTTCGGGGCAGGTGTGCCTCGATTGTCGAAGGAGACCACGACATAGCCGGCGTTTGCGAGCGCGCGATTGAACAGCGCCTGAGCGCCGCCCCATCGGTTCGTGACCGTCTGACCGGCCGGCTCGCCGTAGACGAACACGATCACCGGGTATTTGCGTGCGGCATCGAACGATGGGGGCTTCAGCATCCAGCCGTCGAGGACAACGTGGTCGCCGATGTTGACGGTCAGGAACTCGACGGGTGACGTGATCACATCGGCGAGTGTCTTCTGAAGCCCGCTTGGATCGATCAGGGCGCGCAGTGACTGATGCGCCGGCAGCGACACGACATCTGTTACAGGCGGTCGATCGAATTGCGACCAGGTATGAAACGCCATGCGTCCGCCGGGCGCGATGTCGTAGCCATGCGTTCCAGATTGGTCGGAGGGCGTGACGCGCTCGGGTGTCCCCGACCCGTCGAGCTTCGATCGATACAGGCAGCGCTCGGTCGCATTCGTCGGAGATGCCAGGAAATACAGCCAGCCCGCCGCATCATCGGTGCCAACGACGTCAATCACATCTGCGTCGAAATGCGTGATGAGGGTGCCATCGCCGCCGTCTGTCGGGACGCGGTAGACATGACGCCATCCGTCGCGCTCGCTGATCCACAGAAAGGCGTCCGGCCTGCCCGGCCTTCCATCCGATCCGGTCGTGTGCGGCGCGATCCAGCGGACGTCGTCCACCACGTCCACCCATGCCCTGGATTCATCGTGGAACACGCGCGTCACTTCCCCGGTCGACGCATCCGCGAGATAGAAGTCATCCTCGTTCTGCAGGCGGTTCAGCTGTTGGATCGCCACGGTGTTCGCATCCCGCCAGTCGAGGCGGGCCAGATAGTGCTGCCGCGGATCGCCCGGCACCTTCATCCACTGCGTCGCGCCGCCATCGACGCCAACGGTTCCGATGCGTACCGCTGAGTTCGTCGTGCCAACCTTGGGATAGGGAA
The DNA here is from genome assembly GCA_963725335.1 of uncultured Acidobacteriota bacterium. Taxonomy (GTDB): domain Bacteria; phylum Acidobacteriota; class Vicinamibacteria; order Vicinamibacterales; family 2-12-FULL-66-21; genus JALZOC01. Next base: position 280,721 of record CAVRYD010000006.1, on the reverse strand, counting down.
TGCGCGTGAGGGTGGGGTAGAGGGACGCCGTGTCGTTGATCAGCGTAAACATCTCGACGCCCGTCGAATCGAACTGCCAGTATGCGATACGCCTGCTGTCGGGGCTCCAGCGGAAACCATCGCGGACGTCCAGTTCTTCTTCGTAGACCCAATCCGACGTCCCGTTGATCGTCGTTGTCGACCCGTCGCGCGTCAGCGGCGTGATCGCGCCGCTGTCGAGGCGCTCGACGTAGATGTTGTTCGCTCGCACGTAGCCCACACGTGAACTGTCGGGAGAAAACTTGGCGAACATCAGTGTGGACTCAGGCGCATCGCCGCCAAGCTTACCGAGCCGTCCGCTGGCGAGATCGAGAACCCAGTAGTCTCCGCGCGTGTTCTGCCGCCAGACCTTTTTCGTGTTCGTGAAGATCAGAAGTCGCTTGCCGTCAGGCGACCACTCGTAGTTCTCGACGTTCAGACCAGGCGTTTTGCCGTTGCCGTTCTTTGCGGACGGAGCGACCAGCTTCGCGGCGGGCACCAGGACCGATCGTGTACCGGTGGCCGCCTCATACCTGACGATCTCGGATCCCGCAGTCGTTTCCTCGACGATGGCGTACGCCGTGCCGTCCGGAAGCCACCGTGCCGGACCGAACCGCGGCGCGGTGTAGTCGCGCGTCTTGAAAATCCTGTCGATTTGCGCGCGGAGCGCGCTCGAGGAGTCGGTTTGCCGCGCCTGGACGGTGACCGCTGCGGCGGCGAGGACACAGAGCGCCCCGAGGCGGGCGAGTTGACGCATGAGAGCTCCTCTGGTTGCGAGAAGGCCGTTGACACAGGGCACACGCTGATCGTGCGGCCGATGCAAATGTATCAAGGAATCGGCTATTCCGAGAGAGGAGCGGCTTGCCGCCGCCGACGCAATTACGCCGGCCGCTGACGATGTCGTGCGATGTTGCCAGCGGCGCGTGCACGTTCGGTGTTCACGGCGCCTCTGAACTGGGCGCCTTCTTCGAGGGCGAAGTGCTTGGCGATGACGTTGGCTTCAACCGTCGCGGTCGGGCCGATATCGACGCTGTCGGCGGTGATATGGCCTTCGAGGTATCCATCCACGGTAACGGTGCGCGCGCTGACCGACGCCCGCACGCGCGATCCGGCGCCGGCCACGAGACTGTGTCCCTGGAGATCGATGGTGCCTTCGAAGAGCCCGTCGATGATCACGTCCTCACTCGCCGTCAAATCGCCCTTGATCGTCAGTGCCGTGCCGCTACGCATGGGCTCTACTTTCACCCACTCGTCGTCATTTGAGCAAGCTGAACGGATGAGGACGGGACCGGCAGAGGGTGCCAAGAAAAGGCTGACGCGGGGTTCTGTCGCGCCTGTGAGTGGGACCGCGCGCCCGGATACACATCCGAAAGCCGCGCGGCAGCGCGGGCGGCAGAACCCCGTGACGCCGTTCTCAGTCCGGTGGCGTGTCCATTTGCCTCCTTGGCGGAAGGCGATCGAAAGAGGATGGACCTAAGGCTGCGCGTGTCAAGAGGCGATTGATCGCGATTGATCGCGCTCACCACCAGCGCTGCGACCACACGGTCGAGAACGCGATCGCGTGCTGCCAGGTTGCGCGGTTGAACGACGTCGATCCCTGATAGGCCGCGCGGAGGGTGATCGTTCGATTCAGGCGATACCCGAGTGTGCCCTCGGCGCTCTTCGCGACGCGACGTCCTGCCGCGGCGCCGATCAGAACCGGAGTCGATGCGCCAACCGTCCGCCCGGCGACGAACCATCGGGGAGAGAGCGTGCGCACCGCGAGAAGGTTGAAGCCGCGCGACACGGCGGGTGAGATCATCGTATCGAACCTGTCCACGACGACCTCCCCGGTGACGCGCGTGTAACCAATGGCGTATTCCCCTTCGATGTTGAACACGCTGGCCTTCGCGTCCGGAAGCGATGTGCCCTTGGCCACGACGCCGTTGGTTGCGTATGCGGCACCGTAGCTATCATCCGGAATCACCATTGTCCTCTGCGAGATCGCGTTGACCCTGTAGCGCCCGAGCGCGAGCGCCACGCCAAAACGCAGGCCCGTCGCTGGCGTGACGCCGCCGCCGAGGACGAACTGGGCCGCCGCGGGAGCCTTCGCGCTGCTGAACACGCTTCGCGAGCGAGCAGGTGTGGCATCGGTGACCCCGCCGCGCATATCCCAGCGCGCGCCCGAGGCACTCGCAATCGCGCCGAGCGGATAGCCGCCGGAGATCAGCGTGACGCGATCGAAGTTGCCATCCATTGCTGGAAGTGGCACGAAGTAATAGAACGGTGAGCTGATGGTCGGATTGAGATCCGGCCTGAGCTCGAGAGTCGAGAGGCCGATCGGCGAAGAGATGATGCCGGCGTCCAGGCGAACGGGAATGCGTGTGGTCGATGTGTATCGCGCCTGGAGCTGATACATCTCAGCGGCCCAGTCGCCGCCGGGCATGCGCCGCGCCCACGGGCGCACGACGACGTCCCATCCCCGGCCGACCCCGACGGTGCTGATCTGGTCGAAGATGAGAAACGGATCCCCACCATCGGCCGACGACACCGAGGCTGACGCAACGGCTTCGACCGCCACGCGACCGGTCACATCCTGCGCGTGCGCTGTCGCGGCGGTGCCGAGTTGCAGCGCCACCCCGGCCATCACCACGCGTCGGCCGAGGCCTGTGATGGTCATGCCCGTACGGCCCTCAACGCGGCCGGAATCAGGACCGGCTTCAGTACGGCGTCACGTGCGGCGGTCGACCGATCGATGTCCGGGAGCGCCTTCGCGAGCGCGTGGACCACTTCCGCATCGAACTGCGCCCCCGCGCAGCGCCACAGCTCGCGGAGGCCCTCCGACGCCGCGCGGGCGGGACGATACGCGCGCGCGCTGGTCATTGCGTCGAACGCGTCCGCCACATGGACGATGCTGGCGACGAGCGGGATCTCCGTGCCGCGCAGACCGTGCGGATAGCCCTTGCCGTCGGGCCGCTCGTGGTGGAGCTCGACGATGGGTATGTGCGGTTCCAGGAAGGGCACGCTTCGCAGGATGCGCGCGCCGACACCTGGATGCTGCTTGATGATTTCGTATTCCTGGGCCGTCAGCGGCCCGGGCTTCATCAGCACGTGATCGCTGATGCCGATCTTTCCGATGTCGTGGAGGAGCGCCCCCAGGCGGAGCACTTCCAGCTGAGACTCGTCGAGCCACAAACAGCGTCCGATTGCGAGCGACAGGGCGCTCACCCGTTCGGAATGGCCAGCGGTGTACGGATCGCGGGCGTCGAGGGCCAGCGCCAGCGCGCGGATCGTTCCGAGATACGCGCTGAGCCGCTCTTGTTCGGCCGCCTTCACCGACTCGATCATCGTGTTGAAGGTGGACGTCAGGACATCAACTTCGAGAGTGTCGCCGCCGAGCCTCAACGGATGGTCGAAGTCCCGCGTTTCCGTCATGGTCGCGAGCGACGCGGACAGCGTGTCGATCGGCCGCGCGATGGTGCGCGACAGCCAGACGCTCGCGAGCCCCGCCAGGAGAAACGCGCCGACCGCGATCCAACCCATCGTACGAAGCGCTTCCTGAATCGCAGGACGCGCCGACGCGTCGATCGAGTCGAGCACGTACACCTGTGCTGCTCCCTCGTGCAGCAGACGCCGCACGGCGTATTCGGAGCCCGCCAGCGTCACGAGATCCTGATTCCCAGTCCGTCGATGACGTCAAGCTTGAGTCCCAACATCGCCGCGGCGGGCAGCGTTGAAGCGAGCACGTGATGATCGGACAGGATCAGCGTCTGCGCGCCAGACAGCTCGCGAGATTTCGTTCGCGTACCGCTCGTCGAGCGCGCTTGCCAGGCTGAGCGTGCCAAGCTCGGTTCCCTGCAGGACGACCGGGACCGACGCGAGGCGGAAGATTCCAGACGGTGTTGTCACGAACGTCGCGCCTGCCTCCTGTCGCGGAGCTGTGACGCGTGCAAAGGCCGGCCACTCGCCCGCGCGTCGGCCGGCTATCCCAAGCACCTCGCCCGACACACTGCGAACTTCGAGTACATCGGGCTGAATGCGCGCGGCGAGCTTATCGAGCTCGCGTGCGATGGTCGCAACCAGGTCCTGGCGGCCCGCGGGGTTCGTGGTCTGGAGCTCCGACTGGTACGTGTCGACTGCAGCCTTGAGCGTGGAGTTCTCCGCGAGCATCGCCACCTGCGCGTGGAGCTCCTGAGCCCGACGCTCCTCGAGCGCGGCGAGCAGCCGTTGGCCTGTTTCCAGCTGCTCCTTGACGCCGGACCGGACATTCGTTCGCACGTTCAGTGTGACGACCAGGAGCACCGCGGAGAGAACGAAGGCGACGGTGGCCAGCGTTGCCACGAGCGTGCGGATGACGAACCGTGGCGGTGTGCTGCGGGCCATGAGCTATTTTTCGACGACCGGCAGCGCGAACTCGACGCTGGCGTCTTCGCCGGCGACCACCTTGATTGGCTTGGTCGTCTCGCCGATCCGCTCGTGCCACGCGCTCAACTGATAGGTGCCGGGCGAGACGGAGCCAATCGTGAACGACCCATTGGAGGCCGGCGTCGCGTAGAGCGCGGTGATCGAAGACCAGAATCGTCGCCGCCATCTCCGAATGGATGTGGCAGTACACCTTGATGACGCCGGGCTGCGTGAAAGAGCGTTCTCTCTTCTCGCCCTTGCGGAATCGGCCGAGATCGAACGTCGCCCCGCGCGACAGCGAGAAGACGTTATGAAAGTACGGATCGAAGTTCGGGAATTCGACCGTCGACCCGCGGGTGATGGCCGTGACGCGCGGCACGAAGTCCTCGTCACGCTGGCTGATCGACGCGCGGGTGACGGGCACCTCCGGATCCACGCGGCGCATCCTTCACGAACACGACGACGTTGGCGATTTCCGCGGCGTCTGGCGTTTTGGGGTTCACCCGGCGTGAGGGATATGCACCGGAGCGCAGCGGCGTGCCACTGAGTGCAACGAGATGCACGACCCCTGTAATCCGGCCGTACGCGCGCGCGGCGCCCATCGCTGGAGCGTGTGCGGCAACGAGCACACAGGCGACGAGAAGGGTGGCGACCGATGGCCGAAACGGGACGCGGCTGGACATATCTGTAATCGTTTCCCGGCCCTGCGGGCGATTCGGGGACCGCAGTGCTGATCGCGTGCCAAGTCGCGAGTCTGCCGCTGCCGGCCGGGGTCTTCGCGGTATAGTCGTGCGCGCCCCGGTCCGTTTCCTCGTGTGGAGGTATGTATTGCCGCATTCGCCGAGGCCATAGGCCGCGTCGACGATCTCGAGTCGCCGTTCGTCGCCTACATCAACAGCAGCATCTACAGCTATCGGAGCGCCAAGGTAGACGCCAGTGTGGCGCGCGAACGCTTCCAATCCCGCTCGTTGACGCCCGCGGATTCGGCGGCGGCCGAGCCGCGTTTCACGTCGCCATGAACCGGCCGACCGACGCGCGGGCGTTGATTGACGAGGCGCGGAAAAGCGACGCGAACAGCGCCGCCGCGTTTGTTGCCGAAGGCCTGTTGTTCGACAAAACCGACAAAGACGGTGAAGCTCTCGCGGCGTTCACGAAGGCGACGGACCTTGGATCGACCAATGCGTACGCGCACTACCGCGCCGCCACGCTGAAATGGCCGTTCGGGCCGCAGCCCGATGAGGAAACACTCAAACAGATGGACGTTGGGCTGTCACGCGCCGTGGCGCTCAATGCCTCGTTCGCGGATGCCCACGCGAGGTTTGCCGAGGTGCGTTCGGCTCTCAATAGACCTCTGTGACGGCGGACTCCTCGAGAGTTGCACGCAGTGGGCCGTCGTACTCGCGTCGCGTCCGCAGAAACCAGACGTGGCCAAGGCGCGCCAGCTGCTCACCAGGAGCTGTGACGGCGGCCTGGCGCAGGCGTGCGAGCTGCTGAAGTCATTGCCGAAATGAGCTCATCTCCAGGCTCCTGCTCGGAACGCCGGTGGATTGGCCCGGCGTTCTGAACCATAATTTAGCGTCGAAGGAGCGCGGATGATGAATTCTATGCGGCTGCTCGTGGCGGCCGCGCTGTTGATAACCATTGGAAGCGGCGTCGCGGCGGCTCAAACGGTCATCGTGCGGCACGTGCCGCCGGGGGAGACGGTCGAACTTTTCTTGAATGCGACGAAGGTAGACACGGTCGTGGTGGAAGCCAGCGGCGACGCGATCCTCCCACTCAATCTTCGCGCAAACAACGCAGGCAAAACAGAAATCGACGCGAATGTATTCATCGATACCTGCGACAAAGTCCATCGCGTCATCGTGGTCGAACGCGGTCAACCTGCCGCCGCCCAGGAACCCGGCTGCGATCGCCGCGACATTTCCGGCCTCTACTGGGTCCGGCACGTCAACACGCTCGTCGTCGACATCGGCGGCGCCAACCCGACGATGATGCTGGTGAAGGGTTCGTACAGATCCGGAGAAGACCAAGCGCTGGTCGGCCACGCCAACGGGGCTTGTGGTCTTCGGCGGAGCCGGGCGTGCCGATGTCCGCGATGCGGTGCTCATTTCGTGTGGTAATGTGTCCACCTGCAGCGGAAACGACGCGGGTTTCAACTACACGGGTGGGCTGGCGGTCTGGTTCAAGTCCTATGTGGCGGCAGAGGCCAGCTACTTCAGACCTCCGAAGATCAGCGCGACCGGGAACGGGACGAACTACTTGTTCAACAGCACGCTCGATCCGCAGCTGATCATCGTTGGCGGTCGTGTCGGCATCCCAATCGGACCCGTGCGAATCACTGGGCTGATTGCCATGAATTATCAGGACTCCACGCTGAAGACGCACGAGACCATCAACAACGTGTCGCAGGATTTTCTCGTCGAAACCCGCGGATGGGGATGGCTGTATGGGCCGGGCATCGAAATCTGGACGGCCCCCTGGCTCGCGATTTACGCGGACTTCGGCATCGGCCAGCTCAAAGGGACGTCAACGACGGGAGGCGAGGTGCGGCTCGACGACCGTTTGCGGTACCTCACCGTCGGCGGGCGCGTGAGAATCGGAAAGAAGTAAACAGGCTTACTGCGACGACAGGACGTCGACGAGCTGGATGTCGAATACCAGCGTCGCGTCAGGCGGAATTGGACCGTACCGAGCGGTCCCATATCCGAGCGACGGGGGAATGACGAGGCGTCGCAGCCCGCCGATTTTCATACCCGGAACACCCTTGTCCCAACCGGCAATCACCGTACCCAGGCCAAGCGCGAACGAAAACGGCGTTCCGCCGATTGACGAATCGAACTGCAGCCCTTTTCCGTCGAGCTTCGCCGCGTCGTACAACCAGCCCGTGTAATTCACCGTGACGACCGCGCCCGTAGTGGCCTCGGTCCCCGTGCCCACAAGCACATCCGTCTGATTGTAAGGGGCGGTGGATGGTGTGGTGGGAGAATCGCCGCAGCCGGCCGACGCCAGGAACAGCACGCTGGCCAGCGGAATGGTCATCCTTCGCAGACTCATATTTCCTTCAATGATACTTGCACGACCGCAGAGGTGCCAATGATCCGCCTTTCAACCCTCGCGCGAGCCGCGATCGGTTCCCGGCGCATCGACGATTCGCGTCAATTCGCCGTAATCGAGCCACACGACCTCGCACGCGGCGCAGCGATCCATGACGACGTTGCCGGGACCGTAGTACCAGTCGGTCGTCATCCGGATGCCGCACTTGGGGCAGTTGATCTTGCGGCGCAGCTCCGCCGTGTCCGCGGGTCCGGGGGGCACCGACTGACCCTGTGCCCAGGCGCGGCGCCGCCGCACCAGCTCCGCGAAATCGCGTCGCCCGAGGAGCAGTCCACGGCAGCGTTCGCAATAATCGACGAGATACTCGTCGAGCAGACCCGCGCGCGAGTGGTGAGTTGCAGAACGAACAGTTGATCGCGGGATCGGCAGGGCCGAGAATGCGGACGCCGTCGCGGCTGACCGTGTCGGGAAATGACGTCGTGCCGCAGTGCGCGCACACGTAGTAGCCGCGCGCGTTCGGCGACATGGCAGCGCCGCAGTTTGCACAGTTCACGTCTCGATCATCGCACGAACGGACAATCCCTAATCACTGATCACTGATCCTGAATCCCGAATCCCGAATCCTCGAATCCTCGAATCCTTGAATCCTTGAATCCTTGAATCCTCGAATCCTCGAATCCTTGAATCCTTGAATCCTGACACCGCTATCCGAACCGTTGATCGTCGGCGGACGGTCCGTAGACGGCGGGAACCGGCACGTCATTCAGGCGCAGATACACCGTGAGCTGACCGCGATGGTGCGCCAGGTGGTTGATCGAATCGCGCAGCATCACGTGGCGGGGGTGCTCCGCAACGGTCTTGCCGGAGACGAGCAGACGCCACGGCTTCATCAGATGATCGTCATTGGTCCTCTGAAGCGCCGCGCGCGCCGCCGAGACACCATCTTCCATCGTCTTCACGAGTTCGGCGTTCGTCTTGAAGTTCGTCTGGAAGGACCCTGACGAGCCTCCCGGCGGATTGAGGTCGAACTCGTTCTTGTCGATCATCATTGCAAGCCACGAGGGCATGCCGGCGACGAGGGCCGCAAGCCGACCCAGAGGCATCGACTTCGCGTGCGGCTGCCAGTCGTGGCGGCCTTCGGGCACCCGCTCGAGCACGCGCCTCGTCAGCGGAGCTTCGCGATCGAGCTCACCAAGGAACAAGTCAGTCAGTTTCATCGGCTCTTCTCCAGATTATGACTGCGCGTCGGCCTTCATCTTCACCATCCTGGCGCCCATCTCCAACAGATCCTCACGACTGAAGATGCCGCGCGCCTTTCGAAACATCTCCCCTTCTTCTTCCTGAATGTGATGCTCCAGGCTTTCCTTCAACACCTTGAATTTCGCGCCCCACTGCTCGTCGTCGGTCGACAGGCCGTGGAGTTCTCTGGTGAGGACGTCGGCAATGTGATGTTCCTGATAGCCCTCGAGCACGATGTCACGGGCCTCGGGGTGCGACTTCAGTGCGGGGTACAGGATTTTTTCCTCGACCAGCTCGTGCAGATTCAGTTCCGCCGTCAACGTCTCGAGCAGCTCTTTTCGACTCTTGATCGCGCGTTCGGTACTCTCCTCGCCTTGCTTCAGCAGATCCTCGAAGCGTCGATGGTCGGTTTCAAGCAGCGTGATTGAGTCCTGCTGGTTCGACGACCACGGAAGACGCTTCGTCACGGCCGCCACCGCGCCGGCAACGGCGCCCCGCACCGAGGTTGCGGCGGAGGCGAATGTCGAGGGCTTCGCCGCTGGCTTCGTGCCGCTCGAACGTGACGCCGTGGCACGCGCAGCGGACTTTCTTTTCGACGCCTTCGTTTTCGACGTGGCGCGCGCGGACGCGCGGACGGATCGTGCAGCCTTCTTCCTGGTCGTTCGAGTAGTCCGCTTTGCCGCCGGTCGTCTCGCGCGCGACCGCGCTGAGCCCTTGGCGCTGGTCCCTCTTGTCCTTGCGTTTCCACGCGATGTCCGTTTGGCCACGCTCCCCCTCCTCGTTCCGCATTCATTCAGCGACGATCGAAAAAACGAGCGGCGTCCAACGCCGCTCGACCGATCATAGTGGCACAAGTTCAGGTCTATCTCCGACTGCTGGATGTCTCGCGCGCGCCCGCGCCCAGGTGTATGCCTTCGGCGAATTCCTCAATCATTTTGTCGTTGAAGGCAGGAATATCGTCGGGCTTGCGCGACGTGACCAGCCCATTGTCGACGATGCACTCGGCATCGACCCAGTGAGCGCCGGCGTTCCGCAAGTCGGTGGCGAGAGACGGCCACGACGTCATGCGGCGCCCCCTCGTGGCGCCGGCTTCAATTAGCGTCCACGGACCGTGGCAGATTGCCGCGATGGGCTTTCCGGCCTCGACAAACGACTTCACGAAACGTGGGCGGAAGAGTCCGTCGACGAGGCGATGCATGAACGCGATAGAATCCCGCCTTATGCGCACCAAAACGTTCATCGCATTAATGTCATTTCTCGCAATTCTGGTCGCCAGCCTCGCCGCTCAAGCACCTGCTGAGAGGCCCGGCGGCGGCGCTGCGCCGCCGCAGACCATCGATGCCCGCACGACGGGCTTCCAGAAGCTCGATGGCTACATGCCGCTCTACTGGGACCAGAAGACCGGATCCCTCTGGATGGAGATCAACAAGTTCGACACCGAGATGCTCTACTCCACCGGCCTCGCCGCGGGTCTCGGCTCGAACGACATCGGCCTCGATCGCGGCCAGGCCGGACAGGGCCGCGTCGTCAAGTTCCAGCGCATCGGCCCGCGCGTGATGATGGTGCAGCCGAACTACACCTTCCGCGCCAACAGCCCGAACCCCGACGAGCGCCGCGCGGTCGAGGACGCCTTCGCCAAATCGATCCTGTGGGGCTTCACCGTCGGCGCCGAAACGGACGGCCGCGTGCTCGTGGACGCGACCGACTTCTTCCTGCGCGACGCCCACAACGTGATTCCGCGGCTGCGGCCCGGCACCTACCGCGTCGATCGCACGCGCAGCGCGATCGATATGCCGTGGACGAAGGGGTTTCCGAAGAACACGGAAGTCGACGCCATCCTGACGTTCGCCAACGACGGCGCGGGGCGGCGGCCGCGGGGGAGCGGCGGCGGCCCGGCGCAAGGGCCGCCGCAGGTCGGCGCGCCCATTCCCGGTGGCGGCGGCGTTCGGCGGCGGCATGTTCTCGGGCACGGTGGCAGCGTGACGCCGACGGCCGATGCGGTGACGCTGCGCGAGCACCACACGTTCGCCGAGCTGCCCGACGGCAACTACAAGCCGCGCTACGACGATCCGCGCGCCGGCTACTGGCGGCCTGCAGTACGTGGACTACGCCGCGCCGCTCGGCACGCCGATGGTGCAGCGCTTCGTTCGGCGCCATCGTCTCGAGAAAGTCGATCCGTCGGCGCCGGTCAGCGACGCGAAGAAGCCGATCATCTACTACGTCGATCGCGGCACGCCGGAGCCGATCCGCTCGCGCGCTGCTCGAAGGCGCGCGGTGGTGGAACCAGGCGTTCGAGGCGGCCGGCTATCGCAACGCGTTCCGCGTCGAGCTGCTGCCCGAAGGCGCCGATCCGATGGACATCCGCTACAACATGATCAACTGGGTCCATCGCTCGACGCGCGGCTGGAGTTCGGGCGCGACGATCTCCGATCCGCGGACCGGCGAAATCATCAAGGCGACCGTGACGCTCGGATCGCTGCGCGACCGCCAGGACTACCTGATCGCCGAAGGCCTGCTCGCGCCGTACAAGACCGGCACCGAGACGCCGCCGGTGCTGGCGCAAGACGGCGATCGCGCGCATCCGCCAGCTCGCCGCGCACGAAGTCGGCCACACGCTCGGGCTCGGCCACGAGTACTACAACAGCACGAAGGGGCGGATCTCGGTGATGGACTATCCGCATCCGCTCGAGAAGCTCAACGCCGACGGCACGATCGATCTGTCCGACGCCTACGCGGTCGGCATCGGCGACTGGGACAAGGTCGCGATCGCCTACGGCTATCAGGATTTCCCGCAAGGGCACCGACGAGCCGGCGGCGCTGCAGAAGATCCTGGACGACGCGTGGGCGCAGGACCTGCGTCTACCTGACCAACCAGGACACGGACGCGACGCCGCGCTCCGACCAGTGGAACAACGGCACGATCGACATGGCCGCGGAGCTGAATCGCATCATGAAGGTCCGCCGCGCCGCGCTCGACCGCTTCGACGAGACGGTGATCAAGAAGGACGCGCCGATGGCGACGATGGAAGAGGCGCTGGTGCCGCTCTACATGTACCACCGCTACGCGGTCGAAGCGGCGGCATCGGCGGTCGGCGGCCAGGACTACATCTACGCCTTCCGCGGCGACGATCGCATGCCGACCAAGTGGGTGCCGCGCCGCCGAGCAGCGCGCGGCGCTCGACGCGCTGGCCGCGACGCTGAAGCCGTCCGAGCTGGCGCTGCCGAAGACACGCGCTCGACGAAGATCCCGCCGCGGCCGTCGGGCTGGGGCATGCACCGCGAGCTGTTCGCGCGCTACACCGGCGATGCGTTCGATCCGATCAGCCCGGCGTCGATCGCCGCGGACGTGACGATCGGGTTCATGCTGCAGCCGGATCGCGCGGCGCGCATGGTCGCGCAGCACGCGATCGATCCGTCGCTGCCCGGGCCTGACCGAGGTCATCGACGCGCTGCGCGCCGCGACGTTCAGGCCGCGGCCGCAACGCCATACGAGCAGGAAATCCGCCGCGCGACGTCGCGCGCACTCGTCGAGCGGCTGATGTGGCTGGCCGGCGGCGCGCCGATGCCCCAGGTGCGCGCCGAGGCGTCGAGCGCGCTGACGAAGATCCAGAGCTGGCGACGCTCGGCGCTGGACCGGCAAGGACGACGGTCCGGCGCAAGCGCTGATGGCGGCCGACATCAAGCGCTTCCTCGAACGCCCGATCGAGCCCGATCCGGACGCCGACGACCTCGACGCGCCGCCGGGCGCGCCGATCGGCGACGGCGGCGATGGACTGGCTCGCGTCGCCGTCCTGGTGTGCGTGGGATCGGGACATGTCGCCGGTGATTCGGTAGGAAGAGGCGCTGGTGATCTTCCGCCTCAAGGCGGAAGCGACAGAGCACGCTGACGGACGTGTCGGATTTGATGTGTCGCTTCGAGCCTTGAGGCGGAAGACGCGGGCCGGCACGCAAGACGGAACCAGTTCGCCAGACGCGAGTAATATGCGCGCGGAGACAAGCACACATGCGTGTTCACATCGGAGTAATCGCGGCATTCTTTCAGTCCTTCCGCTGGCCGCGGTGATCGCGCGGCCAGGACGTAGAGGCTGGACGAAAGGTTTTTGAGAGCCGCTGCGCACGGTGCCATGGCGCGGACGGAAACGGCGGCGAGATGGGTCCCGCCGATCGTCATGCGGCTCACCGCGCGCGACGATGAGCAGCTGGCGGCCCTCATTCACGAGGGATCTCCCGCACGCGGGATGCCGCCGAATGATGTCGCGGGCACGCGAGCTGAGCGATCTGCTGAAGTTCCTGCGCTCGATCGAAAAACGCCCGGAAGCCAAACCGATCGTGCGGCTGAAGGTGCAGACGACCACGGGTGCCTTCCTCGACGGGCAGGTGCTTGCCGAGGGCTTCGACGATCTTCAGCTGCTGACCGACGACACAACGTGTCCATCTGCTGCGCCGCGTGGGCGATCGCGTGCGCGAAGTGACGTCGAGCGTGGACTGGCCGACGTACAACGGCGACCCGCGCGGGAATCGCTACACGACATTGACGCAGATCAACAAGAGCACGATTCAGCGGCTCGTCGCCCAAGTGGGTCTTTACCTTTCCGGGCGGTGGCCAGCTGCAGGGGACGCCGATCGTGGTGGCGGCATGATGTACGTGACGGCGCCGAACGAGTGCATCGCCCTCGACGCGGGCACCGGGCGCATGATCTGGCAGTTCAAGCGGCCCCGCACGATCGGCATCACCGCCGGGAGCGCGAATCGAGGTGCGGCGGTTGCCGGCGACCGCCTGTTCTTCGAAACCGACAACGCCCACATCCTGGCGCTCAACCGCTTCACCGGCGACCTGCTCTGGGAGACCACGCTCGACGACTGGCGGAAGAACTACGCGGCGTCCTCGGCGCCGCTCCCCGCGGGCAACCTGATCATCTCGGGCGTCACCGGCGGCGAGCATGGCGCGAACGGCTTCGTCGCCGCGCACGATCAGGAAACCGGGAAGGAGGTCTGGCGATTCTGGACCGTGCCCAAGCCGGGCGAGCCGGGGTCGGAGACGTGGCAAGGCAAAGACATCGATCACGGCGGGGCGCCGACCTGGTTCACCGGCAGCTATGATCCCGAGCTCGACATCGTCTACTGGCCGACCGGCAATCCAACCAAGGAGTACAACGGCGATCACCGGAAGGGAGACAACCTCTACTCCGACAGCATTCTCGCGCTGGATCGAAAGACCGGGACGCTGAAGTGGTACTACCAGTTCACGCCGCATGACCTGTGGGACTGGGATGCGACGGAGACATCGGTGCTCGTCGATACCGAGTGGCAGGGACAGCCGCGGAAACTGATGCTGCACGCCAACCGCAACGGGTTCTTCTACGTGTTCGACCGGCGAGATGGCGACGCTGCTGCTCGCGAAGCCGTTCATCAAGACGTTGACCTGGGCCAGCGGAATCGGTCCCGACGGGAAGCCGATCAAGATCTGCCGGGCAGGAACCCTCAGCCACCGGAACCAAAGTGTGTCCCTCTCAGGACGGCGCGACGAACTGGTATTCGCCGTCGTTCAACCCTGTGACCCGGCTCTACTACATCCAGACGTTCGAGAAGTGCAGCATCTACACGAAGCGGGATCAGGGAGACTGGGAAAGCGGGAAAACGTATCTCGGTGGAACGCAGCGAACCTCTCCCGATCCGAAGCCGCAGCGCATTCTGCGCGCGATTGACATCCGCACCGGGGCCGTGACATGGGAGTTGCCGCAGCGCGGCCCCGCGTTCTCCTGGGGCGGCACGTTGTCGACGTCGACGGGGCTGGTAATCTTCGGCGAGGACGGGGGCGCGCTGATGGCGGCCGATGCCGTGACGGGCAAGCCGCTGTGGATGTTCCAGACGAACCAGACGTGGAAGGCATCGCCGATGACCTACATGTTCGACGGCACGCAGTACATCGGCGTGGCGGCCGGGGCGAACATCGTGGCGTTTGGCGTCCAATGAGGTGTGAAGACCTCACAGGAGAAGGGGAGAAGGGGAGTTCATGCTGTTTTCAGAATGCGGTCAGCGGCTGGGCACTCGCACCTGCCGACGCAATTTCTTTGCAGCAAGTGAAGAGAATTCTCCCTTTCTCTATTTGATTTGAGAGGCACGGCGCTAATAGTGATTGCGGCCGCGTGACTCGTTGCTCAGAGCGAGCACACGATCGATTTTGCGCTCCAATCGCGCGAGGCCCGCGCTGAGCGCCTGGATGCCGCGGTCCAGCCGCTCGTCGATCTGTTCCACGCGTCTGTCCACCTGCTCGAACCGTTCGTTCACGTCCTCGATCCTTTCGATCGTTTCGTCTGACATCGACATGCGGCCTCCATCTGACATTTCGGTGTCTGCTGGAGTCGTGCCAGTTGCGTACGGCGGTGAACGCGCACCCAGTTGATGACTATGCCGAGCAACACTGCAGAATTCGCCACGCGCGTCATTCGATGTGTTGGCGTTATTGCCACTCGCGCAGCTGTGCACGCGCCGACGGCAAACGTCGAAGAATCGAAGAAGCGAAGAATCGAAGAAAGAAGCGAAGTTGTCCCGCTGCACGAAATTCGAGTTGGTGCCCTGGTGTCCCTGGCCGGACTGCGCTTCGCGCAGTTGAGTGAGCCGACGATCCGGAACACAACGCGACCGCTGTCAGAACGCGTTTGTGTTCCGAAGCATCGCCAGGCCAGGTCGCTGTCAGCCTTCGCCTCTCCTTCGAATCTTCGGATCTTCGATTCTTCGACGTTTGCCGTCGGCCCGGGACAGCGCGACGGTGAACGTCGCTGGTTAAGCACGCTCCAGTGCATCGTCGCCGCACGACCTGCTGTAAACTGCGCCGATCCGCTGAGATCGCACGCGATTGGAGAGTCATGATGGCGAAACGCACTCGGCGTTCATTCCTGCAGGACGCCAGAAGCTCGTCCTCAAGCCACCGCGCCGTGGCCTCTGCCCGGTGCTGCGCCGCCGCTACTGTAAGGGACGGGTGTTCGATACACCTGAAGCGCAGATCGCGCGAAATGGCGACGCCGGCCAGCATCTTGTCGTGAAGATTGACGTCGAGGGCGCCGAGTGGGAGACGTTTCTGAACACACCCGAGGCTGTGCTCGATCGGGTCGATCAACTGGCGGTCGAGTTTCACGGCACGAACAGGCCGCACTCCACGGACGTGTTGGCGAAGTTGAAGCGCATCTTCTACATCGGAATCTGCATTTCAACAATTACAGCTGCACGACTGAGCAGGGGCCGTTTCCCGCCTGGGCTTATGAAGTGCTGTTCGTGAACAAGCGTGTCGGGATTCCCGACCCATCTGGAAAACGGCCGGCAGCGAGCGCGGCGAATGCTCCGAATAATCCAGCCGTGACGGACTGCAAGGCGTTCAGATGGATCCGCTGGTTCGGCACGTCGTCCCCATAGCCGGGCTGCCGTAGACGCGAGCTTCCACATCGTGTGCAGCCATGAGCAGTTTTTTCGCGGTGCAGACAAAAAACGTACGGCTGGACCGCGTCAATAGGCGCTTTTTGGCCGCTCCGCGGTGGCATCGCGCTTGCTCCCTTCTGAGGCAGGAATTGTTTATGACGAACGAACTGCCTCGACCGGATGCACTGCGCTACCTCGACGCGGACCACGTCAAACATCCTTCGGGGACGTTTGCAGGCTTGACGGTCTGCAGCTGCGACAATCAGAAGCTGGGCGCGATTTCCGGAGTACTGCGTCGAACCGGCGAGCCGCCGTGTCAGATACTTCGTCGTGCAGCGCCGGGTTGCTCTGTTACCGCGGCGTTACATGCTTGCGGCTGACACGCCGGCGGTGCTGGAAGCCGACGGACAGCAGCTGCGGATACTCGTCAACGGCGACGACCTTGAACGCTTCGACGCCCGTCGGGTCGAGCCTGTACTCTGAAGAAGACGCGATCACCGCGATGTTCGCTCAGCCCGCCGCCTGATTCGAGGCGTGCGCGAAGCTGTTCAGCCCCTCCTCCTCCGATTTGAACGACTGAAAGATCTTCAACAGGCCGCTGATCCGCATGACGCGTTGACTGCGCGGTGAGAGGCAGAGCAGCTTCACGTCGCCACCCTTCCGCCGCACGCTCACGTATTTCGCGGCAATCACTCCCACGCCAAAGCTGTCGATGTAAGTAACGTTTCGCAGGTCGAGCAGGAACTTGAGTCGGGCCTCGTCGACCAGATCGTTCATGCGGGCGCGAAGTTCCGCGGCGCCATCGCCAAGGACAACGCGTCCCGATATCTGAAGGATCGTGACATCTCCGATTCGGCGTTCGATGATCCTCGTCGGCATAGGCACTTCGTAGATGCGCCGACAGACCGCGGCGGGTCTAGCCCAAGCGGAAATTATACCCTTCCCGGGGCCGGAAATCCCTGATTTCTGAGATTCAGCAAACCTTCTGGGGGTCAATTCCGTCTCAGGTAGAAGTCGGAAACGGAGAACCCATGTCCATTCTGAAAAAGCTCTTTTCCACGCAATACCGAGCCCCGTCAGCGCGTACGCATCTGCGTCGAATGCGGAATGCCCATCGCCGAGCACAAGGACTGGTGCAGCATCCTCCGGACCCAGCGCGAGCGGGACGCCCGCGCGCAAGCCGCCGCCGAACGCGCCTGATCGCCGTCGCCCCCGGCCCGTGCCGGCGGCGTTTGAGCGTTCCAGCACGGCCGCGCTGTGCGACAATGCTTCCGTACGTCTGCGAGCAGGAGGCGTTATGAACCAGCCTCAGCAGTGCGCTCATCCGGGTTGTTCGTGCACGGTCCAACCAAACAGTGAATTCGGCAAATATTGCTCGGAACACTGTAAGGAAGCCAAGAACATGACGGAACTGCGGTGCGGTTGCCGTCACGCCGGCTGCAGCTGACGCGGTCACTGGGAATTCCGGAATGCCGTCGTGGATGCGACATCTCGGCGGTAGCTCTCGATCTCTGCCGCAAGCCGCTGCGGCGGCCACCTCAGCTCCGCGGCCATCAGTTCGCCCACCTGCGCCGCGGCGGTCAACCCCTGATCTGCCGACGCCCCAAGCAGCGTGCGCCGTCTGACGAAATCCGAGATCCGTAGACAGTGCTCCGTTCGCGTCGCGAAGATAACCTGCGCCGCGATGTCGGGATAACCCGCCGCGAGCGGCCGGTCGAGGCCGGGCGCTGACCCCGCGACTTCCCAGACCTGGGTTCGCCCTCGATCCGTAGATCTCGCGAAGGAACCGCGGTGCCTGAGGGACGCCGCCGTCGTCTCCGCGCGCGCCGGGCAGGGGCGTTTCGGCGGTCGAGCATCTGGCGGTCACCTTCAGCCTGCCGCAGACCGCGTCGACCGCGTCCTCCGCAATGGCGCGATATCCGGTGATTTTTCCCCCGAGGATTGAGATGGTTCCTTGAACCGGGACATCCTCGGCAATCCGGTGCATTCGTGAGACAGTCGATGGACGTCCACGCTCGGTGACGAGTGCCCGAACCCCCGCGGTTGTATACCGGACGTCGTTCACCGTGAGGTTCGGAAACATCCCGACCACGGAGGCGACCAGGTATTCAACGTCCGAGGGCGTCGCCCGCGCATCGGCGGGATCTCCCTCGTAGTCCGTATCCGTTGTGCCGATCCAGGTCTGACCCGCGCGTGGAATCGCGAACAGCAGCCGGCGATCGACCGCCGAGAACAGCACGAGCGCGTGCTGCGTCAGGTTCGGGCACACGATGTGGACCCCCTTGGTGGTGCGGATTTGTCCCGGCCGTCGCCCCGTGTGCGAGGCAGCGACCTGTTCCCACCAGGCACCGGTGGCGTTGACCACAATCCGCGCTGCGACCTCCGCTTCCTCGTCCTCAAGCGAATCGCGTACGCGGAGGCGCCCCGGGTGCGCCGTTCGTCGTAAGCGACGGCAGAACCTCGCAGTAGTTCAAGATCGTTGCGCCGTGGATCTCCGCGTCGAGAGCGTTCTCGAGCGCCAGCCGCTCCGGCAGGTCGACTCGCGCATCGTAGTATGCGGCGGCGCCGCGCACGTCCCGTCGCGCGAGGGAGCGATCGACACTGCGCGCCGTGGAAGCCGAGAGCACGCGGTGGGCAGGCAGCGTCGTACCGGGGCTGAGCGCGTCGTACAGCGTCAATCCGATCCGGAGCTTCAGTGCGGACACCGGCGCAGCCGACAGGAACGGGATCAGGAACTCCAGCGGCTGCACGAGGTGCGGCGCGATCCGCAGCAGCGTTTCACGCTCCCGGAGGTCGAGCCGCACGAGGCGGAAGTCGAACATCTCCAGATAACGCAGTCCGCCGTGGACGATTCGTGTCGAGGCGGCGGTCGTTCCACTGCCAAAATCGCGCCGTTCGAGCAGCACGACACGCAGGCCGCGCATCGCCGCATCGCGTGCGACCCCACAGCCGATGATTCCACCGCCGATGACGGCGACGTCGAACTGTTCGCCGTGGAGCGCCGTGAGCCGAGACATCTGACGATTCTAGTGGACCCACTGCGAGGCGGGGTCCCCTTGACTCCATCCCCGGATCGCCTCTAACGTCCGCACATGCAGACATTGCTTGCGGAAGCGGTCGGGACGATGTTGCTCGTGCTGCTCGGGGATGGTGTCGTCGCGAACGTCATCCTGAATCGAACGAAGGGACAGAACAGCGGCTGGATTGTGATTACTGTTGGATGGGGCGTTGCGGTGGCGATGGCGGTCTATGCCGTCGGACGCATCAGCGGCGCGCACCTCAATCCGGCGGTGACGATTGGATTGGCGGTCATCGGAAGCTTCTCCTGGAGCCAGGTGCCCGGGTACCTGATCGCACAAATGGTCGGCGGGTTCGTCGGCGCGGTACCTCGTCTTTGTCGCGTATCTGCCGCACTGGAAAGTGACGGCAGATTCCAGTTCCAAGCTGGCGGTGTTTGCAACGGCTCCTGCCGTCCGAAATACCAACGCCAATTTCGTGACCGAGGTCATCGCCACAGCAGTGCTCGTCTTCGGTATTCTCGCGATCGCCGCCAATGCGCAGACTCTGTCGAAACCAGGCGACGTCGATTTGTCGTTCGTCTTCAGCCGCGGCCTGCAGCCGCTCCTGGTCGGGGTCCTGGTCCTCGGCATTGGCTTATCGCTCGGCGGTTCCACGGGCTACGCCATCAACCCGGCGCGCGACCTCGCGCCGCGACTGGCGCACGCGGTGCTGCCCATACCGGGGAAGGGAAGCTCTGACTGGGGCTACAGTTGGATTCCCGTGGTGGCGCCGATAATCGGCGGCATATTCGGCGCGGGCTTGTATTTCTTCATCGGGTTCTAAATCCTGCGGCTCGCGGCTCGCGGCTCGCGGCTCGCGGCTCGCGGCTCGCGACTCGCGACTCGCGGCTCGCGATTAGGAGGTTGTGATTGATGATTGGCGCTTGGCGACTCGAGGGCCCCCGCCACGGGCAGCCCTGAAGGGCTGCGCTACAGGTTTTTGAAACCCGTTCTCGTAGCGTTTTCAAACCCGTTCTCGTAGCGCAGGGCTTCAGCCCTGCCATTCGGCAGCCCTGAAGCGCTGCCACGTTGGGATCAAAGCGGAAGCTGGAAGCTGGAAGTGGGAAGCTGGATTCGGAGGTTTTGAGTGCGCGGTTATGTCGGGGCGATTGACCAGGGGACGACGAGCACGCGGTTCATGGTGTTCGACAGAGGCGGGCGCGAGATTGCGCGGCACCAGGTGGAGCACGATCAGATTCTGCCCAAGCCCGGTTGGGTCGAACACGACCCACTGCAGATTGTCGCGCGTACAAACGAGTCGATAACAGGAGCGCTGAGCGCTGGCAAGCTGACGGCCGGCGACCTCGTGGCCATCGGCGTCACCAACCAGCGCGAGACGACCGTCGTCTGGAATCCGAAGACCGGCCGTCCCTGGTACAACGCGATCGTCTGGCAGGACACGCGAACCGATCGCATCATCAACGCGCTCGACAGCACTGCGGGAGCTGCGATCCGATCGAAGACGGGTCTTCCGCCTGCGACGTATTTTTCCGGAGCCAAGATCCAGTGGATTCTCGACAACGTCGACGGCGTGCGCGACGCAGCCGCGCACGGCGAAGCGGTGTTCGGCAACATCGATACCTGGGTGATCTGGAACCTGACCGGCGGGCGCGACGGTGGCTCGCATGTGACCGACGTGACCAATGCAAGCCGGACCATGCTGATGGATCTGCGGACGTTGTCGTGGGACGATGAGCTGCTGTCGATCTTCGGGATCCCGCGGGCCATGCTTCCCACAATCCGGTCGTCGTCCGAGAGCGCGTCGTACGGGGTGACGCGCCGCAGCGGTCCGGTGGGCGGGGAAGTGCCGGTCAGCGGTGATCTCGGAGACCAGCAGGCAGCCACGGTGGGACAGGTCTGCGTCGCTGCGGGCGAGGCGAAGAACACCTACGGCACCGGGAATTTCATGTTGCTCAACACGGGCCGTGAGATCGTGCCGTCGAACGCCGGACTGTTGACGACCCTGTGTTATCGCATGGGGAATGCCGCGCCGGTTTACGCGCTGGAGGGTTCGATTGCCGTGACGGGGTCAGCCGTGCAGTGGCTCCGCGATCAACTCGGCATTATTGCGTCAGCGGCTGAAATCGAAGCGCTCGCGTCGTCGGTTCCGGACAACGGCGGCATATATTTCGTGCCTGCGTTCTCGGGACTCTTTGCGCCTTATTGGCGGTCGGATGCGCGCGGCGCGATTGTCGGCCTCTCGAGGTTCAATACGAAGGCGCACCTCGCTCGCGCGACGCTTGAAGCCATCTGCTTCCAGACGCGAGCCGTGCTGGACGCCATGGTGAAGGACTCGGGCGTGCAGCTTGCGATCCTGAAAGTCGACGGCGGCGCGACGGTCAATAACGCGCTGATGCAGCTGCAGGCCGACATCCTCGGCGTTCCCGTGGTCCGGCCGGTCGTCGCTGAGACCACGGCGCTCGGAGCCGCATATGCGGCCGGCCTTGCCACAGGATTCTGGCGAGACCTGGACGATCTCCGCCAGAACTGGAAAATGGATCGGGAGTGGGAGCCGCGGTGGAGCGCGGATCAGAGGGACGCCGCTTACGCCGGCTGGGAGCGGGCCGTTCAGCGCACACTGGACTGGGTCTAATCGGACGACAGCCACCCCCAAGATCGAACAGAAGGAGAAGGGGAGAGAAGGGAGGGTCATTTCTTGTTGTTTATTGAATAACAACAAGAAGTTCTCAGAGTGTGAAATCAGAAAAAGATTGAATTCTCCCTTTCTCCCGTTCTCCTTTTTGATCTTGGGGTTGGCGGTCGTACCATCGACCATCCCTCCCGGCTCAACCACCACACAAAGACGACCAGCAGCACGGCCGGCACGATGGCTCCCCAAATGCCGCCGATACCCGCGTAATGCAGCGCACCGGGTCCGATACGCGAGACGAGCGTGAGCAGCACGGCGGCCCACAAGAACGCGCTGGCCAGGTTGAGCAAGGAGAACCGCAGCGCGGAGACATTCGCGTACGCGCAGGCGGCGGTGATCGCGATTCGCAGTCCGGGCGCGAAGCGGATCGCCAGAATCATCAGCGACTGATGGCGCTGCACGCGGGCGACGATGGAAGTATGACGTGAGGCGACGATGCGCGACCGGGTGAGCCATCCGGAAATGCGCCCGCGCAGCGCATAGAAGAACATCTGGTCACCTACGGCGGCCCCCAGCGCGCCGAAGATCATGACCGCCAGCCCGTTCAGTTTTCCGGCGGCGACGAGGACCGCTGCCGAGACGAACACCACCTCTCCCTCGACGATCGCCGAAAAAAACACCGCGGCGTACGCGAGCGGTCCGGTGAAGCTCACGTCGCGACGGCCTCACGAACGACGGTCGCGATCCGATCGATGTGATCGGGTTTCAGCGACGCGTAGACGGGTAGCTGAATGGCTTCTGCCGTGCGTTCCGCGCCAGGCGTTGGCGCGTGGCCGTTTCCAAAGAGCGGCAGCCGCGTGCAGACATCGACGTGGAGGCTTTCGACGTCGACGATCTGTCCCGCCGTGCGTATGGCTGCGATCGTCTGCTCGGTATTTGGAATGATACGGGCGCCGTATCGGGGAATGGCGCTCAACAGGTCACCGCCTTTGCCATGATGGCGCGCTCGCGGCGTTCATGCCTGGCGAGCACGCCAGGATCGAATCGTTCGGCGGCCCGTAGTCCACGGTTGCCGAATCGGAGGAAGTTCGCGAGGTAAGACGGCCGCATATAGAAGCGGGTGTAGGCCGCTCCCAGCAGGAATCGCAGCTCTTCGGCCGAGAGCGCCGGATGTCTGAAGGTTGGCGTGAAGCCGTCGAACTGCTGCCAGTCGGTCTCGTAGACCCGCGCGCTGAGCTGCCGCCACATCGGCGTGCCCGGATACGGGGTCAGCAGCTTGAACTGCGCCGCAGTCGAGCCGAGGGCGATCGCGTAGTCGATCGTTGCCGCCACCGACGACCAGTCGTCCTGGAGAAACCCGATCACGTAGAACGCCGCGGTCACGATTCCGAGCGTCCGGCATTCGGCCATGATCCGGCGTTGATGCGCGGCCGGGATCGGCCGGCGGCCGGAACGCTTCAACGTCTCGGCAGACGAGGTCTCGACCCCGAAACTGATGGCGGCCAATCCTGCGGCGCGGAGCGTCTGGAGCAGTTCCGGGTCGAGGCGATCGAGGCGCGTTTCGCACTCGAATCGCAGCTTCAGGCCGCGAGACCGGACTTCGTCACACAGCGCCAGGCAGCGGTTTCGATCTTCCGAGAACAATGGGTCCCTGAACACCACGTACGGCTGTGGAGTGATCGCACAGAGGTATTCGAGCTCGTCCACGATGTTCTTCGCGGGGCGATCTCGATACGATGCGAGGATCCGATGCGGACAGTACGTGCAGAATTCCGGGCACCCGCGGCTGGCGAGCAGTGGAAACGATCCGCCGGCCGGACGGCCGGCGAACGGCACGGGCCAGCGGCGGCGGCGTTCTCCGAGCAGATCCCATCGCGGAAACGGAAGCGCCGCGAGGTCCTGAATCGCTGGGCTTTGCACGCGGCCCCTCAGCCACTCCCCACCGGCGAGTCGCATGACCGCGTGCTCGGGTTCACCGAGGATGATGAAGTCGCCGCTCGTCTCGAAGACTTCGGGCAGTTTGGACGCGGCGAGCCCGACGAAGCCGGTGGGCACACCGCGCGCGCGCTGATCCTGCGCCCACGCGCATTCGCGACGATAGTCCACGAGCGACGTGAGCACGATCGCGACATCTCCGTCAGCAGGGTCCCCGTCGCTGTAGCGCACATCGTGTCCCGCGGCGGCGCAGAGCGCCGCGATGTAGCCCAGCTGAACGCTCGGAAGCACATGCAGGCGCTGCTTGACGGCTGATATCACGCGTGTGACGCGCGAGAACGGCCGCAGACGCGATCCATAACCACCCGCGACGGTGTCCTTGCTGACGAAACCGTCGGCCGATGCGAGATCGGCCAGAATTATTCGCATGTTGTCGCTCTCCTCATCTCCGTCGGATCGACCGAGACGCACGCTCCAAGGACAGCCCGGGCGATGTCACACGGAGATCCGCCGAACAGAAACGCTGTTGTTCAGGAAGCGGTGACGGGTGGGGGACCGCGAGGCGTACGTCGCGGGTACGTGACCTTCGTAAGCGGCGCGGGCGCGACGATCGGGGCCTGACACACCGCGACGAAGCGCGCTCGCGCTGGCGCGGACGACACGATGAACAGGGTATTGGGATCGTTAAGGACGCTGTCGTCGGAGCTTGCCGCCTGGATGCCTCGAACTGCGGGGCGTGAACGGTGCAGAACGACTCGCAGATGGCGCGCTCGTGCAGGTCTCGATCGCGAGGTAAAGAGCCCACGGCCTTTGTTGATCCAGATCTGAAGTCCGGCACGACGGGTATCGGCAACCAGATCGGGATCGCCATCGCGATCGACGTCGGCGACGACGAACGTGAGAACGACATCGTTGGCCGACAAGCGCTCCCAGCGGCGAGTCGTCGAGAACCGGATGGCCAGCTCACGTGACCCGGGGCTCACCTCGATGCGATCGCGGACACCGTCGCCGTCGAGGTCGGCGCGCACGCAGTCTGCGTGCGCCACGCCAGGTACGAGAAGCGCGCCAATGCCGAAAAGCGCTCCGACGATCAGTCGGCGCGCGGCGGCGCTCGCGGTGTCGATGATGTTGTCGCCGTTCAACGATGCGACCTCAACCGCCCGCTATAATGCAAAATCCGGACTCGCAGACAGGGACGGCGAGCGTCGGGCGGATGGACAGGGTCAGACTGACCTCATTGTGGAGTCATCGACGATGCGGCAACGACTTGTGTGCGGAGCCTTAACCGCTTTCGTGATCGCAGGATCCATGACGATGGCGAAAGCCCAGGGAACGACGCCTCAGCCACCAGCTCGTCCGGGTGCGCCGAACCCGACGACACCAGGCGAGCGAACCGCCACGCCTCCTGAAACGCCCCAGCGCCAGACAAATGCGCCACAGGCCGCGCCTCAGCAAGCCGGGGCGCCGCCGCTCGTCCCCAACGCATACGAGTCGACTTACAAACCTTTTCCGTCACGGACGACGCTCATTCGCAACGCCACGATCCTCACGGCCACCGGATCGGCGATCGAACGTGGGTCAATCCTGCTGCAGAACGGAAGGATTGCCGCGGTCGGCCAGACGATCAGCGCACCGTCCGAGTGAGACATGAGTTTGAGAGAGATGACGATGAAAATACTCAATCGCTCGCTTTCATGTGTGTTCGCGCTCGTGATGTTTTCGTCTCCGGCTTTCGCGCAGGCGAAACAGACGCTGACCCACGAGCTGATGTGGTCCTTTCAACGCGTGGGCGCGCCGGTGGCATCGCCTGACGGGAAGTGGGTCGTGTTCAGCGTCGCGGAAGTGACCTATGACCCCACCAAGGACGTCAGCGACCTCTGGATCGTGCCGGCTGACGGCCATGCCGCACCGCGGCGGCTGACCTCGAACAAAGGTGCCGAGAGCGGACCATCCTGGAGTCCCGACGGCACGAGGGTGGCCTTTGCGGCGAAGCGAGACGACGATGAGGTCGCGCAGATTTACGTGCTCGATGTGGCGCTTGGCGGCGACGCGCAGCGGATCACGAACACACCGACGTCGGCCAGCGTGCCGAAATGGAGCCCTGACGGCAAACGCATCCTGTTTCAGGCCGCCATGTGGCCGGGCGCGACCGATGAGGAGTCCAATCGAAAGGCCGCGCAGGACAAGAAGAATGCGAAGTCGAAAGTGCGCATTTACGAGACGTTCCCGATACGGAACTTCGATCGATGGATCGAAGAATCGAAGCCGCACCTCTGGGTCGTGGATGTGGCGGTCGACAAGAAATCCCGATCGCTCTTTGCCGGCTCACAGTTTGCGTCGTTGCGCGGCTACAACGGTGACGGTCTGAGCGCGGCGTGGACGCCTGGCGGCGAGTCGATCGTGTTCGCGGCGGCCGACGCCGCGGATACGGGCGCCCGCGCCATGGTGCTGTCGTCAATCTGGCAAGTCCCGCTCGCCGGCGGTGAACCGAGACGCCTCGGCGTCGACGGGTGGGACGCGAGCGATCCGCGGTTCAGTCCGGACGGGAAGACGATCTGTTTCGGCGCGTCTGACGGGAAGGCCGCGATTTACGCACTCTCGCGCCTCGCGTGTGCGCAGTGGCCGATGTCGGGTCAACCCGTACCAGTGCTCGCGAGGGATCTCGATCGTCCGGTCGGTTCATGGGCGTTCACACCGGACAGCCGGACGATCTATTTCACCGCCGAAGACGCAGGGCACGAGAAGGTGTACGCGGTTCCGGCAGCCGGCGGAGCGACGACCCTCGTCGTCGACGCGCCTCAGGGTGTGTACACGTCGCTCGATATCGCCCCGCACGCGGCGTCGACAACCCTGGTCGCCAACTGGGAAAGCGCCGTCAACCCGCTCGAGATTGTTCGAATCGATCCGGCGACCAAGAAACGCGAATTCCTGACGTCGTTCAACACCGCGAAGGCCGCGTCGATCGACTGGCTTCCGCTGCGCGACTTCTGGTTCACAGGCCGAGATGGACGCCGCATTCACAGCTTCGTCGCGCTGCCGCCGCAGTTCGATGAGACGAAGGAGTATCCGTTACTCGTGCTGATGCACGGTGGATTCGCCAGCTCCTGGCGCGATGCGATCTCTTACCGCTGGAACTATCATCTGCTCGCGCATGCTGGCTTCGTGCTCATCGCAACGGATTACCGCGGATCGACCGGCTACGGTGAGAAGTTTGCCCTCGATATTCTCGGCGATCCGTTGAAGGGCCCGGCGGACGACATCAATGATGGCGCCGACGAAGCCATCAAGCGGTTCCGGTTCATCGACGGAACGCGGCAGGCTGCCGCGGGTGCAAGCTATGGCGGACATCTGGCCAATTGGATGGAAGGCACCACGACCCGCTACCAGGCGATCATCAGCCACGCGGGGCTGGCGACGCTCGACATGCAATGGGGCATGAGCGACGGGATTTATCACCGCGAGCTGATGATGGGCGGGCCCTACTGGGACAATCCCCAGAAATGGATCGAACAAAGCCCGCTCGCCAAGGCCGGCAACTTCAAGACGCCGATGCTGCTATCGGTCAGCGACAACGATTTTCGCGTGCCACAGGGCAACACGTTGACGATGTATTCAGCGTTGGAGCGGATGAACGTTCCGGCGAAGCTGCTGGTCTGGCCTGACGAGAACCACTGGATCACGAAGGGTGAGAACAGCCGAGTGTTCTATCGCGAGGTCCGTGGGTGGCTCGAAGAAGTACGTCTCTGGGATCCTCCGCGATCTTGCGTGCGACCGGCGCGTTAGGTGACCACTCCCTCAGTGACCCGTAAGACGGTCGTCGCCCATCGGCGTGCGAACTCGTCATCATGCGTCGCGAGCAGGATCGTTCGATTCTCACCGCTGAGGCGCGCGAGCAGCTCCCCCAGCTCGTTTCTGCGGGAAGGATCGAGCGAGGCCGTCGGCTCGTCCATCATGAGGAGAGGCGGATCGACGGCAAGGGCGCGCGCGATGGCGACGCGCTGGGCTTCGCCACCGGACAGCTCGCGAGGCAGCGCCGACGCGCGATGCTCGACGCCGAGCGCCTCGAGCAGCTCTCTGGCTCTCTGTTCAGCGGCAGCGGCCGGGACCCGTAGCACCTGGGTGGGCGCCAGCGTGACGTTGCGCAGCGCCGAGAGATGCTCGAACAGGTGGTGGAACTGAAACACCAGCCCGACCTGCCGGCGAAGATTCCGGAGGACGGCGCCGTGCGCGCGCGCGCCGCCCGACAGCGTGACGCCCTCGAGGACAATCGTCCCGCGCTCGAACCGTTCCAGCCCGGCGATCGCACGAAGGATAGTCGTTTTGCCGGATCCCGATGGCCCCATCAGTGCGGCCACGCCGCCCCGTGTCACCTCGAACGTGGCGCCTGACAGAATCGTCCGGTCCCCCCGCCTCAGGTGCAGGTCGCGCACTTCGAGAATTGTCTTCATTCCGTTGGCGCCTTCCATCGCTCTTCGAGCCGCCGTGCCAGCGCACCGAGTGGCAGCGACATCACGAGATACATCGCCGCACACAACGCACCGGGAACCACCCAGCTCCCGAGATTGGTGGCGAAGATCTGCGTCTGCTTGGTCAGTTCGACGACCGTCAGCACGGATACCAGCGACGAGTCTTTCAGTAGGGCAACGAAATCGTTCGTCATTGGGGCCAGTGCGATGCGGAATGCCTGCGGTCCACGCACCAGCCGAAGCACCTGCGGCTCGGTCAAGCCCAGTGTCCGCGCGGCCTCGAGCTGGCCGGCCGGCACCGCCTCCAGTGCACCTCGATAGATTTCGCTCTCGTACGCCGCGTAGTTCAGCGCCAGCCCGACGAGCGCCGCCACGAACGCGGGAAGCCTGATCACCGACGCCAGGCCGTAATAGATCACGAACAGCTGCAGCAGCACTGGCGTGCCGCGCATCAGCTCGACGTAGCCGGTCAGCGCCAGCCTGGCGACTCCGGTTCCATAGACACGTCCGCTGGCGATCAGCACGCCGAGCACCACTGCGACCGCCATCGACAGGCACGACAGAATCAGCGTGACCCCGGCGGCCTTGAAGAGCGATGGGATGTAGCGGATCGTCGCGTTCCACCGGCTCATCGTGGCCACGCTGAGCGGCTCGTCCATTCCTGGAATCGACACCGCGGGAACAGGCCGCCGAGCAATCAGGCTCGCATACAGCGCCGGCTGATCGTCGTTCCACACGCCCCACTTCCGGAAGATTCGTTCCAGCGTGCCGTCGCGCATCGCCGTGCGCAGCACTTCGTTGACCGAATCCCGCAGCGAGGCGTTGCGCAATGCGAGAACACCGACGTAGTGGCTCATCGCCACCGCATCCGGCTGCACGGTGATTCCCGGCATGTTCTTCCGCCGCCGTTCCGCGAGGACATTGTCGAGCAGCACCCCGTCGACCCTGCCAATCAGCAAGTCGCTGTACGGATGCACGTCATCGTCGTACGACACCGCCTGCAGGCCATATCGTCGTTCGCCCTGCAGCAGGATCTCGTACGCGATGGTCCCGCCGAGCGTCCCGACGCGACGGCCCTTCAAATCGGCAAGGCGGCGCAGGCTGCCTGCGTCCGCATCACGAACGGCGAGCACTTCCCGAAAAGCGTAGTACGGAATGGTAGTCGCCATCGCGGCGCGCCGCGCGGGCGTGTCCTCCATTCCGCTCAGGCCGATCTCCGCCGTCCCCCGCTCGATCGCCTGATCGATCGAGCCGTACGGCACGAACAGGAATCGCGGGGTCCTGCTGACCCCTTGCGCAATGAGTTCGGCGACCTCCACGTCGAACCCGGTCAACTTGTTCGGATCCGTTGGATCTGCTTCCACGAACGGCGCGCCGCCTTCGGGATCGCCAGCCCAGCGCAGCTCGCCTGTCGGCGCCTGCGCAGCGGCACTACTCGCCAGTAAAAGGGAAAAGGGAAAAGGGAAAAGGGAAAAGGAAGGGACAAGGGAAAGCGCGCTGAGAAGTGCCGACAGGAGCCGCCGCATTACAACACGCCTATCAGCCGCAGCGCGGCGAGGAAGGCGAACGTGAGCAGCAACCCGTCGAACAGCCGCTGCGGAATGTGCGTGGTCAGCCACCGGCCAGCGAAGATGCCGGCAACAATGGCCGGGCTCAAGATGGCGTTCAGCAGCAACGTCTGGCCGTGAATCAACCCAAGCGCGATGCTGAAGGGCACCTTGAACGCGTTGATGATGAAGAAAAACCACGCGCTCGTGCCAACTAGTTCGAATTTCGGCAAGGCGATCGCGAGGCAGTAGATCGTGAAGATCGGCCCGGCGGCGTTCGCCAGCATCGTCGCCCCGCCGGCGATGAGGCCGATCGTCCACGAGAACCACGTCGCGTGCGGAACGTTGCCGAACCAATCAGGTCGATAGGCTCGGATCACCTGCAGCGTGGTCAGCACGAGAATCGTCACCCCGATAATCGGCTTGTACACCGCCTCGCTCAGCCCGCGCATGATGAGCGCCGCTATGACGACGCCGAGGCAGGCGGGAGGCAGCATGCGTCGAACGTAGTCCCAGCGCGCGTGCTGGTGGAAGATGCGCACGGCGCAGACATCGCCGACGAGGAGCATCGGCAGCACCACGCCGGTCGACTCGCGCGCCCCGAACAGGAACGCGAAAATCAGCACGTGCACGAGGCTCATGCCGGCAAGCCCGGACTTGCCGATTCCGATGCCCGCCGCGGCCACGACCGCCAGAAGCCACTGAACTGGTGAGAGATGAGGCAACAGAAATGCTGAATGTCGAATGCTGCATGTTGACTGATCATTCAGCAATCAGCAATCGAAAATCAGCGGTTCGCGCCGGCTCCTCCTTATATACTGGGGGGATCGGCCTTCATGTTCATCAAGTCGCTCATTCCTCGAGTCAGCGCCCGCACGCGCGCAAAAGGCGCCGACTACTTCCGATCCGGGGGCGTGATTGAGATTGGGGGCGGCGAGTGGAGCGCGCACGCGATTGTCCGTGGCACGCGCGACTATCGCGTCGACCTGCTGCGCGACAGCGGCAGCGACCGGTTCACGGCTTCATGCGAGTGCCCCTATTACGCGGATCGGGGAGAGATCTGCAAACACATCTGGGCCGCGCTCCTCGAGGCAGAGCGGCGCGGATTGCTCGGGGGTGAGGGGACGATTCTGCCGGATGCGACGCTGGAGCCCGAATACCGGCTCCCGGCCGACGGGCCATCGCAGCGGGCTGGCGGCCGTGCCGGCGCCAAGCCCGTCTGGCAGCGGTTTCTCACCGAGCTGCAGCACGACGTCGTCGTCGCGGAGCGGGCGCGGCCGGCGCCGCGCTTCTCCAACGGCGAACTGGTTTACTCGATCGACGTTCGAGAGACGCTCAATGGGTTCGGGACGGTCCTCAACGTTCTGTTTCGGCAGCGGAGGAAGAACGGCGCGTGGAGCAAAGCGCGCGCGGCGAATCTGACGCCGAGCGAGGCGGAACACCTCGCCGACCCCGCCGATAGGGAAATCCTTTCGCTGCTGCTCGGCGCGGGCAACCCGTGGACGTATGGCACCACCTACGAGCCCGGATTCTCCCGATCCCGGTACGTGCTCAATGGTCCGCTCGAAGACGTGATCCTACCGTTGCTCGCACGATCGGGGCGCGGGTGCCTCGATCGCATTGGTGAGCAGCAGGGCCTCTTTCCGTTTGCCTGGGACAATGGTCCGGCATGGCGCTTTGACTTGCAGATCGTCGCCGACGAGAACAGCGATTCGATCCATGTGGATGGCAAGTTCGTTCGCAACGGCGCGTGGCTGGATCTCCGTGAACCTGTCCTTCTCCTGAGCCGCGGGTTCCTGTTCACGCGAACGGCTCTGGCACGCCTGGATGTGGAGGGGGCCTTCGCCTGGATCGCGCAGCTTCGCAGTCTCGGTCCGATCTCGATCCCACGCACGGAATCAGCCGCGCTGGTCGAGACTGTTGCCCGATCGGGCCTCGATCCGAAGGCGCTGCCTGGCGAGCTTCAGTACGAGGTGATTGAAGGCACACCGCGCCCGCGGGTACGGGTCGGGCGGCCGGAACGCCAGAATCCCTACGCGCTCCGCCAGGATCTTCGCGCGACAGTGCAGTTCGACTATGGGGGGGCCATTGTCGAGGGCCCGGCAGCGGCAGCGGCGTACGATGCGTCGAACCGGCGACTCATCCGGCGGGACCGCCCCGCCGAGCAGGCAGCAATCGATCGCCTTCACGAACTTGGCTTTCGGTATACCTGGAGCCATTTCGAATCCCGCCAGCTGCTTGGCGTGTCGCCCGAGCAGTTTCCGCGCGTCGTCCACACGCTCGTCAACGAAGGGTGGCGCGTCGAAGCCGAAGGGCGGCCGTTCCGATCGGTCACGAACCTGCGCCTCGAGGTTTCGTCAGGCATTGACTGGTTCGATCTCCATGGAGTCGTCGATTTTGGCGACGGACGATTGGCCCCGTTCCCGCAGCTCCTGGCCGCCGTCGCGCGCGGCGAGGATGTCATCGTTCTGGATGACGGCAGCGTGGGCCTGCTGCCGGAGGAATGGCTTCGCCGCTACGCCGCGATTGCCGGATTCGGGAATGCGGAAGGCGACTCGATTCGCTTCCAACGATCGCAGGCGGCACTGCTCGACGCATTGCTCGCCGCGCAGCCGGCCATCTCCTACGACGAGACATTTGGCAGACTGAGATCCGAGCTTCACACCTTCAGCGGCATCGCTCCCGAGGATCCCCCCGCATCCTTCCAGGGCACGCTGCGCGAGTATCAGCGCGAGGCGCTTGGGTGGTTTGCGTTCCTCCGCCGGTTTCAATTCGGCGGTTGTCTTGCCGACGACATGGGACTCGGAAAGACCGTCATGGTGCTCGCGCTTCTCGAAGCCAGGCGGCACGCGAGCCGAGCCGAGAAGGACAAGAAGCCGCCGTCGATCGTCGTCGTGCCGCGCTCGCTCGTGTTCAATTGGCGAGATGAAGCGGCACGTTTCGCACCGAAGCTGAAGGTCGTCGACTACACTGGCATCCAGCGGCATCTCTCAGCAATACGCGGCGCTGACCTGGTGTTGACGACGTATGGAACGCTTCGGCGTGATGCCGCAATCCTGACCGCTTTGGAGTTCGACTACGCGATTCTGGATGAGGCGCAGGCGATCAAGAATGCGGCCACCGCATCAGCAAAGTCGGCACGGCTTCTGCGCGCTCGGCATCGGCTCGCGTTGAGCGGAACACCAATCGAAAACCATTTGGGGGAGCTCTGGAGCCTGTTCGAATTCCTGAACCCCGGATTTCTGGGATCCGCCAGGGCGTTTCAACGGGCGAGCGCCGCGAGGACGCGCGGCGACGCCGACGTCGAATGGCTGTCGCGCGCGCTTCGGCCGTTCATCCTCCGGCGCACCAAGGAGCAGGTGGCGCCTGAGCTGCCGCGACGGACGGAACAGACCCTGCAATGCGAGCTCGAGGCGGCGCAGCGGCGGCACTACGACGAGCTCCGCGCGCACTATCGCGACACGCTGCTGGCGCGCATTGCGCGCGATGGCGTCAATCGATCGAAGATGCAGATTCTTGAAGCACTACTCCGCCTGCGTCAGGCCGCGTGCCACAGCGCGCTCATCGATCCCTCGCGCGCACATGAACCCTCGGCGAAGTTCGACGTGCTGATTCCGCGCCTCCTCGAAGTGATTGAGGAGGGGCACAAGGCGCTCGTGTTCTCGCAGTTCACCAGCCTGCTCGCGCTCCTTCGTCCACGCCTCGATGCCCTCAACATCACCTACGAGTATCTCGATGGCAGGACGCGCGATCGAGCGGCGCGGGTCGAGCGGTTTCAAACCGATCCGGCATGCCCACTCTTTTTGATCAGCCTCAAGGCAGGCGGACTTGGCCTGAACCTTACGGCGGCCGGGTACGTGTTCCTGCTCGACCCGTGGTGGAACCCCGCAGTCGAAGCGCAGGCGATCGACCGTGCGCACCGAATCGGGCAGTCGCGTCACGTGTTTGCGTACCGGTTGCTGGCGCGCGACACGGTCGAAGAGAAGGTGGCCGAACTTCAGCAGAGCAAGCGGGAACTCGCCGATGCGATCCTCAATGCGGACGTGGGACTGATCCGGTCGCTCAGGGCCGAGGACCTCGAAATGCTGCTGTCCTGATGACTTTTGTCAGCTGGCGAGCCGCCCCTTTCAATTCTGTGATCGCCGAGGCTTCCCAATTGGCCGTAAACGGGTATCAAACGGTACAATGGCGGGATTCTCCTGAGGAACAACGCTTGCTCTGTTGCTCCACGGAAGTCTCGGATGAGGCGTGTGACGTGCTGAAGGTAGACCTTCATCTCCATAGTTCGGAAGATCCCGTGGACGTGATTGTTCACGATGCCCGCCAGCTGATCGACAGAGCGGCTGAGCTTGGATTCGACGCCCTGGCGTTGACGCTTCACGATTGCGACCTGCGCGATGCAAGCCTGGACGCGTACGCCCGCGAGCGCGGAATCGTTCTCGTCCCGGGTGTTGAGCGCACGATTGAAGGCCGACACGTGCTGCTGCTGAATTTTCCGGACCCAACGGATCACGTTCGGTCGTTCGAGGATCTCGCGGCGCTTCGGAAGGAGAGCGATGGCCTCGTGATCGCTCCGCACCCGTACTTTCCGGACACCAGCTGCCTGCGATGGCGGCTCGATCGGCATGCGGATCTCTTCGACGCTGTCGAGTGGAGCTACTTCTGGACGCGAGGGTTGAACTTCAACCAGAAAGCCGCGCGCTTTGCGGCGACGCACGGAAAGCCGCTCGTGGCCACCTCCGATCTGCACGACCTCCGGCAGCTCGGCCGGACCTTCTCGCTGGTCGATGCTGATCGGGACGCGAAGTCGATTTGCGACGCGATCCGAGAGGGACGCGTGTCGATCCAGACGAGCTCGGTACCCAAGTTCGAACTGGCCCGCGTGCTGGGCGGCATGTTCCGGCGCGGTAACAAGTCTCGCGCGACCGTCGATACGCCGACGCTCGCGACCACGTAATCACATCCAGCGACCGAGTCCAGCCTGTCTCGACGAAGCGCCAAAGGCGCGAAGTCGGACGTCGGATCAGGATTCGATTCTGATCAGCTCGATGTCGAAGACGAGCATCCCTTGCGGGCCGTCTTTCCCCTCGTACGCGAGGCGCGGCGGAATCCAGAACCTCCGCTTTTCCCCGACCACCATCATCTGAACACCCTCCGTCCAGCCTGTAATCACCCCATCGAGGCTGAACGATGCCGGCTGCCCTCGGGCGACGGAGCTGTCGAACATCTTGCCGTCTGTGGTCCAACCCGTGTAGTGCACGACGACCTGCGAGTTCGGCCGCGGATGTCTGGTTCCCGTCCCGGGCGTCAGCACTTTGGAGGCGAGGCCCGTTGGGGTTCGGATCGCATCCGCGGGAACTGCGCTGACATCAGGTGGTGGAGGGATTGGAGGAGGGCCCTCCTTGTCGGGTGAGGGCGAACCGCCGGAGCATGCCGCCCCGAGAGCCAGCACGCACACAGCCATCGTCATCTTCCACATCGAATATCGCATGCCTCATTATCCGTAGCTTCGGCCTTCGGTAGGTTCCGCCCTCGGTCGAAAGTACCTGCGACGGAAGTTCGCGGCCGAAGCGCTACGTTTGCCATAATCACGAAATGGATCTGCAGCAACGCGCGGTTGAGCTGGCGAAGAACAACAGCTTCGGCTCGGAGGCGCTCGACGTCAACCTTCAAATCACGCGCACCGATCCGTCGAACCAGGGGGCTTGGACCCGGCTCGCGCGGTGCTATCTGGAACAGCGGCGTTTCGCCGACGCGGCGGGCGCACTCGCCACCGTGCTCGATTTGAATCCATCGAACACGATCGCGAAGAGCTTGATGAGCGAAGTGACCAAGCGGCGCGCGATGGCGCTGCCGACCGCAGACGCCGTCTCCGGCTTTACGGCGCACGACTTCGACGCTCTCGCGCATCTTGCGCCAATCGAGGCCGCCCGCGCGCTCGGCCCCAAGATCGAAACGCTTCTGATGTCGCTGAACGAGCAGCGCACGGCCGCGCGCATCGTCCAGCTGCGCAATCGTGCAGGGGAGGCGGGGTCGAAGCTGTTTCATCGGAACAGCTATCACGAAGCCGGGAACGGCTGCGTCCACGCCTATCACCACGGCGGCCGCTGGGAGCCACAGTTCGGGGTAGGGTTTCTTGCAGGGAGCGGCTGGAGTGGCAACTGGATGCGCATGGGACTCGGATTCAATCTCGCTTCCGGCGGCCGCGACGATCAGCTCGACGGGCACGAGCGGATGGTGCAGTACTTCGAAGCCTTCCAGCAGCAGTTGACCACGGCGTGGCGCCGGCAACTCGCCGACTGGATGGCCAGATCCGGCGGGTTCATTCAATACGGCCAGCGCGGACCCGCGGTCGATCTCCTCCCGCCGCAAGCGGTGGAGTGGCTGATCAACTGCCGCAACCCCGTGGGGCAGGGATGGCTGTTTGTGGGACGCTGGCTGTCGCTCGAGAAGCCCGAAGACGCGGCGATCCTCGGCGACATGCGTCAGCTCGTCGCCGCTGTCGAGGACACCTTTGCCTCGCTGTTCACGCTCTGGGTGGCGATTTATCAGGGTGGATCTTCCGGCTGAAGCCGGAAGCTACACGGCGGGGATTTGTAGCTTCCGCTTCCCTGCGTAGGCTGGCGCACTTCCGGATTCTGTAGCTTCCGCCTTCAGGTGGAAGGCTGGCGCCGCCGCTCGAGTAGGTTCCCTACAGACCAATCGCGATTGCGGCGACAATCGCCACGCCCGACAGCGCGAGCAGCGCGGCGAAGAGCGGTACCGCGAACTTGAGCCAGTCACCGTAGGTGACGCCAGCGGCAGCGGTCACCGCCATCAACGCGCCGTTCGTCGGCGTGAGCAACTCCGTCAATCCGGCCCCGTATTGATACGCAAGCACCACGACCTGCCGGGACAATCCGATGAGATCGGACATTGGCACCAGCACCGGCATCGTCAGCACGGCCTGGCCGCTGACACTTGGCACCGGGCCGTGCACGGCAGCCTGCACGATGAGCATTCCGAGCGCCGAGAGTGCAACCGGCAGGCTCTGAAGCGGCAAGACCAGCGCATGCACGATCGTGTCGATGATGCGCCCTTGATCCAGCACGACGAAGATCGCTCTCGCGAAACCGATCAGCATGGCGGCGTACGCCATTGACGCGAACCCGGTGACGAACGCGTGGGCCGTGCCCGTGGCGCCGAGGCCGCCGATCAATCCCGCCGCCACGCCCATCGCGAAGAACAGCGCCGACATCTGATCGAAGTCCCACCCCAGGCGCATGATCCCGTAGACGAACACGGCGAATGTGACCAACACCAGCACCAGCACGGTCGTGTGTCTGGCGTCGAGCGCGATGGCTGCCTCCGTCTCGTCATCAGCATCGTCCGGAATAGTGCGGGTTCGGACGGCGTGCCGCCACGTTCCCCAGATCCACCCTGAAAGGGCGACGGCCAGCACGCTCATGCGGAACATCGACCCGGACAACAGCGGAAGCCCGGCGAGCTTCTGTGCAATCTGCACCTGAAACGGGTTGATGGGACTGAACGCTGCGCCGACACCTGCGGCGCCAATGCTGATCGCGACGGCTGTCAAGGCGTCGAACCCGAGGCGCCGCGTGACGAGCAACAGCGCGGGCACGAGCGCGATGATTTCTTCCGACATGTTCTCGAGCGCGCCGCCGGTGGCGAACGCCAGCGACACGATCGGGATAACGAGCCCCTCGCGGTTTTGCAGGCGACGGACAAGCCATCCGACCGCATGTCGGAGTGCTCCGGTCTCGTCAACGACCGTGAAAGCGCCGCCGACGAGGAACACGAGGAAGATGACGGACGCGGCAGCACCCAGACCTTTAGGGATGGCGACGAGCGACTCAAACGCCCCGACGGGGTTGCGTTCGACCCGATGATAGGTTCCCGCGACGACCACCTGGCGTCCTGTAACCGGATCGTCGCGTCGGTCATATTGACCCGCCGGGAGAATGTAGCTCGCAATCGCGGCCGTCAGGATGCACGCAGTCAGAAGCGTCAGGGGATGAGGAAAAGCGGCGCGTGCCACGTGCGCGCATCGTAGCACGTCGCCATCCGCAACCCTTTTGCGGCCGCCACCGTCAAAGAGCGCATGCAGGACATCCGCTATGCCCTTCGCGCGCTCAGAAAGCAGCCCGTCTTCACGCTGGTCGCCGTCCTGACCCTCACCCTTGGCATCGGCGCGAACACCGCGATTTTCAGCCTCCTTTACCAGACGCTGTTGCGGCCTTTGCCGTATGGCCAGGCTGGTCGGCTCGTCTTCGTGTGGAACACGTATCCGCTGATGGGGTTGCCTCAGGCGAGCGTGTCGATTCCCGACTATCTGGATCGCAAGACCCAGGCACCGGCAATCGAAGATGCGGCACTCTTTACCGGCCGCACCGCCAATCTCGCCGAGGAGGGCCGCCCCGAGCAGCTGCGCGCGCTTGCCGTCACGCCGTCGTTTCTGACGACGCTCGGGCGTCAGCCGTTTCTCGGTCGAGGCTTTACTGAAGACGAAGCGAAGCCGGACGCGGACAAGTTCGTGATTCTGACCTACGCCCTCTGGAATTCACGCTTTGCCGCGGATCGCGGGATTGTCGGACGCGACATTCGCGTCAACGGTGAACCCTACCGCGTTGTTGGCGTGCTGCCAGCCGATCTCGAACTGCCGTCCCGCGACATCGCGCTCCTGCTGCCTTTTGGCTTCACGCCGCAGCAGATGTCCGATAACGCGCGCGGCAACGAGTTCAGCATGATGATCGCGCGGCTCCGTCCGGGGGCCACGATCGCTCAACTCAACGCGCAGATGAAAACGATCGTCGATCAGAACATGGAGCGCCTGCCCACGCGCGCGCAGTTCGCGAAGCTGAGCGGCTTCGGTGGATATGCCATCTCGATCCGCGATCAGCTCGTCGGCGATGTGCGCACACCGCTGCTCGTCCTGCAGGCCGGCGTCGTCCTGGTGCTGCTCATCGCGTGCGCGAACGTGGCAAATCTCCTCTTGATGCGCGCCACTGGAAGGGGCCGGGAGCTGGC
Source organism: uncultured Acidobacteriota bacterium (assembly GCA_963725335.1). Lineage (GTDB taxonomy): Bacteria > Acidobacteriota > Vicinamibacteria > Vicinamibacterales > 2-12-FULL-66-21 > JALZOC01. Next base: position 241,990 of record CAVRYD010000006.1, on the reverse strand, counting down.
GATCCGGACGACGCTTGGCGCGGGACAGTGGCGTCTGGTTCGCCAGATGCTGACAGAGGGCATCATGCTGTCGGCGATAGGCGGCGCCGGCGGCCTGCTGCTGGGGCTTGCGGGGCTGCGCGGTCTGATTGCGATGAGCGCGCAGCAGCTGCCGGGTGCGACGGAGGCGACGCTCGAGCCGGCGGTGTTGTTCTTTACCTTGGGTCTCTCGATCGCAACGGGTCTGATCTTCGGCGCGATTCCCGCAGTCGCGGTGATTCGCGGCAACACATCGGCCTACCTCAAAGACGACAGTACCCGCGGAAGCGCCGGCAAGAGGACGGGCTTCACCCGTGCGGCGCTCGTCGTCGGTGAGACGGCACTCGCGCTGATGTTGCTCGTTGGCGCGGGACTTCTGATCAAGAGCTTTGCGCGGCTGCAGGCCGTCAATCCCGGCTTCGCGACTGACGACGTGCTCACCGCGCAGATTGGACTGGCGCCGGTTCGCTACGCGGATGTGGCAGCGCGCCGCACGTTCTGGACGCGGCTCGTCGATAAAGCGCGCGCGCTCCCGGGCGTGAGCGCCGCCGGCCTGACGTCGAACGTGCCGTTCAATGGGAACGTCAGCTCCGGCTCATACTCCATCGTGGGGTATACACCGGGACCGAACGAGACGGCGCCGCACGGACGACAGGAAGTCGTTGGTGGCGACTACTTCCGCGCCATGCAGATTCCGCTGCTCGAGGGTCGGCTGTTCAACGACAGCGACACGGCGGAGAGCACGCCCGTGGTCGTCGTCGATCAGTATTTCGTGCAGCGGTACTTCCCCGGTCAAAGCGCCCTTGGCCACCAGATCCAGCGCGGTGGACCCGACAGTCCGAAGCTGAACATCGTCGGCGTCGTGGGCACGATCAACAGCATCGATCTGGCACAGCCAGTTATCAAAGAACGGATCTATCACCCGGTCGCGCAGGCAGCGCAGGCGCGGATGGCCGTTGTGCTGAAAACGGCGCAGGATCCCACGACCCTGGTCGCGCCGCTGCGCGAGGCCGTCCTGTCGATCGATCCGGAGCAGCCAATCTCCGATGTCCGTACGATGGACGAGTGGGTCACGCGATCGCTGGCGACGCGTCGTGCCCCGATGATGCTGCTGGCGCTGTTTGGCGCGGTTGCTCTTGTGCTTTCCGCGATCGGCATCTATGGCGTGCTCGCATTCGGTGTCGCGCAGCGCGTGCGCGAGTTCGGAATCCGCCAGGCGCTCGGAGCGAATCGCGGCGCCATCCTCTCGCTCGTGCTCGCCCAGGGTTTGCGAACGGTCGCGATTGGCGTGGCAATCGGGTTGATGGGTTCGTATGTGCTGTCGCGTTTTCTGCAGACACTGCTTTTCGGCGTCAGCCAGCACGATCTCTCTGTATTCATCGTCGTGACCATCCTGCTGTTCGGTGTCGCGGTCGCAGCCTGTTACATTCCAGCGCGCCGCGCGACCGAGATCGATCCGATGGTTGCGCTTCGTGAGTCGTGAGGAGCGCACGCGGCCCACAGGCGTCTTGAGGCGAGAGGGAAGCTCTGTGCGGTAACGACACAGAGTCAGAAGTACCTGTTCGGTGAAGCGTCACGAAAGACCGTTGCGACAACTGATATCCTACGTGCCAGGCAACTGTCCGCCAGGAGACCTGTCGGCCAGCGAGAAGTTCGACTCGGCGATTGCCTACTCGCGACCGCGAGGCAGCACCGATCCGGACGTCGATCCGTCATCCACGAAACTGCTGGGAAGCTCATCGTTCCCGCGAATCCTCGCGGATCGCTGACCGCGCCAGCTGCTGGTTACGTCTTCGTCGCACACGAACAAGCGCGACCGGGGTAAGATGGGCTGACCAACCCCTTCATGTCCCCGGTCCACGTCGCTCTCTTCGTCATCACCCTTCATCTTCAGGATCCGACGCCGGCGCGCACCGATTGCCGCGAATGGCACGAATGCCGCCAGCTTGCGCTGGATGCCGCCGATCGGAAGGACTACGAAGCCTTTCACGATCTCGCGTGGCGGGCGGTGCAGACCGGTCCGAAGAACGATCCGGCGCTCATGTATCTGCTCGCGCGAGCGCAGAGCTTGAGCGGCCGCCCCAGCGATGCGCTGGTGATGCTGCAGCGTCTCCAGCAGATGGGAACGAAGACCGATGCGGCGACGAACGACGATTTCCGCCGCGTTCGAGCGTTGCCCGGATGGGCGGAGATGGAGGGGAGCGGCAGTCCAGCCGCTACGGCGACCATTACGTCGTCTCCCCCCGCGTCCACCCAACCGGCCCAGATACAAGCACGCGAGACGGCAGTGCCGCAACCCGAAACGGCCTCAGATCCGGCGCGTCACGAGAGCCGGCTGAAGGCGCCGGCAACCGCGGCCAGTCCTCTCAGTACTCCGGCAAATGCCGCCGCATCGACAATTGCACCGGTTGAGTCGCTGCGGTTCACGAGTGCGCCTTCAACTCCGGCGGGCCTCGCCTACGACGCGGTGTCGCGTCGCTTCATCGTCGGCGACCGCGACGCGCGCAAGCTGACGGTGGTCGACGAGTTCTCCCGGCATGTCGCGAACCTCGCGAGTGCACAATCGGCGGGCTTCGGCGCGATCACCGCGCTCGAAATCGATCCCAGGCAAGGGAACTTGTGGGTCGTCAGCGCCGACGCGCCGCAGGTATCCGAAGCCGCTCCGCGCGCAGACGTGGCGCCGGCGCGTACGACGTTGCACAAGCTTCAACTTGTGTCAGGACGGGTCCTTCAAACATTCGTCCTGCCGGATCGCGCCGGGTCTGCGCGATTCGTCGATGTCGCGACAACGTCGGACAGCACGGTGCTGGTTCTTGACGATTCGGGCCAGCGGATCTTCCGTTTGCGCCCCAAGTCTGCCGACCTGGAGGTTGCGGCGACGCTGAAGGAACATCCAACGAGCCTCGCGCCTGGTGCAGAAAGGCTGGCCTATGTCGCCAGCGCAGAGGGCATCGCCGTCGTCGATTTGTCGTCGCGCAAAGTGACGCCGTTGAAGGCAGCATCGGGCGTGGACCTTACGCATCTGACCCGACTGCGTTGGCACAAGGGCACGCTGGTCGGTATCCAGCAGAACGAAGGATCGTACCGGGCCGTCCGCTTCGCGCTCGATCCGGTCGGTCGCAAAGCGGTGCGCCAGGAGATCCTCGACGCCTCGCTTCCGACGACCGGCCCCACGGCTGCCACGATTGCGAACGGTGTTCTGTATTACCTCGCCTCGGGAGACGGCGAGATGATCATCAGAAAGATCACGTTGCCCTGAACCTTGATCACGCGTTTTGCTCCAGCACCAACTGGTTGGCTGCATCTCGGTCATGTGCTGAACGCGGACTATGTCTGGACGCGCGCGGAGGCCCTGGGAGCGCGTGTGCTCCTGCGGATCGAAGATCACGATCGCAGCCGTTCGCGCACAGAGTTCGAAGCCGGCATCCTCGACGACCTGGACTGGCTTGGGTACCGGCCTGATATCTTTCCGACCGACGCCTATCGCGCGGGCCGATGCGACGGCCGGCAGAGCGATCGTGGCGACATCTGTTCACGGGCATTCGAAGTATTACGCGATCAGGGCCTCGTGTATGCGTGCGACTGCTCTCGGCGGGTCGCCGCCCAATCCATTTCAGCAGCCGCGAGATCCTCGGCTGAGCCGCCGGAACTCCGATATCCGGGACTATGCCGGGACAAGCAACTTCCGATCGTGGACGGCTTCGGTTGGCGGTTGCGAGTCGATCCTGGAGTGGAAGAATTCGAGGATGCCCGGCTCGGCCTGCAGCGGCAGGACCCGTACGAGCAATGCGGCGACGTGCTTCTCCGGGATCGGCACGGCAACTGGACGTATCAGTTCGCCGTCGCCGTGGACGACTGGCAGCAGAACATCGGGTACGTGATTCGTGGCATCGACCTCCTCGCATCGACGGGACGACAAATCCAGATTGCCAGGCTGCTCGGTCGATCCGAGCCGCCGATCTTCTTTCACCATCCGCTGATCATGAAGACGGCCGATCAGAAGTTGAGCAAGTCGGATGGTGATACCGGCGTTCGCGAGCTGAGAGCCCGAGGATGGTCGGCGGCAGATGTAATCGAGGCGGCTAGAAGGGCGACGACGTAGCTGTCAGCTATCAGCTCTCAGCTTCCCGCTTCGCTTTTTTTCTGCCAAGCACCGACTTGGCCAGGGATCAGGATTCAGGATTCAGGGATTCAAGGATTCAGGGATTCAAGGATTCAAGGATTCGGGATTCAAGGATTCGGGATTGGGGATTCAGGATCAGTGATTAGGGATTAGTGATTCATGCCTCGCGCAACACGCGGGCAGGATCGATGCGTGATGCGCGGCGGGCGGGAAGCCAGCCGGCCAGCGCGCCGATGGTGCCGAGAATCAACGCGGATCCCGCGAGCGTCGCCGGGTCGTGTGGCTGGAGACCATACAGCAGTGTGGCGACGAACCGCGCCAGCACCCAGCTGACGATCCCACCCGCGATCACACCCGCGCCCACGAGGATCGCGACGCGTCGCAGGACGAGGCCCACCACGCCACCCGGGCCCGCGCCCAGGGCCATGCGAATGCCGAGCTCCGTTCGCCGCCGGTTGACGGCGTACGACGTCACGCCGTACAGACCGAGGCCCGCGAGCAGCAGCGCAAGCCCACCGAAGAATCCGGACATGATCGCCACCACTCGCTCCTGAATCAGCGAGTTGTTGACCTGTTCAGCGAGCGGGCGGAACGTCATGGTGATATCCGCGTTCACGCTCGTCAGCGCGGACGCGAGGCTCTTCGTGAGCAGTGCCGGTGATCCGCCGGCCGCGCGGACCGAGATTGAAATCCCAGAAGGCGCCTGAGGTTGTTGTTGAATCGGGACGTACATGGTCGGTGGCACCGGTGCCCGAAGCGATCGATAGACGGCATCCTTCACGTATCCGACGATCTCCTGTTCGACGGCCGGCCGATCCGGGTAGTCGGGCTGTCGGACGCGATGGCCGATCGGGTTCTGGCCGTTCGTGAATTTCCTGGCGAATGCTTCGTTCACGATGACGACATGCTGTCCGGTCTTGGTGTCCCGGCTGGTGAAGTCGCGGCCGGCCAGCAGTGGTGTTCCAAACGTTTGAAACCAGTCTGGACTGACGAGGTTGACGTAGACGCCGCGATCCTTCTCCGGCATGGTTCGATCGTCCACGCGCTCCAGTGCGTACTGCCAGGTGCTGCCGCTGACCGGCGTCACGGCGGAGGCCGCGGCGATGGCGACCCCCGGAACCGCCGCCGCGGCCTGTCGCAGCTGTTCGTACAAGTCCGCACGCTGCTCGGGTTCGAGCCCCGTCCGAACCGCGTTGACATTCGCGACCAGAATCAGTTCCCGATCGAATCCCAGCTGGAGGTGCGACAGCGACGCGAAGGTACGCATGAACAGCCCCGCGGCGACCAGCAGCAGGAGCGACAGGGCCACTTGAACGACGACGAGCAGATTGCCGAGACCGAACCGGCCGTCGCCCACCACACCGCGACCGCGTTCTTTCAACGCTTCGTTGGGTGTGACGCCTGACGCGCGAAACGCCGGCGCAGTTCCGAAGAGCAGCGCCGTCGCCACCGCAATCAACGCCGTAAATCCGAGTACCCGCCAGTCGACATTGATATCCAGGAAGACGGTATTGGCTGACGTGGACAACTGACGCACGAGGAGCACTGCTCCCCATCGGGCGAAGACGATGGCGAGCGCGGCCCCGCATCCCGCGAGCAGCAGACTTTCGGCGAGCAGCTGGCGTATCAAACGCGGGCGCGATGCGCCCAGCGCGAGGCGGACGCTCATTTCGTGGCGTCTTGCAGTTGCGCGCGCGAGCAGCAGGTTCGCGATGTTGGCGCAGGCGATGAGCAGCACGAGCGCGACGACGACCATGATCGTCAGCAGCGCCTTCTGGTATCGATCCCGAAGTCCTGAGTTGCCGGTCGCCGCCCGTGTGAGCACGAACGCCTCTTTCAGGTACTGCGCCTTGTCTTCAGGACGGAAATTCTGCGGAATCGTCGCCTCGCGTATCTGAGGCTGGACGCCGCGCAGGGCTGCCGTGGCGCTGTCGAACGTCTGGTCGGGGCGTATCCTCACGAACACGCTCAACCACCAGTTCGATCGTCGATCGAGCGCGCTCTCCTTTCCACGGATCAGCGGTTCGGTCCCAAGCGGGATCGCGATGTCGAATGTTCGACCGACCTCCACGCCAAAAAACTCCGGCGGGGTGACGCCGACGACCGTGTAGGGCACCCGCTCGATCGTCACCTGCTGGCCGATGACGTCCGCGGCTCCGCCGTACCTCGACTGCCAGTAGCGATAGCTGATTACCGCCACCGCACCGTCAGGCCCGCCTCCTCGACGGTCATCCGCTTCCGTGAAAGTCCTGCCGAGCATCGCCGGAACGCCGAGCACCTCGAAGCATCGTCCGCTGGCCCAGAAACCGTCGACGTAATCGGTCTCCGCGGTTTTAGACAGATTGAACCGCCCGGACGAGTAGGCGAATGCCCCATCGAAGAGGTTCTGCCGATCTCGGACTTGCTCCCAGATAGGATTGGTCCACGAGTCGCGTCCTTCATTGCCGATGCCGATGGCGGCCAGCTGGTCCGCCGACTTCACCGGCAGCGTCCGAAGCATCAGCGTGTCGAGGATGGAAAAGATCGCCGTGTTCGCCCCGATCCCGAGCGCCAGCGACAGGATCGCGACCAGCGTCACGATTGGAGTTGCTTTCAGCGCGCGAAACGCATCTCGTATGTCGCTCATGACCGCCACCAGCCTCCACAGGTCATTGTCCAGCCCACGCTCATGGCATCATTCGACGAACGATCTCGTGATTCGGTTGGGTCGCGGCCCGACGCCGACCTGATCAACAATCGTGGTTTGCCAGGTGCACTAATCCTACTCCTGGCACGTCGGTCGCCTTGGACAAGGAGCCCGCTTTGCAGTTGGAAGGCGTTTATTCCGTTCTCCCAACGCCGTTTCAAACCAACGGTGATCTCGACGAGCAGAGCCTCCGCCGTGTGATCGATTTGTTCATCGGTGCGGGTGTTAACGGCGTCACCGCTCTGGGCGTCACCGGCGAGGTTGCGCGGCTGGACGACCGGGAGCGTCGACGAGTACTCGAGGTTGTCGTCGACCAGGTGAAGGGACGTATCGGCATTGTTGCCGGAACGACCGCCGAAGGAACGCGCACGTGTATTGGCCACAGTCGTCATGCGCGTGAGATGGGCGCGACGGCGGTCATGGTCAGTCCCCCGCGGATGCCGAAGCTGAACTCCGAAGCGGTCGTCCGCCATTACAAGGCGCTTGCCGACGCCGTGGACATCGAGATCGTCGTGCAGGATTATCCGCCCATTTCCGGGTTTGCCATGGAGCCAGCGCTCCTGGCTCGAATTGCGCGCGAAATTCCACGGGCGCGCACGATCAAACTCGAGGATCCGCCAACGCCGTTCAAGACCTCGCGAATCATCGAAGCGGCGGGGGACGTTCCGGTCCGCATCTTCGGCGGGCTCGGCGGCGTGTTCCTGCTCGAGGAACTGCTCGCCGGCGCCACAGGCGCGATGACCGGCTTTGCGTTTCCGGAGATACTCGTCGAGATCGTGTCGCTCTTCCGCGCCGGCCGGGTCGACGAGGCCGCCGATACGTTCTACAGGATGGTGCCGCTGATGCGATTCGAGTTTCAGGAAGGGATCGGGATGGCCATTCGGAAGGAAGTGCTGCACCGTCGAGGCGCGCTGGCGAGTCCGGCGACGCGTCCTCCCGCCGCGATCCTCGATCAGACCACGCGCGACGCGCTCGATCGCGTCATGCGCTGGGTCGAGACGCGGACGGCGAAGTAGTTTCTTGGCGTACGGCTGTCGGGCCGTGGGAGCTGGTAGCTGACGATGGATCTGCAACTGAAGAACAAGGTCTTTCTGATTGCCGGGGCGAGCAAGGGGCTCGGGTATGCGGTCGCTCACGCGCTCGCGGAGGAGGGCGCCACTGTTTCTATCGCCTCGCGCGATGAGGCCTCGATTGCCTCCGCCGCCTCGCGCATCCAACGTGAAACAGGATCGGCCGTGTTCACCATGCCGGTGGATGTGCGATCGGCCGATGCCATTCACAAGTGGATCGTCGCGACCGCCGACAAGTTCGGCGGGATTGATGGCCTCATGACCAACTCCGGTGGTCCGCCAGCAGGGCTCGCGATCTCGTTCGACGATGACGCGTGGCAGGCTGCCGCAGAGCTGCTGCTCTTCAGCACCCTGCGCATGGTGCGCGCGGCCGTGCCGCTGATGCAGGCGCGCGGCGGGGGCGCTATCCTCGTCTCCACTTCGTCGTCGGTCAAGGAGCCCGTTCAGAACCTCGGGCTGTCGACCGTGCTGCGCGCATCGGTCTCCGCGCTTGGCCAAGACGCTGGCGATCGAGCTGGCGCCGTCGAAGATTCGCGTGAACCAGATCATCCCGGGCCGCATCGACACCGACCGCGTGCGTCACCTCGACGCGGTCAATGCCCAGAAGCAGGGAGTGTCGGTTGAAGCGGCCAAAGCCAAAGCCATCTCGACCATCCCGATGGGACGATATGGCGACGGGCCCGAGTTCGGGCGCGTCGGCGCGTTTCTTTTGTCGGGCGCAGCGTCGTACATGACAGGCGCGACCGTCCAGGTGGACGGCGGCTTGATCCGCAGCGTGTTGTGAGAATCTCTTTGAGCCCTGCCCCGCCTGCGCCAAGGCTCCGGCGGGTTAACCGTCGCTTCGTGACGGCGAAGGCCTGAGCCTGACATGTCTCTGATGCGAAACGTGCTGCTCGCCGGGTCCACGAGTCCGTGGTTGCGGGATCGCGCGACGAAGACCGCCTTCGTTCGACGCTCGGTCTCGCGTTTCATGCCGGGCGAGCAGGTAGACGATGCGCTCCGCGCTGCCGCTGAACTGAAGCCGCAGGGCATCACGACGATCCTGACGAAGCTGGGGGAGAACCTGACCGGTGTCGAGGAGGCCGAGCAGGTCACGCTGCACTATCTCGACGCGCTCGATCGCATCGAGGCATCAGGCCTCGACGCGCACATCTCGATCAAGCCGACACAGCTTGGCCTGGACTTAGATCCGGCGCTCTGCGAGCGAAACCTCGATCGCCTGGTCGAGCGCGCGGATGCGTTGAAAAACTTCGTCTGGATCGATATGGAAAGTTCACCGTACGTCGATCCCACGATTGCGCTGTATCGGCGCGCGCGCAGCCGGACGGCGCGTGTCGGCATTGCGTTGCAGGCGTATCTCTATCGCACAGCGAAGGATGTCGAATCGCTGGTGCCGCTCGGCGCTGCGATCCGGATCGTCAAGGGCGCGTACCTCGAGCCGCCGTCCGTGGCGTTCCCGAAGAAAGCCGACGTGGACGAGAACTACTTCAAGTTGTGCACGAGGCTGCTCGCGCCCGACGCACGGAAGCCGGGCGCGCTGCTGCACATCGCCACGCACGACGTCCCACTCGCGGATCGCCTGGCCGCCTACATCGCGCAGCACGCCGTGCCCTCGTCGGCTTACGAGTTCGCGATGCTGTTCGGCATCCAGCGCGGCCAGCAGGCCCGTCTCGCCCGTGAAGGCCGCCGCCTCCGTGTGCTGATCAGTTATGGCGAGTACTGGTTTCCGTGGTACATGCGTCGACTTGCCGAACGCCCGGCAAACATCTGGTTCGTGGTCCGGACGATGTTCGGGTAGGGTGCGCATTCCAGGGGGGTGCAATTCCAGGCAACTTATTGAATCCAAGGACGATAACAGCCAAAACCCCACAAAAGGTGGCTGGCACCTTTCTGGGAAAGGTGCCAGCCACCTTATGGGCAAGGGAGGGGCGATGAGAGCGGGCGCGCGATTGTTGGTGGTTGCGGCGTTGATGTCGGTGTCGGCAGGTGCGCAGCAGAATGCGCCGGCGCCGCGCCCGAACATCCTGTTCATTCAGGCGGACGACCTCGGCTACGGCGATCTGGGCGTGTACGGCCAGGCGATGTTCCAGACGCGCAACCTCGATCAGCTCGCGCGAAGCGGCATCCGCATGACGAGTTACTATGCGGGCAGCACCGTCTGCGCGCCTTCGCGCGCCGCGTTGATGACGGGTCTGCACACCGGACACACCTGGATCCGAGGCAACGTCGCCGGCATGTCGCTGCGCGACCAAGACCGCACGCTCGCGACGCTGTTGAAGGACGCAGGGTACCGCACGGCTCTCATCGGCAAATGGGGGCTCGGCGAATCCGAGTCGCCAGGACGACCGGATCGCAAAGGGTTCGAGTACCTCGTTCGGCTACCTCTCCCAGACGCACGCGCACCGCCAGTTCACCGATCACCTCTATCGCAACGGCCAGCGCGTCGAGGTCGGTCAGAACGAATACTCGAACGATCTGTTCACGCGCGAAACGATCTCGTTCATCGAGAAGAGCGATAACCGGCCGTTCTTCGTCTATCTCAATTACACCGTCCCGCATGCGGAGCTTCGTGTGCCAGACGATTCGATCGACATGTTCAAGGGCCGTTTTCCCGAGAAGCCATTCGTCAATGCGGCAGCCGATGCGCGCCTGACCGGCCCGGACGAGCCCTCGCTCGGGTATCGATCGCAGCCGACTCCGCACGCCGCCTTCGCGGCGATGGTGACGCGGATGGATCGGGACATCGGCCGCCTCATGGAACTCCTGCGGGCGCGCGGACTCGATCAGCGCACGCTGGTCATCTTCACCAGCGACAACGGACCGCATCAGGAGGGAGGAGCCGACCCCGACTTCTTCAAGAGCTCGGGAGGGCTTCGAGGGATCAAGCGCGACCTCTACGAGGGAGGCATTCGCGTGCCGATGATTGCGAGCTGGCCCGGCACGATTCCCGCGGGCAGCGTCAGCCACTTTGCGGCGGCCCACTGGGATATCCTGCCAACGCTGGCGGAGTTCGCGGGCGTTCGGGTTCCCACAGGACTCGACGGCATGTCGATCGCTCCCGTTCTTCGTGGAAAGACCGAGCCCCCGCACGATTTCATGTACTGGGAATTTCACGAACGCGGGTTCCAGCAGGCCGTACGGATGGGCAACTGGAAGGCGGTTCGGCTGGCCAAGGATCAACCGCTGGAGCTGTACAACCTTGCCGACGATCCGACCGAGTTCACGAACGTCGCCGCGAAGCAGCCGGCCGTGCTGGCGCAAATCGAGAAGTATCTTCAGACGGCGCGCACCGAGTCGCCGAATTGGCCGGTCAAGTAGCTAACAGCTGTCAGCTTTCAGCCGTCAGCTAGCTGTTGGCTGATAGCTGATAGCTGATAGCTGATAGCTGATAGCAGACGGAGTGCACATGGATCGACGCGACTTTCTGAAAGTTGCCGGCGCCGGCGCGCTTCTGCCGGCGACCGAGACGCCCCCGCAGAGGCATCCCGGGACCGACGGCCACGATGACGGCCGCGTCGACCGACGGATCTGGATCGACCACATGCGCCGACTGGCCGATCCGGTCTTGAACAACCTGGCTGCCGGGACGCTGAAGGCTCGAATGCCGGTCGAGCAGGCGACAGGCGCGAATCGACAGAACGTCACCCACCTCGAAGCGCTCGGCCGGCTGATGGCGGGGATCGCACCGTGGATCGAGCTGCCGCCCGATGGAAGCGCGGAGGGAACGCTTCGTGCCGGGTACGCAGACCTCGCGCGCCGGGCGATTGCCCGCGCGGTCGATCCATCATCGCCCGACTTTCTCAACTTCACTCGCGAGCGGCAGCCGCTCGTTGACGCCGCCTTTCTCGCGCAGGCGCTCCTGCGTGCGCCGCGCGCGCTCCGCGCGTCGCTCGATGAGTCGACCAGGCAGCACCTGATTGCCGCACTCGAGTCCACACGCGTGATCTCTCCCGGCTTCAACAACTGGCTTCTGTTCTCCGCAACGGTCGAGGCCGCTCTTGCGCGGCTTGGCGCGCTCTGGGATCGCATGCGAGTCGATTACGCGCTGCGTCAACACGACCAGTGGTACAAGGGCGACGGCGTGTATGGCGACGGCCCGTCGTTCCATTGGGACTACTACAACAGCTTCGTGATCCATCCCATGCTGCTCGACGTGCTCGATGCCTGCCGCGACGAGATGCCCGCCTGGAAAGAACTGTCGGCGCGGGTCGACGAGCGTGCACGTCGATACGCGGCGATTCAGGAGCGGCTCGTTGCGCCCGACGGCAGCTTTCCGGCGATCGGCCGTTCGCTCGCGTACCGCTGTGGCGCTTTTCATTTGCTGGCGAGTATCGCGCTTACGGCGCGCGCTGCCAGAAGGCGTCTCGCCGGCGCAAGTGAGGGCGCCCTCACCGCCGTCATCCGAAAAACGCTCGAAGCGCCTGATACGTTCGACGCGGCCGGCTGGCTGCGGATCGGGTTCTGCGGCCATCAACCCGCGATTGGGGAAACCTACATCTCGACAGGCAGCCTCTATCTCTGTTCCGGTCGCGTTCCTCCCGCTCGGACTGGATGCCGCCGATCCATTCTGGTCTTCCGCCGCGCAGCCGTGGACCTCGGTCAACGCGTGGAGCGGGCAGGCGTTCCCGATCGATCACGCGATTTGAGCTGTCAGCTCTCAGCTTTCAGCTCTCAGCCGCTGATCGCTGCCGGCTGATAGCTGCTGACAGCTGACAGCTGATAGCTGATGGCTTTTCTGCTACTCTTGCGCCCATGAATCGACGCGATTTCCTTTCCAGCGTTGCAGTGGTGCCGGCTCTCGCCGTGCGTCACAGTCCACAGCCAATTCCACCTCGGCCGGCCCATCCGGTCTGAAGCTGGGGACGGTCACGTACAACATTGCGAAGGACTGGGACATTCCCGACCCTCATCAAGAACCTGACCGAAGCTGAATTCGACGCGGTTGAGCTGCGCACCACTCATAAGCACGGCGTCGAGATCACGCTGACGCCCGCGCAGCGCGCGGATGTGAGAAAGCAGTTCGAAGCGTTCGCCGTCAAGATCGGCGGGCTCGGGACCACGTGCGAATATCCAGGCGGCCGATCAGGCGTACGTGCGCAAGAACATCGACGAAACGAAGGAGTGGGTGAAGCTGGCGCAGGATCTGGGATCGCCGAGCGTGAAGGTGCGGCCGAACGGGCTCGTCAAGGATGTGCCCGAAGAAAAGACGCTCGAACAGATCGGCAAGTCGCTCGCTGAATGCGCAGTGTTCGCGCAGGACCACGGCATCAGGATTCAGCTCGAAGTGCACGGCAGCGAGACGCAGCGTGTCCCGCGGGTCCGAAAGATCTTCGATTACGCGGGCAATCCTCCCGCCCTCCGCGCGTGCTGGAACTCAAACCAGACGGATCTGATGGACGGGGCTTCGACGCGAACTTCCAGCTCCTGAAAACCCAGATCGGCCAGGTCCACATGCGCGATCTGATGCTCGAGGAGTATCCGTGGCGCAAGCTCGTCTCGAACCTCGCGGAGATGAAGTTCCAGGGCTACTGCTTCGCGGAGATCCCGGAGTCGCCCGACCCCGTGCGCGTGCTCAAGTATTTCAGAGGAATGTTTCGCGCGTATCAGGGCTTAAATTCTTCAGCTTCCAGCTTCCAGCTTTCACTGTCCCCCGCGCCTTCCCTTCGGGTCCACGTGCTCGTTCAACTCCTCAGCAGTGACGGACGCATCGACGCCGTTCGCCGGCACGTCGACCTTGGCAATCCACAGCAGCGAGTTCAGCACCAGCTTGCGGAAGTTGGGATCGCCAAGGTTGAGGTGGTAGTGGCCGCCGGTGAACCCGACGCCGCGTCCACCGTTCGGTCGCTGGAACGCCCACATGACGACTTGGGGCTGACCGGCTTTCGCGCGAACGTCGGGATTGCCCTCGTGCGGACCGTCGGGCCGCGACAGCGTGTCGGGCGTGGGCACGGTCGTCAGGATCGGCGTCACGTTGCGCATGTTCGGGACGAACCGCATGTTGAAGTACCACTCATCTCGCACGTGAAACGGCTTCACACCTCTGGTAATCGGATGACTTGGCAGCGATGTGAAGTCCGCATCCCAGACGGGGTTTACCGAGTAGTTCAGCTCGAAGTAGCCGCCAATCCAGTCGAGCATCTCATCGTGCCCCGATGCGGCCGGCGGTTCCACGCAGTAGTGGTAGAACATCAGACCCGCACCGCGGTCGGCCGCTCGCTTCAACGCCGCAATCCGATCGGGCTCTTTGAAGGCGGGATGATTGTTGCCCCCCGTGCAAAACAGAAAGATCGCGTCCGCCTTGTCGAGCACCGCTGCGTCGGGCCAGACCCCGTCGTAGCTCGTGGTCACGGCCACACCCGGGACGCGCTTGAGCCATTTATCGAACTGCCAGACCGCAGCATTGTGTTCGTGCTGCAACGGACCGTGACTGGGCTTGTCGGCGATGAGAAGAATCTGTGCTGGTGCCTGCGCCGCCGGACGAGCCGCGACGCTCGCGAGCACGGCGGCACAGGTGATGGTCAGGAGTCTCAATGTGCGCATGACACGATGGATGTACCCGCGTACGGCGCACCGAGTCAAGGCTCGGCCACTGGTCTAGAAGCTATCTCGGAAACCGGGACGCGTCCGCGCGAGATGAATTGCGAACGAGCATCGCGAGTGAGCCACGCGCCCGCGAAGGCGGAAGCGTGTAGGGGAGTTCCGCCTTCGCCATGGCTGACGGCGTGACTAGGACTAGACACGGCCGAGCCAGTGCAGCAATCCGAGCGTCAGCCACGGGACGTAGGTGATGAGCAGGACGCCAACCGCCAGGATGCCAAGCATCGGCAGCGTCGCCCACGTGACCTCGAGAACCGGCTTCCTGAAACGGACCGAGGCCAGCAGGAGATTGAGGCCCAGCGGCGGGTGCAGAAAGCCAAGCTCGAGGTTGGCGACGAAGATGATCCCAAGGTGCACGTAATTGATGCCGTAGATCTCGGCGATGGGAAGGATCAGCGGCACGACGACCACGATGGCGGAGAAGATGTCCATCAACGTGCCGACCAGCAGCAGGAACACATTCAGCCCGAGCAGAAACACCAGCCGTGAATGAATGTGCGACTGCGTCCACGCGACGAGCCGCGTCGGGATCTCGGCATACACGAGGTAATCCGTCAGCCCTGCGGCTACCGCCAGAATGAGCAGCACGCCGCCGACGAGCGCAACGCAATCCGCCGCGACCCGCAGCACGTCCTTCCACGTCGGCAGGTCCCGGTGGATGTATCGCTGCACGATGAGCGTGTAGAGTGCCGCCAGCGGCGCGGACTCGACGAGCGTCGCCACACCGCCGACGAACGCGCCGACGACGAAGATCGGCAGGAACAACTCCCACTTCGCCTCCCACGACGCGGCCAGCGCTTCCGACCATCGGAATGGCCGCCGCTCGGCGTGTGTCAGCAGCCCCTCGCGGACGCCCAGCGTGGCCAGCAATCCCAGCATGAGAAACCCGGGCAGCAGTCCCCCGATGAAGAGATCCTCAATCGACGCTTTCTGCGACACGATGCCGTACAGCATCAACGGCAGCGAGAGTGGAAAGAGCAGGCCGAGCGAGCCGGACGCCGTGAGCAGGCCGATCGAAAAGCGCTCTCGATACCGATCGCTTGTCAGCGCGGGCAGGAGCAGACCTCCCAGCACCAGAATCGTCACGCCCGATCCGCCCGTGAACAGCGTGAAGAAGGCGCAGAGCGTCGCGGCCGCGACGGCGGTGCCACCCGGCGCCCATCCGACCCAGGCTCGGAATACGCGCAGCAGCCGCTCCGACGAACGTCCTTCCGCGAGCAGAAACCCGGCGAGCGTGAACAACGGAATCGCCGCGATGCCGGTCGAGGTCGTCAGCTCCTGATACGCCATCATCGGGAGCACGACCGGTGGGTTGCCGCCCGTGAGCGACGCGAACAGCGCAAAGCCGCCAAGCAGCGCAAAAATCGGTGCCCCGACGATGCCCGCGATGATGACCAGGGCGAACCAGGGGAGCACCGACTGATGCTCGAGCATCGCCCGGTTGTAGTTGATCAGGACGCCCGCGATGATGCCGAGCGACGCTATCACGCGTCCGTGCCATCGCGGTGACGCACGCCAGACGAGGCGAAGCGCGATCAGCCCGAACCCGATGGGCAGGGCGAGGTCCGCCACCCAGGTGGCAAGGCCCTCGGTGACCTGACTGCCGGCGATCCGATCGCTCCGAACGAGCGCGCTGCCCCCGAGCGCAAGGATCGTGGCGATCAGCGCGCCGACCGTGGCGGCGACGATGTGGGCGATGTCACCGATCACACCCTTCGGCAGGAATTCGCCGGTGGCGAGCGTGAGCAGCTTCCCGTCGCGCGCCGCAATGGCGCCGCCGAGCATCCCGAGCCACAACGTCAATGTTGCCGCGACCGACCCTGACCCCGGTATCGCGGCGCCGAAGAATCGCCGCGAAAAGATCTCGGCGAGCGGCAGGATCATGATGCCGGCGAGCGTCAAGCTCGCGATGCGGTTCTCGGTGTCGGTGGCGAACGCCTTCAGCAACTATTTGCCCTTGGACTTCCTGAGCGCGTCCCGCTCCTGCACCGCCATGTCGAACACCTCGGGCGGCACCATCGATCCGCGCATGGTCGACACCAGCTGGGTCGCGGCCGTGCGGAACTCCGCAGCGGCCTTCGGATCGAGCGTGATGACCTGGAGTCCGCGAGCCACCATCTGCTTCACCGACTCCGCGTCCTGCGCCGGCGCTTCGGCCCGCACGCGTTTCTCGAGCGCCTGCGCCGCCGCGGTGACCTTCGGCTTATCTTCCGTGCTGATGCCGTTCCACGCGGTGTTGGACATGATCATGGCCCCGGTGAGCGGCGCGATGTGGAGATCGAGCATGTACTTCGCATCGCGGAAGATCTGGAGGGACAGGGCGAGGTAAGGCGGATTTGGCGCCGTGTCGATCAGCCCGGTGGGGACCTTCATCTGTGTCGGGATGTCGGACGGCAGCAGCGCCACCGGATGAAAGCCGTTGGCGACGTACCACTGGAGCCACTTGTCCGCGCCCTTCGTGGTGAAGAGCTTGGCGGCTTTGACGTCGGCAAGCGAACGCAGCGGTTTCTTGGAGAAGACTTGGACCCAGCCACCGGTGCCCCAGCTGAGCAGGTGGAATCCCTTCGCCTGCAGCCTCTGATCGAGGATCGGCGTCAGCTTCTTTTCAACCGCCATTTCCTCTTCGTCGGATTCGAAGAAGAAGGGCATCGCGAACACGTTGAACGCCTCATCCAGTTCGGCGAGTCCCGCCGCCGTGAGGAAGGACGCCTGAAGCGTATCGAACCCCGGGCGCATCTTCTTGATCATCGTCGACTCGTCTCCCTGGGTGCCGCCCGGATAGACCGTCAGCGTGACGCGGCCCGCGGTGTCCTTGTTCCACGTGTTGCCCATGTCGAGCAGCGCCTTGTGCCAGGACGTATTCGCGGGCACCAGCGTGGCGAGCTTGATCTCGCCAGTCGCCGCGAACAAGAGCGCTGGCGCCGCCGCGAGCGACGCGATCGTCAAGAACCGTTTTAGGGCGGACATGGTTGTGAGCCTCTCCTTTGAACGCGGACACCAGCGCCGGGCCGCAGTCATTTCGTGAACATCGTGTCGATGTGATCGAGCAGCGCGCGCGCGCGGCGCTGCTGAACGAGCGTGACGAGTCGGACGGACGGATCCTTGCTCAGGGTCGATGGCCAGCGCGGTCTGCAGGAGCTTGTCGAATTCGGCACGGTCCTGCGCCGGCAGGGCGACGCCAGTAGCAAGTGCGACGTAGGGGCCGGGCGACTGTCCATGCTGGAGTTCGACCGCCTTGGCAAAATGCTCGCGTGCGCGAGCGGGCGATCCCCCGAGCGCCTCCGGAAGGCTGTCGAGCGAGACGAACATCTCGTGCAGCGCCCCCTTGCTCCAGGTTTCGTCGAGCGCCAGCGCCCGCTCCGCCAGCGCCCGCACGACCGGCATATCGATCACAATGTCCGGTCGATCGATGCCGAGACTGATGGCCGATCCCCACGACGCTGCCATCCAATACAGCAGTGGCACGTCTTTCTTCTCGGCCTTCGCGAGCGCCGGGGCAGGGTCGGTCAGCAGCTTCGGGCCGACTCCAGGGAACCGAACCTCCATGGCGCGCAGGCAGTAGCCTTTCGCGCGGAGATACAGCTTGAGCGCTCGCTGGTTGAGGTGTGCAACCTCGTCGTGGTGCTGCGCCTCGCCGAGCACCAGCCGCCTCGGTCTCGAGGTAGGCCACGCCGTACTGCGTAAAGTTGCTGCAAGTGGCGATCAGCAGATCCTTGTTCTTCGGCGCTGAATCGAGCAGCGATTCATAGAGTTTCAGCCCGAACGGAATGGCATCACCGACGAGCTCCAGATCGTCGTCTCGCGTGAAGACGTCACCGCTCGATGCCAGCGTGCTCGCGACCATTCCGACGGCTTTTTTCTGCACGAGGCCGCACGCGGGCAGTATCGTCAGGGCGGAGGCGACAAGCATGAGCCGAGCGGTCAGAGACTGGGAAAACGTCAGCATGCTGAATTAGAAATTGTATAACGTCATGACGGCTGATTGCCTCGACTGGCGTCAAAACCGGACGGCCGGTGGCCGCGGACGACCCCGCGCCTGAGTGGGCTTTGGCGCCACTTCTACTATCTCGGCACCAAGGTCGGGAGTCGTGAACGAACGCTGAAGAAAGAATGAAAAAAGGACCGGACTCGCGGCTCGCGGCTCGCGGCTCGCGGATCGCGACTCGCGCTACACAGATGCCTACTGTTTCGGCTCCCAACTGGGCGGCACTTCGACGTACGAGCGGTCCAGTGCGGACGTGGACGGGCATCCCAGCAGCTTGATCGTGCGCAGCAGGTCTGCGCGGAGGATCTCGACGGCGCGGCGCACGCCCGCTTCACCTGCGGCGCCGAGGCCGTACGCGTAGGCGCGACCGACGAGCACGGCTCGCGCACCCAGGCACAGTGCCTTGGCGACGTCGCTGCCCGCGGCGGATGCCGCCGTCGACGAGCACCTCCACCTGACCCTTGGCCGCCGCCACGACTTCCGGCAGCGCGCGAATCGTCGGGTGCACGTCGTCCAGCTGCCGTCCGCCATGGTTCGATACCACGACGGCGTCTGGCGCCAGCGTCGATGGCGCGGCGCGCGTCGTCGCCGATGTGGACGCCCTTGACGACGATCGGCCCCTGCCACGCTTCGCGGATCCACTTGAGGTCGGCCCATGTCACGACGGACGCTTCGAGCGCCGTACCGACGTCGGCGTACAGCATCGGGCCCTCGCCGGGGAGCACGACGTTGGGGAATTTCATCAGGCCGCCGTCGCTGAAGAACCCGGCCAGCCAGCGCGGCTTGACCGCGAACTGCATGACGAACGGCAGCATCTTCCACGGATTGCGGGTGACCAGCTCTTTCATCCCGTTGCGCAAGTCGCGCTCGCGCATGCCGGCGACCGGTGTATCGATGGTGACGACGATCGCGGAGTAGCCGGCCTTCCGAGCACGTTCGATCGATGCGCGCGCCACATCGTGGCCGCCGACGAGGTAGAGCTGATACCACGCGGGTCCCGTGGTCACCTTCTTGACATCCTCCAGCAGACAGCCCGAGAGCGTCGACAGCGTGTAGATCGTGCCGAACGACCCGGCGACTCGTGAAGCCACTTCCTCACCGCGCGGATAGAACATCCGTGAGCTGCCGACGGGCGCGAGGATGATCGGCATCGCGATCTCCGTCCCGAGCACCGTGGTGCGCATGTCGTACTGCGGCACCGCGACCGCGCAGCGGGGACGGAAAATGATGTCGTCGTACGCGCGCGAATTCTGGACGAGCGTGTGTTCACGATCGGCGCCGCCGTCGATGTAATCGAAAACGGCCCGTGGCAGTCGGCGCCGGGCGCCGCGTCTCAAGTCTTCGATGTTGACCGCGCGGGATGTGTTCATGTCGAGGCCATATTATGATGGCGGCGCCAAAAAATGACGTCGACGCCGTGGATTCAGGTCTACGACCCGCTGGCCAGCGCGTGGCTGAGCACGCTGGCAGCCGCGTTGCCGATCGTCCTGCTGCTCGCGGCGCTCGGGATTCTCGAGTGGCGCGCGCACTATGCCGCGCTCGCCGGCCTGCTGTCCGCGCTCGCCATTTCCACGCTCGTGTACGGCATGCCGTTTCCGACCGCGGCCGCCACCACCATCTACGGCGCGGCGTATGGTTTCCTGCCGATCGGCTGGATCATCCTCAACGCCGTCTTTCTCTATAACCTGACGGTCGATACCGGCCAGTTCGACATCGTCAAGTCGTCGGTCGGACGATTGTCGAGCGACCGGCGGATGCAGGCGCTGCTCGTCGCGTTTTCGTTCGGCGCGTTTATCGAAGGGGCCTCCGGTTTCGGCACGCCGGTCGCCATCTGCTCGGCGCTGCTCATCGGTCTTGGCTTCACGCCGCTCTATGCGGCGGGGCTTTCGCTTATCGCCAACACCGCCCCGGTGGCCTTTGGCGCGATCGGCACGCCGATCCTGACGCTCGCGGCGGTCACCGGCATTCCCGCTCCGACGCTCGGCGCAATGGCCGGACGTCAGCTGCCGTTCGTCTCGCTTCTCGTTCCCGCGTGGCTTGTCGTGACGATGAGCGGCTGGCGCGGCCTGCGTGGGGTCTGGCCCGCCGTCGTCGTGTGCGGTGGCACGTTCGCCATCGTGCAGTTCCTCTGGAGCAACTTTGTCGGTGTCGAGCTCGTCGACATCGCCGGCGGGCTGATGTCGATCGCGGCGCTGGCGCTGTTCACACGTGTCTGGAAGCCGCGCGAGGTGTGGGACTTCGACACGAGCCGGGATGCCGGACCCGCCCCTCGACAGGCTCGGGGCGTCGTGAGTGCGTCGACCGACGGGATCCAGGATCCGAGGAGTGCGACCAGTCATGCGCCGACGCAGGCGGAGGTCGCGCGTGCCTGGATGCCCATGGCTGTTTCTGTCGATCGCGGTGATCCTGTGGGGGCTGACGCCGGTGAAAGCGCTGCTGAACGGCGGATCGCAGGGGTTTGCTGCCTATCGCGCCGGCGGTCGCCCTTACGTCAGCGGGGTGCTCTCGCCATCCTGGAACGTCCCGCTTCTGCACCGCGCCGTGTTTCGCGACTACCCGGTGGTGCCGGCCGCTGTCGATCGCGGGCAAATTGCCGATCAGACCTATCGGAACGAACGAGCCGAGGCCGCCGTGTTCACGCTGAACTGGCTCTCGGCGACCGGCACGGCGATTCTGCTCGCCGCGCTGGCCACGGCGGCGTTCCTCCGCGTCGCGCCCGCGGAGTTCCTGTCGGTCGCACTGATGACGTTGCGTCGCATGCGCACCTCGCTGCTGACGATCATGCTGATGCTCGCGCTCGGCTTCGTCACGCGCTACGGAGGCACCGACGCCACGCTCGGCCTCGCTTTCACGAAGACCGGCGTGCTCTATCCGTTCTTCGCGGCGCTCCTCGGATGGCTCGGCGTGGCGCTGACCGGATCCGACACCAGCTCGAACGTGCTCTTCGGCAGCCTGCAGAAGATCACCGCGCAGCAGCTCGGGTTTCAATCCCGTTCTGATCGTCACCGCCAACAGCACGGGCGGCGTCATGGGCAAGATGATCGACGCACAGAGCATCGTCGTCGCCACCGCCTCGACGGGTCAGGCAGGGCAGGAAGGCAGAATCCTGCGGTTCGTGTTCTGGCACAGCCTCGCGCTCGCGGTCGATCATGGGCGCAATCGTGATGCTGCAGGCTTATGTGTTCCCGTGGATGGTGCCGTAATCAGCTATCAGCTATCAGCTATCAGCTATCAGCTATCAGCTACAGTCAGCTATCGGCTATCGGCTCGGAGCTATCCAGCTGATAGCTGTAAGCTGAGAGCTGTAAGCTGATCAGAGCTAACCATGATCGAACAGCAGTTCTTGGATGATGCGGTCCGGCAGCTTCGGAAGCTGAAGGCACAGGCGGACAAGGCACTCGCGCAGACGGCGGACGATCATTTCTTCGCGATGCTCGATCCGGAAGCCAACAGCATCGCGCTCATCATGAAGCACATGGCGGGCAACATGCGATCGCGGTGGACCGATTTCCTCACGACCGATGGCGAGAAGCCCGATCGCGACCGCGATCGTGAGTTCGAAGCGACCGGTTCTGACACGCGCGCATCGATCACGGCCCAGTGGGAGGACGGCTGGAGCCGGGTCTTTTCCGCGATTTCCTCGCTGTCACCCGCGGACTTGTCGAAAACCATTTCCATCCGCGGCGAGGCGCACTCGGTTCTCGAAGCGATCAGCCGCCAGACGTCGCATTACGCGGCGCATGTGGGACAGATTGTTCTGCTCGCGAAGCACTACGCCGGAGCGCGCTGGCAATCGCTGAGTATTCCGCGGGGCAAGTCGAAGGAGTTCGATGTCTCGAAGAGCGGTGCTCCGTACGGAGTCAAAGGCGGAACGTAGCGCGTGTCCCAAGCTGGAAGCTGGTAGCTAGAAACTAAACCCCGTCCCCAGATTCAGTCTGGTGCCGCCACCGTCGAGGCCGTGCGCGATATCGAAGTTGATCTTGACGAGCGGAGCGATGATGAAGAGGCCGCCGCCCGCGCCTCGCTGCCACACCGCGTCCTTCAGGCTGGCGTTGAAGTCGGCAATTTTTGAGACATCCATGAACGCCGACAGGCCGAGCTTGGCGCCGTGGAGGACCGAGGTGAGCGGCACGCGCAGCTCGCCGGACGTGACGACCATGCGGTCGCCGTCGAACGAGCCGGTTCTGAAACCGCGCAGGTTCGATGATCCGCCGAGCAGCAGGCGCTCATAGGGAGGCAGCGTTGCATCGGTGGTGAAATACTGGACGCGTCCTGCCACCACCGCCTGCCTGATGACGCGCAGGTAGCCTCGCGCGTCCGTTTCGTATCGATTGATGCGATCCAGTCCGCGCACGTTCAGCTCGGACCATCCGGCGCCCAGGTAAACCGCGTTTCCTGGAAATGTCGGATCGCGTCGCGTGTCGAGCGCGACGTTCGTGCCGAGCGTCCAAATCTCATCGTTCGTCTGGCCGAACTCAACCGAGCTTCGAGAGGCATCCAGGCCCACACGGAGGATGTGCGCGAATTGGCGCTCGATGCGGCCCTTCAGCTCCACACGCTGATCGTCGATCTCGAAGCGGGGATTCTCGCGGTTCCAGATGCCGAAGCTGGCAAACACCCGGCTGATCGGCCCGCGCTGGAACCCGCGCTCCGCCTCGAGCGCCGCGCGCTTCGTCCCACCCCATGTGAGCGGCACCGACAGCCGTTCGCCGGCGCCCAGCAGATCGATCGTGCTGACACGACCTCCATACGTGAAGCCATACCCGTCCGCGTAGCTGAGGATCGGAAAGAACATCAGACGCGACGTCACATGACGCCATGGCCCTCCGGTCGACTTGATGCCGCCCGAGGGCACGGACGTGACGCCCGGCCGTTCGTGAACGACAAGGACGATCGCCACGTCCGTGGGATCGTCGAGCGATCGATACCGCTTGCGCACGTCGACGGTCTCGAACCGATCGCTGTCTTTCAGCCGCTTGGCGATGCCGCTCACCGCGTCGGGCGCAACGGGATCGCCAAGCGCAATTCCCGCGAGCTTGATGACGTCCTCATCGGCGACCGCGGCGTTTCCATGTACGCGGATCTCGTGAATCGTCTCGACCGGCTGCTGCTCGTCTTCAGCGTTCGGCCCGTGCTCGACTGAGCACGCGCTCGGGCACGTCCTGGCACTCCTGGCACGCGAGCCGAGGGCACCCCCGGCACCCTCGCTTAATTTCGGCACCGTAATCTTCGTCTTGACCTCACCCTCGCGATAGTTCGTGAACGTGCGGCCGTAGGCGGCCTCGTACGATCCGAGCGCGAGCGTCAGCCCCGCATGAACGTTCATGGTGCGCGGCAGCCACACGCCGGGAAAGGGCTGTCCCATCGTCATCGAGGCGCGGATATCGTCGATGCGCACGAGCCACGCCCCAGGCAGGAAGTCGAGCCATACGTTGTCGAACGTGTATTTCACGATCTGATGCTCGACCGGATCGACCCACAGCGTGACCAGGGCCGTCTTGTTCATCTTGCGGTTGATGTCCTGTTCGAGCTGTTCCTCCTTTTTCTCGTCCTTCGACCGCTTCTTCATCTCGTGCGGCGTCTTCTCGTCGTCGGTATCGTTGAACAGGTTCGTCGGGTAGTACTCGATTCGGAGAACGTCCTGTCCTTCGAGCTTTTCACGCCCGGCGAGGTAATAGTTGCCGGCCTCGAACTTGAAATCCATGAAGTAAGCTTCGGATACGAAGCGGGGTTCGGCCGACACGGCGCGCCCATTGACCTGCACGCCGTCGGGGCCGATGCTGATCTCGCCTTTCTCCTGTTCGTTCTTGGCCTTGCGCTCGCGACGTTCGTTTTCCTTGCGGATCCATTCGGTCTCGTACTCGTGGCGCTCTGATTCCTTCACCGCAACGCCGTTGAAGCGCACCGGACTGCGCACGTGCATACCGTCGCGCTCGTACCACGTGAAGTCGCGCTTCGTGCGATAGAGCGGCCACTGGCCCGGGCCGAATACGTCGAACGTCTCCGTTTCGTCCAGCACGTACTGATTCAGTATCTTGCGGTTGACTTCGCGCCGTGCCAGCACCTTCTCCATGAACGCGTCGAGATCGCTCTTCGGCGTTGGCTTTGCTTGCGTGACCTCTGCCTTGGGCGCCGTCTGGGCGATCGAAGAACTGGAAAGGAAACTGAGAAGGAGGAGCGCGAGGAATGCGCTCGATACTCGAAGATACACGGGCCCTCCGCGGGGGCAGGCTGGCACATCCGTTAGACGACCGTCAGCTGCCCATGGTTCCTCTCTACTTTACGCCTGGAGGAGTGAGGGAAGTCGGGATCCGGAGTGCGGGATCCGGGATCCGGCGGAATGCGGTTAAACATCGACCCACGACCCCGTCGCGCTCGAGCGAAACAGCGCGTCGATGACCCGCATGTTCTTCACGGAGTCCTCGAGCGGATACGGCGCAGCTGTGCCCTCGATCGCCGCGCGTGAGAACAGATCTCCCTGAATCGTGTACTGGTCGCAAATTTCGAACTCAATGGCATGACGATCCGGAACACTGCCCGGCGGCGAGTCCTCGACGAAGATTCGGCACGGGCGATCTGGTGGAGCATTGAAGGGAATCTCGATTTCCACGCGGCCGAGCGTGCCCGCGATGGTGATGCGTTGCGCGTGCGCGAGCTGAGTGCTGCACGTGCCGACGGCGTGGCGGCCTCCGAAATCCAGAATCATCGACGCCATCCAGTCGACCCCCATATCGGACGCTTCCTCGACCAGCGCGCAGACACGCCGCGGCTCGGCCTCGAAAATCATCCGCGCCGTATTGACGAGATAGCACCCGATGTCGAGGATGCCGCCCCCACCCCACGCCTTCACGTTTCTGATGTTGGTGGGGTCATCGTTGAAGAAGCTGAAGTACCCGACGATCGATCGGACGTGGCCGATCCGGCCGGAACGCGCGATCTCGAGCGCACCCAGCCATTGCGGATGGGTCCGCACCATGAACGCTTCCTGAATCAGCACACCGGTGCGATCGCGCACCGCTCAGGAGCTGCTCGGCGTCAGCAGCGACCAGACCGATGGGTTTCTCGCAGAGCACGTGCTTGCCGGCCTCAGCCGCGCGAGTGGCCCACTCGACGTGCAGATGATTGGGTAGCGGGATGTAGATGGCATCGATGTCCGGATCGCCGATCAACGCCTCGTACGATCCGTAGGCCCTCCGGATTCCGAGTTCGCCGGCGGCGGCGCGCGCTTTCGACTGGTCCCGCGATGCGAGCGCATCAACCGTGGTCCAGTGGCCGCGCTGCATGGCGGGAATGACTTTCCGCGTCGCAATTCGAGCGACTCCAAGTACACCCCAACGAAGTTTTCTGCGCGGGCTCGTGGATGTTGATTCCATAGGCTCCCCTTCGATCGTAAGCCGTTACGTCGCTCGTAAACCATGCGATTGGACGCCGGCGAGATTGCTCGTGTTTCGGGCCGCTCACGCGTGGTACCCGGGTTGCTCTGATCTGCGCCGATTCCCGACGTCCGTGGCCAGGGGTCCTGTTCGGAGGTCCCGAGTCGCGTCCTACCCCACGCGGCAAACTGATGACCGGGCCGGACTATCGCGCCGCGGACGGCGGGATCTTCATCCAGGAGACATCATGCGAGCTTCGGTCTTTTGTTCCTCTCTTGCGGCTGTGCTGCTGTGCGTGAGCTGCGGCGGTTCTGGCGGGTACGGCGGAAGCAGTTCGTCGACATCGACGCCGACGACGCCTTCACCGACCGGCACGAACGTGACCACCATCACGATCACCGGCAACAAGGCAGGACTTTCGTTCTCACCCAATCCCGCCATGTGCGCGACCGGTCAGACGGTCGTGTGGAAGAACGGCGATAGCACTACGCACCGGATCGTCATCGAGGATCTCGGCGTGGATACGGGAAACCTCGCGCCCGGCGCATCGTCGTCGCCGATGTCTCTGGCGAACGTGTCGAAGACCTACCACTGCTCGCTCCATCCCACGATGGTCGGCGCGCTCAACGACGCGACGATGCCGAATGACGGCGGCAACTGCGGTCCCTACGGATGCTGATCCTGTCGATCCGCCCCGCCTGACTGGCTGCCGCGAGTTCCCCGCGGCTTGAACGACTTGTCCGGATACTTCGGCGCGACCGGCGCCGGGATCGGGTTCCTTCGAATCTCGTCCTGCAGGTATTTGATGGCGGCGTCGAGCTGCGCGTCGCCGCCGGCGTACGTGGCGTGCGGCAGGTTGTCGACGACGATGTCGGGGTCTACCCCGTGTCCTTCGATCAGCCAGTCTCCATCTGGACCGAAGACGCCGGTTTCCGCCGCGGTCGCGATGCCGCGATCCGCCAGGAAGTTGCTCGAGGAGAGCCAGACTTCGCCTCCCCACGTACGCGTCCCGATCACCTTGCCGAGTCCCAGTCTGCGGAATCCCTCTGCGAGCGCTTCGCCGTCGGACGCGGTGTTCTCATCGCAGATCACGACGACGTGCCCGCGAAACGCGTACTGCATGTTCCAGGTCGGGTTGCCGACTCGCGGCTGCCAGTAGAGCCGCGCCTTCCGCAGAAGCTTCTCGAGAATCCCGCTGTCGATGTTGCCGCCGTTGTTATGGCGGACGTCGACGACGAGGCCGTCGCGATCGCGCCATATCGCCGCCCTGCATCGCCCGCAGGTGGACGTAGCCGATTTTGCTCTGGCCGGCCTTCTCGACGGCGAGTCGTCTCGTGTACATCCCACTCGTCGTATCGCATCGTGGTTTCGCGTGCCAGGGTGGTCGGCGTGACCACGACGTCGCGAACGAGTAGTGCTTGTTCATGGGGGAGGATTCTGGCGGAAGCCGGTTGGGCAGTCAAAAGCACATTCCGCCGAGTCCGGGAATTTGACGCGGCGCCGGGTCGGCCGTTATACTGCCCGACAATCGTGACGATGCGCACCACGCACCAGACGGTTTGTCGAAAGCGGACGAAGCGAATCCGCAGGCCGGGGGTGTGTGAGATTGTCACGTAGCTGACCAGCTCACAGCAGGATCACAGCACCCGCCGGCCCCTAGACAGGGCGGCGGGTTTTTTTTTGCCAGGACATCATGCAAACCAAGCGTATCGACGTAGGCGTTCTCGGCGCGACCGGGATGGTCGGGCAGCAATTCATCCGGCAGCTCGCCGACCATCCGTGGTTCCGCCCCGTGTGGTTCGGGGCGAGCGAACGGTCGGAGGGGAAGTCGTACGCGGAGGCGGCGTCGTGGCGGCTCTCATGGCCGATGCCGGAGGATCTGCGTGCGATCCGGGTCGACTCGTGTACTCCCGGGCGCGGGCCGCACCTGATGTTCTCGGCGCTCGACGCGAACGCCGCCAAGGATGTCGAGCCGGCTTTCGCCCAGGCGGGGCACCTCGTGATCAGCAATGCACGAAGTTATCGCATGGACCCGCTCGTGCCACTCCTCATCCCCGAGGTGAATGCCGATCACCTCGCGCTGCTTTCTGCCCAGCGCCGCGAACGCGGCTGGAGCGGCGCGATCGTCACCAACCCGAACTGCTCGACGGTCGTGCTCTCGATGGCACTGGCGCCGCTGCGCCAGTTTGGAATTCGTTCCGTGATGGTCACGACCCTCCAGGCGGTTTCTGGCGCCGGCTATCCTGGCGTCGCCTCGCTGGACATTCTCGGAAACGTCGTGCCGGCGATCTCCGGCGAGGAAGAAAAGATCGAAAGCGAGACGCAGAAGATTCTCGGCAAGCTCGACGGTGTCCGTGTGACGCCGCACCCGATGGTCGTCAGTGCCCAGACGACCCGAGTGCCGGTCATCGACGGTCACACCGAGAGCGTGTCGATCGCTCTCGAGGCGCGGCCGTCGATCGACGAGGTGGTTGGCGCCCTGCGATCGTTCCGCGGCAGACCGCAGGAACTCGAGCTGCCGACCGCTCCCCCCAATCCAATCGTGTGGACCGAGGCTGCCAATCGGCCGCAGCCGCGGCTCGATGCGGAGCGCGATGGCGGCATGACCGTGACGATCGGCCGTGTGCGGAAATGTCCAGTGCTCGACCTGAAGTTCATCGCGCTGGGGCACAACACGATTCGCGGCGCCGCGGGGGCGGCCGTGCTGAACGCAGAGTTGATGCGGGCGGAGGGACTGCTGGTTGGTGACTGACCGCCGCCAGGCCTGCGAGCCAGGGGGCCTGGGGTCTGACCCCCGACACCGATGGGGTCTGACCCCGATGTTGGGGGCAGGCGGGGAGCATCGGATTCGAATTATCGAAGTAATTCGCGAGATCCGCGTTTCGAACGAGGCAAGCGTGTATGAAAACAATACCGGGGTCTGACCCCAGCGGGGTGCGTACCCGGACGGGGTCTGACCCCGAAGGGGGGGCGGCGAGGGGCCTCTCGGGGCCCATCGTCATGAAGTTCGGCGGGACGTCGGTCGCTGATGCCGAGGCCATCACCCGCGTCGTCGGCATCGTCAAGGCCGCCCGGGACCATTCGGGTCTGCCGCCCGTCGTCATCGTGTCGGCGATGAGCGGGGTGACGGATCGACTGCTCGAGCTCGCCGCGTCTGCCGAGCGGCGCCGCGATGCGCATGTGCTCAACGGCGTCGCAGATCTCTCGCGCCGTCACTTCGACGCGCTGGAGCGGCTGCTTCCGCCAGACGCGGCGAATGCCGTGCTCGTCGAGATCAACGCGCAACTCGATGACCTTCGGGCGCTGCTCAAAGCGACCGGAATCCTCCGCGCCGCGTCGCCGAGCGCCCACGACGCGATCGTCTGTACCGGCGAACTGATCAACAGTCGCATCGTGGCCGCCGCGCTGGAACACCACGGCATTCCGGCGGCGTGGGTCGATGCGCGGCGCGCCATCGTGACCGACTCGGCGCACATGGCCGCGTCGCCGAAGCCCGATGAAACCCGTGACGCCGTCGGGCGCGAGATCA
Organism: uncultured Acidobacteriota bacterium; assembly: GCA_963725335.1. Taxonomy (GTDB): domain Bacteria; phylum Acidobacteriota; class Vicinamibacteria; order Vicinamibacterales; family 2-12-FULL-66-21; genus JALZOC01. The sequence goes on along the minus strand of CAVRYD010000006.1, from coordinate 212,609 downwards.
TCCCGCGCATCGCCGAGGGGCGCGTGCCCGTGGTTGGCGGCTTCGTCGGCGCGACGAGCCAGGGCGTCACCACGACGCTCGGCCGTGGCGGATCGGATTACTCGGCGGCGATCATCGGCGCCGCGCTCGACTCGCGCGAGATTCAGATCTGGACCGACGTGGACGGCATGCTCACCGCGGATCCGCGGGTGGTCAGCGCGCCGCACGTCGTCCCATTCCTGTCGTTTGGAGAAGCCTCGGAGCTCGCGTACTTCGGGGCAAAAGTGCTTCATCCCAGCACGATCCTCCCGGCGGTGGCGAAGGACATTCCGGTACGCATCCTGAACAGCCGTCGCTCAGGCGGCCCTGGCACGACCATTACAGCCGCGCCTCCAACGGCGGATCGGCCGCTCGCGGCGGTCGCGTGCAAACGGCACGTCACGATGGTGGAAATCACCTCGACCCGCATGTTGATGGCCCACGGATTTCTCCGCCGCGTCTTCGAAGTGTTCGAGCGGCATCGAACAGCGGTCGATGTTGTGACAACATCCGAGGTCAGCGTCTCGGTGACCGTCGACGATGCTGCACGGCTCGACGATATCGTCGGGGATCTGCGCGAGTTCGCGGAGGTCAACGTCGAAGCCGGGCTCGCCATCCTGTGCGCGGTGGGGGACAATCTCCGATGCGATCCCCGCATCGCGGCACGGGTGATCGGCGCGCTCGACGGGTTCCCCGGTACGCATGGTGTCGCAGGCGGCGTCGCGGCGAAACGTCACGATTGTCGTTCGCGACGAAGACCTTGCACGGGGGATGGGTCAGTTGCATGGGGAGTTTTTTGAATAGCGGGGAGGGGTGGCACGAGTGCAGGGTGCCACGAGTGCCATGGGTGCCATGGGTGCCAGGGTGCCAGGGGTGCCATGGGTGCCAGGGGTGCCAGGGGTGCCATGGATGCCAGGGGTGCCCGAGTGCCAGGGGTGCCGGAGTGCCAGGAGGTACCAGCGATAGGCATGTATAGATGCGCGTGCTGATCATCGGTTACGGTCGCATGGGGAAGCTCGTTGAATCCCTGTGCCCCGAGTACGGGTTCGACGTTGCTGGCACGGTTGACATTGCGGAGGCGGCGACGCCCGATGCCTGGCCGGCAGCCGATGTTGCGGTTGATTTCTCCGTCGCTGGTGCCGTGCCGCAGAACGTTCGGCGACTCGCCGAGCGTGGCACGAACGTCGTGATCGGGACGACGGGATGGGGAGCGCAGGATCGGGAGGTGCGACGCATTGTCGAGGACGCAAAGATCGGCGTCGTGGCCGCCCCGAACTTTGCGCTTGGCGTGAATCTGTTCGTGGCGCTCGCTGAACGCGCGGCCGAACTCTTCGGCCCGCACGCATTTGGCGCCTGGATTCACGAAGCGCATCACGCGACCAAGCGCGACGCGCCCTCCGGTACGGCCCTCCTCCTTGACGCGGCATTGAAAGAACACGCGTTTCCTCGCCCGATCGACGTATCATCCACTCGCGCAGGATCGATTCCCGGAACGCACACGATCGGGTTCGACGCGCCGGGTGAGACGATCACGTTGACCCACACGGCCCGCGATCGATCGGGCTTCGCGCGGGGCGCCCTCGAGGCGGCGCGATGGGTCCATGGGCGCAAAGGATGGTTCACGATGAAGGATGTGTTGGGAATCTAAGAAGTAGCGTCGGTTTTCAGGTTTGGGTTTGTCTTCTTAGTCTGTAGTTTTCGCTCGTGTTCAATCAGGATCAGGATTCGGATCCCAGATCCCGGGCACCGGATCCCGGATGCGGAGGATTCCCATGCGGCAGACGTTTACTGGTTGCGGGACGGCGCTGGTCACTCCGTTTACGCGCGGTGGCGCGCTAGACGAAACCGGGGTTCGGCGGCTCGCGCGGCGTCAGATTGATGCGGGCATCCACTTTCTCGTGCCCTGCGGCACGACCGGCGAAACGCCGACGCTCACCGCCGCCGAGCGGCTCCGCGTCGTCGAGCTCGTCGTCGCCGAGGCCAAGGGACGCGTGCCGGTCCTTGCCGGCGCAGGCGGCTACAACACGCACGAGGTGATTGAAGCGGCGCAGCAGATGGCGCGCGCGGGAGCGGACGGTATCCTGTCGGTCACGCCCTACTACAACAAACCCACTCCCGAAGGTCTTTACCAGCACTACAAGGCGATCGCTGACGCCGTTCCTCTTCCGATCATCGTTTACAACGTGCCCGGACGGACGGGCGTGAACGTGGACGTTGCAACGATCGTGCGGTTGAGCGCGGTTCCGAACATCGTCGGCGTGAAGGAAGCGTCAGGAAACATGACGCAGATGTGCGAGATCTGCGCAGCCGTCCCGCACGAATTCCTGGTGCTCTCGGGAGACGACGTGCTGACGCTGCCGGTGATGGCGGTGGGCGGCCGCGGCATCGTGTCGGTCGCGTCGAACGAAGTGCCTGCCGAAATGGCCAAGATGGTGGCGCTCGCAGAGGCGGGAGACTTCGCGGGCGCGCGACGGCTGCACCAGGAACTGCTGCCTCTCATGCAGATCAACTTCATCGAATCGAGCCCGATTCCCGTGAAGGCTGCAATGGCGCTGATGGGACTCGTCGAAGAAATCTACCGGCTGCCGATGGTGCCGCCACGACCCGCCTCGCGCGACCGCATTGCCAGCGTGCTGCGCGATCTTGGTCTACCGACAGGCCCTGCTACGGTGCGAGCGTAAGGGCTTCCGCCTTCGCGACGCCTCGACGGCCCCGCCGCCTCGGCGACGGCGGGCGAAACTGGATGGCGTAGCGCGCACGCCTGAGGCGCATACAACGAGGACACATCGAGTGAGCGATCTCGCGTCGGAAATCTCCGCGCTATTCGAGGCTGGCCCGTCGACCGATCGCGATCGCGCGCGCGCGGCGTTCGTCCGGCTGCGCGCGGCGCTGTCGGCACGGCACCGTGCGCGCCGCGGAGCCGGATCCGTCAACGCGCATCCGGGTGGCGGGTGAACGCGTGGGTCAAGCAGGGCATTCTCCTCGGCTTTCGCGTCGGCGTCGTCGTCGACATGTCCGCCGATCACGGACGCTGGCCGTTCGTCGACAAGGACACGATGCCGGTGAAACGGTTCGACGCCGCGGCTGGCGTTCGGATCGTGCCGGGTGGATCCACGGTTCGCGATGGCGCGTATCTGGGGCGGGGCGTGGTCTGCATGCCGCCGATGTACATCAACATCGGCGCGTACGTCGGCGACGGCACGATGATCGATTCGCATGCGCTCGTCGGTTCGTGCGCGCAGATTGGCCAGCGCGTCCATGTCAGCGCCGCGGCGCAGATCGGCGGCGTGCTCGAGCCGGTGGGCGCGCTACCAGTCGTGATCGAGGACGATGTGCTTGTCGGCGGCAATTGCGGTGTATACGAGGGCGCGATCGTCAAGCGCCGCGCTGTCCTCGCGTCCGGCACCATCCTGACGGCGTCCACGCCAATCTACGATCATCCCCAATGACCGCATCATCGAGCCGTCTTCGGGCGGTCCGCTGGTTGTTCCCGAAGGAGCCGTCGTCGTGCCGGGGACGAGGCCGTTGACGAGCGGCCAAGGCTCGGGAATGGGGTCTGTCGGTCGCGACGCCCATCATCGTGAAGTATCGCGACGAACGCACCGACGCCCGCACCGCGCTGGAGGAGGCTGTTAGATAGCTGTGCCAAGGGTGCCAAGGGTGCCAAGGGTGCCAAGGGTGCCAGGAAGGGTGCCCAGGCGTGGCGTCTGTCGCGAGCGCCAGCGTTGATTACTTTGAGACCTGTCCCGAGCGAGTCACCGGAGGCGCCGATCACGTGGGACCTGTCCCGAGCGAGGCGCCGAAGGCGCCGAGTCGAGGGATGACAAAACTATGAAATCCAGTTTCGACGCGGTTGGGTTCGCGTGCGCGCTCATTAATATTGATTCCACGACTGGCCGTGAAGCCGAGGCGGGCCGCTGGCTGAGCCGCGAACTGGGGCAACTCGGCTACACGGTTGTTGAGCAGCCGGTTTCGGACGGTCGTGTGAATGTGTTCGCGTCGATCGATGCGCCGGCCGTCGTGTTCTCGACGCATTACGATTGCGTGCCGCCGTTCTTTCCGAGCCGGCTCGAGAACGGGCGACTCTACGGACGCGGCGCGTGCGATGCGAAGGGGATCCTGGCGGCCCAAGTCGCTGCCGCCGAGCGGCTGCGCGCCAGCGGAGAGCGCCGCGTCGGGCTGCTCTTCGTCGTCGGAGAGGAGCGCGGAAGCGACGGGGCGATGACGGCGAACGCACGAGCGGCGGGCTCGGGGTTCCTCATCAATGGCGAGCCGACGGATAACCGGCTCGGGACCGGAACGCGCGGCGTATTGCGGCTGCGGCTGCGAGCGTCGGGACGAGCCGCGCATTCAGCGACGCCGGAGCACGGCGAGTCGGCGATCGACAAGCTGATCGATGCGTTAGTGGCACTTCGTGCGATCGCCTTGCCGTCGGATCCCGATCTCGGCGCCACGTATCTACAGCGTCGGGTTGATCGAGGGGGGCGTTGCACCGAATGTGATTTCGCCGTCACGCCTCGGCCGAGGTCCTGTTTCGGACGGTGGGGCCGGCGGAAGACATTCTTCGCGCGGTCCAACCGCTGGCCGGTTCGTGACGTCTGAAGAGATACTGCGGGTACCGGTCGTGAAACTGCACACGGTGCCGGGGTTTTCGACCGCAGCGTTCCCGTTCACGACCGACGTGCCGTTCCTCGACCGCTGGGGAACGCCGCTGCTCTTCGGGCCCGGTTCGATTCTCGTCGCGCACACGGCTGACGAGCATCTGGATCTTGCGGAGCTGGAACGCGCGATCGAGTCGTACGAGCAGCTGGCGCGGGGGTGTCTCGAAGGCGCTTCCGCCGTCCGCCTTCCTGACGCTACGGCGGACCGCCCGTAGCGTCAGCGCAAGCGGAAGGCGAAAGCTACGTATACAATCGAATTGGAGGCCGCTGGCGCCGCAGGCGCCTGACACAACGTGGACTCGCTCTTCCGTTTCCTCTTCGAATACCGGCCCGTCATCTTCCAGCAGGGAGAGTTCCGCCTCTCGCCCTCGACGGGGTCGTATGTCGCCGCGGTCCTCGCCGTGGCGGCCATCGCTGCTCGCGGTCGTGACCTACCGCGGCCTGGCCGGTCGCGGCCGCGTGCGCGATCGCGTCGTCCTGACGGTCCTTCGGATCGCGACGCTCGGCATCATGCTCTTCTGCCTCTTCCGGCCCGATCCTGGTCGTCAAGGCCGCCGTTCCGCAGCAGAACTTCCTCGCCGTGCTGATCGACGACTCGCGCAGCATGCAGATCGCCGACTGGGGAACCGCAGCCGCGCGGCGCATTCGTCAAGCAGACGTTCGGCCAAGGATGCGCCGCTCGTGAAGGCGCTGTCGGAGCGGTTCGTCCTGCGGCCGTTCCGCTTCTCGTCGGCCGCGGCACGTCTCGGCGTCGACCGACGACCTGACGTTCACGCGGCGCGCAGACGCGGCTCGGCGCCGCGCTCGACGGCGCGCGCCAGGAGCTCGCCGGGCTGCCGCTGGCCGGCATGGTGCTCGTCAGCGACGGCGCCGACACGACCGACGCGTCGCTGAGCGAACGCGCTGCTCGCGTTGAAGGCGGCGGCGGTGCCGGTGTTCACCGTCGGCGTCGGCCGCGATCGGCTCGCGCGCGACGTGCAAATCGATCGCGTGTCCACGCCCGCGGACCGCGCTGCAAGGGCACGTCGCTCGTGATCGACGCGGTGGTCACGCAGACCGGCTACGCCGGGCGAGACCGTCACGCTCGACGTCGAGGACGAAGGACGGATCGTCGGATCGCAGGAGGTCAAGCTGCCGACGGACGGCGAGCCCGCGGCGGTGCGGGTGCGGTTCACGGCAGCCGACGCCGGCGCCGCGCGTCTTCACGTTCCGCATCGCGCCGCGTCCGGGCGAGCTCGTCACGCAGAACAACCAGCGCGAGGCGCTGATCGACGTGCGCGATCGCACGCGAGAAGATCCTCTATTACGAAGGCGAGCCGCGCCCCGAGATGAAGTTCATCAGCCGCGCGGTCGACGACGACAAGAACCTCGAGTCGTCACGCTGCAGCGGACGGCCGACAACAAGTACCTGCGGCTCGGACGTGGACGAACTCCGGAGCAGCTCGCCGCCGGTTTCCCGAAGACGCGCGAGGAGCTGTTCGCCTATCGCGGCCTCATCCTCGGCAGCATCGAGGCTGGCGCGTTCACCGGCGATCAGCTGCGGATGATCGGCGAGTTCGTCGAGCGGCGCGGCGGCGGGCTGCTGATGCTCGGCGGCCCGCGCTCGTTCGCCGAAGGCGGCTACGCCGGGAACGCCGGTCGCCGATGCGCTGCCGGTCATCCTCGAGCGGCCTGCGCGCAGCGCTCGACGTGCTGCCGGTCGCGCGCTGCACGTGCAACCGACGCGCGCCGGCGAAGCGCACGGCGTCACGCAGATCGCGGCGACCGAAGCGGCGTCGACCGCTCGCTGGAACGACATGCCGGTCCTGACGAGCGTCAACCGATCCGCGACGTGAAGCCGGGCGCGACGGTGCTGCTGACCGGCACCGACGAGCGGCGCCGCGACCAGGTCGTGCTCGCGTCGCAGCGCTACGGCCGCGGCAAGTCGCTCGCGTTCCCGGTGCAGGACTCGTGGCTCTGGCAGATGGACGCGAAGATGCCGCTCGAGGACCAGACGCACGAGAACTTCTGGCGTCAGCTGCTGCGCTGGCTGGTGGACGGCGTGCCCGACACCGTCGACGTCGCACACGACGACCGATCGCGTCGAGCCGGGCGAGCCGGTGACGCTGATCGCCGACGTCGTCGATCCGCGGTTCGTCGAGCTCAACGACGCGCGCGTGGTCGCGCACGTGACGGCCCGAAGGGCGAGGCCGTGGACGTGCCGATGCAGTGGACCGGCGAGCGCAACGGCGAATACCGCGCGACGTTCACCGCCGCCGAGCAGGGCATGTACGTCGCCGCAGGTCGAGGCGACGCGCGACGGGCAAGTCGCTCGGCACCGGCACCACGCAAGTGCGCGCCGCGCCGAGCGACGCCGAGTACTTCGACGCGACGATGCACGCGCCGCGGCTGAAGCGGATCGCGGAGGAAACCGGCGGCCGGTTCTACACGCCGGAGACGTTGCCGGCCTGCCAGAAGATCTGAAGTACACCGGCCGCGGCGTGACGACGGTCGAAGAGCGCGAGCTCTGGCACATGCCGATCGTGCTGTTGGCGCTGCTCGGGCTGATCTCGGCGGAGTGGGCGTACCGCCGAGCGGTGGGGATGGCGTAGACGCCTGCGGCCGCTGCGAGCGGCGAGTCTTCGAGCCGTCGAGCAGCCGCGCGTGGGGGTGGGGCCCACGCGCATTGAGGAATGCGGACAGCGTTGCTGACTCGGGCTTTCTGCGACGTGCGACTTCTGCCGCGCTGGCGATTGCGGCGCCGTTGCGGCGCAGACGTCCACCTGGCCGTCGATCGTCGGGCTCGCGGGCGATCCGGAGCACGCGGAGCTCTTCCAGCGCTGGGCCACGACGCTGGTGGACGGCGCGACGGACAGGCTGGGCGTGGCGCAGGACCACATCATCTATCTGGCCGAGCAGCCGGAGAAGGATCCGAAGCGCGCCACCGGGAAGTCGACGCAGCAGGAAATCGAGCGCGCTTCGCGACGCTCGCGAAGGCACGAAGGAAGACGACGTCGTGTTCGTCGTGCTGATCGGACACGGCACGTTCGACGGCAAGGTGGCGAAGTTCAACCTGCCGGGACCGGACATGACGCCGGAGGACTTCGAGCCGCTGCTGAAGAGCTTCCAGTCGAAGCACGTCGTGTTCGTCGAACACCGCGAGCGCGAGCGGGCCGTTCGTCGAGGCGCTGTGCCGGCCCGGGCGGACGATCGTGACGGCGACGCGCACCGGCGCCGAGCGATTCGCGACGCTGTTCGGCGGCTACTTCGTCGACGCGCTGATGAGCGACGCGGCCGACGCCGACAAGAATCGACCGCGTCGTCGGTCCTCGAGGCCTTCGACTGCGCGCGAAGCTCGGGGTGGCGCGCGCGTACGAGCGCGAAGGGATCATGCTGACCGAGCATCCGCTTGCTCGACGACAACGGCGACAAGAAGGGCACGACGGATCCCGAAGGCGGACGGCAAGAACGGCCGCGTCGCGTCGGTGCTGGCGCTCGGCACGTCGCAGGCGCCGAGCACGCTGCCCGCCGATCCGAAGCTGCGCGCGCTCTACGACGGAGCGGCGGGACCTCGAGCGGCGCGTCGAGGGGCTGAAGCTGCTGAAGAACGGCATGGAGCCGGCGAAGTACGCGTCCGAGCTCGAGAAGCTGCTGACGGAGCTGGCGCTGAAGAGCAAGCAGATCAAGGATCTCGAGGGTAAGAAGTGAATGCCGCTCTGCGGCCGTCGCTGCTCGTGGCCGGACTCCTCGTGTGTCTCGCCGGCAGCGGTGGCGGTCGCGCAGCGGTTCGGCGGCCGCAACCGGCGACCGCAGCTCGATGTCGAGGTGCAGGGCAACACGCCCTACGACGGCCGCTTCGTGTTCGTGCGGCTGCGCTACAGCACCGGCTTCGGCGGCTGGGGCAACTGGATCGGCGACGGCGGACCTCCGTGGTCGCACGACTATCCGGACGGCGAGGTGCACTTCTCGAAGATCCTCGACGAGATCACGCTACCTGCGCATCCGGACGGACGGCTCGAACATCCTGGCGCTTGACGATCCGGAGCTGTTCAACTATCCCGTCGCCTACATGGCGGAGCCGGGCTTCTGGGGTGTCGACGCCGAAGGAGGCGACGCGCTTGCGCAGTTACCTGCTGAAGGGCGGCTTCGTGATCTTCGACGACTTCCGCGGCCAGCACTGGGACAACCTGCAGGATCAGATGCAGCGCGTGCTGCCGGAGGCGCACTGGATTCGAGCTCGACGGGACGGCGCAAGGTGTTCCACTCGTTCTTCGAGATCGACCATCCGAGGCCCTAGCGCCGCCGCCATACGGCAGGTCTCGACACCGAGCTACTGGGGGCTGTTCGAGGACAACGATCCGAAGAAGCGGCTGATGGCGATCGCCAACGTCAACAACGACATCAGCGAGTACTGGGAGTTCTCCGACACCGGCGTCACGATGGTCGACCTGACCAACGAGGCGTACAAGTTCGGCGTGAATTACGTGATCTACGGACTGACGCACTGAGCAAGGCTCAAGCTACCGCTGCTAACAACTGGAGGCTCTCTTGAATCGCTCCGTGACCGACACTCATCGAACTCCAGTCGCCAGACGACGTCGCGCTGGCGGACCGGATGAAGCAGGGCCGCGACCGCATCGTCTCGGAGCTCCGCAAGCTGATCGTCGGCCAGGACGACGTGGTGAAGGAGGTGCTGCTGACGCTGTTCGTCGGCGGCAACAGCCTGATCGTCGGCGTGCCGGGACTGGCCAAGACGCTGCTGATCCACACGCTCGCGCGCGTGCTGGATCTGAAGTTCAACCGCATCCAGTTCACGCCGGACCTGATGCCGTCCGACATCACCGGCACCGACATCATCCAGGAAGACACCGACGACCGGGCGGCGGCAGATGGTGTTCGCGCCGGGCCCGATCTTCGCCAACATCGTGCTCGCCGACGAAATCAACCGCACGCCGCCGAAGACGCAGTCGGCGCTGCTCGAGGCGATGCAGGAGCATCGCGTCACGATTCAGGGCCGCACCTACAAGCTCGACGAGCCGTTCTACGTGTTCGCCACGCAGAACCCGATCGAGCTCGAAGGCACGTATCCGCTGCCGGAAGCGCAGCTCGATCGCTTCATGTTCCACATCGTCATCGACCATCCGCCGGAGGACGAGGAGTTCGAGGTCGTGCGCACGACGACGGCGATCCTCGATCCGCAGTTCGAGCGGCCGGTGACCGGCGCGGATCTGGTCGCGTTCCAGCGGCTGGTGCGCCGCGTGCCGGTCGCCGAGCCGGTGATGCGCTACGCGCTGAATCTCGTGCGCGCGAGCCGGCCGAAGTCGCCGACCGTGCCCGGAGAACGTCAAGAAGTGGGTGGCGTTCGGCGCCAGCGTCCGCGCGGCGCAGTACCTGGTGCTCGGCGCGCAAGGCGCGCGCGCTCACGAGCGGCCGCTATCACGTGAGCTTCGACGACATCCGGGCGCTGGCGCATCCCGTGCTGCGGCACCGCGTGCTGACCAACTTCCACGCGCAGTCGGAAGGCGTCACGAGCGACACGCTGATCGATCGACTGCTCGAAGCGGTGCCGGTGCCGCGATCGGGAATGTAGGCCGCGTCGTCGGACGCGGCGATTCACGGATGATGCCGTCGATACGATCATATTCAAGTCGCGTCGGTTCCCGGCGCGCGGTTCGTCGATCCCGTCGTGCTGGCGCGCATCGGCAACCTCGAGCTGGTGGCGCGGAATGTCGTCGACGGGTTCATCAACGGCATGCACCGGTCGCCGTACTTCGGCGCGTCGGTCGACTTCGCCGAGCACCGCGGCTACGTCGCCGGGCGACGACATCCGCCGCGTCGACTGGCGGCTGTACGCGCGGACCGATCGCTTCTACATCAAGGAGTACGAGGCGGACACCAACTCGAACTTCTCGGTGCTGCTCGACGTGTCGAAGTCGATGGGCTTCGGCAGCCCGGCGATCACGAAGCTCGAGTACGCGCAAGATGCTCGCCGGCTGCCTCACCTACCTGGTGCACAGGCAGCGGGACCGCGTCGGCTTCGTCGCGTTCGACGCCGACATCGTCGAGCACGTGCCGCCGTCGGCGAAGCACATGGACGTGGTGCTGCACGTGCTCGACCGGCTGAAGCCGTCGAGGCCCGGGTAGTCTGCGCGCGCCGCTGCACAAGATGGCCGAGCACTTCGGACGCCGCGGGCTGCTCGTGCTGATTTCGGATCTTTACGAGGAGCCGGATGCCGTGCTCGAGGCGGTCGGGCCGCTGCGGTTCCGCGGCAACGACATCATCGTGTTCCACCTGCTCGACCCGGCGGAGCTCGACTTCACGTTCGACTCACCGTCGGCGTTCGAGGATCTCGAAAGCGGCGAGCAGATTCCGGTCGTGCCGGACACGCTCGCCGAGCAGTACCGTTCGCTGGTGCGCGCGCACATCGACGGCCTGCAGGAGCGCTTCTCCGGCAGCCGCATCGACTACACGCTGGTCAACACGTCCTCGCCGCTCGATCACGCGCTGTTCACGTACCTGACGATGCGCGAGCGGCTGACGCGGGTACGCTGATTGCGGTGTGCGGATTGAAGATTGCGGATTTTCTGATTGCGGATTGACGATTGAGCGTGCTGATTGCGGATCGGGATTGGAGATTGCCGATTGGGAATGAGGATTGTCGGTTGTGGATTGATTGGCGCGAAATCGCCAATCCACATTGCCAATCGGCAATCTCAATCCGCAATCGTCACTCTCAATCGTCAATCGACAATCTTCAAATCCGCAATCTTCAGTCGGCAATCCGCAATTCACTGATATGTCGTTCCTAACGCCTCTGTTCCTGCTCGGACTCGCCGGTCTGGCCGTGCCGGTGATCGTGCATCTGATCCAGCGGGAGCGGAAGAATGTCGTCCAGTTTCCGTCGCTGATGTTCCTGCAGCGCATCCCCTATCAGTCCGTGCAGCGGCGGCGCATCCGGAACTGGCCGCTGCTGCTGCATGCGGCTGGCGGCGCTCGCGCTCATCGTGGCGGCCTTCGCGCGTCCGTTCTTTCGGCGACAGGGCCTCGCCGCCGCCGGCGCCGGGGGGGCGCGCGAGGTCGTCATCCTGATCGACAAGTCCTACAGCATGGGCTACGGCGATCGCTGGGCGCGCGCCACGGCTGCGGCGCGCGACGCCATCGGGCAGGTGGGGCCGTCCGATCGCGCATCGGTGGTGTTCTTCTCGTCAGGCGGCGACGTCGCGTTGCGATCGACGCCGGATCGCAGCCGCCTGAACGCCGCCGTCGCACGGGGAAACCCGGCGCCGGAGCGACGCGTTTCGGCCCCGCGCTGAAGCTCGCTGGCAGCATCCTGAGCGAGTCGTCGTTGCCGCGGCGTGAAGTCATCCTGATTTCCGACTTTCAAAGGACCGGGTGGCAGGGTGCCGAAGGCGTGCGTCTGCCCGACGGCGTGACGCCTGACGCCTCGCGCGATCACTGACGCCGAGACCTCGAACCTGAGCGTGACGCCGGTGTCGCTCCAGCGGTCGACGTTCTCGGAACAGGATCGTGTGACCGTCACCGGCGGCGTGACGAACCATGCGTCGGCGGCCGCCTCCAATGTGGAACTGACGCTGGAGATCGACGGGCACGCCGTGCAAACCGAACGCGTTTCGGTCGAGCCGAACAGCTCGGCGTCGGTGACGTTTGCGCCCTTCACGCCCGCCGCGAAGAATACCCGCGGCACGGTACGCATCGCCGCCGACAAGCTCCCGCTCGACAACGCGTTCAACTTCGTCGTGTCGCCGAAGGAGGCGCTCCGCATCATCATTGCCGAACGTCCGGGCGCGCCGCGCGACGTCAGCCTGTACCTGTCGCGCGCGCTGGCGCTCGGTGAGACGCCGCCGTTCGACATCGCGACGCGGTCGATCGACGCGGTCTCGACCGACGATTTGCAGCGCACATCGGTCGTGATTCTCAACGACGCTCCCGTGGCGCAACTGACCGCCGAACGGCTTGGCGCCTTTGTCGCCCGAGGCGGGGGCCTGCTGATCGCGCTCGGCAGCCGTGCGACCTGGCCGGCGGCAACCGGGCCGGCGGATATTCTCGGCGCGACTCCTGGCCAGCCGATCGATCGCACCACTGGACAGGCCGCCCGCCTCGGCGCGCTGGAGTACGGCGACCCGATCTTCGAGCCGTTCCGAGCGCCGCGCAGCGGCGACTTCTCGGGCGCGCGGTTCTACTCGTACCGCGCGGTCACGCCCGCGAAGGACGCGCAGATTCTCGCGCGCTTCGACGATGGCGCGCCCGCGTTGATCGAACGGCGCGTGGGGAATGGGCGAGTCCTCGTGTGGACGTCGTCGCTCGATCTGCAGGGCAACGATCTGCCGCTGAAGTCGGTCTTCCTGCCCTTCGTGCACCGCATGGTGACGACGCTCGCGTCGTACACGGAACGGCCGTCGTGGCTGACCGTAGGGGACGTGCTCGAGGCGGGCCGAGCTGCTCCCGTCCCAGGTGCCTCCCGCCAGGTTCAACCTCGCGTCGTCCTGACGCCGTCAGGTGAACGGGTCACGCTCGACGGCGAGGGTCCCGATGTGCTGGAGCTGGCCGAGCAGGGCTTCTACGAGGTGCGAGCGCAGGGACGGGACTCGGCTCCGCCGATGACAGTGGCGAGCAATATCGATCTGTCCGAGTCCGATCTCACGCCGATGGATCCGCAAGAGGTCGTCGCCGGCGTTCTGGGACGAGCTGGGGGAGCAGCGCCCGCCGGCACGAATGTGGTTGCGACCGACCTGGAACAGGAACGCAATCAGCGGGTGTGGTGGTACCTCTTGTTTGCCGGAGTCGTGATTCTGGGCCTCGAGACGCTCGTCGGGAACCACATCTCGCGCTCGGGGCCGGTGCCGGTGTAGAAAGGGAAAGCGCCTGCGGCCGAGAGGCGCGGAGCCGCCGAGCGAGCAGTGAGAAAAGCTGAACGGTGCACCGGGGCGGCGATGAGCCACGGATTTGTCGCAAATGTCGAGGCAGGTGTCGTGAAGCGCGGTGCTAAGCTGATGCCAGGAGAACGGCGCGTATGACTGACGACTATCGGCGCACGGATTCGGTCTCGGAGCTGGTCGAGATCATTCACCAGGTGCGGCGGCGATGGCGCGTGAAGCTGGCGCTGCGCGGCGCGCTCGGCGTCGTCGGCCTCGGCGCCCTGGTGCTGCTGGTCTCGGCGTACGGCCTCGAGTCGTGGCGATTCACCGCTGGCGCGATTATCACGTTCCGCGTGCTGGTTGGCGTCGCGCTCCTTGGACTGATCGGATACCTCCTCGTTCGTCCGTTGATGCGCCAGGCGACCGACGAACAGGTCGCGCTGTATCTCGAAGAGCATGAGCCGTCGCTGCAGGCGGCGATCATCAGCGCGGTTGAAGCCGGCAACGGCGGAAGCGGCTCGCCGTTCTCAGCCACGCTCGTGCGCCGGCTCGTCGAGTCCGCGATCGAGAAAGCTCGAGCGGTGGACAGCGGCCGCCGAGTGGAGCGCGCACCGGTGCGCCGCTACGTCGACGACGCTCGCAGCCATCAGCCTCGTGGCCGCCGCGATCTTCATGCTCGGCCCGGCCTACCTGCGCCACGCGCTCTCGGCGCTGCTCATTGTTTCGCGCGATGTCGAAGCCGCGGCGCCGTACAGCATCGAGGTGACGCCGGGGAACAAAACCGTGGCGCGCGGTGCGGATCAGGCGATTACTGCGAAGCTGTCCGGGTTCGATTCGGAGCAGGCCTCACTGATGATGCGGAAGTCTCCCGAGGCCGCCGTATGAGCGGGTGCCGCTCCTGCGCAACGAAAACGGCACCTATGAAGGGATGCTGTTCGATCTCGCGGCGCCGGTGGAATACTTCGTCGAAGCCAACGGCGTCAATTCGAAGCACTACAACCTCAAGGTCGTCGACCTTCCGTACGTGCAGCGCCTCGAGCTCGAATACCATTTCCCGGCGTACACCGGCCTTGCCGCCGCAGAAGGTCGAGGACGGCGGCGACATCGCCGTTCTGAAGGGGACCGAAGTCCGCGTCCGCGCGGTGCCGACGATGGGCACCGCCCGGCGGTCAGATCGTGCTCGGCGACAAGGATCGATCGGGACTGGCGCCGGATGCCGCGGGAGGATCGCCGGCGCCGCTGGTTGGGGCATTCAAGGTCGAGCAGGACGGCTTCTATCACATCGAGCTCGACGCACCGTCGGGCGAGCGCATGACGGCATCGCCGCAGTACACGATCGATGCGCTTGACGATCAGCCGCCGACCGTTTCCATTGCCAAGCCCGGACGCGACACGACCGCCTCGCCGATCGAGGAGGTATTCGTCGAGGCACACGCGCGAGGATGATTTCGGCGTACGCGATCTCGATCTCGTGTACTCCGTCAACGGCGCAGCAGAGAAGACCATCCGTCTGTTCGACGGCAAGAAGCGGATGACGGAGGTATCCGGCGGCCACACGTTCTACCTCGAAGAGCTGGACGTGAAGCCGGGCGACTTCGTGTCGTACTACGCGAAGGCGGCCGACAACGACGCGGTGCAGGGGCCGAAGCCGGCGATGAGCGACATGTATTTCGTGCGCGTGCGGCCGCTCAGCAAGGAGTTCCGCCGCGCACCGTCGGATGCGCGGCGGCGGTGGCGGCGGTGGCGGTGGCGGAGGTCAGGTGGGCGCCCTGTCCGAGCAGCAGCGCCAGATCGTCGCGGCCACGTTCAACGTTCAGCGCGATCGCAAGAAGATGACGGCGGACAAGCTGCGCGAGAACAGCACCGTGCTCGCCCTGTCCCAGTCGCGGCTGCGCGATCAGGTTGAAGGGCTGCTCACGCGGATGAACAGCCGGCTCGTCGAACAGGATCCGGCGTTCAAGAAGGTCGCGGATCTGCTGCCGCAGGCTGTCACGGAAATGAAGAACGCCGAAGGGAAGCTCCACGCCGTCAGTCCTGACGGCGCGCTACCGCCTGAGCAGAAGGCGCTGCAGTTCCTGCAGAAAGCGGAAGAAGAGTACGAGACGCAGGTGCAGATCCAGCGGCAGCAGGGGGGCGGCGGTGGCGGCGGCGGTGGACAGATGGCGCAGGATCTCGCCGACTTGTTCGAGATGGAGCTCGACAAGATGGCGAACCAGTACGAGACGCGCCAGCAGGCGTCGCAGCAGCAGTCGGATCAGAAGCTCGACGAGCTGATGGAGAAGCTGAAGGAGCTCGGCGCGACGCCAGGAACAGGAAGCGGAGCGTCAGCGTCGTCGAGCCGCTCTCGGTCAGCAGGCGTCGGGCAATGGCTCCGGCCAGTCGCAGCGCGAGCTCGCCGATCAGGCCGAAGAAGCGGCTCGCCGGCTGGAGCAGTTGTCGCGCGAAGAGAACCGGCCGGATCTGATGCAGTCCGCGCGTCAGCTCCGAGATGCGGCCGAGGCGATGCGCCGGGCGGCCGCGAACGGCCAGCAGGCATCAGCCGCCCAGGCTGCTTCCGCGCTCGAACGCCTGCAGGAGGCCCAGCGCCGGCTGCAGCAGTCGCAATCGGGTCGGGCCGAGCGCGACGTGAAGAACGCCCAGCAACAGGCCGAGGAACTTGCTCGCGAACAGCGCGATATCGCCGACGCGGTCAAGGGTCTCGAATCGGCGGGCGATCGACGTCAGGAAAAAGCGCAGCAGTTGATCGAGCGGAAGAGCGCGCTCGAGCAGAAGGTTGGTGAGCTCGAGAAGCAACTCGATCGCACCGCGGGTGACATCAGCAACCAGGAAAAGGAAGCCTCGCGAAAGCTCTCCGAGGCGGCCAATGGCATCCGCGACAACAAGGTGCGCGACAAGATTCGGTACTCGAGCTCGATGATGCGCGCTGGCGTCTCGCCATCCGATCAGCAGCCGATCGAGAACTCGATCGGATCGAATCTCGACTCGTTGAAGAACACGCTGTCGCAAGCCGCATCAGCGCTGGGGCGTCCTTCGCAAGCCGACGCCATGAATCAGGCGCTCGATAAGGCGCGTCAGCTGGCGCGAGGCGTGGACTCGCTGGATCAGCGGATGCGTGAACGGCAACAGGCGCAGGGCCGCCAGGGACAGCAGGATCAGAACGGCCAGCCCGGGCAGAACGGTCAGCGTGGGCAGCAGGGGCAGGCCGGTCAGCAGGGCCAGCAGGGACAACAGGGCCAGAGCGGCCAGCAAGGGCAGCAAGGCCAGGCCGGTCAGCAGGGCCAACAGGGTCAAGGTGGTCAGCAGGGGCAACAGGGCCAGGGTGGTCAGCAGGGCCAGCAGGGCGCCGGCCGCAACAACGGCGATGCAACGCAAAACGGAGCCAACGGAAACGGCGACACGTTCGGCGGACGTCTGGGTGGCAACGATGGCTACGGTGATCGCCGCGGCCGATATCTGGGCGGCCAGTTCGATCCGGGCGACATCCGCCAGTGGCGCGGAGAAGCCCGGCAGTTCGCCAACGACGCCCAGCAGCTCCGCCGGATGCTGCAGGGACAGGGCGTCGATCCCCGCGCGCTCGACGATGTGCTCCGCAATCTGCGGGCGCTCGATGATGACCGCGTGTATCAGGACGCCGCCGCGCTCGAGCGCCTGCAGACGGCGGTCGCGGAAGGTATGAAGCGCTTCGAATTCAACCTCCGTCGTCAGGCGGAGATGAAAGGCAGCGAGGTCTTCCTCTCCGGCGCGGACGATGTGCCCGAGCAGTACCGCAAGCTCGTCGAGCAGTACTACAAGTCCCTCTCGAAGGGGCCGGACAAGGCAGCCGAGGCTCCGAAGAAGGACGACAAGAAGCCGTGATCGTCCGGCGCGTTCCCGCTCGTGGCGGGGGTCCTCATCACGGCGGGAAGCGCGGTTCCTGGCGAGCAGAATTTCGTCCGGCGCGGACGTGAGCGATAGACGACCACGTGAGAGCAGCCCCGCGAGGGTGCCGTCCGACATGAAGCGTCTCATCTTCGCAAGCGTCCTCGCAGTACTCGCGGCGGCCGTCGCCAGCGCGCAGGGGTTCGGACAAGGGGGATGGGGCCGCCTCCGCTATGCACCTCCGCGTTTCCCCACGAAAGACAGCTTCGATGGGTCGTTCAATTTCTGCCGCGGCATGTACGACGCCGACCGCCGTGAAGCGGGCGGCATGGGGTGGTGGACCGATTATCCGGACGCCGACATCAACTTCTCCATTCGCCTCTCGGAGTTGACCAAGACCCGCGTCAGCAAGCAAACCAACGGTGAGCCCAACCACCTCGTCCTCCGGCTCACCGACGATGCGCTGTTCAATTGTCCCTGGATCGAAATGGAAGATGTCGGCGTCATGCATTTGAGCGACGCCGAGGTCAAGCGGCTGCGAGAGTACCTGCTCAAAGGGGGATTTCTTTACGTCGACGACTTCTGGGGTGAGTGGGCATGGGATCAGTGGGCCGAGGAGATCGGCCGGGTCCTCGATCCCAGGAAGTATCCGATCGTCGATCTACCGCTGTCCCACCCGTTGTTCCGCACGATGTTCGTGGTATCCAAGCTGCCGCAGATTCCATCGATCAACCACTGGATGCGCAGCGGCGGCGCCACGTCCGAGCGAGGCGAGGAGAGCGCGATTCCCGACATTCGGGGGATCTCCGACGAGCACGGCCGGCTCATGGTCGTCATGACGCACGATACCGACATCTCCGACGCGTGGGAGCGCGAAGGGGAGGACCCTCGATACTTCTACCTCTTCTCGCCTGACGGTTATGCCGTCGGCATCAATGTCGTCCTTTATTCGCTCACCCACTGAGGTGCGAAGATCAAACAGGAGAACGGGAGAAAGGGAGGTACTCTTCTTGGTACCCGTTCAGTCACTACAAAGCCAGAGTCCACGTTGAACATCCGGTCTTCGATTCTGGAATGAGCACAGGCCGAAATTCGATCAACCAAAACAAGAATTCTCCCGTCTTCTCCCGTTCTCCATCTGTTTGATCTTGGCTCAGCGCACGCGTGACACCTTCCCAAGTGCGGTATCGGTACAGAAGTAGATCGCCCCATCGGGCCCGACGGCGACGACGTGAATCGGGCCCACACGGTCTTGGAGAAGTCGCTCCGATTCGGCGACGCGGGTCGCGTCGTCCTTCGCGAAACGGAGCCGGAGGACGTATCCCTCCGTCGATCCAATCAACCCCTCGTCGCGCATTTCGGGGATCGCATCGGCCGCATAGAACGCTAGAGAGCCCGCGCCCAGTGGGAGGTCCTCGCGTCCGCGCACGATGGCGCGCACGGGAGGTGCAGACATCGAGACGCCACTGAGATGTGCGGCATTGGAGTCATCGTCCACGATCCAGAGGATCGCGTTGGGTGGGCGCCAGGCGAGTCCTCGCGGGTTCACGACCCCGGCCGCCACGGCTGGAGTCGTGCCGGACTGATCCTGTGGCATCGTGCCATCCGGGTTCAGGCGCAGCAGTCGCCCACCTGACTCGCTACCGCCCACGATCGCGTAGAGCTTGCCGTCGGCGCCGAAGCGCATCACCGCCGACGCGTCGGTCTCGCTTTCGACCGCGGATTGAAACAGGACAGCGCGCTGGGCCAGCGTTCCGCGCAGCTCCCGATAGCGCGAGAGATAGACGGCCGGTCCATCCGATGTATTGGCCGTGTGAAGAACGAAGACGAACCCGGTGTGGGAGAAATCCGGATCGAAGGCGATCGAGAGAACGGCAGGACGAACGCCGGCATCGCTGTCCGAAGGTAGCGCGAGCGCGTTCGTGATCTGCAGCTGGCCATCCGAAAACACTCGAACACGTCCCGAGCGTTCCGAGATGAACAAACGGCCGTCCTGTGCGAACGCGGCGTCCGTGGGCCGATCGAGTCCTTCCGCCACTTTGTCGACGCGAAGCCTCACGCCGTCGCGCGTGGGCTCGATCTCGCCGCTTTGCCAGTCGGCCGCGGGAGCGGAATCCGACGACAGCGCCGACGAGACGATCACATGGAGCGCTGTCGACCTGTTGCTCTCGACTCCTTCAGCGTTCACGGCCGCGACCTCCAACGTATGCGCGCCGCTCGACAGCGGCGGCAGCCTTCCAGTGCACGGAAACCCCGCAGCCCCCCCGGTCGAGGAGCACCCAACGTTGGTTATGTCGTTGCGCGCGTTATCCACGTAGATGACATAGCTAAGCGTGGCCAGTTCGTCGCTGTCGGCGGCCGGTTGATCCCAGCCAATCGGCTCACGTCCGGTGATGGATTCGGCCGTCCCACCACCCGTTCCAGTGGAAGGCGGGGGCGGCGTGCTCGACCCGCAAGCGGCCGCAAAAAGAGTAACCAGAATCCAGAAACGTCGCATCTATCCCCATCATAAGTCGGTCCGGGCGCGCCCGCTGTCTCGGATCGATTCCTGCAAGCCGAGCCAACATGCTAGCGCTTCGATATCGGGTCGTTACCGTCGCCGCGTGCGCCATGGTTTCGTTGTCGTGGCCAGCCGCCGCGCAGTCAACGCTCAAAAGCCGGGTGTATGCGTCCGGATTGAGCTCTCCCGTCGCTTTCGTCCAGGATCCGACGACTACTACGCGCCAGTTCGTCGTGGAACAGGCCGGCCGCATCCGTGTGGTTGAGAGCGGAAGCGTTCTGGCGACCGACTTTCTCGATCTGACGGGCGCGATTTCCTCGGGCGGTGAACGCGGGCTGCTCGGGCTGGCGTTCGCGCCAGACTACGCAAGCAGTGGGCGGTTCTATGTCAACTTTACAGACCCCGCTGGAAATACCGTCATCGCGCGATTCATCCGTTCGGCGGCCAACCCGGCAAGTGCGGACCCGGCGTCGCGCTTCGACTTGCGCTGGCCGTCGGGACTTCGGTACATCCTGCAGCCCTATGCCAATCACAACGCCGGAAACCTGGCGTTCGGGCCGGATGGCTACCTGTACGTAGGGATGGGCGACGGCGGATCTGGCAACGATCCCGAGAATCGGGCGCAGAATCCAGCGGAGCTGCTGGGCAAGATGCTGCGTATTGACGTGAACGTCCCGGTCAGCCACGCCAATGGGTATGTCGTACCTGCTACGAATCCGTTCGTCAGTGGCGGCCCCGCCGGCGTCCTCGCGGAAATCTGGAGCTTCGGTCTCCGCAATCCGTGGCGCTGGTCGTTCGACATGCCGTCACGCGGCGGAACCGGCGCGTTGATCATCGCGGACGTCGGCCAGGGCGCTTGGGAAGAGATCGACTACGAGCCGGCCGGGCGCAGCGGCCGCAATTACGGGTGGAGATACAAAGAGGGTGCGCACCTGAACGTGACATCGCCGCCGCCCGTCTACAACCCACCCACCGGGCTGACCGATCCGATCTACGAGTACGGCCGCTCTGTCGGACAGTCGATCACCGGCGGATTCGTGTACCGGGGCACGGGGCTGCCGGCGACCTACCGTGGACGCTATTTCTTTGCGGACTACGTCCAGGGGCGCGTCTGGTCGATGGCGCTCACGATCAATCCCTCAACCGGGGAAGCGACGGCATCGGCGCCCACCGATCACACCGTGGACCTCGGCGGCAGTGCCGTCGTGGGAAATATCAGTTCGTTCGGGATCGATGCCGCCGGCGAGTTGTACGTCGTGAATCACACGGGCGGCACGATTGTTCAGATCATCGGTCCGTTTCCGACTGCTCCGACGAATCTTCGGATCATTCGCTGAAGGTGCAGAGCTAATGAGCCCGCGTGTCCTGCGCACGCTGGATCGTGCCGCGCCGGCCTTCACTCGCGCCTGCCGGCCAGCTCGTCGCGCTCCGTAAGCCCTGACCGCAGCATCGTCAGCGCCGTGTAGATGACCACGACGATCACGAGCCAGCGGACAGCGTAGATCGGCAGCGACGTGACGATGTAAGCGGCGAGGAGCACACCGGGGATCCCGCCGATGGCGAGGCCGAGCGCGGCGCGCAGGCTGTAGCAGCGTTCGCGGATGAACCGGAGACTGCCGACGGGCATGAGGAAGGCGCACGATCCCATCATGATGGGAAAGGCAGCGGTGGGGTTCATTCCGAGCAGGCTGACGAGGATCATGCACGGCGCGTAGAGGCCGATGCCGAGAGACATCAGCGTCCCGAGGACGAAGTTCACGGTCACGCCGATGAGCAGTTTCACGCCCCGCACGCCCAGCGCTTCGCCGCCGCCCGGAAACAGGTTCAACTGCGTCATCAGCATCAGCGCGGCTGCGGCAAGGAGGGCGGCGCCCATGCCAATCTGCACTCGACGCTTCGGCCACGATGCCACGACGCCGGCGCCCAGCCACGCGCCGAGCACGGCGGCAATGATCAGCGCGAAAAGCGTCAGCACGTCGACGCGCACCATCGTCGTGTAGATGAAGGCCTGCACAACCGTCGGGAGCGTGTGTCCAGAATTCAGCGTTCCCGGAATGATGCGATCCGGAACCAGACGCAGGAAACGGAAGAGGGCGGTCGTCGTGGCGAAAGAGCCGATGCCGAGCGTGTCGAAGAAATTCGTGAGCGTCCCGATGCCGATCTCGGTCGCCGTCGGGAATCGCGCGTCGGTGGCGGGCGACGGTGTGGCAACCGGACTGCGGCGGACCGCGACGACCGCGGCACTCCAGCCGGCAACGAACACAGCCGTCAGCGCGCCCAGCGCTCCCTGGAGCGCCAGGATTGGATTGAATCCCATGGTCAGCGCGTCTCCGTCTCGATGGTGGTGCAGCGGAATGCTGCCGCGATGATACTCGACCGCCAGTCAGCCCTGCAGCTTCTTCTGAAAGTCCAAGTACGAGGTGAGCATGTTGCGGTCAAACGCTTCGGCGAACGGCATGCCCCGTCCCACATCAGCGAGCATGTTCACGATCGCGGACGCACCGACATCGTCGAGCAGCGCATGAACCGCGAGGGCGCTTTCCGCGTATGCCACGGACGCCTCTTTGGCCGTCAGGCCTTCGAATGAGCCCTCGAGGCGGGACAACGGCAGTCGCGAGTCCACTCCGCGAACCATCGCTTCATGTCTCCGGAGATCGGTGCCGTCGAAGCAATCGGCGAGCCCTTCGTGCAGCCAGGTCGGAACGCCGCGCGACGCAACACTCTGGATGAGCGCGTGCGTGAATTCGTGCGCCAGGACCCGCTCGAACTCGGCGGTGTTCTGCAGCGCTCCCTGAACCGGGATCCGAATTCGGCCATCGAACGCGCCGCCAGCCCAGGCCGGCGATCGCGTGATGTCGCGGAACTGCTCCCGCGTGTAGAGAATCACTGTGATCACGCTGGTGGGATAGGTGGACAGCGCCGTACCGATGCGCCAGTAGTCGGTTTCGAGCAGGGCAACGGCCCGGGTGGCGAGGTCGGCCTCGGCGGGTCCTTCGAACAGAACCGTGAAGTGATCGCCAAGCGTTTGGCGGAAGCCGCCGTGCAGCTCGGCTTCTTTTCGCCAGGCCTCGAGCTGAGAGGTCAACTGTGGATGGTTCGGATGAAGCGCGAGCGCCCGTTGATAAGTGTCGATGGCGCCGTCGAGATCGCCCGTCTGATAGAGCACACTGCCAAGGAGGAGTGATGCCGGCGTGAGCGCGGGATCGATCTTCAGCGCGTCGACCAGAAAGCGCCGCACATCGTCGGTTCGTCCTTGCAGGCGAGCGGCGAGCCCGGCGCCCAGGAGCGTTGGCGCCGTCTGCGGTCCCGATCGCAGGGCCTCGTCGAAAGCTGCGGCCGCTTCCTGTACGTGTCCGGCATTCAACGCGTCCCAGCCGGTCTTGGCCAGTTGAGCCGGGGAGCGCTGCTGGAGCAGCGTCGTGCCCAAGGCAATCGCGATGATGACGAACGTATGCATATGTCAGGTTAGACGCCGCGGGACGCCCCTACGTCTTCACCTTCCGCAGGGTGCGGATTACCTGTCCGGCGGGACGACCATCGATGCTGACGATCGCGCGCACCAGATAGTCGCCAGGCGCAAGTGGTGTCAGCGTCAGCGACGCAATTGCCAGACGACGGGCTTCGTCGCTGGTGGGCTGCAGCCTGGCCGAAGAGGAGACGAGCGGGACGCTGTCAGACGTTTCTACGATTTCCATTCGAACCGTGATTTCCGATGCGCGGGGCGGCACCCCATAGATCTCGAAGTATCCCACAGCGGCTGATTCATCGCCGAACTGCAGACGCGGCTGAAAGCCGGGGCGGAGAACGCCGAGCGCGATAGCGCTGAGTTTTAGCGGACCCGCGCTCTCGAGGTCGGCGAGGAACCCGTAATCGACGGTGCCGCGACGACCCGTGGAATCGATAGCGGCTACGCGCAACCGGTATGGTCCGACGGAGCCGACCAGCGCAGCGACGAGAGGGCGCGCGGCGAGTTCCTCTTTGTCCGCCGTCCACTGGGCCGCGAGCTTTCCTTTCGCGTCGAACAGTCCGATGGCAGCCGACGCCAGAGTGACGGACGGGTCTGCCGCCTCCCCGGCGCCAATGATCTTCAGCCGCGAGTCACCGGTATTCAGCGACGAATACGCCGTGGCGCGAAGCGACAGCTCACGATACTGCCGTGCCTCTCGCAGCATTCTCTGTGGAGTGATGTCCGACGGCTTCGTATCGGACTTTGCAATCGTGAATTGCGGCTGCATGCGCACGGTGACCCGGTCGCGCGATACTTTGATGTCCACCCGATGAGGAAGGCCATTGCGCTCGCCAGGCTCGGGTTCGAAAGCGATCACGTAGTAGGCCGAGCTCTCCATCGACACGCGTCCGAACACTCTCCCCGCATCGACCGAGCTGAGTCGGAAGAGCTCTCCGCCGGTCGCGCCGGCAAGATGTTGAAGTCCGGCCAGATCGTTGTCGCCGCTCTGGAACCGGCTCGCGTTCTGATCGACGAGAGAACTTGATGCTGAATCGATGCCTTCATCGTTCGGCTGAATGACGTAGAAATGCGCGCGCGCGGCAGCGGCGGCGGCGGTGACTTCGTCAAAATCGACCGACCGGATCTCGCATTGCCCGGGCGGACGGTTTAGCGGCGCATCGCGAGTCGGCGGCGCCAGGCCGGTCGATACGACGGCCACGGTCTTCGGGCCGTCCGTTAACGCCAGCGTCCCGAGCAGGCCGGAGAGGGTGTTCAGGACGACGCGGCCGCGGCACGCCGCATCGGAAGCGGCTCGCTCCTGCGGGGCCTGTCCCGTCATTTGCAGGAGCGCCTGCCGGACCTGTTCGTGATCGTTTGTGGGTTCCACTTCGACGCGCGGAAGCGTGACCAGACCGACGCGGTCGCGCGGGGATAGACCTGAGAGGAACCGCAGTGCGGCTTCCCGTGCGGGCCGCTCGCGTCCCGGCCGGATCGAGTCGCGATCGATCACGATCATCACGAACCGGCCACTGTCTTCCAGGCGATTGCTGCCGTACGGAGCGGGGAGGGGTGGCGAGAGCCGTGTCCCGCGGTCGATTGGCGTAGGACTGGACAGCTGAATGAATTGCAGCGACCCGACGACCCGCGCCCGTCCATCGATCCTCAATGTCACTTCGGATGGGGCCAGGTCGGTGACTGGCTGCCCCTCCTCGGTCACCACTGCGAAATCCACGAGTTCCTGGGGTCCGCCGGCGGGCGGGTTCCGGGCCTGACGCGCCGCGGGAGGCGTCGCTGAAACGACCGCAAAAACGGCCACGAGACCCAGCTGGCCCAGCCGGATTGCGAGCATGGCGGAGGATACCCATTCGTGGTACGCTTTTGCTACCTAACTTTCGAGGTGAATATGTTGAGAGTCGTATCCGTCTGCGCCGCGCTTGGCATGGTAGCCATGGCGACAGCGCTGTCGGCACAGGGTCAGCCCCCTGACAATCCCGTCGAGCTGAAGGTTGGCGATACCGCGCCGGCCTTTGCGCTCATGGGCTCCGACGGCAAGGTGCACAAGCTGTCGGATTACAAGGGCAAGACCGTCGTGCTGGCGTGGTTCCCGAAGGCCTTCACCGGTGGTTGAACGGCCGAATGCAACTCGCTCCGTGCGAGCGGCGAAGCAATCCGTGGACTACGACGTGGCCTACTTCATGGTCAGCGTCGACACCCCTGAGGACAACAAGGCCTTTGCGGAAAAAGAGCAGGCCGACTTTCCCCATCCTCTCCGATCCTGACAAGAAGGTCGCGAATGCGTACGGCGTGATTCCGCCGAACCGGCCGCCCGATCGTCAGTTCGCGAACCGCTGGACCTTCTACATCGATCCGAACGGTAAGATCGCCGCGATCGACAAGGAAGTGAAACCTGCCACAGCGGGTGAAGCGGTCGTAGCAAAACTGAACGAGCTCGGCGTCAAGAAAAAGGCGTCGCCGAAGAAGTAGCCGGCTGGGTGCATTACAACACTGCGCGCAAGATTACATCTTTGCGCGCGGTGTCGACCATTCGACAGCGGCCCGTTTCCGCGTAACGGCCAGCGCAGCCACGACATAACCGCATCCCGGTAGGCCGGCATGGCACGTGATAGCTGGCGCTCCGTGCCAGTGCGTACGTCCGTTGCAGCGCTTGCGCTCGTCTGCGCCACAGTTGTGCTGCGGGCGGCCACCCCTCCCGTGCTCAACGAACCGCTCGTTGGGCGTCAGGTGTTCCCGACGGGCAACTGGTGGAACGCTGGACGTGACCATGGTCCCCGTCGACTCCCGGTCGGCAGTGCTCATTGATTTCATCAGCGGACGGACGGCCACGAATCGAACCGCCGTCCGCCACCTGCATCCGGACTTCGGTCCTCCTCCATACGGCTTTCCATACGTTGTCGTCGCGGGCGATCAGCCCCGCGTGCCTCTGACGTTCGTCGCGTATGGCAGCGAGAGCGACACCGGCGCGCCAGGTCTCCCCGGCTATCCCATTCCCGACGAAGCGCGAACGCAGCTTCACTACATCGAAGGTGACGTCGTCGGGCGGTGGGACGTCCGGCGATCGTCACATGCTGATTGTCGATCGCGATCGATGGCTCTTTACGAGACGTGCTGCGACGATGTGGAACAGCGCGGCCGGACGATGGGAGGCGGCCTGCGGCGCGGTGTTCGATCTCAACCGGAATGATCGTCGTCCTGACGGCTGGACGTCGGCCGATGCCGCCGGTCTGGCGATTTTCCCCGGCCTGATTCGATACGACGAAGCGTTCGGCACCGGCGAGATCACGCACGCGTTTCGCGTCACGGTCCGAGGCAGCAACGGCTACGTCTGGCCGGCGTCGCATTCAGCGGGCTCGAATGCCAGCGCACCGCCGATGGGGGCTCGGCTGCGCCTGAAGGCCTCCAAGGACATCTCGAGCTTTACGCCGGAGGTGCAGCGCATCTTCCGCGCGATGAAGCGCTACGGGCTCATCGTCGCCGACAACGGCTCCGACATGTACATCAGCGGGACGATGGATGCGCGGTGGAACAACTCGGTGTTGAATCCTGCGTTCAGCGCGCTGACGGCCGACGATTTCGAGGTCCTGCAGCTTGGATGGAAACGAGACGACGATCAGGCCGCCAACGAACCTGAGAATCGTGCGTTGACGTTTCGCGCGCCAGCCACAACCGATCCAGTCCTCACATCTCGATATTCAGCACCGGCTTGAGTGTCCCTGGCCGTGCACGTCTCCCTTGTACAACACCGCCTCGAGGAAGAGCCCAGCGGCGGGAGCCGCGAGCGCGGCGGGAGCCTTGGCGCCTTGCGGTCCGTCGAGTAGCCGCGCCGCATCGGCGGGCTGCAGTTCTCCGCGGCCGACCGCGGCGAGCACGCCGACCATCCTGCGCACCATCTTCCAGAGGAAGTGCGACCCCTGCACGCGAATGAGCACCAGTGCTCCGGCTTCGGCGATCTCGACGGAGTCGACGAGCACGAGCGTCGACTTTTCTTCCGGATCGTCGGCGGTGAAGGCTTCGAAGTCTTTCATGCCGACAAACGCCGCCGCGGCCGCGCGCATCGCCTTGAGGTCGAGCGGCTCGCGAATCCACCAGACGAGCGGTTTGCCAAAGGCGGTGCGGCGACGCGAAATCTGGTAGAGATAACAGCGTGAAACCGCATCGTGACGCGCATGAAACCGGTGAGGCACGGGCTCGATGGCGCGGATGTGGATGTCGGCCGGAAGCTCGTCGTTCAGCTTTCGGCGCAGTAGTTCTGGCTTCAAATCGGTGTACAGCTCGAGGTGCGCGACCTGGGCGAGGGCGTGGACGCCTGCATCGGTGCGGCCCGATCCGTACAGCTCGAACTCGCGCCGCTTCGACACCTCACGAATCGCGCGATCGATCTCTCCCTGTACCGTCCGGGCGTTCTTCTGAATCTGCCAGCCGCTGTATCGAGTGCCGGCGTACTCGATCAGGAGTTTGAATCGAGGCATGCTCCAACATCTCACACAATCGTGAGGGGCCGGGATCCGGGATTCGCGATTCGCGATTCGGGATTCGGGATTCGGGATCCGGGATTCGCGATTGGCGATTCGGGATTCGGGATTCAGGATTCAGGATCAGTGATTAGTGATTAGTGATTCAAGACTGTGAACAATGCGCAATAATCCCCATCTGCTCGAAATCGCCGCCTGGCCCTGGCTGGAACGTCTCTCGCGCACTGAGGGCCGCCTCGTCACGCTCGCGGACGTGTCGGCCACGCACTGGGACAGCCTGGCGCAGCGAGGATTCGATTGGGTGTTTCTCATGGGCGTGTGGCAGCGCAGCCCCATTGGCCGCGAGATCGCCCGCACGCATGGCGGGTTGAGGGCGGAGTACCGATCGGGTCTTGCCGGGATGGAGCGATGCGGATGTAGTCGGATCGCCGGTACTGCATCCAGGCGTATGAGCCAGACGTCCGGATGGGCGGGTGGAACGGGCTCGATGCCGCACGCCGCCAACTCGCCGACCGCGGATTGTCACTCTGCCTCGATTTCGTCCCGAACCACACCGCATTCGATCATGCCTGGATCGCGGAGCATCCGGAGCGGTACGTGCTCGGCACCAGGGATGATTACGAACGCTCGCCGGCAAACTTTCGTGCGTGCGTGACTAGCGTCGGAACTCGCTACGTCGCATGCGGGCGAGATCCCTACTTCCCACCATGGACCGACGTGGCTCAGTTGAACTACTTCAGTATCGAGACGCGCGAGGCCGTGCAGGCGACTCTGGCATCGGTTGCGTCGCATTGCGACGGAGTGCGCTGCGACATGGCGATGCTGGTCTTCAACGACGTGTTCGATCGCACGTGGCGCTCACTGCTGCGCGACGCCTGGCCGACGCCGGCGGCGGAATTCTGGACGTCCGCGACGCGCGCAATTCCTCAGCTGATGTATCTGGCCGAAGTCTATTGGGATCTCGAGCAGCGGATCCTCGATCTCGGTTTCAACTTTGCGTACGACAAGCGGCTCCTCGACGCCCTCCACGCCCCGCATCCTGCATCTCGTGTCTGGGAGCTGCTGGGGTCGAGCACGCCAGACCCGTCACGATTGTGCCGCTTCATCGAGAATCACGACGAGCCGCGGAGCGCGGCGACACTCGGATCGAAACTGCCGGCGTGCGCTTCCCTCATCGCTTGCAGTCCGGGGATGCGCTTCTTCTTCGATGGGCAGTGTGATGGACGTCGCATCAAAGCTCCCGTACAGCTGGGTCGCTGGCCGGATGAGCCGGTTGATTCGGTAGTCCGTGGCATGTACGACCGACTGCTTCGCTTCGCGATGCAGCCTGTGCTTCACGATGGCGCCTGGCGCATACTGAACGTCTCGACGGCGGGCGGCGATATCGTGGCATCGCGCTGGCGCACGGATGATGTGCTTGCCGTCGTAGTCGCAAACCTCGGACCCGGAACGTCGGAGGGTCATGTGGAGCTGACCGGCGAGGAACTGGGCGGCGCCGCGGCGTGTGATTTCGAGGACGAGCTGACAGGGGAAACGTACCGCTGGACGCGTGCGTCACTGGACGCTCGCGGGCTCTGGGTCAGGCTCGCGGCGGGACAGGCGCATCTGTTCTCGGTCCACGAGGTTTCGCAACACCAAGACTGGTTTCAAAACTAGCGAGGCTGCGCCTCAGACCGTCGAGGGCTCCGCCTCGCTAGGCGATAAGCTTGATAACGCCCCGCTGACGCGGGGACGGTCTTGACCCAGGAAACTTGACTCAATTGTGCAAGTTCGGAGGGGTCAAGACCTCTAGTAGCGCAGGGCTTCAGCCCTGCCGATTGAAGAGGACTCATGAGACGAGTCAACGGTTTGCATCACATCACTGCGATTGCCGGCCCAGCCCAGGAGAACCTGGACTTCTACGCCGGCGTGCTGGGCATGCGCCTGGTCAAGAAGAGCGTGAACCAGGATGATCCCGGGACCTACCACCTGTTCTACGCGGATGCCGAGGGCCGGCCTGGAACAGACCTGACGTTTTTTCCATGGTCTCAGCTCGCCCCGCCGCGTGTCGGCCATGGGCTTGCGGTCGAAGTCGGGCTCGAGGTTCCGTCAGGCAGCCTCTCGTATTGGGGTGGCCGTCTGGAAAAGTACGGCGCGCGCATCGAGCCGCTCGAAACCCGTTTCGCTGAACGCGTACTGCCGCTGACCGATCCGCACGGCCTGCGCCTCGCGCTGGTTGAAGAGACAGGTCCGCACCGGCCCTTTACACCGTGGGACGACAGTCCGGTTGACGCGGAGCGCCAGATCCGCGGTCTTCACCACGGACGTCTGTGGGAACGCAACGAGACCGCTACGGCTGAATTTCTCACCACCGTACTCGGATTCGAACGGCTCGGAAGCGAGGACGGGTGGACGCGCTACGGGTTCAAAGATGCGTGGGGTGTCGTGGACGTTCGGGAGATGCGCGACGTCTCCCGCGGTGCGTGGGGTGTGGGTGCGGTGCACCACCTGGCGTGGCGCGTCGACGACGAGGCGCATCAGCTTGCAGTCAGTTCACAAATCGAGAACGGAGGCTCGCGCCCGACACCCGTGATCGACCGGTTCTGGTTCAAGTCGGTGTATTTCCGCGAACCCGGCGGGGTTCTGTTCGAAATCGCGACGGATGGCCCCGGCTTCGCTGCTGACGAAGACCCCGCGCACCTGGGTGAGACGCTGGTGCTCCCGCCGTGGCTGGAGGCGTCGCGCGCGAGGATCGAGGAGGTGCTGCCCCCGCTGCGCGACGTGACGAAAACCACGGAGTTCACGGCGGAGGAACGGGGGTAGCTCTCGGCTAGTTGTCTTCCGGGGGCAGCTCGATTGAGTAGAGAACCTTTCCCTCGGCATTCCGCAGCATGACGGTCAGCGCCCGGGTTTTGGCCGACGCGCGAAGAGTGCCGAAGAACTGCAACCCGTCACTGGGCGGGCGGTTCTGCTTCATGCCCGGCGGGATGCCGATGAATTTCAGCTCCGGCCCGAACGTGCGATCGAGCTCGGCCGGGCCGAACGTCCCGGCATGTGCGGGACCCGCAACGAATTCCCAGAACGGATGAAACTCAGTGAACTGCGCGCGCGCGGGATCGTAATGATGTGCCGCGCAGTAGTGCACGTCTCCGGTCACGAACACGACATTATGGATCCGCTGATCGCGCAGGAACCGGAGCAGGCTCGCGATCTCGAGCTCTCGTCCGAGCGGCGCGCCGTGGTCGCCGTTCGCGACGGCTTCGAAGAGCGGTCCGTCCACCACGGTCAGCGACAGCGGCATGTCGCTCGCCACGATCTTCCACGTCGCCTTCGATGCGAGCAATCGGCGCTTCAGCCACTCGACTTGTGAGCTGCCAAGGATCGCGGACTCATCGGAGAGCACGGTTTGGCGATTCTTCGAGTTGGGGCCGCGATAGCTGCGCATGTCGAACCCGAAGATCTCGACGAGGGGCCCGAAGCGCGTCGCGCGGTAGATGCGCTCCGGATCCGCGGGTTCGAAGCGCATCGGCGTGTACTCCTGGAATGCCCGCTTCGCGCGCGCCGCGAGAAGCGCCACGCTGTGCTCCGCGTGTGGCATGTCCGGGCCCAGGATCTCGGTGGGATACCAGTTGTTGAGCACCTCGTGATCGTCCCAGATGACGAACTGCGAGATCGAGGCATTGAAGCGTCGCACGTGCT
Source organism: uncultured Acidobacteriota bacterium (assembly GCA_963725335.1). Lineage (GTDB taxonomy): Bacteria > Acidobacteriota > Vicinamibacteria > Vicinamibacterales > 2-12-FULL-66-21 > JALZOC01. The sequence continues at coordinate 181,100 of CAVRYD010000006.1, read as the reverse complement.
CATCGAGCAGGTTGTAGCGATGATTGCCGCGGAACTCATCGAGCGTTTCCGCCACCTTGCTCTTCTCCGGCGTCACCACATTCCGCCACACGCGCCCGTCGTCGAGCGTCACTCTTTCCGGCAGCGGTGCGTCGGCATAGATGGTGTCGCCGGTATGGATGAACACGTCCGCGCCAACCTGCCGCATCGCCTCATACAGACGCATGCCTCCCATTTCGGGATTGATGCCCCATCCCTGGCCGACCGTGTCAGCGCTCCATGCGATCGTGACGTCGCGCGGCGTCCCCGCCAGTGGTGCCGGTGTGGTGAAACTTCCGGTGATCGGTTCGCTCCACACGCCGAGATCGGCAAGGCTCTGAAATCGAACGCGATAGAAGATCCGTTGATTGGCGGGAAGATTCGGCAGATCGAGACGCGCGGTGAAGTCCGTGGCTTCCAGTGCGGCCGGGCCAACGACGCGGCTGACCTGCGCGAACGATTCGGTCGTCGAGTACTCGACGACGAGCCGCGAAGGGCGATCCGTCCGGCTCCAGATGATTGCGCGATCGACGTCGACGTCCCCGGCGGTGGCGCCGAACGCGGTCGACGGGCGCGCGACCTCCGATTTGACGATGGCTGGCGCCTGTCGAAAGGCCGGTCGTTTGCGTGCGCCGCCAACAACGGCGGCCGCGGCCCACAAAAACTCGCGACGATTCGGATTCATACGAAGGGTTCTATAGGGTTCTACCAGGTTCTACCAGGTTCTACCAGGTTCTACTCGGTTCTACTCGGTTCTACTCGGTTCTACTCGGTTCTACTCGGTTCTACTCGGTTCCACGGGGTTCTTCAAGGCCCGGGAGCCAAGCGCGGCGCTTGCGATAGCGGTGTCCTGGAACCCCACTCCAGTCAGGTCGGCGATTGTGATTTGTCGATCGTCCGTCCTACCGGCTTTGCGGCCCGCGACAATTGCGCCGAGTTCGCAGACACTCGCGGCCGTTATCATGTTGCCGTCGATCGCATGGCGCAGTTCGCCGAACGCGGCGCATTGTTCGAGTCGATCGACGACAACGATGTCCGCGCGGCGAAGGCAGTCTGCCGCCAACTCCTGCTTGCCGGGGGAGTCCGATCCCACGGCGGTGAGGTGCATTCCGTCGTGCAGCCACGCCGATCGTACCAGCGCCGCTCGTGCGGGCGTCGCGGTGATCAGGATGTCGGCAGCACCGCAGACGTCTTCAATTCGTTCGGCGGCCCGCGCGTCGTAACCGTCGTTTTTCATCTCAGTGCAATACGCGTCGAGATGAGCGCGCGAGGGACTCCAGGCGACGATGTGGCGGAAATCGCGCACGGCGCGCAGACAGCGCACCTGGTGACGCGCCTGAAGGCCAGAACCAATCACTCCGACTGTATCGATGCGTGCGCGCGCGAGTACGTCGGCGGCAACGGCACCGGCGGCTCCAGTCCGAATGTCTGTCAGAAATCCATTATCCAGAAGCAGCGCGGCCGGCATGCCCGTGAGCGCATCGAAGACCGCCATCAGCCCGGAGCCGCTCGGAAGCCCACGCGCCGCGTTGTCGTAGAAGCCGGATGCGATCTTGACCGCGACGTGAGGGACGCCTTCGATATAGGCCGTCTTGATGTGGAACTCGCCGTGCGCGCCAGGAATTTCGAAGTTGATGGCGTTGGGCACGAGCGTGCGCCCCTCGCCATCGGCGCGGAACGCTTCGCGAATGACGGTGGTGGCGTATTCAGGCGTTATCGACGCACGAAGGGCGACTTCATCGATGCAGGGAATCATCACTCATGGACTCTACTGCCAGGCTCGTCTAGTCGGCAGCGACGAACTCTCCGGAGAGCATTTGTTGGACTTCCTCGCGCGTCGGCGCCGAGCCCATCGCGCCGAGGCGCGTGCAGCTGACGGCAGCCGCGGCATTCGCGAATTTCAGCACATCGAGCGTCTGCCAGCCGGCCAGCAGTCCAAAGACGAAGCCCGGCGCGGAACACGTCTCCCGCGCCGGTCGTGTCGACGGCGTGGACCTTGAACGCGGGCACGTGAATGATGCGATCGCCGTCGAGTGCCATCGAGCCGGCCGTGCCCAGCGTCACGCACAACAGGCCGCCGTGCTGCTTGCGCAGCTTGCGCAGTGCCCGTTCCGGGTCGCGTTCTCCCGTCAGCGTCGGGGGCACGTGCTCAGCAAAGATCGGGATGGACACGCTCGATACCAGTTCCGTTGTGTGCTCTGTGACCCGGTCGAGGTCGCTCGTAACGATCATGCCTCGTGCGGTTGCCATTCGCGCGGTTCGGATTGCGGCCTGTTCGTCCACGTCGTCGACGTGGAGGACCCGCGCCGTCAGCACGGCCGGATTGATTTCCCCCTCAGCAATGTCGAGCGCCGAGTCCCGGTGCCAGAGCACCGTGCGTTCACCGGTCGACTCATCCACAAGGATGATGGCGAACCTGGCAGGCGCGTCGCGGACCAGGACGTGTGACATGTTCACGCCGCGACGCTCGAGCTCGCTCCGGATGAGCCGGCCATTGTCGTCATTGCCAAGTGGGCCGAGATATCCGGATCGCAGTCCCATGAGGCTGCAGGCAGCGAGCATGCTGGCGATCTGGCCGCCAGCGGCGTCGAATGCCGAGGAAATTCGCAGCTTGGATGCCGTGCCGCGGGCCAGAGGGGCCGTCGGCAGCAGGTTGACGTGATCGACGGAGCTTTCGCCCAGGCCGAGAACATCCAGTGGGCCGTCAGAGGAATGCGTCATCGAGACTCCAGCCGAATCCTCTCCGAAATGCCGCGCTCGGGGCAAGTTGCCCCATAATAGGCTGGCCCTGAGCTTTGCCGGTGCTGTACGGTACAGCAGGCGCGCAGCCCCCGCTCATGCAATGCAGAAATACGTGGAGCGACCGAACTGTCCTCCGGAGGAGACCTATAACGTGCAGGTGCATTTGATCAATCCGAGCCATCTGTCGTTCGGCGTGGGCGTCATTACGCCACGATGGCTTTACGTGCTGGCGGCGGCAACGCCGACGGACTACGGCGACCCGATAATCACCGACGAAACGCTCGAGCTCCTCGACCCGTGAGCGATCCAACCCGGCGATGTCGTCGGCATCGGCATCCACACCGGGCAATGCTCTTCGCGGGTATGAAGTCGGGCGGATCGCGCGCGGCGCGGTGCCTGGGTCGTGTTTGGCGGAATCCACGCCACGCTCTACCCGGACGAGCCGCATGCGCTTGGCGGCGCGCATGCGGTCGTGAAGGGAGACGGCGACGTCGTCTGGGGCCGGGCGGTCGCCGACTGCATCGCGGGGCGACCGCGAGCTGTCGTATGAAGGCGGACGCGTCGATGCGGACTCGTTTCTTCCCGCCCGGTGGGATCTGCTCCCGCCAACGCTACATGTGGGCGTCTGTCCAGACGGTCCGCGGATGTCCGAAGCATTGCTCGTTCTGCTCGGTCTGGAGAACGGATGGGCAGAAGCCGCGGCAGCGTACGCGCGGACGCGGTGATCGGCGAGATCGTGGAGCTGCGGCGTCGCGGTTTTCGGTTCATCGCGCTCGCCGACGACAACTTCTATCCGGTGACCCTCACCGACATCCAGATGGCGTCCCGGCGCGCCGACCCGACGCAGCGTCAGAACCTCGAATCGCATGCGGGCGGAACGGTTCGAGTTGATGGAGAAGCTCGCGAAGCTGCCCTCCGACACTGTGTTCTTCACGCAGATCACGATGGAGGCGGCCGAAGATCCGGCATTCCTCGACGCCATGCGCCGAGCCCATATCAAAGGGGCGCTCGTCGGGGTCGAAGCGGTGACGCCCGAGGGGTTGAAGGACGTGTACAAGGATTTCAACTACGCTGGCGAAACGCTCGTGGAGCGGCTGCGCGCCTTCAAGCAGCCGGCGTGTCCATGTCCTCGGCTCGTTCATCTTCGGCTTGCCGAGCGATCGCCCCGAGACATTCGAAGCGACCTCGACGATTGCGACCCGCGCGGCGTGACGTTCGCACAGTTCGTCATGCTCACGCCGTTCCCCGGCACCGTGGATTTCGCCTCGTGGGAAAAAAGCATGGAGCAGGATCCGACGCGCATCGGCGGCATACCGCTGACGCGGCACTGGCTGATCCCGCAGGAACTCCGCCCCAAGGTTTACACGCCGCACCCGGTCATGGATGCAGACGAGATCCGTCAGCGCACCCAGGCGCGTCTGGGACGACTTCTACAGCCTGTCGAAGATTTGGGATCGATCGCACTGCGTGACATCGTTGAAGGCGCGGCTGGCGTTCGTGCTGATCTCGAAGCTGTACCGGCAGATGTACGCCAACACCGGCATCGCGACCGACAGCGCGCGCGTGAACCGCTCGGCGCGCTGGGCGCGCGTCATCGCCGCGCCCTGCCGTCGCCTGTTCGCCGGGCCGCTCATGCCCGATCTCGAAATGCCGTAGTCTCTCGCAGAGACCGCAGAGAAGACGATCTCGCGCAGAGGAACGCAGAGTTCGCGGAGAAGAACGTGGCGGCGACCGTCCTCCTTGAGTCAATGATCAGGAGCCTCAAGGAGGATGGTCGCCGCCACGTTTTTTCTCTGCGGCCTCCGCGCCTCTCCGCGTGAGATCCGCTTCTCAGCGGCCTCCGCGTCCCCTGCGTGAGATCGTGACGTTCCCATCGCCTGCCGATGGGACTTGACAGGCGCGCGGAACCGATCCATCCTTCCCATCGTCTTACGATGGGAGAGCCATGGGACTCACGAACCAACCGCCCGACCTGCTGCCCGGCACGCTCGACCTGCTGATCCTTCGCACGCTCGTGGCTGGCGAGCTGCACGGCTACGGGATTGCCGAACGCCTCAAAGTCCTGTCGCAGGATGTACTGCAGGTCGGCGAGAGTTCGCTCTACCCGGCGTTACAGCGGCTGCTGCTGAACGGATGGGTCAGGGCCGAATGGGGAGCATCGGAGAACAATCGCCGCGCGCGGTTCTACACGCTGACAGCGGCCGGTAAAAAGCGACTGTCCGCCGAGCGCGCGGAATTCGAGCGGCTGGTCGGCGCGATCCAGCGCGTGCTGCAGATGGCGTGAGGAGCCGATGCGTCGATTGCTTCGCCCGTGACCCACCTCCTGCGCGTTCGGTGTGGCCGGTGCGATCGTGGCATCGCAGGTCCTGTGCAATCAACTGCACGGCCTGAGCCCCTTCGACTCAATCGCGTACGCTGGCGTCGCCATCGTGGTCACGCTCATCGCTGTTGCCGCGACCATTGTTCCAGCCCGTCGTGCGACGCGAATCGATCCTATCGCCGCGGTGCGGGGCGAATAGCCTCGGTCCAGCGAGGCTTCGCCTCAGATAGTGAGGCATCAATGTTGAAGCTGTTCAGACGGATTCGATTCCTCCTGCAGCAGGGCCGCGTCGACGGCGATCTCGCGCAGGAGGTCGAATTCCACCGGGCGATGGAAGCCGAGCGCCTGGAACGTGCAGGTCTGGATGAGAGCTCGGCTCGTCACGCCAGCTCGCGCGCGATGGGTAACATGACGCTCGCGCGGGAGGACGCAAGGGCCGTGTGGATCGCGCCGTGGCTGGAGAGCGTACTGCGCGACGTCGCGTATGCCTGCCGGCTGATGGTGCACCGTCCCGGTTTCGCGGCAGCCATGATTCTCGTCATGAGTCTGGGCATTGGTGCGGCCACCGGCGTGTTCAGCCTGGTGGACAACCTTGTCCTCAAGAGTCTGCCGGTGCGCAATCCTGAACGCCTCGTCTACCTCGAGAAGCCTTCTTTTTCGTATCCCATCTATCAGGAGGTGCAGGCGCGCGCCGGCCACCTGTTCTCGGGTCTCTTTGCCTGGAACATTGATCGACTGAGCGTGCAATGGATCGACGCGCTCGAGCCGTTGGACGTCCTGATGGCGAGCGGGCAGTTTTACTCCACTCTTGGCGTCTCGACGGAAATCGGGCGCGTCCTGGATCCGTCCGACGATCGTATTGGTGGCGGACCGAACGGGCTCGTCGCAATGATCAGCCACACGTGTTGGCAGCGGCGCTTTGCAGCCAATCCCGCCGTCGTCGGTCGCCAGGTCCGTGTGGACCGGCAAATGTTCACTATCGTTGGTGTCACGCCGGCTGGATTCTTTGGCGTGGCCGCGGGCCTCGAGCCAGAGCTGACGATTCCGCTGACCACGCTCAGCGACGACGCCGGGCTTCGAGCGCCATCGAGGTCCTGGGTCCATGTGATGGGCCGATTGACGGACAACGTGACGCTCGCCGAAGCCAACGCCGCATTTTCCGCGATCTGGCCTGGCAGTGCTCGAGGCGATAACCGACCCCGGGATGCCAGCGGATCGACGCGCGAGGTATCTTGGCCGGACGACCGCGCTGGCTTCCGCGCGTACCGGCTTTTCGCGCGTGCGCAATCAGTTCGAGGAGCCGCTCTGGGTGCTCTTCGCGCTCGTCGGCCTGCTGCTGGCGATCGCGTGCGCAAGCGCGGCGAATCTGCTGCTGGCTCGCGGCGTGACCCGCCGCCGCGAGATGGCCGTGCGTCTGGCGATTGGTGCGAGCCGCGCCCGGCTCGTCCGTCAGATGCTCATCGAAGCGTTCGTCTGGACGGTACTGGGAGGCGGCGTCGGTCTGCTGGGTGCGTGGTGGGGAAGTGGGTTGCTGGTGCGAATGCTGGCGACCTCGTCAGAGGCCGTGGTGCTCGACGTGAACCCCGACTGGCGCGTTGTGGCGTTCGTGATCATCGTCGCGCTGCTCGCCACGAGTGTGTGCGCGATTGGGCCGGCGCTGCGCGCGACGCGGCTCAACGTTGCCAGCGCACTCAAAGTGCAGGGAACCATCGGCGCCGGGTTGCTGCGGCGCTGGTCGTCAGGGAAAGGACTCGTCGCCGTTCAAATTGCGTTGACGGTGCTGCTGCTCACGGGCGCCGCACTCTTCTCCCGAAGCCTCCAGAGAATTCTCGCGCAGGACAGCGGCTTTCAGCGTGACGGGCTGGTTGTGCTATCGGTGGATGCGCTCGCGGCAGGCTACACCGGCCCGCGACTGCTGAGCTTCTACGACACGCTCCTCGCCCGGTTGCAGGCGATTCCAACCGTCGAATCAGCCAGCCTGTCGTGGTATCCGCCGATCAGCGACGACATGGGCTCATGGACGGAGAGCGTGGAAGTCGACGGCGTTCGCGCTCGACGCCGCGACGATACGGGAGGTCTACTTCAACGCCATCTCTCCGGGGTACATCCGAACGCTGGGGATGCGGCTGCTGAACGGGCGCGACTTCACCGAAAGGGACTCGAGCTCGTCGACGCGCGTGGTCATCATCAACGAATCGCTCGCGAGGAAAGCGTTCGGCGGAGCAAGCCCAATCGGCAGAAAAGTCAGCATTGGCCGCGATGCCTCTCGAAAAGATCTGCAAGTCGTCGGCATCGTTCAGGATGCGAAGTATCAACGGCTGCAGGAGACTCCGGGCAGCATCGCGTACCTCCCATGTGCGCAGCTCGTCGAGTACCTTAGCGGGGCGGATCTCGTCGCGGAAATCCGCGCCATGCCGCGCGCGGACGTGCGCCCGACGTTATCGCGTGAAGTTCGCGCGATCGATCGAGCCGTGCCGCTGAGGATCGAGACGGTGGCCGACAGGATTTCTGGCTCGCTGGTGAAGGAACGCGTGCTGGCTCTCCTCGCCGCTATTCTCGGCGGTGCGGCGCTCGCACTGGCCTGTGCATCGGTTTTTGGCCTCCTCGCGTACGCGGTATCACGACAGGCCAACGAAATCGGGCTGAGACTCGCGCTCGGAGCCTCGCGCAGCATTGTTCTGCGAACAATACTTGGCGAGGCGATAACGATCGCGGTGATGGGCATCGCCATCGCCATCCCGGCGGCCGCCACGCTGGGCCGATTCGCGCGAGCGCAGCTGTTCGAGATTGGACCGCTCGATCCGATCTCGCTCGCAGGCGCATGCCTGCTGATGATCGCGCTCACTGGTGTCGCCGCGCTCCTTCCTGCCCTCAAAGCGTCGCACATCGATCCCGCCCGCGCGCTCAAAGCGGAATAGGCCTCATCCTTCAACCCCAGCGAGCGGCATCCGTCTTGCGCGTGGTTACCATGCCGTCGCTTAGGTCGCGACAAACGTATTGAATGTAGTCGAACTGCGAAAGTTGTGTAGTAAAAATAGACGAAGTGTCAAATGTTTCTACGGAATTCAAGCGCTGAGCTCTGGACCGCGACGCACCCTGCGAGCCTTCTGGATCCTGCGTCATGACTCTATCGGAGTCGCCCCACGTTCTCCTGGTCGATGACGACACCGACACGCGTGAAGTCCTCCGATTGATCCTCGAGTCGGACGGCCTGACGGTCACCGCCGCTATTGACGGGCTGGATGCGCTCCTACAGCTTGTTGCGATCCATCACCTCGATCCGCGCACACCGTGCGCGATCGTCCTCGACTACATGATGCCGCGGTTCAGCGGCGCGCAGTTCCGGGCGGGGCAGCTCGCGAATGCGGACGTCGCCGACGTACCGGTCATCCTCGTATCAGCCATGTCGGATCTTGAGTCGCGTGCGGCGCCCCTTCGTCCGTTCGCCATCCTTCAGAAGCCGGTCAATCCCGAGGGCCTCATCGCGGCAGTGCGCCGGGCCGCCCAAATGTATCTCGGAGGGCTGTCGACCGATTGACCCGCCGCTTCTACCGCGCCCCGAACCACCGGAGCGTGAACTCGACAACGAGGATTGCCAAAGCCAGCGTTGCGACGAGCACGATGAAGACCCACTTCATCATTCGCCGAAGTCCCGGATCTTGTGTTGGGGCGGAGCGGTTGTGATCCATCATTGCAGAGCCGGATCGACATACACGATCAGCACGAGGCGCGACCGGAGGTTCGCCCGAAATCCTTGAGGCATAATAGCCGCGTATGACGCTTCGGCCAGAAGATTCCGCGGCCAGGCTCGCAGCCATCGTGGCATCGTCCGACGATGCGATCGTGAGCAAGGACCTGAACGGCCGGATCATGTCGTGGAACGCTGCCGCGGAGCGGATGTTCGGCTGGACCGCCGAGGAGGCGATAGGCAAGTCCATCACGATCATCATTCCGGCCGATCGTCTGGACGAGGAGAACTACGTACTCTCGCGCATCCGTCAGGGATTTGTCGTCGATCACTTCGAAACCGTGCGTCAGAGGAAGGACGGCTCGACGATTCAGATTTCGGTCACCATTTCGCCAATCCACGGACCGGACGGTACCGTGGTTGGCGCCTCGAAGATCGCTCGCGACATCAGCGAACAGAAGCGGCTTCGTCAGGAAGCCGACGAGGCGAACCGGCTGAAAGACGAGTTCCTCGCCACGCTGTCTCATGAGTTACGGACTCCCCTGAACACGGTTGTCGGATATACGGCCATGCTGCGCAAAGGGATCATGGACGAGATGCAGCAATCCAAGGCCGTTGAGGTCATACACCGCAACGCACAGGCGCTGACAGATCTCGTCGGGGAACTGCTGGATACCTCACGGATGATCACCGGCAAAGTGCGGCTGGACGTCCACGAAACCGACCTCTCGGCGCTCGCCGCCGAAGCTGCGGAGAACATCCGGCCCTCGATTCTGGCTAAGCGGCTGACACTTGAAACCGGCATCGAACCGAACGTTCTGATTCTTGGCGATCGCGATCGGCTGCGCCAGATTCTCTGGAACCTGCTCACGAATGCGGTCAAGTTCACGGCATCGGGCGGGCGGATCGAACTGCGCGTGCACGCAGAATCACCCTACGGGCAGATCCTCGTTCGCGACTCCGGAATTGGCATTTCCGCGGAGGCCCTGCCGCACATTTTCAAAAGGTTCTGGCAGGCCGAATCGGGACGGATCCGGGAGCATGCGGTCTGGGACTGGGGCTGTCTCTGTCGAGATACCTGACCGAACTGCATGGCGGATCGATAAGCGCCCACAGTGCTGGCGAGGGTCAGGGGACTGAATTTCGTGTGACCTTGCCATTGAGAGTAGCCGAGGTCCCGCCCGAGCCGGTTGAGAGTGGCACGAAGCACTCGCTGGCCTCGTGCCACCCGAAGATGTTTACTTAACGACGAGCTGTCCTTTCATCCCCGCGGCATAATGGCCGGGGAACGTGCACATATACGGATAGCTGCCCGGCTTCGCGGGAACCTTGAAGGTCACTTCCACCGTCTCATTGGGGCCCGCCAGCTTCGTCGACGCCAGCACCTGCGCCTTCTGATCGGCGGGAATGTAGTCGGTGTCCCGCGCGTTCATCGACGACTTGATGAACTCGTTCACATCCGTTTCGAGCTTCAGCAGCACGAAGTTGTGGGCCATGGCGATCTTCGGGATCGTGCCCACCGACTTCAGCACGACGTGCAGCGTTTCGCCCGGCTTTGCGTTGATCGTCGTCGTGTTGTATTTCATGTCGTCGCCGCCGGTGAGTTCGACCGTGCGCCCGGCCATGGCCGGCGCCGGCGGTTTGCCGGTCGCCTTCGGCGCCGGGGCCTGGGATCCGGGAGCGAGCGCGACGAGCAGGGACAGAACGCATAGCACTTTCATGTCGATATCCTCGAGAAAGAAAGAGAGAGCCGCCTGGTCTTAAGGGATTTTCCGGAACGTCCGGCGTGAGCCAGTCTCCAAGTTTACGATCCCCGCAGAACTGACACAAGCGGCGGTCATATTCCCGAGCTGAGCCTCACGTCGGACGCTCGAGCCGCTCCGGAACGCGATCGGCGACTCGGCACACGATCAGGTACTCCACATCGAGCCGCGTCCGCGCGGGGATCCATCGGTACGAAGGCACCTCGAACAGGCGGCCGCGTTGAATCATGGCGCGGCGCGATTCCGGAAAGGGCGAGACTCCGAATTCCATTCCGCGCGTCATCGTCTGGCCATTCCACGGGCGGTGCGACCGGCTGCGGTTTTCTTCCCAGATGCCCATCCAGGGGAAGTCAGTCTGACGCCACACATAGCCGAACGACAGCCGGTGAGCCGGCGAGTAGGCTACGAAGTACGCCTCAGGCTGCGCGGGATCCATGAGATGTGCGGTGTACGCGCCCGACATTCGGCTGGCGTTGAACGTCCGCAAATCTTCGGTGCCGCCATCGGTCCGAGGTGCGTGCGGCCAGTCGAACATCGCCGCGGTCGTAAGGTAATCGGCCGGACCGAACGTCGTCTCCAGGACTTGGGACCGGGTCGCAGAGGCTCGAAACTCCGTGACGCCGTTTTCGAGAAATGGCGGCCCGATAGTGACGTGCTCGGTCCACGCAATCGGCCGGTCGGTTGCCGAAAGGTTCTCGATGTCCCTCAGAGACGTGGATCGCATCGCTGTGCAGCCGAAGCTGGCGCACCACGCGCAGTCGTGCTTCCGGCAGCATGGCCGCCATTGAGATTTCGGCTGAGGTCTGAGCAAGTTCGTAGGCCACAATCGACGCCTCGCCGTGAGGTTGCAGCCCGGCGGCGTACTCCTCGTCCGACGGCCCGCCGAAGATATCGAGACACAGATTGTGCCCCATGATTCCCGCCAGCAACCGGGACTCGACGCCGCCACCGTACGTCGTGTCGCCAGCAGGGTCATAGTCGCCTGGTTCGATGGACGGCCAGGGGGGAATCCAGAGCGGGCTCACGCCGCTTGCCTTGTGCAGCACTTCGGCGATATGACCGCCGCCTTCGAGGACGGTGAGGCGGAGGTCGTCATTTTCAATGGCGGCGGCGCGTCGTCCGCGGAAAAGCGTGGAATGGGGCATCGAGCCGGTATTATGCCGCGCCGTACCTGGCTGAGGATTCTCATTTCGCACGGCGCAACATTGGCGGGCCCTTTCAGGCCCTGGCGGCGATCCGGCAGTTCTGCCAGAACAGCAAGTCTTGTAATACAGTTAGCAGCCGGTGACCCGGCGATCGCGCGTTTGTTGCAGCAAAACACTCCGGCCGTATAGGCACACGCTTGCTGAGGCCCTTGCGCCAGTTGTATCGTCCGGCGTTGGCGCACCGTGGAAATGCTGAATGTTGAATGTTGAATGTTGAATTCGAACAGGGTGTGACATGCCCGATCGATCGCAAATTCAAGATGCGATAAACGCTGGCGGAGGGCTCCTGCGCCTGGAGCCCTGCTGGGTGCCGCGCTCGTTCATGATTCCAGGCCGGCGTCTGCGGCTGCACCCCGACGACTACTACGCGTTCGGCGGCCATCGCGGCGGTATCAACGAGCGATGGTTCTCGTCCACGACGAACGCCGACAACGGACCCGGCACGCCGCCAGACGAGGGACTCAGCTACGTGCGGCTCGCCGACGGCAAGCGGTTCCTGCTGAAGGCGGCGGTCGAGCAGGCTGGCGATCTGCTCATTGGCGCCGACGTGATGCAGCGCGAGAAGGGCTGGAACCTGCTCTGCAAGTTCTTCGACAATCTCGGTCCGATCCCTCACCACATGCATCAGAGTGATGCGGACGCGAAGCGCGTCGGCCGCCGCGGCAAACCGGAGGCGTACTACTTCCCGCCCCAGTACAACCCGACCGATAACAACTATCCGTATACGTTCATGGGGCTCGAGCCAGGGACGACGAAAGACGACGTGCGGCGGTGTCTCGAGAACTGGAACAAAGGGGACAACGGGATCACGTATCTGTCGCGCGCGTACCGCCTGGAGCGCGGCACCGGGTGGCAGATCAATCCGGGCATTCTGCACGCGCCTGGATCGCTCCTGACCTACGAGCCACAGGTCAACAGCGACGTGTTCGCCATGTTCCAGTCGGAGGTCGAAGGGCGGATCATCAGCTGGGATCTGCTGACCAAGGACGTGCCGCCGGACAAGACGCACGATCTCGACTACATCATCGGCATGCTCGACTGGGACGCCAACACCAATCCCCGGTTCGGCGAGAGCAATCGCCGGTTCCCGAAGCCGGTGAGGCCGCTTACCGAGACCGAACCGGAGGGATACCGCGAACAGTGGGTCACGTATGGCACCGGCTGGTATTCGGCGAAGGAACTCACCGTTCTGCCGAAGCGCACCGTCACGATCAAGGATGCAGCCGCCTACGGGATCATCCTGACGCAGGGCTATGGCACGTTCGGCAAACTGCCCGTCTCAACACCGGCGATGATCCGGTTTGGCCAGATGACGGAGGACGAGGTGTTCGTAACCGCCGATGCAGCCAGTGCCGGCGTCCGTGTCGAGAATCGCAGCGATATCGGACCCATTGGTGATCCTGAAGCACTTCGGGCCGGGCAATCCCGATGCGGAGTCATTTCGCTGCAAGTGAGAAGCGCCTGTGGCGGGAGAATAGGAGATTCGAGCGAGCGCACAGCAAGCTGCGAGCAGGTAAGAAGAAGAGACCAATACCTGTAAGACTTACTCGGAGAAGCTGTGCACAAATATCCCGCGCTTCATAACGCGATGTGGCCGGGCCTGGTCGGCAAAGGCGGTCCGGGCGCCGAACCGTCGATCGATCTCGACACGATGCTCGACATGACGGCGAAGGCGCAGGCCGGCGGCGCGAAATTCGACGGCGTCGACCTCTTTCTCTTCGACCCGCACGTCAGCATCGATTCAACCGACGACGACCTCGAGCGACTTGCGGACAAGATCCGCGGGAAAGGGCTCGCGGTCGGATCGCTCGTCGCACCGGTCTGGCCGCCGACTGGTGGTGGTTCGGCCATGGGAAGCGACGACGATCGCAAGAACTTCCTGTCGCAGGTCCGCAAGGCGTGTGCGATTGCGAGGAAGCTCCGCGACAACGGCATCCGCAAGTACGGCGTCGTCCGCATCGACTCGGCCGCCAGCCCGTCCGACTGGGCGAAGGACCCGGCCGGCAACACGAAGAAAATCGCAGAAACCTTCCGTCAAGCGTGTGACATCGCGGAGCAATACGGCGAACGCCTCGCGGCAGAGGGTGAAATCTGCTGGGGCGGCATGCACAGCGTCAAGCGCAACGTCGAGCTGATGGAGATGGTGAACCGGCCGAAGACGCTCGGCTTTCAGGCCGACATGGCGCACACGCTGCTGTTCACCATGGGCTACAACGCGCCCGACGATCGCATCCTGCCGGAAAACTTCGACTGGTCGGACAAGAAAGCGCTCGACGAGGGGTTGCGCACAATGACGCGCGCGCTGCGCCCTTGGACGATCGATTTCCACGTCGCCCAGAACGACGCCACGGTCAAAGGATCGGGATCGCACGACAAGACCGGACGGCATTGCCTGCCGCACGATCCGAACGGCAAGCTCGACATCGTTCGCCACGCGGGCTTCTGGCTGAAGGACGACAGCGGGAAGCCGACCCGCGCCGTGCAGCACATCTGCTGGGACGGCTGCATGTTCCCGAACGCGACGATGACCGAGCAGAAGACCTGGAACGACATCCTCGGGGTGATGGTCGCCGTTCGCGACGCTCACGGCTGGGACTAGAAGAATGGCGGATTGCGGATTGGTGAGTGCGGATTTTTCGATTGCTGATTACGGATTTGTATTGCTGATTGCGGATCTGGATTGTTGATTGCGGATCTGGATTGCTGATTGCGGATCTGGATTGCTGATTGAGGAGCCTCGGAGCGTCGATGAAGAATCTCAATATCGGTTTGATCGGCTATGGGTTCATGGGCAGGACGCATTCCAATGCCTTCCTGCAGGCGCCGCGGTTCTTTGATCTCGGGTGCAAGCCGGTCCTCAAGGCGGTCGCGGCGCGGAACGCGGATCGCGTGAAGAAGTTCGCCGAGAACTGGGGCTACGAGTCGTTCGACACCGACTGGCGGAACCTGGTTGCGCGGAAGGACATCGACGTCATCGACATCGCAAGTCCCAACGACACTCACCACGAAATCGCGATCGCGGCAGCCAAGGCCGGCAAGATGGTGATGTGCGAAAAGCCGCTCGGCCGCACCGCCAAGGAAGCCAAGGAGATGGTCGAGGCGGTCGAGAAGGCGGGCGTGCCGAACACGGTCTGGTACAACTACCGCCGTGTTCCCGCGGTCACGCTCATCAAGCAGCTGCTCGACGAGGGAAAGTTCGGCCGCATCTTTCACTACCGTGCGAAGTTCCTGCAGGACTGGACGATCTCCCAGGATCTTCCGCAGGGCGGCGAGGGCCTGTGGCGGCTCGACGTAGCGGTGGCGGGCAGCGGCGTCACCGGCGATCTCCTCGCCCACAACATCGATACGGCGCTCTGGCTGAATGGACCGATCGCGGAAGTCACCGCGATGACGGAGACCTTCATCAAGGAGCGCAAGCACAACCTGACGGGCAAAATTGAGCCCGTGGGAATCGACGATGCGAGCGCATTCCTGTGCCGCTTCGAGAACGGCTCGCTCGCCATGTTCGAGGCGACGCGCTACGCGCGCGGGCACAAGGCGCTCTACACGCTCGAGATCAACGGCGAGCATGCCTCCGCGTTCTGGGATCTCCACGACCTGCACCGTATCCAGTATTTCGATCACCGCGACGAAGGACGCGTGCGCGGCTGGCGCAACGTGCACGTCACCGACGGGGATCATCCCTACATGAAGCACTGGTGGGTGCCTGGACTCCAGATCGGATACGAGCACACGTTCATTCACCAGTTCGCCGACTTCGCGACCGCGGCGAACAAGGGACAGAACATCGCGCCGTCGTTCCGCGACGGCCTTGCGACCGATTACGTCACCGATGCGGTCCTCAAATCGGCGAAGAGCGGCAAGTGGGAGAAGGTATAGGACGATAGGACGTCACAATGATTCGAACACGCCTACTCGCAAGCATGACCGCCGCCGCCGCGGCGACCGGAATGGCAGTGCTCTCGGCGCAGCAACCAACTCCAGGGGCTGGGGGACAGCAGCCTCAGACTGCAGGGCAGTCGCCTGCCGGAGCGCCAGGCGCGCCCGGTCAGGGGCGGGGGCGCGGTGGTGGCTTCCGTCAGCCCGATCCGATCGACTTCCAGGAGCACGACGGGCTGGACGTCCCTGTTCGATGGAAAGACGTTGAACGGCTGGTCCGGCGACGACAACTGGAAAGTCGAAGACGGCGCCATCGTGATCGAGTCGACGTGCGAGAAGCCAACCGGCACGGTGTATCTCGTGTGGAAGGGCGGCGACGCCGCTGACTTCGAGCTGAAGCTCGAGATGAAAGGCACCGGGAACATCAACGGCGGTGTGCAGTATCGCGGCTGGATCGCCCCGCGCCCGCAGCGTGGAGGCGGGGCTGGCGGGCCTGGACGCGCTGGTGGTCCGCCGGCAGGTGCCCCGGGTGCGCCAGGCTGCGGGCGCTCCGGGTGGCGGCCAGGCTGGTCCCGGCGGTGGACGCGGCAATCAGGGCCCCTGCCCGAGCGGTGCGCCGCGCGGGACACCGCCGGATGCGGCCTCAGAAGAGCAATGGAACATGTGGGGACCGCAGTACGACTTCGATGCTGGCAACCGCTACACCGGACAGTTCTACGAGCAGTCGACGGGGCGCGGCATCGTGGCCTGGAAGGGACAGGTGGTTCGCACCGAGAAGGGAAAGAATCCGCGTCTCATTGCGACGCTCGGCGAGCCGGCCGTGATCGACTCGGTACTACAAGCCGAACGAATGGAATGAGCTGCACATCATCGCGACGGGAAACACGCTGACACACATTCTCAACGGACACATCCTGTCGGTCCTCATCGACCAGGATCCAACCTACCTTCGGAAGTCAGGCATCATCGGTCTGGAGGTTGAGGCAACGGGGAAGCTGTTCACGAGAAACATCTGGTTGAAGAAGCTGCCGTAATCGCGGCTCGCGACTCGCGGCTCGCGCGTCGGGAGCCAGGCGCACAGGAAGTGCGCAATGCTCACTAAGTGGGAAGATGCCGCGAATCAGCGGCCCGAGCGTAAGCGAGGGCTGGCAGGCGCTGGGGGTGCCCGCCTTCGCCAAGGCTACGGCGAGGTCTCGCCGTAGCGCGGCAAAGTCGTACGCGCGCGGAGGCGGAGGGCCCCAGCGCAAACTAAGAAATGATGCGTTGAGGTTGATATGGTGCTCGAAATGTTGAAACGACCCGGCGGGGTGATGACACTCGTGGCCGTTGCTCTTACGTCGACGGTCGCGGCGCAACAGCCGCCGCAAGGGGGCGCCGCTCAGCAGGGGCGCGGCGGGCAGGGTCCGCGCGGTGCGCAGCCACTCAACTTCGAGGATCGGACCGGCTTCCAGCCGATCTTCGACGGGACGATGAAGAACTGGGACGGCGATCCGGCGATCTGGAAAGCGGAAGGCAATGTTTTGACCGGTACGACGACGGCGGAGAATCCGCTGAAGGAAAACACGTTCGTGATCTGGCGCGGGGGGGAACCGGCGGATTTCGAGTTGAAAGTCGAGTACCGCATGAGCGCAACCAACAGCGGTATTCAATTCCGCAGCGTGCATCTGCCGCAAGGCACGCAGCCGAATCCCAATGGACCCGCGATCGCCGGGAAATGGGTGTTGAAGGGCTATCAGGCGGACATCGATTTCGCGAACCAGTTCACGGGCATGATCTACGAAGAGCGAGGCCGCGGCTTCCTCATGCAGCGCGGTCAGGCGATCGAAATAGGCCCGGACGGCGTGTCACGCATGATCGGCAACCTGGAGATGAACGCGAACGAGCTGAAGACGCTCATCAAGTCCGGCGATTGGAACACCGTTCACTTGATCGCACGAGGCAACACGATCATGAACATCGTGAACGGCCACGTCACCGCGTTCATCGTGGACGACGATCCGAAAGGGCGTGCGATGAAGGGCCTCCTCGGATTCCAGATCCATGTGGGAGACCCGATGAAGATCGAGTTCAGAAACGTGTATCTGAAAATGCTCTGAGAAACAAAAGGCCAGAACATTGCGTCCTGGCCTTCTTTTCTCACTGCTCGCGGGGCTTTCCCTTTCCTACCGCGCAGGTGCAGCCGCGGTGAGTTCCACCGGGCGGTAACCTCCGCGCGCCTTGAAGTACAGAATCAGTCCGACGTAGCAGAAGAACATGATGGCCGGAAGGACCGCGAACTTCGCGAGCGTCTTCTGGCTGTTGCTGGTGGTAATCTGCTCGACCGTCTGGCGGTCGGCTGGAGGAAGCGCGGCCACCTTGTTCCGATCGACGGGCTGGAAGTGCATGAGGTACGCGTCGGTCGGCTCGCCGGCGACCACGCCGTGGATGGCGGGCGCTTCGTTCTTGAGACGCGCATCGAGCGCCTGATCTCTGAATCGTCCCGAGGATCGGTCCGCCGAGGACGCCGACAGAAATCATCCCGACGCCC
Source organism: uncultured Acidobacteriota bacterium (assembly GCA_963725335.1). GTDB lineage: Bacteria > Acidobacteriota > Vicinamibacteria > Vicinamibacterales > 2-12-FULL-66-21 > JALZOC01. The sequence continues at coordinate 162,958 of CAVRYD010000006.1, read as the reverse complement.
GCGATTGCGTTGATCGTCATCGCGCCGCCTCTCGGGAACTGCTCGGTCACCACTCCGAGCGTGGTCGGCCAGAAGAACGCCTTCCCGATGCCATACATCGTCCCCGCCATGAAGATGATGAACGCCGCGTCGCCGGCATTCGCGATCCAGAAGAGACCGGTCGAGGCGACTGCCGCGCATGTCGCGAGCAGCCCGAGCGGCGAGAGCCGGTGAACGAGTGGACCAGCGAAGAATCTCAGGATCGCCATGATGAGCGACGTATAGAGCAGGAGATACAAGCCGCCGGTACTGGCTGTACTTTGCGAGCACGGGCGTCATCAGGTTGGTGATCCAGCTGTCCACTCCCAGCTCGGTCGTTGCCAGCAGGACCATCACGAGGAGCAGGAAGACGAACATCGGGCGTCCGAAGCTCTTGTACACAGCGGCGAACCCAAGGGTCGGCACCGCGGCGATGGCGAGCGCCGCCCATGTGGGAACGGTGCCCAAATACAGACCCAGTGAGCCGAACACGCTGTCGAGCGCATACACCACGAAGACGGAGACGATGAAGCAGCTGCCCCATCCGAACTCCTTGAGCATGTCGCTGTAGCTCACGCCCGACGCCACTCGCTCCTGAATCGGGAATTTCTGGCCGATCATCAGGAACCCGTAGACGGCGGTTGGAAGAAGAAACAGTCCGATCTTCCATCTCCATGACGCGGCGCCGAGAAGGATCATCAGGAGCCCGCCGAGAACCATTCCGCCGGGCCAGCCGGAATGCAGCATGTTGAGGTGGTGCGTTTTGCTGCGCGGGAAGAGCGTCGCGGTCACCGGGTTGATGACCGCCTCAACGGTGCCGTTGGCGAGCGCGAAGATCAACGTTCCGACATACAGCTGCTGAAAGCTGTTGGCCGTCATCGTGATGATGGCCGAGACGACGTGACCGATAAAGGCGAAGGCCATGCAGCGGCCGTACCCGATCCGGTCGATGATTAGACTGAAGAATACGATGCTCAGCGCGAAGGGGAAGAGTCCCGCTCCCTGAATGGCGCCGACCTGTCCCTGCGTCAAATTGAACTCTGTCGCCCATTCGGCAACCAGGAACCCCCGTACCACGAACCCGAACGCCGTCGCGATGAGCGCGACGATGCAAGCGATGAACAACCGTGTTTCCCTGGTCATGCCCCCGGTCTGCACACTCATCTCGCGTCTTCCAGCTTAGTGTTTGGCTTTCGTTAAGTTCTCGACGAAGAAGAGCCCGCTCTTGCCGGCACAGACTATATCGAGATCGCCATCGCCGTCGATATCTACGACGGGAATCTGCATGCCGCCGCCCATCCGGCCGCCGTAGTCGATTACATGTTTGATCCACTCGACCTGTCTCGCCGAAGCGTCGGGCGAAGGCGGCGCGAAGGCGGACTCGTACCAGTAGACGCCAAGCGGCTCCTTTTCGCCGGGATCGGTGCCGTTATGGGCCATGAACCTCTTGCCAGTGACAATGTCCATGCGGCCGTCCCCGTTGATGTCCACCAGGGTCGAGGCGTGGGCCTGGGACCACGAAGCATCGATCGTCCGCCGCGTCCACTGACCGTTCTGCCCCTGCTCGAACCAGAACAGGCCGTAGTTGTGCGCGGCCCCGGCGATGACGTCATTGCGTCCATCACCGTTGACGTCGAGGACGTGCATGAACCCGAGCTCGAGAAGGCGCGGCTGTCCGGTCGCCGGGGCAGTCGGCGCTGGCGCCTGCTGACCGCCTTGCGGGAGCGGCACGTTGAGCGCCTCCCAGTCTGCGTGGAATGTCCAGTTGCCCGCTCTCGGGTCGGCCGGTGCCTCGAGCCATCCGCGCGGCGTCAGGATATCCGTGCGCTTGTCGCCGTTCACATCGCCTGCGCCGATGCCGTGGCCGTAGCTCTTGTCGCTGACCACGTGCGACACCCAGGCGCCGTTCTTCGCCTCGTACCACGCCTGCGGCGTCCCGTTCTCCTGCGCGACGACCTCGTTCGCCTTGCCATCATTGTCCATATCGGCAAGGACCGCGAACTCGATGTTGAAGCCGGTGTGAATGTCGGCCTCCTGCCAGAACTCGGTCGCGATCCCTGGGGGCCCCGCTGCGCCACCAAAGCCAACCGTCGCGCCGGCGACCGGACTGCCTGAGGTTGCCGAAACGGCGTCTGTCCCAGTGCGGACGCGCGTGCTCTTGGCCGGAGGACCGGGATTCTTCCACCAGGAGATCTTCTTTGCGAACCAGGTGACGCGAACCAGATCGGGATATCCGTCCCCATTCACGTCGACGGGTAGGTCGCTGAAGTTGTCGTAATAGTTGTTCGTGAAGTTCAACTCACGAAACCTGTGCTTGACCCACCCGGCGCCGGTCCGCGCCGGCGCCTCGTACCAGTTCTCGCCGGAGATGATGTCGAGGCGGCCGTCCTTGTTGACGTCGGCGACCGCCGCCGTCTCGCTGGCGCCGTTGTCGATGAGCACGGAACGGAAAGAAATGTCCGGCGAGCGGGTGGGAGCGGCCGACAATGTGGAGGCGACGAGGATGAGCACCAATGCGCAACGCATGTGAACTCCTGCTCAAAAGCCGCAGAACAGTTCAGCGGAAACGAAGCTCTACTCTGCCCGACTCCGATTACTTTCTCAGGGAACCGTATTCTGTCACAGCCGTTCGCGGTGCGTTGACGGCGTTTCAACGTTTGTTATCGTCCGCCGACATTGTTTCGCAGAGGATGACATGGCTCAAATTGGCGTGAACGCGTGGGTCTGGACTTCACCCGTCAATACCGACGAGTTCGGACGGCTCGCCCCCATGGTGAAGCGCATGGGGTTCGATCTCATTGAGTTCGGCATCGAGGGAACGAACGATCTCGACTATGTCCGTGCCGCGGAGATCGCCCTCGCGAACGGATTGGGCGTGAGCGTCTGCGCGGCGATGGGGCCGGACCGCGATCTCATTCACTCTGACGCGAGCATCCGACAGAACGGCATGGACTACGTCCGCCACTGCATCGACGCCGCGAAAACCGTGGGCGCGACCAACGTGATCGGTCCGCTGTACAGCGCGGTCGGTCGAACCTGGCAAGCGACCGACGACGAGCGGAAGCGGGACCTCGATCTGCTCGTCCGGCAGTTGCGGGAGCTGTCCGTGTACGCGGGCGACCGCGGGGTCGGCCTCGGTGTGGAACCGCTGAACCGGTTCGAGACCAGCTTTCTCAACCTGTCATCCCAGGCTATCGAAGTCGTCGATCGTGTGGATCATCAGGCGTGCGGGATCCTCCTCGATACCTTTCACATGAACATCGAGGAGCGATCGATCGGCGACGCCATCCGAGCGGCCGGGAAGCGGGTGCGTCAGCTGCACACCTGCGAAAACGATCGCGGCGCACCGGGATCGGGCCACGTGCCATGGCAGGAAGTGGCCCAGGCCTGCCGCGACATCGGATTCAACGGCCCGTTCGTGATCGAATCGTTCACGAACAAAGTGAAGTCGATTGCCCGCGCGGCCGCCATCTGGCGCAACTTTGCCGATTCGCAGGACGCGCTCGCCGTGGATGGACTGAAGTTTCTCAGAAAGCTGTTCGCCTGAGGAGCTTCGGAGGCCTAGCCGGCGAACCGCGAGCCGCGAGCATCCGCCGCGATTTAGTCGTTTACTTTACCGTTTACGTTTGTTATTAACCGTCCTCGTCGGGAGCCCAGCCACCGGGCCGCGATACGTGTCGCGTCCGTTTCCGAGGAGGATAAATGTCCAGACTCAGGTCAGGATTTGTTCGCGCGCTCCTGGTCGTCGGGGCCGTCTTGTGGCCCTGCCTCGTAGCTGCTCAGTCCGTCACCGGAACCATTTCCGGCACCATCACCGACAGTCAGGGACAGGTCATTCCAGGCGCGACCGTCACGGTCGTTGCCGAATCTACTAACGAAGCTCGGGAATCCGTGAGCGACGCCAAAGGAGACTTCCAGGTCACCAACCTGCAGCCTGGCAAGTACACCGTTCGGGTCGCCCTCCAGAGTTTTCGCACGCTCGAGCGCAAGAACATCGTGCTTGGCGCCGGCGAACGTCTGGCGGTTGGCAACCTCGTGCTGGAAGTCGGGGGGTATCGGCGAGACCGTCGTCGTGGAAGCGCGCGGGACGCAGGTCAACACCGCAGAGACCGGGCACAGCGGGGTCATCACCTCGACGCAGATCGAACAGGTCCAGGTGCTGGGACGGGACGTCACCTCCATCATGCGGCTGCTCCCGGGCGTGCGCTACGAGAACACCGTCGATTCGCTCGGCATGAGCTTCGGCACGTCGGTCCCCAACGTTGGCGGTGCCCGCCGCGACTGGAGCAACGTCATCGTCGACGGTGTCGTCGGGAATGAGGTCGGCAACAGTGGATCTGATGGCGCAGCAGATCAATCTCGACGCGATTGCCGAAGTCCGTGTGCTGCTCAACTCGTACCGCGCTGAATATGGCCGCGCCGGTGGCGGGCAGGTGCAAATCGTCAGCAAGGGCGGGACGTCCACCTATCACGGCAACATCTATAACTACGTGCGCAACGAGGCGTTCAACGCCAACAACTTCTTCAACAACCGCTCGAGCATCAAGAAGCCGCGCTACCGCTTCAACACGTTCGGCGCGAATCTGGGCGGGCCGGTGCCCGGATTGAACAAGGGGGAAAAGAAGCTGTTCTTCTTCTACTCCCTGGAGGCTCCGCTCGTCAGCCGCCCGGGTCCCGTCCGGAACTGGACGATGCCGACCGATCGAGAGATGCAGGGAGACTTCTCTCAAACGCTGGACAGCCAGGGACGCCTGATCAACATCCGCGATCCGCTGGCCAGCGGCGCGTGCAATGCGGTGAGCGGTGGACCGGCCTGTTTTCCGGGGAACATCATTCCGGCAAACCGGCTCAATTCAAACGGCAAGGCTCTCCTGAGTATGCTGCCACGCGCGAACAACTTCGATCGCTCGTTCACGCAGGGCCAATTCAATTACACGACTCAGGAGAACGCCGACAACCCGAAGATGAACAACGTCGTTCGCGTGGACTGGAAACCGTCGGTGCACGACAGCTTCTATTTCACGTTCAAGGACTGGTACTCAGATCAGCGGGGCAGCGAGATCACGGCGGGTCCGAACAAGTGGGGTTTCTTCAACACCCATTATCTCAATACCGATCGAGGCGGCAGCGCGAACTACGCGAAGATCATCAGCCCGACGATGGTGCTCGAGAGCGACTTCGGCATCAGGCAGCAGACCGAGCAGTTTTACCCGCTGACCGAGGCTGACTGGACGCGTATCAACCGCAATACGATTGGCTTCACCGTCGGGCAGTTCCATCCGGAATTGAATCCGCGCAACGTGATCCCGAAAGTCACCTTCAACGTTCCCAATTCTCCGAATTTCACGTTCGACAACCGCCTGGTCGACCAGGGGGAAGCCTGGCTGACGTCATTCCGCACCAGCCTGACGTGGATCAAGGGCAGTCACTCGCTGAAGGGTGGGTACTACTTCGAGCTCTCTCAGAACTCTGAAGGCAAGGGGGGCGTCGGCGCAGGGCCGTGGGCCGGACAGTTCAACTTCAGCACCGATGTCAATAACCCGCTCGACACCAACTACAGCTACGCGAACGCGCTGCTGGGCACGTTCCGCGACTACACCGAGATCGACGCCTTCTCCGAGGTGATCGGCAAACGCTACATCGACGAGTTCTACGCGCAGGACACCTGGAAGCTGAATCGTCGACTGACGTTCGACTACGGCGTGCGGTTCCTGTGGTACACGCCGTGGTATTCCTCGCAGCCAGCTGCCGTGTTCGTCCCCGAACGCTACGATCCGGCGAAAGCGCCGCGACTGTATCAGCCGGCGGTCGTGAACGGGGCGAACGTCGCACTCGATCAGGTGACCGGACAGACGCTGGCCAACGTTTACGTGGGAAGCTTCGTGCCGGGCACCGGCGATCGGTACAACGGGATGGTCACCAGCAGCGATCCGAATTACCCGAAAGGATTCCGGGATAACCAGGGCATTCAGCCCGAGCCGCGCCTCGGCGCCGCATGGGACATCAACGGCGACGGCAAGATGGCGGTCCACGCGAGCGCTGGGCTGTATCACAATCCACACGTCAACGCGAACGGCATGGACGCGATGGCGAGGAATCCTCCCGCGCAGAACACGCCGAGCATTTTCTACGGCACGATGGACACGCTGCTTTCGGCCGGTGCGCAGGGCGCGTTCTCGAACCGTCCCAGCTCGGTCTTTGGCATCGAGCGCGACGCGAAGACACCCGAGAGCTACAACTACTCGGCAGGTTTTCAGCGCGAACTGGGTTGGGGGACGGTGATCGATGTGACGTACGCGGGATCCCAGATGCACCACGGGGAGATGTCGAGCAATATCAACGTCGTGCCGGACGAGGCGCGCTTCCTCGACATTCACCCGGAAAACAAGAATCCGCAGACGGCGAACTCGGCGAAGCCGAACGAGTTCCTGCGGCCGTTTTCGGGTTACCAGGACATCACGATCCGCTCGCATTTCGGAACGTCGCACTACAACTCACTGCAGGTGCAGTTGAACCGCCGGTACACCAACGGGCTGCAGTTCGCGGTTGCGTATACGCTCGCCAAGACCGTCAGCCTCGGTTCGAACGGCGATCCGCCGCCCTACATTCCCAACCGTCCTGGGGATGCGTGGAACGTGTCACCGTACGAGTCGACGCAGCTGCACAACCTGGTCGTCAACTACACGTGGGATGTCCCGAACGGCAGCCGCATGTGGGACAACCTGTTGACGCGCGGGCTGTTCGACGGGTGGCAGCTATCGGGCGACACCGCGGTGGTCAGCGGCGACTGGTCGGGCGCGACGACGTCGACGACTGACAACTTCGACTTCACCGGCGGCGATGCGGGAACGCGGCCCAGAATCAATGGCGACGTGTTGTGCACTACCGGCGACTGCGACCCGACGCCGGGCGCTCCGGGGAGCTACTTCAACATCGGGGCGTTCAGCCGTCTGACGGGGCGCGGTGACTACGGCAATGCGCCGCGCAGCTTCTTCCGGCTGCCGAAGATCGTCATCTCGAACATCTCCCTGTTCAAGAACTTCTCGATGGGCGGCGGTCGGCGGATTCAGTTCCGCTGGGAGATGTACAACGTGTTCAACCAGGTGAACTGGTCGAGCATCAATACGACCGCGCAGTTCAATCCTGCGGGCGAGCAGGTCAACGCCAACTTCGGCAAAGCGACGGCCGCGCGCGACCCGCGGATCATGCAGGGGGCGATTCGGTTTACGTTCTGAGAGCTGTTCACTGTCCCGCTGCACGGGCCGACGGCTCACGTCGAAGAATCGAAGAAACGAAGAATCGAAGGAGAATCGAAGAAAGACGGTCAGGCAAGTTGCTCAAGAAGAGAAGCTGCGACAATTATGGTTGCAGCAGCTATCGCGACCGGCTTGATGCGGCAGAGCGAGACTCGAGGGAACGGCGATCGGCCGTGGCGGCAGACCTGAATGACGACGGCTTCGGCGTCCGCCGCCGCCGGCCTGCGGCTGCCCGCGGCCGGCCAACAGGGGAGCCCGAGAGGTGCAGATACAAACAGCTCGTGAGCAAGTGCTGCTTGTATCTGCGCCTCTCGGACTCCCCTGACGCGCGAAGCGCGTGGCGGCGGACGCGCGAGATGCCTTCGCTCCTTCGTCTTCGATTCTTCGGATCTTCCGATCTTCGACGTAGCCGTCGGCGCGTTCACCCGCAAGCGTTTGTATCAACGTATATGCTGAGACTCCTGCTGTCGCTGGCCTTCACTGGTGCGCTCGCCTCTTCGGCAGCAGCGCAGAACCCTCATCTCGTCGTCTATCAAGGCGACAAGGGACCCGGTCATGGCAAGCACATCGTGTTTCTCGCCGGCGATCACGAGTACCGCTCCGAGGAGTCGCTGCCAGCGCTCGCCCGCATTCTTGCGAAGCACTACGGTTTCAAGTGCAGCGTCTTCTTCACGACCGACCCGAAGAGCGGGTTCATCGAGCCGGGCAGCTCGAACATCGCGGGGCTCGAGGCGCTGAAAACCGCGGACCTGCTCGTCGTCTTTCTGCGTTTTCAGGATTTTCCCGACGATCAAATGCAACAGATCGCGGATTACCTGGATCGCGGAGGGCCAGTCGTCGGATTCCGCACGGCGACCCACTCGTTCCAAATCAAACGCCCGGATGCAACGTTCCTGAAGTGGGACTGGCAGAACAAGACAGAGTTTCCAGGAGGGTTCGGCCGGCAGATTCTCGGGGAGACGTGGGTGTCGCACTACGGCACGAACCACAAGCAGAGCTCCCGATTGCTGCTGCAGCCAGACGAGCAGGCGCATCCCATCCTTCGGGGTGTAAAAGACGTGCACGTGCAATCAGGCGGCTACACGGCACATCCCATCGAGGGCAGCCACATTCTTGCGCTCGGCCAGATCCTCGATGGCATGGCACCCGATTCTCCGCCGGCAAAGGATAAAGAGCAGATGCCCGTGGCGTGGTACCGCACCTACACGAGCGCATCGGGCAAATCCGGCCGCGTCTTCACGACGACCCACGGAGCCTCTGAGGATCTGCTGAACGAGGGATTTCGCAGGATGAGCGTCAATGCCTGCCTCTGGGCGGCAGGGCTGGAGAAGAGTATCAAGCCCGACAACGACGTGAGCTTTGTCGGACCATATCATCCATCCACGTTCGCGTTCGGCGGCTTCGTCAAGGGGGTGAAGCCAGCCGATATGGCCGGTTGGGATTCACCCATACCGCGGTAGGCGGCTGGCTGTTGGCTGTTGGCTGCTGGCTGCTGGGACCGTCCACTGAGACGGCCACCGGGAGCTGGCCTTGGTAAATAACACCCCCACCCCACTGTAGAATCTGACCATGACCAAGATGCTTCGTTCCGGGGCGGTATTCGCCGTGACGCTGGCGCTGCTGAGTACGATTCCGGCGCGGGGACGAGCGGCGGATCCATTCGCCCTCCAGGTTGGCGACCACATCTGTATCATCGGCAACACGCTCGCGGAGCGCATGCAGTACGACGCGTGGCTTGAGACGCTGTTGCACGCGCGTTTTCCGAAACACGATCTGGTCATTCGGAACCTGGGCTTCAGCGGTGACGAGGTCGCGACCCGGCTCCGATCCAAGAATTTCGGCACGCCGGACGAGTGGTTGAGCGGCAAGGGAGACCCGATCGGAGGGTACGAGGAAAATCGTCTCTCCGGCGCCAACACCAGGGCGGACGTCATCTTCGCGTTCTTCGGTTACAACGAGTCGTACGGCGGGCAGGAAGGGCTCCCCGCATTCAAGCAGCAGCTGACCGACTGGATCGACCACACGCTGACGCAGAATACAACGGCAAGTCTGCGCCGCGGATCGTCCTCTTCTCGCCCATCGCGCACGAGGATCTCCATAACCCCGATCTCCCCGATGGCCGCGAGAACAACACGCGTCTCGAGCTGTACACCAAAGCGATGGGAGACGTGGCCCAGGCGAAGGGAGTCCGCTTCGTCGATCTCTTCACACCGAGCCGGCAGCTCTACGCTGCGGCGAAGTCCCCGCTCACGATCAACGGTGTGCACCTGAACTCCGACGGCAATCGGCGGATCGCCGAAGTCATCGATCGGGACCTATTCGGCGCGGCGCCCGCGCCAAGGGATACGCTGCTCACCGCGCTCCGACAGGCGGTGCTCGACAAGAATTTCCACTGGTTCAATCGATACCGGACGACCGACGGATTTGCGACGTTCGGCGATCGAGCGTTCCTGACCTTCATCCGAGGCAATCCGCGCGACGTGAATCCCACCCGCGTGCAGTTCTCGAAGGAGGATGTGCTGCCGACCAACTACGAAGTGCTCGAGCGCGAAGTCTCGGTGCTCGACGTGATGACGTCGAATCGCGACAAGCGTATCTGGGCGATCGCGCGGGGAGGCAGTCCGCAGTCGACGGATCTCAAGGTGCTCGACTCCGATACGCCACCGTTCATCGACGCGAAGACGAACGAACCCGGCAAGGGGCCAAACGGCGCGCACGTCTTCATTCCTGGCGATGCAGCGATTCAGCAGATGACGATCGGCAAAGGGCTTGAAAGTCGAGCTGTTCGCCTCTGAAGAGGAGTTCCCGGAACTGGTGAAACCCGTGCAGATGTCGTTCGACACCAAGGGCCGGCTCTGGGTCGCGGCCTGGAAGAACTATCCGCACTGGCAGCCGAAGACGCCGATGGACGACAAGCTGCTGATTCTGGAAGACACGGACGGCGACGGGAAGGCTGACAAGCGTACGGTGTTCGCCGGAGACCTGAACAACCCGACCGGCTTCGAGTTCTACAACGGCGGCGTGCTCGTCGCGCAGGCACCGAACCTCGTGTTCCTCAAGGATACGAACGGCGACGATCACTACGATGTGAAACAGATCGTCCTCGGCGGCCTCGACACCGCCGACACGCACCACACGATGAACAGCTTCACGTTCGATCCGGGCGGCGCGCTGTATTTTCAGGAAGGGATCTTCCATCGCACGCAGGTGGAAACGCCGTGGGGGCCGACGGTGCGTGAAGCCGACGGCGGCGTGTTCCGGTACGAGCCGCGCTCGGCGAAATTCGAAGTCTACATTCCGATGAACTTCCCCAATCCCCACGGGCACGTCTTCGACGAATGGGGACGCGATATCGTGTTCGATGCGACGGGCGGTCAGCCGTACTACGGTCCGTCGTTCTCGACCAAGAAGTACTACCCGGCGATGGAGACGACCAAGGCGCCGCGCCCGGGCAGCGTCCGAACGCGGCCCGTCGGGGGCGCCGAAATCCTCTCGAGCCGTCACTTCCCCGAAGACATGCAGGGGAACATCATCGTCCTCAACACGATTGGATTCAGGGGACTGCTCAACTACAAATTGAGCGAGGACGGCGCCGGACTGAAGTGGACGGAAGCGCCAGATATCCTGGGGTCCGCTGACGAGAATTTCCGCCCCGTCGATGCCGAAATCGGACCGGACGGCGCGCTCTACTTCCTCGACTGGCAGAACCCAATTATCGGCCACATGCAGCACAACCTGCGCGACACGTCTCGCGACCACGAGCACGGTCGCGTGTACCGCGTGACCTATCCCGGCCGGCCGTTGCTCAAGCCTGCGAAGATCGCCGGCGAACCGATCGATCGGCTGCTCGACCTGCTGAAAGAGCCGGAGAATCGCGTGCGATACCGCGCCAAGATCGAATTGAGCGGCCGGGAGACGAAGGACGTGCTGGCGGCGCTGCAGACCTGGATCGGCCGCCTCGATCCGAAGGATCCGAACTACGAGCATCAGATGATGGAGGCGCTCTGGGTGCAGCAGTGGCACAACCGCGTCGATGAAAAGCTGCTGACCCGGATGCTGCGCTCGAAGGAGCCGTGGGCGCGAGCTGCGGCGACACGTGTCTTGTGCTATTGGCGCGACCGCGTCCAGAACCCGCTGGCGCTCCTCAAGGTCCAGGCCAATGACGAGCACCCGGGCGTGCGCCTCGAAGCGGTTCGGGCGGCCAGTTTCTTCCGATCGCCGGACGCGGCCGCGGTGGCGATGGCAGTGCGCGACCACCCGCAGGATCGCTTCCTCGAGTACACGTTCGATCAGACGATGAAGACGCTGACGTCGCTCGGCAGGCCAGCGACGACTGCGGCGGCACCTGGCGATGCCGCACCCGCGGCGGCGTTGCCGGATCTGTCGGCCGCGGCCATGCGCCGCGATCTGCGAAACACGGGCACGCAGACGATCGCGATCGGGACGATCCCCGAGCAGATGCTCTTCGACGTCAAATGGTTCGTGGTGGAAGCCGGAAAGCCGGTGCAGGTGACGCTGGCAAATTCCGACGCGATGCCGCACAACATCGTCATCGGTCAACCCGGTTCCGTGAACGCGATTGGCACGGCCGCGGCGACGATGGCGCCGCCAGGCGATCCCAACGCGCGCGCCTACGTTCCCGACAGCCCACTGGTGCTGCAAGCCACCAAGCTCGTGCAGCGAGGAGAGTCCGACAGGATCAACTTTACGGCGCCCACAACCCCGGGGGAATACGCATTTCTCTGTTCGTTCCCGGGCCACTGGGTGCGCATGTATGGCGTCATGCTCGTCGTCCCGAGTCTCGACGCGTTCGAGGCGAAACCCACGCCGCCGACCGATCCGGTCACGGGCAAGCCATTCGATTCACAGCGTCCGCCGGTGTCGCGGTGAACAGCGATTGCGGCGACAGCCATTGTCGCGCTGCACGCGCCGACGGCTGACGTCGAAGAAGCGAAGATCCGAAGATCCGAAGGAGAATCAAAGGAATCGAGGAAGGGTTCACGGAAAGTCGCTCACGGTTCGGCGCCGGTGGAATAACTGCGGCAGACAGGAGCTGGCCCGACCGCGCTTCGCGCGGTGAAGGGCGCGCTGGAATCCCGAACACAAGCGCCACGTGACCCAGAAGGCGTTTGTGTTCGCGATTCCAGTGCGCCCTGTGACGCCGGCCGACGGCAGCCGACGGCCGGCGTCGGGCCAGCCGCAGCGTGATCCTCTTCGACTCTCCTTCGATTCTTCGTTTCTTCGATTCTTCGACGTGAGCCGTCGGCGCGTCTCAGCGTGTCAGTGAACCACGCCTCAAATTACTTGCTGACGCTCACCGCATACACATGCCGTTCGCCCGTCGCGAACTGGCCGGTGAAGATGACCCACTTCTTGTCCGGCGTGATGTGGACGTTGGGCTCGACGCCGCCGCGGCCGGTCACGTAATTGTGCCGCGTCATGTTGACCAGCTTTTCCCGCGTGACCGTGTGGTCGGGCTCCACCCGGAACAGATTGATCCACTTGCCATCGGTCGAGTACGCGACCTGTGAGGCGTCGCCGCCGTCGCTCGCGAACAGCGTGTCGTCGCGCGAGCTGTTGAAGTGCACGCCCCACCAGTCGCGCTCGATGTGATACCGAACTTCCTGACCTGTCGCCATGTCGACGCCCGCAATCCAGAAAACCTGACTGCGGGGTGTCTGTAGATCGAACCACACGGTCTTCCCGTTCCAGCTCCACCACTCGTGGCCGTTGATCTCCATGTCCATCGTTCGCTTGTGCATCAGGCGCATCTGGCTGCCGTCTGTTCGAATCGTCCAGGTCCGGTCCAGCTCGTGCCACGTGCCTTCGTGGCAATAGAGCAGCAGGTTCGGGTCGACCGGATTGAACTGCAGATGGTTCAAATCGCCATACTGAAAGCCGGTCTCGTGCACGGTCCCGGTCCGGAGATCGGTGAACAAGAACGACTGCAATCCGGGATTGAGTGCGCGGGGCGCGAGGCCGTCTTCCTTGGTGACGGAGTACTGCTGGTCGGGCGTCAGGTCTTCCATCTTCTTGCCGGGGAACATACGCTGCAGCTGCGGGACGGCGGTTCGCGCCGGCGGACGCGGGTACCTCCCATCGGGGTCGGTAGCATTCCCGTTCTTGACGACGGAGAGACTCTCGTCCGCGTTGACGAGCCCGCGCGCGTGTGCGATCAGGCGGATCTGCTTCGTGTCGACGTTCATCGCGCTGATCGATGTTCCACCCCCGGACGCGTCAGTGAAATAGATCTCCCTGGTTCGCCGGGCGAAGTACCCGCCCCGGCCGCGAGCCACGACCTCAGGCTTCGCATCCGCGCTGCCGATCTTCGCGACGTCCACGACGGCCATACCGTTGGGAGTGTTGAACATCAACTTGTCCCCCTGAGGCGAGAACGCGTTGTCGTGGAAGTACAGCGTCGATCCGCCCGCGTCGTCGGTCAGCCGAACGACGCGATGGCCGGTGTCGGGATCGACCCAGTCGCGCTTCTCCTGAGGATTGAGTGCGCCGACGGCCAGAGCGATCGTGAGGCAAAGCATCGATGACTTCATGGCGGCGCATGGTAGCAGGATTCGCGCCTCGCGGCTCGCGACTCGGGGGCTCGCGGCGACGCCTAGACGGCTCGCAATTGGATGGCGTGTGCAGTCGCTATTCGGCGCGCAGCGCTGTCGCAGGATCGATCCCGGTGGCCTTTCGAGCGGGCAAGTAGCTGGCGACGAGCGCGAAGAGCAGCAGGCAGCCAGAGGCCAGCGCGAATGATGGCGCGTCGGTTGGCGTGATCCCGTACAGGAGCGCCGCCAGGGAACGGGCCGCGGCGTAACTGAGCGCGATTCCAAGTGCGACGCCGGCGACCGCGAGAACCATTCCTTCGCCGACAATCAGCCGGACAACGTCATACGAGGTCGCACCGAGCGCCATACGAATGCCGATCTCGTTGGTGCGCTGCGTCACCGATCGTGAAATGACACCGTACAACCCGATCGCGGCAAGTGCGAGCGTGAGTCCCGCGAGTCCGGCCGTCAGCAGCGTACGCAGCCGTGGCTGCGCCGCGGCATCGAGAACGACAGCGTCCAGCGTGTTCACGCGTGAAACGACGATGGCTGAATCGACCTGGGCGATGCGCCGTTGAAGTGTAGCGGTGAGCGCACTGGTATCGCCCGCGGTCCGGGCGATCAGAAACACGTTTGGCCACGGCTGCTGAGCGAATGGACGAAAGATCGCGTTATCGGCCGGACGCTCGAGGCCTGAGTACTTCACCTCCGCGATCACGCCCACGAGCGTCATGGCGCTCGAGTGCGTCGCGCCATCCCGGAAGACCGGCAGCGACAGCGTACGTCCGAGCGGATCGCCGTCGCCGAAGAAATGCCGTGCGGCGTCAGCGCTCATGATCATCACCGGAGGGTGATTCTCGTCGTCGGCATCCGTGAAGAGTCGTCCTTTCAGGAGCCTGATGCCGAGCGCCGGAAAATACCCGGGCGTTGCCGGGATCGCGGCCGCCTGATAGGACACCGCGTTGTTTCCGCGGAGCGTGAGGACGATACGGCTTTCTGTCGGAGGCAGCACGGTGCCAATCCCGATCGCACTCACTCCCGGGAAGGTGCGAACATCGCTCAACACCCGATTGACGGCATCGATCTGCTGCGCGCCGCTGAGATCACGGTTCAGCGAGAGGCTCATCGACGCGGTCACGGCATGATCGACCACGACACCGAGATCGCTGTGAATGAGCCGAATGAGGCTGCGCCCGAGGAGGAGTGCGCCGACCAGCAACACGACGGACACGGCGAGTTCGCCGATCGTGAGTGCTCGACGGATGCGCGTGCCGCCACGGCTCTGGGACGCGCCGGCGCCTCTGCTCCCCAGCGATTCAGCTCGGGTTGATTGCAGCGCCGGCACCACGCCGGTCAGGAGCGTGGTGAGGGCGACGGCGGCGTAGGTGAAGGCGAGAGCGGAGCCGTCCACGTGAACGGCGTCGAGCCTCGGAATCTCCACGGGGTTCAATCGCCTCAACAGTTCGACCATTCCGAGGGCGATCAGGATGCCCAGGGTGCCTCCGATCGCCGCGAGCAGTCCCGTCTCGATGACCGACTGCACAATCAATTGTCCGCGTGAGGCTCCGAGCGCGAGCCGAACGGCCATTTCGTGTGCTCGTTCGCTGTTACGGGCGATCAGCAGGTTCATGGCGTTGGCGCAAGTCACGCAGAGGACGAGCGCCACCGCAGCGAACAGCATCAGGAGTGATGAACGGACCGAGCGGACCAGCGCGTCGTGGAGACCGACGATTCTGGTGCGCAGACCGGCGTATCCCGGATTCGCCGCGCTCAACTCCCGTGCAAGGTTGGCGCTTTCCGCGTGAGTCCGGGCGTCGCCGATGCCGTCCTTCAGTCGCGCTATCGGCGAGAACGAACAGCATCGCGGGCTGAGGCTTCGCACAAATCCCGCCGGCGTCCAGGCATCAGTCTTCGGAGTTGGAAACTGGAAGCTGCGATCCGCCACGCCGACGATTGTGAAGGGCAGGCGGCGCCAGGCGGCGCGCTGGGTGCCGTCGCCGCGGGAGGAGTTCAAGATGACCGTGCGCCCGACGACGTCCGGCGATCCCGCAAATACCCGATGCCACAGTCGCTCACTGATGACCAGCGACGGCGACCGCTCATCGGAGCGATCGAGCGTCCGACCCAGCCTGAGATCGCCTCGCATTGTAGAGAAAAAAGAGTCGGACACGACGGCGAAGTCGACCGACTCGGTCATGTCGTTGGTCGACAGCACACCCTGATCCGTCGCGTAGAACGCAACCGATTCGAACGAGGCCACCCGAAGGAACGTGTCGAGATCGCCGAGCGGGAAATAGCTGCGCACGGGGTCACGTGCGCCGCTCACGTCGCGCTCGGCCTCCACCAGCACGAGCCGCTCGGACTGCTGATACGGCAGCGGCCGCAGCAGAATGCCGTGGACGAAGCTGAACATGCCGGTGTTGGCGCCGATACCAAGCGCCAGGGTCAGAATGACCGCGATCGAGAATCCGGGTCTCCTCGTCACCGTACGGACGGCATAGGGCATAGGGGCTCCAGCGAGCTACATAAACTGGACAGGCATTGTACCTTGGCGTCGAATGCGGATTGGCGAATGATGAATGCGGATTTTTGGATTGCGGATTGCCGATTGAGGTTGCGGATTGCGGATTGAGATTGCGGATTGAGATTGCGGATTGAAAACGCGGATTGGGGACTTTAATGGGGCCTCGATCTCGCCCACTCGTCAATCGTCAATCGACAATCTCAATCGTCAATCTCAATCGTCAATCGACAATCTCAATCGTCAATCGACAATCTCAATCCACAATCCGCAATCTCAAAATCGGCAATCCGCAGTCTGCAATCCGCAGTCGACTGGAAGCCGGAAGCGGGAAGCTGGAAGCGAAAAGCCGATCCTCCAGCCCCCAGCCAAGCTGGGAGCTGGAAGATCGATTGAGACTAGAAGACGAACCGTGCGCCGAGCTGGATGCGCCGGGCGTTGTTGGTGTTGCCGTTCAACCGTCCGAATGTGTTGGCGTTGGTCAGCGCGCCGGTCGTGTAGTCGAAGTTGGCGGTTCGTATTGGTCCCCGTCCACTGGTCCGTGTTGAACGCGTTATAGAGCTCAACGCGCAGCTGGAGGCGACGAGTGCCGCCCATCGGAATATGCTTGAACGCGGAGATGTCCCAGTTCATGAAGCCCGGGCCGTAGAACTCGTCACCCAACGACGTGCCAAGAGTGATACTGGTCGGTCGGGGGTGCGATGCACTCAGTCTTGAACTGACGTTCGAAGGTTCGATCACCTCGAGGGATGGATCGGATCGCAGACGATGTTGGGCCGATTGCCGCCGCCGTTAATCGATCCATTGCCCGAGTTCACGCCGGTGGGAACGTTCGAGTAACTGTAACCGAAGCCGCCCTGCGTGCCACTCTGGATGGAGGTGATCCCGGAGAACTGCCAGTTGTCGAAGACAGCCTTCACAATGACGTTGTCCCACGTGTTGCTGAGATTCGGGACCTCGTATGAGTAGTTGATCACGAGCAGATGCGGCCGGCGGCCGACGAGTTGTAGTTCCTGGCACGGTTGTCCGCCGTGGACGAACGGATCGATCGAGCTCATGTTCTTGTTCACGATCTGGTACGTGTAGGCGGCACCCACCGACAGGCCATCGGAGGTCCGACGGCGATTCACCGAGAGCTGTATCGAGTGGTAATCGGAAATACCCTTGAACTCCCGGTTCTGAATCCTGGCGTAGCCCTGGTACGGTCGCAGCAGATCGTCTGGAAGCGGCTGTGCCTGTCCGCCAACACGTTGGTGGGTCCAGGTTCGATGGCTGATAGGTGTAGCCATATGGCCGTCCGTTGATGTCGTTGGTGATCAACTGATCCCGTCCGCGTTGCCCACGTAGGCCAGATCGGCCACGAGGTTGAAGCCGACGTCACGCTGGACGCCCAGGCTCCAGTTGTAGACGACGGGAGGCATGAAGTCCTGAATCCGGCGAACCGCGGTCGGTGTGGCCGTCAGAGGACTGGCGAGCAGCTCCGTGACGGTCGTGTAGTAGGTGGTGGGTGTCTGGAGAAGCGGCGGCAGCTCGATCAGATCGAGGATGTTGTCGTCGGAGTACCGATCGTAGAAGACGCCGGCGCCGCCGCGGATAGCCGTTTTGCCGTCGCCGGTCACGTCCCAGGCAAATCCCAGTCGAGGCGCGACCCTGAACGGCGACGTCTGCTGCGGCGTCCCGTCGTATAACTGCATGCCGTTGATGAAGTCACCGGTCCCGGCACCAGGCGGCCGACATAGACGAGCGGCAGGATCTCGCCGGTCACGGGATTAACGGCGCGACGTCCCTGCGACGTCGTGACGGGCTGATACAGCCTCGGCGCCTTCGCCGCGTTCCACATCACCCTGGTCAAACTGCGCGACCTTGTCGCCCTCCGACTCGCGTTGGAGTGATGTAGTAGAAGCGGATGCCCGGCATCCATCGTGAAGTTTCGCTTCACCCGCCAGTTGTCCTGCACGTAGAACTCAGTGTTCATGAACTGTCCGTGCGCCGACGGGTGGCCGTTGGACTCCGTGTACTGCGTGACCGCGCCGAGCAGCGCATTGGCGAAGCCGATGTTGGTGTTGAGCGGGTTTGACGTGCCGTTCGCTGTTCAAGTCTAGGTCAACGATCCGTTGAAGGTAGACGAGCGCTGCCGCGGGCCGCGTCGTGTGCTCGACGAATAGCCCCGTCTTGATATTGTGCGACCCCGCGAGCTTGGTGAGGTTGCCGGAGAAATTCCAGAGCGTGTTGTACCCGAAGAACGGCCACCGCTGACTCGACGTTGAACGACGCAACCGAACCGGGAGGGCCGCCAGCGAACGAAGCCTGAGGCATGGAATTGAGCGGGTTCGCCTCCGGGAAGAACTGCGGCAGCCCGGGCAGCACCTTCGTCCGATCGTTCGCGTCCTGTGCGGCCTGATCCAGTGGGCTGGTGTACTGGTGCGCCCAGTTCACACCGACCGGTGCCTCCGCGAACATGCGTCGGCTGAACGTGTGCAGCAGCGTGTTGACGTAGCTGACCGTGTCGATTTCATACTTGCTCGGCTCTGCGGCCAGCCTGCGCCGGTCGATCCCAGGAACGATACGCCGCCGGCACGCTTCTCGTAGCCGAACTGCAGCCGCGTGTACAACGTCGTCTTCGGCGCGACGTTCCAGTCCACGCGCAGCACCTGGTCGTTGCGTGGCCAGTCCTGCACGGTCTGGAAGAGTAGTTGTACTGATTCCCTCCGGTCGGATCGGTGCGCGTGTCGGCAACGGGAACAGGTTCAGCAGTTGCCTGCGCGATTCGGTGTCCATGCGGCCTGGCCGGGAATGACGTTGTTCGGAAAGCACGCAGGGCCCCCGGTCTGGCGAGCTGCAGTTGCCCGGACAGCTGCGGATCGCGGATGTAAGATCGAGCGCCCCTGCGTGTCGAACGTCTGCGAGAAATCACCATTGCGCTCGAGCGCGGTCGGCATCCGACGCCGTTCACGCTGCCCGGATCCGTGCGCGGCAGAATGTCCTGCGACCAGAAGAAGAACAGCTTGTTTCGACTCTTGTTGAATCTGTTCCTTCGGGATCAGCACAGGCCCGCCGATCGTCCACGCGTCGTTGTCGAACTTGTAGAGCGGCGCCGGCACTGTGCCGTCTGCCCCGGCTGCAGTTGGCTCGGCGCTGAGTACTCGTTGCCGTTCCACGCGTCGTCGCGCTTGTAGAACGCGGCGCTGCCATGAAAGTCTTTCGTGCCGCTGCGGGTGACAACCGTGATCGTCGCGCCGGAGCTGCGCCCGTACTCGGCCTGGAAGTTCGATGTCTGGACGCGGACTTCGGCGATCGAGTCGAGCGCGGGCGCCGCGTAGTTGCGCGCCGTTCGAGCCGGTATCCTTGTTCGTGACGCCGTCGTATGAGAAATTGAAGGAGCTGCGGCCATTGATCGAGAGGTTCTGCATGCTGCTCCCAGCCGGGGGCCTCGCGATTGCGCGGTGTCGACGACGCCGGGCAGCAGCTTCAGCATGCCCGCGAAGTCGCGGCCTTTGAGGGCGATGTCCTCGATGTTGTCGCGCGTGATCAGTCCCGACCGAGCGCCGTTGGTCGTCTGCACCGTGACCGCTTCAGCTTGCACCGTCACTGTTTCCGCAACGCCGCCAACTTCGAGCGAAATGGCGCGCAGCGCCACGCGCTCGGTCGACGCGAGGTTGATGCCTTTCTGTTCGTAGGTTTTGAAGCCACTGACGGTGACGGTGATGTCGTATTTGCCGGCGAGCAAATCAGGAAACAAAAACGCGCCGTCCGTACCGGTCACGGTTTCGCGCGAGGAATTGGTTCCCGCGTTCTTGAGAACGACGGTCGCGCCAGGAAGCACGCCGCCGCCGGAGTCGGTGACCGTACCGGAAATCTGGCCGGTCAGTCCCTGTGCCTGCACGGAACTCATCGCTCCGCCGATCGCGACGAGCAGCGCGACGACGAATACGAACCTGCAAAGACGAGAAATCACGTTGCACTCCTCCCGGCGCAGAACGTGCGCCGATAGCCACCCGCCTCGGAGAACCCCACTCCCGCGGATGCCGTCCACGTTGCGGATGCCCATGGGTGTGGGCGGCGCAGAGGCTACGCCCGCCATCGACGACTGTCAAATAGACATATGAAAAAATAGGCCTTTTCGGGGTGACAAACGTCGAAAGAGGCGTAACTACAGGTTCTGCAATAGCTTGCGTTCAGGCGCGCCGAGACGGATGGGGATGGGGACGATTGTGATGTTTCGCATTGCGCGATACCGATCGACTTGCGGATTGAGACTTTCGCTCCACGGCGACAACTTTGTGATGTTTTGCCGAGGATATTGTGAGCCCGGGCCTGGCGTGTCCGTATGGGTGCCGGCCGATGGGGCGGAATCGCGTTGCGGAATGTCAAACGAGCACGTAGCGCAAAACTTTTCCGCGCCCGCCAGAGAACAGCGTATGCTGTCACGGCCGCGCGGCCGACTCGCGGAAGGAACCGCCAGGCGCCCGGATGCGCGCCGCCCAGGGATCCCGCACGCATGAGTGCTCAATTCCTCGCCATCGATCTCGGAGCCGAGAGCGGCCGCGCGATGCTCGGCCAGTTACGCGGCGGCGTGCTGTCGCTGGACGAGATCTGCAGGTTCCCGAACGGCCCCGTGCGCGACAATGGTTCGCTTCGCTGGGATATCCGTCGCCTGTGGCAGGAAATCCGGAACGGTCTGGACCGTGCCGCCGCCCGAAAGCCCGACAGCCTCGGCGTCGATACCTGGGGCTGCGACTACGCGCTGCTCGACGCGCGCGGCAACCTCGTCGAGGATCCCTATCACTACCGTGACGTGCGGACCGACGGCGTGATGGAGGCCGTCTGGCAGCGCGTGTCGCGTGAAGAGATCTATTCGATCACCGGCGTCCAGTTCCTTGTCTTCAATACCCTGTACCAGTTGTACGAGGCCTGCCACGCGACGCCTGCGCTCATCAAGTCAGCCGAGTCCTTCGGGACCATTCCCGATCTGCTGAACTACTGGTTGACCGGTGAGCTGCGCGCCGAGTACACGATGGCGACGACGACTCAGTTCGTGGACGCGAGAACGCGAGACTGGGCGCGAGGCCTGTTGTCCGCCCTCGACATTCCGACGCGGCTGTTGCCTCCCATGATTGAACCCGGTTCGATTCTGGGCCCTCTCAAAGCCGAGGCGTGCGCGGCATTGGCCGGAACGCCGGTTGTGGCTCCAGCCACGCACGATACCGGTTCGGCGGTTGCCTCCGTGTTCGCGGCGCCGAGTACCGCCTTCATCAGCTCGGGGACGTGGTCGCTCCTCGGCACAGAGTTGAAATCCCCGGTGATCACGCCGAAGGCGAGGGACCTGAATTTCACCAACGAGGGCGGCGTCTGCGGCACGACGCGGCTCCTGAAGAACATCGGTGGCCTCTGGCTCCTGCAGGCGTGCCGGCGCTCCTGGGCGGCCGATGGGCGCGAGTGACCGGTACGAGGGCCTTCTCTCGGCGGCTCGCGATCACCAGCAGCCATTCCGGTCGCTGTTCGATCCCGATCACCGCGCCTTCTTTCAGCCGCCTGACATGGTGTCGGCGATCTCCGATTACTGTCGCCAGACCGGTCAGCTGGTTCCTGAGTCGCCGGCGGCCTTCGCCCGTGGGATTCTCGAGAGCCTGGCCTTCAAATACCGCGTCGTCATCGAAGCGCTGGAATCGCTCATCGGCAGCAAGTTCGAAGAGATCCGTATCGTCGGCGGCGGCTCGCGCAACCGGCTGCTCAATCAATTCACCGCGGATGCTACCGGCTGCACGGTCGTGGCAGGTCCCGTTGAAGCCACGGCGCTCGGCAACGTCGCCATGCAGATGCTGGCGACAGGTGCCGTTGCCTCGCTCGCCGACGCCCGCGGGATCATCGAACGATCGTTCGCGGTCGAACGATTCGAACCGCGATGCTCCGACGCATGGGACGCGCAGTACGCACGTTTTCAGGATTATGTGGAGATGACCTGTGTCTAATACGACGGTGACCCCTGATGCTTCCGCGCTCTCCCCATCGGGGCGGGCGCTGCGCCTGCTCCAGAACCTTTGGGACGACGCCTTAGCCGCCAAACTCGAGTCGCGACCGCTCGACCTCCTGCGTTATCGATCGAACCTGCTTGGCACGGACCTGCGCATCACCAACTTCGGCGGCGGGAACACCAGCTCGAAGTTCGACATGACGGATCCGTTGACGGGGCAACCGCAGCGCGTGATGGCCGTCAAGGGCAGCGGCGGCGATCTGCGGTCCATCACGAATTCGGGGTTCGCGGTTCTGTACATGGACAAGCTGAACAGCTTGATCCCCCGCTACCGCGGCGAGTCGTTCGAAGACGAGATGGTCGGCTTCTATCCGCTCTGCGCGTTCGGGGAAAACCGCGTCGCGGCGTCCATCGATACGCCGCTCCATGCGTTCCTGCCGTTTCCGCATGTCGACCACCTCCACCCCGATTGGGCGATCGCGCTCGCCGCCAGCGCCAATGGCGAGCGCAAGATGCAGGAGTTCAACCGCAAGTACGCCCGCAAGATCATCTGGGTGCCATGGCAGCGGCCCGGCTTCGAGCTGGCGTTGATGCTGAAACGCGCAGTGGAGGCCACGCCCGGCTGCGACGGTCTCATTCTCGGCGGTCATGGTCTGTTCACCTGGGGCGA
This sequence comes from uncultured Acidobacteriota bacterium, assembly GCA_963725335.1. Lineage (GTDB taxonomy): Bacteria > Acidobacteriota > Vicinamibacteria > Vicinamibacterales > 2-12-FULL-66-21 > JALZOC01. The sequence continues at coordinate 139,971 of CAVRYD010000006.1, read as the reverse complement.
TACACAGAAGTCGTGTTACCTGAACAGCATTCGAACCATCGACGAGATGGGAGAGTTCATCGAGGAGCATGCCGCTCGCAGCGCCAAACCCCTCTTCGGCGGCCCGGCCGTCACGGCGACGGTGCCCGACCGACAGTCCGTCGTTGCGGAGATCCTGCCGTTCCTCAGGGGTGTGGTCTCGTCGAATCGCCGTGTCATTGCGCACGTCGACAACTCGGACGATGCACTGACGTTTGCGAACGCGCGCTGGGCGGAGGACTTGTGCCGGATGGGCACGAGCTGCCCCGATCACTTCTTGCGCACGCGCATTTCCCCGATGTTCATCCCCTGGGATCCGGCGAAGGAAGATGTCGCGCAGCTCAGCAAGCGCATCGCCGAATGCGTCGACACGTATCGCAAGGACTACGCGGAGTACTACAACGCCTGCGCCGACTCGTCGTCGCCCAAGCTCCGCGACTCGAATCCGTCCGTCGTCGTGGTGCCCGCTCTGGGCCTGTTCGGATTCGGCAAGGACAAGCGCGAGGCGCGGATCACTTCTGAGTTCTTCGTGAATGCCATTCACGTCATGGCCGGTGCGAATGCGCTCGAAGACGGCGAGACGGCTGATGGCCCACTGCCGCAGGTCCGACGACCCGAGCAGGCGCGCGACTTCAGGTCCTTCCACAACTACGTCGCGCTACCGCGCACCGAGGCCTTCCGTATCGAGTACTGGGCACTGGAAGAAGCCAAGCTGCAGCGGATGCCCGCGGAGAAGGAGTTCAGCCGCAAGGTGGTGGTGGTGGTCGGCGCAGGGAGCGGCATCGGTCGTGAGGTGGCGATCGAGATCGCCAAGCGCGGCGGCCATGTCGTCGCCGCCGATGCGAACGTCGCTGGCGCGGAGGAGACGAAAGCCGACGCCGCGCGTCTGTCTTCGAGCGAAATGGCGATGAGCGCGTCGATGGATCTCACCTCGCGGGACACGATGGCGGCAGGCCTGCGTGCCGCGGTGCTTCAATTCGGCGGCTTCGATTCCGTGATCAACACCGCCGCGCTGTTCCCGACGCCGGATCCATCGGTGCCGGCCGAAACCGTCTGGGGACGCACGCTCCAAATCAACCTGACGTCGAACTTCGTGCTCGCGCAGGAAGCCGGAAAGGTGCTCAAGGCGCAGAACCTTCCGGCGTCCATCGTGCTCACCAGCTCGGCAAACGCCGTGGTGCCCAAGAGCGGAAGCGAGCCGTACGATGTCAGCAAGTCGGCGATCAATCATTTGATTCGCGAACTCGCCGTAGGTCTGGGGCCACTCGTTCGAGTCAACGGCATCGCACCGGCGACGGTGATTGCCGGCTCGTCGATGTTCCCACGCGATCGCGTCATCGTCTCGCTGAAGAAGTACAACATCGAGTACCGACGAGTCGGAGTCGACCGAGGATTTGCGCAACAAGCTGGCCGAGTTCTACGCCAGGCGCACCATCACGCGTCGGCCGATTCTGCCGATCGACAACGCCAACGCGATCTGCTGGCTGGCCGGCGATCAGAGCGCCAAGACGACCGGTCACATTATCCCGGTGGATGGTGGATTGCCCGAGGCGTTTCTGCGCTGAGAGTGAGCGAGGGAGCGGAGTCAACTGGAGGAAGCGGAGCTCCTCACCACAGAGTCAGCAGAGAAAGCAGAGAACAAAAAATATTCTCTGTTTACTCCGTTAACTCTGTGGTGAATCCGTCTCCGCTATCTCTGTATCCTCCGCTCACTCTAGAGCGGGTACGGATGTTCACAGAAGACGATTCACAGGATCCGCTTCGGGAACTGACGCGCGTGCTCAGGGCTCTGGTGTCCGCGGGATCGGGTCAGCCTGCCCTCTTTCCTGATGAGAATGCCGATGTGGGGGAACTGGTCCGCGATTTCGACCAGCGCGTGTCGGTCGTCCGCGATTCGTGCGATGACCGCCTCTCTCCGTCGCTGTCGGAATCGCTGACCCGGCTCGAGGCGAAACTGTCGACGATGTCGCGCGACGGTGTCGAGTTCGACGCCGACATCTGGACCGATGAAGCCGTTCGGACCAGCGAGGACTGGGCGGAAGTCCGGACGCTGGCGGCTGCGGCGCTCGACGAGTTCAGCGGGCCGACGGAGTAGCGAGAGATCCGTTCCCCGTTTCGCAAAACAGAAAACCGCCACGCCTGTCGCCAGCCATTTTGCCGGGATGAGCGAGCGATTTCAGCGCTCTCCTGCGTAAACTTCTTTTGCAGCGCAAAACGACTTCATCCTGCCTGAATTTCAAAGCGCTCTCGCACCGCTTCTGATACAAAGCCGCCCACGAGGAGTGCACCCATGACCCGACGATTGCTCGCAGGTCTCGCGGGGCTTGGCGCGGCGATGGTGTGGATCGTCACGCCATCCGCGCAGCAGAAGAAGGCCGACTGGCTGACCGACGGCGGCGATCCGCAACGGACCGCCTGGCAGCGCAACGAAACGATCCTCAACAAGAACAACGTCAAGGACATGAAGCTGCTGTGGAAGATCGAGCTGGACAACCAGCCGCGGCAGATGCACTCCCTGTTTCCGCCGCTGATCGCGGGTAACGTCACGACGGCCGAGGGACCGAAGGAGATCGCGATCGTGGCAGGTGTGTCCGACAACATCTTCGCGATTGATGTCGACAAGGGCACGCTACTCTGGTCGAAACACTTCGACAGCACGTTTCAGGAGCAGACCGGCGGCCGCGGAGGCGGAACGCTCTGTCCCGGAGGACTGACCGCAACTCCCGTGCTCGATCAGCCGTCGCCCGGTAAGTACATCGCGTACGTGGTGTCGTGGGATGGGCGCTTGCGCAAGCTGGACGTCGCTACCGGTACCGAAATCGAACCAGCCGCGCTGTTCTTGCCTCCAAACGGCAAACCGTACGGGCTGAACCTCGTCAACGGTGTGATCTACACGTCGACCGCACAGGGTTGTGGCGGCAATCCGAACAACTTCTACGCCTACGATCTCGCGACGAAGAGAGTCGGCAACTGGGCGCCGGGCAGCGGCGGCCTCTGGCCGCGTACAGGACCGTCGGTCGGCAAGGACGGTACCGTCTACGCGGGCAGCGGCGATGGTGATTACCTCCCGGCGCAGCAGATCTACGGACAGGCGTTCATCGGCGTCAAACAGAACCCGCAGACGAAGGCGCTGGAGCTGAAGGACTGGTACGCGCCGGTGGATGCTTACTGGATGCGCAAGCGCGACCTCGACTTCAACACGTCGTCGCCGATCTTCGACTACAAGGGGAAGGAGTACATCGTGTCGTCGAGCAAGGAATGCCGCATCTGGCTGCTCGACACGTCGGCGCTGGGTGGCGAAGACCATCGAACCCCGGCGCACAGGACGCCGCTCATCTGCAATGAAGAAGTGAATTTCACGATGGGGATCTGGGGGGCGCTGGCGACCTGGCAGGACGCCAAGGGGACGCGATGGGTGCTGACGCCGTTCTGGGGTCCGAAGCACACGCGGTTCGAAGCCCCAATCGAGCATGGGCAGGTCGTATACGGCGCCGTGGCCGCGTTCAAGGTCACCGACGACCCGAAGACCGGGAAGCCGACGCTCATTCCTGCATGGATCTCGCGCGACATGTACATGGCGGATCCGCCAGTGATCGCCAACGGCGTGGTCTACGCGTATGGCAGTGGAGAAAGCACGACGCAGCGATGGGCTGAGCCCGGCCACATTGGCGGATCGCAGGGACGCATTCTCGAGTCGACTCACGCGGTGCTGTACGCGCTTGACGGTGAGACCGGCGACGAATTGTGGTCGAGCGGCGATCAGATTGCCTCATGGAATCACTTCAGCGGTCTGTCGATCGCCAACGGCCGCGTCTACATCGGCACATACGACGGCATGCTGTACTGCTTTGGCGCCGCGAGTCTGTCGGTTCGCACGTCGACCTCACAGGAGCGGCCATGACGAGACGAGAGCTTTCAAAACCCCGTAGCGCAGGGCTTCCACGCTCCCTGGAGGCAGCCACATCCTTGAACGGCTGCGCTACTGCCCTGGTCTGCGCGGCCTTCGGTGCCATTGCATCAACGCTGTTGCTCGCGCAAGGTCGCGGCGGCGCCGAGTGGACGACCAGTGGATACGACGCGCAGCGAACGGCAGCGATCAAAACCGATCCGCGGATCTCCGTCCAGACCCTGCAGAAGCCCGGCGAGTTCGGGGCCTTCAAGTTTCTGTGGAAGTTGAAGCTCGAATACGAACCAAAAGCGGCGACTGCGCTCACACAGCCGATTCTGCTCGATCGGATCATCGGCTTTCGCGGATTCAAATCGATTGCGTTCGTCGGGACGCAGTCCGAGACCGTGCATGCGATCGACATCGACAGGGGCACGCCGCTGTGGAAGTACCACATCAACTATTCGGCGAGCCCGCCTCCAATGTTGAACGTCACGAACGAGTGTCCCGGTGGGCTGACCGCAGCGTTATCGCGTCCGACGGCGATCGCGCCGACTGGCGGCGGCGGTGGCGTTTGGCGGCGGGCGCGGCGGACGATCGGGCGGCGGGGTTGGTGAGCCGGGGATGGGAGCGGCAACGCTGGCGACTGCCGGTCAGCAGCGCGGGGGGGGCGCGGCGCCGGGCGGACCCGGCGGAAGAGCAGGTGGTCGCGGTGCCGCCCCGGGGTCGGCCGCCGCAGCTGCTGGGAATGTGCCGGGCGGACTTCCCCCTGGCGCGCGCGCCGGGGGTGGCGGCGGTTTTGGTGGTGGGCCCTTTGTGCCTGGTAACGACGCAGCCTATGTGGTTGGCAGCGATGGATTACTGCACGCCCTCAACGTGCAGAACGGCGCGGACCTGATGCCGGCGACGTTGTTCGTCCCGCCGAACACGCGCGTGGCAGGACTGCTCATCGCCACGATGGCCGAAGGTGGTGCGGTCGCCTATGCTGCGACCACGCACGGATGCGGCGCTCAACCGGACGCGGTGTGGGCCATGGAGCTTGGCAGCGAGAAGAAGGATGTCGCGGCCTTTCAGACGCAGGGCGCCACCATCGCCGGGAGCGCGGGGCCGGCGCTTGGCCGTGACGGCACGGTCTACATCACGACGGCCGGCGGTTCGTCGCCGCTGTCGAACCAGGTGATCGCGCTCGAATCCAAGACGCTGAAGGCGAAGGGCTCCGCGACCGTGCCCGGCGCGAATTTCAATTCGTCGCCTCTCGTGTTTCCCTGGAAAGAGAAGGACGTCGTCGCGGCCTCGGGCCGCGGGAAACTCTTCCTGTTCGACAGCGCTGCGTTGTCAGGCGGTCCGATCGGGACCGCGGCGGTTGCCGGCGCCGAGAAATTCGAGCCGGGCGCGCTCGCCAGCTGGGAGGATGCGCAGAATGCGCGCTGGATCGCGGTCCCGTCCTCGCGCGGGATCGTGACGTTCAAGGTTGTAGACGACAACGGCAAGCTCGCGCTGCAGCCGGGCTGGACGTCGCGCGATATCGCGACGCCGCTCCCGCCGCTCGTAGTCAACGGCGTGCTGTTCACCGCGTCGAGCGGAACCCGCGCGGTCCCGGCCGTGCTCTATGCCATCGACGCGACGACGGGGAAAGATCTCTGGAACAGCATGCGGACGATGACCACCTCAGTGCGCGGCGGGCTGTCGGCAGGGCAGGGCAACGTCTACGTGCCCGGCGCTGACAGCACACTCTACGCATTCGGCTTCGCGATAGAGAAGTGATTCTGGTCGGGATCCGGGATGCGCGGCTCGCGGCTCGCGGCTCGCGATTCGCGGCTCGCTGCTGCGATTGGCGATTGGCGATTGACGATTCAGGATTCGAGGATTCGAGGATCAGGGATTCAGGATTAGCGATTAGTGATCAGGGATTCTAGACCGTGACCTGCATTAAGTGATCGTTGGGATAAATGTGATCGACCGTTTCCGGCGTGACGAGCTGGTGCTTGACGAACACGGCGGGTGGCACCGAACGGCGGTGCAGAATGTCGAGCGCGACGGCGACGATGTCGGCGCCGTACTTTTCGGGGAAGTAGGCCACCGACCCGATGAGCCGCGTGCCCGGGGTGCGAAGTTCGGCGCGACCCTCAGGCGACGCATTCTGACCCATGATCGCGCATGACTCGCTGCGGCCGGCTTCCTGCAGCGCGCGTAGCGCGCCGAGCGCGCTCGGATCGTTGATCGCGCCGATCAGAAATCGCTTCGAGCGCGTCGCACGCAGGTGTCGCCGCATGGCTTCGAAGCTTTCGCCCAGCTTGCCGTCCCCTTCGAGATACGTCACCTGGCAGTTCTCGAGCGGCGGACAGGTCTCCTTCATGCCGACGAGCATGCCAGTCAGCCGCATCTTCGGCAGGCTGCCGGCGCGTTCGAGCGCAAGCAGCACGATTTCGCTGACGTCGGAGTGCCAGTGCTGCTTGGCCCACCGCCCCAGATGGCGCCCGCCAATCAGGCCGGCTTCGTAATTGTTCGCGCCAAAATACGTGGCGCCCGGGTGCGGGACCTCGATGGCTATGAGGGGAATGCCGGCCTCGCGATATTTGGCAGCGACGATGGGCGCGACATGCTCGTCGGTCTGGAACTCGATGACGAGATCGACTTTCTCGCGCACCAGCACGTCGGCGTTGCGCTGCGCAATCTTCGGACTGTATCGGTTGTCGACCGAGATGAGCTCGATGCCCTGTGCCGCGGCGGCTCGCTGCAGCCCCGCGGAAATTTCCTTCGAGAACTGGTAATCAGTCCCCTGTGCCGCATAGCCCAATCGATACGGGCGCTGCTTGAACGGGCGAAGGTGGGAGCGATAGAGGTTCTCGCCGACCTTTTCGATCATCCCGCAGCGCTCGAGCGTGTAGAGCAGCCGGAACGCCATGCTCTTCGGCAGGCCGCTTCGCGCCGCCACTTCCCGCAGCGGCAGCGCTTCCCCCGATGATCGGAAGGCCGACAGCAACTGCGCCGAGTGGACGACCGACTTTACGAGATAGGGATCTCTCGACGAATTCTTGTCGGAGCTCATGCTGTGTGTCCGGTTGTGATGCCCGAGGTTTCTGTGGGACGAGCGAGACATTATGCCACTGCGTTTCGCGTTGCGCAATGAGCCGGGGTCAGACCCTCTCGGAAAAGGCGCAGCTTGAGCCGTAATTCGTATGATTTACCGGTAACTTAAGCGCTTTCGCGTTGCGAAGCGCGCAACGCTCGAGATCTCCTCCCGGAGCCGCCGCTGTGGTAGCATCCCGCCTCTCGATCTCCGACACGTGACCACCCTGATCCTCGACGCTCGACATATCAGCAAGTCGTTTGCTGGACTCCGCGCTCTCGATCGCGTGTCGTTCGATCTGCGGGCGGGAGAGGTGCACGCGCTCGTCGGTGAGAACGGCGCCGGCAAATCGACGTTGATCAAAATCATGACCGGCGCCGAGCACGCCGACGCCGGGACGCTCGTCGTGGACGGCGTGCCGGTGGCCCGCATCGATCCGCACACGACGCGCGAGCTCGGCATCGCGGCGATTTATCAGCAGCCCGCGCTGTTTCCGCATCTGACCGTCGCCGAGAACATCGCCCTCTCGCTCGAGCGCGGAAGCGTCTGGCGGCGGATCGATCGCAAGGCGAGGCGGCGTCGCGCGACGGATCTGCTCGATCGCGTTGGCGTCAGGCTCGACCCCGATCGTCCCGTCGGCGAGCTGACCATGCCGGAGCAGCAGGTCGTCGAGATTGCCAAGGCCATCGGCGCCGACGCGCGCATCGTCATCATGGACGAGCCGACCGCGTCGTTGAGCGATCGCGAGGTATCCCGCCTCTTTTCCGTCATCGCGCGGCTCCGCGGCGCGGGCGTCGGGATCATCTACATTTCTCATCGCCTCGAAGAGATCGCCTCGATTGCGGATCGCGTCACCGTGCTCCGGGACGGCCAGACGGTTGCGACGCGCGACGCACGTGACGTGACCCGCGCGGATCTCATCCGCATGATGGTCGGGCGCGAGCTGGATGCGGTGTTCCCGAAGCGCGAGATTCCTCTTGGCGAAACGGTCCTCGCGGTCAGCAACCTGTCGAACGCCCGAACGGGCGTCCGGCGCGCGTCGCTGTCGGTTCGTCGCGGGGAGATTCTCGGCATTGCGGGGCTCGTCGGCTCCGGGCGGACGCAGCTGGCAGAGATCATCTTTGGACTGACGCCAGCCGACGAGGGAGACATTACGATCCAAGGCGCGCCAGTGCGGATTACCTCACCCGCCGACGCGATCGAACTGGGGATCGGCTACGTACCGGAAGATCGGCGTCAGCACGGCGCCGTCCTCGAGATGTCTGTCGCGGCCAACGCGAGCCTCGCCAGTCTGCCATCCGTGTCACGCCACGGTCTGATCCGCCGTGACGCGGAATTCGCGTCGGCCGGGCGCTACGTCACGGATCTCCGCATCAAGACCTCGTCGGTCGAGGCCGAGGTCGGGTCGCTGTCCGGCGGGAATCAGCAGAAAGTGGCGCTCGCGCGCTGGCTCGCCACGTCGCCATCCATCCTGATTCTGGACGAGCCCACGCAGGGTGTCGATGTGGGGTCGAAAGCGGAGATTCACAGACTGATGCAGGAACTTGCCGAACGCGGGATGGCGATCATCATGATTTCGTCCGAACTGCCGGAGATTCTCGGGATGAGCGATCGGATCGTCGTCATGCATGCGGGGACGATCGTCACGACGATTCCGCGCGACAGCGCGAACGCCGACAATGTGATGGCGGCGGCGCTCGGACACTGACGCTGACGGGATCCGGGATCCGGCTGGGAGCTGGAAGCTGGGAGCTGACAAGCAGACATGATTCATCGCCGCGAAGTCAGTCTCATCGTCGTCATCGTGGCGCTCGGCCTCGTGCTGGCGGCGATCGCTCCGGGGTATTTCGCCCGAGAGAACCTGAGCGATCTGTTTCTCGGCAATATGCCGGTGCTGATCGTGGCGATTGGGACGACGCTGGTGATCCTGACGGGCAATATCGACATCTCGGTCGGATCCGTATTCGCGATCTGCGGAGTCGTGGCTGGCGTCGTTGCGAAGGCGTCCGGCTCCGTGGCGGTGGCGGCGCTGGCGTCGTGCGCAGCGGGAGCGGCGCTCGGTGCGCTGAACGGAAGCCTCGTTGCGTACCTGAGGATGCCCTCCATCGTGGTGACGCTGGCGACGATGGTCGCGTTGAGGGACGGCTTGCGATGGTCGACCGAGGGCGCGTGGGTCCAGGATTTACCTGCGGGCTTCCAGTGGTTCGGTCTTCAGCAGTCCGCGTATCCATTCGTGGCGTGCGCGATTGTCCTGACACTGATCGTGAGCGTGGCGTGGGTGATGGGGAATATTGCGCTCGGCCGCGCCGTCTACGCGACCGGCTCCAATGAAACCGCAGCCAGGCTGGCGGGCCTCGACACGGCCCGCATCAAGTGGGTGGTGTTCGTTGTCGCGGGTGCGCTGACGGGGCTCGCGGCCCTGCTGAATTCGGTTCGTTTCAATCAGATTCCCAGCAACGCCGGTCTCGGGCTCGAGATGAAGGTCATCGCCGCGGCGGTCGTCGGCGGGACGTCGATCCGCGGGCGGCGAGGGGAGTCTTGCCGGTACCGTTCTCGGCGTCGTGCTGCTCGGCGCGATCGGGCCGGCGCTGACATTCCTCGGAGTGAGCGCCTACTGGGAACGTGCCCTGCAGGGCGCGATCATTCTCGCGGCGGTTGCGGTCGACGCGGTTCGCGAACGCCGTGCTTTTCATTCCGCGGTCGCGGCATCGGGCGCGGCCTGATGGCTGTCGTCCGGCGATGGTCGCTCTCGAGCGGCGAGCGGATTCTGCTTCTGGCGCTGTGCGCCGAAGTCGGCCTGTTTGCCGCTATCGCGCACAACTTCTTCACGCTCGAGAACTTCTTCGAAGTTCTGCGGCTGAGCGTGGAGCTCGGCCTCCTTGCGGTGGCGCTGACCCCCGTGATCGTCGCCGGCGGCATCGATCTGTCGGTCGGATCGATGATGGGGCTTGCGGCCGTCCTGTTCGGGGCCGCGTACCGGGATTGGGGGCTGCCGATCTCGGGCGCCGCGGCGGTGGCGCTGGCTGCGGGTTGTGCCGGCGGAGCCCTGAATGCGCTGTTGATCGCCTCCTTCAATATCCCTCCGCTCATCGTCACGCTCGGCACATTCTCGCTGTTTCGAGGCATCGCCGAAGGTCTGACGCGCGGCGCGGTGAACTACACGGACTTTCCCGGCGCGGTTTCTTCGCTGGGCCAGGGATATCTCTGGGGCATCGTTCCGACGCAACTGCTATTGTTCGTGCCGGTTCTCGCCGCCTACGCGGTGATGCTGCATCGATCCGTGGTGGGACGTGCGCTGGTACGTGATCGGATTCACCGCCGCGGGCGCCCGATACGCTGGCCTGCCGGTCGCACGACGAGTCGCGACCCTCTATATATTGTCGGGCCTGATCTCGAGCGTGGCAGCGATCGTCTACGTTGCGCATCTCGGTCAGGCGAGGTCGGACGCGGGCTCGGGATATGAGCTCGATGCGATCACCGCCGTCGTTCTCGGCGGTACGTCCGTCTTCGGCGGACGCGGAACCGTCTGGGGCACGGTCCTCGGCCTGGCCGCCTTATCGGTGCTGCGCAACGGATTGCACCTGGCGGCGCTGCCGTCGGAGTTGACCGGCGTGCTGACGGGCACGCTGCTCGTCGCGACCATCGCGATCGATCGGCTTCGCGACGCACCCGCAAGTCCTGACCTTCAGGAGCAGGAGGAGATTCCGGTGAAGAACAGCCAGGTGGCGGTCCTCTGCGGCGCAATTGTGGCCGGTTCGCTCATCGTGGCGGCCACGAATGTATGGCTGGTGCGCTCACTTGGCTCACCCGGTTCCGCCGCGGCTCCGGTGGCGACGGCGGCGTCAACCGCGAAGAGACGCCCGGTGATCGCGATGATGCCGAAAGCGAAGGGCGATCCCGTACTTCGTCAGCTGCCGGGTCGGCGCGGAGGAAGCGGCGCGCGAGTTTGGCGTGGATCTGATCTGGGACGGTCCGACGAGCCTCGATGCGGCCCGGCAGAACGAGCTCGTCGAAAACTGGATCACGCGCAAGGTCGACGTCATTGCGGTCGCCGTCGAGAACCGCGGCGGAATCTCCAGCGTGCTGCGAAAGGCGCGCGAGCGCGGGATCAAGGTGCTCACCTGGGACGCCGACGCCGAACCGGACGCACGCGACTTCTTCGTCAACCAGGCGACCTCGGAAGGGATCGCGAACACGCTGACGGATGAAGCCGCACGGCTGCTCGGCGGCAAGGGAGAGTTTGCCATCATTACTGGCGCGCTCAGCGCGGCGAACCAGAACGAATGGATTGCCTACATCAAGAAGCGACAGGCGGAGAAGTATCCCAACCTGAAGCTCGCGACAATCCGTCCGAGCGACGACGACCGCGACAAGGCGTTTGCCGAGACGCAGACGATCATGCGGGTGTTTCCGTCAGTGAAGCTCGTGATGGCGATCTCCGCTCCCGCTGTACCGGGATCGGCCGAAGCCGTCCGCCAGGCAAACCGGCATGACGTCAACGTGATCGGTCTGTCGCTGCCCAACATGAACAAGCCGTACGTCCACGACGGATGGGTGCAGACGGTTGTGCTGTGGAATACGCGAGACCTGGGCTACCTCACCGTTCTGGCAGGCTCGCTGATCACCCAGAACAAGATATCCTCCTCGACAACGTCGTTCGAGGCCGGGCGGCTGGGCACGATTCAGATCCGCGGTACGGAGATCGTCCTCGGCGCGCCCGTGATGTTCACGAAGGCAAACATCGATCGGTTCGACTTCTGAGGTGTGGAAGACCTTACAGGAGAAGGAGAGAAAGGGAGAATACTTTTTTTCTCTAGTTACACGCTTGTGTGAAATGTGTGAAATCCTGGCGCGAACCACTGACTGCACAAACGCATTTCGATCGGTCGTGCGAAGCGGCACCATGTGGAGATCGATTTGATTCCGGATGCAGAAGTTTTCGAACGATTGCACTGGCAATTAGTTTCTCCCTTTCTCCCCTTCTCCTGTGTGATCTTTCAGTGAAGGACCGACATGAATGACAAACGGTTGCAGGCGGCGTACGACCTCGCGAAGCAGCAATATGCGGATCTTGGCGTAGACACTGGCGCGGCGATGACAACGCTGGCGACGGTTCCGATCTCGATCCATTGCTGGCAGGGAGACGATGTCGGCGGATTCGAATCGACCGGTGGGGAGATCGGCGGGGGCCTGGCAGCGACGGGAAACTACCCGGGGAAGGCACGGACGGCCGATGAGCTTCGGACCGATGCGGCCAAGGCGCTGTCGTTGATCCCCGGGAAGCACCGCTTCAACCTGCACGCGTCGTACGGCGATTTCGGGGGCCGCACGGTCGAGCGCGACGCCGTTCGCCCGGAACATTTCAGCCGCTGGATCGATTGGGCGCGCGGGCTTGGCATCGGCCTCGACTTCAATCCGACGTTCTTTGCGCATCCTCTCGCCACGAGCTTCACGCTCGCGCACCCGGACAAGACCACCCGGGAATTCTGGGTTCGCCACGGGATTGCGTGCCGATCCATCGGAGCGGCGATCGGAAAGTCGCTGGGCACGCCATGCGTGACGAACCTGTGGATTCCAGACGGCATGAAAGACACGCCTGTTGATCGCGTGGGGCCGCGCGAACGGCTGATTGAATCACTGGATGCGGTGTTCAAGGATCCGATCGATCGGTCGTACAACCTCGATGCCGTTGAAGGCAAGCTGTTCGGGATTGGGTTCGAGAGCTACACCGTCGGATCGCACGAGTTCTATTTCGGCTACGCCCTGACGCGGCGCGTGCTCTACACGCTGGACACGGGGCACTATCATCCGACCGAAACGATTACCGACAAGCTCAGCGCGGTCTTTACGTACCTTCCGGAAATCCTGCTTCACGTCAGCCGCGGCGTCCGCTGGGACAGCGATCACGTCGTCGTACTCAACGACGACCTGGAGGCGATCGCGCAGGAGCTGGTTCGAGGCAACTTCCTTCACCGCACGCACATCGGCCTCGACTACTTCGATGCGAGCATCAACCGGGTGGCGGCCTGGGTGATCGGCACGCGAAACATGCTGAAGGCGCTGCTCAAGGCGCTGCTCGAGCCGTCCGCGATCCTTCGTCAGAAAGAAAGTGCCGCCGACTACACGGATCGTCTTGCGCTTCAGGAGGAATTCAAGGCGCTGCCCTGGGGGGCGGTCTGGGAGTACTACTGTGCGAACGCCGGTCTGCCAGAACGCGCCGCATGGGTCGCCGATATCAAACAGTACGAGAGTGCCGTGCTGTCGAAGCGGCAATAGTCAACGAGGGAACGCTGCCAATGAACACATCGACGACCGTCGCGCGCTCGTGTGCCTTCGGTCCTGACCCCGCCGAGCCGGTGGGGGCACGGTAGCGCGCGATGCGCTGGGTGCTGCTGATCGGGCTGATGTTCGCGCTCATCATCATCCCGTTTCTGATCTTCGAGAAACAGTTCGAGGCGCTCGGCACGTGGCTGGCGGAAGGTCATGCCTCGGGCTGGATCTCGGCGTCGACGATTGCCGCGCTGCTCGCCCTTGACGTGTTCCTCCCGGTCCCTTCGAGCATCGTGTCGACCGGAGCCGGCGTCCTGCTGGGTTTCTGGCGCGGCGCAGCGGTGATCTGGATCGGCATGACGGTCGGCTGCGCCATGGGCTACTGGTTCGGAGCAAAGGCCGCCGGTGCGGCTCGCCGGCTCGTCGGCGCCGACGGTTTGTCGCGTGCCGGAACCGTCATGGATCGCTACGGCAACTGGGCGCTCGTCGTCTGCCGGCCAATCCCCGTACTCGCGGAATCCAGCGTGGTGTTTGCCGGCCTCGTCCGCTCGCCGGTCCGTCCGTTCGTCTGGATGACCACGCTGTCGAACCTCGGCATAGCCCTCGCGTATGCCGCAGTGGGCGCGTATTCCATGGAGGTCCAGTCCTTCCTGCTGACCTTCCTGGCCGCTCTCGCGCTCCCGGGGCTCGCGATGCTCGCCGGAAGGCTGTGGTTGAGTCGAGGCAAGGGTTAAGGGAAAGCGCCTGTGGCCCGCGCCGCCGAGCAGTAAAAAAGCCAGGCGCATAAGGCATAGGGTAGTATCCGCACGAAGGAGAGTCGGAAATGACCACTCGCGATCCACTTCAATTTACCCGACGAGATTTCGGCAAGCTGGCGCTCGCCGGGCTTCCGTTGTCGCTGGCGTTCGCCAAGGTGAACTCGAAGTTCAAGGGCGTTCAGATTGGCTCGATCACCTACAGCTTCCGGTCGATGCCGAATCCCGAGGACATCATCAAGGCCTACGTGACGATCGGCCTGGGTGAAATGGAGCTGATGTCAGGAGATGCGGAGAAGCTCGCGGGTGCGCCGATTCCGATGACCGGGCGCGGCGGCGGCCGCGGACCTGGAGGCCTTCCAGCACCTCCGGCAGGCGGAGCGCCTGCCGCTGGGGCACCCGCAGGCGCAGCAACCGCGGCGGGCGCCCCGCCCGCCGGCACGGCGCCGGGCGCCAGCGGCGAACAGCCGGCGGCGCGGCAAGGCGGCGGCGGACGGCGGGCGATGACGCCCGAAGAGCAGGCAGCCGCGGATGCTCGCGCCGCGGAATTGCGCAAGTGGCGCATGTCGGCTACCGAGGCGACCTTCAAGCCCGTGAAAAAGAAGATTGAGGACGCCGGAATCGACCTGCGCATCCTTTGTTACAACATGAACGTGAACACGACAAAAGACGACGAGATCGAATACGGGTTCATGATGGCGAAGGCGCTCGGCGTGAAAGCCATGTCCACGTCGACGCAGGTGAGCATGGCGAAGCGCACGGCCCCGTTTGCCGACAAGCACAAGATGCTGCTCGCCTACCACGGTCACGATCAGACGCAGAATCCAGACGAGGTGTCGTCCCCCGATACGTTCGCCGCGATCCTGTCGGCGTCGAAGTATCACGCGATCAACCTCGATATCGGCCACTTCACCGCGGCCAACTTCGATCCGGTGGCGTATATCCAGGAACACCACGATCGCATCACGCACCTTCACCTGAAGGATCGCAAGAAAGATCATGGGTCGAACGTGCCGTGGGGGGAGGGGGACACGCCGATTAAGCAGGTGCTGCAGCTGCTACGTGACAAGAAGTACGACATCCCGGGAAACATCGAATTCGAGTACCAGGGCGATCCGATGGTTGAGATCCCGAAATGCGTGGAGTACGCAAAGCAGGCGCTCAACGCGTAGCCGCCCATGTCTCTTTATCTGGGTCTCGACTCGAGCACACAAAGCCTTTCCGCAATCGTGCTCGAAGTCGACGGTGATCGCCGTCGAGTCGCGTTCGAGTCTGCTATCGCGTTCGACGAGGCGTTTCCGCAATACGGCACGCGTCACGGCGTGCTGGCGAGCGAGGACCCGGCCATCGCGGAGTCTCCGCCGCTGTTATGGGTGGAAGCGCTCGAACTGATGATGGCGCGCTTTCAGAAGAGCGGTCTCGATGTTCGTCAACTGGCGGCGATCTCGGGGTCGGCGCAGCAACACGGAAGCGTGTATCTCAACGCGCGCGCCTCGAACGCACTCGGCGCGCTCGATCCGGCAGGTCCTCTGGCCGATCAAATCGCACCGCTGCTCTCGCGGAAGGTGGCGCCTATCTGGATGGACTCGAGCACGTCCGCTGAATGCGCCGAGATCGAGGCGGCGGTGGGCGGTGATCAGACGCTCGCGCAGCACACGGGATCGCGCGCCTTCGAGCGGTTCACGGCTGCGCAGATCCGGAAGTTCTCGAAGCAGGACGCGTCAGCGTACGCGGCGACGGATCGCATTCACCTGGTCAGCTCGTTTCTGGCATCGTTGCTGATCGGTAGCCACGCGCCTCTGGATCCGGGGGATGGTTCCGGGATGAACCTCATGGACCTCGCGTCGTGCGGGTGGTGGCAGCCGGCCATCGGATCCACCGCACCAAACCTCGCGGCGAAATTACCACCCATCGCGCGCGCGTCCACCGTCGTCGGGACTCTGTCACCCTATTGGCAGACCCGATACGGTCTGCCTCCGGCGAAGGTCATCGCTTGGTCTGGAGACAACCCGTGCAGCCTCGTCGGCGTTGGGCTCGTTCGTGAAGGACGCCTGGCGATTTCGCTCGGGACGAGCGACACGGTCTTCGGGCTGATGCGCGAGCCGCGGGTGGATCGCACGGGCACCGGGCATGTCTTCGGCTCGCCTACGGGCGACTACATGGGCCTGACCTGCTTCAAGAACGGTTCCCTCGCGCGGGAGCAGATTCGAGACGAATTTGGCCTCTCGTGGTCGACGTTCTCCGAGACCCTCCGCCGGACGCCGCCGGGCAACGGAGGACGGATCCTGCTGCCGTGGTTCGAGCCGGAAATCACGCCAACGGTGCTGATGCCGGGCGTCCGCCGGTATGGCCTCGACCCGGGAGACGCGGATGGAAACGTGCGCGCGGTCGTCGAAGGGCAGCAGATGGCGATGGCGCTCCATTCGCGATGGATGAACGTGACGGTGGATTCGATCCATGCGACGGGAGGTGCCGCGGCCAACCGCGACATCCTGCAAGTGATGGCTGACGTGTTCGGGGCGGCTGTGTATCAACTGCAGGTTGGCAACTCGGCCGCGCTCGGCGCCGCCCTCAGCGCCTTTCATGGATCGGCGATTGCCGACGGCGCCGCCATCACGTGGGACGAGATCGTCACAGGCTTCGCCGAACCGCTCGCGCAAAGTGCGTTGTCGCCAGACCGCTCTCGTCACGCGCTCTACAAGGATCTGATCGACGCGTATGCGGCGTGCGAAGCCCACGCGCTTGGCCAGGGTCCTGATCCGTTGCCGTTCCTTGCCGACTTCGCCGCCGAGAGTTGACGGATCTCGCGCAGAGATCGCTGAGAACGCGGAGAAACGGATCTCACGCGGAGAATCGCGGAGGCCGCAGAGGAAGAAACGTGGCGGCGACCGTCCTCCTTGAGTCAGCGGTCAGGAGCCTCAAGGAGGACGGTCACCGCCACGTTTTTCTCCGCGAACTCTGCGATCCTCTGCGCGAGATCTTTTTCTCTGCGCCCTCTGCGGTTTCTGCGCGAGATCGTCGCACTCCGCGCGAGACCTAACGGACGCCGAGCAGCACTTCCATCGTGAGCTGGTCCAGTTTCTCGTAGCCGAGCCCTCGACTGGCCAGCGCGACGCGATCGATGTTCTCCGCGAGCAGGGCGTCCCGGCCGCCGGCCGAGTACTTGGCAAACGACGGTGCCTTGCCGGCCGTCGTCTCCCGGACCAGCGACTGGATCTCCTGGTCGGCATTCCAGCGCTCGGCGCGTTCTTTCAGGATGAGATACGTCCGCATGCACCCGCGCGCGAAATCGCGAACGCCGTCGTAGTCCTCCGTCCGGTACGCGTGCGCGTCGAAGTGCCGCGGGCCGTCGTATTTCACGTCCTCGAGGAACTTCACCAGCCAGAAGCACGCCTTGATGTTGGCGGCGCCGAACCTGAAATCCTGATCGTAGCGGCCCGGTGCCTGGTCGTTCAGATCGATGTGAAACAGCTTGCCCGCCTCCCACGCCTGCGCGACAGCATGGAGGAAGTTGAGGCCGGCCATGGTCTCGTGCGCCACCTCGGGATTCACACCCACCAGTTCCGGATGCGCCAGGGTCGGAATGAGCCCGAGATAGGCGCCGGTCGTCGCCATGTAGATGTCGCCGCGGGGCTCGTTGGGCTTCGCTTCAAGTGCGAACCTGTACCCGTACTTCCTGTCGATCGAGTACTCGCAGAGATAATCGATGGCTTCGCGGAGCCGCTTCACCGCCTCATCCGGACGCCGGCATGCATCAGTCTCGGTTCCCTCCCGCCCTCCCCAGAGCACGAAGATCTTTGCTCCAAGCTCGGCGCCCAGATCCATCGCGCGCATCGTCTTCTGCACTGCAAATGCCCGGACGCGCGGATCGTTGGCCGTGAACGCGCCGTCCCGAAAGACCGGGTCGTAAAAGAGGTTGACCGTCGCCATCGGCACGACGATGCCGTGCTGCTTACAGGCGCGCTGAAAGTCGGTGACGATGCGATCGCGATCGTGTGGCGTGGCATCGATCGGCACGAGGTCGTTGTCGTGGAGGTTGACCCCCCAGGCGCCGACATCGCCCAGCATCGCCGCGGCGTCGACGGGCGACAGCGCCGGCCGGACGGCCTCACCAAACGGGTCGCGCCCCCGGTTGCTGACGGTCCAGAGGCCGAAGGTGAACTTGTGTTCAGGACGAGGCAAGTAGTCAGGCATGACGCACATTATGACTCACGCGGCTCTACTGTCTCGGCGTTGTGAACTCCGTTGCCTCAGAGTATGCTTCTCCGTTCTCTTTTCTTCGGGAGGGCGCATCGTGAAACGGATCGGAATGGGGATCGTCGGCGCCGGCTTCGTCGGCCCGCACCATGTCGACGCCGTGCGGCGTCTCGGCTTCGTCGACGTCGTCGCGGTCGCGGGCAGCAGCGAGGCCTCGGCGGACAAGAAGGCGGAGGCGCTCGGCGTCGCGCAAGGCCTACGGCAGCTACGAGGCGCTGCTCGACGATCCCGACGTCCAGGTCGTCCACAACGCCACGCCGAACTACCTGCACTATCCGGTCAACGCCGCGGCGATCGCCAAGGGCAAGCACGTCGTCTCCGACAAGCCGCTGGCGATGACGGCCGCCGAGGCGAAGAAGCTGCTCGACCAGGCGACCAAGGCCGGCATCGTCCACGCCGTGACCTTCAACTACCGCGGCAACCCGCTCGTGCAGCAGGCGCGGCACGCGATCGCGCGCGGCGACATCGGCACGCCGCACTTTCCTCGTCGGCCACTACCTGCAGGACTGGCTGCTCAAGGACACCGACTACTCCTGGCGGCTCGAGCCCGACAAGGGCGGCGCCTCGTCGGCGCTCGGCGACATCGGCTCGCACTGGTGCGACCTGGCGCAGCACGTCAGCGGCCTTCGCATCACGCACGTGCTCGGCGACATCACGACGGTGATCCCGACGCGCAAGAAGCCGCGCGGGTCGCGCGAGGCGTTCGCGGCCGCAGACGCCAATCAGAAGCGTCGAAGATCGTCGACATCAAGGTCGAGGATCTCGCGTCGGTGCTCGCTGCGCTTCGACAACGGCGCGAAGGGCAGCTTCTCGGTCGGCCAGGTGTGCGCCGGCCACAAGAACGATCTCGAGCTCGAGGTCTGCGGCTCGAAGGCGTCGCTGCAGTGGCGCCAGGAGCATCAGAACGAGCTGTGGATCGGCCACCGCGACAAGGCGAACGAGATCCTGCAGAAGGATCCGTCGCTGCTCGACGCCGAGGCGCGGCGCTACGCGCACCTGCCCGGCGGGCACCAGGAGGCGTGGGCCGACGCCTTCTGCAACCTGATGCGCGACATCTACGGCTTCATCGCCGAGGGGCGCAAGCCGACCGACCCGCACCCGCCCGCGTTCGCGACGTTCGAGGACGGCTACCGCGCCAACTGCATCGTCGAAGCGATCCTCAGAGCGCAGCGAAGGGCAGCGTCTGGACGAAGGTGGAGTACTGACAAGGGAAAAGGTAAAAGGAAAAGCGCCTGAGCCATATGACAATCAAACCGTTCGAACCGAAGTTCATGAAAGTGGGCGTCCTGACGGCGGCGCTGCAGGAACTGACGCCGCGCGAGGTGCGCGATCCGGATCCCGACCGCGCGATCGAGGACTGGCTGGAGTTCGCGCAGGAGCTGGGCGCGAGCTACATCCAGCTGTCGGCGGCGCTGCACCCGACGCGAGTCCGACGTGCCGCCCGAGGCGATGCTCGATCCGGTGGCCAACACGCTCGACCTGCGGAAGCCGTTCGACAAGGACCGCGCGCGCGCGCGTCCGCGCGGCGCTCGACTCGGCACGGCGTCGGGCATCTCCGACGTCGGCTACTTCGACAACCTGCTGCACCACGATCCGGCGATGCGGAAGAAGAAGCACGACTTCATGCTGCGCGTGTTCGACGCGGCGGCGCTGCTCGGCGTCGACGCGGTCTGCGGATTCGTCGGCCGCAACCAGCAGCACAGCATGGACGAGAACCTCGTCGACTTCGAGGAGCAGTTCGTGCCGCTGCTGAAGGAAGCGAAGGCGCGCGGCCTGACCTATCCGCGTCGAGCAGTGCCCGATGCCGGGCTGGACGACGCGGCGACAACTGGCACAACAACATCGCCTACACGCCCGGCACGTGGATCGCGCTGCACCGCATCTGCGAGAAGCACGGCGTCGGCGATCAGTTCCGCATCCACTACGACCCGTCGCACGCCATCCTGATGGGCCAGGACACGCGATCGATCTTCCAGTACCTGAAGGACACCGGCTACAACTTCCTGATCGGCGGCTTCCACGTGAAGGGCCAGGTCGTCGACGCGAAGGGCGTCGTCGGCGTGGGGCTACGGCGGCCAGACGATGGAGCGCGGCGACTGGATGGACGGCAAGCCGTCGGACAACCCGGCCGATCAGCTCAACGCGTGGAAGAAGCAGATCGTGCTCGCCGAGCACGAGCTGCCCGGCACGGCGCGCCACGATCCGCTCGCGTATCTGCAGAACCGGACGGTCGACTGGCTCGATCACCAGCTCGCGGCGCGCGAGCTGCTGAAGCTGGACGTCGCCAACACGCATCTCGTCGTCGAGCACGAGTACCCGAAGGCGCGCATCCAGGACAAGGATCGGGTGAAGCCGATCCTGCAGGGGTCGATCGCGTTCGTGCGCCACATCGACGAGGCGGCGGCGTGCATGTACGCGCTGCAGCACGAGGTGCTGGCCGCGCAGAACATCCCGGTTCAGGGCGTCGGCCGCGAGGCGTATCGCTCGTAGAGGCTTCCCCCTTCGCGAGGCCACGGCGGACCCGCCGGGTGCGCGTTATAATGTGCGCATCCGGCGCGCCCGCGCGAGTGATTGCAATCGTTTACACCGCCGCATCGGGCGTCCTGGCTCGAACATCTCATGGAACACCACAATAAACTGGCGATCCTCGTCGGCGGCGGCCCGGCCCCCGGCATCAACAGCGTCGTCGCCGCGGCGACGATCCGCGCCAAGCTGCAGGGGATCGACGTTATTGGCGTCCGCGACGGCTTCGAGTGGCTGATGCAGGATGACATCAACCACGTGATTCCACTGTCGATCGAAGCGGTCAGCCGCATCCATTTTCGCGGCGGGTCGTACCTCGGCATCGCGCGCGCGAACCCCACGAAGGATCCGCAGCTGCTCGAAAACACCGTCAATGCGCTGCTGCGATTGAACGTCTCGCAGCTCATCACGATTGGCGGCGACGACACGGCGTTTTCCGCGATGCAGCTCGAGCAGCACGCGCGCCGGCCGGATTCGCGTCGTCCATGTGCCGAAGACGATCGACAACGACCTCGATCTGCCGCCGCACATCGATACGTTCGGGTTCCAGTCGGCACGGCACTACGGCGTCGACATCGTGAAGAACCTGATGGTCGATGCGAAGACGACCTCGCGCTGGTACTTCGTGATCGCCATGGGCCGCAAAGCGGGGCATCTTGCGCTCGGGATCGGCAAGGCCGCTGGCGCGACGATCACGCTTATTGGCGAAGAGTTCGATCGCGCCCATCCGGCTGAAGGACATCGTCGACACGCTGACGGCGAGCATCATCAAGCGGCTGACCGACGGGCGGCGCGATGGCGTGGCGATTATCGCCGAAGGCGTGGTGCTCGACATTTCGGAAGGCGACCTGGCGGATCTGCAAGAGCGTCGAACGCGACGCACACGGACATGTGCGCTCGCGGAAGTGAACCTTGGCGACATGCTGAAGGCGAAGGTCACCGAGCGGCTGCGCGAGCTCGGCATCAAGACAACCATCGCGACAAGAATATCGGCTACGAGCTGCGCTGTGCCGACCCGATCCCGTTCGACATGGAATACACTCGCGACCTCGGCTATTGCGCGGCGAAATACCTGCTCGCGGGCGGAAATGCCGCGATGATTTCCATGCAGGGCGGCCACTTCGTGCCGATTCCGTTCTCAGAGATGATCGACGGCAGACCGGACGCACGCGCGTCCGCATGGTCGACATCACCTCGACCCGCTATGCCATCGCGCGGCGCTACATGATCCGGCTCAGGCGCGACGACCTCGAGGATCCGCATGAGGTCGCGCTGCTCGCCACGACCGCGAACCTGTCCGAGCAGGAATTTCGGCGCCCAGTTCGAGTACCTGGTCGCGCACGAGCCGCCACCGCTCGCCGTCGACGAACATGGCGAGCGTCTTGCAGCGTCATAGGGTCGAATCGGCGCAGCAACAAGGAGGAACGGCATGCGTCGCTTGTATGCGTTGTCTGCGTCGAGCGTCCTCTTGTCCGTGAGCCTTTCCGCCAGCGGCGTGCCGTCCGACCAGGAACCGCGTCTCACGACGGCTCTGACCCGCACGGTCTACGTCACCGTCGTCGACAAGTCGGGGGTGCCCGTTACCGATCTGGCCGCCGAGGATTTCGTCGTGAAGGAAGGGGGCAAGGATCGCGACGTCGTGGCGCCGGCATGACGGCCCTGCCCCTTCGGATCGCACTGGTCGTCGACGATAACGGCACCGGCATCTTCCGCTATGGCATCGCCAAATTCATCGAGCGGCTCCAGGGACGCGCGGAGTTCGCCGTGAGCACAGTCACGGGCCAGACACCTCAAGCTGCGTCGACTACACCAGCAACTTCGATCGCCTGTCGACGGCCATCGGGCACCTGAGCGCTCGCCCGGGTACCTACGATGGCGGCCAGCTCCTCGAAGGCATTTTCGAGACTGCCAAGGATCTGCAGAAGCGCCGGGCGCCGCGGCCCGATCATCGTCGTGCTGACCGTTGGCGGAGAAGAGCACAGCACGCTGCCGGCTCATCACGTGCTCGAGGAACTGCAGAAGAGCGGCGCGGCGCTGAACGTGATCGCCATCAACAGTCCGGCGACTCCGCGCCATGGCCATAGTCTCCAAGCCGAGCGCGCTGCTCGAGCGAGAACCTGAACCTGAGCGAAGTGCTGGGCGATGGACCCGAACAATCTGGCGGAAACGCGAGGAAATCGTCGCCTTCCGCCGGCCTCGTCGCCGGCCTGCAGGAGCTTGCCGAAGCACTGCGAAATCAGTACGCGGTGTCTTTCTCCCGTGCCGGATGCCCCAAGGATAACGATAGGCTCTCGATCTCGGTGAAACGCTCAGGGCTCACCGTTCGCGCGCCGATGAAGGCTCGAGTGCGCGACGGGAACTAAAAGGGAAAAGAGAAAGCGCCTGCGGCCCGCGCGAGGCGCGAAGTCGCCGAGCGCGAGCGAGCGGGGGTGGGGCCCCGCGAGCACTAAGTAATGCGAAAAGGCGTCAGTGACCCACGCTGGCGGTGCTGTTACGCACGATGAGTTTGTGCGGCAGCGTCACCGACATCGGCATGACGATCTTCCCGCTCAGGATATCCAGCAACAACCGAACGGTGCCTTCGCCGATCTCGCGCATCGGCTGCGCGATCGTCGTCAGCGCCGGATCCATGTGCCGCGAGAACCGGATGTCGTCAAACCCCACGATTGAGAGGTCGTCCGGCACACGCAAGCCGTGACGCCGCGCCGACTGCATTACCCCGAGCGCCATCTCGTCGTTGAAGCAGAAGATCGCCGTCGGCCGCTCGCAGACGCGAGAACAGCCGTTCGGCGGCGATCGAGCCGGACTCGATCGAGAAGTCGCCGTGCATGATCACGAAATCCTGCTCCGCTGCCTGCGCTCGCGCTCGCGTGGTGGCGCCGCGCAGTCGATCGCGGCTGAGCGGGCTGACAAGTGGTCCGGTGACGATGCCGATGCGGCGATGGCCGAGACTGTAGAGGTGATCCATCGCTTCTGACGCCGCCGCGGCATTGTCGATGTGGACGCTCGGAATCCGCAGGCGCGGATTGAACTCGCAGCCGTTGACGACCGGCGCGCAGGCAGGCGCCATCGAACGAACCAGATCGCCGGCGGATTTCGGCAGGCGATGGCCGAGGAATATCAGGCCGTCCGCCTCTTTCCGCTGCAGCATCAACGCGTAGCGTTCCTCGCGCTTCTCGTCGTGCTGGGTGTCGCCGAAGAGCACCGCGTGCCCTTCCCGCTGTGCCGCGTCCTCGATGCCCTGCAGAATCAATGAGAAAAACGGATTGGAGATGTCGGGAACCGTCACGAGAAGCTTGCCGGTACCGCAGCGTTCGGAGGTTCTTGGCGGCCGAATTCGGCGCGTACGCCATGATTTTCACGGCGTGCAGCACGCGGCGGCGTGTTTCGGGAGAAACCACCTGGGGACGGCTCAAGTACCCGCGACACCGTCGCCGTGGATACCCCCGCCCGTTTTGCGACCTCGTAGATGTTCGGCATACAGGCGCCCGGCGGCCGACATCATACCGTTCGGGGAGACGTTTGACAATTTGGTAGTTTGGAGTCGATCCGTTGGTCGCTTCGTGGATCTGGGTGGGCCTGCTGGTTGTCAGTGTGATGGGGGGGCGCGTGCTCGCGACCAAGTCCGTCGCCGGTTAACGGAGTAACGTCACCTGGCCCCCGCGAGACCCAGGCCCACCCGCAGCGCATCCAGCAGCGTGCCGTCGTCGTTTGACAGCTCCCAGAACATAGCTCCGCCCAATCCCTGCGCCCTGATGTAGTCCCCCTTGATCCGCATCGATTGCGCGTCCTCGTATGTGATCCATTCCTTGCGTTCCGCGCTGTACAGCCACGGCACCTTCGCGACGTCGTCCCAATACCGGACGAAGGCAGCGGACTGCAGCTGATTCGCCGCAATCGCGCTGTAGCCGCCGATCTGAATCGTGCCCGCGACAGGGCTCCAGGCGGCCGCCGATTCCACACCACGCCAGCCCCGGCCGTAGAACGGCACGCCGACGACCAGCTTGGCCGCCGGCACTCCCTTCGCGAGAATCGCCTGCACCGCCTCGTGGGTATTCAGCTTCACGTTGGACGGATCGTCGTGATTGTAGAGAGCGGAATTGAAGCCGGCGCGGCTACCACCGCTGTGGAAGTCGTAGGTCATCACGTTGATCCAGTCGACGAGCGGGGCCATGTCCGCGTATTCGAGCGGCTCGATCGCACGCGGGCCCGCACCCACGGCAAGGGTCAACAGCTTTGTGGCGCCAATCGCGTTGCGAAGCGCCGTCAGCAGCAGCACGTAGTTGCGCGCGTCGCGTGGCTGGCCAGGCTGCATCCCGCCGGCAACCGGATGCTCCCAATCGATATCGATGCCGTCGAACTGCGGATATGTCTTCAGGAACTCCGCGCAGGAACGGGCGAATGTCTGTCGGCTGTCTTCTGTTGCCGCCATCTCGTAGAAGGGCCCGGAATCGGTCCACCCGCCGACCGAAAGAATGAACTTCAGATGTGGGTAGGTCTGTCTGAGCAGTGTGATCTGATGGAACAGGCCGTGTGGGCAGTTGGCGTCGCTGCAGTCACCCGGAAACGCGCGCTCGATGGCGAGGCTCCTGTTGAACACGAGGCGGTTGTCCGTACCAATCTTGCCGAACGCGTAGTTCACGTGCGTCAGCTTACCGGCCGGGATGCCCGCGATCGGGTACCGATCCACGGTCCAATCCGCGTAATAGCCAACGATCCTGGGTCCGGTCGAGGCTGGCGGTGCGCCTGCCTGTCTGAGAGGATACAGGCCACCAAGCAATGCTAAAACGAGGGCGACTGTGGTCATGGATGGTCAACTCTTAACAAGAGTCTTTCCGCTTTGCGCTGTCGGGTGAGATCCTCCGCGAGCGATTCTCTGCGCTCCCTGCGATCCTCCTGCGTGAGATCTTCTGGGAGCGATTCTCCGCGTTCTCTGCGATCCCCTGCGTGAGATCTTCTGGGAGCGATTCTCCGCGTTCTCTGCGATCCCCTGCGTGAGATCTTCTGGGAGCGATTCTCCGCGTTCTCTGCGATCCCCTGCGTGAGATCTTCTGGGAGCGATTCTCCGCGTTCTCTGCGATCCCCTGCGTGAGATCTTCTGGGAGCGATTCTCCGCGTTCTCTGCGATCCCCTGCGTGAGATCTTCTGCGAGCGATTCTCCGCGTTCTCTGCGATCCCCTGCGTGAGATCTTCTGTGAGCGATTCTCCGCGTTCTCTGCGATCCCCTGCGTGAGATCTTCTGCGAGCGATTCTCCGCGTTCCCTGCGATCCCCTGCGTGAGGTCTTCTGCGAGCGATTCTCCGCGTTCTCTGCGATCCCCTGCGCGCGATCTTCTAGGAGCGATTCTCCGCGTTTTCCTGCGATCCTCCGCGTGAGATCCTCTACGGGCGATTCTCAGCGATGTCTGGCGCGACATCGATCGGCGCTCAGGGCGCCCGATAGCCAAGCGCGGTAGCTCGGCGAAACTCTGCCGCCGCCTCCTCGCGGCGTCCGAGCTGCTGCAACGCCAGCCCGTGATTGTAGATGTATAGCCCGTTTTGCGGCTCGCGCGTAGCGGCCTCGGCGAACGCGTGCTCTGCCTCCGCCATCTTCCCGCCGCCGCCAAGAACCGTCCCGAGTGAATTCCAATACTGCGCGGGGTTCGGATTGATCGAGAGAGCTCGTCTGATCGCAGTCGTCGCTTCATCCCATCGTCCAAGATCCCGATACGCCTCTCCCAGTTGCATTAGCGCGACTGCGTCCCGTGGATCGATGGAGACCAGCATTTCGAACGCACGCACCGCTCCGCGCGAGTCGCGCAGGGCCACGCGGCTCTCTCCGAGCCCGCGCCAGGCTTCAATGCCAGCCGGAAACTTTACCGTCGCTTTTTCGTATTCGACGGCCGCCTCACGCCATTGTTGAGCGGCCGCCGAGGCGCGCGCGAGATAAAAGTGCACCTCGTAGCTGTCGAGGCCGCGGCGTTCGACCTCGCGTAGACGCTGGACGGCTTCGGACGGCGCCCGGCGCGCATCGCAATCGAGCGCCTGCTGCATCAGCCCGCTGAGAGCCTTGTATTCGTCGAGCTTGTCCTTTGGATCTGCGCCGGCGCTTTTCCTGTCAGCAGGTCCGCCCGGGCTGACGTAGCCGAGCGACCGAGTCGTTCGAGGAGATCAGGCGGTATGCTCGGCGTTGGTGGCCCGATCTGGCGGAGTCGCTGACGTTTCCTTCCCAAGCTGAGCCTCCATGCCCGCTTCGCATAGCCTGCGCCCGCGTCGCCTGGTCGCTTGCAAGGTTGTGGACTTCTCGCGCGGATCGGCGTCGAGATCGTACAGCTCCGGCCGCGGCGCGAGGATGTACTTCCACCGGCCGTCCCTGTACGGCGCGCAAGTCGCTCCACCCGTAGTGCAGCAGAGGCACGAGTGATTCCGCGAATGCCGACTCGTCGGCCATGCGCCCGCCTCGAAGTGCCGGCGCGAGGCTCCGGCCAGACGACGGCTGCATGCCCGCGCCGAGCCCGTCAAATCCAGAATCGTCGGGAAGAGATCAATCGTCCTGGCTCACCCCTTCGATGCGGGTGCCGGCCTTCACGCCCGGGACCGCGCATCACGAGCGGAACGCGAAGCGTCGCTTCGTACACGAAATAGCCGTGAACGTCCTCGCCATGTTCCCCAAGCGCTTCGCCGTGATCCGACGTCACGATCGACGAGCGTGTTGTCCAGTATTGCCGCCGTCGCGAAGGGCCGTCACCAGATCCGCCCCACCAGCTCGTCGCAGCACGCAACCTCACCATCGTACGGCCGCCCCGCGTATCGGGTGGCGTACGGTTCAGGGGGCGTGTAGGGCGCATGGGGTCGTACAGGTGCACCCAGGCGAAGAATCTCCGGTTTCGGCGGCGATTGAGCCAGCCGATGGCTTCGGCCGTGACCGCATCGCCCGTTCTCTGATCAGGCCTCCGCGTTCGAAACGATCCGAATAGACATCGAACCCGCGCGCGAGGCCGGACTGGCGATCCAGGACCGAGGAGGCGATGAATGCGGCGGTTGCGAAGTCCGCTGTTTGGAACAGCGCGGCGAGCAGCGGCACGTCGTCGCTTCAAGCGGCGCCGACAGGTTGTCGCGGATGCCGTGCTCCGACGGATAGCGGCCAGTGAAGAGCGAAACATGCGAGGGCCGGGTGAGCGGAACCGGGTCGTCCGCCTGTGGCGCCCAGGTCCCCTCGCGGGCGAGGGCGTCGATGTTGGGGGTTTGGACATTCGCAGCGCCATAGATACCGACATGGTCGGCGCGCAGAGTATCGATGGTGACGATGAGGACGTTGGTGCGAGGGAGGGCGCCGCTGGCGGTGTCGGAGCGCCAGAACACCCGGTCCCGAGCATCACGGTTCCCAGCGCGAGGCATCCTGCTGAAGCCCGCAACCGATTGATTATGCGCACGCGTCCCTTGCCTCCCGCGCCGGGAATCCAGTATCGTCCTCAGCACGGACAGCCGCAGTCGGCCGCCTTTTTCTTAGGAAACTTTGAGGCCTGTCCGAAAGGTGGCTGGCACCTTCGCTAGAAAGGTGCCAGCCACGTATTCCAGCACGGGCGGGGGCAAGGGTCAACGTGAGGAGGGTCCTGCTATGCGTTACTTCCCGACGCGATTTCACGAGGCTGACGCTCGCGGGAGTTCCGGCCTCCCTCATCGTCGCCAACCTGCCGCTGTCCGCCGCCGGAAAGATCGAGTCGCGCATCAAGGGCGTTCAGATTGGCGCCATTACCTATAGCTTCCGCTCGATGAACGCCGAGGACATCATCAAGGCGTACGTCGACATCGGCCTCGGTGAGATGGAGCTGATGTCCAATCATGCGGAGCAACTGGCTGGCGCGCCTGCCGGACGCGGTGGAGGCGGAGGACGTCGAGGCGCGCTCACGCCGGAACAGCAGGCGGAGCGAGACGCGGCGGCAAAGGCGCTGCGTGATTGGCGGATGTCGGCAACCGAAGCCACATTCACGCCGGTCCGCAAGAAGATCACGGACGCCGGCATCGATTTGAAGCTCCTCTGCTACAACATGAACGTCCGCACGACGCAGGATGATGAAATCGAGTATGCGTTTCTGATGGCCAAGGCGCTTGGCGTGAGCGCGATCTCCACCTCGACGCAGGTCAGCATGGCGAAACGGCTTGCGCCGTTTGCCGACAAGCACAAGCTGCGGGTCGGATTCCATGGGCACGCGAACACGACGACCCCGGACGAGGTGGCAACGCCGGAGAGTTTTGACGCCGTGATGTCCGCCTCGAAGTACCTTGGCGCGAACCTTGATGTCGGCCATTACACCGAGGCTGGATACGACCCCATTCCGTTCATCGAGCAGCACCACGACCGCATCACGAACCTGCACCTGAAGGACATGAAGAAGGCCTCGAACGGCGGCGGGTACACGCCCTTTGGCGAAGGAGACGCGCCGCTCAAAGGCGTGTTGAAGCTCGTGCAGAAGAACAAGTGGGACATTCCGGTGAATATCGAATTCGAGTACCAGGGCGATCCCAAGGTCGAAGTGCCGAAGTGCCTGGCGTTCGTGAAGGAGGCGCTCGCGTGATCCTGGTCATCCTTGCTGTCGGCGTCCTCGCGCAGGCCGCGAACGGCTCAACGCCCGTACAGACACCGGTGGTCTCCCCCACGTACCCGGTTCGCGCACCCCAAACAACAGCGCCGAAGCCGCCAGGAGAAGACTGGATCGCGCTCTTCAACGGGAAAGACCTGTCCGGCTGGACGAACATCGGGAAAGAGAAGTGGGAAGTCGAGGGGGGAACGCTGCACGGACTCGCGGTAACGCGCGAGTACGGCTACCTGCAGACGGACAAGAGCTACAAGGACTTCCAGCTGTCATTGCGGTTCAAATGCGAAGGGGACGGCAACAGCGGCGTGTTCTTTCACGTGAACTTCAAACCCGGCACGCCGCAGGTGACAAAGGGGCCGCAGTTCGAGATTGATTGCACGCTCGGCCACCATACCGGTGGGGTCTATGAGCAGACACGGAAGTGGATTGTCTGGCCTTCACCGGAAAACGAGAGCGTCGTCCGGCCTGGCGAGTGGAACGACTACCTGATCACGGTCGAGGGCAACCATTACATCTCACGACTGAATGGCGTGCTGATGGTGGACTACACGGACCCGCAGCCGGAGAGCGAAGATGGACCCCTCGCGCTGCAGTTGCACTCGGGCGGGCAGGGGAACATGCGTTTCAAGGACATCATCATTCGCGATTTGAGCAAGCGATAGAAATGCTGAATGCTGAATGCTGACTGGCGATTGCTGAATGCTGTTGAATGCTGAATCCGGACGGACGGATTGAGGGTGGTGCGATGAACGAACAAGACAAGCTGGGCGTCGATCGACGCGAGTTTTTCCGGACCGCAGGCGCGGGCATCACAGCGGCGGGTCTGATGTTGACGCCCCGCGAGCGGGCGCTTGCGCAGGCGCAGGCTGAGAAGAATCGGCTCGATCGGATCGCAGGCTGCTCCTATCCGATTCGCTACATCTTCAAGAGTCGCGCTGGCGCAGGACGTGGCGCAGGCGCTGGCGGCGCGGGGAGAAGCGCCGCAGGCACCGGACAGCCCGCGGGCCCCGATCAGCCGCCGGCCCGCGGCGGCGAGCCCGCGGCGGCTCCTGCGACGCCGGGTTCCACGCCAACGCAGCCGCTTCCGCCGCGGTCGCCGGTCAACGGCGGCTGGACGACGGCACAGATGAAGGAGAAGTACGGCGAGATCACGATGCTGGACTTCCCGCAGTTCACGAAGGACACGTTCCCTGGCGTGACGCACATGGACATCTTTTCCGGACTGTTCGGCGACGTCACCGACGACTCGATGTTCGCCGGCAGGACGTTCGATCCGATGAGCCCGTCAGGAAGAAAGTGGCTCGACAAGCTCGCGAACAAGCTCGTCACGACCGGCACCAAAGTGCAGCACGTCTCCAACAACGCGCCGACGAATCTCGCCGGTCCGGACGAAGCACTCGCGCAAGGCTGGAGTCGAGATCGCGAAACGTTGGCTCGAAGGCTGTGCGGTGCTCGGAGTGAAGTCGATGCGGATGAATTCACCGCAGGCGCTTGGTCCCAACATCCGCCCGAATGCAATTCCGCGATCGAACGACGGCTACCCGCGCAATCTCGAGATCATCCCGTTGCTCGACGCCGCCATTGAGTCCTACAAGGAGATGGCCGACTACGGCGGCAATCTGGGCATCCGCGTGACGTTCGAGAATCACTGGGGCCTGGCGGCCGATCCGATGAACATCCGGATCATGCTCGACACGATCAACCATCCGTACTGCGAAGCCTCCCCGGACTTCTGCAACTGGGAGCACGAGTACATGCTCTTCAACGGCTTGAAGGCCCTTGCCCCGTACTCGCACACCAATGTGCATGCGAAGTACTGGGATCGGTGGGGCGACAAGAACGATGTGCAGCGCTCCACGCGCATCATGCTCGCGGGCGGCTTCAAGGGCACATTCGCGCTGGAGTACCGAGGAGGGACCGCTGAACGGCATTGAGGGGGCGAAGTACCTCTACAAAGAAGTCCTCGCGGCGCTTGACGACGCCAACGCCGGTGGTCTGATTGTTGAATCTGAGGTTGTAATGCTGAATGATGAATGCTGGATGATGAATGCTGGATGAGAGATCGTTCAACATTCGACACTCAACATTCAGCATTCCACGACTTTTCCTTCCCTCGCTGACTCATACGCTGCCATTGCGGCGCGGAATGCGCTGCGGGCCTGCTGAATCGTGACGTCCGGCTTCCGCTTGTTGTCCAGACACTCGACCAGGTGGTTGAGCGCAAGCGGAAAGTTGGTGAGAAGCTCTGCTCAGGCTGGCGCTGAAAAACCCAGTCCGGGGCGCCCGCGGCAAGCACGGCACGGCCAGGAGATCTGAACCATTGATCGATGATCTCGCCGCGCGTCCCATCGAGCTCCAGCCGCACGACGGCGTTCTGCTTTGGGGATGGGCGCCGTCTTCTTCGGCGAATTGATCGTCCACGAGGCCTCGAGTGTCGCGATCACGCCGTTCGCGCAGGTGAATGTCGCCATCCCCCAGTCCTCGACCTCGATGTCTTTGTGAACGAAGTTGGCGACCTTCGCCTCGGCCCGCACGATCGGGCTGCCCGACCATCCACTCAAACAGCTCGATCCAGTAGATACCCTCGTCGATGAGCGCGCCGCCCGGCACATGGCGCGGATCCGCGAACCAGCCGGGCTTACCCGAGCCGGGACCGTCCTCGGCGATCGACCACCGCGATGTCTGGTGCATCACGATGATGTCGCCGATCTCGCCGGCATCGACTCTCGTTTCAGGTCGGCGGTTCTGAGCCGCGTGAGCCCGGAGTACGGCACGCACGTGATGCCCGCGGCCTCGATAGCCGCGACCATACGGTCGGCCTCTTCGAGGCTCATCGCCATCGGTTTCCCGAGCAGGATGTGTTTGCCGGCCTGGCAGCCGATGCCGTGGCCAACTCGCTCAATTCCGATACGGGTGCTGCCAGGTGGACGATATCCACTTCCTCGCGCGCGAGGAGGTCATGGTAGTTCTCATATCCATGAACGCCGAACGTTCTTGCGAACGCATCCAGTTGCGCGCGGTCCGGCGCACGCCGCCGCGATCAATTCGGCGCGCGGATATTCAGGCAGCGATCGCGCGAGGTTGTATGCTGAATACCAGTGTCCGAGACCGAGGACGGCGACGCGGTATTTGCGACTCATGAATTGCCCAAAAATATCGGCTATCAGCTATCAGCTATCAGCTATCAGCTATCAGCTTCCAGCTCCCAAGTGCCAGCTGCCAACCGGCTTCCAGCTTCCAGCCGGAAGCTGTGTCATGCGACAATGCCCCGTTTTTGAGGTCCAGCATGAACCATGTCACACGCATCGTTGCCGCCGCAGCCGCTCTCGCGTTCAGCGTGAGCGTGGCCGCCGCTCCCCGGTCGCAGAAGGCAGCGCCACAGGGATTCACCAGCTTGTTCAATGGAAAGGATCTCAGCGGGTGGCGTGGCCGGCAACCAAACTATAACCCGGTTGAGGAGTCGAAGCTGAGCCCCGAAGAGCGGGCAAGAAGCAGGCCGAGTGGAACACCGCGCGCGATGCACACTGGAAGGTCGACATGGCCAAGCAGGAGATTGTCTCCGACGGACAAAGTCCGCACCTCGCGACGGCAAAGGACTACGGCGACTTCGAGTTCTACGTCGATTGGCTGATGGTCAATCACAACGGGGACTCGGGCGATCTACCTGCGCGGTTATCCTCAAGTGCAGGTGTGGGACCCGGATAACCCGCGCGAAGTGCAAGAACGGCGCGCCGAAGGGATCGGGCGCGTTGTGGAACAACAACAACGACAACCCAGGGAAATGGCCGCTCGTGAAGGCCGATAACCCCGTCGGCGAGTGGAACACTTTCCACATCAAGATGGTCGGGCCGCGCGTGTGGGTGTGGCTCAACGATAAAGCTCACGGTCGATGGCCAGGTCCTGGACAACTTTTCGACCGATCCCAGCCGGTTGTAGCCCGCGGGCCGATCGAGCTTCAGACCCACGGCTCCGAGATCCGCTTCCGCAACATCTTCATTCGCGAGATTCCCGGAAGCCGAAGCCAAGAAGACGCTTTCCCAGTTTCCGGCAAAGTAGCGCGGGGTGTCGCCACCCATGACCATGCCCGAAAATCCGCCTTGTCACCGATCCTCATTGCCGGTGCCGTCGCGACTATATACGGCCAGAGCTCGCCCGCGAACCGTCAATGGCCACCCGACGTGCAGAAAGTCAGCGACGACTCGCCGGCGCTGTCTCCCGATGACGCACTGAAGACCTTCTTCATGCCGCCCGGCTATCACCTCGAGCTCGTCGCGGCCGAACCGCTCGTTCAGGATCCCATCGTGATGGACTGGGATCCCCAAGGCCGGATCTGGGTCGTCGAGATGCCCGGCTTTGTGCCCGACCTCCAGGCGCCTGAGCCAGACATGGATCCGATCGGGAGAGTGGTGGTCCTGGAAGACACGAACCACGACGGCAAAATGGACAAGCGGACCGTGTTCGCGGACAACCTCGTCCTCGCTCGATCGCTCAAAGTCCTCGATGTCGGGGTTCTCGTCGCCGAGCCGCCGAACGTCTGGTTGATGAAAGACACGGACGGCGACCTGAAGATGGACAAGAAGGAGCTCGTCACCGATCAATACGGTCGCCGCGAGGCGCGCGTCGAGCAGAATGCGAACAGCTTCTTCTGGGGGCTCGACAACTGGATGTACACCGCCGACGGCGATGTCCTGCTCCGGTTCAAAGATGGCAAGTTCGAAGTGCGCAAGACACTGTCGCGCGGCGAGTGGGGCGTGACGCAGGACGATGCCGGCCGCATTTATCGCAACACCAACGAGTCGGTGCTCCACGCAGACCTGGTGCCGACGCAATACTTCATGCGCAACCCGAACCTGCTGCGCACGCGTGGCAGCTACGAGCGGCTCGCGGACGACGCGAATGAGGCCAACGTGGTCTGGCCGGTCCGAAAAAATCCGGGCACGAACCGCGCGTATCAGCTGGGGATCGATCGCGAAGACGGCACGCTCGCACACTTCACGTCAGTCTGCGCTCCGATGATCTATCGCGGAGATCGCCTGCCGGCAGAGCTGTACGGGAACGCGTTTGCGGCGGAGCCGGCCGCCAATCTTGTCGGCCGCGTGATCATCGACGACACCGGTTCCGGCCTGCGCGTGCGGAGGGCGTACGAGCGCGGGGAGTTTCTGGCGTCGACCGACGAGCGTTTTCGTCCGGTCTGGTTGTCGAACGCTCCAGACGGCACACTCTATATCGTTGACATGTATCGCGGGGTCATTCAGCAGCGCGCCGACATTACCGAGTATCTCCGCGATCACATCATCAAGCACAAGCTCGAGAAACCGACCGGTCTGGGTCGCATCTATCGCGTTGTCCACGACACGACACGCCGGGATACGACGACGGGAGCCGGCGGCAGGCTGAGCACCGCGCAGCTCGTGGACCTGCTGTCGCACCCGAACGGTTGGTGGCGCGAGACGGCGCAGCGGCTCCTGATCGAACGCGGCGATCGCAGGTCAACCGCCGCCCTTGCTCGGCTTGCCGGCGACGCCAAAGAGCCTCGAACGAAGCTGCACGCGCTGTGGACGCTCGATGGGCTCGACGCGCTTCAACCCGATTCGGTCGTCAAGGCGCTCGATGATCCATCGCGCGACGTCCGGATGTCGGCGCTGCGTCTCGCGGAGCGGTGGTTGACAGAGAACA
Organism: uncultured Acidobacteriota bacterium; assembly: GCA_963725335.1. Classification (GTDB taxonomy): domain Bacteria; phylum Acidobacteriota; class Vicinamibacteria; order Vicinamibacterales; family 2-12-FULL-66-21; genus JALZOC01. The sequence goes on along the minus strand of CAVRYD010000006.1, from coordinate 104,941 downwards.
ACGCCGCGGTTCAGGCGGGGGTTCTGAGGCACCTGGACGACGCGGACTGGAGCGTGCGCGCGCAGCTGGCGGCGTCGCTCGGCGCGTTGCCGCAAGGTCCGCGTGAGCGCGCGATTGCGACGCTCGTTGGCGCCCACGGAGACGATCCCATCACGCTCGATGCCGCGATTAGCGGAGTACGGGGTAGCGAAGGGCTGGTACTCGACGGATTGATTCAGGCGACCGATCAGACCCCGCAGCGTGAGACGGCCATCACGATGATTGCGGCGACAATCGTGCGCACCGGACAGGATGACGGAATCCAGAAGATTCTGGCGGCAACGGCCGATCCGAACCGTCCGTTGTGGCAGCGCGCGGCGCTTCTCCGCGGCGCCGAGGTGGCGCTCCTTGGCGCGTCGATGCCCGGCGCGCCTGCCCGTCGCGGAGGTCCTAACCTTCCAGCGCCTCCGTGTCCAACGTGTCCGGGAGCTCGCGGCGGGCCGGGTGGCGCGTACGCGTTTCCGCAAGTGCCTGCCGCTCCTCCTGTCGCGAGACGGCCGACCCGCCTCAGCAAAGAGCCGCTCGCATTCTCGGCGCTGGCCGCGACGACGACGGATCTGGGACCGCGCGCCGCGGAAGTGTTGAAGCGAGTGGAGTGGCCGGGAAAGCCCGGTGCTGCCGCGCCGATTCCGCCGCTCACGCCCGAGGAGCAGCAGCGCTTCAACGCCGGGCAGGAGGTGTACCGAAACATCTGCCAGGCGTGTCATCAGCCCGACGGGCGAGGGCAGGACAGAGTTGCCCCGAGCCTCGTGGGTTCGCCTCTTGCGCTGGCATCGCCTGATATTCCGGCGCGCATTCTCATGAACGGTAAGGAAGGTCCTGTCGGGCTGATGCCGCCGGTCGGATCGACGCTCACTGACGATCAGATCGCAGGCGTGTTGACCTACATCCGCCGGGAATGGGGCCAGGATGGAACGCCCGTGGACGTGGCGACCGTCAAGCAGGTTCGCGCGATGACCGCGGATCGCACGCGCCCGTGGAAGCACGACGAGCTGATGGCGCTCGTGGCCGGAGGCCGGGGCGGTAAGTAGGTTGCTTCCAGTGCCCCCGCGCACCGCGCGCAGCCAGCGCGAGATTATTGCGTGACAGGCCGTCAACAGGCACTGTTCTGCGGCATCGGCGCGCTCATCGTGACCTCGGTCGGCGCGTTGGCGAACACGCAGGTCGCGCCGACACCTGGCCACACGGTCCCCATCTCCTACGCTGATGCCCGTCCCGCACTCACCGCCCATGCGGGCGCGCTTCCGACACCGCTCATGGGAAAGTCCGAGCGGGCGCTCGAGGCCGCATGGCCCTCATGGGTCGCCCGGCACAACACAGAAATTCGAGCGAGGCTCCAGCGCGGCGACGAGGACTCGCTCGTCAATTTCTGGTTGTACGGGACGTCGTTTACGAAACTGCCGCGGGCGACTGAGCGCGATCTGGCGAAGCTCGGCGATCGCGAGCGGATCGCCGAGCTTCTCGAAGGACGCTTGGACGATCTGGTCGCAGCGATCGGAAAACCAGGAACCAACGATCGGCTGCGCTTTGCGCGACTGGTGATCGAGCGTCATGGGATTAATCCGACCACGCCAGTGGGTCAGGAGAAGGCGAGAGCGTATCTAATCGACCTCAGAACCCGCGTCATCGCCGACAACGAGCGGTATCAGAAGGCAGCGCAAAGTGCCGCCGGCCTCGCGGACGCAACCGCCAGGCTGGACGCTTACGCGACGCTGTTCAGCGATCGCGGGCTCTCGTCGGATACCTCGCTTCGCCCGGGGTTCGCAATCGAGACGGCCATGGCGGCGATGAAGGCGACCGGCAGGGTACAGGAAGTGAACCGCGTCGGCATCATCGGCCCTGGTCTCGACTTCTCTGACAAGGCTGAGGGCTACGATTTCTATCCCCAGCAGACGGTCCAGCCCTTTGGCATCGTCGATTCGCTCATCCGACTTGGGCTGGCTCGTGCGGGCGACATCAGCGTGACCACGTTCGACCTGAGTCCCCGAGTGAATCAGCATCTCGAGAACGCGCGGCGCCGCGCGGGGATGGGGCAGTCGTATGTGCTGCAGCTGCCCCTCGACATGAAAGATCCCGCGCACGACTGGGATCAGGCCCTGGTGGATTATTGGAGGCACTTTGGCGATCGGATCGGCAGCGAGGTTGCGCCGATTCCTGCGCCTCCGGGTTCGGAGAGCGTCCAGGTGCGCGCCGTCAGCGTCCGCCCCGCCGTCGTCACCTCTCTGCAGACACGCGACGTCAACATCGTGCTGGAGCGGACCGACGATGCGCCGCTCGATCTGATCGTCGCAACGAACATTCTGGTCTACTACGACGCGTTCGAACAATCGCTCGCGATGGCCAACGTTGCCCGCATGCTCAGGCCCGGCGGGTTCCTGCTGACGAACTACGCGGTGTCTCCGCTGCCGCCTATGGCGCCGGAGGCGAGCTTGATCACGCCGGTCTTCTGGGACCGTCAGCGAAATGGAGACACGCTCTTCTGGTATCAGAGGCGTTGAGGCAATCCCGAGTCACTTCGCCGGGGCCGACACATGCGCCGCGACATCTCGCGCGGCCTTCGTTTCCACTCCCGGCTTCCCCAGGAAACCGAGGTCGCGGACCCAGTCGATGAACCGGAGGTGCCACGTGCCGAACGGTGTGCCGTTGCGGTCCTTCAAGCCGTTGCCGTGAACACCGTTGCCATAAATGTGCATCTCGACGTTTGGAATTTTCGCTCGCAGCATCGCCGAGAAATACTGATCCGCCCAGTTCGCATGCACCGCATCGTCGACGCCCGCACAGGTGATGAAGGTTGGCGGCGCATTCACGGGAATCGGGGTATTCGCATCGCGCGCGAACGGCGTGGGTGGGGTCTGACCCCGGTCCGCGGTGGGTCTGACCCCGGTCCGGTGGGGTCTGACCCCGGTCCGGTGGGGTCTGACCCCGGTCCGGTGGGGTCTGACCCCGGTCCGGTGGGGTCTGACCCGGTCCGGTGGGGTCTGACCCCGGTCCGGTGGGGTCTGACCCCGGTCGGTGGGGTCTGACCCCGTTTTGGGGATAATGCACTAGCTTGCGAAGGATTCTCGCCTCAGAGCAGGCCGGGCTCGTCCTGGTCATCGCCATCCTCGGCATCCTGCTGACCGTGCTGGCCGGATCCCACGTGGATCGTCTCACGGGCGCCGAGGTCAACAACTTCCTGAACTCCTACACGCTGATTCAGACCGCCACGGACGCGAGCTTCTTCGCGGTCATGGCGGTCGGCGCCACGATTGTCATCATCTCCGGAGGCATCGATCTGTCGGTCGGATCGATTTACGCGCTGGCTGGCGTGACGACAGCTCTCGTGCTCCGCGGGCTCGGACCGATGGGACCGGTGCAGACGTTCGTGGCGGGCCTCGCGATCTCGCTGACGATCGGCATCGTGTGCGGCGCGATCAACGGCCTGATGGTGGTCGGCCTGCGCGTGCACCCCTTCGTGATCACGCTGGGGACGATGTGGATTCTGCGCGGCGTGGCGTTCGTTGCGAGCCACGCCGAGAGCATTCTGCTCCCGTCGGTCCTGACGCGTGTGGCGAAGGCGCCGCTGGGGCTCGGGGCGTCCTTGTATCCCGTGCCGATGCTGACGATGATCCTGGTCACGGCGATCGGCGCCGTGTACCTGACGCGTACGGTCATGGGCCGGCACGTGTTCGCCATCGGAGGCAACGCCGAGGCCAGCCGGTTCTCGGGCCTCAGCCTCTGGCGAATTCAAGTCGGGGTGTTCATCATCTCCGGCCTGACGGCGGGCCTCGCGGCATTCATGGGCGCCAGCTTCTACGGTTCGGCATCCTGCGTGGATGCCACGGGGTATGAACTGTATGTGATCGCCTCCGCCGTCGTCGGAGGTGCGAGCCTGTCGGGCGGCAAAGGGAGCGCGATCAACGCCACGCTCGGCGCGGTGCTCATTGTGCTCATCCGCCAATCGATCCGCACGCTGCACTTCGATCAGAATTACGAGTGGATCATCATCGGGTGTGCGACGATTATCGCGGTCGTACTGGATCGGACAAGCGCAAGCTTTACGGCGCGCAGACTCGCGCGCGCCGCGAAGTAAAAGGGAAAAGGGAAAGGGAAAGTGACCACGACATGCAGATGAGATTTGCGAGACGGTTCGCGGCGACGCTGGCACTGTGTGTGGGGATGTCGGCCTGTGGTGGCGGAGAGAAATCGGCGGCGCCGGCTGGGGGCGCGGCCGCTGGAGGCAGCGCGGCGGCGCCGGCCGGACGCGGCCTGAAGATCGCCATGATTGCGAAGAGCTCGACTAACCCCGTGTTCCTGTCGGCTCGAACGGGCGCCGAGGCAGCGGCGAAAGAGCTGTCACAGAAGCACGGCATTCCCATCGAGATCGCGTGGCTGACGCCGCCGGGCGAAGACGGCCAGGTGCAGGCGCAGCGGATCGCGCAGGCGGTCAACGAAGGCGCGAGCGCCGTGCTGATCTCGTGCTCCGACGCCGGCAAGGTGACGGGCGCGATCAACGACGCGGTCGGCCGCGGCGTTCCCGTGATGACGTTCGACAGCGACGCGCCGCAGTCGAACCGCTTTGCGTTCTACGGTGTGGACGACATCAAGACCGGCGAAGCCGTGATGCGCGAGCTCGCGCCCTTGATGAACGAGAAGGGGAAAGTCGCGATTCTTGCCGGCAACCAGAACGCGCCGAACTTGCGCAACCGCGTCGCCGGTGTGAAGCAGGAGGCCGCAAAACATCCGGGCATCTCGATCGTCGACACGTTCTACCACCTCGAGACGCCACAGGACGCGGCGGCTGAGGTCATCCGCGTGCAGAACGCCTACCCCGAAGTCACCGGCTGGGCGATGATCGGCGGATGGCCGCTGTTCACGCAGACGCTGTTAACCGACCTCGATCCGAAGAAGGTGAAGATTGTGGCGGTGGATGCCTTGCCGGCCGAACTCGCCTATGTTGAAAAGGGACTCGCGCCCGTCCTGCTCGCGCAGCCGACGTATATGTGGGGATACGTCTCGGTCCAGAGGATCTTCGACAAGGTGCAGCTCAAACAGGACGTCCCGCAAATTATCCCGATGGAACTCCAGAAGGTGACTAAGGAGAATCTCGGCACGTGGGCCCGGCAGCTCAAGGCCTGGGGCTTCACCGACGTTCCAGACGCGTACCTGAAACTGCCATGACGGTGCCGGCGGTACGCTTCGAGCACATCTCGAAGCGCTTTCCGGGTGCGCGTGCGCTCGAGGACGTCAGCTTCGACATCGCCGCGGGGTCCTGCCACGCGCTCTGCGGCGAGAACGGCGCGGGCAAGAGCACACTCGGAAAAACCCTCGCCGGCATCCACGCTCCGGATGCCGGCCGCCTGCTTCTGTTCGGCGAGCCGGTGACGTTCACCGGTCCCGAACAGGCGCTTGCCGCGGGCGTTGGCATGGTTCACCAGGAGCTCGCGTTCTGCGAAAACCTTTCGGTCGCCGAAAATCTCTGCCTCAGTGCGCTGCCAGCCTCTCACGGCTTTCTCGACCGCAATGCGATGCGCCGCCAGGCGGAAGCCATGCTGGCGACGATCGACGCCCACATCGACGTTCGCCGTCGCGTCGGCGCCTTGACCACGGGTCAGCAGCAGATGCTGCAGATCGCATCCGCCGTCGGTACAGGTGCGAAGATTATCGTCTTCGATGAGCCGACGAGCAGTCTGTCGCAGCACGAGGCGGAGAAACTCTACGAGCTCATAGGCCAGCTTCGCCAACGCGGCGTGACGTCGATTTACGTCAGCCACCGCATGGAAGAAATCTTCCGGCTGTGCGACACCGTGACGGTGCTTCGCGACGGCACACATGTCTCGACCACGCCGACCGCCGGGCTGACCCAATCAACGCTCGTGCACATGATGATCGGCCGCTCGCTCGAAGAGTATTTTCCCGCTCACATTCACGCCAAGGTTGGCGACGAGCTGCTGCGCGTCGATGGCCTCTCGAGCCCGGGAACGTTTCAGGACATCAGCTTCACGCTGCGAGGCGGCGAAGTTCTCGGCTTTGCGGGCCTCGTCGGCGCCGGGCGTTCGGAAGTAGCCCAGGCGCTTTTCGGGCTCGACTCCAAGGCGACGGGCAGGGTGCACGTGCGCGGTCAGCTCATGACACATGCTGGTCCGCGCCACGCCATGCGCGCGGGCCTGGGCCTCGTCCCCGAGGATTGCAAGCGCCAAGGTCTCGTGCTCTCGATGACGGCTCTCGCGAACACGACGCTTCCCATTCTCGACAGGCTGTCCAGGTGGTCGTTCATCCGCCGCCGTGCGGAGCGATCGCTGGTCGGCACCTACTTCGACCGCCTGCGCGTGCGCGCCGCCAGCGTCGATGTCGTGACTGCCGGGCTGTCGGGAGGGAATCAGCAGAAGCTCGTGCTGGCCAAGTGGCTCGCCGCCCGCTGTCAGATTCTGATCCTTGACGAACCCACGCGAGGCGTCGATGTGGGGGCAAAGGCGGAGATCCACGCGCTCATCGACGAGCTGGCATCGCGCGGCGCCGGTGTGCTCCTCATCTCGAGTGAACTTCCCGAGGTCCTCAACCTCTGCACCCGCATTATTGTCCTGCGCGAAGGGCGGATCGCCGGGGAATTGCCGCGCAGCGCTGCGACGCAGGATGCCCTGATGCGCTTGATGGCTGGCGTCGCTGCCTGAGAGAAGATCAAACAGGAGAAGGGGAGAAAGGGAGAAAACAATTCTTTTGTTTTCCTGTGAGCTCTCAGCAAGCGATGTGAATGCCTCTTGTCGTGATGCGGCGCATCTTCCACTAAAGTCGGAAGCTACAGGGGAAGCTGCATCGGTATCGAAGAAAAAATAAACAAAAATTTCTCCCCTTCTCCCTTTCTCCTGTGAGGTCTTGGCAGGTGAACGTCGCCGGACTTACGTGGCGCTCAGGACTTCCCGCAACACCTCGAAGGCCGTGTTGGCCGCGGGCACGCCGCAATAGATCGCCTGCTGAAGCACTATCTCTTTGAGATCGTCCTCGGAGAAGCCGCCCTCGACGAGTGCGGCGCGCGCGTGCATACGGAATTCCTCGAACCGGCCGAGCGCGATGAGCGTGCCGAGTACCAGGATGCGGCGCGCGCGGAGGTCGAGGCCGGGCCGCGTCCAGATCTCGCCCCACGCGTAGCGCGTGATGAGATCCTGGAACTCCGCGGTCAGCGGCGTCGCGTTCGCGGCGGCGCGATCGACGTGCGCGTTGCCAAGGACCTGCCGGCGGATCGCCGTGCCGGCCTCTCGGCGCTCTTTCTCATCCACGCAGAGACTCCTGCTTCACGATGAACCCGCGGAGGAGATCGTTGAACGCTTCGGCCTGTTCGACGTTGGCAATGTGCGCGGCGTCGAGGAGCGACACCTGTGCGCCTCGAATCCGCCCGCGAATGTCTTCCGCATCGGACGGGGGCGTGACCGGATCGTGGCGGCCGGCGATCACGAGCGTTGGCCGATCGACGGCCGTGATCGCCTCGCGCAGGTCTGCGTCCCGGATGGCGGCGCAGCACGCGGCATAGCCGTCTGGCCGGATGTCGCGAAGCATTCGGTGGTACCTGGCCACAATGCCGGGATGCGCGGCGCGGAAGCCGGCCGTGAACCATCGTCCCATGGCCGCATCGACGAGCGACGCCACTCCCGAAGCCCTCACCTGCGCGATGCGTTCTTCCCACATCATCGTGTTTCCGATGCGCGCTGCGGTACTGGCCAGGATCAGCGATCGGACGCGTTCCGGCCGGTGAACACCCAGCCACATTGCCGTCAAGCCTCCGAGCGAGAGGCCACACACGTGTGCGCGACGCGCACGAGCGGCGTCGAGGATTGCGAGGGCATCGAGGCCGAGCGTCTCGATCGTGTAGGCCTCCCCGGTTGCGTTCGACGCGCCGTGGCCGCGCGTGTCGTACAGAATGATTCGAAAGAAAGACGACAGCGCCTCGACCTGCGGTTGCCACAATTTCTGCGTCGTTCCCAGTGAGTTGGAGAACAGCAGGACCGGCCCGGCCGGATTTCCTTCGAGTTCGTAACCCAGTCGACAGCCCGCCCGCTCCACGTATTTCATTGGCTACCTGCTGCGCCGGCGCGAGAGAACGTTTGAGACGAAGGTCTCGGCCGAGCCAAGGTATGCGTCGGCGGAGAGAGCCGTATCGATCTCCGGTCGGCTGAGAACGCGGGTTACCGAAGCGTCGGCCGCGAGAACGTCGGCAAACGAGCGACGCTCCTCCGACGCGCGAGCGACGGCGCGATCGACGACGGCGTGCGCTTCATGTTTCCCCAGCATCGGCGCGAGCCGCATCGCGACGGCTTCGGCGAGGACGAGTCCGCCAGTCATGTCGAGATTTGCGCGCATGCCCATGGGATCGACGACCAGCGCCTCGAGTGCATCCGCGAGAGCACCGGCGGCCCGGCCAGCGGCGATGACGAGATCAGGAATCGTCTCCCACTCAGCCTGCCACCCGCCGAGTCCGCGCTCGTGCTCCTGGAGCATGGAGGACAACACCGTGGCGACCAGACCCGGCGTGCGCAGAGCGGCCGCGACGACAATCGCCGCGCGAACCGGGTTGCGCTTGTGCGGCATTGTCGATGAACCGCCGGCATCGGCGGCCGGCTCATGCGCCTCGGCCACCTCTGTCTGCGCAAGCAGTCCGAGATCGCGACCGATCTTTCCCGCCGTGGCGGTGGCGACTCCAAGCGCGCAGCATAGCGCAACGAGTCGATCGCGATGTGCGTGCCAGGCCATCGTCGGAACCGAGAGACCGAGTCTCTCTCCGAGCCTCGCCGCGACGGCCGGTCCTCGATCGCCGAGAGCGGCCAGAGTTCCAGATGCTCCTCCAAACTGAAGGACAGACGTATCGGTCAGCCTGGACTCCACACGGGCCACGCCACGATCGAGCGCTTCGCACCAGCCTGCGGCCTTCAGTCCAAATGTGATGGGCGTCGCTTGCTGAAGCCACGTGCGTCCGGCCATCGGGGTCTTCGAGTGGCGCTCGGCATGGACCGCCGCAGCGTCGGCCGCTCGCGAAAAGTCTCGCGCAACGATCGGCACCGATGCCCGCAGCTGCAGGATCATCGCCGTATCGATGATGTCCTGGCTCGTCGCGCCCCAATGAACGTATACGCGAGGTCCGGATGGCTCGACGCGACACGCGCGGTCAGATGGCGAACCAGAGGGATGGCACGGTTGCCCGCGCGAACGGCCTCGGACTCGATCGCGTCAGCATCGAACAGCTCAGCTCTGGCAGAAGACCCGATCGCGATCGCCGCTTCGCGCGGAATCACGCCGGTCGCTGCTTCCGCGTCGGCCAGTGCCGCCTCGACGTCGAGCATCGCCTGCAGCCGGGCGCGAGCGGTGAAGTGATCTCTGCAGTCCGCCGACTCTGTCATGCAGCGCTTTCCCTTGTCATTTTTTTCACTGCTCGCGGGGCTTTCCCTTGTCAGTTTTTCACTGCTCGCGGGGCCCCACCCCCGCTCGCTCGCGCTCGGCGGCGCGCTTCGCGCGCTTCACTCCGTCGCCTCGCGCGGGCCGCAGGCGCTTTCCCTTGTCCGTTTCCCTTGTTCCTTTACACGTCGAAGAACACCGTTTCCCCTGGTCCCTGCAGGACAATGTCGAACTGATAGCGATCCGGTGCGAGGACTCTGGCGAGCAGCGTCGCGCGGCGCTCAACGGGCACGAGCGCGAGGATGGGGTCTGTGCCATTCGACGGTTCGTCTTCGAAGTAGAGCCGCGTCGCCAGTCGCGTCAGAAGCCCGCGCGCAAGAACCGTGATCGCAAGGTGCGGAGCCTGAAGTGTTCCACCGGGACCGGGCACCCGCCCGGGAACGACGGTGCGGAAGCTGAATTTTCCGTACTCGTCGGTCGCGACGCGCCCGAATCCATCGAAGGCGGGATCGATCGGCCGATCCTGCGTATCGTCTGGATGCCGGTACTTCCCTGCGGCATTTGCCTGCCAGACTTCGATGAGAGCGTCAGGCAGGACGCTGCCCGCGCCATCGCGCAACGCGCCCTCGATGGTGATGTGTCGTCCCGTGGCTGCGGGCTGAGCGACAAGGTCGCCGTCGCGGATCACAAGTCCGAAGTCGAAGAACGGTCCGAGTGTTTGAAACGGTGTCAGTCCGTTCACGACGTCTCCATCGGCGTGGCGTTCGATCCACGCAGCACGATATCGAACGTGAAGCCAAGCGCCCATTCCGGCTGCGTCACATGCAAGTCGAACGTGGACACGAGCCGCTGACGCGCCCGCTCATCCGGTATCGAATTCAAGATCGGATCGTAGGGCATCAACGGATCGCCGGGAAAGTACATCTGCGTGATCAGCCGGCTCAGAAAGCTCGTGCCGAACAACGAGAAGTGAATGTGTGCGGGCCTCCAGGCGTTGTCGTGATTGCGCCACGGATAGGCGCCGGGTTTGATCGTCAGGAAACGATAGCGCCCCTGATCGTCCGTGAGTGTCCGGCCTGCGCCCGAAAAGTTCGGATCGAGCGGCGCCGGATGCGCATCGACGCGGTGCGCATAACGCCCGGCTGCGTTGGCCTGCCACACTTCGACCAGCGTGTTCGGAATGGGCCGGCCGTCTTCGTCGAGAACCCGCCCTTGCACGATGATCCGTTCCCCGAGCGGCTCACCACCATGCTGGCGGGTCAAGTCGTTGTCGCTGGCGTCGATCCGTCCGTAGGGGTAGACAGGACCAGTGAGCTCGGAGAGAGTGTGCGGGATGATGACCAGCGGCTCCTTCGGATGCCGAAGCTCCGTGCTCCGATAACCAGGTGAGTCGTTGGGCGGGTGCGTCCCGGATTGCGGACGACGATATATCACGCGTGCTCCTTCGGTCTGTGCGCATGTTCCGTGTCGCGGCGAAGCTGCCTGAGCACGGCGAGCTCTTCTTCTCTTGGCGCGGCAGTTTCCGAGACTTCGGCGGCAAACCGAATCGGCCACCCGGTGGCCTCGGTGACCTGTTCGGGTTCGATACCTGGATGCAGGCTCGTCACCGTCAGTTCGCGCGTGCGCGGATCGGGTTCCATCACGCATAAATCGGTGATCACCTTCGCAGGTCCGGTCGGCGTCATGCCGAGACGGATCCGATGATCGCCGCCGTCTCCGTGTCCGAACGACGTCAGGAAATCAAGCCGTTCGACGAACGCCCGGCCCGACTGCGGCATGACGATGAAAATCCGCTGGCACCGGGCCGCCATTTCGGGTGCGCCGCCCGCACCGGGCAGACGAACTTTCGGCGCATCGTACTGACCCACCACCGTCGTGTTGATGTTCGCAAAACGATCGATCTGCGCCGCACCAAGGAATCCCACCGTGATCCGTCCGCTCTGCAGCCAGTATCTGAAGAACTCGGGCACCGAGACGGTGGTCAGCGCCGTGCTGCACAGCTCACCGTCGCCGATCGAGAGCGGCAGGATCGATGGCTGGGCGCCAATCGTGCCCGACTCGTAGATCAGCGTGATCCCGGGCGCATGCGTCAGACGCGCGAGGTTGCACGCTGCGGACGGCTGCCCGATGCCGACAAAGCACACATCGTCGCTCGTGACACAGCGCGCGGCGGCAACCGTCATCAGCTCGTCGGGTGAGTAGTTCACGTCACGCCACTCTCGATGCGCGGCGAGCGAAGGCGTCGGGGGTCGAGCGGATCACGTGTTCGTCGATCCACGCCTGGAAACTGCGCCGATCGCGTGCGATGGCATCCCACGCGAGGTAAAAGGCGTTGTTGCGCTGATAGTAGCCGTAGGCGTACGACGGAAACGCGCCTCCCGGCACGACCGCGATCGATCCAACCGCCCAGTGCGGCAAAATACAGGCATTGGGCGCAGAGCCCTCGAACGTCTCGACGACTTCCTCGACGGTCACGATGGAGCGGGTCGCGGCAAGCACCGCTTCCTTCTGCACGCCAACGATGCCTTCGATGAGCACGTTCCCGCTGCGATCGGCGCGCTGCGCATGGACGATGGCGACGTCGGCGCGCATCGCCGGTACGGCCGTGAGCGTTTCGCCGGTGAATGGACACACGACACTGCGGTAATTTGGGTTCACCCGGACGAGATCGCCCGGAGATCCGCGGAAGGCGGCGAATGTCAAGCGCGCCGCCCCGGCATCGTACGCGTTCGCCAGCGCTGCGTGGGTGTATTCCTCGAGCGCCAGCGGCCGCGGCCAGCCGTTCTCCACCGCGTCGCGCAAGCGGTGCAGCGAGCCCACGCCGGGATTTCCGCCCCACGAAAATACGAGCCTGGCGGCGCACCCGGCGCCGATCAGCTGGTCGTAAATCAGGTCGGGCGTCATCCGCACGAGCGTCAGGTCAGTCCGCCCCTGACGGATCACTTCGTGCGCTGCCGCGAACGGGATCAGGTGGGTGAAACCCTCCATGGCCACCGTGTCGCCGTCGTGAACGGCGTCCGCGATCGCATCGTGAAGGCTGCAAAACGCTGACATGGCTGAGCGAGCAGCATACTACGCGAACCCGCCCGGCCGTTCACTCGGCCACTCGGCACGCTGCTCCACAACGGGGCGGGCGAGCGTGCCAGCCGGCTGCGACAGTTCTGCACACGAGGTAGAATCCAAGATTGTGAAGATGATGTCTCGCGACGTGTCGGCGCCTCTTTCAACCAACCAGCATCTGCTTCGCTGGGTCAGGAAAATGGCTGACCTTGTGCGGCCGAAGGCCATCCACTGGGTGGATGGATCGCAGGAGGAATACGACCTGCTGTGTGAAGAGATGGTCAGGAACGGCACGTTTGTTCGGCTGAACCAGGATCTCTGGCCTGGTTGCTTCTATTCGCGTTCGGATCCCAACGACGTCGCGCGCGTCGAATCGCGGACGTTCGTCTGCTCGCTGTCGAAAGACGATACGGGACCGACCAATAACTGGGTCAATCCCTTTGAGATGCGCGGTCGCCTGCGCCAGATGTTCGCCGGCGCCATGGCCGGGCGCACGATGTACGTGCTCGCGTTCAGCATGGGGACCGTCGACTCGCCGATGTCGCGGATCGCCGTGCAGTTGACCGATTCGCCTTACGTCGTCGTGAGCATGCGGATCATGGCGCGCATCGGGCTGCCGGCGCTGCACGTGATCGATCGCAACGTCCAGCGCGTTGTTCCGTGCATGCACAGTGTCGGCGCCCCGCTCGCGCCGGGTCAGGCCGACGTGCCCTGGCCCTGCAACCCTGAAAAGTACATCGTCCACTTTCCCGAGACCCGTGAGATCTGGTCGTTTGGATCTGGATACGGTGGTAATGCGCTGCTGGGAAAGAAATGCTTCGGCCTGCGCATTGCGTCGAACATCGCGCGCGACGAAGGGTGGATGGCCGAGCATATGCTCATTCTCGGCGTTGAAGATCCGCACGGGGAGAAGACGTACATCTCCGCAGCATTCCCCAGCGCATGCGGCAAGACCAATCTGGCGATGCTGATACCGCCCGACCGCTTGAGCGACTGGAAGGTCTCGATGGTCGGCGACGACATCGCCTGGATCAAGCCAGACGGGGAGGGCCGCCTTCACGCGATCAATCCAGAGGCCGGCGTATTCGGCGTGGCGCCCGGCACGTCGACCCGAACCAATCCGAACGCGATCGCCACGGTCGCCCGGAACACCATTTTCACAAACGTAGCGCTGACACCGGAAGGCGGCGTCTGGTGGGAAGGAATGACCGAGGAGCCTCCGCCCGAGTGTCTCGACTGGCGAGGCGCTCTCTGGACGCCTGAAATCGGACGCGCGACGGGGACGCCCGCGGCGCATCCCAACGCGAGATTCACCGCACCCGCCAGGCAGTGTCCGATCATCGACTCCGACTGGGAATCACCGGACGGCGTGCCGATCAGCGCGATTATCTTCGGCGGGCGGCGTGCCCAGACGCTGCCACTCTTGTATCAGTCGTTCAACTGGACGTCGGGCGTCTACATCGGCGCGACGATGGGATCGGAGACCACGGCGGCAGCGACGGGAAACGTGGGCACGCTCCGACGGGATCCCATGGCCATGCTGCCGTTCTGCGGTTATCACATGGGCGACTACTTCCGGCATTGGATCAAGATGCAGCGGTCGCTGAGTGAGACGCCGAAGATCTTCCACGTCAACTGGTTTCGCAAAGACAGTCAGGGTCGGTTTCTGTGGCCGGGTTATCGCGAGAACATGCGCGTTCTGAAATGGATCGTCGACCGTGTCCGTGGCCGAGTGCTCGCCAAGGAAACGCCCATCGGGTGGATGCCGCGCTATGAAGATTTCGACTGGCGCGGGCTGCCGATGTCGAGGGATCAGTTCGAGGAGCTGCAGGCGGTGGATGCAGCGTTGTGGCGCCGCGAGGTGATTCAGCACGAGGAGCTGTTCATCGAGCTGCACGACAACCTGCCGCCGGAAATGATTTACGAGCGCGAACTGTTGATCTGTCGGCTCTAACCCTGTAACGCTCCGTCGCTGCCGTCGTATTCCCTCGTGATCTGTGAAATCGATTACAGGTCCGGATGCTGTGCTGAGTCGGTCGTGTGGAGGCACCATCTGAACGACGTCGCGCCGCTGCTGTTCCGATGAACGATTGCCGCCAGGTCTGAAGATGCCGGTCTACAAGGACATTGAGATGGTGTAGGGGCGGGGGCTTCGGACCGCCCGTGTGTGATCCGTCCACAGCATGCCAACCACTCGCACGCAGGTCGGAATCGTGGGCGCGGGTCCCGCCGGCTTGATGCTCGCTCATCTCCTTCACCACGCAGGGATCGAGTCGCTCGTCGTCGAGAACCGCGGGCAGGAGTACGTCGTCGAACGCGTGCGCGCTGGCGTGCTCGAGCAGGGGACCGTGGATTTGATGCACGCCGCAGGCGTCGGGCACCGGCTGGATCGGGAGGGCATGCGGCACGAGGGCATCTACCTGCGTTTCGAAGGTGTCCGTCACCGCATCGACATGGCGGCCCTGACGGCTGGCCGGGCGATCACGATCTACGGGCAGAACGAAGTGGTCAAGGACTTGATCGCGGCCCGCAGGGAGACCGAGCAACCGCTGTTTTTCGAAGCGTCCGATGTCAGCGTCCATGACCTCGACAGTCGCACACCGCGGATGCGGTTCACCCATGAGCACGAAGCGTACGAATGTGAGGTGCGACGTCATCGCTGGGTGCGATGGCTTTCACGGCATCTGTCGTCAGAGCATTCCCGCGTCACATCTGCAGGTCTACGAGCGGGAGTATCCGTTTGCGTGGCTCGGCATTCTCGCGGGTGCCGCACCGGCCTCCGACGAGCTGGTGTACAGCCTGAGCGATCGCGGCTTCGCGCTCTTCAGCATGCGGTCCGCCACGGTCACGCGACTGTATCTCCAGTGCGCACCGGACGAGGATCTGAACGAATGGAGCGACGATCGCATCTGGTCCGAGCTGATCGCGCGGCTGCGGACGGCCGACGGTTGGCAGCCGAACGTCGGGCCGATCCTGCAGAAGGGCGTCACACCGATGCGAAGCTTCGTCGCCGAGCCGATGCGCTATGGCCGATTGTTTCTCGCTGGTGACGCCGCGCATATCGTGCCACCGACCGGAGCGAAGGGGCTCAACCTCGCGATGGCGGATGTGCGGAGGCTTGCGAGTGCGTTAGAGGAATTCTTCGCGCGTGGCGATGAAGATCGACTCGAGCAGTATTCGGTTCGAGGGCTGAAGCGAACCTGGAGGGCGCAGAGGTTCTCGTGGTGGATGACCTCGATGCTCCACAAACAGGAGGGGAATAGCCCTTTCGACTATCGCCGGCAACTCGCGGAGCTCGACTATCTGGTGAGCTCAACGGCCGCTATGACGAGCCTTTCCGAAAACTACGTGGGGACCGAGTTCGATTGAACGCCAAAGTCGACTTAACATATTCGAATGATTGAGCTTAGAATCCGATTGAAGGCCTTCACGAGGAAAATCGCTTATGTCGTCGTCAATCAAGACCCTCGCTGTGGCGGTCGTGCTGCTCGGCAGCATGCTCACGGTCTACGGGTTCGGTCCACAAACTCAACCCACAAGCCCACAGAACCCCGCTCCGGCCCAACCGCAACCGGATCCTGATGGGCAGGTGATCAAGTCGGAAAAGCAGACGTTCAAGATCGAGGTCATCGCCCGCGATATCGAAACGCCATGGGGGCTTGCGTTTCTGCCGGACGGCCGTCTGCTCATCACCGAGCGCCCCGGCCGGCTGCGGATCGTTGAGAAAGGGAAGCTTCTGCCCGAGGCGGTGAAGGGAACACCAAAGGTCTGGGAAAAGCAGGACGGCGGTCTGCTCGACGTCGAAGTCCACCCTCAGGTACGCGAAGAACGGTTGGATCTACTTGTCATACTCGGAAACACTGCCGGGTTACGTGGCGCCGCCGCCGACTGAAACTCCCGCCGCACCCCCGACCGCTCCGGCGGCGCCTGGTCAGCAAGGCCGGGGCCGCGGCCGCGGTGGTCCGCCAGACCCACCATCGATGACGGTCATCGTGCGAGGCAAGATCAACAAGAACAATGAATGGAGCGACGAGCAGGTGCTCTTCCGTGCCAAGCCGGAGTATTACAGCTCGAGCAACGCACATTACGGTTCGCGGTTCATCTTCGATAAGCAGGGACATCTCTTCTACACGCTTGGTGAGAAGAACAATCCGGCGAACGCGCAGGACCTGTCGAATCCACTTGGGAAGATTCATCGCGTCAACGATGACGGATCGGTGCCAAAGGACAATCCCTTTGTCGGACAGGAAGGGAAGCTCCCGACCATCTGGAGCTATGGCCATCGGAATCCACAGGGTCTCGCCTGGGACCCGGTGACCGGCAGACTGTGGGAATCCGAGCATGGCCCGCAGGGCGGCGACGAGATCAACGTCATCGAGCCTGGACACAACTACGGCTGGGGCGTCATCACCATGGGATCCGATCCGCGCGTCACGGAGCGCACGCACGAGGGCATGGAACAGCCGATCGTGTACTACACGCCCACCATCGCTCCGAGCGGCATGGTCTTCTACGCGGGTTCGCGGTATCCCGGATGGAAGAACAATCTGTTCGTCAGCGCGTTGGCTGGCCAGCAGCTCCGTCGTCTCGAGACGAGCGGTAATCAGGTGATCCATCAGGAGCAGGTGATCAGCCAGCTCGGTCGTGTGCACGATGTGGTCATCGGGCCCGATGGCTACCTGTACATAACGCTGCAGGTTCCTGGCCAGGTGTTGTCGCAGTCAACGCCAGGCATGATCGCGCGGTTGATCCCGGTCTCCCAGTGATCTCGGACCGTTCGATGTTCGCTTCGCTCACGTAACCATGGCTGCGTCGGTGCTGATCTACGTCCGTCGCGGGTGGGGGCATACCGCCTCGCCGGTCGCGCCCGACGACGTGAGGGAGATTCGAGGACTGACGAAGACGCGGACGTGGCCGTGGACCGATTTCGAGCTGCAGGCTGGGCGGAGAGGGTGTGGCGGGCGTGGCGGCAACTGACCGACGCTACCGCGCGAACCAATCCGGCGATGTCGTACAGCTCGAGGATACGGCGTTCGACACCACGGTCTCCGTCTGCCCGACGTTCGGCAACAACGCGTTCGAGATGCACGTGCGTGGCATCGACGTGCTCTGGCGGCCCTACGATTCGCTGGACGACTTCAGGGCGCGCGGCCAGGGGCGCGGCGGCGTTCCGTTTCTTGCGCCCTGGGCGAACCGGCTCGACGAGCATGCGTTCTACGCGAACGGCCGGCGGTTTTCCTTCGACATGGACATCGGCAACATCCGTGGAGCCACGCCGATTCACGGTCTGCTGATGCGCACGGATCGATGGCAGGTGGTAGAGCTGAGCGCCGACGATCGCCAGTCCTCGGTCACGAGCCGGCTGGAATTCTTTCGGGCGCCGCTCTGGATGAAGCAGTTTCCGTTCGCGCACGTCATCCACATGACGCACCGGCTATACGATGGGACGCTCGAGGTGAACACGCGAATCGACAACCTCAGCGTCGACCCCATGCCGGTCGCGATTGGCTTCCATCCCTACTTCCGGCTCACGGACTGCCCACGGAACGACTGGACGGTCGCAATCGGCGCGCGAACCCGGTGGCTGTTATCCGATGCGAAGCTCCCGACCGGCGAGACGGAGCCGATCGAGCGCACGTTTGCGCATCCCTGCGCGGTCGCGCTGAAGGATCAGGATCTGGATCATGTGTTCTCAGATCTGTCCCGCAGCGACAACGGAGCCTGCGCGATGAGCGTGTGGGGGCGCACGCAGAGAATCGACGTCGAGTTCGGCCCCGGTTTTCGAGCCGCAGTCGTCTTTGCGCCGACGCGATCACCTCGCGCCGCCGAGGGAGCGCCGGCCTCCGGAGATTTCGTCTGCCTCGAGCCGATGGCCGGCATCACGAACGCCATGAACCTCGCGCACAGGGGTCTTTACGCCGATTTGCAGTACATTCCTCCCGGTGGCACGTGGGAAGAGAGTTTCAGGGTGCGCCCTTCGGGCTTCTGAAAAGGGACAAGGGACAAGGGATTAAGGAAGAGAGAGACGAGTGTCGCAGAAAAATGTAATCGATCGGTTTCGGCTCGATGGGAAGGTTGCGCTGGTGACTGGCGCCGCACGCGGCCTTGGCAAGACGATGGCCACGGCGCTCGCGGAGGCAGGCGCGAGCGTCGCGCTGGCCGGGCGCTCGAAGGATGCCTGTCAGCAAGCGGCGGTTGAGATTGCGAACGCCACCGGCCGCAAGACCCAGGCGTTTGCCGCCGACGTCACGAAGATCGCCGACGTCGAGCGGCTGGCCGACGAGGTCGAGAAAGAGTTCGGACGAATTGATATTCTCGTCAACAACGCCGGCATCAATATCCGTGGTCCGATTCAGCAGTTGAGCGAAGCAGACTGGGACGCGGTGGTCGACACGAACCTGAAGGGGCCGTTTCTCTGCGCCCGCGCGATCGGGCCGCGGATGGTGAGCCGCGGATGGGGCCGCGTCATCAATCTCGGATCCGTTCTCGGCGTCATCGCGCTTCCGGGTCGAGCGCCCTACGCGTCGTCGAAGGCGGGCATTATCAATCTAACGCGCGTCCTGGCGCTCGAGTGGGCCGGAACTGGCGTGACGGCGAACGCGATCTGTCCCGGTGCGTTCGCCACGGAAATGAATCGGTCGCTTCTCGAGGATCCGGTCAAGTACAAGGAGTTCGTGGCACAGATTCCAATGGGTCGATGGGGAGAGCTCGACGAGCTGACAGGCGCGGTCGTGTTTCTCGCCTCGGACGCCTCGTCGTACGTCACGGGCACACCGCTCTTCGTCGACGGCGGCTGGATCGCGCGGTAAAGAGCAACTCGAAGCAGCGCAAAGTAAGAAATGCAGGCAAGCTTTTGACTCTTCATAAGGAGATCGCGATGTTGATGACGAAGACCTCTCTGGCTCTGATCGTGTGCGCCGCGTTTGCGACTGGCATTGTCGCGCACGCCGTATTGACGCCCGCTCCGGTGCATGCCGCGGGGAACCGCGTGTTCGAGATCCGCACCTACACGACGCCCCCAGGAAAGCTCGAAGCCCTGAAGTCGCGTTTCCGCGATCACACGATCAAGGTTTTCGACAAGTACGGGATGAAGAGCATCGGCTACTGGGTGCCGCAGGACGCGCCGCTCAAGGACAACACGCTGATTTACGTGCTGGCGCACGAGAGCCGCGAAGCCGCGACGAAGAGCTGGGCGGCGTTCCGCGTAGATCCGGACTGGGTGAAGGCGAAGGCGGAGTCGGAGAAGGACGGTCCGCTCACCACGAAGGTGGAGTCGGTGTTTGCCGATCCCACGGATTTCTCGGCATTGAAGTAGGGCACTCCAATGAAGCGACTGGCAGTTACGGCGGCGGCGATCATTGCACTCACCGGCGCGCTGGCCGCGCAGCGCGGCACATCGGCCAAACCCCTCGATATCTACGTCGTCGACACCGAGGGCGGCAAGGCGGCGCTGTGGGTTACACCGAGCGGCCAGTCTGTGCTCATCGACAGCGGGAACCCGGGCAACCGCGATCTCGATCGGATCATGGCAGCCATCAACGATGCGGGCGTCAAGCAGATCGACTTCATGATCTCGACCCACTACCACGTCGATCACATCGGCGGGCTGCAGGAGCTGGCGAAGCGCATTCCCATCGCGCAGTTCATCGATCATGGCCCCAGCGTCGAGGATCGCGAACAGGTGCAGGGGTTCCAGGCGGCGTATGCGGAGTTGTACGGCAAAGCCAAGCACCTGGTCGTGAAACCCGGCGATAAGCTGCCCGTCACGGGTCTCGACTGGCGAATCGTGACGTCGGCAGGCAACGTGCTGAAGACGCCGCTTCCGGGCGCCGGCAAGCCCAATCCCACCTGCGCGGGCATTGCGCCGAAGGAGATGTCGCCAACCGACGACAACGGTCAGTCCGTCGGCAGCCTGATTACGTTCGGCCAATTCCGAGCGATCGATCTCGGCGATCTGCTGTGGAACAAAGAGACCGAGATGATGTGCCCGAACAATCCCATCGGCACCGTCGACGCGTATTTCGTGACGCATCACGGCCTCGACGTCTCGGGCTCGTCCGCGATCGTGCATGCGCTCCAGCCGCGGGTCGCAGTGATGCAGAACGGCACGCGCAAAGGTGGTGGTGTCGAAGCGATCAAGACGATGCGCTCGTCGCCAGGGTTTGAAGACCTCTGGCAGCTGCATTGGTCGTACAATGCCGGGATCGAGCTGAACAGCCCGGGCGTCTTCATCGCGAACATCGACGATCCCGCGACGATTGCCGGCGTCTTGACAGCGCCGCCGCGAGGCGGCGGTCCGGGCGGCGGAGGACGCGGCGGAGCTGGTGGCACAGGGAATGCGGGTGCGGCAGGTGCTCCCGGCGGCGCGGGCGTTTCTGGCGGCGCAGCGCAGCCGCCGGCTGGTGCTGCACCGCCGGCTCCTGGCGCGGCGCCGCCGGCTCCCGGTGTGGCCCCGTCGCCTCCTGGTGTGGCACCGCCCCCTCCTGGTGCTGGTGTGGCTCAGGGGGCCGCTGCGGGCGCGCCTCAGGCTCCGGGTGCGGGTGCGCCCGGCGCTGGCGGACCGGGTGGTGGACGCGGGGCCGGGGCCGCCGCAGCGGCGCACACGCCGGCGTACTGGATCAAGATGTCGGTGCAGCCCGACGGCACGTTTACGGTGACGAACAGCCGCAACGGATTCACCAAGACGTACGCCAAGCGGCGGTAGTCTCATTTTGTCGAATGATCTTCCGCCTGAAGGGTGATCTTCCGCCTAAAGGCGGAAGTCTACAGAGTCAATGGGAGAATTCGATCAAACGGGGAAGACGCGTAGCTTCCGCCCTTAGCGGAAGGCAACGCCAGGAGAAGACATGAAGATTCGTATCTCGCTCGTCGCCGCCGTAACGATTCTTGCCGGCGCGACCATGATCGCGCAGCAGACACCGGCTCCGGGCGCGCCTGCCGCCGCGCAACCGCCCG
Source organism: uncultured Acidobacteriota bacterium (assembly GCA_963725335.1). Lineage (GTDB taxonomy): Bacteria > Acidobacteriota > Vicinamibacteria > Vicinamibacterales > 2-12-FULL-66-21 > JALZOC01. The sequence continues at coordinate 83,527 of CAVRYD010000006.1, read as the reverse complement.
CTGCCGGACGCGGCGGACAGGGGCGCGGTCAAGGCATCCAGCAGAGCCCGTTCTCCACGCCGCCGGTTCGCATTTACCTGTATGCCGGGTTGAAGACGCACGCCGAGGGGCAGCACGACTATCCGCAGTTTCTCGCCGACTGGAGCAAGCTGCTGATGAATCGCAATGCGATCGTCGATGGCAGTCTGCACTTCCCATCCGCCAAAGAGTTGGCGAATTCGGACGTCGTCGTCATTTACAAAGGCGACGCAGGCTACATGAGCCTGGAAGACCGCGCGAATCTCGACGCCTACATGCGACGGGGCGGCGGTCTCGTCAGCATTCATGATTCGCTGTGCGGGCCCGACCCGGCGGACTTCTCGGGAATCGTCGGCGGCGCGAAGAAACACGGCGAGACGAATTTTACGCTCGAGGCCGACGTGCCTTACACCATCGTCGATGCGGCCCACCCGATCATGGAGGGTATGACGAATTTCAGCATCAAGGACGAAGCGTTCTACTCGATGACCTGGTCGAAGACCCCTGAAGTTCACGTGCTCGCCACGGCCGTGATGGATGCGACGCCAACCGCCAAGCAGGCGGGGCATGCAGGCGAGGTGGTGCCACAGATCTGGACGTACGAGAAACAGCTCACGCCCGCGCCGACCGGTCAGCCCTATCGCGCGTTCGTCTGGATGCAGGGACATTTCTATTCGAACTTCTCGAACCCGCAGATTCAACCGATGCTGCTGCGCGGGATCGCGTGGGCGGCGCATCGCTCGACCGATACGCTGATGACGGAACGGCCGAGCCGTGGCGGGCGAGGGGGCACGACGGATCCGGCGGCAGCCGCGGGCCGCGGGCGCGGTGGGCTTTAAGGAGCGACCGGCTAAGAGGTGCTTCCGCTTAGGATCTTCCGCCTGAAGGCGGAAGCTACAGGCGGGACTTAATTTGTAGCTTGCGGGACTTAATTTGTAGCTTCCGCCTTCAGGCGGAAGGGAGTCTGAGTGTCGGAAACAAAGCAACGAAAGTATCGATCGTCCGCGTGGTTTGCCAAGCTGGACAAAGACGGGTTCATCCATCGGAGCTGGGTCGGTCGCGGGTTACCGGAAGGCATATTCGACGGCCGGCCCATCATCGGCATCTGCAACACCTGGTCTGAACTGACCCCCTGCAACGGTCATTTTCGCGAGCTGGCCGAGCACGTCAAGCGCGGCGTGTGGGAAGCTGGCGGCCTCCCGTTCGAGTTTCCGGTGATGTCGCTCGGCGAGACGAGCGTGCGCCCGACGGCGATGCTGTTTCGCAACCTCGCGTCGATGGACGTCGAGGAATCCATCCGTGCGAATCCCATTGATGGCGTTGTCCTGCTCTGCGGATGCGACAAGACGACGCCGTCGCTCATCATGGGAGCGGCGAGCTGCGATCTTCCCGCGCTGGTCGTGTCGGGTGGCCCGATGCTGAACGGTAAGTTCCGCGGCGCCGACCTTGGGTCCGGCACAGACGTCTGGCGGTTCAGCGAGGAAGTGCGCGGCGGCATGATGAGCCTGAAAGAGTTCATGCAGGCCGAGTCGTGCATGTCCCGATCGTCTGGCACGTGCAACGTCATGGGAACCGCTTCGACGATGGCCTCCATGGCAGAGTCGCTGGGCCTCACGCTCCCCGAGAACGCCGCGATTCCGGCGGTGGATTCACGACGCTCCGCGCAGGCGCACGTGGCCGGGCGACGGATCGTCGAGCTCGTCAAGGAGGACGTCCGCATTTCACAGATCCTGACGCGGGAAGCATTCGAGAATGCGATCCGGGTGAACGGCGCGATCGGTGGGTCGACCAACGCCGTGCTGCACCTGCTCGCGATCGCCGGCCGTGTCGGCGTTCCGGTCACGCTTCAGGATTGGGACGATCTCGGGCGCGCGGTTCCGACGATTGTGGATCTCATGCCGTCTGGCCGGTTCCTGATGGAGGACTTCTATTACGCGGGAGGCTTGCCCGCTGTCATTCGCACGCTCGGCGAGAACGGTATGCTGAGCCGCGACGCACTGACAGTGAACGGTCGGACGATCTGGGAAAACTGTCGCGAAGCCCCGAACTTCAATCAAGAGGTCATCCGGCCGATCGATAAGGCGCTTGCCTCTCATGGCGGAATTGCGGTGCTGCGCGGCAATCTCGCGCCGCAGGGCGCTGTGCTCAAACCGTCTGCCGCCTCGCCGCACCTGATGCGGCACCGCGGCCGCGCGGTCGTGTTCGAGAGCATCGAGCATTACAACTCGCGAATCGGCGATCCCTCGCTCGACGTGGACAAAGACTGCGTGCTCGTCCTGAAGGGATGCGGACCCAAGGGATATCCCGGGATGGCGGAAGTCGGCAACATGGGCTTGCCGCCGAAGGTGTTGAAGACCGGCGTCACCGACATGGTGCGTATCTCGGATGCACGAATGAGCGGGACCGCGTATGGCACCGCGGTGCTTCACGTCGCGCCGGAGGCGGCCGCAGGCGGGCCGCTGGCGCTCGTGCGCGATGGAGACATGATCGAGCTCGATGTCGAGGGTCGGCGGCTGCACCTCGACGTCAGCGACGCGGAGCTCGCGAAGCGGCGCGCGGCCTGGCGCACTCCGGAACCCAACCTGCCACCGGGCGGGTACGCGCGTTTGTATATCGAACACGTGCAACAGGCCGATCAAGGCGCGGATCTGGATTTTCTCGTCGGCTGCCGCGGCCACGAGGTCGCGCGGGAATCGCATTAGACTTGGCGGCTCGCGACTCGCGACTCGCGGTTCGCGGCTCGTGACTCGCGGCTCGGGCTGGCGCGAACCCCCAAGAGCCTGTAGGTTCCGCCTTCAGGCGGAAGGCTCGGGCGACGCCGAAGCGTCCACTCTCGATCATGCGCTGGAAGCTGGTAGCTGGTAGCTGGAAGCTGACATATGAAACTGCTTCGTTATGGATCGCGCGGTGAAGAGAAGCCCGGGCTCGTTGATGCGACTGGCGCCATACGTGATCTCTCAGGCGTGGTGCACGATGTCGCGGGAGACACGCTGCTGCCGGCCTCGATCACGACGCTGAGCAAGATCGATCACGCGTCCCTGCCGCGCGTGAACGGCACGCCGCGGATCGGCCCGTGCGTCGGGCGCGTCGGCAAGTTCATGTGCATTGGCCTGAACTACTCCGATCACGCCGCGGAGTCCGGCATGGCGGTTCCCAAGGAACCGATCCTGTTCATGAAGGCGACCTCTTCGATCGTTGGGCCAAACGACAATCTCGAGATTCCGCGCGGCTCGCAGAAGACGGACTGGGAAGTCGAGCTCGGCGTGGTGATCGGCAAGCCCGCGAAGTACGTCACCGAGCAGGACGCCATGTCGCACGTCGCCGGCTACTGCGTCGTCCATGACGTCTCCGAGCGCGCTTACCAGCTGGAAGGCACGGGTCAGTGGACGAAGGGCAAGAGCGCGGACACATTCGGCCCCATCGGCCCCTGGCTGGTGACGGCCGATGAAGTGCGCGATTGCGGAAATCTCAAGCTCTGGCTCGAGGTCGACGGTCATCGTCATCAAAACGGCTCGACGAAGACACTTATCTTCGGCGTGCCCTATCTCATCAGCTACCTGAGCCGGTTCATGAGTCTTCAGCCCGGCGATATCATCTCGACGGGCACGCCACCGGGTGTCGGCCACGGGAAGACACCGCCCGTGTATCTCCGGGAAGGCAACGTCGTTCGGCTCGGCGTCGAGGGTTTGGGCGAGCAGCAGCAGCGGGTCGTGCAAGGTTGACCTGCCAATGGCAGCCCTGAAGGGCTGCGCTACACGCTCGACGCGGTGTCGATAGCGCAGGGCTTCCGCCTTCGCGTTCGCTCCGACGGACCGCCGAAGCCTTGGCGAAGGCTGTCAGCCCTGCCACTCGCAGCTCCGAGGGCTACGCTACACGTTTGAAAACACTACCAGTGGCTCACGATTAGTAAGATAGTCCCGATGCCCCTCCCCAAAGCCGTCGCCGACGGGCTGACGAATATCGTCGGCGAGCGGTCGGTGCTGACCAAGCCGGAAGACATCATTCCCTACAGCTTCGACGGGACCGCGGTGCTGCGGCAGGTGCCGGCGGCCGTCGTGTTTCCGCAGAGCACTGAAGACGTGTCACGGTGCGTGAAGTTTGCCGTCGAGCGGTCGATCCCCATCGTCACCCGCGGATCCGGCACCGGGCTGAGCGGTGGTAGCGTACCCAGCGACGGCTGCGTCGTGCTGTGCCTCGCTCAGATGAACAAGATCCTCGACATCGATCCGCGCAATTTGGTGCTGCGAACGCAGCCAGGCGTGACGACGCTGACGATTGACGAGGCGGCGTCGCGGCACGGTCTCTTCTATCCACCCGATCCCGGCTCGATGCGCATCAGCTCGATCGGCGGCAACGTCGCCGAGAACTCGGGCGGATTACGCGGCCTGAAATACGGCGTGACGCGCGACTACGTCATGGCGCTCGAGGTGGTGCTGCCGGACGGTCGCATTGCGCGCTTCGGCAGCGCGTGTGTGAAGGACGTCGCCGGATACTCGATGAAAGACTTGTTCATCGGTTCCGAGGGCAGCCTTGGCGTCATGACCGAAATCCTGCTGAAGCTCGTCCCTCGGCCGCTCGCGCGACAAACGATGCTGGCGCTGTACGAGCGGATCGAGGACGCGGCCGAGACCGTGTCGGCGATCATCGCCGCGCGGATCATCCCGTGCACGCTCGAGTTCCTCGATCAGACCACCGCCAGCTGCGTGGAGGATTTTGCGCACGTCGGGCTTCCCACCGACTGCGCGGCTGTACTGCTGATGGAAACGGATGGCCATCCCGCTGCGGTCGCAGACGAAGCCTCGCAGATGGCATCTATCGCCCGCGCGAACGGCGCACGGGAGGTGCGGCTCGCCAAAGACGACGCCGAGGCGCTTGCGCTGGCCGCCGCACGCCGCAACGCCTTCTCCGCGCTGGCGCGCCGCAGACCGACGACTATCCTAGAAGACTTCACGGTTCCGCGAAGCGAGCTTGCCGCGATGGTCACCTTCATCGCCGCGACCGCCCGCACCGCCAACCTGCAGGTCGGGACCTTTGGCCACATGGGGGATGGCAATCTTCACCCCACGTTTCTCACCGACGAACGCGATAAGGACGAAATGGCACGCGTCCACCACGCGCTCGACCTCATCGCGAAGAAGACGCTGGAGCTTGGAGGCACGATTACCGGCGAGCACGGCGTGGGGCTGGCGAAGAAGGAATGGCTGCGCCAGCAGATGGGCGACAGCAGCTTCGAGGTGATGAAGCAGATCAAGCACGCCCTCGATCCGGCAGGCCTTCTCAACCCGGGAAAGATCTTCGACTGATCGATGGCCGGCGCGACGCTACGCACCATCGACTACGCGATGCTGCAACAGTGCATGCACTGCGGCATGTGCCTGCCGACCTGTCCCACCTACGACCAGACGAAGCGGGAGCGGAACAGCCCGCGCGGCCGGATTGCCCTGATGCGCGCGGTTGCCGACGGTTCACTGGATATCACCCACGAGTTCGCCGAGGAAATGAGCTACTGCCTCGGGTGTCTCGCCTGTCAGACGGCCTGCCCGGCAGGGGTCAATTATGCGGAGTTGTTCGAAACGGCGCGAAGCGACATCGAGCGGCAGGATACGCATGGCGGTGCTGCACGGAGATTCTGGCGGAAGCTGACGCTGGGGTACCTCTTCATGCATCCCGCTGCGCTGCGCAGAGCAGGCCGCGCGCTGGGTCTGTATCAGGGGAGCGGGCTCGAGGCACTGGTTCGGCGAACTGGCCTTGTACGGCTTCTGCCGGCTGCCTTGCGCCGCCTGGAGCCACAGACACCCCGGATCGCCAGGAAGTTCTCGAACGCGCTGATCGCCGCCCACGAAATGCCCCCGGAGCCTGCACGCTACCGCGTGGCGCTCCTGACCGGCTGCATGCAGGATCTCGTGTTCCCGGACATCAACCGCGACACGGCCGACGCGCTGCTCGCCAACGGGTGTGCCGTTGACACCCCCCCGGAGCAGCCGTGCTGTGGCTCGCTCCATGCGCACAACGGCGAGCTCGAACAGGCGCGGGTGCTCGCTCGGCGAATGGTCGATCTCTTTCCACCCGATCGCTACGACGCGATCATCAGCAATGCCGGTGGATGCGGCTCACACTTGCGACGATACGGGCCGCTCCTCGAGCACGATCCCGCATACCGCGATCGTGCTCACGTGTGGGATCAGAAGCTGCGAGATGTTCATGAATGGCTCGACGCGATTGGCTGCCGTGCGCCGCTTGCCCCGCCGTTTCAGGATGCTGCGACGGTCACCTATCACGAGTCCTGTCATCTGGTGCACGGACAAAAGGTGTCGCGCGCGCCGCGCGCGATTCTGCGGCTGCTGCCGGGAATCTCGCTTGTCGAATTGCCCGAATCGAGCTGGTGTTGTGGAAGCGCCGGCGTGTACACGATTACGCAGCCCGCACAGGCGGAGTTGCTGCTTGGGCGAAAGACAGCCAACATCGTCGCGACGGGCGCCGGGTTGGTCGCGACCGCTAATCCGGGTTGCCACTTGCAGGTAGCGCGAGGACTGGACGCCGCTGGCGCGCGCATCCAGGTCGCGCATCCCGTGTCATTGCTGGCCCGTGCCTATCGCCGCGAGCACGAGGGTTCGCCTAACCGCGGATCTTCCGCCTAAAGCTTGATCTTCCGCCTAACCAGCCTTCGTCGGAGACTACGGCGGTCCGCCGGAACCTTGGTGAAGGCGAATGCGGATGCTACGGGCGTAAGCGGTCAGAGGTTGTGCAGACGAGAACGGAGCGGAGGGCTCCCTTCTCGTCTGCGATCGAGACGGCGTTAGCGGCTGGTGAGCTGCCGCTCGGCTTCCAGCCAGTCATCGAGCGGCGAACCGCCGTTCTTGCCCCTGGACTCGTAGATCTGGTACGCGAGACGCGAGATCTCCACTTCGGTGACAGGCGTCGTCGGCGTCGTCTCGGTGTCGGTCGCGCGTCGCGTGCGTTTGGCGCGAGCGGTTGGCGTTGTCTCGGTCTTCTTTGGTGCGCGTGGCATTCTTCTCCCCTACTTCGTTCCCGCAGTTGGTCGCCTCCACCGACACGAATGTTCTCGGCGGAGCCGATCCCGACGTTTTTGTCGGCTCACTCACATCACGATGGATAGGATCCTCCTCGCCTGGGCGCGGATTACCGCGAAGAAAGCTTCGCTGGTGCGCCCATAACGCATTACGCGTGTGAGTTCGTACTATTTTACGTGCAATCGTCGCGCCCGACACCAGGAAACGAATGATTTCTGTGAGCGGTCGCTGTCGCGCAGCCGTTACAGGTTGTTGACATCGATCGTCGGGAACCACACGGGGGGACACACAAATGTCGCGCGGCCTGTCATCGCCGCTCAGATTTCAAGACATTTTTCCTTCTCTCCACCAGGCAGTCTTCTTGCTCGTGAATGGCGATTGGCTCCGTCACAACCGCCGGAGGTGTTCATGATCGTGAGGGCCACGCCAACGTCTCTCGAGGAAACATCAGCGCAGGACGCGCCCCTCCTCGGAACGCTCGACGACATCGCCCGGCTCGTGTCCGAGAACGGGGATCCTGCCGAGACGCTCCGCAATGTGGTTGGATCGATCCATCGCCGCTTCGCTACCGACGTCTCCTCGGTCTACCTGCTCGAGGCCGATCGCATGACGCTGGTGTTGGCTGCGACGGTCGGGCTCCGGCCGGAGAGCGTGGGTCGAGTGCGCATGCGCATTACCGAGGGACTCGCCGGGCTCGTGGCGCAGCGGCTGCAGCCCGAAGTCGTCGCCGACGCGGTGCGCCATCCACGATTCAAGTACTTCAGCGAGGCGGGAGAGGACGCGTATCGCTCATTTCTGGGCGTACCCGTCGTCGATCGCGGTCTTCTCCAGGGCGTTCTCGTCCTGCAGACGTGCGAGCCTCGCGAGTTCTCCGCCGATGACGTCCGGATGCTGACGGCTGCGGGGACAGAGCTCGCGCCGATCCTCGCGGAGACCCGGACGATGGGGCAGCTCATCGCGCCGGCTCACGAACGGCTCTCGGCACTGTCGCGGAACCTGTGGTGGACGTGGGACAACGACGCGACGAGTCTCTTCCGCGAGATCGATCCGATTCGCTGGCGCGAGGTGGGCCACAACCCGGTCGCGCTGCTGCAGCAGATTCCGATTGACAAGATCGAGGAGCGGGCCGCCGATCTCGCGCTCCACAGCCGAATCAATTACGCCTACCGCCGCATGCAGGAATACCTGCAGTCCCGCCATACCTGGGGTGCCAGGCATGCCGGGGTGCTGCGGCCCAGGCCGGTGGCCTACTTTTCGGCCGAGTTTGGCCTTCATGAATCGCTGCCGATCTACTCCGGCGGGCTCGGCATCCTCGCCGGGGATCACATCAAGAGCGCATCGGATCTCGGTATTCCGCTGGTCGGCATCGGGCTGTACTACGATCAGGGCTATTTCAAGCAGAGACTCGATCTGGACGGCTGGCAACATGAGGACTACATCGATGTTGACAGCCGCATGCTCCCGATTGCCCCCGCAATGACCAAGGGTGGGCCTGTCGTCGTGCACATCGAGACGCGCACCGGCACCATCGCCGCCAGAGTCTGGACCGTTGCCGTGGGCCGTAACACGCTGTTGCTCCTCGATTCGAACGTCGCGGGCAACCTGCCCGAGGATCGCGAGCTGACAGCACGGCTCTATGGCGGCGATTCGCGCGTGCGAATCAGACAGGAACTGCTGCTCGGCGTCGGCGGCGTTCGTGCGCTTGCCGCCCTCGGCATTTCGCCGGGCGTCATCCATTTGAACGAAGGACACAGTGCGTTCGCGGTGCTCGAGCTGGTCCGGCGCCGGATGGAGCTCGAAGGCATCGACGCCAGGGAAGCGATTCGGCGCGTGTCGTCACGGGTCGTCTTCACCACGCATACGCCCGTCCCGGCCGGACACGATCGGTTCCCATCGTCGCTCCTCGAGGAGCACCTCGGTCCGCTCCGCGAGTCCATTGCGCTTGCTCCTCGCGAGTTCATGGGCCTCGGCCGAGTCGCCATCGACGACGAGACCGAGGATTTCTGCATGACGGTGCTGGCCCTGAAGACGTGCCGCCGCGCCAATGCCGTATCGTCGCTCCATGGAGAAGTGTCGCGCGCGATGTGGACCGGGCTCTACCCGGGCACGCGCGAGGACAGCGTACCCATCGGGCACATCACGAACGGCGTCCACGTGCAGTCGTGGCTGGCGCCGCAGATGCGACAGGTCTATCACCGGCATCTCGGGCCCGACTGGCCGGCTCGCGGCGCAGAGCCGGGGTTCTGGGAAGCGATCGAGAATGTCGACGATGCGGAGATCTGGGAGACGCATCAGACACTGAAGGCGCAGCTGATCGCGTTCGCGCGCCGCCGCGTGATCCAGTACGCGGAAGCGCGTGGAGAGAGTTCAGACTTCGTAGCACAGTTGCGGCGAGCACTGAGCCTCGACGCGCTGACGATAGGGTTCGCACGACGATTCGCGACGTACAAGCGGGCGAATCTGATTCTCGAAGATCTCGAAGCGATCGCATCGCTCGTCAATCACCCACAGTGGCCGGTGCAGCTGATTTTTGCGGGCAAGTCGCACCCCCACGACCAGCCAGGCAAGCGCATGCTTCAGCAGGTCGCGCGCCTCACCCGTGACCCACGCTTCTGCGGCAAGCTGCTGTTCGTCGAAGATTACGACATGACTGTCGGGCGTCACCTCGTTCAGGGGGTCGATCTCTGGGTCAACAATCCCCGTCGTCCGTTCGAAGCGTGCGGGACCAGCGGTCAGAAGGTCGTGTTGAACGGTGGATTGAACCTGTCGGTCATCGATGGATGGTGGGCCGAGGCGTACGACGGCGCCAACGGGTTTGCGATCGGCGATGGAGAGACCCATTCATCGGAATCGTTTCACGATTCGCGCGACGCCTCTCGGCTCCTCACGGTGCTGCGCGATGAGATCGTGCCCATGTATTACGATCGCGATCGAGACGGCCTGCCCCGTGAATGGATCGCTCGAATCAAGCGGGCCATTCACACGCTCGGCTGGCGCTTCAGTGCCGACCGCATGGTCATGGACTACGTACGCAACGCCTACATCCCGGCGGCCGGTGGCACGAGTAGCAGCCCGGCGTAGATCGACGGTGTCGCGCTGCACGCGCCGACGGCTCACGTCGAAGAATCGAAGATCCGAAGATCCGAAGAAGAAGCGAAGAGGAAGAACTACGAAAGAGGGCTGTGCTCATCGGCATGTCCAGTATCAGACTGATGAAGTTGTGGCATCGCTGGCCGGACTGCGCTTCGCGCAGTTGAGCGGGACAATGTTCTGGAAAAACAAACACCTTATGAACTCGTGTGGTGCTTGTTTTCCCAGAACATTGTCCCGCTCTAACGGCGGCCGGAGGCCGCCGTCCGGCCAGCGCCGTGGTGCCTTCGTTTCTCCTCTTCGATTCTTCGATTCTTCGATTCTTCGCCGTCTGCCGTCGGCGCGTGCAGTTTCGACAGTGAACAGCGCATCGACTTGAAGCGTCCGCTGGCATCTCCATCGTCAGCTGTGTTATAGAGACGCCACGGCAGCAATTGCCATGGACGTCGTCATGCACACACGAATTCTCCTCGCGCCACTGCTCGCAGGCGCATGCGGTCTGGCCCTGATCAGTGTTACACCCGGACTGAAGGCCCAGCAGCCGCCTCCGCCGCAGCCGGCGATGGATCCGTGCGGCGGACGAAGTGCGCAGCCTGAAGTGGCCTGTCCGAACGACATCACCAAGATGATGGCGGTGGTGCCCTCGAAGGCTCCCGCGACACCGCTCAAGCCCCGGAAGGTGCTCGTGCTCGGGCGAGTGGCGGGCTTCGCGCATTCTTCGCGGCCGCTCGCCGCCGCCACGATTACCGAGATGGGCAAACGGACGGGGGCCTGGACGGCGGATATCTCGTACGACCCGGCCTCAGTCTCCGGCGACAACCTGAAGCAGTACCGACGCCATCGTGCTCAACAGCACGACGGGGCAGTTCCTCGACGATCCGAACGACGCAGCCGCCACCGCGGCGCGCCGCAAGGCGCTACTGGACTTCATTCGCGGCGGCAAAGGCATCGTCGGCATTCACGCGGCGAGCGACTCGTACCACGGCGGCGCAGGGCCCGCCGGGGGAGCACCGCTCTGGCCCGAGTGGAACAAGATCATCGGCGGCTATTTCAAGTTCCACTGGAACTGGCCGACGCCGATTACGGTCAAGATCGACGACTCATCGAGCCCGATCAACGCGACGTTCAAAGGCAAGTCGTTCAACATCAACGATGAGGTGTACACGTACGCGCAGGATTCCTTCTCGCGCGACAACGTCCACGTGCTCACGAGCATCGACTACTCGATGATGAGCGACTCGGACAAGAAGAAGGAAAACCCGCAGCGCACCGATCACGATTACGCCTTGAGCTGGATTCGTCGCGAAGGTCAGGGCCGCTTGTTCTACGAGGCGCTCGGGCACCACGAGTCGATCTATTACGACAATCCGCAGATGCTCGAGCACATTCTCGCAGGCATGCAGTACGCGCTCGGTGATTTGAAAGCGGACGACAGCCCGGGCGTGAAGGCCAAGACGGGGCCGCAGGCGCCAGCGAAGTAAGCTGTGCGGCGGTGGGTGAATGACCGCGTGAAACGCAACCGCCAACAGTGGTCCGCCGTCGTCGCTCTCGCGGCGGCCGCGGGACTGCTCTCGAGCACGGGGCAGCAGGCCGCGGCTCCCGCGGCGTATCGCGGATGGACCTCCTACGGCGGCGGGCCGGAGCAGATGCGCTACTCCAGCCTGACGCAGATCAACCGCACCAACGTACGCCAGCTTCAGCTCGCGTGGACGTACGACAGCGGTGAATCGGGCGGGCTCCAGACGCAGCCAATTGTCGTCGACGGTGTGCTCTACGCCTACACGCCCACCAACAAAACCTTTGCGCTGCGGGCCGATACCGGCGAGCACCTCTGGACGTTCGATCCGCATATCGAAGGGCGAGGTCCCAACCGCGCCGTCATGTATTGGGCGAGCGGAGCGGAGAAGCGTGTCTTCGCTGCCGTGGACCAATACGTCTACGCGCTGAACGCCGCGACCGGCGCGCCCATCGAGACGTTTGGCGACCAGGGGCGAATCGATCTGCGCCTCGACCTCGGACGCGACCCACGCGAGCAGTCGGTACGGCTGACCTCGCCAGGCGTTGTCTACAAGGACACGGTCATCATCGGCGGCCGCGTCAGCGAGGGATTACCCGGCTCTCCCGGGGATATCCGCGCCTACGACGTCAGGACTGGCAAGCTACGCTGGGCGTTCCACACCATCCCTCATCCTGGCGAAATCGGATACGACACGTGGTCGAAGGATTCGTGGACGATCAATGGCGGTGCCAATAATTGGGCCGGCATGGCGCTCGATGGGGCGCGTGGGATCGTCTACGTGCCGACCGGATCCGCGGCAGCAGATTTCTACGGCGCGAATCGCATCGGCGACAATCTTTTCGCGAACTCGCTGATCGCCCTCGACGCCGCCACAGGCAAACGGCTCTGGCATTTTCAGCTCGTACGTCACGATATCTGGGATCGCGACCCGCCGTCGCCGCCGACGCTCGCGACGCTGACCCGAAACGGCCGCCGGATCGACGCCGTGGTTCAGACTACGAAGCACGGGTATGTCTTCGTGTTCGATCGCACGAACGGCAAGCCTCTCTTTCCGATCGAATACCGCAAGTTCCCAGCGAGCACCGTGCCCGGCGAAATCACCGCGGACACACAACCGATTCCCACCGCCCCGAAGCCATTCGCTCGCCAGCTGCTCACGAAGGACATGCTGACGACGCGGACGCCAGAGGCGCACCAGTGGGCAGTCGAGCAATTCGCAGCGTTCCGCAGCGAAGGGTTGTTCATTCCGTTTTCCGTCGGGAAAGACACGGTGATCTTTCCGGGCTACGACGGCGGTGCTGAATGGGGCGGCCAGGCATTCGATCCCGATACCGCGCTCTTCTATGTGAATGCCAACGATCTCGCGTGGACTGGAGCGCTCGCGCCGAATGACGCGGGGCAGAGCAGCCGCGCCCTGTACCTGCAGAACTGCGCGGCGTGCCATCGTGACGATCGGGTTGGCGCGCCGCCGCAGATTCCGTCGCTCATCGATGTCGGTCAGCGCCGGTCACCTCAGGAACTCGGCACGATCATCCGTCAGGGCGGCGGCAGAATGCCGGGGTTTGCGTACCTGCAGCGCGCCAGCGTCGACGCGCTCGTGCAGTATCTGATCAACGGCGAGGACCGGCCGACCCAGGCGTCACCGGCCGCCAAGCTGGAGGCCTACCGGTTCACCGGTTACAAGAAGTTTCTGGACTCGGAAGGCTACCCTGCGGTCGCGCCTCCGTGGGGAACGCTGAACGCCGTCAATCTGAACACGGGCCAATACGCGTGGACGATTCCGCTTGGCGAGTATCCGGAACTCGCGGCACAAGGAATCAAAGATACCGGCACCGAGAATTATGGCGGCCCGGCGGTGACCGCCGGCGGCCTCGTTTTCATTGGCGCCACGAACTTCGATCGCAAGTTCCGTGCGTTCGATAAGAAGACGGGTCAGCTGCTCTGGGAAACCACGCTGCCGTTTTCCGGAAACGGGACGCCCGCGATCTACGAAGTCAACGGCCGGCAGTTTGTCGTCATTGCGGCGGGCGGCGGCAAGGACCGGCCGGGAAAGCCGTCCGGCGGAATCTATTGCGCGTTCGCGCTTCCATCGGGCTCCAAGTAGTCGCACGGCCGGTTCTCGACGAGCACCAAAAAGATCTCACGCAGAGGAACGCGGAGCGCGCAGAGACTCACACAGAGTAATTACTGCTTCGACGCCTCGCTCATCAGCGACTCTGTTCCGCGAAGCCTGTTGTGGACCCTGCGCCAGTCCACATGCGGGACGAACTGCGCATCGTCGATGCGGTCGCGGTACCTGACCGCGATATTGAGCAGGGAATCGAGCAGCGACTGCGACAGCCGATGCGGCTCCAGACCGAGATCGACCAGCTTCGAGTGCTTCGCGTTGTAATAGTGCTCTTCCCTTTCGACGCGTGGATCGGGAAGGTGGTCGATGCGGACGCGGAGTCCGATGTGTGCAGCCGCGGACTGAACCAGGTGCGCGAGCTCGAGGACCGAGAACTGCTCGGTGAACTGATTGAACACGCGACACTCGCCCGGCAAGGCCGGGACTTCGCATGCCAGTTCGATGCAGCGCACCGTATCGCGGATGTCGATGTAGCCGCGCGTCTGACCGCCCTTGCCATACACGGTGAGCGGGTACTCGACGGACGCCTCGATGCAGAAACGGTTCAACACCGTCCCGAACACCTCGTCGTAATCGAACCTGTTCACGAGCGCTTCGTCGAGCGCCACCTCATCGGTCATGGTCCCGTAGACGACCCCCTGGTTGAGATCCGTCGCACGAATGCCCCAGATTCGGCACGCGAACATGATGTTGTGGCTGTCGTGCACTTTTGACAGGTGATAGAAGGATCCAGGCTGCTTCGGATAGGGCAGTACGTCCTTCCGACCGTTGTGCTCGATGGTGATGTAGCCTTCCTCGATGTCGATGTTGGGCGTTCCGTACTCGCCCATGGTGCCCAGCTTGACCAGGTGACAATCGGGCACGAATTCACGGATGGCAAACAACAGGTTGAGCGTTCCGACCACGTTGTTGACCTGGGTGAAGACAGCGTGCTTGCGGTCGATCATCGAGTAGGGTGCGGAGCGCTGCTCGGCGAAGTGCACGATCGCATCCGGCGCGACGCTCTTCATGACCGACGCCAGAAAGTCGTAGTCGCCGATGTCGCCGACGAAGGTCTCGATGTGGCGACCGGTGACGCGGCGCCATGCGCGGGTACGCTCGGTCAACGGCCGGATGGGCGTCAGGGTCTGCGCGCCGAGCTCGTGGTCCCACTGCCGGCGTGAGAAATTGTCCACGATCGAGACGTCATGCCCCTTCTTCGACAGGTAGAGAGCGGTAGCCCATCCGCAGTAGCCGTCGCCCCCGAGCACGGTGATTTTCATGTCTTCTGCTTTCTTACGTCTCGTTCAGGTAAACGTTTACACAGGCTGTTTCGTATCCGTTTTCACGAGACACATGTCGTTGCGCGGTCCCGTGAACCGGTGTTAGGCTACGGCTCCGTTCAAGGTTCTACGCGCGATCGAGACGAAGGAGAGGCGTTCCATGGCAAGCAGGCGCGAGTTCTTGCAGCTGTCGGCTGCAGCATTGACGGCGGCGGCCACGAAGCCGCTGATGGGATATGGCATCCAGGGTGCCAACGACCGGATTCGAATGGCCATCATCGGCACCGGCAATCGCGGCGGACGCGTGTTCGACTCGCTCGCCCGTCATGCCGACTGTCAGTTCCTCGCCGCGGCTGAGGTCAACAAGCAAAAGCTCGATTCATGGATGACGCCCGCCCGTCAGACCTTCAACCTCCAGGTCTACGGCGACTATCGCCGCATCCTCGAGCGCAAGGACGTCGATGCTGTGCTGATCGCGACGCCCGACCACTGGCACAGCCAGATGATGATTGACGCCGTCTCCGCCGGGAAGGATGTCTACGTCGAAAAGCCCGCGTCCAACAGCATCGCTCGCGTGAATGCGATGCTCGAGGCGTACAAGAAGGGCAAGCAGGTCGTCCAGGTCGGTACGCAGCAGCGAAGCTGGGATCACTTCCAGGAGGCCAAGGCGTTTCTTGATGGCGGCACGCTCGGGACCATCAGCCACGTGGTGATCGTGCAGCCCGGTTCCTACGCACGTCCGAAAGAAGCCGAGCAGCCTGTACCCGCAGGTCTCGACTGGGAAGGATTCCAAGGGCCGGCCCCGCGTAAGCCGTATAAGCCGAGCCGGCTCGCATGGAGAGGGTGGTACGACTACGGCGGCGGCCTGGTGGCCGACTGGGGCGCACACCATGTCGACGTTGCGCACTGGTTCATGAACGCCGACGGAAAGGTTCCGATCAGAACGTCAGCAACGGGCGCGTTCCTGGCCGTGCCGGATGCGGATCCCGAAGAGGTGCAGGATACGTTCTCGATCGCGTGGCAGTACGACAACTTCATCATGACCTTCGCGAACGCCGAGGTCTACATGGATCCCGCCAGCGAGAACAAGCTCGAGAACTGGGGCGTGTTCTTCATCGGCTCGAGAGGATCGCTGCAGGTCAATCGACAGGGGTGGGCCGTGCGGCCGGTCGTGCCGCACGTGATTCGCAAACAAGGCCCGCCTCCACCTCCGACTGCGGGTGGCGCGACGCTTGGTGCGGGCGGCACGGCGATCGCGCCCGGAGCCGCGGGAGCGGCGCCTCCAGGAGGAGCGGGCGCCGCGCCCGGGGGGCAGGGAGGCGGCGGCCGCGGAGGTCGCGGTGGCGGCCGTGGCGGCGGCAATATGGAGCCAGTCGAGGCGAAGATGTACATCAACCCTCGAGGCGGCGTCGAAGAGGACTACCCGCTCGACGTGCACACGCGCAATTTCCTCGACTGTGTCAAGTCGCGGAAGGCGCCGAACGCGCACATGGAGATCGGTTATCACTCGGCGCTGCCGTGCCTGCTCGCGCTCGACTCGCTCAAGCAGGGCAAACCGCTCGGCTGGGATGCGGCATCGATGAAGAGCAAGACGGTCTGAAAGTGAAGCTTCCAGCTTCCGGCTTCCAGCTTCCCGCTCTTGGGCTAGTAGCTGGAAGCAGACAGATGCAAGGATTCTCGGATTTGAGGTTTCCAATTCCCGGCTCCCAGCTTTTCCGCATCGGTCTCCGGCTGGCAGCTGGTAGCTGGCAGCTGGCAGCTGACTGAATGCCCAACGAATTCAGAGTGGCCCTGCTCGGGCAAGGCTTCATGGGCAAAGCCCATTCGAACGCCTATTGCCAGGCGCCGCACTTCTACGATCTTCCTTACACGATCAAGCGAACGCTGCTCTGCGGTCGAGACCAAACGTCGCTTTCGGCGATGGCATCACGCTGGGGGTGGGAGCATACCTCGACCGATTGGCGTGCGGCGATCGACCGCCGGGATATCGACGCCGTCGACATCTGTCTGCCGAACCATCTCCACCGACCGGCGGCGATCGCAGCGGCCGAGGCCGGCAAGATCGTGCTGTGCGAGAAGCCCCTTGCGCTGACGCTCGCCGACGCACGCGCGATGGCGGACGCCGCGCGCGGCGTTCCCACGCTGGTCTGGTTCAACTATCGCCGCGTCCCAGCGGTCGCATACGCGCGCCAGCTGATAGAGGCCGGTCGGCTCGGCACGATCTATCACTACAACGCGTCGTACAAGCAGCAGTGGGGGCCCGACACCTCGCGCAACGCGACGTGGCGCATGGATCCCGCACAGGCGGGCTCGGGCGTTGCCGACGATCTGCTCACGCACCTCCTCGACACCGCTCTCTATCTCAACGGCCGCATCAAAGAGACAGTCGCCGAGCGCCCGCACGATCATGCCGGAGCGGCGGATCGATGACGCGGTGAGCGCCTTGGTGTCGTTCGAGAACGGCAGCGCAGGAACCTTCGAGGCGACGCGATTTGCGATCGGCTGCAAGAACAGCAAGACCTTCGACATTCATGGTTCCGGCGGCAGGCTTCGATTCAACCTCGAACGGTTGAACCATCTCGAGTTTCTCGATTTTACGAATCCATCGGTCGAGCAGGGGCTCCGGGATGTGCTCGTGACCGATCTCAAGCATCCAATCTTCGGGAACTTCTGGCGGCCGGGCCACATCATCGGCTACGAGCACACGTTCATTGCCGCGCTCGCGGAATTCCTGCAGTGTTTCTCGAAGAACGAAGACTTTCATCCCAACTTTGCCGATGGCGTCGCCGTGCAGGAGGTGCTCGACGCGGTGCAGCGCTCGGCGAAGACGCGGCAATGGACGACGGTCTAGTGCGCGTCGGGCCGCGGGCTCTGGTCGAGCACACGAGTGACGGTGGAACACTGTTATGGCTGTAGCGGCGACTGACTCGACTCTCACTTCCCAGACGCGATGGACGATCGTGGCGTTGCTGTCCGCGTCGATCACCATCAATCTCCTGGACCGCCAGATCCTGTCGGTTCTGGCATCCGAGCTGCGGACCGCGTTTCAGTGGACCAATGCGCAGTACGGGTACATTGCCGTCGCATTCAACCTGGGAATGATGTGCGGGCAAATCCCAATCGGCGCGCTGATGGATCGCGTCGGCACGCGTCTCGGGCTGGCGGTCATTTTCATAGCCTGGTGCGTCATCGACGCGCTGCACGCCGCAGCCGGGCCGGGAACGGCGATCGAGAGTGTTTCCAGCGCGATCGTTCACGTCATGCCGGGCGTCCCGGTACTCGCTGCAGGTCTCGCAGGTTTCATCCTGCTCCGGTTTCTGCTCGGGATCAGCCAGTGCGGCAACTACACTGCCGGCATCAAGGCGCTGGCGGGGCTCTTTCCTGCCGCGACGCGCTCCCGCGCCGGTGGCGTATTCAACGCCGGCGCGCAACTTGGCTCCGTGATCGCGCCTCCCATCGTGGTTTTTCTCGCGGCTCAATACGGATGGCGGATGGCGTTCATCATTCCGTCCGTCCTGGGTCTGCTCTGGCTGCTGCCATGGTTTGGGATCTTCCCCGACAAGGAGAGGATGTCGGCGCTGGCGATCAAGCCGGTCGGCCACGCTCTGGCGTCGGGACCGGAGCTCGGCCTCGGGACGCTCATCCGCAATCACAAAGTGCTCGGGCTGTTTCTGATTCGGGTCTTCACCGGGCCCCATCACGACGTTCTACTGGACCTGGCTGCCGCTCTACCTGCGCACGGGACGCGGCATGTCGTTTCTCGCGATCGGGTTTTTCGCGTCAATCCCCAATTTGATTGGGATGGGAGGCAACGTCATTGGCGGCCTGATCACGGATCGGCTTGGTCAAGAGCACTGGATCGGTTGACCTCGGTCGCAAGATCGGATTTACCTGCGCCTTCGGTCTCGGTGCCCTCAGCATGACGATGCCGTTCGTGTCGAACGACTATCTGGCGGTCGTGCTCATGGGGCTCGCGCTGTTTGGCAACCAGTGGGTGGCCGCCACGTACATCGGCGCGGTTGGGGACGTCGTGCCCCAGCATCTCGCGGGGCGGGTCAACGGCATCGCAGGCCTCGGCGACAATGGCGCCGCGCTCCTCGCCGTCCTCTACACGGGCGTCGTCGTCGACAAGTACGGCTGGACGCCGGTCTTCTTCGGCGCCGGCACGCTGCCATTCCTCGCGATGGCCAGCGTGTTCCTCGTCTTGCGCAGAATCGAGCCTGCGCGCTTCGGGCAGCCCTGAAGGGCTGCGCTACAAGAAGATTCCGTAGCGCAGGGCTTTAGCCCTGCCCGTTAGGATGATTCCGTAGCGCATGGCTTCCGCCTTCGCGTGGCTTCGGCGGACCGCCGTAGCCTTGGCGGAGGCTGGTTAGCCCTGCCCGTTGTTGATGGCGGAGTTACGTAGAAGCAGGGACATGCGGCTCGAGATTACGCGCGTCGAAGGGATTCGGAACGATCTACTGCTCCGGCTGGACCGTGAGGAAATCGAGGCGGCGTTGTTGAGCGTCGCCCATCGCGAGCGATTGATGGCGCTGCCGGGCATTCCGCGGCATCGCGACGCGACGCCGGCCGAAGCGCACGGAATCAACGAGGCGCGCGTGCCGATTGCAGAGCACCTCCTGCGTCTGGGCCTGGTCGATCGATCGGACACGGTCGCGCGGCGCGCGGTCGCGATCACGAACCGGAATCTCGGAACCAATCACGGACACGTGGCGTGGCAGCGGACGCAGTCGCCGCGCGTCTTCAGGATCCTCGAAGATCCTCTCGATCGGGGATCGTACTCCTGCGTGTGTGCCTGGCGGGACGGCCGCCTTGCCATCGACGATCTCCGCTTCGACGTTCCGCTGGATCGCGTCCATGACGCCAACGACGGCCGCGACCTGACCGACGATCTGGAGTGGGCCACAGCCGGGCAGCGAATCCTGCGCGGCGGCCGGGTGGCGCGAGTCGACGAGATTGCGCATCACTTCTACGACATCCGGCACGTCCTGGCATTCGACCATCACCGCGCGGCCGGAAATGAAGTCCGCCGCGGTCTCTACCGGGGCTACCCTGCCGAATTCCAGGCGAACATTCGAGCGGCCTGGGCCGAATCCGGCGTACCCAGAGCCCGTTACGCGCACAACGCGCTTGGGTTGTCGTCGCGCGAGCTCATCATCCTCCAGCGCGAGGGCACGATCGAAGAAATCGCCACCATGTTGTCCGAGGCGGGCGCGGAAGAGGGGATAATTCTCGATAATGGCGGCAGCATCGCGTGCTGGGCGTGGTGGGTCAATGCCTACACCGGCGGAATTGTCTCGCCTACCGTTGACTATCGGGCACCCGGCACGTCGGTGATTGGTTTCGTCTTGAAAGGGCCGCTCAACATCGCTCTGCCCGGCGGTAGCGTTTCCTACAGCCTGGCGTGAGAGCCTTCAGCCGCCGCTGAGCGCGGCACAGAACGAAGTGGGTTCACATGGATCATCCCAACCTTGTCGTCGTACGTACCTTTGGCAATCGCATCGACGCAGAGCTGGCGCAGAGTGCGCTCGAAGCTGCGGAGATCGAGTCCCTGATCCAGGCGGACGATGCCGCCGGCGAGACGCCTGGGTTGTGGCTGCGCGGTGTGAAGCTGCTCGTTCGCGCCGATGATGCCGCGCAGGCGGCGGAGATTCTCTCCGCCAATCACTAATCACTAATCACTAATCGGACAATCACTGATCCTCGAATCCTGAATCCTCAAATCCAATCCTGAATCGCCAATCTCTGAATCCCTAATCGCTGATCGCTGATCCTGAATCCTTGAATCGCGTGACACGATTCGGGGATTCGAGGATCCAGGGATTCGGGATTCAAGGATTGGCGATTCAGGATCAGTGATTCAGGATCAGTGATTAGTGATGAGCGATTCGAGCGTGTCGCGCAGCCACGCGAGGCTGACGTTGACATCGTCGACGCTTTCCGTGGCCGACGCGTCGACGTCAGGACGCGCGTTCCCCTTCTCGGCGCGCGTGAGGAACCTGGCGAACTCCCAGGCTGGCGTGCTGCGATAGGCCTCCCAGAATGCCGGGTCGTGATAGTCGAACGTCCGCTGGCGGTGCATGATGAGCTCGAGCGAGACCGCGCGGCCGGGACACCGCTCGGCATACGTTCGAATGTAGCGGGCGAGATCGACGTTCCCCTCACCCATGCGCGTCCACTGGGCGACGACGCCAGCGGGCGTGTTCCACACGGCGCTGTCGCGCATATGGCTGGTGAGCACGAAGGGCGCAAGCGTCTCCAGCGTCAGGTGCGGATCTTCGATCGCCCACGACGCGTTGCCCGGAGTCGATGCACACGCCGACGAAGTCGGTCCCGGCCGTTTCGACGAGCATCTTGAGTTCGCGAGCCTGCATGTCGCCTGAATGGTTTTCGAGCGCGATCTTCAACCCCGCGTCCTCACCCGCGAACGCACGTGCCGCAGGACGTTCGAGCGTTCCTCGATGTGCCGCTCGATGCCGCCGGGCGTTCGCCGATCGAACGTGTTCCCGACGACGCACCGCACGAGAGGCGAGCGGCAGATGACGGCCGCGTCGACGACCCGTCAGAGCTGCTCTTCTGCAGTACCTTGCGACTCGATCGAAAATTCCTGACGTGGGGCAGATCGACAGCATGCCAATTTCGAGGTCGAGCCCGAGCGAGTCGGCATGTGCCCGCACACGTTCGAGATGGGCGCGCTCGAGCCCGCCAATGAGTCGGGGTTCGCTGAAATGAACGACCGTGACGCCCTCGCCGCGCAGTAGTCGAGCTGCTGGAATGCTGTCCAGCCCTGGCGCGCGAAGGCTGTAGGTGTCGAGACCGAGACGGGGGATTGCGGGATCTGGCATGCGCGCCATTGTCTGCCGGGACGCAGGACGGAACAACGCTCTCGGCGCACGGTTCAGCCTTCTTGCGAACCGCGAACCGCGAACCGCGAACCGCGGACCGCGAGCCGCGAGCCCGGCTTCGTTCTGACATATGATCAGCCGCGATGGCCATCCCTTCTGCCGCTTCCCGATCGTCGCCAGACGTCCACGCAGCCCCGACCCACGCACGCTATGTCACGGTCGTGTTCGCGATGACGCTCGCGATCGTCATTATATCGACCGCGTCTGCATTTCGCAGGCCGCCCCAGCCATCACGGACGATCTCGGCCTGACGAAGATCCAGATGGGGTGGGTGTTCTCGGTCTTCGGCTGGGCGTATGCGCTGTTCGAGATTCCCGGCGGATGGCTGGCCGACCGCATCGGGCCGCGCCGCGTGCTGATGCGCATCGTCATCTGGTGGTCGTTTTTCACCGCCGCCACGGGCTGGGCCTGGAACCTGACTTCGCTGCTGTCACGCGCGCGCTTTTCGGCATGGGCGAAGCCGGATGCTTTCCCAACCTCACCCGCATCTTCACCCTCTGGCTGCCGCAGCGCGAACGCGAGCGCGCCCAGGCCAGCCTCTGGCTGGCCGCGCGGTGGGGCGGCGCCTTCACGCCGCTGCTCGTCGCCTACGTCCTCGACTTCGTGTCCTGGCGGCGCGCCTTCGAGCTCTTCGGTCTGCTCGGGCGTCGTCTGGGCCGTCGTGTTCTATCGCTGGTTCCGCGACGACCCTCGAACGCACCCGACGCGTCAATGCCGCCGAGATTGCGCTGCTGCCGCCGCCGCGCGAGAGCGCGATCGCACACGGGCAGGACACCGTGGGGCTCTGATCTTCTTCGAGCCCTATCGGTCTGGCTGCTCGGCCTGCAGTACGTCTGCGCTGTCGTATGGCTGGTACTTCTACGTGACGTGGCTGCCCACCTACCTGCGCGAAGCCCGCGGCACGAGCATCAAGATGGGGGCGCTCCTGGCCGGGCTGCCGCTGCTGCTCGGTGGCGTCGGGCTGCCTCATTTCCGGCTGGATGATTCCTCGCCTGACCCGCGCGGTGGGCAGCGTATCGACTCGCGCGGCGGATTGTCGCCATCGTCGGATTCGTCGGAGCATCCGCCTCCATCTTCGTGTTCACGACGATCCAGGATCCGACGAACGCGATGCTCGTGCTCGGCCTCGCGGGACTGTTCAACGACTTCGTCATGCCGGCGGCATGGGCCGCGTGCATGGACGTGGGCGGCCGCTATTCCGGCACGGTCTCCGGCGCGATGAACATGATGGGCAACATCGCCGGCGCACTGTCGCCGCTCGTCATCGGCTACCTGCTGGCGTGGACGGGACAGAACTGGACGCTGACGTTCTACGTCTCCGCCGGCCGTCTACTCCTCGGCGCGGTCTGCTGGCTGTTCCTCGATGCGGAGACGCCTATCGAACACTCTGTATGACGGGTTCTACAGGTTCGCGGGGTTCTACGAGGTTCTACAGGTTCAGGGTTCTCAGGTTTCCAAGGTTCTCAAGGTTCTACAAGGTTCTGAGTGCAGAACCGAACCTAGTAGAACCCCGTAGAACCCCGTAGAACCTGGTAGAACCTTGTTCAATTCACCGTAAAAGCGTACAGCGTGTCGTTGACCGCGACCAGGAGGTGCTGCTTGCCGTCGATCATGTAGGTCTGCGGCGCGTTAGTGATGCCGCCGATGCGCGTGTGCCACAGGATCTTGCCCGTCGGGGCGTCGAACGCGACGAAGTTGCCGTTGCCGTCCGCCGTGAACAGCACCTTGCCGGCCGTGACCAGCAGGCCCGGGCCGCCGCCGCCGTTCCCCGGCCACGGGTGACGCCACGCATTCTTCCCGGTCTTTGGATCGATCGCGACCAGCGCATTGCCGCCTGATCCGACCGGCGACGTCAGCTTGCCGCCCAGACCCATCGATCCGCGCGGATCCGGATCGGTCAGGTAGACGATGTTGAAGCCGTTGTTCTCCTGCGCGTAGAAGAAGCCCGTGTCCGGCGAATACGCCGACGGCTGCCAGTTGGTCACGCCCCCTTCGACCGGCGAGACGAGCGAGCCGGGAATCGTCGCTTCCTTTTCCGGATTGGGATCGGGCGAACCGTTTTCCCGAATGCCCTTGGCCCAGTTCGTCGTCGTGCCGTACTTGACCGTGACGATGTGCTCGCCGGTGACGCGATCGACGGTGAAGAAGTAGCCGTTCCGCGCAGCGGTGGAGACGAGCTTGCGCGGCCGCCCGTTGATCGTGGCGTCGATCAGGATCGGCGTCTGCGCCGAGTCCCAATCGTGCGTGTCGTGCGGCGACGTCTGGAAGTACCACTTCATCTTGCCCGTCTCGACGTCGACCGCAATCAGCGTACAGGTGAAGAGGTTGTCTCCCTTTCGCCCGACGCCGGTATAGCCAGGCGTCGGGTTCCCGGTTCCGAAGATGTAGAGATTCGTTTCGGGATCGTAGACGCCGGGAATCCATGCCTGTCCGCCGCCATGCTGCGCGGCGCCGAGGCTCGGCCACGTCTCGAGCCCTGGATCGCCGACCTTCATCGGCACCGTATAGAACTTCCACTGGAGCTTGCCGGTCTCCGGATCGAACGACTGCAGGAAGCCGGGCATGTCGAGGTCGTTACCGGTGCCGACGATGAGATGGTTGCCGACGACGATCGGCGCCATCGTCGAGAAATACTGCTCCTCGAAACTGGCGAGCGGAACGTGCCAGTTTTCCTTGCCAGTTCTCGCATCGAGCGAGACGAGGTAGTCGTCTGGTGTCTCGACGTAAATGTTGTTGTGCCACATTCCGACGCCGCGGCAGCCGATGTGCGTGCTGCCCTTCGTCTTCCAGAAGTAGTGCCACAATTCGTGTCCGTCGCGTGCGTCGAGCGCCCACACGTGGTCCGGCGCGCACGCGTAGAGGACGCCGTTCACCTGCAGCACGGCTCCCTTGATCGTCACGCCGCCACCGCCGCCGCCACCCATTCGTCCGGCCCCTCGCCGCCGATGATGAGCGGTGCGCCGCCGCCACCGCCGCGTCCGCCGCCAAACCCACCGAAGCCGCCGCCTGCGCCTGCTGCGCCCGGTGGGCCGCTGACACGACCCACCCACGCGAGCGAGAGATTCTTGACGGTTGTCTGGTTGATGTGGGTGAGGCTGCTGTATCTGCGACCCGTGTAGTCCCCCGAGTAGGTCGGCCACGAATCGGCGAGTGGCTTGCCGATGGTTGCCGGGTCGAGCCCGCCTTGATTGGACGGCGTGCTCTGAGACTGCCCCTGCCCGGCCAGGAGCACGGGGGCTGTCGCTATGGTTGCCGTGAGAAGCAGTTTTCTGAACGTCATTTCAGGGTCACCAGATATGCGGTCACGTCGTGCATGTCCTTGTCGGTGTAAACACTGAGAAGCTTCTTATGCCCCTCGAGCGGATCGCGAATCTCCACCTTCGGCACGTCACCGTTTCGTGCGAAGCTTCGCTGCACGCCGTCGGCGGGCGTGAGCACGACGATGAAGTCGTCAATGCGGTCCAGGCGGCCTTCTACCTTCTGGCCCGACGCCGATGTGACCGTGACCATGACCTCCCGGCCGGGGCTCGCTCCGCCTCCACGACCACCACGACCGCCTCGGCCGCCGCCACCTGATACCCACGAGTTCTGGAGCTGGACGGGATCGGAATAGCGCGTCGCAACGCCTCTCATATCTCCTGTTTCGGAGTGGCACGAGCTGCATTTTGCCGCGAAGTACGCCTTCCCGGCCGCCGCATCGCCCACGACGATGTTGAGAACGACCGGTTCGGATCCGGGCGGAGGGTTGCCCTGGCCGCGCATCGTGGCCGCCACGCTGTGGATGTATTCGGCGATCGCTTTCACGTCATCGTCGGGAATTTGCGGAAACGGCGGCATGGGGGGCATCCCGGGGTTCTGGCGTCCGGCGTGAACGACAGGCAGGATGAGCTCGCCATGCTGGTCGGTCAGTACGAGGTTCGAGCGAAGCAGGTTGACGCCGCCCAAGTCGCCGCCGCGCAAGTCGGCTCCATGACAGAGCCGGCAATTGATGTCGAACAGTGTCTTGCCGCGAGCGATGATTGCGGGATCGCCTGGTGCCCGCTGCTGCGCAGGAAATGTCGCCTGCCCGCGTCCGCGGCCTCCCGGCGCCGGCGGCCCCTGGGGCGCCTGACCGCCGGGTGGTGGCGGCGCCGGCGGCTGCGCGGGCGGTTGAGCCTGAGCAGCGAGCCGCACGCCAATCGATGTCATCAGAAGAATGGCCGCGAAGGCCAGACTGTGTTTCGGGCGCATTCATTTCACCTCCGACGGAGGGTCCAGTCGGTAAGAAGGTTCAGACGAAATAATACGTTGATGGGTGTCACAGGCCCAAGGGTCAGGGTGCCAGGGGTGCCAGGAGTGCCAGGGGTGCCACGGGTGCCACGGGTGCCACGGGTGCCACGGGTGCCACGGGTGCCACGGGGTGCTTGGGTGGCTTGGAGCAAGCGAGCACCCTCTGCACTCTTGGCACTCAAGGCACCCCTGGCACTCTAAGGCACCCCTGGCACTCAAGGCACCCCTGGCACTCAAGGCACCCCTGGCACCCCAGGCACCCCTGCACCCAGGCACCCAGATTCAGACGTGCAGCTTCTTGAAGTTATCGAGGCAGTGCCGGACCATGGCGAGCGCGCCGTCGGGCCCACCGGTCTCCTGCTCGATCAGGTAGTATTCGACGCCTCCGGTGTTTTCGACGGCATCGAAGATCTTCTTCCAGGGCGCGTCCCCTTCGCCGAACGCGACCGCGTACCCTTTCCCCGGCGCCCAATCCTTGCAGTGGACGCTCTTGATGCGGCCGGGATTCGCGTTGATCCAGGCGATAGGGTCGGCGCCGACTTCGACGCAGGTGCCGACGTCGAACTGAAGCACCACGTCTTTCGGCGTGCCGGCGGCGATCACGTCCATGGGCCGCTGGCCGTCGACCGGCCGCCACTCGGTCTGATGATTGTGATACCCGGTCGCCATGTTGAGCGTCTTCAACTTCTCGGAGATTGAGGTGAGCTGCTCCGCCACGCCCTTCCAGGCATCGATTCCGGTCGCGCGCGGCGCGCTGGCCATGATGATGTATTTGCTGCCGAGGATTTGATTGAGCTCGATCGCCTTCTTCAGCCCATCCTCGGCGAACGACGGCCCGTTGTTGTGCGTCGAATGGCACTTGAGACCGACATCGTCCATCCGCTTTCGGACATCCTTCGCCACGTCGGTCGTCCAGCTCAGATAAGGCGCATAGAATTCCACGACCTCGTAACCCATCTTTCCGACGGCGGTCACGGTGCCCGGTAAGTCCTTGGCCAGATCGTCGCGGACAGAGTAGAGTTCGAGCCCGACGGGAACCTTCTTCGCTGCCGAGGCGAGCGCGGCGGCCGCGAACGGAAGTGCGGCGGTCATGCCGAGGAAGGCGCGACGGGAAAGCGCGTCTGATGTCATGCGGCGAAGATATCATGGCGTCAGTTTCTGGTTCCAGGCTTCAGACGGAGGAGATATGGCGACGCGAGTGAGTGCGGTGGCCGTTGTGGTGATGTCGGCGGGACTCCTGGCGCAGGCACCGCAGCCCGCGCCGCAACAGCCGCCGAATCCGTCGAATCTCGGGGCTGACGCGAACGGAAATCCGCTGCGGAAGGCACTGAAGACCGGGCATGTGTCGAACTACGACGAATCGAAGGTGCCGCCGTATACGCTGCCGGATCCGCTCGTGATGGCTGACGGCCACCGCGTTACGGACGCGAACACGTGGCGCACTAAAAGGCGGCCGGAGATCCTGCGGGCGTACCAGACCGAGATCTACGGGCGCATCCCGGCCAACACGCCGAAGATGACATGGGAGATCACCGAGACGGATCGGGCCGCGAAGGAGAACACGGCGGTCATGCGTCGCGCGGTCGGCCGAATTGGCGCCGCAGCGGATGCTCCACGCGTCACGATGATGATCTATACGCCGTCGAAGGCGACCCGGCCTGTCCCTTTGATTCTGATCATCAACTTTGGCGGCGGCCCTCCCGTCGAGGGGCGTCCTGCGACCAACATGCAGTTCAACGATCCACCGGTCGCCGCTGACATCCTTGCCCGTGGGTGGGGGTACGCGATGGTTGGCTATCAGGACATCCAGCCCGATCGGCTCAATACGTTCAATCAGGGCGTGATCGGGCAGACGCTGGCGTCCGGCCAGCACCCGAAGCCCGACGAGTGGGGCGCCATCAGCGCCTGGGCGTGGGGCATCAGCCGGATCATTGATTACTTCGAGACCGACAGGCTGGTGGACGCGAAGAAGATCGCCGTGCAGGGCCACTCGCGCATCGGCAAGACCGCGCTCTGGGCGTCAGCGCTCGATGAACGTATTGCGGCAGTTTACTCGAGCTGCTCTGGCGAACTGGGGGCAGCGCTTGCGCGCCGTGACTGGGGAGAGACGGTTGACGACATGACGCAGAATTTCCCGTACTGGTTCGCAGGAAATTTTCAGAAGTATGCGGGACACTGGAACGACATGCCGGTGGATGCGCACATGCTCATCGCGCTCAGCGCGCCACGCCCAGTTTTCGTTACGGGCGGCACGGCGGATCAGTGGGCCGATCCGGTCGGCGAGTTCAAGGCCGGCGTTGCCGCGGGGCCGGTGTACAAGCTGCTCGGGAAGAACGATTTGGGCACGACCGAACTGCCGCCACTCGACACACCGCTGACCAAGGGAGACATCGGCTGGCATTATCACACCGGCGGTCACGCGGCGACCGCGGCGGACTGGAAGGCGTTTCTGGAATTCGTCGCGAAGTACTTCTAGCGGCGCTGTTCACTGTCGCGCTGCACGCGCCGACGGCTCACGTCGAAGAATCGAAGATCCGAAGAACCGAAGAAGATACGAAGAAGAAGACCCGAAGAGGAAGACCCCAAGAGACGGCAGTGCTCAGCGCGACGAACAGAATGAGACTGTTGAAGTTGTGACGTCGCTGGCCGGACTGCGCTCCGCGCAGTTGAGCGAGACAACGATCTCGAAAAACAAGCACCACGTGAGTTCATGAGGTGTTTGTTTTTCCAGATCGTTGTCTCGCTCTAACGGCGGCCGCAGGCCGCCGTCCGGCCAGCGCCGTGTTGCCTTCGTTTCTTCGTCTTCGATTCTTCGATCTTCGATCTTCGATTCTTCGACGTTTGCCGTCGGCGCGTGCAGCGCGACAGTGGCTGACGCCACTCGTCGTCATCAACGCCCGTCGCCACCACGTCCGGCTGGTGCAGGGCGCGGCAAAGGCTCGCCGGGCACTTTCTTTCCCAGCTCGAAGTCCGACGGGTGCAGCCCCTTGCGGAAGCCGTCGAAGCCGTAGAACGACGGCTTGTACTCGTCGACGTATGTCACGTCGGCCTTTTGCGGCACGTCGAGTCCCAGTCCCCAGTACACGGCGTTCACAAGGAGCCGTCTCAGTCCTTCGTTCTCGAGATCGGTCGCGGCCCCCATCGTTGTCGTGAAGATCCGATTGGTCTTGCCGTTCGGGTTCGTGTTCTGACGCGTCCAGACGACCGGCATCGCCGGATCGTTCACACCCTGCTCGACCTTGTCGGTGGATCGCGGCTTCCGGTAGTCGGCAGGCTCCGAGTCTGGCGTCAGGCCTTTCAACACGATGCCGCGCACGAGGACGGTTGCATCCGGTGGGGGATAGGCCTCGTAGACGTCGGTTTCGCCGAAGATGCTGCTCACGCCGCGTAGCAGCGGGTTTCCTTGTTGTGCCGGCTCGATCGTGCCTCGCGTCGCCTCCACCTTGTGACGGCCCCAGTGCGTGAGCCACGTTTCTCCCAGCACGCGCTTTCCAAAGCCTCCCTCGTTGTTGTAATTCCACGTCTCCCATGGGCTGCCCTTCGGGAAGCCATTGAACGCATGAGTGCTCGTGCGCAACGCGATGATGGGTTTGCCAGCTGACAGCAGCTTCTCGAACCTCGCCATGTCTTCATCGGGCCAGGTTCGGAACCGGAGCAGCATGACCACCGCGTCGGCGGTGTCGAGCGCGGCGGGATTCGAGAGCGACGTTGTGTTCTTCGGATTGATCGTCCCGTCAGGATCGAGGGAGAAGAGGACGGTGCATCTGAAGCCGTGCCGCTGGCTCAGAATCTTGGCGAGCATCGGCAGGCCTTCTTCGCTCCGATACTCTTCATCGCCAGTCAGGAAGACGATATGGCGGCCGCCGCCGGGCCCCGACTTCGCCGGGTACGCGACGCTCTGATTCGGCGGCGGCGCCGACTGCATCGCCAGCGATCCGATCAACACCGCGAAGACAATCCGCATCGTCATGGCCTCTCCGCTTCTGCTGTTGCGCTCAGGGCTCGTCGACCACGAGGATCTGGTTGACGGCGACGTCCTTCAGCACCTGCTTCATGCCGCTGGGCCAGAGAATATCGATCTGCTGAATCATCCGTGCCTGTCCCAAGCCCGAAGTGCACGCGAGTGTCGTTGCTGCTCAAGTAGCTTGCAACGTTGTTGATTTCCCTGACCTGCACACCTTCCGCCGTCTGCAGCTTCACCGTGGCGCCAAGACCGAATGTATTGCTTTTCTTTCCCTTCGCCCGAAGTCATGATCCAGTTGGCGGGCCGCGCGCTCTGATTCTTCAAGAGCACGGGCCGTTGACCCAGGCTCGAGATCACGACGTCGAGCTTTCCGTCGTTGTCGAAGTCCGCAACGGCCAGCCCGCGACCGACTCGCTCGACCTGCAACGCCGGCCCGCTGCGTGCGGAGACATCTCTGAACTTGCCCCCGATGTTCTCGTAGAGGAGATCCTTCTGCGCGTACGTCAGGTTGGGTTGAAACAGCTTCACGTTGTCGATCACGTGCCCGTTAGTGACGTGGATGTCGAGATCGCCGTCATTGTCGAAGTCGTACATCTTCGTTCCAAATCCCAGCGGCAGGAAGCTCGACCCCATCCCGGTCGTCGGCGGACACATCCTCGAACGTCCCGTCTCCGCGGTTCTGGTACAGCGAATTGAGCTCCTCGGAAAAATTCGTCACGAAGATATCCGGATATCCATTCCCATCAAAGTCGGCGCAGTCGGTCCCCATACCGGCTTGCGGCTTGCCGTTGGTATCGAACCCGACCCCCGCGGCGTAGGCGACGTCGGTGAACGTGCCGTCCCCGTTGTTGCGATACAGAAAATTGCGCACGGTGTCGTTGGCGACATAAATATCCGTGTCGCCGTCGCGATCGTAATCGCAGAACGTCACGCCGAGACCCTTGCCGGCAGGATTCGCGATGCCCGCCTGTTTCGAGACGTCGGTGAACGTACCGTCGCCGTTGTTGTGAAACAGTCGATCCGCCATCCCATCGAACTGAGTCGGATGGCAGTACATCCGGTACCCGTCCTTGCGCGGCCCGCAGTATGGATTCTCATCGACCCGGTAGTCGAGGTAATTGACGACGTAGAGGTCCAGCCGACCGTCGCGATCGTAGTCGAAGAACCCGGTGCTCGTGCTCCATTCATTGAGGCCGCCGGCGACCTTCGCTGTTGCCGTCACGTCGCGAAACGTGCCGTCTCCGTTGTTGCGATACAGGATGTTGGGTCCGAAGGCAGTCACGTACAGATCGAGGTAGCCGTCGTTGTCGTAATCGCCGACGGCCACGCCAGTCTTGTACGCCTTCGCGGCCGCTCCGTCCTTGCCGCCGCCATTCGCGGCAACGCCTGCACGCTCCGTGACATCGGTGAACGTGCCGTCCTTGTTGTTGTGATAGAGCGCGTTCGCGGCGCCCGGAGCGCCGTTGACGAAGTACAGGTCGGGGAAGCCGTCGTTGTCGTAGTCGATCCAGGCGACTCCCGAACCAAACGTCTCGACCATGAACTTCTCGGGTGACGCGCCTGACTTGTGGACGAAGGTGATGCCGGCCTTCGCCGTGACATCGACGAACAGCGGTTGGGAATCGGGCCGAGCCCCCCTCGTCTGAGCGATCAGTACCACCGGCGATACCAGACAGGCTGCCACTGCCACACGCGTCAACGCTGTCACTCGCTGACTCCAGGCTTTTTCGGAGCCAGTCCCGCCTCAATCTGTCGTCGCTCCTGTTCGGAAACGGGGAAGCCCGCCTTGGCCGCGCGTGCGGCATGCTCCGACGCCAGCTTGAACTGTCCCTGGCGGAGATAGACCTCGGCGAGGTGGTTGTTCGTCGGACCATGATTCGGATCCATCGCGAGCACTTTCTTGAACGCATCAGCAGCGGCGGCAAGCTGCCCGCGCTTCATCTTGATCAGGCCCTGTTCCGTATACAGATCGAACTCCACTTGCTGATGCTCGACGTACGACGCGGCCAGCGTTCCATTCTGTGCGGGCTTGACGCGATTCAGCTCCGCGTCCGCCTTGTCGAGAAGGCCCTTCGATCGATAGGCGCGCGCCAGTTGAATCCGAAGATCCGCGCGCGTTGGATCGAGGTGCGCGCCACGCGAAAGCACCGTCACCGCATCGTCGAAGCGATTTGCCTGGCTGTACGCCGTGCCAAGCGCGAGGTAGGCCTCAGGCCTGCCAGGATCGGTCCGGACGACCTGCTCCAGCTCCTTGATCGCGTCCTGGGTCTGCCCCAGGTCGAACAGCGCGAGCCCGAGATAGTAGCGCGCTTCTGCGAGCGAGTCGTCGGTCTGGAGCGCCTGGCGGATCAGCTCGCCGGCCCTGCGGGATTTTTCAGCTGACGCTCGGCCTCTCCCAGCAACGCCATGAATTGCGGATTGCCGGGCGCCTGCTCGAGTGCGGCCTCGAGTTCCTCCTTCGCCCTCGCGGGCCGTCCGAAGTCGAGATAAATGTGCGCCAGGTAGAAGCGGGCCGGAGTGAAGGTCGGGTCGATATCGAGCGCCTGCCGAAACTCCGCGACAGCTTCCGCCAGCATCTCCTGCGTGCCAAGCCCCCGATAGGCGATGCCGAGTAGCACATGCGCCTCGACCGATTTCGGATCGGTTCCCAGAACGCCCTTCAGGTCCCGGATGTCCTCGTTGAGACGAGGCGCGGCGGAGAACAGATCGGTTCTGATCCGGATCAGGGTTTCCTGCGAGGACGGGTTGAGGGATTGCGCGCTGAGCAATCCGGGCGGAGCACTCAGCAGGAACCAGGAGATCAGTATTGACGACGCGCGGCCCATTTCCCTCGATAGTAGGCCATAACTCGATACACGGGTGCGGCCGGCCCCGAATCAGTAACTCAGCAATAGCATTCAGCATTCAGCAATTCATCACTGCCTATCGAATACCGCTTTCTGCTCCGGCGTCAGCAACGTCATGCTTTCGACCTTTGCCGTGAGCACCAGGTGACCGGCCTCGTCCACACCCCAGGTCTCGATCAGCTTGGCTTGCGTGTTGGAGAACTCCTGTCTCAACACATTCTTGTCCCACTTCGATTTGACGTTGACCGGCGAACCTCCCACGTCGATCTTGGTGGACTTGTCGTTGATGGCGAACACGCGTTCACCGCGGCCGTCGGCGAACGTGACAGTCTCGGCTGACGCCTTGATCGCGATTCGATCGCCGATTTGCTGCAGCTGCCGCATGGCCGCCTGTGCGGCACGCTCCTCGGGAGTCAGGTCGGTCGCATCGCTGACGCCCCCGCCGCCGGCGCCGCCGCCTCGCCCGCCGCGTTGAGTGACGAGCGTGGATGCGGTGAAACGTGGGCCACGTTCGTATGAAGCGCCGCCACCCCTGCGTCCTGGCGTGCTGAACCCGGTGCTCAATTCCCGATTCAGCACCCATGTGCCCGAGATCTTCTCCGCGAGATCGGCGGGGGTGAGTTTCTGCGCTCCCACTTGAATCTGGGTGAACACCAACATCGTCGCCGTGGCCGCCAACGCAGCTGCTGCTGCCGGAACTCTCCTCATCGTCATCCTCCGCGAGTGATACGTCGATAGTACGAAAAAAGAGCGGGTGGGCCTCAGCCCACCCGCTCCTTGGTCGGACACCGATCCGCTTAGAACTGCACGCGGATCGTGAACTGAATGAAACGCCCGTAGTTGGTGTTGATTTGGTTGGTCGACCAGGCGTTCGCCGCACCGAAACCGGCGTTCCTGGGCAGGTCCTTGCCGGTCGCGAGAACCGTCCCGGTCGCACCAGGCGCGAGCGTCGTGTCCCCCGGGTTGACGACGTACTGCGGATTACGCAGCGTCAGGTCCGTGGGGCTGTTGAATTGCGCCTGGTTTTGGCGACCGGTGATGATCGCAACGTTGAACGCGTTGTAGGCATCCAGCCGCAGCTGCAGCTGGCGGCCGCCGCCAAAGCGGATGTTGCGCGCGATGGCGAGGTCGGTCGTATGGTCGGGGCACCCGATCATGTAGTTGCGTCCGGATTCGAGGCCCACGCTGTTGTAGGTCGGTCCCGAGACCGAGGCGGTGTTGAACTGCCTGAACTGGTCGCTCGAGCAGCCCTTGCCAGTATCGCCAACCAGTAGACGACTCGCGCGCCGTAATCAGGCGAGCCGGTGAGGTTCTGACTCGAACCGGCGGTGTTGTAGCTGTAGCCCAGGTTGTACCGGTTGCCGGAGCCGCCGGTGAAGAGCCCCGAGAGCTGCCAGTCGTTGATCACCGCCCCGATGACCTTGCCGGCACCGCTATCCGCCTTGTAATCTCGGGAGGTCCCACACCCAGTTCAACTTGATCAGGTGACGCTGGAGGTTCAGCGTATTGTTGAGCGCCTCATAGTCCGCCTGATCCGCGCGGACCGAGTAGCTGCCGTCCGCGTTGTGCTGCAGTCGCTTCTGGAGACCGGTGTTGCCGGTGAACGAGAGGCTCAGCACGTAGTTGGCGCCGAACGAGAACCCATTCCGGAACCGGCGATTGAAGTTCGCCTGAATCGAATGGTACATGTCGTGGAATTCCGTGGTGTTCTGCGCGATGTTGCCCAATCCACGGTACGGCCGAATGATGTTCGCAGTCAGCGCATTCTGGCCGGGGATGGTGGTCGATCCCTTGGTCAGGTCCTGATTCTGCGGCAGATACGCGGCGCCGAAGTCGATGGCATTGAGGTTGACCGTCGTGCCACCCTGGAAGCCGCCCAGTCGGTTGTAGCCGTGATTGCCGACGTACGAGACGTCAACCACGGACGCCCACGGCAGCGTTTTCTGAATGCCCGCCTGCCACTGCACCGAGGCGGGGACCTTCGCGTTGTACTGGAACGTGACCATCGCCGGCACCGGTCCGAACGAGAGCCCCTGCGCCGAGGTTCTGGAGCGTGCCGTTCCGCAGATCGGTTGACGTCGCGATCGGCGGGTTGCCCGGGATCGAGAACACGGTGTTGCCGTCCGGACGGTCGTAGAAAATGCCCGCGCCGCCGCGGAACACCAGGCTCTGGTTGCCGCTCACGTCGTAGGCCATGCCGAAGCGCGGCCCCACGACGATGTTCGGCCAGGTGTAGCCGGTCTTGGCGATGCCGTTGTGCCCGCCTGGATGATCCCGTTCAGCGGGTTGCCGATGCCCGGGAATAGGCGTGCCAATCGCCGCCTGGGTATTGGGCGATGCCAGGCACCAGCAGGATCTGGTTGTTGCGCGGATCCATCGCGTTCAACGTGTTGCCCGTGCAGGTGACGGCGCCGTTGCTGCAGCCGGGGATGTAAAGGACCGGTGCCGCTGAGGCCGACCACTTGTCCGGGAAGAAGCCCGACATCTGCTGGAACTGGTCGTACTGCGGCTGCTGGTGCGTGAAGCGGACGCCGTAGTCCAGCGTCAACCGGCTGTTGACCTTCCAGTTGTCCTGAATGTAGCCCTCGGTGTTGTTGTAGAGCATGCTGCCCTCGACGAACTTCGAGGCCTGCAGATACTG
Organism: uncultured Acidobacteriota bacterium; assembly: GCA_963725335.1. GTDB lineage: Bacteria > Acidobacteriota > Vicinamibacteria > Vicinamibacterales > 2-12-FULL-66-21 > JALZOC01. The sequence goes on along the minus strand of CAVRYD010000006.1, from coordinate 47,854 downwards.
CGTGAACACGCCAAGGCGCTGCGTTCGCAGTAGCCGAATCCGGTGTCGAGCGCGTTGTTCGAGTCGTTGGCGAAGTTCACGAAGCCCTGGAACGTCAGGTTCGCGATGCCGCCGGCGCCGACGTTCTGCGCCTTGAAGCTGTGGTTGTTGTAGAAGCCACCCTTCATCGTGTGCCGGCCCGCAACTTTCGTCAGCGAGATGGCCACGTCCTGCGTGCGGTTGATGTTCAGCCAACCGGGGTAGCGCTGATTGGGCGGCGCCGCGCCGATGCGGCCGCCCCAGCCGAACACTGGGCGGCATGTTCATCCTCGTGCCGTCCCAGAACGGCGGCTTCGTGTCCTGCAACACCTCGTAGGCATACGACTGTTGCGGGACGAGCCCGGCATCGGGATAGATCATCGGGAACCCGGCGAGACTGGTCAAGCGGTTCGACGAGTCGTTCATGAGGATCCCGTTTTCATTGCCGCCCGTCAGCTCGTTGCGGATGAAGCCGTAAGTGCCTTCAATGAACGTCGTCGGGTTCATGGCGTAGTTCGCCGTGACCGCGTAGTTCGTGATGAACGGATACGGGAACAACACGTCGGTGAATCCGGGAATCAGACCGGCGTCGCGTGAGCACGCGCTGACGCTCGCCGGAGTACTTGCCTGTCACGCGCAGCTTGGACGAGAGCTGATAATCGAGGCGGATGGCCGGCTGCTGCGTCAGATTATCGACCGTCGGGAGCGCCGGGAAGCCGTCGCCACCAATCTGGTAGTTGTAGTTCGTTCCCGACGTCTGGGTCCGGTTCGGAGCCGGGTAGCGATTCAGGATCGCGATGCCGACCGAATACAGACGGCTCGCGGGAATCCTGCCGAGCACGCCTCCGTCATCGAAACACCCCGACTGGTCGGTCGCGCTGCAGCCGCCCGACAGCTGCGGATCCTTGATGAAGTTGAACAGCGCGCCGTTTTGGTCGAGCGTCTGCGAGAAGTCCCCCGCGCGCTCGAGCGCCGTCGGCACCCGAAGTCGAATCGGGTTGCCGCTGTTGATCGGGCTGTTCGTCGGGACGGTACTCGTGGCTGTAGAAGAAGAACAGCTTGTTGTTGCCACCCGGCTTTCCAACCGGGCCGCCGATGGAGTAGCCGTACGTTTTCGAGTCTGCCTTAGGCTTCGGATCTCCGTTCAGCTCGTTGAGCTTACGGTTCGTGTTCCAGTCAGACTGCGTGATGAGGTCGTAGGCGCTGCCGCGGAACCGATTGGTGCCGCTCTTGGTGACCGCGGTGATCTGCAGTCCGCTCGAGCGTCCGAACTCCGCCTGATATCCCTGCGTGAGGACCTTGACCTCGGCGATGGACTCGATGTTCAACGCGAGCATCTGGCCGTTGTTGCCCGTGTCCATGGCCGAGATGCCGTCCATCATGATGTTGTTCTGGCTCGAGCCGCCGATGCGCGCGCCGTTCTGGTTGGCACCGCCGCCCCTCACGCCAGGCACCAATTGCATGAGGCTCGTGAAGTTGCCGTGATTGATCGGCAGGTTATCAACCTGCTCCTGGGAAACAGCGAAGGACCGTTCCGCACTCTGTGATTGCACGAGCGCGGCTTCGGCGGTGACGTTAACCGTTTCAGTAGCGCCGCCGACCTCAAGTGTCATCGACGGTACCGCAACGCGGTCGCCGCCGCTGACCTTGATGCCCTGCCGGCGGACGGTCTTGAACCCGTCCATGGAGATTTCCACGGTGTACGTATCCGCCGTCACGTTGGGAATGACGTAGACACCGGTTTCGTTCGTGGTCACAGGAGCCAGCTTCGTCCCGCGCGCTTCGCTGATCAGTACAACGGTTGCGCCTGGAACGACACCACCCTGTGCGTCTTTTACGGTGCCGGTGACGTTACCGGTCGTAATCTGGGCCGAGACGGGATTGGCTGCGATAGAGCAGCACCATCAGCGCCGCGAACATTCCTCGCCCACACGCTTTCATCACACACCACCTCCGGCAAAGGAGCAGTCGAACCCGGTCGAGCCCGGATAGGCTCCGGGGCTCGATCCCTACTCTTTTTGAGTAAGCCGGGCGGTTTTACCATGCCGTCGCGGGGTTGTCAACGAATCGTCGGATCGGCTGTCCAATCCATGCAAAAATGTCGTTTCCGTTAAATGTAATCCGTTACTCAATGCTGAGGGGGAGTATGGCTTTGACGCAGTTGGCTACGCCCTTGTCTTTGCGGTAAACGGCAGGCGACATTTCGCGCGTAATATGCTTTGTCGATATTTCCGGGTTTTGTCGAAGACGCCGTCGGCCGACGGTGAGGAGGACTTATGAAATTGGCGGGTTCGAGCGCCTGCGGCCCGAGCGAGACGCTGGAAGGAAGCGCCGCGGAGCGGCGCCGCCGAGCGAGAGCGAGCGGGGGTGCCCGCCTCCGCCAAGGCTACGGCGAGGTCTCGCCGGAGCGCGCCAGCGAGTGTAGTGCGCGAAGGCGGAGGGCCCCGCGAGCAATGAAAAGAGTGTCGATGGCCGCAGCGCTGTGCGGCTGCGCGATGCTCGCGATGACCATCAGCGGTATGGCGCAACAGGCGGCCCCGCAGGCGCCTCAGGCGCAGGGTGGACGCGGCGGTGGCCGCGGCGCGGCGCCGGCGCTGTTCACGGCGGCGGACACTAACAAGGATGGCTCGGTCACGCGGGACGAGTTCAAGAGTAGTTTCGACACCTGGTTCACTCAGTGGGATACGAGCAATAGCGGCTCGCTCACGCAGGACCAGGTACTTGCGGGTTTGAACACGCTGCTGCAGCCAGCAGGCGGTGGCGGTGGTCGTGGCGCGGCGGCGCAGAATCAGACGCCGAATCCGAACGACGTGCAGGCGATGATGGCGGCGCTTCCCGCCAAGGCGCCGGCGACGCCTCGCCAGCCGCGCAAGGTGCTCGTGCTCGGGAAGGCCGCCGGCTTCGTGCATTCGTCGATTCCCCTCGCCGCCCGCACGGTCGACGAGCTCGGAAAGAAGACGGGCGCGTGGTCGACAACGATCACCTACGATCCTGCTGACATCAACGCGCAGAACCTGAAGCAGTACGATGCGGTGTTCCTCGACAGCACGACCGGCGCGTTCCTCGACGATCCGAACGATCAGGCCGCGACCGACGCGCGACGCAAGGCACTGCTCGAGTTCGTGCGCGGCGGAAAAGGACTCGCTGGGATTCACGCCGCGACGGACTCGTACCATCGCCGCGAGGCCCAGGGACAGACCGCGCAGAACCCGGCCGCTGGCTTTGGCGGGTTCGGCGGACGCGGCGGCGGACGCGGCGGCGCGGGTGCGACGCTTGCCCCGGTGATGCTGTCGCAGGGCGACACCAACGCCGACCAGAAGCTGTCGCGCGCCGAGTTCACCGCGCTGGCGGACGTCTGGTACGACAAGGTCGATCCGGACAAGAAAGGCTCGGTGAGCCAGGCGGATTTCTCGACGCGATTCGCGGCGCTTCTTCCGGCGCCCGCACCGGCTCCGGCTGCCGCGGCAGCCCCGGCTCCGCGGCCCGCGCAGGCTGGCCCCGACGGTCAGGTCGGCACGTGGCCGGAGTTCAACAAGATGATCGGCGGCTTCTTCAAGTTCCACTGGGTCGATCCGCAGGAGATCACCTACAAGATCGACGATCCCAAGAGCCCCCTCACCGCGATGTTCAAGGGCGCGCCGCTCGTCGTGCACGACGAGACGTACACGTTCGGTACGGATACCTACTCGCGTGAGAACCTGCACATCCTGACGAGCATCGATTACTCGAAGATGAGCGACGCCGACAAGGCCAAGGAAGACTGGCCGCGCCCCGATCACGACTACGCGCTCAGCTGGATCAAGCGCGACGGCAACGGCCGCGTGTTCTACATGGCGCACGGCCATCACGAGCGCAACTACGCCGTCACACCGCTGCTCGAGCACCTGCTCGCCGGCATGCAGTACGCGCTCGGCGATCTGAAGGCTGACGACAGCCCGAGCGTGAAGCCAGGGACCAAGACGGCGGCGAGCAAGTAGAGCCCGCGGCCTGATCTCGCGCGGGGATCGCGGAGCCGTCAGATCTCACGCGGAGATCGCAGAGTCCGCGGAGAAGAACGTGGCAGCGGCTGGCGGGACCGCGCTCGCGCGGTTGACCGAGACACTGATCCAGAAACACAAGCACCACATGATCAGGAGGTGTTTGCGTTTCTGGATCAGCGTCTCGGTCGTACGCCGGCCGGAACGGCCGGCGTCCCGCCAGCCGCTGCCACGTTGTTTCTCTGCGCCCTCCGCGATCCTCTGCGCGAGATCCGTCGTCTCCGTGGCCTCTGCGAGAGATCCATCGGCGCGAACTCCGCGAGAGATCCACATGAACTTCAAACGCATTTCACCGGCGATCTTTCTCATCGGCACTGTTGCCGCAACCGGCTTGTCCCTGCTCGCGCAGGCACCCACGCCGCCTGCGCCCGCACCGGGAGCGCCCGCAGGCTCCACGGCGCAGGCTCCTGGTGCGCCTGCGGGCGCGCAAGGCCGCGGCGCCGGTCAGGGGCGCGGCCGCGGGCCGTCGATGACCGAACCGGACTTCTCGAAGAAGCCGCCGGTCCTGCCGCTCACGCCGGCAGAGGAAGCGAAGCGGTTCTGGCTGCCTCCGGGATTCAAGCTCGAGCCGGTACTCGCCGATCCCGACATCGAGGAGCCCGCACAGATCGCGTTCGACGGCAACGGACGCATGTTCGTCCTCGAGCTGCGCGGATATATGCAGGACGCCGACGCGACGGGTGAGCTCGATCCCGTCGGACGCATCTCGATGCACGAAGATCGCGACGGCGACGGCGTGTACGAAACGCACAAGGTCTTCGTCGACAAGATGATCTTCCCGCGCTTCGTGATGCCGTTCGGCGCGAACGCCATCCTCTCCAAGGAATCGAATTCGGACGAAGTCTAGAAGTACACGGACACGAACAACGACGGCACGGCAGACAAGAAGGAGCTCTTCGCGACCGGGCTCGGCCGTCTGCTCAACGTCGAGCACCAGGAGAGCGGATTCATCTGGGCGCTCGACAACTGGATCTACAGCACGATCAACTCCGCGCGCATCCGCTGGACGCCGAGCGGCGTCCTGCGCGAGCCAACCGGATCGAATCTGCGGACAGTGGGGCGTCACGCAGGACAACTACGGCAAGGTCTGGTTCCAGGCCGGCGCGAGCGGCATGCCCGGCTACTTCCAGTTGCCGGTCGTCTACGGCAACTTCAATTACCCGCAGCAGTTCGAAGACAGATCTGAACATCACCTGGGGCGCGCCGGTGCGCATTGCCGACATGCAGGGCGGCATGAACGTCGTTCGAATGCCGGATGGATCGCTGGCGCAGGCAACCGGCGCCGCGGGCAACGACGTCTTCCGCGGCGATCGCCTGCCGAAGGACATGCTCGGCGACTACTTCTATGGCGAGGTCGTCGCGCGCATCGTCCGCCGGCTGCGCCCGGTGAAGACCGAAGGGCTGACGCAGCTTCAGAACGTCTATCCGCTGTCAGAGTTCATCCGCTCGACCGATCCGCTCTTCCGACCCGTCGACGTGACGACCGCGCCTGACGGGACGATGTACATCACCGACATGTACCGCGGGATCATCCAGGAGTCGCAGTGGTCGGGGCCGGGCACGTATCTGCGCCAGCGCATCGATCAGTACGCGCTCGACAAGGTCGTGCGGCACGGCCGGATCTGGCGGCTCACCTACGAAGGCATGGGGCGCCGGACCGATGTGCCGCGCATGCTGCAGGAAACGCCCGCGCAGCTGGTGACGCACCTGAGCGACGCGAACGGCTGGTGGCGCGACACCGCGCAGCAGCTGCTCGTGCTCAAGCAGGACAAGTCGGTGGTGCCCGGCGCTCAAGGAACTGGCTCGCGGATCGAATCAGCTGGCGAGGATCCACGCGATGTGGACGCTCGAAGGCCTCGGATCCGCGGATGCCTCGTTCGTTCGCGAGCTGATGAAGGATTCCGATCCTCAGATTCGCATACAGGCCATCCGCGTGAGCGAGACGCTCTACAAGGCCGGCGACAAGTCCCTCGGCGCCGACTACAAAGCGATGGCCAGGGATGCCGACACCGACGTCGTCATGCAGGCGGTCATGACGGTCAACACGCTGAAGGTCGCAGACGCAGCGTCAACCATCAAGGCCACGTTCGAAGGAAACAAGGCAAAGGGCGTGCAGCTCGTCGCCAACGCGATCCTGAATCCACCTGCCGGCGGCGGTCGGGGGGGCCTCGAGGCGTTTGGCGCGACGTCGTTGACTCCCGAAGAGCAGTCGACGCTGGATAAAGGACGCGAGATTTACGGTCAGGTGTGCTTCGCCTGTCACGGCGAAGATGGTCGCGGCGAGCCGATGCCCGGCGCGCCCGCCGGCACCACCCGCGCACCCGCGCTGGCGTCGTCGCCGCGCGTCCTCGGGCATCAGGATTACGTGATCAAGACGCTGCTGCACGGGCTGACGGGACCGGTGAACAGCACCACCTACACCGAAGTCATGGTGCCGATGGGACAGAGTCCGGACGACTGGATCGCGGCGATCGCCTCGTACATTCGCAATTCGTTCGGCAATCGCGCGTCGATCGTCGCCGCCGCGGATGTCGCGCGCGTGCGTGCCGCGACCGCTGCCCGCAAGAACAAGTCCTGGACGACATCCGAGCTGGAAGCGTCGCTGCCAAAGCTCGTCCTTGCGGAAGGCTGGAAGCTCACCGCGAGCCACAATGCCGCGATTGCGTCGCAGGCGACCGGCATCAACCCGTGGACATCCGGCCACGCGCAGCAGCCAGGTATGTGGTTCCAGATCGAGCTGCCGCAGCCCACGACATTGACGGAGATCCAGTTCACGTCGACCGCGCTCCCGGTCGATACGACGCCGCTCGTTCCCGGCGCGCCAACCCGAACCGGCATCCCGGGTGGTCGCGGCGCTCCCGGAGCGCCGGCGCCGCCCCCGCCGCCTCTGGGATTCCCACGCGAGTATCAGGTGCAGGTATCGATGGACGGCGCGGCATGGGGCCAGCCGGTCACGCAGGGCAAGGGAACCGGTACGCTCACCGACATCGCATTTGCGCCCGTGCGCGCGAAGTTCGTGCGCATCACCCAATCCGGATCCGCCGAGGCACCCTGGACCATCCAGCGGCTGCGGCTCTACGAGCCTGGCGCGGCGACGGCGGGAACGAAGTGAAGTGTTGAATGTTGAATGCTGAATGTTGAATGGGGGCTGAATGACCGATTCACCGATCAGCATTCAGCATTCCCCATTCAGCACTTCTTCCGCCTCCCTTGACGTCGGCACTCTCATAAATACGGCGCCGTGGGGCCGGTTCCAGCAGTGGCTGGTCTCCCTGACCGCGCTCACGATTGTTTTCGACGGCATCGACAACCAGCTGCTTGGCATCGTGATTCCCACGTTAATGCGCGAGTGGAGCGTGCCGCGCAACGCGTTTGCGCCGATCGTGTCGCTCGGCTATCTGGGCATGGTGATCGGCGGTGCCTTCGCCGGGATAGCCGGCGATCGGTTCGGCCGCCGCACGGCGCTGCTCGGCAGCATGGTGATGTTCGGCGCGATGACTCTGGCAGCGGTCACCGCCACAAGTCCGTCGGAGCTTGGATGGCTGCGGCTCCTCGCGGGCATGGGGCTCGGTGGCGCGGTGCCGAATGCGGCGGCGCTTTCGGCTGAGTTCGTGCCGCTCCGCCACCGTCCGATTGCCGTCACCGTGACGATCGTCTGCGTTCCGCTCGGTGCCACGATCGCGGGTCTTCTCGGCATTCGTGTGCTTCCGGCGCTCGGGTGGCGGATGCTGTTCGCGGCGGGCGGCGTGATTCCTCTCGTCGCCGCTGCCGCGCTGCGTTGGCTGCTGCCCGAGTCCCCGCGTTTTCTGGCTCGGCACCCTTCACGGTGGCCGGAGCTGGCTCGCCTGCTCGCGCGGTTCGGACACTCCGTCGATCAGCGCGCCACGTTCGTCGACTCAACGGAGCGGATGGTGGAGCGCGCATCGATCCGAGAGCTGTTTGGTCGCGACTACCGACTCGATACCATGGCGCTCTGGTCGGCGTTCTTCTGTTGTCTCCTCGCCGTCTATTCAGGCTTCAGCTGGTTGACCTCGCTGCTGAGTGCAGCGGGCTTCAGCTCGTCGACGGCGAACACCGGAATCACCGCCTTCAATCTTGGCGGCGTGGCGGGGGCGCTGCTCGGCGGGCTTGCCATCGCGCGGGTCGGATCGCGCGTGTCCATGCTGTCGATGGCGGGCGGCGCGATTGTCTCGGCAATCGTGCTGAGCCGGATGTCCATTGCGCCCGCGACCGGAACTCTCCCGATCATCGCGTGGCTGACATTGCTGGGCGCGCTGATCAATGGCGTGCAGACGACGATGTACGCGCTGGCCGCGCATGTGTATCCAGGCGCGGTCCGCGCAACTGGAGTCGGCACGGCCGTGGCGTTTGGGCGGATTGGCGCCATCCTGTCCGGCTACGTCGGCTCGTGGGCGATCGGTTATCGTGGAAGCGCGTCTTTCTTCGGATTAATTGCCGTCACGATGCTCGCAACCTTCGTCTCGCTCGCCGTTGTCCGACGACACATTCTCGAATCGCTAATCACTGAATCACTGATCCTGAATCGCTGATCCTGAATCGCTGATCCTGAATCGCTCATCCTTGCATCCCCGAATCATTGAATCCTCGAATCGCGAATCAGGATTCAAGGATTAAGGATTCGAGGATTCGGGATTCGGGATTCGAGGATCAGTGATCAGTGATTAGTGATTCTCAGGTCGTCGGATGAGCGTGGCGCCGGGCATCCGGTTGAAGGATTCGGAATTGGCGAGCGCGCGCTTGAGGGCACGCTGAGCGAGGCGCGAATGCTCGCGGGCGATGGCCTCCGCGCGGCCTCCTTCGCGGTGTTCAATGGACTCGACCAGCGCGCGGTGGTGTTCGATGGCAATCAGCGCCTCCGTATTGCCATCGTCCGACGTCGGCCAGCTGAAGACGAGCGCGCCGGGCGCGGCGAAAGGGAGAGCGACGATGCGTTCGATCGAACGCGTGAGCATCGTGCTCTTGGCCAGACGCCACAAGCCGGCGTGAAACGCTTCGTTGATTTCGATGTAGCGGACGAAGCGTTCGCGCGTCATCGGCAGCAGTTCTTCGGCCTGCCGGCAGTGGAGCCGCAGCGCGCCGAGCTCTTCGGCGCTGCGCAGGCGTTCGGCCGCCATTCGCGCGGCGGTCCCTTCGAGGACGCCGCGGAGCTCTATCGCGTCCCAGATATCGTCGAACGCAAACGCGCGTACCCTGAAGCCGGTCGTCTCCTGCGCCTCGAGCAGCCCCTCGTGCGCCAGCCTGTCGAGCGCCAGACGCACCGGCGTCCGCGATGCCCCGAGCAGCGACACCAGCGACAACTCGGCGAGCCGCTCGCCAGGCTTGAAGTCTCCCCGAAGCAGCATCTCGCGCAGCGTCAGCACGACGCGTTCGGTCTGCGTGCGGGCGTCGCTGGTCACAACTCTTTTCCTGCTGTGCGGCGTTCGGATCGCAGGCGCTTTCCATTTTCCCTTATCCCTTGTCCCTTTTCCCTTGTCCCTTTTCCCTTGTCCCTTTTTCTACCCCCACACTTGCTTCGCAGTGCGCGCGACGAGCTCGAGCTTGAGGCGCTGATCGTCGGGCGTCAGCCGGTTGCCTTCGTGCGTCGAAGCGAAGCCGCACTGGGGGCTGAGCGCGAGTCGATCGAGCGGCACAATCCGCGCAGCCTCGTCGATGCGCGCACGTAGCTCGTCGCGCGATTCCAGCCGCGGGACCTTCGAGCTGACGAGCCCGAGCACCACCGTTCGATCCTCCGGCACGTGTCGGAGCGGGTCGAACGTGCCCGAGCGTTCATCGTCGTACTCGAGCAGGAATCGGTCAAAGCGCGCCCGCGAAAACACCTTCTCGGCGATGCGGTCGTAGCCGCCCGATGCGTAGAACATGCTCCTGTGGTTGCCGCGGCAGATGTGTATCCCGAAGATGATTCCCGCGTGGCCCTCGATGATCGCGTTGTCGAGCTCGATGCACGCGTCCAGCATCTTGTCCGGATCGCTCCCGCGCTGGCGATACCCCTCTCGAATCGTCTCGTCGAGGAGCGCGGCGTATTGGGGCGCATCGATCTGGATGTACTCGCAGCCAAGGCGTTTCAGCTCGGCGATCTCGCGTCGTGTGAAATCCACGAGGTCCGCAAGATACGCGTCGAGGGTCGCGTACGCCGCCCGCGATGTCTCGGGATCGTAGTAGGCCGCTGCCTGCTGCGCGCTGAGCAGCGTCACTTTCACGGGCCTCTTCGTCCGGCCGCGAAGATAGGTGAACTCCTCGACGCTCATCTGACGGCGCCAGCGAAGCTTGTCGACGACGACCGGACGCTGCACCGTCGCATCGTGCCCCGCGCCGTCGCGGAACTTGATAGACCACCCGCCGAACTTGTCGAACCCTTCGAGCGCTTCGACCAGGTGGCCGAAGAACGCATACCGCCGCATTTCGCCGTCGGTGACGACGTCGAGTCCGGCGTCCTGCTGAAGGGCTACCGCGTCTCGAACGGCGCGGTCCTCGATGAACTTGAACTCGGCTGGCGTCAATTCCCCTTGTTCATGTTTCTGCCGCGCCTCGAGTAGGGAAGCAGGGCGCAGCAGGCTGCCGATGACGTCACTTCGTGGTTGCATATGGTCAGGCGAGACCTCCGCTCGTAACTCGCGAATTTTACCGATCGGAGGTGAGTATTGCATGCAGTTTCTTGCTTTGGAAGTCTGCTTCACCTACAATTCAGCCCCTTTGCGCGCGGTCCTGCATGCATTTCAGCGCATCGCGCCCGGACGAAACATCTCGACGTGCCACCTCTTATTATTCGATATGGCCACTCTTGGCAGCCGCATTCTGCCAGCCGACACGATCATCACCCATCGTCCTGATGGCGTGATACTGGCGCGCTCTCCGCATGCGCTGGGTTCCTACCCCGCGAAGATCACCGCGCGTCTCGAACACTGGGCGTCGGCGGTCCCTGGCCGCATCTTTTTGGCTGAGCGGGAGAGCAACGATCGCTGGCGAACACTGTCGTACGGTGAGGCGCTTGGTCGCGTGCGCAGCGTGGCGCAGGCGCTCCTCGACCGGCAGCTCTCCAACGATCGGCCTGTGGTGATTCTGTCGGGCAACAGCATCGAGCACGGCATCCTCGCGCTTGGAGCGATGTACGCGGGAATCATGTACGTGCCGATCGCCCCGTCGTACTCCCTGATCGCTCGTGACTTCACGACCCTCCGGGCGCTCTGGCGGACCCTTCATCCAGGTCTGGTGTTTGCGGCCGAGGCAGAGCCGTTCGAGCGGGCACTCAGCGCTGTTGACGTGCCAGAGTTCGTGACCTGTCAAGCGACGCAGGCGTTGAAGGCGACCCCGTTTGACGAGCTCCAGGAAACGCCGGCCACCGCTGACGTCGATGCGGCGCACGCGCGCGTCAGTCCTTCGACGATCGCCAAACTGCTCTACACGTCTGGGTCGACCGGGCGGCCCAAAGGCGTGATCAACACGCAGCAGATGCTGTGCGCGAACCAGGAGATGCTGCGAACCGTGCTGCCGCTTTTGTCGGACGAGCCGCCGATCTTGTGCGACTGGCTGCCGTGGAATCACACGTTCGGGGGGAATCACAACTTCGGCCTCGTCCTGTTCAACGGCGGAACGCTCTACATCGATGCTGGCAAGCCGACACCCGCGGGGTTCGAGACGACGATCCGTAACCTGCGCGAGATCGCGACCACGGCGTACTTCAACGTCCCGCGCGGCTACGACCTCCTCGTTCCGCATCTTCGCGCCGACCCGGAGTTCTGCCGTCACTTCGTCAGCCGTTTGAAAATGCTCTTCTGCGCTGCGGCGTCATTGCGGCAGCAGATTGCGGAAGACCTGACCGCCCTCGCGACGAATGCCTCCGGCGTCCGCATCCCTTTCGTGACCGGGCTGGGTGCGACCGAGAGCGCGCCCTTTGCGCTCTGTGCTGGGGACGCTGACTTCACCGGAGGGCGCATCGGCGTGCCGGTGCCTGGCGTGGAGCTGAAGGTTGCCCCCGTCGGCGACCAGATGGAGGGGCGGCTTCGCGGCCCGAACATCACACCTGGATACTGGGCGGACGAGGAGTTGACGCGCGCGGCGTTCGACGACGAGGGATATTACAGACTTGGGGACGCGCTCGGATTCTTCGATCCAGATGATCCGGCCAAGGGGTTCACGTTCCGTGGGCGGATCGCCGAGGACTTCAAGCTGTCCACGGGGACGTGGGTTCGTGTCGGGCCATTGCGGGCCCAGCTGCTGACGGCGCTCGGCGATCTCGCTCACGATGTCGCGATTGCCGGTCCAGACAGGGACTTCGTGGCTGCGCTGGTGTTTCCCAACATCGAGGTGTGTCGCGCACTTGCCGGAGCAGCCGCACGCGACTGGCCGGCCGTCGACGTGATCCGCGACCCTGTTGTGAGAGCGCGCATCGCGCAGATCCTCGAGAGCCTCGCGCGCCAGAACGTGGGGCTTTCCACATGCGTGGCCCGCGCCATGCTGATGGAGCAGCCGCCATCGATCGATGCGCACGAGACGACGGAGAAGGGTTCCATCAACCAGAAAGCGGTGCTCGCGCATCGTGCGCCGCTTGTCGAGCAGATCTACGCGGACCGTCCGCCTTCGACGGTGATACAGGCAGTGGGGATTCAATGACTCGACCGAACCGGCTCGACGCGACGCGGCTCGTGGCGATCGACACGCACGTGCATCTGGAATCCGAAGCGGCTGGCGATACCGCAGCCGACGCGGCGGCGAAGAAGTATTTCGGCGCCGACGGTGTCGCTCGCGATCCGGCATCGATTGCCGAGTACCTACCGCTCGCGCAACATGGCCTGCGTCGTCTTCTCGGTGGACGAGCGGCTCACCGGCCGGCCGCCGGTGCCGAACGAGACCGTCGCACAGTTCGCCGCGGACAATCCCGACGTCGCCATCGCCTTCGCGAGCATAGACCCTCACCGCGGCGCCGACGGCGTCCGCGAAGCGCGGAGCCTGGTCGAGTCGGGCCTCGTGCGCGGTTTGAAGCTGCATCCGCCGGTCCAGCAGTTCTTCGCCAATGACCGGATCGCGTATCCGCTCTATGAGGTGTTCGCCGCGGCGCGCCTGCCGGTGCTGTTTCACACCGGACACAGCGGGATTGGCACCGGCATGGCGGGCGGGGGCGGCATTCGTCTCAAGTACGGCGATCCCATGCCGATCGACGATGTGGCGGTGGATTTTCCCGACATGCCGATCATCATGGCGCACCCGGCATTCCCGTGGCAGGACGAAGCCATCTCGATCTGCCTGCACAAGCCGACCGTCTATATCGATCTGTCCGGCTGGTCCCCGAAGTATTTCTCGCCGACGCTCGTTCAGTACGCGAACACGATGCTCAAACACAAGGTGCTGTTTGGGTCCGATTACCCGTGGATTACTCCAGACCGGTGGCTGGCGGACTTCGAGAAGATCGCGATTCGCGACGAGGTGAGACCACTCATCCTGAAAGAGAACGCGGTGCGATTGTTTGGGTTGGGATGAATGCGGCGGCGTTCACTGTCGCGCTGCACGCGCCGACGGCTCACGTCGAAGAATCGAAGAGCCGAAGAACCGAAGACGAAGAATCGAAGACGAAGAAACGAAGAGGGGGCTCATCGCGACAACAGCATGAGACTGTTGAAGTTGTGACGTTGCTGGCCGGACTGCGCTTCGCGCAGTTGAGCGAGACGATGATCTGAAAAAAACAAACACCTCATGAACTCGCGTGGTGCTTGTTTTTTCAGATCATCGCCTCGCTCTCACGGCGGCCGGAGGCCGCCGTCCGGCCAGCGCCGTGTTGCCTTCGATTCTCCTTCGGATCTTCGTTTCTTCGATTCTTCGACGTCAGCCGTGGGCTCGTCTCAGCGATGCTGGCGCCGGCGCGCGAAGAGATCAAAACCCCTTCGGCCGGATCCAGAAGCTCTCCTCCCACTTGCCACCTGGAGGAATGCTCTGAAGCTCCTTGTACAAACCCTTCTGCGCGAGGTTCATGGAATCAGTGATGCCGACCATTGGTTCGAACGCGATGAAGCCGCGATTCGGCAGATTCGGGTTCGTCCCGGTGAGGGGGACGCTGGGTGCCGCGGGAGCCGGCGGAGGCGGCGCGGCGGCCGCTGGATTCTGCCCGGTCCCGCGGCCGCGACCCTGACCGCCACCACCGCCCCCTCGCGCATTCGCAGGGTTGGGAGAGTAGAGGACGATGGAGCGATAGTTCGGTCCAACGATCACGTCGAGCTGCTGACCCTTTCCCTTCACGCTCATGACCGCACGACCCTGCCCATCGCGTTCGAGATCGCCGTAGACGTCATCGAGATCGACGTCCTTCAGCGGCACCACGCGCGGATCGGGGAACATCTTCTCGATCGGCTCGGTCTCGCCGGTTGGAATCTTGTTCTGCGCGAGGAGCCAGTGGCTCTTCGCTCCGACCGACAGCGTCCAGTCCTCTCTCGTTGAATCGGTCAGTTGAAAATAGGGATGGAAGCCGATGGCCACCGGCATCGGTTCGACGCTGAGGTTCTCGATCTGCGTCCGGACCTCGAGCACCCCGTCCTGCAGCCGATATGTCATCTGCAGCGTGTGTGCGAACGGGAACTGTTTCATCCATTGCGGATTGCGGTAGAAGTCCAGCTGGTTCGTCACCCATGCGGCATTGCCATCCGCCTTCGCTTCGATGAGTTTCCAGTCCGTAGTGCCCGTCAAATATCCATGAATCGGAATCGTCCCGCGGACGTTCCCCAACTCCATGTCGAAGTTGTATTTCTTGCCGTTCGCGTAGAACGCCTGCTCGTCAAGCCGGTTGGCGAATGGCGCGAGCAGTGGAATGCCGTTGAGGCCCGGCCGCGCGCGGAAGTCGTCGACCGTCGCGAACGTCATCCGAATGAGGTTCTGTCCCTTGACCACCATCTCGTAGGCGTTGCTGACCGAGGTCATCACCGACACGGTCGTGTCCGTCTTCGTGTCGCGCAGCTGCACGATGTCGCCGGTCTGTTTGGCGGAGTATCTCGCCTGCGCGCGCGCCACGCTCGACGTCGCCACGACCGCTGTCGCGAGCACGCCAAATAACAACTTTCGATAACGAAACATCGGTGGCATGGGCCTCTCGAATCTATTCCCCTTTTCGAAGGTCAACACGATACTACGGCTGCGGTTCCCCGTCTCGTCAGCGCCGCGTCAGTGCGTCGAACACGCCGTAGTACGCCGGCTTGGCGCCATATTGGTCGTCGAACAGCAGGGGATCGTCCGCGCCAAACTGCGCATCGATCCATGAATGCGCATCGGTAAAGCCCCAGAACGTGATCCCGTCGCACCGCGGCTCGGCAACGCAGACGCCGACGATCGAGTGATAGACCGATTTCTGTGTCTCCAGCTTCGTCTGTGCCGGAAGGTCGCGAATGCGGACGTCCATCTCGCTGATGGTGACCGAGAGGCCAAGCGCCGCCAATCGCTGCATGTTTGAGGCGACGCTCGAAGTGGTTGGTGGATTCGACGCCGTGATGTGCATCTGAAGGCCGACGCCGTCGATGGGGACCCCTTGCGCTCGGAGTGTCTGTACCAGGTCGTAGATGCGATTCGATTTCTGGCTGAGCCCCTCGCCGCCGTAATCGTTGTAGAAGAGCAGCGCCTGCGGATCCGCCTGCCGCGCGATTCGAAAAGCGTCCGCGATGTACTGATCGCCGAGCTTCTGCCGGAACACGGTGTCGCGCAGCCCCGAGCCATCGTCCGCCACCGCCTCGTTGACGACGTCCCACGCGTAGACGCGGCCGCGGAAATGTTCGGCGACGGCCCTGATGTGATTCTCGAAGGCAACGCGAAGTTCGGCCGCCGACAGCGAACCAACCCATGGGGGAACCGATCCGTGCCAGACGAGCGTGTGTCCCTTGATCCGCATGCCGTTGGCCTGGCCGTAGCCCACGATGTCGTCGCCAGCGCGGAAGTCGTTGCTGTCGCGGGTATGCTCGATTGCATCCCACTTCATTTCGTACTCGGCGGTGAGATAGGTGAAATGGCGGCCCAGAACGCCGCTGTAGCGACCGTCGGCGAGGAGCCCTGACTGCACGGCGGCGCCGACCAGCTTTCCGGACAAGCGCGCCGCATCGCGCAGCGGATCCACCTGCATGCCGCCCGGTGCGGACGGCGTGGTCGGCGTCGTCGGCGAGGCGCCGGTCCCTTTATCGCCGCCGCACGCCGCCTGGCTGAGTGCCGCGGCCAGGAGAACCGTGCGAAGCAGTTGAGCCATCCCGGAAATCTGTACGGCCGTGCCACGATCCTGTAAAGAGCTCGAGCGTGCTGATGTGCGTTCGGGCGGATATACAATGCGTTGATTTCAGTGTTCGAACTATGGAGCGGCAGACATCTATGAGACCTGGGGTGACGGCTGTGATCGCGGCGATGGGCGTCTTCGCAGTCGCGCTCGCGGCGCAGGCGCCACAGACGCCCCCCGCCGGCGGGCGAGGAACCGGCGCCGGCCAGGTTCCGCCCCCCACACGCGGCGGCGGCGGTGGCGGCGGCTCGGCAGGCCCCGCGGATAAGCCGCTCATCGATTTCGCCCTCGCGGAGAAAGGCAAGGAAGTCTGGATTGCTGAATGCATCACCTGCCACGGCGCGCAGGCGCGCGGCACGGACAACGGCCCCAACCTTCTGCGATCCATCGTCATGCTCCGCGATCGCTATGGCAGTGAGATCGGTCCATTCCTCAAGAAAGGACATCCGCTGCAGAGCGGCAGGCCGGCCGCGAGCTTGACCGATGAGCAGATCACCAACATCTCGCATTTCCTCCGCAAGCAGTTGAACGACACGCTGCGCGGGGCGCCGGTCTTCACCGTTCAAGATATCCGGACGGGCGATGCCAAGGCCGGGGAAGCGTTCTTCAACGGGGCGGGCAAGTGCACTGCGTGCCACTCGCCGACAGGCGATCTCGCCGGGCTCGCGGGCAAGTACGAGACCGTCGACATTCAGCAGCGCATGTTGTTTCCCGGCGGTGGCCGGGGCCGGCGCGGTGGACCGCCGCCAGCAAGCGCCGTGAAGGTCACGGTCACGCCGCAGAGCGGGGCGGCGGTTTCGGGTGCTCTTGTCTACATGGACGACTTCGTCGTCACACTGCAGGAATCCAACGGTGTGACGCGCACGTTCAAACGGACGCCGTCACTCAAAGTGGAGAAGACCGATCCGCTCGAGGCGCATCACGCGCTCCTCGACACGATTACCGACAAGAACATTCACGATCTCGTCGCGTATCTGGAGACACTCAAATGAGGCGGTTCACGTGTGCCCTCCTGGCCGGCCTCGCGGCGGCGGTCCTCGCGGCGAGCGCTCAGGGCCTCGACCCTGCGAAGCTGCTGAAACCTGGGACAGATTCGTGGCCGACGTATAACGGTGACTACAGCGGCCGCCGGTTCAGCACGCTCACGAAGATCACTGCGGGCAACGTCAGCGCCCTGAGCCTCGCCTGGGTCTATCGCCTGAATACCGGCGCCGGGCCCGCCGTTGGCAGTTCGACAACGCTGAAGGCGACGCCGCTGCAGATCGATGGCGTGCTCTACTTCAGCACGCCCGATCACGTGTGGGCCGTTGACGCGCGCACGGGCCGCGAAATCTGGCACTACCTCTGGAAGTCATCAGGCGGCAACCATCTGGGCAACCGCGGCGTCGCCATCCTCGGCGAGTGGCTCTATTTCGAAACCCCCGACGACAATCTCGTCTCGCTCAACATCAAGGATGGCACCGAGCGCTGGCACAAGCCAGTCGCCGATCTCAACCAGTTCTATTACGGCTCGGTCGCGCCGGTCGTCGTCAAGAACCACGTCATTGCCGGCGTGAGCGGCGACGATCTCGATATCCCTGGTTACCTCGAAGCGCACGATCCGGTGACCGGCGAACTGCAGTGGCGCTGGTACACCGTTCCGCAGAAGAAAGGCGATCCGGGATCGGAGACCTGGCCCAACGAGGAAATGGCTCGGCACGGCGGTGGCATGACCTGGCAGCCAATCACCTACGATCCCGAACTGAACCTGATCTTCGTGACGACGGGCAATCCTCAGCCGGTGATCGCGAACAAGAATCGTCCCGGCAGCAATCTGTTTACGGCATCAATCGTCGCGCTGAATGCGGACACGGGAAAGATGGTCTGGTATTTCCAGTCCTCACCGCACGACACGCACGACTGGGACTCCACCCAGACCGCCGTGCTCATCGACGGCGAGATCAACGGCCGGCCGCGCAAGCTCATCGCCCAGGCGGCTCGGAATGGGCACTTCTTCCTGCTCGATCGCACCGACGGAAAAGCCATCGTGTCCGCCGAGTATGTGAAGACGAATTGGTCGCTCGGCTACGATGAAAAAGGACAGCCGGTTCCGAACCCGGCCAAGATGCCGCAGATTGACGGCGCGCTCGTCTCGCCAAACCAGGGAGGCGCCGCGAACTGGCCTCCTCCAAGCTTCAGTCCCGCGACGGGCCTCTTCTACGTATCCGCATCGCGGGCGTTCAGCGTGTATTACATCTACGACACGAGCGACAACCCGCAAGGATGGGGAGGGACCGACCGCGGCGGCTACTCCGAATCGATGCTGCAAGCCATCGACTACAAGACCGGGCGCGTACGGTGGAGCCACAAATGGGAAGGGCCGGCGCGTTCGGGACTCCTCAGCACGGCCGGCAACGTGCTCTTCACCGCCGGTCCCGGGAACTCGCTGGTCGCATTGAACGCGACCACCGGTGACGCGCTCTGGCACACGCGACTGAATGCGGCGATCAGCAACGGTCCGATTACATACGAGCTCGATGGCGTTCAGTATGTGATTGTCGGCGCGAGCGACACGCTGTGGGCGTTCGTGATGAACAAACCGTAGCGACTCGCGGCGTGTCGCGACTCGCGACTCGCGGCTCACGGCTCGCGACTCGCGGCTCGCGACTCGGGCGAACTTCGTCGGACTCGCGACTCGCGGTTGGCTACTGCGTCGAAGCAATCTCGGTGACGGGAGAAACGAATGCGTAAGACAACTTTGCAGATACTCGCGGTCGGGCTCTCGATTTCTTCCATGATGATCGCAGTGTCCGCGCAGGCTCCGCCACCCGTCACGGGCGCGCAGCAACCGGCCCCGGCGCCGAGCCCCGCGGGTGGTCAGCGTGGGGGTGCGCGCGGCGGGTTCGTCACTCCGGTCTACGACTCGGTCCCGCCGCAAATACCGGCGGACATCAAAGGTCCGAACGCCGTGCTCATCTTTTCGAAGACGAACGGGTATCGTGAGGAGCCGGCGATCCAGGCATCGAACGATGCGCTCGCGGCAATCGCGAAGAAGCGTGGATGGCCCGCCTTCGTTACCGAAAATGCCGCGGTGATGAACGCCGAGCAGCTCGCGCGCTTCAAAGTGGTCATCTGGAACAATACCAGCGGCGACGTGCTGACCGAGCCGCAGCGCGCGGCCTTCAAGACGTGGCTTGAGAGCGGCGGTGCGTTTGTCGGGACGCACGGGGCCGGCGGCGATCCACGCTACGAGTGGGCGTGGTATCCGGAGACGCTGATTGGCGCGCAGTTCACGAGCCATTCGTCGCAGCAGCTGGGCACGATCCGGATTGAAGACACGAGGAGTCCCATCACGCAGGGGTTGCCAGCGGTCTGGCCGCGCACGGTGCGCGACGAGTGGTACGCGTTCAAGGACAACCCGCGATCCAAGCCTGGCTTTCACATCCTCGCGGTGGCCGACGAGTCGACCTACGATCCCGGCCGATCGACGATGGGGGCGGACCATCCGATGGTGTGGACGCACTGCGTAGGCCGCGGACCGGTCTTCTATTCCGCCATCGGGCATTCTGCGGAGACCTACTCCGAGCCCAATCACTTGCGCCTGCTCGAAAACGGCATCGCGTGGGCCATGGGCCTCTCCGGCCCCACGGGCTGCGGCGCCCCATAATGGCTAGCCACGCCCTCTTCGCTGATCGCCGCGCGCTCGAACAGGAAGTCGCGGCGCTTGGCCTGGACATCCGCTTCGAGCGCGAGATCGAGGCGTCGCTCAGGCCGCTGTCAATTGCCCACCGGACCGTCGGGAATCGTTTTGCGATTCACCCGATGGAGGGCTGCGATGGCACGCTCGAGGGCGCACCCGACGAGTTGACCTTCCGGCGCTGGGCGCGATTTGGCGCAGGGGGCGCCAAGCTGCTCTGGGGCGAGGCGGTGGCCATCGACCCGGATGTGCGCGCGAACACGCGGCAGCTGCTATTGTCTGAGAAGACGCTGTCATCGCTCGAACAGCTCATCGCGCTCGCCCGGAAGGAGCACGGACCCGCGAGCGATTTTGTCGTCGGCCTCCAGCTCACGCATTCAGGCCGCTGGTCGTACCCCACTCCGGTCGTGATGTTTCACGATCCCGCGCTGCGCAACAACGGCCGCATCGTCACCGACGACGAGCTCGACCGGCTGCAGGATCGGTATGTCGAAGCCTCGCGGCGCACGCGCGACATCGGCGCCGACTTCGTCGACATCAAGCAGTGCCACCGCTATCTGTTGTCGGAAATGCTGGCGGCAAAGACGCGCCCCGGAAAGTACGGCGGCAGCCTCGAGAATCGCACGCGCTTCGTGCGCGAACTGCTCGCGCGTCTCTCTGCTGAAGTTCCCGATCTGATTCGCGCGAGCCGGATGAACTTCTTCGACGGTGTCCCGTACGCGAAGCATGCGACCACAGGCATTGGCGAACCGGTCCCCGGTGCCACGAAGAATTATCTGGAGCTGGACGAAGCGGTTCAGGCGCTGGCAATGTTTCGGGAAGCGGGGCTGCAGCTCGTGAACGTCACGGCCGGCTGCCCGTACTACAACCCGCATGTCGGGCGACCGGCGGACAAGGAACCGCCTGATGGATACGGCGCCCCGGAGCACGGGCTCGTTGGCGTCGCCCGACACTTCCGCCTGGCCGAAGCCGCTCGCCGCGCGTGTCCGGACTTGCCGGTGGTTGGAACCGGGTACAGTTACTTGAGACAGTATGCGGTCGAGGCCGGCGAGGCGAACCTGCGCGATAACCGTGTCTCGATTGTCGGGATGGGTCGGGGAGCGATCGCGTACCCGGATTTTGCGCGCGACGTGCACATGGACAAGAGAAAGGTGTGCATCACGGTGAGCTACTGCACGACGCTGATGCGCGCGAAAGGGAACGAGCTCGGCCAGTACGCCACCGGCTGCGCGCCGCGCGATCCCGTCTACGCCCGTCTGCTTCAGGAGATTCAGAAGAACGCGAAACGAGTCGCCAGCACGAAAGACTGACGGCAAATCCAGCCGCGGGGACGAGTGATCGTCCCGCATATCTCAGAGGGAAGACGATGATGAAGTCCGCAACGATGACGCGTTTACTGCTTGCCGCGCTGCTCTGTGCAGGATGGATCGCCGGCACCACGATCGCCTCGGAACGCTCGGCTTCGTCGATGGCCAGTGCCGCCGATAAATTCCTCGCATCGCTGTCGCCCGAGCAGCGCCAGCAGGCGACATTTGCGTTCGAGTCGGAAGAGCTGACCCGCTGGCACTACGTGCCCGCGCAGCAGTTTCCACGCAACGGGCTGCCCATTCGCGCGATGAGCGAGGCACAGCGCGGCCTCGCGCACGATCTGATGAAGACGGGACTCAGCCAGCGCGGCTACACTCAGGCGACCACAATCATGGTGGATCTGGAGAACATCCTGAAGGTGCTCGAGAACGGAGCGGCGATGCGGGATCCGGAGCAGTACCGCTTCTCGATCTTTGGCACACCCGCGGCGAAAGGCGTCTGGGGCTGGCGGGTGAACGGGCACCACCTGTCGCTGCATTTCAACGTGGCCAACGGCTCGGTGGTCGCGAGCGCGCCGACGTTCTTCGGTTCCAATCCCGCCGAAGTGCGCGTCGACGGCCCCAAGAAGGGGCTGCGCGTGCTGGGCGATCGCGAGGACTCGGCTCGTGCGCTGCTGATGGCGCTCGATGCCGGCCAGCGCACGACCGCCACGCTTGAAGGGGTCGCGCCTGGAGACATCATCACGAAGACTGCGGTCAAGGTCGATCCGCTCGCGCCCGTCGGTATCGCCGCGTCCGGCATGACGCCGAAGCAGCGCGAACTCCTCATGGCCGTCATCGAAAGCTACACGACGTCTATGGCGCCCGACATCGCGTCAGAGCGGCTGGCGCAGCTGCAGCACGGCCGGGCTCGACAAGATCACCTTCGCGTGGGCCGGCGAATCCGAGGTGGGCAAGAAGCACTACTACCGCGTGCAGGGCCCGACATTTCTGATCGAGTACGACAACACGCAGAACGACGGCAATCACGTGCACTCGGTGTGGCGCGACTTCAACGGCGATTTCGGGCGGGACCTGCTGCGCGAGCACGTGCAGAGCGTGAAGCACTAGGCGCATGGCGGAGATCCGAGGGGATCTCGCGCAGAGAATCGCAGAGGTCGCGGAGACGCGCGCTTCGCCGAGCCGCACTTGCGTGCGGCAGCAGGACGTGAAATCCCCAGATACAAGCGGCATCCGATTCATGAGCCGTTTGTATCTGGGGATTTCCCGTCCTGCTGAAGACCGGCCGACGGCCGGTCCTCGGCGAAGCGCCTGGATTGGTGTGTGAACCCCTTGCCCTCTGCGACCTCCGCGGACTCCGCGTGAGATCCTCCCCGGTACTACGCGCTATCGTTCGACAGATGACGCAGGATCAGCGCGTGCACGTCAACTGACGTGATCCTCGTCGACTCGAGTAGGTTCCGTGCGGTGGTGATGAAGACGGGCCCTTCTTCGTCCCATCCGGTCTGGCGCCCGTGAGAACCCTTGACGAGCGTCGCGTCGAGCGGAATCACATCCAGAAGCGATCGGAATCCCGCCTTCCGCTTCATCAGTTTCCAGCCGACGGTGAGAGGCGGGATGCGGATGGCCGGGTCGAGGAACAGCTCGACGGGATCGTACCCGGGCTTCCGGTGAATCTCCACCGTGCGCGCGAAGTCCGGGGCCCGGCGATCGTCCAGCCAGAAGTAATAGGTAAACCAGGCGTGTGGCGCCGCGATCGCCACCAGATCGCCGGCCCGTTCGTGCGCGATGTGCGCCGCGTGCTTCTCGCTGTCGCCCAGCACGGTTTCGACGCCCGGAACGCCTTCCACGATCGCACGCACCTCGTTCGTTCGACGTGGATCGTTCACGTAAACATGCGCGATCTGATGATCGGCGACCGCGAACGCCAGGCTCGCGCCCGGATCGAGCATCTCGTGTCCGAGCTCGTCGCGGACAGCAATCAGTCCATGCTCGCGGAGCACACGATTCAAGTGGATTGGTGTCGAGACCGACCTGATGCCGTATTCGGACAGGACGATGACGCGGGCGCCTGCGGATTCATAGTGGCGGATCAGATCCGTGCAGACCTCGTCGACTTCGCGAAGATCTTTCGCTGCCTCCGGACCCGGACCGACCCGCTGGAGGTTGTAGTCGAGGTGCGGCAGATAGATCAGCGTCAGCGTGGGGTTGAACTGCCGGTCGACGAGCATGGCCGCGTCCGCGATCCAGCGTGTGGATCGAATGCCGGCACGCGGGCCCCAGAACTCGAACAACGGAAAGCCCCCGAGCTTGGACTGCAGGTCGTCGCGGAGCCCACCGGGCGCGGTGTACATGTCCGGGATCTTCCGCCCGTCCGCGGGATACATCGGCCGCGGCGTCACCGAATAGTCCACGGTCGAGTACATGTTGAACCACCAGAAGAGATTTGCGCAGGTGAACGAGGGATCGGCTGCCCGCGCCGTCTCCCAGATCTTCGTCGCCTGCACCAACCGGTTTGCCTGCTTCCAGAATCGAATCTCGGCGTCCTCCCGCGAGTACCAGCCGTTGCCGACAATCCCGTGTTGGTCCGGACAGGTGCCGGTCAGGTAGTCGGATTGCGCCGAACAGGTCACGGCGGGAAACGCCGATCGGACGCGCGCCAGCTTTCCTTTCCGCGCCCAGGTGGAAAGCGTCGGCATCTGGTCGCCGATGAGCGACGGCGTCAGGCCGACGACATTCAGGACGACGGTCTTATGCATCTTCAGCTATCAGCTATCAGCTATCAGCTATCAGCTATCAGCTATCAGCTATCAGCTATTTACCGCGAGTGTGTAGCGCAGCCCTTCAGGGCTGCCCACCCGCACCGGCAGGGCTAAAGCCCTGCGCTACGATGTGCTTAACGTTACATCGGTCACTGACAGCTGACAGCCAGCTGATAGCTGACAGCTGATAGCTCACAGCTGACAGCTGAGAGCTGAGAGCTTCACTTCCACTCATTCAGCACCCACCGGTATTCCCGCTCAATCGAATCGAGCAGATCGATCTTCAGACCGGCCGGCAGCACGTCCCACGTGTACGTTTCGATCTCGAAGTGCCGCGCGAACTGTGTGCGGCGGGCAAGGTGGATCACGTCGCGGACGTAATCCTGCGTCGATCCGAGCCCTTCGAACTCGCTGGTGAAGAGCGGCACGTGAAAATGAATGCGCCATTCGGCGCCGCGGGGTGATTCATGGCGATCCAGCGCGACGTCGAGGTCGGGAAAGTGGGTCAATGTTCCGGCACGGCGTTCAATCACCTGATGAAGGTACGTCGAATCGGCGAAATGCCGGAGCCGCTCGATGATGCCGGCGCATGCCGTCTCGTCCCCGGGAAACACGACCTTGATCGCGGAGCTGAGCTGCACCCGGCCGACCTGGACCCCGGCGGCGCGCACTCGATCGAGTGCGGACCGTGGATCCTCGTACTCGACGGCGAAGTGGCAGCAGTCCACGCAGATTCGCACGTGGTCGTGCAGGTGTTGGCGTGCCGCGTCGAGGTCGCACCCGAGCGCGGCGGCGAGCAGCGGCGCGCCGTCGGGAATCAGGGCTCGGGAGAAGAAATCCAGGAACTCGTCGCTGGTCTCGATCACGCAGTCTGGCTCGGGCTCGATGTCGAGGTGCAGCAGACCGCCAGTCCGCTGCCTCGTGGTCACCATGGCTTGGACGACGCGCACGACGTTGAGGATGAACGGGCGAGTATCCATGTCAGCTACCCAGGGTTTGTACGACAGCGGTGCGGTCGAGACGCCGCCGTCGAGCCCCCCAGGCAGAAGGCGTTCCAGGATCGTGACAAGATCGAGCGTATAGCGGACGCGTTCGTCGTCGCGCCAGTCCGGCGCGTATACTTCGGCCTTGACCGGCGTGCGATGAAACGACCCATGTGGAAAGCCGTTGATGAGGGCGACATAGAGCCCGCGGTCGTCGAGAAAATTCTTGAACTCGTCGAGCCGATCGTCCTGGAGGAGCTCGCGCGCGTCGCGGGCGGAGAGGCGAAGCCCGATACCGAATGGCTCGGACGGGGAGATTCGCTGCTTCAGGACGGGCGCGTAGTGCCGGACGCTGGCGTTCACGGCCGCCCATCCGTCTGCGGCATGGATGTTCGTGCAGTACGTGAGATGGAACGGCGTCCGGTCGACTTGCAAGAGACCGCCGCGCGTCAGCCTACCCGCGCGGGCTGCGCGGTGCCGGTGGTCGTCACCTTGAACTTCGGTGACTGGCTCAGAAACGCCACTGGGTTTTCGAACACCACCCGATCGATGAGCGCTTCCGGATGGTGGCGCCGACGCATTTCCATGGCGAATCGCGGCACCGCGATCGGATCGCTCGGTCCCCAGTCGCACGCCCCCGCGACGCAGATGCGGTCGGGACCGTACTTCTCGATGACGTCGACCGCCCGCTGCGGCGAGATCTTCGTCTGGGGATAGAGCGTCAAGCCGGCCCAGTATCCGTGCTCGAGGATCACGTCGATCGTGTGCTCTTCGGCGTGGTCGATGAGCACGCGAGCCGGATCGAGCTCCCGATAGCGGCGCAGCACGTCGATGGAGATGCGCGTGCCCTTCAACTTGTCTTCGAGATGCGGTGTGTGAATGAGGATCAGCTGCCGGTGCGCGATGGCCAGCTCGACCTGCTCCGTGTACGTCGCGATCTCGTTGCGGGTGATCCGGTTCATCCCGATCTCGCCGATGCCCAGCACCGTCGGACGATCGAGGAACTTGGGAATGCGCGCGAGGACGTCGCGCGAGAGCGCTCGATCATCGGCTTCCTTCGGGTTGATGGCGAGCCACGTGTAGTGCTGGATGCCGTACTGCGCGGCGCGGCGCGGCTCGAACTCCGTCAGCTGGCGGAAGTAGTCTTCGACGCTGTCGCCGCAGCTCCGGTCCCATCCCGCCCAGAAGGCCGGCTCGGTGACGGCGACGCAGCCGGTGAGTGCCAGCTGCTGGTAATCGTCGGTCGTGCGCGACACCATGTGCGCGTGGTGGTCGATGTACCTCACGAGCGCGCCTCCTTTGAGCCGTGATCGAAAGCGCCCAGGGCGCTCTTCCGATCGAGCCGCTCCAGCGGCTCGATCGTCGGATCGCTCAGCAGCAGCTGGATACGATTGAGGCGATCGCCGGGCGTCCCGAGCGCGTCGACGGCGTCGCGAAACACCTGCATCCTGAAGTCCCGGGCGGCACGGTCGGGATCGACCCGATCCAGTCGATCGAGGAATGCCGCGATCTCGAGCAGCCGGGTGCGGTTCTCAATGAAATATTCGTCGACGATTTGCGCGCCGGTGAGGGGACAGCCCGGTGGTGGGGTCTTCATGGTCAGGATGCCTTCTTTGCCGAGGCCTGCACGCGTTCCGCTTCGAGCGCCTTGACGATCGCGATGCTTTGCCGCACCAGATCCGCGCGGATCTCGTGGACATCGAAGGGCTGGCCGATGTCCTTCAGCAGCATTATCGTCAGGCGACCTCCCAGATGTTCCTGAAATTCGCCGAGCCCCTGAAGCACGCAGTCGGCGTGCTCTGGTGTCTCGAGGTGGTCTTCCAGCGCCGGGTCGTACACCGGCACGCCAAGCGCCGCAAGCAGCTGGACGATTCGCCGCCACGGCGGGTCCGGAAGAAAGCCCGCGAGATGCGAATACGTGCTGTCGACCGCGATGCCGATGCCGACGGCTTCGCCATGCCCAAGCCGATGGTTGGTGACCTGTTCCAGCTTGTGGGCCGCCCAATGACCGAAGTCGAGCGGACGCGACGAGCCGTGTTCGAAGGGGTCTCCTCCGGTCGCGATGTGACGAAGGTGGAGTATCGCCGACTGCCGGATCATCTGTGTCATGGCCGGCAGATCGCGATTGACGAGGGCAGACGCATGCTGCTCGAGAAACTCGAAGAACTGGGGGTCGCGGATGAGCGCGGCCTTCACGGCTTCCGTCGTCCCGCCGCGCCAGTCCCGATCGGACAATGTGGACAGGAAGCTGACGTCGTTGATCACCGCAAATGGCGGCGAGAACGTTCCCACGTAGTTCTTCTTTCCGAACGCGTTGATCCCGTTCTTCACGCCCAGGGCCGAGTCGTCTTGCGAAAGCACCGTCGTCGGCACTCGAATCAGACGAACCCCGCGGTGGGCAGTTGCGGCGGCGAATCCGGCGGTGTCGAGCACGGCCCCACCGCCGACTGCGATCACGTATGAGTGCCGGCACAGCGCCGCCGTGTTGATCGTCTCGATGATCCGATTGACGTAGAGCCGCTCGTTCTTGATCGTCTCGCCGCCCGGCACCACCAGGACGGGAGCCGCCAGCGTCAAGGCGTCGCGATGGTCGGCGCAGTAGGTGGCGATCGCGTCCATGAGTGCCGGATGCGCGCGCTCCACGCCCCGATCAAGTACGACCACGAGCTTCGCGGGGAGCGTGTCGCCGCTCTCGGCGACGCCACGTCCACCCGCCACGACATCCCGCAGCAATCCATTGGACGCGGCGAAGACACCGGTTGTGAAATGGACCGGATACCGGACCGGAACGAGGAACTCCTGCTGAATGACGTCCATCGTTACGTTACTGAGAACAATCGTGCGAGCGAGCCAGCGACGAGCCCCGTCGCCAGCACCGCCGCGGCGTACAACGGTCCCGCGTAGGACGCTGCGATCGCCGAGTCGAGCAGCACCAGCGAGAGGACGCCAGTCTTCACCGCGCGTCTGATCACACCCGGCTGCGGATTCTTTCGGACCTGCCAGTACGGCGGCAGCACTCGGTACGCCAGCACAGCCACGAGCACGAATCCGGCGATTCGGCCGCTCTCCGAACCTGCGGCCACTGCGGCCAGTCCTGCAAGGACCAGAGCCAACGATATCAAAGCAAACGTTGCCACACCGGTTCTTCCGCCGTGCACTTCTCCGCGACTCACGGTGGTCACGGCGGCGATGTAGACCAGCGACAACAGCGCAATCGGCCAGCGGCCCCACAACGCGGCTGCGCTGGCACTCACGCCCAGGAGCAGGTTCAATCCCCGGCAGGTCCCCATGCAGAGCGGACCGACAATCGCATGCCGCTTGGCGCGCGCATCGTACACAAGAACGAACGCGGCAATCGCAGCCGCCACGCCAGCTGCGATGCTGGTCGCCTGAGACGCCGCCGCCATGCCGGCGGCGAGCAGCGCGCCTCCCAATACGGCCGCAGTCGTCGCTGACACGCGGCCGCTCGGAATCGGCCGCTCAGGCCGCTCGATCGCGTCCAGGTCGCGATCGAAGAAATCATTCAGAACGACGCCCCCCGCATAGAGGCAGATCGTCGCCACGATCAACCACGGGAGAGCCCGGGGGTGCCCACGGCCCGCAACAGCATATCCCGCAAGGACATCCGCGATTGCCGTGACCACATTTGGCGGTCGCAGCAGTTCCAGGTACCCGCGCAACACGCCCTCAGCTCTCCCGCGACTCGTTGCGGTCTGTCGATTCTACAACCCCGGCGGCAGGCCGGGGGCCGGCGCCCACCGAAAGGTGGGTAAGATGTTCAAGGAAGGTAGTTTACACGTAGTTGTCTCGGATGGGGAACGGGCTCACCGCAGAAGCCACCCTGCGACCCCGACGGTCCCGCGAGCACCGCCGCCTACCGCCGGAGCGGCAGGGTCGAGCGCTCCGTCAACCTCGGCTGCAGCTGCGCGCCCCGCTTTCTGCGCGCGATCGGTTTCGAAGGTGCTCTCGTCGCCGCACTGCACGATCCCGGCGTTGCGTGACCTCGCGAGTCTCTTGAAGTCTACGTGCTCGATGAACTCGGTCACGTGCTCGAGTTCATGCGCCAGCAGCTCCACGAAATCCTGTGACGCGGGCGGAATCTCGACATCGACGACGAGAAGACCGGACTGATACCGCCGCGCCGTGGAGCGCGCGCGGGCCAGCGACGGCAATCGAGTGACGCTCAACGTCACCGACACATACGTCTGTCGCGCGAGCGCGATCCTCGCGCATTGTGCTCGCAGCGTCGACGATCGAGCGAGCATGTGCTCCATCAGCGGACGTAGATCATCGGTCGTCCGGATGTTCGGCGGCAGGTGAGGCCACGGGATCGCGCGAGCCGCGATGGCAGCAGGATGCAGACCAAGTGGGAAGAGAATCAGGACCAGCACAGCAGACGCAGCGGCGATCACGGCGGTCTCCAACGACGACGAGTGTCAACGGAAGAACGAGGGTCAGTTGACAGATTGGGAGCAAGGCCGGCGCCACTCGCGCATCCGCGGCGGCCGTCGTCGGCAAGTCGCGAAGCAGCAACTGCTTAGCGTCATGACGCGGTCATCTGCCGAAAATGTCGTCTAGAAATTTAGAACATTTTTGTCGTAACTATCAGTCCAGGGCAACAACTCGTGTCAACAATTTCCCAGTTTTTAATCTATTTCCAACCCACAACATACGTATTCCTTGTTACTTACAGGTTGACTGCGGGCGCCTGGGCGATGGAGAATCAATGCGTTCCATGATTACGAACGACATTTTTGTCAACCCTACTATGATGACGACGAAGGTTTCCACGCGAAGCACGCCGCCTGACAGTCCCTCCACCGAACATGAACGATTGGGCACGCTGTTGCAGATTGGCGAAGCCCTTTCGAGTACGCTGAACGCCAAGGCCGGTATCCACGAAGTGCTGGAGACGCTCGCTCGGCGGCACGCCATCGCGCGCAGCCTGGTCGTGCTGATGGACGAAGACGGCCGTCAGCTGCATGTCGAGGCGGCGCATGGGCTCAACCGTCCGTCGCACCACATTCATTACGCACTTGGCGAAGGGGTCATTGGCAAGGTCGTCGAGTCGGGCCGAGCCGTCATCGTTCCGCGCGTCACCAAGGAACCGACGCTCGTCTTCCGTGCGTCGAACAAGGAAGATCCGCACGAAGAGGAGTCCAGCTTCATCTGCGTGCCGATCGGGTTCGATCGGCGGATCGTCGGGGCGCTTGGCGTCAATCTGAAATTCAAGGCGGATCGCAACTTCGAACGGTCGCGGGCATTCTTCAGCGTCGCCGCCTCGATGATTGGCCAGGCGCTCAAGGTCCAACGGCTCGTCGCCGCACAGCACCGGCGGCTCGTCAACGAGAACGCGCATCTGCGCCAGGAGTTGAAGGAGCGCTACGACTTTGCCGGGATTGTCGGTAACAGTGGCCCCATGCAGCGTGTCTACGAGCAGGTCGCACAGGTGGCGCGGACCAGCACCACCGTCCTGCTGCGCGGAGAGTCCGGAACCGGTAAAGAACTCATCGCGCACGCGATCCACTACAACTCCGCGCGTGCGAAAAAACCGTTTGTGAAGGTCAGCTGCGGCGCGCTGCCCGACACGCTGATCGAATCGGAATTGTTCGGGTACGAAAAGGGCGCGTTCACGGGGGCAGATGCCCGGAAGAAAGGGCGGTTCGAGCTCGCCGAAGGGGGCACGCTGTTCCTGGATGAAATCGGCGACGTGCAGCTGACGACCCAGGTGAAGCTGCTTCGCGTACTGCAGGAGCGTGAATTCGAGCGGCTCGGCGGACACGAAACGTTGAAAGCGGACGTGCGCCTGATCGCGGCGACGAACAAGGACCTCGAGCGCGCCATCGAGCAGGGAAAGTTCCGCGAGGACCTGTTCTATCGCCTCAACGTGTTTCCGATCTTCATTCCGCCTCTTCGCGAGCGGAAGCCGGACGTGCTGCTGCTCGCGGACCATTTCCTGCAGCGGTTTTCGGCGGAGCACGGACGCGACATCCGGCGGCTTGCGACGCCCGCCATCGACATGCTGGCCTCCTATCACTGGCCCGGAAACGCGCGCGAATTGCAGAATGTCATCGAGCGCGCGGTTCTCGTCTGCGACGGTCACGTGATCCACGCCCATCACCTGTCGCCGACGCTGCAAACCGCCGAGGCATCCGGCACCGTGATGAGCATTGCCCTGGACGATGCGGTGGCGGCGTATGAGAAGGACCTGCTGCAGGACGCGCTCAAGAGTGCCCGCGGCAACCGGGCGAAGGCCGCCCGCCTCCTCCGCACGACCGAGCGCATCGTCAACTACAAGGTCCGGAAGCTGGGGATTGACTGGAAGCGGTTCAAGACCTGACCGCATTTGTTGG
Organism: uncultured Acidobacteriota bacterium; assembly: GCA_963725335.1. GTDB lineage: Bacteria > Acidobacteriota > Vicinamibacteria > Vicinamibacterales > 2-12-FULL-66-21 > JALZOC01. Next base: position 16,468 of record CAVRYD010000006.1, on the reverse strand, counting down.
CGCACACTTCAATTCCGTAACAGAAGTTCGGTGCCGGAGCAGGATTTCGCGCGCGATCTCGTTGAAAAATCAGGTGGCACTCGCTTTGCCCTGAAGGACCCGCGGGGGCATCTGGGTCGATGGCAACGGGAACGGGTAGGAACATTCTGATTGTTGAGGACGACCGGAACACCTTGTCGGGGTGGGTCGAGCTCCTGAGGGCGGCAGGGTATCTGGTGACGGGTGTCTCCTCGGTACGAAGAAGGGCGCCAGGAGCTTGCCACGATGCCCGACCTGCTGATTACCGACGTGCGGCTTGGCGTCTACAACGGATTACAGCTGCTGATGCGCGGACGCATGGTCAACCCGCAACTTCAGGCGATCGTGATCACGGGTACGCGGATCAGATCGTGCGCCGCGAGGCCGTGTATCTGCATGCCGAACACCTCGAGAAGCCGGTCGACGCCGATCGTCTGCTGCAGGTCGTCGGCAACGCCTTACGGTCGCCGTCCGCGGCGTTGCGCGTGAACTGATCCGGCTCAGGTTCCAGGCTTCAACGTAGAAACGGTCTCGGCGTATAAAGGATCGCTTGCAGAGAAGCGACCACTTCGATGGCACCCGATTTTTCAATTCGACGGGCGCTGCCGGGCAGCCGTTCACGGCGCTGCCGAGGCTGTTTCGAGAGCCGCGCGCGCCGTGGCCCCGCCGTCTCGAGGTTGTGCCACAGCGACCCCCTGAGGTCGATGGACCGGCGGCAGTTCTAACGTTCGTCGGACACTCGACCTGGTTGATTCAGACGCCAGGTCACCACATCCTGACCGACCCGATCTACTCGCGACGCGCCGGGCCCTTCAACGTGCTGGGTCCCCTGCGTGTGCGCGAGCCGGCCGTGCCGTTCGACGCGCTGCCGCCGATCTCCATCGTTCTTCTGAGCCACAACCACTACGATCACTGCGACATTCCGACGCTTCGTCGTCTTGCCCGACGATTCGATCCGCTGGTGGTGACGCCGCTCGGGAACGACCGACTGCTTCGATCCATTGGCGTGCGCCGTGTCGAAACGCTGGACTGGTGGGACAGCTCGACGGCCTCGCCGCTGGCCGTCACCGTGACGCCCGCGCAGCACTTCTCCGCGCGCCACCCGTTCGACCGGAATCGGGCGTTGTGGGGGGGCTTCACATTGGACGTGGGTGGCAGGCGCCTGTATTTCGCCGGGGACAGCGGCTACGGCCCGATGTTTCGCGACATCGGCCAGCGGCTAGGCCCGATCGATCTGGCGCTGCTGCCGATCGGCGCCTACGAGCCACGGTGGTTCATGAAGGATGTTCACATGAATCCTGCCGAGGCGGTGCAGGCCCACCTGGATCTCCGGGTGACCCAGAGCTTGGGCATGCATCATGGCACGTTTCAGCTGACCACCGAGGGGATAGACGAGCCCTTGCTGGCGCTCGACGCGGCCCGGCGGCGGCATCAGATTCCAGCGGAGCAGTTCCGGACGCTCGATTTCGGCGAGTCGTTCGTGATGGATCTCGCGCAGAGCCCGGAGAGGATCTCGCGCGGAGAACGCGGAAGGCCGCAGAGAAACGGATCTCACGCAGAGAGACGCTGAGGCCGCAGAGAAAAAACGTGGCGGCGACCCTCCTCCTTGAGGCTTCCGATCGCTGACTCAAGGAGGAGGGTCGCCGCCACGTTCTTCTCCGCGAACTCCGCGTTTCTCCGCGCGAGATCGTTTTTCTCTGCGATCTCTGCGATCCTCTGCGCGAGATCTCTGAGCGATCTCCGCGTGAGATCTCTCAGCGGCCTCCGCGAGAGATCACGCGGGTTCGGTCCTGGCGCTCGGGTGTCTTGTCACGTTGCGTGAACGGCGAACGGCCTTGTCTCGGTACATCCGTTCGTCGGCGGCGGCCAGGAGTTCCTCGAACGTCCGCCCGTCGTTCGGGAATCGTGCCGGCCCCGCGCTGATGGAGAGCGAGAGGCGAACGCCCGGCCGAGGTTCGAAGGGGTGAGCCGCCACCGCGGTCTGCAGTTCCTGCACGCGGCGCGCTTCATGTTCCGGCGGGCAGTCCCAGAGCACCACTACGAACTCGTCGCCGGCGAACCGCGCGCAGAGATCGTTCTGGCGAACGGTCGCCTTCAGCACCGACCCGATCGCGCGCAGCGCGCGGTCGCCCGCTTCATGCCCATAGGTATCGTTGATTTCCTTCAAGCGATCGAGGTCGAGGACGACCACGCCGATCGAGCTCCTGGTGCGTGAGGCATGGGCCAGACCGGTCTCGACCTGACGATCCAGCGATCGCCGGTTTGGAAGGCCCGTCAGCGAATCGGTATGGGATTCGTGCTGTGTCTGCTCGAAGCGCGTGGAGTTGAAGATGACCGCCGCCGCTTGTTCGCTCACCCGCCTCAGAACGCGCCGGTGCTCGTCGGTGAAGCAATTGGCAACCGAGTGATAGATCACCAGGCCGCCGATCAGCCGACCCTCGAAGCGCAGCGGGCACGGCAGAAGCGACGTGATCTCCTCCCCGTGCGCGCCTCGTCCATCCGCGCACGCCGGGACGCGAAGGGAGATCTCGCTCCACGACCTGGGCTCCCATTTGTAGAGCGCTTCGGTGCCGGGACCGTGCGCGTATCGGCAGACGTACCCGTCGGTGTCGTCGCCGAGGAACAGCGCGCATGTGACGAAGGGAACGAGGCGGCTGACCTTGCCCTGAATCAGCGCCATGGCATCCGACACGCCCAGGCTGGATCCGAGCGCCTGAGCGATTTCATAGAGCGTCTGTTCCTCGCGGTGCGCGCCCGCGATGTCCTGCAACGCATCGATCTCGTGCGCATCGTTCCAGGACCCCTCAGCGGCGTTCTTGGCCACGTCGATCGTTGTCGTGCCAAGCCGCGCGATGAGGAGCTCGACGAGTGCCGGATCGAACGCCGATCCGGAGTATTCCTGCAAGAGCGCAATCGCTTCGCGTTCGCTGCGCGCCGGGCGATACGGACGGTCTGCCTGAAGCGTGCTGAAGCAATCCGCAATCGCCAGGACACGGGCGCCGATCGGAATATCCTCTCCGCGGAGTCCCGCCGGATATCCGAGACCATCCCAGCGTTCGTGATGGCTCAGCACGAGATCGCTGACGGGTGCTCCGAACGGGACGTTCTTGAGAATTTCGGCGCCGACGCGCGGATGGATCTTGACGCGATCGAATTCCTCGGGCGTGAGCGCCTCGGGCTTCGAGAGAATGTGCTCCGGCACCGCCATGTTCCCGATGTCGTGCAGCAGCGCGGCCGTACGCACCGCCTGTACGTCGGTGTCCGACAGGCCCGCTGCCTCGGCGAGCGTGGCGGCGTACTGCTGAATCGATCGAATGTGCTCCGGAGTACAACCCGCCCGGGCCTCGATCGCAAGTGCGAGCGCTTCAATCGTCGCCAGCTGTACGTCCATGGCCCGGCGCGTTTCGTCCTGCTCCTCGCGGAGCCGCGACACAACGGTGTGATAGCTCCGGAAGACGAGGTAGAGAGGCACGGCAAGCAGCGGCAACCATCCGAACCAACCGCGCGACGGAGCGGCGGTCGCAAGCGCCGCCACCGCGGCGCCGGCCAGATAACTCGGGGCGCTCCACAGGAAGTTCCGGTGCCACACGCGAGAGATCGGCTGTCGGGTGGACAGCGCAATGGCCGCCGCCACGAGCAAGGTGTTGGTGAAGAAATACAGCGGCGCGATGACGGCGGCGGTTCGGGCGAGGGCCGCAAACCCGGTCGGACCCCAGTTCATGACCATCGCAATGGGCAGACCCGCGAGATATGCCGTCAGTGTGAGCGAACCGATATTGAACAGGATTCGATGCAGCGGATTCCGCGCGCCGACGCGGAACGTACACTGCGTCCATGCACTGATCGTCGCGATACATACTGCGGGAGCAGGACCAAGGGCCAGCAGCGCCCAGAAATTGATCGCGTGGGACAGCGACAGGTTCGACTGGCTGCGACCGAGTGGGAGATCGATCTTGATTGCCGACGTCACGATACCGAGCGCGAGCAGCAGAGCGAACAATCCCGCATGGTCGAATCGCAGGCCGGTGGCCGAATCGAAGACGCACAGTGCACCTGCGGCCACGATCGTCGCGACGTATCCCCGCGCCGCCCGCGGCAAGTCCTTGAACGTGACCGTGGCGGCCTTCTGCGCCGTCATAGGGTCCTCGATTCGGCCTGGCACGACCACGGGACCGTGACGGGAATGCGTGCGCAGATCTCCTGCCACCCGGCGACAGCCACGGGTTGCCGCCACGCGTATTCCACACGCATGCGCACGGTTGCACGAAGGGACAGAAGCGTCACGGACGCTCGTTATGGCAAGGGGGATGCCTGAGTCGCGCACGGTCGTCCGGGCGCCGACGGGGTGGCCTGGAATGGCGCTAACTGATTGACGGCAGAACAGAATACGCTGGCGCAAAGGGAAGCCGCCGACGGGGTGGGACGCGGCTGGGACGAACGACAGTTGTTCCGTTTCGGCGCACGCGTTTCATCTCTGCATCAACTCCCGGATCCCGCATCTCGGATCCCGCATCCCGCATCCCGCGAGCTGTCCCCTTACGCGTCGGCGGGAATCACCACATGGATCACATTGAGTCGGTAATACAGGCTGCCGTCGAACGTCCCATCGTCGATCCGATGGACGAGCGGTGTAGGGGTCGAGGAAATCACTCGCCGACGGGTCCGCCTCGGCTCACCCGGATTCGTCCGCAGCACGGCAAGCCGCTCGGATAGCCGCAGCTGAAGCGGGTGTGGCAGCTGCCCTACATCGCGAAGGAACACTGTGCCAGACTGCGCAGGTGTCGGCCATGGTCCTTCCGGTGCCTGTCGATCGTCAGGATCCAGCAGCTTGAACAGTTGCCGCTCGAGGGTGGACGCCGGCAGGCGGCAGTCGACCGAAACGAACGGCCCCAGCCGCCAGCCACTGAGCCGATGAAGCCGGCGAGCCAGCACCTCGGCGGTTTCTTCATCGCCCGTGAAAAGCACGCAGGCATCCGATCGCACGGCGTGAGCAAGATCGACTTCCGGTACCTTGGGCGCGTCCGACTCCTGACCAGTCATGCGTTCCTCCGAAGGTCTCGTCGTTCTTCTGCCGTGACGATACGGCGAGAGCGTATGAATCACCATAAGGGGAGGGTGCGCAAAGCGTGAGCATGACATGAGGGAATAAGTCCTTCGTATGCAGTGTGTTGCAGCCGCCTGTGTGCGCCGGCCCAGCGACGTGATACGCTTTTTCCGACGCGAGCGACCGGCTCCACTCTTCATAATGGCGGCGATCCGGGAAATCTTTCGTTTTGGCGAGTTCGAACTCGATGTTGACGCTGGCGAACTCCGGCGCAAGAACCGCCGGCTGAAGCTCCAGCCGCAGCCGTTCAAGCTGCTGCTGCTCCTGGTGCGGAAGGGGGGCGCCCTCGTCACGCGCGACGAGATTCGGCGCGAGCTGTGGCCCGATGGCACGTTCGTCGACTTCGACCAGGCCGTCAACTTTTCCATCAAGCAGATCCGGGATGTCCTCGGCGATGAAGCCGATAGCCCGCTCTATATAGAAACGGTGCCGCGGCGCGGGCATCGGTTCATTGCCCCAATTTCCAGACCGGGCCAGCCGATCGCCCAGCATTCGTTCTTTCCGATGGGCGCAACTGGTATCCGGCTGGAAAAGGCTCTCTGGACCAATATTGCCGAGTTGAGGCTCGCGGAAAGTCGAAGACGGCGTTATCTGTGGATCGCCATTTCTGTACTGTCTGTTCTTTTGACAGGCGCCGCGTGGCTTTTGTTGCGCCACTGACGCGGTTCGCCTTTTAGAAAGTAACGATCCGACCAGAAACGGCACTAAGATGTCGCCATGCGCAAGGGCGCCCTGGCGCTGTCTGCCGCGATAATCATCTGCGCATTCGGCGGAGCCTTCGAGCGCGTCGCCGTTGCTGGTGCGCAGAGCGCCCCGGCGGCGTCGCCCGTCAGCTTCAATCGCGAGATCCTTCCTATCCTGGCGAACAACTGCTTCGCCTGTCATGGTCCCGACGAAAAGAAACGCGAGACAAAGTTTCACTTCGATACCCAGGAGGGCATGTTCCTCAAACGAGGGGTCATCGAACCCGGGAACGCATCAGACAGCCTGCTGATCGAGAAGATCACCGATCCCAATCCCAAGGATCGAATGCCCCCGCCAGACTCCGGGCACTCGTTGACGCCGCGGCAGATTGAGCTGCTGCGCCGTTGGATCGACGAGGGAGCGAAGTGGGACACGCATTGGGCGTATGTCGCGCCAAAGCGACCCGACCTGCCCGTCGTCAGACAGGCATCGTGGGTTCGCAACCCAATCGATCAATTCGTCCTGGCTCGGCTCGAGCGCGAGGGATCTGACGCCGTCACCGGAGGCCGACAAGGAGACGCTGCTTCGGCGTCTGACGTACGACCTCACAGGGCTGCCGCCAACGCCTGCCGAGATCGACGCGTTTCTTGTCGATCCGGTCACCCGACGCGTACGAGAAGCAGGTCGATCGGCTGCTTCGGTCGCCCCACTATGGCGAGCGGATGGCGATGCCCTGGCTCGACGCCGCGCGTTACGCGGATACGCACGGCTACCACATCGACAGCCTTCGTGCCATGTGGCCATGGCGCGACTGGGTGATCAACGCGTTCAACACGAACATGCCGTTCGACGAGTTTGCCATCGAGCAGCTGGCGGGCGATCTCCTGCCCAACGCCACCCGCGATCAGAAAATTGCGTCGGGGTTCAACCGGAATCACATGATCAACTTCGAGGGAGGCGCGATCGCCGACGAATATCAGGTCGAATACGTCGTCGATCGCGTCGAAGCCACGTCGAGCGCGTTCATGGGCCTCACGATGGGCTGCGCGCGGTGCCACTCGCACAAATTCGATCCGATCACGCCACAAGGAGTTCTACGAGTTCTTCGCGTTTTTCAACAACGTCCCCGAAGTTCGGGCTGGACGGCCAGACCGGCAACGCCGTGCCGGTGCTCCCGCTGCCCACCGCCGAGCAGCAGCAGCGGCTCGACGAGCTCAACGCGGCGATCGGCACGCGCGAGAGCGCGCTGGCCGACGGCGTCGTCGCTCCGCTGCAGCACGAGTGGGAGAAGGCCGTCGCCGAGAAGCCGGCCGAGCCGGATGTCGACCGGCCTCCTGGCTCATTACGAACTCGACGGCAATTTCTCCGACATCTCCGGCCGCTACCAGCACGGTCGCACCATTGTCGGCGACCCGACCTTTGACGCGGGCAAGTGGGAAGAGCGGTGTCGTTCGATGGCGACACGGAAGTCAGTTTCGGAAACGTCGGCGCGATTCGATCGGGCGGATCCGTTCAGCCTCGCGGTCTGGCTGAAAGGACGCGGCAACCTGCCGATCTCTGTTTTCCAGAAACTGGACGGTCCGGATCATCGACGGGGTTACGAATGGCAGCTTGACGACATTGCGCTCATCGGCATTCAGAAATGGGCCGCGCGGCTGACGGTTCGCATCATGGGCGATTCGCCGGACAGCGCGATTGAGATCCGCACGCGCGAACGGCTTGCCGCTCGGCGACTGGTACCACGTGGCGCTCACCTACGACGGCTCCGGCAGGGCCGCAGGTCTCGCGCTCTATCTCAACGGCACGCGGCTCGACGCTGACATTGTGCGCGATGCGCTGACCGGGTCGTTCGCGACCGACGCTCCGCTGCAGTGTCGGCAGCAAGGCGCTCGGCAAGCCGTTCGTCGGCCAGATCGACGATCTGCGGTCTATACTCCCGCGCGCTGACGCCTGAGCAGGTCGAGGACCTCGCGATTCATTATCCGATGCGCGTGATCCTCTCCGGCGTGACTGGGAAGCCATCGAAGAACGACGCGGGAACGCGCGCGCGAGTACTTCCTCACCTACGCCGCGCCCGATTCGCTTCGTGCCGCCTATCGCGAGCTCAAGGCGCTGCAGTCGCAGAAAGACGATCTCGGTCAAGCTGATTCCCACGACGATGGTGATGAGCGAGATGAAGAAGCCGCGCGAGACGTTCATCCTCGCGAGGGGGGACTACCGCAATCAGACGGACAAGGTTCAGCCCGGTGTGCCGGCGATGCTCCCACCGCTGCCCAAGGACGCGCCGCTCAATCGGCTCACGCTGGCGAAGTGGCTGGTCGATCCTGGGCATCCCCTCACGTCCCGGGTCGCGGTGAATCGGTACTGGCAGACGTATTTCGGCTACGGCATCGTCAAGACCCAGGAGGACTTCGGTGTGCAGGGGGAGCCGCCGGTCCATCCTGAGCTGCTCGACTGGCTGGCGACGGAGTTCATTCGCACCGGCTGGGATGTCCGCGCGATGCAGCGCTGATCGTCACCTCGGCGACCTACCGCCAGTCGTCGAAGATCGACGTCGGCGCTGCGCGAGAAGGATCCGGAGAACCGGTTGCTGGCGCGCGGTCCACGCGTACGCCTGCCGGCCGAAATGATTCGCGACACCGCGCTCGACTGCGAGCGGCCTGCTGAACGACTCGATCGGCGGACCGAGCGTGCTGCCGTACCAGCCGAAGGGTATCTGGGAGGAGCTGGCGTTCGGCGACGGATTCTCCGGGCAAGCGTACGAGCAGAGCCACGGCACGCGATTTGTACCGGCGCGGCATGTACACGCTCTGGAAGCGCACTGCCCCGCCCGCGTCGCTGGCGACCTTCGATGCGCCGGATCGAGAGAAGTGCACCGCCCGCCGGGCGCAGACCAACACGCCGCTGCAGGCGCTGGTGCTGCTGAACGACCCGACCTACGTCGAAGCGTCGCGGGTGCTGGCGCAACGCGCGCTCCTCGAAGGCGGGAAGAGACGCGAACGGCGCCGGATCGCGTATGCGTTTCGACTTGCCACGGCGCGGACGGCCACGAAGCAGGAGATCAAGGTGCTGCGGACGCTGCTCGACGGCCGCCTGCGGCGTATCCGTCAAGACCGAGGGGGCGCTGCAGCTGCTGGCCGTCGGCGAGTCGCCGCGCGATCGCAAGCTCGACGTCGCTGAACTGGCGGCCTAGACCACGGTCGCCAGCGTGATTTTCAATCTGGATGAGACCAGTGACAGTAAGCAGTTAAAAGGAACAAGGGAAAAGGCACAAGTCCGAGCCAACCGGGAACGCCAATCGGCGGTCCATGGACATCAAACAGCAAATCGATCTGCATCTGACGCGGCGCCAGTTCTTCGGCCTGTTCGGCGCAAGGCATCGGCATCGGCGGCGCTCGGGTCGCTGCTCGGGCCAGACCTCATCGCCTTCGCGGCAGGCATCGACGCAGGCGCGCGATCCCAAGACCGGAGGGCTCGTCGGCCTGCCGCATTTCGCACCGAAGGCGAAGCGCGTCATCTTCCTGCACCAGTCTGGCGGCCCGTCCCAGCTCGAGACCTTCGATTACAAGCCGGCTCTCGCGAAGTTCCAGGGCACGCAGATTCCCGATTCCGTGCGGCAGGGACAGCGCGTCGCCCAGACGATGGGCCAGTCGTCGCTGCTCGTCGCGCAATCGACGTTCGGCGTTCGCGCAGCACGGTCAGTCGGGCACGTGGGTCAGCGAACTGCTGCCGCACACCGCGAGGATCGTGGACGACATCACCGTCATCAAGACGATGAACACGGAAGCGATCAACCACGATCCGGCGATCACGTTCATCCAGACCGGCTTCCAGCAGCCCGGGCCGCCCGAGCATGGGGGCGTGGCTCAGCTACGGGCTGGGCAGCGAGAACCAGAACCTGCCGGCGTTCGTCGTGCTGCTCTCGCAGGCCCACGCGATCAACACCGATCAGCCGCTCTTCTCGCGGCTGTGGGGGAGCGGGTTTCTGCCGTCCAGCTATCAGGGCGTTCGATTTCGCGCCGGCAGCGCGCCGGTGCTGTTTCTCGAGGATCCGCCCGGCATCAGCAAGACCACGCGCCGGCAGATGCTGGATGCGGTCGCGAAGCTCAACGCGATCGGCGCACGAGGCGTATGGCGATCCGGAAATCGAAACGCGCATCGCGCAGTACGAGATGGCGTACCGCATGCAGACGTCGGTGCCGGACCTGATGGATCTGTCGAAGGAGCCGGACTCCGTCTTCGAGATGTACGGACCCGAGTCGCGCAAGCCAGGCACCTACGCCGCCAACTGCCTGCTCGCGCGACGGCTGGCCGAGCGCAACGTCCGGTTCATCCAGCTCTATCATCGCGGATGGGACCAGCACAAAGATCTGCCGCGCGATCTGGCGCTGCAGTGCACGGGCACGGACCAGCCCACGGCGGCGCTCATCACCGACCTGAAGCAGCGCGGCCTGCTCGACGACACGCTCGTCGTGTGGGGCGGTGAATTCGGCCGCACGGTGTTCAGCCAGGGGAAGCTCACCGACGCGAACTACGGCCGCGATCATCATCCACGCAACTTCTGCATGTGGGTGGCCGGCGGCGGCATGAAGCGCGGGGCTCGTGATCGGCGAGACCGACGACTTCAGCTACAACATCGTCGTCCGATCCGGTCACCGTGTACGATCTGCAGGCCACGATCCTGCATGCCGCTCGGCATCGATCACAAGAAGCTGACGTATCGATTCCAGGGCCGGGATTTCCGGCTGACCGACGTGCACGGGGAGGTGGTGGAGAAGATGCTGGCCTAGAGGTTCCGAACAGGACCGCACCTCCGGGCATGAGGTGCGGCCCTGCCCGACTACTTGCGAAAGACCTCATAGAATGTTCGACGTGAAAACGACTCGAATCGTGCTGACCGCGCTTTGTTTCGTCGCCATGATGCACACGTTGCTCGACGGGCACGACACCCAGGCTGTCGTGCCACCGCTGCGAGCGTTCATCGACGGCACGGGCCCGGGCTGGAAGACGCTCGCTGAAAGCGATTTCGCCGGCGTCAACGGCAACGCCGACACCTGGACATGGAAAGACAACATGCTGATCTCCACCGGTACGCCGATTGGCGTGCTTCGCACGCAGCAGAAGTTCACGAACTTCGAGATGGTGATCGAATGGCGCCATCTGAAGCCTGCGGGAAATTCCGGAGTGTTCGTCTGGGTGCCGCCTCAGGCGCTCGCGCAGTTGAAGCCGGGCGTGCTTCCCGATTACGGCATCGAAGTGCAGATGCTCGATCACGGCTTTCCGCAATCAGTACGAGACGTCTGGACGAAAAGGTGACTGGTTCACCACGCACGGCGACATCTTCGCGGTCGGCAAATCGAAGCTGACGCCCTTTCCTCCGGTCTCACCCAACGGCTCGCGGAGCTTTCCGCGCAAGGAACTGAGCCATGGCGCAGGCGAGTGGAACCATTACTACGTTCGCGGCATCAACGGAGAGCTGCGGCTGTGGGTCAATGGCGAAGAGGTCTCGGGCGGGAGCGGGGCCGAGCCGCGGACCGGCTATCTCTGCCTCGAAGCGGAAGGCTCGCCGGTCGAATTCAGGAATATCCGGGTTCGCGAAGTGTCGTAAATGAGTGAGTGAATGACGCGCACGGTGCGCGAGCCTCGGCTGATTCGGGGGAGGAACAGCCATGATGAAGCGACACCTGCTCGCAGTCCTGTTGTCGGCGGCGATCGAAGCGGTTTCGGCCGCACCGATCGCTGCCCAGGTCACGACCGGCACGATTATCGGCACGGTGACCGACGCCGGCGGCGTCGTTCCTGGCGCGAGCGTCACCATCCACGAGGTGAATCGAGGCACGTCGGGCACCTTCGTCACCGATGCCGCTGGAACGTACACGGCCCCCTTCCTGACGCCCGGCACCTACAGGTCGAAGTCAACGTCTCGGGCTTCAAGAAGTGGGTCCGTGACGGCATCGTTCTCCAGGTCAACCAGCGCGCGCGCGTCGACGTCTCGCTCGAGATCGGACGTCTCGAGGAGACCACGACGGTGGTCGCCTCGACGCCGCTGCTGCGAACCGACTCCTCGGAGGTCGGCACGGTGATCGAGGAACGGGCGATCAAGGAACTGCCGCTGAATGGCCGGAACTTCGCGACTCTGGTCTACCTGATGCCGGGGATCACGCCGGGCCAGGCTGGCGAGAACCTGTCCGGCGCCAGCACCTTCAACCCACGCGGCGCATCGAACTTCAACGCGCTCGGGCATCAGGCGAATGCGAACGCGTGGCTGATCGACGGTATCGATAACAACGATACACCTTCAACACCGTCATCATCGCGCCCTCGGTCGAGCAGGTGCGTGAATTCAAGGTCCTCTCCGGCGTCTTCTCCGCGGAGTTCGGCCGGGCGCCGGCGTGGTGTCGGTCGCGACCAAATCGGGTAGCAACATGCTTCACGGCACGGTGTTCGAGTACCTCCGCAACGACGCCTTTGACGCGCGTAACTTCTTCGTGCGGAAGGTGCCGCTTCCGGCGGCGGCCTGCAGAAGGATCCGAAGCCGCCGCTCAACCGCCATCAGTTCGGCGGCGCAGCCGGTGGCGCGCTGGTGATTCCCGGCCTCTACGACGGGCACAGCCGGACGTTCTTCTTCGCAGACTACGCGGGACTGAAGGAGAAGCGGGGCCAGGTCTTCGTCAACACCGTGCCGACCGCCCAGACCCGCGTCGGCGACTTCAGCGATTTCCGCGACACCAGCGGCAACCTGATCATGATTTACGACCCGCTGACGACGAAGCTCAATCCGACTTCGATGCGACGAAGCCGGTCAGCGCCGCCAACCCGCAGTTCCTGCGCGATCCGTTTCCCGGCAACATCATTCCGCAGATCGGATCAACCCCGTCGGGCGCAACGTCGCCAGCATCTACCCGCTGCCGAACGCGCCGGGAACTTCAACAACTACACCTCCACGGTCAACCGCGATCGTCGACCGACAACGTGTTCTCGGGGCGGGTCGACCATCGGGTATCCGACAAGGATTCCTTCTTCGTCCGGTTCAACTGGGGCAAGTTCAAACTCGACGCGCCCCAGGGCCAGGCGGCGTGCTGCCTGCCGACGCCGGCGGAGGCGGCGGCCAGGTTCGACCTCGGGCCGTTTGTCGCCGGGATCCAGAACACCCGCCTCACGACGCACGGCGCGGCGTTCAACTATTCGCACGTCATCGTGCGCCGGTTCGTGAACGAGCTGCGGATCGGCTACGCGAGGACGCATGCCCTTCACGTTTCAGTCCGACTTCGGCATCCCCGCCGCTGAGTCGCTTGGATCCACGGGATCAACGTCACCGAGTTCACGACCGGCCTTCCCGAACATCAATGTCCCGGACCTGACCGGCATTTCGGGCGGCCCCGCTTCCTGCCCGTGAACCCGAAGCAGTTCCACTGGCAGATTGAGGACTCGCTCGTCTGGCTGGCCAGGGCGACACCAGCTGAAGTTCGGCTACCGCCTCGTCGATCGCTATCCGTCGCCGTTCACCAATACCGACACGCGCGGCACGATCAACTTCGGCCGCAACTACACGAATAACCCGGTGACCAACACTGGCGGATCGGGATTAGCGTCGCTGCTGACCGGCTATATCAACAGCGCCGCCCGCGGGTTCCTCCTCGAGCCCTATACGCTGCGCACGCAGGAGCACGCCATGTTCATGCAGGACGACTTCAAGTTCAGCGCGCGCCTGACCGTCAATGCCGGCCTCCGCTACGAGTTCTTCGGCGCCGAAACCGAGGAGCAGAACAGGATCGTCAACTTCGATCCGGTCAACCTGCGGCTGATCTACGCCGGCGAGGACGGCGCCAGCCGCTCGGTCGAATAAGAAGACCGACTACGGCAACTTCGCGCCGCGCCTCGGGTTGACCTACGATCTGTTTGGCAACGGAGGGACGATCCTCCGCACCGGCTTCGGCATCACCTATTTCCCGGAGCAGCCGTCGGCGTCGAACATGATCGGCCAGCAGGTTCCCGTACACGATCTCGCAGAACGTCAGCTTCGCCGACCAACCCGACTGACTTCTCGACGTGGGACGATCGACGACCCGTTCCCGCCGATCGTGCACCGTCAAGCCGCGCACGACGGCGGAGCTCCAGGCTGCCAACCCGCGCGTGCTCGGGCACTCGTTTGAGAACGAGACGCCGTACGCCGAGCAGTGGCATCTGGGCGTCGAGCGGCGCGTCCTCTCCGCGATGGCGGTCGAGATGACCTATGCCGGCAGCGCGGGTAAGCACCTGGTGTTCTGCTACAACCCGAACGAGGTGCAGCCGGGGATCGGATCGCAGGAATCGCGGCGGTTGATTCAGCCGTTGAATCGCCTGAACAACATGGTGCAGTGCGATCCGCGCAACAGCTCGACCTATCACAGCGGCCAGCTGAAGGTCACGCAGCGCTTCACCGACGGGCTCCAGTTCCTCGTCAGCTACACCTACGGCAAGTCGCTCGACTACGGCGGGTCGGCGGCGAGCGGCGGCGGTGCCGTCGGGCAACCCGCAGACGGTGACCGACCTCGCGGCCGGCCACGGGCCATCCGGCTTCGACGTGCGGCATCGCGCCGTGATCAGCGGCGTTTGGGAGCTGCCGTGGGGACCCGTCGGCGGTGGCTGCACGAGGGCGGCGTGCTCGGCGCGATCGTCGGTGGATGGCAGCTCGCGGGCATCGGTACCGATCACGACGGGGCGCCCCTTCACGGTGTTCATGCAGACCGGCGTCAATAACGGTGCCCCGAGCTGGCCGAACCGGATCGGCTCTGGCCAGCTCGACAATCCGACGGTCGACCTCTGGTACAACCCGGCGGACTTCGTGGCGCCGCCCGCCAACACCTACGGCAACTCCGGGCGCGGCATTCTCTACGGCGCCCGGCCACGTCAACGTGGATACGTCCTTCTCGAAGCGGTTCACGCTGACGGTCGGTCGAACGTGGAGTTCCGGTGGGACGCGTTCAACCTGTTCAATCATCCGGGCTTCGGCTTCCCCAATCAGAACTTCGACTCGCCGACCGCCGGCCGGATCACCTGACGATTGTCGACAATCGATCGATGCAGTTTTCGTTCAAGGTGAATTTCTGATCGGAGATGAATCGCGAATCCTCTTCGGGATTCGCGATTCATCATTTGCGAAATTCGGGCGTCGCTACTTCTTTGCCGGCATTTCGATCTTCGAGATCGTGAGCGTGTCCCCCTTCGCCGTGGCGGTGACCACGACTTCGTGTCCGGCGTGCGTCTTGAGCGCCGCGAGGTCCTGGTTGGCGATGTTGTAGACCTTGTCCCCTTCGCCAACGAAGACGTATTTCTCGCCACCCTTCACGCAGCCTTCGACGCACTCGCGATCCGTCATCTTCTTCGTCCCGTGCTCGCCGTCCTTGTGCATGGCCTTGCACATCCCATCGCTGATGCGGCCGTTGAAGGTATCCGCCATTAACGCCGGGGCTGTGAGAAGGGCCAGGGCCGCGACACACGCCAGGGTCTTCCGCATACGCAACCTCCTGTAAGCGCGCTCAGACTATCACTAATCACTAATCACTGATCCTGAATCCCGAATCCCGAATCCCGAATCCCAATCCCGAATCCTCGAATCCCGAATCGTCGAATCGCCAATCCTTGAATGACAGTCCCGAGTCCCTGAATCCTCCAATCCTTGAGTCAATTCCTGAATTGCCAATACTCGGGCCCTGCATCGATTGTGGTCGAGCTGGTCGGCTCTTCAATCGCGAGGGGGGGCTGACTCGGCCACTTCATGACGTATCAATTCCTCCATTCGAGATTCCTCGACTCCGGATGCCGGATTCCGGATTCAAGGATTGGGGATTCAAGGATTCGGGGATTTGGGGATTCGAGGATTGAGGATTAGTGATTCAAGGATCAGTGATTAGTGATTAGCGATTGGAGTGTAGCCCAGCAAGAGACGCGGCAGCACGAGCGTGATGGAGGGGAATGCGGCAATAAGCGCGAGGCCGACCAGGAGTGCGATCAGATACGGCACGTACGCCCGGCTCGCTTCGTCGATGTCGACGCGCCCGATCGCCGCAGCGATCGTCAGCCCGACCCCCACCGGGGGCAGGAAGAACGCGATCCCCATCGCCGCCACGACCACGATGCCATAGTGGACGGGATCGATGCCAATCGATCGGCTGATGGGAAAGAGAATCGGGCCGAAAATCAGCAGCGCCGGAAGCCCCTCGAGCAGGGCGCCGATGACGACGAACAGCGCGATCGTGAGCGCCATGAACTCCGCGCGTCCGGCGCCGGCGTATCCGAATCCATTCGCCCAGCATCTGGCGGTACCCACTCCCGAACCAGATCCAGGCCGAACGCTGACGCCGCCGCCAGCACCCACAGCGTGGTGGCGGTGACGACCCCGCTCTGCGCCAGCTGTCCGACAATCGCGGTGCAGCGGATGCCGCCCATCGCGATCCCGAGGAGGGAGATACACCACCGCGAGCAGCGCGGCCTCGGTGACGGTGGTGAGACCTGAGAAGATCCCTCCGAACAGCAGCACGGGGAGTCCGGAGGGCACTGCGGCGCGGCGCGCGGCACGCCAGACGTCGGCTCGCGTGACGGGCTGGCTGACCGGCCATCGCTGGCGCCGAGCGCGAAACGCGATCAGCACGAGCAGCGCGAGCGCCAGCACGAATGCGGGAA
>CAVRYD010000005.1:0-353356 GCA_963725335.1 uncultured Acidobacteriota bacterium | reverse complement strand
TTTATTGCTCAAAAACCTCCCCCGGTGCGCCACCCGGAATCGCCGTCCGCTGGTCTGCCGCCGCCGGGCCATCCGCTGCCTCGGCTGTCGCCGCCCCACGGATTGGGCCAAGACGGGATGCCGATAGGGCCGCCGAAGTCCCGGTCGGGAGCCGGAAAGGGGGCCCGATAATTGTCACGCAAGATGCGGTCGATCACGGCGCCCTGCAGGGCGCCGCTTAGGATTCCGCCAATCACTTGCCCAAGCATGTCGTGGCCACCGCCAAACGTTCCGCGCGGATCATCGTAGCCCTGATGGCGCGCACGGTCGCGCGCACCCTCGAGTTCGCCGCGACGGCGTGCCAACTCGCGGATCTCGGAGCGGATCTGGCTCACCTCTTCGTCGGCCTTCTGAAGAGCCTTGCGGGCCGCCGAAATCGCCAAGATCGCCTGATCGTCTGTCTTGACCGGCGTCTTGACTGCGTCTTGATAGAGCTTGCGCAGGTCCTCGCGACTTAATGTCTGGGCCAGGAGATCGACCGCGCGGTTGTAGACCGCATCTGCGCCCCCTGTGTCGGCCTTCTGTCGCTCGGCTTCGATCGCATGCAACTCGGCGGTGAGCTTCATAACCGTCTCCGCCGCCGCCCTCATCGCATCCACTGCGGTGGCGGCCCGTGCCTCGAGCGCTTCGATACCCTCGGCGACCATAACCCGGCGCTCGATTTCCAAAACATGCGCCTTAGCGGCCTCCACGTCGGCCTGCTTTCTGTGCGCATGCTCTCGGAGCCGGATCGGTATCTCATTCAGCATGGCATAGTTCGCGCGCGCGTCATGATAACCCACAAGGCGGGCCACCTTGCGGTCGAAGAACCGCACGAGCGTGCCGCTCGCATCCTCGGCCTGACCGTGCTTCTTGTTCCACAGGTACATAAACAGCGGATCGTCCTGGTAGGGCTTGCCTTTCGCCGCGAGGTCGGCCTCGGCGAGGGAGGCTTTCCGGTCGGCATTGGCGGCAATCTCGGTGGCTGATGCGAGGGCAATGGTGGCCTTCTGCCAGTCAGGGTCCGACTTCATGCGCTCGGCGCTCTGCTGACGCAGGGCGAGAGCGGCTTCAAGCGCGTCGGCGAGGTCCTGGTCCCGCTTGTGCTTGATCGCCTCGGCCGCATCGAGGGCCGCCTGCGCGGTGTCCCTTCGGCGCGCGAGTTCTTCCAGCTCTTTAACGTGGTTCCGCACCATCTCGAGCGCTCGCTGCTCGGTCGCCTCGAGATCGCCGACCACCTGACCGCGCATCATCGCGTCGAGCTTGACCTGCGCGACCGTGCGAAATCCGTGCGCTTCTTCGCGTCGCAGTCGCGTGGCCTCCTCCATCGCCGAGCGCAGCGCCTCGTCAAGGCGGCTCTCTTCGTTGCGCGTCTGGCTGATGGCCTGCTCGATCGAAACCAGCGCATCGCGGCCCGTCAACATCTTGCCCGTTGTCCCTACCAGCGAGTGATCCGTCCTTCGAGCGCAGGCATCCGGAATTCAGGGTCGAGGACGCCACGCCGTTTCTCAGCCATGCGCGTGTTCTGCACGATGCCGTTCCTCGCCTTGTCATTGCGGATGGACTCAAAGGTCTCCTGCGGAACCCGCACCGCAAAACGAGACACGGTTTCGGTCTGGTTCGTCTCGTCGTTGCGGATCGGCAATTGCACCGGATTGCCTGCCCGGTCCACCGCGTCGACCACGACGAAATAGGCGCGCCCGCCGAATTTGGGGTGCTCCCGGAAGAACCCGGTCTGATCCTGGGGCCGCCCGGCAATGCGCAGCACATATTCCTGACGCAGCAGAACCGCCAGCCGGTCGAGTTCGGAGACAGCGGCGCGCGCTGCTTCCGCATTGCCGCGATCGAGCGCGGCCCGGCCCTCGGCGAGCATGGAATCGGCCTGCTGCCGCACACTCGCGACCTGCGTTTCCGCTGCCACCGCCTGCTGCGCCGCCGTCAGCGCACGCGGCAGCGTCTCGGCGAGCTCGATTCGCGCCGCTTCGGCCGCCTGCTCGCGCGGGCGCACGAGCCCGAAATGATACAAGCCGAGCATGAGAAGGAGCCCGGCAAGCCCTCCCGCCAGCCATTTGCCATAGGTCGCGCGCCTGACCCAGAGGGCCGCAAGGCTGCGCCGGAAGCTCGGCTTCGGCGGCGTGTAGACGAACCGGCTGTCCTTCAACGCCTTGACGCCCTCGGCGATGACGCTGTCCGGCACGTCCATGCCCTGGCTCTTGTACAGCGCGCGCAGGCGCTCGATCAGCTGCTCTTCCCGCACCTCCTCGTTGAGCTCACGCTCGACCAACCGCTCACGATGCCGGAGCGTGTCAACCACATCCATCGCGAGCATCAGGTCATCAAGCGTGGCCGGAGCCGCGGCAGGCTTATCCGCCGTGGCCACTGGTTCGGTCGTAGTCATCAAAGCGGCAGCGCCTTGCCGTCGGCGACGAGCTTCGCCATCCGCCGCTTGCCGTCCTCGACTGCGTCACGAATCTCGGCCGAGTTCTGGGTGGAGAGCTTGCGCATGTCCTCGATGATCTGTTGGCAGCGCTCCTGATAGCCGACGACAGAGTCGACGAGCTTCTTTACCGCGTCAGCACGAATGGTCGGGCCATATCCCGCCTTGACCGCTTCCGTCTGCACCTTGTCGCCGATTTCGGACAGCGTCTCCAGCGACTTCGAAACGCCCTCCTTCATGGCGTTGAGCGTGGCGGTCGATTCGTGCAGCCCGAACATGCCCGTGAAGGAGGCCTTGAGCGCGGTGAGCACGGTGTCGTTGGTGGAGAAAAAAGTGATGGACTGCGAGTAGATGCGCTCCTTGGCGTTCGTGGTCTGCTGCAAACGCGCCATCACCACTTCGGAGGTGTTGTAGGACACGGTGAGATTGTCCGAGAGGTCCTTGGCGATCTGATAGCGCTTGTCCTCGTCCTGAACGCGCCGCAGCTGCTCGTCCCGCGCAAGCTCAAGGCGGGCCCGCTCGGCCGGTTCGCTGCCGGAGAAGTTCGCCACCTTCTCGGAAGCATCCGTCAGCGCCGATCGCTCCTTTTCGAGCTTCTCGGTCGCGGTCTTGAGCACCTCAAGGGCAAGAACCTCGGCCTGCTTTAGCGCCCCGCGGTAGTCGCGATAGGCTTCGAGGATGACGTGCTCGCGGTCGATTTGACCCTTGGTGTCCTTGCTGACCTCGAGATAGGTCGCCTTCACCTTGTCGAAGCGATCGGCGATGTCGCCGCGCGAAATCTTCATCCAAACGTTGGTGGCCCGCTCCAGAATATCGAGCTTGTTGTCGGCAAGCTGGTCGACCATCCGCTTGGCGTCGTCCCGGATGGAGTTGAAGCCTTCCGTGATCGTCTTGTAGCGCTCGCCAATCTGCATGGCCGCGATCTGCTCGCGCACCACCTCGTTGAAAACGGAGGCTTGTCCCAGCGTCCGCGCGATAACCTGGATCTTTTCCGGGTCAAGATCGGATATCTTCTCCAGCAGAGCGTTGATCGGCGCAGGCTCGAGCTTGGCCGGCATCAAGCCGATGTCGCGCAAGGCCCCGACAGCCTTGTCGAGGTACTGCATGGGGGTAAGAACGACCACGTCATTCATCGCTGCCTCCTTCGAGCTTGCCGCGCATAGCGTCTCCTTCCGAATATTTCATACACAATTTCAGACACGGAAATGATGCGAGATTAGCAATCTCGGTGTCGCTTGTCGCGCGTGAGAAAAAGGTGCCTCTCGATGGGAGAGGCAGACTTGGTTATCAGTCCTGGTCGCCGGGTGATTAGGTCCGGGCGCTCGCCGAGGCAGACCACGTCCTTGCCGCGGGCTGCGGCGGATCAGCAATTGGTCCGCCCGTTGCGCTCGCTGACCCTTACGCTGGTCTCGTCCGATCGCAGAATGCTGCTGCCGCGAGCGCGGATCAAGCTTTTCTGACGTACGAAGGCAGGACCTGCTGTCTCGAGGATATTTGGGCCGCTGCACGGTGTCGCCGTTGCTCTTCTGCCGGCTGGGCTGGATTTATCGCGCGTCTCCGGCGGCAGTTTCAGCGTCTCGCGCAGCGCCGCGCTCTCGGCCCGCGACGTTCTCTGCTTCCACGCGCCATCACAATCTCCACTTACCGGGTGGCAATCGCGTCAGGCCTGCGCCAAAGCCATGCCGGATCAAGCGCTTCTTCGCGCAGCGCACAGCGGCATGGCGCTTACACGGGCAATTCGCCACGTCGCTTTGAGGGCATCTTGTCAGGTCCGCGACGATGCGCTTCGAGCAGCCGCATCGACATGGGCGACAAGCCCGGGCTCCAGCTTGAGACCTGCGGCCAACCGCTCAAGGAAACGCTGCTCGGCCGGATGGTCGGGATTTACCGCAAGCCGCGCCGCCGTGTAGACCTGCGTAGCGATGGCCGGGGTGGAAACGCTTGCGACGAGCGCATCGACGCTCATGGGCTTGGCGAATTCCTCGTCCAGGAACTTCGCCGCAGAAACGTCGAGGCCGGCCTTTTCAAGACCGCCGACGATGTGGCTGCGCTCAGCATTGTCCACCACGCCGTCCGCGGAAGCCGCCGCGATCATGGCACGCACCATGAGCATCGCGGTTTGCTGATCCTGGTCCTGTTCGGCGGTATCGCCGAACGGGCTCTCCGCGGGGGCCGGCTCGACATCACCGCCGAGATCGATTGCTGGCTTGCCAGCCCGGTAGTTCTGAAACGCCTTATAGGCGAGCCCACCGATTACCGCGAGACCCCCTAGCTTGGCCGTCTTGGCGGCAACGTTGCGTCCTGGTCCGGTACCCAGAAGAAGACCGGCGAGACCAGCGATTGCGGCCCCGACAGCGACCTGGTTCTGGCTCGCCAATTCGCGGGCTTGGCTCCAAAGGTCGCCAACCCCCCGTCCGCCCGTTGCTTGCTTGAGCAGCTCCTCTGTCTTGTTGCCGACCCCGGTTCGCGCCTCGACCTCGCGTGCGACGTCTTTCAACCCTGACGCCGCCTCTTGGAGCACCTGACCGATGATCGACCCGAAACTGCGATCGGCGACCGGCGTTCCCGCTTCGCCCTCTCGAGCGCCGGACTGCGGGTCGCCCGCGGCCTGACCCAGCACGTTGCCGAGACCTGCGGGCCCAGATTGCGGCAACGCAGTTCCCCCGCCCAAGAGGGCATCGAGGAGCCTCTTTGCATCGAACATCGCGATCTCCTATGGTTGGACCTAACTCACCAATATAGCGAACCTAATTCACTCAGAAGCTTTGGCAGGAGACTATACATCAATGCATCATCAATCTCTAATACGATAGCTTCACCCATGGCGGAATTAACCGGCGCGACTACCTCGAACGACTGGCCACGGTGTCCGTCGCCGACCCTCGAGCAGGTTCTCCCGGGCTTCGCCACTGCCTTTGGGGAACTTTGATTGCAGCGGCCCGATAAGCGTCTATCGGTCAGATGCATCCATAAGAAAAACGAAGCGAGTGTGGCAGCTGCAGTATGTGCTCGAAATAGTTGGTGCAGCACGCGCTGGCGCTCCTGTGCGCGAGCCGGTCGGCATAGAGCGCAACCAGCGTACTCAGCCAACTATTTCGAGCACGTACGCAGCCTGCCGCTCGCCTATCATTCGGGCACGCATTCCGGCCGCCTGATGAAGGTCATGCTGCAGGGCACGGACGCGCTGTTCGGGATCTGGCTTGCCTTCTTCCGTGACAATCTGGCGGCGTTCGTGTCGTTCTTTGTGTTGCTGCCGCTTGCGCTTGTCCTCAACTGGCGGCTTGCTTTGGTGCTGCTGGTTCTCTGCGCCGTGTTCGCCTCCCTCACTGCGTTCGTGATGCGCAAAACCGAAGCGCTGCAGAAGCTGGTCGAGGAGAACTATTCCGAGCTCGCCGAGCGCGCCTCCGACACGCTCGGCAATGTGGCGCTCGTGCACAGCTTCACCCGCGTCGAGGCGGAGGTGTCCGGCCTCAAGACGGTGATCGACCGGCTGCTCGCCGCGCAAATCCCGGTGCTGTCCTGGTGGGCCGTGGTCTCGGTGCTGACGCGCGCCTCCACCACACTGACCCTGCTCACCATTGTGGTGCTTGGCGCCTTTCTCAACGCCCGCGGGCTCGCCTCGGTCGGCGAAATCGTCACCTTCACCGGCTTTGCGACCATGCTGATCGCGCGCCTGCAGGACGCCGTGTGGTTTGTCAACCGCGTATTCTCGGAAGGGCCGCGGCTCGCCGAATTCTTTGCCGTGTTGGACACCACGCCGGCGATCCACGACCGACCCGGCGCAACCGATCCGGGGCGTGTCAACGGGAAAGTCGAGTTCGACAATGTCTCATTCTCCTATGACGGCAAGCGACCGGCAGTCGCCGATCTGATCTTCACGGCCGCGCCGGGCGAGCGCATCGCGCTGGTCGGGACGACCGGGGCCGGCAAATCGACCGCGCTTGCGCTGCTCTACCGGGCCTTCGAACCGCAATCGGGGGCGATCCGGATTGACGGTATCGACGTGCGCGACATGAAGCTAGTTGCGCTCCGGCGGAACATCGGCGTTGTGTTTCAGGAGGGCCTGTTGTTCAACCGCTCGATCGCGGAGAACCTGCGCATCGGCAAGCCGGATGCGACCGAGGCGGAGCTGCGCGACGCCGCCGCGCGGGCCCAGGCGCTCGATTTCATCGAGCGCGATCCGAACGGCTTGAACGCACGCGTGGGCGAGCGCGGGCGTCTGATCTCCGGCGGCGAGCGCCAGCGCCTCTCGATCGCGCGCGCGCTGCTGAAGGAGCCGCCGATCCTCATCCTCGACGAAGCGACGAGCGCCCTCGATGCCAAAACCGAGGCGAAGCTCTTAGCCGCGCTCGAGGAGGTGATGAAGGGCCGCACCACTTTCGTCATCGCCCACCGCCTCGCGACCATTCGACGCGCCGACCGCATCCTCATGTTCGAGCACGGCCGCGTCGTCGAGACGGGAACGTTCGACGAGCTAATGCGGGCGGGCGGCCCCTTCGCCGAGCTCGCCAAGGCACAGTACCTGTCTGCCGAACCGCCGACGCTCCCCGGCGAGGCGCTGAGCACTGAAGCGAGCAAAATCCGCGCGGCGGAATAGAGGCGCTGATCGATCCGACTTCGATCGCAGCACCAGCGAAAACGGCTCAGAGTCGAGTATGATCGACAATAGAAGCACCACGATTTGCCATCTGGGCCCGCGGATGATCCGCTCTCC
The DNA here is from genome assembly GCA_963725335.1 of uncultured Acidobacteriota bacterium. GTDB lineage: Bacteria > Acidobacteriota > Vicinamibacteria > Vicinamibacterales > 2-12-FULL-66-21 > JALZOC01. The sequence goes on along the minus strand of CAVRYD010000005.1, from coordinate 346,187 downwards.
TCTTCAGCTCGGCCTTCGGCGCGATGGGACGAGCGCTTTCGTCGCGGATCGAGCACGGGTTGCGAGGCACGTGTCGGCGAGCTTGTCGTAGCGCGTCGCGATACGCCGGAAATGCTTCACCTTGTTGAAGAACCGATTGACGAGGTTTCGCGCCCGGCAGAAGAATGGACTGAAGCAGATCGGCGCTTTTGCGGTTGGCGCGAGGCGGAATGTTGGCGAACGCGTCCTGTACAGAGGCTCTGCGAAGTTAAACCGACGGTTGGCAAGCACCATGCTCTTGGCCTTCAAGCCGGCAAGCAAGTCGTCAACGAGCGTATTTTCGTGGACTTGGCCAGGAGTGAGGCCAATGCATCCTTACGGCGGGAAGCAGGGCGCCGATCACCATTGGGGCGGCGACCGCGCCCAGGGCGATGCCTGCATGGTGCTGCGCAACTCGCGTGGGACGCCCACTCCTTTGTAAGCGACGAGCTGGTCACCTTTGCCGGATCAATCTGGCAAAGTGGGGCGCCGTCTGTCAGATGAAACTCGGCATTTACAGCTATTCGCGGCTAAGGATCCCGGCCAAGGCCTGGATCCGGTTGCGCGCATAATTGGGCAGTCCGGCGCTGATCGAGTTCCCGGTATTGAACGAGCTGTTGCCGGACAAGACCTGAGCCGGCACCACGTTCCGCAATACGGGAACGCTCCCGAAGTCCTTGCGCTTTTCGAATAGATCAGAGTCGACCGCGAGCACCACGAAGGCTGTGGCCACGGTCTGGCTTGGTTCGGCCGGTTTTTCCTGCAGCACCGCAAGCAACTTGCCGAACTGCATCACCTGATTGACGTGGACGATGTTCTGCTCCAGCGCCGCCGTGACCGGGGTGTCGATCCCGGTCAACTGGGCGAGCGCCGCTTGATCGATCGCGGTCGACGGGATGATCCGCAGCTCGCTCTCGAATTCGATGAAGTCGGCGATCTGTTTGCCGCCCTCGCGCAGTTTGTTCAGAAGCAGAATGGCAGTCGGCAGCTTGCCTTCGAGCTGGTAACGAGACTTGATGCAAATGACTGTGGCGGCGTCCTCACACCAGCGCCGGGCCGGATGCTTGTTTGCGAGCCTCCCATCCTTATTCGGCATGACCTCGTCGGCGCTGATCAGGTGATGTTTGATCGAGGGATCCATCCGATCGAGGAATGGAAGATTGACATAGCGCGTGAGATCGATCGCATTTGGTGCGCGGGCAAGTTCGAAACGTGCTTCGGCGACATAGATGTGCAGCCGGCGCTTCATCGTTTTGGTCGCGCCGCCGACCGTGGCGGTAATGGTCGGCTCGTCGTAGCTCGGATACAGGCTCAAGAGCTGTCTCTGCAGCGGCTTGGCCCTCGCCCAATCGACAAAGCGGATGAGTCCGCTCTTTGCGTCCGTGATCGGGTCGTTACGGTGGTCGCTGAAAGCGATCGTGTCGGGCTTGAGATTGGCAGGGGAAATTTCGGCAATCGAGGCCACCTCTTCGAGGCGGAACCCCTGCGCCATTGGCGCAGTGGCGGGCGGCCAGAAAAATTTCACTGGTAGCGCTTGCGAGAAGGGAAATTGTAGTTGAGCGTACGTAAGGGCTAGTAAGGCGATGCCGGCTGTGGCGAAGACGTAAACAAACCGCCGCTTCATGCGCCGTCTCCAGAGTAAGGGGTCGATGGGAGGGGACGCTTATGGGCCGGGGACCCCAACCGGTCCCCAGCCCATGAGCTGTATCAACTAATACCAACTCGCCGTTGGCGTGACCAATCCGACAGAAATTGGCCCCTGCAGGTATCGCCCGGCGGCGTAACGCGTCGGCCGCTCGCGCTTTTTGTGGTAACGCGCGGCGTAACTTGGTCGGCCGCTCGCGCTTCTTCCGAACAATCTTTTTGCGCAGTTTGACCGGACCCTCGGTGGCTGCGGCGGGGTTCGCCTCGTCCGCGCCCGCTTCCTGGGCCGGCGGCTGAAGCGCCGGCTCGCCATCTATCATGCTCGGGGGATTACCGGAGCTTGCTGCCAAGGCGGCCACTGATGCTCCAACCGCCAGTTCGTCGCCGCCGCGCCCGTCGGTCGCGGCACTTGGCAGGGCGGCTTGCGATCCGATGATCGGGAGGGTCACCTTCGCGGCACGCCCGCGAGTCCCGTTGCGGCGGTTTACGGTTTCGAGCAGCGCCGGCGTTGGGGTCGCAGCCGGCGCTACCGCGGGCGCAAAGGTAAGGACATGCTCGACAACCCTCTGTGCAGTCGGCTCCTGCACGATTGCCGGGCCGACAAAGTTGGAAATGAGGTTATATGCCGCGATGGCACACACGACGCCGACCGCAAGCGCGCGGCAGCAAGCGTTAGCGGTGTGCCGCCGGCGCGGAAGGCCCCGCTCAGGCCACAGCGAGTAGTTTGCGCTGAAACGCTTGAACATGAACTATCCCCGGGCGAATCGGCAAGACGCCGCTGCCTCGGCTTTTGTTCCGAGGCGGTACTAACTGGCAAACAGGCTTAAGTCTTCAGTTCCTCCGGCACCCTGCCGCCGTTTTCGGCGAGCTTCTGCATGACCTGCTTGTGCAGCCACACATTCATCGACGCCGAGTCGTTCATGTCGCCGGAATAGTGCAGCTCCTGTGCGAGCTCCTTGCGCGCCGATAGGCCGCTGTCGAGATCGAGAAGTTTCATCAAATCAACGATCGACGTTCGCCAGTCAAGCTTCTCCTTCTTTTCCGCGGCCAGCTTGGTGAGGATGCCCGCGACATCGACTTCCGCAGCCGAGCCGGCCGGCGCAGAAGCCGGGGTAGCGGATGAGGGCTTCGCGCCAGGCGCAGCCGGAGTTGCGCCCGCAGCGCTCGCCTTTCCAAAAATGGACGACATGATCTTCCCGAATATGCTCATGGTCTGCTCCTCACTGCGATGACTGTGGTTGATGTCGCTCGATCTCATTTCGAGCGTTGACGTACCCAACTGGCATCGACCAGTCGCGAGCGCCTCAAAGTTGCGCGGCATTGAACGTGTCGCAGCTTGCAATCTCCCCCGACTTGAGCCCGGTGATGAACCAGCGCACGCGCTGCTGCGACGACCCGTGCGTGAAAGCGTCGGGGACCACATAGCCTTGTGTCCGCCGTTGCAGGCGATCGTCGCCAATGGCGGACGCCGTCTGCAGCCCCGCCTCCACGTCGCCGGGATCGAGGAATTTCCATTTCTGTTGTGAGTGATTGGCCCACACGCCGGCAAAGCAATCCGCCTGCAACTCGGCCATGACCTGCAGGCGGTTGGCGTCCGACTTGTCCATGCCCTGCTGCATCTGCTGTACCCGCGGCAGGATGCCGAGCTGGTTCTGCACGTGATGGCCGATCTCGTGTGCAATCACGTAGGCCTGCGAGAACTGGCAGGCCTTTGCGGTGTCACACGCGCCGAACCGCCGCTGCATATCCTCGAAGAAGGACGTGTCCAGGTAAACTTTGCGGTCGAGCGGGCAATAGAACGGCCCCATCGCGGATTGCGCAAACCCGCAGGCCGACGAGGTCGCCCCCGAAAACATCACAAGCGTCGGAGCCTGGTAACGGGAGTTGGCTTGCGCGAACAGCTCCGTCCACTGCACTTCCGCGCTGCCAAGCACCGCCGACACGAACTCCTTCATCTGGTCGGAGGGCCCGCCCGTCCTGTTCGCCGTTTCGGAATAGGACGGCGGTTGCGACTGACTGCCTCGGGACAGGATTTCCGCACCGCCGATCAGGAGAAGCGGATTGATGCCAAGCGCCCATCCGATCAAGCCAAGAACTATGAGCGTGCCAATGCCGATCCCACCAGCGCGCATCCGCACGGCACGGCGATCCTCGATCTTCTCGCTGCGCGGCAGTTCATCGATACGCATGCTCATCCTCCCAAGTCGCGCGACGCGCCGGGACATCAGCCCCGCGCGCGTCAATACGCGGCGACTCTCACACTATTCGGCGAGTTCCGCCAGGGAGGGGAGTCGACCATTCGGCGTCAACTTATCGACGACGCCTGGCAGAACCTGCGTCAGCTGTTTGAGGAGTTCCTCTTCCGATATGCCGGACCGCTCGGCGAGCGTCTTGATGATGTTCGGCCCGAGCGCGTTTCCGAGCTGACCCGGCGATACCGGCTCGTTCGGCCCGCTTCCGATCCACGAATCAATCGTCTTTCCTTGTCCGCTTTGCCGAAATCGCTCGAGCAGACCACCCAAGCCTTCGAGCAGGCCGCCGCCCTCGTCCGCGGGGACGCGCTGGCCGCCGGTCTTCGTGGGCGCAGCCTCTCGGTCGCCGCCTCCGAACAATGCCCCCGAACCCAGCAATGCAAGAAGAGCGAGCATCAGCGGATTCGAAACCTTGGCCTGAGAAAGCGCAGAGCGCAGTAATTGGTCGAGAAGTGCCATCGTTTGCTCCTATTGCTGAAAAACGAAACAGCGCACGACGCGCTTCACATCGCTCGCCGCCCGCTGACGGCATTGTAGACCCACAGCACAACGACCGAGCCGACCACTGCAACAATCAGGCTGTAGAGGTTAATGCCCGTGATGCCTACACCGCCCAGTACGCTAAAAATCACCCCGCCGATGATCGCGCCGACAATTCCCAAACCCATATTAAGCCACGGGCCCCTGCCGACCCCGTCGACAATCTGGCTTCGCGATGTATCCGGCGACCAGGCCGAGGATGATCCAAACAAGAAAGGACATTCGCGTCTCCCTTAGGTTTGCATGCGCTTTGCCCGGAGCGCGCCGATCGGTGAGCAGACCTGCGCGCTCCGGTTCTCTTACCTGAGTGAGACGAACCTACTGCACGGCGTATTCGATGCGCCGGTTCTGGTAGCGGCCCTCGGCCGTGTCGTTGCTGGCCTTCGGCCTGGTGCTGCCATAGCCCCTGGCCGTCAGCATCTGTTGGGGCACGCCGGCTTCGATCAACACGGCGCGAACCGCCTCCGCCCGCTGCTGCGATAGCAGCATGTTTGAGGCCTCATCGCCGACGTTGTCGGTGTGGCCGCTGATTTCGATCACCGTGTGCCCGCAGGAAGCTGCTTGAGAACCGCAGCTGCCCGATTGAGAACGGCACGATTGAAGCCAGGGATGTCCGCTTGTCCGGTTGGGAAGTTGATGACCGTCAGATTGAGGGCGCTGACAACGTCCTTGGGGCCAAAACCGGGTTTGAGGGCGTTGAGCGCCGCTAAGGCCTTCGCGTTGACGTCTTCGGTCAGCGTTCCAAGCGACAGGCCGCTTCCGAACATCCCCTTCAACGAACCGATGATCTTGTCGCGATCAGAATCGGCGATCAGTCCGCCAATGTTGACTGCGGACCCATCAAACAACGCGCTCAGACCGGGGATCTTAAAGTTCTCAAGGGCTGCCTTCAGGTTGGCGAGCCACGGCGCCGCCGCGGCATTGGGATCAACAGTGATGTCGCCTTTGACATTGCCGGCGCCGAACACGCCCTTGATCGTGTCGATGATCGACGTGCGGCCGGCCTCATCCTTCACCACACCGGAATACGTGACATAGCCGCTGTCGTGATAGTTCACGCCCAGTCTCGGATTGACCGTCGGGGCAGTCTGGGCCACCGGGGCAGGCGCCTTGGTGGCCACTGGCTGCTCTTTACCCGAAAGCAGCCACCAGGCGAGACCAAGCAAAGCGAGCAATGGGAGCAGCAGCCATAGCCAGTTAGACCCCGCCGCCTTGCGGGCTGGCTCCGCGTACGCCCGCGACGGCGCAGTCGATGAGTCGAGGAAGCTCTTCCACGTCGCCGGTATCGTGGACGGAATCGTCTTGTCCGGCGTCAGCATTCCGATCAGCTTAGGAATGACATAGCCGAGGGCCGGGGTGATAAAGCTCCCGCCGAGGCCCAGCTTACCCGCAATCATGTTGATGATGCTGGTCCCGAGGCCCTGCTCGACCTGTTGGTTCGACATCGGGTCGGGGTTCTTGTTGCCGAGCCAGGAACTGACCAAGCTCGCGAGACCCGCATTCTTGAAGCGGTCCAGGAACCCGGCGACGCCGCCGGGCTCGCTTGTCATGAAGCGGATCACCTCCGCAATCAACGCACTGGATTTCGCGCCAAGACCGAACTTGCTGCCGATCTCGGCGATTAAGAGAATCGAATATCGCCATTTGAACCTTCCTCCTCAAAATCAGAGCACAGTCCCAAGGACTTGCCCGGCTCGCCAAAGATGACGAGAACGTTCGGCCCCGTCTGCGCCTCGACCGGGCCGGCTAACATGCGAGCGCCGATGCCAAATTCGGAGGCGCAAATGAAATGAAACAGGCGCGCTGCTCCCGCCACATGGTCGACATGCGACAGTCTTGCTCGCCGACGCGACGACCGTCGAGATGGACCTTGGGCCTACCTCGCTCGACCAAGATTGCTGACGCCGCAACTCTTCAATTCAACTCAGTGGCCGAGCCGTCCGGCGTCGAGAAATACGTATGAAACTCTGACGTTCAGACCTGTCATCGGCGCACCGACGCCGCCATTGGCATTTGTGTTGCTTACTGTCGATGATACGATCGAGACGCGGACGAAAGCGAGAACAGCAATGGTCCTCATCGCAATGGCGACAGAGGATGCGTCCGTCCACGCCGACCTTTATCGGTAACGAAGATTTTTTTGTTACTAACGGCGGTTTAAAAATGGGACCGGCCCCTGATGCCGGACGGGTTGCACCGTGTCAAATTTTTTGAATAATAGATTTGAATAATAGACAGGCGGATTGGGTTCGTAGCTCGGCTCGGTGCATGCGATCGGTCGGAGCAGCGTTCTGACGTCGACGATGAACCTGTTGGCCAACCTCATTGCTCGTATTCGCTTTGGCGCCAACGGCGCACAACGCGGGAACGGCGTGCAACACCAGTTTCTGCGGCAGGTGACCGCAGTCGCGTTTCTATTCGCCCTGTTTATCCCCCATTCACCTTCGCATGCCCAAGACTCGGCAAGACGCGTCCTCGTGCTCCTTTCATACAATCTGACTTATCCCGGGATCCTGAGCGTCGGCCAGGGAGCGATAGAGCGACTGAGAGACAAGTCGCCTGAGAAGCTCGAACTACTTAGCGAATTCCTCGACCTCACGCGGTTCCCCGAACCCGACCATGAGAACCGAACCGCACGCTATCTGGCCGAAAAATATGCTGTCAGGAGGCCTGATGTCGTGATAACGGCAGGCCCAGAAGCGTCGCAATTCATTTTGAAACATCGCGACGCGATTGCTCCCAACGTTCCGATCGCTGCTTGTTGCTTGCCGGCTGACGCCTTTGCCGCCTTCGGCCGATCGAGCAAGATAACAGGCGTCATCAGTCGGCGAGATTTTTCAAAGACGCTGGACCTTGCCGAGCGGCTTCAGCCCGGCGCGCGAAATCTCGTCATCATCGCTGGCGCAGCCAATTCAGATCGGAAATGGGTGCAAATCGCCCGCGAACAGATCGAAATTCACGAACGGCGTTACGACACCCGGTATCTGGTCGGACTCCCCTACGATACGCTCATCAAGGAAGTGGCGCGCTTGCCGCGCGATACGATTGCGATCACGTTCACGTATTTCGCGGACGATCGCGGTGGGCGATATGTTTCCCCGGACGTGATCAGGCGAGTCGCGAAGGCGGCAAGCGCCCCCGTTTACTCGCCTTACAGTACCAGTTTCGGTTTCGGACTAGTGGGCGGATACTCGGATATTAACGAGACGATGGGGGCTCAGACCGCCGACTTGGCCTTGGAGATTCTGGCCGGCAAAGACCCGAACACGATTGCGCCGCAACCTAGCACTACAGGTGCGTATAGGGTCGATGCTCGACAGCTCAAGCGCTGGCAGCTCTCCGACGCTAATCTTCCAGCCGGCACCGTGGTTTCATTCAGGGAAGCTACGCTCTGGGATGAGCATCGCTATCTGATAATTTCCGTGCTTGCGGCTCTCAGCCTCCAATCGGCCATCATCGCATATGTGCTCGTTCAAAACCGCAGACGCCGAATAGCCGAAAGATCACTCGCGGAAAACGAAGAACGGATGGAATTCACTGCTGCATCAACAAATACCGGCTTGTGGCAATTTCAGGCCGAAGACACTCCGATCTGGGCCAACACGCATTGTCGATCGATTTTCGGACTGGCCGAGAATGCGCCGCTGTCGCTTGATACTTTGCGCGATTCCGTTCATCCGGATGATCGTCGTGCTCTTGTAAGAGCGATAAGGGAGGCTGCATCGAGTGGTCGCCCGATCGATGGCGAGTTTCGTGTTGTTTTGCCGAGTGGCGAAACCCGTTGGGTTGCAATGAAAGCTTATCCACGCCCCGGGGACAATGATGGGCGCTATTACATCAATGGCATATTCAGCGACGTCACCGCGCTGAAAACGGCAGAGGGCGAGGCCGAGCTGCAAGGCAGAGAAATCGCACGCCTCATGCGGCAATCGGTTCTCGGCGAATTGTCGGGCGCTATCGCTCACGAGCTCAATCAGCCGCTCACGGCCATCCTTGCCAACGCGGAAACAGCACACCACCTCCTCGACCGAAAGAATATCGACCTGGAGAAGCTTCGGGAAATTGTCGCGGACATCATCGAAGAGGACAATCGGGCTGGCGAGGTGATAAGCCGCGTTAGCAGGCTGTTAAGGAAAGGCGAAAGCAAGTCCGAGCCGATTGATCTGAATCAACTCGTGGAATTGACGTTGCGTCTTTTACGCGGCGAGTTCGTGCGGCGAAAGATCAATCTAGAGGTAGTGCTGGCCGCGAGCCTGCCGACGATTTCCGGCGATCCGGTGCAATTGCAACAAGTGCTGCTCAATGTGATCATGAACGCGATGGAGGCGATGAGTTCGAAAGCTCCGTCGCAACGTGCAATAAACATAACGACTCGTGTCAACGGAAAGCAAATCGAGGCAGTCATTGTCGATTTCGGACATGGAATCGCAGCCGAAGACCAAACGCGGCTCTTCCAGCCCTTCTTCACGACGAAGGAGCAGGGTCTTGGTCTTGGACTGTCGATCTGCTCAACGATTGTCAAGTCGCATGGAGGAAAACTCAGCATCGAAAACAACGCCGGCAGCGGGGCCACGGTGGTCGTTGCTTTGCCGACCCAAGACACTCTGGTACCGTCGTGATGAGCGAGTCGCGTTTCGTCATCTACCTTGTAGACGACGATCCCGGAGTGCTCAAAGCTTTGACGAGAATGTTGAACACGCAGGGCTATGAAGTCCGGGCCTTTTCGTCATCGACCGAATTCCTTGCTGAGCACGACCCATCCCTCCCGGGTTGCGCGATATTCGACCTATCGATGCCCGGCCTGGACGGCATCGAGCTCCAGGCGGCCCTGAAGGCGGGGGGACTTGAGCGACCGGTCATTTTCATAACCGGCGTCGGCGATATTCCGGTGACCGTGCAGGCAATGAAAGCGGGAGCCGTCGATTTCCTGACCAAGCCGGTAAAATCCCGACAACTGCTGGCAGCGGTCGCGCTGGCGGCCGAGAAGGAGGCGCAGGCGCTCGAACTGCGCGGGGAATTGGCGTCGATCAATAACCGAATCTCGAGACTAACGCCGCGCGAACGCGAGGTGCTGACCCACGTCATCGCCGGCCGACTCAACAAGCAAATTGCCGCGGATCTCGGCACCGCCGAAAAGACGATCAAACTGCACCGCGGTCGGATGATGCACAAGATGGGCGTGCGAACGGTTGCGGACCTTGTCCGCATTGCCGAGCGGGCCGGCATTCGGCCGTCGCATCGGCGTGATTGATACGACAGGTAGGCCCAAGGTCCATCTCGACGATCCCCGCGTCCTGTTTAAGAATTTCAATCGAAACGCCGGAGAAAGCGTCCGCGGTTCATCGGACCCTTAATCGTGCACCAGAGCGCCGCGATTGGCAAAGTCGATCGGCTCAGGAGGGAAAGCGATGGGACGCATCATCTTGGCCGCAGTGCCTTCATGTTGGGCCGTCAACGCATTCGCCGCATCGTGCAAGGATCAGGCAGCTGAAAAGAAGCTCACCGGAGCCGCGCTCACGAGCTTCATCGGCAAATGCGAGCGGGACGCACAGGCATCGTGCGACGCAACTGCCGCCGGCGCCGCCGAGGCTAGCTTCACGACCAAGTGCGTGAACGATGCGGTCGGGCCCAGGTGATTCCTACAAGCACGTCTGGGGTGAGCAAAACGAAGCGTGCAGCAGCTGCTCCGCAGGTACAGGCTGACGATGCAGGAGTGCAGCAGGCGGCCGGTACCGACAGGGGCATGAAGTGGAATGATTTCCGCAAGGCGGGCGCAGCCACGCAATGCGAACATTCGGCACCAACGTAAGTGAACCTCGGAATGTTAAACTTCTACTGCCACCAATGGCAAAGCTGGGAACTCCCCTAGGGTCCCAGGGACATGCCCTTTTGTGAGGCTTGGCTCATCTTATGGAAACCTTTCTTGTCAAAATCTTCGCGTTCGTCCTTGCGCTCAGTCAAGTGACGACAGCGCCAGACGCGACGAAGACCCAGTTCGACCGCGCCCGCGACCAGGAGCAGATCACCGGGCTGTTGCACGCAGGCTGCAGGCATATGCTCAAAGTCTTCGATATCGAGGGCATCAATCTCGACGATCTCATCGCGACCGCACTCGATGATCCCCAGCCGATCACCAACGAAACTCAGTTGTTTCGCGGCATCAATTTCGCCGATTTGCAAGCGGCCTATCGACAGTTCTGCAAAGACCAGAAGGGCGTTGTGCAGGCCGTCGATCTCGGCGAGGTGATTGACTATTATAATAAGGCAGTTGCCGACCTGCCCGATCACACCAAGCTTAAGGGCCTGAAGCTCCCCGGGGCAAGCGTTGTGCTCGATGACGCGGGCCAGCCCTTTGCGGAGGTGTCCGACGAAAACAAACGTCGCGCATGGGTTCCCCTCGCCGACATCCCGATGCATGTACAGTCGACGTTCATTGCGGCCGAGGACCGGCGTTTCTATCAGCACAAGGGGATCGACGAGCGTGGCCTCATCCGCGCTTTTGTCGGCAATCTCGCCCAAGCCGGGCGGCCGCAGGGCGGTTCGACGATCACCCAGCAGCTCGCGAAGAACCTCCTGGTGGGCGACGACCTCACCTATGAGCGGAAGATCCGTGAGATGATCGTGGCTGCACGGGTCGAGCGCACACTGAGCAAGGCGGAAATTCTCGAGCTCTACCTCAACTCGGTTTATTTCGGTCGCGGCGCCTGGGGCATTGAAATGGGGGCACGCGCCTATTTCGGCAAACCATCGACCCAACTGACGCTGCAGGAAGGCGCGCTTCTCGCCACCCTGATCAAGGGACCGACCTATTTCAATCCCGACCGGCATCCCGGGCGGGCACGGGAACGGCTCGCCTATATTTTCAAGCGCATGCAAGAGGACGGCATCGCGCAAGCCGCTCCGGGATTGCCGGCATTGCCGGCGCTTGTCGCTTATGAACGGTCGCGGCGCGACATCGGGTTTTATTTCTCCGATCAGGTGATCCGCGACGCCAAGTCCGTGGCGGGCATCGAATTGGGCGCAGCCAACGCTTACACGGTGCGTTCGACGATCAACCAGAAACTGCAGAGGGCGGTGGAAGAGGCGCTGCAGGAGGGTCTTTCACGCTATGAGCGCAGCGCTGGGCGCGCTCAGTTCAAGGGGCCTGAGGCTAGTTTGGCGAAGGCTATTGAGCGGGCCGAAGCGGATCAGAACACTGAGGACAAACGGCCCGCGTGGCAGCGAGCGCTCATCAATGCGCGGCTGCCGCTCTATGACGTGCATTGGGCGCCGGCCGTGGTGATCGAGAACCCCGCCGGCAAGCATGGTGGGGCTTTGCGCGTCGGTTTGAGTGATGGCCGCGTCCTGCCGCTCTCATTGGACGGCACGACGGAGCGCAAGCTCGCGCTTTATGATGTTGTGTTGGTGCGCGTCGCCGAGGGCAAGGGCAAAGGCAAGATTGCGCGTGCCGATTTGCGCGTGCGTCCCGAGGTGCAGGGAGCGGCGGTCGTTCTGGAAAACAAAACCGGCCGCATCCTCGCGATGACCGGTGGTTTCTCGTATCCCCTGAGCCAGCTCAACCGAGTGACCCAGGCCACGCGTCAGCCGGGCTCCACCATCAAGCCGCTGAGCTATCTCGCGGCCCTTGGCAGGGGTGTGCAGCCCAATACGCTGATTTTGGATGAGCCCATCACCCTGCCGCCCATCGGCAGGAGGCGCGCCAGCGAAGAGGACTACTGGACGCCGAAGAACTACGACGGCGGCTCGGGCGGCGTTCTCACCCTGCGCAGTGCGCTGGAAAACTCGCGCAATCTCGCCACCGTTCACTTGCTCACTGGCGGCATCGAAAAAAAACCCGAGGACAGTCTCAACCGTCTTTGTGATCTGGCTATGGAAGCGCAGATTTATCGGGAATGCGTGCACTTCTATCCGTTCATGCTCGGCGCTCAGCCGGTGCGGCCGATCGACCTGGCGGCGTTCTATGCAACAATTGCGACTGAAGGGCTGCGGCCGGCGCCCTATGTCGTGGAGTCCATCGAGCGCGACGGGGAGACACTCTATCGCCATCAGCAAACGGCATCGCCAGTCAATTCTGTCGACCAAGCCGCATTCTATCAGCTCAGGACCCTGTTGCAGGGGGTGCTGGCCCGCGGGACGGCAAGCGCCATCGCGGATTTGGCCCCCTATGTTGCGGGCAAAACCGGCACCTCGGACGATGAGAACGACGCCTGGTTCGTGGGTTTGACCAACGACGTAACGGTCGCGGTCTGGATCGGTTATGACAATTCCGACGGCAAGCGGCGTACGCTGGGCGGCGGTTCGACCGGGGGTGCCGTCGCTGTTCCGATTTTCGAGCCGATCATCAACGCGGTCTGGAGCAATGTTGCACCAAAAACCGTGCTTGCTCCGCCGTCTCCAGAAGCCAAACGCCGGCTCGCTTGCAATTCGATGGCTCGCGGCAAAGCGTTCTCGGAATGCTTCCGGGTCAACGCCAAAGGCAAGGTGATTGACACGGAGGATGTGCTGTTGTCGGGCAAAGACGTCGACTCGGATGGTCGGTTAACGAATTATGCGCGCCTCGAAGGCGGTCCCGCTGACGCCAAGCAGGAACGGGAAGCAGACGACTCTGAGAGGCTGGCAGGCGTCAAAGCAAAGGCAGACGCCGACGAAGATCGCGACGTCAGCCGATCCCGGAGGGACAGGCGCGCCAAAGCCAAGCCCGATGATGCCAAACAGGATCGCGAGGCGCGATCCAGAAAGTACGCGCGCGCAAAGCCAAAGTCCGACAGCAAGCAGGCGAGCTCTGCGCGCGCCAGCCGCACCTACCCTTCTGCTCGCAGCGCTTCTTCGTGGAATGATCCTTGGCGATCACAATGGAACTGGCAGGGCCAATATGGGCAGACGTCCTACTGGGGGCACTGGCGATAATGTACCGACTCTAACCTTTGTCTCCCTGCGCATCGGGTAAACGGGTGCCGCGGTGGTTAAGCGACGTCGTGCCCAACAAGACCTCTGCGAAAGCGAGGAGCATTACCACAACGCGGTCGAGTTGAGCCCCCAGGTAGTGTGGACCGCGACCCCGACGGTCAGGACTGCGTGGCGGAGCGTTGGAGGGAGTGGACCGGCACAAGCGGGCTCGGTGCTACTTGCGCGGAGAGACTTGAACCTGACGATCTCGACTTCACCACCGACGCCTGGTTCGCTCGGTTTCAACCGGAGTACCCTACGATGTCGAGCATCGGGTTAAGATGCTGTCCGGTGAGTCCCGATGGGCCCGATCTCGTGCGTTCCCGCGCCGAGATGAAGAAGGCCGCATCGTCAAATGGTATAGCTCCACGCAGAATCTCCACGAGCGACGCCGAAGCAGAGCTCTACCAACTTAATGCTACGCTCGAACAGCAGGTCGCCGAGCGCACTGCAGCCCTGCAGGCTAGCGAATCTCGCCTGCGTGCGATCTTCGCGACAAACTACCAGTACCAAGGACTGATAGCGCTTGACGGCACGCTTCTCGATGCCAATGCGACCTCGCTGTCGGGCATCAAGTCGACGCTTAGAGATGTCGTCGGCAAACCGTTCTGGGATACTCCATGGTTTACGGGAACGCCTGGCATGCCGGAGGCGGTGCGTGAAGCCGTTGCAGCGGTCGCGAAGGGACAGACCGTCCGCCAAGAGATCTTGGTGAAGTTGCCTACCGGCTGGCGCTGGTTCGATTTCACTATGCGTCCTATGCGCAATGAGCACGGCGACATCGAAGCCATTGTACCCGAGGCAGTCGAGACCACTGAGCGGCATCGAGCCGAGGAAGCACTGCTCCAGTCACGGAAGCTGGAAGCCATGGGCGAGCTCACCGGGGGCATTGCGCACGACTTCAACAACCTGCTGACACCAATCATCGGCGGCCTTGACATGCTGCATCGCCGCGGCTTCGGCGGCGAGCGCGAGCAGCGATTGATCGAAGGTGCACTTCAAGCCGCTGACCGGGCCAAAACACTGGCGCAGCGCCTGCTCGCCTTCGCACGCCGCCAGCCGCTCCAGCCCACTTCTGTCAATGTGGGAACCTTGGTGAAGGGAATGGCCGAATTGGTGGTCAGCACCACCGGACCTCAGATCAAGATCGTGGTGGAAATCGCCGACGACCTTCCGGCTGCGAAGGCAGATCCGAACCAGCTTGAGATGGCGATCCTCAACCTCGCCGTGAACGCACGCGACGCCATGCCCGACGGCGGCACGCTGCGGGTCTCCGCGACGAGCGAGATGATAGGGCCAAGTCAGCACCCGCATCTGAAGCCAGGCTTATACATCCGCCTGTCGATAGCAGACACCGGCACTGGCATGGACGAGGCAACGCTCGCCCGCGCCATCGAACCTTTCTTTTCAACAAAGGGCCCAGGGAAAGGGACCGGGCTGGGCCTTTCGATGGTTCACGGCCTTGCGTCCCAACTCGGCGGGGCGCTCGCTCTCTCAAGCAAACCAGGACTCGGCACGAAGGTCGGGATTTGGCTGCCCGTTAGCGATGAGCCAGTAGAAGCATCGGAAGGCACTCCTACTGCCATCCCGGAGTTAAAGGCAATCGGGAAGGTTTTGCTCGTCGAGGACGATGATCCTGTACGGATGAGTACGGCCGACATGCTCACCGAGCTCGGCTACGACGTCCTCGAGGCGAGTTCGGCTGAAGAAGCCTTAAGGTTCTTCAACCAGGGAATCCACGTGGATGTGCTCGTCACCGACCATCTGATGCCAGGAATGACAGGCGTCGATCTCGCGCGCGCAACCAAGGAAAAGTGGCCGGATATCCCGGTTTTGATCGTCTCGGGTTATGCGGAAGCAGAAGGAGTAGCGCCGGACCTTCCGCGCCTGACTAAGCCCTTTCGCCAGCCCGAGTTGGCAGCCAGCATCGCCAATTCAATCGCCGGGCGAAGCCAATAGCTGACACGATGCGAAGTCCGTCTCCATCGCGCAGCGCCGGAGACGTCCAAGGAGTTCTTAAACGGGCGAAGCGCCGATGCAGGCAAGATCACCGCGGGGTTGCGGACGCAGATCCTGATGTTGCAGAAAGTCGATTGAGGAACCGAAGGAAGGCAATCCATGCGCGCCAAACTCACAGCCGCAGCCGTCCTCTTGTGCCTGCTCACGTTCGGCTCCGGGCACGCGCAGGAGCGACGTCCCAATATCATCATCATTCTCGCCGATGACCTCGGTAATGCGGATCTCGGCTATCGCGGGAGCGACATCAAGACGCCGAACATCGACAAACTTGCAAGCGAGGGAGTGCAGCTCGAATCCTTCCACGGCATGCCGGTGTGCACCCCGGCCCGAGCAGCGTTGATGACTGGCCGGTACCCGATGCGCTACGGCCTGCAGACGCTGGTGATCTTCCCGAACCATCGCTACGGATTGCCGACCGACGAGCGGACGCTGCCGCAGGCGCTGAAGGAAGTGGGCTACAGCACCGCGATGGTCGGCAAGTGGCATCTAGGTCATGCCGACCAGAAGTACTGGCCGCAGAACCGCGGCTTCGATCACTTTTACGGCAACCTCGTCGGCGAGGTGGACTACTTTACCAAGATGCGCGGTGGCATCGTGGATTGGCAGCAGGACGGCAAATTTTTCCAGGAGAAGACTTACTACCTGCCTTTGATCGGCGACGCCGCGGTCAAGATGATCGAGAAGCAGGACAAGAACAAGCCGTTCTTCCTGTATTTCGCGTCGTTGGCCCCGCATGCACCCTACCAGGCACAGAAGGCCGACGAGGACCGCTACGCTTCCACCATCAAGGACCCGACGCGCCGCACCTACGCGGCGATGATCACGTCGCTCGATGACCAGGTGGGGAGAATCGTCGCCGCGTTGGACAAGCGCGGCATGCGCGAGAACACGTTGATCATCTTCTCGAGCGACAACGGCGGACCCCGCAACGCGGTGGTCGCGAGCGGTGCGCACTCTAGGGAAGAGCGCGAAGCGAGCGGCGTCAGGCAGGAGGCGTTGCCGGCGGACAACGGCGGTCTCCGTGGTGGCAAAGGGAGCCTGCATGAGGGCGGTGTCCGTGTGCCAACCATCTTCAACTGGCCGGCCAAGCTCAAGCCGCGCGTCGTCAACGAGCCGCTGCACATGGTGGATGTCATGCCCACCGCGCTTGCATTGGCAGGCGCCAAGGCGAGCCCCGACAAGCCGCTCGACGGCAAAAACATCTGGGGGACCGTCACCGAGGGCCAACCCTCGCCGCACGAAGATATCTTGGTGAACGTCGAAGCGTTTCGCGGTGCCATCATCAAGGGCAAGTGGAAGCTGGTGAAGATCGCACTGCTGCCCGGCAAGACGGAGCTTTTCGACCTGACCTCCGATCCAGGCGAGAAGAACGACGTTGCCAAGCAGAATCCGGAGGTCGTCCGCGATCTGGAAAGCCGCCTGATTGCGTATGCCAAGCAGCAGAAGATGAGCGAGTGGTTGAAAGCGCAGCCAGACTACCTCGGCGCGCAGGGGAAGACCCTGTTCGATCCGGACTTCGACATCGACGATGCCGGCTTGCCGCACTTTAAGCCGCTTTTGCCAAAGACGTGAGCCGCGGCGCCGCCTCGTTGGCAGCGAAGCAGCACCAAAGCCTATGAAGGTTCAATGTGGAGAGACATCGCCAATTTCTTCCTCGTCCGGGGTGCGCAGCGGCGTACGGTGTTCGATCGGCCGCGAGAAAGGGCTTCGAGGCCAAGAAGATGATGCGGCAGCGCCGGATTTCATCAACGTCGATAGATCGAATGTCGAGATCAAATCCCCTAATCGCCGTCGTGGATGACGATGCTTCCGTGAGAAAAGCATTGTGGCGGCTCCTCGAAACATCTTCGTATGAGGTACAGACCTTTGAGACCGCATGGGAATTTATCGCCTCCCTGCCTCATGGCGTCCCAGAGTGCATGATCGTCGATCTGCAAATGCCGGACATGACGGGACTGGAGCTCCAGCATCATCTGGCTCGCACCGGAATCAAAATCCCGACAATCATCATCACGGCACATGACGAACTCGGCACCCGAGAAAGGTGCATCGCTGCAGGGGCAGCAGCCTATCTGCTGAAGCCGCTTCGGAAAGCCGTACTCATCGCTGCGATCGACACGGCAACCAAAAGGTCAACGCCGAGGGGCACCTCACCATGAAGTCGTTTCTCGTTAGGATCAATGGCGGCAGTGTCATCGGGTGAGCGGCACAGGCTTCGCTTCCCGAGGATCCGGCCGCAGACGGACTAACCTTTGCCATCGGTGGGCTTATATTGAGTGTCGGTTCAATTTGTGACGTATCTGCCAAAGTAGTGCTAAAGCCATCGGGCTTAGCCCGACTTTCTCTACTCGAGGGGTAAGCTGATCGAAAAGGCCCGCAAACCGGGGGTCTCAGATCAAAAAGTCTCCACTACATTGCGTGGTGCCGGGGCGGGGGCGATCCGGCGCGCGGCGGTAATCCGTGGCGGGGGCTGCGGCGGCAGGGCGAGGTTGAGTTGCCAGACCAGGATCCTTTGGTCGGGGTTCAATTCGGTGTATCGGCTCAGGATCAGGGTGCGGCCGTCGGTGGTGGGGAAGCGGACATCGAGCATCTGAATGTCGGCGAACTTATCGAGTACGGCGCGCGGTGTGAGACCGCCGGCGAGAGGCATGAGCCGGGCGCGCAGCGTCACGTGCAGGCAATAGGCCATGAAGGCGACGAAGATGTGCGCCTCGATGCGGCTCTCCAGCTGGTGATAGATGGGGCGCGAGTGATTTTCACCCATTGACTCGAATATCCCCATGGGAGGGTCTCCGACCACACCGGGCCGTCCGGGCGCTCGCACTCAACGCGCCCGTACAACTCCTTTCGCGGCTCAATGCCTGGCCTATGCCCTCCCCTGCCGACGCTTCGCCTGCACCCTCACGCTCCCGGCGCACGGCTCGGGGCCGAAGAAGCATTTTCGATGGCAATTTATTGGGCCGTATGGGACTCTGGCAGACCTGCGGCAGGCGGACTCCGAATAAAGTCAAGTCGCGTGCTATAATTTTTCGTTCTACGATGCGTGGTTTCGGTAGTCGGTAATGCGCAAGGCGTCCGACGAAAATCAACTTCTCCTGGCGACCCTGCCGCCGACACAGGGGCAGCGGCGGTTGGCGCTCGCCATCGTTGTGGCCCTTCTCATCGCATTCGGCGTCACGGCACCGTTCACGCGCACTCAGCTACCGCGTATTGACGCATTCATTCCAGTCTTTCAAACCGCAATTTTGTTCAACGACCTTATTACCTCCGCCTTGCTGTTTGCTCAATTCTTCATCGTGCGTCGGTGGGCACTTTTGGTGCTCGCGAGCGGCTACCTCTTTACCTCACTGATTGTCATTCCGCATGCGCTCACCTTTCCGGGATTGTTCGCTCCAACGGGCCTCCTC
The DNA here is from genome assembly GCA_963725335.1 of uncultured Acidobacteriota bacterium. Lineage (GTDB taxonomy): Bacteria > Acidobacteriota > Vicinamibacteria > Vicinamibacterales > 2-12-FULL-66-21 > JALZOC01. Next base: position 327,361 of record CAVRYD010000005.1, on the reverse strand, counting down.
GGCGCTGGGCTCCAGAGCACCGTATGGCTTTATATTTTTTGGCACACGGGATTACCGCTGGCCGTGATCGTCTATGTGCTCCTCAAGGACGCGGATAGCGGGACAAGTATGTCCCAGCGGTCGCCGGCAGCTGTCATCGGCTGGAGTGTCGCGGTCGTGATCGCGATGGTGTGCGGACTGACCTGGGTTGCCATTGCGGGAAAAGAGTTTCTGCCAAGGATATTTCTTGACAGCGTTCAGGTGAACCAAGCTCTCTCTTCGCTATCTGGCGGATTGATGACCGCATTGAGCGCCGTCACGCTGGTGCTGCTGTGGGTTCGGCGGCGGTCCGTGCTCGATCTATGGCTCATGGTCGTGTGTTGCACATGGCTGCTCGAACTTACGATTGCTGCCACTTTAATCAACTCCCGTTTCAGTCTCGGCTGGTATGCTGGCCAATTCTATGCGCTTATCGCCGCAACGTTGGTCTTGCTCGCACTGCTTTCCGAAACAACGGTGCTCTATGCGCACCTCGCCCGGTCAATCATGAGGCAGCGTGGCGACCGCGAAGCGCGGCAGATTGCTGTGGACGCAATGGCGGCTTCAATCGCTCATGAGGTCAATCAGCCGGTCACTGCAATCACCTTTAACTGCGATGCCGCGTTGGACCTCCTTGCAAAGACGCCACCGAATATCCACGAAGCGCGCGTCGCCCTTGAGGCTATCGCCAGTGACGGTGTTCGTGTGAGTACGGTGATTGCAAGTCTCCGCGCGATGTTCAAGAAAGGCATTCATCGAAGAGTATCGTTCGATGTAAACGACCTCGTTCGAGAGGTACTCACAATGGTTGAAGTCAATTTGCGGAACTCATCAAGTTTCAGTCTCAACTCAGCTGCGCGACGGACTCCCACAATTGCTTGCTGATCGAGGCCAATTGCAGCAAGTTTTTATGAATTTGATTATGAACGCGATCGAGGCGATGCGCCCCGTTACCGATCGAGCACGGGTTTTACGGATAAGGTCCGATATCATTCAGGAGCCTTCCGGTGTTCTGGTCAGCATTGAAGATTCCGGAACGGGAATAGAAAGCAAAGACAAGGACCGTATTTTCGAGCCGTTCTTTACGACAAAGTCCTCTGGAACTGGAATAGGACTTACCATTTGTCGGTCGATCATAGAGTCCCACGGTGGGCACCTTCGCGCATCCGCCAACTTTCCTCACGGGACGATCTTTCATGTCACTTTGGGCGAATGAATAAACAAACCAAACGTCCCTGCCGAGTTGCTCAGGTGTTCAGTCCCGCTGTATGATGGCACAGAAGTCGATAGACCGATACCTCCGAGATAAAATAGCCTTCGCTGTCGGTGAAGCGCACGGCCAATTCCCTTGGTGACAGCACGGGCTCGTCCAGCGCCAGCCTGATGATGCGCTCGCGAACATCGTCTGGAATGCGCGGTTGCATTGAAGGATCCATTGCTTGGATTTAGGTTGGCGCGCGACAACCAATACGTCCCTGCTGAGTTACTTAGGTCTAGTGGCTCGCCAGCAACTTGTCGCGCAATTGCTTCGGAATTCGTTCCGCGCGACGCCGATCAACCTGATGCACAAGTCGGTCGTCGAGCTCCGCAGTCTGCGCGCGAAAAAGCTTTCGCTCGTCTATGTCGGGATCGAATCGGGCGCCGCCACGATGCTCAATCGCATCCGCAAGGGCGCCACACCCGTGACGATCGTGGAAGCGCTCGACCGTGCGCACGCCGCCGGCATCGCGGTGTCGGCGACCGTCGTTCTCGGCCTCGGCGGCAGGCGGCTTTGGCGCGAGCACATCGACGGCACCGCCGCGGTCGTCAACCAGGCGCCCCCGGATTTTTTGTCGACGCTGCAGCTCCGTCTCGCCGACGACGAGATTGCCGAGTTCGTGGAGCGGTTCGAGCGCGACGGCACGCCGTTCGAGGAGCAGGACGACGCCGGCATCCTCGCTGAGCAGGAGCTGCTCTTGCAGCAGCTCGAGCCGCCGCGCCCGGTCACCTTCCGCTCGAACCATGCCTCGAATTGCCTGCCGCTCGCGGGAACTTTCCCCGACGACCGCGAGCGCCTGCTCGCGCTGATCGCGCTCGCGCGCGGCGGCGCCCCCGTGCTACGGCCGGAGTTCATGCGCGGGCTTTAGCGGCCGCTCCATGCCCGTCTTCTTCAGTAGCTCGTTCTGTCCGTCGTGCGGCACCTCGCACGAACGCATGGGTTTGCAACTCCGGCTCTGAAACATGTGACCCGGCGGCCGTCCTCCTAGCTGCGATCGATCCGCGGGGTCCCCACAGCGGATTGGCAAGGCTCGTCTCGCGGATCAACAGGCGGATCTCTACCGGCGCCTTCGGTCTTCCCGCGCGGGCCCTCGATTGCCAGCGCCAATAGGATCTGAACCCGGCTCGGTGCCATCGAATGACGGTCTCCGGCCTGACGACCGCCAGGGCATCTCGAATGTCCGGAACGCGTCGATAAAGGCCGACGAACATCAACCGGTCGAATGCGCTGAAGCACAGCCTCTTCGGCATCTGATCCTCGTCGCGGCGATCGGTGTCGACGCGAAGGGCGATAAGCATCCGCTTGGCCTCGCCGAAGGTGCGACGGAGAACGCCGCGACCGTCCAGGCGCTGATCGACAATCTCGTCGAGCGCGGGCTCGACCCGGCCGTGCCGCGGCTCTTCATCATCGACGGCGCGAAGGCCCTGTCCAAGGCGATCCGCCGAACCTTCGGACGCGCCGCGGCGATCCAGCGCTGTCAGGTCCACAAGGCCCGCAACATTATGGAGCGATTGCCCAAATCGCTGCACGCTTCGGTCCGGCGCGTCTTGCGACAAGCCTGGGAGCTGGACGACGCCGACAAGGCCGAAAAGCTGATCCGCAACCTCGCCCAGCGTCTCGAACGAGACTGGTCCGGGGTCGCCGGCTCGATCCTGGAGGGCATCGACGAAATCCTCACCGTCACCCGGCTTGGATTGCCGAAGGAGCTGCGGCGCTCGCTCGCCTGCACCAACATTATCGAGAATGTGATGAGCACGGTGCGGCGCGTCTGCCGCAACGTGAAGCGATGGCGCTCGGCCTCGATGGCGATGCGCTGGACCGCTGCCGCTATGCAGGAAGCGGCCAAAGGCTTCCGACGACTGAAGGCTCACAAGCAACTTCCCGCGTTACGTGCCGCTCTGGAAGCACACCAGAACAAAAACTCACACGGCTTCCTTGCTCGCCAAGCCAACGCCGCTTAACATGAATCTCGGCAGCGACCGCTTCGCAATTTCAACAAAGTGCGGGACATCCCCGTAATGGCGATGTTGAAGCGTTAGGTTTTGGCGGGACAGGATCGCTTATTGCCTTCGCACACGGGGTGCCGAACAACGCTCCGCGCATTCTTCACGAAAGCAGTGCCGAGTGGGCCCCGCTTTTTCCAAAAAGGGTAACGTCATCGACGCGGGGGCGATTTTCTACTGACGAAACATCTGAACAGGCGATAAGAGCGCGGCTTGTTAGGCTTAGGCAGCTCCGTTTGGCGAAAGCCTCCTGGTTGGACAACAAGTCAAGCTCGAAAGTTCGCGCGACGCTGCTCGTTCTGGCGACCTTAAGTCGTCCTCCAAGGAGTGACGAGGTTCTTTCCCGTAGAACCGGCCTTACGGTGTTGGATGTCAGACGTGCCATCGATGAAGCGGACAGGCAAGGATGGATCGACAGATAAGCGGCATCTCACGGACAGGGGCCAAGCAGAGCTCGCTCACGCGCGAAAAATCCAGAGATGTGGCCGATGGCGTACGCCATGGTGAGAACGGTGAGGCCGAATGGGAACGATACGCCGATGGCTGCCGGGGCTCCGGACTTGGTGATGGCCAAGTGGAAGGCGCTCCTTGAAATCAACGCAGAGGTAACAGGAGCAAGGCCCAGCGCGGAAAGGCTCTTCTGCGCTTCTTCCAATGTTGCGTCCTATCCTCTCCACGCACCACCTGTCGGATTGGCCCAACCGCGTTATGCGGCAATGCCGTCCCAGTGACGATTGATCATCGCGGCGAACTTCTCGTAGGGCGTGAGCCGCTGCCACTTGAGGCTGGCGCGCCAGTTCTCGAAGAAGCGCCGCGCCCGGCCCTCGCGCTCGTAGCTCCACAGCTGGCCGAAGGATTCTTGAGCAGATAGGCGGTATTGAGTCGCTTTTTTCCCTCCAGGGTCAGGTTCTCCTTGCGCGACAGCAACGTGTATTTCTGGCCCTTGATGTAGCGCCGCCCGCGACCTTGCAGCCGGGCATACTCATTCTTGCGGACCTGATCCAAGGCCGCGCCCAGATGGCGCATGACATGGAACTTGTCGAACAAAATCGCCGGGTCGGCTGTCGGATTACTCCATGCTCCGATCTGGCCTAAACCAGCAATAACATTATCCAGAAAGGACTGGCATTCATCGGCGAACGGAGCGGTACTGTGACCGTTCCGGGCGCCGGGCGCGCTTCGGGATCCTGCCCCGCCGGCTGCATGGCCAAGGTGGGGCTTCGGCGGTGGCAGCGCATGACGCTGTACCAACGAACGGAGATCCCGATGGCAAGACTTACCGATAGCCAACGCATCATTCTGTCTGTGGCTTCGCAGCGCGACGATCGCGGCATTGAACTGCCGGCGAACGTTCGAGGCAAGGCCGCCGGAAAGATTGTGGATGAACTGATCCGCGCTGGTTGGCTGGAAAAGGTTGGGGCCAGTGGCTCGCTGCCGGTCTGGCGACGCGATGACGAGAGCGGAGCGATTGCGCTTCGCATCACAAGCTGGCCTCGCAGCGATCAATCTGCGGACGAGGTGATGGCCGCGCCCGAGGAGCACGACGGCTGCCTTGCCACTGGCGAAGTTGCAGATCAGCCTCCCGCAAGCAGATGTCCGTTTCGGCACAGACGTCTGCTCGCAAGAGGCATCTCCCCGGTAAGGCGAGTAATATGGGCAGGTCGCAGCGATGAATGCGTGCTAAATCAGTAAGTTACGAAATCGGTCGGACGTCGGTGTCCGTATAGTGTCCGTTTGAGCTGTCACGGTCCGGCCTTGCGCTTCGCGCGGCGGCGCGCGATAGACGGTGTGCTTGATGGGCGGCGCCCCTTCCCTTGGGTGGGTGGAGAAGAATGGCGAGTTTCGCATTCCTCTCCCCTGCGCCCGCGGCAAAAAGAGAAACCCCGCCGGTGAGACGGGGCTCTGGAAAGTTGGGGGAGGGATGCAAAGGCGAATTCCGCAACTTTAGCCGGAGCGCGCCCTGTGTCAAACCTCAGCGATAGCCACGTCGAAATCCTCCTCTCCGCCGCTCGCCCACTTCCGCCATCCGCCCACGCCGCCTTCCTGGAGGAGGCGACCGAGGCGCTCGCCGATTGCCCCGAGCTCGGCGATGGCGTCGTTTACCGGGTCGCTCGGCAGCTTCAACGCAAGTTCTTCGACCCGCCCGATCTCAGCAACGACTCGCGCTCCCGGTGGCGGCGGTAGCCCGCCATGTCTTACTGGGCAGCGGCGCAGTTGCACGGCCAACATGAGCGCCTGGCGCTGCACTTTCTGGCTTAGCCGGCTTCCATACCTGGTGTCCGCGGGTGCTCGAGCGCCGGATCGTGCGCGGCCGCAGGATAGACGTGCCGAGGGCGCTATTCCCGACCTATGCCTTCATCGCCATCGCCGATCAATGGTGGGCGGCGAGCCGCACGCCTGGGGTCATTCGGCTGGTCATGGATGGGCTGCGGCCGGCACGTGTCCCCGACCACATCATCGAGACCCTGAGGAGCCAGGAGCGAGACGGCGTGATTACCCTACCAGAGAAGCCACCACGGCTACGGAAGGGCGACCGCGTGCGCGTCACGGGTGGGGCGTTCAAAGGTCCTGTCACGAGGCCGAATGTCACGGGGTCGTGCGGGCGAACGGTGAACAGCTGGCTCGCGAGCACGCGAGTCATGGCTGCGGACAGTGCGACGCCTGCGATGATGCCGACAGCGATTGGCTGTGCGGCCTGTATCGCGACGAGCGCCATCACGTCGCGTCTCGTTGCGCCAAGCGCCATGCGGACGCCGATCTCCTGCGTGCGTCGCGTGACGAAGTAGGCGATGACGCCGTAAATGCCGACCGCTGCCAGCACGACGCCAATCACGCCAAGCAGGGTCAGCAGGAGTGTGTTGAACCGGGCAGTCGCCAGCGATTCGCCGATGCGCTGCTCCATCGAGCGCACGTTGAACAACGGTACGCCTGGAACCATCCGAGTAACCATCGCGCGAAGCGGGACGGCGAGAACCGCGGCATCGCCTGATGTTCGGGCAGTGATGTACATTGTCCGTTGGATCCAATCCCACGCCTCCGGCGGAATCTGGGCTGCCGGCAGGTAGAACTCGGGCGATGGCGCTTCGCCAAGCCCACGCGAGTGCACGTCGCGCGCAACACCCACGACGGTCTTAAAGTCGCTCTTTCCGTCGGGGCCAGCTTCGCAGCAGGAGATTCGTTTGCCGATTGGATCGGCGCCAGGAAAAGCCGTCCGCGCGAGCGCCTCGCTGATCACCATCACCTTCGCGGCACCGCGCCGGTCGGTCTCCTGGATCGTGCGGCCTCGGAGAATTGGAATCCGCATGGTTTCGATGTAGCCAGGTGTGACGATTCGCAGCCGTGCCAGAATGAAGTTCGCGGGTTCAATGGCCTTGCCCTCCGGCAGCAGCCCGTTGCCATTCCCCCCCGCGCCCATCGGGACCTGCGACGTGATTCCAGCCGACTCTACACCGGGGATCCGTCTGGTCGCATCCGCGACTTGCTCCAGAGCCTGCAGGACGCGTGTCGGCTCCGCATATTCTGCAGATGGGAGAGAAAGTCGCGCGCTGATCACGCCGTACGCATCGAAGCCAGGATGGACGCGTTGCAGCGCGAGGGAGCTGCGAATCAGCAGGCCGGCGCCGACCAACAGGACGAGCGCGATCGCCAGTTCGGCGGCAATCAGCGCCGTTCGAAGGCGGTCGCGAACGCCACCCATCCCTGCGCCGCGGCCGCCTTCCTTCAGGACGCTTTGCAAGTCGGTTCTTGCTGTGCGCAAGGCCGGCGCAAACCCGAAGAGTATCGCGCTTCCGAGTGCCACAGTCGCTGAGAAAGCAAGCACCGCCGGATCCAGACTCGTCCGACTCAGCCGCGGCACGCCGTCCGGAGCCAGCGCGATCAGTGCGTGTATTCCCCACGCCGCAAGCGCAAGGCCCGCGGCGGCCGACAGGATTGCGAGCACCAGGCTCTCGGTCAGCAACTGCCTCACGATGCGACTGCGCCCTGCCCCGAGAGCGGCACGAATTGCCATCTCGCCGGAGCGGGCAGCACTGCGCGCGAGCAGCAGGTTTGCGACGTTGCCGCAGGCGATGAGCAGCACGATCCCACCGCGCCAAGCAGCACGAAGAGTCGTCGCGCGTAGTCGCCGACGAACTGCTCCATCATCGGTCCGACCGAAAAGCTGAGTTCGGCATCGTCCTTTGGGAAGCGCGTACGGAGATCCTCGGCAAGACGCGACAACTCTGACTGCGCCTGCGAGATAGTGACGCCCGGCTTCAATCGAGCGAAGATTTCAAATGCGTGCTCGTCGTGCGTGGCTTTGCGCTCGGCGGTCCACGCGATAGGGACCCAGAGTTCTTCGCTTTGATCGGTGAAATCGAACGAAGCGGGCATCACCCCGATGACGTCATATGCGCGTCCGCTGAGACGGACCTGACGGCCGATCACACCCGCGTCGGCTCCGAAGCGGCGAACCCATAACCGGTGACTGAGGATGACGACCCGTTCGTGGCCGGGTTGATCCTCAGCCTCTCCGAACGTGCGCCCCAGAGCTGGCGAAGAGGCAAACACGCCGAAGAAGCCGGCCGTCGCTCGCGCGCCAATCACACGCTCCATGTCCGTCGAGTCGCCGACGTTGAAGCTCGAATACTGCACAGCGGTCGTGTGACTGAAGCTCGTGGCGACAGCGACGGCGTCTTCGAAATTGCCGGCGGAGACGTTTCCACGGTTGCCGCGCCAGAACTCGTAGACACCGACTATGCGTTCGGGCTCCGATATCGGCAAGGGGCGTAGCACGACCGCGTGCACGGCACTGAAGATCGCGGTGGTCGCGCCGATGCCGAGCGCAAGCGTAATGACTGCAACGACCGAGAATCCGGGGTTCTTCCAGAGCTGACGGCAGGCAAAACGGGCGTCCTGCGCGAGCCCGGTCAGGTAGTGGCGAGCTTTCATACCGCTTCGATGGCCTCAAATGCTAAATGGTTGCGATTCCGCCGTCCGCTACAACTCCTTGATTCGAATATTACGGAACTCGACGCGGGCGCCGTGGCCGAGGAACCCGATATGCCCTTTCGTGTTGGCAGTGCCGCGTGAGCCCTCCGGATTGCTGAGATCGCGGTGCGTCTTGAGCATCTCCTCGTCTTTCACATCGTCCAGGTTCGCGTCCACGATCGTCGTACCATTGAGCTTGATCGTGATCTGCCGTCCGTTGGCGGTGATTTCCTCCGAGTTCCACTTGCCGACCGGCTTCTGAAATCCCCGCTTCGGCGCGACGTCATGACTGCGTGGCGGAATTCTGCCATATTCTGCGGGCATGCCAAGTTCGGCCTGAACCCGTTGTCGTCGATGGTGTCTTAGTGTGCCACTGCGAGTAGCCTGACCGCATGCCATTGTTCGCTCTCGCGACGTTCAGCCTTCTTGTAGCGTTACTGCCCCAACAAAAAGGCGAATCACCTCAATCGGTGTCGAGGCGGCCCCAAGTCGACGCCTGTCATCCCGACGCTCTTTAGAAGATTTCTGCCGGGTCGGGTGCCCCGACCCACCGCCCGTTCAGGTGCATCGTGTGGAACCCAGTATCAAGGAGCTCCGCTATCCAGTGCCAAGCGGCGTCGCCATCCTGGACATCGGTATCAACCTGGATGGCGAAGTGGTTTCGGCCTGTATAGCCAGAGCGCTCGGCAGCGACGTCGACAAAGCGGCGGAAGCCGCTGCGTTTCAGGGCCGATGGAAAGTAGCGGAACGCAAGGGAATGGAGCGCGGCTTCGTCGTGACCGCCACGTTCTGTACACCCGACAGGCATGATTGCACCCCAGCAACGGAGCCGTGCTAGTTCGCCAGTCGCCGGCCATCCGTATTCTGGGCTATTTCGATGCGAGCTTCAGCGATGGTGAACATCAGACTGGCTACGCACTGATGTTATGGCGCCGCAACGACACAGTCGTCGGGTTTCTGCTTGTCCCATAAGGATTGATCGGAGACCCGCCAACAGGCGCCGGTTCACTGCTCACCTGGTCGCGAGACTAGGCGGTGGCGGAAGAGGAGCGCCGGACGGATACCCCTCCGACATTTCGATGATGTGCGCGTTGTCCACAAGCACGCCAAACTGGACCCAATTGGTACTGTTGATCGGATCACCGTGGAACACGCACGTGTAGTCCCAGGCACCGGGGTTGTCGGTGCAGTGGAGGAGACGTTCACGACTCGCAACAAGCCCGAACGCATTGACCTGGCGAAGGCGCTTGACGACCGCGGACGCCGGCATCTTCTGATAGGAGTTCTTGCCGGCGCTCGGCCGCCCTGCTTTTGTCGGGACTGGCGGCTGCATGCGTTGCCGATCGAGATTCTCCTTCTGCTGCTGCAGAATCACAGCCTCGCGTTGCCTGGCTCGCTCGAGCATTTGTAACGTCTGTTTCTGCTCTTGATCCTGTCGCTTCACCTGCTCAGCGAACGAGTACGCGCGGCCCGCCAGTAGCCACAGCATGTACACGAGCAACGGACCCAACACGAGCCTTCTTGCCGATGAAACACCGTCGAGCCTCATAGCGACGAACTTAGGAGGCAAGCGTCGTGCCGTCAAAACCATCGGCAACCGGGGAAGCGCGGACCTGATTGAATCGCCGGCCAATTTCGAAAATGTTCAAGCAGTGGCAGGTTCGTAATCGGCGATCCCGATACCGTCGACTACGGCGACTGGTGGGTACGGATCTTCCCGAACGTGACGACCGCGGCGCTGCAGGTCTCGACGAGTGGCGGCACGCAGCCCCGGTGGGCGCCTGACGGCCGGAAACTGTTTTACGTTCGATTGGCACGTTGATGCGTGTTCCATTGACGACAACGGACTCGACAGTCAAGCCTGGGACGCAAGTCAAGCTCGGTTCCTGATGATCAAAGAGATCGGCGAGAGTCCGGATCATCATTGAACAGCGTCGTAACCCGCTGTTCAAGAGCGCAAGAGGATAGTCCGTATTAACGCTGCCGCGAGAGCGAGTTTACAGAAGATCCCTTTTACCAAACCGCGCTCGCTGTCTCCGACAGGACTCATGGGACCGATTTTGAGTCGGCTGAAGTCCGGTGTGACTGGAACGCCGCGCGAACGTTGTCAGGGATGAATCTGTTTGTAAACCACGCCGCCTTTCATCACAAACACCACCCGTCGCACAGCCGTTATGTCCTTAAGTGGATCGCCATCCAGGGCGATGATGTCGGCCTGCAATCGGGTGCGATTGATCCCATTTGGTTTGCCAGGCCCATCGCTTCAGCCCCCAGAGAATTAGCTGAGACCATGGCGGTCATGGGATCGACCCCGCCGTCACGCACGCGGTCGATGAACTCCTCGGCATTGCGTCCGTGCGCGCCGGCGACCGCATCCGTTCCGAACACGATTTTCAATCTCGGAGTTTTCGCGGCCCGCTGCACCAGCTCGTGATTTACCGGCAGGATCTTTTCCATCGCGGCAAAACCTTCCGCGGTGTATCCGGGCGTGCCGAGATGCCTGTCTTTGTTCAGCAGGTAGTTTTCAATCACCAATCCTGCTTGCGGATCCAGGTACGTGCCTTTCGCCGCCATCAATTTCAAATCATCATCAGTCGCGAGCGTGCCGTGCTCAACCTCGGTACAGCCTGCCAGGGTGGCCGCCCGCACGGCGTCTTTGTAAGCATGGACCAGCGTGCGCAGCCCGAGTTTCTTCGCTTCATCGCAGGCCGCATTCAGTTGCTCCTGTGACAGAGTCATGCCACCGCCCTGGCGAATGCTCTCTGAGGCGAAGATCTTGATTAAGTCAGCGCCTCCTTCCTTCTGCTTGCGAATGAACGCCCGAATTTCGTCCGGCGTGCCGGTTTCGGGGCCCCGGCCCGTCAAGGGTTCGACTGCCGTGAGAATGCGCGGTCCCGGCAAAAGGCTCTTCATAATCGCGTCGCGCAAAGGCACGTCGGTCGGAGAGCCCACACTCTGAATTGTGGTGAAGCCCGCCATCAGCGTGGCCCACGCATTTTCAGCGGCGGCATACGCGGCCTCCTGAGTTGTACAGGCCGGCGCCACCATTCTTACCGTCTGGTCCAAAACTCCACGTCACGTGCGCGTGCGCATCAATCCAACCGGGCAGTACCGTCAGCGCGCGAAAGTCGTAATCCACAGGTGCGGCTTTGGGATCGATCGCCACGATCTTTCCCTCCTCGATTACGATCCGCGTGTTGTGGAGGACCTTGCCTTTGCCGTCAAGCAGAGTCCCGGCAGCAATGACAATCCGTTCCAGATGTTGAACGTCCCCCGTGGCCATGAGCCTCTTCCCAGCACGATCGAGCACGGCTATCTTCGGGTAGAAGATCGGAAAATCGCTGGTTCCCCAGAGAATGGCGGTCGAAGGACAATCGCACTCGGCATCGACACTGACTTCGTATGTCCCCGGAGACTTTGCCAGGAAACGAAAGAGCTTCGCGTACGACGTCGCCCCCTCGTTACTAATTACCGGATCGGAGGGTCCGATCTTCGCGGTGTATTCGCCATTGGCTGGCAGTTCGATGGGCCGAATGGTACGGACAGCCGACTCGTCGTCAGCAAGCACTTGCGCCGCAGGCGTACTTTGCAGGCGTTGCCAATGGGTGACGGCCGGCGTCACACCGCAGCCGGCGATCGACATTGCAACCGCCGCTGCCGCAATGGCTGGGAACGCGCGACCAACCTGTTGTCGAATGTCAGCATTCATGTGGCTTCTGCCGTCCGGCCAGTCAGTTCTGGAGTGAGGTAGGCGGGCCGATGCTATCACCAATAGGTTCAGGGCTGAGCTCGCAGGCCCCGCAGCGATGAACACGCATCCGAATTCGTCACCGCGACGGCATCGGCTCTTCCGTGAGGAATTGCGCCAGAAGAGCCATCGTTGGAGCGGCGACGATGAACGCCTTGACGTAACCCAGCGATGTCCCTTGGAGTTGCAATCTCTAACACGGGTCCGAAGCATCAAAAGGAATCAACACCGCCCGACCCGGCCCCGGCGCGTGGCGCATCGCCCAAGCGCGGTCCTTGGCTTCGTCTTCAGCTTGTCGACGGATTAGTCGGGAGCATTCCGCTGGGCCAAAGGGCTCAAGCCCTTTGGTGATTCGCTTCCAGTGAGAATAGTTGCTCCTCGCAACTGAAGGCAGCTCCGCAAGCATCTCGCCGGTTTCGTGCTAGCATCCCCCCGCAATAGCGCCAAGCGGAGGGACTATGGCATCTCTGATCCCGCGACGGATGGCGGAGATTGTTGCGGCCGCCGTGATCGTGATTCCGGGCCTCGCTCAGGCGCAACCCCTCAAGACCGATACGACCCGCGGCCTGAGCATCCAGTATGCCGACGGTCGAGTCAGCACTGGGCCGGTCCGTCGAACCGGCGGAATGTGGACAGACAGCTTTCCGAGGATCGCTGGCGCTGACACTTCGAGAAACGGTCTGCCGCTCACGACGCTCGACATCAAACACATCATTGATGGACCGAACGTAGTCATCACGGTCACGCTCTACTATGGTGGACCGGGTCAACACGGCGTGACGGTGGCGACCGTTCGTCTCTCTCAGGACGCACCGATCCGCGTCGACGAGTTGCGCACCTACGGAGTCGAACCGGTCACCCTGTCATTGGTCAAGCTTGAACCATCGACCGCGTACGCCCCCGATGTCGTCAGCGTCTCCGGACTACTGACGGCTCGGGCCGAAGCAATTGGTGCGAACGTCTCCGCCTATCGGGTTGTGGTCACCAACCGTTCGAGTCAGCCTTTGATGTGGCTGCAGTTCAAAGCCTATCGCGCGAATCGCCTGGCAATCCTTGGTCGCCCCAAAGGAAAGCGCAACCTGCCGCTCATCCAGCCGAATGCGGAATACACGTTCGAGGTGACAAACAGCACTGCGGGTCTCGAGGCGGCGGATGGGTCCGAAACATGGGAGCCGCTCGATCGCATCGAGTTGACATCGATGATGTGGCAGGACGGCGCGGTCGAGGGAGATTCCAGCACGGCGGCAGATCAGCACAGAATCGACCTCAGGAGAGCCGCTCAGCTCGAGTCTCTGCTCGCGCTTCTCCGGGCAGCCCCGGGACGGCCGCTCACCAGCGTTCGGGCTGACATCGCGCAGGGCATGACTTCCGACCTCGAGACGCGGCGAGCGAGAGACTCGATCCTGGACGAACTCGACCGCTTCATTCAGGCGCAGGCGGCGTCAACGGCGCCGGAGTTCCGGACCTGGCTGAGTCGCACCATTCCTGAATATGAGCAATGGCTGGCGCGCATCGTCCGGCCTGCGCCTTGAACAGAACGAAGACTCTGTCTCGCAGTTGTGTCGCTCAGCGCTCGCGCGTAGTGACTCAACGAAACGCGGTTCGTGACGTATTCCCGCCATCAGCGGATCAACTTTGGGGAATTCACCTTCGAGCGCGCCGGCGTCGATTGCCTTGTCGAACAATTCGAGGGCCACTTCGCGGTTACCCAGCATCAGCTGCAAGGCAGCAGCTTCTTCGTAGGGTGGGACGTAGCTGCGATCCCCGTTCTTCACGGCGTCGCGTAGATTCTCGAGCGCCGCGTCGATGAACGGGCGCGCGCGTTCCCGTTGGCTCGCGCGCATGAACAAGTGAGCGCGCAGCGTGCGAGGCGTGTAGTCGACGTCTACCTACAAGCAACACGCGCCCGAATATCTTGAGAGATCATACGCGATTCCAGACGAGTCAGGAGAACGCCCCCGCCTGGATGCCCCGCGGCGATTCGATCTTCTTTACCAGCGATCAGCCGGCATCCCTTGTGAAAAGGCGCCTAACCTTAGGAAGGCTAACTCTGGACGCTTTAATCACGCCTCCTGTCAGTTACTTTTCCTCAGGTCCGACGTATTCGCGCTGGATCGGCGCTCGCCTGGGCACGGTATAATCGCTGCCACCTGCGACCATGTCTGAATCGGCCGTTTCCCACTATGAACTGCTCGAGAAGATCGGCAGCGGTGGTATGGGCGTGGTGTATCGAGCACGAGATCTCAAACTCGATCGTGTCGTCGCCCTCAAGTTCCTCTCCGCCGCGCCGAGTATGAGCGATGCGGAGCGCCAGCGCTTCGTCGGCGAGGCGAAGGCGGCCTCCGCCCTCGACCATCCCAACATCGGCGCTGTTTTCGACATCGACGAAACCTCCGACGGTCGGACCTTCATCGCCATGGCGTATTACCCTGGCGAGACGCTGAAGGAGAAGATCGCAGGCGACGCGAGCCTCGACGACGTGATCCCAATCGTGATCCAAGTCGTCCAGGGACTCGCCAAGGCACACTCCCGGGGCATCATTCATCGCGACATCAAACCGTCGAACATCATTGTCACTGACGACGGCGTGGCGAAAATTATCGATTTCGGATTGGCCACGGTTTCCGACGCGACGTTGAGCGCCGTGGCCGCTACTCGCGGAACGCCGGCGTACATGTCACCCGAGCAGGCCCTCGGTCAGGATGTGGACGCGCGGACGGATCTGTGGGCCGTGGGTGTGATGCTCTATGAGATCGTCACAGGCAAGCTGCCGTTTTCGGCCAGCAACGCCACGGCCGTTCTGTTCGAGGTCGTGCACACCGAGCCGACGCGGCCTCGCGAGCTGCGTGCCGATGTGCCTCCCCAGCTCGAACGCATCGTACTGAAGGCGCTCGCCAAAAAGCGGGAAGATCGCTACTCGTCGGCTGCGGATCTCGCTCGAGAGCTCGCAGCGTTTCACGCGGATGTCCTTGCAGGTACGCCAACGACCGCCGCGCGCGTGGCGGTGCCGGCGGCATTGCGCAGCCGCACCGCAGTCGCCGTGGGCCTGACAGTCGTGGTGCTCATCAGCGGCGGCGTCTATCGTCTCGCAAGCTCGCAGCGTGAGCAGCAGCGCATCGCCACAGACGTCGCACGTCTCATCCGCGACAACGAGTTTACGTCGGCTTTCATCCGGGCCAAGGCGGCAGGCCGCGCAATTACTGATGAAGAGTGGGCCGCGATGTCCTCCATGGTCGACATCGAGACCACGCCACAGGGCGCCGAGATCCGCTGGAAGGACTATCTGTCGCCCGAAGCGGCGTGGCAGTCTCTCGGTCGTTCGCCACTCGCCAAGGTGCGGGTTCCTGTCGGCGTGCTGCGCGTGGAGGTGGCCAAGGATGGTTACGAGACGCTCGAAGCCGTCCTGGTCAAGTGGAACCGCGACTTGCACGACGACAAAGTGGAGCCGGAGATGGGAGTCTACGGTGACCGGATTCAATTCGATCTCGGCAAACGGGGCGAACGGCCTTCCGGAATGGTGCTGGTCCCTGCCGGCGAATTCGCCATTGCCAGCACGGGATTCCGGCACTTTCCGATGGATGCCTATTTCATCGATAAATATGAAGTCACCAACCGACAGTACAAGGAATTTGTCGACAAGGGCGGCTATCACGAGCGCGCGTATTGGAAACAGCGTTTCGTGCAGGACGGACGGGAGCTGACGTGGGAGAACGCGATGCAGCTCTTTCGCGATGCGACCGGCAGGCCCGGGCCTGCGACCTGGGAGGGCGGCGCGTATCCGATCGGCCAGGACAATTACCCGGTTGGCGGCATCAGTTGGTACGAAGCGGCCGCGTTTGCTGAATTCGCCGGTAAAAGCCTGCCGACTCTCTACGACTGGGAGAAGCCCGCGCTCGCTTGGCTGGCGCCCATGATTGTTCCGCTGAGCAATTTTGGTGGGGCCGGGCCTGTTCCCGTCGGACAACTTCCCGGCCTCGGTCCGTTCGGCACATACGATATGGCGGGCAATGTCAAAGAGTGGTGCTGGAACGAGGGACGCGACGGCACCCGCTATATCCTCGGCGGTGCCTGGGACGATGAGCGCTTCGCTTTCGGCGAGTTCGACCGCCGGCCTCCGCTCGACCGCTCCGCGACCAACGGGTTCCGGTGTGTGCGGCACTCCCAGCCGCCGCCGGATCACTTTACCGCCCCGCAGATCCAGCAGACGCGGGACTACGCCACCGAAAAGCCGGTCTCGGATGAAATCTTCGACATCTATCGCGCGATGTACCTCTACGAGCGCACGGGCTTGAATCCGCAAGTGGAATCGGTGGACGCGACGCCCGCGGCCTGGCGCAAGGAGAAGGTGACGTTTCGTACCGCCTACGGCAGCGAGCGGATGGCCGCCTACCTTTTTCTTCCAAAGTCGACGCCCCCGCCGTACGAGACTGTCATTTTCTTTCCATGGGCTTCCGCCAGCCAGCCGACGTCCAGCGCGAACCTGGTCTGCCTGGAATGGCTGGACTTCGTTATCAAGAGCGGCCGCGCAGTAATGTACCCGGTCTACCAGGGGACCTACGAACGCAGGATCGCAGCGGCGAGCTCGGACATCGCGCAGAGGGACCTGACGATCATGCGCGTCAAGGATTTGGCCCGCTCGATCGACTATCTCGAGACGCGGCCTGACATCCGCCTCGACCGCCTTGGCTTTTATGGTGCGAGCCTGGGCGCAATGCACGGACCATTCCTCGCGCTCGAACCCCGCATCAAAGCCGCGGTGCTCGCCGACGGTGCATTTCCGTCCTGGCGCGGCCGTCCGGAAGCCGATCCCATCAACTTCGCGCCGCGCGTCAAGATCCCGGTCCTCATGATCAATGGCCGCTACGATTTCGTCCTGCCGATAGACAGGGTCCAGAAGCCCATGTTCGACTGGTTCGGAACACCGGAAAAGGACAAGCGGCACGTGCTCCTGAATACGACGCATTACGCGATGGTCGCTCGCAACGACGTCGTCCGAGAAGTACTCGGCTGGTTCGACAAGTATCTCGGACCAGTGCAATGACGGTTTGATCGAGGACGTGTCTCCACCGAGCCGGTCCCTCGCACCGCCAGCATTCGCCGCCGACCACATGCCGCGGGCCGCCCTCGCAATTCCAGGATCGCGCATTCGGGGCGTAAACTATACGCATTGCTCAGAAGCGGTCCGATCTGACTCTCGTGCTCACCGGCGGCGGTGCGCGTGCCGCGTACCAAGTCGGGGTTCTTCGGCAAGTGGCGCGCGCGTTTCCCGACCTTTCCCCGGACGTGCTGACCGGAGTGTCGGCCGGCGGAATTAACGCAGCGTATCTGGCTGCGCATCAGGACTCGTTCGCAAGGAAACTCGAGAACCTCGTAGACATCTGGATCAGTCTCCATATCGAGGATGTGTTCCGCGTCGATCTGCGCGATCTGGCGTCGCGCACCGCACGATGGGGCGGACGTCTGCTGTCGGGCGGCCGATCTCCGCTGCCGCTGGCGCGGAGTCTCGTCGATACTGCGCCGCTTCGCTCGTTGCTCGAGCGCATGCTCGAGGCGAAGTCCGGCAGCATCCACGGCATCGCGCGGAGCCTGGAGGATGGCTGGCTGCGGGCGGTCGCGCTGACCGCATCGAGTTACACGACAGGGCAGTCGATCACGTGGGTGCAGACGCGCGATGACTGCGGTATCCAAACGTGGGAACGGCCGCAGCGCAAGAGCGCCGCCTCCGCGCTGCGTGTCGACCATGTGATGGCGTCATCAGCATTACCGTTCTTTTTCCCGGCAGTGGAAGTCGACGGCGCATGGTACGGGGATGGAGGCATCCGACTGACGTCGCCATTATCTCCAGCGGTTCACCTCGGCGCGAGACACATCATCGCCGTCTCGACGCGGTACGCCCGCACGCGCAAAGAAGCCGACCGTCCGGCGGTCGTGGGATATCCGCCGCCCGCACAAGTGGCCGGCGTTCTCTACAATGCAATTTTTCTCGATCAGCTGGACAGCGATGCGCTGCACATGCAACAGATCAACGACGTCGTGGCGCGACTGCCTGAAAGGCAGCGCGATGGCCTCCGTCGTATTGAACTGCTCGTGCTGCGGCCGTCGATGGATCTGGGACGGCTCGCGAACACTTACGAGCCCGAATTGCCACGAGCCTTCCGGTTTCTCACGCGCGGTCTGGGCACCCGAGAGACGCGCTCAAACGACATGCTGAGTCTGGTGATGTTTCAGACCGACTACGTCAAACAGCTGATCAAGTTGGGTGAGGCCGATGCGAAGGCACGGCTCCCGGAGATTCGACGCTTCTTTGGCGAGAGGTCGGCGGAGCCGTGAGCGACGCGAGCCTTACGTTTGTGACTCGCGTGGTAAAGATTGATACGTCCAGTAACTAAGCGGTTCGTTCGCTGGGTCCATAACCAGGCGCCAGGGACCCCTGTCGAGGAACGCGACCGGCACGTGAGGGTCTTCTTGTTTCCTGGAGTTCCGCATCGCTGACGGCCGAAGGGCCCTTCGGCTGCTCCTGTCGTCTGATCAGATCGCCAAGTCTGTGCCGAAACCGTTCACGAGCGCGAGATAGCGTGGACATGACCGTGCCCATCGGAATGCGAACCACATCCGCTATCTCTTTGTAAGACAACCCTTCTAGTTCGCGTAGCACCAGTACCTCCCGCAAACGATCGGGCAGTTGCCTCATGGCCTGATCGACCAATTGCGTATTCGCGCGTTGGAGCAGCACGGCTTCGGAATTGAGGTCTTCACTTTCGCTACGATGTATTTCTTCGTCGAATTCGGTCTCGAGTTGTCGCCCGCGGTTCTTCTGCAGCCAACTGAACGCCGTCGTCCGAACAATTTGGAGTAGCCAGGCGCGGGCATTCCCGCCCCGGAACGTGCCAAAGTATCGAAAAGCCCGCAGGCATGCCTCTTGAGCCACATCTTCCGCATCGTCGCTGTTGCGCAGGAGCCATCGCGCGAAGTTGTGAGCCGCATCGAGATGCGGAAGGATGATCTCGTCAAAACTGCCAATCTCGGTCTCTACCAAGGGCCCGTTGTTCATGCTGGAGAGTCTGTGATCTCGGTCCAGCGGCATCAATGGATTGGCAATCCTCAATCGGTGTAATGCACCTCCCCAGGTAATTACCTGACAGGACAAGACTTGCAGGAACTCCTGCCCAGCCGGTTTGAGCCGCTGAAAATGCTTTCGCGTCGCACTTCGTGATCAGATCGCCACGTTCCCCCAGCGCCATCCACTCGATTGGATCGATCATCGATTTGATGACTCGAACACTCGTGCGAACTCGTTCAGTTCTCGGTCGTTCAGATCCGATACGGCCCAGAGCGGCCGACGCCGGATCTTCTTTTGGCGAAGGACAAGGTCGGGTTACGCGAATTGCTCGTAGTGAATGCTCGATTCCCGCACCTGCAACGCGCCCAGCGCGGCGGCCACCGCCTTCATCATCGGCTGAGGTCCGCAGATGAATACCTCCCGGTCCTGGACATCAGGAACGAGCCTGGCGAGCATGCGCAGGTCGATCCGGCCGCGTTCGTGCCCGACGTTGGTCTCGCCGGTCTCTGTGCGCTCTGTGGTCTCTGTATATTGAGACAGGATGAAATGGCAGTGCGCCGTCAGGGCCCGAAGCTCAGAGGCAAACACCAGATCGTTGGCGGTCTTGACCGAGTACAGCAGCACGATGTCGCGGCCTGCGGCGGCCAGTGATTCGATCAACGCTCGAATCGGAGTGATACCAATCCCGCCGGCCACCATGAGGTACCTATCGTGGGGCTCTGCGGCGGTGAAGGCACCCAGCGGACCCTCGAGCAGCGCGAGCGTGCCCGGCGTGAGTTCGCGGATGCGATCGGTGAAGTCACCGGCGGCTTTGATGGACACTCTTAGAAATTGGCCATTCGGCGCGGCGGAGAACGAAAAGGGGTGCGGTGACCAGCGGCCTTTCGACAGGAAGACAACATTGGCGTATTGTCCAGGACGGAACGTAAAACGATCGAGCTGACGGCCCGTCAGATACACCGAGGTCACGTCGTCGCTCTCCGTGACGATCCTGTCGATCCGGAATCGATGTCTCGCAGATCTGAAAATCGGACGGCCGGCGCGGAACACCACCAGGCAGCCAATCACCGCCAGCTGCAGCGCGAACCAGTAGTCGGCCCACCACGGCTGCACTGCCATCTCTGTGCCTTTCGCCTGGTGCAGTGAGGCAAGGCCGAGGGCGACGTACACGGCGAGATGACTCACGTGCCACGTTTCGTAGGTCAGTCGGCGCCTGATCACGGGCGTCGACAACGTCACCATGAGGACGATGACGACAAGGGCCGCCATCGCCAGCCCTGTCGGCCAATCTGCGGCGAACTCCATGAACTGCCGACTGACGGAGAGGTGATGCCGGCGGGCGTATCCGACTGTGAGCAGCGCGGGATGAACGAGCAACAAGGATCCGATCAAGAAACCGAGGCGCCGATGCAACCGGTACAAGCGATCGCATCCCACAGACGGCTCGATCCAGGGCAGGCGGCTGACGAGGACCAGCTGAAGCAGCACACCCGAGCCGACCAGGAGCCCAGCCAACCTGCCGAGCGCCACGGCGCGGCCGCCTGATTGGCCGTTCAACAGCAGACGGCTCGAGACGTGCCACCACGTGACGCCAAGCGCGGCAGCATGAAGCAGGCAGGCCACAGCGAGCCACTGCGCCGGCGTGATGGAGCGTGCGCGGTACCCAGACAAGACGATTCGTCAACTCCCTTCAGCGATGTAGACCGGCCGCGCGCACCGGATATTCCGCTTATCGACTGAGACCAACGCGGCGCCTAAGGCCTGGAACCGCGGATCGGAGCGGAGGGATCCGGAGCCTGAGGCCCGAACAGCACGTAGGCTCCGTCTGATCCCAAGGCGCAAGAACTTCGCCAGCTTTCCTCCTGGGTCACCCGACAGGCAGCAGTGGCTCGGCCGATCGCAAAGGTGCGACTACAAAGTCAGGCGTCGCGTTGCCTTGTGTGGACCACGATTGGGTGTTCCTGAGCCGCGGCGGAGCGTGAGACCTGCTCAGCCGTGGCTCACATGATTGGTCCAGCGTTCTATGGCGTGGCAGGCGTGGCATGCGAAGAATTCGGATAGATGAATTCATCGCCGTCGGTGTTACCTGGGTAGAACCAGCGCGTGACAGGGGGCGGGGCATTGCCAGCCGACTCGCCGAACGTGATGACGGTGTTGTCAGTCGGCGAGAGCCGATAGTCCCCCATGGTCAGGAGCGTGGTGATGAGCTGTGTGCCAGTCTGATTGAAGATTTGCACGATGTGCCGGTTCGACTGTGAATCCATCAATCGGAAAATATACGTGCCGGCCGTCAGCACTCTTCCGGGAATCGCCACGTCCTTGCTGAACGTCACATAGGTCAGCTTGTTCCATTCATCGGCTCTGGCGGTCGAAGCCGGCACGGCGCTGAGCACAGCCATCGATAGCGCAACTACCACCGTTTTCTTGATGTTCATCCTGTTCTCCTGAAACGGCCAGTCGCCCCGTTATGAGGCTTGCGTGGTCGCTTCAGTCATATAGACCGGAGTCGCTCGCCGCATATTCCGCCCGCTACCGTGGGAATAGATCACGCGGCGGCACTGGCGCGCGGCACTCGTGCTCGTCCAGCCCGACACCGTGGTGCGATGGCATGGCGAGTGGCTCCACCGACGAGCGGCTGCCACGCCAGTTCATCGCGATGTGCGAAAACAACCGGTGCTCGATCTTGTTCCACTTGCTCGTCCCGGGCGGGAAATGACACACCGTGATCGCGAGGCCCGTGCGAGTGGCGAGTTGCTGCAGTTCCCACTTCCACAGCCTGTCAGCGTTGTTATTTCGACGCGCGGCGCGGATTCATGAAATGCCGCCGACGCGATTGGAATGAATCCGCTCACGTTCATCGCCATGATGCAGCGCTCCAGGTTAGAAGGTATCATCGCTCGATGAGCGCGACCGGCTCGATCCAGATCGTTCGCGGCGCATGCGGGCACGACTGTCCGGACACGTGCAGTTGGATAGTAGAAGTGCACAACGGTACCGCCGGGAAGCTGTACGGCGACCCGGCGCATCCGTTCACCCGCGGCACGCTCTGCGCCAAGGTGAATCACTATCTCGAGCGGGTCTACCACCCCGATCGCGTCCTGCATCCGCTGAAGCGCGTGGGGCCGAAGGGTGAGGGTCGATTCGTCCGTGTGAGTTGGGACGAGGCGCTCACCGACATCGCGTCACGGTGGCGGGCGATCGTCGAGGAATCGGGCGCCGAAGCCATCCTGCCCTACAGCTCGGCGGGCGTGCAGGGACTGATACAGCAGGCCTCGCTCGACATGCGGCTGTTCGGGTCGATGGGGTGTAGCGGCCTCGACCGCAACATCTGCGGCGCGGTCGCTTCCGCAGGCCTCACGTCCACGATTGGAACCGGCACCGGAATCGATCCGGAGGAGGTCGTCCATAGCCGGTACGTCGTGCTGTGGGGGACGAACACGATCGTCACGAACCTCCATTTCTGGCCGCTCGTGCGCGAGGCGCAGCGTCGGGGCGCGAAGATCGTCGTGGTGGATCCGGTCCGGACCCGGACCGCGGA
The DNA here is from genome assembly GCA_963725335.1 of uncultured Acidobacteriota bacterium. Taxonomy (GTDB): domain Bacteria; phylum Acidobacteriota; class Vicinamibacteria; order Vicinamibacterales; family 2-12-FULL-66-21; genus JALZOC01. The sequence continues at coordinate 304,768 of CAVRYD010000005.1, read as the reverse complement.
AGCGGCCGACTGGCACCTGCCGATCAAGCCGGCCAGCGACGCGGCGCTGGCGCTCGCGATGATGCACGTCATCGTCCGCGACGGTCTGGTGGACCACGAGTACGTCTCGCAGTACGCGGTCGGGTACGAGGCGCTCGTGGAGCGCGTGCGGCAATACGCTCCGGAGAGCGTGGCGGCCACGGTGGGCCTGCCGGCGAACGATATCGAGCGATTCGCGCGCGAGTACGCGACGACGCAGCCGTCCCTGCTGCGGCCGCTCATCGGCCCCGAGCACCATCGCAACGGCGCGATGCAGTTCCGAACGATGGCCTGCCTTCCGGTACTTACCGGAGCATGGAGGCATCGCGGCGGCGGCCTGGCCCGCTCGACGCACAAGCTGCACTTCGCGGTCCTGGACATGGACAGCGTGACGAGGCCCGAGGTGCACCAGCCGGGCGTCCGCGTCCTGAACATGCGCGACCTCGGCAAGGATCTCTGCGGCCTGCAGCCACCGATCCGATCGCTCATCGTGTACGGCGCCAATCCGATGGTGTCGATGCCGAATCAGAGCCGGATTCGGGAAGGCCTGCTCCGCGACGACCTGTTCACGGTCGTGCACGAGCTGTTCGTCACCGACACCGCGCTCTACGCCGACTACGTGCTGCCGGCCACGAGCCAGATCGAGCATCTGGATCTGTCACCCGCCTGGGGCCACCTGTATCTGGCGCTGAATCGGCCCGCCATCGCGCCGCGCGGCGAATCGGTGTCGAACACCGAGCTCTTCCGACGGCTGGCACGGACGCTCGGCCGCACGGAGGCGTACCTGTTCGAGAGCGACGAGTCCATGCTGCGTGCGGCTCTGGCGAGCGGGCATCCGTGGCTCGACGGGATCACGTACGAACGGTTGTGGGAGCAGGGATACGCGCGCTTGAACCGTCCGGAGGACTGGCGCCCGTTTGCAAACGGCGGCTTCCCAACCCGAAGCGGAAACGCGGAGCTGTACTCCGAGCCGCTGCGCGAGGCCGGGCACGACCCGCTGCCATCGCCCGGCGAGATTCGATCGAACGGCGGTCTGCAATTGATCACGGGGAAGCAGCTGCACTTCCTGAATTCGGGATACAGCAATCAGGACCGGCATCGCCGCCGCGCGGGCGAGTTGTTCATCGAGATCCACGCGGCCGACGCGCGGACGCGGGGCGTCGCCAACGGGGAGTACGTGTCCGTGCGAAACGGGAGCGGTGAGGTGCGCGCCGTCTGCCGCGTATCGGATCGCGTCCGGCCGGGCGTGGCCTGGATGCCATTCGGCGGGTTCACGGATGCGGGCGGCAAGCGTCTCTCGGTGAACGTCCTCACTCCGGAGGAGCCGACCGACTGGGGCGGCGGAAGCGGCCTCTACGACGCGTTCGTGGAAGTGAGGCCAACGTGATCGGAGGCCGGGTCGTCATCATCGGAGCGATCGCGGTCGTCGGCGTCGCGTGGTGGTCCGCGCCTCAGGCCCGAGAAGGCTCGTGTCGTTCCCGCACCGTCCGTCGACGAGCTTGATTCGACAGGGGCCGGACGTCGGCACCCAGTATCGGTCGGCGATCTTTCCGACGAGCCCCGAACCGGCCCGTGTCATTTGCAAAGCTGCGTGGCACCGTGGATGAGGCCCTGGCTCTGATCCGCTCTCTCCCACACGGGCGGCTCGCCGAAGAGGTCTCCATTCAAGGCTCCGACACCACCGTGCTCTCGGCCATCTTCCACGTCGTTGAACATTTTTCTGGGCACACCTATCAGATCATTCTCCTGACCAAGCGCTTCACTGGAAACGATCTCGGTTTTTACAGTCACTTGGACAAAACGGGCCGGAGAGAAACCGAGCAGAAGGCGAGTGATCTTCCTGTGGGCGAGTAGCCGCCGTTCAGTCGCGTAGCGGCGATCGATTTACTGAACCGAATCGATCAACCCTGCGGCGTCACACGAGACCTACGCCCCTCAGCGAAGACGAGGCGAACGCGCCGGGGCACGCGCAGTGCCGGCACTGATCGCATTGCTCTCAGATCCCGACGCGAAATCTCGGCGCAGCGCCTGCTATGGGCTTATAGGGATCGGCCCTGCCGCGAAAGACGCTCTGCCCGCGCTACGGCTGGGGCTGAAGGACGACTCAGATTCATGGGTCCCGCATCTCGCTCAGTTCGCGATTGACGCCATTGAAAAGAAGAGCACTGAGACACTACCGCTCGATGTCGCTCGACCTTGCGCCTAAGTTACAGCTGATGCTACGGTGAAACATTCGCGCGTTTCTGACTCGAGAAGTGTTCCTCGTGAGGCTCTGACGTTTTCAAGGAGTAGTGCATGAAGCTGCGGATCGGTGTCGCAATGGCGGTGATGCTGACGGCAGCAGTCGCGCGCGTCCCTGCCGCAGATCGACGGCCCCTCGCTGCGGTCGATTTCTTTGGCTACAAAGGACTCGATGTCGCGGCCATCCGCGCCGCGCTCCCGTTTCATGAGGGCGACCTGTTTCCGCCTGCGAACGTCCACTCGGATCAGCTCAAGAAGCAGGTCGCCAGCGCGATTAAGCAGATCATCGGGCGCGAGCCGACCGACGTGGCGTTTCTCTGCTGCGACGCCAACCAGCACTACCTGGTCTATATCGGATTGTCGGGCGCGTCGTATGAGGCGCTCGCCTTCGATCCTGCTCCGACCGGCAGCGCGCGGTTGCCGAAGGACGCCGTCAAACTGGGCGACGCCCTCGACGAGGCCCTGGCGAACGCGGTCATGAGTGGGCACGCCACCGAGGACGACTCAGCGGGCTACACGCTGACGGACGATCCGAAGGCGCGCCAAGTGCAACTGGCGTTTCGAGATTACGCGCTGCAACACGAGGATCTGCTGAAGCAAGTGCTGACCTCGTCCTCCGACGCGGACCATCGCGCCCTCTCCGCGCAAATGTTAGGGTACGCACGCCAGTCGGACGTGCAGATCGACGCTCTGGTCAAGGCCAGCCTCGACTCGGATGGCGGCGTTCGCAACAACGCGATCCGAGCCTTGGAAGTTCTCGCCACCGGAAAGCCTGAGTTGGCCATGAGCATTCCGCCCGGCCCGTTTATTCGCCTGCTGCGCTCCGGCGCGTGGCTGGACCACAACAAGACGTCGCTGGTCCTCGTCGCGCTCACGGCGACGCGCGACGAGAAGCTGCTCGCTCGACTTCGGACCGAAGTACTCGACTCGCTTCTCGAGATGGGCCGCTGGCGGTCCATCGGACACGCCGAAGCGGCCCTGACGATCCTGGGCCGAATCGCTGGCATCGAAGAGGACGCCCTGACCAAATTCATCGACGCCGGACAGCCAGGCCCCATCCTCGCCAAGTTCGATCGCTAGTCTAAGGCTAGACTCAGACTAGTTGAGACGGCCGCAGACACCCCCATGCTTGACCCCCAGGATGTCACGCTCGAGCGCATGGCATCTGACAGCGCTCCATTGCTCAACAACCTGCTCGAACTCTATGTTCATGATCTCAGTGCAGTCTTCGGCGTCGAGGTCGGTGCCGACGGCCGCTTCGGATACGACAAGCTACCGTTGTATTGGTCACACCCAACCACGCACTTCGCCTACCTCATCCGCGTGGGCGGCCGTGTCGCTGGCTTCGCACTCGTCACGCGCGGTTCGCCTGCCACCGCCGATCCGTTGGACTTAGACCTGGCGGAGTTCTTTGTGCTTCGTTCGTACCGTCGCTCCGGCGTCGGCCGGAGAGCGGCGGTCCTGCTCTGGAATAGCCTGCCTGCACACTGGATTGTCCGAGTAGCGGAGGCCCATCGTGATGGCTTGTGCTTCTGGGAAGAGACGATTCGGCAATTCACGCATGGCGCTTTCGGTACCACGGCATATCGCGGCAAGCACCACATGTTCCGAGTATTCTCATTTGGCAGTCCCGCGTCGACTGCGGCCGTCTAACCGCTGCACCGTGCCGCGCTCTCGCGGGCGCCTCGCGCTCGGGTGCTTGGATCGACCGAGAGTACTGCTGTGCGTTGAACCCACGATAAACGCCGTCGTGTAGACGGATGCCCAGGGTCGGGCCATCTGGGAAGCATTACATCCGCATTGATTTCTTCGACAGCGACACAAAAGTCGGTCAAGCGCCTTTAAGGAGCTTCCATGGCAACAGTCAAGGTGTCGAATCAGATAACGGCGCCGGTCGAGCAGGTGTTCCAGATGTTCACCGACATCGAGCACGGGGCCGAGCATGTGTCCGGGATTACGAAAATCGAGCCGCTCACAACGGGGCGCTTTTCGCTCGGCACACGCTGGCGGGAAACACGCGACGTGCTGGGGCGCCTTGATGACGCGGAGATGGAGGTCACCGCCTTCGAATTGAACCGCAGGTACACCATCACCCATTACAAGGCGGGCGTTCGCGTCGACGCGGAGTTCACGTTCGAACCAGTTTCTGGCGGGACGAAAGTCAGCATCGAATTCGGGCTGGGTCATCACGGGCTGCCGCCGGGACTGCTGTCGCCGCTGGAGTGGGCGATCGCGGGCAAGGTTCGCGATGTGCTCACCCGAGATCTCAGCGATCTGAGAGAAGCAATCGAGAGGGTTGCTCGGTGGATTTCGAGTTATTGTTGAACGCACCAACCGATCCAGAAATACTGGGAGTTCGTTTACTAAGTCGAAATTTCAACTCTCCCCGGAGTCGACCCAGGGGAAGGCGGGCTGTATGTACGCCCCGGGAAGCCTCCCCAAATATTGTCTTCAGACGTGTCATCGGCAAACATTATGGCAGCTGATTGAGAGTGAAGAGTGAAGGTGAAAAGGTCCTTCCTATCTCTTTCTTACAGATAAATAAATATTCAATCTGTATTTATTATTTCTGAGAGCAAGAGTGTAGACACCCCACTTTCACCTTCACTCTTCACTTCTTGTATACTTGCTTAGGTCAGGTACCAAAATCCCGGCAAATTTGTGTGGGCTCAAATGAATCTACCCCCAGGTGGGGTCCGAAAGGGGAGGTGGGGTGGAGGTTTTCGGCTTCAGGCCGGCACCCGGGGATCACCGAGAGCTGGTAGGGGGATTATGAGAGGAGTCGCACGATGTCCGACGTCAAAATGAGCGTCGTCCAATTGAAAAAGGTTGAAGACAGCGCGTATGACACTCTGTTGATCGAACTGGCGTTTCTTCTCCCTCCGGATTCCGACATTCATGTGCACTCCGTGGGAGTGGCCCTCTCCCGTTACATCGATGCCGTGCGCGCAACGTGTCGTGCGGAGATGCCCGCTCTGCAAGCGGAAATTGACAATATCCAGAAGTCTGCGGAAATTCTGACCCAACTCGCATCGGCATTCGAACAGGCTTGCGATAGGTCAATGGAGAGTCCCGTTGTCGACGGTCACTCTGCCGACGATCCTTTGGCCCCTTCCGACGTTCGTGTCTCCGGCGTTCTAACACCGAGGCAATCCCCGGTCTGAACAGATCACACTTCAATATCGAGGAACGCGGCAATCTTATCAAGATCTTTCAGTCGCATCCCCGGAATCCAGAAGAGACACTCCGCAATCGCTCTCAACCGTCTCCTATAAATCTGCCACCCCCCGGGTGCGTTTTCCGGAGGTGGGGGGAGGGGGTTTTTCTTGAAGAAGGCGATTCGTCGGAGACTCCTGTCAGAACCAAAGGCGTTGCAGTATAGGACTTGAGGATACTGGCTGGGTGTCAGGGACGATTTCGAACCTGTTTCGTGCGAACTGCAGCTTTGTGGGCCGGCTCGTTCGACCGACCGACTATCGTTGGTCCTCTGCGTTCTCCTATAATTTCGCTCGATGTCCACGGTTTCCCGAGCGCATTGCGTAGGCTGCGGCGCTGCTGTGACCGGACGCTATTGCGCCGATTGCGGGGAGCACACCGAGCCGCACGACTACTCGATGAAGCACTTCGTCGAAGAGGTGCTCGAGACGACGGCACACGTCGATGGACGCGTGTTCGTCAGCTTCCAGTCGCTGCTGACCCGGCCTGGTCAGCTCGCCGCCGATTTCCTGGCTGGCAGGCGCAAGACCCAGATGGGCCCGGTGCAGATGTTCGTCGTCTGTAACGTGCTTTACTTCCTGTTCCTACCGCTGGCGCTGCAAGTGCCGTTCACGTCCACGCTTCGCATGCAGACTGAGAACCGGCCGTGGCGGGTGATGGCGAAGCGCATGGTAGACGCGAAGGTGGCCGATCGTCACGAACAGATCGAGGAATACGCCGCCCACTTCGACGAGACCGCGCATCTGCAGGGACATTCGCTTGTGATGCTGATGGTGCCGCTGTTCGCGATCGGCGTCTGGGGGCTGCATCCACGCGCGCGACGCTATTACGGCGAGCACCTGGTGTTCTCGTTCTACGCCATGGGATTCCTATTGCTGTGGATGACCGCGGTTACAGTCCCGATTAGCCAGATTTACCGGCTCGGCGTGCTCGCCGAATGGTGGCGACAGAACGGATCGCTGCTCGAACTGACCCTGGACTTGCCAATCGCGCTCGGATTCATTGCCTACCTCGCGATGGCGTTGGGCCGCGTTTACGCCGACGGCAGGCACGCAGCGATCGCGAAGGCCGTGCTGTTGATCGGGTGGCTGGCTGTGTGCCTGACCGTCTACCGCTTCATCCTGTTCTTCACGACGTTCTACACAACCTAGTCCTGAGCGCGCCTAAACCGGCAAGCCACTGTAGATGGCTGACGGGCCTGCCTCGATTTATCCTGGTCGCAGTCGGTCGGCCATAGATTGACCCACGCCGGCGTGTCGAATCGGAAGGTGGGGGAGGGGGATTTTGTTGGGGCGGTGGAACCCTGGACGGTAGTCCTCGTGGGCCGAGGTCCCGAGGCTTGGTCTACACTACAGGCGAGCAATCACCCGTATAATCGGGCCACATTGGCCCTCGGTCCAGGCACTCGCCTGGGCGTTTACGACGTCACCGCGCAGATCGGCGAAGGCGGAATGGGGCAGGTGTATCGAGCGACCGACACGAAGCTGAAGCGTCAGGTCGCGATCAAAGTCTTGCCCGCCTCAGTCGCTGCCGACACCGACCGACTCGCGCGATTCCAGCGTGAAGCGGAAGTGCTCGCCGCCCTGAATCACTCCAACATCGCGGCGATCTACGGTTTGGAAGACGCCGACGGCACCAAGGCTCTGGTGATGGAGCTGGTCGAGGGGCCGACCCTCGACGACCGGATCCGGCAGGGCGCCATCCCGATCGCCGACGCGCTGCCGATTGCGAGGCAGGTCGCGGAGGCCCTCGAGGCCGCGCACGATCAAGGCATCATCCACCGCGATCTCAAACCCGCCAACATCAAGATCCGGCCTGACGGCATGGTGAAGGTTCTGGACTTCGGCCTCGCGAAGTCGCTCGCGTCCGATCCGTCCAGCGCCGCGGCGGCCAGCGCGTCGATGTCGCCGACGCTGACCAGCCCGGCGATGACGGCGCAGGGGATGATCCTGGGTACAGCCGCTTACATGGCGCCGGAGCAGGCGCGCGGAAGAGTGGCCGATCGCCGCGCGGACATCTGGGCATTCGGCGCCGTGCTGTTCGAGATGCTGACGGGGAGGCGTGCGTTTCCCGGCGAGGACATCACCGACACGTTGGCGGCCGTGGTTCGCGCCGAGCCGGAGTGGGGTCTGCTCCCTCGCGACCTTTCGCCCACGCTCGTCGTGTTCCTGCGACGATGCCTCCAGAAAGACCCGAAGCAGCGCGTCGGGGACATCCGCGACGTGCGCTTGGCACTCGAAGGCGCGTTCGAGGTCGCCGCGCAGACGACGGCCGGCGGGTCGATGCGAGCACCTCGAGGACGTCTGGCGTGGATCGTCGCGGGCGCCTCGGTCCTCGTGGCCGCGGCACTGGCGATTCCGGCGGTTCAGCATCTGGACGAAGCGCCGCGCTCCACGCCACAGGAAACCCGGACGGACATCGTGACGCCCGGCACCGGTTACTTTGCGCTGTCGCCCGATGGAAGCAAGATCGCGTTCGTGGACCCCAGCGGCGGCGTGTCCCGCCTGTGGCTGCGATCGCTCTCCAATGCCACGGCGCACCTGCTGCCGGGTACCGAGGGCGCAGAAAGCCTCTTCTGGTCGCCGGACAGCCGGTCGATCGCATTCTTCGCCGGTCTTGCGCTGAAGCGACTCGATCTCGGTGACACTGCTCCACAAGTCATCGCGACGGGCGAGCGGCCCGGCTTCGGGACGTGGGGCGCTGACGGCGTTATTCTCCACTCGCGGTCAGAACATCACTCATGCGTTGGGCGTTCTGCGGCGCGTCTCCACTGCCGGCGGCGTTCCCACGCCCGTGACGCCGCTCGGCGCCGAGGTCAGCTACTTCGCGCCATCGTTTCTGCCAGACGGCAAGCGGTTCCTCTTCACCGCCCTCGGAGAGCATGACCGACAGGGGATCTACCTGGCGACGCTCGACGGCCCTTCGCCGACACGCCTCACGTCCGACGTCAGTGCCGCGCACTACCTACCGAGCGGCTCCTCGCCTCTTGGAGCGTCGGCTGGTGATGGATGGCTCGTGTGGCTGCGGAACGGGATACTCGTCTCGCAGCGCCTCGATTTGACAGTGCCGGCGTTGGCAGCGGGCGAGCCCGTGTCGGTGGCCGACAACGTCGCGTTGGCCTCCACCTCGCCGGCCGGAGTGATGGCGTACCGGGCCCAGTTTGCCAGCGACCAACGGCAATTGGCGTGGTTCGACGCTCGCGGCGACCAGCTCCAAACCGTGGGCGAACCAGGCGATCTTTCTGCTTTCAGCCTCTCGCCCGACGGAAAGAGCGTCGCGGTCACCGTTGGGACCGGCGAGACATTGGACATCTGGATTCTGGAGGCGGCGAGGGGGCTGCGAACGCGGTTCACGTTCGATCAGGCGATAGACAGGTACCCGATCTGGTCTCCCGACGGCCGCTCACTGGCCTTCGCGTCTTCTCGACTCGGGCACTTGAATCTTTACAGGAAATCGGTGGACGGAGCGGTCGGGTCGGAGGAGCTGTTGTACTCCGACGAGCGCGCCAAGCAACCCTACAGTTGGTCGCCCGACGGAAGGTATCTGATTTTCAGCTCCATTGATCCGAAGACCAAGTCGGACCTGTGGATCCTGCCGATCACGGGCGAGCGAAAGCCCTTCGCGTTTGCCCAAACGGAGTTCTCCGAAATTCAAGGGGTGTTTTCGCCGGATGGGCGGTGGATCGCCTACGTGTCTGACGAGTCGGGCACGGCGGAGGTGTATGCCGCGCCGTTTCCGGGGCCTGGAGCCAAGCGCGTGATCTCGACCCGGCAGTCCGGCAGCGGGAGCGGGGGCGTTCCCCTGTGGCGTCCCGATGGCCGGGAGATCTTCTATATTGCGCCTGATCGCAGCCTGATGGCCGTGGCCGTGACGCTCAGTCGAACGACGCTCGAGGCGGGGCTGCCGCGCGCGCTGTTCGGACCCGTTCTAGCAGTGGGCGGCCGCAACTATGCCGTGTCTGCCGATGGCAAGCGATTTTTGGCTTACACGGCTCCCGGGCTGCGCGCCAACGTGCCGATCACGCTCATTCAGAACTGGCGGCCCGGGCAGACATCCAGCACGTCGCGATAGATGGGCGTGAGAGCACGTATGCGCAGCAAGGTGGACATGTTCCGTGAGGTGGGCCAACCGCTCAGCAGCGCTCGACAGACATGAGCGTCTCTCGCGATCAGGGTTGCATTTGGCGCAGGCCCAGTCGAATCGCGCCCCGAGCGGACGGAAGAAGGATTTCTTCGATGCCGAACGGTTGGTGAAGCGGCTGGTCGCGCAGGAGCTGACGCTGAGTTTTGTGCCGGACCCTGAGCAGCGGTTGTGGCGCACGGTGATGCGCCGCAGGTACCAGGTGACGCGCAATCGCGTGCAGGTGCAGAACCGCCTCGAATGTTTGCTGGAAGAAGCCCACCTGAAGCTCTCGAGTCTGGTGGCCGACCTGCTCGGCCTCAGTGCGCGCCGCATGCTGCAAGCCATTGCTGATGGTGCAACCGACGTGGCGACGGTGACGGCGCTGGCGGATTCCCGGCTGCGAGCGACCGCCGACCAATTGAGTGATGCGCTCGGCGCCTGCGCCGATCTCCATCCGGTCTATCGACGCCTTATCCAGATGACGCTGGAAGACGCGCGTCGCCTCGACGAGCAGATCGACGTCCTCGATCGGGAGATGGCGGGCTTACTCCGTCATCACCAGACGTGTATCGCCAGGTTAGAAATGGAGACTGCCGTTGACGCCTGAGGAGGTCCGACGCGCGCTGCTGCAGAACGAATTTAGGCGCGTCAGAGTCACCTTCGCCGACCACGTAATTCAGTCAGTGGACATCGCCGCCGTCGATGACGAGGGATTCCTCCACAGTGGACCGGACGGCGCCGAGCCACGCGGCTGGTGGACGCGGTTCGAGTCTGTTTTGCTCGTTGAGCCGCTAACCGACTGACCCCTACCGGCGGTGCCCGTTCCGGTGGCGGGTTCTTTGACTCTAACGGCTGTTGTGCCCTATTTGCGGGGCCGCGTGGAGCGACGTGCGGAGTAGGCAAACTACAGCGCTACAATGCCTTTGGACAGTCACTGGTGGGCATCGACGCGCACATCGTCCCGGAAGAGCGAGGCCCCGCACGGCTTGTATCGGATGCGCGAGGGCGGTTCGCGAAAATATTAGCGACCACGTCTGTTGCCGACACGGCCTGCTTGCGGTTTATCGACCATTATGGTCGGACAATCTTCAATGCCCTGCAGCTACCAGTATTACTCGAAGAACTTGAGACGCTTGCCTTAGCCTCAGCAGACAAAGAGGACCGCCTCCATCTCGAAGAATTGGTAAGCCTCGTCGCGGAGGCCATTGACGGGCGTCATTTCGTCGAGTTTATGGGTGACTGAAAACGTCAATGGCGATATGCGCGGGCCGCGCGGCTTACCATCATTGAAAACGACGGCACAGCGTCGTCGCTGCCCGGCCATTTGCATCCGGTTAGTCGCTGGTCGCGTGTTCTCGATTCTACGGCGCGGGTTCCCATTATGAACGGGCATTGCACTCTTTTATGCGTGGACGCGTGGGGCGCTTAGCGGCTTGATTCTATGGAAGGGGCAGCCCAGAGGGACGACCTGGGACCCACCAGACGACGACCAACGCAGCAACGCCGAACGCGACCGCACCCAGCAGGGCAGAGTAGTAAGGAGTAGAGGAGGGCATGTTCGGCCATGTGCTCGAAGGACTCTCCATACTTGGCGGCGTTGCCTGCCGCTTCGACCGTCGTCCAAAACGAGGCCGTCCACTGAGCGGGCACGAAGGCCCATCCGATGACGCCGCCCGCCAAGAACCCGATGACGACCGCCACAGGGGCAAGGCCGATGAGGCCGTCGCGGCGTAGCAGGAAGCGGCTCGCGACGAAGACGCCAACAAGGATGGGTGCGAGTGCGACCACCGAGTAAAACAGGAGGCCGATGATGCCTCTCATAAAGCCCTCCACATCGAGGACATGAGTAGATACGCAGCTTCAAAGGGTGCGCCGACTGGCATGGAGGTTTTCCGTTGGGTCGGGACGAGTGCTTCGTCGCCTTGGGTCAGCTGACATTATAACAGTCCGTTTCAGCCTCTCGGCGTCGGCTGTGGCAGCAGAATCACGCACTGACCCGGGTCGCCTGCTGCGTCTTTGCCGCCACGGCGTTTCGGTTCAAGAGTTGTTATTGCTCCATTTCGTGGGTCTGCTTGGCCGCGAGATGACGCTCCGCGCTGACGAAGGACACCCATGATTCGTTGCTCCCTCTCTTCATCGCTAAGTCCTCTCCAAAGAATGCCGACCACGTATTTCGAGTAGTAATGCCTCCGCGCCGCATCAGGCTCGAACAGCAGCAGCCGACCTCGCCTGATATACCGCTCTTGTTCAGCCATCGTCGAAATCCTCCCAAACGAGAATCGCAGGACATTGGCACCACCCGGGGTGTTGCCATGGCAGCAGAATCACGCCTGACCCGTATTGCGTGCTGCACTTAGCCTTCAATGACGCTTCCGGTGTCTACGACCACTTCGGATAGCAGCTGTGGCGATTTCGGGAACGGGAGGAGTTTCGCCCTATCCGCAATCGGCCCATGATTCAGCTCCCAGTTCGCGTCCGCCTGACGATAGAGTTCATCCTGCCGGAGGATGGCGTCTCGCTCTTTCTGCGTCCACGACAATTTCACCCAGCGCCCTTTTCTCCACTGTTCACGCCATGCGAGGTGCTCCGCACGGGAAATGAACGGCAGCAGGTTTGGACGTGGCGTCAGAGTCTCCGGCATTGGCAACCCAACAACCGCCGGTTCCGAGAAGCGAAACAGGAGGTTCAGCCGACCTTCCGCCTTCAGTCTTCTATACAGCTCCCAATCAGCTGCGGGCAGCGGCGTTGATGGACCATCACGCTGTTGCTTAACGGTCATCGGCGTGAGAGCGCGACCACTGGCCCACTTGCTGGACGTGAGCAGTCCGACGCGGCTCTTCCTGTGTTGCTTGAGCATCGTGTCGCCACTGAAGAACACTCGCGCCACCCGGGACAGGTCCATGGCGACGGTTCCACTCGGCGTCACGTTTCGATTCCGCAGCCGCCTCTCGATGCCACTCAGCACGCTCTGGCCCGTCACCTCCACGAACTTCTTCGTGAGCAGCATGTAGCGGGAGTAGTTGCGCTGGCCGCGCAAGCGCAGCTGCTCACTGCGTGAAACGAACTGGAGAATCTTTGCGGACATGGTGTCGCTCCTGCGACACCCGGAGGACCGAGATTGCTCGTTGGACATTTGTTTACCCGTTAGGGTCACATCTGCGCTCGTCGCGCATGGCACCGTGCCTGTCCAAAGGCCGGTTGCCGTCACGCCGTAGGGGCGTGAACTCCGGGATGTCGACTTCCAGTTTACAGGCGGCGCCCCGATGGTTCAAGTGGCCGAGGGCTAAGTGTAAAAGGACCGCCCCCCGGACCAGTGTCGCTAAGTTGTCGAGCCGTGTCTGGGACTCGAGTCTTCCAAATCGCTAGTTCCAAGGGAGGCCAATTACACTAGTTTTCCCCGCACCACACCCCGATCAGCGGACAACTTGATTACGGAAGACAGCTGACGGTGTGGGGCCATTACAAATTCCGTTCGACGGCGCTGCGGCTTTTTCCCCGTAGGCTAACGTTCGGCATGGGCCGCATTCTTCGATCGGGGACGAGTTTCAAGTAGAGGTTACGTTGCGGGCGGAGCCGGTCGACCGCTGCGATCCTTGTCCATGTGGGCAGGGCCGCCAGATCGAAGGAGCTCGCGCCAGTGCCCGCCGCGCCAGAGCAGCAGCGCGAGCAGGACGAGCGCGACGACGCCGGACGTCAGGGCCATGCGCGCCGGGGTTCGGAAGTCGTGGTTCAGCGCCGTAATCGGACGAAGCGCCGCGTCGACATCCTGTTCGAGTATCAATGTCCAGTCGGGCAAGGAGTCCGGGGATCGGAGCAACCGCGAGCGCCTGCGTGGCCGATCCCCGCGACACCGATCGCAAGGGGTCCACAAAGCTCGTGCTCATTCGCCCCGGCGCAACGAATAGCGCCTGCACAGCGGGCTGCTCGGCAAAGTCAGCGACCGGAAGCGGCGCTGCCTCGAGTGCGGGGCACGGATGGCGAATCAACTGACCGCGATGTACGAGCAGGACGAAGCGATCGGGGCAGCCGCCGTCGCGGGGCCGGCTTTCCGCGACGCCCAGCCACGCGTTGAACGTTCCCAGATGAATCCCGGCGTTGAGCACGCCGAGAATCGTCTGGCTGGCTCCTCGAGTGTCCTGAGAATCGGCCAGGATCGGCGTTGCGAGACCGATCAAGAGGGGCGCCTTCTGAGCAGTGGATGCGAATGCTCGCGTGAATCCAGTTGTGGTACGTGGCTGAGCCTCGATTTGCGCATCGCGCGGAAGCTCCTGGCGACCATTGAACCATTCCCGGTATCGGTAGGTGCTTCCGATCACGACGGGATCGTACGGAGCCCTCGCCCACACCAGACCCGACGGATCGGAGACGACCCAGCTGTCGAAGCCTTGTGCCTTGGCCCTCTGCAGCACCTGTTCGAGATGTCGCTGCACGCTTCCGCGCGTTCGGACCTGATCGTCGAGGCCCTTGGCGATCTTTGCGAACATGTCACGAAGGGCCGGGTCGGCCGCCTCTTCTGTGACTCGTCGGCTTGCCGCTTCGAGTTTGTCGCCGACCGCGGCCGATGCCAGCCGAACCATCGCCTCGTTGCTGCGCAGGGTCTGATCGACGAGCGCCTGACGCGCGGAACTCTCCGCGCGTTCGAAAGCGAATCCCAACCCGAGGCCGAGCAGCAGGAGGGCAGCCAGCACCGCGGTGGCCAGGTTTCGTCGTCGGCGGGCCGTCAGCTCCCCGTGCCGCGCGCTTTTCTCCAGCTCACGTTCGGCGGCGCGCGCGGCCTGGCGGTCGGACAAGAACAGAAGCCGCTCCGCGAATTGAGAGGCGCTGACCCGTCGATCTGCCGTTCCGTCCACCGCAGCCGAAATGTCGTCGCGCAGCACGTCGTCTGCGACGTCACGCTCCCAGCCGGTCGCGACCGCCCTGCTCAGATCACCCACAGTCATCTGGTAGAGCATGACGCCGAGCGCGTACACATCTGCGCTCGTAGTCGGCGGCTTTCCCTCGACAACCTCTGGCGCCATGTAGAGTCTCGTGCCCGCGCCGGAGGACACCCTACCCTCGTCGATGTCGGTGAAGCCGGCGGCGGTAACGCCCGCGGCCTCCAGCCTCTCTCGCTCGGTTAGCAGGCCGATGCCGAAGTCGCACAGGCGGACGACGGGCAATCCGTCCGAGTCTCGACGGACGAGAACGTTCGCCGGCTTGACGTCCTTGTGCAGCACACCGACAGAGTGGGCAGCTGCCACCGCCACGACCGTTCGCCGGATGATCTCAATTCGATCGCGGAATGGAACCGCGGCCGGTCCACCCTCGGCCTGAATCCATTCCACGAGGCTCCCCATCGCTGAGAACTCCGACTCGATGAAGAACGGCGGCTGTTCGAACTGCCAATCGAGGACCGAGGCGATATCGTCGCGATCGCCGAGGGTTTCGCGCATGAAACGGAAGAGCGTAATCTCACGCTGCAGCCCTCTGAGCTTGCTGGCATCGTGACAGAACTTGAAGACGCGTCGGTCTCGCGTTTTCGTATGGATGGCCACCCACGTCTCGCCGAAGCCGCCTCGTCCAAGCTTGCGCTCGAGCATCCAGTGACTGCGGTGCGGAATCGCCAAGCCCTCGGATGGCCGCCATGGTGGTGCCGCGAGCACGGTCAGTGCCGCGGCGACGGCACTGATCGTGGCTGGGCGCAGGCCAGGGTCGCGCTCGAGGCAGTGTCGAATCACCCGTTCGATAGTGGGATCGATGTCGTCAGCCACACTGGCAGGCATCGGGGTCGAGTCTTCGAGCTCGACGAGGTCCCGACTGGCATTGCGGCCCGTCAGGAGCTCGTAGAGGACGAGGCCGACGGCGTAAATATCGCTCTGAACGGATGAAAACCCGAGGCGTTGCTCGGGTGCCATGTAATCAGGTGTGCCAGCGACCTGCCAATAACCTTCGAGACTCCTGTCAGGGATTGCCAGGCCGAAGTCCATGATCTTTGCGTGACCATTCGCGTCGATCATGACGTTGGCGGGCTTCAGATCGCGGTGAAGAATCCCGCGACGGTGCGCGGCCTCCATCCCATGACAGATCTCGAGCCCGATCGTGATGGCTTTCGCTCTCGGCAGACGGCCAATGCGGTGCAGCAACGCGGCAAGGTCTTCACCTTCGACGTATTCCATCGAGAGGAAATGTGTTCCGTCCACCTCGCCGACATCGAACAAACGGCAGACGTTCGCATGGGTGATCTCACGCGCAAGCCGTACCTCGTTCAGCATCAGCTCGAGCCGGTGCGGGTCCCCGGCATGCGCCGGGCTCAGGAACTTGAGCGCGACCGGGACGTTCAGTTTCAGGTCATCGGCCTGGTAGACGGCTCCCATCCCACCGCTGCGCAGATGACGAACGAGGCGATAGCGCCCGGCGACGAGCACTCCTGATCCGAAAGCGTTGAGCCCTCCGGCGTGGGACGCCCGCAGCGGGACGATGTCGACGGAATAGTCTGCGGAAGCGGTGATGTCGGCGGCCTGGCGATCGAGGAATTGCGCCGAGTCGGACTCATAGCGCAGCAAGGACTCGACTTCCTCTCGCAGCGCCTCATCTCCATTGCAGGCTTCTTCCAGGAACGCGCGACGACGTTCGGGCACGCGCTCCAGCGCGGCGTGATACAGCTCCGAGATCCGGTTCCGAGGATCAGACACCATATGGACACGACATCACTGAATCGGCCCCGATCGGCCGGGGTCTCGAGCAGTACTTCGCAGCACCGTCCGCTGGACCGCTGGCAGGCAGGCAGATTGCCGGCGGCGCCGAGCGGGGCGACGATCTCGTAGCGGCCGAGGCGGGCGCCAGGAGGCGGACAAGCGTTGAGGGGGATTATACGAGCGGAGCGTGCCAGTGGGACGGGATTACTCCTGCGAAACGGTAGGACTCTATCGGGAGTGACCCGGCGGACGTGTGTCCGCGCCAGAGCCGACGTTGCCGCGCCGGGGCACTCCCGATAGAGGCGTGAGCATATTTGGGCAACGCCATGAGCCCAGGACGAGCAGGCAAATTCACTACAAGTCCGACTGCGCTACGAGGCGCTTGACGAAGGTCCGTCGGGGCGGTATTGGTGACCGGCAAGCGGTGAGAAATCAGCTCCTTCCGCCCCGAGGAAGGATCGATCACCTTCGAGAATCGGGTGCAAGCTGACCGAGACGCCCAACGGCTCGAACGCTGCTGTCGGTCGTTCCGGTGTGTCGGTCAGGAGTCCGGCCACAACTTCGGGTTGTTGACCGGTCACCAGGTCGAGGCTCGAGGGCGTAACCGAGGCGGTCAGCGCCGCCTGACTCACGCCAACGAAAACGCCGCCGATGTTAATCAGCCCGGAGCGAGAGATTGTCCCGGTATTGGCCTGCACCGTATACGTCGCGGTGCCGGGTCCGGTGCCCGAGCCAGACACGGTGACCCACGCGCTCGTCGTCGTCGCCGTCCAGGTGCAGCCTGCCTGCGTGTTGACAGTAATCGTCCCTGACGTTCCGGCGGCCGGTGCCGAGACTAGCGCGGGTGTGAGCGAGAAGGTGCAGGACGGCCCGGCCTCGGTCACCGTGAATGACTTTCCGGCGATCGTCAGGATCGCAGACCTCGCCAGTGTGCCGGGGTTGGCGATCACGTTATAGGTGACCGTACCCGATCCCGTTCCGGTCGCGCCGCCGGTGATGACCACCCAGGCCGCGTTGCTGGACGCCGTCCAGTTGCAGGTCGACGGATGTCGTGACTGTCACCGTACCGGTTCCGCCGCTGGTCGGGAACCCCTGGCTGGTGGGGGAGATCGTAAAGGCGCACGGCGTCGCGGCCTGTGTCACCGTGAATGTCTGACCTGCGATGGTCATCGTTCCCGTGCGCGATGTCGTGCCCGTGTTCGCCGCCACCGAGTAGTTCACCGAGCCGCCTCCGGTTCCACTTGCGCCTGACGTAATAGTTATCCAGGACGCGTTGCTCGTCGCGGTCCAGCTGCAGCCGGTGCCGCTGCTGACCGTGACGGTGCCGGTTGCCGCCGCCGGTGAGGTCAGGTTCGACAAGAACGGCGAGATGGAGAACGCGCAAGGCGCACCCGGCTGCGTAATCGTGAAGGTGTTGCCGGCGATCGTCAGCGTGCCCGTGCGCGATGAACTGCTGGTGTTTGCAGCGACGTTATACGACACATTTCCATTGCCGGTACCCGTCGCGCCCACGCCTACCGTGATCCAGGCGGCGTTGCTCGTGGCGGTCCAGCTGCATCCTGCAGTCGCGGTCACCGTCACGTTTCCGCTCGCCCCGATCGACGCCGTCAACGTCGACGACTGCGGCGAGATGGCAGTGAGACACGAAGAGCCGGCCTGTGTCACGGTGAAGGTGCGACCGGCGATGGTCAGCGTGCCGGTGCGTGACGCCGCACCGGTGTTCGCGGCCACGTTATAGGTGACTGTCCCGTTGCCGTTCCCACTCGCACCAGCGCTGATCGAGAGCCAGCCATCGTTGCTCGTCGCCGTCCATGAGCAGCCCGTGCCGGCCGTGACCGTCACGGTGCCCGTTGTGGCGGCATTCGATGTGAGGTTCGAGGAGAGCGGCGAGATGGTGACTGTGCAAGGAGTCCCGGCCTGCGTGACCGTGAACGTCTGACCGCCAACCGTCACCGTGCCCGTCCGTGACGCCGTACCCGTGTTGGCGCTGACGCTATAGCTGACCGTGCCGTTGCCGCTCCCACTCGCGCCAGCAGTGATTGTGATCCACGCATCGTTGCTCGCTGCCGTCCAATTGCAACCTGTGCCGCTTGTCACGGCGATAGTGCCAGTCGCGGCGGCAGACGAGTTGAGGTTCGACGAGGTCGGTGAAATGGTGAACGTGCAGGGTGCGCTGCCGGCCGCCTGTGTGATGGTGAACGTGCGACCGCTAATGCTGATAGTGCCCGTGCGTGCCGTCCCTGTGTTCACCGCGACCATGTAGCTGACAGTGCCGTTGCCGCTGCCGAATGCGCCCGCGGTAATCGTGATCCAGCTGGAGTTGCTCGTGGCCCTCCACGCACAGCTGGCGTCCGCCGTGACGGCAACGCTGCCATTCGCGGCCGCCGCGGTGGTCAGGTTTGATGACGTCGGAGAAATGGCAGGCGTGCAAGCGGCGCTGAACGCGAACGTATTGGATCGGTCGCTGTAAGTGCTTCCTAACGGACCGATGGCATTCACGACTGCTTCGTACACGACACCGGTCGCGAGCGGAGGCGCAAGCAGCGCAACGAAGTCGACGTGGATCAAGCCGTCCGTTTCCGGAGCGGGAACACCGAGGTTTGCGGTTTGCACCGCTGTGGTGCCGCCCGCAACATAGATGTCGAGGGTATAGTTCTCAACGAGCGGCGTACCGGTTCTCACGTCGAGCGCGTTCTGCTCCCCTGACGGCGTAAATGAGAGGCGCGTTGGGTTCATCACGGACTGGGCCGACGCCGCCGGTGCGATCGTCAGAAGCAAAAAAGACGCGACGAGCCAGTGCCGCACATTTGCGAGGTGTCCCGACATGAGGTCTCCGAGGGTCGTAGGGGTGCGCACACGGTTGTGCATGATCGGGGCCGACTCTGCGATACGCAGAAACCGGTGGAAACCTTGACCTACGGAACACTGTTCAGGAGACCCGCGGAATCAATCAGGCGGTGCAACTTCGATTTTGTTTTTGCATTGACGGGATTGTCGTTAAGTCCCGAGAGAGAATCGCCACACTGATTGCTGGGCCTGGCGCACTTGGCGTCTGTCTTGCGCCACTGCCTCCTTTTTGGCAGATCGTTGAAACTGAGACCCTGCCGGCGCCGCCAGAGGCCGCCTTGACCCATCCTCGACCTGCATAGTACCGTTTTGAGGTTCTGTCCCCTGATCCGTGCGACAAGGGCACGGCCAGGCCTCTGTAGTGCCCGTTAACAACCTACTGCTGCTGATGTCGCTGCCTGCGCCCGGCTCGCTCAAGAAAACCCCGCTCAACGCGCGCCATCGTTCGCTCGGTGCCCGCATGGTCGAATTCGGCGGATGGGACATGCCGGTCGAGTACTCGGGCATCAGCGACGAGCACATGGCGGTGCGGACCCGGGCCGGGCTGTTCGACGTCAGCCACATGGGCGAGATCGAGATTGCGGGTCGCGGATGCGCTCAAGGCCGTCCAGCACATCACCTCGCAACGACGCGGCGAAGCTCGCGATCAGCCAGATCCAGGTACTCGGCGCTCACGACGCCTCAGGGCACGTTCGTGGACGATGTGCTGACCTACAAGCTGCCGGACGAGCACTTCATGCTCGTCGTGAACGCGTCGAACATCATCAAGGACTTCAACTGGATCACCGAGCACATCGCGCGGCAACGGTGACGCGGTCGCGGTGAACACGAGTTCCGCGCTACGCGCTGCATCGCGCTGCAGGGCCCGGCCGCGCGCGACGTGCTGCAACCGCTGACGGGCGTCGAATCTCGACGCCGTCAAGTACTACTGGTTCACGACCGGCGAGGTCGCGGGCGTGCGCTGCACGATCTCGCGGACGGGTACACCGGCGAGGACGGCTTCGAGGTGTTCGTGCCGCCGCGTCGGCCGAGCGCGTTTGGGACGCGATCCTGGAGGCCGGCAAGGATGCCGGCGTCGATTCCCGCGGGCCTCGGCGGCGCGCGATACGCTTCGTCTCGAGGCGGCGATGCGGCTCTACGGCAACGACATGGACGAGACGACCACGGTCGTCGAGGCGGACCTCGGCTGGATCGTCGGGTGGAAGAAGCAGGAGTTCCTCGGCTCGGACGTGCTGCAGAATCAGAAGGCCGAGGGCGCCGACGCAAGCTCGTCGGGTTCGAGATGCTCGATCGCGCGATCGCGCGCCACGGCTACGACGTGTACGTCGACGGCTCGAACGCCGGCGTCGTGACGAGCGGAACGCAGACGCCGTTCTGAAGAAGGCGATCGGCATGGCCTACGTGCCGAGCGATCGCGCGACGCCCGGAACCGAGTTCGAAATCGACGTTCGCGGCCGACGGGCACGAGGCGAGGTCGTGCCGATGCCGTTCTACAAGAGCGAGCGAAGTAGAAGGCGGGCTGAGCACACAGAATGTATCCAGCCGATTTGAAATACACGAAAGACCACGAGTGGGTTCGCATCGCCGGCGCGGAAGCGCGTGTCGGCATCACCGACTACGCGCAGAAGCAGCTTGGCGACGTGGTCTACCTCGAGCTGCCTGAGGTCGGCCGTCCAGCTAAAGAAAGGCGAGGTCTTCGGCACGATCGAGTCGGTGAAGGCCGTCTCCGAGCTGTATGCCCCGGTCAGCGGCGAGGTGACCGCAGGTGAACTCGCGCGCTGACCGAAAAGCCCGAAGCGGTGAACAAGGATCCGCATGGCGTCCTGGATGATCGCGCTGAAGGTCGCCAATCCCGGCGGAGGCCTCGGACTTGTTCGACTCGGCGAAATATGCGGAATTGACCAGTAATGATCTTCGGTTGAATAAGGATCTTCCGCCTGAAGGCGGAAGCTACAATTATTGGGTTGGACGTGGATACCGGTTGCGCGGCTGGATACCGAACGAATAGTAATGACCGAAGAGATTCAGGGTTCCTTTCAGAGTAGACACATCGGCCCCGACGCGTCAGCGCGTGACGCGATGCTTCGCACGATTGGCGCCCCCTCGATTGACGCCCTCATCGAGCAGACGATCCCCTCCGGCATCCGTCTGAGCGCGCCTCTCGATCTTCCCGAGGGCGACACCGAGGCATGGTTACCTGCGGCGCCTCGCAGAGATTGCCAGCCGGAACGTCACGGCGCGGTCGTACATCGGCATGGGCTACTACGACTGCCGTGACGCCCAGCGTCATCCTGCGGAACGTGTTCGAGAATCCCGGCTGGTACACGCCGTACACGCCCTACCAGGCCGAGATCGCTCAGGGCCGGCTCGAATCGCTGCTGAATTTCCAGACGGTCGTCAAAGATCTCACGGGCATGGACATCGCGACGGCCTCGCTCCTTGACGAAGGCACGGCCGCGGCCGAGGCGATGACGATGTTCCACCGGCTGCAGAGCGAAGAAAGCGCCGGCGGGGCAGGAGAGCGTGTTCCTGGTTTCGGATCGCTGCTTTCCGCAGACGATCGACGTGGTGCGCGGCCGCGCGGAACCGCTCGACATCCGGCTCGAGATTGGCGATCCGGCGACGCTGCCGATGGACAGGGCCTTCGGCCTGCTGATTCAGTACCCGGACGATCGCGGTGAGGTCACGGATCTGCGGCCGATCATCGACAAAGCGCACGCCGCCGGCCTGCTGGTTGCGGTCGCCAGCGACCTGATGGCGCTGACGCTGCTGACGCCCCCAGGAGAGATGGGCGCGGATGCGGTGGTGGGGAATTCGCAGCGCTTCGGCGTGCCGCTCGGTTACGGCGGCCCGCACGCGGCGTTTTTCGCCACGCGCGAATCGTTCGTGCGCCAGGCGCCGGGCCGGATCATCGGCATCTCTGTCGACGCACGCGGACGCCAGGCGTACCGCATGGCGCTTCAGACGCGCGAGCAGCACATCCGGCGCGAGAAGGCGACGTCGAACATCTGCACCGCTCAGGCGCTCCTCGCGAACATCGCGGCGATGTACGCCGTATTCCACGGTCCGAAGGGATTGCGGGCGATCGCCGAGCGCATTCACAGCCTCACGTCGTCGCTCGACGGAGCGCTAACCGCGCTCGGGTATCGACAGACGAATCGTGCCTATTTCGACACGCTGCGCATCGAAGGGGCGGACCTCGCCGCAGTACGGGCGGCCGCCACTGCGGCTCGGATTGACTTCCGATACGACGGCAACGCGGGTGGCATCTCCCTGGACGAGACGACGACCGTAGACGACGTCAGGGAGATTGTGCGGATCTTCGCGAGGGCAAAGGGTCGTGATGAAGCCGCGGTCATCAGGACCGATGCGCCGTTCCGGCTGAACGCACCCTCTGCGCTCCAGCGCACGTCGCAGTATCTGACGCATCCGGTGTTCAACTCGCATCACTCAGAGACCAAGATGATGCGGTACATCCGCAGCCTCGAGCGGAAGGACGTCGGCCTCGATACCTCGATGATCCCGCTCGGTTCGTGCACGATGAAGCTGAACGCGGCCTCCGAGATGCTGCCCGTGACGTGGCCGGCGTTCTCGAAGATGCATCCCTTTGCCCCGCCCGAGCAGTCCGAGGGCTACCGCCAGATCTTCGACGAACTCGAGCGCGCGCTCTGCGCGATTACGGGGCTTGCGGCGGTGTCGCTCCAGCCGAATTCCGGCGCACAGGGAGAGTTTGCCGGGCTGATGACGATTCGCGCCTACCATCGTGATCGCGGTCAAGACGAGCGCGATGTCGTGCTGATTCCTGCCTCCGCTCACGGGACGAACCCCGCGAGCGCGACCATGGCTGGACTGAAGGTTGTTGTCGTCGCATGCGACAGCAACGGCTACATCGTCCTGGACGATTTGCGCGCGAAGGCCGAACAGCACGCGGCGAAGCTGTCGTCGCTGATGGTGACGTATCCGTCCACCTACGGTGTCTTCGAGGAGGACATCAAGGAAATCTGTCGCGTTGTTCACGAGAATGGCGGCCAGGTGTATATGGACGGCGCGAACATGAACGCGCAGGTCGGCCTGACGAGCCCGGCCGCCATCGGCGCCGACGTCTGTCACCTGAACCTGCACAAGACGTTCGCCATTCCGCACGGCGGCGGGGGCCCCGGCATGGGTCCCATCGCCGTCGCCAAGCATCTTGCGCCGTACCTTCCAGGTCATCCGGTGGTGAAGGTGGGCGGTGCCCGCGCGATCCCGGCAATCGCCGCGGCGCCGTGGGGGAGCGCCAGCATCCTGCTGATTTCCTACGGATACATCCGCATGCTCGGCGGGCGCGGCATGACCGAAGCGACGAGGCATGCGATCCTCAACGCGAATTACCTGAAGGCTCGCCTCGAATCGCACTACGACGTGCTGTACGCGAATCACAATGGCCGCGTCGCGCACGAGATGATCTTCGATCTTCGTCCGTTCAAGCACGGCGGCGGGCCGTCAGTAGACGAGCAGGACGTGGCGAAACGGCTGATGGACTACGGCTTCCACGCGCCGACGGTCTCGTTTCCCGTTCCAGGGACGATGATGATCGAGCCAACCGAAAGCGAATCGAAAGATGAGCTCGACCGATTCAGCGAGGCATTGATCGCCATTCGGAAGGAAATTCAGGACATCGTCGACGGCCAGGCCGATCCGGTCGACAACCTGCTCAAGAACGCTCCGCACACGGCCGATGACGTGACGGCGGACGGCTGGACGCATCCTTACTCGCGCCAGCAAGCGGCGTTTCCCTTGCCCTACGTTCGCGCGAACAAATTCTGGCCGGCGGTGGCGCGAATCGATAATCCGTATGGCGACCGGAATCTGATCTGCGCCTGCCCGCCGATAGAGGCGTATGAAGAGGTGGGGGTCAAGTAGCTATCAGCTATCAGCTATCAGCTATCAGCTGTCAGCTGTCAGTCCTCCTTTAACTTGGCTGATAGCTGTCAGCTGTTAGCTGATAGCTTCGACAGTGTCGCGCGTGTCAGCGTCGAGGCCGCGGGCTCGTCCAGATACAGCGTGACGTTCGGGTGAGTCCGGATGATCGACGCCGGTACGAGCGGCGTAATCGGCCCCTCGAGCGTCGCCTTGACCGCCGCCGCCTTTCGCGCGTCAGGCACGATGACGAGCAGCTCGCCAGCCTTCATCATCTGGCGGATCGACATCGAGATCGCGGTCGTCGGCACGTCTTCGATCGCCGCGAACCAACCTTCTCCAACCTGCTGCTTCCGGCACGCCTCGTCGAGGTTGACCAGGATGTACGGGTCGCTCGTCTCGAAGTTCGCAGGCGGATCGTTGAACGCCAGGTGACCGTTTTCGCCGATCCCCGCGAACATGACGTCAACTGGCGCGCTCGAGAGTTCATCACCGACGGCCCGAAGCACGTCAGCGACGTTCGCTGTGCCGTCCAGGAAGTGGTAGTTGCGAATGCCTGTCTTGTCGATGAGGTTCTCGCGGAGGTATCGCCTGAAGCTGGCGGGGTGGCTCTCAGGAATGCCGACGTACTCGTCGAGGTGAAAGAGCTCGACGCGTGTCCAGTCGACACCAGTCGTCGATGTCAGCTCCTGCAGAAACTCGAGCTGTGACGCACCCGTCGCGGCGACAATGCGAGCTTTCCCGAGGCGGCTTACAACATGGCGGATGCTGTCAGCGCCATGACGTGCCGCCGCCGCGCTCATGGCGCGTCGGTCGGGTTCGAGGCGAAGTTTCATTCGCAGAGACTACGCGAGGAGCGCGCGACAGGCGCAGGACCGAAGTTGTACGGGACATTCATCCCGACCTGAACACCGGCCCACCTGGAATTGGGCTTCGCGGCGGCCCGGAGATCCGATTCGAGCGGCAGACCGGCCGCGGGAAAACCCGCTAGCGCGATTTTCCCGATTTCACGCCTGGTATAGAGCATGACGACTCCTTGACGGCCACTGAACCTGACGGATGTTTCCAGAGCGCCGTGAATCTGTCAATCGCGCATAGAATTTAGCGATGGATCGATCTTCCGGCTGAAGCCGGAAGCTACAGATTTCAAACTTGTAGCGCAGCCCTTTAGGGCTGCCACACACAGTGCGCGCCAGAGGACGAGCCAGGATACGCAATGATTTTTTCCAGACGCGACCTCATCCTCACGCTGTTCTGCACGGCTGTGGTCACCGGTTACGCCGCCCAAGCGACAAAGCCCTGGCCACCTGGACTGCAGAAGGTCTCCGACGAATCCCCGGTGCTCTCCCCCGAAGACGAAATGAAAACGTTCTTCCTTGCACCCGGCTATCACGTTGAGCTGGTGGCGAGCGAGCCGATGATCGAGGAGCCCATTCTCATCGACTGGGATCCCGATGGGCGCTTGTGGGTGATCGAGGAGCGGGGCTACATGCAGGATCTGCCCGCGACCAATCAGCGTGAGCCGATCGGGCGGATCAGCGTTCTCGAGGATACGAACAACGACGGCAAGATGGACAAGAAGACCGTGTTCATGGACGGCCTTGTCCTGCCGCGTGCTCTGAAAGTGCTCGATCATGGCGTTCTGATCGGCGAGCCGCCGCACCTGTGGCTCGCTCGAGACACCAACGGAGATCTGAAGGCAGACACGAAGGAGCTCGTCGTCGATACCTACGGCCAGGAGCTGGGGAACATCGAGCACAACGCAAACAGCCTGACGTGGGCCCTCGACAACTGGATGTACACCTCCGAGCACAACGGCTACCTCCGACTGAAAGACGGAAAGTTCGAATATCAGCAAACGTTGTCGCGTGGACAGTGGGGCGCCACCCAGGACGATGCGGGGCGGATTTATCGCAACACCAACGAGGCCGCGCTCTTCGTTGACCTGCTGCCGGCTCGGTATTTCATGCGAAACCCGAACTTAGTACGGACGCGCGGCAGCTACGAATCGCTCCAGAACGACGAGGTGAATACAGTCTGGCCAGTGCGGCCAACGCCCGGCGTCAATCGCGGATACCAGGACGGCATCCTGAGGCCGGACGGCAGGCTTGCGCACTTCACGTCAGTTTGTTCCCCGACCGTCTATCGAGGCGATCGACTTCCAAAGGAGTTGTACGGGAACGTGTTTGTCGCTGAACCGGCGGCAAATCTCGTGAGCCGCATTATCGTAAGTGATGACGGGACGACGCTCCGGTCGAAGAAGGCCTATTCGGACGCGGAGTTTCTCGCCTCGACCGATGAGCGGTTCCGGCCCGCCTACCTGTCGTCGGCTCCGGACGGGACGATCTACGTCGTCGACACCTATCACGGCATCATTCAGGACAAGGGATTCATCACGGAGTACCTCCGCGATCAGATCCTGTCGCGCAAGCTCGATCGGCCGAGCGGCCACGGACGCATCTATCGGATCGTGCACGACACAACACGGCGCGACCGAAAACCGGCGCTGTCCAAGGCCACACCCGCACAACTTGTCGAGACGCTGTCGCATCCAAACGGATGGTGGCGGGACACCGCGCAGCGTCTGCTGGTCGAACGCGGCGACCGCTCGATCGCCAAGAGCCTGACCGACAAAGCCGAACACGCGCCCGACTGGCGCACGCGTCTGCATGCCCTGTGGACGCTCGACGGCCTCGACGCCATCGAGCCCGAGACCGTCACGCGCGCGCTGGAGGATTCGTCGCGCGATGTTCGCGTGTCGGCTCTGCAGCTTTCCGAGCGCTGGCTTGCGCAGCCGAACCATCCGATCCAGGCCGCGGTGCTGAAACGCACGGCGGATACGGACTGGGCCGTCCGCCGTCAGCTTGCCGCGACGCTTGGCGTCTTTCCGGCGAACTCGTCGGGAGAGGCGGCGCTGATCACGATGCTCGAGCGGTACGGCGATGATCCGCTTACCGTCGATGCCGCGCTGAGCGGTCTGTCAGGCAGGGAAGGCGCGGTGCTGCGGCGCGTCCTCGAGTCACAGGGAGAGACGCCGCAGCGATCCGCGATCATCACGACGCTCGCGGCGACGATCGTCAAGAGCGGCCAGGACACGCCTGTTCAGGATGTCTTGCAGGCCGTAGCCGATGCCGCCAGGCCCGCTTGGCAGCGTCAGGCGCTGATCGCGGGTGCGGAGGTCGTCCTGGCCGGCGCACCACTACCAGGATCGGCGCCGGCTCGAGGAAACGCGAACGCGGCGGCGGCCGGTACGGCGGCAGGCGCGCGGGGCGGTCCTGGTGGCTCCCGCGCGTTTCCCGAGGAGCCTGCAACGGCGGCCGCAGGAAGGGGTGCCGCTCCAACTCCTGGGGCACGAGGCGGAGCAGGCGCGGGGCGAGGACGTGGCAACGCCGGATCCGTGTCGTTGTCGCATGAGCCCGCCGAGTTCGCGGCGCTCGCTCGCGGCAGCGGCGATCTGTCCTCGCGCGCAAGCAATCTGCTCGCACGCATGAACTGGCCCGGCAAGCCGCCGGAAGCTGGCGCGCCACCGCCGTTGGCTCCGCTGACCGCTGAAGAACAGCGACTCTATGCAACGGGACAGACGCTCTTCAACAGCCTTTGCATGGCCTGTCACGGTGACGACGGACGCGGCCGGGAGAAGCTTGGGCCAAGCCTGATCGGATCTCAGTTTGCGCTCGCGCCGCCCGTTGTGCCCATTCGGATACTGCTGCAAGGGAAAGAAGGGACCGTGGGCCTGATGCCGCCCCTCGGCGCGTCGCTCACGGACGAGCAGATCGCCGGTGCGCTCACGTACGTGCGCCGTCAGTGGGGCAACGCCGCCGGAGCGGTCGATCCGAACACCGTGAAGGAAACCCGTGCGTCGACCGCCGGGCGCACCCGTCCGTGGACCAACGATGAGCTCCTCGCGATCGGCGCAGGCGGACGAGGCGGACAAGGCGCGCGGTGACGGCAGCGGCCGCATTCTTCGATCTCCAGGTCAACGGCTATGCCGGCGTGGATTTCAATCAGGACGGACTCGACGCTGAAGAGCTGCATCGCGCGTGCGAGCGGCTCGAGGCGGATGGAGTCGCCGGCTTCCTTGCCACGATCATCACGGACGATCTCGCTGCGATGTGCCGCCGGCTGTCGACGTTGGCCACGCTCCGCGAACAGGATCCTCTCGCTCGACGGCTGATTGCCGGCATCCATATCGAAGGCCCGTTTCTCAACGAGACGGACGGTTATCGAGGAGCGCATCCGCTCGACGCGATTCGGCCCGCGGATACGGATGCGATGGCGCGTCTCCTCGATGCTGCCGCTGGCCTCGCGCGAGTCGTGACGCTGGCGCCGGAGCGCGATCCCGGGCTCGCGGTCACGCGTTTCCTGGCCACGCGTGGAATCGTCGTCTCGGCGGGACATACTGATGCGACGCTCGACGTCCTGCGTCGAGCCATTGATGCGGGGCTCTCGATGTTCACGCACGTGGGGAACGGCTGCCCGATGCTTCTGAACCGGCACGACAACATCGTCCAGCGTGCGCTCAGCCTGGCCGATTGCCTCTGGCTCTGCTTCATCGCTGACGGGGCGCACGTTCCATTCACGGCGCTCGGGAATTACCTCACGCTTGCCCGCGAGGATCGCTGCATCATCGTCACCGACGCGATCGCGCCTGCCGGGCTGGGTCCCGGACGTTACACGTTTGGCCGCTGGGATCTCGTCGTCGGCGACGACATGGTGCCGCGCGCACCGGATCGCTCGCACCTGGTCGGATCGGGCATTACGATGAAGCAGAACGCTGAGAATCTGCAGCGGGCGCTTGGGCTTTCCGACACGGTGGTGCGCAGACTGACCCTCGAGAATCCAAGAGTTGCCGTCGGTGCGTAGGTCAGAAGGACAGAATCCCCAGGTTGACACGATGTACGATGTTGCAGAGAATCGCCGGGCTCAGAGGTTGAGGCTTCGATAAGGTCCCTATGCATACTCCAGCAGCGGCGCGCGAGGCACAGAGCAGTCGCGTTTTCGAGGGCGTCACGCCGTATCACTGGCTGGTCGTCCTTATTGCGTCCGCCGGCTGGCTTTTCGACTGCATGGACCAGCGGCTCTTCATTCTGGGCCGCGAGTCGGCGCTCAAAGAACTGCTGCAGAGCGATCCCACCGCCCTCGCGGCGATCAAGACGCACATCGGTTACGCGACTACCTCGATGATCCTGGGATGGGCGACCGGCGGGATCATCTTCGGGATGATGAGCGACAAGGTCGGCCGGGTGAAGACCATGGTCGCGACGTTAATCGTCTATTCCGGCTTCACCGGCTTGTCTGGCGTCGCGCACTCCTGGGTAGATTTCACGATTTATCGTTTCCTCGCAGGAATTGGCATCGGCGGGATGTTTGGCGCCGCGACGACTCTCGTCGCGGAGAGCGTGCCCGCGGCGTTCAGGGCGATGGCGCTGGGATCGTTGCAGGCCTTGTCGGCCTTGGGGAACATTATCGGCTCGCTTCTGAGCCTGCAGATTCCACCCGGGTCGCAGAGCTTCATTGCCGACTACGCCGGCTGGCGCGTGCTCTTCTTCGTCGGGATCGTACCAGCGCTGCTGGTGGTGCCCATCATCTTCGTTCTCAAGGAACCGGAGTCGTGGCTCAAGGCGAAGGCGGACGCGGCCGCCGGCAGGGGCCATCGCAACGTCGGTTCACCAGTGGAGCTTTTTCGCGATCCGCGGTGGCGGCGCAACACAATCGTCGGTCTGTTCCTGGGCGTCTCCGGGATGATCGGACTGTGGGGGATCGGGTTCTTCTCGCCCGAGCTGATCTCGACCGCGCTCAAAGGGGCTCCGCAGAACGTCGTGGACACCGTTCGCGGATGGGGCACGGCATTTCAGGACGTCGGGTCGTTTCTCGGCATGCTGACCTTCACCATGGTCGCGGCGTTCCTCAGCCGCCGGCTGGCATTCCTCGGGGCGCTGCTTCTGAGCATGTTCGTGACGATGTTCGTCTTCCAGTCCCTGAACTCCGCCACCGACGCCTATTGGATGCTGCCGATGATGGGTTTCGCGCAGCTGGCCGTGTTTGCGGGCTACTCGATCTATTTCCCGGAGTTGTTCCCAACCCGCCTGCGTGGCACGGGCGTGGGATTCTGCTACAACACGGTCCGTTACCTCGCCGCGCCCGGCCCGATTCTTTTTGGTTATCTCGCCACGCTCATGTCCTTCCGTTCTGCCGCGGTGGCGATGTCGACCGTGTACCTCGTCGGCGTGGTTGCGCTGATCTGGGCGCCCGAAACCAAGGGCAAACCGCTTCCGGAAGGTTAGGGTCAGGAGCACTTCATGGATCGCCGTTCGTTTCTGAGCACGACAGGCGCAGCCGTCGCCGCGGCGCTCTCCCCGGTGCGAGCGTCTCAGGCGCCGGCCTCACGCCGTGCCACCACCCCAGAGATCATGGTTCCGAAGGCTCGCTTTCGCACAGGCCTCGTCGCCTACTCGTACCGTCAGGCGCTTCAGTCGAAGTCGATGACCTACGAGGATCTGTTCCGCGTCGCCGTCGATACGGGGACCGACGGCATCGATATGACGGTGTACTGGTTGCCCGGCACGACCGACGACGTGCTGCTTCCGCTGCGCCGAGCCGCCTACAGAAACCGCGTCGAGATCTACAGCGTCGGCACGCGCGTTCGTCTGGCGCAGCCGACCGCCGATCTCCGCGAGAAGGAACTCGTCGAACTGCGCAAGTGGGTCGACGTCGCGCAGAAGCTCGGCGCGACGCACGTCCGGGTGTTCGGCGGGACCAAGCCACCGGAGGCGACCCTGGATCAGGCGATCGCCATGGCGTCCGAGACGCTCAAGCGGGGAGCCGAGTATTCGGGCGCCCGCGGCATCATCCTCGGCGTGGAAGACGACGGCGGGATCACGGATTTTGCGAAAGAGACAATCCAGATCGTCACGGGCGCCGACTCGCCGTGGGCCGGCATGAATCTCGATATTGGCAACTTCAAGCCGCCGAAAGTGCTCGAGCAGGTCGAGATGTCGATTCCGTACGCGGTCAGCACGCACATCAAGACCGAGATGGCGCTGGATGACGGCAAGACGAAAGCGCCGTACGACTGGGATCGCGTGTTTGCCATGTTCGCGCGGCATGGCTATCGCGGGTACATGGGCCTTGAATTCGAGGCGGCCGACGATCCCACCACCGCGGTGCCGGGCCACCTGCGGCGTCTGAAGGAGCTCGCGCAGAAGTACTCGACCTGAGCGACTGGGGAACCGACAAGGAGGGTTCAGGTGCTATTTCCGATTGCCGCGATTACCGACGAGTTCTCGCTGGATCTCGACACCGCACTCGATGCGATGTCGGCGATTGGCATGACGGGGGTCGAGCTGCGCCTGATTGGCGACCGGAACATCATCGACTTCAGCGACGACGAACTGGCCGGCGTCCGTCAGCGGGTCGAACGTCGGGGCATGCACGTCCTGAGCATCGCCTCGCCGGTGCTCAAGTGCGTGCTGCCCGACGCGCCGCCGCTCGACGAGCGATTTCAGCAGGACGTCTTCGGCTCCGCCTACACGATTGCGGACCAGCCGCGGCTGTCGGCGCGCGCATTCGAGATCGCGGAAAGAACGGGAGCGAAGATTATCCGCGTCTTCTCCTACTGGCGGACCGTCGATCCCGACGCATGTGCCCCTCAGATCGTCCGGGCGTTGAAGGACCTGGCGGATCGCGCCGGCGAGCGTCGCTTGATTATCGGCCTCGAGAACGAACCCGCCTGCAACGTCGGGACTGGAGTCGAAGCCCGCGCGATGCTGGCGGCTGTCGATCATCCGGCGCTCAAACTCATTTGGGATCCCGCCAACGCGCTTGTCCTGGGAGAGAAGCCGTACCCTGACGGATACTCGGCACTCCCAAAGTCCAGGATCGTCCACGTCCACGCAAAGGACTGCGTGGTCAGCGGTCACAAGCCCACCTGGGGCCCGCTTGGCGAAATGGGTATCGACTGGAGAGGACAGCTAGCAGCGCTTAACCGCGATGGCTATCGAGGCGCCATCAGCCTCGAGACGCATTGGCGCGGTCCCGATGGAGACCGCTTGAACGCCAGCATCATCTGCGGGCGGAACCTTCGAGATCTCGTCGCGGAATCGTCCAGACAGCCAGCGTGAACACGCCGATCGCCAGATCACACAGGAGAAGGGGAGAAAGGGAGTACTCCTGTCTGATCTTGGTCAGCGGCGTCCTTCGACCAGGCCTCGCGTCAACGCGTGCGCGCGCTGGCGATACGCGTCGAGCAGCTGTCTGGTGATCGGGCCCGGTGTGCCGCTGCCAACCGGACGGTCATCGATCTGAGTGACGGGGCTGATCTCACGCGTCGTGCTGGTGATGAACGCTTCGTCCGCAGACGCCAGGTCCGCGGGGAACAGCGTCTCGTAGCGCACATCCACTCCCGCGTCACGACCCACCTCGAACAGGAAGTTGCGCGTCAGACCTTCCAGCAGTCCCGCCTCGTTCCTCGGTGTGAGCGCGGCGCCGTTCTTGACGATGAAGAAGTTCGCCTGCGAGCACTCCGACAGCTCACCACGGTAATTGCACATCAGCCCCTCTTCAGCGCCGCGCCGATTCGCTTCCTGCATCGCGAGCGCGTTGTTGAGGAGGTTGTTCGACTTGATGACCGGGTTCACCGACCCCGGATGATTCCGGAGAATTGAAACGAGCGCGACCTTGATCCCGCCGGTGAGGACGCGTGCGGGCGGTTCGTCGAGCGGTTTGACGATGATGACGAGCGAGGGGACCGGCGTTGACTGGACGTCGTAGGTCAGCTCGCCGACACCTCGCGTGAGAAGCACGCGGATATACGCTTCGGGCATCGATCCGGCGGCGGCCATGGTATCCGCGATCCACGAGGCCAGCTCGTCGTCGCTGAACGGCACCGGGAGCTCCAGATAACCGGCGGATGCGCGCAGCCGGCGGACGTGGCGATCGAACAGAAATGGAACTCGATTGTACGTCCGCAGGGTTTCGTACACGCCTTCGCCGTACAGGAATCCATGGTCGTACACTGGAATGGCCGCGTCTTCCGCGCGGGCGATCCGACCGTTGACGTACACAGCGCCGCGTATGGGCATGGGAGAAGGACCTGCGTCTCTGGAGGGCTTTGCGTTCGTTGACGAAGTCTAGCACAAGCAGTACGCTCGGCTTCGATGCGCGTGCTCAACACTCAGCAAATGCGCGAAGCGGATCGGCGCACGATCGATGAAGTTGGCATTCCGTCGATTGTCCTGATGGAGAATGCCGGCCGCCAGGCCGTTGCGGCAATGGAAGCGGCGTTCGAGGATCTGTCGACCAGCCACGTTGGCGTTGTCTGCGGACGTGGCAACAACGGGGGAGACGGCTTCGTCGTGGCCCGCACGCTGGTGCAGCGCGGCGTGGAGACCTCGGTGTTCATTCTCGGCAGCGTGGCTGACGTACGAGGTGATGCCCGGACGAATCTCGAGGTGCTCGGGCGGATCGGCCTGACGGTGGTCGAGATCACCAACGCGCAGGAATGGGAACTGCATTTCAGCGAGATCTCCCGGTGCGAGATGCTGGTCGATGCCATTCTCGGAACCGGGTTCCACGGACAGTTGAGCGGCCTGCTGGAAACCGTGGTCGCCGATATCAACGGACTCGGCGTGCCGATCATTGCCATCGATCTTCCGACCGGTCTGTCGGCCGATTCGGCCGACGTCGAAGGGGAGGCGATCGAAGCGTCGATGACGGTCACGCTGGCAGCGCCGAAAATTCCGCTGATCCTACCGCCGGCCGATTCGCACAGCGGCGATCTCGTCATTGCCGACATCGGGATTCCGCTTCCGATCCTCGACGAAGTCGAGGGGCCGTACATCGAGCTGCTCACGCGTGAGCGCATGCGCGAGCTCGTGCCGGCGCGCGCCGCCGATTCGCACAAAGGAGATTTCGGCCGCGTCCTCGTGATCGCCGGCTCCCTCGGGCGTTCGGGGGCGGCGCATCTGGCCGCGATCGGCGCCCTTCGATCCGGCGCGGGACTTGTGACCGTCGCCACCCCGCAGGTCGTGTCTTCCGATCGTCGCGGCGATGGCGCCCGAGTACATGACCGAGGGGCTGGAGGAGACCGCCGCCGGCACGGTTGATTTCGCCGCGCTCGATCGCGTCCTTGATTTCAAGGCAGACGTCATTGCCGTCGGCCCCGGGCTCGGCCAGTCTCCCGCGACTGCCGCATTCGTGCACGGATTGCTCGAGCGCGCCGGCGTGCCGCTGATCCTGGACGCGGACGCGCTCAATGCGTTCACCGGCGACCCCGAGAGGCTCGTGGGGCGAGACGGCGTCGACGTCGTGATCACGCCGCATCCAGGCGAGATGGCGCGGCTCCTCAATCTCAGCGTCGAAGCGGTGCAGCACGATCGCCTGCGCCATGCCACCGAGTTCGCGACAACGCACCGCGTGCACGTAGTCCTGAAGGGGCATCGAACCATTGTGGCCGGACCCGATAGCCGCGCGTTCATCAACCTGACCGGGAATTCAGGGATGGCCACCGGTGGAACAGGCGATCTTCTCACCGGAATGATTGCGGCCTGGTTCGGTCAGCTGCTCGACGCCGAGGCAGCCTGCAAGCTGGCGGTGTACCTCCACGGCACGGCCGGCGATCTCGCCGAAGCCGACGAAGGTGAAGTCGCGCTGGTTGCCGGTGACGTCGCCGCCCGTCTCGGCGACGCGGTGCTGGAGCTGACCGCCAAGCGGCGCCAGAAGCGACAGGCGGAGTAGCGCGCCGGCCGGAGAGCGCCGAATCACTCATCACTGATCACTGATCCTGAATCCCCTGATCCCGAATCCTTGAATCCTTGAATCCTCGAATCAGGCGCGCTTATCTTTATGCGCCTCCGGTCGCCGCCTTGATCCTCGACGCGGATTGTCCAAGCGCCCAAAGGAGCGTTCCGCCAGCGCTCGGCCCATTCGACGGCCACCACCGCAGGATCGTCGGTGGACTCTTCAATGCCGAGGCCAGCGACCTCCTCCGGTGACAGTCGATACAGATCGACGTGCACCAGCGTGAGCCGGCCGCGGTAGGTCTGCATCAGGGTGAACGTCGGGCTCGTCACCTCGTCGGGTGATGCGTCCAAACCCTGTGCGAGGCCACGAACGAAGGCGGTCTTTCCGGCTCCGAGGTCGCCGTCCAGGAGCAGGACGTCACCGGGACGCAGCCGTCCGGCAAGTCGCTCGCCGGCGGCGGACGTCTCCGCTTCGCTGTGTGTGACGATGATTTCCGGCTGGGTCAATTGAATCGACGATTCGGGATTCAGGGATCCGGGATTCAGGATCAGGGATTCAGGATCAGGGATTAGTGATGAGTGATTCATTCGACCCTGTAATTGGGAGCCTCTTTGGTGATGATGACGTCGTGGACGTGTCCTTCGCGGTGGCCGGCGGGCGTGACGCGGATCATCTTGGCATCGCGTTGCAGTGACGGGATGTCGGGGCTGCCGCAGTAGCCCATGCCTGCGCGCAAGCCGCCGACCAGCTGGTGGATCATCGCGGCGACGCTGCCTTTGTGCGCTACGCGTCCTTCGATGCCTTCCGGCACGAGCTTTTCGCTCGCTTCCGGGTTGGCGTCGAGATCGAACTCGTCCTGGAAGTACCGATCCCGGCTGCCGCGGCGCATCGCGCCGAGCGATCCCATCCCGCGGTATTCCTTGAAGCTGCGGCCCTGATACAGGATCATTTCGCCGGGACTCTCATCCGTGCCCGCGAAGAGGCTCCCTATCATGACGGTGCTGGCACCCACGGCGATTGCTTTCGTGATGTCGCCTGAGTAACGGATTCCGCCGTCGGCGATGACCGGGATCTTGTGCGGCGCGGCGGCGCGCGCGCATTCCGCGACCGCGGTGATCATTGGCACGCCGATGCCCGCCACGACGCGGGTGGTGCAGATGGAGCCGGCCCCGATTCCGACTTTGACGGCATCGACGCCGAGCCCGATGAGCGCCTCGGTCGCTTCCGCCGTCGCGACGTTTCCGGCGACCATGTCGACATCCGAGAACTGCCGGCGAATCCGGCGCACCATTTCGAGGACGCCCTGCGAGTGGCCGTGCGCGGTATCGACGACGAGCACGTCGACGTGCGCGGCGACGAGCGCCTCCGCCCGGGCGAGCGCGTCCTTGCCGACGCCGATCGCCGCACCGACGCGGAGGCGTCCCAGACTGTCCTTGCACGCGTTCGGGTACTTGACGATCTTCTGGATGTCCTTGACGGTGATCAGCCCCTTCAGCATGTAGCGGTCGTCGACCACCAGCAGCTTTTCGACCTTGTGGCGGTGCAGGATCTCGCGTGCCTGTTCGAGCGTGGTTCCCACCGGCACCGTGAAGAGCGGATCGTGGGTCATGATGTCCGCGATCGGCCGATCGAGGTTGCTCTCGAATCGCAGATCGCGGTTGGTCAGGATGCCGACGAGCCGTCCTTCCTTGTTGCCGTCCTCGGTGATCGGCACGCCGGAGATCCGGTACTTCTTCATCAACTCCAGCGCTTCGTAGATGCGGTTCTTCGGCGACAGCGTGATCGGGTTCACGATCATGCCGCTCTCCGACCGCTTCACCCGATCGACCTCGGACGCCTGTTCGTCGACGGACAGGTTCTTGTGAATGACCCCAATGCCACCCTGCTGGGCCATCGCGATGGCCAGGCGGGACTCCGTGACCGTATCCATCGCCGCACTGAGAAGCGGGACCTTGACGCCGATGTTGCGCGTGACCCGCGATGTGACATCCACCGCGCTTGGCAGCACCTCGGAATGCCGCGGCACCAGCAGCACATCGTCGAACGTCAGGGCGGTTGTCAGGCCAATCGCAATCTGATCGGAATTGAGGATGTCGGTTCGCGTTTCCATGTCGTCCTTAAACAAAAAGGGCAGCCAGAAATCTGCTGCCCTCGCTCAATCGACTCTCACTACATTGCACTCCAGCACCCTCGGCACGCCTGGCACCCCCGGCACCCTCGGCACCCCGACTCAGGCCCCATGACACTTCTTATACTTCTTGCCGCTTCCACAGGGGCAGGGGTCGTTGCGGCCGACCTTCGGTTCGTCGCGCTTCACCTGCTTGACTACGTCGTCGCCACCGGTGCGCGCAGGTCGAGGCGCCGCCTGACCCGCGCCACTGGCGTGGCCGCGTATGGCGCCAAAGGGGGAAGGCGGCGGCGCCGACTGCGGCGAACTGAGCGTCAGCTGCTGCGGCGGCCGGCGGGGCTGGGTCGGACGAATCGGGGCGCCAGCCGCCACGCCGTCCTCACCCGTGATCGGTGTCAGGCGCCACAGGTAGCGCACGATCTCTTCCTCGACGCGGTCCTTCATCGCCTGGAAGAGTGCAAAGCTTTCCTTCTTGTATTCGACGAGCGGATCGCGCTGACCGTAGCCGCGAAGTCCGATCCCCTCTTTCAGGTGATCGAGGCTGTAGAGGTGATCCTTCCACTGCGCGTCCACGATCTGGAGCATGATGTCGCGCTCGACGCGGCGCAGGATGTCGGTCGGGATCAGGGCCTCCTTGCTCTCATATCGCTGAAGGATCGGGGCCCAGAGCGTGTCGGTGATCTCTTCAGGCCGCATGCCTTCGAGATCGACGCCGTTCAACGCGGCAGGATCCATGCCGACGATGTCGCCCACGGCTTGCGTCATCGCGCCGTAATCGCGTTCCTCGGGATCGACGTCCTCACCGGCATACGTGTCGACGGTGCTGTCGATCAGCTCCTCGGCAAGCGTCATCAAGTACTCGCGGGTGTCGACTGTGTCTTCGTCGGTGAGATGAATCTTTCC
This sequence comes from uncultured Acidobacteriota bacterium, assembly GCA_963725335.1. Lineage (GTDB taxonomy): Bacteria > Acidobacteriota > Vicinamibacteria > Vicinamibacterales > 2-12-FULL-66-21 > JALZOC01. The sequence goes on along the minus strand of CAVRYD010000005.1, from coordinate 266,980 downwards.
TTCGAGCAGCTCGCGGCGAAGCGAATAGATGCTCTCGCGCTGCTTGTTCATCACATCGTCGTACTCGAGCAGGTGTTTGCGCACGGAGAAGTTCTGCGCTTCGACCTGTTTCTGCGCGCGCGCGATCGCGTTGGTGACCATCTTGTGTTCGATGGGCACGCCTTCTTCCATGCCGAGACGCTGCATCAAGCCGGAGATGCGGTCCGACCCGAAGATGCGCATGAGGTCGTCTTCGAGCGACAGATAGAAACGCGAGGAACCCGGATCTCCCTGGCGACCCGCGCGCCCGCGCAACTGATTGTCGATGCGTCGAGCCTCGTGCCGCTCCGTCGCGATGATGTGCAGACCACCCATCGCGACCACTTCGTCGTGTTCGGCGTCGGTCTGTGCCTTGAGGGCAGAGAAGATGCGTTCGTATTCCTGACGGGGTACTCGGTAGAAGCTATCGAGGTGGTAGAAGTAGACGAACTCCTCGTCGTCGACGAACTTCTCCTGTCCCTTCGGCAGCTTCTCCGCGATTTCGTCGGCAAGCGTCTGCTGGCGCGCCATGAACTCGGGGTTGCCGCCGAGGAGGATGTCGGTTCCGCGGCCGGCCATATTGGTGGCGATGGTGACCGTGCCCTTGCGACCGGCCTGCGCGACGATTTCGGCTTCCTGGGCGTGGTATTTCGCGTTCAGAACGACGTGGCGTATGCCGCGCAGCTTGAGGAGCTTTGACAGCCGTTCCGACTTCTCGATGGAGACGGTTCCGACCAGCACCGGCCGGCCGATCTTCTGCTGCTCGATAATGTCGGCGACGATGGCCTCGTATTTCTCGCGCTCCGTCCGGTAGACGGTATCCGGTTCCTCGATGCGGCGGAGCGGGCGGTTGGTCGGCGCCACCATCACGTCGAGCTTGTAGATCTTGGCGAACTCCTCGGCCTCGGTGTCCGCGGTGCCGGTCATCCCGGCGAGCTTCCCGTACTTGCGGAAGTAGTTCTGGAAGGTGACGGTCGCGAGCGTCTGGTTCTCGCGCTCGATCTTGACCTTCTCCTTGGCTTCGACCGCCTGGTGCAAGCCATCGCTCCAGCGGCGTCCCGGCATCAGGCGGCCCGTGAACTCGTCGACGATGACGACGCCGCCATCCTTGATCATGTAGTCGACGTCGAGCTTGAAGAGCGTGTGCGCGCGCAGCGCCTGATTGATGTGGTGCAGCAGCGGCATGTTCGCCGGATCGTAGAGGCCCCCGGGCTGCAGGCGGTGTTCGAGCATCTTCTCCGCCTTGGCCATGCCGGTTTCGGTCAGGGTGACCGTCTTGTGCTTCTCGTCGACCAGGTAGTCGCCAGTCTTTTCCAGTTCCTCGCGATCCTCAGCCTTGACGTTGCCCTGCGTCACCGCGCCCGGTGTGAGCCGGGGGATGATCCGATCGACCTCGTAATAGAGATCCGTGGATTCCTCGGCAGGCCCCGAGATGATCAGCGGCGTCCGAGCCTCGTCGATCAGGATGCTGTCGACTTCGTCCACGATCGCGAAGTGATGGCCCCGCTGCACGTAGTGCGCGAGGTCGAACTTCATGTTGTCGCGGAGGTAATCGAACCCGAATTCGTTGTTCGTGCCGTAGGTGATGTCCGCCGCGTAGGCGACCTGCCGCTCCTGGTCGTTCAGATCGTGCTGGATGACGCCGACCGACATTCCCAGAAACCGGTACAGGCGGCCCATCCACTCGGAGTCGCGTCGGGCGAGGTAATCGTTCACGGTGACGACGTGGACGCCCTTTCCCTCGAGCGCGTTGAGGTACGCGGGCAATGTCGCGACCAGCGTCTTGCCTTCGCCGGTCTTCATTTCGGCGATCTTGCCGCGGTGGAGCACCATGCCACCGATGAGCTGGACGTCGAAATGCCGCATCTTCAGCACGCGCCTGCCGGCCTCGCGCACGACGGCAAATGCGTCCGGAAGGACATCGTCGAGCGCCTCGCCGCTGGCGAGCCGCGCCCTGAACTCCGCGGTCTTTCCGCGCAGCTGTTCGTCGGAGAGCTCTTGAATCTCCGGCTCTTTCGCGTTGATGGCAGCGACGTGCGGTCGCAGTCGTTTCAGGTCACGCTCGTTCTGCGTGCCGATGACCTTTGCCAGGAGAGTGTCAACAATCATCAGGGAAGACGGCAGTCAGGGTATCCATGGATTGTACAACAACTGCATGTTCTTCCGCCTGAAGGCGGAAGCTACCAAAGACTTCCTTGCGCCTGAAGGCGGACGGGGATTGAGAACGTGTAGCTTCCGCCTTTAGGCGGAAGACTCGGACGGCAGACGGCAGAAAGGAAACTACTGCGCGAGGAGCTTCATCGGATTCGTCAGCTTGCCGTTCAGCAGGATTTCGTAGTGAAGGTGCGCGCTCGTCGAACGGCCGGTCGAACCAACATACCCAACCACGTCGCCGCGATGGACCTGCTGGCCGGCCACCGCACGGAAGCGTGAGAGATGTCCGTATCGGGTCACGATCCCATACCCATGATCGATCTCGACGAGATTGCCATACGTGCCACTCGGGCCGGCCACGGCCACCGTGCCATCGGCGGTCGCGCGAACGGGCTGACCGTAGCTCGCGGAGATGTCCAGACCGGGATGGAAGTCGGCGCCACCCGTGAACGGGTCACGGCGGTTGCCGTACGGTGATGACAGCCAGCCGGGGACGGGCCAGATGGACGGCGTGGCTGCGGCGAGCTCCTGCCGTCGCTGGACGCCGGTGCGCATGATATCGAGCCGGCTCGCCATGGTTCCGAGGAGATCGCTCAGCACGCCAAAGGTGAGATCCGGGGTGAGCATGTTGCTCAAGACGGCTGGAGCCGCCCCAAGACTGCCGCCCATTGCGCGAGACTTGACGACTTCGGGCAGTTTCTCCATCGCGCGGCCAGCGTTCGGATCGACTGCCGCCTGAATGCCGAGTGAATCAACCGCCGCCTGCAAAGAAGAAATCTGCCCGGCCAGCTGACCGGTCGCCTCGCGATAGCTCGCGTTCTCGATCTGCAGCGCGATGTTCGACCGTTCGAGGTCCGAGATAGTGCTGCGCGCTGACGATCGCGCGCCGAGACCGACGAGGACGGGCAACGAAAAAAGGAAAGCCACTGCGCCGAGTGTCGGCCAGAGAGAAATGGTGAAACGGCGAACAACACCGGTCGCCCGGTCCGCCAGAACAATGTTGTAGCGCCTGGGTGTCAAGAGCCTCCCGTGAGCCGCAGGTTGGATCCAGGAACTCTAGCATATGGCGCGCTGGCGATGGAAGTTCTTGTTGTCGACAGCGACAGCACAGCTCTTCCGTCATGGCAGAGCTGATTTGGTCGAGTCCTTGCACCGAGCCATGTCGCATCCCGTGTGGGGCTGCGAAGTACGAACCAGTAGCGCAATTAGTGGCAACGGGTTGGAACATGAAGGTAGTCGTCGTGCTGTCCCTCGTTCTGCTTGCCGCCGCGAGCGCGGTGGCGTACGGCCGTCCAACCATGGCTGCCGGCGTTGCGTCCGTTGTGGCGCACACGTCGCAGGCGGACGAGCCGATTTGGCTGCTGCTGTCCGGAACGGCTCTGATTGGCCTTGCCGGCGCACTGCGCCGCTCGACATTCTGAATCCCTGGGCGCGCTCTTCGCCGGAGGGAGCGCGGGCGCCTGATGAGCGGGGCGCCGTCGGATTTCCGGGAGAAAGCACCCTGCAATAGAGGTGAGGCGGGCAACTCTATGAAACAACTGTGGCCAATCCTCGCGTTTGGCGTGCTGCTCTTGCCCGCCACGGCGCGTGCCGAACCGATTGTGATTAGCGTCCAATCGTCGTCCGGCGGGTTCAGCGGCGCCACCGTCGCCACAGGAGGTCTCTCGATCGATTTGGGAACGATCGTGATGCCCGGAGGCGCGGTGGGGACGTTCTTGATCAACGGGCTTGAAGCAGGTGCGAACTATGCCGCGTCGATGGTCATCAGCGGCATCAACGGCTGGGGTACCCTGCGCGCCGAGCTCCTGGATCCGATCGATGGTGATGACGCACTGGATCCTGTGAGTCAGCCGGCATATGTGCCCGCTGGCTATTCGACGTCAAACGATTCAGATGGCCTCAGTTTCGCGCAGGGTGCGGCCCTCGCTCGGAGCGCTGTGTTTGCCGGAGGATCGGCGTCGGTTACCGCGGACGAGCTGACGGATCGCGCTGACGTCTTGATGTTCTCTGGCCTGGGGTCGGGAAAAGCGACTGTGACGTTTGGCTTGCGCGACTACGGCGCGGACCGGGCCTTCCTCCTGCGGCTGAGCTCGAGCGGAGTGGGAGACGGAGGAGGAGGAGACGGAGGAGCAGGCGCGGCGCCGGAACCGGCTTCGATGCTTCTGCTCGGAACTGGACTCGCAGGGCTGGCGGCGGTTCGTCGCCGACGCGCCGCTAACAGCTAGACGGCGTGGAGGTCCTGGTGACCACGCCTCGCACTCGTTACGTCCTGGTTGCGTGTGTGCTTGCGGGGGGCGTCCTCTGGGTGTATGGGGGGATTCTGTCGGCGCTCGTTCGCCAATGGGCGAGCGACGACAACTATTCCCACGGATTCTTTGTCGTGCCACTTGCGGTCTACTTTGCCTGGGAGCGCCGAGCTGCTCTCAGGGCCGCACCGCTTGCCCCGCGTCTCACTGGGGCCGTTCTCATCGTTGCCAGCCTGTTCGTTCTCCTGGCGGGTCTTCTTGGCGCGGAGCTTTTTCTCACGCGCATCTCCCTCATCGGTGTGCTGGCCGGAATCGTCCTGTACGTCTTGGGGCGAGAGCACTTCCGCATTCTGACATTTCCTCTCGCGTTTCTCGTGCTGATGATTCCCCTGCCGGCAATCATCTTCAATCAGATCGCCTTTCCGCTGCAGCTTCTGGCGTCCAGAGCGGGAGAGGTGGTGATCGGCCTGGCCGGAATCCCGGTGCTCCGCGAAGGCAATGTGCTCCAGCTTCCGAGTCGTACGCTCGAAGTGGCCGAAGCCTGTAGCGGCATCAGGTCGCTGGTTTCGCTGATCATGCTCGCGATCGTCCTCGGTTATTTCACGGAGCACCGGATTAGCCGGCGGGTGCTGATTGCGCTGGCTGCTGTCCCGATCGCGATCCTGGCAAATGCGGCGCGCGTGGCGGGGACCGGACTCGCGTCCGAGCTCGTGAGCCCCGCAGCCGCCGAAGGCTTCCTTCATACTTTCTCGGGATGGCTGCTGTTCGTGGTGGCCTTCACCGGACTGGTCGGCGTCCAGCGCGTGCTGTCGCGGAACGGCAAAGTGGCATCCGGATCCACGACCGCGAGACCTCGCGAGGCGGAGGCGTGATGGTACGCCGCGCCCTGGTCGTCGTGGGGCTGCTTCTGGGCGCGCGCCTGTATGCTGCGCACCTCGGATCGGCCGAAGCTGCCGTTCCCCGCGAACCGCTCTCGGAACTGCCGTTCACGATCGGTGATTGGCAGGGGCGGGAAGAACCACCCTTGGCCGACGACGTCCTTGCTCAGCTCGGTGTGGATGACTACATCAACCGGCAGTACTTCCGGGCGGACTCCGTTGCGGTGGGCGTGTACGTCGGTTATTACGCGTCGCAGCGACAAGGCGACACCATTCATTCGCCGCAGAACTGTCTGCCTGGTGCGGGGTGGCAGCCCGTCGAAACGAGCGTGGCTAACATTGAGGCCGGTGGACGCACTGTACGTGTGAACCAGTTCGTCATTCAGAAGGGTCTTGATCGACAAGTGGTCTTCTATTGGTACCAGGGCCGCGGGCGGGTGATCGCGAACGAGTACCGGAATAAGGCGCTCCTCATGATGGACGCCGCTCGCTTGCATCGCACGAATGGCGGACTGGTCCGGGCGATCGCGCCCATCGTGTCGACCCCTGACGACGCGAAGAAAGCACTCTCCGCGTTCGCAACGCTTCTCCTGCCCTATCTCGACAGGCATCTGCCATGAGACACCTTTCCGTTTTGACCTGCGCCGGCGTCGTCGTTCTGCTCTCGGCGGTCGGGTGTTCCCGCGATCCTCAAGTGAGGGCGCAGAAGTACCTCGCCAGCGGGGACGCCTACACCGCGAAGCAGCAGTACAAAGAGGCGCTGATTCAATACAAGCGGGTCGTGCAGTTGAAGCCTGAATGGGCCGAGGCACACTACAAGCTCGCCAAGACGTACGAAGCGCAGGGTGACGGCGTGAACGCGTATCGAGAGTACGCGCGCACAGGCGATCTCGATCTGTCGAATACGGACGCCCACGTGAAAGCCGGAACCGTGCTGCTCGCAGCCGGCGACTTCAAGGGCGCTCGAGATCGGGCGGAACTGGCCCTGACGAACGCTCCCGGCAATCCACAGGCGAACATTCTGCTCGGCAATGCGCTCGCGGGCCTGAACGAAACCGACAAGGCGATTAAGCAGATCGAACAGGCGATCAGCCTGGATCCCTCGTATGCTCCGGCCTGGACGGCGCTCGGCGGTGTGCAGTTCTACGGAGGCGCTCGTGCGCTCGCAGGCGATGCATTTCGGAAGGCTGTCGAACTGGCGCCGAAATCCATCGACGCCCGGTTGGCTCTGGCAAGTTATCAGTGGGCCAGCGGCGATACCCGTGCGACTGAACAGACGTTGAATTCCGCGCTCGCGCTGGATGACAAGAGCACCGCCGTCCATCGGACGCTCGCGCTGCTGTATCTCGCGACGCGACGCGCCGAGCTGGCGGAGCCGCACTTCAAGGCGCTGAGTGGAGAGCCAGGGGGCCAGCTCGCCCTGGCTGACTACTACACCGGCCTGGGGGACCGCGAGCGGGCCATGACCGTTCTTCGCGGTGTCGAGGCGGGGCCAGAAAAGAGCGACGCGCGTGCGGCAAAGCTGCGTATCGCGGGACTGGAATACGCGGCCGGGCACACCGCGGACGCGTACAAGATTGTCGACGGCCTCATCCACGAGAACCCCAAGTACGAGGAGGCGCGCGTGGCCAAAGCACGGCTGCTCCTCAATGACGGTAAGCCGGAGGACGCGGCGAAGGAAGCTCAGGAGGCGGTGAAGCTCGCGGCGGGATCCGTAGCCGCGCAGTACACGCTTGGTCTGACGGCCGTTGCGCGAAACGACCAAGCGGCCGCCGAGGACGCGTTTCAGAAGGTGCTGAAGCTCAACCCGCGCGCCGCCGCGGCGCGCCTTCAGCTGGCGCGCCTCCAGCTCGCGCGCGGCGAGACCGCAGGCGCGTTGAAATCGGCTGAACAGGTCTCCCGTGAGCGCCCGGAGGATGTCGAAGCCGCGGTGCTGATGTCGCGCAGCCTCCGCGCGCAGGGAGATCTGCCGCGTGCCGAACACGAGCTGACCGCCAGAATCTCCCGCACTCCAGATGCGGCGCCTTTACACCTCGAACGAGGTTGGGTGGCACTCCAGGGGAACGACATCGCGGCGGCGCGCAAGTCGTTCGAGGACGCGCTCCGGCTCGCGCCATCCTCGTATGACGCGCTGGTCGGGCTCGTGACGGTGGACATCGCGCAGCGCAACATCGCCGGTGCGCGCGCGCGGGTGGCCGCATGGCAGCAACGATCGCCCGAGGATCCGCGACTGAAGATCCTGTCCGCGCGCGTTGCGCTTGCTGGCGGCAATGCCGCCGAGGCGGAACAGACACTGCGCGCGCTCGTGACCGCTGATCCTTCACAGCTCGATGCCTACGACCTGCTCGGCCGCATTGCGATGACCAACGGTCAGCTCGATCGAGCTCTCACGGAGTACCAGGCGCTGGCCGCCCGTTCGAAATCACCGGCAGGTCCGTTGACGCTCGTGGCAATGATTCAGGAGGCCCGCGGCGATCGCGACGAGGCTCGCCAGCAGTACGAGCGCGTCATCGCGGTCGACCCACACGCCGGGGTTGCCGCGAACAATCTCGCGTGGATGTATGCCGAGTCTGGGCGTCTGGACGAGGCTCTCAAGCTTGCGACGGTCGCGAAGGAGCAGCTGAACCGTCCCGAGGCGGACGACACTCTCGGCTGGGTCTACTATCGGAAGGGATTGCTGCAGCACGCGATCGCGTCATTCGAGCGCGCGGCCTCGAAAGCTCCGACCAACCCGGTCTACCACTACCATCTCGGTCTCGCAGAGCTGAAGGATGGCAATGAAGTGCAGGGCCGCGCGGCGTTGAAACGCGCGCTCGCGCTGAAGCCGGACTTCAACGGTGCGGACGAGGCGCGCAAGGCCCTCGAAGACACGAAAAAAGAAGAGACTAAGTAGCACGGGTTCCACCACACGATCATTCACCCCTGAACTGCAGCGCCTCGCCCAGGTGGTCGGCACGGATACTGTCAGAACCTTCGAGATCCGCAATCGTTCGCGCCACTCGCAGCACGCGGTCGTGGCCGCGCGCCGTTAACGACAGCCGCGTCAGCGCCAGATCGAACATGCGCCGCGCGTCGCCATTGAGCGCGGTTCGCGCGCGAAGCAGACGCCCGTGCAGTCGCGCGTTCAAGCGGCCATCCCGGGAGATTTGACGATCGCGCGCGGCCTCCACTCGACGTCGAATTATCGGCGACGACTCGCCGGCGCTCCCGCGTGACAGCTCTCGCGCGGGAAGTGCGGCTACCGGGACCGTCAGGTCCATGCGATCGCGAAGCGGACCCGACAGCCGCGACGCGTACCGTGCGATCTGCATGGGGGAGCACCGGCATGGACGGGACTCGTCGCCGTGGAATCCGCAGGGACAGGGATTCATCGCGCCAATCAACATGAATCGGGCTGGAAAAGACACGGTTCGCAAGGCGCGCGCAATCCGGACGCAGCCTTCTTCGAGAGGCTGACGCAGCACCTCGAGAACGCTCCGGTTGAACTCGGCGATCTCGTCGAGGAAGAGGACGCCGTGGTGCGCGAGGCTGATCTCCCCGGGGCGCGGGTTCTGCCCTCCGCCCACCAGCGCGACATCGGAGATGGTGTGGTGCGGCGCCCGGAACGGCCGCTCGGTCATGAGCCCGTGTCCGGCGCCGAGCAGGCCCGCGACCGAGTGTATGGACGTGACCTCGAGCGCCTCGTCGAACACCAAACCCGGCAGGATGCCCGCGACACGGCGCGCCATCATGGTCTTCCCGGATCCTGGCGGACCGATCATCAACGTGTTGTGGCCACCGGCTGCCGCGATCTCGAGCGCGCGCCGCGCAAGCGCTTGCCCGTGCACGTCCGCGAAATCTCCCTCGGTACACGGACGCGGCGCGGGGACTGGATGCGAACTGGCGGCGTCGTCCTGTGCGCGGAACGCGGAGGGATCGTTCAGAGCGCTGACCGCTTCCGCCAGCGATCGGACCCCATACAGCTGAAGGCCCTCGACGACTGACGCTTCGGCGTGGTTCGGCCTGGGAAGGAGCAGCCCGGTAAAGTGGTCGCGCCGCGCGGCCGCGGCAATAGGAAGAACACCGCGCGCCGAATGGATACCGCCGTCCAGAGACAGTTCTCCAAGCAGCAGCACGTCGTCGACGTCTCGCCGGGTCACGACGCCGCTCGCCGCCAGGACACCGAGCGCAATCGGGAGATCGAATGAGGAACCAGCCTTCCGGATGTCGGCCGGGGCGAGGTTCACGGTAATCCGATGCTCGGGGAACTCGAAGCCGGAATTTCGTATCGCGCTGCGGACCCGATCCCGACTCTCGCGAACCGAGGCATCCGGCAGGCCCACCATGGTGATCCCCGGTAGACCGAACGACACGTCCACTTCAACATCGACCGTGCACGCCTCGATCCCGAATACCGCGGCCGTCCTGACACATGCAAGCATCGCCGTCTTCGATGCAAGGACAACGACGGCGCGATTCTCACGGGATTTTTCGCGGACACCGGGGAAGATCGCAGTTTGTGCGACGCGCGAAGGGGCGTGCGATGGCGAAGAGTGCTTGCGACTTCGCCTGAAGACGGAAGCTACATGAGAACGGGCCGACGGCGGAAGCTACTTGACGATCTTCAGGCGCGTGCCGACCGCGAGGGAAGAGCCGTGAAGACTGTTCCAGTTTTTGATCTTGGCGACCGTCGTGTCGAACAGCGCGGCGATCGAGAACAGCGTATCGCCTCGCTTGACCTTGTAGACGATCGTGCTCTGCGTATGCGCGGGCGCATCGGGGATCGTCCCGGTGCCGCTTACGGGCCGCGCGGCAAGTTCTGCGGGTGCGGTGCGCACGGTACGTGACGCCAGAAGTGTCGCGGGCGCTCGCGGAATGATCAAGTCCTGCCCGCCGCTGACGCGGGACTTGATGGAAAGACTGTTGGCTTCGGCGAGGTCGGTCCGGCTCACGCCAAGCTTGCGGGCGATCGTCGTCAGCGACTCTCCGCTGCGGACGGTATACCACTTGAGCGCCGTCAGATCGGCCGGTGTCGCGTCTGCCAGGCGCTCCTGGAACTTTTCGCCGGTCCCCGCGGGAACCTTCAGTTCGAACGTTGGATATTTCACGGGAGTCGTCCAGCGTCGAAGCTGCGGATTCAGCGTCTGAATCTCGTCGATGGACGATCCGGTCCACTCGGCCACGCGGCGGAGATCGATGGCGCGCGGAACATTGACCTTGTCATAGGCCACCGGCTCGCTCGAGGCAACCTCGAACCCGTACTGCACGGGATTCTTCGCCACGATGATGGCCGCGAGGATGAGCGGCACGTACTCGCGCGTTTCACGCGGAAGATAGCGCGAGGACTGCGAGAGCGCCCAGAAATCGTCCTTGCCCGCGCGCTGCATCGCGCGCTGCACTCGGCCAGGCCCGCCGTTGTAGGCGGCGAGGACCAGATTCCAGTCCCCATCGAACATTTTATGAAGTGTCTTGAGATATTTCGCGGCTGCCAGCGTCGCTTTTTCGGGATCCGATCGTTCGTCGATATACCAGTCGTGGTGCAGACCGTTCTCGAGCGCCGTGGCCTTCATGAACTGCCACGGTCCCTTGGCCTGGGCCTTCGACACCGCGTTTGGTTTGAAGCCGCTTTCGATGATCGGAATGTACGCGAGGTCGAGCGGGAGCCCCTCGGCCCTGAAGACGCTCTGAATCATCGGCAGGTATTGGGCGCCGCGGGTCAGACCGTCCTGGATGAACTCGCGCAGACGTCCCTGGAACAGCTCGACGTACGCCAGCACGCGCGAGTTCTGTGGAATCGGTACATCGTGCTCGGTTGCGGCGAGGTCCTCCTTGACCGCTTCCGTCGTGTGGGCATCCGCCTCGGGCTTGGGAAATGTCGCGATCGTCAGCAGCGCGTCGATCGATGCCGGCTCGTCTTTCTTTTCGGCGAACCCATCTCCCTGGCGAAGAGCCGTGACCTCGTACGCATTGATCCGATCCACGAGCCGATCGAAGTGATCGCGCAGGCGGGCATCGGTCCGTGCTCCGTACGGAGACTCGAGCAGCAGGTCGATCGCACGGTCGAACTCCGTGCGCGCCTGCTCGAGGTGGCCGACTTTCAGCTCGCGTTCGCCAGCCTCGAAGTGGGACTGGGAGGATGCGATGAGCGAATTAACAGGATCGGGCGGCGGAGGAGGAACGACAACTGGAGCTGGCGACGGCTTGGCTTGTGCCGGAGCAGGAACGGCCTGGGCCTTCGCCTTGGGGTTCGATCCGCACGCCGTCGTCAAAAACACCGCGGCGGCCGCTGCTGGCCACCATGCACGCGTCGTCATGCTGGGCGCTCCCGCGAGAACACCTGAGTGCCGCCGCCCGGCGACTGCAAAGCAGGTACCCTCGTTGAGGTCGCCCCCCAGGTGGCCCCTTGCCGGTGTTCATGACAAGGGGTCTGCCTCGTCCGCCTTCGGCAATCGAGCCGACTAAGGCTGACCGGGGGCTCCCGTTTCGGTTAACGATCTAATGGCTTGCGCCGCCGTTGCGGTGGGACCGCAGCCGCGGGTGCTACTCTGATCGCTCGCTACTGTTCCGCAAACACCGTGAACGAGGCCTTACCGAAAGAGCCGACAAATCTGGATTTCCGCCAGGACACGTCGGTCTGGAACCCTTCGAATTGCTGGGGATGAAAGAATACCATCCACCTCAGCGCCGGGTCAACTCTAACTCCAAGTTACACAACAGTAAGCCCGTGAATCCGCTCAACGCGGCCAGCCCGCCTGAACGAACACCTTGTTCTCTTCCCCGAGGTCGCGGGCGGCCGGGGTAATGATCGTTTTCTCCGCGATCACAATTTTGCGGCCCTGTCTGACCGCTTGCCGAACGTCGTCTTCGCATACGAAGTCGGTCGCTTTTTGCACGGTTGAAGCAGCGAGCGGGCCGGGTTTTGGCGGGTCTACGATCTCGCTGTGGACGACACTCGACTTCGCGGGTTCCGAAGGCGGACTACCCTGGCGCCCGCTCTCGGGGGCCGTGTAGCCCCGGGATGCGAGGAATTCATCGATTCTTCTGGCCAGCGGAGCGGCGGCAATGCCGCCGGGTTCTCGCGGAGGCTGAGGGGCCTTGGGCAGCGTCCCGGTTTCCCGGATCGCCACATCCTGACGCACTGGCGCCGGGGCGGTTTCGTACGCGAGCCGCTTGATGTTCAGGAGGTGACGTGGAGAAATATTGTCCGACGTGATGTTCCCGCCGTAGCCGCCGCATCCGAGCGTCATCGACGGATCGAGGCCCGTGGTCAATCCAATCGAGCCGAGGGTCGTGGGCGTGTTTACGACGATTCGGAATGCGGGCTTTTTCAAACCAAACTGAAGGATCACGTCGTCGTTCCGCGAGTGGATCGCCATCGTGTGTCCCATCCCGCCGTACCGGAGGATCTCCTTGCACCGCTCACATCCGTCCCGCCAGTCGTTCACGACATAAAACGACAGCACTGGACACAGCTTCTCGATCGAGAGCGGGTAGTCGCGCCCGACTCCGGCGAGCTCCGCGATGAGCACACGCGTGCCCGGCGGGACTGAGATGCCTGCCTGCTGCGCGATGTAGGCAGCCGGGCGGCCCACAAGTTTGGGATTTGGAAGGCGCTGCGGGGTCACGAGGAGACGCCCGACCGCATCGATCTCCGCGGGGGACATGAAATGAGCGCCATTCGCGACGAACTGGCGCTTCACCTCCTGGACCAGCGGCGCGTCGCATACCACGGAGTTCTCGGACGAACAGAGGAGCCCATTGTCGAACGTCTTTCCCGTCACGATGTCGCGGACGGCCTTCGCAACATCAGCGGTCGCTTCGATATAGGCGGGCGCGTTACCGGGACCGACGCCGTAGGCTGGCTTTCCCGCGCTGTACGCCGCACGAACCAGCCCCATGCCTCCCGTCGCCAGGATGACGGCGGTCTCGCGCGCCTTCATGAGCTCCTGGGTTCCCTCCAGCGTCACCGTGGACATCCAGTTGATCGACCCGTCCGGGATGCTCGCGTTCCGGGCCGCCTCATTCATGATCTCGGCGACCCGCGTGATGCACCGGGCCGCCGAGGGATGCGGACTGATGACGATGGGGCAGCGCGCTTTGATCGAGATGAGAATCTTGTAAATCGCCGTTGACGTGGGATTGGTGGATGGAACGATCGCCGCGACCACGCCAAACGGTTCGGCAATTTCGATTACCTTCTTGTCCTCGAGTCGCCGAATCACTCCGACGGTTTTCATCGGGCGAATGAACTGGTAAACCTTCTGCGAGGAGAAGAGGTTCTTCTGGACCTTGTCGGCGACGACGCCGTAGCCGGTCTCTTCGTGCGCCAGGCGGGCGAGCGGCTCGGCCTGCGGGGTAACCGCGGCGGCCATGGCATCGACGATTGCATCGATCTGCTGCTGGGATAACTCGGCGAGCGCGGGGGCGGCCTGTTTTGCACGACGAGCCAGCGAGCGAGCTTCGCCGATCGAGGCGAGATCGCGATCGGTCTGGGCCGTGGGCTGAGCCATGCGTGGCCGACGGGGCGGTTAGGACGCCTTCGCGTCCTTGAGTTTTGGCAGGATCTTTTCCACTTCCGCGTGCGGCCTCGGGATGACGTGTACGGAGATCAGCTCGCCGACCCGGCGCGCCGCGGCCGCACCGGCATCCGTGGCCGCCTTCACGGCTCCGACATCACCCCGCACGAGTACCGTCACGTACCCTGCGCCGATATATTCCTTGCCGACCAGCACGACGTTTGCGGCCTTGACCATCGCGTCAGCGGCTTCGATCGATCCGATCAGTCCGCGGGTTTCCACCATTCCCAGCGCTTCGAGCATCAGTCTCCTCGTGAACGACGTGAACGTAACATATTGCAGTAGCTCGGACAACTAAGTTAGCATTCGCCCTCTGTGGTCTCCGGCCGTGCCGGATGCGTCAGATCCCCTTTTTCATCGTTGGCCGAGTATTCGAGTATTCATGCACAGACGCATTTCCCTGCTCACCTGCGCCGCGGCAGTCGTGCTGGCCGCGGTATCGATTTCCTGCAGCCGAAAGACAGATAACGAGCCACCGGTTGCGACGCCGTCGCTGACGCTCAGCCACGACAAGGTGCCGATTGGCAGCCCGGTCAAGCTCACGTACAAGTTCGTCGTCGCGCCGGACGCCAAATTCAGCACGGATTACTGGGTGTTCGTCCATGTGCTCGATCCGACAGGCGAGCTGCTGTGGACCGACGATCACCTGCCGACCCCTCCGACGTCGACGTGGAAGCCAGGCCAGACCGTCGAGTACACGCGGACGGTCTTCGTGCCGAATTATCCGTACATTGGCGAGGCGTCCGTCCGGCTGGGACTCTACGACCGAACGACGTCGAACCGGCTGACGCTCAACGCTCCCCTCTCGTCGCGCAGGGAGTACCTGGTGACGAAGTTCCAGCTGCAGCCCCAGTCGGAGAACATTTTCCTCATCTATAAAGACGGCTGGCATCCGGCCGAGGTCGCGACCGACAATGCCGCGTCGGAGTGGCAGTGGACGAAGAAAACCGCCACGATCTCGTTCAAGAATCCCAAGAAGGATTCGACGTTCTATCTGGAATTCGATGCCCGAACGGACCTGTTTACGCCGCCGCAGCAGGTGACCCTTCGAATTGGGCCTCAGACGATCGGGACCTTTGCTGCCGACAGCCGGGAACGAAAGCTATTGACGTTTCCACTCACCGCAGCGGAGCTGGGGACCGGTGATATGACGGAACTCGTGATCGACGTCGATCGGACGTTCAGCCCCGGCAACGGTGATACCCGTAACCTGGGCATCCGAGTGTTCCACGCCTTCGTCGAGCCAAAATAGCTGCGAGTCCACGAAAGCCCGTCGAGTTATCAGCCGATACATCTCGGGAGATCGGCCGACCCCGTCGGAAGGGTCGCTGGTTGGGCCCGACTGTATCGATTCTGGACAGAGGTGGTTCAGGAGTGCTAGGATTGTTGTTTCGCATGTTCTCAAGAACCTCGTTCCTGCCGTCGGTGGTGCTCCTTGCGCTGCTGATTCCGGCGGCGTCCGCCTCGGCGGAGATCGTGTTTCTCAGCTCGGGCCGCACGTTGTCCGTCAAGAATCACAAAATCGACGGCGAAAACATCGTCCTAACCCTGCGAAGCGGCGGTGAGGTGACCTGCAACAAGGACCTGGTTTCCAAGATCGAACCCGATGAAGTGCCGTACATCGATCCCGACGCTCCAAAGGCTGGGGAGCTGGCTTCCTCGGGTCCGACTGCGGAGCAGGACGGGTCCCTCCTCGATGGCCCGTACAGCGGAGATCATCTCGTCGGTGTCGGAGGCCGAGGGCGTCAACCCGATGCTGGTCCGAGCGCTGATCCAGGTGGAGTCGGGCTATCGTCCGACGGCGCGTTCACGGAAGGGCGCCATGGGTTTGATGCAGCTGATGCCCTCGACCGCGCGGGAATACAATGTCCGGAACCCGTTCGAGCCCAAGGCGAACATCGAAGCCGGGATCAAGCACCTCAAAACCCTGATCGACCGCTTTGGCTCGTCGGTCGAACTGGCACTGGCGGCTTACAATGCCGGACCTGGTGCGGTTGAGAAATTCAACGGCGTTCCGCCGTACCGCGAAACGCGCAACTACGTAACTCGCATCCTCTCGCTGGCCGGCCTCAAGTAAACGCCGGGCCCAACCGCCGCCGCTTTTTCCGCGATCGATTGTCATTTGTTTCCCAGCCGGCGGGGCTCATGGCCCTGTCTAAACTGGGGACAACCACGGTCGTTTCCCGTGCGGCTGATATATAATTTCCGGATAGATCGGCCGATAATGTCCACACACACAAGATCTTGCGCGGACGCGAGGGTCTTGCACAAATAAAACGACATGGAGTTTCGCTGCAGGCTCGGCACCCCCGGCGGGGAGATCGTCGAAGGGGTCTACGTCGCTGAGGACGAAGCGCGTCTCAGGCGTGAGTTCGAGGAAAAGGGCCTGTACGTCCTCGCGATCCAGCGGCCCGCCCGCGCGGCGCTGGGATCGTTCAAGATCCCGACACGCAACCGCATTTCGACGCGCGAGTTCCTGGTGTTCAATCAGGAGCTGGCGACGCTGCTCAAAGCGGGCATGCCACTCGTGCAGTCGCTCGATATTCTGCGTCAGCGGGTCGCGAACCCGCTCCTCAAGTCGGTGCTGGACGATGTGTACGACCGCGTTCGTGCCGGCAGCTCGCTCTCGGAGGCCTTCGAGGCCCAGGGCACGATGTTCCCAGGGATCTACACGGCGTCACTGCTCGCCGGCGAGAAGAGTGGCAGCCTGGAGCAGGTGATTCGCCGCTACGTGTCATACGTGAAGGTGATTTCTGCGGTCAAGCGCAAGACCGTCTCGGCTCTCGTCTACCCGGCTATCCTGCTCGCCCTGTCGTGCATCGTCGTCAGCATCATCGTGCTGCGCGTCGTGCCGGAGTTTGGCGCGTTCTATAACCAGTTCGGCAAGGAACTGCCGCTGTCGACGCGCATCATTGTCTCGTTCTCGAACTTCGCGGTCGCCTATTTCTTCGTCGTGCTGATCGGGATCGCCGCGGTCATCCTGGCATCCATCGCGTGGCTCAGGAAAGCGGGCAACCGGCGCCGGTTCGACAAGTGGATTCTCGGGATTCCGGCCGTCGGTCCGATCGCTCAGCGGTTTGCGACGTCGCAGGCGGCCCGGACACTGGCGACGCTGCTCGGCGGCGGTATTCCGCTCGTGAACGCGATCGACGTGTCCGCACGTTCGATCGGTAACCAGTACATCTCGCACGAGTTGACGCTTGCGGCTCAGCAGGTCCGCGAAGGCCGCGCGCTGGCGTCGGCCATGATGGCGAGCGGCGCGTTTCCAGACGTGGCAATCAAAATGGTCGAAGTGGGAGAGTCAACGGGCGCGCTGCAGGAGATGCTGAACAGCCTGTCCGAGTTCTACGACGAGGAGATTGAAACGAGCCTGACGCGGTTCATCACGATCGTCGAGCCGGCGCTGCTCGTGATCATGGGGATCATCATTGCGGCGCTGCTGCTCTCGCTGTACATGCCGCTCTTCAATCTGTCGTCGATGATTACGTAACGGCTCTCAGCTCTCAGCTCTCAGCTGTCAGCTCTCAGCGAAGGCTGAGACTCTCATAGCTGACAGCTGACAGCTGACAGCTGATAGCTGATAGCTGATATGATAGCAGACATGGACACGCAACCAACATCGACCGAGACCGACCTTTACGCGACCGGTGTCGAACAGACCGCGGCGGAACACGCCGAGGAAGTCGCGCATGCGAAGCGGCTCGCCGAACGGTACCGGCTGGAGTTCGTCGACCTCTCGCAATTCAGCATCGATCACGAGCTGTTCCGCGCCATTCCGGCGGAACTGATGCTGCGGTACGGGTTCGTCCCGTATCATCGCGAAGGCCATTCCCTCGTCATCGTCGTGTCGGATCCGACGGATCTGCCGATGATTGACGAGCTCGGCGTGCTGCTGGCCACGCCGATCAAGGTGACGGTCGGGACACCGTCCGCCATCCAGTCGATCCTGAAGAAGAGCGAGAGCTCACAGCGTGTGCTCGAGGACGCGACGGAGAGCTTCCAGCTTCAGATTCTGCGGGAAGACGAAACCGGCGACGAAGCGCTGACGGTCGAGAAGCTCACAGCCGACGCGAGCCCGGTCATCCGCCTGGTCGACACGACGCTCTACAGCGCCATCCAGCGTCGCGCGAGCGATATCCATATTGAGACGCAGGACGACGCGGTCCACGTGAAGTACCGGATCGACGGGGTGCTGCAGCCGGCGATGAGGCCGATTGACAAGCGTTTTCACAGCACCATCATCTCGCGCGTGAAGGTCATGGCGGAGCTCGACATCGCCGAGAAACGGGTGCCGCAGGACGGGCGGTTCAAGCTGCGCATGCCCGGTAAGACGATCGACTTCCGTGTCTCGATCATGCCCAGCGTCCACGGCGAAGACGCGGTCATTCGTATTCTCGACAAGGAGTCGATCAGCGAGCAGTTCCACGAGCTTCGCCTCGACATTCTCGGCTTCCCGGAGGACGAGCTGCGGCGTTTCCGCAAGTACATCGCGGAGCCGTACGGGATGGTGCTGGTGACCGGCCCGACGGGCAGCGGGAAAACGACGACGCTGTATGCGGCGCTCTCGGAAATCAAGTCGATCGAAGACAAGATCATCACGATCGAGGATCCGGTCGAGTATCAGCTTCGCGGCATCACGCAGATCCCCATCAACGAGAAGAAGGGCCTGACGTTCGCCCGCGGGCTGCGGTCGATCCTTCGTCACGATCCGGACAAGATCATGGTCGGCGAGATCCGCGACGCCGAAACGGCGCAGATTGCGATCAACTCGGCACTGACGGGCCACCTGGTGTTCACGACCGTTCACGCCAACAACGTCCTGGACGTGCTCGGCCGATTCCTCAACATGGGCGTGGAGGCCTACCAGTTCGTCTCGGCGCTGAACTGCGTCCTCGCCCAGCGGCTGGTTCGGAACATCTGCGTGCACTGCAAGCGTCCGCAGAGAGTGACTCGCGCCATGCTCGAGGAGTCCGCGCTCGATCCGTCACTCGAGCACAGCGGTCTCTTCTTCGAGGGCGCCGGATGCATCGAGTGCGCCGGGACCGGCTTCCGCGGCCGCACGGCGATCTGCGAGCTGCTCGATCTGAGCGACAGCATCCGCGAGCTGATCCTCAGCCGCCGTCCGACCTCCGAGATCAAGAAGGCTGCGCGCGATGAGGGGATGCGTTTCCTGAGGGAGTCCGCGGTCGAGCAGGTGCTCAAAGGGATCACGACGCTGCGCGAAATCAATAAAGTGACGTTCGTCGAATGAGTGCCGCACTGACTCGCTGGTTCTCGAATCGCCCGCCGGCCGCCGCGATCGAGATCAATCCACGCCGCGTGACCGCCGCAGTCGTCGCCGATCACGGCAGCACGCGCATCTTGACGAGCTATGCCGGCGAGCCGTTGGCTCCCGGCGTGGTCGATGCGGCGTTGAACGCGCCGAACGTCCACGACTCCGCGGCGCTTGCGGCGGCGATTCGGAGCGTGCTCGATCGCCTGTCGTCGCGCCCGAAACGAATTGCGCTCGTGCTGCCGGATAACGTCGGCAAGCTGTCGCTGGTGCGGTTCGAAAAGATTCCCGCGAAGGTCCAGGACCTGGATCAGCTGATTCGCTGGCAGGTGCGCAAGGCTGCGCCCTTCAAGATCGAGGACGCTCAGGTGTCGTGGGTGCCCGGGATCGTGCCTCCGGAGGGAGGCCGGGAGTACATCGTGACCGTTGCGCGGCGCGACATCATCGAAAGCTACGAGCGCGCCTGCGAGGCGGCGGGTGCCTATCCAGGTATTGTCGACCTGGCGACCGTGAATCTGATCAATGCGGTGCTGGGTACCGACGGACGCGTGCCGCCGGCGACGGATTGGCTCCTCGTCCACGTCGCCGCGGACTACAGCACGTTGGCCGTTGTACGCGGACCGAACGTCATCTTCTACCGATCCCGGCCAGCGGAAAAAGACGACGATCTCGCCGATTTGGTGCACCAGACGGCGATGTATCACGAGGACCGACTGGGCGGCGGCGGGTTTGGCCGCGTCATCCTGGCCGGGGCCTCATTGCGCGGAGCGGACGTGGCCGACGGGCTCAGGCGGGAGCTCGAATCCCGGCTCGGCACACGCGTCGAGGCGCTTGATTTTCGCGGCGCGGTGTCGCTGCGGGATCGCATCGCGGCCGCCCCCGAGCTGCTCGATAGTCTGGCGCCCGCGATTGGGCTCATTCTTCGCGAGCGGGTCGTCTAAATGCTGCGCGCCAATCTCGCGACCCGGCCGTTTTACAACGAGCGCGCGATCCATCTGCTCGTGGCCATCGCGGGCGTGATGGTGCTCGCGATCACGGTCGTGAACGTGAGCCGGATCGTGACGCTCTCGCGGCGCAGCACCGAGCTGTCCTCGCATACGAACGCGGATCGCGCCGCGGCTGCCTCGCTCAGCACGGAAGCGCTCCGCATTCGGCGAACGATCAACAAGGACGAGCTCACCCTCGTCGTCAACGCCGCGCAGGAAGCGAACGCGCTCATCGATCAGCGGACGTTTTCGTGGACCGAGTTCTTCAACCAAATCGAATCGACGATTCCGCCCGACGTCATGCTCACGTCGGTCCGGCCCTCGTTCAAGGATGGCATCACCCGTGTCACGATGATCGTGCTCGGCCGCCAGACCGCCGACCTGGACGAGTTCATCGAGAAGCTCGAAGCCACCGGCTACTTCACGGACATCATTCCCGCATCGTCGGAGCTCACCGATGATGGGCTGCGCCGCGCCACCATCGAGAGCGTGTACGACAGGAACGTGGACGCGGCCGAATCGACGCCGGACGCGACGACGCCCGCACCGACGGCACCTCCAGCAGGCGGCACTCCGGGTCGCGCCGGTCAGCCGGCGGGCACCGCGCCCGTGGCACAGCCGCCTCGGGATCGAGGGCGAAAATGACGGACGCCCGACGAGTCCTCACCGAGAAGCGCCGGCTGATCCTTCCTCTTGTGGTTGCCGTGCTCGTGAACGTCGCGCTCTTCGGCATCGTGTTGTATCCGTTGTCCAAGAAGGTCGCGGGAGGGGAGCAGCAGGCGCAGGCAGCGATTGTGGCGCTCAACGCCGCGAAGCGCGATTATCAGGCGGCGCGTGCGACGGTGGCCGGCAAGGGGCAGGCGGATCAGGAACTGCAGAAGTTTTACACCGATGTGTTGCCGCCCGATATGAGCGCGGCGCGGCGCATCACGTTTCTCAGGATCGAGCAGCTCGCGCAACAGGCCAATCTCCGCCTCGAGCGCGAGACGTCCGATCCCAAGCCTCAGCGGAACAGCCAGCTGGTGAAATTCACCTATCGAGCGGCATTGTCGGGAGAATATCGGAATATCCGGCGCTTCGTTCATGAGCTGGAGACGGCCCCCGAGTTCCTGGTGCTGGAGAACGTCGAACTGTCGCAGAGCGAGGTTGAGAACCGCGGATTGAACGTGAACGTGGAAATCGCGACGTATTACCGGACGGCAGCGAATGGAAACTGAGCAGGCTACGCCGTCCGGCCGGCCGCGTCCGTGGCTGCTCATCGCTCTGGGGGTCGTCGTGGCCGTGGCCCTGATCTGGTGGCTGCCGGGAAAGTCAGCCGCGCCTGCGCCGGGTCCGTCTAATCCTCGGGCTGCCGCCAAAGCTAAAACGCCCGAAAACGTACAGCCGGGCGACTTTGCCGTACGCCTCGAAGAGTTGAAGGAAGCCCGGCCCGCGGCGGAATCGAACGACCGCAACCCGTTCAGGTTCTATGTGAAGCCGCCGTCGCCTCCGCCCACGCCGACGAAGGTCGAGGGCGGTGGGAGAGGGGCCGTGCTTCCGCCAGTTGTCGATCCGGGGCCGCCCCCACCACCGCCACCGCCGCCGATTCCGTTGAAATACATCGGGCTGCTGGAGGAAAAAGGTGGAGGAAAGCTGGCAGCTTTCAGCGATTGCCGCAGTACGATGCGTGGCCACGAAGGTGACATCATCGCGGGGCAATATCGTCTCGTGCGGATTGGAAACGAATCGGTTGTGATGGAATACGTCGACGGCCGCGGCCGGACCACGATTCGACAGTCCGGGCAGGAATGCGTGGGGAAGTAGCCCGACGGAGTGGGCGTTGACATGGAGTGCCGGTGTTGAAGCACAGGCTTGCGACAGGAATCATTCTCGCGATGTTCGTGTCGGGGTGTGCCGCGGGGCACGCCTATCGCAAAGGACAGGAGTTCTCGCGCGCCGGGGATTGGGACTCGGCTGTCACGGAATACACGAAGGCTGTCCAGGAGAGTCCTGAGAAGGCGGAGTACAAAATCGCGCTCGAACGTGCCACGCAGAGCGCTGCGCGGGACCATATCAGCCGCGCGCACGAGCTTGAAACGAGCGACCAGCTCGACGCGGCGCTGATTGAATACAAGCGCGCGCTGGAGCTCGATCCGTCGAATCGTCTCGCCGCCTCCAGATCCGTCGAGCTCGAAAAGACGATCCGTGACCGCATTGAAGCGTCCCGTCCCAAGCCGCCGATCCAGGGCATGCGAGAAGAAGCGCGTCGCGCCAGCACGCCGCTTCTCAGTCCGACCTCGCCGCTTCCGGTCGTCAGCTTCGGTCCCAACGCGAGCGTCCGCGACATCCTGAACTTCATCGGCACCGCGACCGGCATCAACGTCACCTACGATCAGCAGTACCAGGACAAGGCATATACGGTGCGGCTCGAAGACGTGACGCTCGAGCAGGCGCTGCAGCAGATCACGCAGGCCAACCAGCTCTTTTACAAGGTCCTGAACCCGAAGACGATCATCGTCGTTCCCGACAACGCGCAGAAGCACAGCCAGTACGACGACCTCGTCGTCAAGGTCTTCTACATCTCCCACGCGGACGTGGCCGAGATCTCGCAGATCATCAACACGATCATGCGTATCCCGACGATGCCGGTGCAGCCGACCGTGCTGCAGAACAAGACCGCCAACACGCTGACCGTTCGCGCGACGGCTGCGGTGATGGACGTCATCGAACGGATCATCAAGGCCAACGACAAGCCGCGCGCCGAAGTGATCGTGGATGTGCAGATCCTCGAGGTGAATAGAAACCGCACGAAGCAACTCGGGCTGAACCTCAGCAACTACGCGCTAGGTTTGACGTTCTCGCCGGAGGTCGCGCCGCCAAATCAAGCGGGCGACCTGTCAAGGGGCGCTCCCGCGGAGCCTCCGCCTTTCAACCTGAATACCATCTCGCGGGGCATCAGTACCGGCGGACTTCTACCTGAGCGTCCCGACGGCGATCGTCAAATTCCTCGAATCGGACTCGCGGACCAAAATAATCGCGAAGCCGCAGCTGCGCGGTGCCGAAGGAACCAAGCTGACCCTCAACTTGGGCGATCAGATTCCCGTCTTGTCGACGGTCTTCGGTGCGCAGGTGCCTGGCGGGCTCGCAAGCGTGCCGCAGTCGTCGTTCAACTACAAGGACGTCGGCGTCAACCTCGAGATGACGCCTCGAGTGACCTACGAGGGCGAGATTGTGCTCGACGCGTTCACCGTCGAGAGCAGCGCTCTTGGCGCCAACATACTTGTCGCGGGTCAGGCCGTGCCGACGTTCAGCTCGCGCAAGGTGACCACAAAGCTGCGGCTGCGTGAAGGGGAGTCAACCTTGCTCGCCGGACTGCTGAGGGACGAACAGCGCAAGATCCTGAGCGGATTTCCCGGCATAACGAAGGTACCCGTTCTTAGAATCGTTGTTCGGGTCAACCAGCGACGAGATCAACCAGTCCGACATCGTGATGCTGCTGACGCCGCACATCGTCCGCACGCACGAACTCACGGTCGAAGACCTGTCGTCGATCTACATCGGCACGCAAACGAACGTCGGGCTCGGCGGACCGCCGCCGCTCATCGCTCCGCAGCCGCCCGAGAATCCCGGTGGAGCCGCCCCGCCCGCGCCGGCTGCCGGCGCTACGCAGCCGGGGACCGTCCCCGGTGTGCCCAGGTCCACTGCAAATCCGGAAGGGGGCGTGCCGCCAACGAATTTCCCGCCGCCTCCTGGCACGTCGCCGGTGCCGACCCTGGTCACACCGCTGCCGCCCGCAGCGCCGCCGGCAACGCCGCCTGCAACGCCGCCGGGAACGCCGCCGCCAGTCGCCCAGCCTCCTGGGGCGACGCCGCCAGGTGGAGCGGCGCCGGCTGCCACGCCGCCTGGCGCCGCACCCGGGGCTACGCCGCCTGGCGCCGCGCCGCCGAGAGACATCAACGCGACGCCTCCGACTGCCCCCGGCACCGCCACACCAGCGGCCGCGTCGACGGCGCAAGTAATCATCACGTCGCCACCAGGAACCGAGCTCCGCGTGGCCGGCGGGCCGTACACCATGCCCGTGTCGATCAACAACGTGTCGCGGCTGTCGGTAATGACGCTGACGGTCACGTTCAATCCGAACGTGGTCCGAGTGCGTACGGCAACCGATGGAACATTCATGCGACAGGGAGGCGTCCCGACGACGTTTACGCCTCGAATCGATGCAGCGACCGGGCGCGTTGACATCGTCATCACCCGGACGGCCGATCAGACCGGCGCATCCGGCACGGGTACGCTGACCGGTCTCGTGTTCGATGCCGTCGGTGTTGGCAACTCGGTCATTCAGGTGAGCGGCGTCGCCAACACACCGGAAGGGGCAGCGATCAACCTGCAGTTCAACTCGGTGACGGTGACGGTGAGATAGGGGTGCCAGGAGTGCCAGGGGTGCCAGGAGTGCCAAGGGTGCCAGGAGTGCCAAGGGTGCCAGGAGTGCCAAGGGTGCGCGAGTCGAAGGGCTTCACGTTCATCGAGCTCCTCGTTGTCACGACGATTCTCCTGATCCTGGCATCCGCTGCCATGCCACTCGCACGGGTGACGATTCAGCGGCAGCGCGAAATCGAGCTGCACCGCGCACTGCGGGAAATGCGTTTGGCAATCGACAAGTACAAAGACTCGGTCGACAACGGGCTGATCGGATCGGTGGACGTCAAGGTTGGCAGCGAGGGCTATCCGCCCGATCTCGACACACTGGTCGAGGGCGTGTCCGTGGCCAACGATGCGTCTGGGCGGAAACTGAAGTTCCTTCGGAGGATTCCCACCGACCCCATCACGAAGTCGACCGAGTGGGGACTCAGAGCTAAGGGGACAAGCCGGATTCGACGTCGTGGGGCGGCGGGAACGTGTACGACGTGTATACCGAAAGCGGAAGGTACGGGGCTCGACGGAACCAGTACAAAGATTGGTAGGTATGAACGTGACGAACGACAGGTTGCGCCGCGATCGCGGCTTCACGCTCATCGAACTGCTCATCGTCATCGCGCTGATTTCGATCCTCGCGACCATGGGCGTCGTGCAATATCGCAATTCCGTCCAGAGCTCGAAAGAAGCCGTTCTTCACACCGATCTCTTTCGCATGCGCGACGCGATCGATCAGTACTACGCCGACAAAGCCAAGTACCCGGCATCGCTCGATGCGCTCGTGAGCGATGGCTACATGCGTGCGATTCCTGAGGATCCGATCACGAAGTCGGCCGACACCTGGCAGACCGTCCCCGCGGAGCCGGAGCCAGGGAATACTTCCGCGGAACCAGGAATCTACAACGTTAAGAGCGGTGCGTCGGGCACCGGCCTCGACGGTACGTCGTACTCGGACTGGTGAGGCGCGAAGACCTTACAGGAGAAGGGGAGAAAGGGAGAAAAACATTAATGTTCTCTCTTTTCTCCCTTCCTCCTGTTGGATCTTGTCAGTGAACATCGCTGGTAACGATCACAACTGCCCACTTGGCCCCCGCGCCAGACGCCTCCGCACGAGGAACAGCACACTGCCGACGACGATGACCAGGACCGCGAGTCGGATAGATTCCAGCGATTTCGGCCGCATCACGATCACGTAGACGAACCCCAGAAACGCCAGTACCGCGGGAATCGGATACAGCCACATCCGGAACGGCCGTGGAAGGTTCGGCTCCCTCCGCCGGAGCACCATGACGCCAAGCGTCTGCGCGAGGAACTGGGTCGAGATCCGGATAACGACCAGAGCGGTGACGACGTCGGCAAGCTTGAAGAGGCAGAATACCGCGGCGGCGCCGCCGAGCCAGAGTAGCGACACGTGCGGGAAGTGATGCTTCGGGTGAACTCGCGCGAACACCTTGAAGTAGTCCCCCTCGAGTGCGGCCGCATACGGCACACGCGAGTAGCCGAGGAGAAGCGAGAACACCGAGGCAAATGCCGTCCACAACATCATCAGCGTCACGAGCGTTCCCGTTCGGGGTCCCCAGATGCGCGCCATGAAGTCGGATGCGATGAAGCGCGACTTCTCCACATCCTGCCAGGGCATCGCGCCGAGGATCGACACGTTCATCGTGAGGTAGAGCAGCGCGACGCCGCCGATCGAGAGGAGGATGGCGCGCGGGATGACCCGTCCGGGATCGCGGATCTCGCCGCCCAGGTAACACACGTTGTAATAGCCCCAGTAGTCGTACACCGCGATGAGCAGGGCCGCGCCAAGACCCGTGAAGAACGCGTGCGTCGGAGCCCAGGCGCCAGGCGGAAATGCGAAGGCCTGCGCCGGATCGAAGTGGGTCAGCCCGGTAAAGATGATCGACAGCGTCGTTCCGACAACGCCTATCCAGAGCAAGGCGCCGAGCCTTCCGATGATCGTAATCCGCCGATAGAGCAGGATCACCGCGGTCGCCACTGTGGCCATGGCGAGGAAGGTTCCGTTTGTGATCGTGAACTCCAGGAACGTCGTGCCGATTCCCGGAATCGACAGCGGGATCCGCTGCGCGGTGATCGTGTTGTGGAGCGCCGGCCAGAGATATTCCGCGTACTGCGCAAAGCCGATACAACCGGAAGCCATTGAGAGCGGGGCGCTGAAGGTGAGCTGGAACACGAAGAGAAATGCGAGCCAGCCGCCGATGCGCGGACCGTACATCGCCCGGAGATATCGAACGGGACCGCCCGAGTGCGGGAGCGCGGCGCCGAGCTCGGCCCAAACCAGGCCGTCGCACACGACGAGCAGGGCGCCCAGGATCCATCCGACCATGGCCTGCGGCCCGTGCATGGTGGCAACCATGAGTGGAATCGTCACGAACGGCCCGACGCCGATCATGTCGATCATGTTCAGCGCTGTCGCGTGCCACAGGCCTATGCCTCGGACGAGACCGCGGTCAGCCGATGGATTGGCGAAGGAAGGGGAGCTATCGGAATGGGCCGGCGGCATCTGGACAAATTCTACTCGTCCAGCCTGCCGTCGCCATCCGTCTCAACTCACGATGACCGTTTCAGCTTCCACCCGGGGGCCGAATCCCGGGTTGCACGGATCCGGGTCCGAAGCCCCGAGGTCCGCGGCCGCCGTCGGGTCCTCGTCCCGGCCCCATCCCAGGACCGACGCCGGGAGGGGCGCCGCGTTGTCCGGGGTTGCCGCGAATTGGCATGCCGGGGACGCCCTGGCCCCCAGGAACGCCAGGACGATTGCTGACGCTGCTGAACATGAACAGCCACTCGTTGTAGTGGGTGCCCGTTCCTTTGTAGACCTTGAACGAGGATTCCTTGCTCTTGCTGCGGACTCCCATGATTCCGCCCGCTATCTGACCGCCGAACGATGGCGTCGTTGCCGGACTGGATCCGTTTCGCGAAGGTGGCGCACTCAAACCGGTGGACGGCGCGCCACTGCGGCCACGGCCGGCGGGCTGCGGCGACGGGCCTCCTTGACCGGGAACTCCGCTCGCCGCGGCGATGACATCCCAGTCGCCCTTCTCAGTCATCGGATCGCTGTATTTCTTGCGGAGAAACCGTCCCTGAACAAGGACGTCGAGACTAGGCGGATAGTTACCACCGCCGTTCTTGCGCATATAGAGGTTGATGGCGCGCGCGATCTGCTCGCCCCGAAAAATGAGCTCCGCCTCCTTCTCGCGCTGGGCCTCGGTGCGCCAGACCGGCATGGCGACCGACATCAGCACCATCATCACGGCAAGGCTCACGAGCAACGCGGCCATCGCGTATCCTCGCTGGTTGCCTTGACCACCCGCTAAACACATGAGAGTATTATCCTTAGCGTCTCCGATGTTAACACACATGAAGCGCTCCTTTTTCGGTCCCGCCGTGGCGGGGGTGGCCGCGATGCTGTCGCTCGTGCTTGCGTGCGATAAGGTTCCGCTGGTCGCACCGTCCGGGTCGGTCATCAGCCTCTTTGCCGCGGCGAACACCGTTGCGCTCAATAGCGACGTTGAAATCGTGGCCAACGTGATTGAGAACGGCGTCGCGAGCTCCAGCACGCCGAGCACCACGCCAGGGACCACGCCGGGAACGACCACGCCAGGCACTACGACTACGACGACCGCCGGCGCCGGAACGCCGGTACAAAATGGAACGCTCGTCTCATTCACCACGACCATCGGCCGAATAGAGCCGAGCGAGGCGCGGACCAACAACGGTCAGGTGCACGTACGGTTCTTTGCAGGCAATCTGAGCGGTACGGCGACGATTACGGCGTTCTCCGGCGGGGCATCTGCCAAGCTCGAAAATCTGAAGGTTGGTGCAGCAGGGGTCGAACGCTTGATCGTCAGCGCCAGCCCGCAGACGCTTGCTCCCGGCGGCGGAACGTCGACAATTAGCGCACGGGTCGAGGACGTGTCGGGCACTGGTCTGCCTGGTATCCCGGTCACTTTCACGACGGATGCTGGTTCGCTGAATCCTCCAACGGCAACGACTGATTCGCTGGGCGTCGCGACGACGGTTCTCACGACGCCTAAAGCCGCGAAGGTCACGGCAAGTGTCGCCGGCAAGACCGCAGACGTCAGCGTCGGCTTGAACCCGCGGACAGGCGTCACGATTGCTGGTCCGACGACACAGATTGCTGCCGGACTCCCCGCGACGTTCACCGTCGGCGTTGCCAGCACGGCAAACATCCGCGACGTCACCGTAGATTTCGGCGATGGCAATCACCAGTCGCTTGGAGCGATCAGCGGCAACACCACGATTCAACATACCTATATCGAGGCGAATACCTACATTGTCAGAGCGACAGCCACCGATACGAGCGGGTTCAGTGAGCAAGTGTCAACGTCCGTCACGATCTTGCCGGCGCAGCCGCCATCGGTGACGATCACTGGGCCGCAATCCGTGCCCATCAAGACGGCCGCGCTCTTCACCGCCACCGTGACCGGGGCGACGTCTACTATCACGCAATACCAGTGGGATTTCGGCGACGGCGCACAGCCTCAAACCGTCAACACGACGAGCAATCGCGTCCAAACGACCTACCTGACGACCGGGACCAAGGTCGTCAGCGTCAAGGTCATTCAGGCAATCGGGCCAAGTGGTGACGGCATTACCGTTGTCAACGTGACGGCGACTTTTCGCTGAAGTGGAGCGAGCGCAAACCAGCCCTCACCACGAGGGCAGTCCTTCAGGACTGCCCTCGCCGGTTCCCTTCGAATTCCTCGATGACGGCATCGTGAAATGCAGGCCGGATCGCCTGGATGCGAGTGTTCTCTCGTGACGGATGCACGCGGTTGGTCAGCAGTACCACGTAGAGATCGCGCTCCCAGTCGAGCCACAGCGACGTACCGGTAAAGCCCGTGTGGCCGATCGCGGTTGCAGACATCCGCGTGCCGCATGACGATGTGGGCAGCATCGTGTCCCAGCCGAGCGCCCTGGAGCTGCCTGGAATATTGGCGCGCCGGATGAACTCGCGGAACGTCGCTGGCTGGCGAGAGTACGTGCTCTCCCGCAATCGTCCTGAGCGCCGACTGCGCGAAGGCGCCGACGGCCGCTGCGGTACCGAAGAGGCCGGCATGCCCGGCCGCTCCTCCAAGGGCCCACGCGTTCTCGTCGTGCACTTCTCCGGTAAGCAGCCGGCCACGCCATGGCTCGCGTTCTGTCGGTGCCGTTCGCAAGCGCCATTGGCGCGGCGGGTTGAAGGCCAGCGGATCCATCGTGATGAACGAGGCGACCCGTCGAAACTGCGACGCCAGGCTCGCCGACGGATCGAGCCGCCCGCCCCCGAGTGACGGGCTGCGACGAAGATCCTCGAGCAGGAACCCGAGGAGCATGAATCCGAGATCGCTGTAGACCGATTGGGATCGCGGAGTGTACTCCAGAGGCGTATGACAGATCGCCGGTTCGAATTCAACGCGCCCGGTGTGATCTCTGAAGAAGGGAAGATAGGCGGGCAGTCCCGAGGCGTGCGTCAGCACATCGCGGACGGTCACCTGTTGACGATCGGCGCCGCGCCATTCCGGAAACCGCGACGACACTCGCTCGTCCAGGGAGAGCACGCCGTCATCCACGGCACGCATCACCAGTGTCGTCGTCGCGATCACCTTTGTGAGCGATGCCAGGTCGAAGACGGTGTCGGGTGTTGCCTCGGGAGAGCCCGGCTCGTAACTGAGCGAGCCAAACGCCCGGCGCCAGAGCGGCCCGTCGGCGCGGCCGACTTCGGCGGTCGCGGCTGGAAACGCGCGATCGAGAATGCCCTGAAGCAGGATTTCCGATGCGCGATCTCCCGCGGAGGTCACGGTCGGAGGGCCGACGCGCCCGCCGCTTCCCGCGGCAACGCGCGCGAGACGAGCGCGCCGATCGCGAACGTCGCGATGGATCCCACGAGCACGTACCACTGCCAATGGACGGCGGTCAGCAGCTTGACAGCGAGCATGATTGCGGTTCCTCCGGCAATGGCGACAAACGCGCTCCGCTGTCCGACGCCGCTCGTGAATGTGCCGAGAAAAAACACACCCAGGATGACGCCATTGGTAAACGACGCGATGCCGAGCACTTCATCGACGACGCGGCTGGAAAGCGAAATCGCCGCAATGGCCACGGCAATCTGAATCGCACCGAAGACCGCTGTCAGCAGTCGCGAGACGCTGAGGTAATGCCGGCTGTCCTTCCGGCCTGCCGTTGCAGGCATGTAGAAGTCGTTCACCGCCGCAGCCGACGATGAATTGAGCGAGGACGAGAGCGTGGACATCGCCGCGGCGAATATGGCCGCCAGCACCAGACCCACGATCCCCGGCGGGAGATGTCGGACGATGAAGTACGGGAAGATGCGATCCGTCTGCAACCGTCCATCCCGCATGAATTCCACGATGTCCCCGGGCGCGTGCTGCGTGTAGTAGACGTAGAGCATGACCCCGATCAGCAGGAACAGGACGAACTGCGCAAAGACCAGCGCGCCGCTCCATAGCAGCGCCTTTCGCGCCGAGTCCTCAGTGTCGGCGCAGAAATACCGCTGGACCATCAGCTGATCCGTGCCGTGGGTCGCGGTCGTCAGGAAGGCTCCGCCGATGACGCCGGACCAGAAGGTATAGCCGCGGGTCAGGCTGAAGGTGAAGTCAAACAGCCGGAACTTCCCGGCCGCTTCGCCGACGGCCCGCACTTCACTCCAACCACCCGGGATCTCGCGAAGCAGGATGATGGCTGCCAGTCCGGCGCCGACGAGATAGACGACGAGTTGGATGACGTCGGTCCAGATCACCGCGGTCATTCCGCCGTGGTATGTGTAGATGATTGTCGCGATGCCCATGACGACGACCGACAGAATGAGGATCACGTAGGTCGGGTCCGCCGACGGAAACCACGCGCGCGAGAGGCTATCCATCTGCGGCATGGCCCGCAGCACCGCGGCCAGGACCAGTCCTGTCGCGAAGAGCCGGAATCCATCCGCGAAGCTGCGCGTGATGAGAAACACGCCCGACGCAAGCCGTTTCACGCCGCTGCCGAAACGATCCCCCAGCAGCTGGTACACGGTCAACAGCTCACCTCGGAAGTACGCGGGGATGAAGAGCGTCGAGACGGCCAGCCGCCCAATCATGTAGCCCATGACCAGCTGAAGGAACGTCAGATTGCTGCCGTAGGCATAGCCGGGAACACTGATGAATGTGACCGTGCTCGTCTCGGTCGCCACAATCGAGCCCATGATGGCCCACCAGGGGATCGTCTTGCCGGAAACGAAGTAATCCTGAACGGTGTGATGGGACTTCGAGAAGTACGCGCCGAATACTACGATGCCGGCGAGGTAGACGACGAGGACTGCGACGTCGAGTGGATGCACGCGGCGACCGCTTTACATCAGCGGGATCCGGCGGCTGCCGGCATTGGCGTCGTAAACGCGGCGCGGCCGACGACTGACAGGTAATCCGGCGCCGTCTGCCGCGGATTCATCAGACTGTCGTAGGAGAACAGCACGACGCCACTTGCCCCCAGGCGACGCGCAGTGAGGATGTTGTCGATGGTTTCCTGAGGAGAGAGTCGATAGGAGCCAATGCCGGCCCACACCGGCCGCGATCCTGCCGTTTCCCGCACGGCACCAATCTGTTCAGCAAATCGGGCGGCCTCCGTGGTGTACGCCATCGGACAGACGACATCGATCAATCCCGCATTGACCCAGGCGCCCCAGTCCTGCAGACGATGCCGCTGGGCTTCGCGCGCGTCCGGCACGACCGCGATCGTCACGAGTGCCTCCGGCCGCTCGCGCTTGACCGTGGCATGCAGTCTGGTCACGAGGGCCGTCATCCGGGAGAGCCGGAAATCACGCCATTGATCCGGCAGCGCATCGGGATACGCGAACAGGTCGTCCTGCTCCTGCGCGTCGAGCGATCGCCGGGTCGTTTCCGGAAGACGACCGCGCACGACGGTGCGAAACTCGCGAATCGCGAAGCGGCTG
The DNA here is from genome assembly GCA_963725335.1 of uncultured Acidobacteriota bacterium. GTDB lineage: Bacteria > Acidobacteriota > Vicinamibacteria > Vicinamibacterales > 2-12-FULL-66-21 > JALZOC01. The sequence continues at coordinate 234,507 of CAVRYD010000005.1, read as the reverse complement.
TAATCGAATCGATCGTTCGGATATCGGGCGTAATCGAAGTGGACGCCATCGATACTGTAGCGCCGTACCAGATCCCGCACGAGCGCGTCGGTGTATTCGGCCTCGTCCGGAATGATTGGCGACGCGTAGATCCCTTCGATGTCCGTCGACTGCGCGCGCGTCCATCGCGCGAGCGTACCGACATACGCGGGGCTGTCAGGCTCGATCGCCGCGAGCTGCTGGGCTATGTCGCGCGGCACCATGAGCCACGCGGGATGGCGGTAGATGAGGTGTTCCCGCGCCGATGGCAACTCGGCGGCGCTCGAGATCAGGTTGACGTTGATCCAGGCGTGAATGCGAAGACCGGCTGCATGGCCGGCGTCGAGGACCGTGGCGAGCGGATCGAAGGTGTCCGGCTGACGGGAAAGCTCGGCCGCACGCGGCTCGCGCCCTCCGAGATAGTAGGCATCGCCCCGGCCGCGCACTTGAACGAGCAGCGTGTTGAAGCCATGCTCACGCGCCGACTTGACGAGCGTCGCAATGCTTTGCGGCGTCGCGAGCGACCCGCGCTGAACCCACAGGGCCCGCGTTTCAGTCGCCGCGCCGTCGGCGGAGAGAACAGCGGCCCGATCCCACGAAACCGCACACACCAGCACCACGATCGCGAGCGCTGCAGCGGCGGGCACGCGCAGTCGCCCTCCGTCGAAACTCATTAAGCGTGCGAATGTAACAGGTTGCGGCGTTTGAAGTCAATCGAAGTGAGAGGCAAGCGCCCCTCCGTCATCGTCCCTGGACATGGTGCGGGCGGACCGTCGCCGAATCGACCCATGACTCAGTCCACGTGCTCGGCATCGACGCAGGCGGCACCAAGACAGTGTGCCTCCTCGCGGACGAAGAGGGACAAATTGTCGCCGAGGCCCGCGGCGGCGGGGCAAACCTGCAGGCGGTCGGAGAGCTCGAGGTCGAGAAGGTCCTGCATCGTGTGATGGAGGATGCCATCGGCAGCCGTTCGGTCGTACCGTCGGTAATCTGCCTTGGCATCGCGGGCGTCGATCGGCCCGACGACTCTGCGGTTGTTGGCGCGATCATGCGTCGGATCGGTACAAGGCGCGGATCGTCATCGTCAATGATGCGCTGGTTGCGCTCGAGGCGGGCGCCCCGGGTCAACCGGGCGTTGTCGTCATCTCTGGAACTGGATCCATTTCGTACGGACGAAACGCGAAAGGAGAAGCCGCGCGTGCGGGCGGCTGGGGATACGTGCTCGGCGACGAGGGAAGCGGTTACTGGATCGGACGCGCCGCGCTCCGGGCAGTCCTGCGACAAGCCGATCGACGCGGCCCCGTGACCATGCTGTCCGAGTTGCTCCTGAAGCATTTCGGAGTCGCGGCGCCGCAGGAATTGATCCACGAGGTTTACACGAGAGAACTGAAACCCATCGCGATTGGCGCGCTCGCTACCTGTGTGCAGTCGGCGTTCTCACAAGGGGATTCGGTCGCGATCGGCATCCTCCGTGGGGCGGCCAACGAGCTCGAAACCTTTGCCTTGTCGGTCGCGCGTCGGCTGGAGCTGGTCGGACAACCGTTCGTGTTCATCCTGTCGGGTGGAATTTTTCGTGCGGTTCCCTGGCTCGAGCAGGAGCTCGAGCGCCGGCTGCCGGTCGGCGCGCCCGGCAGCTGGGTCCGCCTGCTCGATCGCGAGCCGGCCATTGGCGCGGTCGCGCTGGCGCTGCAGGAGGCACGCGGCGGCGCAGTGATTCCTGCCTACAAGGTGGACTGATGCCGCACGACGTGGGCCGCTGCATCGGCACGAGGCGCAGTCCGCGTGTGACGGTGTTCGTCCACGATTACGCGGTGGCCAAAGCCGTGGCGAGGCGCATCGCCGACCTCGTGTCCCGATCGCCGCGCGTCGTTCTGGGACTACCAACGGGCCGGACGCCGCTGGCGCTCTATCGCGAGCTCGGCAATCTCCACGCCCACGGCGTCGATTTCTCCCAGGTCACCACGTTCAACCTCGATGAGTTCCTCGGCATACCGGCGAGCCACCCCGGAAGCTACCGGAACTTCATGGAGCAGCATCTCTTCAGTCGAGTGAACATCAAGCCGGAGAATCGCCATTTCCTCGACGGCGCTGCGCCGGATCCAGTTGCGGAGTGCCTCCGCTACGAACAGGAGATCGCGGACGCCGGTGGGATCGATCTGCAGGTGCTGGGCATCGGCACGAACGGGCACATCGGATTCAACGAACCGGCGCCGACGCTGGTGGCGCGGGCGCATCGGGTAACGCTCACACTGGAAACGCGCCGGAGCAACGCCGCATTGTTCGGCGGCGACCCTGCGAAGGTGCCGCCCGAAGCGCTGTCGGTCGGCATGGCGACGATCCTGCACTCACGCGCGATCGTGCTGCTGGCCACGGGACGGACCAAGGCGCTCTGTATCGAGCGCGTCGTCAACGGGCCGCTGACCACCGAGCTGCCGGCCTCGTTTCTCCAGCTTCACGACGACGTGGACATCACGCTGGACGCGGCGGCGGCTGAGAAGCTTCTAGCAGCTCTCTGAGGTGGGCGTCGGCCTCCTCGCCGATCGCTTCACGGACCGAGTCGTGCGCTTTCTTCAAGCGGCGCAGCGCCTGCGGCAGCGTGAGGTCGGCGCGCTGCATGATGATGGCAGCTTTCACATTCCATTTTGCGCGTTTGAGGAGCGCGTCGGCTGTCGCATAGTCGATGCCGCTGACGAGCACGAGGATGCGCCTGGCACGATCCTTCAGTTTCTCGGACCCGGTCTGAACGTCGACCATGAGATTGCCGTAGGTCTTGCCGACCTTGATCATCGCGATGGTCGTCAGCATGTTGAGGACCATCTTGGTCGCGGTGCCGGCTTTCAGCCGCGTCGATCCGGCAAGGATCTCGGGACCCACAGCCGGCGCGATCTGCAGATCGACGAAGTTCTGAAGCTCGGACCCGGGCCAGCAGGTGACGAAGATGATCTTCGCGCCCGCTTTGCGCGCGCGGGTCAGGCCGCCGCGCACGAATGGCGTCATCCCGCTCGCGGAGACGCCGATGACGACGTCTTTCTTGCCCAATCGAAGCCGGGCAATGCTGCGGGCGCCCTCTTCGTAGTTGTCCTCGACGCCTTCTTTGGCTCGGAACACCGCCTCCTGTCCGCCCGCCATGATCGCCTGCACCAGCGTGGGGCTGGTGCCGAAGGTCGGCGGCATTTCCGAGGCTTCCACGACGCCGAGCCGTCCGCTGGTCCCGGCGCCGACGAAGATCACGCGTCCGCCCTTCCGGAGCGCCTGCGTGATGATCTCCACGCCCTGCGCGATGCGCTGACGTTCCTTGTGAACGGCCGCCACGACCTTGCGGTCTTCGTTCACGATCATTTCGATGATGTCTGGGACCGAGGCTTTGTCGACCGAGAGACTAACCGGATTGATGGCTTCCGTGGGAAGGGATTCCCACTTCGATTGGCTCGGCATGAATACGTCCGTCTACCGCGATACCCTGCGCACTGGCTACGACGTGCAACCGTTTACACTACTCCTCACCCGTACGAGTGTCAAACCGATCACTCATCGAATCGCTGATGTGGCGATGCGCGGGGCTCGACCTCAATTCGACTCGATTCTCCTACCACCTAAGGCGCGAAGCGGTTTCGAAACGGCTCAAGCCGCCCGTCACGCAGCAAGTGCCAGGGCTGACCAGCCTCCGCCCAGGCTAAGACGGTCCGCCGAAGCAAGCGAAGGTCTGCGTCCAGGCTGTCGAAGCCGCTTCAGACTAATCACGCATCTGGAATCGCTGATCACGAATCCATGCGCATTCGTCCCATCGCACCCGTTGCTGACACGATTCAGCGATTCGGGATTCGAGGATTCGGGATTCAAGGATTCGGGATTCGTGATTCAGGATCAGTGATCAGTGATTAGCGATTCGCGGTACACTCCACGAGTGTCGGAAGTGTATCTGCGCAGAGAGCCGGTCGTCCTGGAGAGCGCCGCCGACGCAGCGAAGCGGCTCGAGGAGGAGCTCGGGAAGGCGATCGTCGGGCAGCATCGCGTCATTCGCGAGATCCTGATCGCGTTTCTCGCTGGCGGGCATTGTCTTCTCCGCGGTGTTCCCGGCCTCGCGAAGACGCTCCTGATCAAAACACTCGCCGAGGCCGTCGATCTCCGGTTCAACCGGATCCAGTTCACACCGGATCTGATGCCCTCGGACATTCTCGGCGCCGAAGTGATCGAAGAGGATCGGACCACGGGGAAGCGCGTCATCCGCTTCATCCAGGGTCCCATCTTCTCCAACATCATTCTCGCGGACGAGATCAATCGCACCCCGCCGAAAACACAGGCCGCGCTCCTCGAGGCGATGCAGGAATATCAGGTCACGGTCAACGGCGTCCGTTTCGAGCTCGAGCGCCCACTCTTCGTCCTGGCCACCCAGAACCCGATCGAACAGGAGGGCACGTATCCGCTGCCCGAGGCTCAGCTCGATCGGTTCATGTTCAACGTCGTCATCGACTACCCATCCGTGGACGAAGAGCGGCGAATCCTCTCGCTGACGACAGGCACGGCCGCGCCTGCGGTCAAGGTGGTTGCGTCGGGTGGCGACATCAAGGATCTGCACGCCATTGTGCGGGAGGTGCCGGCGGCGCAAAACGTGATTGATCTGGCGGCCCGGCTCGTGCGCGCGACGCGACCGTCAGGAGACCCGTCCGACGCGGTCCCGGAGTTCGTGCGCGCGTGGGTACGATGGGGCGCCGGTCCGCGCGCCGGACAGTCGCTGCTCCTCGGCGCGAAAGCCCGAGCAGTGCTCGAAGGTCGAGCGGTCGCCGCGCCCGAAGACGTCCTCGCCGTCGCGCTGCCCGTGCTGCGGCATCGTATCCTGCTCAACTTCCAGGCCGAGGCGGACGGTATCGATACCGATCAGGTGATCACGCGCCTGCTCGAAGACTTTGCGCGGCGATGACCCGGCGCGACTCTTTACGAATCCATGCTTGATCCGGTCCTGCTGTCGGCGATTGGCGATCTCGAGCTCGTCGCGCGCGTGATGGTGGACGGCACGCTCTCGGGGCTCCATCGCAGCCCATTTCATGGGTACAGCGCCGAGTTCAGCCAGTACCGTCACTATCGCCCTGGTGACGATCTCAAGTACGTCGACTGGAAGCTGTTCGCCCGCACCGATCGGTTCTATACCAAGCAGTACCGTGAAACGACCAACCTGGTCGCGGGGATTGCCGTCGACGTCAGCGGCTCGATGTCGTATCGCGGACGCACGGGCGTGTCCAAGATCGACTACGCGCGCTTGCTGGCCGCAGCGCTCGCGCATCTGATTTCCCGTCAGGGTGACGCCGTCGGCACGGCCGCGTATGCCGAGACTCTCCGTCACTACCTGCCAAGCCGCACCGGGCCTTCACACCTCCGTGCGCTGCTGATGGCGCTGTCCAAGCTCGAACCCTTCGGAAGAACATCGGCGGCCGCCTCCGTGGCGCGCGCCGTGGATCTTTTGAAACGCCGCGGACTGTTCGTGATCATCTCGGACTTGTACGACGAGGAGCCGGCCGTCGAGCGCGAGATGAGGCGCGCCGTGCGCATCGGCCATGAGCTTGCCGTCTTTCACGTGATCACACGCGAAGAGCTCGAGTTCCCGTTCACTCGCGATGCTGAGTTCGAGGATCTCGAGACAGGCCGTACGGTGCTCGCAAGTCCTTCGACGATGGCTGCGAGCTACCGACAGAATGCGGCGGACTTCGTCGCACGGTGGCGTGCGCGCTGCGCGTCGTACGGGATCGGGTACACACTCGTGTTCACGGACGCGCCTCTCGACTCGACGCTCCGTGGTTTTCTTCTGAAGCGAACCGGAGCATCCGCGCGGTGATTCGCTGGTCCAATCCTGCCGCTCTCGCGGCCCTCGTGCTCGTCGCCGGACCGATTCTCGTCCATCTGCTCCTGCGACATCGCGCTCCCCGGGTCCTGTTCCCAAGTGTGAGATTCGTCCAAGCGTCGCGTCCTGCGGCCGTCCGTCTGCGAATGCCGTCCGACGCGACGCTTCTGGCGATCCGCCTGGCGATCGTTGCCGCAGCCGCCTGCGCACTCGCGCAACCCGTGATCGTCACACGCGCACGAGCTGGCGCCTGGGACGCGCGCATCGCGCGCGCGGTGGTTGTCGACGTGAGCGAGAGCATGAAGCCTCTGCAATCGGTGGCCGCGGAGACTGCGCGTGCAGAGATCGCCTCTGCACCATTCCCGTACCGAGGTGGCCGACCAGGATCTTCGCAGGGGACTGCTGCGCGCTGCTGACGCGCTCGCGGCGGCTCCGCCGGCGCGGCGCGAAATCGTCGTCGTCTCGGATTTCCAGTGGGGAGCGCTTCGATCGTCTGACGTGCAGATGATTCCGCCGGACATTGGCGTGCGATTCATTCCGATCGGAAGCGCCAGGGCGAGCCTCCGGACCGCGTCCGTTACGGTCTTTCGACCTCACGGCTCCGAACGTCAGGGGTTCGTGCTCACGCCGGAAGGCACCGCGTTTGCGTCGGCGGTTGAGCGGCTCACTGGCGACGGGCTCGTCATTTTGGCACCGCCGTCCGATACGACAGCGGTCGAAGTGCTGCAGCGCGTGGTCGCCAATGCCGGCAGTCCTGCCCCGTCGCCGGATCAACCGCTGACCATTGTCCTGCCGGGCGGCGCGAGAGCTGCCAACCTGGAGCCCGTGAGAGCCGGATGGATGCTGGCCACACTGCTGCGTCTGAAAACCGATTCCGAAGTCGCGGACGCATGTGCTGGAGCCGATGCGAAGGGAAGTTCTCGAGCCGGCGGGCCCTGGCAGGTGATTTTTCGTGATCGTGGCAACCGGCCGATCGTGAGCGCCGCCGCGACGGGTCGCTCGTTGCTACTCGACATCGCCGCACCACCCTCCGCGTTGGCAACGGCCGCGGTCGTGCACGGCGCACTTTCAGCAAGACAAGGATCCAGTGCCCAGCCCGAAGACGACAATCACCAGATGTCCGCGGCGGAACTGGCCGCGCTCGCGCGATCGACTTCTGCCGTAGATACGAGCGGCGCGAGTCGCAGGTTGCCCTCAGACGCGCGAGTCCTCTGGCTGATTGTCCTCGCCTTGCTTGCCGTCGAGGCGTTCGTTCGGCGTGAGCAGCGGTCTCAGACCGCAAAGGTCCGTGCCAGTGCCGCATAGCGAAATACACGAACCCGCAGCGATTCGCGGCGAGGAGGATCTCGTCGCGAACGCCCTGACACACATCGTGTGGCGAATGCGAGTGCGCGACGGCCTGGCGACTATCGCTATCGGTCTCGCGGTCTCGGGTTGTGCGCTTCTCATCGGGCAGCGCGTGATGGGGATCTTTGTCGCCGCGGGCGCCGCAGGCCTGACCTGGCGACGAGGACAGGTTCGGCGCACCCAGGAGTACGCTGCTGCATGCATCGAGCGTGCGCATCCGCAATGCCGCAACGTGGTCATTACCGCCGAGGAGATGCGGAGACGGCGGGAGCCGCGGCTGCCATGGGTATGGACGCGCGTCATGCAGGACGCCGCGCGCCATGTTCAGGCCGTTGATGCCAGCGCGATCGTACCCCTGACGCAGGTCGTCCTCGCTCTCGTGCTCGTCGTGTGTGGTGTATCAGCATTGTTGGTTGTCGGCGCCCCGACGGGCTCGCGGTACGTCCGTGCCACACTCGAGAGCCTCTCGAAGGCGGGAACAGTCAGCGCCTCCACGCCGCTCCGAGTGGATGTCGCCATCACGCCGCCCGCATATACCAAACAGCCGCGAAAGGACTACACCGATCCCGATCGCATCGATGCGATCGAAGGAAGCACGGTCAGGCTGCGAGCAGCGGGCGGGGATGGGCGCTGGCGCATGCGCTTCGGCACGCAACCACTGAGGGTCGACGAGGCCGGCGAGGCGACCACCGCCCTGACGACGCTCGCAGAAAGCGGGTACGTGGCGATCGAACCTCGCCTGCAACCTTCCACGGCGAGCGACATCAGGTTGATTCCGGTGAGCGTTGTCCCTGATCACGCCCCGACGGTTCGCGTCGTGGCGCCGGGTCACGACATCGTCGTTCCCGATGCTGGACGAACGGTGAAAGTGGAGGCATCGGCAACCGACGACTTCGGGCTGCGCTCGCTCGAAGTTCTCTACACTCGCGTGTCCGGCAGCGGCGAGCAATTCAGCTTCGAGGAGGGATCTCTTCCGGTGACCTTGCGGCGCGAGAGCCAGCGATCGTGGCAGGCCTTGGGCGAATTCCAGCTCGCGTCCTTGAAGCTCGCACCGGGGGATGCGGTGGTCTATCGCGCGGTCGGACGCGACGATCGCTCAGGCGATCGCGGGCTTGCGACGTCCGAGTCGTTCGTGATCGAGATCGCGACCCCTGCGCAGACGGCGCTCGAAGGCTTTGAGATGCCCCCCGATCAGGAACGCTACGCCCTGTCGCAGCAGATGATTGTGCTCAGGATTCAAAGGCTGCGCGCGCGGGAGCGGTCCTTGGATCGCGCAGCCGTGGCGGAGTCCGCGGCGGCGATCGCCGTCGAACAGCGGGCCGTTCGGGCGAACTTCATCTTTCTGATGGGTGGGGAGGTCGAAGATCAGGAACCTGAAGCCGGACATTCGACCGATGTCCAAGTCGGACGTGTCGAGAACACCGCGCAAAAGGAGGTGACCGCCGCGATTGCGGAGATGACGCGCACGGAGCAGGCATTGCTGGTGCCGGATACTGCCGCGGCGTTGAAGGCCGCGCAGGCGGCGGTGGCCGCGCTCCAGCGCGCCTTCGGACCGAGCCGCTACATCCTCCGGACGACACCCACCAGGGGCCGCATCGATTCGTCGCGCCGGCTGAGCGGCGATCTGTCAGCGGCGCGAGACTGGCGCCGGGATCTGGAGCCATCCGCCGACGATCGTCGGACCCGCCAGGCGCGCGCGTTGCTGGCGGATCTTCTCGAGGTCGCCGCCACATCCCGTGGTGGACAGGCTGTTGCACACGGCATGTTCACGGAACTCGCCGAACGGGCATTGGCTATCGACCCGAACGATGCGGTCTGGCAGGACGTGGCGCGGCGGCTCGATGCCGCGCGCGCGCTCTCTCGGACGGGCGGCGACGTACACGCGGAACTCGCCCGCGCAATCCGTGAAACGGTTATCCGCACCAATCGGTCCGCACGAATGGCCGATCAGGCCGCCACTCGCCGTCAGGGGCCACTTGTGAGTGCATGGGCAGGCGAGCGCCGGCCATGACTGGGCTTTTCCGCGCGCTTGCGATTGTGATCGCGATGGCCGGCGTGTTCGATCCCGAAATGGTCGTCAGCCGGCCTGAGCCCGTGCCGGTCGATTTCCAAACACAGCCTTCGACGTCCGCACAGGCCGTCCGCGACCGAATCGTGCACGCACTCGGGAATATCGTCGAAGTCAACACCGGAAAACCCGCGAAGGCGGTGGTCGTGGTCGGTCAGCCCGCTGATCTCGTCGCGCCGGAAACTGGCGTGCCTGCCTCGATCGTGTCGCTCGTGCCGTCAAACGCCCGCAACGTCCGGCTCCTAGCCGCTTCGGTTCCGGAGAGCCTGCTCGTGAATCAGGAACTGATCGTCACGGCGACATATCAGGCTGTCGGGATGAGCGGCGAGTCGTCCACATTCACGCTGGAGCAAAACGGCGTCGAGGTGGCATCGGCGGAGCATCGGTGGACCACCGGACGCGAACGCTATACGGTCACGCTCCGGTATGCGCCTCCACGTGCCGGCCTGTCGAAGCTGACCGTTATCGCGCTTCCCAGGCCGGCCGAGGCGAGCGACGAGGACAACGCGGCCGATCTGTCCGTTGTGGCGACCGCGCGGCCACTGCGGGTCGCAATCTATGAACCGAGACCGTCCTGGGCTGCGGGCTTTGTGCGCCGTGCGCTCGAGGCTGACCCCATCTTCGAGATCGCTGCGATGGTGCGGCCTTCGCGTGACACATCCATTACCGCCGGGGCCCGACTCCCGACGCTATCGGCCGAGGGTCTCGCTCCCTACGAAGTCCTGATCGTTGGTGCACCCGAGGAACTGACAACGCGAGAGGTGGCTGCGCTCTCGGCGTTTTGCGAAACTCGCGGCGGGGCCGTGATCTTCCTCCCTGACCGCCAGCCGTCCGGACCGTACGCCCAGCTGGTGTCAGCGGCAGGCTTCGATGAGGTCCTGCTGGAAAAGCCGATCTCGCTGGCTGGCGACGTCTCGGCATTGCGCGCGTCTGAGCTGGTCGTCCCTCGTGAACCCGGAACCGCCGTGGCGATCGCGTCGACCCCATCCACGCCTGCGCGCATGGTGATTTCATCGCAGGTCAGAGGGAGAGGCCGCCTGGTCTTCTCTGGCGCGCTCGATGCCTGGCGGTTTCGGTCTACAGCCGGCGATGCCGCGCCTTTCGACCGATTCTGGACGGGCATCGTCGCGAACCTGGCATTCTCCGCACCGCACCGTGCCGCCGTTTCCGTAAGTCCGGCGATTGCCGCTCCAGGGGAACGACTGACGCTACGCGTTGAGGTCGATCCCCGGTTGGCGACGGTGGGAGCCGGCTCACGGGCATCCACGGTCGAGGCATCACTAATCGAGTCGGATGGCCCCAGGCAGTTCGTCCGTCTCTGGCCCGGAGCCGCGCCGGGACGGTTGGAAGGTGAAGCCGTAGCCGGGCCCAGCGGCAGGTACGATGCGCGCGCAAAGATCGGCGAGGACATGGTCGATACTCCGGTCATGATTGCCGCGGCCATCCGCCATCCTCCCCGATACGATGATGAGACGCTGGAGATGATGGCCGCCACAACCGGGGGAGTCGTCGTCGACGCTGTCGACACCGGTGGGCTCGAGCGTCATATTCGCGGTCTGTCGCATGCCGAACCCCATCGCGTGCACCCGATGCGCTCTGCGTGGTGGAGCGTGCCCTTTGCCGCGTTGCTGTGTGGGGAATGGGCGGTGCGCCGCAAACGGGGCGCGCGATGATAGACGGGTACATCGGCTACCTGCGTGATGTACGGCGAATGCCGCCGAACACAGTCGAGAGCTACGCGCGCGATCTTGCGCTGCTTGCTGAATTCGCGGAGACACGAGGCAAGGAGGTCCAGCGGCTCGAGCGTCAGGACCTGGAAACCTTCGTCCGTCAGTTGATCTCGTCCGGCCTGGCGCCGCGATCGGTTGCACGGACGGTCGCCTGCGTCCGCGGCTTCTATCGGTTCAGGGCGACGGAGGAGCGGCAGGAGAGCAGCCCCGCTGACGATTTGCGGCCGCCTCGAGCGTGGCCCGCGCTACCCAAGTTTCTGTCGCTTGACGAAGTCGACCGGCTGCTTGCGCAGCCCGACCCGTCAACCGCGCGTGGTCTGCGTGACAAGACGCTGATCGAGGTTTTATATGCGACGGGGCTCCGCGTTTCGGAGCTGGTGGCGCTGCGCGCGGGCGATCTGAACCTGGACGAGGGATATCTGACGTGCATCGGCAAGGGAGACAAGGAACGGATGGTGCCGCTTGGGCACGAGGCGGCCGACTGCGTCCGACGATACATCCGCGAAGGACGTCCCGCCCTGATTCGCAAAAAGAGCTCGCCCTGGTTGTTCGTGAACGCGCGCGACGGTGGTCCGCTCTCACGCGTCGGATTCTGGAAAGTGCTGAAACAGTACGGGGTGAAGGCGAGCATTACGCGTGACTTGAGTCCGCACGTTCTCCGGCATTCCTTTGCGACGCACCTGCTCGAGCGAGGGGCCGATCTTCGCATGATTCAAATGATGCTCGGCCACGCCGACTTGTCGACGACCCAGATCTATACGCACGTTCTGGAGGCGCGCCTGCGCGCCGCGTACGACAAGTTCCACCCCCGGACATAGCGTGGGCACTCCCGGGCCGGAACTTACCGGTAGGCCCTTCGTCTATACGTACATCCCGCATTCTGGAGGAGCGATCATGGAGCGCACGTTCTGGCAGAAGCTCGAAGGCACCACCGAACAGGTGCTTGCGCAACTAAAAAAGCTCGTCGAAGAAGGCAATATCCGCCGGGTCGTCGTCAAACAAAAGGGCAGGACGATTGCCGAGTTTCCGCTCACCGCGGGGGTCATCGGGGCGGTGATCGCGCCGGTGGCAGCCGCAATCGGCGCCCTGAGCGCGCTCATTGCCGACTGCTCGATTGAGGTCGAAAAGACTGTCCCCGAGGCCGCCGAGAAGACGGCCGCCGAACCGGAATCGACTCCCGTCCCGTAACCGGCAGTCCGCGTCGTTCGACGTTGCTCCCGCACTCCCAAAGCTGATATATTTGGCGGATTTGATACGCACCGCCGCGACGGCGGTGCGCCCGCTTCCTCGGAAAGTTCCGAGCAAGTCCCAACGAAGAGCCTGCGTATTTCGACGCGCCCGCCGGGCGCGCTCGCGCAGTATGAAGGAGCTCGACACGCATGAGCCGTAAAGGCCGCCATCTGTTCACGTCCGAATCGGTCACCGAAGGGCACCCCGACAAAATCGCCGATCAGATCTCTGATTCGATCCTCGACGCGATTCTCGCCCAGGATCCCACGGGCCGAGTCGCCTGCGAGACACTCGTCACAACCGGGCTCGCCATCATCGCTGGCGAAATCACCACCACCTGTTATGTCGATTTCCCAAAGATCGTCCGCGAAACGATCAGGGACGTGGGCTATACGCGGGCGAAATTCGGGTTCGATTCAGAAACCTGTGCCGTGCTGTCGTCGATCCATGAGCAGTCGCCCGACATCGCTCAGGGGGTCGACCCCGGGGGCGCCGGCGATCAGGGACTGATGTTCGGCTATGCCTGCACCGAAACCGAAGAGCTGATGCCGCTGCCCATCATGCTGGCGCACAAGCTCGTGAAGGGTCTTTCGCGCGCGCGGCGCGACGGCGGCATGGAGTACCTCCGGCCCGATGGTAAGTCGCAGGTCACCGTGGAATACGACGGGCACAAGCCCGTGCGGGTCGACACGGTTGTCGTTTCGACGCAGCACAGCGCGTCGGTTACCAACGATACGCTTCGCGAGGAGATTACCGAGAAGATCGTCAACCGGGTCATTCCCGAAGGGATGCGCGACAACAATACCCGCATCCTCATCAATCCCACCGGCCGGTTCGTCGTCGGTGGGCCGCACGGCGACGCCGGCGTCACCGGCCGCAAGATCATCGTCGACACGTATGGCGGCGCCGCGCCGCACGGCGGCGGCGCGTTCTCGGGCAAGGATCCCACCAAGGTCGATCGTTCCGCCTGCTATATGGCCCGCTATGTCGCGAAGAACGTCGTCGCGGCTGGCCTCGCGGAGCGCTGCATGGTGCAGCTGGCGTATGCGATCGGCGTCGCTGAGCCGGTTTCCGTTCTGATCGACACGTTCGATACCAGCGTGATCGACGATCAGAAGATCAGCGACATCGTGCGAGCTCATTTCAAGCTCACGCCGAAAGGCATTATCGAGGCGCTGGACCTCCGCCGCCCGATCTACAGGAAGACCGCGGCGTTCGGACATTTCGGCCGGAGCGAACCGGAGTTCGGATGGGAGCGCACCGATAAAGCGGAAGCGCTGAAGGCAGACGCGGGAATCACGAGCACGGTCGCAGCCGGAAGGTCCTGAACGCGTTCGCGCAATGCGCAGGGTTCTGCTGATGATGACGGCGGCCGTGGCCGCCGTCATTTTTTTTCTGCTCGCAACGCTGCCTCCGCGCGCCCGTGCGTGTGAAGGCGACGATCGATCCGGACGTGCAGCGCCGAGTCGTCGCGGGCGCGTATCACATCCATTCGACACGATCCGATGGCGCGGCGGACAAGGACGCGATCGCGGCGGCCGCGGCGCGCGCTGGTCTGGCATTCATCATCCTGACGGATCATGGCGATGGCATGCGGCCGCCCGATCCGGCGGCCTACATCCATGGGGTGTTGTGTCTGGACGCCGTTGAGATCAGCACCAACGGTGGACACTATGTCGCGCTCGATACGCCGCCCTCGCCGTACCCCCTCGGCGGCGAGCCGGCAGCGGTTGTCGAGGACGTCCGGCGTCTCGGTGGATTCGGAATCGCCGCGCACCCGGATTCACCCAGGCCATCGCTCGCGTGGACAGACTGGGACGCGCCCTTTGACGGACTCGAGTGGCTCAACGCCGATAGCGAATGGCGCGACGAGTCTCGCGCGCGGCTTGCAAGACTGCTGTTCGATTACCTGTGGCGGCCTGCTCCAGCTCTTGCCTCACTTCTCGATCGTCCCGTGACCACGCTCGGACATTGGGACCAGCTGATCGAGCGCCGGCGCGTGGTCGGGCTCGCCGGAGTGGATGCACACGGTGGAATCGGGCGTGGTATGGAAGAGGGAGGGAAGCGTCGGCCGGCGTTCGGCACGATCCCCTCGGTACGAAGCCAGCTTTCGATCGTTCACGACCAGAGTCGTGTTAGAGCACCCGCTTACGGGAGACGCTGCCTCTGACGCCAGGGCACTCATGACAGCGATCCGCAGCGGCCGAACGTTCACGCTGATTGACGCGATCGCGGCGCCCGGTTACCTCGGCGTCGAATCAGATCAGACCGGCCACGCCTGGGTGGATTATGCCATCCCTGATGGCGGGGAACTGTTCATGGTGCGCCGCGGTCATGATTCGTTGCCGTTGCAGGAGGGGCAGGCGGGCCGGTATCACCTCAAGAGCGACGACATGACCGGCGTCGTTCGGTTCGAGGTTCGTATTCCCGGCGCGCTCGGGTCACCTCCGGTACCATGGATCGTGAGTAACCCGATCTACTTTGTCCCGCCGTTCCCCACGAGCCAGAGCGAAGCTGTCGATGGCCTGGTCGTTCGATTTCCCGCTGACATCGCATGGCATTCAGAGAGAGAGTCCAAGTCTGCGGCAAGGGTCGCAAGCTCGAACGGGCAGGTGATTCTGGACTGTACGCTCGCCGCGGGTGAGCGTAACAGCCAGTTTGCCGCGGCTGTGGGAGACATTCAAGGACGCGCCCTGATGTTCAGTGCTGTGTTGTTCTCCGCCGTCGCGACCAAGCCAGGCCGACTGTCGGTGCAGCTCCGGTACGGCGGCGAGAAGCGCTGGGCCCAGTCGGTGTATGTCGACGACACCGCTCGCGAGGTGCGTGTCACGATGGCTGGCATGGTGCCCGTGGATTTCCAGAAAGGGCCGGCTCCCGACAGCTCGACCGCTGACTCCCTGCTGTTCGTGATCGATCTGACGAACGCGCGCCCGGGCGACTCGAACACCGTTCGAATCACCAATCTTCGGCTGGTGAAGTAAACGCTCCCAGCTTCCTTCCCTTAGCCGCCACGTTGGCGGCCAGGGGCAATCTCCTGAAGTGCGGCGATCAGGTCGCTGGCGAGCAGGCCGTGCCGAAAGCCCTCCCGCAGCATCCGCTCCGCGATCTGTCGCGCGACGGCCGCCGACCGTCCGCGGCCGTGTTCTTTCGCGCGAGGGGAGACGAACGTCCCAAGCCCTCTTTTTACGTACACATCTCCTTCGGTCTCGAGCGTCCGGTAGGCGTGCTGAACGGTGTTTGCGTTCACCTTCAGCTCGCCCGCAAGTTTTCGGACAGCCGGGAGCGGCTCGTCGGACTTCAGAATTCCCACCGAAACGCAGCGGCGAATTTCGTCGACGATTTGGCGGAATACCGGTCTCGCGTCGCTCGCGTCGATGTCAATCAGCACACTAGTACACTAGCACACTAGTGATATAGCACGCTAGTGTGCTAGTGCGCTATCGCGATTCGCGATTCGCGATTCGCGATCGCGATCCGCGATCCGCGATCCAGAGGTCCGGCATGCGGGATCCCTGATGCGATCCGGAAGCCGGGATGCGGGAGCCGGGAGCAGGGAGCCGAGGACCGGCGAGCTGGACGCTGGAAGCTGACTTACGTCTTCGCCGTCAGGAGGAGATAAATAGCCGATGCCGACACGATGATGTTGGGTGTCCACGCAGCCAGGACCGGTGGCAGCAGGCCGGCCTTTCCGACGGCGACGAAGACGCTCATGACGAACCAGTACGAGAGCGCCAGCACGATGCCGAGGCCGATGCCGTAGAGCGCGCCCCGACGGCCGGTCGTGACGCCGAAGGGTACTGCGAGCAGCGTCATGACGAACGTCACGAATGGGAACGCGAGCTTGCGCTGCAGATCGACCTCCTGCGGGACAACGTTCGCGCCGGTGGCCGCCAGCTCGCGGACTGTACGCCGAAGTTGCGCGGCGGTCATCAGATCCGCGTCGGTGTCTTCCGTCTTGAAGTACTCGGGCGCCTCGAGGGGCAGCGCTTCACGGCTGAACGTACGCCATTTTGGCGCCGCCGCAGTGAACTCCTGCATCCACCCGTTCACGCCGGTCCACGTGCCGCGAAACTCCGCGTTGGCCGCGTAGGTCTGCGACGCCAGCCGCCACGCGCCCGGGACAAGGCGGTAGACCGTCAACGACGTCAGCACCTCGCGCCGAGGGTCGAAGTATCCGTAGTGATAGATGCTGCCATCGCGGCCGATGACCCATCGGCGGTTCAGTGGATTGAACGTCTTGGGCGGGCGGCCCCGGATCTGATCGTCGATCGCCGTCGCGCGCCGGTTGGCTCGCGCGAGAATCTCCTGATCGAGGGCAAACAGCGCCGCGCTGAACAGCAATGAGAGCAGGACGACCGGCAGTGCGATCCGATACAGACTGATGCCGCACGCCTTCATGACGGTGAGCTCGCTGGTGCGGGACAGCAGGCCGAATGTCACCAGCACGCTGAGGAGGGCGGCAATGGGAATGACGAAATAGACGAACTGCGGCGTGCGGTACACGAGGAGCGACATCACCATCCCGCCGTTTGCCGTCCCCTTGAACAGCTTGTCCGAGGCGTCGATGAACGTGGAGATGTAAAAGAGGCCGACCAGCGCCAGGAATGCGAGGCCGACGACCCGCAGGTACAGACGACCGACATATCGATCCAGGAGGCCGGCACTCGGCAGATTCAGCTTGGGAACTCTGACGACCACGACGACGTTCCGCCTTCGGCCCACGGTCGCTGTCACCGAATCGGCCCCGGTTGGTTCCGCGGGACCGGGCGTTCGCGCACGCGTCCATCGGGCTGCGAGTTGCGGAACCACCACTGGAAGACGGAGCGGCACCTGCCGACTTGCGAAGCGATCGCGCCAGACCAGGGCCGCAATCCCGAACAACCCGAGCAGGATGTTTGGCCACCATCGCGCGAGGTGCGCAAGTGCGAAGTTCGCAGAGCTGAGACGGTGGGCATTCTCGATCGCGCGGTAGTGCCCCTGGGTCTGGGCCTCGGCGAGGTACATCACGACGTAATACGCAAAGATGACCGCCACGCCGATGACGAAGCCGCCCATCTTGCCGTCGCGGGCAACCGAAAGGCCCAGCGCCAAGCCGATGACGGCGAACACGAAGCAGGCAAACGGGACCGAGAACTTCTGCTCGATCATGATGATTTCGGGATGCGGCGAGTACCTGGGGATGGCCGGTGAGCTTCACCTGCATGTCGTGTCGCAGTTCCGCGATCGTCTTCTCGGTCAGGCCGCGCGGCAGTTCGGCTTTCTGAAACACCGACTCCGGGTTGAGCGCCATCGTCAGATCACCGGGGAAGCGATAGGTGCGCGTTTCGCCTGGCTTTCCGGTGGCGTAGCGGGTGCCGTTGGTGAGCACGAGGTCCACCCGCCGTTCCTGCCGGTTGAGGACTAGACGGCCCCGGGCGGCCAGGAAGAGTTCGGTCGAGTCGGACTTGCTGGTATTAGCCACCAGCATGTCCTTCCAGCCGACGCCGTCGGTAGGCTCGTCGCGCGCATACAGAACCCATCCTGGAAAATTTTCGAAAAACACCCGCGGGCGCACGTCGTTTTCGACCTGCTTGGCGATGATCTCAAACGTGATCTGGCGGAACGTCTGGTTGGCGTCCGGAATGGCCTTGACCATGACGTACAAGGTTGCGGCGGCCGCAACCGATGCCATCAGCAGAACCGGGCGCAACAGCCGGTAGGGACTGACCCCACACGCCAGGAGCGCGACCGTTTCCCGGTCCGCCGAGAGCCGTCCGAGGCCGATCAGGAGCCCTGTCAGGAGGGCCATCGGGATTGTCAACCCCAGCGCCTGGGGAATCAGCGTCAGCATGATGCGGCCGGCGACCTGCCAGGACACACCTTTGGCGACCAGCATTTCGAGGTCCCGCATCACGGGGGGAATCTCGAGCAGGAAGGTAAAGATAACCAGCGACAGCAGAAATGGCGGGATGGTTTCCCGGATGACGTATCGGTCGATCTTTCTCAGCATCGGGCAGCCATCACCACATTATGCGGGAGTTCTGGCGGCTCGCGCGTCGCGACTCGCGGTTCGCGGCTCGCGACTTGCGCCCGAACCTTAAGAATCGTCCACAAACCTTCCACAGGCCGGTTTTTCTGCCCAAACCCATTGGGTCTGATAATGAGTGTTATGTTAACTAAGACCCCCCCCGGCCATTCGCGGGCCGCGGCTCGCTGTTCGCGACTCGCACCCCTCTTGACTGTTGTCAGCCTCCAGGTTCCAGTTCAGCACGATAATGCGTTTTTCAGGAAGCCGAAGAGCATCGCGTTTGTCGGTGTGCCGAATCGCGAGACGTCAGAATCGGCAATCCTCAATCGCGAGCCGCGAGCCGCGAGTCCGCGAGTCGCGAGTGGCCGCGAACTGCGCATCGCCGGTCTTACCCTGCGCTCGGAGCTCTCGCGGTCTACGCGCGACTTGGTGAATCGAGCGGCAGCTTGAACGTTTTGGTGGGCGCCTTGTAGCTGAAGACGTACGCCTTGGGGCGGCCGATCTTCGGTTTGGCAGTCTCTTTCCGGACCGCTTCGCGGGTGATCCCGCCGCCGCGGCCGATTTTCTCGATCAGGGCAATCGTTTTCTACTGGTCGCCCTGTCTAACTATCTGCAATGGCAGCGACTTGGAGTGAATGTCGGCCAGCCGACAAAGGTTTTTGACCTCGTCGGGCGTGCATTCAGGGACAGCGACTCGGTAATCGCCGTCCGCGACTTCCCCAGTCGAACCGAGCCGTCGACTTGCGACTGGCGACTCGCGGCGAGCTCTTGCCTGTCTCCAGCGTCCAGTTTCCAGAAATGTTTTCGCTGCCGATCGCCAGACGCTATTATCGCGAATCGCCGATCGGCAATCCTCAATTGCGAGCCGCGAGCCGCGAGCCGCGAGCCGCGAGTCGCGAGTTACCCCTGCGCTCGGAGCTCTTTGATGATTTCCTGGAGTGCGGAAATGACCTCGTCGCGGTCTACGCGCGACTTGGTGAATCGAAGCTGCAGCTTGAACGCTTTAGTTGGCGCCTTGTAGCTGAAGACGTACGCCTTGGGGCGGCCGGTCTTCGGTTTGGCAGTCTCTTTCCGGACCGCTTCGCGGGTGATCCCGCCGTCGCGGCCGATTTTCTCGATCAGGGCGATCATTTTCTGCGGGTCGCCCTGTCTAACTATCTGTAATAACAGCGACTTGGAGTGAATGTCGGCCAGCCGACAAAGGTTCTTAACCTCCTCGGGCATGTTATTCAGTGACAGCGACTCGGTAATCGCCGTACGCGACTTCCCCAGCCGTCGCGCCATGTCCTCGTGCGTATAGCCGCAGCGCTCCGCGAGCGAGTGCAGCGCTTCGGATTCTTCGAACGGCGTCAGGTCCTTCCGCTGGATGTTCTCGATGAGGGCGATCTCGATGATCTCGTTGTCGTCCACTTCGCGGATGACAATCGGAATCTCGCGCAGCCCGACCTGGACGGCCGCCTGATACCGGCGTTCGCCTGCCACGATTTGGAAGCGGCTGCCGCGCTGCCGCACGATGATCGGCTCGATGATGCCTTTCTCGGCGATGGAGGCCATCAGCTCAGACAGATCGCCCATGACCTGGCGTGGCTGATTCGGGTTCGGATCGAGTTGGTCGATCAGGACGACTCGTCCGATCGGTGTACCGGCGGAGCTGGTGAGCGCCTCCACGTAATGTTCGTCGTGCCGCATGCGCACGGTTTGCGGAAGTCCACGTTTAGGCACGATCCATGACCTCCTCGCAGAGCCGGTAGTACTCGGCCGCACCCGTGGATTCAGGCGCAAAGGAGAAAATCGATTCCTTGTATGCCGGGCTTTCCTCCAGCCTGACGCTCTTGGTGATGACGGTCTTGAACACCTTGCTCCCGAATACCTTGTCGATCTGCGACCGGATGTCGCGCGCCAGCGCGGTTCGCTTGTCGTGCATCGTGATGACAACCCCGAGAATCCGCAGGGTGGGATTGGCGCGCGCCCGCACCTTCTCGATGGTCTCCAGCAGGTCGTCGGTGCCTTCGAGCGCAAAATAGGACGACTGAATCGGAATCAGCAGATGCGTGGCCGCCACCAGGGCGTTCACGGTCAGCAATCCCAGCGTGGGCGGGCAGTCGATGACGATGTTGGGATACTCGCTGCGAATGGGCTCGAGCCGATCCTTCAGACGGAAGTGCGCGTCCAGCTCGCCCACCAGCTTCGATTCCAGTTTGGCCAGCGCGATACGCGACGGCGCGACCCACAAATTCGGCTGCGTCGAGGGAAGGATGACGTCCGCGAACGAGCACGAGCCCTCGGCTATCGCGTCGTACACACTGCGCGTCACGGTCGTCGCATCGATGTAGGACATCGTGCTGTTGGCCTGGGGATCGAGATCGACCAGGAGAGTTCTGCCGCCGCGCAGTGAAAGAGCCGCCGCCAGGTTGATCGCGGTCGTGGTCTTCCCCACGCCCCCTTTTTGGTTGGCAATCGCGACGATCATCGGTTGGGTAAATGAGAATTCACAGGGGGTGCGGCCATTGTAGGAAGCGTGTGCGGGGGTGTCAATCAAAAGGGCACACGACCAAAAGACGCGACCCGCGATTCGCGTCTCGCGGCTCGCGATTTCGCAGACTCGGGATCGGGGACCTGGGCTGCTCGCGACTCGGGCTTGCCGACCCGCAACGTTGGGATTTCGATTTGGGATTTGGCGGAGTGTCGAGGTGCAGCCTGGTGTTTACTTGCTAGTTTCTTCGTTCTCGTTCTTCGTATCTTGCGAGCCGCGAGCCGCGAGCCGCGAGCCGCGAGCCGCGAGCCGCGAGTCACGAGTCGATTCTCACATCTTGTACTTCCCCATATCGTCCGGATCCAGGCTCTCGAGCCACTTCTGCAGCCGTTCCGAGTCCCCTTTCTCCGGCGCGAAATCGACGGTCTTGGCGTTGTCGATGACGCTGTCCTCCACGAAGATCGGCGCCCGCGCTCGCAGCGCCAAGGCAATGGCGTCGCTCGGGCGCGCGTCAATAGCCATCATCTCTCCGTTCACCAGCAGATAGATCAGCGCGTAGAACGTGTTGTCCTTGAGATCCGAAACGACGATCTTCTGAATGTCTGCCTTCAGATCGTGAATGACGTTCCGGAGCAGATCGTGCGTCATCGGACGCGGCGTCGTGACGTTCTCGATCTGCAGCGCAATGGCGTTGGCCTCGAAGACGCCCACCCAGATTGGCAGCACGCGCTGCTCCGCCTTGTCACGCAGAATGATGATCGGCATGTTCGTGATCGGATCGACCATCAGCCCCTTGATCGTCATCTCAATCTGCATGATTCAGCTCCTGAGACCTCCAGCCCCCGGGTTCCGCGTGAGAATCTGTGTAGATGCCGGACAAACCGCGCAGAACATGGACAAACCCGCCGAGCCCGACTCAAACGTAGGTGCCCGACGGAACCGTGTCAAGCGCAAGCGCCTCCCCCCGCAGTGAGTTGGGGTTGGCCCCGATGATCTGCACCGGAACAATCCGTCCCATCAACTCCTCGGAGCCAGTCAGGTTCACCACGGTGTTGCCACTGGTCCGCCCCGACAACTCCCAGTCGCGCCGTCGGCTCCTCGAGTCGACCAGCACGTCGAACGTCCGCCCGATCGACTCCGTGAAAATCTCCGTCTGGATCCGCTTCTGCAGCGCCTGCAGCGCGACGATCCGGGCCGTCTTCTCGTGCTCGGGCACGTCATCCGGCAGCCGTTTGGATGCCAGCGTGTTCGGTCGCTCCGAGTACTTGAAAGAGAACATGCTGTGATAGCGCACGGACTCGACCAACGACAACGTATCGGCGAAGTCGCCGTCTCCCTCGCCTGGGAACCCGACGATCATATCGGTCGATAACGCGATGTCCGGCATGGCCTCGCGGAGAGCGGCAACCAGCTCGAGATACTGTTCGCGTGTATGCCGTCGGCGCATCGCGGCGAGGACCCGCGATGAACCGGACTGCACGGGCAAGTGCAGGTGACGGCAGACGGCCGGCAGGTCGCGCATCGCGGCAATCATCCTCGGCGTCACGTGGCGCGGGTGCGGGCTCGCAAAACGGATTCGCGTCAGCCCTTCAATTGCGGTCAGCCTCTCAAGAAGTTCCGCGAAGTCGCATGCATCGTCGTCAGGTGCCTGATAGTGATTGACGATCTGACCAAGGAGCTGGACTTCCCTGGCTCCTGTCGCGACGGCGTGACCCGCGTCCGCCAGGATGTCCTTCACCGGGCGCATCCGCTCGTGACCGCGGGTATACGGCACCACACAGAACGCGCAGAACTCGTTGCAGCCTTCGATGATCGTTACATACGCCTTGAACGGATCGCTCCGCCTCGCGATCCCCAACGGAAACGACACATCCTCGACTGGATCCAGCGCAAGAGCGGCGGGCTCAGAGACCGTCGGAGGCCGCTTCAGCGCCTCCGTCACCAGCATTGGGAGGCGTTTCAGATTCTGCGTACCCACGATGATGTCCACTGCCTTCGAACGTCGCAGAATCTGCGATCCCTCCTGCTGCGCCACACAGCCGGTGACGGCCACGACTGGCCGGCTGCCGTGCTCTTCGCCCATCTGGCGGATCTCTCCGAGTCGCGTGAAGAGTTTCTCCTCCGCGCGTTCGCGGACGCTGCACGTGTTGATGACGATCACATCCGCGTCGCGCTCGTCGAGCGTCGATTCGAGCCCCGCCTGCTCGAGGAGTCCGGCCATACGCTCGGAGTCGTGGATATTCATCTGACAGCCGAACGTTTCGATCAGGTACTTTCGCGCCATGTGGAATCTGCGGTTTCGCTTTCGCTTTCGTGTTTGTTTCGCTTTCGCTGGTCGCGACGGTAACAGAGAGGATTCACCACAGAGATAACAGAGTGAGCAGAGAAACTAAATCGTTTTAACTCCGCTTACTCCGCTGACTCTGTGGTGAACTCGCTCTGCTGCCTCCCACTCCACTCTGCTGGCTCCCTCGCCGGAAGGCCAGCATTTCCTTCGCGCTGGCGATCACGGCCGGCGAGACGTCACTGCCACCGATCATCCGCGCCAGTTCCTCTTCTCTTTGGACGCCGGTCACCCGTGCGACGTCGGTGACGGTCCGTCCGCCGCGGAGGTTTTTCTCGATTCGATAGTGCGTGGCGCCATACGCGGCGATTTGCGGCAGGTGCGTGATGCAGAGCACCTGATACGTACCGCTGAGCCGCTGCAGCCGTGAGCCGACGACGTCGGCCACTGCCCCGCCGATGCCGGCATCGACTTCATCGAAGATGAGCGTCTTGCCCGGCGCGTCGGTTGACGCCAGCGTCTTCAGCGCCAGCATGACGCGCGACAACTCGCCACCCGAGGCGATCCGCGCGAGAGGTTTGAGATCCTCCCCCGGGTTCGGGGAAATGTAGAACTCTCCTTCTTCAATGCCGCGCTCCGTCCAGCGCGATTCACCGTCTGCCGGAGAGAACCGCACATCGCAGCGCGTCCGGTTCATCGCCAGCTCGCCCAGCGCCGTTTCCAGCGCGCGGGAAAATGTCTTCGCCGTAGAGTGCCGAGCCTCGGACAGCAATGTCGCGGCCCTCAGATAAGCCTCTCTGGCGGCGGCAAGATCGCGATCGAGGGTGGCTGCGCGCTCGGTCGCGTGCTCGATGTCGTGGAGCTCGCGACGAAGCGCGTCGGTTTTCTGTACCACGTCCGCCAGGGTTGGTCCGTGCTTCCTCTTCAGCCGTTCGAGCTGTGCCAGGCGATCCTCGACTTCCTGCAGACGTGCTGGCGACGAGTCGATGGCGGACGCGTACGACCGGAGGAAGAACGCCAGATCCTCGAGCTGCGATTTCACCGCGGCGCGCGAATCGAGGTGGGGACCGAAGCGCGCATCGAGCGCAGCCAGGTCTCCCACTTTTCTCCAGACGATTCCCAGCGACGGAAGCGCCGCGGAGTCCCCTTCATACAGCGCATCGTACGCCTCGGCACAGAGGCGCTGCAGCTTGTCGGCATTTGCGAGCACGGTTCGACTCGCTGACAACTCGTCGTCCTCGCCCGGCTTCGGCGACACGCGATCGATCTCGGCAAGTTGGAATGAGAGGAATTCCGCTCGGGATGCCTTCTCGCGCTCCCCTGTCAGGAGCCGTTCGCGTTCCGATCGGATCCGCTGATACGCCGCGAAGCATTCCGACACCGCCGACCGCTGGTCGCCGAGGTCAGCGAACGCGTCGAGCAAATCGAGATGCGCGCAGGGGTCGAGGAGCAATTGATGCTCGTGCTGACCGTGGAGATCCACGAGGGGTGCGCACAGGTCGCGGAGCGCGGTGCTCGTGGCGAGCACGCCGTCGATCGATCCGCGGCTGCGACCTTGTGCCGACACTTCACGCCTGACGATCACTTCCCCGCCCTGAGGTGTCTCGAAGATCGCTTCGACCGTAGCGGCATCTTCACCCGTCCTGACGAGATCTGCCGATGCGCGCCCGCCGACGATCAAGCCGACAGCCCCGACGAGGATGGATTTTCCCGCTCCGGTCTCCCCCGTGAGCACGTTGAGCCCCGGCTCGAACTCCAGTTCGAGGCGGTCGATGACGGCCAGGTTGCGGACGGAAAGGAAACGCAGCATGAGACGCGAAGTACAATCTTATCAGATGTTTGACAGCGCATAGGTCGCGTGTTACTCTTCCGGAACCCTGCGCTGTCCCAGCGGCGCGACATACGATCGTAGCGGAGGCATGTTTGCGCACGCCCGGATACTACGCCCTAGCGCTGTACGCGCAGGGCGGCACGCCGGCAACTGGGACCGGCGAAGTCAACACCGACATCATTTACCTCGTCGTCCACGCAAGTCTGATTGCCCAAATCGTCTTGGCGATCCTGCTGCTCTTCTCCGCGATCTCCTGGGGCATCATCCTGTACAAGTTCTGGCAGTTCGGACGTTCGTCGCGTCAGTCGTCGGCGTTTCTTGACATCTTCCGGAAGAGCAGCAAGTTCTCGGAAGTGCAGGCGGTGTGCCGGACGCTGTCGGACAGCCCGCTCGTCGGGCTCTTTCAGTCGGGGTACACGGAGCTCAATTCGCAGCTTCGCGCGACCGGCAATCCTGAACCGGTCAAGCCAGCGGCGCCGGCCGGACGTCCAACACTGAAGAGTCTTGATGCTGTCGACCGTGCGCTGCTGCGTGCCACAACGGTGGAGATGAACAAACTCGAACGTCGCGTGACGTTTCTCGCAACCACCGCGAGCATCACGCCGTTCATCGGGTTGTTCGGAACGGTCTGGGGAATCATGAGCTCGTTCCAGCAGATCGGCGCCCAGGGCTCGTCGAGCCTCGGCGTCGTCGCACCCGGTATCGCGGAAGCGCTGATCACGACGGCCGCGGGCCTCTTCGCGGCGATTCCAGCGGTGTATTTCTACAACTACTTCACGAACCGCGTGAAGCATTTCGCGTCCGACATGGACGACTTCTCGCTCGAGTTTCTGAACATCTCGGAGCGGAACTTCACGTAGATGACAGGACAGCCGGGATCCGGGATGCGGGATCCGTGATTGCGGATTGGCGATTCGAGGATTCGGGATTGGTGATTCAGGATTAGTGATCAGTGATTAGGGATTCATAGTTGCCAAAAATTCATCAAACAGCGGGTTCGAATGGATCGCGGCGCGGACGGTCGGCGCGTGTGACGACGACGCTGGCCGAGATCAACGTGGTGCCGCTCGTTGACGTCATGCTGGTGCTGCTCATCATCTTCATGGTCACGGCGCCGATGATGCAGCAGGGACTGCAGGTCAATCTGCCGCAGACGCGGCGCGCGACACCGGTCATCGCGCAGCCGGTTTACGTCACGGTGCCGGCGGACTTTGGCCGTCGGAAAACTGTGCAGCTGGACAAAGACGACGTCCGGATTGATTTTCTCAGCGAGCGCGTGCGGCAAGCGCTTCGGGCCCGCGAGGACAAGTCTGTGTACATCCGCGCGGATGGAGGCGGGACGATACAGGACCTGCTGACGGTGATGGACAAGCTGCACGAAGGCGGCATCGAAAAGGTCGGCGTCATGACGAAGCCGATCGGCCGATAGCCATGCACGAAGCGGTCAGCGACATTCTCCTCGAGCGATCGCGCGAAGCGGATGGCGTCAGCCGCATGGTGCTGATCTCGTTTCTCGCGCACGCGATGCTCATCGCGGCGCTGGTACTGATACCAGCCGGCTGGCGGTCATCGTCGAGGACTGCCGACGTGACGCCGATGATGATTACGCTGAGCAGCGGAAGCGGGCCCGACACCGGAGGGTTGACACCGATCTCAGGCAAGCCCGTTCAGGAAGTCGCGGCCGAGACGAAGCCAGCTCCGGTTGCTCCGCCGGCCTCGAAAACGCCGGAGATGACCCTGCCGGACCCGAAGGCGCCAGCGAAAACGCCGCCCAAGCGCGTCGAACGACCCGTCGACAAGTCGACGACACGGAAGGCGAACGCCGGACCCGAAGTGAAGACCGGTGATGCGCGAGCCGATACGGGCGGGGCTCCGATCCCGTTTGGTGGACTGACCCGGCCGTCGGGCGGCGGTTCGGCAAACAGCAGCGTCTTCACCGACTACTCGAACTTCTGCTGTCCGTCGTACCTGAACCAGATGGTCGATCTGATTAAAAGGAACTGGAACCAGAACCAGGGGGCGGCGGGACAGGTTCAGGTGAAGTTCACGATCCATCGCGACGGCACGGTGTCTGACGTCGAGCTGGAGAAACCGAGCAACATCTCCCTGCTCGACCTCGAATCGCAGCGCGCGCTCGTCAAGACACGAACACTGCCGCCCCTTCCACACGAGTTCACGGAAAACACTCTGACCGTTCACCTGATCTTTGATTACCATCGTTGAATACGAATATGCGAATACTCATCACGATAATGGCCGCGTCGGCGGCAGTCGCGCTCGCCGGTCAGGGGCAACCGCAGAGCGGCGCGCAGGATGCGCCGCGGCAGTCGGACCAGATCATCGTCAAGATCAGCGGCGCTCCGGGTCTTCCGCCAAAGTACGCGGTGCCTGACTTCATCGCCTTGACCAACGACGCCGAAACGGTTGCTGCCGCCAAGACGATTGGCCAGGTCCTCTGGGACGATCTGAATTTCGAGCGGGAGTTTTATCTTATTCCCCGTGACACCTACCGCACCATTCCCCCCGCGACGTCTATCGATCAGGTGCCGCTCGATCAGTGGAAGCAGCTGGGCGCCGACGGCCTGATCGTCGGTACCGTGAGAAAGACGGCGACCGGCGTGGCCGTGCAAGTTCGGCTGATCGAAGTGACCAGCGGTCGCACGGCGCTCGGAAAGGAATACAGCGGCACGCTCAAGAACCCGCGGCTGTACGCGCATACGGCGTCCGACGAGATTCATCAGCAGCAGCGCGGGCTGCGCGGAGTGGCGCGCACGCGGATCGCTTTTGCATCGGATCGGGACGGCGAGCGCATGAAGGGCCCGGTGGCCGACCGAGGCATTTCGAACATCTATATGTCCGACTACGACGGAGCGAACCAGCAGCGCGTGACCATCACGCGGTCGCTCGACATCACACCCGTCTGGTCGCCAGATGCGAAGTCGATCGCCTACACCTCGTATCGCACGGGCTTCCAGGACATCATCGTGTCGTACATCTACGAGGGGCGGTACTCGAACCCGACGGCCGGGACATCGGAGAAGCAGAATTTCCTGCCCGCGTGGTCGCCCGATGGCACTCGCCTCGCGTTCACGTCGAATCGCGACGGCAATAGCGAAATCTACGTGGTCAACCGGGACGGATCGGGCCTTCGACGTCTGACGAATCATCCCTCGATTGACGTCACGCCGACGTGGTCGCCGACCGGCAATCAGATCGCGTTCACATCCGATCGCACGGGTTCGCCGCAGATCTGGGTGATGAATGACGACGGGTCGGAGCCGCACAAGATCACGAACGAATCGAAATGCGATCGTCCGACGTGGTCGATCTCTCCGAATAACGAGATCGCGTACGCCTCGCAAACTGGCGCGGGCTTCGACATCAAGCTCTACAATTTCGCGACGAGCACGAGCATGACGGTTACCGACGGTATCGGCAGCAACGAGAGTCCCGCGTTTTCGCCGAACGGCCGGCACATCGCGTTTACGTCGACTCGTGCAGGCAAAGCGCAGATCTTCGTGATCGATCGCGACGGCAAGAACCTGACGCAAATTACCAGGACGGGAATGAACCGATATCCGAACTGGTCGCAATAGGGAGAGCCCCGGGATCCGGGATCCGGACTGCGGGGTCCGGGATCCGGACAGCACGGCACGCGGACTTGGGCGAAAGCAAAAGAGAGCTGAAAAAGATGATGAGACAGAGACGTTATGTGCTGGTGGTGGCGATGATGGTGCTGATGGGTGTCGGTGCGTGCGCGAAAAAGAAGCCGCCCGTTGCCAGGCCGCCGCTTCCGCCTCCGCCTGCGACCTCGACCGGCGGCTCGCGTCCGCCGGGGCCGCCCGAGCCGGTTCGCGAACCGGTGCCGGTTCCGGCTGAGCCAATCGCATCAGATACGCTCTCGTCCACAGACATCGACACCCTGAACAAGAACTCGCCGTTTCAGCCGGTCTTCTTCGCGTACGATCAGGACGGCATCGACACCGCAGGTCAGCAGGCGCTCAACAACAACGCCGAACTGATGAAGAAGTACACGACCTGGATCGTCACAATCGAGGGGCACGCCGACGAGCGGGGTACGGCAGAATACAATCTGGCGCTCGGGGAGCGCCGCGCGCTGGCGGCGCGAAACTACCTCGTATCCCTTGGAATTCCCGCCGATCGCCTGCGCACCATCAGCTACGGCAAGGAGTTTCCGTTCGAGCCCGGCCACGACGAGTCGTCCTGGTCGAAGAACCGGCGGGCGCATTTTGTGGTGACGAGTAAATAGAGTCGATCCTGCCAAGATCATACGGGAGCAAGAGAGAAAAGGAGACGCTGGGTTTCTCAGCGTTTCCCCTGCTCTACGGTCATAGGTTGTTGCGCTGGGGAAATGACGATGACGCAGATCACACGGGCGATCGGTGCGGTCCTGGCGGTGGTGCTGATGGGCACAACGCCGGCGGCTGCGGCGGACAAGGCACATCAGCAACTGATGGCGGAGATCCGGATGCTCCAGGAGCAGCAGCAGCAGCTTCAGCAGATGATGGGTGCGATGGCGGAAACGCTGAAGACGGTCACGACGAAGATCGACGACGAGACCGGCGCGAACCGGAAGGCGTTTGCCGATCAGAAGCTGTTGATCGACAACGTGGCCGAGGGCGTACGCGTGCTGCGCGAAAAGGCCGATGATACCAACGTTCGGCTGTCGACCGTCTCGCAGGAGCTCGAGGCGGTGCGCCAGGCCGTCTCGTCGATGCCGACGCCGACTGCCGCGGGGGTGGCGCCCGGACAGGAGCCCGCCGCGGCAACGACGGGTGACCCGGGTGCGCCCGCAGGGGCCGCGCCGGCTCCAGCCACGCCGCCAGGGTCAGCCCCGCTCATCTCACCGCAGCGGATGTACGACAACGCCTACAGCGACTACATGGCCGGTCAGTACGAGATTGCGATCCAGGGATTCAACGCGTTCATCGCGAGCTTCCCGCGCTCCGACAAGGCGGACGATGCGCAGCTGAATATCGGCAACGCGCTGTATTCGGCGGGCAAGTATCGGGAAGCGGTCGACGCGTTTCTGAAGGTGACGTCGAATTATCCGCAGAGCGACAGCGTGCCGATCGCGTACTACAAGCTGGGCCTCGCCTACGAGGCGCTGAAGCAGGTCGACCTCGCGCGAAAGGCGTTCGAGATGGTCACGCAGAAATATCCGACCGCCTATGAGGCCATCCTCGCGAAACAACGATTGGATGCGCTGAACCGGAAATGATTGAGGCTCCTGAGCCTTGAGCCCTAGAACGGAATATCGTCATCCGTGAGTTCGGAGACCGGCTCACCCATCGGATCTTCTGATGGCGCTGCGGCGCCGCGCGACTGCTGACGCGCTCCGCCCCCGCCGCCTCCCCCGAGCAGCACGACGCGATCGCCACGAATTTCGGTGGTGTAGCGCTTGTTGCCGTCCTTATCGTCCCACTGGCGGGTCTGCAGCCTGCCCTCGACGTAAATCTGCTTGCCCTTGGTCAGGTACTCGTTCAGGCTCTCGGCCGTTTTTCCCCACAGCACGACGCGGTGCCACTCCGTCTTCTCCTGGCGCTGGCCTGCCTTATCGTTCCAGATCTCGGTGGTCGCGAGGTTCAGCGTGGCGACCGGCGCCCCCCCGGGCGTGTAGCGAAGCTCGGCGTCGCGTCCGAGATTTCCGACAAGAATGACTTTGTTCACGCTACCCATCCAACAGTTCCTTTCTCGACCGCGCGCTGATAATTCACCGATTCACGAATACAAGAGTCCCGCCATTGTGTGACGCGCGTGATTATCGCATCAATGGTGGAACTGCCAATCGGACGTACGCGATTTCTGCGCGTCGGTCGGCCGGCGAGCAGTGCTGTTACGCTCGTACGGCCGTATCGATCCTCGAGCCGGACGACGTCGTGGAGTTCGGGTGTGGAGACTTCAAAGACGTCGCAGTCGGTGATCGCCGTCATGCGGTGAACGGTCTTCGGTGTCACGTGCACCGCTTCACCCGGTTTCATCTCGCGCTTCACCAGTTCGTCGCCCTCTTTGATCTCGAAGAGCAGCCGGCCGGACGCCAGATAGATCGTCTCGTCCTTTTGATTGTGGTATTGCAGGCTGAGCGCGTGTCCGGCGTCGATATGAATGACCTTCCCGACATAGCGTTCCGTTTTCGCCCAGTGCAGCTCATAGCCCCAGGGCTTGTCGACCCGAGTAACGTCTTCGGCCACGTGATCTCCTTGAGTTGGCAGTTGCGGGGTCTGACCCCGCCACTGTACCCCGACGGGGTCTGACCCCGCCCTGCACCCCGACGGGGTCTGACCCCGCCTTGCACCCCGACGGGGTCTGACCCCGCTCTGCACACCCCACGACGGGGTCTGACCCCGCCCTACAACCTCGGCCCAACGGTACGGGACGAGAGGAATTCCACCAGCAGCGCTTCGACCTCGTTCGCGGTGCGCGCGCGAATGGTCCGCGCCGCGATTTTGGCCGCCTCTTCGGCGCTCAGCCCTCGCAGCGCCTGTTTTGCGAGCGGAATCGCCGTTGGGGCCATGCTGAACTCGGTCAGGCCGAGCCCGACGAGCAGCGTGAGCACGACCGGGTCCGCGGCCATCTCGCCGCACACCGACACGGGGATGCCGCGCCGCCGCGCCGCGCGTGCTACGAGCCGCAGCGTCCTGACGATCGCGGGATGGAGCGGTTCGTACAGATTCGACACACGATCGTCCGTGCGATCCACCGCCAGGCAATATTGAATGAGATCGTTGGTGCCGATGCTGAAAAAGTCGGCGTACTCCGCGAGCAGATCCGCGGTGACAGCGGCGGACGGCACTTCGATCATCACGCCAATCGGCACTGGCGGCACCGAGATGCCGCGGGTCCGGAGCGTTTCGGTGGCCCGGACCACCGCTGCCCGTGCCTCTCGAAGCTCCTCGACACCCGACACGAACGGAAACATGATGCGAAGCGGCCCGTAGGTGGCCGCGCGCAGCAGCGCACGAAGCTGCGCCTGGAACAGTTCGTCCATCGCAAGACTGAGACGGACGCCGCGCAGCCCGAGCGGTGCCCGTGCGGCTTCGGACTCGGGATGCTGGAGCGGCAGCTGCGCTTCGCTCACGTCGAACGTGCGGATCGTCACGCGGCCGGGCGACATGCTCTCGACGAGCCGCGTATACGCCGCGAACTGGCTCTCTTCGGACAACGCGGCGGCGCCGCCGCCGGCGAGGAGGAACTCGGATCGGAACAGGCCGATCCCCTCCGCGCCCGCTTCCCGGGCTCTGACCGCATCGTCCGGAGATTCGACGTTGGCCTCGAGGCGGATCTGGACGCCGTCCTCGGTCACGGGTGCCAGGCGGCGGTACTCATCCAGCGACTGTTCGTACTGCTCGCGCCGCTGCTGCCGCGTGCGGACGTGCTCCAGCGCCGCCGGGTCGGGATCGACGAACACCTCGCCGCTCGCTCCGTCGACCGCAAGGAGCGCGCCTGGCGAGACCACGCGGCTCGCATTGCGCAGGCCCGCCACGGCTGGCACGTGAATCGAGCGGGCGAGAATTGCCGTGTGATACGTCCAGCTTCCGCCGTCCGTGACGAATGCGGCAAAGCGCTGCCAGTCGAGCTGTGCGATCAGCGAAGGCGTCAACTCGTCGGCGACGAGCACGAGCGGTCCTTCGATATCCCCGAACTGCTCCAGCGGGTCCGCGCCCGCCCGGAGATTCATGCAGAGGCGGCCGACGACGTCCCCGACGTCCCCCTGACGTTCCCGGAGGTACACGTCTTCGGCTTGATCGAACAGCGCCGCGATTTCCGCGAGTGCGCGCTCGAGCGCCGATCCCGCGTTCAACCGCTCGGTGCGGATGATGTCGGCCGCGCGATCGATCAACATGGCATCGTCCAGCATGAGGAGCTGCGCATCGAAGAGGTACGCGTGCTCCGCGCCGACAGAGGTCGCGATGCGAGCGCGGATCTGCTGGAGTTGCTCGCGCGACCGCTCCCGCGCCTCAGCGAGGCGCTCCAGCTCGCGCTCCACCCGCGAGGCGGGAATGCGGAATCGCAGATCGCGGGCGCCGCGCCGCAGCACGAGCGCCTTTCCGATGCCAATTCCTGGCGACACGCCGAGCCCGGTCAGACGCATGGCGCTTCGTCCAGGCCGCGCTCGATGAGCGCGCAGAGCGCCGCCACAGCCGCCTCCTCGTCAGGTCCATCCGCTGAGATCGTGATTTCGCTGCCCTTCGACGCAGCCAGCAGGAGCAGTCCCATAATGCTTTTCCCGTCGACTTCCCGCCCGCCGCGCCCGACCCGGATCCGGCAGGCAAAACCGCTGGCCGCGTGAACGAATCGTGCGGCCGCCCGGGCATGGAGCCCGAGCGGGTTGAGAATGGTGACGGCACAGCGCGTCACGTCTTCTCGCCCTTCAGCAGATCCGACGCAACCCAGATGGCATTTCGTCCATGCTCACGCATGTCGCGGGCCAGCGCCGCGAGGTCCGTGAATTTCTGGGGACGCGCGAGCTTGATGAGCATGGCCAGGTTCACGCCGGTAATGACCTCGACGTGATCGCTCACGAACGTGACGGCCAGGTTCGCGGGCGTGCCCCCGAACATGTCGGTCAGCACGAGCACGTCTACGGGCTCCTGATCGGTCCCGCCCGCCGACGCGCCAACGCGCGCGATGGCCGAGCCGATCGCCTCCCGCGCATGGTCGACGTCCTCGTGCCAACCGATCGACACCGCGGCAAAATGCGGAAGATCCCCGACGATCATCTCCGCCGAATTGACGAGTTCCGTTGCCAATTGGCCGTGTGTCACGACCACGATGCCGAGCTTCATGTGTCGATCTCAGCGTCTGCCTGACTCACGACGCGAGTCGCGAACCGCGAGTCGCGAACCGCGAACCGCCACCCGGTTACTCATTCGCGATGTCCCGATGCTTCACCCTGAGCCTTACGCCTGGAATCCCGGAGAGTCCCTTCTTCAATGCGTCCGCGATCGCGACCGAACGATGGCGGCCTCCAGTACAGCCGATCCCGATCGTGAGATAGGTCTTGCCCTCGTGAGCGTACTGCGGAATCAGGAATTTCAGCAGGTTCAGCGTGTGATCCAGGAACTCGTGCGTGGCGCTCGAGCGATCGAGATAGCGGACGACTTCCTGATCGCGGCCCGTGTAAGGGCGCAGCGCGGGCACGAAATGGGGATTGGGCAGAAACCTGACGTCGAACAGCAGATCCGAATCGACCGGAATGCCGTGCTTGAATCCGAAGCTCAGGATGGTGACCACGAGCTGCGATCCTGGCGTGCTGCCTGCCGCCACGCCGGTGAAGACGTGCCGCAGCTCGTGGACCGTCATCTCCGACGTGTCGATCACGTGATCGGCGAGCTTGCGGATCGCGCGCATCGCCTCACGCTCTTCGCGGATGCCCTCGATCGCCGACCGATCCGGCGCCAGCGGATGCGGACGGCGCGTCTCGCTGAAGCGACGGACGAGCGCAGGCTCCATGGCCTCCAGGAAAATCAGTGCAGGGTTGAGATTCTTGCGAGCCTTGAGGCGGCGATAGACGCGCGGGAACTCCTTCAGCATCTTCCCTTCGCGGACGTCTACGACCACCGCCGCGCGCGAGATTTCGGTCCCGGCTCGAAGCGTCAGCTCGGCCAGCATCGGCAGCAGCGTGACCGGCAGGTTGTCGACGCAGAAGTACCCGAGATCCTCGAGCGCGCGGATGGCCTGGGACTTCCCCGATCCAGAGAGGCCGGTCAGCACGACGAATCGCGAGGTGACTGCCGTGCGAGCGGCGCGCCTTGCAGCGTGGCGCTTCTCGCGCATCAGAGATCCTCTCCCGTGTCGACATCGGGGCCGCCGGGGGCAAGCCGGTCGTGCAGCCGCGCCACGAGTTTCTTGGCGGCGTGGTGGCCGCGGACGCGCAGCAGCTGGTTACGCGCCGCCACCTCGACGAGAATCGCGACATTCCGCCCGGGGGCGACCGGCATCCGGATCATCGGTATCCGCGCGCCGAGCGTTTCGTAGAACTCGTCATCGAGCCCGAGCCGATCATACTCCCGGCCGTGTTCCCATCGTTCGAGCTGCACGACGAGCTCGACGCGTTTCGATGACCGTGTCGAGGCGACGCCGAACAAATCCTGGACGTTGATCAATCCCAGGCCGCGTATCTCCATGTGGTGCCGGGTCAACTCCGGGCACGTCCCGATGAGGAAGGACTGCGCGCGGCATCTCAATTCCACGACATCGTCTGCCACCAGGCGGTGACCGCGGACGACCAGGTCCAGCGCGCATTCGCTCTTGCCGATCCCGCTCTCCCCGACGACCAGCACGCCCAGCCCGAGGATGTCCATCAGCACGCCGTGAACCACTCCGCGCGCCGCGAGATGTCCGTCGAGCACCGCGGAGAGCTGCGAAATCGCCTCAGGCGTGGCGGTTCGCGAGCGAAGGAGCGGCACGCCGGCGCGATCCGCCTCGGCGACCGTTTCGGGCGGCGGAGTTGCCCCTCCGGTCACCAGCAGGCACGGGAGGTCGTGACTGAACACACGCCGCAGGGCCACGGCACGGTCGTCGGCGGTCAACGTTTCGAGATATCGCACCTCGCTCGTACCGAACACGAGCACCCGGCCAGGGCGGAGGTACGCGTCGAAGCCGGACAGGGCAAGACCGGTCTTCTGCGTATGGGGAATTGTGATGCGCCGCTCGAGGCCCTCGGAGCCCGCGAGCAGCTCAAGGTCGAGCGCGCCGGAATCAGCGACATCCCGGAGAACGGTTGCGACGGTGACGCCCCGCGGCTGGGCGGTTTCGGTCATCGCGGGAATGCTACGTGAATGAGCACGCGGTCGGTTCTCGGCGGTCGCAATGACGGCTGGTCAGCTCACGCCTCGCTCGATGGTGGACGCGATCCGTTTCTACTCCGGCTCAATCAGACCGAGATTCCCGTCTTTGCGCCGGTACAGGATGCTGATGGCGTCGGTCTCCGCGTTGCGGAACACGATGAAGGACTCACCCTCGCCGTCGACCCGCAGAGCGGCATCTTCGAGCGACATGGGCTTGACGACGTAACGCCTGGCTCGGACGATTCGGGGCACTGGAGGCCCTTCGCCAGCGGTCTGACGAACGACGCGCGGCGCCCCACCCGTGCGCTTCCGGCCGTCCCACTTCCCTTTCAACGTCTGGGCCTGCTGCTCGATCTTCGCAGTCGCCTGACGAATCGAGATGGCCCACGCATTTCCTTCGCCATTGCCGCGAAGCACGTGGTCACCCTTGGTGTGGACGGCAATTTCCGTCCGCAGCCGGTACTTCTCCTTCGACAGGGTAATCATCGCGGAAACAGCGGCGTCGTTGAGAAGGCGCTCGAGACGGGAGACCCGCTTCGTAATCAGGTGCCGGACGGGAGTAGTAATCTCCACGTGCCGGCCAGTAATGTCGAGTCGCATACGGCTATCGCTCGTCGCTCTCAGCTTTCAGCGATCAGCTCGCAGCTTTCGCCGCGCTGACAGCTGATGGCTGAGAGCTGACAGCTTCAGAAAAGCACTTTCCTCTGATTCGACGTCGGGATCTTCAGCTCCTCGCGATATTTCGCGATGGTGCGGCGCGCGAGCATCAACCCCTCTTTCTGGAGGATGCTGACAATTTTCGAATCGCTCAAGGGCTTCCGCGGATCCTCGTTTTCGATGATCTTGCGGATGCGCTGCTTGATCGTGACCGACGAGACACTCTCGCCGAACGAACTGCTGATCCCACTGTGGAAAAAGTACTTCAGCTCGAACACGCCCTGCGGCGTGTGCATGTACTTGTTATTGACGACGCGGCTGACCGTGGATTCGTGCATCCCGATGTCGTTGGCGACATCACGCAGCACCAGCGGCCGCAGGTACTCGATGCCGTGGTCGAGGAATTCGCGCTGGAAATTGATGATACTCGTCGCAACCTTGTGAATCGTCTTCTGCCGCTGATCGACCGACTTGATCAACCAGAGCGCGGATCGGAACTTGTCCTTCACGTAGGCCCGCGTCTCGTCGTTTTGCTCCCCCCCGCCTGCGCCGGTCTTGTCCAGGAGGCGGCGATAGACCGGGCTGATTCGCAGCTGCGGCAGCCCTTCCTCGTTCAACGCGGCGACGTACTGATCCTCGACCTTGACCACGTAGACGTCGGGAATCACGTACTGCGACTGCGATGGGTTATAGCGGCTCCCTGGCTTCGGATCCAGGTTGCGGATGATCTCGACGTGTTCCTTCAGGTCGTCCAGTGAGATGCCGAGCTTGCGCGCGATTTCCGGGACCTGATGGTTCTGCAGCAGCCGCAGATGCTCGGTGACGATCTTCTCAGTAGCCGTCCCCTCGAGGTGCAGATGGCGTATCTGGAGCCAGAGGCATTCCTGCAGGTCGCGCGCCGCAACGCCAATCGGGTCGAACGTTTGCACATGCTGCAGCGCGCGCTCGACATCGGCGACAGGCCACTCGCCCATCGCGGCGATCTCTTCCACCGAGGCGACGAGATACCCATCGTCGTCCAGATTGCCGATGATCGCGGCGCCAATTTCTTTGAGCCGATCGTCCTCGGTTTGAAGAGAAAGCTGCCACAGGAGGTGATCGGACAGCGAAGCCGCCGTTGAGAGGGTGTTCTCAATGGGCGGCAGTTCCTTGACCTCGGACGGTGTCCTCGAGCGGTACCCATCGTCCAGGTAGTCGCCAAAGAAATATTCGTAATCGGCGTCGTCCCAGGCGTCCCCTTTGTCGGCGGGCTGCTGATCGGCGGGCTTCTCCTGCTGCTGTTGCTGTTCGGCCGGCTGGAGTTCTTCGGTCGGTACCTCCTCGAGCAGCGGATTCTCCACCATTTCCTGATTCAGCAGGTCGGCAAGCTCAAGGGTCGACATCGGCAACAGCTTGATCGCCTGCTGCAGCGATGGAGTCAGGATGAGCTTTTGAACGAGCTTGGTATGGAGTTTCTGCTGAATCGCCATTAGTCGAGTGGGCCGTGTCCGTCCCTTCCAATCTTAGTCCAATCGGAACTCCGAGCCGAGGTAAATCCGCTTCACCTCCTCATCGGCGGCGAGGCTCTCGGGGGTGCCGCTGCGGAAGATCACTCCATCGTGCACGATGTAGGCGCGGTCGGTTATCCTGAGCGTTTCCCGCACATTGTGGTCCGTAATCAGCACACCGATGCCACGCTCCTTGAGGTGAAAAATGATCTTCTGGATGTCCGTGACGGCGATCGGATCGATGCCGGCAAACGGCTCATCCAGCAGCATGATTTTAGGGGAGACAACCAGCGCTCGCGTGATCTCGACGCGCCGGCGCTCGCCGCCCGAGAGCGTGTAGGCCGGGGCCTTGGCCAACGGCGTCAAGCCGAGCTCCGCGAGCAGCTCCGTCCGGCGGGTTTTGCGACCAGCCGGGTCAAGCGGAAGCGTCTCGAGGATAGCCGTGATGTTGTCCTCGACGCTGAGGCCGCGGAAGATTGACGCCTCCTGCGGGAGGTATCCGATGCCCTTCCTGGCCCTTACGTACATCGGGTCGTCGGTTACATCCGCTCCGTCGAGGAGAACGCGGCCGGAGTCGGGAGCGGTCAGCCCGACCACCATTGAAAACGTCGTGGTCTTACCCGCACCGTTCGGGCCCAACAGGCCGACGACCTCTCCGGATGAAATGTCGAGATTGACTCCTTTGACGACGGTGCGGCCACTGTAGGACTTGGTCAGATCGGTGGTGTGCAAAGTCGCCATCGTCTAACGGGTTTCGGTCGGACAGGGTATGGATGTCTGCACAGACCTGATCAGCGCGTTGCCTTTCATTTCGGTGGTGTCGACCGCGCGTCTGAATATCAGCACCGCACCGACGGATTTCTTACAGTCGGGCGGCGTCATTTCCACGGCTTCTACGGGTGTTCCGGTCATGTGATAGGTCTGGTCATTTGCGAGATACGTGAGCCGCGCGCCTGTTGCGACTCGGCCGCTTTCCTTCACGACAACTGAACCGTTGGCGCCATACCCTTCTACCCGCTCGAGCTCGTTGGTGTCTTTCAGGAGATAAAGCTCGAGCTTTTCCGCCGTGACGTCCCCCTCGGTCCCGATAAGGTGTGCCTTCCCGGTATAGGTCGCGAGCCGCTTGGCATCGTCGTACAGGAACGTCTCTGATTCAGCTGTTGACTTGGAGCTCTTGCGCACGTTCGTTTTCGGGTCCACATCGTCCATCATCATTTCGGTGTGCACGTTGACGCGCGCTTCGAGATTGCCGGTGTCGTCGTCCACGACGATCGTGTCGCCGTTGACCTTGGTTGCACCTTGCCAGAGCCTGGAGTTCCCGATATAGACCGCGTGGCCGGCGGCCCCATCGGTACTCGAGCCGATTCGAGGTGACGGTGACTGGCTGATCCTTCTGGAGCAGCGAAGGCACGTGGGTCTCCGGGGTCTGACCCCGGTTTGGAGCCTGACTCCGGTTTGGGGTCTGACCCCGGTTTGGGGTCTGACCCCGGTCTGTGCCCGGTTTGGGCGGGGTCTGACCCCGGTCCGGTCCTTTCGACTCGGGCAACATCGAGCTGCGGACTTTCGTGTCGGCCTTCAGCTTGCGCGAATCGAGCGAGAACTGGATTGTCCGGGCTTCGACAGTTACTCGACCGTCGCTCACCCTCGGAGCCGGGGGGCCTGGATCTTCCGAAGGCGAGAGGTCTATTTGATCGCGATCGACGTGGTAGAGGGCGTGCGTCGCATCGGCCACGACTTGTGGACCGTCCGTGAAATGCACGTTCCCATGAAAATCCGCCTGTTCGATCGCGCCGAATCCAGGCTTCGTCGTGACGATCAGGCTGACGGCACGGGCCTGTCGATCGACAGCCGGTAGAGCGCCCCGGGCCGTGCGTGATTCGCGGTAGTCGACATTGCCCCCGAAGGTGGCGGTTTGAAGGCCGGTGCCTGGCGCGCCGACTGCAGTCAGCGTCGCGGAACGAATCCGCTTGGCGGGTGCATCGCCGTCGGGCGGCAGGTCGACCTGCACGCTCTCCATCGCATTGAGATTCGTGAGCGTCTTACCGTCGGGCGACATGGCCATATCGATGGTTTTCGCGGCGATTCGCTTGCCGGCGCCCGCTCCTTCGCCGGGAAGCTGCACAACCGCGTTCTCGACGAGATGCGAGTGCTGCAGCGTTCGTCCGTCCTCCGCGTACGTCAGATCGATATCGCGGGCCGACATCGATTGGGGACCGCTGCCATCGCCGCTGCCCGTGATTCTGCCGTTGCCGCGAAGCTGCATCACCTGGACCCGCTGATCATCGTCGGTCAACAGGATCATGATCTCGTCAGCGTCGATGACCTGGCCTTCCGCTTTGATATGCGCGCTGCGCGTCAGCTTCACGTAATGATCAGCGCGCGCCATACCGATCGTCTCGGCGGTGGCATCAATGGCGCCTTGTCCCTTGTCGTCGGCGGTCACCGCTACGTGGGGCTTCGCGAGGAGCCACAGGACCTCCCGGTTGAAATCGTACGTCGCGCCGACGCCGGTCCCCTGCATGCGTCCACGCTTGAAGGCGACGGCACCGGGCGCTTTCAGCATGCCCTCCGCCTGGTCGTATGTCGCGTCCTCGGTCGTGACCTCGGTTCCTTCGCTCGTCATCTTCACCGCGCCCACGAAATGCGCGGTCTTGAGGTCTGGTCCGGACTGGACGACATCAGCTTCGCGACTGACGACGGTGAACGGCTTGCCGTTCCTGGAGGAGGTGATCTCGACGCCGTTTCCCAGCTTCGTCCGGCCGTCCTGGTAACTGCACTGAGCCCCGAACTTCATCGCGAACACAATCTTGCCGTCCTTCGATTCCTTGAATTCGCCGCTGTCCGTGTTCTCCAGAATGCAGTCCTTGTCGCGGCGCTCGGGAACTGCCGCCGTCGTCGTGGGCGCCTTTCGATGGCGCAGCGCGACCACCACGATCGCGATGAACACGACCACGAACACCGCTATCGCGAACCGGGCCCTTTTCTGCCAAGACATACAGAATGCTGAATGTTGAATGCTGAATGTTGAATGTTGAATGTTGAATGGCGGGTCTTCCCGCCAATTCGACATTCAGCATTCAACATTCAACATTGTCCTATTCTCCTTCGCTGAGTCCCTTGACATCGGCGACGGACAGTTCGAAATACGTTTCCCCCTGGAACTCGTTCTTTTCGAGCGAGAAGGCGAGATTGACGCCAGCGCGGTTCTGGTTCAGGAACTCGGCGCGTTCCGCGGCGCGCCAGGCAATCGCGCGAAAGCGTCGGCCGTCCTGGCTGAAGGTCATTTTCAGATGGCGGTCCTTGAGGGTGCGGGGTCCATCGACGATCTCGACGCCAGACGCATGGAACACTGGCCGCGGATTGGCCATGCCGAACGGGCCCATTGCGTCGAGATCGCGCATCAGATCCGCGGTAATGGCTTTCAGGCTGAGCGGCCCGTCGATTCGAAGTCGCGGACGCAGCTGATCGGGCTCCAGCACACGATCTGCATACGCATTGATCCGCGCGCGGAATTCCGGAACACGGGCGGCCTCCATGGTCAGCCCCGCAGCCTGCTTGTGTCCGCCAAACTTGAGGAACACGTCCGAGCAATGCTCGAGCGCCGCCAGCATGTCGAAGTCGGGAATGCTCCGGCAGGATCCATGCGCGAGTCCGCCGTCGACCGACAGCACGATCGCCGGCTTATGAAACGCGTCGACGAGTTTCGATGCGGCGATTCCGATGACGCCGCGGTGCCAGCCGTCCCCGCCGACCACGAGCACGTTGTGCGCGCCCACGGAGGGATCGGTCTCAATCGCTTTCCGTGCCTGAGCTACGAGATCTGCTTCTTCCTGCTGCCGGCGGAGATTCTCGTCGTTGAGCTGCTGGGCCAGTCCTCGCGCTTCGTCGCCCAGCGCCTCGTCGGTCGCGAGGAGGAGACGTGTGGCAATGTCCGGCGTGCTCATGCGTCCGGCCGCGTTCACGCGCGGCGCCAGCATGAAGGCGACCTGATAGCTGTCGATCGTTTTCCCGCTGAGGCCGGAGGCATCGAGCAGCGAGCGCAGGCCAATCGTGTGCGGACCGCGGCTGAGCGACGCGAGGCCGAGCCGGGCAATCACCCGGTTCTCTCCGACCAGTGGCACGACGTCCGCGAGCGTGCCGATTGCGGCGATCTTCACGAACGCCGGCAGCCACTTCCCCTTGCCCGCGCGCTGGCAGAGCGCCTGCACGAGTTTGAGCGCGACGCCAACTCCGGCCAGATGCTTATCCGGATACGTGCAATCGGGACGCTTTGGATTGATCACGGCAAGCGCTGACGGAAGCGAGCCATCGGGTTCGTGATGGTCCGTCACGATGAGATCGACGCCCAGTTCCCGAGCGCGTGCAGCGGCGTCCGTACTTCTAATGCCGCAGTCGACCGAAACAATCAGCGCAACGCGTTCGGCATGGAGCCGATCGATCGCCGCGCACTGCAGGCCGTACCCGTCGCGCAGTCGCTCAGGGATGAAATGAACGACGTCGCCGCCGAGCATTTCGAGCGCGCGGCGGAGGATGACAGTCGAGGTGATCCCGTCGACGTCGTAGTCGCCATGAATCGCGATGCGTTCCCGCTGCGCCAATGCGCGTTCGAGTCGAACAACGGCGCGGTCCATGTCAGCCAGCTTGAAGGGATCGTGCAGATGGTCGAGCGACGGATTGAGAAACCGGGTCGCCTGATCCACCTCGGTGAGTCCGCGAAGGCACAGCAGCCGCGCAATGACGGGATGCACACCGAGCGCGTTGGCCAGCACGGCCGCCTGATCGTCGTTGCATGGCAGGTGATGCCACAGGAGGGACTTCATCAATGTTGAATGCGGACTGTTGAATGCTGAATGTTCATCGTTGAATGCGGACTGTTGAATGCTGATTTCATCTCTCCGGGCACGAGGATTCGAAACGGTTCATGGGGCCGGATCGAACGGCAATGCATCCGCATCCGTGAAGGAAATCCGCTCCTCGCCCATTTTTCGGAACTTGTCGTAGCGAGCCGTGAGCCGGACGTCCACTGGCAACGCGGCCACCTCCGCGAGTGTGGCCGAGAGGGCCTGATCGACGAGCGCCGTGGCAGCATCCGCATTGTTGTGCGCGCCGCCGGTCGGCTCAGGGACGATCGCGTCGATCAAGCCGAGCGCGAGCATGTCTGGCGCGGTGATCTTCAAGGCTTCGGCGGCCTCGACCTTCCGGTTCGCGTCTCTCCACAGAATGGCGGCGCAGCCCTCCGGCGGAATGACGCTGTAGACCGAGAACTCCTGCATCAGGACGCGATCGCCGATCGCAATGCCGAGCGCTCCTCCACTGCCCCCTTCGCCGCACACCAGCACGATAATCGGCACCTCGAGCATCACCATTTCGCGGAGATTGAACGCGA
Source organism: uncultured Acidobacteriota bacterium (assembly GCA_963725335.1). GTDB lineage: Bacteria > Acidobacteriota > Vicinamibacteria > Vicinamibacterales > 2-12-FULL-66-21 > JALZOC01. The sequence continues at coordinate 191,345 of CAVRYD010000005.1, read as the reverse complement.
TCGCCTCCGCGACGCCGCGTTCCTCGGACTCCACCCCCGGGTATGCCGCCGGGGTGTCGATGAAGACGACGATCGGCCGGCTGAACTTCTCGGCAAGCTTCATGATCCGAAGCGCTTTCCGGTAGCCTTCCGGACGCGCGTAGCCGAAGTTCCGGTAGATCTTCTGCTTCGTGTCTCCGCCCTTCTGGTGTCCGATGATGGCGACCGGCTGGCCGCGATAGTTCGCGAAGCCCCCGACGATGGCATGGTCGTCGGCGAAGCGCCGATCGCCGTGAAGTTCGTCCCAGCCGGTGAACAGGCGCTCGACGTAATCGAGCGTGTTCGGCCGGTTCGGGTGACGCGCGACCAGCACGCGCTGCCAGGGTGTGAGATTGGCGTACAGCTCTGCGCGGATCTCGTCGGCGCGGCGTCGGAGCGTTTCGATCGAGCGCTCGCGATCGACGGTACGAGGCATCAGACTGAGTGCTTCGATCTCCTTCAGCAGGACGCCGATCGGTTCTTCGAACTCGAGCAAGTCGGGCATATGTCAGTGATCCGCGTGCCAAGATCTCACAGGAGAAGGGGAGAAAGGGAGAAACATATTCCTTTCCCCTCTCCGTTTACCTATGTGCTCTTGATCGACGGCTGTCGTCTGGCCGTACACTCTTCCCTCGCGCGCGTGCAACGACTCACAGGAGAACGCGAACAAGTGAAAAACAAAAAGTGACTCCCCTTCTCCTGTGAGATCTTGAAGGGTGGCTGTCGCCCGCCCAGGCATCACCGCAACTCCACCGTCCCGCTGCCACAGATTTGCTCCACCTCCGCCACGAGCTGGTCCGAGGGACGCACGCGCTGGGCGACGTCGGCCCGGACGCGCAGCGGCGTGGGCCCGTTCACGTCAAGTTCGAGCGACACGCGTCGATCGCCGCGATGCCGTGCGAGCAGTTCCGCCAGTGCCTCGAAGGTTGTCCTCGCCTGCGACGCCTGACGCAAGTGAATGACGACCTCTCTCGTCGTTTTTTCCTTCAGCGACGCAATCGGCATGAGTTCCGTCGAGACGATCCGCGCGGACTCGTCGTCTTTTTCCAGCTTGCCTCGGACGAGCAGCATGGCATCGTTTTCGACGAGCGAACCAAATTTGGCGAATGTTTCCGGAAACACCACGACTTCAACCGCGCCGCCCACATCGTCGAGCACGAACACCGCCATCCGGTCGCCCTTCTTGGTCTTCAGCGGTCTCAACGACGATACGATGCCGCCGACCCACACGTCGGCTTCGGAGACGGTCAAATCCGCGACGCGGCGTGCCCCAAACGTCTTGAGCTCCTCGTTGAAGCGATCGAGCGGATGGCCGCTCATGTAGAGACCGAGGGCTTCCTTTTCGCCGGCCAGCTGTTGAATCTCGGTCCACGCGGGCGCATCCGGCAGCGACGCGGCGGCCGGCGATCCATCGTCTTCGGTCCCGCCAAACAGCTGCGATTGTCCTTTCTCGCGATCCCGCTGGTGACGGCCGCCGTTCTCGATGGCCTTATCGACCGCGGCAAAGAGCCGGGCGCGCCGTGCCGCGACGCTGCCGCTCGTTTCGGGCAGCAGCGAATCGAGCGCGCCGGCCTTGATCAGGCTTTCCAGAACGCGCTTGTTGACGAGCCGCAGGTCGGTGTGCTCGCAGAGCCCGTACAATGAATCGATTCGGCCATGCTCGCGACGGGCGTTGAGCATCGACTGAATCGCTCCCTCGCCGACGTTCTTGATCGCGCACAGACCGAAGCGCACGCCGCCGTCCACCACCGTGAAGGCCAGCTCGCTCGAATTGATATCCGGCGGCAGAATCGTGACGCCGAGATCGCGGCACTCGCCGAGGTACATCGCCAGCTTGTCGGTGTTCGCCGCTTCGATGGTGAGCAGCGCCGCCATGAAGTGCGCCGGGTAATTCGCTTTGAGGAAGGCCGTCTGGTATGCCACCCAGGCATACGCCGTCGAGTGTGACTTGTTGAAGCCGTAACCCGCGAAGAACTCCATCAGGTCGAAGATCTTCGTCGCCTTTTTTTCGCTCACGCCGTTCTTGACGGCGCCCGTCATGAATGCTTCGCGCTGCTTCGCCATCACCTTGGGGTCCTTCTTCCCCATGGCCTTGCGAAGCATGTCGGACTGTCCCATCGTGAAGCCGGCCAGCACCGCAGCGATGCGCATGACCTGCTCCTGATAGGCGATGACGCCGTAGGTATCCTGCAGGATGGGCGCGAGCTGTCCGAGCTCGTACTTCACTTCCGTCTTGCCCTGCTTGCGCGAGATGTAGTCATCGACCATCCCGCTCTTGAGCGGACCCGGCCGGTACAACGCGTTGAGCGCGATCAGGTCGTCGAGTCGTTCGGGCTTCGCCTTCCGGAGCAGCTCGCGCATGCCCGAGCTTTCGAACTGGAAGACGCCATATGTCTGACCGTCGCAGAACAGCTGGAAGGTCTTCGCGTCGTTCAAAGGAATCGCGTCGATGTCGAGTTCGATCCCTTCGGTGCGGCGGATCTCATCGAGCGCATCTCGGATCAGCGTCAGGGTGCTGAGGCCAAGAAAGTCCATCTTCAGGAGGCCCATGCGCTCGACCTCCTTCATCGCCCACTGCGTGACGATTTCGTCCTTCTGGCTCTTGTAGAGCGGAACGAATTCGGTCAGCGGACGAGGCGCGATCACGACGCCGGCGGCGTGGACGGACGCGTGACGCGTCATACCCTCGAGGCGCCGCGCAACGGCCAGCAGCTCCTTGACCCGATCGTCCTTCTGCTCCATTTCCTTGAGGACCGGGTTCTCGTCGAGGGCCTTGGCGAGTGTCATGTCGAGCGCGGGGGGAATCGCCTTGGCCACGCGGTCGGCCTCGGCGTAGGGGATGTCCATGACGCGCGCCACGTCGCGGACGACCGCCCTGGCCTTCATCGTCCCGAAGGTGATGATCTGCGCGACGTTCTCGCGGCCGTATTTCCGGGTGACGTACTCGATGACCTCGCCGCGGCGGCGCTCGCAGAAGTCGATGTCGATATCCGGCAGCGAGACGCGCTCGGGGTTCAGGAACCGCTCGAAGATCAAGTCGTACTCGATGGGATCGACGTCGGTGATCCGCAGGCAGTAGGCGACGAAGCTGCCCGCCGCCGAACCGCGGCCCGGTCCGACCGGAATGCCCTGCTCGCGTGCGTAGCGGATGAAATCCCAGGTGATCAGGAAGTACCCGGGTACTTCATCTGCTTGATCATCTCGACTTCGTACGACAACCGGCGCTCGTACTCGTCGATGGTATGTTTCAGAATCCCCGAGGCGGCGAGCGCCTGCAGCCGCGGCAGCCGCTCGGCAAACCCCTGACGCACGACGTGCTCGAAGTACTCGTCGAGCGAGAAGCCGGCAGGCACCTCGAAATTCGGCAGCTGATTGACGGTGCCCGAAAGATCGACGTGGCAGCGCTCCGCAATGCGCACGGTGTTGGCGAGCGCCTGCGGAAAATCCCTGAATACGTCCGCCATCTCGTCGCCGGTCTTCAGATAGAACTGGTCGCCGTGATAGCGGAGGCGTTCCGCATCGTTCACCGATTTGCCGGTTCCAATGCACAGCAGCACGTCGTGAGGCTTGAAGTCGGAGTTTTGGAGGTAGTGGACGTCGTTCGTGGCGACGAGCGAGAGACCGAGGTCCTTGGCGATCGGCTGCAGCCCCACGTTGACGATTCGCTGCTCGTCGATTCCCTGGTACTGCATTTCCAGGAAAAAATTGTCCCGGCCGAGAATGTCACGATAGGCGGCGGCCGCCGAGATGGCCTTCTGCTGCTGCTCGGTCCGGATGCCTGTGGCGACTTCTCCCTTGAGACAACTGCTGAGGCCGATGAGCCCCTCGGCGTGCTGCGCCAGAAGTGCCTTGTCGATTCGGGGCTTGTAGTAGAACCCTTCGGTGTAACCCGCTGAGACCAGCTTGATGAGGTTGTGGTAGCCGGTCTTGTTTTCGGCGAGCAGCACCAGATGATTCGCGGTCTCGCCCGGCGTCCCGCTCTTCGTCCGGCGATCACCTGGCGCGACGTACACCTCGCACCCGAGAATCGGGTTCAGCCCACGCTTGCGTGCCTGGTCGTGAAAGATCACCGACGAGAACATGTTTCCATGCTCGGTAATTGCCACGGCGGGCATCGTCAGCTCAACCGCCCGATCCAGCATCTCCTCGATTCGGCAAGCGCCATCGAGCAGCGAATACTCGGAGTGGAGATGCAGATGGACGAAGGCGGCCATGGGGAATTCTTCTACTCCCACTCGATGGTCGACGGAGGTTTGGAACTGATGTCGTACACGACTCGATTGATTCCTTTCACCTCGTTGACGATGCGTGAGGAGATGGTTGCGAGCAGGTCATGCGGCAGCCTCGCCCAGTCCGCGGTCATCCCGTCGCGGCTCTCTACGGCGCGAATCGCGATCGTGTACTCGTAGGTCCGCGCGTCGCCCATCACGCCAACGCTCTGGACCGGCAGCAGGACGGCAAACGACTGCCAGAGCCGCCGATACCAGCCGGCGCGCTTCACTTCCTCGGCGACGATGTGATCAGCTCGGCGGATGAGCGCCAGACGTGAGGCCGTGACCTCGCCGAGGATGCGCACCGCCAGCCCGGGACCCGGAAACGGCTGCCGCCACACGAATTCGTCGTCGAGGCCGAGCTCCTTGCCGACCAGCCGCACTTCATCCTTGAACAGCAGACGGAGCGGTTCGACCAGCGTGAACCGCATCTGCTCGGGTAGCCCGCCGACATTATGGTGACTCTTGATGACGTGCGAGGGGCCAATGACGGAGACACTCTCAATCACGTCGGGATACAGCGTCCCCTGTCCCAGAAAATCGAACGACCCAATCTTCTGCGCTTCGGATTCGAACACGTCGATGAAGGCGGCCCCGATGATCTTGCGTTTCTGCTCGGGATCGGTGATGCCCGCGAGACGATCGAGAAAAAGCGAGGACGCCTCGGCGAACACGAGCGGGAGCTTCAGCCGTTCGAACCGCCTGCGGATCTGACCGGCTTCATCCTCGCGCATGACGCCGTTGTCGACGAAGATGCACGTCAGGCGATCCCCGATCGCTCGGTGAATCAGGAGCGCCGCGACGGTGGAGTCGACCCCGCCGCTGAGGCCGCAGACAACGCGTCCGCTGCCCACCTGACGACGGATCCGTTCGGTGGCTTCTTCCACGAAGGAAGACATCGTCCAGTCGCCCGTACATCCGCAGACGTCGTAGGCAAAGTTGCGCAGGATGTCGAGGCCATGGTCCGTGTGCGCGACTTCCGGATGAAAAAGCAACGCGTAAAGCCTGCGCTCCTCCGCGACCATTGCCGCCACTGGCGCGTTGGCGCTCGTCGCGGTCACTTGAAACCCGGGAGGCGCGGTCTTCACGAAGTCTCCGTGGCTGGCCCACACCCGGAGATTCGAGGGCACCGAGGCAAACAGGGGCGCGCCCGGCTGAACATCGATGGTGGCCAGGCCGAACTCTCGATGCGGGGCCGGAGCCACTTCACCGCCAAGCGCATGCGTCATCAGCTGCATGCCGTAGCAGATGCCGAGGACCGGCACGCCTGCGTCGTACACCCCGGTTTCGCAATGCGGCGCTCCGCTGTCCGAGACGCTCTTCGGACCGCCCGACAGCACGATGCCCATGGGGTTGCGCCGCCGGATCTCCGCAAGCGGTGTATCGAACGGCAGGATTTCCGAATAGACCGACAGCTCACGGAGGCGTCGAGCGATCAGCTGGGTGAACTGCGATCCGAAGTCGAGTACGACGATGGTCTGATGATTCACTGGGCGTGCCGCGTGATGATCGGCCGACAGGACGGATTCATTCGCGATCGATCGAGAGGCGACGGACGAATGAAGCGTCGCGGCGCGTCAAGGTGTGTCAGGCACATTATTATAAGACGTGCACGCGCTTCGCACCACTCTTCTTCTCGCCTTCGCACAAGTCGTCGCGGCTCCGGCCCCCGCGGTGCACTCTTTGCCATCCACGATTCGATGGAGCGTCGCGATTTCTGCGAGCCCCGCCGCGCCGCCGGTGATTGACGGCGACCAGATCATCATCGCGCTGCAGTCCGGCATGGTCGCGGCCCGCCGGGTCAGCGATGGGAAAGCGGCATGGGAGGTCCCGCTCCGATCGGAAGGGCCGATTGCCGTCGACGAGGGACGAGTCTACGTCGCAACCGCGGATCAGATCGTGGCGCTCAACGCCGCAGACGGCGCACGACTGTGGAGTGCGCGAACGGAGCCGCTGACGGCGCCGCTTCTTGCCGGCGGCGGCTGGCTGATTGCCTCGACGACAAAGCAGGTGACCGCGTTTCGTTCGGCTGACGGCAGCCAGGTCTGGCGGCGTGACCTGAGCGGAGCGGACGTGATGGCGACGATTGAAGGCGACAACCTGTATGTGCCGCTTCAGGATGGCCGGCTGTTCGCGCTCGAACTCCCCACTGGCAAAAATCGCTGGGTCAGGAGCTATCACGGTCCGTTGAGCGAGGTGCTCGCGTTTCCTGATCGGGTCTATTTTGGAACCGGCGACAAGTGGTTCTTCTGTGTGCGGACGTCCGATGGCGAACGAGTCTGGCCCCGCGTACGCCTCGGGGCACTCGTCAGGGGCCGGCCCGTCGCCGACGACGACCGGATCTACGTGACGTCGATGGACAACACGATTCGTGCGTACCGGCGATCGACCGGCGCGCTGCTGTGGCATCCGAGTGTGCCGTTCCGGCCGACACGAGGTCCCGTCCTGATCGATTCTGCCGTGATCGTGTCCGGCAATGCGTCGGAACTGCGCGCCTTTGCCGTGACGAACGGCCAGCCCGCCGGTCAGATCACACTTGAAGAGCCGTTGGCGATGCCGCCCGCGTTCGGCCGGTCCAGCAATGCGATTCTGATGTCCGCGTTCACCGGGAGTCTCAACGGGCAGTGGAAGCTCGTGCTGGCCGGGCCGCCGGCACCCCCTCACGCAACTCCTCACGAATAGCGTCCGCCAGTCGTCGCACACCCTCGCGAATCTGGTCGTGCGTCGGCGCGGAAAACGACAGCCGGATCTGACTGCCGCCGCCATCGTTCACGAAGAATGCGCTTCCGGCGACATAGACGACGCCGTGACGGACGGCGCGATCGAGCAGACGGTCCGCGTCGAGGTCTTGCGGAAGCGTCGCCCAGAGAAAGAAGCCGCCGCGCGGGTCGGCCCACGTGAGCCCGTCGCCGCACTCCTGGCGACACGCGGCAACCATCACGTCCCGCTTGTCTGCATAGTGCCTTCGCAGCCGCGGCACCTGGCGTTGGAGAATGTCACGTCGACCGCATTCGTGAATCATGCGCTGGTCGAACACCCCGGTGCACAAATCCCCCGCCTGCTTGGCCATCTCGAGTTTCACCGCAATCGGTGCTGGCGCATCGACCCACGCGACGCGAAAGCCCGGAGCCAGTGTTTTCGAGAAGCTGCTCAGGTAAATGACCCGTCCTTCCGCATCATCAGCCTTGACCGGCCGGACGTCTGCTTCGCACGCAGAGTCCTCGAAGTACAGCTCGCGATAGGGATCGTCCTCCACGATCAACACGTTGCGCGATGCGGCCCATTCGAGCAGCTGGCGGCGTTTGCCGAGCGACATCAGCATCCCGGTGGGATTCTGGAAATTCGGCACGACGTACAGGAAGCGCACGCGGCGTCCGCCGTGCACCAGCCGCTGGTGAGTCGCATCCAGCGCGGCGAGATCGATCCCATCGTGCTCCTGCGGTACCCCTTCCATGTGCGCGCGGACGTTGCGGAACGCGGTAATGGCGCCGGTGTATGCGGGCAGCTCGACGAGCACCACGTCGCCGGGATCGAGCAGCACACGAGCGACGAGATCGAGTCCCTGCTGCGAGCCGGTCGTCACCAGAAGGCGATCCATGGCCGTCGTCACGCCGCGGGCCTGCATGATTCCAGCGATCATCTCGAGCAGCGGACGAAACCCCCGCGTGGCTCCATATTGAAGCGCATTCGCATGAGAACCGGACAGCAGCTCGTGTGCGATGTCCGAAAAATCAGCCCAGGGAAATGTTTCAGGGGCAGGATACCCGGGTGCAAAAGAGATGAGGTCGCGGTTCTGCGCGAGGATCGCCCCCATGCGGCGAATCGCGGACTCCTGCATCCCGGCGGCGGCTTGTGACAGAAAATCGGTGTAGTTCATCATGCGAGACGTGGGCCAGTGACATCGGCAGCCGCCTCGGGCACGCGAAGCGTTACCAGACTGTGCAGGTAGTAGCGATACTGGGTCAGATAGGCGCCGAGCGCGGCGAGTGCGAGGTATTGGAATGCGATGCCGCGGAGCAGCCACGCGCCCAGCTGCAACGGAACCATCGCGAGCCCCACGAAGGGAATGACCGCAATCAGACCGAGACCCGCTGTCGCGAGCCACGACGCCAGCGTGCCGACAGCGACAAACAGCAGCACGATCCCGAAAATGCCCGCGACCTCTCGAACACTGGCGCGGATGAACTGGGCCACTCTCCGCATGCCCTCGCGAACGCCGATGTCCTCGACGGCGATGGCCATCTGCGTGAGCAGATAGAGGAAATTGACGATCGCAAGCCAAACGAACAGCCCGCCGATCGCCGGCAGCGCGACGAAGGTCCATCCGAGGAACGCTCCGACGCTTCCAGCCAGGCCGTATCCGCCCATCACCACGGCCAGGCAGACCGCACCGGTCACGCCGTAAACCACCAGCAGGCACAGACCGAGCTTGATGTACCGCGTCGCGAACTTCCGGCACCCGGCGAGGAACGGCTCGATGTTGGTGATGTTCGCGCGACGAAGCGCCGCCAGGCGGAGCGGTGGCCGCTCGATGGGTCCGGCCTGCGACTCTGCGGCCGCCAGGATCGCCACGGTCCCGCCTTTGACAATGAAGGTCAACACCGATGCACCGAGCAGGACGACGAGAAACGCCGCAGCGAAACAGACGAGCGCGACCGGATTTGCGCGAAGCGCCGCGATGACGCTGGGAATGCTGTCTTTCATGTCGCCCGCCATCACCTCTTCCACGTCGGCGCCCAGAAGCAGGACGACCAGCGCAACGCCGCCGACGATCGGGACGGCCAGCAGCAGTTGCTGCGTGCCTTCGGCGATGAATTGCACCGCGATGAGGGGCCAGTTCGCGGCGGCGACAAAGGCGCCGCGCTTGAGGGAGGCCTTCAGGGCTGGAGGGTGTGGCATCGAACTAACTGATTGTACCCTTTGCGGTATTCTGCTGCTTCAGTGTCCTCCCCTCTAACGACGAGTCTGCGCGAGCGCCACGTCAGCGTCCGCCGGCTCCTCGCGGTCGGCTCCGCGCTGGCCGTCCTTGCGGCGGTGTGCGGGGCGGCTGTCGAGGTATGGCGCTTTGGATGGACCCAGGCGGCCGCCGCAGCGCGGGTCGAGCAACACGTTCACCGGGATTTCGATCGGATGACGACGGTGCTCTCACGAGTGGCTGTCGGCGTGGCGATGGATCCGGACGCTGCCCGATCCCTCTCGAACGGACCTGAGGCGTCCCGAGCGCTGTTCGAGCTGCTCGACCGAAGGCTGTCCGATGTTGACGCGGTGCCCGACGCGGTCGCGGTAACGATCTACGATCGCGCGGGTGTGGCGCTGGCCTGGGTCGGACGCCCCTCCGACGTCGGCGTATCGGCGCGGCTCGCCGGTCCATCGACATTCTTCGTTACGCCCTCGTCGCTCGGCCTCCGCCTGGTCCATATACTGCCGATTCTCACCTCGGAGCAGCGCCGGGTCGGTTCGGTGGCTGCCGAGCACGTCCTCTCCCCTTCGCCGGCCTCCACCACGATCGCCGCCAGCGACTATGTGCTGGACACGCCTCTTGGGCCCGCGTCGCTGCGCATGCGGTGGGAAGGAGCCGGCGACCAACCGCGGCGGAACGCGTTTCTGCTACGCGCACCGGGCGGCGAGCCGCTCGTTGAAGTATCGATGTCGCCGGCCGATACCGCCGCCGCGCGCCGGGTGTGGCGCACACGAGTGGCCGCAACGGTCCTGGTCATCCTCGGCGTGACCGTCCTCCTCCTGATGGGTCCTGTTCTCGATCGGCGCGCCGCCGCCACCACCTCCCGCGAGTTCCTGCGTGACTACGACGACGGCGCTTCTCTGCCTTGCGGCGGCCTCCGCGATCGTTGCGACAGCGCTCGCCATCGAGATCGGCCGCAGGCCGCCGCCCAGTGCGTTGTTCCTGGTCGGTGGTGTGGCGGTGGCGGCGGCCATTGCTCTTCTCGCGGGTCCGGTCGTTCGCCTGCGCATCGGTTTGCGATCCGTCCGCCGCCCCACCGAGCATGCGCCTGCGGGCTTCCTGCTGCGGCAGGTGCTCGCCGGTGTGGCGGTGGCAATCATTCTCGTCGTGTTTGCGCGCCTACTGCCGCACGCCGTCGATCCGGTGACGATTGACCTGCGTCGCTTCTCGCTCCATCCATGGAGTGCCACGCGGCTCGCGCTTCTGACGGGCATTCTCGCGTGCCACGCGGCGGCCCTGTGGGCGTGCACGCTCATGTTGAGCGCCGCGCTCTCACCCTGGCGTGTCGGGGCGGCCATCGGTCTGCGGGTCCGCATTCTCGTCCTCTGGATTGCGCCATCGATTGCCATCGCGGCCGTCTTCGAGATCCGTGGATGGGCGCTGCCCACTCTCGGCCTGGTTCTCTCGGCAGTCGCCTGTGCAATCGCCGCGCTCCTGGCCGCGCGGCTCGTCGTGTGGTATCGCCATACGACGGTCGCTGCCCGCATCCTGGCGCTGTTCGCCGCATTTCTTCTGCCGTCGCTGCTGCTGTATCCCTCGGTCGATGACTTTGCCGAGGGCGCGATGCGGACGGTGATTGCGTCGCAGTACGCCGTGCAGGCACAGCGACACTCTCAGACGCTCCAGGAGCGGCTGAACGAAGCCCGCGCGGAGATCGACGCGGTCGCGACTCTGCCCTCGCTCGTCAGCAGCGATCCCGCGGTGCCGGTGTCCTGCGAGCGCACCCCGGAGCGCGCATTCTTCGTGTGGAATCGGACGGCGCTTGCGCGTGCGCGGCTGAGCTCCGCCGTCGAGCTATACAACGAGCAGGGCGCGTGCGTGAGTCGCTTTTCGCTCAACCTGCCGGAATACTCGGGAACGGCCCAGGCGCCGCAGATCGAGGCGGCTTCTCCCTGCCGGTGGGACGTATTCGGCGAAGCGGCGCCGTTCGGGGCGGAAGAACGCCGTATGCTGCATGCCGCGCGGCGGATATGCACGACGGACGCGCCGGGAGGCCCGCCGCGTGTCGTGGGCACAATCGTCGTGCACGTCCTCGTGTTCGACTACCGCACGCTGCCGTTCATCACGTCGCAGAATCCGTACTTCGAAGTGTTCCGGCCCGTCGAAGGCGGGACGCCCCGCGAGGGGACGACCGGCAGCGAGGTCGAGGTCGCGATTTATGGGTGGAGTCTCGGCGCCGTGTACAACTCGCCGCACGCGGCGTGGTCCATCGACGACGAGCTGTTCGCGCGGATCTACGATCCCGCGCGCACGCCGTTCTGGACAACGGTCCGGACCGGTGACCGCCGCTACCAGGTGTTCTTCTCGAACGATCGCGTGTTCATTTACGCGATTGGCTATCGCACCCTGACGGCCTTCGATCATCTCGTGCATCTCGCCGAGCTGACGACGCTGTCGGGTGTGCTGTACGGGCTCGTCCTGATTGGTACGGCGCTCTTCACGCGCGCCGCGCGCGCGCGGCCCCGTCTCGGCCGGGCGCTCCTGCGCGAAATCCGCGCGAGCTTCTATCGCAAGCTGTTTCTGGCGTTCGTCCTCGCGGCCATCATCCCCGTCCTGATTCTGGCGGTAGCGATCCGCTGGTATTTCGCCAACCTGCTCACCGCCGACGTGGCGCTGGAGGCGGCGCGGACCGCTGCGGTCGCGCAGCGCGTCATCGAGCAGTCGAACGCGCTCACCCAGCGCACCGAAGGGCTCGCCCCGGCGACCGACGACGTCATGATCTGGATCAGCCAGATCATCGATCAGGACGTCAACATCTTCGATGGGGCGGAGCTGATTGCGACCAGCAAGCGCGATCTGTTCGCGTCCGGGCTGCTTGCGAAGCGGACGCCGGACGCGGTCTACCGCGCCATTGCCCTCCAGCGCCTCCCGAGCTTCGTCGGGGAGGATCTCATCGGCACGGTGCCCTACACGATCGCCGCGGCGCCGGTCCATGCCGGCGGAAAGAAAGTGATTCTGACCGTTCCCCTGGCCACGCGGCAGCGCGATATCGATCGGGAGATCGACGATCTCGATCGCGGCGTTCACCTGGCCGCGCTGCTGTTCATCCTGCTCGGTGCGGCGATTGGCCTGTCGATGGCCGAGCGCATCGCGGATCCGATCCGTCGTCTGACGCGCGCGACGCGCCGGATCGCGCGCGGCGACTTTGATGCGCAGATCGCCGTCCGCTCCTCCGACGAGCTGAGTCGTCTCGTGGACGCGTTCAACAGCATGGCGGCGGAGCTGAAAGCGCAGCGCACGCAGCTCGAACGCACGCACCGGCTGGAGGCGTGGGCCGAGATGGCGCGCCAGGTTGCGCACGAAATCAAGAACCCGCTCACACCGATCCAGCTCTCGGCCGAGCACCTCCGGCGAGTCCACGCGGATCGCGGCGAGCCGCTCGGTGACGTGCTCGAAGGGTGCGTCAATGCGATCCTCGGCCAGGTCAAGCTGCTACGCCAGATCTCCGCCGAGTTCTCCAGCTTTGCGTCGTCGCCCACCGCCAGACCGGCTCCGGTCGATGTACCGGAACTCGTGAGCGACGTGATTGATCCGTATCGCACCGGCCTCGCAGGTCGGATTGACGTCGTCAATCGCGTGACCGGACCGCTGCCGCGAGTGTTCGTCGATCGGACCCTGGTCGCGCGCAGCCTCGCCAATATTGTCGAGAACGCGCTGCACGCCATGCCCGGTCAAGGCCGGTTGACGATCGACGCGTTTGCCGACCACCGGTTCGTCACACTGCGGATCGACGACAACGGCGTGGGCATAGATGAAGAGTCGCTGGCCCGCATCTTCGAGCCGTACTTCTCGACCAAGACGACAGGCACGGGTCTGGGACTCCCCATCGCTCGGCGGAATATCGAACTGAACGGTGGGGCGATCGAGATCGAAAGTGGCAAGGGGCGCGGAACGGCGGTCATCGTGCGCCTGCCCGTCGCGGCGCGTTGAAGTCGACGCGGCATTCCCGGTCGCGCTGCCCGCGCCGACGGCGAGCGTCGAAGAATCGAAGAATCGAAGAATCGAAGGAGAAGCGAAGACCGTAGAGTCACGCTGCGGGCTGGCGGGCGCCGGCCTCAGCCGGCGGCCCAGCAGCACTCATCCGGAAACACAAGCACCACTTGCTCGCGCGGTGTTTGTATTTCCCGGATCAGTGCCTCGCTTTGCGCGCGGAGCGCACCCCGCCAGCACGTGTCCCATCGGGCTCCAAGTCTGCACGTCTTAGCGCGCAGCTTTCTTAGGTCTTCTTCCTGTCTCCTTCGGATCTTCGAATCTTCGGTTCTTCGCCGTAGCCGTCGGCGCGGGCAGCGGGATGTACCGCAGACCCGGCTGATACGGATGATCCGTCGGCTCCGGAATTCGTCCGTCATCGGCGGCATGCTCCGCGGGACGGCGCCGCAGTTTCGTATAGCCCCAGACAATCAAGGCTGCCGCGGTATAGGTGTAGGACAGCACCACGAGCGCGATCCTGGGGTGCGTCGCGACCAGCGCGAGCGCGCCGGCGGCGATGAAGATGGAGAAGTACGAGCGGGTGTGGCCGACGTCGATCGCCTTGACGCTGCGGAAACGGATGGTGCTGACCATGAGGAATGCCGGCACGAGCACCATCGCGAGCGCTGGGAACGCTGCTTCGCGTTCCTGCAGGCCGTACGGATACAGATACACCGTCGAGGCGATGACCGACGCTGCCGCGGGACTCGGCATGCCGACGAAATATCGTTTGTCGGTGGATGCCGTCGTCGTGCTGCTCTGGACGTTGAACCGCGCCAGACGCATCGCCGCGGCCGTGACATAGAGAAAGCCGGCCGCCCAGCCCAGACGCTCCAGCGGCCAGAGTCCCCACGTAAACGCCAGGATCGCCGGGCCGAGCCCGAACGAGACCACATCGGCCAGCGAATCCAGCTCGACGCCGAATGCGGAAGACGAATGCGTCAGCCGAGCGAAGAATCCGTCGAGCGTATCGAGCACCATCGCGATACCGATGAACAGCGCCGCCGTGTCGAAATCCGAGCGGGTCGAATAGACGACGCAGGCATAGCCGCAGAAGAGATTCGCGACGGTGAAGAGCGACGGCAGCAGGAAGACGCCACGGCGAAACCGGTTCGTCCGGTCTTCCCGCCGGCGCCGCAAAAGCGGGGTGTTATCCAGCACTGGCGCTCCCGAGCGTGGCGAGCACCGTTTCGCCGCCGATGACCCTGTCGCCCGCGCTGACATGGAGCGTTGCATCGGCGGGCACGAAGACGTCCATGCGCGATCCGAACTTCATGAGGCCGACCCGCTCGCCGCGCTGCAGCGTCTGTCCCTCGCGCACGCGGCAGACGATTCGCCGCGCAAGGATGCCGACCACCTGACGGAACACAACTGGCTGGCCCTGGTGATCGATCCAGACCTCGTTGAGCTCGTTGTCGTTGGCGCCCTCATGGTACGCAGGAAGAAATTTGCCCGGTCGGTAGTCGACTCGCGTCACCACTCCGGAAACAGGGGTCCGGTTGATGTGCACGTCCATGGGCGACAGAAAAATGGTGATCTGTTTCCAGGATCCGGGAGGCGCCCAGCGCGGGTCCCCCGGCCGGGCGGCCATGACGCGGCCGTCGGCCGGTGACACGACGAGGGCCGGATCCGTGGGGACGTGCCGCTCGGGATCGCGAAAAAAATACGCCATGAAGCCGCTGAACGCGGCAAACGGGGCCGCCAGGGGCGTACCGCCGCGTCGCGACCAGAAAGGCGGCGGGGACAGCCGCGGCCGCGATGAACGGAAACCCCGCACGATCGATTCTCATTGACTGCGATGATGCCCGGAAGCGGGCAGAAAGTCACGAGGGCCAGGAATCGGTCGGCCACGGGCACGACCGATTGCTGGCCCTTCGGTGGAACAAGGACAAACGAAGCCGCCGTCAGGCGGCGTGTCTCAACGATGCGCCGCGTGCGGCGACCTGCCATCCATCCGATGGCGGCGCAGAATACTCTCCATCTGGTCTTTCAGCTGGAGCTTGACCTTCTTCAACCGGACTTCTTCGAGCTGTTCGGGCTGCGTCAGATAGGGGCGATCGGTGAGGGTGTGAATCTGTTGGTCGAGGGCGTGATGACGGGTGGCTAACTGGCGGTACTGTTCGTCGCTCTGCAACAACTGACGCTTCAGCTCTTCGAAGTCGTTCGGCATTTTCCGCCTCCGGGAAGAGGTTAGTCCTGGACATTCATGAAACCAACCTATCACAAGGCTCGACCCGCTTCAAGGTTCCGGATTCGTATCCAAAAAGCCGAGTTTCCGGCTCCATAAGACGAGCGCGTCCTCGACCGGCTGCGTGTAGTACTCGGGCCGAATGCCGTGGACCTCGAACCCGAAGTGGCCGTACAGCCTGAGGGCGGCCTCGTTGGACCGACGGACCTCGAGTGTAGCTTGATGGAGGCCGGCTGCGGCCGCCTCCGCCAGCACGAAACGCAGCAGGCGCGTGGCGTGCCCCTGACGTCGAAATTCATCGGCGACCGCCAGCGTATTGATGTGCAGTTCATCGGACACGAACCAGCAGCCGCAGAAGCCGAGCAGCCGGCTGTGAGCGTCGCGAAGCACGTACACCCGGACGACATCCGTGTTGCGAAGGTCCCGCTCCAACATCTCACGCGACCACGGATTGGTAAAGGAGGCCGCCTCGAGCGCCGTCACATCGTCGAGATCGTCCCCTGCGACGAGTCGCGTGATTGAGTACCCTGGTCGTGGGATCGGTCGAGGTCATGGCATCGCGGCCCGGCGTTCCCTGGCCAGTTCCGCGTCCGACCGCCGTACGTAGATGGGAACGATGGCGTGCGGCAGGACGGCTCGCGAAGGCTGTTCGGCGGCAATCTGACCGATCACTCCGGCGAGCGGCGGCGGCGTGACGATGCGCACGTCATCTGCCAGCTCCCGCCGAAGGAACTCGGCATGATGCACGGCGCCATCACCGATGAAGGTGGTGTGCCGCATGTCGACCGCGGCCGACCATGTCTTCAAGATCGTGACGGGCGTGGCGGAGACGGCGCTAATCAGTATGTCGTTCCCATCGGCGGCATAGAGTGCGGCGAACACCTCTCCTCGCTGCGCGTCCATCCAAGCGGCAATGGTGTCTGGCGGGTTTACCGCCGCGCGCGCGAGCGCCTCTAGGGCCGAGACGGGAACCACTCGCTTCGCGTGCGCCATCGCGATTCCCTGGATGGTCGCGATCCCGACCCGCAAGCCGGTGAAGGATCCCGGGCCCGCCGCGACGGCCAGCAGATCGACATCCTCGATTCGCACGCCTGCCGCCGACAGCACGTCGGCCACGTCACCGGGCAGTCGCTGTCCGTGTGTGACCGAGGCATCTCCGGCGCGCTCCACGCGGACGACGGTGTCGTGCACCACGGCAATGCTGCCTGCTCTCGTGGTGGTGTCGATCGCGAGAATGATCAAGACGGCAGAACCTCGTCCTAAACCTCAATGTTATACTCACGCGCAGACGCTCCCCGAAATGGCCTCTCCTCCTGTGTCTTCTGAACCAGCCGGCGCAACGCCGGCGATGCGTCAGTACTTCGAAGCGAAGCGCCAGTTCCGCGATGCGATTGTGTTCTTCCGCATGGGAGACTTCTACGAAATGTTCTACGAGGACGCGCTGACGGCTGCGCGAGCCCTCGAGCTCACACTCACCTCGCGATCCAAGGACTCCGCTGGCGGGGCCATCCCCATGTGCGGCGTGCCGCACCACGCCGCCGATGGGTACATCGCGCGCCTCGTGAAGAAGGGGTTTCGCGTCGCCGTCTGCGAGCAGATGGAGGATCCCAAGAAGGCAAAAGGTCTGGTTCGGCGCGAAGTGGTCCGCGTCGTGTCGCCGGGGACACTGACCGATGCCGGCTATCTGGAGGCCCGCGAGCCGGCATTCCTCATCGGCATCTGCCCTGCTCCAGCGGTGCCATGTTACGGGGTTGCGCTGCTCGATCTCTCGACTGGCGAATTCACCACGACCGAATACACCGGGGCTGATGCGCGCCAGGCGCTGGCCGACGAACTGGTCGTCCTCCGGCCGCGCGAAATCCTCGCGCCCTCGGGTGTCGACGAGGTGGCGGCGATGATCAACGAGCTGCGGCTCGACACCCGCGTGACGACGGCTGACGGCTGGACCTTCGAGTTCGAATCCGCGCGCGCGGCGCTGCTCTCACAAACGCGCGCCCAGTCGCTGCGCGGGTTCGGCCTCGATGAACATCGCCAGGCGATTTGTGCGGCGGGTGCGCTCGTCCAGTACCTCCGCGACACGCAGAAAGCGGATCTGGCGCACGTTCGCGACGTCACCTTCCGAACCGGCGCGGATTCGATGGTGATCGATCCGACGACGCTGCGCAATCTCGAGGTGCTCGAAGCGGCTGACGGCGGGAAGAACGGTTCGCTGCTGCACGAGATCGATCGCACCATGACCGCGATGGGCGGCCGCCTGATTCGCACGTGGTTCCTGCGGCCGCTCCTCGCGCTCGAACGCATCCAGGATCGCCTCGATGGGGTCGAGGAGTTCGCGTTCCGAAGCACCGAACGCGCGAAGATCCGCGAGACGCTGAAGACGGTGCACGACATCGAGAGGCTGGTCGCGCGCGCCGCGCTCGGCACCGCGGGGCCGCGCGATCTGGTGGCGCTCCGCCAGTCGCTGGCCGCGGTGCCGCGCGTCCGCATGCTGATCGAGCCGTTCGAGGCGCCGCTCAATCGCAGTCTGGCCGCTGAACTCGACGATCTCGCCGATCTTCGAGACGAACTCGATCGTGTGCTCCTCGACGAGCCACCGGTCAACGCCCGGGACGGCGGTGTCGTGCGTGACGGCGTCGATCCGGAGCTCGATGAGGTGCGCGGCATCAGCCGATCCGGCAAGCGGCGGATTGCCGAGATGGAGGAAGCCGAGCGCTCGCGCACCGGGATCAGTTCTCTCAAGATCCGCTTCAATCGTGTCTTCGGCTATTACATCGAAGTGTCGCGATCGAACCTCGCGAACGTGCCGTCCGATTACCACCGCAAGCAGACGATTGCTGGCGGCGAACGCTTCATCACCCCGGATCTGAAGGCCTACGAGGAGAAGGTGCTGGGGGCCGACGAGCGCATCGTCGAGCGCGAGGTCGAGCTGTTCGAAGCGCTCCGCCGGCGTGTCGCGGCGGACGCGCCGCGCGTTCAGGACACGGCGCGCGGACTGGCCACGTTCGACGCGCTTGCCGCGCTGGCGGAGACCGCAGCCATCCAGAACTACACGAAGCCGCTGGTGCACGCCGGCGACGACCTCGCCGCCTGCGACGTGCGCCACGCGGTGGTCGAGCGTTTTGCCGCCGATGCGTTCGTGCCCAACGACGTGCTCCTCGACGGCGAGGCTCACCAGCTCGTGATCCTGACCGGCCCGAACATGGGCGGCAAGTCCACATACCTTCGCCAGACGGCGCTCCTCTGCTTGATGGCCCAGGCCGGCTCGTTCGTCCCTGCGCGCACAGCCAAGCTTCCGGTCGTCGACCGCCTCTTCGCTCGGGTCGGGGCGGCGGACAACATTGCCCGCGGCCAGTCCACCTTCATGGTCGAAATGCAGGAGACGGCGAACATTCTGCACAGCGCCACGTCGCGGAGTCTCGTGATCCTCGACGAGATCGGACGTGGCACGTCGACCTTCGACGGCTTGAGCCTCGCCTGGGCAGTGGCGGAACACCTGGCGTCGAACACCCGCGCGCGCCCGAAGACGATCTTCGCCACGCACTATCACGAGCTCACGGACCTCGCCGACGCGCTGCCGGGCGTGGTCAACTTCCACGTGGTCGTGCGCGAATGGAAGGACGACATCGTGTTTCTGCGCAAGGTGGTGCCCGGACGTTCCGATCGGAGTTACGGAATACACGTCGCGCGGCTGGCCGGTTTGCCGCCGCCGGTCGTGGCACGCGCGAGAGAGATTCTGAACGGGCTCGAGCGCGACGAGCTGTCGCGAGGCGGTCGACCCTCGATGAGCGGCGCCGGCGCCACCTCTGCAGGACAGATGGGCCTCTTTCAGTCTCCGGCCGACGTCGATGCCGTGCATCGGCGGCTTCGAAGCCTGGACATCAACGACATCACACCGATGCAGGCGCTCGCGCTGCTTGCGGAGCTCAAAGACGAGGTGAGCGAGTGACGGTCCGGCGATTGCGGCCGGGTTGGGTGGCCGTGCTCGCCGCAACCTTCGTCGCAGCAGCCGCCTGCACCGAGAGACGGCCGCTCGGCAACGTCATCGTGCTCGGCATGACGAATTCAGCGACGAACCTCGATCCACGGGTCGGCACCGACGAGGCCTCCCAGAAGGTTCACCAGCTGGTTTTCAACACGCTCGTCCACATCGACAGCCAGCTTCGCGTCGTTCCCGAACTTGCCGAGACGATCGAGCATCCCGATCCCCTCACCTACATCGCGCGCCTGCGCAAGGGCGTGCTGTTTCACAACGGACGGGAGCTGACGTCCGCCGACGTGGTGTACACGTTCCGGAGCTTTCTCGATCCGTCGTTCAAAGGACGTTCCGGCGCGTATCGCGTGCTGGCAGCCGTCAACGCGCGCGATCCGTACACTGTCGAATTCACGCTAAAGAATCCACTCAATTCGTTTCCCATCAACCTCGTGATGGGAGTCGTTCAGGACGGCTCCGGCGCGGCGAATGCCAGGAGTCCGATCGGGACGGGCCCGTATCGGCTCGCCGAGTTCGTTCCCGACGACCACGTCTCCCTGACTGCGTTCGATACGTACTACGCCGGGCGAGCCCGTAACGATGGTCTCCTCCTGAAAGTCATCCCTGACGACACGATGCGCGGGCTCGAAATCCGCAAGGGCTCCGTCGATCTCATCGTCAACGATCTGTCTCCTGACATCGTGTGGCAGCTTCAGCGCGAAGGACACGTCCAGGTCGAGACAGCCGCCGGAACCGACTACGCTTACATCGGCCTCAACCTGAGCGATCCCATCCTCAGCCATGTCGAGGTTCGCAAAGCGATAGGCTATGCGATCGATCGCGACGCGATCGTCAAGTACCTCCGACGCGGATTTGCCACGACGGCAGTCGGGATCGTGCCACCGATGTCCTGGGCCTTCGAGCGCAACGTCTTCGACTTCACGCACGATCCGTCACGGGCGGAACGACTTCTGGACGCCGCCGGCTTTCCCGACCCCGATGGCCCGGGTCCGCTTCCCAGGTTCCGGCTGTCATTGAAAACCTCGACGACCGAGGTGTATAGGATTCAGGCGGCTGCCATCCAGCAGGATCTCGCGCGAGTAGGGATCGCGCTCGATGTGCGATCTTCCGAGTTTCAGACGTTGTCGGCCGACGTGCTGAGGGGGAACTTCCAGCTCTACACGTTGCAGTTTGTTGGGGTAACCGACCCGGACATCCTGCGACTGGTGTATCACTCTCAGCAGGTGCCGCCAACCGGTCTCAACCGCGTTCGCTACCGCAACCCGGACGTCGATCGACTGATCGAGAACGCATCGGCCTCTGGCGACGATGAAGAACGGCGGCAGCTGTACGCGCGTGCCCAGCAGCGCATTGCGGAGGACGTGCCGTACATCAGCCTCTGGTACAAGACCAACGTCGCGATCTTTCAGCCCGATATTCACGGCGTGAGCCTCTCTCCGATTGCCGACTTCACGTTCCTGAAAGATGTCTACCGCCAGGGAAACGGGAGCCGCTCCGGTTCGTGACGCCGCTTCGTCGTGTTCTCGTCGTCCTGAGCGTGCTCGTCATCGGTTGTCCGTCGGCACGCGCGGCGAACCGCTACGATCCGCGCCTCCATTTCCGCACGATCAGCACGCCGAGCTTCACCATCTACTTTCATCAGGGAGAGGAAACGCTGGCGCGGCGACTTGCGGCGATTGCCGAGGATGTCGCCGACCGCGTGGCGCGCCAGATGGGGCGGCCGAACGGCCGCGTCCACGTGATCCTGGTGGACCAGCACGACCTGTCGAACGGGTGGGCGACGCCCGTGCCGTACAACATGATCGAGATCGGTGCCGCCGTTCCATCCGGCGAGAGCACGATCGGGAACACGGACGACTGGCTGCGACTCGTGCTCTCGCACGAGTACACGCACATCGTTCATCTCGACAAGGCGCGCGGTTGGATTGGCGGCTTACGCCACGCCTTTGGCCGTGCGCCCCTGCTCTACCCCAACCTGTTCCTGCCGCTGTGGCAGATCGAAGGCATCGCCACCTACAACGAGAGCGTGCTCACGGGTGAAGGACGAGTTCCGGCAGGCGACTTCCGGCTGATTGTCGATCGCGCGGCCTCCGCGCGACGCTTCGATCCGATCGACCGGGCGAACGGCGGTTTGGTGGACTGGCCCGGCGGTTCCGCCCATTACGCGTACGGCGCGTACTTTCATCAATACCTCGCGGATCGATTCGGCGCCGAATCGATCGCCACGCTCGCGGACGAGACATCGAGGCGCGTGCCGTACCTCGGGTCGCCGGCCTTTCGAAAGGTATTCAACCGCTCGCTCGGAGACCTGTGGGACGACTTTGAAAAAGATACGCGCGCCAGAGCTCAGGATGAATCTGATGGATCTCGCCGGTTGACCCATCACGGGTTCGCGGTTGGTTCGCCGGCCTTCGGTCGGCACGGGCGGCTCTTCTACTCCATCGTCAATCCGCATGGGTTTCCCGCTTTGATGACGCTCGGCACCGATGGAGCCGAACCGCGGCAGCTCACAACCCGGTATCTCGGAAATCAGATGGGAACGGCTGGCGACCAGCTGGTGTTCGATCAGATGGAGCTCGTGCGCAACGTCGGGCTTCAATCCGATCTCTATGCCATCGACGAGAACGGCGGACCGGTGCGTCGACTAACGCATCTGGCTCGCGCGGCGGACCCGGACGTCGCGCCAGATGGCCGCACTGTGGTCTGCACCGTTCAGATGCCGGATCGCAGGGCTCTGGCGATCTTTCAACTTCCCACCGCGGGCGCCTTTGCCGCGCCGACGATTCTGCTGTCGGACGCCGACACCGACTACTCGTCTCCGCGGTGGGCCCCTGACGGACAGTCCGTCGCCGTGGAGCGTCGACAGCGCGGTGGGCCGTCCGAAATCGTCCTGGTCGACGTGGCGGCAGCTCGCGTGCGGCCGGTCGTCTCGTCAAACGACGCGCGGAATGTGACCCCGTTCTGGCTGTCAGCGACGACCGTGCTCTTTGCTTCGGACCGTGGAGGCGGGCCCTTCTCGATCTACTCGGTCGACGTCGGCAGCGGCGCGATTCGGCGGCTGAACGGCGCGGGTGCGTCGGCGCAGGCGCCAATCGTCTCTCCCGACGGACAATCGCTCGTGTTTGTCGGCTACACGGCGGACGGGTACGACTTGTTCTCGATACCCCTGCCATCTGCCAGGTGGTCGGATGTGCCTGTTCCGCCGGCATCCCACGTACCGGGCGACCATCCACCTCCAGCCCCTGAGATCGCGGCTGTTGACAAACCCTATCAGCCGTGGCGAACGCTCGCGCCCCGATCCTGGATGCCGATCATTCAGTCGGATAGCGGAGAGCTGTCAGCCGGCGCCGCCACCTCCGCAAGCGACGCGCTTGGACGACACGGGTACGGCGGAACCATCGCGTGGACGTCGTCGCGCGCCCGTCCCGACTGGTCACTTGCGTATGCATACGATCGCTGGAGGCCGACACTGTTTGCGAGCGTGTCGGATGACACGGATCCCTGGCGCGGCGGCGACATCCGGACCCGCGAGGTCAATGCCGGCGCGCTCTTCACTGTAGCCCGCGTGCGCTGGTCGCAGACGATACTCACGGCCATCAACGCGACCGAGGATTCGTTCGCCTGCGACGCTTGCACCGGCTCGGCACCGTCCGATGTGAAGCGCGGGGCGATACGAACCGGTTGGATGTTCAACAACGCCAAGACGTACGGCTATTCGGTCAGCCGTGAATCGGGCGCGGCGCTGAGACTGACGGGCGAGTTGGCGCCAGAGTCGCTTGGGTCCGACGCGTCGAACAGCTCCGTGACGTTCGATGCGCGCACCTACCATCACCTCGGCCCGCGGCACGCCGTCGTCGCGATGCGGGTTGCGAGTGCGTCCGCATGGGGCGAGAGGCGCGCGCGCCGAGTATTCAGCGCCTCCGGTCCGGGTCCTGCCTTGCCTGGCTTTGATTTCGGCAGAGACGCCGTCGGCCTGCTGCGAGGGTTCGAAACCGACGCAATCATCGGCCATCGTGTTGCGGTCAGCAATCTGGATTACCGGTTCCCCATCCAGCATGTTCAACGCGGGGTCGGGACAATCCCGGTTTTTCTTCGTACCATGCACGCGGCGTTGTTCGTGGACGCGGGAAATGCCTGGGACGATGCATTCCGGTGGAAAGACGTCCGTGTCGCAGCAGGAACCGAGTTATCTCTGGATACTGTCCTCGGGTTCGGACTTCCACTGTCGTTTGCCACGGGAGTGGCCTGGCGTCACGATCCCGTCGGCGCCGAGGACGGTGTCGCCGTGTTTGCGCGCATCGGGCGCGCGTTTTGAAAAATGTCGAGTCTCTCTATGTCTTCCTTCCCTTTTGACTATGACCACGGCGCCCCGATGAGTTTCGGCGGCGCGATGCCAATCATGCGTTCGTTCGACGAGTCACGGGTCGTGATTCTTCCTGTACCCGTCGATCGCACGACCTCGTACGTGTCAGGCACTCGCAACGGCCCGCGCGAGATTCTCGAAGCCTCCTCGCACATGGAATTGTGGGACGAGGAAGTGGGCGCGGACATCCATGGCGTCGGCATCTTCACGTTGCCCGCGATGGAATTGCCGTTTGGCGAGATGGCGCCTTTGGTGGACGAAATCCGGCGTGTCGCCACCGCAATCCTGTCGCGCGACAAATTTCTGGTGACGCTCGGAGGTGAGCATTCGATCACCCCGCCTCTCGTTGCCGCAGCTGCCGACGCATTCAATGGCCTGTCGGTCCTGCAGATCGACGCGCACGCGGATCTGCGCGACTGCTATATGGGCACGTCCCACAATCACGCCTGCGCGATGCGTCGAAGCCTCGACTACGCACGCGTTACCCAGGTTGGCATCCGCAGCATGTCGACAGAGGAGGCGGAGGCGGCGCCAGGACTCAACACGACCATCTTCTACGACGCCGTGATGCGGAAGGACCCGAACTGGATCGATCGCGTCGTCGACACTTTGGCCAGTCCTGTTTACATCACCATCGACGTCGATGGCCTCGACCCCGCAATCATGCCGGCGACTGGAACACCGGAGCCAGGAGGACTCTCGTGGTACGAGATTCTGGCGCTACTTCGCGCCACCATCTCGAAGAAAACCGTCGTCGCGTGCGATCTGGTCGAGCTCAGCCCGCTTCCCGGTGTGATGGCTCCTAACTTCCTGTGCGCGAAGCTTATATACAAGATCCTCACGTACAGGTTTGCTCGGTCCTGAACCGGCGCCGCCGGCGTTTTTCGGTAACCCTGAGGCCCGTTAGAGGTATCCACCAAACTGTATACCTGCTATACTGCCCGCCGTGTCAGCGGCTGATCTATACGGGCAGGCGGCACGCGCGCTCGAACGAGGGACGGGGGCGGACGCGGCTTCCCTCCTGGTAAGGGCGTTGCGACAGCCCGGACTGCACCGGGATGAGCAGG
Organism: uncultured Acidobacteriota bacterium; assembly: GCA_963725335.1. Lineage (GTDB taxonomy): Bacteria > Acidobacteriota > Vicinamibacteria > Vicinamibacterales > 2-12-FULL-66-21 > JALZOC01. The sequence goes on along the minus strand of CAVRYD010000005.1, from coordinate 166,518 downwards.
TTCAGATTCGATGCGCCCTGGCTGAAGCCTGGCTCCAGCAGGACGATGTGCGGCAGGCGACCGAGGCGCTAGGCCCGCCGCCCGAGGGACGTGAACGCCTCGACCCGGCGCGTCTTTCCCACCTGTGGCGCATGCACGGTCGGCTGGCTGTAGCACGCGGAGAACCGTCCCGCGCGATTGCGCTTCTCACAAAGGCATTGAAACAGGCCGAACGGGCGCATGATTCCCGCGCCATCGGACTCGCACACTACGAACTCGGCCTCTGCTATCGCCACGTGGGGGACATGGCGATTGTCCGCGAGCACATCACCAAAGCTGCGTCCGCCCTCCACGCGGCGGGCGACCGTCGTCATCTTGCGATGGTGCACTCGCTGTCAGGGGTCACCCGGGCTCAGGAAGGGAGACTCGACGAGGCGGTGGCGGCGCTGAGACAGGCGGAGCGCCTCGCCGTGATCGTGGAGGCGGGTGACGTGCTGGCCACGGTCTGCGGAAACCAGGCCAACGTAGCGCTGATTCAGCACCGTCACGAGCAGGCGCTGGCGCTTGCCGAGCGAAGCGTGGATCTGCAGCAGCAGGCGGGTACGCCGCACGGCCTCGGTGTCGCCCTGGCATCGCTTGGCCAAATCTGTGTTCGGGTCGGCAACCTCACCCGCGCCGAAGACGCGCTGAATCGCGCGCTGGACGTGCGGAGCCCGCTGCATTTCATGCGTGAGACCACCGGCGCCGTGTTCGATACCCTGGCGCAGATTCACCTCATTCGTGGGCAGCACGACGAGGCAAGCCGTTGTTTGGAGAAGGCCCGTGAAGCCTATGGCCCAACGGTCGCCAGCCGCTGGTATCAATGGTCCGTGCGGGCGCTGGAAGCGCGCGTTGCGCTGCGGCGCGGCGATGCGTCGAGCGCGCTGGCGATCTCTGGCGAAGTGGCCGGTTCGAGCGACGCCCCCGCAATCTACGCGCTGCAGGCCGAGTTGATTGCGATTGAGTCGTTGCTGGCGCTCGGACGCATCGACGTGGCGGACCAGCGCCTGGAAAGCGTCTCAGGCCGCCTCGATCCTGGTGCGATGAGCGGAACCTGGGGAGAGTTCCTCAGAATGCGCGGACGTCTGCACGCGGCCGCCGGTCGGGCGACCGAGGCGTACCATGACTTCGGCCAGAGCGTCAGCGTGTTCGATCTGCTCGGCGAAGGTTATCAGTCGGGCCTCAGCTACCTGGAGCTTGGCCGGCTTGCCGCGGCCGCGGGCGCGCGGTCGCGCGCGACGCGGTATCTCACCGATGCCGCGAAAATCTTCGAAGCGCTGGGCGCGGCGCCGGATCTCACTGACGCGCGCGCCGCGCTGAATCACATGCCGGCCGTCACCACTGGCGGGTACGTGGGCGTCCAGATGGATGGCGACGATGCGCTCGTGAGACGGATCGTGGATGCGGCTGCCCTGCCGGCGCTGCTTGCGCGTGATGGGGCCACGGCTCTGCTCGAGGCCTGCGATGGACAGGCGGTTGTGTTGTTCGTGCGAACCGGGAGCGGGCAAATTCAGCTGCTCGGCACCGCAGGGTGCGACGCGGAAGGCGCGCGCGCGCTGGCGGCTGTGTCGCAGCGTCGAACCAGCGGCACCCCGCAGCTAATGACCGAGCCGATCGGCCGCGTCCCGGGCGGCCTCAGATTCGCGGTGCTCTCCTCGTCACGTACCCTTGCCGGGCCAGTTCTTCAGCGGTTTCGGACGTTGTGCGCGGTACTGCGGCAAGGGTTCGACTTGTGTGAGGCCCGCGATCGACAGCCGGAGGCTGCCGGCGGCGCGATCGAGCGCCCGCTCGAACCGCTGCTGCCTGGCTTTGTCTGCACGAGCGCCGCGATGCAACGGGTGGCCGAGCAGATTCAGCGCATGCAGGGCAACGACCTGACGGTCCTGATTACCGGGGAAAGCGGGACCGGCAAGGATCTCGTCGCCCGAGCGATTCATGCGGGATCGCCGCGCCGCGGAAACATGTTCCTTCCCTACAATTGCACCAGTGCGACCAGGGAATTGGCCGACAGTCAACTGTTCGGCCACCGGCGCGGGAGTTTTACCGGCGCCATCGCTGACCAGGCCGGCGTGCTACGAACGGCCGTCGGGGGCACGTTGTTCCTGGACGAGGTCGGCGATTTGCCCCTGGACGTCCAGCCAAAGCTGCTGCGGTTTCTCGAGCAGGGCGAGGTGCTTCCCGTTGGCGATACGAGGCCGCAGCGGGTCGATGTCCGCGTCGTGGCAGCAACCAACGCGGATCTCGAGAGCCGCGTCAGCGAGGGCAAGTTTCGCGAGGATCTCTTCTATCGGCTGAGCGTCATCCGTATTCACGTCCCGCCGCTGCGCGAACGGCGGGAGGAAATTCCGCACCTGTCAACCTTCTTCCTTCGCGAGGCGTGCGAACGGCTCGCGAAACCCGGCGTGCGACTCACGGCCGAGACGCTGGACATTTTCGACACGTTCGCCTGGCCGGGCAACGTGCGGCAGCTGCGGAATGAAGTCCAGCGCGCGGTCGCCATGGCCGCTCCCGAAGGCTCCATTACTCCGGATCTGCTCTCCCCGGTCTTTGGCGTCCAGGACCCCATGTCCGAGGAAACGGCCCGTACGCGCGGACGGCGCGCGACCCTGGCCGCAGCCGTCGAAAGGATCGAGCGCGAAATGATTCAATCGACGCTCGAGCGCTCGTCTGGGAACATCTCCGAGACCGCGCGGTTGCTTGGGCTGACCCGTCGGGGTCTGTACCTGAAGATGGACCGACTGGGCGTCTCGTAACGCCGCGAGCGCTCCCAAGTTGCCGCGACGCTCTCGCATGCCCCGATCCCTTCCCCACCTGCGATGTAAACGAAGTATCCAAAAGCCGCCAGCCTTGGATAGTGCGTATCCAGGGAGCGGAATCGTGGGGCATCCGCCAATAGATAGATAAATACAGGTGGATCAAGTGTTTACAGTACTGTAATCGAACATCGCTTATTGTGGCTGTGCTGGGCGTGCAACTTGATATACCTCCGGCATCTGCAAAATCCGGAGGAGTCAGACCCATGGAACAGCGTCTTCGCCTAGTTGGCGGTAGTCGATATGAGAAGCGAAACGAGGATCGGTATCCGATTACGGTCCCCGGTCAGATTCTCTGGAAGGACGCCAAAGGCAATACGCGCATGGCTTCTGTCGTCACGCGGGATGTCAGCGTTCACGGTGTCAGCGTCGACTGTCAGGGCGGAACTCCGATCCCGCTCTACCGGTTGGTGTATTTCCAAGTCGATAGGTCTTCCCGTGAACGAGCCGATCTGCCCGCCCCGCTTCGGAAGGCGACCGTGCTGTCGGCTGTGTTCCGTGTCGGCCCAGTCAGCAACGACACCGGTGCGCCGACCGGCTATGCTCTCCGGCTGCTTGTAGAACCAGAGCGCCGGGCGGCCACGACCACAGAGAGCACCGAATGGCAGACTACCGGGACGGCCTCGAGGACCGCATGACTCTCGGCAGTTTGGCGCAAGTCCCGCCGCACAGACGGACGACCCGTACACGACATCGGACCGGTCCTATAGAGACATACCGCTGGGACGAGCGGCGAGACGGAGAGTTCACCGAGATTGCGCTGCAACACAAACTCAAGGCGCTTGGATACGATCCGCTGCCCCGGTCAAACCCCGCTGGTGTCATCGTCTCCGCTCGCGTTCACCACCGGGCCCGCGCGGAAGCTGTGATTGCCGGACTTCTCAAGGTCACAATCGACGAAGAGTCGGTGATTCTCACGGCCGGCGACATCGTGGTCGTTCCAGGGGGCGAGGTCCGCCGCATCGAGCCGGTTGGATCCTCTCCGGTGCTCTGCATCGAAGCCGTCGGCCGCTCCGTTCGCGCCTGAACCGTTCGCCACGCGTCCACCCTCGTTCGTCCCTACCTGATTGCTCTTGACCTGAAACACTCGCCACGCGCCGCGAGGTGCGATAGTCTCTTGTCCCATGATTGACCGCCGACGATTCGTGCAATCGATGATCGCCCTCGGCGCCGCCGCCGGAACGCAGCGAGCGAGCGTGCTGTTCGCCTTTCCGCCTGCGGGTGAGTTGCGGGACCTCGCCGACGCCGCGCTGGCTGCCGCGAAGACCGCGGGTGCCACCTACGCAGACATCCGGATCAACCGCTACAGGAACCAGTTCATCTTCACGCGCGATCGCACGGTGCAGAACATCGTGAATACGGAAGACTACGGATTTGGCGTGCGTCTTATCGTCGATGGGACGTGGGGGTTCGCGAGCAGCAGCGTCGTCACGAAGGACGAAATTGCCAGGATGGCGACGCAGGCTGCGGGCATCGCGCGGGCCAATCGGAAGGTCAACGCTGAACCGGTGCGTCTGGCGCCTGTGGACTCGTACGAGACCACCTGGAACACGCCGGTCAAGAAGAATCCCTTTGAGATGCCGCTGCAGCCCAAGCTGGATCTTCTCCTCCAGATCAACGATGAAGCGCTCAAAGTGCAGGGCGCGAGCTTCGTATCGGCGTCGATGCAGTTCGTGAACGAGCAGAAGTACTTTGCGTCCACGGAAGGCTCCCACATCGAGCAGTCGCTGATCCGTTCGTACCCGCGTTTCTCCGTCACCGCCGTGGATCGCTCGACCGGTAAGTTCTATTCGCGCAACTCGCTGACGGCGCCCATGGGCACCGGCTATGAGTACGTGGAGGCGTACCCGCTGATCGAGGAAGCGCGCGTGGCCGCAGAGGACGCCGTCGCGACGCACAAAGCGAAGCCATCCGTTGCCGGACAGAAGACGTTGATTCTCCATCCAACCAACCTGTGGCTGACGATCCACGAGTCGGTCGGACATTCCACGGAACTCGACCGCGCGCTCGGTTACGAGGCGAATTACGCAGGCACGAGCTTCCTGACCACCGACAAACTCGGCAAGTTCCAGTTCGGTTCGAACCTGGTGAACATCGTCGGCGACAAGACTCAGAAGGACGGCATGGCGACGTGCGGTTATGACGACGACGGCGTCAAGACCACGGAGTTTCCCATCATCAAGAACGGCCTGTTCGTCGACTATCAGACGACGCGCGACCAGGCGCACCTGATCGGGCAGAAGGCCTCGCACGGATGCAGTTATGCGGACAACTGGTCTTCGATCCCGTTCCAGCGGATGCCCAACGTGTCGCTGCAGCCGGGCGACAAGGACATCAGTGAGAAGGACATCATCAGCGCCACGGACGATGGGGTCCTGATCAAGGGGGACGGCAGCTACAGCATCGACCACCAACGTTACAACTTCCAGTTCAGTGGACAGACGTTTTGGGAAGTGAAGAACGGCCGCATCACCACGCAGCTGCGCGATGTGGCCTACCAGTCGAACACTCCCGAGTTCTGGAAGGCGTGCGACATGATTGGCGGCAGTTCGACGTATCTGCTTGGCGGAGCGTTCAACGACGGAAAGGGCCAGCCCGGGCAAATCAATGCGGTAAGCCACGGGTGCCCGGTCGCGCGGTTCGCCCGCGTGAACGTGCTCAATACCGGGACATAGGGCTGAAGGCGGCCCCGCGGGAGCCTTGGCGCAGGCGGGCAGGGCTCAGGCTCGACAGGAAAATCAGATGATTTGGACTCGTGAACAGGCGAAGGCGCTGACCGATCGTGCGTTGTCGTTCAGCAAAGCCGAAGAAACGTTCGTCTCGATCAATGGCGGAGAGCGCGGCAATGTGCGCTTCGCGAGGAACACCGCGACGACGTCGGGCGCGTCGTCCGGTTACACCCTCGCGATGACGGCGTCGTTTGGAAAGCGTTCCGGAACGGTGACGACGGCGGAGTTCGACGAGGCGAGCCTGCAGCGCGCAGCGCGCAATGCCGAGGAGATTGCGAAGCTGTCGCCTGAAAATCCCGAGGCGATGCCGGCGATTGGGCCGCAGACGTTTGCCCCGGTCAAGGCGTTCTTCGACGACGCGGCGGGGGCAACGCCCGACTGGCGCGCGAGCTCGGTTGCCACGGCGATCGACTTGAGCAAACAGAAGGAAGTCGTGTCAGCAGGATTCGTGGAAACGTCGGCACAGATACAAGCCGTCGCGAACTCGAAAGGGCTGTTCGGCTTCGATCGCTACACGGCCGCCGATTACAACCTGACAGCGCGAACGCCAGATGGGTCCGGATCCGGCTGGGCCTCGAAGTCGTATAACGAACTGCGCCAGCTGGATCCCGCGAAGCTGGCGGCCGCCGCGATTGAAAAGGCTGCGATGTCGAAGAGTCCGGCCGCAATCGAGCCGGGCAAGTACACCGTCGTCCTGGAGCCGGCCGCCGTCGCCGATCTGCTCGCGTACTTCATCTTCAACGCCGATGCCCGCCAGGCCGACGAGGGGCGCAGCTTCTTTTCGAAAAAGGGCGGCGGGAACCGCGTCGGAGACCAGGTGCTCGGCGAGAAGGTGCGCATCTACTCGGATCCCGCTCACCCGCTCGCGCCATCTGTCGCCTTCGACAACGAAGGCCTCCCGATCAGCCGCAATGTGTGGGTCGAAAATGGCGTGCTGAAGGATCTGTTCTATTCGCGCTACTGGGCGCAGAAGCAGGGCAAGGCGCCGACCGCAGGACCTTCGAACATCATCATGGATGGTGGCGGCGCGACGATGGCCGAACTGATCGCCGGCACGGACCGCGGCATTCTGGTGACGCGGTTCTGGTACATCCGATCGTTGGATCCTCAGACGATCCTGCTGACCGGACTGACCCGCGACGGCCTGTTCCTGATCGAAAAGGGAAAAGTCACGCGGCCGTTGAAGAACATGCGGTGGAACGACAGCCCGGTCGTCGCGCTGAACAACATCGACGCGATGACGCCGTCCGAGCGTGCCGTGAGCGGTGAAGGGATCGGTGGGGCCGGACTTGCGCTCGTCTGCCCGGCAGCGCGCGTGCGCGAGTTCACCTTCTCGAGCGCATCCGAAGCGGTCTGACGGCTAGCCTTTCTTCGCCTCTTCCATAGCGCGGCGTGCGTCGGCCGCGTAAGCGGACTGCGGGAATTCTTCAACGACGCGCGTGAACGCGTGCGCCGCCTCGTTCTTTCTCCCGGCCTTGAGGTAGGCGCGTCCAAGCTGCATCAGCACGCCATCGATGGGCAGCTGCGATTTCGAATCCGTGGTCGCTTCCTGATAGATCTTGATCGCGCTGTCGTACTTGCCTTGCAGCACCTGCACGTCCGCGAGCCCGAGCTTGGCGGTGCGGCCGTAGACGCGGCCGCCAGCCTTGTCCACGACTTCCTGATAGTGCTTCTCGGCTTCCGCGTACCGGCCGAGCGCCGCCAGCGTGCTGGCGGCGTGATAACGGGCCGTGATGCCCGCATCGCTGCTCGGGTACGCATCGGCTGCCTTGAGCAACTGCGGCAGCGCGGCCTCGAGCTTCGCCTGCTCGGTCGCATACGTCCCCGGCTGTTGCACGGGAATGGGACTGCCGGGAGCGGGTGCCGATGGCGCCACGACCGGTGCTTCCTCGGCCACCAGAGCCGAGGCGAGCAACGTGTTCGCCTTCGCATTGCGCGACTGGCGCCACCATGCGTATCCTCCCGCGAGCGCGATTGCCGCGATGAAGACAATGGCTAACGTTGCCATGTCTCGCCCGCGTGTCTGCATGAGTTCGCTCGCGTGCGCCACCGTGCGCGCGAACTCGTTCTCTTTCAACTTGTGACGTTCTTTGCTCTTCATAGATGTTCTGTGTCGATCACTGGTCCCGCCTCCGCGCGCCGATGCCTCGTCAGACGCGCTTCGGCGCGGCTAAAGCCCTGCCTCCGCGCGCCGATGCCGCTTGATCCTACCTCGACGGCCCGCACGACGTGGCACCGATGCGGCGTTGGCCGCAGCCCGCTAGCGGCGTTTGAAGATCTCTTTGACTGGCGCTCGTGGCTTCCCGCTCGTGGTCGCAGCCGGACCAAGGAACTCGGTCCCGATCACCAGTTGTCCATCACCGTCTATCGTCCAAGTCTGCCGCCTGATGTCTTGCTTTGTTTCAGGGTTATGGACCGTCACCACCAGCGTATTGCCTTCCCAGGCAGCCTTCACAAGTAGGGGCTTCTCGTCAGGAGCGCTCATCTTGGTTTCGGAGCCATCGAGTTTAATGGTGGCCTTGTAGTCTGGCCCGCCATCAAACGACAGCGTGGAGCCGTCCTGTTTGACGCTGAGTTCCCGAATTCCCTGCTGAGGCCCAACACTGATCCACACGCCCGACAGGTTTGGCTTACCTTGTGCGGCCAATCCGACAGCGCCGAAGGCCGCAACGACAAAGACGAGACAGATCGTCACGAACTTCATCAGGGTTCCTCCTGTGATCAGCGTTTCGTTTGGACCGGTCTGGTGCGCCCGGCAGGTCTCGAACCTGCGACCCCCGGTTTAGGAAACCGATGCTCTATCCTGCTGAGCTACGGGCGCGGCAAAACAGCCATTTTACCGCAGCTTTGCGCGCGCTATTGCCTCTCATAGAACGACACGGCGTCGATCGGCTCCCCTTTGGTGCCCGTGCCTTTCGTCGTCGTCGTCCGCGTCTTGCCATCGGCAGAAATCACGATGGTCTGCGTGACGCTGGGCTTGCCGTCCTTCTTGCTGGTTATTCGGATCGTCCTGGCATCGACGCGCGTGAGCGCGACGGTATCGCCGTACGGACTGTTGCCAGTGATCGGAGTGTCCTTGCCGTCGTAGTTCGCGGTAAACGACCACTTGCTAGTGGAGCCATCCGCCGCCGTCAGGTCTACTGTGAACTTGACCCCAGCGCCCGCCGCCTCCACCTTGGTGGTGCCGCTCTTGAACGTCGAGCCCTTCGACTTCGCCGGGTTCAGCTTCCAAGTACCCACCAATGGATCCGTGGCTTGGCCGAGCGCCGTTGCGCTCACGAGGCCGACCAAGATCGCCACCGTACACAGCCGTTTTGTCATCATGATGCGCCTCCTCCTCCGCCTCACGTTCCCCCGCTGTTCGGGCGGCGAGTCTGGCTCAGCCGTCCGCGAAATGCAACCGGGCTCAGCCGCGCGTTCAGTACCTGAGCACCGCGTGGATCGTCTGATCGGGCAGCTTGGCGCGGCCGTTGAGCGCGACGAGTTCGATCAGGAAGGCGACACCTTCGACAACACCACCGATCTGGGTGACCAGATCGACCGTGGCTTTCGCCGTCCCGCCGGTCGCGAGCAGGTCGTCCACGATGAGCACACGCTGGCCCGCTTCAATCGCGTCGCGGTGCATTTCAAGGCTGTCGGTTCCGTACTCCAGCTCGTAGCTGGCGGTGATGCACTCGGACGGAAGTTTTCCGCGCTTCCGCACCGGCACGAAGCCCGCGCCAATTCGATCGGCCACGGCCGATCCAAGGATGAACCCGCGGCTCTCGATCCCGACGACAAGGCTGATGTGTTTGTCCTGAAACGGCGTCGCCACGCTGTCGATGGCGAGCCGGAAACCGGCCGGGTCGCGCAACAGAGTCGTGACGTCGTAGAAGAGAATGCCGGCCTTCGGAAAGTCCGGCACGTGGCGAATCTTTGATTTGAGAGCGTCCATCAGCTGTGTTCCATCTCCGGCTGTTCGTTTCGGGTGGCCTCATCGGGTTGAGAAGCCCGTGGCGCGGTGCGTCGGCTGAATCTCCTCGACGTCGACCGATTCGATCTCTGCGTGCGGGGGCCCGCGCCGGAGCGCGAGCTCCACGCGATCGACCGCTTCGTCGTCTCCTTCAATCACGGCTTCGACACGGCCGTCCGGGAGGTTCCGTGCATACCCATGAATCCCTTCCGCGGCCGCACGCGCGGCAGCAAACATGCGGAACCCGACGCCCTGGACGCGTCCGCTGATCAGCACCCTCCGTGCGACGATCATAAACGCTCATTATAGCGGCTCATGGTACAGTTCAGCGCATGCCTCGGATTGGCTCCAGCAGCCACGGCGAATCTCGGCTGCGGATGCTCCGCATCACACGACGCGGCGACCGTCACGATCCCAAGGAACTGTCGGTGTCGTTTCGTTTCGACGGTCAGTTCGCGGCGGCATTCCGCAATGGGCGGGCAGAGGGTCTGCCGCCGGGCGAGACCCTCAAGAATCTCGTCCACCGCGCGGCGCGTGAATATGGCTCATGCGAGATCGAAGAGTTCGGGTTGGCGGTGTGCGATCGCGTGTTGAAGGAACATCCCGCAATCACTCGCGCGCGTGTCGAGATCACCGAACAGGCGTGGACGCGCCTCGATGCCGGCGGCCGCGCGCAGGGCCAGGCGTTCATGGCCGGAACCCCTGAAGTGAAGACGACGGCGGTGACGAGCAATGGGCAGCAGGTCGCGGTCGTATCCGGCCTCGACGCCCTGAACGTGATGCGAACGGCCGGCTTCGCCCCTCGAACCGAAGTTGTTGCCGACGACGGCCGCACCGACGGATTGCAGCGGCTGCTCGTGGGACAGCTGTCCGCCAGGTGGACCTACAGCAGCCCGGACGTCACCTTCCGGCCCTATCGTCAGGGTGTCCGCGCCGCGCTGATCGAGACCTTCGCCTGGCATCAGGGTCGATCGGTCCACCACACGCTCTACGCGATCGCCGACGTGGTGCTCGCCACCTACCAGGAGATTGCGGACGTGACGCTCGCGTTTCACGAGCGGCCGTATCGTCCGGCCGATCTGTTCGGCTCCGGCATGGAGAATCCTGACGATCTGTTCGTTGCGCTCGAGGAGCCGCTCGGGATCGTCGAGGTCCGGGTCGAGCGCGACCAGCCGTAGTGCTTATTGGCCGCCAGCTGCCTGGGGCGGCAGCGTGTCCTTTACGGGCTCGAGTTTCTTTCGTGACAACAGTTTGTTGAAGGCGGTCAGATCGATGCTGAACACCGAATCGAGCTCGCCGAACTGTTTGTCGAGGCGGCCGGACAGTTCTTTGAAGACCTCATACGACTGATCCGTCGGCTTGTAATCTCCGATTTCCACGAGCCCCTGCAGCGCCGCCAGCTTGTTGTTCAAGCGTATCGGATAGTTGAGCGGATCCTGGCTGCTGCGATTCCGATATTGATAAATCTCACCTTCTATCGAGGTGAGCTTGACGATGAGCGGCTCCCCCGCCGTCTTGATGGCGGCGTCGGTCGTCTTGCTCATGCGCGCGGTGACCTGGTCCTTGACGCTGCGCATGCGGAGCACCGCTTCGTTGGCGGCGTTCACCTTGTCGTTGATCTGTTTGGCCAGCTTGAACTGCTCGAGGAGATCGGCGTCCGTGATCGTCTTCACGGCCTCGTTGCGCGAGATCGTGAAGGTTTCCGTCTTCGCCACACCATTCGCACTCAGCCTGACCGAGTACTTGCCCGGAGGTGCCAGAGGTCCACGTGTGCTGCCCGCCCACATGATCAGACCGGGGAAATCGCGCGCGCCCGAGTAGCGCATGTCCCAGGTGAAACGATTCATGCCCTGCTTGACCGGCACCCGCGGAGCCGGCGGTCGTCCGCCGTCGTCGCCTCCATCGCCGTCCGGAGGTGCGGCATCCGGTGCTGCGGACTTGGCAGATCCGGTGTAACTGCGAATCACCGATCCCCGGGCATCCAGAATGTCGATCGTCACCGTGTCCGCCGCCGTCTTGAGGAAGTAATCGACGGAGACGCCGCGCGACACCGACCGCGTGGCACCTGCGGGACGGAAGAGAACGACAGGCTCTGTGCTGGTCGTTCTGGTGAGCTGTCGGAGGACGGAGATGTCGTCCATGATGTAGAACGATCGTCCGTGAGTCGCGATCACGAGGTCGTTGCCTTTGACCTCGATCCCGGTACCGGCGTGACTGGCAGTCCGAGCCGCAGCGACTGCCACACACCCCCGTCGTCGAACGACACGTAGATGCCGTTCTCGGTCCCGAGAAACAACAGGCCTTTCCGTTTTTTGTCTTCGCGAATCGTGCGAGCGAAATCAGCCGGCGGCAGCCCGTGCACGATTCGCGTCCAGGTCTTTCCGTAATCGCCGGTCTTGTAGACGTAGGGGGATCGATCCGCCCGCTGGTAGCGGTTCCCGGCAACGTAGGCGACGGCAGGGTCGTGCGGTGAAGCCTCGATCTGGCTGATGCGCGTGAACTCCGGCAGATCCGGCGGCGTGACCTTCTGCCAGTTCTGCCCTCCGTCGCGCGTCACGTGCACGTATCCATCGTCGGAACCCGCCCAGAGTACCTCGACCATCGATGGGGCTTGGTGCGAGCGCGAAGACCACGGCGTAGGTTTCGACGCCGGTCTGATCCAGGGTAATCGGGCCGCCTGATGGACCGAGCGTTGACGGATCGTGGCGAGTCAGGTCAGGGCTGATGCGCTCCCAGTGCTGTCCTTCGTTCGTGGACCTCCACACGTGCTGGGACGTGGCGTAGAGCGTCTTGGGATCCGCAGGTGCGATGACGATCGGATACGTCCACTGGAAGCGCTCGGTCATGTCGCCCGACGAGAACCCCATCGGATTGTCCGGCCACACGTTGATCGCGCGTTGCTCTCCCGTACGGCGATTGATGCGCGTCAGCAGGCCGCCGTAACTTCCGGCATAGAAGACATCCGTGTCTCCAGGATCCGGCGCGATGTACCCGCTTTCGCCGCCGCCGACATCGTAGAGGGCGCCCGCTCCGGTACTGGACACACACGCAGTGCTGTTGTCCTGCTGGGCGCCGCAGACGTGATACGGCACATGGGCGGTCGTGAACACGCTGTAGAACTGCGCGGTCGGGAAATCCTGATCCGTCCAGCTTTCTCCGCCATTGACCGACACGTTCGCCCCGCCGTCGTTGCTGTTGATCATCCGCTTGGGATCGTTCGGCGCGATCCAGAGATCGTGGTTGTCGCCGTGAGGGACGCGGATCCCGCGGATGGTCTTGCCGCCGTCGGTCGATCGATACACGCCGGTGTTCAGGATGTAGACGGTATCCTTTGCCTGAGGATCGGCATAAATCCGGGTGTAGTAGAACGCCCGTTGTCGCAGGCGCCGATCCTCGTTGACCCGTGACCAGCTCCGCCCGGCATCATCGGACACGAACACGCCTCCCTCGGACGCCTCGATAATGGCGTACACGCGGTTCGAGTCCGCGCCGGAAACGGAGACGCCAATCTTTCCCCATAGCGGTTTCGGCAGCCCCTCATTCCTGCTCAGCTCCGTCCACGTGGCGCCGCCATCGGTCGTCTTGAAGAGCCCGCTGCCTGGCCCACCGCTCGAAAGCGAATGAGGCGTGCGGAAGACTTCCCACAAACCGGCGTACAGGACCTCCGGATGCGCCGCATCCATCGACAGATCAACCGCACCAGTCTTGTCGTCGCGGAACAGGGAACGCGTCCACGTCTTGCCACCGTCGACAGTCTTGAAGACCCCTCGTTCGGGATTGGCCCCATAGGGATCGCCCAGCGCCGCGACGTACACGATGTCTGGATTGGTCGGATGAATCCGGATGCGGGCAACCGCCAGCGTCTTCTCGAGCCCGACGTGCGTGAATGTCTTTCCGCCGTCGACCGATTTGTAAACGCCGTCGCCCTGCACAATGTTGCCGCGCAGCTCGGTTTCGCCCATGCCGACGTACACGATGTCGGGATTTGAATCGGACACCGCGACCGCGCCCACCGACGATGATGTGAAGAACTTGTCGGAAACGGCTCGCCACGTCCCGCCGCCGTCGGTCGTCTTCCACAATCCGCCGCCCGTTGCGCCGAAGTAGTACTCGAGCGGACGGGTGGCACTTCCCGCGACTGCCTGGGAGCGTCCCCCTCGCGCGGGGCCGATTGATCGCCACGTCAATCCCGCGAGCAGCGAGGGATCGATCCCTTCAGTCGCCGCCGCCGAGGGCGACTGTGCGCGGCCCGACAACTGAAGACTGGCGACGAGTACAAACGCGGCGAGAATCGCCGTCGCTCGTGACGTCACGCTCCGCATTGGCAGGGTCCTCCGTTGAAATGACCAGCCCCCATCGACCTGATCGCTCCGACTCGAACCGTTAGGGTTGTCGAGGTTGCATGCTAGCAGAGCAGCGACTCAATGGTGGCATCCTTCACCACATTTCCGCACGTAAGTACCGTGTTTTCGCAACGGTTCAGTCGGTTGAGCGCGGCACGTCTTGTGCTGAAGTCTCAGGCAGGAGGGAACGATGCTTTTCACGATTGCGGTGATCCTGCTGGTCCTTTGGCTGCTGGGGATGGTCAGCGGATACACGCTGGGCAACTTCATTTATGTGCTGCTGGTGATCGCGCTTGTCCTGTTCGTGGTCGGCCTCGTCAGTGGCCGCCGAACCGTCTGACGACTACTCAGACCGCTCTCGAGCTGGGGCACCTGCCCTTCCCGGGCGGCCAAACGGTTGGCCGGTGGTCAATCGATTGGCCGTCCGGGCACCACGACAGAATCGCAATTCACGTGAATTCCTGAGGAATCCGTGCTCTGAAACTGAGCGGCGTGCAGGCACGCCTGTTGCTCAATCGGGGTGCGGCCGATGCGGCGATCGTCTATTTTCTCCGCTACTACCCCTGCGGCTGACGTGTCCGCGCTCAATCTGCAGTCCAGCGTTCACGCGGGTCGGCGTGAATTCTGTTGCGCTCAGTGTGAGTACCCTCTCGAATGCGTCGAGCAGAGTCGCCGCGCCGGTTCATGGCTGGGCTCGCTGATCTGTCCAAACTGCCGCAGTGAGTACCTGTATGCCTATCGGTGGGGACGTTTGATGCGCAGGAGCTGAACGCGAATCCTCATTCGCGACAGACAGTAGACAGCAGGCGAAAGGTGAGATTCCTGGTCTCCTCCGGACCGGGTGACCACTTCAGCTTGCAGCGCTGACTTGGTTCCAGCCACGTCCTGCTGTCTACTGGCTGTCGTGACTTCTCTTACTTTTCCCCCTCATCGTCGAGCAGATCGTCGTCGCCCCATGGGCTTGGCTGCGGGCCCGGAATGATGCCGGCGATGTCCGGGTCTTCGTCGCCTGCCTGATGCGGCTCGTTTGCCTTCCGTACCTTCGCTTCCTCGCGGCGACGGGTCTTCTCCTGCTGGCGTTCCTGCTTCGCGCGTTCGCGCGCGCGCTTTTGTTGAGTAACTTTGGTGCGGTTCGCCATGGAAGATCTCCCTGTATGAGTGCCCGCGTGCGCGGTACAGAAAAACGGCCGGTCAGCGACCGGCCGGGGCGGAATCGTGGGGACTACTGGTTCCCGATTCGGTCATCAGATATAGATTCTAGCTGATCCGGAGGTCAGGGTGTCGAAAAACGCCAAAACCGAGGAAGCCATCGCAGCGCTCAAGAAACGGCTCGGCCCGCGCGCCACTGACGCAGACGCCGTTCGAGAACACCACAGCCACGGCGAATCGTATCACCCGCCTGCTGCGCCGGATGTGGTGTGTTTCCCTCAGTCGGTCGACGAGGTCGTCGACATCGTGCGGATTAGCGCCGAATACGACCTTCCGATTGTGCCCTTCGGCGCGGGTACGTCGCTCGAGGGTCATGTGCAGGCGCTTCGCGGCGGAATCACGATTGACGTCCGCGATTTGAACCGCATCGTGCGGATTGGCGTGGACGATCTCGATGCGACGGTCGAAGCGGGTGTTACGCGGCTTCAACTGAACAAAGCCCTGCGCAACACCGGGCTGATGTTTCCGATCGATCCGGGCGCAGACGCGACGATCGGCGGCATGACGGCGACGCGCGCGTCAGGTACGACCGCCGTCAGGTACGGCACCATGCGGGAGAACGTCCTGGCGCTCACGGCGGTGCTGGCCGACGGACGTGTCATCCACACGGGGACGCGCGCGAGGAAGTCGTCGGCAGGGTACGACCTCACGAGACTCTTCGTGGGCTCCGAAGGCACGCTGGGCGTGATCACCGACGTGACGGTTCGCCTTTACCCGGTGCCGGAGGCGGTTGCAGCGGCGGTGTGCGCGTTCGACTCGATTAAGGGTGCGGTCGATACCGTGATCGCCACCATTCAACTCGGCGTGCCGGTCGCCCGCATCGAGATCCTGGACGACGTGCAGATGGACGCGGTGAATCGCTACTCGAAGACCAGCTACGCGGTCGCGCCGACGCTGCTCTTCGAGTTCCACGGTGATACAGATCGCTTCGTGTCGGAGCAGGCTGCGGCGGTGGAGGCGCTCGCCTTGGACCGTGGAGGGCGCGGTTTCGAATGGGCGACGCGGCTCGAGGATCGCGAGCGCCTCTGGCACGCGCGCCACAATGTCCATTTTGCGGCCCTGGCGCTGCGCCCGGGCTGTCTCTCGTGGGCAACGGATGTCTGCGTTCCCATCTCGCGCTTATCCGAATGCGTCGTCGAAACAAAAGCAGACCATGCGAACCTGTCATTTCCGGTGTGCCTGGTTGGCCACGCGGGAGACGGAAACTTTCATGTGATCTACTTGCTCGATCCCTCGAGCGAACAGGAACTCGCGGAAGCGCGGCGCCTGAACGAGCGTATGGTGGCGCGTGCGCTGGCAATGGGCGGCACGTGCACTGGGGAACACGGTGTCGGCTACGGCAAGATGAAATATCTCGCCGCCGAACACGGTGAAGGCCTCGAGGTGATGCGCGCGATCAAGCGCGCCCTCGATCCCGGCAATCGGATGAATCCCGGGAAGATCGTGGATATCTGATTCGGGACCACGCCGGCCGCGGACAAGCGAGATCGGACGTCAAGTCTGCTTGCGTGAGCCGTGAGCGCTGTGTGCCAGCGCGCGTTTGCCGGCGTCGATGACCCGAAGAATTTCATCGACGTCATACACCGAGCCACCCCATGGTCCCCCACTGACGTCCTGCAGCGCTGCCCAGATGCGCGTCTCATCGGGCAGGTTGACGTCCGAAGCCAGGTCGGAGCGGACGGGACGGCGCGCGAGAACTCGCGAGCCTTCTTCGGCGCCCACCTCGATCCCCGCTTCTCCAACCAGATTCAGCGATCCTTGGAGCGTCCGCGTATCGATCACGATCTCAATCAAGTCTCCGTCGCGCAGTCGCCCGATCGGACCGCCGGCGAGCGCTTCAGGAGAGACATGCCCGATACACGCGCCGGTGGAGACGCCGCTGAATCGCGCGTCGGTTACGACGGCCACGTGCTTCCCGAACGGGAGATAACGCAGTGCGCCCGTGAGCTGATAGGTTTCTTCCATGCCGGCACCCAGCGGGCCGCGGCAGATCAGCACCAGCACGTCGCCCGCTTGAACGCGATTGGCCTTGATCGCGGCGATTGCCGCCGGCTCCGTCAGGAACACCTTGGCGGGCCCCTTGAGGCGGTAGACGCCATGCGCATCGACGACCGATGCGTCAATCGCCGTACTCTTGATCACCGATCCCTCCGGCGCGAGATTGCCATGAGGGAAGCACACCGTTGGCGTGAGACCGCGGGTTCGCGCCGTGTCTGGCGCCATGATCACATCGTCTGGATCGATGCCGTCGCGATCGCGCAGCAGCTGCCGGAGTGTATTGCGGCGGGCGGAAGACTCCCACGCATCCAGTTGCTCGTCGAGCGTGACTCCTTGAACGGTCCGCACGCTGGTATCCAGTGCCCCGAGACGCCGCAGATGGAGCATGACCTCGGGAACGCCGCCGGCGAGAAAAACCTGAACGGTTGCGAAATGCCGCGGTCCGTTGGGCAAGCGCATCCACGATTCGCGGGGTGCGGCGGCTCACGCGGGCCCAGTCTTCGGCGGTCGGACGCCGCAGTCCCGCGGCGTGCGCGATCGCTGGCAGGTGCAGGATGAGATTCATGGATCCGCCGAAAGCGGCGTGCACCGTCAGCGCGTTGTGCACGGAGGCATCGGTCAGGATGTCGCGGATCGTTGCCCCGTTTGCATCGAGGTCCATCAGCGCGCGCGCAGAGCGGCGCGCCATGTCGAGCCAGATGGGATGACCCGACGGCGCAAGCGCGGAGTGTCCGAGCGCCATTCCGAGTGCCTCGCCAACCACCTGAGCGGTCGCGGCGGTTCCGAGAAACTGGCAGCCCCCTCCGGGTGAGGCACAGGTGTGGCAGCCGACGTCGGACGCATGCTCCAGCGTGATCTCACCGTGGGCGAATCGAGCGCCAATTGTCTGAACGCGCGCGGTGTCCTCACCCTGGAGGGGCAGCAGCGTGACGCCGCCCGGCACGAGCACGCACGGCAGATCGCGGCTCGACGCGAGCGCCATCATCATCGCGGGCAGGCCCTTGTCGCAGGTGGCGACTCCAAGGACGCCGCGGCGCGTGGGCAGCGATCGGATCAGCCGACGAAAGACCGTCGCCGCATCGTTGCGAAACGGCAGGCTGTCAAACATGGCTGTGGTTCCCTGCGATCGGCCGTCACAGGGATCCGTGCACGCCGCGGCAAACGGCACGGCGCCACTCGCTTTCATCACGCGCGCGGCAGCCTCCATCAGCAGGCCGACTTCCCAGTGTCCGGTGTGATACCCGAGCGCGATGGGTGTGCCGTCGGCTGCCCGAATGCCGCCGTGGGTCGACAGGATCAGGAACTCGTGTCCGCCAATCGCTGATGGTTCCCAGCCCATCCCGGCGTCCTGCGACCATCCAAAGAGGTCGCCAGACGGTCGCTCGCGCAGCATTTCCGGTGTGAACGGCAGCGAACCCGCCGGCCCTGCCACGCGGGTTCGAATATCGGTGAGTGACGGATCGTCGGAATCGAAGAGGTTTGTGGCCACGTGTTTGGACCGTCGTTCCTGGACGGAGTGGCGGAATCTTGGACCCCGGCACTCCGTCGTGTTGGTTCAGGTCTGCCGCCGATGAGCGCACCCGGTCACTGGTGCTTCTCCACCACGTGGCCCTTCAGCGTGGCGGCCAGTGCATGGAGTCGAGCGGCATCCTGTCCTGCTGCGGCGCTCGCATCAGCGTCGAGCTGCGTCGCGAGCGCGGTGAGCGCATCCTTGGTCGAAACCGCGCTCTTGCCGGACGGTCCGCGTACCCGATCCGCGCGTTCCAGTGCCGACTTCACCGCCGCCGCACGCGTCGTGCTGATGCCCTTGGTTCGGGCCAGCTGGTCGAGATACGCACGAGCGACGATCGATGTGGGCGCCCACGCGATTCGCTGCTGCTGCTGGGCGTTGAATTCCGCTGAATGAACCTGGCTGGCCGCATCGATCTCGTTCTGGGATAGGAATTCGCTCGGAGACAACTTGAACACGTCGAGGCCGCGGGCAATCTCCGTCCCGTAGATGTTCCCGTTGTACCAGTATGTTGACCAGAACCCGCCGGTGATCAGCTTTGTCGCGTCGAGCGGGCCTCGATCGAAGAAGGCGATCTCGACCGGGTGCGCGGAATCGGTGAAGTCGAAGACCGACACGCCGCCCTGGTACCACGCCTGCGCCATGATGTCGCGGCCGGGCACCGGGATGATCGATCCGTTGTGCGCCACGCAGTTCTCCTGTTCCGTCTGCGGCGCCGGCATCTTGAAGTACCCGCCAAACCGAAGCTTTCGATCGACGATATCGAAGATCGCGTCGGCGCCCCAGGTCGGCTGGTCGGTGGAGCGGCACCGTGGACGGGTGCCGCCTCCCCACTCGTCGGTGAAGATGACCTTCGTCCCGTCGTTGTTGAACGTGGCGGAATGCCAGAACGCGAAATTAGGGTCCGCAACCTCGTCGAGACGGACTGGGTGCACGGGATCCGAGATGTCGAGGAGGATGCCGTTGCCGGAACACGCGCCAGCCGCCAGACCGATTTCGGGAAACACCGTGATGTCATGGCAACGATCCGTCAGCGACGTCTTCTGTGTGCCGGGGCCGTGGTCCCCGCCCGGCCACAACCCTGACACGGCGCCGGATCTCGGGGTCCGAAAAAATGCGGGGGCGATTGACGATGCGGGCTTTTTCGGGTGCGGCGAGCGGAACCTGGATGACATCGATGCTGAAGAGCGCCGTGTCTGGATCATCCTTCGGATCGGCGTTCGAACACCCGGCCAGTTCCTCGCCGGACCGGACCGTGCTGGTCCCCGAACCGTAGATGTACAGGTTGGCGGAATCCTTTGGGTCGATGACGAGCGTGTGCGTGTGCGACCCCCGGCACGTCTGCACCGCCGCAATCTGCTTCGGGTGTTTGACGTCGCTGATGTCGAAGATTCGCACCCCACGGAACCGCTCGGCGCTGACAGTCTCGGAAACTCCCTGTGTGCCACAGTCGATCCGTCCGCGCGTCTGCTCGACCGACATGAAGAGCAGATGTCCGTGCACCGAGACGTCCCCCTGCCCTCCTGGACACACCACCGAGGCGAAGATCTGCGGCTTCTTCGGCGTTTCGATGTCGTAGGTATTGAAACCGTTGAAGTTGCCGATGAAGACGAGGGAACCGCTGAACGCCGAGATCGGAGTTGGCGAAATCCAATCCTGAGAACGATCGGGTCGGCGAGGATGGGCCTGTGACCGTCGTGTCGCGCGATGCCTGTGGAGTCGTCCCCTTCGCGGCGGCCGGCTCGCTCGTTTCCGGTGGGGTCGCCTCGCCGGCGGGGGCCTTCGGGTCGAAGAAGCCCTCTGGTTTCGGAAGGCTGGCGACGAGTTCCATGTTGCGCGCCGCCTGCCCGGCATCGCGGAGCCCGGGTTTGAGACCGACGCGAGGATCAGGCTGCTGCGCGCCTCCGTTGACGGTGAGGCTGAGCACGCCGAGAACACTGCAAAGCCATCTGATGACACCCGACTTCATTTCTGAGACTCCTTGAGCATGGCGCGCATGCGATCGATCTCCATACGCTGATCCGCGTCGACATCCGAAGCGAATGCAAAGATGTCCGATTCCTGTGCTGCGCCGGGCGCGGCAAACAGCTCCTTCACCATGACCAACGCACCCTCATGGTGCTTGATCATGCCTTCGAGGAACAGCTGGTCGAACTCGGGTCCTTTTGCTGCCGCCAGCCGATCCATCTCCTCGGAGGTCAGCATCCCCGGCATCAGCATTGCGCCCATCATGTGATGCGCGTGCGCCGCCGGGACTTCCTCACCGCGTGCGGTGAGCCAGCGCTCCATCATCGTCATTTCGTCGGTCTGCGAGACCTGAATGCGCTGCCCCAGCTTCCGCATCGCATCGCTGGTGGTGCGCGTGGCGAGCAGCTCGGTCATCTCCACGGCCTGGGCATGATGACCGATCATTCCCTGCATGAAGCGCACGTCCGCGGCCGTGTGCCCGACGTGCGAGACATCGACCGCTTTATCGGTTGCGATAACCCGGCTGGACTCTCCCGGGGCGCCGGGTTGCACCAGTGGCGGGTGCGGCTGCGCCGCAGCGCCGCATGCGGCGGCTGCGAGGCTCAGAAGCGCGACACCGAAGCGATTCCTGGGGATCGACAACCTTCAAAGGATACACATAGATGGGCGCTCACGTCATACTGTCCCCGTGCAGCTCATTCTGATTGCGATTGGCGGCGCGCTCGGGTCCGTCTGCCGCTACGGCCTCTCGACGGCCGTTCAGCGCTTCGCTTCTCCCTTCTTTCCCTTCGGCACGTTTGCGGTGAACGTCGCCGGGTGCCTCCTCTTCGGCATCATCATGGGTGCTGCGCGTGAGCGATTCGTCCTCGGGCCATCGGCACGGGCATTCCTCCTCATCGGGATTCTCGGAGGATTCACGACCTTTTCGACGTTCACGTACGAAACGTTCGCGCTCCTGCAGGATGGCGAGCTGCTTCGGGGATTCGCGAACGCCGCCGGTCAGCTGATCTGCGGTCTTGCGGCGCTCTGGGCGGGATATGCGATGGTCACCGCGCTCTGAGGAGTGATCGATGAAGATTCCGGCAGAAGGCATGCTCCTCAGAGTGTTCATCGGCGAGAGCGACAAGCATGGCGGCCGGCCACTCTACGAGGTCATCGTCGCCGAAGCGCGGGAGCGAGGGCTGGCGGGGGCGACGGTCTGGAAAGGATTCATGGGATTCGGCGCTCACAGCCGCATGCACACGGCGAAGATTCTCGAACTGTCGCAGGATCTGCCGATCGTGATCGAGATCGTAGACGCCGGGGAGAAGATCGAGGCGTTCCTGCCGGTGCTCGATGGATTGGTGAGCGAAGGGCTCGTCACCGTGGAACCGGCGCGAATCATCCTGTATCGCGCGCCGAAGCCGTCGCGCGGATAATGCGTTGGCGTAGGATAGAACCATTACTCCGTCCTACCGCGCCGCTCTGGGACTGCATCGCAACGTCGCCGTGCTTGCGGCCAGCCTCTTTGGCCTGGCGCTCGGAGAGGAGCTCTGGCAGGCCTACGTCCCCGTGTACCTGACGGCGCTTGGCGCCAGCGGCCTGACGGTCGGCCTGTTCGGGTCGGCCAAGGACCTTCTCGACAGCATCTACCAGTATCCGGGAGGCTGGCTCGCCGACCGCATCGGCCGTCGCCGCGCGCTGCTCTTCTTCACGGGTCTCGCGATGGCCGGATACGCCACCTACGCGATCGCGCCGAGCTGGCCGATCGTGTTCGTCGGGCTGCTCGGGGTGATGGCGTGGAAATCCGGAGCATTTCCCACGACCTTTGCCGTGATTGGCGACTCTCTTCCACGCGAACGCCGCGCGATCGCGTTCGGTGTGCAGTCGGTGCTCGTCCGCGTGCCGCGCGTGATCGGCGCGCCCATCGGCGGGCTGCTCATCGCCAGCCTTGGGGTGATCGCCGGGGTGCGTGTCGCGCTGATGGTGACGCTCGCGCTCGGTGCCGTCGTGCTCGCGGTCCAGCGATCTGGCTTTCAGGAGACGCGCGCAACAGACGACATTCGCGATTCCGCGACGATCCGGGGCGTGTTCGCCGAATTGCCCGATTCGCTCACACGCCTGCTCCTGGCTGACTGCCTTGTCCGGATCGGCGAAGGCATTGCGACCTCGTTCATCGTGCTCTTCGTGACCCAGAGCCTTCACTACTCCACCACCGACTATGGCGTGCTCTACGCGATTCAGCAGGCCGTGTCCATCCTGCTCTACCTGCCGGCGGGCCGCCTTGCGGAATTCACGGGCCGCCGGCCGCTCGTCCTGGTGACGTTTGTGTTCTTTGCGGCGTTCCCGCTCGCGGTGCGGATCGCGACCAGCTTCCCGGCGCTCGTTGCGGCCTTCGTGATCGGCGGCCTCAAGGAGTTCGGAGAACCGGCGCGCAAGTCGCTCATCGTCGATCTGGCGCCGCATCAACTGCGCGGACGCGCGGTCGGTGTCTACTACGGGATTCGAAATCTGCTCGTCGTGCCGGCAGGGCTTATCGGAGGTGTGCTCTGGCAACGCGCGCCGGCGTTGCCCCTCGAAGCCGCATCGGTCGTCGGTGCGATTGGAACGGTCGCGTTTGCCTGGACTTCGCGTGGCACCGCAGGTCCGTCGGATCCGCGATGATGATGGCCTGGCTTGGTCTCATCACCGTGCTCGGGCTGCTGGCCGCGATCGCAAGCCGGCTGGTGTCGCCGCTCGTCGCGTTGATTGTCGTTCCCGTCATGGCGGCGCTCGTTGGCGGGTTCGGGCTCGGCACCGCGCGATTCATGGTCACCGGTCTGCAGCAGACCGCGTCGGTCGCGGCGATGTTCGTCTTCGCCATCCTGTATTTCGGTGTGATGACTGATGCCGGCATGCTGGATCCGATCGTCGATCGCATCCTTCACGCGGTGGGAACGAATCCGACACGCATCGTCGTGGGGACCGCGCTCCTCGCGCTGCTCGTGCACCTCGATGGTTCTGGCGCCGTGACTTTCCTCGTCACCGTTCCCGCGATGCTGCCGCTCTACGAACGGCTCGGGATGGACCGCCGGGTTCTCGCCTGCGTGGCGTCCATGGCGGCAGGCGTCAACTTCCTGCCGTGGACCGGTCCGACCGTGCGCGCAGCGACGGCGTTGCACGCGTCGACGACTGATCTGTTCCGGCCGCTGCTGCCCGTCCAGGCGATCGGCCTGGCGTTCGTCTTCCTCGTCGCGGTGTTTCTCGGCCGGCGTGAAAGCCGTCGACTCGGTCTCGCACGGGGCGAGGTCGAGCGATCGCCAATTCGCCTCAGCGATGAACAGCAGCGGCTCCGTCGTGCTGGCAGATTCTGGGTCAACGTCGCGCTCACCATCGCGATCCTCAGCGTCATGATCAGCGGCGTCGCCGATCCTGCGGCGATCTTCATGACCGGCACGGCCGTCGCCTTGATCGTGAACTATCCGTCCGCCAACGAGCAGCGTGCCCGCCTGGACGCACACGCCAAGGCAGCATTGACGATGGGGGCGATTCTGCTCGCGGCGGGTTCGTTCACTGGGATCATGAAGGGATCCGGCATGCTGGAAGCGATGGCCTCGGCGACGGTGCATGCGGTCCCGCCGTCGATGGCGAGTCATATCCCGTTCATGTTGGGTCTGGTGTCGATGCCGCTCAGCCTGCTGTTCGATCCCGACTCGTTCTATCTTGGCGCGCTGCCAGTGATCGCGGAAGTCGCCAAGACGTTCGGCGTGCCCCCGATTCAAGTTGGCCAGGCCGCGCTCCTGGGACAGATGACGACCGGCTTTCCGGTGAGCCCATTGACGCCCGCGACGTTTCTCGTCGTCGGACTCACGCGAATCGAGCTCGGCGAGCACCAGTGGTTCACAGCCCCCTATCTGTTCGGCGCCTCGGTGCTGATGACGTTGGCCTCTGTGGCACTTGGAGTGTTCCCGCTGTGAAGACGGTTCGAATCGGTTGCGGCGCGGGGTTTTCCGGAGATCGTATCGAGCCGGCCGTAGAGCTCGCGACGCACGGTCACCTGGACTATCTGGTATTCGAGTGCCTCGCTGAGCGGACCATCGCGCTCGCGCAGCAGGCGAAGGCGCGAGATCCGCGGCTCGGCTACGATCCCCTCCTCATCGCTCGAATGGAGGCGGTGCTCCCCGTGTGCTGCGAGCACGGGACGACAATCATCACCAATATGGGGGCGGCGAACCCGACTGGGGCTGTCTCCGTCGTGCGTGACGCGGCTCGTCGCTTCGGTCTCCCGGTTTCGATCGCCGCCGTCGTCGGCGACGATGTGCGTGAACTCCTGGCGCGTGGAGACTTCGTGATCGCTGACACCGGTGAACCCGTGCGCGCGCTCGGCGATCGACTCGTGTCCGCGAACGCGTATATTGGCGCGGAACCGATTATTCAGGCGCTTTCATTGGACGCCGACGTCGTGATCACGGGCCGCGCCGCCGATCCCTCCCTGTTCCTCGGGCCATTGGTGCACGAGGAGTGTCGACCGACTCCTGGCCAGCGCTTGGTCGCGCAACGCTCGTCGGTCACCTGCTCGAATGCGCAGGCCAAATCACGGGCGGCTATTTTGCTGACCCGGGCTACAAGGACGTCCTGAATCTCGATGCTCTCGGGTTCCCGATCGCGGAAATTCCCGAACGCGGTCCGGTGGTGATCACCAAAGTGCCCGGATCGGGCGGCCGCGTGACGCCCGCGACGTGCAAGGAACAGCTGCTCTACGAAATTCACGATCCGTCGGCTTACGTCACTCCGGACGTCGTCGCCGACTTCAGCCAGGTCCGCATAGAGGCAGCTGGCGAGGATCGCGTGCAGGTTGACGGCGCCGGCGGGAAGGCACGCCCGGACTCGTTGAAGGTATCGCTCGCGTACCGAGATGGCTTCATCGGCGAGGGGCAGATCTCGTATGCCGGCGCGGGCGCAGAAGACCGTGCGCGGCTGGCGGCCGACGTGGTCGCTCGACGGCTCGCACGATCTCGAGTTTCGACGAGTGAAGTTCGTTGCGACCTGATCGGCATCGATGCGCTGCACGGCACGCGACTGGCCGGCCAGCAGCGTCCGTATGAAGTGCGGCTTCGTGTGGCGGCTCGCACGAGCAGCCTGTCGGACGCGCAGGCGGTTGCCAACGAGGTCGAGTCGCTCTACACGAACGGCCCTGCCGGGGGTGGCGGCGCGACGAAGACGACGCGAGAAGTCTTGTCGCTTGCGTCGACGTTCGTTCCGCGCGAGCTCGTCGCGTGCGACGTTCGGATGGAGGTCGCGTGACGCTGCGCGCCATCGCCCATTCGCGAAGCGGCGACAAGGGTACGATCATCAACGTGTCCCTGATCGTCTTCGATCCCCGTCATTATCCGGTGGTGGTCGAGCACGCGACCGCCGCTCGGGTGAAGGCGCATTTCGCCGGACTGGCCAATGGCGAAGTGATCCGGTACGAGCTACCGCTCATCGGCGCCCTGAACTTCGTCGTGCACGGGGTCGTCGGTGGCGGCGTCACCCGAACGCTCGCCCTCGACGCACACGGCAAGTCGCTCAGCTCCGCATTGCTGGAAATGGAAATATCTGAATCACTGATCACTGATCCTGATCCTCAATCCTGAATCCTGAATCCTGAATCCTCAATCCTTGAATCCATGAATCCGAATCCCGAATCCCCGGAGTTCGAGTCGCGAGCCGCGAGTCACGAGTATTGGAGGCGTCGTGAAGAGAATTGTGTTATCTGCAGCAATGATGGGACTCTGGGTGGCGACGGCGTCGGCACAGCTTGCGCCGCCCGTCGTTTCCCCTGAGGTCACGGCCGATCGCCATCTTACGCTCCGGTACCGTGCGCCGGACGCGAAGCAGGTCACCGTAGCCGGTGAGCTCGACGGCAAGCCGCATCCGATGGCGAAGGGATCGGACGGCGTCTGGAGCGTAACGATCGGCCCGCTCGCGCCCGACATCTACACGTACGCCTTCAACGTCGACGGCGCTGTCGCGCTCGACCCTCAGAACACCAACACGAAACTCGGCTTCGGGAGTTTCGGGCCCGTCAGCGTCGTCGAAGTCCCGGGCGACGGTCCTCAGTTCTACGATGCGAAGCCGGTGCCGCATGGCGAAGTGCGGATTCGTCCCTACGAATCGAAGACGCTTGGGTTTTCGCGCACCGTGTGGATCTACACGCCGCCCGGCTACGACAAGGGCAAGGACTATCCGGTGCTGTATCTGCTCCACGGCGCCGGCGATGTCGAGTCGGGATGGGTGCTGATTGGCCGTGCGAACCTGATCCTGGACAACCTCATCGCCGAGAAGAAGGCGAAGCCCATGGTCGTTGTGATGCCGCTCGGACACACCATCCAGAGCTTCTGGACCGGTCCGGCGAAGGCACTTCCCGATGAGATGGGCGCGGCGTTCGCCAAAGGTGGGATCGATGCCGTGCTGGTTGCCCTCATGTCGGGCGACGGCAAAGGTGGGCTATCCCCTTTTGCGAAGGACTTGCTGAACGACGTGGTGCCGATGATCGAATCGTCCTACAAGGTCTCGAAGAAGCCCGAGGACCGGGCGATCGCCGGGCTCTCGATGGGCGGCGGCCAGACCGTCAATATCGCGTTCAACAAGCCCGAGATGTTCAGGTACGTGGCGGTCATGAGCGGCGCGGTGACCGGGAAGGCCGACCAGATCTACTCGAACTTTCTCGGCAACGCCGCGGACGTGAACAAGCAGTTCAAGCTGTTCTGGGTTGGCGTGGGCAAGGACGATACGCTGACCGGGTCCGGGCGATCGCGACTTCGATCAGATGCTCACCAAGCGCGGAATAACTCATACGTTCAGGCTCACCGACGGGCGTCACGAATGGACGGTGTGGCGCCATCATCTCAACGAGATCGCGCCGCTATTGTTCAAGTAAATTCTGTCGATTCGGGTCGCCACCGTTCGACTGAGTCCCAGGAGGGCTTGCTATGAAGTACATGTTGCTCATTCACGACAACGAGAAAGCCTGGGGTGCGCTCAGCGACGGCGAGCGGCGGCAAATCATGGCGGATTACCGGCGATTCACGGAAGAGATTCGCGCGAGCGGTCACTATCGGGCCGGCTCGCAGCTTCAGCCTACGTCGACCGCGACCACTGTCCGGGTCCGGAACGGCAAGAGGTTGGTTACCGACGGCCCGTTCGCGGAAACGCGAGAACAGCTCGGCGGGTACTACCTCGTGGAGGCCAAGGATCTCGACGAGGCGATCGCGCTGGCCGAACGGCTGCCGTCAGCTCGCGATGGGTACCATCGAAATCCGTCCGCTCGCCGAAATGACGACGCCGGCGGCGGTTTGAACCAGAGTTCTACGAGGATTCTGCTGGGTTCTACCGGGTTCTGCTAGGTTCTAGGTTCCAGGTCCGAACCCCGTTCGAACCCTGTCGAACCCTGTAGAACCCTGTAGAACCCTGTAGAACCCTAGTTCTTCTTGTACGTCATCTTCGTGGTGATCGGCCCCCCGCCCCCCTGCATATCGGGGCGCGTCGTTTGGACGGCAAGGTTGCCGGTCGGGTCGAGCGAGAGGACCATGCTGACTTCGACGGGCGTGCCGCCGAAGTCCATTTTCGTGTTGACCATCAGCTTGCCGGTATCCCACTTTGCTGTGGACAGCTGCTCGATGGCGTTGCCCTGGATGTTGAGAGTGTTCTTGCTCTCAGAGCCGTCGAGCTTGTAGCTGCTCGTGAAGGTGCCCATCTGGGTCGTGCGCGTGATGGTCAGCGTCGCGGCGTCCTGAGTGATGGTCGCTTCCTGGCCCAGTCCGCCCATGCCGCCTCCTGGGGTGTTTGGATCCGGCACGAGACTCCATTTGCCGGCGAAGTTGGGGAGCGCTTGCGCGGCGACGAATGCGGTGCCGAGGATCAGTGCGGCGGCGGTCAATACACGTTTCATGTAATCGAACTCCCTTTGGAATGACTTGTTCCAAGTCTACTTGCCGTCTCGCCGAGACCAGGTGGGGCCGGCGCGCTGCGGCACATCGAGCGCTGTGAAGACTCCGATCGTTTCCATGCGCTCGACCAGGCGTTCGCGCTGTTCTTCGAGCGATGTCAACTCGTCGCTGAAGTCGGCCACATGTTTCTCGTAGACGAACATTTCTCCCCAGTACTCGACGAGCAGGTAGCGCGAGTCCGATCCGATGTCGCGCAGGAAGGAGCTGCCCAGGAACGAGCGGCTTCGGCGCGACAGCTTCGTCCAGTCTCCGTCCGCGCCGTAGAGGCGCTCGAATTCCTCCGCCTTCCCTGGGCGGATATCAAACTGCCAGACCACTGCAACCACGGGCCCCCTCCAGAGCCCGACTAGTATACGAGGTCCGCATGTCGCCGGTGTGATGAAGCTGCTCGGTTCATCCGAGATCGACGGCCATCATGGTCTTCCGATCGCGGATGTACAACCGGGTACCGACGAGGACCGGCGGTGTCCACGACAGGTTCGTCAGGAGCGGCGCTTTTGCCACGATCTTGAATCCCTGCGGAGACGGGTGCGCGATCATCAGATTGCCGTCCTGATCCAGCGTAATCAGCTTCTGATCGGCCCAGACGAACGTCGCCTTTTCGATGCTGCGCTCCTGCCAATAGATCTTTCCCGTGCGCGCATCCACGGCGCTCAGGATCGCCTGGCTTCCCTTGCCTCCGCTCGAAAAGTAGATCGCGTCTCCAATCCGCATCGCATTACCGTGATGCAGGCGCAGCCGATTGGAACTCCACACTTCTGTCGCGGTTGTCTGGAGGCCGTTCCTCTTCAGCTCGATGACTTTTGAGCCCGCGTTGTACTCCGAGGACACGAACAAGAGGTTATCGGGCCCCCATACCGGCGTCGCCACGGCGATCGAGTAGTCAGCCTTGAACGGCACCTGCCACTGCAGGTCTCCATTGTGCGGATTTACGCCTATGACGGCACCGTCCATCACGAGGGCCAGCTGTTCGAGGCCACTCACATCGATCAGGATGGGAGACGAATACACGTTCCCGTAGTTGTTCTGGCTCCACGCCACGGAGCCATCAGCCTGGCGGAACGCCATGACCGCTTTGCCGGGTCCACCAACCGGCACGATGACCGTGTCGCGAAATGCGATCGGACTCGATGCGTAGCCGTACATCATTCGAGAGCCGTGATGATCGGTCCACAGCTGCTGCGTCCAGAGCACCTTCCCCGACTTCTTGTCGAGGCATTGCAGGCGCCCGGCGACACCGGTCGTGAATAGTCGATCGCCAACGACGAGCGGCGTCGAGTAGGGACCGTTTCCCATTTCGGGCGCATCGCTCTGAAATGTCATCGGGGTTGCCGACTCCCACATTGTCTTTCCGTCAGCGGCGTTGGCGGCAAGGACGATCTCTTCACGCGGCCTGCCATACATCGTGTAGAGCACACCGTTTTCAACCGCGGGCGACGAGTAACCCTCGCCGAGCGGCCGCTTCCAGACAACGACGGGTCCGCTCGTCGGCCAGGTATCCTGCAGGCCGCTCGCCTCCGTCTGGAAGTTTCGGTGAGGACCGCCCCACTGCGTCCAGGCCGGGGGCTGAGACTTGGCCTGGGGGGACGATTTCGCGGCTTGTCGCAACATCGGAGACGCCAGCGCGAGGGTCAAGAACGTCCGTCGATCCATATCCGCCACCTCGTCACGAGTGATTGGATTCTGTCAGCGTCTTAGACGATCGAACTGTGTTTTGTGGCGAGCTTCGCTACGGAGGCCCGTTCCTGGGGCCGTCACGGTGCCCTCGCTCTTGAGCTGGTCCAGCAGGTCCAGCTGTTGAGGCCAGTTCAGCAGGTTGTGTATCTGATACAGATGACAACCGGCACCTGCAGGCCCGACGCTCGAGAGGTCGCCTCTCCATGGCTTCTCCTGTTCAGCTTTGACACCGCCGGCCGGCGGTGTCGATTTTCCTCGCCGCCGTTCGACGAGGGAATAGAGCGCGGAACATGCTCAGCTGGCGCCGGGAAGCGGCGCTTGATAGTGATAACAGATGGAGCAACCACGATGCGATTCATGATCCTGATCAAAGCAACGAAAGACTCGGAAGCCGGCGTGCTGCCGGATCAGAAACTCCTGGCCGACATGGGGAAGTTCAACGAAGAACTGGTGAAGGCCGGCATCATGCTCGACGGCGAAGGACTCCACCCGAGCTCCAAGGGCGCGCGCGTGAAATTCTCAGGCGACGAAGCGCACGGTCACCGACGGTCCCTTCCCCGAAACCAAGGAGCTCATCGCCGGCTACTGGCTCTGGCGCGTGAAGTCGAAGGAAGAGGCGATCGAGTGGGTCAAACGGTGCCCGAACCCATTTCCGGATGGGGACTCGGAAGTCGAGATTCGCCAGTTGTTCGAGAGCGAGGATTTCGGCGCCGAGTTCACGCCCGAGCTGCGCGAGAAGGAACAGCAACTGCGGACCAAAGCCGAGCAGCTGAAGAAGATGTCGACCTAACAGTCCATGGAGCCGGTCGGGCCCACCCGGGGTTCATCTGACTCCCGCTTAGCGAGGCGCCTTCCGACACCGGGGCCGGGTCTCAAGACCCGGCCCTACTCCGATCTCAAGGCCTGAAGGACATCAACGCGAGATGCGCGCGCCGCCGGCATCAGCGACGCGAGGATCGCCGCGGCGACGAGAACGAGGGCGGCGCCCACAACCGGCACCGCCCCGGAATCTTGATCGACTGCATGTAGCTGCCGACAAACCGCGCCAGCAGGTACCCACCGAGCGCGCCAGCCAGGATCCCCACGACTGCGATTGTCGCGCCTTCTCCGAGGATGCGCGTCAGGAGATGGCGCGGCGCCGATCCGACCGCCAGGCGAATACCGAACTCACGCGTGCGCGCGCTGACCGAAAACGCCAGCACGCCGGCCACACCCACGACGGCAATCATCAGCGCGACGGTGGCGAATCCGCCGAAGACGAGCGCGTTCAGACGATCCGGCGCGAGCACTTCGGCTCTCACGTCCTCCAGGGTGGCGACACGTTCGATCGGTTGATCCGCGGACAGCTCGCGGATGATCCGCCTGATCGGCGTCACCAGTGCATATGGATCCGATCGCACGTGCACGAACAATCGTCCTCCCCCGATCTCCTGATCGAGCGGGTGATATACGTTGAGCGCGGGACCGGGGACGATGTTCTGATCGTCCACATCGGCGGCGATGCCCACGATGCGCCTGTGGAGTCGGGCTGACGTCGATGAACTTCATGATCGGATCGGTCCACGTGAGGTGCCGGTTCAATGCGTCCTGATGTGGAAACAATCGCTGCGCCACGCTCTGACTCACGATGACGACCCGCTCCGAGTCACGCCGATCCGCATCAGTGAAATCGCGGCCGGCGATGACGGGCACGCCGAGCGCGGCAAAGAAACCTGGCGACACCGTGCGGAACTGCGCTCGCGGATCCTCTTCGCCGTTGGCCTTGGCGTAACCGTCCACGGCGAACTGGAATCCGGGACCGAAGGTGCCTGACTCGCGCCACGGGATGAGCGTCCCGACCGCGACGCGTTCGACGCCCGGCAGCTCCGAGATCCGGCGCATCGCCTCCTTGTAGAATCCGATCACCTGATCCGGTGTGCGGCCATACGTCATCACCGGCACCATCAGGGCCAGGACGTTTCGCGTGTTGAACGCCGTCGGCGCCGACTGCAGCGCCATCAGCGTCGTCAACAACATGCCGGCGCCGGCCAGGAGGACGAACGATGCGGCGATTTGCGTGATGGCGAACACCCGGAGGCGACGGTTGGTCCCGGACGTGATGCGCACCGATCCATTGGAAAGGCCGAATCCCTTCGACGCGTCGGTCGACGGCAGTCGGGGGATGAAGGCCAGCAGAATCGCGGCCGCGAGTGCCAGAATGACGCCGACCCACAGCACGCTCGAGTCGACCGTCAGGTCGAGCGCGCGCACCGAAAAGCGTGACGCATATCGCGCCAGCACCGCCACCATCGGTTTTGCGATGATCACCCCCAGCGCGGCGCCGGCGCCGCACAGGAGCAGGCTCTCAACGAGCAGCGTTCGGCGAAGCGCCGCCGTGTTCGCGCCGAGCGCCGCGCGGATGGCCAGCTCGCCTTCCCGCCGCACCGACCGGGCCAGGATCAGGTTGGCGACATTCGAGCAGGCGATGATGAAGATCAGCGCCGAAGCGGCAAGCAGGACGAGCAGCACGGTTCTGGCTGGCGCCGTAATCTGATCGCGAAGGCGCACGGCATCGATCCGAAAATCGGCGTTGCGCGGGTACGATTCGGCGTGCTCTTGAACGACCGCGCCATGAATCGTCTGAAGTTCGGCGCGCGCCGCGGCCAGATCGGCGCCGGGTGCCAGTCTTCCGAAGAGTTCCGTCATACGGTGGACGCGGCCGGTCACCATCGTTGCGGACAGATGATGCGGGCTGGTGACGATATTCGCGATGAGCTCGGTCTCGGACGGATATGGGACGGACGGTTCGAGAACCCCGACGATCGTCGCCGAGCGCGCTCCGAGCCTGACGGTCTTTCCAATCACGGCCGGGTCGCTGCCCAGCGCGGTCGTCCAGAATCGATACGTCAGCACCGCCGCGCCCGCTGCCTTCGGACCATCATCATCTGGACCCAGCAGTCGTCCCAGCACAGGCCGCAGCCCCATCACCTGGAAGTACGAGCCATCCACTACACCGGCTCGAACGACGCGTGGCTCTCCGAGGCCGACCATCGTGAACCCGATCATCGAGAATTCACCGAAGGCGGACAGCGACCGCGCCCGCGCGCGTAAGTCCTGGATTTCAGGCACGGAGAAGTTGGCGTTCTCGGAACCGATGCCGCGGGCACTCTGGCGGATGTAAATGAGGCGCCCTTCGTCCCGATTCACGAGCGGCCGCAGCAGAACACCGCGGACGACGCTGAAGATGGCGGCGTTGGCGCCGATGCCGAGCGCCAGCGTTACGACCACCGTCATGGTCAGTCCCTTGACTCTGCCGAGCGAGCGCAGGGCAAATCGAAAATCCGTGAAGAGGCTCATACGCGTCCTTTTATATACGAAGGCCGGAATCGATTTGATCGCAACGGCGCTCGTCCTATAGGGTTGGTGCTGGAGCGTCGTCTGGAAGTCTACCTAATCGACGGCACATACGAGTTGTTCCGGCATTATTACGCGCTTCCGTCGGCGCGTGACGAGGACGGCCGCGAGATTGGGGCCGTGCGCGGCGTCGTCGCCTCGGTGCTCGGGATGATCAGCGCCGGAGCGGCCTACGTGGCGGTCGCAACCGATCAGGTGATCGAGTCGTTCCGGAACGATCTCTGGCCGGGGTACAAAACCGGTACCGGCATCGATCCGGACCTGCTGTCGCAATTCCCGTTGCTCGAGGAGGCGCTCGTGTCGGCAGGCGTTGTGGTCTGGCCGATGGTGGAATTCGAAGCCGATGACGCGCTGGCGGCCGGAGCCGCGCTGGCCGCGCGCGATCGCCGCGTTGACCGGATCGTGATCTGCACGCCCGATAAGGACCTGGCGCAGTCGGTTCGCGGCAGCCGCATCGTCCAGCTCAATCGGCGCACACGCGTGATCCGCGACGAGGCGGGTGTGATCGAGAAGTTCGGTGTCGCCCCGCCATCGATCCCGACTACCTCGCGCTCGTCGGCGATACCGCTGACGGGTATCCGGGACTTCGCGGCTGGGGCGCGAAATCGTCGGCCGCGGTGCTGGCGAAGTTTCTTCATCTCGAATCCATTCCCTCCGACTCTCGCGACTGGCACGTCAACGCGGCGAACGCCGGCACGCTGGCACGGACGCTCATCGAAGAACGCGATCGCGCGCTGCTGTTCCGAACGCTCGCGACGCTCCGGACCGACATCGCGCTCTTCGATGATGTCGAGGAGTTGCGTTGGACCGGGCCCACGGCAAGTTTTCCAGATCTCGCCGCGCGATTCGATCGAGCCGTGACCGAGGAACGGCGAGCGCCGCGCGGGCCTGCAATCACCCCCGCTTCCTAGACCGGTGGCGCATTTCCTTCTGACGCCTGTCGGCTCGAGCGGCGACGTGCACCCGTTCATCGGCATAGGCCGCACGCTGCGCACGCGTGGTCACGACGTCACCATCCTCACGGCAGAGCCATTCCGGCACGCCAGCGAAGGTGCCGGACTCCGTTTCGTGCAGACGAACACGCACGAGGAATTCGACGATCTGACGAGGCACCCGGATCTCTGGCACAGCCGCAAGGGGCTGACGCTGATCCTCCGCACGCTCGCCTCAGTTGTGCAGGCGCACTACGCGCTCATAGCCTCGGTGTACGAGCCAGGCCGGACGGTCCTGGTGGCACACGCGCTCGCGTTTGCGACGCGCGTCTTTGAAGAAGCGCATCACGCTCCCGCGGCAACCATCCACCTCGCGCCGTCGATCTTCCGATCGGATTTTCAACAGCCAGCGTCCATTCCTGGCGTGGACCCTTCCGGCCTGCCCATCTGGGTGAAGCGATCACTGTTGTGGATGCTGGATCGCTGGTTACTCGACCCACCGATCGTCCCAGCGGTGAATCGGCTGCGCCGAGATGTTGGCCTGGCTCCAGTCTCGAGAGTTTTCAAGAACTGGCTGCACTCGCCGCAGCGCGTGGTTGGCCTCTTTCCCGAGTGGTTCGCGCCACTCCAGCCCGACTGGCCGGCGCAACTTCGGCTGACCGGATTTCCGCTGTACGACGAGGCGGAGGCTCACTCGATCGGTTCCGGTCTGCAGTCATTCCTCGATGGAGGATCGGCACCCATCCTGTTTACGCCTGGGTCCGCGAATCGCGCGGCCGCGGAGTTCTTTGCCGCTGCGCTCGATGCGTCGCGGCGTCTGAAACGCAGGGCCTTGTTCGTAACGCAATATCCGGAGCAGCTGCCGCCGCATCTCGGGCCAGACGAACGGTGCGAGTCCTACGTGCCGTTCTCTCGGGTGTTCCCTCATTGCGCCGCTGTCGTCCACCACGGCGGCATCGGCACGTGCGCGCAGGCGCTTGCCGCCGGGGTCCCGCAATTGACGATGCCGCTGGCGTTCGATCAACCGGATAACACCACGCGCTTGTGGCGGCTCGGCGTGGCACGCTGGGTGCGTCCCGGCGAATTCCGTGGAGAGCGCGTGGCGTCGCAGCTGGCGTCCCTCGTCGACGACTCGCGAGTGACGGATCGATGCCGACACTGGGCCACAGAGATTGCCGGGACCGACGCCCTCGGCGCCACGTGTGCGCTGCTCGAAGCGCTCATCCCGGCGCCCGACGCGGCCTGATCGCGAGTCGGCGTCATCATTACAGTCCTGTGCGTCCAATCAACGTTCTCGTGCCGTGTGCGTGCCGAGGCGCCCACTCGCGAATCTGTCAACTGCCGGTGCATCTGTCGGTTACACAAGATGCCGATTCCGGCGGCGCGGGCAGGATCCTTGCGGTGATGGAGCATGCCGCACGGGGAGGCCGCAACAATGAAAAAGGTGATCGCCATCACGATCGCAGGGCTGTTGGCGGCGAGCGTCGCGCTTGCCGGCGAATCAAAGAACGGGCACGAGAAGGGAAAGAAGGACGCGAACTACGAACGCGCGGAGGGCGGCACGAACGTCTCAATTCACGTGGCGTTTCAGCCGCGTGAAGTACGAATCATTCGCGAGTATTACGGACCCCGCTACCGGAATCTCCCGCCTGGATTGCAAAAGAAATATCGCCGCACGGGTCAGCTGCCGCCAGGCTGGCGCAAGAAGATGGAGCCCTTCCCGATGTCGGTCGAACGGCAGCTCGCAATTCTGCCGGGTGGGTACGAGCGCGGCGTGATCGATGGGCATGCGGTCATTTACAATCCGCGCACGCAGGTCATCTTCGATATCGCGGTGCTCTTCTAATCTCGATCCGCGCTGATCAACACCGGCCGGGTTGGCTTGCAGCCGCCCGGCCGTTCTCTTTGCGGGAGGCTTCGAGCACTGGCTGCAAAAAGTCGGTGCGCTCGTCGCCGTCTCTGCTGTGGCGTCAGCACATACCTTGCAAGCGTTCGATGCGGAGGTGTATGCATGGCGAAGTACGGAAGGTCCGCATCGAAGAACGTCGAATCGGCA
This sequence comes from uncultured Acidobacteriota bacterium, assembly GCA_963725335.1. Taxonomy (GTDB): domain Bacteria; phylum Acidobacteriota; class Vicinamibacteria; order Vicinamibacterales; family 2-12-FULL-66-21; genus JALZOC01. The sequence continues at coordinate 129,971 of CAVRYD010000005.1, read as the reverse complement.
ATGCGCCGCAGGAAAAAGGGGACACTGAAGAGCGGGTCCGGCGCAACAGTGAAGAGCCGCAAGCAGGCAATCGCGATCGGGCTCAGTGAAGCACGCGAAAAAGGCGCCAAGGTCCCGCGCAAGAGCTCACGGACGTCATCGCGCAAACGGTCCCGCACATCTTCCCGGACAAGCTCGAGCAAAAAGCGCTGACCGACGCTACTTGGCCACGAGTGTGCCCTGGAGCATGTTCATGCCGCATGTGAACCCGATCTCTCCTTTCTGCGGCGTGAACTCAATCGCGACAGGTTCGTTGAGCGCCAACTCGCGCCAGATGTTCAACGACGGGAACACCACCTCTCTGGCGCAGGTCTGATCGGTCGTTCGGACGAACGTGATTCGAGCTGGCACGCCGGCTCGCAGCGTGAGGCTCGACGGCTCGAAGCTGGTTCCCACGGCGACACGAGCCGTTTGGATCGCTGGGTTCGTCACCGGGGGATTCGAGCGGCTCGGCGATCCGCTCGACGCCGGAAGTTGTCGGAGGCCGAGGCGTTCACGTTCAGCGCGCACGAAAAAGCTGCCTTTGGTCACAACAACATCTCCGGGTTGCAGTCCGGACGTCACGCTGACACGGTCACCCGAAGATCGGGCAATGTGGACCTCGCGTTCGATGAACTTGACCGGATCCGTCGACTCGAGATAGACGACAGTTCGATCGCCGACCTGCTGCACCGCGCTTCGCGGGATGGCCATCACCGCTGCGGATTCGACCGTTTGGACGAGAACGGTCGCGTACATGCCGAGACGCAGATCGCCGCGCGGGTTCGCCACCTCGATGCGGACCTTGGCGGTACGTGTCGCGGCGGTCAGTTGGGGATCGATGTAGCTCACACGGCCGTCGAACGGCCGGTCCGGATAGGCGGCAGTGGTGATCGTCGCCGGCGTTCCGGTTCGAACGCGGGAGAAATCCTTCTCGTACACGTCCGCCACGATCCAGACGGTGCCGAGATCGACGACGGTGAACAGTCTGGTCGACGGATCCACGTTGAGCCCGACATTGGCGAGCCGTTCCGTCACGACCCCGTCGATCGGCGCGTGCACGCGCGCCGTCGGGCTCACATCTTTACCTGCAGCCACGTCGTCGAGCGCTTCGGCCGGAACCCCGAGTAGCATCAGCCGCAATCGGGCGGTTTCGACATCCGCTCGCTGCGCGGTGTGTTCGGCGTGCGTGCGTTCCAGTTCCTGTCGACTGGCTGCTCCGATCTCGACGAGCTTTTCGGTCCGTTGGAGCTCGCGATCGTGGGCTTCGAGCATGGCGCGCGCAGAGACGTATCGCGTTTGCGCCTCGGCAAGCTCGGGACTGTAGATCTGAAGGAGCGACTGTCCTCGCCGGACGTGATCGCCGAGCTGTGCTGACACCTCGGTGATCCGTCCCGGACGAGCGCCGTCACGACCACCTGTCTGTAGGCGTTCGGTTCCACAACGCCAGGCAGACGCATCTCAGATGTTCCTGACGAGCTGGCCACCTTTTCGGTGACGATGCCGGCGCGGGCGATTGTGTTGGCGCTGAGCGGGACGATCACGTCAGGTAGGGGGGCGCCGCTGCCGGGATCTGACAATCCTGATCCGGCAATGGGCGCTGGTATCACCGGCGACGACAGAGATGGTCGTGTTGATTGACCGGCGCCGTCCGCCGATCCCGGCGCCGTTGCTTGCCGGATGACCGCGCATGAACAGGGCCGCAGCGGCCGCACCTGCGATCATCAGCAGGACTGCCGCAACCACGGCGACTGCCGGCCGGACGCGCCAACCTGATTCGCCGGTCATCGCACACCTCCCAGCGCCCGCACGAGCCCGGTGCGCGCATCAAACGCCGCCCGCAGCGCTTCGGTATACGCGCGCTCGATCTCGAGAAACCGTCGCTGCTCAGCGATCACATCGAAGACGGTGACCCGCCCGAGTGCGTAGCTCTGCCCTATCACCTGGAGATTCTGCCGGGCCAGGGCCTGCGCATCGCCGCGTACAGCCGTGCCGCTTCGTGGGCGCGTGCGTCGAGTGTCCGCGCGGCTGCCAATTCCGTTCGAGCCGAGAGCCGAGTGGCTTCGTGCGCCGCCTCAGCCCCCGCGCGCTCGGCACGTGCGGCGGCAACCTCGCCCTGGTTCCGGTTGAACAAAGGAACGGTCACCGTCGCACCGGCCGACACGTAGTGGAACACGCCACGGACACGCTCGAGCGTCCCGTCAGCAGCAATTCCAGACTGGGGAAATCCCGCATCCATGCGCTGGTAGCTTCCGAACAGGCTCACGTCGAACCGGCCCTCGCGCTCGGCGCGGTCCGCCTTCGCTTCGGCGATTGCGATGCGCGCCGCCGCTTCGCGCACGTCTGGCCGTTGTTCGTCAACCGATTCCGCGTCGGAGCCGGCGATCGGCGAGACCGCCTCGCGCTGGACGATGTCTTCCAGCGTGTCGCGAACCGCCAAGGCGTTCGCTGGGTCGAGCCCCGAGCGCACGCTTCAAGACGAACATCGTCGACTCGATCCGTCCCACCTGCAGTACCCTGTCCGACTCGAGGCGCTGCAGTTCCACCTGAATCAGATCGCGCTCGAGCGGCGGCGAAGCTCCTTCCTGAACGCGGGCGCGGAGAAGATCTCGCTGGCGGCGCACCACACCGACGAGATCGTCCAGCAGCGCCAGAATCTCGAATGCCGCGAGGACATCGCCGTAGCGAAGGCGAACATCAGCGCTGAGCGTCCGTTCACGATCCAGGAGACCGACTTCGGTTGCGGTCAGCTCGCCGTCCGCAACGTTGGTCGCGTCCGCTCCGTCGGAACAACTCGAGAGGCCATTGCACGGAACCATCGCCTGGCTGTCGGTGCCAGATGGCTCGTCCCGCCATTCGACGGACATCGATGGATTCGGCCAGAGCCCCGCCTGCGTTCGTGTGCCGCGCGCGACCTCGAGGTCTGGCGCGCGCGGCGCGGAGTCCGGGCTCGTGCGCGATCGCCATGTCGATCGCCGTGATCGAGCGACACGCCTTGCTGTGAATCGTCGGCACGGATTCGCGCGTGGCTGCGGCAGGCTCGAGGTGGACTGTCCGGCGTTCGCGCCCTGCGCGAGCACGAGGGCAGCAATGGTGATCGTGATTGTCCAACGCTCATTGCACTGTTCCTTGGAAACACGCCGAGCCTTTGCCGGCGGGACCGTCCCATTCGAGACCCATCTGCCAGCGCGCCCGCCATCCCGAACTCGGCGGAGGCCTGGTAGCGGCCCGGCACGCTCGAGGGCACGACTTCCAGGCCGCTCGGCATCACCATTCCCGGCATGGCATGTTCGCGCTGGCGTGCACGGCGCCTACGTCAACGGGCTCGTCGCTCGACGCCGGACCTGAACTCGATCGCGAAGGCGTTGCGTCCCGTGTGAAGCGTGCCGGTTGGCGACCGGAGCACGATTTCCAGATTGGCTGCCCGTTCGGTGTGGACAACTCGCGCGGCGCCGAATCCGCCGCACTTGTTCCGTGTCGACCCACCGTCAGTCCACCAGGTGGCGGCTGCGAGCGCGACGATGGCAATCATGACCACCGCGGTGGCCGTCGCTCGGCGCGAGCGGGGTGCGGCGGCCACCACCGGTGTGGCCTCGTCGCGCAGCCCCAGCTGCCGCTCCCGCATCCAGAAGAAGATCACCGGCGTCACGATCAGCACGTGGACCAGCGACGAGACCATGCCGCCGAGCACCGGCGTGGCCAGCGGCTTCATCACTTCCGCGCCGACGCGCGTGCTCCACATGATCGGCAGCAGGCCGGCGACGACGGTCGAGACGGTCATCACCTTCGGTCGCAGCCGCAGCAGCGCGCCTTCCATCACCGCGTCGCGCAGCGCCGCACGCGTGAGCGTGCCGCCGAGCTCGCGCCGCTTGCGCTCGACCGCCTCCTCCAGGTAGATGACCATGACGACGCCGGTCTGCACCGCCGTGCCGAACAGCGCGATGAAGCCGACCCAGACCGCGACCGAGAAGTTGTAGCCGAGCAGCCACAGCAGGTAGACGCCGCCGGTCAGCGCGAACGGCACGGCGAGCAGCACGTGCGCGGCCTCGACGGCCGACCCGTAGGTGAAGTACAGCAGGACGAAGATGATCACGCAGCACGATCGGAATCACGATCTGCAGCCGCTGCGCGCGCGCGCTCCTGGTTCTCCCAGCGCCCGCTCCAGCCGATGTAGTAGCCGGCCGGCAGGCTGACGCGTCGCGCGACGACCGCGCCGCGCCTCCTGCACGAATCCGCCGACGTCGCGTCCCTGCACGTTCAGCAGCACGGTGGCGAGCAGCAGGCCGTTCTCCGAGGAGATCATCGCGGGGCCGCGCGCATGCTCGATGCGCGCGAGCTCGCCGAGCGGAATCTGCGCACCGCCCGGCGCAGCTGACCAGCACCTCGGCCAGCGCCTGCGGGTCCGCGCGGTACTCCGGCCGCGTAGCGCACGCGGACCGGGAAGCGCGCGCGGCCCTCGATGGTCGTCGTCAGCACCGTCTCGCCGATCGCCGTTTCGATCGACCTGCTGCACGTCGCCGACGCCAATCCCGTATCGCGCGGCGGCGGCGCGGTCGACCTCGATGTTCAGGTACTGGCCGCTCGTGACCTGCTCGGGATAGACGTTGCTGGCGCCGGGCACCGTGCCGCACCGCCTCCGCCACGCTGCCGCGCGAGCGTCTCGAGCGTCGTCAGATCGGTGCCGAAGATCTTCACGCCCACTTCGGATCGGATGCCGGTGGTCAGCATGTCGATCCGGTTGATGATCGGCATCGTCCAGATGTTGCGACACGCCGGGCAGCTGCGCCGCGCGACCCATCTCGGCCCGGAGTCGATCCAGCGTCATCCCCGGCCGCCACTGGTCGCTGCGGCTTCAGGTGGACGACCGTCTCCGTCATGTTCAGCGGCGCGGGATCGGTGGAGGTGTCCGCGCGCGCCACCTTCGCGACGGCGATAGTCGACCTCCGGGAAACGACATCGAGGATCGGCGTTCTGCTTCGGCGGCGATTCTTCGTGTTCTCGTCCAGCGAGATGCTCGGATCCGCGATCGGCATGAACATCAGGTCGCCTTCGTTCAGCGGCGGCATGAACTCGCTGCCGATGCCGCGCGCCACGACCAGCGCGCCGACGAACAGCAGCGGCCGCGGCCGCCAGATCGTCAGCGCGCCGGTGCGCGAGCGCGCGTTCGAGCGCCGGCCGGTAGAGCCGCCGCAGCCCGCGCATGACCGGGTTGTCGTCCTCCGCGTGGAACTTGCCGCCGAGCAGCAGCGTGCAGAGCACCGGCACGAGCGTGACCGCGATGACGGTGGCCGCGAGCACCGCGAAGGTCTTGGTGAACGCCAGCGGATGGAACAGCTTGCCTTCCTGGCCGGTCAGCGCGAACACCGGGACGAAGGCGAGCAGGATGATCGCCATCGAGAAGAACACCGGCCGGCCGACGAGTCGTGTCGACTCGAGGACGGTCTCCCAGACGAGCCGGCGATCGCGCGGATCGACGGCGCGCTGCTCGAGGAAGCGGAACGCGTTCTCGGTGACGACGATGCCGGCATCGACCAGGACGCCGATCGCGATCGCGATGCCGGCGAGGCTCATGATGTTCGAGGAGATGCCGGCGTAGTACATGCCCGAGGAAGGAGATGAGCACCGCCAGCGGCAGCGGGATCGTGACGATGAGGATCGACCGGAAGTGCATCAGGAAGACCACGTGCGCGAGCGTGACGAGGACGATCTCTTCGATCAGCGCCGTGCCGCAGCGTGCCGGATCGCCTGCTCGATCAGAGTCGGAGCGGTCGTAGAACGGCACGATGCGTGACGCCCTCGGGCAGCCCGGGCTGAATCTGCGCGATGCGCGCCTTCACCGCGTCGATGACCTTCTTCGTGTTCACGCCGGTGCGCGCGACGATCGACGCCGCCCACCGCTTCCTTCGGTCCCTTTCACCAGCGACGGCGACGCGGAACGCGTCGCCGATCTGCACGTCCGCGACCTGCTCGACGTAGACCGGCACGCCGTCCGCCGCGCCGATCACGAATCCGCTTGACGTCGTCGACCGATGCGATCAGGCCGACGCCGCGGACGATCAGCCAGGCGCCGTTCGATTCGAGGACGTTGCCGCCGACGTTGAGGTTGCTGTCGCGGACGGCCGACGACGACCGCGCTGAGCGGCAGATTGTACGTGCGCAGGCGGTTGGGGTCGACGTCGATCTGGTACTGCTGGACGTAGCCGCCGACGGACGCGACTTCGGCGACGCCCGGGACGGCATTGAGCTGGTAGCGGACGAACCAGTCCTGGAGCGTGCGCAGCTCGCGCAGCGAGTGAGTCGGGCTTTCGACCGTGTACCAGAAGACGTGGCCGACGCCGGTGGCGTCCGGTCCGAGCGTCGGCGTGACGCCCGGCCGGCAAGGCTCTTCGCCATCAGGCTCATGCGCTCGAGCACGCGCGCGCGCGCGAAGTACAGGTCGACGTTGTCCTCGAAGACGACGTAGATCATCGAGAATCCGAACGCCGACTGCGACCGCACCACGCGGACCCCGGCGAGCCCCTGCAGGTTGACGGTCAGCGGATAGGTGATCTGGTCCTCCACCTCCTGCGGGCTGTGCCCCGGCCAGTCGGTGAAGACGATCACCTGGTTGTCGGACAGATCCGGGATCGCGTCGATCGGCGTGCGCTCGGACCGCCCACCAGCCCCAGCCGGCGAGCGCCGACGATACAGCGCGACGACGATGAAGCGGTTGCGGAGCGAGAGCTCGATCAGTCGGTTGATCATCACGACACTCTTGTCTCTTCCGCCGCGGCAGCGCGCGCAGACGTTGCCCCTCACCGGACATCAGTCCGGGCAGACACACGAAGACTGTCGTGAACTAGACGAGGAAGACCGAAAGCAGGAGATGCCTGGGAACGGTGCTGGTTGAACGCGGCGGATCAGCACTGGTCGAGCCGAGCGGTGCGGCAAGAGCGGGCACGATGAGCGAGAGTGCAGACTGCCCCAGCATCATCGGCGCCGGGAGGCTGAACGTTGCTGTCGTCGGCGCCTGACGGCGAGGCTCCGACGCCGCGCAACACGTGTCCGCGTCAGTCTGCGCCGTGCGACCCATCGCGTGCGAGTGATGCGCAGGCGACGGGTGCATGGGACAGGCGGGCTCCTGTCCGCAGCAGGCCAGCCGTTCGACCGCCGACGACTGCCAGGCGGCGCACACGGCCAGATTGCCGGTGAGGATGGCCGCGACGATCGCCAGGGCCGCAAATGCCCGGCAGACACTCCGCATGTGTCTAGAATGCGGGAGCCTGCGAAGTAAGTCAACGAACCGGGTGAAAGTCATCGAGTCTGCTGACTGTGGTAGAGTTCCCGGCCACCACGATCGGCGGGATCTGTCGTAGTGAGCATGCAAAATTCCATCCGCCTTCTAACCGCTGTTTTGCTGGCTCTAGGTGCCGGATTTCCGGAACCTGACCGTGGTCGGCGCTCTGATGACGACGCGTCTATGCCATCCGTAGCGTGCGAGTCGCTCAGTACTCTCTCACTCGCTAACGGTCGCGTTACCTCCGCGGCGGTTGTTGCTGCCGGCGCGTTCACGCCGACAGGAGTGTCGCCTTCGGCCAACGCGTCACGCCCCTACGTCGCGCTGCCGGCGTTCTGTCGGGTGGTCGCGACTCTTACGCCGAAGAGCGACTCCGACATCAGGATTGAAGTCTGGATGCCAGTCTCGAACTGGAATCAGAAACTCCAGGCGGTGGGTAACGGCGGCTGGGCGGGAACGATTTCGTACGGAGCCATGGCAGCGGCGATCGCGCAGGGCTACGCGACAGCCAGTACGGACACGGGACACTCCACGTCAGGTGCGTCGTTTGCGATGAATCACCCCGAGAAGCTGATTGACTACGCCTATCGTGCCGTGCACGAGATGACCGTTCAGGCCAAGGCGATTCTCGCGGCGTTCTACGACGGTGGACCGAAGCTGTCGATGTGGAACGGCTGTTCCACCGGAGGCCGACAGGGCGTCATCGAGGCGTCGAAATACCCGGCCGATTACGACGCGATCATCGCTGGCGCCACGCCGGTGACCGCCCCGCACCTTCATGGCGTTCGGATGCAGTTCAACCGGATGGTGCATCGAAGTTCCGAAAGCTACATCCCTCCCGAGAAGTACCCCGCGATTCACGACGCGGCGCTCCAGGCGTGCGACGCGCTCGACGGCGTGAAAGACGGCGTGATCGACAGACCGGATCGCTGCTCGTTCGACCCGGACGTGCTTCGATGTAAGAAAGACGATGGTCCGGCGTGCCTGACGCCCGCGCAGGTCGAGACCGCACGCGCCATCTACGGATCGGTCAAGGATCCGGTCACGGGCGCCACGTTGTCCTTCCCGATGCTGCACCCGGGCTCAGAGCTTGGCTGGGCCACGCTGGCCGGTCCACAGCCGTACGGCATCGCGACCGAGGCATTCAGATATGTGGCGTTCAACGATCCCGCGTGGGACCCTCTATCGTTCAATCCTTCCACGGACATCGCACGCCTCGAACGCCAGGCGGCGGGCTTTGAACCGCCGCCGACCGATCTGAAGCCGTTCTTTTCACGTGGCGGAAAACTGCTGATGTATCACGGGTGGGCGGATCAGCAGGTCGCGCCGCTCAACAGCATCACGTACTTCGACGCGGTGCTCGATCGGTCAGGGAAGCACGCCGCCGGCACGTCAATTGCGCTGTACCTCGTGCCGGGAATGGGGCATTGTCAGGGTGGCGCCGGGACCGACACGTTCGACAAGGTGGCGGCAATGGAAGAATGGGTTCGTACGGGCGCTGCGCCCGCGCGGATTGTCGCCTCACATCGTACGGCCGGCGCGACCGACCGAACCCGTCCGCTGTGTCAGTATCCGCAAGTCGCGACCTACACCGGATCGGGCAGTTCGGACGCTGCAGAGAATTTTGTGTGCGCCGCCGGCCGATGAGCAGATGCTCGTCGGTACCTACTGGCGTCCTCTCACAGTCAGCTGTTTTCGCGCGTAGTTCATCGGTCCCGATGGACCATCGGCCTCCGCGGTGAGCAGCACGCTGGCATCGGTTCCCGTCGCCGCATCGGCGGGAACGCTGACGCGAACCGTCACCAGAAGCTCGGCGTTCGCGTCGATGTGCGCCGTGGAAGGCTCGACGGGCTGTAACCGACCCCCAGCGCCGGAGGCTGTCAGCCTGAGATGAACCGCCGGGCCGTGATTGCGGATGAGGAACGTCAGGGGCGTCGTCTGTCCAGCCACGATCGAATCGTCGCTCGCCTGTGGAACGACGTCGACAACCTCGGCATGGAAGAGCGCGGCGAAGACCCGCTGAAACGGCCGTCCCGCATCATCGGCGCCCGTCGCCATGACACGAAACGGCTCACGCGGGAGTGCGGCGGTCCCGATGAACTCGCTCTCTGACTCCGGTTTCAGATCGATCGCTTGAAGCGATTCACCCTCGATCGACACGAGGCGAAACACTGGATCTGGTACAGGCTCCGACAGCGTCACGCGAAGCGTGGCGGGCCGTCCTGCTATTGGCTGTCCCTGGATCTTGAACAAGCCTTCATGGCCGGGACGGCCGCCGATCGCGACGAACTCGGTCGAGACGATCGACAGTTCCGTCTTGGCATGTCCAACGAGCCAGAATCGCCCCGAAGGCGCAACCACCACGCGCCAGAGTCCTACGGCCGGCGCATCGACCGTCACGACACGACCGCAATTGAGAATCGTGTCCTCAATCCTGTCGCCCTGGTGAACGGCCCCTCCATCGGGGGAGATCAGCGTGAGCGTGCCGCCCGTGTTATCGAACGTCGCCGAGAATGAGGTGCGCGTCACCGAAGGATCGATCGGGACGGAGTAACTCTTGACACCTTCGCTAGAGGTCCACAGCAGCAGCTCGGTGTTGTGCGACGCGCTCATGATGCGCGCCGACTGTGCGACCTCGGCGGTGCTCAGGAAGAACGGCTGCCCTCCCGTCGCGGTGGCGCCTTGGATATAGGTGGGATCCACGGGCCCGCAGACGCCCGGCCCGAAACGCCGCTGACGCGGCGACGTGTTCTTGTCGGAGTGTGTCGCCCTGGCAGCCGCGGCGCCGGCTGGCACCAACCCCGCAACGACGATGACGACGACAATGAGATGCAGGCCGATCCGACGTCCGCCTCGCCCAGACGCGATAGAGGTCCTACCGACACCCTGTTGAAAGGGCTCCATAACGCACCTCTGATTGTGGCTGGGGTCCGTTTACTTTCGCATGTCTTTCGCTTGAAAGCTACTCAGAACTGCGCCGGCTCTTGCTCTTCCGCGGCGACTTTCGGGTTGTCGATATCACGGGCGTGTTTTGATTTGGTCGAGCGAGGCTAATTGAACCAGCCAGGCGGCTGAGCGAGAAGCTCCGCCGGGTGCACAGCTCGGGTCTGCCGCACAGGGAGGTAGGTAGCCGCGAGCCCCACCGACAGCAGCACCACCGCAACCCCGGCGTAGGTTGGGACGTCTCGAGGATTCATGTCGTACGCCGTGCCGAACACCAGCGGCGCTGCGATCGAAGAAGTGGCGAGCCCCACACCCAGCCCCAGCACGACCGCCGTGATCTCCGGCCGCAGAATCGTCCTCGTCAGCGCGCGAGGGTTTGCGCCTAGCGCCAGGCGGATCGCGATCTCGCGCCGCCGCGCGCATGCTGAGAACGCCGCGACGCCGTAGATGCCGATCGAGCACAGCACCGCTGCGACGCCTCCGAAGAACCGCAGCAGCCGGACGTTGAGCCGCCGCGGTCCAAGCGAGCTCGCCAATATGGCTTGGAGTGTGCGTGCACCGGATGCCGCGACGCCAGGATCGACGTGATTGATCGTGTCGCGTACGTCCGCGATGAGACGTGCCGGATCGCTTTGAGCGCGAACGAGAAGGTACATACGCGAAGCCAGTAGCGGAGCCTGCGAGAGCGGCATCTGACGCAGCGGCACGTAGAGATCGGCCGTCGCCGGTGCATCGAGCGTGAAATGCTTCACGTCTCCGGCAATGCCGACAATCTCGATGGCGGGCGATGCCGTTGACTGAACGATCTGGACGCGCTTTCCGATCGCGCGCTCGCCCGGCCAGTGTCGCGCCGCGAAGGTCTGGCTGACGATGGCCACGGGGGCGGTGTTCGCGCGATCGTGATCCGCAAAGGCGCGGCCTTCGATGATCGGAAGACCGGCCGCGGCGAAGTACCCGGGGCTTGCGATTCGAAAGTGCGCCTGCGGCACTTCGTCGGGAGGGGGCGCCGGCTTGTCGGGAAACCTGATGTCGACCGCGGACAGCAATCCGCTCAGCGGGAGAAGCGAGACGATGCCTGACTGCTCCACTCGAGCGGCGGCTGCGAGCCGATCGCTGAGCGCGTCGACGAAGCCAACCAGGGCTTCGCGTTTCGCATACACGCCCGGCGGAAGCGACAGCTGAATCGCGAGCGTGCGATCGGGCAAAAACCCCGGCGACACGCGCTCGAGATGGGCGAGTCCCTGCGTCATGAGCGACATCCCGATCAGCAGGACCGCTGCCGCGGCGACTTGTGCTCCAACGAATATCCGCTGCAGGCGTATCTGCCGGCCCACCGCGGTCATCGTCCGGCCCTCTTTGACCCGGATGGTTCCGTTCGCTGCGAACATGATCGGGACAATCCCGCTGGCACATGCCGTCAGCGATGACACGGTCGCGGCGAACAGGAGCACTGTCGGGTCCAATCCAATCTCGCGCATCTGCGGGAAGTCGACTGGGCCCCACATCTGCCAGGCCGCCAGTCCCCACACCGAGAGGCCGACGCCGGCGGTTCCGCCAACCGCCGCCAGCAATGCCGTTTCACCGAGGAGCTGGCGCGCCAATCGTTGGCGCGAGGCGCCCAGTGCGAGGCGGACCGTGAACTCGGTCTGCCGATCCGCCGTTCGAGCGAGCAGCAGATTGGCGAGATTGACGCAGCCGACGAGCAGCAGCACCCCGACGGATCCGAAGAGCATCCACAGCATGCCCCGATAGTCGCGCACGATTTCCGCATGGAGTGGATACAGGGTGATGCCAATCTTTCGAGCATCCTCCTCGGGATACGCGCGTTGCAGCCGTGCGGCAATCGCGTTGAGATCGGATTCCGCCTGCGTGACGCTCACTCCTGGGGCGAGGCGCGCGACGACGCGCAGGAAGTTTGCCCCGCGATCGGTACGACGAAGATCTGTCTCGAGTGACAGCGGCACAGCCATTTCGGCGTCCCGAAACGGGAACAGGAAGCGCTCCGGCAGCACGCCGACGACGATGTAGGTGGTACCGTTGAGCGAGAGGCCGCGGCCGACGATTCCCGCGTCGCCGCCAAATCGCCTGATCCATACCCCGTGGGTCAGCACGACCACGCGCGCGTCGCGCTTCTCATCGCCGGGTTCCAGCACGCGGCCAATCCGCGCGCGAACGCCGAGCAGCTGAAAGAAGTCGCCAGACACGCGCGTGCCCTCGAGCCGCTCCGGCGAACCGACTCCGGTCAGGTTCGCAGCCCAGTTGGTGAAGACCGCGAGACCGGCGAGCGTCGACGACTGGCGTCGATAGTCCTCGACGTCCGGCACCGAAAGCGGCGCGCGATTGCGTTCCGTGCGCGCGTTGTACATCCAGACGAGACGGTCGGGATCGGTGAACGGCAGATCACGCAGAAGCACGGTCTGCACGAGGCTGAACATCAGGGTCGTGCTCCCGATCCCAACCGCCAGAATCGAGACGCAGAGCAACGTGAAACCCGGAGCACGCCTGAACGAGCGGCTCGCTTGGCGGATGCCGTAGATGAAATCGGACATGATGGACCTCCACTCGCTCGACCTGTTACATGTCTTGTAACACTTGTTACAGCAAGATGGAAGTGGCCGGGCGTGTGCAGGAGCCCACGGACACGTCAAGCGCGACGTGAACCGCGCGGTTGCGATCGTGAGAAGGAGCGGTACAACGCGTCGAACAGCTCCATGCCACCCTTCAGCAGCGACTCGTCGTCGGAATGGGCAAGTCGTAGCCCATCGACGAGGGCACCTATCGTCGGGGCTTCAGACGGGTTGAATCGCGCGTCTTTCAGGTCGAGATCGTGCACGACGGCGGCCAGGCGATCGATCGAGGGCTCGCGGATGCTGAACAGACGGCACAGCGTTTCGAAAGTGCACTGGTCGCCCCGATGCGCGAATTCGACACCAAACATGTCGAACGGGATGCTGCGTTCGGGGACCGGGGCACGCGCCTTGACGAAGCCGAAGCGGGCCCGCGGGTCGATGTACCGTTTGATCAACCACGCGGAGGCCATGCGATCGACGCCAGGCCGCGGTCGGGTCACCCAGAGCCGCCCGCGGTAGGTGCGATCGGCTCGCAGACGCGGTGAGTCTGCTGGACTGGGCGCCTGGCGGGTGGAGGATGTGCGTGGCTCGATTCGCTTGAGCAGGGTGGCGACGCGATCCCGGCCCTTGGCGCCGAAGAAATCGATCCGCTCAATGGCGGCGAATCGTTGGTGAAACACTTCGAGGGCCCGCGTAGCTGCCTCCGATCCTCGACGGCGCCGGCTCGACAGGCGCTTCGCGCGTCCGAGAGCGGCTTCCAGATCTTGTGCGAGTGAGCGATACGCTTCCTCGCGCGATCGCCGGAACTCCCCTATCAACGCCGCGTCAGACCATGCGTCGATGTGGTCCGCGGCAAAGACAGCCGCCTCACCGCCGGAATCCTGTACTTCCGTTCTCAGCCACTCGAAGTCTTCACGCGTTGCCGGCGTATCCGGGAGGGCGTACACGGCTTGTTTGACTGCCACCGCGCCGAGCTGCTGCAGACGTCGCCAGGTGCGGACGCGGAGATTCGAAGGCGTCGAGGGAAGCTGGTGAACGAAGAGGAGCCATCCGCGCGCGGTGACCGGCTTGCCGGGCGCGACATGGCGGGTCCGCCGCGGCGAGCGTGGCAAACCAGCCTGGTCCATGCTGCCTCCTTGCCTCGGTTTCAGAGCTGACGAAACCAAACGGCCGCACGGAAGAACGAAAGGTCTCCGGGATCACGTGGCAAGCTGCGCGGCCTTCATGATCGCGCCGACATTCTCTCGCGAAAAGAATTCCGCGGGCGAGATGGTGCCGGCATTCATGCGCACGAAGCCGTCCATGGCTTCCCTGCTGGCCGAGACGGCCCCGAACAGCTGCTGCATTTCGAGCGGTGGAGGTTCCATCGTGGCCAGCTGACACGTGAATTCATACATCGGACGTGCGTGGGTGTCGCGAGCGCGCTGATAATCGGCCATCGCCGCCGCAAAATCGCGAGCGCCGCTGAGGCTTTCGTGCAGAGCCGTGGCGCAGCGCTCCGCATCCCTGAAGGCGTCTGTGATGCCCTGAGCGGTAATTGGATCCTTGTTGTACCCGGCGTCGCCGACGAGCGCCCACCCCGGCCCGTATGGCTTGCGGAAGAAGTTCGGGACCGAGGCTCCCGTGAACGCAGTCTCGCGTTTCGCGTGCCGAAGGCGCTCGGCGAACTCGGGCGCGAGATCGAAAATCTTCAGGAAGTTGCCCGCGACATCTTTTTTGTTGGCCTCGAATTGCGCATGGGGCCAGCCGCCGACGAGCATGGTGAGATTGTCATGGGTCGGCGCCGCCGCGAACCCACGATGCGGACGAATGACGGTTTCGAAGCGCCCGTCCATCGGAAGACCGCTCCAGTAGCTGTAATAGGCGGCCATCAGGTTCGGTTTTTCATGGTACTGCTCAGGCCCGACCGCTTCGGCGACGCCAGAGTACCGCCCATCGGCACCGACGACGACGTGCGCGCGCTCACTCGTCATCGGTCCGGATTTCGAATGGCCTTCAACGCCAACGACTCGCCCGCTCTCGACCAATACCTCATCGACCACAAAGTTTTCGCGCACCTCCACTCCCGACTCCGATGCCGCGTCGACGAGCAGCTTGTCGAGAACGGTGCGCCGTGGGCAGTACGCGACAGGCGATTCCGAGGTGCCCGGCTTTCCTGAAATCGTGAAGGGCCCAAAGTCGAACGTGTAGGTATGAATCGGCGGGCACCCTGTTGCAACCAGCCGATCGAGCAGTCCCCACCGTGCCAGCGCGGCCACTCCGAGCGGATGGATGACGTGGGTGGAGACAGTATCGCTTGGAAACTGCGCGCGGTCGACCAGGAGTACGCGATGACCCTTGCGCGCGAGTAGCATCGCGGTCGGTGAACCCGCACAGCGCGCGCCTACGACGATTGCGTCATAGCCCTTCTTCATGGCGACTCTCCTTACCGATCATTCACGGCGATCGCCAACATCGCCGCGGGCTGTCAGGTCTGCGGCGCTGTTCAGTATGCCAGAGCCTCGGCTCACTGGCGGATGGTTCTTCGAGAGCAGTTTCAGGCGTACACCGAAACGGCCCGGCGGGGCCGGGCCGTTTCTGGCACTTTCTGGCGTCCAACGAACCACGGTTGAGCTATCGCCGGCGGCGCGTGGCGACGGCGGCCGAAGAGTTGCTCTTTCGAGCTCGTCCGGACGTCCCATCATCCTCTTCGTCTTCCTCGTCGCCCCCATGCGCCCTATAGGCCGCGTCTTGATTGATGCCACTCTCGGCAAGCGTCGACAGTTTCTTGTCCGCCGCTTTCTCCTCGTCGAGGATCTGCTGGAGCAGACTCGCCGCCTCCGTGTGTCCCATGCTCTGAGCCCAGGCGACGAGTGTGCCGTAGGCGGCCATTTCGTAATGCTCAGCGCGTTGGCCAGCCGCGATCAGGCACGCATCCATCGTGGCGTCGTCGAACTCTTCTTCCATGATCGACTTGCCTTCGTCGATGATGCCGGCAATGCCCTCGCAATGCTTCCCGCGCGCCTTTTCATCGAGGCTTTCGAACACCTGTTCCAGGCGATCGACGTGCCCCCGCGTTTCCTCCAGGTGCGTTTCGAACGCCGCGCGCAAATCCGGTGACGCCGCGGCCTTCGCGAGCTTTGGCAGCGCCTTGGTCAGTTGTTTCTCCGCATCGTAGGAATCGCGCAGCTCTTCCAGAAACGCATCGTGCAGGGTCCCCGCATCAGCCATTGTCTGCCTCCTCATTCGATCACTGGTCGTGTTGTCTGATCTGTCCCCCAGGCTTCATGACGACCTTGATGCAGTCGTCCTGTTTGTCCCGGAACGTTCGATACATCGCTGGCGCATCATCGAGCGTCAGCGTTAGACCCCCTGCAAATGCGGCGCCCAACGGAAACTTGTCCAGTAGGCCGCCTGCTTGCAGCCAACACCGTCGCGACGAGCGATCCGGCGCGGCCGGCTGGCTGGCGGCGCGTCTTGAAGGTGCGCGGACACTTGTGTACTGAGGCCGTCTCGAACCGTATCGAAATTGACCGAGCCCGCACTGATGACGTCGGCTTCCGGCAGCGAGTGTTTTTCTGCTCTGCCGTTGTCGATCTCTTCTACTGCTGTTCGATTAGTGAGTACGAAACGACCCAGCTTGCCATCGCGCCCGCGCCGCGTGACAATGCGAAGCTGTCCTTGCGCGAAAGGAGATTCAAATGGCGAAAGCAAAGAGCGCAGTGCCTGAAGGATTCCACACCGTCACACCTCAGCTGATCCTCGACAATTGCGCGCAGGCGATCGACTGGTACAGGAAGGGACTTGGCGCGGAGGAAAAGGGACGCGCGGTGGGTCCCGACGGCAAGATCCTGCATGCGGAATTGCGCATCGGTGATTCACGCATCATGGTGAACGACGCCATGATGGGTGCCAAGGGACCGAACGCGATGGGTGGCTCTCCGATGTCACTCTGGATTTACGTCGAGGATGCGGACGCTCTGTTCAACCGGGCCGTTGCCGCAGGCGGTCGGGTGGCCGATGGCCCCATGGGCCAGATCGCGGATCAGTTCTGGGGCGATCGGTGCGGGACTTTCACCGACCCGGCCGGCTACAGATGGACGATCGCGACCCGCAAGGAAGACTTGACGCCGGAAGAAATGAAGCGGCGGCAGGACGAATGGATGAAGAGCTTCGCGACACAGCACCAGTGATTGTCGTTGGCCTCGCCGGTTCAACCGGCGAGGCCGCTTAAGCTGGACGCATTGACGCTTCCCTGCGAGCGTCCGCGAAGAGGTGGTCATGCGTCTGCTCATTGGAATCGTCGGCCTCGCTGTCACGCTTGTTCAGCCTCCGTCCGCAGGTCCCCTCGCAGCGATTCAGGCCATCGAGCTTCCCCACGTCGAGGGCCGAATCGACCATCTGGCGTGCGATGCGGCCGGTCAGCGGCTCTTCGTCGCGGCACTTGGCAACAACACGGTCGAAGTGCTCGATCTGAAGACGGGCACTCCGCTCAAGAGTCTGCCCGGGTTCCGCGAGCCACAGGGGCTCGCCTACCTTCCGGACAAGAACCTCCTCGTCGTCGCAAACGGGCAAGGCGACGGCGTCCAGCTCGTGAACGGCAGCACCTACACTGTGGTGGGCGCGGTTGGGTTGGGCGATGATTCGGACAACGTGCGCTACGATGCGTCCGCGAAACGCGTGTACGTCGGATTTGGAGGCGGCGCCATTGCGGCGATCACTCCGTCGGACGGGAAGACAGCGGGCCAGGTGAAGGTTGGCGGGCACCCGGAATCGTTTCAGCTCGAGCGAGCCGGACCACGGATTTTCGTCAACGTGCCCGACGCGTCTGCCGTCTCCGTCATCGACCGCCAGTCCATGACGGTCATCTCGACGTGGGGAGTCGCCGGCGCACGTGCGAACTACCCGATGGCGCTGGACGAAGTGAATCATCGACTGTTCATCGGATGCCGCAGGCCGGCGAAGGTGCTGGTGTACGACACATCTTCTGGCAAGAACACGGCCTCGGTCGATATCGTCGGCGACACCGACGATCTGTTTCTGGATTCGAAGCGGCAGCGGCTGTATGTGTCGGGAGGAGACGGTTTCGTCGACGTCATCCAGGTGCAACCCGGGGTGCTGTTCTCGCGTATTGCCCGTATACCGACCGCCGCCGGCGCTCGCACATCGCTCTTCGTGCCGGAGTTGAATCGTCTCTACGTGGCGGCTCCACATCGTGGCAGCCAGCGGGCGGAGATCCGTGTGTATGAGACAAGAGATTAGCCGGATAGGAGCAATCGCATGCTGAGGGTCAATCATCGCGTTGCGGCCACGACTTTCGGCGCGATGGTGCTCACACTGGTGATACTGGGTGGCAATCGGCCGGTACTCCTTTTTGGGGACAGCGACGGCCAGCGACCGCCCGCACAGCAGGGTGCACACACAACCGTCCTGTTCATGTGCCCGCATGGTGCGGCCAAGAGCGTGCTGGCATCGGCGTATTTCCCCAGGGCCAGGCGAGGACTTCAAGGCGGCTGACGAAGCGATCCGCCGGCGAGTCATTGCTTTGGTGGAGGAACTCGTCGCCAAGCAAAAGAAGTAGCCGTTCAGAAAGAACCCGCCTGCGCGTCCCGGTCCGGCGCCGGACCTATAATCACGGACATCGGCAATTCGTCCAGAAGCGTAAGAGGTCGACCGTGGACAGCCATGCCAAGCGGCGCCTGACGGCCGAGCACGTTGCGGCCCGCGCGCTCGTCGAGTCGGCCACCTTCGGTGATGCAGCACCGAAGATCCTCGAAGCGATCTGCGAGGCGCTCGGGTGGGAATATGGCGCGCTCTGGAGAATCGATCGCGAAGCCGACGTCCTGCGGTGCGTTGACACCTGGCGCTCGTCCCCTACCGAATTTCCAGAATTCGACGTCACAAGCCGGCAGATGACCTTCGGCCGCGGGATCGGACTGCCGGGGCGGGTCTGGGCGAGCGGCCAACCCACCTGGATCCCGGACGTCGTTCTTGACCCGAACTTTCCGCGGTCTGAAAGTGCTTCGCGCGAGAACCTTCACGGTGCCTTCGGCTTCCCGATTCTCCTGCGCGGCGAAGTCCAGAGTGTGATGGAGTTCTTCAGCCGCGAAATCCGTGCCCCCGACGAAGACCTGCTGTCCATGCTGAACAGCGTCGGCCATCAGATTGGGCTGTTTGTTGACAGACGGCGCGCGCAGGAAGAGCTCGACCGGTTCTTCGTCCTGTCGCTCGACATGTTGTGCGTTGCGGGGTTCGACGGGTACTTCAAGCGGGTGAACCCGGCGTGGCAGCGCACCCTCGGCTACACCGAGGCGGAGCTGTTGTCGCGCCCGTACATCGAACTGATTCATCCCGACGATCGGGACGTGACCCGCGTGCAGGCCGACCGGCTGACCGACGGCCACAGCGTGACCTACTTCGAGAACCGGTTTTTTCACAAGGACGGCACCGTCCGGTGGCTGCTCTGGACATCGACGCCGTTCGCGCAGCAGCAGATGGTGTACGCGTCGGCGCGCGACATCACGGAGCGCAAAGCGGCGGACGAGACGATGGCGAGCTACCATCGCGAGCTCGAACTGAGTCAGCACGCGCTCGAGGATCAGACGGCGAGGCTCGCGCAGCTCGTCAAGGAGCTCGAATTGGCCAAGTCGCGCGCGGAGGAGGCGGCCGACACGAAGAGCGCCTTCCTCGCGAACATGAGCCACGAGATTCGCACGCCGCTCAACGCCATCCTCGGCATGACGACGCTGGCGCTCGAGACGAAGCTCACCGCCGAGCAGCAGGAGTACCTGGATACGGTCAAATCGTCGGCTGCATCGCTGCTCGCGATCGTCAATGACGTACTGGACTTCTCGCGGATCGAAGCGCGGCGCCTCGATCTCGAACACGCGGAATTCGATTTGCGCGAGGCGGTCGGCGATGCGACGAAACTGCTGGCGCTTCGTGCCGCCGAGAAGGGCCTCGAACTGGCGTGTCACATCCACCCCGATGCGCCGGATGTGGTGCTCGGCGACGCCGGACGGCTGCGGCAGGTGCTGCTCAACGTCCTGGGCAACGCGGTCAAGTTCACCGATGCCGGCGAGGTGGTCCTGCACGTGGATGTGGATGAGACCAGCCCCGCGCGCGTGGCCTTGCGCTTCGCGGTGACCGATACCGGGATCGGGATTCCCGCCGACAAGCAGCGTCATATCTTTCAGGCGTTCACGCAGGCCGACCCGTCGACAACGCGCCGCTTTGGCGGCACCGGACTCGGCCTCGCCATCGCGCTCCGTCTCGTCGAGCTGATGAAGGGGCGAATGTGGGTCGAGAGCGAAGTCGGGCACGGCAGCACGTTCTTCTTCACGGCGAGTTTCGAGCGCCCACAGGTCGTCCGGCGCGACCCGCTCGTCGACAAGGCCACCGCGCTCGACGGCCTCCGGGTACTCGTCGTCGACGACAATGCGACAACGCGAAGCATTCTCGGAGAAATGCTGGCGAGCTGGCACATGAAGCCGACCGCCGTGGCTGATGCGGAATCGGCGTTGAGCGCGCTTCGCGACGCGGTGACACGGCAGAGTGGGTTCGACGTCATCCTCGTCGATCGCCAGATGCCGGGCGTCGACGGTCCCATGCTGGTGCGCCGCGTCAAACGCGAACGCCCGATCGCTCGAACCCCGATTGTGATGATGATGTCTGTCGGCGTCGACGGCGAGCAATCGCGGAAAGGCGCCGGCGTCGATGCGTATCTGACGAAGCCCGTGAAACATTCGGATCTGCTCGACGCCCTCGCCACGCTGTTCCGTGTGTCGACGCGTCGCTCGCGTCCGGAACCCGCGGTGCTGCCCGCCGCGCGGCCGCCGAAGCGGCTCCGGGTGCTTCTCGCCGAAGACAATCTGGTCAACCGAAAGCTCGTGACCAAGCTGCTCCAGAAACGCGGCCATCGCGTCCACGCCGTGGAGAACGGCCGCGCGGCGGTCGAGGTTCTCACCGCTGCTCCGTCAGATGTCGACGTCGTCTTGATGGACCTGCAGATGCCGGAGATGAGCGGTTTCGAAGCGACTCATGCGATTCGCCTGAGGGAACGCGCGAGCACGGGCCATCTGCCGATCGTCGCGCTGACCGCGCACGCGATGGCCGGCGATCGGGAGCGCTGCCTCGCCGCCGGGATGGACGGCTACCTCTCGAAACCAATAGACGTCGACGATCTGATTGCCACGGTTGAACGTTTCGGCACCGACGGTGCGGGAACGGTCGACGCCCCGGTTCAAGAGGAGGATCACCGGAAGTCGAGCCTGTTCGACGAGCAGACGGCGCTCTCGTATACCGGCGGTGATCGGCGGCTGCTCAAAGACGTGATTCGCCTCTTTCGATCGGACTCGCCGGCGTCGTTTCGTCGCATCGATCGCGCGCTGCGGCGCCGCGACAGCGACGCCCTGCGGATGGCCGCTCACGCATTGAAGGGCGCCATCGCCACGGTCGGGTCGCAAGCCGGACGTGAAGCGGCCGCCGAGCTGGAGACGATGGCACGGTCGAACCGATTCGCCGAGGCGGAACGGCTCTGCGGCGATTTGCGCAAGCTGGTGAAAGAGCTTGATGAGGCGTTTGTCGCAGCAGGATGGGCGTCGCGCGCCGCTCGACGTCGGGCTCAGCCACGCGCTCGGGTCACTCGGACGAAGCGGAGTCGATCATGAAGAAGATTCTCGTGGTGGATGACGACCAGAGCACCCGGCACGTGCTGAGAAAAGTGCTGACGAGCGCCGGCTTCTCGGCCACGGTTGCCAAGGATGGACTCGAAGGGCTCAAAGCGCTGAAGAGCAAACGCTACGATCTGCTGCTGCTCGACGTCTGGATGCCGCGGATGAACGGCCTCGAGCTGCTCGCGAAGCTTCGCGCCACCAAGGCGCGTCCTCGAGTGGTGGTGATGACATCCGACGAAGCGCCACAGACGCTGCTCCAGGCCGTTCGCGAGCAGGCGTTCAAGTACGTGCACAAGCCGGTCGAAGCGCTCGTGCTTCTGCACACCGTGCGCGAAGTGCTCGCGGCCGCCGAGCCACCGCCCGTCGAAGTGATTTCCGCGCGTCCGGAATGGGTCGAGCTCGTCGTGCCGTGCACGCGCGAGGCCGCGGAGCGTATTCAGACGGTCATGGCGCAGCTCGACACCGATCTCCCGTCCGAACTGCGGGACACCATCGGCTACGCGTTCCGGGAGCTGCTGCTCAACGCCGTCGAGTGGGGTGGCCGCCTCGATCCGAAGCGGAAGGTCCGAATTGCCTGTCTGCGCACCGAGCGCATGCTCCTCTATCGCATCGCCGATCCGGGACAGGGCTTCAAGATCGACGAGCTTCCACACGCGGCGATCGGTCACTCGCCCGACGACCCGATTGCGCACATGCAAGTGCGTGAGGAGAAAGGGATCCGGCCCGGCGGGTTCGGTCTGCTGATGGTGCGCAGCAGCGTTGACGAGCTCATCTACAACGAGAAGCGCAACGAGGTCGTGTTCGTGAAGTATCTTGGCGACGGAGCGGCGCGGTCTGCCGCCCGGCCGGTGCGAAAGGGTCGGGCCAAGGAAGGTTAGCGAGCCGACGAGGCAGACCGCGCCATTCCCGGTCCCTTGAGCGGACTGTGACCTCGGCTTGAGAGCGATCGCGCTATGGCCGGAGCGATGCGATCACGCGCCGGAGACGCTGGTCCGCTTCGTCCCTGGTCGGCGCCAACGCCGGATTGTCGACGACCGTGAACATCGCGCGCGGATCGGCGATCGATACCAGCGCACCGTCTTCCACTTCCTGAACCACGACATTGCATGGCAGCAGCAACCCGATCTGTGGATCGGCACTGAGTGCCTTGTAGGCCAATGTCGGATTGCATGCACCGAGGATCAGGTATCGCCGAAACTCGACATCGAGCTTCTTCTTCAGCGTGTCTTTGACGTCAATCTGAGTCAGGATCCCGAATCCCTCGTTCTTGAGGGCCTCCGTCACCCGCGCCAGGGCTTCGTCAACGGTCGTGTGCGCCAGACGCTGTTCGAAGCCGTACGCACAAGCGGTCGTGTTCTGAATCATGATCCGCTCCTTGTCATGAATCGCGTTCGGAGGCACGATGGGGCGCCGGTTATTCGGCACATGGCACCCCTCAGGCCTCCTCTCTTGCAAAGGACTTGCTAGTCCAGCCGGCCGACTCGACGCCGGGAATTCGGACGCGTATGATTGCGGACATATGCGCCCGGGAGGGGCCGGCCGGCTCTCCATCTCAATCGGCGTCATCTGTCTCGTGCTCGCTGGCGGTGTATTCACGCTGCAAGCTCAACAGACGTCGACTCGCCGCGCTCAGGTTTCAGCTCGCTCAGGGCAGGCCCCTTCGACTCGCTTACAGACATCGGCTCACTCAGGACAGGCCGCTTCGGTTGCAGCTCCCCCGCACCTCGCGCTCGTCGATGAGTACTGCCTGTCCTGCCATGACAAAGACCACGAGAAGGGGGGCCTCGTCCTCGAGACCGTTGCCGTACACGACGTCGCTCAGCATCCGGAGGTCTGGGAGAAGGTCGTGCGGAAGCTTCGGGCGCGTCAAATGCCGCCGATCGGAAAGGAACGTCCTGACGATGGGACGTACGAGGCGGTCGTCAGATTCCTTGAGACGTCACTCGATCGCGCGGCCGCGGCGCATCCGAATCCGGGACGCACGTCGACGCTCCGAAGGCTCACTCGAACCGAATACAGGAACGCGATCCGCGATCTCCTCGCGCTCGACATCGACGTCTCGTCGCTCCTGCCCACGGACGAGTCGAGTTACGGCTTCGACAACGTCACCGTCGGCGATTTGTCGCCGACGCTGCTGGACCGGTACGTGTCAGCGGCGGAGAAGATCAGCCATCTTGCGGTTGGAGGCTCGAGCCGCACACCTGGCGGTGAGACCATCAGGATTCCTGCTGACCTCACGCAGGA
This sequence comes from uncultured Acidobacteriota bacterium, assembly GCA_963725335.1. GTDB lineage: Bacteria > Acidobacteriota > Vicinamibacteria > Vicinamibacterales > 2-12-FULL-66-21 > JALZOC01. Next base: position 106,266 of record CAVRYD010000005.1, on the reverse strand, counting down.
AGAGCACATCGAGGGGCTTCCGATCGGGACACGCGGCGGGGCGCTGGTCAGCTACACGTTTCCCCAGGAGGGCGACTACGAGATCCAGATCCGCTTGACGCGGGACCGCGATGAGCATGTCGAAGGGCTGAGCGAACCGCACGATCTCGAACTGCTGCTGGACCGGCAGCGTGTGCAGCTCTTCACGGTCAAGCCGCCGGTGCGTGAAGCCGGCGTTGCCGACACCGAGCAGCCCTCCCACGCCAAGGTGGACCAGCACTTGAAGATTCGCATCCCCATCACGGCAGGGCCGCACGTCGTCGGGGTGACGTTTCCCAAGAAACCATCGGTGCTGCTCGAGACGCCGCGTCAGCCCTATCAGACGCACTTCAATTCGTATCGGCACCCGCGCATTCAACCGGCGATCTACTCAGTCTCGATCATCGGTCCGTATGCGGCCCGGGGACCTGGGGACACGCCCAGCCGCCGCCGGATTTTCGTGTCGCATCCGGCGAATCCGGCGGAGGAAGACCGCTCTGCGAAACTGATTCTTCGGTCGCTGATGCGGCGAGCCTATCGTCGGCCCGTCACGAATGCAGACCTTCAGGGCCCCTTCGATCTGTACCGGAACGCGCGAAAGGACGGAGACTTCGACGCGGGAATCGAGATGGCGCTCTCCGCCGTGCTGGTGAGCCCGCATTTTCTGTTTCGAGTCGAGCAGGATCCACCCGGCATGCAGCCGAAGACGGCCTATCGGATCAGCGATCTGGATCTCGCTTCCCGGCTCTCCTTTTTCTTGTGGAGCAGCATTCCGGACGATCAGTTGCTCGACGCCGCCGTTGCGGGGACGCTCCATCAACCCGCCGTACTCGAGCGGCAGGTTCGGCGGATGCTGGCCGACCGTCGATCGCACGCGCTGGTGGACAACTTCGCGGCGCAGTGGCTGCGGCTCCGCAACCTCGACGCGATCACGCCGGATATGCGGCTCTTCCCCGACTTTGACGACAACCTCCGTCAGGCGTTTCGTCAGGAGACCGAGCTGTTTTTCGACAGCATCCTCCGCGAGGATCGAAGCGTGCTCGACCTGCTGCGCGCAAATTACACGTTCGTCAACGAACGGCTCGCGAAGCACTACGGAATTCCTCACGTGTATGGAAGCCGCTTCCGACGCGTGGCGCTCGACGAGGACAGCTGGCGCGGCGGACTGCTTCGTCAGGGGAGCATTCTGACGGTGACGTCCTACGCGACGCGGACCTCACCGGTGCTGCGTGGCAAGTTCGTTCTCGATAGTCTGCTTGGCGTCCCTCCCCCACCGCCGTTGCCGGATGTGCCCGCGTTGAAGGACAACACCGTCGACGGCAGGCTCGCGGTGCGCGAGCGGTTGTCCGAACACCGGAGCAACGCCACATGCGCCGCGTGCCACAACCTGATGGATCCGCTCGGGCTCTCGCTGGAAAAGTTCGATGCGGTGGGCCGCCGTCGAGCGGTCGAAGCGGGCATGCCCATCGATTCGTCCGGTGGCCTTCCCGATGGCAGCAGGTTCGGCGACGTCAACGGCCTCGAAACAGCGCTCCTCCGCCGGCCGGAGCTGTTTGTGGGTACGGTGGCTGAGAAGCTTCTGACGTATGCGTTGGGACGAGGCGTCGAATACTACGATGCGCCGGCGACGAGGACGATCGTGCGAGACGCACGAGCGCAGAATTTCCGGATGTCGTCGATCATCATGGGAGTCGTGAAGAGTCAGCCGTTTCAGATGAGGATGTCACGATGATCATTACCAAGAAGGCGCTGCCGCGGCGAACGTTTCTGCGCGGCATGGGCGCGACCGTGGCGCTCCCGCTGCTCGATGCCATGGTCCCGTCGATGACCGCGCTCGCTCGAACGCCGGCCGCTCCGGTCCGTCGCCTTGGCTTCGTGTACATGCCGATGGGCTGCGATCTTCCGCGCTGGACTCCACCCGGTGAAAGCAGGCTCACCGAACTATCGCCGACGCTCCAGTCGCTCGCGCCGGTCGCCGACCAGCTCACGGTCATCACCAACCTCGAGCTGAAGAACGCCTACCCCGGCACACACGCGACTTCGAACGCGGCGTTTCTCAGCGCCGCCAAGGCAAAGTGGACCGAGAGCACGGACTACTACCTGGGAACAACGGTCGATCAGATTGCCGCGAAGCAGATCGGCCAGCAGACGCTGCTGCCGTCGCTCGAGATGTCGATGGACCTGCTCCAGACGATCGGACAGTGCGACAACGGCTACGCGTGCGTCTATCAGAACAACCTCTCGTGGTCGTCGCCGACGACGCCGCTTCCGGCGGAAGCGCATCCGCGCATCGTGTTCGAGCGGTTGTTTGGCGAGGGTGGAAGCGCGGCCGATCGCCGCGCGGCCCTGCAACGGCGCGCGAGCCTCCTCGATTGGGTGCGCGAGGACATTACGCGTCTCCAGAACACGCTCGGTCCGGAAGATCGGACGCGGGTCGGCGAGTATCTCGACACGGTTCGCGAGGTCGAGCGGAGAATTCACAAGGCGGAAGCGGAGACCACGGACAATCCCCTGCCGGATCTCGATCGTCCGACCGGAGTTCCCGCGGCGTACGCCGACCACGCGAAGTTGATGTTCGATCTGCAGGTGCTGGCCCTGCAAGGCGACGTCACGCGTGTCATCACTTTCCAGCTCGCGCGCGAAACGAGCAACCGCACCTACACCGAGATTGGCGTGTCCGACCCGCACCATCCGCTGACGCACCATGGGAACGATCCGGAAAAGATCGCGCGGATGCAGAAGATCAATGCCTTCCACGTGTCGCTGTTTGCGTACTTCCTCGAGAAGCTGAAGGGGACGCCAGAAGGTGATGGCACGTTGCTCGACCATGCGCTCTACCTTTACGGCAGCGGCATGGGCAACCCCAACGTGCACGATCACGTGAATCTGCCGATTCTCGTCGCCGGCGGCGGGGCGACCGGCGTAAAAGGTGGACGGCACATCAAATACGCGATGCCCACGCCGCTCGCCAACCTGCATCTGACGCTGCTCGAGCGAGCGGGCGTTCGGATGGACGCGTTTGCCGACAGCCAGGGCAAGGTCGATGAGTTGCTGTCACTGTAACGATCTCTCGCCGAGAGGACAGAAGATGGGATCTCGCAGAGATCACGGAAAAAGCAGGTCTCACGCGGAGAAACGCAGAGTTCGCGGAGAGGAACGTGGCAGTGGCTGGCGGGACCGCGCTCGCGCGGTTGACCGAGACGCTGATCCAGAAACACAAGCACCACAGGATCAGGGGGTGTTTGTGTTTCTGGATCAACGTCTCGGTCATACGCCGGCCGGACCGGCCGGCGTCCCGCCAGCCGCTGCCACGTTTTTTCTCTGCGGCCTCAGCGACTCTCTGCGTGAGATCCGGTCTTTCCGCGACCTCTGCACGAGATCCGTCTGTCTCGGCGCGCTCGCGTGGCTGCTCGCCGGCAGCGGGCTGCACGCCGCCCCTGCGCGCGCGCCGTTGGCGGACGCCGCCGAGAAAATGGATCGCGCCGCTGTCCGAGCGCTCGTCAAACAACACGCGGACGTGAATGCCGCCCAAGTCGACGGGATGACCGCGCTCCACTGGGCGGCGCACCAGGACGATCCGGAGATCGTGCAGCTGCTCGTGCGCGCCGGCGCCAACGTCCAGGCTGAGAATCGCTACGGGGTGACCCCGCTGTCGCTTGCCTGCACGAACGGTAACGGCGCGATCGTCGAGATGCTGCTGAAAGCTGGCGCGGACCCGAACGCTCCGCTGCCCGGCGGCGAAACTCCGCTGATGACTGCCGCACGGACCGGCACGCTGGCGGCAGTGAGGTCGCTGATCAACCACGGCGCAAAGGTGGACGCCCAGGACGATCGGCGCGGACAGACGGCGTTGATGTGGGCCGCCGCGGAAGGTCATGCGAGGGTGGTGCAGGCGCTCATCGATGCGGACGCGAATATCGCCATTCGCGTGCCGTCAGGCTTCAGTCCTCTGATGTTCGCCGTGCGCGAAGGAAAGATCGACGTCGTCCGCGTCCTGCTCAAGGCGGGGGCGGACGTGAACGAGACCATCTCTGGCGAAGGCCGCAGGCGGGGCTACGGCGGGCGGCTGCCGCCGGTGGGCACATCTCCGCTCCTCCTCGCCGTCACCAACGGGCACTTTCAGCTCGCATCAGAACTGCTGGACGCTGGAGCGAAGCCGAATGCCGACCTGACCGGCTATACCGTTCTCCACGCGATCACCGCGGTGCGGAAACCTGGTGTTGGCGACAACGATCCCCCTCCCGACGGATCCGGAAGTATGACGAGCATCGAGCTCGTGAAGAAGCTGGCGGCGCGTGGGGCGAACCTGAACGCGAGAATGACCAAGAAAGCCAACCTGAACAACACGCGTCTCAACGAGATTGGCGCGACGCCGTTCATGCTCGCCGCGCTGACCGCGGACGCCGAGTTGATGAAAACACTGGCGGCCCTTGGCGCGAATCCGCTCTTGACGAACACCGAGAACAGCACGCCGCTCATGGCCGCGGCCGGTCTGGCGACACGCTCGCCTGGCGAGGACGCGGGAACCGAGAGCGAGGTGTTGGAGGCCGTGCAGGTCGCGCTCGATCTCGGCGCCGACATCAACGCGATCGACAACAACGGCGAGACCGCGATGCACTCCGCCGCCTACAAGAACCTCCCGCAAGTCGTGAAGTTCCTCGCGTCGAAAGGCGCCAGGATCGACGTCTGGAACCGCAACGACAAGTTCGGCTGGACCCCATTAGCGATCGCCGTTGGCTATCGATTCGGGAACTTCAAACCCTCACCCGAAACCGAAGCCGCGGTTCGTGAGGTGATGATCGCGGCGGGCGTCACCCCGCCGAAGACCATCGTCGCCAAGACCCAGCAGATCTATTGATCCGACTACTTCTCCGCCAGCAGGATCATTTGTGGCGTTGGTAACGCGTGCGCTGACGCACTGCCGAACCCGGCGCCTGAAAGTTGCTGCTGCAGCTCCGCGAACGTGTAGGCGTCACCGCCCCGTGTTCCACTGAGCATCCCCAAGCTGAAGCGCGCCGGGATGGGCGGCGACACGCGGTCGGGATTGGGCACGAACTCGAGCACCACGACTCGCCCGCCAGGTTTCAGCGCCGCATGTACTTTACGGAGAAAGTCCGTGCACGTCGGCGGATCGAAGTGGTGCAGGAAATTGGTGACCAGGGCCACGTCGAAACCGCCGGGGAATTGAACCTTGAACGCGTCGCCAGGAACCAGGTGATAACGGTCCTGGACGTGCGCGCCGCGCGCATGCTCGCTGGCGACCGCCAGCACGCTCGGCCAGTCCACGGCGAAGATCTGCGCCTGCGGATTACGCTGGGCGATGGTGATCCCGAACAAGCCGTGACCGGCAGCAATATCGAGCACTTTCAGAGGCCCTGTCCCGGCCACGAGGTCCGCGATGCCATGCGCGGCCGGTACCATCATCGGCCCCATCGATCGTGCAAACTCGACCCAGATCGGATTTTCCTCAGAAACCGTGTCGCCCGAGGGGGCCGCACCACCGAGGCGCACAGCGTCGGTGAGGCCGTCCATGTTCTGTTTCAACTCCGGCAGCAAAAGAAATCGCGCGGTCGTGCCGAGGTACGCCGGCGACCGCTTGCTGAGAAAAGCCGCCGATTCCGGGGTCAGACGATACGCACCGTCCGATTTCGTCAGGAGTCCGATCGTTGTCAGGTAGTCGCACAGAATCCGGATGCCACGCTCGGATGCACCGCACCGGGTCGCGAGCGCCTGTGGCGAGGCCACGCTCTCGTCAATTGAAGTGAAGAGGTCAATGTCGAGCGCGCTTTTCAACGCGGCAGACCTCTGGTAGCCAAACAACGTATCGAACACGATCTCTGCGGAAGGCATCGCCACCGTCGCCATTCACACGCTCCTGTAGTTGAAGGGAAAACCAATAGTGTAGCGCAGCCAATGCATCGACGAGGGACTGCGGTCCTCACTTCGCCGGCGCGGGGAGGCTCGCGATGAACGCGTGGATTTCCCTCAGCACCTGCTCTTCCTTGGTGATCCACAGATAGTGGCCGCTGCCGGGAACATCCACGAAGCGCGCGTCGGACACGCCGCGCTTCCTTTATCGGTCCACCTTCCGACCATCACTTTCCCTCTATCGATAAACTGCTGAAGTCCACGGTGACGAATTGAATGGTGTGTTTTGTCGGGTCCTGCCACCGCTGCGCGGAAAGGACCGTGACTCCGATTCCGATTCCGAGGCCGGCCTGAACGATGGTGCGTGCAAAGGTGCGCATTCGCTGCATCGGACCGCTGTGGATGAGGTGACCGGCCGACGGACGAATACTGTACCCGCTTTCGCGCGTCGTCGTTGAAGGACTGCCGGCTTCGACCGAAAGCCTGGCGACGAAAGGACCGTCGTGTGCTGCTCGAACGCCAAATACACGTCCCCTCTGATAGGCAACGCGCGAGAAAACCTTTCTGTCGATCGGTCTGAAACGGGATTCTGAAGTCGAATCCCGGGGACCAAATTCCGGCAGTAGCGTCCAGAGACACAGCGAGATCCGTCCCGCGGGTTCCGATAGCCGCGGTCCCGATTTTGCTCCTCCGTTCATCACGCGTTGCCTGGCCAAACGCGTTTTTCCTCAATCCGACGTTTTGCTGCCGGAGAAGGCCCAATAACGGAGAGCGTTGTGTACGTGCAGACGAAAAGAGTCTTTCAAGAAGAACCAGTATTTACGGAATTCGCATTCGCTCGATTGCTCGAGTGGCTCGACGATGGCGTCGACTCGCACGGCGAAAAGTACCTGGAGATTCGACGACGCTTGGTCCAGTACTTCGATCGCCGGAATCGGCCCGCACCGGATGACCTTGCCGACGAGACACTGAACCGCGTCACCAGAACGCTGGAGCGGGACCGCGCCATTGCCACCCGACCACCTGCTCGGGTACTGCTACGTGGTGGCGAGGTTCGTCCTGCTCGAGGACATTCGCCGCGACCGACGGCACGTCTCCATCGACGAACCGCGGCGCGTCGACCTGTTGCGAACAGGCCCCATCGGACTCGTCGAGCCCGACGAGAGGGCCGCTATCCGTGAGGAGCGTTTGGATTGTCTCGCCCCATGCATGCAGACACTTCGGCCGGAGCAACGGGAACTGGCGATCGAGTACTTCCGCGATTCCGGAAGGCAGCGGATCGACCGCCGCCGCGACCTGGCGAAGCGGCTGGGTATCACGATGAATGCGCTCGGGATTCGGGCGTTTCGGATTCGTGACGCCCTCATGACGTGCGTCGACGGATGTCGGGGGCGGCGACAGATTTAAGGGGTCACGTCCTATCAGGATGAACCACAGAGTCAGGATGAGACATGTCACTGCGAAATGAATCGGAAGCTGCCGACGACCAGCAGATCGTCCGCTACCTGCTGGAACTGCTCCCGCCCGCAGAGGCCGACCGGCTCGACGAGGCGAGCGTCGTTGACGACGAGTTCGCGGCGCGGCTGCGCATCGGCGAAATGGACCTTATTGATGGTTACGTGCGGGGGACTCTCGATGCGGACATATCGAAGCGGTTCGAAACGCACTATCTGGCGTCGCCCCGTCGGCGAAAGAATGTGAAGTTTGCCGTCGGGTTTCTGCAATCGATCGATCGTGCCGTGTCAGTTGGCACAGGGGGCGAAGCCAGCCCGCCCTCGACCACACAGGCCCCGGCTCGGGCGGCCTCCCTTGGAACGAACACGAAGCTCGTCTCGAAGCCGATGATCGCCGCAGCGCTGGTACTCGTCGCCAGTGGAATTCTGCTGTTTCAAGTGCTGAGAGCGGGCAATGGAGAGAACGTGGCACAACGCGCGCACATACTCGAGCCCTACGGTCGCGAGCAGCCTTCACCGGATGCCGCGGCTGGAGTATCTACCCGTGTCAGCAGCTCTCAGGCTGCCGCCGCAGCTCAACCGGCACTCGGAGATCCGCCACTGGCGCTGGCCCTGCTGCCGCAGACCCGAGCCGTCGGCCACATCCCGGTGCTCATCCTCCCGACGAATGCTGACGCGGTGAGGTTCGAGTTGCGGCTCGAATCCAACGACTTCCCATTCTACCGGGTTGGGTTGGAGGATCCGTCCTCCAACAGGGTCGTCTGGCGCAGCAGCCCGATTGCCGCGATATCGGGTCGGGCACCGTCGATTTCCGTGCGCGTCCCGAGTTGGGTGCTGAAACCGCAGCACTACTCATTGACGATCACGGGCCGCGACGCACACAGCACGCAAATCGTTGGCACCTACACGTTCCAGGTGGCCCGCCGGTAGTTTCTGCCCTCGTGAGAGAACTGCCATGACGAGACTCGCGACTGCCTGCGGCAAGCTGGCGATGGGCACGCTGTCTGTCGTGCTCCTCGCCAATGACGGCCGTGATCTGGACTGGCTGGCGCATGTGCCGAGCACGCCCGACGTGCTCCAACCGGATCAGACGATCGAACGGCGGCTGGCGCGCGGCGAGGAACATCGCTATCAGATCGCCATGACCTCCGGCGAGTACGCACGGGTGATCGTCGAGCAGCGTGGGGTTGACGTGGTCGTCCAGGTTCGCGGGATAGACGATCGCCCGATCGCCGATTTCGACGACGAGGTTCAACGCGCTGGCCAGGAGCAGGTGGACGTCGTTGCCAACATGGCGGGCATTTACACGATGGTGATCACCGCTGGCAGAGGCACGGTCCTGCCTGGCACTTACACGATTCGTGTGGGTGGCCGCCGTTCCGCCGCCGCGGATGATCGCTCCATGCTGCAGTCGCGGAAGCTGAGGACCACTGCGGCGCGATTGGAAACGGAAGGGCGGTTCGAGGACGCGCGGCGCGCACTGGAATGCTCGCTGACCCTCATCGAACTGGTACGTGGGCCAGACGACGTCCAGGCGGCGGCGGTGGCGGTACAACTCGCGGGCGTCTATCGACGGCTGGCAGAGCTTCCCGAGTCGGAATCGCTGTACCTCCGTGCGATCGCGATCATGGAGCGAACGCTGGGACCAGGGCACCCGATCACCGCCCAGGCACAGTCCCAGCTGGCGGCGCTGTATCAGCGTGAAGGTGAAATTCGTAAGGCTGAGCCTCTGCTCCACCGGGCCATGGAGGTCATCGATTCGACATTGGGATCGGATCACCCATGGTTTGTGAGCTGTCTGGCTACGCTCGCGAGCCTTCGCGACACGGCCGGGGACCTCGAAGACGAGGAAGCGATCGATCGTCGCGCGCTATCCATTGAGGAGCGAATTGGCGATGCCGACAGTGTTCAATATGCTGGTCTGCTGAACAACCTCGGCGAGGTCTATCGACAAAAGCAGGACTACGCCCGTGCGGAGCCGCTGTTTCGCCGCTCGCTCGAGCTGGGTGAACGCCTTCTCGGACCCTCAAACTATTCGATCGCCACTGCCCTTCAGAACCTTGGCATCGTCGCGCGCGAGCGCCGAGACTATGCGACGGCGGTGGCCTGCAACCTGCGTGCGTTGAAGATCAGGGAACGCGTGGTCGGGCCCAACCACCCGGACGTGGCCCACGTCCTCACAAACCTGGCCAATATCTATCGCGCCACGGGAGACTACGAACAATCGCTGCAGATCCATCTTCGAGCGCTGCACATCTGGGAGAGCGCCGCGGGTCCCTACCAGCGGGCGACCCTCTTGTCGGTGGGCAACATTGCGAAGACCTACGCGGCGATGGGGGACATCCCAGACGCGATTGCCTATCAGGGGCGGACGGATGCTATCGCGGAAAAGCAACTGGCTCTCAACCTGGTGACCGGCTCGGAGCGGCAGAAACTGCTGTTCGCCCAGGGACTGTCGGAGCGAACCGACAGGACGCTCTCTCTCCATCTGCGTGAGGCACCCGGGAATCAGCACGCTGCCGCACTGGCCGCCCTGGTGCTGCTGCAACGCAAAGGCCGCGTGCTGGATGCGATGATTGACACGTTCGCGGCCGTTCGGCAGAGGATTGCGAATACGGGTGACCGCGGTCTGCTCGATCGTCTCAACGCGACAACCGCCGATCTGGCCCGAGTGGCGCTGAAGGTTCCAGAGACCTGGCATCCCGAAGCGCGTCAGAACGCCATCAGAGATCTGGAGGCGAAGAAAGAGCACCTCGAGAACGAACTTGCGGAGCACAGCGCGGCGTTCAGGGCCGAGATGCAACCGGTCACACTTGAAGCCGTACAGGCGGCAGTGCCTGAGCATTCAGCGCTGCTCGAGTTCGCGATCTTCCGTCCCTTCAACCCTCGAGGCGAACGGAACAGCGAAGCCTACGGGCCGGCGCATTATGCGGCGTATGTGCTGCGGCGGCGAGGCGCCCCTCGTGGATTCGACCTCGGCCCGGCCGACGCCATCGATACCGCGATTGATGGGCTGAAACAGAGCTTGCGCGATCCGAATCGCAACGACTTCACAGAGCGGGCGCACGCGGTCGACGACCTGGTCATGCGGCCACTGCGTGCGTCACTGCGCGGTGCGGCCAGACTTCTCATTTCTCCGGATGGCGAACTCAATCTCGTACCGTTCGAGGCACTTATCGACAAGCACGACCAGTATCTCATCGAGCGCTATTCGGTGAGCTATCTCACGAGCGGGCGCGATCTGCTGCGGATGCAGGCCACGCGGGCGAACCACAGCAAGCCGGTCATTTTCGCCGACCCTGTCTTTGGCGAGCCGGCAACGCCGACCCAGGAACAGATCCGGGCGATCTCGTGGGATCGAACGACGCGCAGCAGCATCGCGACCGGAGACAATCCGTCCGCTGTGTACTTCGCACCGCTCGCCGCAACGGCGGATGAGGCTCGTGCGATCAAGGCTCTCTTTCCCGAGGCGGCAGTCTTCACCGGCCACCGAGCGACGAAGGCCGCTCTCCAGCAGGTGAAAGCGCCTCGTATGCTGCACATTGCCTCCCACGGGTTCTTCCTGCGGGATGCGAACAACGCCTTGGCGAACCCACTCCTGCGCTCCGGCCTCGCGCTGGCGGGCGCGAATCTGCCGCATGACTCGCGCGACGATGGCCTCCTGACTGCACTCGAAGCATCCGGTGTGGATTTGTGGGGCACGAAACTCGTCACCTTGTCGGCCTGTGACACCGGCATCGGCGAAATCCGAAACGGTGAGGGTGTGTACGGGCTCCGGCGCGCGTTCGTGCTGGCGGGAGCCGAAAGCGTGGTCATGAGCCTGTGGCCGGTCAGCGACGCGATCGCCCGTCAGACGATGGTGGCGTACTACAAGGGACTCCGGGCTGGTCGCGGACGTGGCGACGCACTGCGCCAGGCCAAGCTGGCGCTGCTGACGCGCCGCGGTCGACAGCACCCGTTCTACTGGGCCAGCTTCATCCACTCGGGCGAGTGGGCCAGTCTCGACGGCCGGCGCTGAGTCTCGCTCACAGTCTCCTCATCTCCGCACTCTGAAAGATTCCGGTCGCTTCTACCTATGGTTGTGGCGACGAATCTTCTCGAGCGCCATGGCGCCACGGATACACCGTTGGAAAGTAGTTCCGAGAGAACGAGGCGCATCGATGACTGTTTATCGCCTGTCAGCGCTCTGCGCCGTGCTCACGCTGTCCGCCTGCTCGGCGGCGCCGGCTGACCACGGAATGGTACAGGCGGCGACTGGTCGGGCTGAATCCGCCGGCCCGTCTGGCACACCGACGGTCGACGCAGTCCGACGCAAGGGTTTCGTTCAATGCGGCGTGAGTACCGGCATCGCCGGCTTTTCGGCGCCGGATTCACAAGGGGAGTGGCGCGGCCTGGACGTCGATGTCTGTCGCGCGATCGCGGCGGCGGTGTTGGGAAGTGCGACGAAAGTGCATTTCACGCCGTTGACCGCTGCGCAGCGCTTCACGGCGCTTCAGGCCGGTGAAATCGACGTGTTGTCGCGCGTCACGACGATTACGTTTCAGCGTGACGTGCAGCTTGGGATCGAGTTTCCAGCGATCGACTGGTACGACGGAACTGGATTCCTGGTGCGGCGCGCGCTCAACGTGAAGTCCCCGAAGGATCTCGACGGCGCCACGATCTGCGTGCAGCCCGGGACATCGACCGAACTGGATGTGGCCGATTACTTCCGCAGGAATCACCTTCATTTCACGCCTGTGGTGATCGAGCGGCTCGAAGAGGCCACCACTGCCTACTTTGCGGGACGGTGCGACGCCTTCAGCCAGGATCAGTCCACGCTGGCAGCAGTGCGTGCGCGCGCTCCGAAACCCGACGAGCACGTCGTGCTCACGGACGTCATCTCCAAATCCCCGTTCGGTCCCGGAGTGATGCCCAACGATCTGCGGTGGATGGAAATCGTGCGCTGGTCGGTCTACGCCATGATCGACGCAGAGGAGCTCGCTCTGAACTCCTCGACGATTGATGCCGCGTTGACGAGCGACGATCCCGGCGTGCAGCGATTCGTCGGCAAGACAGGCGGCTTTGGCGCCATGCTGGGGCTCGATGCCGAGTGGGCGTTCCGGATTGTCAAACAGGTCGGCAACTACGGCGAAAGCTTCGACCGCAACCTCAGGCCCCTCGGGATCGCGCGCGGGCTCAACCGCTTGTGGGAGGACGGCGGCGTTTTCTACGTCCCCGACCTGCATTGAGCAGCTCAATCAGAGGCCCGGCGTTCGGTCGGCGGTGGCTCCGCCTGAGCGATCCGCGAATGCGGTCGATGGTCTGGCAGACCGTGGCGATCGCGGCCGCGGGTGCAGTCCTCGCAACAGCAGTGATCCAGACAGCCGCAAACCTCGAACACCGGGGCATCGCCTCGGGATTTGGCTATCTCGGGCGCGCGGCGGGGTTCGAGATCGCGAACGGCCCGCTCGCCTTCTCGTCGAGAGACACCTATGCGCGAGCGCTCGCAGTCGGTCTCGTCAATACACTTCGGGTCAGCCTTCTCGGGATCGTTCTCTCGACAGCGCTCGGTCTGGTAATCGGCATCGCGCGATTGTCGCGAATCTGGCTGGCCTCGACGCTGGCGAGCGTGTATGTCGAGGCTTTCAGAAACACTCCCCTGTTGTTGCAGCTGTTCTTCTGGTATGCGCTCTTCCAGCTATTGCCCGGTCCCCATGAGGCGCTGAGACTTCTTCCTGGAGTGTTTCTCTGTTACCGCGGTCTGTTTTTGCCGGTCCCAGCCTGGCACGCCGGTCAGCTCTACCTCGATCGTCCGGAACTCACCGGCTTCGGCTTCGTCGGCGGACTGTCTATCTCACCTGAATTCGCGGCTCTTCTCATCGGTTTGTCCACCTTCACGGCGGCCTCCATCGGTGAAATCGTCCGTGGAGGCATTCAGGCGGTCGACAAGGGTCAGACGGAGGCGGCCTTGGCGCTCGGACTTCCCCGCGGCCGCACCCTGCGTCTCGTCATCCTCCCGCAAGCGTTGCGCCTGGTCATTCCACCGACGACCAGTCAGTTTCTGAATCTGGTCAAGAATTCATCGCTCGGCGTGGCGATTGGCTACCCCGATCTCATCTCGGTGACCGGCACGACGCTCAACCAGACCGGCCAGGCGATCGAAGCGCTCACACTCGCGATGATCGTCTACCTCACGGTGTCTCTCGTCATTTCGCTGGCGATGAACCTCTACAATCGCGCGATCGATGCGCGTGAAGCCCGAGCCGCGCCTGCCGCAACCTTCCGCGTGCCAGACGTTCGGCTCTCCACACTCGACTGCCGAATCACGAACCTCGCTCCTTCACCTTCGACGTTGCAGACTCGAACCTCTGAGTTCGTGACTCGAACCTCCAGCCACACATGACGCCCTCCAATTCCGGCGCGGCGAACGCGCTGCGCCGCTTGCCTTTGCTTCGTGACCGCACCAACCTGATGTTCACGGCGGTGCTCGGGGCGTGCTGCGTCTATGCAGCAACCTTGTTCTTTCGTTGGGCTGTCGTACATGCCGTGTGGATGGCGCCGGCTGATGGAGATTCCTCACTCTGTCGCGCGGTCGCAGGCCGAGGCGCGTGCTGGGCCGTCATCGCGGACCACTGTCGATTCATTTTGTTTGGCGGCTATCCTTACGGGGAGCAATGGCGCCCCGCGATCGCTTGCCTGCTGTTCGTGGCTCTCTACCTGGCGAGCGCGGTGCGCGCCTGGTGGACGCTCTGGTTGGCAGCGTGCTGGATCGCGATCCCCGCAAGTGCCGCCGTGCTGCTGAAGGGTGGATTCCTCCAGCTGACGGACGTGCGAACGGATCTGTGGGGCGGGCTGCCGCTGACGCTCATGCTGTCGACCGTCGGGTTCGCCGTGGCGCTTCCATTGGCGGTGCCGCTGGCTCTCGGGCGTCGGTCCAGCATGCCCGCGATCCGTGCACTGAGCGTAGCCTACATCGAGATCGTTCGTGGCGTCCCGCTGGTCACGTTTCTGTTCATGGCCGCGGTGATGTTCCCGTTGTTCGTGCCTGCCGGATTCACTCTCGACAAGCTGCTCCGCGCGCAGATCGCCTTTGCGATGGTGATCGCGGCGTATCTTGCGGAGGTTATTCGCGCAGGGCTCCAGGCGGTGCCACCAGGCCAATACGAGGCGGCTGCAAGCATGGGCCTGCCCTTCTGGCCCGCCACGTTCCTGGTCGTACTGCCGCAGGCGTTGCGCATGACGGTCCCGGCGCTCGTCAATACCTTCATCGCCCTTTTCAAGGACACGTCGCTCGTTGCGATCGTCGGCCTATATGAACTGCTCGGGGCGGCGAAGGCCGTGAACGTCGACCCAAGATGGTTCGGGTTCAACATCGAGGTCTACCTCTTCGTCGCCGCTGTCTACTTCATGTTTTGCTACGCCGTTTCCAGGTATACACAGCGCCTCGAGAGGGTGCTGGCTGGGGACGGCCATGTGTGAGCGGCAAGGCCGCACGAAACAGGACAGGCACATGGTTCACGTCAGCATGCACAACGTCAACAAGTGGTACGGTCCCCTTCACGTCCTGCGCGACATCAATCTGGAGGTTGGCCGCGGCGAGCGTGTCGTGATTTGCGGTCCCTCCGGTTCGGGCAAGTCCACCTTGATTCGATGCGTCAACGGGTTGGAGCATCATCAGGAAGGTCGTATCGTCGTTGACGGCATCGACGTGACCGGCGATCTGAGAGCGATCGACCAGGTGCGGCGCGACGTCGGTATGGTGTTCCAGCAATTCAATCTCTTTCCGCATCTCACCGTCGTGGAGAACTGCACGCTCGCGCCGATCTGGGTGAAGAAAACGCCCAGGGACGAAGCGCGGGTACTGGCGATGCGATATCTCGAGCGCGTCAGGATTCCGGAGCAGGCGGATAAGTACCCGCGGCAGCTCTCCGGCGGCCAGCAGCAGCGGGTGGCTATCGCTCGCGCACTCTGCATGAGCCCAAAGATCATGCTTTTCGACGAGCCGACGTCGGCGCTCGACCCCGAAATGGTGAAGGAGGTGCTCGACACCCTCGTCTCTCTCGCCGACGACGGAATGACGATGTTGTGCGTGACGCACGAGATGGGTTTCGCTCGTCAGGTCGCCGACCGCGTCGTTTTCATGGACGCAGGCGAGATCGTTGAGGTCAACGAGCCTGAGGTGTTCTTCCGCCACCCCCGGCACAATCGCACTCGGCAATTCCTCAGTCAGATCCTGCACTGACCGGGGTCGGTATGAAGATCTCGCCGCGATCCGGAAGAAGCCTACATACCCGAATTTCCTCCTGATTCGTCGTCTCCATTGACGATGAGCGATACTTCCGTTGCTGTCAGACACGGCTCCGGGCTGGCGGCACACACCGGGCCCAAAAGGGCTCGCTGCCTGAAGTCTGTGGGAACCGTCCCGGCGCAAATCCGTCTGTTCTTGCGGTCAGGCCCGATTAGGGCCGGCGGAGCGATCGATGCTGCACCAGCTGGTGAAAGATGTGTTCTACAGCGCGCGAGGCCTCTGGCGCGAGCGCGCCTTCGCATTGACGACAATTGGCACTCTGACGGTAGCGCTGGCGCTGGTGACCGTCGTCTTTGCCATCTTCAATGCGTACGTCCTTCGTCCCTACGCCGTGCGCGACCCGTACAGTCTCTATGAGATTCGCTGGAGTGCCCGCCAGGGCGCCGGCGGAACTGGAGGTCGGACGTTCCGCTGGAACGACTACCAGGAGTTGCGCGGCCGCTCCGACCTGTTCGATGACGTGATGGGGGAACGGAACCGTTCGGTGGCCTCGGACGGGCGGCCCCTTCTGACTGCGTTCGTCACCGGCAATTATTTCGAGATGCTCGGCGGACGGGTCCTGGCCGGGCGCGCGCTGGCGGCTTTCGACGTGCGGACGCCAGGCGCCGACCCGGTCGCCGTGCTCAGCCATAAGGCCTGGACGCGCCTATACGATGGAGATCCAACGGTCGTCGGTCGCACGATTCGCCTCAACGATCAGATCTTTACGATTGTCGGAGTCATGGAGGAGGAGTTCCTCGGGTTGAACGACACGCCGCCCGACTTGTGGGTGCCCGTGACCATGCACCCGGCTGTCATGAAGCAGGACCTGTTTGGCGCGAAGCAACCGCGTGAGCTTGCACTCGTTGTCCGGCTGCGTCCCGGCGTCACAGCGGATCAGGTTGCGAGCGCGCTCTCCCCCGCCATGGAACGGCTTGCTGAAAGGCAAGGAACGGTTCGCGCGGAAGTCTTGCCGCAGGCAACGCCCGCGCCGCTGACGGCCGGCTTGGTTGCCCGGCTCTCGCCCGTGCTTGCGGCGTTCGTGCTCGTCCTCGTCGCTGCATGTGCCAACGTATCGAACGTGATGCTCGCACGCGCGAACGCGCGGCATCGCGAGATCGGCATCCGCCTCGCCCTTGGCGCGGGCAGATGGCGCGTCGTCCGTCAGTTGTGGATCGAAGGACTCATCCTCTCGGCAGTCGCCGGCCTCACGGCGCTAGGTGTCGCGACCCTCGTGCTGCGCGCGGGACTCGCCATCTTCTTCCTGACGTTGCCGCCGTCGTTTGCGGCGGTCGCGCGCGTCCTGCCGCTCGATGTCGATCACCGTGTCTTCCTGTTCACCCTGGCAGTTGCTGCGACTGCCACGATCGTGTTCGCGCTCATTCCCGCGCTCCAGGGGACGCGGCTGACGCTGACCAGTGCGCTGCGCGGCGAGCTCAGCTCCGGTGTGCGGGCCTCGCGACTTCGGAACGTTCTCGTTGTCAGCCAGGTCGCCGTGTCGCTCGTGTTGATCATTGTCGCGACGACGCTGGTCAGAAATGGATCGGTGTTGAAGCACACCGACATCGGATTCGATACGCACACCATGGTGTCCATCAGACCGAATGGTCAGTCGACGACTCTCAATGTGCTCCAACGCGCCTACGACGCACTGGCGGCGACGCGATCGCCGGGCAGGTCGCCGTGACGAGCCACAATCCCGCTGATTGGCGAAGCGCCCCGATGTCACCGGTACGCCGGCCTCAGTCCGGCACAGATCGTTCCGGTGACCTTCATGTATGTGTCGCCTGACTATTTCTCGACGCTGCAGATTCCTATTTCGCCGCGGCCGTGGATTCGCGCCCGACGAAGCGCGGAGCGAAGCCAAGGTGGCGGTGATCAGCGCTTCGACTGCGCAGGCGTTGTGGCCCGGTGAAGATCCGCTCGGCAAAACGCTTCGTTTCTGGAATCCACCGGAGGAGCGTCCGGACGTGATGACGCGGGACGGGCTGGTATCCACCGCTGAAATCGGCCAGCAGGGTGACGACGTGGTCGTGATCGGTGTGACGAGGGATGTCGTGAGCGGCTTAGTGTATGACGGCACGCAGGCCCCACATGTACTTACCCGACCAGCCCAGGCGCTCGTCATGCGAAGGCGGTGCTTGTGCGTGCCCGCTCGGTGCGCGACATCCGTGCTGATGCGCTTCAGTCAGTGCTCCGGACGGTGGATCCGAATCCGCTCGCATTCGAGACCCTCGCGCTGGACGACGCGCTCGCGCTGCAGATGTATCCCATGGTGGTCGCGTCGTGGATTGGCCTTCTGCTCAGCGCGATCGCGCTCGCCCTTAGCGTGTCGGGTCTCTACGGCGTCGTCGACCTACGGCCTCAGTCAGCGGACGAAGGAAATTGGCATTCGCATGGCGCTCGGCGCCTCATCGTCGGCCATCATGCGGCTCGTGATGACGCAGGCAGGACGGCTGGTTGCCATCGGATCCGGGCTGGGGTTGTTGGTGTCGTTCTCGGCCCTGGGTGTGCTGGCCGCCATTGTCCCGTTGGAGAACATGTCGATCCTGAACGCCGGTGCCTTTGCGGCCGGGACGGCCATCGTGGCGCTTGCCGCGACCGTTGCGGCCTTCTTTCCGTCGCGCAAGGCAACCCGCATCGATCCGTCGCACTCGCTGCGCGCCGATCAATGAAGTCGAGATCGCGCAGTCCCGTCGACACCACGGATACCGCTGGGTGTGTTACTTGGAGCCGCGTTGCAGCCGCGTCGACCTCTCGGCCGCGTGAGCGCCAAGGCTGCGGGGGCGCGGGCGCGTTCCGTTAGAGATCACCGCCGATGCCCATCCCTCGGCGATGAGCATCTCGGCGTCATGCTGCGACAGATCCAGAAGGTCGCCAACGGCACGACGTGAGAGATCGATGCCGTCAATCGCCTCCGAGAGCTTGCGCGTCAACCGAACCTGCATACCCGCTCCACGACAACCGCATTTCGGCGGGCGTGCACTGTCGAGTTGTATGCCATTGCTGCGGGTACGACCCTTGTGTGTCCGGTTTCTCCGCTCGTTCGCGGGTGTAATCGGGTTTGGGGTTATTTCGAGCAATTAACGTGCCCGATTCGTGGTGGTTCCACCGGCGTTCACTGAAAGATCAAACAGGAGAGAGGAGAAAAGGGAGAACAATTTGTTGTTCTCCCTTCTCGCGCTCTACCGTCCGGCGAGGTTAGTGAGTTCGAGGATTCAGGATTCGAGGATTCGGGATTCAAGGATTCGGGATGAGTGATTCAGGATCAGTGATTAGTGATGAGCGATTCGATAGTATGTCTGCGATGTCGCTGACACGCCGGAGATTCCTCGAAGCCACGGGAAAGCTTGCCGCAGCGGCGAGTTTCGGCCAGTCGCTCGAGGCGCGGATGCAGTCCACCGCGCGAGGCGCTCAGTCCGGCGCCCCGGGCGTGGAGTTGAGCGTTGACGTCGCCGCGCTGCCGGACTACTCCCGCGATCTCGAGCGTACCTGGTCCGCCTCGCGAACGAGGCACGCGAACGACGCAAGCAGTGTCATCGACGCGATCTCCACGCGCCAGGAGGTCCTCGATCGGCAGAAAGACGGTCGTCGCAGAACTCTGGAAGATGCTCGGCGGACCGCTCGGATCGCACGCCGCTCAACGCGCGCGTGACGGGCACCGTCGAGCGGCCTGGCTATCGAATCGAGAAGGTGACGTTCGAGAGCCGGCCGCGACTCTATGTCACCGCCAACCTCTACGTGCCGGCCGGGACGGGACGCCGCCCGGCGATTCTTGGACCGCTCGGACATTCGGGGAACGGCAAGGCGTGGCCGAGCTACCAGAAGCTGTTCTCGAACCTGGCGCGCAAAGGCTACGTGGTGCTGGCCTACGACCCCTTCGGACAGGGCGAACGCATTGAGTACCCGGGAACGCCGGCCGGGTCAGTCGGCGACTCGGCGGCGGAACGAGCGAGCACGAATACGCCGGACGCCGCCTCATTCTGCTCGGCGCCAACTTCGGCCTGTTCCGCGCGTGGGACGGCATCCGCGGGATCGACTATCTGCTGACGCGCG
The DNA here is from genome assembly GCA_963725335.1 of uncultured Acidobacteriota bacterium. Classification (GTDB taxonomy): domain Bacteria; phylum Acidobacteriota; class Vicinamibacteria; order Vicinamibacterales; family 2-12-FULL-66-21; genus JALZOC01. Next base: position 86,604 of record CAVRYD010000005.1, on the reverse strand, counting down.
CGGAGGTCGATCCCGAGCGGATCGGCTGCTGCGGCCAGTCCGGCGGCGGCGACGCTGACGCAGTTCCTGGCGGCGCTCGACAGCCGCATCCACGTCGCGGTGGTCTCCGAGGGCAACACCGAGAACCTCGCGCAGGCCGACGTCGAGCCGCCCGGTTCGGCCGACGACGCCGAGCAGAACATCGTGCCGGCGCTCGCTCGCGGAATCGACCGGGCCGATCTGCTCTATGCGTTCGCGCCGAAGCCGCTGCTCGTCACGATCACGCTGCACGACGCCGGTCACACCTATTCGCCGGAGTACGTGGCCAGCTCGCTCGATCTCCGTCGATGAATACACGCGCGCCTACGGCCTGCTTGGCGCCGGCGACCGCGTGTCGCTTCAGGCGACGACCGAACGGCACGGATACGTCTACGAAATGCGCCGGGCGACCTACGCGTGGTTCAACCGCTGGTTCGAGATGAAGGACGTCGACGACGACGAGACGTCGCAGGCGGTGGAGCCGGACGCGACGCTGTTCGTGACGCCGACCGGTTTCGTGACGACGTCGTTTGGCGGCGAAACGGCGCTTTCGCTGACGCGGCAGATGGCGGCAGGAGATCCACACGCCGGCGTCGCTCGCCGCAGACGACGTGCGGTCACGGATTCGCAGCGTGCTCGGCGTCGAGGAGTCGCGCGGCGAGCGGCCGGCGGCGCGCGTCCTCGCCACGATCAGAAGCCGGGATATCGGGCCGAACAGTTCGAGTTCACGAGCGATCGGGAGATTCGCACACCGGGTTGGCTGCTGACGCCGGACAACGCCGGACCCTCCACGCCAACCGTGCTGTATGTCGGCGAGGCAGCGGCGTGGAGCTCCGTCGCGGAGGACGCGTTCGCCGAGCGCCTGTGCGCAAAGGGCGGATGCCGCGTCGCGGTGATCGACGTCCGCGGCCGCGGCGACTGCGCGATCGCCTATCCGCCGCGCGGACGCTTCTACTTTCCGGGTCGCATCCCCGACGAGGCCTATCTGACGTGGTTCACGTTGATGCTCGGCAAGCCGCTCCTCGGCGGACAGGTCTACGACACGCTGCACGCGCTGGACTATCTTCGGTCGCGGCCGGATGTCGGCGGCGCGGTGTCGCTGGTGGGCGACGGACCGCACGGCGTGATCGCGCTCTACGCCGCGGCGCTCGATGAGCGCGTCCGCGGCGTCGCGCTGCGGCAGACCGTGACGGACTATCGCTCGCTCGCCGTCGCCGAACGCTACACCCAGCCGTTCGGCATCTACGCGTACGGCATCCTGCGGGAATTCGATCTGCCGGATGTGGCGGCGCGCTGTCGGACCGCGTCCGGTGCTGCTGCTCAATCCCGTGACGCCGCGTGGCGAGCCGGCCGGCGCGACGGCGACGGGATCTCTACAAGAGCGTTCCGAACGCCACCGTTCGGACCCTGGACGCCGGCGAGGATCCCGTGCAGGTTCTGGCGGCCTGGGCGTTGGCCCGGTGATCCGTCAGCCGTGATCCGAACCTCTGATCAGGGCTGGCGCGAAGCCGTATACGCGAAGACATCCACCAGATCGGCGGCGGTGAGAGTCGCGGCGACCGAAGCCATCAGGGGCGCCCACACCCCTTGGCGGGTACCTTGGCGGAAGTCGTAAATCTGGCGGGCGAGGTAGCTTGGCGAGCGCCCCGCCAGCGCCGGGACGGGGCCGAGTCCGCGCAGATCCGGTCCGTGGCAGACAGTGCACGCGATCACTTTCCTTGCTCCGGTTGTGACGAGTTCCTCGCCGCGCTTGATGGCTCCGACAGGCACATACGCGACAAAGCCGGCACGTGGCGAGCGCAGCTGTTCGGCCGCTTCGTCTTCGGGCGCCTCGACGATCCGATTGCCAATCGGCTCTGTGGTTCCGTCCTCGACAAGGTGGAACATCTGTCCGGCGATTCGCGTTTTCTTGACGACATCGGTCTCTACCACTCGAATCCAGGGAGTCCACGGCATCGACGCGAAGTAGGCCGCCGCCGTCTCCATCTCCGCATCCGTCATCGTCGCCGTGATCTGACCCATGTCGTTCGGTTTGCGAGGCTCTGCGGTCTTGCGAGCACCGCTCTTGAATTCCTGTAGTTGACGGAAGATGTAGTCCTTCTGAAGCCCCGCCACCGGCGCGTTTTCCGGGCGTCCCTTGCCGTTCGGCATGTGGCAGAACGCGCACGCCTTCACGGCGGGCGCGCGTCCGTGCGCCACGATGTCGGGCATCGCCGGGTGGTCCTCGGGGAACCAGTCGGCCGGATCGAAGTTGTTGCGAACCTGTGCCGTCGTGAACTCGAAACGCGAGTCGGCCAACTTGCGTGGTGTCGGATCAGGCGTGGCTCGTCCTCCTCGGCTTCCGGCGCCCGAAGCCGTATTTCCCGGCCCCGCCGCAGGTGCGACTGCGTACGCCCACTCGGGTTTCCGCTCGTCGACGACCTGACCCCATACAGCCGCATACGACACCGCAATCACGAACACGGCGATCATCGTCCGCATGTAGAAACCTTCCTGAACTTAACCGCAAAATACTGCTCAGCTTCATTCGCTCGGCAGTGAGCATGCGACGGGCAGCCGAAACGGCCGAGCGTCCTCCCATTCGGTCGCCCGCTGGCACCCCATCCGGACAGCTCGGTAGATGGTATTCGTTGATCCGCGAAGAAACCGGCGCGACAGCTTTGCACACGCTGAGCGGACAGAAGGTACACTACTTGACTGATCGCACGGAACCGTCGATTGTCGGGAATCTGGTACCGTGAAACTCCGAGCCCTTCCGGTCGTTCTCATCATGACAACCGGCTCGACGTCTGCCTTCGCGGGGCTCCGTCCAGCCGACAAGCTGACTTGTTTTGCGATTCGGGCTGGAGATACTGCGGCACGTCTCGCCCATCAACTGACAGGGAACGTGTCCAACCGTCGCCGGTCATGGTTTCAGATTGTCGACCCGGCGACCGCGACCTTCATCCCGAAATCACGCTACGACGATATCGAAGCAGGATGGCAGGTTTGTATCGCTGCGCAGATGCTCAGACCGCTCTCCACGCAGCCGCGATATGCCGTCGTGTCGTCCGCTCCCCTCGCGGTGCCTGCCACGGGCGTCACGCCACGAGCGTCAGCGACTGACCTGACTGGTTTCTGGTGGGCAGCCCCCCTGTTCGTCGCCGTTTCAAGCCTGGGGCTCGCGTGGGCGTGGAAGCGTATCGACGAGCGACGAGCGCACCTCGATATCCTCAGCGGGTTCTGTCTCAGGTTCATCTACGAATTCGAACGTCCGCTGCTCCGTAATGCCATCACGCCGCCAGTCAGATCGCGGTGTCGATTCGCGCCACGGCGCCTGCGGGCAGAGATTCTCATCGCCCCTGGCAGCGGACGAACGTATCCGAACCTGGTCGATCACAAGAGAAACGTGGAATACGACGTCGCGCGAGTGATGCGGCTTTTGAAGGATGAGTCGTTCGTCCATGATTCCCTCCGCGCGGAGGGCCCGTGGGTGGTCATACCCTGTCGCGTCGAAACCGGTAGACAACAAGGTCGAAACCGATAGACAACAAGAAGGTGCGCCGTGAATATTCTTCTTCTCAGCTCGGGCGGCGGTGGCGGCAACATTCTGCGCTCCTTGAAGGCATTGTTCCGCCGTGACCTGGTTGTTACCCAGAAGACCGATCCCAGATACGCCGAGCGGCTCAGACGAGCCATCACCACGCGGTTTCTCGACACCAATGAATTCTCGCTCACAGACGTGCCGAAAGAGGAGCGCCTGGTCATCGGCGCGAACACGACGGGTCGTCTGGGGTCCATGCACAACCCGGAGTTGGCCAGGCAAGCCCTGGAGGAATCGAAAAAGGAAGTCGAGTCCCTCTTCAGGAGGCACTCGGTGATCATCGTGATTGGCACGGGCGGCAAGGGTACGGGCGCCGGAACGCTCTTTCCCCTCGCGCGGATGGCGCGGGAGCAGAAGAAGCTCGTAATCCCAATCTTCATTCGCCCCTCGTTTGAACGGCATGAAGTGGAAAAGCGGCGCTACGATCATGCGCTTCGTGTCGCCGAACACTTCGATGCGGCAGGCATCCGACTGATGGAGATCCTGAACGACCGAGGATACCGAGACGCGCGTCCGGAACCGCAGCCGGTCGTGTGGGAGCGTATGAACCAGCCGATCGCCCGGGGTCTCCGCGGATTGTTGTACGTTCTGTGGGATCTGTCGCAGGTCGATCCATCCGATCTGTCGGTCCTGTTTGCCGGTCACGGCAGACTGCGAATCGGTTTCTCCGAACTCGATCCTTCCTCCGGCAGCGAACCGGGCGACGCTCAGATCGAAGCGGCGGTGCGAGGCTGCTGGGACAATCCGTTCTGCGCCTTCGACGGACAGGTGGGGACCTCGCTCGTCTGCATTCAGGGTGACTGGTCCAACGTCGTCGACGGCAGGATCAAAGGACAACTGGCGGCACTGGCGCTCGGTCAGTCTGCCGACAGCCCTTACAACCCGCTTTACGCGCGGGCGGTTCACGCGCCGCGTCCATGGGGCGTCACCACGCTCTTTGCCGAGTACACCGGCGATCATCCGGCTCTCGAGATTGACTGGAGCGCGGAGACCAGAACCCCGATGCGTTTCAACGGCGCCGCCGAGATTGACGGCATTCCCGCCGAGCGCGACGATGAGGTCGCCGCCAGGTCAGCCAACAGCGCGGTCACGGCGCCTGCCACTCTCGCGCCGGTCGCCACCGTCGCGCCGCCGACGGAGCCAGCGCCATCTCCGTCGTTTTCGACGTTCTGGGATTTCGCTCGCGCCGTCAACCGATCCGATGCCGCCGCGCTTGCGCTGGCTCGGGATGGTGCCGAGTCTGAGATCCCGATGGATGGACGCGAGCTGAAAAAACTCCTCAACACCTTCTGGTTCCGTTCAGTGTTTCCACGTCTTTCGCGGCAGTGGCAGGACCGCATCCTCAACGTGGTAGCCGGGCACGCCACGATCCCGGACCATATAGTCGGAAAGGGGCGAAACGCATGTACACCTCCGTGAGATGACACAGGAACAGCGTCAACGGATGCTGACCGATCCATCGCTGCCGGATGACATGCGGGGGGATCTTCAACTCGTAGCCACTGTAGCCATGTTGTGGGGAGATGAAGCACTGGGCAGACTGGAGTTCGCTCCGGTGGCGGACGCTGCCGACAGTTCCAGACTTGCGGCGCTTCTGCAGCCGTTCCGACGTTAGTAACGGGCGGGCCGGCCCGCGTCCTGCATGACGTTGACTTACCGGCGGTCGTGTTGCGGCGGGCGGGAGCCCCAGAACACGAACAGTCCGCGATCGCGGTGTACAACCGAAACAGCGGATATAGTTTCCAAGCCGCCATGATCGTCCGCCAATTTGCCGATCGACTTCAATTGATCACTCAACCCGATCACGCGCAACTTGCCGGAACGATCATGGAGCACTGCATACCGCTCCGGGGCGAACCGCGGCGCGACGCGATCCTTCGCGCGGTGTACGCCCACGACGACGGATGGCTGGAGGAAGACGCTGCCCCCCGCGTGAATCCGACCACCGGTGAGGTAGTCGATTTCGTGAGCGCGCCGCTCAGCGTCCGACAGACCGTGTGGCCGCGAGCGGTCGCGCGACTTGGCGACGACGCGTGGACGGCAGCCCTGATCGCACAGCATGCCATTACGGTCTACGATCGGTTTCGGTCCCAGGCCGACTGGACGTCCTTCTTCGCTGATATGAAGGCGGCCCGCGATTCAAGACTCCGACCAGGCGGCCTGTCGATCGATGCTCTCCTGTCGGACTACGAGGTACGTGCGGCTGGCGGACCTGATCTCGCTGACCTTCTGCACGGGCTGGACCGACGAGCAACGGTTCGGCCGCTGGACCATCCGACCATCGGCAGCCCGCGTCATCGTGTTACCCGAGGCTTTTGGTGGGGTGGAGATTTCTATCCGCGTGGCCGCCAGGGAGATTCGCAGGCAGCGCTTTCAATCGGATGTTGAGTTACACCGTGCGCTGTGTGAGGCGGAAGTCATCACCTTGCAAGGACATCTGGCTGGCGCAAAGCCCGCCAGCTGAGACAAGCCGTCACCCCTGAATGAGCGCTCGCCGACCGTCCGCGACCCAATCGTCGCACCAGGTGTCGAACCTGATATACTCCGCGCCAGTCCCGTCCAGAGGTCATCACCATTCTTCCCGAAACTGTTTCCGATTTCCAGCAGCGTCTGGCCGTTCAGCACTACGTCGCCGACCCCGGTCTCGCCGTCTCGCTGTTTCTGGCGCTCCGTCTGAAACGGCCGCTGTTCCTCGAGGGGGAGGCCGGCGTGGGAAAGACCGCGCTCGCCTCGGCGGCCGCCGCGGCGCTCAATACCGATTTGATCCGCCTGCAGTGCTATGAGGGCCTCGACCTCGGTCACGCGCTCTACGAATGGGACTACGCGCGCCAGCTGCTCGAACTGCGGATTCTGGAGGCGACGCAGACGCTGAGTCGAGAAAGCGCGCATCGCGACCTTTACAGCGAAGCGTTTCTCATCAAACGTCCACTGCTTCAGGCGATCGATCCCCTGCGCACGCGGCCGGCCGTTCTGCTCATCGACGAGATCGATCGCGCCGATGAGGAATTCGAAGGATTTCTCCTCGAGCTGCTCGCGGAGTTCCAAGTGACCATTCCCGAGCTGGGAACCCTGCGCGCAACCGAACCTCCGCTGGTTGTGCTGACATCCAACCGCACGCGCGAGGTGCACGATGCGCTCAAGCGCCGCTGCCTCTATCACTGGATTGACTACCCGTCGTTCGAGAAGGAACTGGCGATCGTTCGGGCGCGCGCGCCCGAGGCATCGGCGCGGCTGGCCGAGCAGGTCACGGCCATGGTCCAGGAGCTGCGGCGAGCAGACCTGTACAAGGTCCCTGGAGTATCGGAAACCATCGACTGGGTTGCCGCGCTCGCCGCGCTCGATCGGCAGACGCTCGATGCCGATGCGATTGAACAAACGCTGGGTGTTGTCCTGAAGGCCAAGGAGGACCTCGCAGTCATCCGTGGGCGCCAGGCGGACCTGCTCGATCGCGCGAACGCCCGGATCGTCGCGCGGGCGTGATGGAACCTGCGCCGTTTCCGATTGTCTCGAATCTACTGATTTTCGGCCGCATCCTGCGCCGCACCGGCATCGAGGTCCATCCCGGGCGGTTACTCGACGTCATCGATGCGCTCGGGCACGTGAATCTCGGCGTTCGTGCCGAGGTGTATCACGCCTGCCGTGCGCTGCTCGTCCATCGACACGAACAGATCCCGATCTTCGATACCGCCTTTGCGGCATTCTGGCAGGAGCATCACGAGGGCGTAGCCCGAAGCGTTCCCCGAACCGACGAGTCGCGCGCGGCAATTGAGATTCAGTACGGTCTTGCTCCCGATTCGCCGTCAGCCCCTGAGGCGGATGATGTCGACGCGAACTCACCGGCCAGCAAAGAGGGCGTCGCAACGTGGAGTGAACTCGGTGTCCTCGCCGACAGGGATTTCGCTGACTTGACTGAGGCCGAAGTCGCCGACGCGGCAGCAGCGCTATCGCGTCTCGTCTGGAATCCTGGCGAACGCCGGACCCGCCGGTGGGTTCGCGGGCGCGGCTCGCGCATCGATCTTCGGCGCGCGATTGCCGAGAGCCTGCGTACGGGCGGGGATGTGGTGACGCTCGGGCGACGGGCACGGCTCGTCCGTCCTCGCCCGCTGGTGCTGCTGTGCGACATCAGCCGGTCGATGGAGCGCTATTCCCGAATGCTGCTGCACTTCGCTCACGCGGTGACCAAACGCCATCGCCGGGTCGAGGTGTTCCTTTTTTCCACCCATCTCACCCGCATCACCAGAGAGCTTCGCCTGCCCCGTGCCGATGACGCGCTGGCCGCGGTGTCGCGCTCGGTGACGGACTGGGCGGGTGGGACCCGAATCGGTGGCGCCCTCAAGGAGTTCCACCAGCGCTGGGGTCGCCGGGCCTTGAATGGTGGCCCGGTCGTTCTGCTTATTTCCGATGGGTGGGACTGTGGGGATCCGATGGAACTTAGCGCTCAGATCGCGCGACTCCAGCGGAGCTGCCATCGGCTGGTGTGGTTGAATCCTCTTATCGGCACCGCCGACTACGAGCCGCTGACGCGCGGTCTTCAGGCGGCGTTGCCGTTTGTCGATGATTTCCTGCCGGCCCGAACCTTCGCCAATCTCGTAGATCTCGCCATACACTTGAACACGCTCGTCTGAAGCCGGTCAGAGACGTCCTATGGATATTTTCGGCACCTACACCTTCAACGCACCGCCCGAGCGCGTGTGGGCTCTCCTCATGAACCCCGACGCGATCTCGTCGTGCATTCCCGGGTGCGATCGATTCGAGCCGGACGGCGACGACCGCTACAACGTGACGCTCACGGTCGCGCTGGCGGCGATTACCGGCACTTACAAAGGGACCGTTGCCCTGACCGACAAGACACCCAACACGTCGTACCGTCTCGTGATGGAGGGACAGGGACGTCCCGGCTTCGTGAAGGGCACGTCGGTGATCTCGTTGAGGGCCACGGGAGAGACGACGGCCGTCGACGTCACCGGCGCCGTCCACACGGGTGGCCCGGTGGCACGGGTCGGGCAACGCCTGATCGGCGGCGTCGCAAAGATGATGCTCGACCGGTTCTTCGCCTGCCTGCAGTCGAAGCTCGGAGAGAGTTCGTCTTAATCAGCTCGTGCCAGCGCACGCGCGAGCGCGCGTCTGGTGAAGACCGGAATCATCGCGCGGCGGTATTCTTCGCTCGCGTGAAGGTCCGAGTTGACGTCGGTCAGGCCGTTGCCGGCGAGTTGCGCCGCGGCCTCGATACTATCCCCTGATGCCGCTTTCCCCACCAGCGCCTCTTCCACTTCGATCAACCGGGTCGCGTGGGAGCTCGCGCCCGTGAGGCCGACTCGCGCGGACTGAATCAGTCCTTTACTCACATTCAGCGCCGCGGCCACGCCGACGATCGCGAAGTGCGACGCTCGCTGATGAAGCTTGGCGTAGGCGGCGGCCTTGACCGGCTTGAACTGCACTGCGGTGATGATTTCGTCTGCTCTCAGATCGACGGTGAACATGGCCACGAAGAAATCCTGCGCCTTGATCACGCGCGATCCGCCCGGCCCTTTCACGTTGATGTCCGCATCAAGCGCCAGGATGACTGCCGGGTAATCGGCTGCGGGGTCGGCGTGGGCCAGGCTGCCGCCGAGCGTTCCCCGATTGCGCACTTGCGGATCGCCGATCTCGGCTGCAGCGTCGGCCAACACGGGACAGGTTCGCCTGAGCAGATCGGATGACGCCACGTCATGGTGGACGGTGCCCGCGCCAATCTCGATGAGGCCGTCCTTTTCGGTGACGCCGGATAAACCCGGGATGCGGGCGATGTCGATCAGTACTTTGGGCTCGCTCAGGCGGAGCTTCATCAGCGGCACAAGGCTGTGACCGCCGGCGATCAACTTTCCCTCACCGTTCGCCGCCCTCAGTTTCGCCAGCGCGTCGTCCAGCGATGTCGCGCGTGCGTACTCGAATGCCGTCGAAATCATGACCGGGCTCCATGGATGATGCGCCACAACTTTTCCGGTCGCAGCATCATGTCGATGTGTTTCACGCCGAACTGGCTCAGCGCGTCGACGACCGCGGCGACGATGCACGGCGTCGATCCGAGCGTGCCGGCTTCCCCGACCCCTTTCGCGCCCAGCGGGTTGACGGGCGTCGGCGTGACGGTGGCGTCGAGCTCGAATCGCGGAAAATCGATCGCGCGCGGAAGTGCGTAGTCCATGAACGAGCCGGTCAGCAGTTGTCCGTCCTCGCCGTAGACCACCTCTTCGATCATGGCCTGTCCGATCCCCTGGGCGAGGCCGCCATGAATCTGGCCTTCGACGATCAGCGGATTGATGAGATTTCCCGCATCGTCCACCGCGACGAGCTTGAGGAGCGTGGGCTCACCGGTTTCGCGATCGATCTCGATCATCGAGATGTGACAGCCGAACGGGTAGGTGTTGTTGGTCGGTTCGAAAAACGCCTCGTCGCTGAGGCCGGGCTCGAGTCCTGGGGGAAGCGGCACCGGGACGTATGCGTACGCCGCGACGCTCGCGAAAGGTTTCGCTGAAGCCGGCGATCCCTTCACGGAGATCGTGCCGTTCTCGAACACCAGATCGTCCTCGTGCGCCTCGAACATCGCCGCCGCAAATTTCGCCATTTTGCGTTTCACCTTGGCGCCGGCCATGTGCAGCGCGGTTCCTCCGACCGCCTGCGACCTGCTGCCAAACGTGCCGATGCCCTGCTTCACGACGCCGGTGTCGCCATGGAGAATCGTGATGTGTTCGAAGGGTACGCCGAACTGATCCGCCAGCATCTGCGCGAATGTTGTCTCGTTGCCCTGCCCGTGTGGAGATGCGCCGGTCGTCGCGCTGATCCGTCCGTCGCGCTCAACGGTGACCTGCGAGTGTTCCCATCCACCGGTTGGCAGCGCAGCCGACGGACCGATGCCGCACACTTCGACGTACATCGAGAGTCCCAGACCGACCAGCTTCCCTTTCGCACGAGCCGCGTCGCGCTCGGCCTTCAGGCGGTCCCACTGCGCGTTCTTCAGAGCGAGGTCCATGGCCTTCTCGTAATCGCCCGAGTCGTAGACGGCCCCGGTCTGCGTGGCAAACGGAAACTGATTCGGCGTGATGAAGTTCTTGCGCCGCAGCTCGGCTGGATCCATCTGCAGCTCGTGCGCGAGCATGTCCATCGCACGCTCGACGAAGTAGGTCGCCTCCGGGCGGCCGGCGCCGCGGTAGGCGTCGGTCGGCGTCTTGTTGGTGAAGACTTCGGTCAGCGTCACGCGGATCGCCGGGATGTTGTAGGTGGCGTTTGCCATCATCATCGTCAGCGTGGGGATCGCCGCGGTCAGGAGCATGTTGTACGCGCCGATATCGGCAATCAGGCGCAGCTTCAGCCCGAGAACGGTTCCGTCGCGTTTCGCGGCGAGATCCACGTAGGCCAGAATGTCGCGACCGTGAATGGTGGCGACAAACGCCTCCGATCGGTCTTCCACCCACTTCACAGGGATACCAAGCCGCTTCGAGATCGCGGCCGCCACGTATTCCTCACCGTAGATGTTGATCTTGGATCCGAAGCCGCCGCCCACTTCCGGTGCGATGGCCCGAACCTGATCCTGACCGAGCCCGGTCAACGCTGCGATAAACGTCCGCAGGATGTGTGGATTCTGTGTCGACGACCAGATCGTCATCGTGTTCTTGCCCGGTTCGTAATGGGCAACGACGCCTCGCGTTTCCATCGAGCTTGGCGCCAGACGCTGGTTCACCATGCGCTGCGAGATCACGACTTCTGCTTTGGCGAACGCGTCGGTGATTGCGGAGTCGTCGACCTTCGAGCCATCCGGGGCGACGCCCGTCCCGCCCGGAACGAGTGGCACCGCCAGGTTGTTCTTGAAGTCCGGATGGATGACCGTCGGCTTCCCCGTCATCGCCTGTTCGACATCCACGACGGCGGGCAGCGTGTCGTACGAGACCACGATCGCGTCAGCCGCATCCCGGGCAACATATCGATCGCGTGCCACGATAACGGCGACCGGTTCGCCAGAAAAGCGCACCGTATCGACGGCAACCGCGCGATGCTCGGGGGACGGGAACGGTGTGCCAATCGGCATGGGCGCCAGAAATTCAGCGATCTGCGCGCCGGTGAAGACGGCTTCGACCCCCTCCATCGCTGCCGCGGCACTCGTGTCGATGGAGCGGATCTTCGCATGCGCGACGTCGCTTCGTTTGAATGCGAGATGCTGCATGCCGACGAGCGCAATGTCGTCGACGTAGGTACCGCGGCCCTGAATGAGGCGTGGATCTTCGCGGCGCTTGACGCGTTGACCGACCAGCTTTGGCAATACGGGAGTCGTCGCCATGGCTCACCTCTTCTCGTTTGCCGCGCGCCGAATGGCGTTGACGATGTGCTGGTAGCCGGTGCAGCGGCAGAAGTTCCCGGAGATGCCCTCGCGTATCTCCTGTTCGGACGGTTGCGGGTTGTGCTGGAGCAGGGTGACCGCCGCCATGATCATCCCCGGCGTGCAGTAGCCGCATTGGAGCCCGTGCTCCTCCCAGAACGCTTCCTGAAGGGGGTGCAGTGCCCCGTCTGGTGCGAGCCCCTCGATCGTCGTGATCGTCGAGCCATCGGCCTGAACCGCGAAGATCGTGCAGGACTTCACGCTACGGCCGTCGACGAGGACGGTGCACGCGCCGCACTGACTCGTATCGCAGCCGATGTGCGTGCCGGTCAGACGCAGCTGTTCGCGAAGGTAGTGGACAAGGAGCATGCGAGGATCGACCAGACCCTTCCGTGCCTTGCCGTTGACGGTCATGGAAACGTGCGTCATGGCGGTATCTCCGGAAGGGCCTAGCCTATCACCAGTCGCCGACGAGTGCCCGTCAGGTCCGCTGCGGCTTCGAGGAACGCTTCGCTTCGCGGTTGTCGGTGGCGGTCGGCGGTGACGGCACCGGGCCGACACGTATTCCAGTCTCGACCGTGTTGGCCGGTGCGTCGCTCGCCGGAAACGTCTCTTCGAGCGCCTCGTCAATCTTGCGATCGCGCGCCGCTTGATTCTCGTCCACGCTCGCACCTGCTCTGGTCGCGATGACCGATCAGGCCCTGACTTTCTCAAACCGCTCGGCGAGCACGTTGAGGTACCACGTCCATCCGTCCTTGTGGCTGCGACCCATTTCATCATCAGGCACGTTGGCGTGACGCAGTGTGACTTCGGTGCCGCCGTCCCGCGGCGCGAAGGTGATCGTCACGACCGACTCCAAACCGCGCGTCGCCTCGGACACCCACGTGTGCTCGATGACGCGGCCGCGATCGAGCCGGATGAATCGTCCGTAGTGCGGCCACGATCGTCCTTCGTGCTTGACCGCATGATAGAAGAGGCCGTCCACGACGGGATTGATGATCGCGCGCTCGACACCGAACCAGAGTCCGCCCGGGCTCTTGGGGTCGAGCCACGCGTCGAACACGTCGGCAGCTGAGCCGCTGATGGTGCGGGACACCGTAGATCCAGAGTCTTCATCGGGTTGATCCTTTCTCGACAAAGAACGCCTCGAGGCGATCGAGGCGCTCGTTCCAAAAGCGTTCGTACCGCGAGGTCCAGCGAACGACGTGGAGGAGCGGCCGCATGTCGACGGTCAGGGTATGTTCGCGTCCCCGGCGCGCGCGCGTGACCAGGCCGGCACGCTCCAGCATCCGGACGTGCTTGGACACGGCGGCGAGTGACATCGTAAAGGGCTCGGCCACATCGGTGATGCGCGCCGGTCCGCGCGTCAGCCGGTCGAGGATTGCCCGGCGGGTCGGGTCGGAAATCGCGGCAAGGACGAGGTCGAGCTGCGGCGTAATATTCAACCTAAAGGTTTAATATCATGAGCGCCCAGCGAGTCAAACGGAGGCGAAGTCGTCAGGCGAAGCAGCCCTGCATGGATCTTCCTGCTGACGTGTCCAGCGATCCAACACCCGAGATTCGCACCGAGCCGTCCGTATGTGCTGACCGCCGTGCATGCTTCTTGCGTCACGATCCGTGAGCTCTGGAAATAGCCGGCCCGACCTCGTGAACACTCGACACCATGGGAATATCACGAGCGCCGGCGAATGCACCGCGCGCTGAGGGCCTGATGAGAATCGCCCAGGTTGCACCACTGATAGAAAGTGTTCCGCCTCGGTTGTACGGCGGCACCGAACGAGTCGTTTCGTTTCTAACGGACGAGCTAGTCGCACTCGGCCACGACGTGACCCTCTTCGCGAGTGGCGATTCGGAGACATCGGGCCGGCTGGTCGCCGTCTGGCCGCGCGCGCTCCGGCTCGACGGTCCGTGCCTCGACCCTCTCGCCCCTCATCTCTTCATGCTGGAACAGGTCGTCAAGAGGTCTCACGAATTCGACATCGTGCATTTCCACACATCGGAATTCCATTTCCCTGTCGCCCGGCGCCTGCCGACCGCGCACGTGACCACGGTCCACGGGCGGCTCGACATGCCCGAGCTCAGGCCCCTCTATCGCGAATTCGACGACGTCCCGGTCGTCTCCATCTCGTATGCACAGCGACGTCCGTTGCTGGAGGCCAGCTGGATTGGAACCGTCTACCACGGTCTCCCGGTCGATCGCCTGCCGTATCGGGCCGGTCCGGGGCGCTATCTCGCGTTTCTTGGTCGGGTCTCACCCGAGAAGCGGGTCGATCGCGCGATCGAGATTGCGATTGCCTGCGAGCAGCCACTGAAGATTGCGGCAAAGGTGGATCCTGCGGATCGCGAGTACTTCGACCGCGAGATTGACCGCCTGTTGCAGCATCCACTGATCGAGTACGTCGGAGAGATCAGCGAGACAGAGAAAGCGGAGTTCCTCTGCGGGGCGACGGCGCTGCTGTTTCCAATCGACTGGCCGGAGCCGTTCGGGCTCGTCATGATCGAAGCGCTCGCGTGCGGAGTCCCGGTGGTCGCGTTTCGTGGAGGCTCGGTGCCGGAAATTGTGCAGGACGGTGTCACGGGCTTCATCGTGGATAGTGTGACGGAGGCAATTGCGGCGACGAAGCGAGTCGCCAGCCTGGATCGTCAGCGCTGCCGCGACCTGTTCGAAGAGCGCTTCAGCGCTGGACGGATGGCGTCCGATTATGTCGCCCTGTATGAGCGGCTGATTTCGGCGAGAGCTCGCGGCGGCTGGCTCCACGGAGCCGCCTGATGGCTGAAATGCTCAAGTTCGAAGAACAGTTCGCCATCCTCGGCGAGGCCGACCGGCCCTCAACGCCACAACGCGTCCTGAAACACGGCGACACGTTCGCGGTGTTCGATCCATCTGGCGACATCACGCCTGGCGCCTCGAGTCCTTACGGGATCTATCACGCCGGCACGCGCTTTCTGTCGCGGTTCGAGCTCCTCCTCGGCAACTGCCCTCCCCTTCTTCTGAGTTCCACTATCGGCCAGGACAACGCCGTGTTCGCCGCGGACCTCACCAACCCCGATATCGTCGATGGCGGACGGCTGGTGCTCCATCGCGGCGCCCTGCACCTGTTCCGGTCGCGCGTGCTGTGGGACGGCAGCGCGCTCGAGCGCATTCGACTCTCGAACCACGCCCTGCACCCGATTCAGGTGCCGATCTCGTTGCGATTCGACGCGGATTTCGCGGATGTGTTCGAGGTTCGCGGCACCCGCCGGGCCAGGCGCGGCGAGCGGTTGCCCGATACGTCAACCGGGTCGATGGCGCTGCTGCGGTACCGTGGACTGGATGGGATCGAGCGCCGAACAGGAATCCGACCATCTCGCCGGCCCGATCGAGAGGCTGAGGGATCGTGGATCTTCCTGATATCCCTCGAACCGCACGAGTGCGTTGATCTCGAGCTCGCCATCGAATGCGAGGTGGACGACCGCGAACCCTCCTTAGTGGCTTTCGACGAGGCGGCGGCGAAGACCCGATTGAGCGCGGCCCTGGGAGATGCGTCGGATGTCCGCAGCTCGAGCACCACGTTGAATCATTGGATCCGCCGCTCGTTCGCCGATCTTCGGATGCTTCTGACCCACACGCCGGACGGCGCCTACCCGTATGCCGGCATCCCCTGGTTCAGCACACCCTTTGGTCGTGATGGGATTTTCACGGCATTGGAACTGCTCTGGCTCGCGCCGGACATCGCGCGCGGAGTGCTCGTGTTCCTCGCCCGAACGCAGGCGACCGCGACCAACGCCGCCCAGGATGCGGAGCCCGGCAAGATCCTGCACGAAATGCGTGACGGAGAAATGGCGGTGCTCGGTGAAATTCCTTTCGGCCGATACTACGGCAGCGCCGACGCGACGCCGCTCTTCGTCATGCTCGCCGGGGCGTACTTCGAGCGAACAGGTGACGCCGCGCTCATCGAGGCGCTCTGGCCTCACGTGCTCGCCGCGCTGAACTGGATGGAGGCGTATGGCGACCGGGACGGGGATGGCTTCATCGAGTATGCGCGGCACAGCGCATCTGGTCTCATCCACCAGGGATGGAAGGATTCGTGGGACTCCGTCTTTCACGAGGATGGTGCGCTCGCGGAGGCGCCGATCGCGTTGTGTGAAATTCAGGGGTATGCATACGCCGCATGGAGCAGCGCGGCCCGACTGGCGGCGGCACGCGGGGAGGGCGCTGATGCGGAACGGTGGTGGGCCCGCGCCGAGGCTCTGCGGGACCGGTTCGAGGCAGCCTTCTGGTGCGACGATCTCGGCACGTATGCGCTGGCGCTCGACGCGCGGAAGCGTCCCTGCCGTGTCCGTACCTCGAATGCCGGACATTGTCTCTTCTCCGGCATAGTCCGGCCGGACCGCGCTCCAATCGTCGCCGCGACGCTCCTCTCCGACGGGTCATTCAGCGGATGGGGGATTCGCACGGTCTCGGCGCTCGCGGCCCGGTACAACCCGATGTCGTACCACAACGGCTCGGTCTGGCCGCACGACAACGCGATCATCGCCGCAGGGTTCGCACGCTACGGGCTGAAAGCTCATGCGGCTCGCCTCTTGAGGGCGATGCTCGACTTGAGCGAGATGGTCGAGCTCCAGCGGCTGCCAGAGTTGATATGTGGCTTCCATCGCCGTCCCGAAACCTTCCCGACTCTGTATCCCGTCGCATGCGCGCCGCAGGCCTGGGCCGCGGGCGCCGTGTTCCTCCTCATCGAGTCCTGTCTTGGAGTGCGCATCGACGCGCCGTCACGACGCGTATCGTTCGCGCACACCGTGTTGCCGGAGGAGATCGATTCATTGCAGGTTGTCGACCTGCGCATCGGTGGAGCCCGACTCGACCTCCTCCTGACACGGCACTCCCACGATGTCGGGCTGACCGTGCTTCGCCGCGACGGCGACGTCGAAGTGGTCGTCGTCAAGTGAATGCAGGTTGTCGCTCTCTGAGAAACGTGCGCTCGTGCACCTCCACCCCATGCATTTCATATGGAGGCGAGTGCTAGAATGCGCGCATGTTCCGCTGTGCAGCCAGCGCAGCGTGGATGCTTCTCGCCGTTGCGCTCGGCGTCGCCGGAGCCGCGCAGGAGCGTCGCCTCGCTCCGAGCCAGGGGCAGGATTCCGCGCAGGCTCTGTTCCTGCTTGGCCAGACGAAGGAGAAGACCAAGGACCTCGCCGGTGCCGCTGACGCGTACGAACGTGCCCTGCAGCGAGCGCCGGAGCTCGCCACCGCGCACGATCGGCTCGGGTACGTTCGTGGCCAGTTAGGTCAGACCGACGCGGCGCTCGAGCATTTCGCTCGAGCGGTCGCGCTTCAACCGGGATTCTTCGACGCCCAGTATCATCTCGGCGCGACGCGATGGTGGACGCGCGATATCGATGGGGCGCGGGCGCCGCTCGAGTCAGCGGTGCGCCTGCGCCCGAACCATGCAGAGGCACGCTACTACCTCGGACTCGTTCTGAGACAACAAGGCCACATTGCGGAAGCGGTCCAACAACTCCGCAAATCTGTTGCGCTGTCCCCGCGTCTGGCTCCCGCGCATCTGCAGCTCGGCGTCACGCTCCAACAATGGGGCGACATCGAAGGCGCAGTTGCCCAGCTGAAAACCGCGGTCACCCTTGACCCATCCTCAATCGACGCGCGGAACAGCCTTGGTCTCGCCCTGATGCAAGCCGGCCGTGCGGACGCGGCAGTAGAGACGCTCCGGCAGCTCGTGCGCGACCACCCCGAGGACGTCACGGCCCGGCTGAATCTCGGGACCGCGCTTCTGCAGAAGGCGGATCTTTCCGCAGCGGTCGGGGTGTTTACTGAGCTGCTGGCGCGCGATCCGTCCAATGCGCTGGCACACTACAACCTCGGCATGGCGCTCAAGCAGCAGGACAAGTTCGATGATGCGGAGCATGCGTTGCGGCGAGCCATCGAGCTGGATCCCGCTCTGCCTGACGCGTCGTTTACGCTCGGCGTCGTCCTATGGCAGACGGGACGGCTGGACGAAGCGGCCGCGGCGTTTCGAGATGCGATCGCCAGGAAGAACGCGTATCCCGACGCCGAGTACATGCTCGCAACGGTGCTCAAGCAGCAGGGCGCAATCGACGACGCGATCCCTCATTTTCAACGCACGATCGATTTGCAGCCGACAATGGCCGAAGCGTACTTGAGTCTGGGCCAGGCACTGCAGCAGCGGGGACGCACACACGAAGCGCGTTCGGCACTCGAGCAGGCGCAGGCCCTCAACCAGCGGAAGGCGGACGCCCAGGCGTCGACGTTTGCGGTGAGCGTTGGCAACCGGAAACTGCAGACAGGCGACCTCGCCGGAGCAATCCGTCAATATCGTGAGGCGATCACGCTTGCGGCCGACAACCCACAGGCACACTACCGGCTTGCGATTGCGCTCGCACGCCGTGGCTCGATGGAAGAGGCGCAGCGCGCGTTCGATGCCGCGCGTGCGCTCGCTCCCTATCTGCAGCCGCCTGTCGGTCTGCATTGAGACGCAATGGAAGGCTTGCCCGCACCCCCCGCTCGCCTGTTGCTCGCCGCCGTTCTCGTCCTGTGCGTCCTCTGGGCGAGTGGCAGGGCCGCGCCGAACGCGGTGGACTTCTCGTTCACGGACGCCGCCAAGGCCGCGCGGCTCGACCAGTTCACGGTCTACGGCGGCGCGCGGACGAACCGTTACCTCCTCGAGACCACGGGATGCGGCGTGGCAGTGCTCGACATCGATGGAGACGGATGGCTGGACGTGTTCCTCGTCAACGGCACAACGCTAGAGGGCTTTCCTGCGACGAAGGCGCCAATCTGCCATCTTTACAGAAATCGTCGCGATGGCACGTTCGACGACGTCACGACGCGCGCCGGGGTTGGCCAGACCGGCTGGGGACAGGGCGCGTGCGCGGCCGACTACGACAACGACGGACGCGATGACCTGTTCGTGACCTCGTGGGGCCAGAATCGGCTGTATCACAACCGAGGCGATGGAATCTTCGAGGATGTGACCGCGCGGGCGGGATTGACGAGCGCGAAGCGCCGTTGGGGCGCTGGCTGCGCGTTCATCGACTACGACCGCGACGGCAACCTCGATCTGCTCGTGGCGAATTACATCGACTTCGATTTGGCGAGCGCGCCCGTACCCGAGTCCGGTCTTTGTCGATATAAGGGTGTGCCGGTCGCCTGCGGGCCCCCCGGTCTTCGCGGGGGACAGAACGTCCTCTATCACAACAAGGGAAACGGCACGTTCGAAGACGTGTCCGTCAAGGCTGGAATCACTGCCGCCGCGGGTACCTACAGTCTCGGCGTCAGCACGCTCGATTTCGACGACGACGGCTGGACGGATCTGTACGTCGCCAACGACTCGAACCCGAGCACGCTCTATAGGAATAACCACGACGGGACCTTTACCGACGTGGCCGTCGCGGCCGGCTGCGCGTACAGCCAGGACGGCAAGCCGCAGGCCGGTATGGGTGTCGCGATCGGCGACTACGATCGCAACGGCACGATGGACATCTTCAAGACGAACTTCGCCGGCGACACGTCCACGCTCTACGCAAATACCGGAAAGGGCTTCTGCGAAGACCGCACATTTCAGTCCGGCGTGGGACTCAACAGCCGCTGGCTTGGATGGGGAGTCGGATTTGTCGATCTGGACCTCGATGGCTGGCTCGATCTCTTCCTCGTGAATGGACACGTCTATCCGGAAGTCGAACGACTCAAGACCGAGATCGGCTACCGGCAGAGGAAGGTCGTCTATCGAAACCTGGGCAACGGCCGCTTCGAGGACGTCACCGAGACGATCGGGCCGCCCGTGACCACACCGAAAGCGGGTCGCGGCGCCGCCTTTGCCGATCTCGACAACGACGGCGATATCGACATCATCGTCAACAATGTCAACGACACGCCGGATCTGTTCCGCACGAAGTCGCCGGCCACTCGGAGCTGGCTGATTGTGAAGCTCGTCGGCCGCACGTCGAACCGCAGTGCGATCGGTGCCCGCGTGCGTGCCGTCGTCGGCGATCGTGTGCAGGTGCAGGAAGTGCGCGGCGGCGGCAGTTACTATTCGCAAAACGACCTGCGCGTGCACTTCGGCCTCGCCGACGCTCCGCGAGTGGATCGGCTGGATGTGCGGTGGCCCGCGGGGATGGAGGAATCGTGGACGGATGTCCCGGTGAACCGTATCCTGACTCTCGAAGAAGGTACAGGGCAGCAACGGCGCTTGCCCTGATGGCGGCGCTCGCGCTCGGCTCACCGGCAGCCGACGCACAGTCGCAGCCGCCGAGCGAACGCGCAATCGACGAGACGATGGCCGCTGCCCGTGCGCTTGTCGACGCCGGCAAGCCGGGTGATGCGGTGGCAAAACTCGACGCACTCGGCCGCTCTGACGACCCGCGCATCGCGCACCTGCTGGGCGTTGCCGCGTACCACGCCGACGACTACCCTCGCGCGATTGCTGTTCTCGGTCCGATCGAAAATAGATTTGCCGACGGCAGCACCGAACGCCACGAGATCGTGCAGGTGCTCGGCCTGTCGTTGTTTCTCGCGGGCCGCCTCGAAGAGGCCATTCCGAAACTCGAAGCGACGCGTGCGTGGGCCGGCGCGAATCTCGAGCTCGCACACATCCTGGGCCAGGCGTACTTGCAGACTGGGCGCATCGGCCCGGCTCGGCAGGCCTTCGCACGCACATTCAATGTTGCTGAGGACTCCGCCGCGGCGCACCTCGTGACTGCCCAGATGATGGTCCGCTTGCAGCTCGAAGGCCCCGCGGAGGACGAACTGAAGCGGGCCATTGCAAAGGACCCAGCGATTCCACAGGCACACCTGCTCCTCGGGCAGCTCGCCTTGTTCCGGGGTCAGTTCGACGAAAGCATTACGCTCACCAAACGGGAACTGGCCATTACTCCCGGGAGTGCCCCCGCGTATTACCAGCTCGGGGATGCCTACGTGCGCCAGTCGCGGTGGGACGACGGGATAGCCGCGTTGCAACAGTCGGTGTGGCTGAACCCGTTCTACAGCGGACCGTACATACTCCTCGGCAAGGCGTACTCGCAGAAAGGGCAGCCTTCAACGGCGGAAGGGATGTTGAGGCGGGCGATCGAGTATGACCCCAATAACCGCACCGCGCATTATCTGCTCGCGCAACTTCTGCAGCAGGCCGGTCGCGTCGAAGAAGCCAAGCGGGAGTTCGCGATCGCCGAACGGCTGCAGGGACAGCCCGGACGGTGAGGTTGCGGCTCGCCCTGATCGCGGCGGGTCTCGCGTCCGCACACATCACGCCGCAGACGTCGAATCCCTGGACGGTCACCTTCACCGACGTTGCCGAGCGCGCGGGCATGGCACACGCCAGCATCTACGGCGGAATCGATCGCAAGCGATTCATCATCGAGACGAACGGCTGCGGCACGGCCTTCGTGGACTACGACAACGACGGCTGGATCGATGCGCTGGTGTTGAGCGGCACACGCCTTGCGACTGGCACCCGTGTCGATTCGACGGATGACCGCGATCGCACACCGAGCCATTTGTACAGAAATCAGCACGACGGCACGTTCACGGACGTGACCGCGAGCGCCGGTCTCACGAAGATCGGATGGGCGTCGAGCGTCTGTGCCGGCGACTACGACAATGACGGTTTCATCGATCTATTCGTGACGTATTACGGCACCAACGTGCTGTACCGCAACCTCGGGAACGGGCGCTTCGAAGACGCAACCGTCAAGGCCGGGCTGGGCTCGGGCGGAACACGATGGGGATCCGGCTGCGCATTCATCGATTACGACCGCGACGGCCATCTCGATCTGTTCGTGGCGAATTACCTGAAGTTCGATCTGGCGACCGCGCCAGAGCCAGGAACCGGATCCAACTGCACGTGGAAGGGGGTGCCGGTCAACTGCGGACCGAAAGGATTCGAACCCGACACCAACCTCCTCTATCACAACGACGGGCGCGGCCGGTTCACCGACGTGTCGTCGTTGTCGGGAGTCGATCGCGTGACGGGTCGTTATTCCATGACGGCGCTGACCGCGGACCTCGATGCCGACGGGTGGAGCGACATCTACGTCGCCTCGGATTCGACGGCGTCGATTCTGTATCGAAACAATCACGACGGCACGTTCACCGACGTCGCAATCCCGAGTGGGGCGGCGTACAGCGAGAACGGCAATCCGCAAGCGGGCATGGGAGTCGCGGCCGCAGATTACGACAGCGACGGACGACTGGACCTGCTCAAGACCCATTTCGCCGACGACGTGCCTGCGCTCTACCGGAATCTCGGAAATTTCCTGTTCGAAGACGTCGCGACGCGCGCGGGTCTCGCCGTCGAAAATCGCTTCGTCGAGTGGGGTGCTGGCATGCCGGACCTGGATCTCGACGGCCGACCGGACATCGTTTACGTCACCGGGAGCGTGTATCCAGAGGTCGAGGCACGCATGCCTCAGTATCCGCACCGGGGCCCGCGCGTCATCTTCAGAAACGCGCGTGAGACCGGTTCGCGATTCGAAAACGTGACGACCCTCAGCGGCACAGGCGCGACGGTCACGCATTCGAGCCGTGGCGCGGCCTTCGGCGACTTCGACAACGACGGAGATATCGACGTACTGGTGATGAACATGAACGAGGCGCCGTCGCTGCTCCGCAACGACTACTCGGGCGGGAACCACTGGATCGAGCTGCAGCTCGAGGGCGGACCTTCAAACAGGATGGCGATCGGCGCCCTGGTGACGGTGAAGGTCGATGGCCGCTCTTCGACGCGCGCGGTCCTGAGCCAATCGAGCTATTACTCGCATGACGACGTGCGGCTGCACTTCGGACTTGGCGGGAGCAACCGCGCGCAATCAATTGTGGTTCGGTGGCCTTCGGGAACGGTTCAGTCGGTGAACGATGTTGCGGGCGATCGCGTTGTGAGAATTCGTGAAGGTGCGAGTGCCGCGCCAGCTCGACCGTGAGATCTCGCGGTACCCGAAACCGTACCACTGTGGGCTTGACCGTGTGATGGGCGGTGCTATGATGCCGCACTGCATCGCGTGCGCATCGCGGCGCACGCGCGTATCGTCTCCGTCCAGACAGGAGCGCGCACATGGCCCTCGAACCGTGCGATTCCTCGTCGCCCTCCTCCCCTCCTCCCATTCTCTGTGGTGTACTCGCGCTCGTCGTCTTCATGGTGACGTGCGCGGCGGCGGCCGGCCAGGCCGTCTACGGGAGCGTTAGCGGCACCGTTCGCGATTCCTCTGGCGGGCTCCTGCCCGGCGCGACGGTCACGATCACCAGCGTCGAACGAAACACCGTCGATACGGTGGTGACCAACGACTCTGGTGTGTATCTCAAGGAGCGGCTACTGCCGGGTGTTTACGAGCTGCGCGCCGAGCTCGCCGGCTTCAAGGCCGCTGTGGTGCCGCGCGTGCAGATCAGCGTGGACACGCAGACTCCGGTGAACTTCGCCCTGAGCGTGGGACAGCTCAGCGAGTCGGTCACCGTCTCGGGCGGTTCGCCGCTCCTCAAGACCGACCGCGCCGACGTCGCGACGCGGTTCTCGGAGAAGGAGATCACCGATCTCCCCGTCCTCGATCGGAACTTCACGAAGTTCATCCTGCTGACGCCCGGCGCACAGCAGCTGATGTGGCAGCACGCCGCGAGCGAGAACCCGCAGGGGTCAACGCAGACCATGGTGAACGGGCAGCATTTCAGCGGGACGGGATACCAGCTCGATGGCACCGAGAATCGCGATCCGATTCTGGGCATCATCGTGATCAACCCCGCGCCTCGAGTCCATCCAGGAAACCAAAATTACGTCGCAGAACTACGACGCGGAGTTCGGCCAGGCCACCGCCGGGGTCGTCTCGGTTCAGACGAAGTCCGGCACCAACTCGGTGCATGGCAGCGGCTTCTGGTTCAACCGCAACGACAGCACCCAGGCGCGCAACCCGTTCACACAGTTCCAGAAGGATCCGTCGACAGGACGATTCATCCCGGAGACGAGCCACAACCAGTTCGGGGGCTCCGCTGGCGGACCAATCCAGCGCAACCGCTGGTTCTTCTTCGGTGACTACCAGGGCACGCGCGACAAGCAAGGGGGCTCGGCACTGTTGACCGTCCCCACGGAAGCGGCGCGCAGCGGCAATCTCAGCGCCTACGGCGTGAACATCTACGATCCGGCCACGGGGCAGCAGTTTCCCGGAAACGTGATCCCGAGCAACCAACTGTCGCCGCAGGCGCTCGCCATCCTGAACCTCATCCCGAAACCGAACGCTCCGGGGCGCGACAACGGCATTCGCGACAACTACGTCGCCAACAACACCGAGAAATTCCACGAGAACTCGTTCGATGTGCGCCTGGACGGCCGGCTCACTTCGCAGATCAACACGTTCGGCCGGTACAGCGTCGGAAAGTTTTTCCGCGACGGACCGACCGCATTTGGTCCCGGCGGCGGCAAGGAGCTGGTCAGCCTCGGCGGCGTCTCGGACGTCAAGAACCAGAGTCTCGCGTACGGCCTCGACTACGCGTTCTCGTCGAGTGTGCTGGCCGATTTTCGGTTCGGGTTTTTCCGATACAACGTGAACGTGCTGCCGTTCGACTACGGCACGACGCCGGCGAAGGATGCCGGGATTCCGAATTTGAATCTCGACACCACCTTCACGTCCGGTCTGCCTGCAGGGTTCGTCGAA
This sequence comes from uncultured Acidobacteriota bacterium, assembly GCA_963725335.1. Classification (GTDB taxonomy): domain Bacteria; phylum Acidobacteriota; class Vicinamibacteria; order Vicinamibacterales; family 2-12-FULL-66-21; genus JALZOC01. Next base: position 62,011 of record CAVRYD010000005.1, on the reverse strand, counting down.
GGGCCGGTAGGCGGCTTCAACTTCGGATCGGGGCTGGGCGTGAACCGCTGTAACTGTCCGCTCGACCAGGACGAAAAGCAGTTCCAGTTGGTGGGCAACGTCACCAAGCTCGTGCAGAGCCACAACTTCAAGTTCGGCATCGACGTGCGCCGTGCGTACAACCTCCGGGTGCCGAGCGACGCGCACCGATCCGGAGAGCTGACCTTCAGCACGAACCGCACATCGCTGCAAGGTTCTGGAGGATTGGGGCTGGCGACGTTCCTGCTCGGCGACGTGACGAACTTCCGCCGCTATGCGAGCACGAACACCGACGCCCGTGAGCGGCAGTGGCGACACTTCTATTACGCGCAGGATACATGGCGGCCGAGCGCGCGTGTCACGCTGAACTACGGCCTGCGGCTCGATATCATCAACCCGCAGACCGTCAACGAGGCGGGGAACGGTGGCTTCCTCGACCTGTCAACCGGCAACATCCTCGTCGCGGGCGTTGGCCCCGTGCCGCTGAATGGGGGTATCAAGAATCACCTCAACTGGGCGCCGCGAGTCGGCGGCACATACCAGGTTGACGAGAAGACGGTGCTGCGCGCTGGCTACGGGCGCAGCTACGACATCGGTGTGTTCGGATCGCTCTTCGGGCACAGCGTGACTCAGAACCTGCCGGTGCTGGCCGTACAGGAACTGCGGGCGCCGTCCAACTTCGATCGCGTCTTCACACTCGCGACGGGGCCTTCCGGACCGGTGTTCCCCACCGTGCCGGAGTCGGGGCAGTTCAAGCTGCCAAACGGCGTATTCACACGCGCCCTGCCGACGACGCAGAGACCGCCCGCCGTTGACGCGTACAACGTCACCGTGCAGCGGCAGTTGACGTCCACGCTCGCGCTCGAGGTTGGATACGTCGGCAATCACGGAACGCACGTCTTTGCCGGAGACGGTCCAGCTCTCGACATCAATCAGGCGACACTGCAGGGCTATCCAACGGTTCCACGGGATCAGCGCCGCCCGTTCTACAACAAGTTCGGATGGACGCAGGGAATCGACTACTTCTGCAACTGCGCAACGAACCGCTACGACTCGCTGCAGACGCGTTTGACGAAGCGCTTCTCGCATGGATACTCCGGGCAGGCGAACTACACGTTGCAGCGGATACGCACGCACGACGGCCAGTACTTCGAAACGGACCTGCCCGAACACCAGGGTCTATACGACAGCAACCTCAATTATGGTCCACCTGACTGGGATCGTGTGCACAGCTTCTCGACATCGATCGTCGCGGAGTTGCCTGTCGGGCGCGGGCGCAAGTACGCGTCGGATGTGTCGGCGCTGACCGATGCGTTCGTCGGCGGGTGGCAGTTCAACACCAACGTGATCATCCAGAGCGGTCTGCCGTTCAACGTCAGCTACCGCGACAACGGCGCTGATCGCGACACCGGGCCGAATCGGCCTGACCTGATCGGCGATCCTGACGGTCCGCAAACGCGCGACGAATGGTTCAACGCCGCACCGATCGGCGCCTCCGGCAGCGCATTCGGCCGGCCGGCCAAGGGGACGTTCGGGAATCTTCCACGTAACGCCCTGCGCGGTCCTGGCTACTGGCGGGCTGACGCATCGCTGTTCAAGCACTTCAAGGTCCAGCAAAGCGGCGAAATCGAGATACGCTTCGAACTCGTGAACATGTTCAATCACGTGAACCTGGGGAACCCGGATTCGGAAGTGGGCGTTCCGGGGAATCCCAACACCAACGCCGGCCGGATCAACTCCACGGCGTACGGCAACTCCGATCCCCAGCGCCAGATGCAGTTCGGGTTGAAGTACAAATTCTGAAGCGCGGCAACGCGTTGACCTTGATGTGACGGCTGCTGATGGCCATTCGGCCATCAGCACTCGCCCAAGTCAGCCCTCCATTTCACCCGCGACCGTCGGTTCGTTTCAGCCTGCCACGCCTTGACTTCAGGCGGTAAACGCCGCAAGATGGCGGCCCCCAACTCAATTCGCGGAGAGGCACTAATGACGAAGCTGGTCGCGCTTCTCGGGTGTGTGGCTGCCGTCGCCATCGGACCCGGCACTGCCGGTTCGGCGGCATCCCGCGCTCAGAAACCTGCAGCCGGGAAAGTCCGAACCTATTACATCGCCGCCGACGACGTCACGTGGGACTACGCGCCCGGCGACAAGGACGGAATTACCGGCGAACCGCTGAACGCCACCGGTTTCTTCAAGGGAGCAAAGCCCGACGAGCGAGTGGCGAAACCTGTCAGCACGAAGTACCTCAAGACGCTCTACCGCGAGTACACCGACGGCACCTTCAAGACGCTGAAGCCGCGGCCGCCCGAATGGGAGCATCTCGGCTTTCTCGGCCCGGTCATCCATGCCGAGGTTGGCGACACGATCAAGGTCGTCTTCCGTAACAACGGTAATCATCCGTACTCGATGCATCCGCACGGCGTCCTCTACAACAAGGACTCGGAGGGTGCGCCGTACCAGGACGGCACGACGGGAAAAGACAAGGCGGACGACGGCGTTCCTCCGGGAGGAACGCACACCTATACCTGGGAAGTCCCCGAGCGGACGGGACCGGGCCCGATGGATCCCAGTTCGGTGATGTGGATGTACCACTCGCACGTCAACGAAGTGAAAGACCCAAACACCGGATTGATGGGCGCGATGATCGTGACGGCGCGCGGAAAGGCGAAGCCTGACGGCTCCCCGAAGGACGTCGACCGCGAACTGGTGCTGATGTTCGCGCAGATACACGAAGAGGACAACTGGTACTTCCTGAAGAACGTCAAGGTCGAGGACAATCCTCTGCCGCCGCCGCCAGGCCTGTCGCAGAACTTCTACCCGTACTTCGTGACGTTCTCGATCAACGGCTTCTCGTTTGGCAGCATGCCGCTCGATGCGTTGACGGTTCGCAAGGGGGAACGGGTGCGCTGGTACGCGATGAGTTCGACGAACGATTTCGATTTCCATACGCCGCACTGGCACGGCAACGTCGTTACGGTGAACCAGATGCGTACCGATGTCGCGTTCATGGGCCCGATGCAGATGATCACGGCCGACATGGTGCCCGATAACGAGGGAACCTGGCTGCTGCACTGCCACGTCTCGTTCCACAACACTGCCGGCATGACCGGACGTTACGCTGTCGTCGGGAGGAAAAAGTCGACGAACTGACTGAACAGGCGTTGCGTGCTCTGATGCTGAATGCTGACGTCGAGATGCCATCAGCATTCAGCCATCAGCATTCAGCAATTCATCTAGAAACTCAGACGCAGCCCGAAGCGGAACTCGCCGCGACCGGCCGGTTGCATCCGCGGTCTGCGTCGAGAGCACCTTCCCGAAGTTCGCGCTGTTCACGTTGCCGTTCGGGTTGCCGAAATGCGGCGTGTTGGTCGCGTTGAACGCCTCCGGCCGGAACTGCAGGTTGTACTGCGGTCGTGAGCTTGAAGGTGCGGAACAGACCCAGGTCGAGATTCGCGACGCCCGGCCCGCGCATCGTGTTGCGACCCGACGTTGCCGAACCGGACCTCGGTGACGCGCGTGAACGCCGTCGTGTCGAAGTACGTCCCGTCGTCTCCGACCTTGCCGAAGATCTCGACGTTGTCCTTGACCTGGTCCGGCGTCTGCGCGTTGCCCGGCATGTTCAACGAGGCGCCCGAGGCGGTCAGATTGAACGGCCGTCCCGAGTACGCGGCGAACACGCCGTTCAACTGCCAGCCGCCGAAGATCGCGCTGCTGCGCACCGGTCGTCGCCCACTTCTTCCCCTCGCCGAACGGCAGCTCGTACACGACGCCGCCAGCTGGAAGTTGTGGGGGATGTCGTGATCCGCCAGCGCGCGATTGCGATAGAACACGCTCGGCGCGTTCCAGCGGAACTCCGTCCAGTCAGAGTAGGGGGCCTCGTCGATGGCCTTCGAGAAGGTGTACGCGCTCTTGATCAGCAGGCCGTCCGTGAAGCGTCGATTCAGCGTGGCCTGCAGCGAGTGGTAGTTGCTGTGCGTCCGGCCGTCCCACTCTCTGGTGGTCGTGGTTCGTCCGAACTTCGGCGAAGAGCGGCCGCCCTTCGTCGCCCGAGCCGGGGATTTGCGACGCGTTGATGTCGAGGAACGCGAAGCCCGCTGACGGAAGCCGACCCCACGTATCCGATCGATCGCGACCATTTCGCGCCGGCAGCGTCCGCTCGACGATCAGGTTCCACGACTGGATGTAGCCGCGGTGCAGCATCCGCGTTCGCCCGCGGATAGCCGGTCTCCGCGACCTCGGGCAGCGGGACTCGGCCCGTGCTGATGTCGGGACAGCAGATCGACGGGAATGCCGACGTTGGGACCGAGCGGCGCGTTCGGGACGCCTGCCGCCACGTACGCGGGGTCCGTGGTGACGGGTTGGAAGCCGTTGACACCGGAGAACACCGCCACGAGCGTCAGCGGATACCAGCCGCGCAACGCCTGCGCGCCCCACGGATGCGAGTGGTACGTGATGCCGTAGCCGCTTCGGATGACCGTCGTTGTCGTCCGACTTGATAGGCGAAGCCGAGACGCGGAGCGAAGAGCTTCTTGCTGTAGCCCACGCCGTTGTCCTGCGGAATGCCGCCCCTGCCGCCGATCAGCGCCTCGTTGGTGTTCGGGTCGTACGATTCGATCCCCAGACCGCCCGAGCGCCACCGGTTGGGGTAGAGCTCCCATCGCAGTCCCAGGTCGACCGTCAGCTTCGTCGTCGCGCGCCAGCGATCGCGGATGTAGAGCGCGTACTGGTTCTCGAAGCTGTTCATCTTGATGAACTGGCTGCTCTTCCCTGAAACATCGGGCGTGCCGAGCAGAAACGCCGCCAGGCCATTCCAGTCGTTCTCGAACGAGGGCGTGCCGTCCTGGAATCCCACGGCGGCGTCGAGCGCGTCGGGATTCAGGGCCGTGACGCCCGGATCGAAATAGAACGCGCCGCGCGGGCCCTCGCCGAGTTCCGGCTGCCAGTGATTCATCAGGTGATGAACGAAGTCGAAGCCGAACCGGATGTCGTGCGTGCCCTTCATCCAGCTTGCGTTGGTGTTGAAGGTGTACGACTGGTCGTTCCGGTAGAGCGGGATTCCAGCCCTCGGGATTCCCCAGCGTCGGAATAGCCGGAGATGTACATCGGCGGCATGCCGCTCTCGCGCGGATCCGGACCGTTCGTTCCCGGAATGCCCAGCACGTCCAGCCCGAAGTTGGTGCCGAGGTCGGGCGGTTCGACGTCCTGGCCGAATCGCGTCCAGCCGAAGGTCCCATCGATCAGGAACGTCGGCGACACGGTATAGGTCTGCCCGATGCCGGCGATCTGCACGAGCGTCGAGCCGGTGCCGAGACCGCCGCCGCGCACAAGCAGTTTCCTCCGGCGGCGCCGAGGCTGAAGTCGCCGTGCACGAGCGCGTCCATCACGCTGTACTTGAAGAACAGCTGATGCCGCTCGTTGCGGTTCCAATTGATCTTGGCGTCGAAGTTGTTCCGGTTCAGCGTCTGCGTGCCGGTATTGAAGTAGTTGTGCGTATCGCCAGACCGATTCGGCATGAGGAACCAGGGCCATCATCTTCATCATCGGCGCGTTCAGGCGCGCCTGCGGGATGACGTTGACCCGTCCGCCGCTCGAAAACACCGATCGGCCCGTGCCGTCCAGATTGCCGGTGAACGGATCGAAGATCATGCCTTCCCTGAGCGGCGTCGTGCCCCCCTCAGTGGTGGGAACCAGAATCGGGTTGCCGGCCGCGCTCAGAATCGGCGCGCCCAGCATGCGGCTGAAATCGCCCGCTCCGGAAGTCGGCCGTCGGAACAGATGAGCGCACGCGAATTGCTCACGCGTTCGAACGTGCCTTCCCAGTTGCGCGAAGAAGAACAACTTGTTCTTCTTGATCGGGCCGCCGAGGCTGCCGCCGTCGATGTTCCGCTTGCCGTCCGGCTTGTCCTTGACGCCGGCGCGGTTCTCATCCCACGTGAACGCGCGCATCGCGCTGTTGTCGTGCATCGCGAATGCACTGCCGCGGAAGTAGTTGGTCCCGGACTTGGTGATGACCGTCACCGCGGCGCCGCCGGTCATGCCCTGCTCGGCATCGAAGTTGTTGGTGGAGATGTTGACTTCCTGGATGCTCTCGACCGGCGGCGACGTACACCGCGTGGTGGGGCATCGTGACGAGGATGTCGGCGGATCCGTCCACGCGGGTATTGTTGGCGCCACGCTCCTGGCCATTGACGTTGGTTGACAACGCTCGTCCCGGCGTATCCGTGACGGCGTTCTGGATACCGCGCCGGTGTGGCGCCCGGAACCAGGTTGATGAGCGACTGAAAATTGCGGTACCCGGAGAGCGGCAGGTTCTCGATCGCCTTGCGTATCGAGCTCGCGCTGACATCCGACTTCGTCGTCTGAAGGAGCGCCGTGCTGGCCTCCACGCTGACCTGCTCGGTGACCGCGCCCAGCTCGATGGCGGCATCGACACGGGTGACGCGGTTGATGGAGACGGTGACGCCTTTCTGTGTGTACGGGCTGAAGCCGGGTGCGGTCACCGACAGGTCGTACACGCCCTCGAGCAGGTTGGGAATGGAGTAGTAGCCGGTCTCGTTCGCGGTGGCCTGCGCGACAGGCCGGTCGATGTGTTCTTCACGGTCACGACGGCTTTGGGCACCCCGGCCCCGGTCTCGTCCGTCAACGTTCCGACGATCGATCCGTAGAGCACCTGCGCCGAAGCCGCACGTGCCGTGGACCCCATCACCATCAAGCCAATGGCCAAGCTGGACAGTACGGCCACCGCCCGACGACTCCCCCTCGTCAGTTTCACGGTACACCTCCTCTGGCTGGGACACGACCAAGTTGCCCGGTGAACTATTCGAGATGTTGTAGCGCTGCTGTATGGTTTCGCCACGCGATGTCGTGGCTCATTGATCGAGACGGTGACTCGATCGCGAAAATTACTCAGAAAATACGAAGCTCTGTGTTGAGAGCGTGTGCCTGAGCGGCAGGATCTGTGCCGACATCTTCGCCGCTCGAGTGCCAGCCCTGCCGTACCGCGCTTTGCGGTCGATCCGTGTGACGCGGCGCACCGGAACCCAGGCTGCCGTGAGCGCGACGACGAGCATCAAGGCTGAGATGCCCCCCTCACGAGCGGATCGACCGAGGTCATCCGCCAGAACATGCTGTTGAGCGCGCGGCTCAGGCCTAGCCACCCGCGACGCCGAGGACCACGCCGATTCCGATCGGCTTGAGCGACTGCGCCATCAACATCGCGACCACATCGTGGGCCCGCGCGCCCGAGGGCCATGCGGATGCCTTCACCACGCCGTACATCGTGGTGGTCGCCCCACCGAGTCCCAGCGAGAGACCCGCCACCACCACCATCGCCGGATGCCACCGCCAGAGCCGAAGCGCGTAGCGCACGTCCGAGAGTCGAATCACGAGACCTCCCCTCTGGATTGCTTCTGACCTTAGACGGCAGCGGTTTCCAGCCGTTCCGCTCAACCATGCCGGAGTCTGGACGGCACTGCAACGAGGTCGGGACGATCGGCATTGGTCACTGACGACGGAGCATCCCGACACCTCTCCGAGGAGCTATCATGATCGCCGGAGTCTTCGCAGAGGCAGCCCTTCAGGGCTGCCTCCTACGCGATATTCAAAAACCGCGTATGGCGACCGATCCCTACAACCTGGCCCGCTTTGTACAAGCGCAGGGGCGAGACTACGCCCAGGCGCTCGCCGAGATCCGGGCCGGCCGGAAACGGTCGCACTGGATGTGGTACGTCTTTCCGCAATTCAAGGGACTCGGGAGCAGTCCGACGTCGGTGCACTACGCCATCAAGAGCGGCACCGGAAGCGGTGGCCTACCTGGCGCATCCCATACTGGGACCGCGTCTGTGGAGTGTGCCGACGCGGCGCTTCAGATCGAGGGCCGCTCAGCACTCGAGGTATTCGGCTCCCCCGACGACATGAAGCTGCGATCCTCGGCGACGCTGTTTGCCTCCGTCTCGCCGGAGGGATCGGTGTTCCACCAGATCATCGACAAATTCTTTGACGGCGAGCGGGACGTCCGGACTATCGAGCTGATGGCCCGTGCGAGATGACCGTCGTCAATCGGACGTCCGCCGTTAATCCGCAATCAACAATCCGCAATCTCAATCCGCAATCCGCAATCCGCAATCACCAAATCCGCAATCATCAATCCGCAGTCCGCAATCCATTAGTTGTCGTAGTACAGATAGAACTCGTGCGGATGCGGCCGGAGCCGCATCGGATCCAGCTCGCTTCTCACGCTTCCACGCGATCCACGTCTCCACCAGGTCATCGGTGAACACTCCGCCGCGCGTCAGGAACTCGTGGTCCTCTTCGAGCGCGTTGATGGCCTCTTCCAGTGATCCGGGTGTCGTGCGGATTCCCTGATGCTTCATCTCGTCGCGCGTCATCTCATAGATGTCGCGATCGAGCGGCGCGCCGGGATCGATCTTGTTCTGGATGCCGTCGATCATCGCCATCAGCATCGCCGACCACGCGAGGTATCCGTTGGAGCTGGGATCGGGGCAGCGGAACTCCAGCCGCTTGGACTTGGGACTCTTCGAGTACATCGGGATGCGGATCGACGCTGAGCGGTTGCGCGCTGAGATCGCGAGATTCACCGGTGCTTCAAAGCCGGGGACGAGCCGACGGTAGGAATTCGTGGTGGGCGCCGCGAACGCGAGGATGGCGGGGGCATGTTTGAGCAGTCCGCCAGCGGCATACAGCGCCATCTGACTCAGGCCCGCGTACCCGTCGCCGGCAAACAGCGGCTTGCCGCTCTTCCAGAGCGACGTGTGCGAGTGCATGCCGCTGCCGTTGTCTTCGAAGATCGGCTTGGGCATGAACGTGACGGTCTTGCCATGCCGCTTCGCGACGTTCTTGCAGATGTACTTGTACCACATGAACTGATCGCACATCGTCAGCAGCGGCTGGAATTTCATGTCGATTTCGCTCTGACCGGCCGTGGCGACCTCGTGATGGTGCGCTTCGACGACGATCCCGATCTTGCGCATCTCGTAGACCATTTCGCCGCGCAGATCGTGGAACGTATCGGTCGGGCTCACCGGAAAATACCCGCCTTTGAAGCTGGGCTTGTACCCGAGATTCGGTTCCTCGATGCCGGCCCGTGTTCCACGCGCCTTCCACCGAATCGATTTGGTAGTACCCTCGATGCTGATTCTGTTCGTACCGAACCTCGTCGAAGATGAAAAACTCCGGTTCGGGCCCGATGTAGCACGTGTCGGCGATGCCGCTCTTCGCGAGATACGCCTCGGCCTTGCGCGCGATGTGACGGGGATCGCGGGTGAATTCCTTTCGGCTGATCGGGTCGATGATGTTCGCGATTACGCTGATTGTGGGGCGCGCGAAGAAGGGATCGAGACGAGTCGTTCGTGGCGTCGGGGACCGCCATCATGTCGGATTCATGAATGCCCATCCATCCGCGAATCGACGATCCGTCGAACCCGAGACCCTCGTCGAAGGTGTCCTTGTCGAGATGCTCGATTGGGAACGAACAATGCTGCCAGCTGCCGAGCATATCGACGAATTTCAAGTCGACCATCTCGGCTTCGTTCTTCTTGGCATACGAGAAGAAATCCTCGGGAGTCTTTGGGAAGTCAGCGTGCGCCATCAGCCACCCCTTTCGTAAAGGGGGAAAGCTACGACAAAGGTGTGGCGGAGGCAAGTGAAACGGAGGGTGATGTGAAGTGCTCGATGACCGCGGTCCTTGTCGTGGCTCTCAGCGTCTCGGCTGCCTGTTCGTCGAAATCGTCTGCCCCTCCGGCGTCGAGCGCGTCGCTGCCTCCGGGCATCGACGTCGCGGGCATGGATAAGTCGGTCGCTCCGGGCGATGACTTCAACGCGTACGCCAACGGTGGCTGGATCAAGGCGACCTCGATCCCCGCAGATAAGTCCGATTATGGCGCCGCAACGATCCTGGTCGATCGAACGCGGCAGCAGACCGTCGAGATCATCCAGGATCCGGTCAATTCGGGCCCGAACGCGACGGCTGACGCGCGAAAGGTGGGCGATTTCTACGCGAGCTTCATGGATGAGGCGGGCATCGAGTCCAAAGGCCTCGCGCCAGTGAAACCGGAGCTCGACGCGATTGCGGCGATTCCGGACAAACGGGCGCTGGCCCGCGCCATCGGTGCGACACTGCGCGCGGACGTCGATCCCTTGAACGCCACGAACTTCCAGACGGAGCATCTGCTTGGTGTGTTCGTCGCGCAGGGACTGAACGATCCGGATCACAACACCCCATATCTTCTTCAGGGCGGTCTCGGCATGCCGGATCGAGACTACTACCTGTCGAGCACCCCGAAGATGGCGTCCGTGCGCGCGGAATACAAACGCCACGTAGCGGCGGTGCTTGGGCTCGCCGGATTCTCCAACGCCCAGGCCCGCGCCGCACGTATCGTCGATCTCGAAACCAAGATCGCGAAAGTGCACGCCACGCGAGTCGACTCGGCCAACGTCAGCCTGGCACAGTCATGGCCGAAGGGTTCGCTCGCATCCAAAGCACCCGGGATCGAGTGGCCAATGCTTCTTCAAGCTGCGGGACTCAACGATGCGCCAACGTTCATCGTCTGGCATCCGTCGGCGGTGACAGGGCTGTCGGCCCTGGTGGCGAAGGAACCGCTCGACGTGTGGAAGGACTGGCTGGCCTTCCACGCGATCAATGAGGTTGACGAATTCCTTCCGAAGGCGTTCGGCAAGGAGGGATTTGCGTTCTACGACAAGACGCTCAACGGCACACCGGAAGAGCGCCCGCGCTGGCAGCGTGGTGTCGATGCCACGAGCGCCGCGCTCGGAGAAGTGGTCGGAAAGCTCTATGTCGCCCGCCATTTTTCGCCGGAGGCCAAGGCCAAAGTACGCGCAATGGTCGACGACCTGACGAAGGCGTTCGACAAACGGATCGACGCGCTCGACTGGATGAACACGGCGACAAAGGCCAAGGCCAAGGAAAAACTGACGACGCTGTACGTCGGCGTCGGATACCCGGACAAGTGGATCGACTACTCCGGGCTCGAGATCAAGACGGATGATGCCTTAGGCAATGTGAGCGCTCTCAGCTGTTCGAATACCATCGACAACTCGCGAAGCTCGGTCAGCCGGTTGATAAGACCGAGTGGTGGATGACGCCGCAGACCGTGAACGCGGTCAACCTTCCGCTTCAGAACGCCCTCAACTTCCCCGCGGCGTTTCTTCAGCCGCCATACTTCGATCCCGGCCGGGATCCCGTCACCAACTATGGAGCGATAGGCGCGACCATCGGCCACGAGATCAGCCACAGCTTCGACGATCAGGGCAGCCAGTTCGATGCGCAGGGACGGCTAGCGAACTGGTGGACGCCTCAGGACCTGGAGCATTTCAAGGCAGCCGGCGAAGCGCTGGCGGCGCAGTACGACGCGCTACCGCCCGTTTCCGGATCTCGCCATCAACGGACATCAGGTGCTGAGCGAGAACATCGCCGATCTGGCGGGGCTCGCTGCCGCGTACGACGCCTACCACCTGTCGCTCAATGGCAAGCCGGCCGATGATCAGACGTTCTTCATCGGATACGCGCAGAGTTGGCGAAGCAAGGCTCGTGAAGAGCTCATTCGCCTCCAGGTGGCGACCGATGGACACGCGCCGGACGCGTACCGTGTGGCGACGGTTCGCAACCTCGATCCGTGGTACGTGGCGTTCTCCGTGACGCCGGCACAGAAGATGTCCTTGCCGCCGGAAAAACGTGTGCGCGTCTGGTGACGCCCCGCCGCCACGGCGATATCAGCGGCTCAGGACTGGGTCGATCGCAAACTTTGGAAGTACTCGCTGGCGCTCGAGAGTGCCTTATCCGTCTGGCTGAACAGCTGCTGGCCGCGTGCGTTGAACTTCTCCGCGTCCGGCTTCAAGGACGTCATCGCCGAGGGTGTCAGGTCGCTGCCGAGATACGTAATGTGATCGGCGAGGTCCTTTTGGAACGGCTCGAGCGCCTGTCCTGCGTCGCGGAGCGACTGAAGCACCGTGCCAAACTGTTGTTGACTCTCCGTGAGCCGCTGCTTGGCCCGCTCCTGCAGTGCCGGATCCTGGATGGCGGCGATGGTTTCGGCCCGGCCGGCGAAGTACGTGTCAGCCGCCTGCTTCATAAGCTCAATCTTTTGTTGGGCTTCCGCCACGCGGGCGTTCATGGAGTCCATCGACTTCATCAATTTCTTGTAATCACCTTTCATGTTCGTCGAGGGCCGTATGACGAGGGTGTTGTACGCATCGAGCGTTTTCTGGGTCTGAGTCTTGGCAGTGGCGACGGCTTCTGACGTGCTCCCGCCGGCCTTGATAAACTTGTCTGCCTCTTTCAGCCCCTGGGTTCGACTCCGCTCGCTTTGCGCGGCCGCGATGAGTGGCGCTACAAGTACAAGGCTCAACACAAACGGCGCGGTGCGCGTAATCAGTCTTCGCATGTTCTCCCCTTTCGGCCTGTCGGCCTCATGTCGTCCGGTCAGGGCGTAGTGGCCGCGAGCCGGTCGCCTCGTCTTGGACCTCGTCCGAAACGAGGCAACCTCCACCAGACTATCCAGATCGTGTACGGGACAAGTGTATTCCGGCGGGAATCCGAATTGAAGAATATTGATCTCTGAATCGCGCGCCGCCTGTCACTCCTGTCGCAGCGCCTCCATCGGATCGGCATCGCGTCGCGCGACGGGCCGGGAGGTAGCACGCCAGGGTCGCCACGCCGCGAGCACGGCGATCACCGACGCAAAGGTCAGCGGGATCGGTCGGCCTGACGCCGAACAGCAGGCTTCCGATCGTTCGCGTCAGTCCCAGCGCCGCGACCACGCCAATCGCGACGCCGATCGCCGTGGTCCTCAGGCCCTGGCCAGGATCATCCGGAGCACCTGGCCCGGCGTCGCGCCGAGCGCGACCCGCACGCCAATCTCCTTCCGCCGCTGGGTCACGTTGTAGGCCATGACGCCATAGATGCCGGCGACGGCGAGCAGCAACGCGGTTCCCGCGAACACGGCCACCAGGGTCAGATTGAATCGCCGCGCGCCGAGAGACGCGGAATAAATCTGCGCGAAGGTGCGGAATCGCGGCGGCACATCGGGCGCGACCTCTCTCAGCACGCCGCGCGCGCGGCGATCGACCGCGCGCGGATCCGCGCCGATCGCATCACGACGGTCACCGAGAACCGAGGCCGCTGCATCAGATTCGACGTACATGTCGGCCGCGGCGGCTGCTCGAGGCCGTTCTCGCGCGTGTCGCCGACGATGCCGACGATGGTCAGGAGACGGAGATCGCCGTCCATGTTGCCGAACTCGACCGGGCGCCGATCGGATCGGCGCCCGGCCATCGCGCTTGCGCGAGCGACTCGCTGATGACGGCGACGTGGGGCGCCTCCGGCCCGTCGCGCTCGTCGAACAGCCGCCCTCGAATGAGCGGAATGCCGAGCGCGTGAAAATATGCCGGCGAGACCGCGCAGTAGTCGGCTGTTCCCGAGCCTGTCCTTCTGCTGGAAGCAGGCCATGAGCTCCCCATGCTTTCGGCACGTCCTTCGACCCGAGCATCAGGAACATTCCGTCCGGCAGGCCGCCGTCCATCGGCACCGCGTTGGCCGCGGCGACCTCTTCAACGCCGGGAATCGCGTGCAGCCGATCGAAGAGGTCCGCGAAGAATGGCGACAGCCGCGCTGTCGCCTGCCGGATCGTCCGAGTAGGGCATCGCCAGATCCATCGTGACGATTCCTTCCGTTCTGAAGCCGGGGTCGACCGACAGGACCCGCAGCAGGCTGCGCCCGAGGAGCGCTGCGCCGATGAGCAGCACGACGGTCATCGCCATTTGCAGGGCGACGATAATGCGCCCGACACGCTGACTGGACGCTCCGCCAGCCTGGCCTCGCGCGCCGTCCACGAGCGTCTCTCGCGGATCGCGGCGGGCCGCGCGCAGTGGCCGTGAAGCAGGCCGAGCGCGATCGCGACAATCGCCGACAGTCCCGTCGCAAAGGCGAGCACCGCCCAGTTCATCGTCACGTCCTCCAGCACGTGGCAGATCGGCGGGGGCAAGCGAAAGCAGCGCGCTCGTGCCGAGCCAGGCGATCGAAAGACCGCCGGCGCAACTGATCGCGAGCAGCACCAGCGCTTCGGTCACGAACTGACCGACCAGCCGCCGCGTCCGGCGCCGAGCGCGTGGCGGATGGCAAGCTCGCGCTGCCGCGCCGCCGCCTGCGCGAGCAAGAGGTTGGTGACGTTGGCGCACGCGATCAGAAGAAGGAAGAAGACGGCGCCGAGGAGCACGTAGAGCGTCGAACCGACGCGGCGCGTCAGCGATGACTGCAGCGGCACGGCCGTGGCATCGGCCAGGAGGTAGTCTCCGTGTTCCGGTGAATTGCGGATGATCTCTTTGGCGATCGCGCTGATGTCGCCTGCAGCCTGCACGACGGTCACGCTGTCCCGGAGCCGCCCGATGGCCTGAAAGTTGTGCGACGTCCGGCTCGTGTTCTCTGGAGTCAGCTCCGCGGGTACCCACACGTCGGCCTTCGCCGGAAACTGGAAGCTGGCCGGCATTACACCGACGACGGTGTAGACACGATCCTCGATGCGCAGATGAAAGCTCGAGAGGCTTCCTGCTGACCCGAGCGACTGCGTCCAGTAACGGTGACTCACGACCGCGACAGGGGCGGCGCCAATGCGCGCATCCTCCGCGGTGATGCCGCGTCCCAGCGACGGTTGAACGGAGAGGACCTTGAAGAAGTCCCTCGACACCGTCGCGACCGTTGCGCGCGTGGGCTCGGCCGTGCCGGCTACCGACGTCACCCAGTCCGTGAATTTCGCGATGGCAGCGAACGATTGGCTGCGATCGCGGAAGTCGTCGAAGTTCGGGTCTGCGAGCCGGGAATAGGTGCCGCGGTGGTTCACTTCCCAAATCGCCATCAGGCGGTCGGCCGCCGGATATGGAAGCGGCCGCAGCAGCACGCCATAGACGACGCTGAAGATGGCGGTGGTGGCGCCGATGGCCAGCGACAGCGTGAAGACGGCGACGACCGTCGCGCTCAGGTTCTTGGCGAGGACGCGGGCCGAATGTCGAAGATCGAGCAACAGCTGTGTCATATGAGGCTACCTGCTGCTGGTCAGACGGTGGGACGGAGTGAATAGTTGCCGCAATCGTACAGGTTAGTCGCCAGCCGTTCGGTGGCCCCGCGCTCTCCGCGGGAGATCCCACCAGCTGCCTCATGTTCTGGCTGCACACACGCTTCCCCGGTCTCGCGACTCGTCGACGCCGGTCAGCACGCCAACGCAGACGGTAAGGACTCCAGGAATTCGCGGACGGATGCGATTTGGCTATTCTGCGAGATGAACTCGAAATCTGCCGGTTTGATCGCGCGACTGGAATGCCGCGACGCGGCTATCGCCGCGTGCAGCACGGGACACTCATCGATCAGTCCCAGTAGGGCAGCCCAGGAGGGCGCATCCAGCATCAGAATCACGTCGAGCGCATCGCGCGCGCGCCACGGCGCCAGATCGCGGAGGCCGTGTGTCAGCTCTTGCCGAAGTCCGTTCAGCTGCAGTTGAATGTCCCGGTCACTGCAACGGATCCCTTGGAGGACGGAGACCAGACGCTCCGCGGTGAATATGCACACGTCGCGGTGGAGGACGCGCCAGCCAACCTGAAACGCGGTGGTGAGGTCACGATCGGGCCAGCGAGCCGGCCAGTTCTCCAGGCCAAGGTTGCAGATCGCGACGGCTGCGTCGGAGGCCTGCTGCGGCGTGAAGGCCTGCGCCTGGACGGAGCATCCGGCGAGAAGCGTGTTCGCCAGATACCCGAGTTCACCGGCGCTGCCGGGATGAGATTCGGCGTACGCCTCAATCCACTCGAGGCGCGATGAATGCCGATCTCCCGCCTCGAGGAGTCCTCGAGGTGGCGGCGTGAACACACCGGCTTCGCGAAGGACTTCGAGGACTTCAGCAATCGCCTCCGGGGCGACGTCCGGAGGGCCATCGGCAGTGGATTCACGCGGCATCACGAGAGATTCACGAAATCCGTCACCCTCCGCCGGCGGCGTCGATTCGAACGCCCGGAAGTACGCATGCGCGACGGGGCTCCGCGGCGGCGCGCCGAGATCGAGGTCCAGCTGTCGACTCTCCTGTAGGAATGCGCGCGCCTGCGCGGGCGTGACGTATCCCTGCTTCTCGCGGCGCGCTTCCCGCTCACAGGCCAGATCGAACATGTCCTGATCACCGTCCTCGAGCAGGTCGTGGAACCCGTCCTGCTCCCGCGTGCCGTTCGACAATCGCACGCATCCACCCATCAGACGATGGAAATACTCGGAATGCTCCGCATCGAGGAACGCGAGCAGATCCACGATCGCATCCCAGGCGGCCGTGCGCTTCGCCCTGATGACGTGGCCGCCGATTTCGCACGAGAGATCTCCACTGAAGGTCCGCCCGGGGACGATCTCGCCATCCAGCGTCGTAAATGACGAGACGGCGGCGTGGTTGAAGACTGCCGCATGTCGCGCGAGTCCCGCGGTAACCAGCTCGATGTCGAGCCCCATGAGCTTCTGAGCCGCGACCGCCGCACCCGACTGCATCAGCACCTCGAGCCACGTGCCGAAACGATCGGCGTCGAGCTGTTCATCCGCATCTCGCGCGCGAACGCGCCACAGATCGAGATCGAGGACACGCGAGATCTGTTCTGGCGTCGCGAGCGCGACGAGGTCGACGCAGTCCTCGAGTCCGCAGACGTGAATCACGCGGTGCAGAATCTCGGGCTGCAGGTGAGGGACGATTTTCGCCAGGTCCGGCGTCTGGAGCAGGCGATCGAGGAGCGGCCGTGAAATCGCCATAAGACCGCTGATAATAGCGGTCCGGCCGCCTGAGAAACAGTCTTGAAAGTGCTCGGCAGGTGCAGGAGAATAGAAGTGGGAGAAAGGTGCGATCGGCACTCGCGCCCGAATCCACTGCTGGCCCCCTTCCCCGCGCTCTCCTTCGAACGTTCGTCACATTCTTTATCGAGCTGGTTTGCAATCACCGCCAGGTTGGAACTCTGTCCATCCGGGAACGTAGTGTTGAGCGTTCGGGGTCGAGTCCGCGAGGTCGTCTGATGCTGTCTCTCGAAACCGTGCTCCGGGACATGCGTTACGGAGCGCGCACCCTGGTCTTGACACCCGGATTCACTGCTGTGTCAATCCTCGCCTTGGCGCTCGGTGTAGGCGTCAATACGGCGGCCTTCACGGCCTACAAGGCATTCGTGGCGCGACCGCTCGATGCCCGCGACCCTGGTACGCTGGTCAACTTCGCGATGCGTTTGCAGTCCGGTGTGGCCAACGCCGGATTCAGCTATCCAGATTACGAAGTCTATCGGGATCATCTCCAGTCGTTCAGCGGCGTTATCGCGTTTTCGATCGACCGGCTGAGGCTCACCGACGCTGGGGACATCGTGAGCCAACGCAGTGCGGAGGCAGCATCGCTGGTGGGCAGGCTCGGGCTGCTGCGTCCAGGCGCCAGCAATGCCGAGTTCGCCAGCGCCTTCATCGTTTCAGAAAACTACTTCTCTGTTCTCGGAATCACCGCCGTGCGTGGGCGGACCTTCGAATTCATGAGCCTTCCCGAACTGACGGCTTCGCCTCCAGTTCTTATCAGCGAGAATTACTGGCACCGGCGATTCGCTGACGATCCGTCGATAGTGGGCAGGACGATTCGCCTCAATGGCGCTGCCTTTACCATCGCTGGCATAACGCCTCGCGACTTCGTCGGCACGAGCATAGCGGTACCCAGTTTCTGGCTGCCGCTCAGACTCAATCCGCTGATTCATCCTGCATCGAATCGGCTGCGTGATCGCGAGGACTTGTGCTGCCGCGTGTTCGGTCGATTGTCGCCGGGCGTCAGCATGGCCGAGGCACAGGCCGAGACAACTCGATTGGCCTCTCAACTTCGCGCCCTCCACGCGTCCGAATCTGACCTGAGCCAAGAGGTCAGTGCATCCATCACTCCGGGCTCCCCATTCCCCGGCCCGTTCAACACCGGCTTAAGACTCGCCATCCTGCTCATCATGGTCGCCGTCGGGATGGTGCTGGTGATCGCCTGCGCCAATGTCGCCAGCCTGCAACTGGCACGCGCGAGCACACGTCAGCGGGAATTGGGCGTGCGACTCGCGCTGGGGGCCACCCGGTTTCGCGTGATTCGGCAATTGCTGACGGAAAGCACACTCCTCGGCCTGCTTGCCGGCGCCGTCGCCCTGCCAGTGACCTGGATCCTTATGCACATCGCGGCAACGAAGGCCGCCGAAGCTCTGCCTGCCGATGTCGGATCGCTGGTTTTCGATGTCACCCCCGACGTCACGATATTCGCGTACGTGGTCGGCATCTCTGTTCTGGCGGGGATCCTGTTTGGGCTCGCGCCAGCCCTTGAAAGTTCCCGCTCCGCGCTCTTCGCCACAATACGCGACGCCGGAGCTTCCCCCGTGCGGAGCCAGTTGCGGTATGTCCTCATTGCCGCCCAGGTCGCCGGCTCACTCGCGCTCATGATTGCTGGAAGCTTGTTGATCCGAAGCGCCAACCGAGCGCTGACGATCGACACCGGCTACCCCGGCGAGCGCGTGATCGACGTGAGCCTTCAATTCCCGGAAGGCCGCCAGTACACGGCGGAGCGGAAGAATGCGCTCATGCGTGACATTCGCACCGCTGTTGCCGCACTGCCGGGTGTGGCTGCCGTGACCAGCGCGCGCGCACCAAACGACAACGGGGCACGAAGAGCCGCCGTGTTTCTCGATGCTGAACAACCCGCTGCGAACACACACGTGATGACCTATTACACGTGGGTCGACACGAACTATTTTGAGACCCTCGAAATTCCCTTGCTCGGAGGACATGGCTTTCAATCACAGCCGGGCGCACCGGAAGGATCCGTCGTCCTCAGCGAATCGGCCGCGCGGCGGTTGTGGCCGGGACAGAGTTCTATTGGTCGCACTCTGCGGCTCGATACACACGGACAATTCCACACCGCGGGCCAACTGCTGCCCGATGGCGCGACGTGGCAGGTCATTGGCGTGGCGCGGGACACGCGCGGAGTCACGTTGGACGGCAGTGACTCGGAGCAGGTTTACCTCCCCCTACCCTCCAGCCGGCTTCAGGATTACCCGATCCTCGTTCGAATGCGATCCGATCCGAAGCTCGTGATTCGAGTGATCCACACGGTGATTGCCTCCCTGGATCCCGAGTTGGTGACGTCCGTGTCGACTCTTGAAGAGATGCGTCGCGAGACGGATGCATTTCTCATCGCCACCGTGTGTGCCGCGATCGCGTCCACCATCAGTCTGTTCGGCCTGGTGCTGGCGTCGATGGGCGTCTATAGTACGGTCAGCTACGTGGCAGTTCTTCGCACGCGTGAAGTTGGGATTCGCATGGCGATTGGCGCGACGAAACGCGACATCCTCGCGCTGATGCTCCGCGAAAGCAGCCGTCCAGTCCTTGCGGGATTATTGGTGGGAATGGTTCTCGCTGTGGGGGCCTCTCACCTGCTGCGCGGTGTGTTGTATGGACTTGGCACCGTGGATGCGATTTCGTTCGCTGCCCCCTCGCTGTTGTTCCTGATCATTGCAGCCGCTGCGACCTGGCTGCCGTCCAGGCGAGCGATGGGCGTGGATCCTCTCGTGGCGCTCAGGCATCAGTAGTCGTCGGCAATACAGCGTCGCCCTTCATAGGTAGAGGAGACGTAACGCCACGCACATTCCGATAGTCATTCTCGACGAATTCGACGCGGTCGGAGAGACCCTGGCTCCTCGCCCAGACGCGCGGATAGGCTGGCCCCGCTTGGAGTCTTCACGATCGATGATTCGCCGGAAATCCGGCACCACGCGCCTCGATCGACATTTCTCCGGAAGCAAAGGCATCCCTCCCGGCACGCGGGTGTGCATTCGAATGTGGTGCCTCATTTGCACCAGGCCCCAGTGGAATGCTGGGATCGCTCTATCGCATTCATCTCCTCGAGAAGACCGGACGATTCGAGCGTCGCTGAGTCGGTAATCTGCACTATGGCTGTCGCGCCTCCCGCCACCAGCGCCGCGGTCGATGCCCAGGTACTCGACATCGTCGCTCGTCTTGTGAACGAATTGAGCGGAGGCTCCGCGCGCCGGCCAACGCTCGACGATTCGCTTGATCGCGACCTGGGCATCAGCAGCCTCGAGCGGGTGGAGTTGCTGCTCCGCCTCGAACAGGCCTTCGGTGTTCGCCTCCCCGACTCCGTGATGGCTGAAGCGGCCACACCCCAGGATCTGGTCACGGCGATCCTGCACGCCGCGTCCGGCGTCGCAGAGCCGGCCCCGCCGGCGGTACGCGAAGGGGCCGCGCCAACGACGGCCACGCCGACGTCGAGTCCCACCGAGGTCCGGTCGCTGGTGGAGGCCATGCGCTGGCACGCCGAACGTTCTCCGGACCGCGTTCACATTCACTTGAGGAATGACGATGGCACCGAGAGGCCGATCACATATGGTGAGCTCGCGACTGCCGCAGCAGATCTGGGTAGCGGGCTGCAGGACCTCGGCATCACCAAAGGCGACCGCGTGGCGCTGATGCTGCGCACCGAGCGCGCGTTCTTCGAGTCCTTCTTCGGCGCGCTCCTGATCGGTGCCGTGCCCGTTCCGCTTTATCCACCGGTTCGCGCCGAAGATCTGCTCGCGTACGCCCGCCGTCAAGAGGGCATTCTCCGCAATGCTGAGGCGCGCGTCCTCGTGACCTTTGCCGACGCCGAAGGATTGGCCGGACTGATTCGGGGTCAAGTGCCTTCGCTCGAGTCAATTACGACCGCGGACCGCCTTCGCGTTGAACGCTCCGTGGCACCCTTTCAGCGCCCTGCTCCAGAGGATCCTGCACTCATCCAGTACACATCGGGCAGCACGGGTGACCCGAAAGGTGTGCTCCTGTCGCACCGGAACATCCTCGCGAACATTCGCGCCATCGGCGAGGCTTTCGAGATCCGCACGGACGATGTGGCGGTGAGCTGGCTGCCGCTGTATCACGACATGGGCTTGATTGGGCTTTGGCTGGGCGCACTGTATTTTGGCGTGCCGCTCGCGATCATGTCGCCGCTGGCGTTTCTGTCCCGGCCATCGCGCTGGCTCTGGGCCATTCACGCGCATCGAGGCACGATCTCGGCCGCTCCAAACTTTGCGTTCGACTTGTGCGCCCGGAAGATCACCGACGCCGACATCAAGGGTCTCGATCTCAGCTCGTGGCGCATCGCCGTCAATGGGTCCGAGGCAGTGAGTCCGGACACGATCGACCGTTTTGCACACCGGTTCGCGCCGTACGGATTTCACGCCGACGCCATGTGTCCAGCGTACGGCCTCGCGGAATCGTCGGTTGCCTTGACGTTCGGCGCCCTTCGACGCCCTCCACGCGTGCACCACATCGCGCGTGAGCCGTTCGAACGGGCCCGCGAGATTCAATCGGTGGCTGCCAGCGATCCGCGAGCGCTTCGCTTTGTCTCGTGCGGGCGCCCGCTGCTCGATCACGACGTGCGGATTGTGGATCAGTCCGATCGGCCTGTCGGCCAGTGTGTGGAGGGGCGGATTTACTTTCGGGGCCCATCCGTCACGCACGGGTACTTTCGCAACGCCGATGCCACACGCGCAGCTCTGCACGACGGCTGGATGGATTCGGGTGACCTGGGCTACCAGGTCGACACCGAGCTCTTCGTCACAGGACGTGAGAAGGATCTCATCATCCAGGGCGGTCGCAATCTCTGCGCCGAGGAAATCGAGGCGATCACCTCGAGCGTGCCCGGCGTCCGACCGAGCTGTGTGGCGGCCTTTGGCATCCCCGATCCCGCTACCGGAACCGAACGAGTGGTTGTGGTCGCGGAAACCCGAGACCGGGATCCCGCACAACGTGAGTTGCTTCAGCGTGCGGTGCGGGACGCGCTCGTCACCGGTATCGGGACTCCCCCGGACATCGTGGTGATCGCCGATCCGCGGACAGTGCTCAAGACGTCGAGCGGCAAGATCCGGCGCAGCGCCATGCGCGCGGCGTATGTGAACCGCACGCTGGGAACACACCGATCGATCATCGGCCAACGGGCGCGGTTGCTCGCTGACGCCCTCAGCGCCTGGATCGAACGGTCAGCCGGTTGGTTGGGCCGGGCGATGTTCACCGGCTGGATCGTGCTCATGCTCATTGTGTCGCTGCCCGCGTTGTGGGGCTATCTGGCCAGCCGGCGGCCCGGGCGTCACGCCGACCGCGCGGTCAAATGGTGGTCGCGGTTCGCGCTCACGATGTGCGGGGTCCGTCCGCGCGTCGTGGGACTCGAACACCTCAATGCGTTGGGCTCTGCGGTCCTGGTGGCCAATCACGCGAGCTACATCGACCCGATCGTTCTGATGGCGGCGATTCCCGTGGAGTTTCACGTCGTGGCCAAACGTGCTCTGCTGCAGTACCCCTTCATCGGCATCGTCCTTCGGAAGGCCGAACACCTCCCGATTGAGAAAGCCGGGCTCAGCGATCGTCTGGCCGGGGCAGATGAGGTCGAACGGCGGCTCCGCGACGGCGAACGGCTGGTGATCTTTGCCGAGGGAACCTTCGTGCGCAGGCCTGGCCTCCTCCCCTTCCGATTGGGCGCCTTCCGCGCCGCGGTCGACACCGGTCGACCCGTTGTCCCGGTCGCCGTCGCAGGCACGCGCCGCGTACTGCCGGATGGGACGTGGCTGTTTCGGCACGCGCCCATCACCGTGACCATCGGCGCGCCGCTGGAACCACGGGCCGAAGGATGGCCAGAGATGGTTCGTCTCCGAGATGCCGCTGTCGAACACATCGCGCGCGGATGCGGCGAGTCCGCATTTGCGATCGAGCAACCGAAGAACTGAGGCTGACATGCAACTCACACCGACGATCACATTCCGCGGAGTCGAACAGACCCCTGCGCTCGAAGCCGAGGTGATCACACGCCTCGGCAAACTCGAGACGTACTATCAGGGGATCATGGGATGCCGGGTGCTCGTGGAGCTCGTCCAACGGCATCACGAGGCCGGCAACCGCTACCACGTGCGGATCGACCTCACTGTGCCGGGAGAGGAAATCGTCGTGGCGCATGAAGCCAGCCTGCGTGCGACCGCCCAGGAAACGGGCGCGGAGAAGATCACGAGGCTGGACGAGCCCGATCCGGAACGGAAACACGTGCGCGTCGCGATCCGGGAGGCGTTCGACATCGCGCGACGCCGGCTCCAGGACTATGCGCGACGACAGCGCGGCATGGTCAAGACCGCGGTCAGGCAGGCGCGAGGTCGAGTCTCGCGACTGTTTCCGATCGACGAGTACGGCTACATCGAGGCGGTAGACGGCCACGAGGTCTATTTCCAAAAGAGCAGCGTGCTCAGGGACGCCTTCGAGCGATTGACTGTCGGGAACGCGGTGTCGTTCGTCGAGGAACCCGGCGAAAAAGGGCCGCAGGCGAGCACGGTCAAACTCGTACATCCACGCCGGGTACACCGGTCATCTCACACGGCGCCCGGAGCGCGCATCGTCCGGTGACAGGTGGGCCCGTGGCCAAGTGTCTAGCGAGGCTCCGCCTCAGACCGTGAAGGCTGCGCCTCGCTAGACTATAAGCTTGATAACGCCCCGCTGACGCGGGGACGGTCTTGACCCTGAGAAACTTGACTCATTTGGACAAGTTCTGAAGGGTCAAGACCTCTAGCGAGGCTCCGCCTCAGACCGTCGAGGGCTCCGCCTCGCTAGGCGTTAAGCTTGATAACGCCCCGCTGACGCGGGGACGGTCTTGACCGAGAAACTTGACTCATTTGTACAAGTTCGGAGGGGTCAAGACCTCTAGCATCGATCAGACACTCGGTCCGGTCACCACACCCGGCCGTCTGGCCTCTCGAAGGGTCGCGACGACCTCTTCGTCCGACACCTGCGAGAAGTCGCGGAAGTGGTAGCCGATCGCGTACAAGATCGCCGGTGTCTCGAGACAAACGACTTCATCGGCCTCCTGACGGATGAGAAGCAACGTTTCTGCGGAGGCGACCCCTGTGGCCGCGATCAGCTTCAGCGGATGTCTGGCGCGCACCGCCCGCAGCGCGGCGATCATCGTCGACCCGGTGGCAATGCCATCGTCGAGCACGATCGCGATGCGTCCGGCCGCTTCGATTGGGGGTCCAGCGGGCTGGTACTGTTGCCGCCGTTGGTGCAAAGTGGCCAACTGGATCTTCTTTTCAGCCAGCAGATACGGCTCGTCCCACAAATCACGCGTCGCCGAATCCAGATAGACGGCGCCGTTCTCGTCGATGGATCCAATTGCGAGCTCGGGGGTATACGGCGCCCGAAGCTTCCGCACGAGCACGACGTCCAGTTCTCCGTCCAAAGCTTCGGCAACGATCTTCCCCATCGGTACTGCGCCGCGTGGGATCGCCAGCACCAGCGGATGCAGGCCCCGATACTTGTCCAGACGGCGGCCGAGCAGCTGTCCAACCTCCGCTCGATTTTCGAACGCCATGGTGATCCTCCTTGGTCAGGTGTGCGCAATGAATGTGCCGGCCGGAACCGGGAAAGGCGGAACATTCCCCGAGTGTTCTAACGGTTTCCCGCCGGAACATGGCGGGAAGTCGTCGATACCAGTGAGGATCCATGGATCAAGGACAGTCTGTGAGGCACAGCGATTGCTAAAACATCAGCCATGACACTCACGGTAATTGCCGGTTCAGCCAACATGCCGCTGGCGACGAGCATTGCGCACGAGCTTGGAGTGGAATTATGCGGACGCACGGTGCAGCGCTTCCCAGATGGCGAGTTGCACGTGGAGATCGAACAAAGCGTCCGCGGGCACGACGTCTACGTGATTGAGCCCACCAGCCATCCCGTTGACGAGCATGTAATGGAGTTACTCTTCCTGGCCGACGCCTGCCGTCGCGCCGGCGCGGCGCGGCTGACCGCGGTCGTGCCGTACTTCGGGTATGCCCGTCAGGATCGGCGGGCATCCGGCCGCGAGGCGGTTGGCGCTGGGGTGATCGCCAGTCTCATTGAAACGGCCGGCTCTCCCGGATCGTCGCCGTTGATGTCCACGCGCCGGAGATCGAAGGATTCTTCCGGATTCCGCTCGAACATCTCAGCGCGACACGGCTGCTCGCCGAGGCGGTCCGGACGACCGGCGATTCGGTGCTCGTCGCGCCGGATCTCGGCGCGGTGAAGCTGGCAGAGCGGTTTCAAGCGTTCCTGCACCTGCCCGTGGTAGTGCTGCACAAGACGCGCATCACCGGGTCCGACGTGTCACTGCGCGGCATCATCGGTGACGTCAAGAGCCGCGCGCCGATCATCGTCGACGACATGATTACGACCGGCGGCACGATCGAGGCAGCGGTGAAGGGTCTTCTCCAGGCGGGCTGCAAGCCGAATGTCTCGGTCCTGGCCACGCACGCAATCTTCGTGGGGGCGGCGCTCGAACGGCTGCGGGCACTCCCGATCCAGCAGCTGATTGGCACCAACAGCGTGGAACCCAAGGAACTCCCGGCTCACTTCCAGGTCGTCAATCTGGCGCCGATGATTTCCGAGACGATCGTGCGGCTCAATCACGATCAGTCGCTCGAGTCTCTGCTGGCTCACGCGTGAATCTCGCGGAGGCAGTTCTTCGCGGACGAGATCGATTAAGTCGTCGAACGCACTTCTGGAGGTGAACATGAGCACCGAACACGCCGCCGCCGCTCCTCTGCTCTCCGCGTTTGGCCAGTTGGAGCGCGCACTCATCGACCAGTTTGTCCGGGCGCGCGGCCACGATCCGAGCGAGCTGGACGCATTGCCTGAGCACGAACGCGAAATCCTCCTCAAGGAGGCGTCGCTGTATGCGTCCGCGAAGCTGACAGAGATCGAGTCGCGATCACACTTCCTCGACGAAATCCACGACAGTGCCCCGGGCGTCCACAAGACCGGGTCTGACTGACGTTCCATCCGCGGATTCACGAACGCCGCAACAGCCGCCGGTGGCTCGCCGCTCTCCAGTCGGCGCCGTAAGTCCTCCAGCACATTGGCCGCCGCAACATGTCCAATCCACGCTCGCGACTGTCGTGTCTTTGTCTGCCTTTCTGCTTACGGCCGGAGAGGACCTATCTGAAGACTCGTGATCGTGCCGCAGGCGTGACACTCCACCTCCTCCACACCGTCATCGCGTGGGGTGGAGACAGTATCGTGGCTCCCACATGCGGCGCATTCAATGAACTCGAACGCCCCGTCGGGCTCCTGTCCGCGACATCCCTTCGAGCACCAGTACGCGTGTCGGCGACGGAAGTCTGACTCGCCAATGCTGACTTCGGGGTCTCCGATGCAGACCAGTGGCCCCCCGCATGTGGGACAACGTGGCTGGACGACATCTCGACCTTCGGCGTTCACCATCGCGTTCACCTATTCCAACCGCCCGTCCCCAGGCAGCCTGAGGAGGCATGGATGAGGCAACCAAGGATACTTGTACCCCGCGCGTCGCTTCTCTGTGGCCATCTCCCACCTCGTCGCAGCGAGATCCTCTGTGAAAGCGCGAGCATCCGCCGTGCCGGTATTTGTTCCTTCAATACCAGGCGACCACCGCGGGCGTGGTTGTGTTGAAGCATCTTCAGTCTCGCAGGCCTCCGCTCGATGTGAACCCTCGCGTGAGCAGGGGACTATGCGACCGCCCACTCGCGCGTGCCGGAAATCCGCCAGCACCTGCCGACTTCCCGGATCTCTTGGAACAAAGGCCCGCCGAACTCCCGGCACTGTGCGCTCTTTCATGCCAAGAAGGAGCTGCGGAATGCCAGGACAGGATGGGCATCGGAGTGGCATGCCGTTCTGCGGATTTCGTCATGAACGCTATCGATTCGTACCGCTTTCTCGACTTCGCGTCGCGCCAGGTCATGAAGGCGTGGACCGCGCGACAGAAACCCGGATTGATTCCGTTCACGCCGCTCGCGAAGCCGCTCGGCGAATGCACCGTGGCACTCCTCTCGACCGCCGGCGTGGCGCGCAACGACGACCGGCCGTTCGATCAGGAAGGCGAGCGTCGCAACCCGTGGTGGGGTGACCCGAGCTTCCGGATGATTCCTCTCGGCACGACCGAAAAGGACGTCAGGCTCTACCACATGCACATCGACCCGCGCTTCGGCGAATCGGACCTCGATGTGGTGCTGCCGATGCGCCGGTTGACCGAGCTCGCCCACGAGGGCGTCGTCGGCGCGCCCGCGCCGACGCATTACTCGATCATGGGCTTCATTCTCGATCCGACCGACTTGGTCGAGAAGACAGCGCCGGCGCTCGCGCAGCACATGCGCGCTGAGCGTGTCGATGCCGCGGCGCTCGTACCCGCGTGACCGTTCTGCTGCCGGTCCGTGGGACTGGTTCAACGAGTCCTTGAAGCGAGCGGCATTCCGACGGTGGCGCTCTCGCTGATTCCCGACCTGACCCGCGCCGTCGGCGTGCCCCGGCTCGCGGGCATCAGCTATCCGTTTGGGCGGCCTCTTGGCAGGCCCCACGACGCAGATGGCCAGCGCGCTGTGCTGCGCGGAATGCTGGAGATCCTCACGAGCGCGTCCGGTCCCGATACCTATCTCGAGCTTCCTTTCACATGGCCGGAGTCGCCGGCGCAGGCCCGCAACGCCTCCAAAGATCTCCCGCCGCCACCCATCGTCGAGCTGCTGAAGAGGAAGCCGTGGCTGCTGCCGGCTCTCTACAGCGGGCGGATTCCACAGAGCGACGCTGATGATTCAGCTTGCCTTATTCCGGAACGCGGAACGGAAGCGGATCAAATCACCACGTCGTCCGGGGTCAAACGATAAGGCTCGGATAGCGGCTCGGCTTGACTTTCGCAGTTCGCGCCGGCACGATGTCCTGGTGCGCCATGGAGCGCCGGCGGGTCCGCGCGAAGGACTGAGTCCATCCCCCAAATATCTACGACTGCACGGCTGTCTCCGTGCTGACCGGCTTGCGGACCACCGGCATTCAGCATGGAGGTCACATGACGGCCAAGCAGTTACCTGAGCGCCCGAACCTCGAGCAGCTCAAACGGCAGGCGAAAAACCTGCTCCGCTCCGCCCGCGCGCACGACGCTGCAGCACTCCAGCGATTGCGGATTCTGCCAACGCTCGCGACCATCGCTGACGCCGATCTCGCGCGCAGGACGCTCGCCCTCCACGACGCGCAATCGGTGATCGCCCGAGAGTACGGGTTCGATTCGTGGAAGGCGTTGCACGAGCGCATCGATGAGTTGACGCTCGGCTTCGCCGCAGCGGTGGACCAATTCATCGAGGCGGCAACCGACGGCCGGAGCGATCGGGCTGAACGGCTGCTCGCGTTGCACCCGGCCATCGCTCGCGCCAACTTTCACACGGCGCTGCTGCTCGGCGACGCGGATGAAGTCGATGCGCGGCTTGCCGAGCGCCCCGAACTAAGAACAGGGCCCGGCGGCCCACGCGGGTGGGAGCCGCTGCACTACGTCTGCTACACATCCGCTGGCGCGCGCTCTGCGGCGCGGGAAGAAGGGCTGGTCGCGATCGCGCGCAGGCTCATCTCACTCGGAGCCGACCCAAACCTGCGATTTCCCTGGCTGCACCATGCCGTGCACCGGCCGGTCCTCTGGGGTGCCGTGTGCGTCGTCGGTTCGCTTCGCCTCGCGGCGGCGCTGCTCGACGCCGGCGCTGATCCGAGCGACGGCGTGACGCTGCCGCTGGCCGCCGGCGCCGGCAACGTGGCCGCGCTGGACCTGCTCTTCGCGCATGACGCGGACGTGAACCGGCCATGGGCGACCGACGGGTCGTCGCCGCTGTACGCGATTCTCCACTGGGCGAAAACGCCCGATGGCGCGCGCTGGTTGCTGGATCATGGCGCCGATCCGGATCCAGTGTTCGCCGAAAACGGCGAGACGCCGTTGCACGCGGTGGCGGCAAGCTGGGACGTCTCGCTCGCCGAGGAGCTGGTAAATCGCGGCGCAGACATCGCGCGCCCTCGTAACGACGGCCGCACGCCCTACGCGGTCGCCGAGTTGAGTGGAAACCGCGACGTCGCGGCATGGCTGCTGGCACACGGCGCATCGGGCGAGCTCTCCGACGTCGATCGACTGGTGTCCGCATGCAGCCGCGGTGACAAGGTGGCAGCGCTCGACATGCTCGAGCGCGCGCCCCGATCTTCGCGGCGCGATCGCGTCCCGAACACTACTCGGCGTTCTATGGGGCTGCGGAGCGCAACGATACCAAGGCGCTCGAGGCGATGCTCGCATGCGGCTTCGATCCGGACCGGGGGGACGAATCGATCGGAAAGACGGCGCTGCACGCCGCGGCCATGGAGGGATGGCCCGACGCGGTCCGTGTGCTCCTGGCGCACGGCGCATCGGTGACGGTGCGCGACCGTGAGTTCAAGGCCCAGCCGCTCATCTGGGCCGCGGAGGGCGCGCGGACAGCGCGGAGTGACAGGGACCACGCGGTGGTGGGACGGCTGTTGCTCGACGCTGGTTCGCCCGTGGACTGGCAGCAGGTCGACGAGCCGTCCGAGGGTATCGTCGAGATCGTGAACGCGTGGCGAGGCCCGGAGTAGGCAACGTGGCCCGGCGAGGGGACACTAGGTTTCGTTGGCCGGGTATGTCGCCGAGAGGCGGTGAGGAGAACGCGCCTCACCGCCTGCATCCGCCTTCGCCTGCGGCTACGACGCGATCAGTTCCCAAGCTGTTGCAGGACACTAAGCCGCACTGTTCGCACGCGCCGCCGCCAGCGCCCGGCGATCTTCGGACGCGGATCGGATGAGCGTCACGGCCGTGTAGAACACGACGGCAATGACCCCCCACCGAACGACGTCGAGCGGCAGCGATTTCACGAGCCACACGGCGATCAGCACTGCGGGAATGCCGCCGACGGTCAGCCCGATCGCCGCAGGAGCGACATAGCGCCCGGTGCCAACGAACCGCATTGCCGCCAAGACACCCGTGAATGCACCCGATCCCATCATGATTGGAAACGCTGCGCGGGGGTCCATCCCGAGCAGGCTGAAAAGGACCAGGCTCGGTCCATAGTTGCCGATTCCGAGCGTCGCGAGCGCGCCAAAGACGAAATTGCCAATCCCCGCGATGACGAAAGGCGCAGGTCCGAGCGCTACGGCTTGTCCACCGGTTGGATAGAGTCGCAGCAGGCCCATCGTCATGAAGAACCCAGCGAGCAAGAGCGCCGTGGCCATGCCAATCTGGATGACACGGCGCGGCAGCCGCGACACGACACCCGCACCGAGCCACCCCCCCGCCATCATGGCGACGATGAGACAGACGAGCAGCGTGCGATCGACCGACACCATGCTGATAAACGCAAACGCCTGCACGACCACCGGCAGCGTATGACCAACCAGCATCGTCCCGGGAATCCGTTCGTCAGGCACGAGTCCCAGCAGTTTGTACGTAGACATCGTTGTCGCGAACGAACCGATCCCGAGTGTGTCGAAGAAGTTCGTGACGAATCCGATGACGATGTGGATCAGTCCCGGCGCAGACGCACGTTGTAACGCGCCCTGTGCGAGCGAGCGGGAGCGATAAAGGGCGGTTCCCCATCGCACCACGTAGAGGGTGGCCAGGGCGCCGAGTGTCAGGAACAACGCACTGACGATGTCCACCGGATGTCTCCTTCGAATCAGAGCTACAGCGTAGCGTTCGAAGGAGATCGCCAGCCTGGCCGGGCTACCGGTCCTGCGAACTCCTTCACCACCGGTGAAGCTACAAGTTGTCAACTGAAACGGTGGCGAATCGTAGCACGTCCGCCGACGATACTGACGGACGAACGCGTGTTGCTGTTTCCGATGCGAGAGTTCACCCGCGAGGTGCTAGGATCTGCGGACACTCGATTATCGGCGGCGCTTCGGTCGCCGTCCTGGAGGAGCGATGACCGATCTGGTCACGAGGCGTGCGGTGCTGCGCGCGGCGCTTGCCGCCGGCGCGGCGTGGGCGGCAAGCGATCTCGTGCAGGTCGACGAGGCGTTGGCGTATGCGGCTCAGCAGACCGCGGCCTCCGACACGGCGCGCGTCACGACGCTCACCGCCGACCAGGGCGTCACCCTCGACGCGCTGACCTCCCGGATCATCCCCTCGGTCGACGGCCGTCCCGGGGCGCATGAAGCGGGAGCGCTCTATTTCATCGACAAGGCACTGGGCACCTTCAACGCGGGACAGAAGGCGGTCTACGAGAACGGTCTGCGCGATCTGAACCGCCGTGCCTCGGAAAAGTCCGGAGGTGCTGCGACGTTCCCGTCGTTGCCCGCCTCGCAGCAGGACGAGATCCTCCGTCGATATCGAAACCACCCCATTCTTCCAGGCGGTCCGGTTCGACACCATCATCGGCACATTTGCGCTGCCGGACTGGGGCGGCAACCGGAATCATGCCGGCTGGCACATGCTGGGGATGGATCACCAGCCGAGATTCGATCCGCCGTTCGGCTATTACGACGCCGGCGTCAAGCAGAAGGGCTGAGATGCAGCAGAGCCCACAACGCGGCCGCTTCTCGCCCAGCGACACCGTCGACTTCGTGATCGTCGGCTCCGGCGCCGCCGGCGGCATCATCGCCAAGGAACTGTCGACCGCCGGCTTCTCCGTCGTCGTCCTCGAACAGGGGCCGCGGCTGACGGAAGCCCAGTTCGATCACGACGAGTTCGGGGCGTTCATGCAAGGTAAGCACGCCAACAACCCGGCGCTCCACCCGCAGACGTTTCGCCGCACGTCATCGGCCAGCGCGGAGCGGGCGTTCACGCTGATCTACGGCAAGCAGGTCGGCGGCAGCAACGCGCACTTCACCGGCAACTTCTGGCGTATGCGCCCTTCGGATTTCAACGAAGCCAGCAGGCTCGGGAGCATGGCGGGAACCGGCCTTGTGGACTGGCCGATCCCCTATGCCGACCTCGAGCCCTACTACACGAAAGCTGAATGGGAACTTGGCGTGTCCGGCGAGCCGGGTCCGTTCGACCCACCGCGGTCACGCCCGTATCCCATGCCGCCGCTGCCCGTGAAGTCTTCCGGCGTGCTGCTCGAAGGGCGCCGCGCGCTCGGTCTTCATCCGCAGGCGTCGCCGATGGCGATCAACTCGCAGTCCTACAACGGCCGTCCGCCCTGTCAGCACTGCGGCTTCTGCCTGTTTTTCATGTGCGAGTACCGCGCGAAATCGACCTCGATGGCGACGATGCTGCCGCTCGCCGAAGCGACGGGACGGTGCGAGATCAGGCCGGACTGCTACGTCGCGAAGATCGAGACCAACCGGGACGGCAAGGCGATCGGTGCCGCCTACTTCGACGCGCAGAAACAGCTGCAGCTGCAGCGCGCCAAGGCGGTCGTGCTCTGCGCCAACGGCGCCGAGACGCCGCGCCTGCTCCTCAACTCGTCATCGCCGCGCTTCCCGGACGGCCTGGCGAACTCGAGCGGTGCGGTCGGCAAGCACCTGATGTTCAACACATACTTCGGCGTGAACGCGCAGTTCGAGCATCCGCTGAACGAGTTCAAGAGCGTGCAGAACACGCGCCTGGTGTTCGACTTCTATGAGAGCGACCCGAAGCGCGGGTTTTACGGCGGCGGCGGGATCGATGCGCGATTCGGCAAATACCCCATTACGTTCGCGCTCGGCGGGCTGCCGCCAGGCGCGCCCGACCTGGGGTGAAGGCTTCGCACGTGGGCTCGCTGAGCAGTTCACGCGATCGATGTTCTTCGGAGCGCACGGCACGTCGCTGCCGCTCGAGACCAACAACGTCACGCTCGACCCGGCGGTGAAGGACGACTGGGGCCTCCCCGCTCTGCGAGTCACCTACAACGATCATCCGGACGATTTGAAGTGCGCGGAATTCCTCGTAGCCCGCGCGCGTCAGATCGCGGAAGCCGCCGGCGCCGCCAGAGTCTGGCCGGAGCCGATCGGCCCTCAGTCGCTATCGGTGCACCTTCTTGGAACCTGCCGCATGGGGAACGACCCGCACACGTCGGTCGTGGATCGGTTCCACCGCGCGCACGAGGTGCCGAACCTGTTCATCTGTGACGGCAGCAGCATGGTTACGTCGTCGCGGGGGCAACCCACCGAGACTATCTCCGCGCTGGCCTTCCGAGCCGGCGAGCACATCGCCGCGTTTGCGAAGCGCGGCGAGATCTGACGCCAGTCCCTGCTCGTCGCGTCGGACGACAAACCGAGCGACCCGCGTCGCCGGCGTGCCGGTGACTCGCCCAGGAGTCGCCAGGCAGGATCAACGGGTTGAACTTCCACGACGCTCACCGTCAGGACGTTGCTCAGGGCGCCCCGAGCCTCAGTCGAGGGGCGGGGCGGTCAAGAAATCTGTCCTAGCGAGGCCAAGCCTCGAAGGTCTGAGGTGCGGCCTCGAGATTGTTCTTGTCAACATATTATATTGTATAGCATACTATTATGCATTACGACTTCTTATTCCGCTGAACCTTCGCCCGATTCCCCCATTGACAAGTGGGAGGTCCAGCTTCGCAAGGGCTGCCTGGAGCTGGCTATTCTCGGTTGCCTGTGGCCAGGAAAACTCTACGGCCTGGAAATTCTGCGCCGGCTCGAGAGCGATTCCGATTTGGTTCTCTCTGCAGGCACGGTGTATCCGCTTCTGTCCCGGCTCAAAGCGGAAGGCCTGCTGAAATCAGACTGGGTGGAAGGCGATGCCGGCCATCCTCGCAAGTATTACCAGCTCACGCCGGCAGGCCGCCGCCGCGCCATCGAAATGGCAAAGATGTGGGCGCGGTTTTCCACCACCTTGAAAGGGCTGTTGTCTCCGGTCTTGAAAGAAGGTCTCAAATGACCGCTTCAACTGGCATCGAGCCAAAGATCGACAGTTACCTCGCACGGGTGCGCGTCGCGCTGCGTGGCCTGTCGGAGCGCGAGATTGACGACATTCTCCGCGAGCTTCGCAGCCACGTGGACGAGTTGGCGGGAAAAGAAGGGTCCGGAGTTGAGGCTGCACTCCAATCTCTTGGCGATCCGTTGGATCTGGCGCAGAGTACCGTTCCGAGAACCAGATGGTGCGGGCCCAGTGCAGCGGTTCGCCACTCATCATTCTCCAAGGCTTGCGCCATGCCAGCAGCGGCACGTTGGGACGCGTCACCTTAACAGCGCTCTACGTGCTCGGCTACTTCGGTATGGGGACGCTGTGGGCTGGGGCGCTCGAGAAGATTCTCGCTCCGTCTCGCGGAGGGCTTTGGTACACCCCCGGCGATTTCTGGTCCATCACGCTGGTCGTCGGGGGCAATCCTCCTGCGGGCGCTCGTGAGCTGCTTGGCTGGTGGCTCGTTCCGATCGCTCTGCTCGGGGGCTGGGCAGTCAAGTACGTCAGCGACCGCGTTGCCCAATGGTGGATTGGGCGCTATCGCTCGAAAGCGTCGCAGGAGGTTTGAAGTGACCTGCTTCTACGGCGGACGAAGACGAGGACGCAGGTTGCGCAATGTCCGCAGACTAATCGCCTTTTTCCGGAACAAGAAATGGAAACTGTAGGGAGGTACCGATGGCAACTCAATTCAAGGAACAGCAATGCAACGTTGTTGGACTAGCGCTTGGCTGGATAGGTACGCGTCGGCATGGGGTATTTCACGTATCAACAGCAGTGGGTTGTCGCGCTGCTGTGGCTGGCAGGCGTGCCAGGCCTGCGTTGGGCGCTGTTTCATTTTTTCCCCAGCATCTCTCGCTTCCTCGGTTACGGACGGATCGCCGACACGTTGCCTGCCATTCCCCCTTTGCATGTCAATCCTCAAGGCTCCCGTCGCCGTGAGCTTTTATACCTTCTTTAGTTGCCCGTTCTGTCCCATCGTTCTCGCACGGCTGCAAGCCTTACAAAAGCAAATGGGTTTTACCTTGAAAATGATTGATGTAACCCTCAATCCACAGACGCTCGTGACGAAAGGGATCAGGTCGGTCCCGGTTGTGGAGGTGGGTGAGCATCGCTTGGTGGGTAACTCCACGACAGAGCAGCTGGCTGCGCTGATTGCACGTGGCCAGGCTCCGGAATTGTTCCAAGCGAGCTAACTTTCGAAAAACCTTGCTTGGGCCAAATCCGCCTTCTCCGATGGCGGCGGCGAGACAGGCCATCTAGGCCGGGCTGTTCGCACGCGCCGCCGCCGGCGCCCGGCGATCTTCGGACGCGGATCGGATGAGCGTCACGGCTGATAGACCCTGGCGGGAATCCGCGAATTCAGGGATGAATTACCGAAAGGCCGAGGTGTTTCTCGAAGGGATCGAAATCTCTATCTCTGTGAAGGAGCGAGTGCTGCCCTCGCAGGCAGAATGTCGCAATCAGGCAATCGATGGTCTTGCGAATGGTGAGACCGCGCCCTCTGAGCGTTCGATAGTTGCGTGCCGCCTCGCGCGCCAACGCTACACCACCCATGTCGAACACCTCACACCTCGTCAGCGCAGTCTCGACCTGTTTCGCGATCGTGTCGTCTCGCACCCCCTGGAGCACCTCGCACAGGATGATATCGGTCAGCCCGAGACGTTGACGATCGAGTTCAGCGTTCAGCCAATCGGTCTCGGCATTCTGCCCGCCTTGCAGATAATCGACCCAGACCGTGGTATCGACAATGACCACGTCTATTTCGCCACCCGCTCCAAACGGGATGCGTCGAGATCCCCCTCCCACGCGACTTTTCCTCGCAGGCGACGGATGCTGCCCTGGCCCTTGGTCTGGACCAGCAGACGCAGGGCCTCTTCAACGACCGCCCGCTTGGTCCGCGCGCCGCTCGTCCGCATGGCTTCCCGCATCAAGCGATCGTCGATATCGATGTTGGTTCGCATGCCCGACCTCCATGTGTAAGATTGGCATGTTTTTGTGTATTAGCAAAGGAATAAAGTGTGCGTCAGGCCAAATGGTGAATGAGCGTGCGAACTCCCGCGCATTGTCTCACTGAGTCGTCGTTGAGACGCGCATTGAGGTTCCGACGGCTGAATCTCTCGATCCTGGGCCTGCTCGTGCCCGACATCAAGCCGGATGACGCGGCGCGGTCTGGCGACGGAAGCACGCCGATGCCGTCGGGCGAAGTAGCAAGTATGCGATGACGATGAGGAGCGCGCCGTGCGCGATCGGTCGCCGCTTTGAAGTCCTCGAAGGTCATGAGTCCGGCAGCCCAGCCCCTACTCTGCTCTCAGCGCGCAGACCACGTCCACCCGCGAGGCGCGCGCCGCCGGCGTCAGCGACGCGCCGATCGCGGCGGCGACGAGGACGAACGCCGCGCCGGCGATCGCTGCGATCCCGGGCATCTGCACGTCGGGAACGAAGCTGCCGACGATCCGCGAGAGCAGCACCCCGCCGATCGCGCCCGAGACGATGCCGCCGATGCCGATCGCGGCGCCCTCGCGCAGGACGCGCACCAGCAGGTGCGTTCTCTACGCGGTCGACTGTGCCGACGCCCCAACGGTATGTCTCGTGGCTGTGTCCGGCGGCGTTACAAGGCTGAAGATATTGCCGTCCGGATCCTTGAACCATGCAACCTTCATCGACCCGGCCACGTGAAGGTCGCTTTGCCGGTTCATGTTCGGCAAATCGTAATGCTCGAAGCTGACTCCGCGGCTTTTCAGCGTCTTCACGATCTCTTCGACCTCGTCGGTTACCCAGGTCACCGCTGTTGCCCTGTTCGTTCCAGCGTATTGCGAGCGATAGACGAAGAGCGTGGAGCTTCCACTCTTGAAGGCGAGGACTTCCTCATTCTCCATGGTCTTCGTCAATCCGAGCGTCCGCTCGTAGAACTTTCGCGCGCCTTCCAGATTCTTGACGGCAACGGTCGCCACGGCCTCCTTATCGCTGAGCATGGTGATGTCTCCTTGGCTCGAGCGCTCACGCGAGACTCGCCCTGTTCAAGTGGGCGCTGCGCGAACGGATCATCATGATCCAAGCAAGCGACGGTCCTGGATACCTTCAACCGGCCGAGCTGGAGCGAGATGCCGGCTGGTTGCCTATCACCGGGTGGGTTTTCGTGCTGTGGCCACTATCGTTTGTCAACCACGCTCTTGTTTGGGGGTTGCAACGACGACAAGACCGTTCGCGAGTCGCGCGCAGTTCGACTGCTCGATGATCCTGTCTCACCGGTACTGAAGCTGGATCGCGTTCTGGCGTGTTTCAGTCGGACGTTCATCGCGGAGGTCGTGAAATGCCCAAACAGCGGAACGCACCCTTTGTCCTCGTCTCGCAGAGCTGGTGGTCAAGCGTCCCACCCTTGTTGGCGCCGGGCCCACAGCCTTCCACGGCTCCGTTCGTCAGATTATTGGGGCCGCTTGTCGGTCAGGATGCCGCCGGTATCGGCTCGGCGAGGTCCCAGCCAACCTGACCCGACCACGAGGTGGATCCCACGTACTGATGTCGCTCTTGATTCCATGGGAGCAGATAGTCGCGTTGGGCGCGATCGAGGAGTCCGGCGGATTGAAACCTGGTTTCGCCGCTCTGTCGGTGGAGAGCGTCGGCGCCGAGGCGCCGCAGCATCCGTCGATGCTTCAGGGAGACCACGGACCATTCGCGTTCCGGAATATTTACGTGCGTCCGCTCCGGCCGATCGTGGTGCAGTGAGCGTCCTTCACTGACGTTGCCAACGTTCGTACGATGAGAGTGCACTGCTGGTGTCCCTCGGTCACGACCGTCGATACATCGCTTGCAGATCGCGTCTCGCGAGAGGTCAGATAACTACCTTTGTGCACGCGACCGGCACTTCATCACTCGTCGCCTGTTCTCATTGAGCAGAGGCAATCACCGTTCGATCTCGTGCGCTATTCCAACGCGCTTAGTGGACCGACAACTTCATCAGAAGCTCGGGATCGTTGAGAAGTTTGCCAGCGCCGATGACGACGGTGGCGAGTGGATCGTCGGCGACGATGATCGGAAGACCAGTCTGATCGCGAAGGTGCTGACTCAGTTTTCGAAGCAACGCGACGCCCCCCGTGAGGACGATGCCGCGTTCGCAGATGTCGCCGCACAATTCCGGAGGAACGGATTCGAGCGCTTCTCGGATCGCCTTCACGATGGCACGGACTGGCTCCGACAGCGCCTCACGTATCTCCGAATCCGTCACCGTCACGGTACGCGGAACCCCTTCGGACAGATGGCGCCCCTTCACTTCGGTGTGCAGCGGCGTCTCGAGTGCCATCGCTGATCCAATTTCGCACTTGACCCGCTCAGCGGTCGGCTCGCCGATCAAGAGGTTATGCTTGCGCTTCATGTGCTGGATGATGGCGTTGTCCATGTCGCCACCCGCGAGGCGCAGAGACCGCCCGTAGACCACGCCTGCCAGCGAAACCACGGCGATGTTCGTGGTGCCTCCGCCGACATCGACGATCATATTTCCGGTGGGCTCGGTCACCGGCAAGCCTGCACCGAGGGCGGCGGCCATCGGCTCGTCGACGAGCCGGACTTCGCTGACCTTGAGGCGCTTCGCACTTTCCTTCACGGCGCGTCGTTCCACCGGCGTGCTGGCCGGCGGGACGCAGATGATGAGCCGTGGTCGCGAGTAAGTGTGCCCCTTCGCCTTCTGGACAAAGTAGGCGAGCATCTTTTCCACCGCCTCGAAGTCGGCGATGACACCGTTTCGCATCGGCCACACGGGCTTGATGTTCGCGGGGGTTCGTCCAAGCATGTCGCGGGCGTCCGTCCCGACCGCTTCGACGCTGCCTCGCATGAGGTTGAAGGCGACAACCGAGGGCTCGCTCAGCGCGACCCCGCCGCGCGTGTAGATACAGGTGTTGACCGTCCCCAAATCGAGCGCGATGTCAGAGTCGGTCCCGAAGAGGCCCATGACGAGGCGTCAATCAAGTTCGGTTCCCTCGCGCACGGCAACTACGGACGACGAAAACACACCAGTTTTTTCATCTGGACGCGACTGGTTCCGGCACGGATCGTCAGGCCAGCAACGGATCGGACCGGGGAATCACGATTCTGAAGGCGAGTCGCGTAGGCCGCGATGGCTACAGAAGAGCTTGAGGAGCTTCCGATTGATCTGCGCAAGCGCGACGCCGCTTCGAATCCAGGATCGAGAGCTTGTTGCCAAAGCTGAAGACCTTGCCGTCGATGTAATAGACCTCTTGACCGTCAGCGTCCTTGATGCTGTAGTCGTCGCCCCATGACAAAATCCGCTGCCGCATCATATAGCGCACGTTGTGGCTCCTTCACCTGCGTAAACTTCTAACATCCTGATAGATCCGACGCGCGTGGCAAACGCTCGCCGACCCGGCTCGGTCCGCATGGCAGCGGAGCACGAGGGCATCTCGATCGCAAACTACCAGATCGTCATGGCGATCGACATCAATCCACAAGAAAGCGTCGGTGGTTACTCGGTTCCGGAGGAACGGGCGGTATATGTCGGCAACTACTCGTCGTGGAAGACGCTACTTGGCGCAGCGCAATGGAAGATGATTGCCCTTTGGATTGATGTTGTGTTTCGTAGGGAGCGGCGATACGTTTCGATCGCCATCATGGCCTCTTCACGCAGATATACGCCCCCTCTTGTCGTAGCTTTAGCACTCGCGGTCTGGTCCGTATCCGCTCGAGCGATGTCGCAGCAGTCAGCGCCAGTGTTTCGCGGGAACGTGGAACTGTTCACCGTCCGCGTCCATGTGACCGCGGGCCGAGGTCAACCTCTCCCCGAACTGGACTCGACTGCTTTTTCCATCCGCATCGGATCGCGCACGCCACTCGTGCGCTTCGCTGAGCATGTTGTGATTCCGACCGAGGCGGAGCGGGCAGGGGGCCCGTTCGCGTTCTTCAAGCCGGTGCCCAATCAGCTCTCGGCTTTATACGTTGTTGGCGTCGAGGCGAGCGCTGCTTATTGCGGTAAGACACCCAAGGTCAGGGTGGCGCCAAAAGGGCTGAAGGTGAGGGGTTTGGCGTGGACGCCCGGGCGTGGATGCGAACCTCCCGGAGCACGCATCATCAAAGAGTCTCTCCGGAAAAACGAGGACCCCCGATCCGACTGATGGCAGCAGGGTGAGTATTCGGAGCAGCCGCCTGAGCGTCGGACCGGCAGCCCAGCCCTACTCCGCCCTCAGCGCGCAGACCACGTCCACCCGCGAGGCGCGCGCCGCCGGCGTCAGCGACGCGACGATCGCGGCGACGACGAGGACGAACGCCGCGCCGGCGATCGCTGCGATCCCGGGCATCTGCACGTCGGGCACGAAGCTGCCGACGATCCGCGAGAGCAGCACCCCGCCGATCGCGCCCGCGACGATGCCGCCGATGCCGATCGCGGCGCCCTCGCGCAGGACGCGCACCAGCAGGTGCGTCGGCGTCGAGCCGATCGCGAGCCGCACCCCGAACTCGCGCGTCCGCGCGCTGACCGAGAACGCCAGCACGCCCGCCACGCCGACGATCGCGATGAGCAACGCCACCCCGGCGAACCCGCCGAACACCAGCGCGTTGACCCGCGTCGGCGCCAGCACTTCGGCGCGGATGTCGTCGAGCGTCGCCGCGCGCTCCACCGGCTGATCGTTCGCCAGCTCGCGGATCACCTTCGTCACCGGCGGCACGAGCGCATACGGATCCATCTTCGCGTGGATGAAGAGCCGGCCGCCGCTCATCTCCTGCTCGATCGGGTGATACACCGTCATCGTCGGCTCGGGCACCAGGTGCTCGTCGTCCACGTCGGCGACCACGCCGACGATGCGCCGGGGACCGGTGCTGACGCCGATGAACTTGGTGACCGGATCCGTCCACATCATCCGGCGATTCACGGCGTCCAGGCTCGGCAGCATCCGGCGCGCGAGGCTCTCGCTGATGATGACGACCTTCTCG
Organism: uncultured Acidobacteriota bacterium; assembly: GCA_963725335.1. GTDB lineage: Bacteria > Acidobacteriota > Vicinamibacteria > Vicinamibacterales > 2-12-FULL-66-21 > JALZOC01. The sequence continues at coordinate 21,332 of CAVRYD010000005.1, read as the reverse complement.
CCGTCCGCGCGATCACCGTCGTTGAAGTCGCGGCCGGCGATGAGCTTCACGCCGAGCGCGCTGAAGAAGCCCGGCGACACGGTCCGGAACTGCGCGCGTGGATCCTCTTCCCCATTCGCCTTGCGGTAGCCTTCCACCGTGAACTGTGCGGCGAAGAAGCCCGGATCGCGCCACGGCACGACCGTCCCGAGCGCCACGCGCTCGACGCCCGGCAGCTCCGAGATCCGGCGGATCGCTTCCTGGTAGAACCGCGCGACGTCCGCGGGCTTCCGCGTGTAGGACACGACCGGCACGTTCACCGCCAGCAGGTTCCCGCGGAAACCGGTCTGCTGGCGCTGCAGCGCGAAGAGCGTCGTGATCAGCATCCCGGCGCCCGCGACGAGCACGAACGACGCGCCGATCTGTGTGACCGCGAACACGCGCAACCGGCGGTTCGTGCCCGACGTCAGCCGGACGCCGCGCCCGGTCAGACCCATTCCGTTGGCGGCGTCCGCCGACGGCAGCCGCGGCACGAACGCCAGCAGCACCGCGGCGGCGATCGCGAGTCCGCCGCCAACCCAGAGCAGGCTCGAATCGACCGTGACGTCGTGCGCGCGCACCGAGAAGCGCGCCGCGTAGAGCGACAGCACCGCGACCATCGGCCGCGCGATCGCGACCGCCAGCACCGCGCCGGTCGCACAGAGGAGCACGCTTTCGGCGAGCAGCGTCCGCCGCAGCGCGCCCGTGCCGGCGCCGAGCGCGGCGCGAATCGCCAGCTCTCCCTCGCGCCGGACCGACCGTGCGAGGATCAGGTTCGCGACGTTCGAGCACGCGACGATGAAGACGAGCCCGGACGCCGCCAGCAGCACCAGCAGGATCGTCCGCGCCGGCGAGATGATCTCGTCGCGCAGCCCCTTCGCGTCGATGCGGAAGTCGGCCTGCTTCTCGTAGGCCTCGGGGTGTGCTTTCACCATCGCCGTGTGCGCCACGCGCAGCTCCGCCCGCGCGGCGTCGAGCGTCGCGCCCGGCGCCAGGCGGCCGAAAAGCTCGGTCATCCGGTGCACGCGTCCCTCGACCATCGTGGCGTCGAGGTGATGCGGGCTCGTGACGACGTTGGCGATGATCTCGGTCTCCTGCGGATACGGCACCGACGGCTCGAGCACGCCGACGATCGTCGCCGGCCGATCGCTCAGCCGCACCTGCCTGCCGATCACGTTCGGATCGCTCTTGAAGGCGCTCGTCCAGAACCGGTAGGTCAGCACCGCCGCGCCGTCGGCCTTCGGCCCATCGTCCGACGGTCCGAGCAGCCGGCCCATCACCGGCCGCAGGCCCATCACTTCGAAGTACGAGCCGCCGACCACGCCCGCGCGGACGGTCCGCGGATCGCCGAGGCCGACCATCGTGAACTCGATCGTCGAGAAATCGCCGAACGCGCTGAGCGACTTCACCGACTCCCGCAGATCTTTCAGCTCCGGCACCGAGAAATTCGCGTTCGCCATCCCGATGCCCGGCGCGCTCTGACGGATGTAGATGAGGCGGTCGGCGTCGCGGTTGACCAGCGGCCTCAGCAGCACGCCGCGCACGACGCTGAAGATCGCCGCGTTGGCGCCAATCCCCAGCGCCAGCGTGAGGACGACGGTGATGGCCAGGCCCTTGGCTCGGGCGAGCGACCGAAGGGCGATTCGAAGGTCGGTGATCCAGCTCATAGCGCTCGTGCCGGGCCCGTAATGGGCCCACGCATTCCCTTTCAGGCAATAGTCGAAGCGGCCGCCGGGATTTCGACAGTGCCTCCGGCTGGCCCCGTACTATCTTTCGATCTCGGGCGTATCTTACTGAAAAACGAATGGTTCTTCGTGTCCTTCGTTCCTTCGTGTCTTCGTGGCGAGCGTCAGCGACCCGCCGCGAAGGCGAGCCCGAGGTCGGCCGCCTTCGCCGCGCTTGAGCGGGAGGATTGTCTTCCTGACCGATAGCCGCGCGATCAGCTACGCCGAATCGGTGATGGGCTACGTGCGCGACTGCAAGCTTGCCACCATCGTGGGCGCGACGACCGCAGGCACCAACGGCAACGTCATCGCGTTTGACGTGCCGAGCGGACTCGCGATCTGGTTCACCGGGATGAAGGTCACGCGACACGATGGAAGCTCACCCTTTCGTCGGCGGTTTCGCGTGCTCAACCTCGACTTGGAGAACAAACCCGGCGGGCCGCGAAGCTTCAGGCGCCTGCACCTATTAATAAGGAAGAACAACCCCGACCGTGCGACGCTCGCGAAGAAACTTCTCGGCGTGCCCAAGGTAAAGATCACCAATGGCCGTGAGAGTGCCCCGCCCGAGCCAATAGGACAGAAGTGATACCGACTAGTTGCCGCACGGGAGCGTCTAAAGGCGGGTAAACGGGAGGGCCGGTGATCGACCGAAGGCCGCACGTCGTTTCAAACGCTCTTTGTGTACTCGGTGGAATCGCGGTTCTGCTGGTTGTTTGTGCCGCAGTGGCGCGCGCTGTTCCCAACGCACCCGCCAAGCGACCAGCGTCGCAAGCTCCGACCGTCGATCCTGCGGCCAATGTCTGGCTCATCTTTATTGACGATCTGCACCTGGATTTCACTGCGACCGGGCACCTCAAGGATCTCTTCAAGAAGGTGACCGCCGAACTTGTGCACGAGGGCGATCTCTTCGGGGTCGTATCAACGGGCCCCTCCTCGATCGCGATCGATTTGACACGCGACCGCGGACGACTCGGCCGGGCGCTCGGCCAGATAACGGGCGCGGCGCTTAAGCCTTTCGAGATTCTTGCAGACTATGACCAGGATTCATCGGAAGCCCGCTACCGTGCCCATGTGACGTTCGGTACCGCGTACAGTGTGATGAAGACGCTCGCAGTCGTGCCGAACAAGCGAAAGGCATTCATCTATTTCAGCAACGGGTATTACTTCGATCTACAGCCGGGCACCAGTTCCCAGCCCGCTCGCGAGAATCCCTTTCTCGCTGGCGGAAATCAAGTCACGCTCGAACGCCTTCGAGCGGAAGTCGCAGAACTGGCGCGTCAAGCCACGCGCTCGGATGTGACGATCTTCGGAATCGACCCCCGCGCCTTGTCCGGGCCTCCGACGATCGACCCCAACGTGCGCGATCCTGCGTGGCAGCAGTACTGGACGACGACGAGGAATAGCCTCCAACTGATCTCGGAGCAGACTGGCGGTCGCGTCATTCAAGATGATCTGGATGGGAATCTGAAGCGAATTGGCAGTGCGATGCGATGAACATGGTCAGGCTCACTCTTTTGGCGATGACAACCGCGATGACGCCAACGACGCCAACCGTCTTGCTTCGCCAGGTCACCGGCGAATCGTAACAGTTCCGTCGGCGAATATATGCGTCGACGGTCGATGGACTGCGATACCACCACCCTTCAATAAATCTTCAGCGGCTGCACGCCGCCTCGCTAACCGATTACGAATCCGTGTGTCCCCATTATCCGCACGTTCGCGAGGACAGGCAGTCCACCGGCGTCCGTCGAGCGTCATATTGAGGGAGCTTCCCCCTGACGAGTTCGATGCATCTTTTCCGAGCCGTCCTCCTTGTTGCCTGTGCGGCAGCAACTGCCGGCAGTCAGGACTGGGCGCAGTACAGCCCGCCAGACGCCGAGCGCCTGTTCCCGATGACCGTGAACGGGCGGGCTGGGGTGATCGATGCTCAGGGACGAGTTGTCATCGAGCCGACATACGAAATCCTGTGGGGATTTTCCGAAGGATTGGCTTTGGTTTCGGTGAATGGGAATTGGATATTTCAATGCTCGAATGCGGACGAAGCGGCGATGAACTGATTCATCAATCAAGAGGCCAGCCCGATTACGCTCGAGGTTTGAGGTCGGTCGGCGCGTGAAACGGCAATGATTGCCTGACTGCCATGCAGCAGGCAACTCGGCTGCGCCTCGGAAGACTACCCTCTGTCGCCGAGTCTTGAAGGACTGCCGTTCGCGCTGCGGCGGTACGGGCGAGCGGGCACCGTGCATCGTGCCACAATTCGAAGGCCTGCGTGGGGCAGTTAGCTCGACAGGCGGTCGGATACATCGGTAAGACCGATCTGGTTCGTATGGATGCCTCCCTGCCGGATGACCCGCAAAAGGATCATGACGTGGTAATATAAACAACTCGCGCGCGTGTTCGTCCTGGTTGCTCTGTGCGGCGCTGCCGCTGTGGCGTACGGCTCTCAGGAGCGCATGGTTTCGCACCCCGAGCTGCTGGCCGGTGCGTGGGAAAGCGCGCGAGCTGGCGGTGTTGACGGCATCTTTCTATCGATCTCCACGCATGTGCAGCGGCCGACAGTGCCGTCGGAGACAACAACTCAAAACGTTCACATCCGCCTCTACCATCGCGAGGCCGGCAACGAAACCGGCGGGTGGTACATCGCGCGCAATTTTACGCGAGACGAGCCAGCAATATTCGATGGCGAACATCTTCGATTGCACGCAGTATCCGACGGACCCGTCATCGACGTCCGCTTTGATCCCGACAAGCAGCGGTGGACGGGGACGTGGACGCGCGACGGTCAGTCGCAGGACATCATGCTCGAGCGGCCTCACCGTGCACCTGATGCAACAGCGAATCCGCTGGTCGGCGACTGGGAGGGGCTGCCAGATTCAGTTGCTCCATGGAGGGCGGCGACTCGTCTTCATATCTCCGAGTCAGGTGACGGCGTGCTCACTGCCTGGTTGGATCGCATCATCGCGCCCATCGATCAGCGCCACGGAGAATTGCTGCAAGTGACCGCGAGCGAAGGCCGAACGATCATTCTTTCCACGACGCCGCCCGCCGGAATGCGATACACATTCCGAGGCGCGCTATCGGCGGACGGCTCGACGCTCGCCGGGACGTGGCCGTCGGAAACGGGGACCGGTGGCACGCTCAATGCCGCAACGAGCTTTCGCCGGACACCCTGACGTTCAGCCCGTAGCGATCCGGCTCTGCGATCTGCACGCGGGGCGCTGAGATTAAGAGCAGTGCAATCGATACAAGCGCCCGTACTGATCATCTCGCCGCAAATGCTTACAAGGAGGCTGGACATGCCCATTCTGAGACGGATCGGCTGGCTGGTAGTGGGAGCGGTTATCGGAGCGATCGCCGTGAGCACCCTCACCGCGGCGCAGTTGCCGCCGTTGCACCCCGAACGTCGGCGATCGCCCTCCGCCCTGTCCCCATCGAAGGCGGATCGGCCTGCTTCATCAAGGATACGAAGACGGTGCCTGCTGGCTCACGTTTCGCTTCAGGGATGACAGCGGCGGCTCGCTGGCGCACCGCCCCGGCGGTTCGTGCGAACAGTGAGGGGCTCAGAAACCTCCCCGATCAGCGACTCACTTTCGCCACGACTCTGTTGCGCCGTCAGACGTGAGCCGGAGGGGATCTGAATCGGCTTTCTGAATTTCCAGGTTAAGCCTCCGATGGCGGGCGGAAAGGATTGAAGAATGCCAGTGTTTGTGCTCCCACGGTGCTGAGTCGTTGGCAGGTGCGGGCACGCAGGGTAGCGTGGTTGGATTGCGCGTAGCAAAGGAATGCTGGAGCGCAGACCATCAGCGCAATCAGAATCGCCACCATTCCGTGGCGCGGGGAGGTCGCTTGGGTAGCTCTGCAAATCGCTGGAACAGAAGCCACTTCGGATACATGATACCGCTCATCTGAGTCGAGGTCGCACGTCGCCGACAGATGACCGCGCATAGGGCGACCAAATCGAATCACCGTCGCACCGCTACCAGCTACCGGATCATCGGCACGTCGTTCAATGACGGGCAGTCCGCATTGTCGTAAATCGTCGCCGTCGCAGCGTGTGCCGCCCACCACCGCCGCCACCGCTCCTGCATGGCCGCGACGTCCGCGGATCCGTCGCACCACTGAAGGTGCGTCAACGCGGGCAGCGCGTTGCAGACCTCATTGTCCACCCAGCCGTTGCGTGCGCGCGCACGATCGATCAATACCGGAACCGCCGATCTATCGTGTGTATTGGCGAGTGCCAGGATGATGTTTCCGTTGACGAGCGGATTCGGACTAGCTGGCGCCTGAGCCAGCGCGGTCACCGCGGCTGGACCTCCGATGCGCCCGATGCCGAGCGCCGCGGTGCCTCTAATCCAATCGTCCATCTCTGTGCTGCGGCCCGGAAGCAGGCTGGCAAGAAACTCCAGATTGTCCGGGTGCCTCGATTTGGCGATGGCGTCGACGATGTACCGCCGAATATCCAGGTCGCGGCTGCGATCGAACCAGGCAATGAGTTCCCGGCGGCTGCTCGGAGAGTCAATCTCCGCGAGCGCCTCGGCGCCAGTTGCGGCGACGCCGGATTGGTTGCCACCGTAGCGTACGACCTTGACGATCTCCGCCTCGAGAAACGGAGGTGCCATCTCGAAGAGTGCCCAAGCAGCCTCATGTCCCTGGGGGGAGTAGAGCTGCGTAGCGACAGCCACATAGGGCTTATAGGCCGCCTCCAAGTCGGATTGGGACCCGGCCACGATCAAAAGCGGCAGCGTTCGATTGACAACGGCACCCTCGACCGGATCGCCGTCCTTGTGCTTCGGTGACGGCGCCGGCAGGCCATTCGGGAGGCTCGGATAGTTTTTCCACCGCACGTCGGCGTGGCCGGAGACGCGCAATTGGTACGACCCTGGCGTGAGTCGGTAACCACGCAGGAGATAACGCCGCGTCGTCTGCGCTCCTGGCTTGAGCATCGGTGGATGATCGACGCCGCCTATAGCCTCGGGCCCGCCGGGCCCCCCGCACGCGCTCAGTGAGCGCACCGGTTTCCGTTTGCCGTTGGCCACGACAAAGGTGAGCGGATTCCCAATGCCCCCGCCGTCATAGCTGATTGGCTCGTCGGCGACGTTCTTGATGTCGACGAGGATGAATACCGGTTCGCCTGCGAGATAGGCGGCCTTCTCGGTACGGATACCGACCTCGACCTGGGCAAGAGCCGGCGTCGCCACCAAGCAGAAAACCACCGACAGGAGCTGCTTAACCATGACCATTTAGACACCATATCGACGCACGTGTCCGCCGGGGACACTGCCGTCGTCAGATTTGTAATCGGCACGTTTGGATCGTGCGCGGATAGCCAGGTATCTACGCTGAACACGATGGATTTCGGCCGACCGGATCCGGCTGCCAACTTGCTGCGAGTCTGCATAATCATGGGCTCGTGTGCGCGCCTGGTGTGGGTAATTACGCTGATCGCGACGCCGGCTGCGGCACAGTCGACGACCGAGGATGGCATCCGCGCCATGCTGCGCGGCGACTACCGCACCGCGATTCGTATCCTGCGACCGCTGGCTGACGATGCCACGAAGCCGGATCCTGCGGCCCAGTTCTTCCTGGCCGTGCTCCATGACACGGGGCACGGCAGTGATAACACACGCGCCTGCGGACTGTTCCTCCGAGCCGCTCAGCGGCCGAATCCGTTCTCGGGCCAGTCTGCGGCGCTCGCCGCCGTGATCCGCGATCAACTTGGCGACGGAGCCTCCATGTTCTGTATCGCGGAAGAGAGCTGGCGGGGTGGGCCGCCGCAATCGTTCGTGCTTGGTCCCGGCCACCAGATCGTCTTCGCCGACACCAGCGTCAGGGTGACGTATAACGAGCAGGAACAGGGAACGACGCTTCTCCTGCCACCCGAGGTGGTGTTCCTCCCTATCCGGTACACGCCGGTCACCGTCACGCAGCCCACCGCCGGGCGTCGCCACTTTTTCCAGTGGTTTGGGTGGAAGCCGGACACGCCCGTGCGTCCGTCGTCGTGGACACTGTGGTGGACGTTGACCGAGGTGGTGGGCGATGCGTGGATCCTGATCAGCAACGAAGTCCTCAGTGTCGTCAAGGGCGCGGCTCCGCCAGCATCGGACGACGTGTCGAATCTGGTGCGGGTGCAGGTGAACGCGAGAGGGGAAGCGGAGTTCACCATCGTGGGCGGACCCTCGCCGCGCACCGAACTGATCCCCTCGAAGAAGTAATCGATGATGCTGCGGCGCGTGGTTCTTACCGTCTTCATCGGAGTGTTCGTAGCTGCCGCACGTGTGTCCGCTCAGACGGGAACGGTCGATGGCGTGGTGGCGTTGGCGCGGGGCGATTATCCGCGTGCCGTCGAGATCCTGAAACCGATCGCCGAAGACTGGCGAACCGAGGACCCCGTCGCCCAATTTTTCGTCGCGGGCCTGTATGAGTCGGGCGCCGGGGTCCCGGTCGATCCCCTGCGCGCGTGCGCGCTCTATATGCGCGCGGGGAACCCGTCCGACAACCCATTCAGCCAGGAAGCGTCCCGGCTGTTCGCGGCGTCTGCTTCACGCGACCAGGTGTTTAACGACGAGTGTCAATCGCTCGCGATAGTCGGTTTCGATAGTGGGTTCGAGCCGGCCACGTTCGATCTCGCGCCTGGACATTGGGTCGAGTGGAAACTGTCGGCGGCGACGGTGACCTACAGCGGACAAACCAAACGCGTGGAGATGCCGTTGTTCAGGTCGCGGGGCGCGCGGTTCTTTCCTGTGCAACATACCGAACTTGCGACAGGGCCGACGCGGGCCGTCTCGCGCCACTTTGTGGAAATGTTCGTCTGGCAGCCCTCGGGAAAGTCGGGGCCGTGGAAGCTCCAGTGGCTCGTCTTCGAAATTGTGCGAGACGAGATCATCACCGTCGAAGTGTCCGACTCGCTGACCACGGCAGAGGGTGATGCGCCGCCACGACCTGAATCCTTCGATCCCCGCGACTACGCAGTGTTGCGCGTGGATGACGAGGGACATGCCGAATGGGCGGTGCTGAAAGGACCGCATCCGCGAGCCGAGCGGATCGAGTCGGATGCCGAACGGCGCGAAGTTCGCGAAGAGGCGGCCGCAAGTGACGCGGCATCAAAAGCCGTCGACTGGACGAAACGGCAGGACGTGTCTCGCCAGCCGACGATGAACTATGCCGGCGCCGACGGTTGTGGCGCCATAGAGGTGTACGGCTGGTCGGCCGACCGCGCCGAGGCGGTTGTCGTCCGCGTCGATGGTCAAGCGCTTGGTCTGTCAACGCAAGCGGCGACGTTCGACCTGTCAAAGCAATCAACGAACATCTCCGTCCAGGCCTATGCATTCGACAAGCCTCAGCGGCATTTCAACTTCTGCACCGATGCCATACTGCGGGAAACCGGACCGGACGCCACACAATCGGAGATATGGCAGGCCGTCGCGGGTACAGATCACGATCGAGGTCTCGGCGCCGGGAATCCGTGCTCGCGAACCTTTCCTTCGCCGCGCGACCGTCACGTTGAACAACGTGGTATTACGGAACTCGGACGGGAAGACCGTGCAGATCACGCGACCAGTGAAGCTGACCGCCATTGTCGGGAGAGTGTTTGGATGAGAACGATCGCGATCAGTTCTCAGCGATACACAATTCCTCTGCGCGAGGTGTCGTCGAGGATTGCGGCTCCGAAATTCCTACTCGCGAGTCGTGAATGTCGCCTCGATCATAGTGACCGGCCTCGCGTTGTACACGGCGCGAGAAGCGCACCGGAGTTCCTGTTGCCCGTGTCGATGTGCGCGTCGTCGAGAACCATCCGCGGGGGGCGATGAACTCGCGGCGCCTATTTCGCAACGTTGCAGCCGCAACCTCCGCGCCCGAAATGGTTTTCCAGCACCCGAAAAATACTCGCTTGCAGATGCCATAAGGGTATGGCGTCTTCGGACTGACCCCATCGGGATTCCGCAGTCCACTTTACCGTGTGGCGCCGGCCGGCATTCCTGACTTCCAGCTCGAAGTTACCGGTTGGGTCTTTACCTGTGCCGAGGTCGGCGGGACGGTCGAAGAAATCAGCTGCCATAACCGCGGCGAAAAGAGTGTCGCGCTCCTCGGCCGAAAGAATGAACGGGACCTGCTTCCTGCGGCCGAACGTTCCGTTGAATGTGTCCAGATACTCGTACCTTACAGCCCTTGTGGTCGAGCCGAACCGCAAAGTCTGCGGCCGGGCGTGCCGGTTCAGCCCGACGTGCCGCCTGCGGGGGCGGCGATGTGCACGACGCGGCGTGAACCGTCAAGAAGAGAGTTGCGCCAACCAAGGCACCGCGCATTCGTCCTTCCCGGTGTTAGACACGTACAGTGCAGTTTTGGTCGTGTTCGATTGGGCCGCGTACCGAGTGGAGCCTGCCGCTGCAAGGATGACACGCGACCGGCCGCTCAACACCCGTGATCCGAACGCGGCGTAGCCGAGAGCGATCAGCTGCACAATCGCAAGCACGACGCACGCTGTGAACCACGCGTTCTGGCAGAGATCCCGCTTCACCATGGAAGGAATCTGGTGCTCGTTCTGCCACATCCAGCACCGCCCGGTGAAAAGAACGATTCAATTGCTGGCCGACCGATTGCCGCGTGTTCTATGTGGCACAAACCTTGATGCCGACGAAGCCGAATCTGCAGACGCCGCACTTCAAAGGGAGTCTGGGAGGCAACAGTGTCGAGACTCGCGAAAATGTCGACTCGGGTTGCAATTCTGGTTTCGCTCTCGATCACGACCGCCGTTTCCGCACACGCCCAGGAAACGAACGATCCACAAGACACGCCAGCAGAAATGGCCAGCCAGCACGAGTCTCTGAATCTGCTGCGCCAGTCCCGCTACGTCGAGCTCGATGGAAAGATGAACGGGATTCAGCGCTCGTACAAGTTTGGGAAAATCACTGACGAGCGGTTGCTGCACGAGTTCCGTGCGTTCTACGACACCGATCCCGCGCTGGCAGGTCGATACGACGCCTGGGTCGAGAAAATGCCCCGCTCATACGCGGCGCTCCTGGCGCGAGGCATCTATCTGCGTTTCCTGGGGAAGCAGGCGCGAGGCAGCGCATATATCGACGACACGCCGCGTCGACAGATCGACATCATGTCGACGTACCTGGCGAAGGCGTTGCGGGATTACAACGCCTCACTCACCCTGACGAAAAAGCCGCTGCTCACCTATCATTCAATAATCGCTGTCACGATGCTTGACGCGGTGATGGGTGGTGACGATCTCGCCAGACGGATGCTCAACGAATCCATCCGCGTCGACCCACGGAATTTCGTCGTTCGCTACAAGTACCTCGCTTCGCTGCAGACGCGCTGGGGCGGCAGCCTGCAGCAGATGCTGGACTTCGAAAAGCAGGCGCGCGCAGCGGGACTCTCCGAGGCGCAGCTCAGATACTTTGCGAACATGCTAGTCGCGGAGCGACGCTGGGTGCAGACGGGCGGACGCTGTTGCAAGTAGAGAATCGCGGGTGTCCGAACCTCTTGCTGGTCAGCCGGCGGCGCGGCTGACGAATTTCACCCGACCGACGCCGAGACGGTCGTGCTAGCAGTCGGGTTTGTCTGGGTTTGCCCGGCACGCGAGGAATTCTTCCAGGCCGTCTCACGTTGCTTCTCTCCTTTTCCGGTTGGCGGCCTTGATGTCCTTGACCACGAATTCAACGATCTGCACGACGTCAATCCCGATTGGGTACAGCGTCGCGCCGCGGAACTCCTCCGGGGTGACCCGCTCGAGGAACTCGTGGTGATGGTCCCGGAGCCACGGACGAACATACGACGGAGTTGCTGACCACCCCTCCCACGGCGGCTGCTCGGGCGTGCGACCGTGTACGGTCACGCGGAATACCGAGTCCTCGGCGCGTGTCGGTGCGCGACCGTGATCGCCGGCGTCTCGGTCAGCGCCTTGCGGATCCGCTCGATCTGCGCGGGGCCAGCTGCTCGGCGGCCGCGCTTTGCGCGAGCACGAGCGTGAGGAACACGGCCGGTGCCATGGGGATTAGACGGCGAACCGTACCGTCGGTCTGTCCGGATCCAAGAGCCTAAAGCCCAACCGGTACGGCAGAAAGCACTCCCGGCCCGCCGGACTCCGCGCGCCGAGTCGTCCCCGCAGGGTTCACGAGAATGGGGACGTCCTCGGTCCAACTCGTCGACCGTGAACGGAGGGGCTGACGAGCGCGTGGGCCTCTCGTTCGACATGGGTCAGTTATGATGCGGTGGAATTTTAGACATCAATTGCCTGAATCATGCTTTTCGAGGATTGATATGAACAAGCCGCCGCTCATCTTCACCTTCTATATTGCCGCCCCCATCGACAAAGTGTGGAATGGGTTTGTGTCGAAGGAGACGAACCACACGATCTTCATGGGCGCCGACTTCGAGGTGGACCTCAGGCCCGGCGGCGCGATGACGTGGTCGGGGCCGGGTAAGGACGGACAGCGGACGCGCTACGTGACGGGTGAGGTGCTGGCGGTGGAGGCGCCCACGCGACTCGAGTACAAGTTCGGAATGGGCGATGGCGCCGTAATGTCCCGTGTGAAGATAGTGCTGACGCAGGAGACAGAGGCGGTGAAGGTCGTCGTGACAAACGATGACTGGCGCGACGATGATCCTGCGTACTTACAGAATGCGGATGGCTGGCCGCGGATCCTTTCACGGTTGAAGACGCTGCTCGAGACGGGAAAAACCTTTCGGCCGCATTGAGCGCGCCTAGAAGCGGTACTTTTGCTAAAGTTCCCAGATGCGACTCAATCGTTCGGTACCACCCTGCAGCGTGATCCCTGTGCTCATTTACCCCGACCCCGGCGCAGCAGCTGATTGGCTATCAAAGGCGTTCGGCTTTACTATCCGCCTGCGCATCGCCAATCACCGCGTTCAGATGAAAGCCGGAGACGGCTGCTTGACCATCGCCGAGGGCAAGGTCGTGCCGAACAACTCACATATCGTTCAGGTCCGGATCGAGGACGCGGAGGGCCACTGTGAGCGCGCGCGACAGAATGGAGCCATCATCCTCACCGAGCCGAAAGACCACGCCTACGGCGAGCGCCAATACAATGCTCAGGACTTCCATGGCCACCGCTGGGACTTCACCCAAACTATCGCCGACATCGCTCCGGAAGAATGGAGCGGCGGTGCGTTTCATCTCGAGTGAATTGGTCCTGCGAGAATGTGACCGCCGCGTGCCGGAAGATCGCTGGCGCTGATGAGACGGACCAGAGACTTCGGTTCCTCCGCAGAAATCGTCCACCGAAGCGACAGCGGGTTGACTGCTCCGACGGGATGCGGGAATCTGACTGATGCCCATTCCCGCAACGACCCGCGCGCGTTTGACGATCGCGATGGCCAGTGCTGTCATCGTCGCCGCTTCGGCCGTGACGCCGATTGCACAGCGCCTCGTTCGAGGGCCTGAGCTACAACGGATCGAGGTCGGCCCGAACATTCTGGTGAGCCACGACGGCAACGTCACACACATCGAGCCGCACATGGGCGCGCATCCGAACGACCCGAAGAAGCTGGTTGGCTCGGCCATCGTGAATTACGAGTACGGCTCACGTGTCGCCTCGTACGCCTCGAGCGACGGCGGCTACTCGTGGACCCTCGCGGCGCTTCCGTTGCTCGATGCCGGTGACCCGCAGATCGCATTCGGAAAGACCGGAACGGTCCTCTTCGCGAGCCTCGGCAACCTCGATGACAAGGCCTCGGCCGGGCTCTACGTGTCACGGTCGGAGAACAACGGCTTGTCCTGGCAGCCGCCTGTCCTGGTCGCCGATTTCCAGGATCATCCCCAGATGGTGGTCGACCATACCAAGGGCCGCTTCAGCGGTCATGTCTACATCGGCACGCTGCACGGGAGCTACGCGCTCGGCGTGGCGCGGTCGACTGACGACGGTCGCACCTGGAATACGCCGATTGATTTCGTGAATGGCGGTGACCGCTACGGGCATAATGTCGCCAACCTGCTCGTCCTCAGCGACGGCACGCTCTTCGTTCCATTCGTCAAGTGGACACGCGGCTCACCGGTCCCGGGCAGCGACACCTCGAGCTGGGACTTTGTCCTGTCGACCGACGGCGGAGAGACATTCACCGCCCCGCGCCGGATTCGCGTCGACCGCATCGGAGATCTCGCGGCGCTCCCACCGCGCGCGCGTCGTCAGCAGCTCCCGCAGTTCGGCATCGACAGTGACGGCGGCGTTCGTCAGGATCGGATCTACATGGCCTTTCCGCGAATCGTCGACGACATCGCTCGCGTCTACGTCCAGTTCTCCGACGACCGGGGCACGACCTGGAGTGAGGCGAAGCCCATCGATGCGTCGACGCCGGCGCATGCGGAACAGTTCAATCAGATGGTGACGGTGAATCGCGCGGGCGTTGTGGGGGTGACCTGGTTCGACACGCGTGGCTCCGAAGACGGATCCGCGTTCGATGAGTACTTCGCGGCGTCGGTGGATGGCGGTCTCAGCTTTCTTCCGCCGGTTCGGGTCTCCCTCGAGTCCATTCGCCCGCACGCGCCAGGGAACCTTGGCGTCAACGCGAGCAGTTCGGTGGGACGCGGCGCCGTGTTCATCTCGTTCGAGCGATCGTTCGGCAGACTGGAGTCCGGGGGCGACTATCTTGGGCTGACGGCCGATGCTGAGGGCGTCTTTCACCCACTCTGGCCGGACACCCGAACGGGAACGTTCACCGCCTCTACACGTCGGCGATCCGCGTCACGAGTGACGCACGCGCATCAGCTCCAGCTAACGCTGTCGTTCGCGAGATCAAAGGAGCGGAACTCGGCATCCTGTTCGATCCCGTGTCAGTGGACGAGTCGACCGGCATCATCACCGCGCCTCTCCGGGTCCAGAATCTGACTGGCGACTCTCTGTATGGGCCGCTCACGCTCCGGCTCGACGTCGATCCGAACGCGGGCGACCGCGGCAAATTCGACGTGCTGCATTATCCCGAAATAATCGGAGCACGAAACGGCAAGACCCGCCCCGGCGCCGAGTTCGATCTGACGCCGCTCATCGGCACTAGCGGCGTCATCCCTGCGGGCGCGACGACGGGGCAGTTCATGCTGCGAATCAAACCGCAGACACCAACCGGTTCGATAGGTCGGTTGACGGCCACTCTGATTGCTATGACGGCGCGCAAGTAAACGGGCCTCCGTCAACGTTATTCGCTGTGGCGAGTGCCTGCCGCTGAAGGATGCGCCCGCTTGCCCTGCCGCAAGGCGCGGCAGTCACGGGCGAGCCTGCATCAGAATCCCACCGAGCACGTAGGTCGCTTGGATCCGAATGACAGTCATGGGGAAGCTCCTGGCGAAGACGGAGCGCTGGGGAAGTTATCAGTATTGTATACCGCCCATGGCCAATGGCACGCGCGTCGAGTGGGCGCCCTGTTAGGATGGGGCATGCCGAATGTGATGATCTCGCTGAAGCGCACGCGGTCCGATCAGGAACAGCCCTGCGGGGTCTGCGGCGCGACGTTCATCCCTCTCGAAGACTCCGGATCGCGCGTATTCAAGGTAAAGACGACCGACGAGGACACCCTGAGCGGTCTGCTGTGTGGCGGCTGCCACTCGAAGTGGTCCGGCGGCACGACGGTCACCTTGAGCGCCACCAAGGAGTAATCGTTTAAGGCTTTGTCACCTTGCCGAGGATGTTCGCGGCCGGAATGATGCCGTTGTATTCAACGACGCTGTCCGGAGCCAGACGCTTCTCTCCGATCACGAAATAGTGCCCAGGGAGAATCACTTGATCGAGAGTCTCGGCAAATCCTGCGAGCAGAGCCGGCGGTACATCTTCACAGTCTCGCCGTTGACGGTCAGCGCAGCTGTCGTGACGTGAATTCTGTCACCCGAAACGGCGACGACCCTCGAGTCTGGCAAGGGATTACTGGGATCCGCTGAAACCAGTCTGACAGTGTCGCCTCTCTGATAGGTCGGGGTTTGTGCGTGAAGCGCTGGAACGACGACGACGAGCGCAACCATGGCGGCGAGCAGAAACAGCTTGGACATGGCGCCTCCTGGTCTCAATGGTGCGAGTGTAGCATCGGCCCAAAGCCTCACGATGATTTCCTGGAACGTCCGAGCTGTTCGATTAACTTCGGCGACACCGGGATGGGCCCCGAACACGGGTTCACCGAGATCGTTCCGTTGTGGGTCTCCGAACTGTAGGGAGAGAATCTCCTCCGAGTGTCAGTCTCTGACACACCGAAGACGACGTATCGATGCCCCACCGCAGATGTCGGACCATCGATGTTGGGAACAAAGTGGACAGAGACAACGGTCGCCACTTTGCCCTTCCACACGCGATGTGCCTCGAGTCCTGCCTCGGTATGCCCGCCCGCGACCGTCATCCGCGTCACAGTCCCTTCAAAGACGAATGGCGTGTGACGCTTGGCATCGCTCAGCGACGATCCCGCGGCGCATTCAGCGGCGGCCGGCCAAGTTGCAGCCCCAAGCAGACATACGACAGCCGCGAGTCTGAATGTGATCATTTACACCTCACAGTGTAGGCTGCGAGTCAGGCAATATCGGACCCGTTGTGGCTCAGCCTTGAATCTGCCGACGTGAGCGGGCGTGGGGATCGTCGTCTCAAACGGTCTATCGATTCGCAGTTGCTTGTTCAACCCACTGCCGGGCCACGTGATGGTAGTCACGCCAAGCCTCCCACGTAGTGGCAGCCCACTCGCGTACCCGGCGATCGTACCTCTTCGGGGTCGACGGCGCCGTGTATGTGGAGAATGGTAAGCGCGCCCCGCTGCCGCGGAGCTGGATCGCCGGGCCGGAGGAAGTTTTGGCGGCCATTGAGCCATTGTTGGACGGCCCGATTCGTTTCAGCGGCGCCGCCATCCTTGAGCGCCGCGTAGATGCCCGTCAAGTGCGCGGCGTACGACTTCGCCGACCGCATGTACTCGGCAGGATGTTGAAGCGAGTAGACATCGACAGTCAACCGGTGCATTCGAGCGTACCGGTAATCTCCGAACTCCCTCGCCAGGATTTCGTCGAACAAACGCTGGCACGCTTCGCGACCGCTGGATACCGCCGCTCCACATTCCGGGCAGGATGTGTCGAGTGACGTTGCAGGTGGTGAGGTCATCGTGATTCAGCGGTGTAACTCTGAATGAGGCTCGACACCATCGCTTGATCTACATCGGTTGGGGAAAGCGCCGCAAGCAGGGTTCTTGCTTCGGCTGCGGCGCCGGTCGGATTACCCGGCGTTCGTTCCGTATCGCATAGAATGGCGTTCCGCGCATGCCTATCGTTGCCTTCGAGAACCTGACCAAGAGCTACGGGCAGACGCCAGCGCTCCAGGGCGTCTCCTTCAACGTCGAGCAGGGTGAGATCTTCGGCCTGCTGGGTCCGAACGGGGCCGGCAAAAGCACGCTCATGCGGATCCTGATGGACATCATCAGGCCAGACGAAGGGCGCGTCCTGACGTTCGGGCATCCGCGGACCCGCGACGATCTCGATCGCCTCGGCTATCTCCCTGAAGAGCGAGGGCTGTACACGAAGCTCACCGTCATCGACGTGATGACCTATTTCGGCGCGTTGAAGGGACTGACGCGGGCGGACGCGCGCCGGCGTGCGGTGGAGTGGCTCCAAAAGATCGATCTGCCGCAGGTCGTCTCGTGGAGGATCGACCGTCTCAGCAAAGGCATGAGCCAGAAGGTGCAGATCGCCGCGACGCTGATGAGCGAGCCCGAGGTGTGCATCATGGACGAGCCGACGACGGGACTCGATCCCGTGAATGTGCGTCTCGTCCAGGATCTGTTGATCGAACGGCGCAAGGCCGGCCGTACGACGATGCTCTCCACCCATCAGATGAGCCAGGCGGAAGTGCTCTGCGATCGCGTTGCGCTCATCCATCGCGGACGACTCATGGTGTACGGCGGCGTGGACGACGTCAGGCGCCGTCATTCGCGTCCGGAGGTGCGAGTGCGCGTGCGCGGCGCACTGCCGGCAATCCCGGAGACCGCCGGGGCAGTGCAGGGAGCCGACGG
Source organism: uncultured Acidobacteriota bacterium (assembly GCA_963725335.1). GTDB lineage: Bacteria > Acidobacteriota > Vicinamibacteria > Vicinamibacterales > 2-12-FULL-66-21 > JALZOC01. The sequence goes on along the minus strand of CAVRYD010000005.1, from coordinate 3,600 downwards.
CGAGTGGCGGATTACTACGGAGGCTGGCAGCGAGCCGGCTGACCTTCTTCGATCGCTCATCGTCGCAGGGACCCACGTGCACAGCTTCGAGCCGCTGCTCGCGCCCATGGAAGACGTCTTTTTGCGCGTCGTCACCGAGGCCGGACATGAGCCGCTGGCGTAGAACGAAAACGGTTGCGACTTTTGAGTTCCTCACGACGGTCAAGCGTCGCGGGTATCTCATCGCCACGTTCGGCATGCCAGTCTTCATCGGTCTTTACGCGGCGGTCATCGGGCTTCCCGCCTACTTCATGGCGAAGCAGGCGAGCAAACCATCGATCTACGGTGTGGTCGATCCGGGAGGGGTTCTACGGCTGAAAGAGGAGGCAACGGCCGGCTCGGATCAGATTCCCGAGGAACTTCGGCGCGCGCTGGAGACGAGCGGACAGCAGGCCACGGTGGCGCGCATTCTGAGCACTGCGCGCAGCCGTTTCCGCCCCTACGCCACCGAGCGTGAGGCGCGATCCGCGCTCGTCGCTCAGACGATCAAGGGCTACTTCGTTCTGCCGCCCGACTATCTGCAGAAGGGCGGAGTCGAGGCGTACGGGCCAGACGCCGGACGGCTGTCTAACGACGAGGGCCGCGGCGCGTTCGAGAATCTCCTCCGCCAGCACCTGCTCGCGGGACGGGTCGACGGCACGACGGCGGCGCGCATCCTCGACCCCGTCTCGGGAACGCACAGGTTGGCCGTGACGCCGAAAGGTGAGGTCGTCGACGGCGGCGGCGCGTCAACCGCCGTTCGCATCATCCTGCCGGTGGCGTTCATGATCCTGTTCCTGCTGTCGGTCCTGATGACGTCCGGATTCCTGCTGCAGGGAACCGCCACGGAGAAGGAAAACAAGGTCGTCGACGTCCTGCTCGCCTCGGCGAATCCTGATGAAGTGCTCAGCGGCAAATTGCTCGGGTTGGGCGCCGCCGGCCTTCTGCAGGTAATCCTCTGGCTCTCGCTGCTGATGGTCGGGGGGATCGGGATCCTGCCGATGGTCCTCTCTGCCCACGTCGAAGTGCCATGGATGGCGGCGCTGCTGGCGCTGCCGCTCTTCATCGCGTCGTTCCTGTTTTTCGGAAGCCTCATGATGGGCAGCGGATCGCTCGGATCGAACATGCGCGAAGCGCAGCAACTCGCCATGGTGTGGTCGCTCACGGCCGCACTGCCGCTGATGATGATGGGGCCGCTCATCCAGGATCCTCACGGCGTGGTGGCGCGCGTGCTGACGTGGGTCCCGATCACATCGGCAGCGGTCGTCGTGCTCCGCGCCAGCATGGACGCGGCGGCGCTCGCGTGGTGGGAAGCTGCCGGAGCATTCGTCGTGCTGGCCGTATCCACCTGGCTGGCGATCCGGATCGGCGCGCGATTGTTCCGCATCGGCCTGCTCAGCTCAGGCGCCCGCCCGAGCTTCAAGGAAATAATTCGACAGGCGCGCCTCAAATGATTGGGATCTCTTGCGCCTGAAGGCGGAACACACAGGTGCGATGTGGCTACAGCTCTCAGCGCGAACGCTCACGCCCCTTTTCGATCTGCGCCAGCAGCTTGGCGGCTGTGTCTCTGATTCTGACGAGCTGGTCTGTAATTGTTTTTTGCTGACCGAGGAATTCGGTCGTCTTTCGCTCGGCCGTTCCCAGCCAGGTGCCTAGTTCCTCCGCTGCACTCATGAGTTTTTTTTCAATTTCGGATACTGGGGCGCCTTGCGGTCCCCCTTGGTTCCGGGCCTCCTGCCGATCGGACCCCGCAAAGCCGTCAGTCTTGTCGTAGGTCGAACCTTTTGGATCGTCGTCGTTGATTGCCATGTCATTCTCCAATGGAGCGGCTGTCACCCCGCTCGCTGACCTTCTGCCGATTCTAACAGTGACCGTCGAAATGCCTTCCAATGACGGGCCGGCGAAGAGCGCCACAGCGATCCCAGCACCCAGCAAAGCACCCACGAGAACGCCGTGACGGTGCGGGCGCGACAGCTTGATCACAAGAGCAACCTCATCGCGGCGGACAGCGCGTTCAGACGCATCGACCCACAGGAGATCTGGTTGATGTCGGCGGAAACCAGCGACCGGTCAGCGCCGGGTGTCCATCGCGCTCAACGATCAGAGTGTCGCCCGGCACTAGCTTCACAGTCATCCGTTCCCACACGTCCAACTGTGCGTAAGGTTTCGGATCACAATCACTTGGTTCTGACCCTGCGGGCTCGGTCCGTCGTTGGGCAAGGAAAGTAAGGCGAAAGTCGGACGACGACCGAGAAGGATTTTGACCCAGCCGACTTGCGACCGACGCGCAGCTAGGCCGCGGTGTTTTATCTCGACGTTCGACTGGAGACGTCAAGGGCCGGATCGACCGAGTTGGGTGGTCATCGCCACGCAATCGGAATCACGGAGAGTCAGTAAACAGCACGGCGTTCAGCGTGGGTTACACTCTGTGAAGGGCGTGGGAGCCTTCGACGGAGACGTGGATGACGTTAGAGGCCGACTTCCTTACGAGCGCAGCGGACAAACTGGCTGAAAATTTGGGCCGCATCGAGACCTGCCTGACCGAGCTGCCGCCGCCCTCCCTCTGGGCGCGCGATTCGGAAAACGAGAATGCGGTCGGCAACTTGCTGCTGCATCTGGAAGGGAACGTCCGACAGTGGATTCTTTCCGGCATTGGAGCTGGATCCGATGAACGTGACCGCCCCAGCGAATTTTCAGCGCGTACCGGCGCCAACGCTTCGATGTTATTTGCAAAACTGCGTGACACCGTGGGCGAGGCCCTGGCTCTGATCCGCTCTCTGCCACACCGACGGCTCGCCGAAGAGGTCTCCATTCAAGGCTCCGACACCACCGTGCTCTCTGCCATCTTTCACGTCGTTGAACATTTTTCTGGGCACACCTATCAGATCATTCTCCTGACCAAGCGCTTCACTGGAAAAGATCTCGGTTTTTACAGTTACTTGGACAAAACGGGCCGGAAAGAAACGGAGCAAGAGGCCGGCGATCTTCCTGCGGGGAGCAAGTAGCCCTGACAGAGCCGAGTTCGTCAAGCACGAGACGATCGCTTTCATGGCTATGAGGATCCCAGCTGCTGGAACAACTGACTCGATGCTCGAGGCCATAGAGGTCTTGACCCTTCAGAACTTGTCCAAATGAGTCAAGTTTCTCAGGTCAAGACCGTCCCCGCGTCAGCGGGGCGTTATCAAGCTTATGGTCTAGCGAGGCGCAGCCCTCGATGGTCGAGGCGGAGCCTCGCTAGGATCTGACCTGAGCACCAGCCACGCTGCTCGTCGGTAAGAAACTGACGCTCGAGCAACTCCTGCACCGCTCCGCCGTAGGGCTCCTTCGAGTGCAGCAAGTTGATACCAACAAAGTCCGTCAGCAGAAGCGCAGCATCATGGGCCTGAATCGCGTTCCAGAGTCCTTGGGCAGCGCGCGCCGGCTCGCCCTCATAAATTGTCGCGGCCAGAAGGACATGAGGGCCGTCGGAATACTTGCCTGGCGATGACTGGTTTCGGTTGGATGGGCACAAGCAGACCCTTATTCCGGTCAGCCGTTCAGCAATTCGTCGGAGATCGTCGTCCGTGGGCCCCTGGGATGACT
>CAVRYD010000004.1:0-460431 GCA_963725335.1 uncultured Acidobacteriota bacterium | reverse complement strand
TCTGTTCTACGGGGTTCTACGGGGTTCTACTGGGTTTACTGGGTTCTCCAAGGTTCGATGCTCAAAACCGAGAACCGGGTAGAACCTCGTGGAACCCCGCAGAACCCTGTAGAACCCTGTAGAACCCTGTAGAACCCTGCAGAACCCTGCAGAACCCTGCATAACCCTGTAGAGCGCGCTATAGCAACGACGCGGCACGCCTCGCCAGATACGTCACTCGATCGCCAAAGTGGGCAAAGCGTGGATCACTCGTCTGGCCGTTCACGAACCGGTAATAAATCTGCTGAATCACGACCGCGACCTTGAACAGCGCAAACACCTCAAAAAACTTCAACGTCGTCAGGTCGCGGCCGCTGCGCGCGGCGTAGCGCTCGACCAGCTCCCCGGGAGTCAGCCAGCCGGGCAATGTGGTGACCGTGGCGAGGGAGTCGCGTTGCGCCGGCGGCGGGTTCGCCCCCCAATACGCCAGCAGAATCCCCAGATCGACGAGCGGATCGCCGAGTGCTGCCATTTCCCAGTCGAACACCGCCACGACGCGGCATGGGTCCGCAGCGTCGAGCATCAGATTGTCGAGTTTGAAGTCGCCGTGCACGATGGTTGGCCGCGCGGGATTTGCTGGCAGGGACGCGACCAGCCAGCGCGCCAGCGCCTCCATGTCGGGTACCTCGGACGTCCTCGATCGGTTCCACCGATCGGTCCACCCGCGTACCTGCCGTTCGACAAAGCCATCTGGTTTGCCGAGATTCGCCAGACCAGCGACGGCAACGTCGATGGCATGCAATTGAGCCAAAGCGTCGATGAGCGCAAGGCTGACTCCCCGCCGGACGTCAGGCCGGTCTTCGATCGACTGCGGTTCCTGGTCCCGGACGACGATGCCATGCCGCCGTTCCATCACGTAAAAAACCGAGCCGATGATCGAGGGGTCCTCGCAGAGGGCGTACACTCGCGGCGCCAGCGGAAAGACAGGATGTACTGCCGACAGCCACCGATACTCGCGCGCCATGTCGTGCGCGGTTGGGGGAACAGGACCGAACGGCGGGCGCCTGACGACGAGCTCGGTGGCGCCGAAGCTCACGTGATAGGTCAGGTTCGAGTGTCCACCCGGGAACTGCGCGACCCGCATGTGCTCGCGAAGATCGAATTCCGAGACGTCGGACGCGGGCAGCCTTTCGCGCAGCCACGCTTCCAATCGCGCCCAGTCGAGCTCTTCGCCGGCGCGGACCGGGCTGGTCTCGAGCGCAGTCGGGTCGGGTTCCTCGTGCACGGTATTCCTAGGAATTGACCGATTCAGGATGAGTGATCAGTGATGAGTGATTGGAACTGGTTTCAAAACCGTGTCAGACGCGGGTCCTGTCCGCGGCGTCCGCGGCCAGCCCCACCGGGTGCTCGGACGACAAGCACAGTAACGGGGGACGTCCTGCGCGCCCGGCCCGGGGTCCCCGGCGCGCGTTTTGTGCGCGCTGGGGTGGGGTGGGGCGCCCCGTCCGCGGCCACCCGCGATCGGTTTTGAAACCAGTTCTGGTCTCGCGCAAGGGATCGCCGAGCTCTCACGCGTCATTGGTTCTCGCGCGAGTAATAACGAACGATCCACTCCGCGACGACGGCCGGCTTCTCGCTGCCGTCGCGCTCGATGGTGACGTTCCACGTCGCCTGCGTGCTGCCCCCCAGGTCTTCGACCTTGCCGAGTGCGATTCGCGCTCGGAGTCGTGAACCAGACGGTACCGGCGACACGAACCGCACGCGGTTGAGCCCGTAGTTCAGCGTCATGCGCAGGCCCTCGACCGTGATGGCGTCCCGCATCAGCGCGCTGACCAGCGACAACGTCAGGAATCCATGTGCGATCGTCGTGCCGAACGGCGTTTCGGCTGTCGCGCGCGCGGCATCGACGTGTATCCACTGATGATCGCTGGTGGCGTCCGCAAATGCGTCGATGCGGTCCTGCGTGACCAGGAGCCAATCGCTGGTGGCGACCTCTTGCCCGACCATCTCGCCGAGTTGCGCGAGGTCGACGACCGTCATGCCGCGTCGCTGTGGAAGCCGCGGCCCTCACTCGCGAGTTTCTGCAACAAGGGCGACGGCTGCCAGTAATCGCCGAACTGCCGGCGGTATTCGTTGACTCGCGCCAGCACAGTCGGAAGTCCGACGGTGTCGGCGAAGAACATCGGGCCCCCGCGGTGACGGGGGAAGCCGAAGCCATTCACGTACACGACATCGATGTCGCTGGCGCGAATAGCGTATCCCTCTTCCAGAGCCCGGGCGCCTTCGTTCGCCAGGGCCGTCATGATGCGCGCGATGATCTCCTCATCAGTTACGGCGCGCCGCGTGACGCCTCGCTTTGCCGCCTCGTCCGCGACAACTTCGTCGACGATTGGGTCAGGCATGCGGGCTCGACTACCGCTTTCGTATCGATACCATCCCGCGCCGGTTTTCTGGCCGTAGCGACCCATTTCGTAGAGTCGATCGGGAACGGCGGACTGGGGTCCCTCCGCGCGCGTCTTCCCGGTCGATTTCAAGTGCTGACGGATGCGCCAGCCGACGTCGATGCCCGCGATGTCCTGCATGCCGAACGGTCCAACCGGAAGGCCGAAATCGGTGAGGGCCCCGTCGATTTCCGAGACGCTGGCGCCTTCTTCGAGGAGGAGATACGACTCGCGCATGTAATAGGCGAGCATGCGGTTGGCGATGAACCCGAAACAATTGCCGACGACCACTCCGACCTTGTTCAGTTGCTTCGCGAGCTTCAACGATGTCGCGATCACTTCTTTGCTGGTTGAGCGCCCGCGAACGATTTCGAGCAACTTCATGACGTTGGCCGGGCTGAAGAAGTGGTGCCCGACGACCTGCGCCGGCCGGCCGCTCGCCGCCGCGAGCGCATCGATATCGAGCGTCGACGTGTTCGACGCAAGAATCGCGTCGGGCCGCGCGACCGTCGCGAGTTCCGCGAAGGTGGCCTTCTTCAGATCCATGTTCTCGAAGACGGCTTCCACGACGATGTCGACCTCCCCGAATCCGTCGTAGCTCGTGGTCGGAGTGATGAGCGCCAGTGTCCTGGCCATCGCCTCCGGCGTAATCTTGCCCTTTGTCATCGACGACGCGTAGTTCTTGCGGATGACGGACATGCCGCGATCGAGCGCAGCCTGATCGACGTCCTTGAGCAGGACCGGAACGCCGGCATTGGCGTAGGTCATGGCGATGCCACCGCCCATGGTGCCGGCGCCGACGATGGCGGCACGCTTGATTGCGCGCGCCGGTGTGTCTTTCGGCACGTCTGGAATCTTCGCGACTTCACGCTCTGCGAAGAACAAGTGCCGCATCGCTTTCGACTCGGTCGACAGCACGCACTCGGCGAACAACTCCATCTCGCGTCGTGAGCCTGCATCGAAGTTCATGGTTACACAGGCTTCGATCGCATCCACGGCTGCGAATGGGGCGCGAGCCCCCCGCGCCGGCTTGCCCAGCGCGGCGCGCATCGCCTGGCACGCTGCGATTCCAGCGGCGCGATCGCTGATCTTGTCCTCCAGATCCCGCGTGCGACGGCGTTCCTTCGTCGCGGCACGTGACCGCGCAAAGACGACGGCGCCTTCCAGCAGATCTCCATCGATCAGGGCGTCGACGATGCCCGCCTGTGCAGCCCGCGCGGCGGCTATCGGCTTGCCGTCAGTACACATCTCGAGCGCGAGCTGCCGGTCCGCACAATCGCGGCAGCCGCTGGGTGCCGCCGGCGCCCGGAATGATCCCGAGGTGCACTTCCGGCTGACCGACCCTGGCGGTGGCGACGGCCACGCGGTAGTGACACGCCATCGCGAACTCCAGCCCGCCGCCCAGCGCGTGACCGTGAATGGCGGCCACGAGCGGCTTGCCAGCATCCTCCAGCTTCTTCAGTCGCGTGTGCACCGACTGCGAGCGCTCGAGGGACTGCTCGCGCGTCTTCAACTCCTTGAAGATGTTGATGTCCGCGCCGGCGATGAACGTGCTGCCGGCGCCAATCAGGACGATGGCGTCCGCCGCCGCATCCTTGCAGGCGCGCTCGACTGCCTCGCTGATGCCTTCGGGTACACCGGCGCTCAAGGCATTTACCGGCGGATTGTCGATGGTGACCACGGCCACCCCGTCCCGTATCTCATAGCGAACGAGCTGTGACATGCCGCGCAAAGGTATCATGCTCTGGTATGGACTGGTTTCGAAACCCAGTTACGGGCTTGGCGAACGAGCGCGTGAGCCGCAGCGACGAGCGCTCGCGAGCGAGCGTGTCCACGGGAAGTCCGAGGGCGCAGCCCCTCGGAGTGATTATGCACTTCGAGCATTCAGCGAAAGTGAAGGATCTCCAGGCGCGACTGACCGCCTTCATGGCGGCGCATGTCTACCCGAACGAGAAGCGTTTCAGGGATGAGGTCGCCGAGGGCGATCGATGGCAGCCAATCCCCCTCATCGAGGAGCTCAAGGCAAAGGCCCGCGCCGAAGGGTTGTGGAACCTGTTTCTGCCGGAGAGCGAATACGGTGCAGGGCTCACGAACACCGAATACGCGCCGCTCTGCGAAATCATGGGACGCGCGATGCCGTTCGCACCCGAGATCTTCAATTGCTCGGCGCCAGACACCGGGAACATGGAAGTGCTGGTGCGCTACGGAACGCCAGAGCAGAAGCGGCAATGGCTGGAGCCGCTGCTCGCCGGTGAAATCCGATCCTGTTTTGCGATGACCGAGCCGGACGTTGCGTCGTCGGACGCGACGAACATCCAGTCGACGATCGAGTTTCTTCCGGCTGAAGCCGGAAGCCACAAGGCTGGCGAGTGTGTCCTCAACGGGCGCAAGTGGTGGACATCTGGAGCCGGCGATCCACGATGCCGGATCGCGATCTTCATGGGCCGCAGCAACCCGGATGCGCCGAGACACAAACAGCAGTCGATGATCCTGGTGCCGATGAATACACCTGGAGTTCTAATCAAGCGGACGCTGCCGGTGTTCGGGTTCGACGATGCGCCGCACGGCCACGCCGAGATCGTGTTTGACAACGTGCGAGTGCCGGCGTCCAACATGCTGCTCGGTGAAGGCCGAGGCTTCGAGATTGCGCAGGGACGCCTTGGGCCCGGCCGCATTCACCACTGCATGCGCATCGTTGGTGTGGCCGAGCGCGCGCTGGAGCTGATGTGCGCGCGCGTCAAGAGCCGCGTCGCATTCGGCAAGCCGCTCGCGGAGCAGGGCACTCTCCGCGCGCACATCGCCGAATCCCGCATCGAGATCGATCAGGCGCGCCTGCTCACGCTGCGCGCCGCATACCTGATGGACACGGTGGGCAACAAAGCCGCGCGGTCAGAGATCGCGCAAATCAAAGTCGCCGCGCCTCGGATGGCGCTGCGCGTGCTCGATCGCGCGATTCAGGCTCACGGCGGCGGCGGCGTCTCCGAGGACTTTCCGCTCGCCCAGGCGTGGGCGCATGCACGAACGCTGCGAATCGTCGATGGTCCGGACGAGGTGCATCTCGAAGCCATCGCCAGGCTGGAGTTAGCGAGGGAATAAGAAGGGACAAACCTTTCCCTTGTTCAACCGCCAATCGTCCTTCCGCCGTCGACGACGATGGTCTGGCCGGTGATGTAGTTGGACGCGTCGGACGCGAGGAACACGCAAACGCCCTTCAGTTCTCCTTCCGCACCTATGCGCGGAATCGGAGAGGTCGCCTTGATCGATGGTTCGGCCAGAGGCAGGACCGGGTCGGCGAGACGGGAACGGAAGAATCCAGGGGCAATCGCGTTGACGCGGATGTTGTGCCGGCCCCACGAGGCGGCCAGCTCGCGCGTCAGGCCCATGAGCCCGGCTTTGGTTGCGGCATACGCCGCGTAATGCGGCCCGTGAACCGCGGCGTGGAGGCCCGCGATCGAGGCGATGTTGATGATCCTCCCGTATTCGCGCTTCAGCATCTCGCGACCCGCTGCCTGCGCGAACAGGAACGCGCCGGTGAGGTTGACGTCGATCACTTTCTGCCACTTGTCGAGCGGCATCTCCTCAGGCGCTGCTCCCCACGAGATACCGGCGTTGTTCACGAGAATGTCGATGCGACCGTAGGTCGCCATCGTCTTGTCGACCACTGCCTGCACTTTGGCCGGATTGGATACGTCGGCGACCATGCCTTCGACGCGAAAGCCAAGTCCCCGGAGACGTTCGACTGTGGGCGTCAGCCACTGCTCGCGGCGGGCGCAGATCATCAGGACCGCCCCGGCTTCCGCCAGGCCCTCCGCCATCTCTTCGCCGAGACCGCGCGATGCGCCCGTCACAATCGCCACCCGGCCGGTGAGCGCGAACAATTCCTGGATGGAAGGCATGCGCGTCCGCTTATACTGGCGCCCCAATCAGCCTGTCAACCGGAGGAACTGTGGCACCGGTACGAGAAGTGTCGGGTGGCGGTACGTTCTTGATACGGTCACTGAACCCGGATCTCCTGTTCACGCGGGAGGATCTGAGCGATGAGCAGCGGCTGTTCGGCCAGACTGCCGCCGAGTTCATGCGAAAGGAGGTCCTGCCCAACGAAGCCAGCCTTTACGCGCATGACTGGGTCAAGACGCGCGAGCTGCTGAAGAAGGCCGCCGACCTCGATCTACTCCGCCTCGAGATTCCAGCCGCCTACGGCGGCCTGGGTCTCGACAAGATCAGCGCCGCCTACGTTGGCGAGGAAATCGCTATCAATCCTTCCTTTGCCGGCTCAATCGGGACACACACGTCGATCGGAACCCTGCCGATTGTGTATTTCGGAACGCCGGAGCAGAAGGCGAAGTATCTGCCCAGGCTCGCCAGCGCGGAGATGATCGGGGCCTACGCGCTCACCGAGCCGCACTCGGGCTCCGACGCGCTGGCTGCGAAGACCACGGCGCGGCTTACGCCAGACGGCCGACATTACCTTTTGAACGGGCAGAAGGCGTGGATCACCAACGGCGGGTTTGCCGACCTCTTCACCCTGTTCGCCAAAGTCGACGGCGAGAAATTCACGGCCTTCATCGTCGAACGCGGAATGGGCGTGCAGAGCGGTCCTGACGAGAAGAAGCTGGGCCTCGATGGATCCTCGACGACGGTGTTGATGCTGGACAACGTGCCGGTCCCGGTCGAGAACGTCCTGGGCACAATCGGGCGAGGGACACAAGGTCGCGTTCAACATCCTGAATCTGGGTCGCGTCAAGCTCGGCACGCGAAACATTGCGGGTGTCAGGCAGGCGCTCAACCAGTCCATCGCGTACGCCGGACAACGGCGGCAGTTCGGCAAAGCCATTTCCGACTTCGGGCTCGTGAAGCAGAAGCTCGCGGAGATGGTGGTGCAGTGCTTCGTGAGCGAGTCGATGGTGTACCGCACCCTCGGCGACGTCGAACACGCGCTCGAGGTGGTGGATGGCGCCGACACGGCGGCAGTCCTGAAGACCATCGAGACCTTCGCGGTCGAGTGCTCTATTAATAAGGTTGCCACCAGCGAGGCGCTGGCCTACGCGGTCGATGAAGCGGTGCAGGTCTTCGGCGGCAATGGCTACTCGCGCGACTTCCCCGTGGAGCGCGCGTATCGCGATGCGCGCATCACGCGGATCTACGAAGGCACGAACGAGATCAACCGCCTTATCATCGCCACGCGGCTGTTGAAGAACTCAGACCCGCTCCTCGGGCAGCCCGCCGAAGAGGACGTAGGTGGCTCCGTGCTCCAGCCGGAGCGTCAGGCGCTCGCCCAGGTGAAGCAGCTGGCGCGGACCGCGTTGGGCTCAGCGGCGCAGGCGTTCGGCGCAGGCGTTCGCGACGAACAGGAGGTGCTCGGCGCACGCCGCCAACGTGATCATCGAGTGCTACGCGATCGAGAGCGTCGTCGGCCGCGCGGCGAAACTGACGGCACGCGGGAGCGAGCGCGCTGCGATCGCGGTGGACGTCGCGCGGGTCTACACCAGCGATGCCATGGACCGGGTTGCGCACGCCGGCAAGCAGATCGTGAATGCGCTCGCCGCGTCAGGCTGAAGGAGTCGATCAGCTCCGCGCCGCCGTCGCACGAGTGAACGAACATCCTGGTACCGATACGGTTGGCGCGCGCCGTCGGATCGCCGACGCGGGAATTGCGCAGTCTCGATACCCCTTTTAAGGCAATGACCGGCGCCCGTTACGCGCTCGCCGTACTCTTCATCATCAACTTGATGAACTTCTTCGACCGCCAGATTCTCGGAGCGGTCGGAGAACAGATTCGGCGCGAGTGGGGCCTCGGCGACACGGCGCTGGGTGCCCTCGGCACAGCCTTCACGTTGCTTTACGCCTTCGCGGGTGTGCCGCTGGGGAGGTTGGCGGATCACGGCACCCGAAAGCACATCCTCGCCGTTGGAGTGGCCGTCTGGAGCCTCCTGACCGCGGCGTCCGGGCTGGCGCGCAACTTCTGGGAGTTGTTTGCCATTCGTCTCGGCGTGGGGGTCGGCGAAGCGAGTTACGCTCCCACGGCCATCTCGCTCATTGCCTCGCTCGGTCCGCTCGGTACGGGCATCATCAGCGACCATTTCACCGCGCAGGCGGCAAGCGTTGCGGGTGTGACGGACCACTCCATTCGAGCGCTCGAGCCGTTCCGGGGAGCCGGCCTGCATTGGGCGATGTACGTGATTCCGATTCTTGCCGCGATGCTGGCCCTGGTTCTCTTTGGCGCATCGCGCACCGTGCGGAAGGACATCGAGGCGCTCCACGTGTGGACCGCCGGCCAAATCCAGTCTCAAACCGCTGCTCGACTTGCCGGTCTCAACCGCTGAAGGAGTACGACATGAATGTTCCGCTGACGCCGATCCGTTTTCTCCGCTATGCCGGCGAGCAGTTCCGAGACGATGTTGCGGTTGTCTGTGGTGATCGGCGATTCACGTATGCGCAGTTTGCAGATCGCGCTGCCAGGCTGGCCGGCGCCTTGCGGAGAGAGGGCGCCCGGCCCGGCGATCGCGTGGCGTTTCTCAGCACGAACTGCCATCGGCTCCTCGAGGCGTACTACGGCGTGCTCGAAGCCGAGTGCGTCCTTCTGCCACTCAATGTCCGGCTGGCGCCGCCAGAACTCGCCTATGTCCTGAACGATTCCGGGGCCAGATTCCTCTTCGTCGAGCGGGCTTTGCTGCCCCTGGCCGAAGCGTTCCGCCGCGACGTGCCCGCTATCGAGCGGACGTACCTGCTCGACGGCGAGCCGCAGGCGGACTGGCTGTCGCCGCACGCCTACGATCATTTGATCGCAACGGCGACACCGCTGCATCGGGACGTCATGGAAGTGGATGAGAACGCAGTGGCCGAGCTCTTCTACACGAGCGGCACGAGCGATGCGCCACGAGGCGTGATGCTCACTCACCGAAACATCTACCTTCATGCGCTGTCGGTGATTGCGGCCGGGCAGACCTCACGCGACGTTGCGTCGAGCACGGCCAGCGATACGGTCATGCTGCACACCATTCCGCTGTTTCATGCCAACGGCTGGGGAGCGGCGCATACCATCACGCTGGTCGGCGGGACCCATGTGATGGTCCATCAATTCATTCCCGCAGATGTCTTTCGCCTCATCGAACGGGAGAAGGCCACGGCGTGTGCGCTGGTGCCGACCATGGCGAATGCGCTCGTGAATTGCCCCGATCGCGAGAAGTACGATTTGAGCAGCCTGCGGTGCATCATGATCGGCGGTGCGGCGTCGTCTCCAACGCTCGTCCGCGAAGTCGAGCAGAAGCTGGGTGGGGCATGCATCTCGGGGTACGGACTCACCGAAACGTCCCCCGTGCTCTCGGTCTCGCGCATCAAGCAAGGTGTTCGCTGTGACGACGACGAAAGCCGCCACGATCGGCGGGCCCGCGCGGGCTACGCGATCCCCTGCGTCGAGCTTCGTGTCGTCGATGCCGACGGTCGTGACGTTCCCCGCGACGGTGAGACCGTTGGCGAAGTCGTTGCCCGCGGCGACGTCGTCATGGACGGTTACTGGAAGCGGCCCGATGCCAGCGCGAGCGCGATGGAGGGCGGGTGGTTCCATACCGGCGACCTGGCGACCATCGACGGCGACAACTACGTGCTGATCGTGGACCGGAAAAAGGACATCATCATCAGCGGCGGCGAAAACATCTCTTCACTGGAAGTCGAGAGGGTATTGGCCGCGCACCCGGCCGTGTACGAAGCAGTCGTGATTCCGGTGCCGAGCGAGAAGTGGGGCGAAGTTCCGAAAGCGCTCGTGGTGCGGAAACCGGATGAGCACGTGACAGACCGAGAGCTGGTCGATTTCTGCCGTACGCGCCTGGCCCACTACAAGTGTCCGCAGTCCGTGGATTTCCTTGACAGTTTTCCGAAGACCGGAACAGGCAAGATTCTGAAGCGCGAATTGCGGAAGCTGTACGGCGCCAAGGCGAGCAGTCCGGTCCCCTAGTCCGACCTCGCCGAATTCCAACGGGTTTCCCACCGGCACGTGCCACGTCATCGCGCAAGCCAGGACTGGTGTGGGTCGACGCTTCCCCTTCTGTCTATTTCGGATGGCGTGTGATTTGCTTCTTGCACGCCGATTCCGAGATCGCTCGTGTGTGCGGTTGCCCGCGACATCCGCACCCTCGCCGCGCTGAGCACATTGCGTGACGACGATTTCGATCGGTCACCAGCCTCGCGCTGCCACCAAGGAGCAGCCATGCAACCCTCCAGGCTCGCTTCGTTCACAACATTGCTCGCGTCTTCACTAATCCTGGCTGCACCGGCCAGGGCGCAGACTTCTGATGATCTGTTCGATCCGTCGGTGCTGCACGACGTTCAGCTCACGATGAAACAGGGAGACTGGGAGACGCTGCAAGCGAACTACCTCAGCGATACGTACTATCCGGCGGACATGAAGTGGCAAGAAGTGGTCATCCCGCAGGTCGGCGTGCGCTCGAGAGGCAGTGGGAGCCGCAATCCGAAGAAGCCCGGACTCAAAGTTGATTTCGGACAGTACCTCGATCAGACCGCGTTCGGGTTGAAGTCGATCGTGCTCGCCAACGCGATCCAGGACCCGTCGATGGTCGCGCAGCGCATTGGTCTGGGGATGTTCGCGAAGATGGAAATGCCGGCGCCGCGGGTCGTGCACGCGCGGGTGTTTGTCAATCGCGATTACATCGGGCTATACGAACTGATCGAGCCGGTCGACAAAACGTTTCTTGCTCGCGTATTTGGGCAGGATGCCAACGGTAAGACGGAAAACGGTGGCTATCTGTACGAGTACCACTGGAAGGCGGACTATCCGTGGGACTACCTCGGACCGGATCTCAGCATTTATGCCGAGCTCTTCGAGCCCAAAACCCACGAAAGCGACGCACCCGTTTTGCTCTATGGGCCTCTCGAGACGCTTTTCAAGAAATTGAACGAGTCGAGTGACAGTCAATTCGAGCGCGAGGTCGGCGAACTGCTGGATCTCCGTCAATTCGTTCGTCACATTGCCGTCGAGAACTTCATCGCCGAACACGACGGCTTCCTGGGTAATTGGGGCCCGAACAATTTCTACCTGTATCGGTTCCAGGGACGAACGGTGTCGCAGCTGCTGCCGTGGGACAAGGATCTGGCGCTGTGGGCGAAGGACTACTACATTCTCCAGGGTGTCAACGATAATATCCTCGCGAAACGAGTGCTTTCGATGCCCGCGTACTTCCGGCTGTATCTCCAGACGCTGATCGATTGCGCGGACGCCTCGATGCGGCCCGAGTCCGAGGATTCGCCCATTGGCTGGCTGGAGGCGGAGACGCGGCGGATCAGTGCGCAGGTCAAAGACGCGGCGCATGCGGATCGCAACACACGATTCGACAGCGACCGGTTCGACGAGGAGATCGGCAAGGTACTCAAGTTTGCGCGGGAGCGAGGACCGTTTGTCGCGCACGAAGCTCGTTACGCGCTTGATCACGCAGACTTAGAGCTTGCTCAGATGAGGTGGGCCGGGATACCATCCAAGGTACTCCCCTGGGACATTTCATTTGATTTCACGCAAGACGGCCATGGCCTTCATCGGAGTTCTTTGCCTGCTCACGGGATGTGGTGGTAGTCACGTCGTCAGTCCCGACGAGGTACCCGTCCCAGCTCAACCGAATGTCGTGGTTCCGGCACCTCAGGTCGCGGACGCGATCCTCGTCGGCGCCGGAGACATCGCGCGCTGCGACGACACGAACACGGACGCCACCGCGAAGCTACTGGATCGGATTCCGGGAACGGTGTTCACACTCGGCGACAACGTCTACCCGACGAGCACGCCGCAGCTTCTCGCGACCTGCTACGAGTCGACGTGGGGCCGGCATAAATCGCGGACGCTGGCAGCGCCTGGAAACCACGACTGGGAGCAAGCCGCCGGCGCACCTTACTTCGCCTACTTCGGGGCGAGTGCCGGCCCCGCAGGTCTTGGCTACTACAGCTACTCGCTCGGCGCGTGGCACATCGTCTCGCTCAACAGCAACGTGTCCGCAGCTCCCGGATCGCCGCAATACGAGTGGCTGAAAGCAGACCTCGCAGAGTCGGGCGCCGCCTGTACACTGGCGATGTGGCACCATCCGCTCTTCAGTTCCGGTCCGAACGGCAACTCTTCACAGATGCGCGAGGCCTGGCGCCTCCTCAATCAGTTCGGCGCCGACGTCGTCCTCAACGGTCACGATCATGATTACGAACGCTACGCTCCCCAGGACGCCGACGCCCGTCCCACTCCCAACGGCATCCGCGAATTCGTCGTCGGCACGGGCGGCTACTCGCTGTACGACCGCGTGAGCCAGCAGCGAAACAGCGAACTGTGGGAGAACCGGACATGGGGCGTGATCAAGTTCACGCTGAAGAGCGGGAGCTACGACTGGGAGTTCGTGCCGATCGACGGTCAGAGCTTCCGTGACTTCGGACAGGCCCCGTGCGTCACCCCGGCGGTTGCCGCGTCGCGCGTGGTCCGCTGACTGTCGTCTCGCGCTGAGAACTTCACGCGGCCTTTGTCGCGAATGTCGACAGGGAAAAGGGAAAAGGAGCGGCCGTCACTGTGCCAGCCGCCCCTTCGCGTCACTCGATTCGATCAGAAACCGTGGGTTCCGTTTCAGAAGTGGAAGCTAACGCCTCCATTCCACTGGACGCCTCCATGCTTCATCGTTTACACCTCGCGTGCTCTCCTGTATCGCTAAGGTCGATTTACACAAGAAGCGTACCGAGGACGTTCTGCGGGTCCATAGCGATTTGCGGCTGAGGCGCGAGGTACAAACTCGTGTCTGCCGGATTGCCGTTAACGGAGAGCACGGATCACCGGTAGGTCGACGATCCCCACTCCGGTCATGGCAGCCTCCAGAACCGGATGATGAC
Organism: uncultured Acidobacteriota bacterium; assembly: GCA_963725335.1. Taxonomy (GTDB): domain Bacteria; phylum Acidobacteriota; class Vicinamibacteria; order Vicinamibacterales; family 2-12-FULL-66-21; genus JALZOC01. Next base: position 447,151 of record CAVRYD010000004.1, on the reverse strand, counting down.
GTATGTGGGGTGCCGCTCGCCGGTGCCGACGAAGATCGATCGCGTCAGCCATCGAAGTTCGGGCGCCGATGTCTCGAACGTGGGGACCGTACGGAAGTAGACCAGTGCCGGATCGACCGGCTCGCCGGCGGCGAGTTTCTCCTGCACGTCGGGAGCCGCATGGCGCATCCCTGCGTTCTGTACGTAGACGAACTGGCCGCTGTCGGTCTCGAGCGCGTAGCGCGTATCGAGTTCCGCTAGACCGTCCGGGCGTACGATCTGCCAGTCCGCGCCGTTGTTGAGGACGCGTCCCTTCATGCCCGAGCCTTCGAAGGTGCCGCCCACGATCGGGATAATGCGGCGGCGGCCGCGCGGCACTTGACCGACCTCGATGACGGACCCCAGTTCGACCCGCGCCTGAAACGCAAACACCAGACCTGGAGGGGCTGGCACGGCTGGCAACATGGTTTCTCCCTCAGCCTGATCATCAACCGGCGCCGACACTGTCGGCCTCGGCTCGCAGCGACTTTCGCCATCGTACGCCAATCACCGCTCACGGACGCGGCACTCTTGCCTCCTTAGGCGGCACAACATCCGCGTGGTATAGCATGCGGACGCATGATGAGGCGACGGTCGTTCCTCAAGGACATCTCCATGGCTGCGGCCGGTGTTGCGGTCGGCGGACGCCTTGAAGTCACGACGCAGACGCCGGCCGGTCGGGCCCCGCTGATCGTTGATCCAGTCGCGCTGTTCGAGCTATCACCGTACCTCTACATGCAGTTCATGGAGCCTCTCGGCGCGACCGACGGTTCGGTTGAGGCCGCCTGGGATCACGCGACCGATCGATGGCGCGAAGACGTGCTGGCGGTCACACGCGAACTCGCGCCGACGATGATGCGGTGGGGCGGGATCTTCGTGGACTACTACCGCTGGCGGGAAGGCGTGGGCCCACGCGAGAACCGTCCCTCGATGCTCAACCTGCAATGGGGCGGGATCGAGTCGAACCAGGTGGGCACCAGTGAGTTTGTCAGCCTGTGCAAGTCCGTCGACGCCGAACCATTGATCTGCGTCAACTTCGAGTCGGACGGACGCCGGCAGTACATGAAGGCAAGAGACAGCGTTCGCACCGCCGACGCGAAGGAAGCCGCCGACTGGGTCGCCTACTGCAACGATGCTCGCAATGCTGAGCGGTTGGCTCATGGAAGTGTCGCACCGCTCGGCGTCCGCTATTGGCAGATCGGCAACGAAACCTCGTACGACAAGAACGGCTTCGACCTCGAAACTGCCGCGCGCAAGACGGTGGAGTTTGCCAAGGCGATGCGTGCCGCCAATCCGGAGATCCGGTTGATTGCCTGGGGCGACGGCGGCTGGGCAGGACGCATGGCGGATGTGGCCGGTGAACACGTCCAGTATCTGGCGTTCCACCACATGTTCGATCCGGACTCACCGCAACGGCCGGTGCTGCGCGGTGAGTTGTACCGGCGTGATCCGGATGCAACCTGGGCACAGCTGATGACGGCGTGGCAAACGAGCGACGGCAAAATCCGCGGCGTCCGAGAGAGTCTGGGTCGTCGTCAGATTCCGTTAGCCCTGACCGAATGTCACTTCACGATTCCCGGGCGCGACCGCTGCGACGTGCTCTCCACGTGGGCGGCCGGCGTGTCGGTACGCCCGAATCCTCAACAACCACCAGCGCCACGGCGACGTCCTCAAGATCGCCACTGCCGCCGATTTCTGCGGGACGCGGTGGCAGAACAACGCCGTGATGATTCCGGTCCCGAGGGGCAGCAACCGTGCCTACCTGCAGCCGGTCGCCAGGGTCATGCAGTTGTATCGGCATCACATCGGCAGCCATGCAATCAAGGTCGGCGGATTTCCGGACGGACTCGACGTCGTCGCCAGCCGGCGTGACAATACGGTGTTTCTCCACGTCGCGAACACTCAGCGCACGAAATCCGTCACTGCCACGCTTCAGATCGCGGGGCACGTGATTCGGGGCGGACGAGTGTTCGAGATCGCCGCGGATTCGACCATCGAGCTGTCGTACTTGAACAGCGCCGATGTGATGAAGACAGTTGAAAGGCCGATGACCGACAATGGCGCCTGGGAATTTCCGGCGGCGTCGGTATCTGCTGTGGAACTCGAGATCGCGCCGTTACTGTCAGCGGCATCATAGAGGTGTAGTCCTTGCGCAAGAACGATTCATCCAAACGCGCGGGTTCCAGCGGCAGGCGTGGCATTCGCCTTGGGATCGTCGGTGCGGCATGTTGCACGGCCGGTACGCTCACCATCGCCGCGATGCAAGGGCAGGCGCAGGCGCCAACGGCGGGGGTCCCCGGCGCAAGGCCCCGGGGGCCGTGGAGGGATCGAACAGCCCGTCGCTGAAGGAGCCGGTCAGACCCCGACAACAATCGTGATGTTCCGGCCGATGCAGACGAAGGCGATTCGGATCACGCAGACGGGCACCGCCCCGAATGGCGAACTGTGGGGCATTCAGCAGGTGCGAATCTACGAGACCCGCGGCGCGGAGGCAGGTCGATAAACTTCACCGCCAGCGTGCTTGCACGCTGGCGGCACGTCCGTGGGCAGACGCGTGTCAGGCCGAAAGCGATGGCACGCGCCCTGGGTTCACGATCACCAGCGCGCCGCTTCGCCCAGGAGACCAAGCGCAGTCTTCCCGACGATTTCGTGGGCGAGCGCGGTGTTGGCGGGATGGAACCCGCCGCACCGCACATCACGATACAGCCGCTCGAGCTCGTTCTTCTTGAACATTCCGGTGCCGCCCGAAACGTCCATCGCGAGATCGACGACACGCTTGGCGCCCTCGACGGCGTGGTGCTTCGCCGACACCAGCTTCGCAGGCCACAGGCCGCCGTGGTTTGTCCCGTTGGACCATTCGTCCGCCACTCGCTCGACGTGTGCGCCGATTGCGTCGAGCGTCATGTCCATTTCCGCCACCGCGTGTTGAATCATGGGGTTCCAGGCCATTGAACGGCCGCCCAGCGAGACCGACTTCTTCTGACCTACCTCAGCCACCGCGAGGTCGCGCGCGCGCTGCGCGAGGGCGGTGTAGATATGCGCAAATGTCGGTTCCGCCCACGCGAAGATGCCGAGGACGAAGAGATCCGCGCCAGCAAAGCCGGCCGGCACCACCCGAGCGATGTAGCGATCGGGCACGAACGCACCTTTCAGCACCGTGTCGTCGCTGCGTGTGGCTCGCATCCCCAACGTGTCCCACGTCTCCACGATCTGATACCCGGCAGTATCCCTTGGCATGAATGCGTGCACCACCATGGGGTGGTTCGGATCCGTCAAGTCCATGGCGTGAATGCCGAGACGCGTCCACACGGGCGTGAGCGATCCGAAGATCTTGTGGCCGGTGAATCGATACCCGCCGTCGACGCGCTCCGCGGTCGACGATGAGGCCAGCACCGGGACGTCGTTGCCGCGCTCACCGTGGCCGGCGGCGAACACTTCCCCGGCCGCCGCTTCTTCCAGCATCCAGTCGAGCTTGTGATCGCCTGATCGATTCAAGTCGGCTGCCACGCCCGTCCAGTAGAAGTGCATGTTGACCGCGAGCGCGGTCGCCGGCGCCGAGTACGCCAGGCGCGCCTGCTCCCGACAGACCTGCGCCAGATTGAACCCGGCGCCGCCGAACTCCTTGGGTACGGCCAAAAGCAGGTACCCGGCGGCTTTCAGCTCGTCGAAGTCCTCCTGAAAGAACCGATTGTCGCGGTCGTAGCCCGCGGCCCGCGCGGCACACCGCCCGAGGATGTCAGGTGTCAGAATGGATGTGATTTGATCGACCACCGGCATGAGTACCTCCGTTTTGGCGTGATGTTACGAGCAGGCTTCAGACGCCTCTCGAGACCTTGCGTCGAATGTCGCGATCCTACCCTGCATAGGACGTGCGGTGGAAAGTCTTTCAGTCGGCCTGCATCAGAGCCAGGATCTTCTGACAGGTGTTGTAGTTCCTGATGGTCATGTCACGGTAGATCGGCGACTTGATGATTTTGGTGAACCTGCTCTGCTTCACGCGGCTGATCACCGTTGTCATGTACACCACGTCCTGGCCAGCCTTGACGAAATCGACGTCGTCCGTTGGCTCGATTTGGGCGACAGCCCGACTGGCTGTCAGCGGCTTTCGCAGGAACGCGACGTTGCGTCGTAAGTCAGCGCCGGTCATCCACTCCTTTGGCGCCTGCTCCACGACCTGTTTCAACTGACGCTCGGATCTCAGGAACACCTGGGCGTCATGATCGAATGTCGCCGACAACGCCTTCTGGATTGCCGCCGTGAGCGATGCCGCATCTTTCGAATCGGACTCGAAGAGCACGTTGCCGCTCTGGATATAGGTGGTCACCTGCTCGAAGTTCTTCCGTTCGAGACACGCGCGGATCTCGGCCATGCTGAGCAGATTCCTGCCGCCCACATTGATGCCGCGGAGGAGCGCCACGTATTTCATCGGTGTCGCATCAAACCGTGCCCTCTTTCCGGGACACTGGAAGGTACGACATGTTCCTACTGAATTAGAAATCGAAATCGAGGGCCAAAGAGCGACACCGCTTGAGTCACGTGCCCGCCCAGACGAGCGCTTCGTCCAGGCTGTTGAACACGCGGCAGTCGCTGCCGGCCTGCGCGGACTGGAGCTCCGCCGTTCGCCCCATGCCGGATTGATTGAGTGTTGCGACCGAGACGACCGTGGCCCATCGCCCCGTCAGGCGACGAGCACGCCGGATGGATTGACAGAATACGACGAACCCGTCGACGAAGGCCTGATCGGGCGATCCGGTGGCGCCGCGCCAGTCGGAGATGACGGCGAAATCGGGCTTGAACTCCGGATTCGACAGCAGCGTTTCGATCGTGGTCATCCACGGATTGAACACCGGCACGCCTGGCGCCCACGTGATCACCACGCGCCGTGCGGCGGCATCCACCTGAACGGTTGCGCCCTCCGCCGCTTCGTCGTTCGCACTTTCCATACGGACAGGTTCGTCGAATATAGCGCACGCGAGCCGCGTACCGAACGTACGCCTTTCCGACGATTCGTGGCCCAGTGGTACCCAGACGCTGTAGTACACTTGAAAGATGCCGGCTCGTCAGTCGGTCCGGCAGAGGCGGGCCGTACCGCGGCCCGGTCCCTGTGCAATCTCAGCCTGCGAACCGCGTCAGGGCCGGAAGGCAGCAGCGCTAAGCAGATCCTGACATGTGCCGCAGGTTCCCCGGGTCGCGGTAGGGCCCAAATCGACAATCGGCAATCTCAAATACAATCGGCAATCGGCAATCGGCAATCTCAATCGGCAATCTCAATCGGCATGGCAGTCTCAATCGGCAATCGGCAATCGAGTCAATCGGCAATCAACACTCAGCAATCAGCAATCGGACTGTGTCCAACTACCAGGTTCTGGCGCGCAAATGGCGGCCGCAGCGCTTCGAAGACGTCATCGGCCAGCGCGGCGTTACGCAAACGCTGCGAAACGCAATCGCGGCGAAGCGTATCGCGCAGTCATTCGTCTTTTCAGGCCCGCGTGGGGTGGGAAAGACGACGACCGCACGGATCCTCGCGCGCGGCCTCAACTGCGAGAAGGGACCCACCGCGGAGCCCTGCGGAACGTGTGACGCGTGCGTCGAGATCGCGCAGGGGCGCGACATCGACGTGCTGGAAATCGATGCCGCCACCAATACCCAGGTCGACAAGGTTCGCGAGATCATCATCGCCGGTCTGGGCATGGCGCCGGTCCGCAACCGCTACAAGATTTTCATCATCGATGAGGTCCACCGGCTGTCGAGCCAGGCATTCGATGCCCTTCTGAAATCGATCGAGGAACCGCCGCCCCACGTCGTGTTCATGATGGCGACGACCGAGATCGAGAAGGTCCCCGCCACGATTCAATCCCGCTCGCAGGTGTTCGAGCTGAAGACGATCGGCGTCAAGCAGATCGCGGATCAGCTGCGCCGCATTGCGGATGCCGAAGCCATCCAGATCGACGATTCCGCGCTGATGCTCATCGCCCGCGCCGGCGACGGCAGCATGCGTGATGCGCAGAGCGCGTTCGACCAGGTGATCGCGTTCGCGGGGGATCGGATTGGCGCCGACGATGTCTCGACCGTGCTGGGACTCGTGCGACGCGACCTGCTATTCGACGTTGCCGAGGCGGTGGCCGAGGAGAACGGCGCCAGGGCCTTCGAGCTCGCCGGGCAGGCGGTCGAATCAGGTTACGACCTGCGGCTGGTCGTCCGAGAACTGGCGCGCCTGACCCGCGATGTCCTCGTCGTGCACATCGATCCGTCGCGCGTCTCCGACCCCGAGCTGGCCGCCGAGGGGGAACGCGAGCGATTGACGCAGGTTGCGGCAAAGTTCTCCGCCGAAGATCTGATGCGCGCGTTCGATGTGCTGACGAAGGCGGAAGCCGATATCCGCGGCTCGGCCTACCCTCGCTACCACCTCGAGATGGCCATCCTGCGGTGGATTCATCTGCGCAAGCTGGTGCCCATCAGCGATCTGATCCACAGCCTCGAGTCGGGTCCATCGCGGACGACCTCCACAGCGGCTCGGACGCCAACGCCGTCGCGCAGTGCTCCGCCACCTCCAGTGCGAACGACTTCGGCTGCGGCGCCCGCTCCTCAATCGCGGGTGGCGACGCCGCGTCCACCCTCGTCAACGGCGTCAACGGCGTCGACGGTGAAGGCGATCGAGGCGCGGATCGATCCGTCCGCGGCACCGTCGAATGGTGATGCGCTTCCCGATGTTCAGCGCGTCGACCCTGGCGAACTGAAGGACGCGTTCCTCAACGAGGTCAGGAAGTCGAAGAAGTACTTCTACGGAACCGTCGTGGCGCAGGCACAGCGGATCGATATCGAGGGCGATCGGATCGTCTTCACCTTCGCCCCTCAGCATCGCGCGCTGCGCGACCAGCTGGATCAATGGCGAACATGGCTCGACGCGCTGGTGTCACAGCTGTCCGGCCGCAAGATGACGGTGACCTCGGCGGAAGGGATCGCGGCTGCCCCCAAGGGTGCGGCGCCGGCCGCCGAATCAGCCAGCCAGGCGCCTCCAAGTGATCGCCAGTCGGATCTTCGTCAGCAGGCGCTGGCCGATTCGGGCGTTCAGGCGATGCTCGACGTCTTTGCTGCGGAGATCAAGGACGTGGAAGAGAGAAAATAGTTGGAGGCCGCCGAACTGGTTTCAAAACCCGTTTACCGACAAAGGATGGGAACCACAGCCGTGAACATCCAACAAATGATGAAGCAGGCCCAGCAGATGCAGGACAAGCTGCAGAAGCAGATGGCCGAGATGCGCGTGGAAGCAACAGCAGGCGGCGGCATGGTGACGGTCGTCACCAATGGCGCCAAGCAGATTCTCTCGCTCAAAATCGATCCCGAGGCGGTCTCGAAAGACGATGTCGAGATGCTCCAGGATCTGATCCTGGCGGCGATCAACGACGCGCACCGCAAGGCCGATGAAGCGATGCAGAAGGAGATGGGGGGCATGATGGGCGGTCTGAAGATCCCCGGCCTGTTCTGATGGCCCGACCGGATCCACTGGCGAAGCTCATCGAACAGCTTCAGCGGCTGCCCGGCGTCGGAGCCAAGAGCGCGCAGCGGCTCGCGTTTCACATTCTCAAGACTCCGCGCGAAGAGGTCGAACGTCTCGCCGACGCGATGCGTGACGTCAAGGACCGCGTCACGTACTGTTCCACCTGCAGCAACATTACCGACGTCGATCCCTGCTATTACTGCACCGATTCCGGACGCGATCGCCGCGTCATCTGCGTGGTCGAGGAGCCCGAGAACGTATCGGCGGTCGAGAAGACCCGCGACTTCAAGGGGGTGTACCACGTGCTGATGGGCGCGTTGTCGCCGCTGCACGGCGTGGGTCCCGATGACTTGAAGATCAAGGGGCTGCTCGCTCGGGTCGGAAGCGGCGGCATCGACGAGGTCATCCTCGCCACGAACCCGAACGTCGAAGGTGAAGCAACCGCCATCTACCTGGCGAAGTTGTTGAAGCCGCTGGGTGTTCGCGTCACGCGTATCGCCATGGGTGTTCCGGTCGGCAGCGACCTGGAGTACGCCGACGAGGTCACGATGCAGCGGGCGATGGAAGGCAGACGAGAATTGTAGATTGCAGACTGGTGATTGCCGATTTTAACGATTGCGGATTGACGATTGAGATTGCGGATTGACGATTGAGAGTGCCGAGAGATTGAGGATGACGATTGAGAGTGCCGATTGACGATTGAGAGTGCGGATTGACGATTTACGCAGTTACCGGTTGCTCCGATCCGAGGAGATGTCTCGGCTTCACGGTCAGGCTGATCCAGTAAATATTCGCCCCGAGCGCCGCGAGCGCGACCACTGCCGGCAGCGCGGTCACCAGCGCGAGAGCCATGATGCCGTAAGGCATGGCCGCTCAGGTGGCGACGAACGATATCCTCCAGACCACCTTCGACCACCGCGACGCTCCCGCTTTGAATCGGGCCTTGGCGATCGCGTGGAGCTTCTCGGGCTGGCCCGCCGTGATCCGCGTTACGCAGAAAGATCAGCAGCGCGAAGGACAGAAGCGTCCCGCCAGCGCGAGTCCGCCGAGCCAGTAGAAACCATCCCAGCCGGCCTGCTGGACGGCGCCAATCGCGAGCCCGACGAAGATCGCTATGTAGTAGGAATAATCTCCTAGTGTTTCAATCCAGCACCCAAGCGCCGATTCTTGGTACTTCAATCGCGCGATTTCGCCATCGCACCCGTCCAGGATGTGCTCGTTGCCGTTGGATTTTACTCCGCATGGCTGTTCAGCATTGGCCACTATGTCACCGGCGTGGTGGGCGCGTGTCTTCACTGGCCACCAGCGACCCGATGACAGTGACCGCACTCGTACCGACACCAATGTCGCTCCCTGCCGAGTCGGCGGTTCTCAGCCGTCTGATCGGGAGGAGTGTCGAGAGAGGGATGGATCCGACAATACCGCTCGAGGGGCGAGACCGCGCTGAACCAGCAGGGCCGTTCCAATCAGTGACCAGATTCCCATACGCGCTTTCCGCACGATGGACACCGTCACGCCGGTCAGCGTTGGTGTTTGACCAAGCCCAAGCAATTGAGTCACCAGCCCGGTCCCTGCTTCGCCGACGCCAACCTGGAAAGGCAGGAACTTGAACGCGACGGTTATCAGCCGGTCTGCGGTTTCGACGATGAACGAGGAGAGAAGCGGAGGAGGACTGCCGAGGATCAACCACAGCGTGAGGTGTTTCTCCATGACGCCGAGCGCGTGGAAGGAAAGCTCCAGCGCGGTGATCGGCACGACCGCCTGCCGTCGTCGGGACACAAATGTCAGGATTTCCTGTTCGACCGCGCGAAGCTTGTCGAGTCGCGAGGCCGCGATTCGTGCGCTCGGCAGCAGCGTCGTGACGACAGCCGGGCGGCGCCACAACACCCACGCCGCGGCAACAAACAGCACCGCGATGGTCGCGATCGCGATCTCGCTGAACTCACGGAGTTGGGCGGGAAGATCGACGCTGAAGAGCAACGCCGCGGCGCCGGCGGCGATCATCGCGGCGACGCTGAGCGTGTAGAACACGTTCTCGATCGCGAGCGCGGTGAGGGCCGGGCCGATGGGAATGTGGCCGCGCACGCAGGCGATCTTGGTCGGCTCGCTGGCGAGCGGCCCGAGCGGCGTAATGTTGCCCATGGCATCGCCGCAGACGACCGCCGCGAAGGCGGTGCCGAATCCGAGCACGTGCGGCGGTTCGATCGACAGGGCCCATGCCTCGGCGCGCGCGGCGAAGCGCAAGCCACCCAGCACGACGATCCACGCGAGCCCCCACCCGATCTTCTGAAAGCCCGTCCAGATCTCGCGCGGTCCGACCGTCCAGACCAGCCACACGAACAGGACGGTTCCGGCAACCGCGGTCAGCAGTCCTGCCGCGGTGATCGGCCGGCGCACTCGAGTGTCGGGCACGCCGCCATCATATAATCGGCGGGCCATGCTCCCTGGCTCTTTCCAGCTGCCCGCCGCCGTGATTCTGGTGGTCGGCGGTCTGTGCTCGTGCTTCGCGGGCTACCGCATCTTCCGCTTCGTCCTCGCCTTCTTCGGATTCGTCTTCGGGGCACTCTTCGTCAGCGCGGCAATGGGCAGCGATCAGACGCTCTGGATGATCGGTGCGTCGATCCTGGGCGGCGTGGTTGGCGCGTTGATCCTCTTTGCCGCGTACTTCGTCGGCGTGGCGTTGATCGGTGCCGGCATCGGCGCGGGGCTGGCGATGGTGCTCTGGGCCGCGGTCAACAGGGAGCCGGGCATCTGGCCGGTGATCATTCTGGCGGTCATCGGCGCCGTTGGCGCGCTGGCCGTCCAGCGTCACGTGATCATCGTGGCGACGGCGTTTGCGGGGGCGCAGACCGCAGTGGTCGGCGCGGCCGAGCTGATTGGCAGAAAAGACTTCGACTCTCGCCGCATGTTCCACGTCTATCCGCTCGATCCGGTGCCGAACACGCGTTGGGATCTCGCCGCGTTCGCCGGTCTTGCGCTGCTCGGGTTGATCGTGCAGCTGAGATCGAAGTCCGGAGGAAAACGGAAGTAGTCCGGAGAAAAGATCAAACAGGAGAAGTAGAGAAGGGGAGATCCATTTCTTTTTCGTCCGTAAGCCGACACTACCAGACCCAAGAAAATTGACTCCCTTTCTCCCTATCTCCTGTGGGATCTTGGGGGTGAACTCAGTTGAACGGAGATAAAGGATGCCCACATTTTCGCGAACAGTGACAGTTGATTGGTCAGGGCCGATCATGGAAGGCAAGGGAGTGGCCAAGGCGGGAACCGGTGCGTTCACCCTTCCCGTAACGTTCCCGTCGCGCATTGGTGAGCCAGCGGGAACGACGAGCCCGGAAGAACTGGTGGCAGCCGCGCACTCATCGTGCTACGCGATGGCGCTCAATGCGACGCTCGGGCGCAAGCAGGCGAGTGCGGCGAGGACGATCGTGACGGCGACGGTGACGGCCGACAAATCCGAAGCCGGAATCAAGCTGCTGTCGTCGAAGCTGAAGGTCACGGCCGAGGGATTGAAGGGAATCGAGAAGTCACAGTTCGCCGACGTCGCGCGGGAAGCAGAAGGGAAGTGCCCGATCTCGAACGCGCTCCGCGGGACGCTTCAGATTGACGTCGAAGCGGACGCGAAATGAATCGCTAATCACTGATCACTAATCGTGAATCCTGAATCCCGGATCCCTGAATCCCTGAATCGTCGATTCAAGGATTCGAGGATTCGAGGATTCGAGGATTCAGGATCAGTGATCAGTGATTAGGGATTGTTCGGTTGCGCGCAGCTCGGCCGATCCGCTACACTATTTGGTCTTCCAAGGCGCGCCTGCGCCAGTGTTCCTCAGTAGCTCAACGGCAGAGCATCCGGCTGTTAACCGGAGGGTTGCTGGTTCGAATCCAGCCTGAGGAGCCAGTCCATAAAACCAGTAAAATCAATAACTTACGGGTGAGTGTCGCGGCAAGACGGCTAAGCGGTTGATCTTCAGTGTTTTGCGGTCGTCCGGGCCGTACTGGACGATTTCCGCAACTGGCTGGCTGGCTCACGATTCCGTTGGGATACTCCCGCCCGTGGCTGATCAAATCGACGTTCTTCGGTGGATTTGCGCGTCTGTCTCCTGGAGGCAGCGGCGCTCTTGCCGCGGTCATCGGCCAGCGCCTCTGCGATCGCGGCAAGCACTTCCCGAGCATGACGCACACGATGCCTCGGGATCCGCACCAGAGCGCGTGTGACAGCCGATTCGACGGTTCCGGTCGACGCAGCCACGAAGCCGCTCGCCGCGGCCTGAGAGTGCAACCGAATGCGCCGACTGTCTCGTCGATCGCGCTCACGTCGGAGAAGGCCCTTTCTTGTTGAGTCGCTGGAGGATTCCCGTGATCGTGCACTCGGGTGCAAATGGACGATGCGCGCGAGCTCTCCAGCCGAGAGACCGGGGCGGGCGGTCACGATCCGAAGAACGAGCCGCTGCGGCCCAGTAATGCCGAGAGTCGCCTCCATCCGTTTTGAGGTGCTCTGGAGCCCATGCTCGACGCTCCACAGTAAGCGCATGAAGTCCAGAACCGGATCCAGATCGACCGTCTCGGGCATTTCGCGCGTCGCTCTGGATCGACGATTGGTCATGGAGTCGAACCTTCTTGTGAGCCGGCCGATGTTTTGACGCCGATCGCCGCGATGACTGGAAGCCCCCAAATCGCTGTGACATGACCTGCACGTGCTTGAAAGTGCGCTTCCTGAAGAACGTCGACGACATCGATGGGCCTGCAGTCGATGAAGTGTGGCCAACGCCTATGTAGCCACTCGTACAGATCGATCATGGCGTTGGTCTGACCCGAATCCGCCATCGCCACGATGCCCACACGACCACCCACTCGGAGCACGCGTCGCACCTCAGCGAGCACGGTCGGAATCTCTCTTCGAACAGTTCGAGGGTAAAGCTCATGAACACCGCGTCAAATACGCTCGATCGAAAGCACAGGACACGCGCATCACCAATCGTGAGGGTCACGTTTCGCAGTGCAGCTGACTGGACCCGCCTGCGTGCTATGGCCATCATTCCCCAAGAGAGATCGACCCCATCTACCCGTCCGACGTCACCGACGTCGTCGGCCAGTTGGACGATGCCATGACCTGTTCCACATCCGATCTCCAGCACTCGTTGGCCGCGGGAGACGCCGAGCGCCCACACACCCAAGTCACGGACTGCGTGCTCGCTCGAATCAGCAATGAGATCGTACGCGCGGCTGATCCGATCATAGAGGCCTCGCGTGCGGTTCCGTGCCGTTTGTCGTTCTGTCATGGCACGGGCTCAAAGGTAAGACTGACGCGAGACGCCATGCCATGGCCTATTCGAATGGGGTCGTTCTACTCGTCGCCGGCCGCTTCCGCATGAATTGCATGATGTGCGGAAAGGTCACGACGCCCAGGACCCGCTGCGTGTCGTCACGACTCACAATCGGAAGAATCCCGCCGGTCTGAGCCAAGCGCTCCAGCACGGTCTCGGACGGATGATCCGGGTGCGCGTGCACAATGTCGGGGCCGAGGAGTGAGCCGACCGTATCGGACAGATGACCCGACTCCACGGCCGCGGCGAGCTGCTGAGCATTCAGCATACCGACCAATCGCTCCGGCGTGCCGATCAAGAACGCCGGCGCTCCGTCCCTCCGCGACGCATCCCAAATGTCCTGCACTGTTGTCTCAGGCGGAATCAGGCTCACGTCCGAGCCCATGACGTCGGCGGCGGTCCAAGACGCGGGCGCGATTCGAGTCGCCGGTGACGGCAGGTGCACGCGATCCTGGTGCAGCAACGCGTGGTACACAGGCGTCGGCTGAAAGCGACGGGAAATGAGGAAACTGAGCAGATTCGCCACCATGAGTGGCACCAGAATCTGGTAGTCCTGTGTAATCTCGAAGATCATGAATACCGACGTCATCGGCGCGCGGATGATGCCGGCGAAGAGTGTGCCCATGCCGACCAGGGCATACGCTCCGGCGTCCGCCGTCTGCAGAGGTGCGAGCTGATGGACAACCGTGCCCACGGCGCCGCCTGCCATCGCGCCGATATACAGGCTCGGGGCGAAGATTCCACCCGCATTGCCGGACGAATACGACACGGTAGTGGCGACCAGCTTCAGGGCGCACAAGAGCACCATCGTCTTGAGGACCAACCCGCCATTGAGAGCCTGATCCACGTATTCGTAGCCAACGCCCATCACCTGCGGACGGAAGACCAGGAGTCCGCCAATCACAAGACCGCCCACGGCGGGTTGCCAGATGCGCGTCCACGGGGGTAATCCCATGAACAGGCGCCGCGCAGCGAGAAGGCCTTTACAAAACACGAGCGATATGACCCCGCCCACGATCCCCAGCGCCGCATACGCCAACAGCTCGATCGGATGCTGCAAGTGATAGGCGGGCACGCGAAACAGGGGCTCATTTCCGAGAATCGATCGTTCAACGACGACTGAGGCGACAGACGCGACAACGGTCGACCCGAGCAGTGTGGCGTTCATGTCGCCGATGATTTCCTCGAGGGCGAACAGCACGGCGGCGACCGGTGTATTGAAGGCGGCAGCCAATGCGCCCGCTGCGCCGACCGGTACCAGGTCCTTGACGCGTGCCGGAGACAGCGGGACCCAACGCCCCACGACGGACGCGAGGCCCGCGCCGATTTGAACCGAAGGGCCCTCACGACCCATCGAGTGACCGGATCCGATGCACAAGACGCCCGTGATGAATTTGCCGAGCGGCACGCGGGCAGGAATGACGCCGCCGCGCAAATGGTACGCGGCCTCCGTCTGCGGCACGCCACTGCCGCGCACGTCCGGAAACACCCAGGCAAGCAAGGCACCCGTCACCAGACTCACCGTGACCGGCACGACAAACAGCCGCACCGTCGACGGGTCCAGACCAAAGAACAAACGCGTGGTCCAGTCGATGGCGACGGTGAACAACACGGCCGCCAGCCCTGCCAGCACGCCGACCACGATCGTGAGCGCCAGAAACAGTTGGTGTTCACGCAGGCGAAGCTGTTGTATCGAAGAGCCCAACGACATCACTGCCGATCCGCTTCGTGGCGCCGGCCAATGAGGAGCAACGCGCGGTCGAACGCAGACCCCTGGCCGCACGTGTCCGCGGCCTGTTGTTCGATGCGGTAGATCAGATTCAGGGCGGTGTCGATCGATTCGGGTGTGCGGCTAAGTCTCTGGAGGGAGAGTTCCGGCTCCAATGCGCCCGCCTCAGCGCGCAGCGACTCGAAGGCATTGTTGGCCGCTGGCTGCTTGGTGACGCAGTCGTTAAGTGCTTCGAACGCGCGTCTGAACCCCGCCATCAGACGATCCTGACGTTGGCGCAACGACAGCCCCGGCCGCAGCGGATCACGCGTCAACACCAGCTCGGTGACCGACCGGAGTTCCGACACGCGAGCGGACGGTGAATCCACCGCGCGCAGATAACGTTGGGCACTGGTATAGTCGCCCGCCTCGAAGGCCGCCTCACCCGCGCCGGCGAGTGCCGCAGCATTCGTTGGATCGATGCGTAAAGCCTGACGAAAACGATCGAGTCCCCGACCGGGCTCGCCCGCGTCCAGAAACAGTTGTCCCGCCTCCGTCTGTGACTTCACGTCGTCTGGCAGGTTGCCGCTGAGCACGAGGAGCTCCGAGAGCGCGCGCCCGCGTTGTTCATGGGCGAGCAAATACCGAATCAACTCAATGCGCACCTCACGACGAGCATCCAGCTGGTCGCCACTCCACGAGCCGTATACCGCGTTCTGGTAATACCGCACCGTGCCAGTCAGATCGTCATGGCGCGCTTCGAGCCGCGCGAGCTGAACGTTCACCGCAGGATCTTCTGGAGTCAATTCGCGGACGCCAAGCAACACTTGCCTGGCCGCATCGTCCTGTCGATCGGCAGCGAGGGCTCCTGCCAGGGCGAGGCGGTAGGTTCGATTGTCGCGATCGATCGCCGTGGCGCGGCGCAGCGCCCTGATGGCCGGTTCGGTCTGGCCGCCGGCGAGGTAATGCTCGCCGGCATCGTACCAGGCAACGGCGTCGCGAAGCCGAAGGGCGCGATTTGCACGAGCCGCGCCACGCGTGAGCACGAAACCGACCACGACCAGCACGCACAGGACGACCAGTACCACGATCTCCCGATGCACGAACGTGGAGTCGGCTGTCCGGTCGCATGCCGGGCAATGTCCGTCAACAAGAGGAGCGCCGCAGCGGGTACATCTGTTGGGATTCGCCATGCCGTTCGCGGGCCAGCCGCACACTTCGTGGATGGCCTCTCCATGAGCCTATCAGCCAATATCGTTTGAGGTCAAAACATCAATCAGCGACAATAGGAGGCCAGCGGGGCTCGCGTGGGCCTACTAGCCGATCGCTCGCAGGAATTGAAAGGATATGCCTACTCCTTCGAAGCAAGCTGATGACGAGATCGCGAACCTGGGCCTGAGGCTCACTGATCTTCGAGCGCATTTCGAAGCGCAGCTCAGAACTGTCAGGCGTGCCGAAGAATGTCTGCGGCGGTGTCGAGGTGCTCAGGATGCAGTCGCGTTTAACACGGCGGCCAATACCTTCCGCGATCAACTGACGTTGTCGCGCAAAATCGCAAGACGATTGGGGCGCTGCTCACTCAGATCGTTGACGAGGCCGGAAAGCTGAGGTTCGCCGGCCGATCACGCAAAGCTTGACGCTGCGACGTCCGAGGCTTTCATTTCAGCGAAAGGCGCGAGGTTTGGCGAAGATGAAGATCCTCATTTCCGGCGCCGGCATTGCGGGTCCGAGCGTTGCGTTTTGGCTCCAGCAGCACGGATTTCAACCGACGATCGTGGAGCGCGCGCCGCGCCTGCGAGCCGGGGGATACATCATCGATTTCTGGGGTGCGGGATTCGACGTCGCCGATCGAATGGGCCTAGTGCCGCAGATCCTGCAGAGGGGCTATCGGTTCAGGAGGTCCGAGAGGTCGACCTCAGCGGGAAGCGCGTGGGCGGCTTCGCGGTTCGCGTGTTCGAGCGCATGAGCGGCGGACGGTTCACGAGCCTGCCACGCAGCGAGCTCGCGGCCTTGATCTTCGATGCCCTGGGCGATCGGGTCGAGACAATCTTCGACGACAGCATTACGGCGGTCGAGGACCGCGATGGCGGGGTCCGTGTTCACTTTGAGCGAACTGCTCCGCGCATCTTCGACCTCGTGGTCGGCGCCGACGGCCTCCACTCACAAGTCCGGCGGCTCGTGTTCGGTGAAGAGACTCGCTTCGAGCGGTACCTCGGGTTGAAGGTTGCGGCATTCTCCATATCTGGGTATCACCCTCGGGACGAGCTCGTCTACGTGACCCATACGGACGTCGGCCAACAGATCGGTCGCTTCGCGATGCGCGACGACCGCACGATGTTTCTGTTCGTATTCAGGGACGGAGATCCTGACATCCCGGGCAATCTCGCCGGACAGAAGGACCTCTTGCGCGAGCGCTTTTCGGGTTCCGGTTGGGAGTGTCCCAGAATTCTCGATGCGCTTTACCGCGTTGACAGTCTGTACATCGATCGCGTCAGCCAGATCCGGATGGATCGATGGACGCAAGGACGGGTCGCACTTGTGGGTGACGCAGCATTCTGCGTCTCTCTCTTGGGTGGGCAGGGTTCGGCGCTCGCCATGGTGGCCGCCTACATTCTCGCCGGCGAGCTCAAGCGGGCGAACGGAGATCACGAGGCCGCGTTTGCGCGATACCAGGAGCGTCTCGGCGTGTTCATCGCCGGCAAGCAGCAGGCAGCCATCAAGCTCGCGCCATTCTTCGCGCCCAAATCCCGGTTTGGGATATTTCTGCGAAACCAGATCATGAAGCTGATGGCGATCCCGTTCGTCACCGAGTTCGCCGTCGGACGCGAGTTCAGAGACCGCATCGGACTTCCGGAGTACTCGATTGCCGCCCTAGAGACTGCTGACCGCTCCAAACCCGCCAAGAACCGCCCGATCCTCGAAAATAGGCCTGTTTACGCCGCTTCTGCGGATGAGCCAGTTGCGGAAATCGTCCAGTGCGATGAGCCACGCCAATAAATCCAATAGAATCAGCAACTTGCACGGATAATTGTTGCCGTGTCAGTCTAAGTCATTGACCCGCAATGTGTTGCGGGCTGCAGGGGGCCGGACTGGACGATGTCCGCAACTGGTTCGATAGATGATGTGTTGACATCGTGTATACAGCGCGCTAGAGTAGGGACATTGACGTCTCGACATGGGCGTCACATAGGGAGCAAACCATGGCAGCCACTGCAACCGCCGCGCGGACACGAACCATCAATATCCGCATCGAGGAAGAGCGACGCACGCTCATCGATCGAGCCGCTGAAGCTGCCGGGAAGGACCGTACTCAGTTCGTTCTGGACGCAGCAACCCGTGAAGCGACAACTGTACTTCTCGACCAGCGGTATTTTCAGCTGGACACAGCTGCGTTCGCGAAGTTCAACGCTGCCCTGGATGCGTCTCCCGCCGAGAACCCGCGTCTGCGGGAGCTTCTCTCTAGAAAAGCTCCCTGGGAGCGATGAGTGCGGCAGGAATTAGCGCTCCAGAGCACCTGACAGCCGAGCACGACGTTAGCTCTTTCGACTCCGGTACGCCTGAACTCGACAATTGGCTGAAACGCCGAGCGCTTGCGAATGAGGCGCTGGGCACCTCACGGACCTACGTCGTGACAGAAGGCGGACGTGTGGTCGCCTTCTATGCGCTTGCGAACGGCGCCGTTGCTCACAAGGACGTGTCCGCCAAAACGAGGCGCAACATGCCGGATCCAATTCCGGTGATGGTGCTTGCGCGTTTGGCCGTCGATTCCGCCTACCAGAAACAAGGTCTTGGTTCCGCGCTTCTAAGGGACGCCCTGCTCCGCACCATCGCGGCCGCTCAAATCGCTGGCATTCGCGCGGTGCTGCTTCATCCGATGTCAGATGACGCGAAGCGCTTCTATGCACGTGCCGGATTTCACGAGTGTCCGGTCGATTCAATGATGATGATGATTACGCTCGCAGAGGTTGAGAAGAACCTCAGCCCGCCCAGCGCGAGCTGACGATTGCAACAACAGGACCGGTGGCCCCGATCCTGACGAGCGCACAAAAATCGTGGCCTGACTCGTCTGAAGCGCGAAGCTGTCTAAGACTCGTGGCGGCGAATCCCCGAGATTCTTTCCTGGCGCAGCCTGTGACGAGAAGCGCCGCAAATGCGGCGCCCTTTGCAAGCAGAGTGCGACGGTCGATTTCTTGTCGGCCATCTTGCCGGTGCATCGTCTGCCTCCTTGTGAGCGGAAACCGCGAGATCGACGACTTCATGACCGTCCCACGCTCGCGCCCAGGGTGAGGAGAAGCTCGTCCAGTTGCGCGAACGTCTCGACCATCGCATCCGCCGCCCCGGTGCCGGCAGCGTCGAGAGCTTCCTTCGAGGAATAGAGCTCGTGCATGACCAGCAGCGTCTTGCCACGCTTTTCCTCGAATGTCACCGTGGTGACAGGCCCACCCTCACCACCTTCCTCGTTGGTCCACACGAGGCGCGAGTGCGGTGTCACTTCGAGGTACGTGCCGAAGAACGCCATAGCATCGGGTTCGAACTCGAGACGGTACTTGCCCCCGACACGAACATCCATCTCACAGGAACGCAGGGACATGCCCATCGACTTCGGCACCCACCACCGCCTGAACAGCTCGGGCTTGGTCCACGCCTCGAACACGATGCGGGCCGGGCCGTTGAAGGTTCGGGTAACGACTAGCTCACGCTCGGACTTCCGCTCCACCGTCGTGCGGTTCTTCATGGGCGTGGGCTCACTCTCTCTTCTTGCGTCCATCAACCTTCTCCTTCCGTTTCAGTTCCTCGACAACCTTGTCCAGCTCGTCGAACCGTGCATCCCAGAGCTGGCGGTACCTCTCGATCCATGCCGCCTCTTCATCCAGTCTGCGCAGGCCGAGCCTGCAGGTCCGCACGCGCCCGACCTTCGCCGTGGTGACGAGCCCCGCCTGCTCCAAGACGCCGACGTGCTTCTTCATGCCCGTGAGGGTCATGTGGAACTTGTCGGCAAGGTCCGTGATCGAAGCGTCTGCACGCCCGAGCTGCTCCAGAACACCGCGTCGGGTGGCGTCCGAGAGCGCGGCAAACGAGGCATCGAAGCGGGTCCACGCATACTGAACCATGTGGTTCAGTATAACATCCGGATTGGCGGCATGCAAGGCGAGGCGTCCACCCGCCTCGGCTTCACCGACTACTTCCGCGTGGAGCTCGCGTGGGCCAAGCTCCTCGGGGCGGTGCTGTTGCTCGCGCCGGTGCCGGCGCGTCTGAAGGAGTGGGCATACGCCGCCTTCGCCATCACCCTCGCCTCTGCGCTCATCGCCCACCTCTCGATCGGAGAAGGCCCGCGGAGGCGTGGGGCTGGGCGGCGGGCACCGGGCGTGCTCTGGGGACTCTCGGTACTTTTGTGGCGTCGCCTCGAGGGCGCGGGCGAGCGCCGGACCGCTCGAAGATGAACAACGCGTGGCGAATCAAGACCCGAAGAGGCTCACCTCGCGAAACCTTGGCGAACCTATCAATAACAGGCCATTTACGCTGCCTCTCGGATCAACTCGCTCGACTCGATGACATCTCCGCTAGGGAACGCCGAGGGAATAACCGGGTTCGGACTCCAGACACCCAGGCAACCTCTTACACATCAGCGCAAGCTATAGATTCAGGACTTGACGGCTCTGCGTGGATTCGAGTCCCAGACTGTCTCGGCGAAAGCCGCCGGTCCTATGCGCCCAGAGTCAGGACGTCGTCGTGAATCGGCGCTTCTCAATCCCAAGCTGCTTGATCTTCGATTCCAGCGTCGAGGCGGGAATGCCGAGTGTGGCAGCAGCCCCTCGAGGCCCCGCCACCTTTCCTCGACTCTTCAGCAAGGGCAGCCTCGATCATTTCCTTTTCCTGATCCTGCAGCGTCTGCTGGGAGCGCGGGTCCGTCCGTACCAACGGGCAGCCTGAGTCGACAGCCATGCCTCGTCGATCGAGAAGGTGTCACCCGTGCACAGGATGACCGAGCGCTCGACGATGTTCTGAAGTTCACGAATGTTGCCAGGCCACGGGTACCGTTCACACACCTCCAAGGTTCGCCTGTCGATCTGGCGAATCCGCTTGGCCATCTGTTCCGCAAATCGCTTCACGAAATACTCGACCAGGATCGGAATGTCTTCGCGGCGTTTGCGCAGGGGCGGCACGTGGATCGGGAACACGTTCAACCGGTAAAAGAGGTCGGATCTGAACGAGCCCTCAGCGATGGCGACCGACAAGTCGCGGTTGGTCGCCGCCACGACGCGAACGTCCACCGGAATCGGGCGACTTCCTCCGACGCGTTCGAGTTGGCGCTCCTGCAGCACGCGCAGCAAGGCGACCTGCGTATCCATTGGGATCTCCCCGATCTCATCGAGGAAGATCGTGCCGTTGTGCGCCAACTCAAACCGGCCGCGGCGCTGCTGCACCGCACCCGTAAAGGCCCCCTTCTCATGACCAAACAGTTCAGAGGCAATCAGCGAAGGCGGCGTTGCCGCGCAGTTCAGGCTGACGAACGCCCGGTCCGCACGACGTGAATGCTTGTGGATCGCGCGAGCGATCAGTTCCTTCCCCGTGCCGGTTTCACCTGAAATCAGGACGGTCGAGTCGGTGGGCGCCACCTTCGATACGTGTGAGAGCACGGACTTCAGCGCCGGAGATGCTCCGACAATCTCCTCGAACATGAACGCCTGATCGATCTCTTCACGCAGGGCCAGGTTCTCATCCTGGAGCCTGTCCTTCAGGCGTTTGATTTCTTCGAAGGCCGTCTCCAGCGCAGCTTGCGCCTGCCGCTGCTCGGTCACATCCATGCCGGTGCCGATGTACTCGACGACGTCGCCCGACTCGTTCAGGACGGGATGGCCGATCGTGTGAAGGTGCTTGATCGTGCCGTCCTGAAGCACGATCGCGGTATTCGGCATCGAACTCACCTTTCTTCCGCTGTGCGGCCTCATAGGTGTCCTTGACCCTCGACCGGTCGTCAGGATGAATCCCGCTGTACATCCGGTCGATCGTCGAGAGAGGCTCCGCCGACGCGACGCCGCGGATTCGGAGCACCTCAGGCGAAACAATGAAAGCTCCGGACGCCAGATCATGTCGCCAACTCCCGGAGTGGCTCAGCCTCTGCGCCTCGAGCAAGTCGGCTTCGCTCCGGCGCAGCTTCTCCTCTGATTGCTTGCGCGCATCGATATCCGTCAGCAGGTTGTACCAGCGGACGATGCGGCCGTCGGCGTCTCGAAGCGGGAGGCCACGCGACTGGAACCAGCGATATTCGCCGTCGGCTCGGCGGATGCGATGCTCGAATTCGTACGGCTGGCCGGTTTGGACGGCGTGCTGCCAGGCGGCCGTCACCCGCGGCAGGTCGGCCGGATGCACGGCATCCGTTGTCCCCCATTGCCTCAGCTCTTCAAGCGTCCGACCGAAGTACTCGAGGACCTGGCGGTTGACGTGCTCAACCCCGCCGTCGGCCGTCATGACGGCGATGAGGCCGGGAATGGTCTCGACGATGAGGCGGAAGCTCTCTTCGCTGGAGGCGAGAAGCCTCCTCGGGTTGCGTCCGCGGTTCGGGCTGGGGTGAATCGCTCAACTCGGTCACCTGAAAGGCCTCGCAGGTCTTTCGACGCCGTCCCGCACATTCTAGGGCTTCGCCGTCGGTCTGGCACATCGAGCGTCGCGAGCCCCGAAGCACAGAGGCGCTCCCGCTGAACGCCTCGCGAAGCCTCGCGAGGCCTCTCGCGACCGTTCGCGCAGTTCAACCGGTTGCTGATCGCCATGCAATGACTTACCGGCGGCACTCGATTTGCCGTTCGTCGTGGCGAAAGTCGCGATCACTCCCGATGCTCAAAATCACGCGCGTGACTGAGGCAGGCTCCACCCGCGTGATCGTGAGTGGGCGAATCGGCGCACCGCAGTTGCCGGACCTGCGCCGATTCCTCGAGGCAGAGAACGCGAGCCACGTGGTGCTCGATCTGACCGAGGTCAGCCTCGTTGACGTGGAGGTCGTCCAGTTCCTGTTGCGATGCGAAGTGCAGGGTATTGGGCTCGTCGGTTGTCCAGCGTACATCCGCGAGTGGATGGTCCGCGAGCGGCGGTCTCAGTGAGGAGGACGAAATGAATCAGGTGTGGTCGGCGATTAACGCCCGACGGTTGTTGTCGGGACTCGTGTCAATTGCGGTGGTGCTCAGTTCCAGGGAGGTTCTGATGTCGCAGACAAAAACAGGTGAGGGTGTCAAGAACGTCGTTCTCGTGCACGGGGGGTTCGTGGACGGCTCCGGTTGGCAGGGCGTCTACGACCTGCTCAAGAAGGACGGCTTCAACGTTTCGATCGTCCAGAATCCGACCATTTCGCTGGCGGATGACGTTGCGGTCACGAAACGCACGCTGGCCGCGCAGAACGGGCCGGCGATTCTCGTTGGCCATTCGTACGGTGGCGTCGTGATCACGGAGGCCGGCAACGATCCGAAGGTCGCGGGCCTCGTCTACATCGCCGCCTTCGCTCCGGACAAGGGCGAGTCGGTGTCGGCGCTCATCAAGAACCCGCCGCCTGGCGCGCCCGTCCCCCCGATCCTGCCGCCGCAGGATGGGTATCTCTTCCTCGACCGGGCGAAGTTCCGAGAGTCGTTCGCGGCGGACGTTGCACCGCACGCCGCCGCTTTCATGGCCGACTCCCAAGTTCCGTGGGGACTCGAGGCGCTCAACGGCGCGGTCACCGAACCTGCGTGGAGGACGAAGCCAAGCTGGTACCTCGTGTCGACCGAAGACAAGATGATTCCGCCCGATGCGCAGCGCGCGATGTCCAAGCGCGCCGGTTCTACCGTCGTCGAGGTCAAGGGCAGTCATGCGGTCTACGTGTCGCAGCCGCAGGCCGTCGCGGCGATCATCGCGAAGGCCGCACACGGCGTGGCCCTGGCGACGCAATAGCACCAGGAGAGATATTCGCGCGATCACGGATCACGTCCGGTAGCCCGGCTGCCGGACGTGGCTTCCGCGGCCGCCATCTGAGGTGTTGAGGCTCTCAGTACTTTGCGGGGCTCTGGCCGCACTGGACGATGTCCGCAACTGCCTCCGGTTCAACCGTCCTCAGCGTGTCTTCGAGCGTCGAGCATTCCTCGCACGTCATCGGCGCTCGTTACCTTGGTCGGACCGCGGCCCGCGCGTTCCAAGCTGGTCGACGCTCAGAACGTCACTCCCAGCTGGACCTGATAGGCACGCGGCGTCACGAAGTGAGTGCCGCTGAACGTCGACAAGAAGTTGTAGAGCGACTCTCTATTGGTCAGGTTGATCACGCTGAATCGCACGCGGAGTTTCGCTCGGTCAGTATGCAGAAGGTTGTCGACTCCCAATCCGAGATCGAACAGGTGTCTTGGGGCGATTCGCGGCGGGGTTCGTCACATCGTCGACCGTCCCCTCAGCGGGAATCCTCAATCGGGTGGCACCGAAGTTCGAACTCGTGCAGTCGGCGCTCGTGAGTGCGACATCGCGAGTGGCACTCTGGCCCCCACAGAAGAAACCGATCGCCGTCTGCTGGTCAGCAGTCAGTGCGAGCGCATCCTCGAGACTGCCAACGGCCCCCGCAACCAGTCCGGAATCGTACCGCCAGGACAAAGCGGCCCATGCGCCAATCCGCTTCTCGAACACGTACTGCACGTTCGTTGTCGCATTGAACTTCTGGTCGTGATCGATCCGAAAATCGCCCTCCGGCTGTTCGAGCAGAATGCCGCCCACGCCAGGAGGCGAGTAGATGGCGTTCGTGTGCGCCATCACGACGAAGGCGCTGAATCCTCCGTGCTCGAGGACATTGATTCGACCAGTAAAGCCGTCGATTCGTGAATGGTCCCACGCGACAGGGAACGCAATCGGCGTGTTGAAGAGCACGCCGAAGTCGTAGCCATTGTCCGTGCGCTTGTTGAAGTACCCGAAGTCGGCAACGAGCCAGCGACCAAAGCCCTGCTGGACGCCCACCTCCACCTGATTGCGCCGACCAGGCGGAACCACCTGGCCGTCGCCGAAGAGCCCGTTCAAGCCGTAGCCGGCGGACAACAGCAGGTTTTCGTTGTAAGGCGTTTCCATCGTCCGGCCATAGGATGCCCGCAGCACCGTCCCACTTCTCGTCACCGCATACGAAACCCCGACCCGCGGCTGTAACAGCGTGGCCGTGCTCAAGCCGTCATAGTGATCGAACCTGAGGCCGAGGTTCAACGTCACATTGCCGGCCTTGATATCGTCCTGTACGTATCCCGCTTGCTGCTTGATCGTGAACGACTGGTCGTAGGCGAGCGGGGAGCCGCCATTGGTCAGGTCGAATGGCGCTAGCGCTGGGTTGAAAGCGCCGTCCTCGCCGGCGAACGCCGCATCGGTTGGATCGGTGATGCCGAACGAAAACTGCTCGTGCAGCCGGGTCGCGCCGATCGAACCACCGAACTTCAGGTTGTGGTTCCCCAGCGTCATCGCGACGTCCGCTTTCGCCCCGAAGTTCGTCAGCATGCGATCCTGACTGACAGTTGCTGGCGTGTCGTTAAAGGGATCGGCGCTGGGCGTGTAGGTCAGATGATCTCGACGAACGAAGCCATTCGCCGTGAACAAAGTGTTCGAGCCAATCACTCGCGAGTAGCCTGGCGCGACATTGAACGTGGCGATCTTTTGGTGCTGCGTCTGCTGGATCTGGTCGTACGTGTTGGGCACGTCGAATCCCGAGTTCGCCGCCTGAATGTTGAGGTGCAGTGTGTCGTTCGTCGCCCGGACGGAAGTCGAATCGGTCGAACAGCGAGACGTTGTTTCCGCGTATCGTGCAACGCTTCGAGTTCCGGCGGATCAAGGAAGCGGTCCGTTCGCAACCCCGACAGAGAGATGAAGTTGCCCAGCCGGTGCGAACCGCCGCCGATGTTGACCTCGCCAGTCGGACTCGTGAACGAGCCGTAGCCGAACGACGCGCTGCCAGTTGGCTTCGCCTGGTCGAGCCCCGATTTGGTCACGATGTGCACGACCAGGCTGCTCTTGTCGCCATATTCTGCGGGTGCGACGCCCGTGATGACTTCCATGGACTGCACGGCGTCCTGCGAGATCTGATTCGAGTACAAACGGCTCTGCTGATCCGTGATCGGCTGATTGTCGATCGAGAACTGCGTCTGTGCGTGGTCGCCCACGGGATGAAAGAATCCGTTCGAGTCTGCGACCACGCCAGGTGAGGCGAGCGTCACGACCTGATTGAGCCCGCCGGCGGACGACTCGATCGGCAGCTTCGCAATGAGCGTTTGATCGACGTCCGTGTGGGCTGTTGGACTGCGCTCGAGCAGGTCTTCATTGTGACCGACCACTTCGACCGATGATGAGGCGCCGGCGAGCGCCAGACTCAAGTCCATCGTAATCGGTACGCCCGTCCTCACGTCGACGTCGCGCTCGAGCGTCTGAAACCCCTGCGCTGTGACAGCGAGGTGGTAAGGGTTCGGCGGCAAGTTGTTGAACACGTACCGACCCGCCGCGTCCGTCGTGGCCGTTCGAGTGAAGCCCGACACCGGATTCGTGATCGTCACAGCGACCGCTTGCATCACGCCCCCGGTCGGATCCGTGACGGTTCCTTGAATGGTGCCCGCTCCACCCAATCCCTGAGCGCTTGCAGGTGGTGAGACCAACAATCCCAGGCACACCACAAGCAATGCCTGCAGCACAACGCGTGCGACCGCGCCACATTGCCATAACACCTCGTCTTCGAAAGGCCGTGACCATTCAAGACGCCAACGCTAGCAACGGCTGGCGAGAGTGGCGACAAGAAGCCAACAGACGGTCCATCGGAACCGGTGGACGTCGAAATAGCGGCCACGAATGGAGCCTGGCGACATCCGGCCCGAGATGGGCGGACGCCTGTGAGTCCGAGCAAATTCACCGATAATGGGGGTGGGGATGCGCCGCTGTGGTGCTCCCATTCATTGCGTCAGAGCGACCATTCGTCTGGCAGGACGAACCGGTCACTGCGTTCCGGTTACTCGCCCCTCGAGACAGGCGTAGCGTGTCCACCACCTTGAACGTCGGCGAGTTGCTGAATCTCGTCGGGCTGAGCACCGGCGTCGTCCTCTACGCGATGCTGCTCGCCATGGTGGTCCGCGCGGCTCGGACACCAGGTCTGAAGTCCGGGTTCGATCCCCTCCTGCTGCTGACGTCTCTCCTCGGCCTCGTCTGGAATCTGTGTGCGCTGCCGGCGTACGAATTGCCGAAGATGGGGATTGAAGGCCCGTTCCCGTCTCTGGCTGCCGTCGGATTCGCTGCGCTCGGCTTCCTCCCGGCGGTCGTCGTGCACTCTGTCCTCAGGGACGAGCATCAAACCGTGCGCGGCGCAGTCAAGAGCGCACTCGCGGTGATCGCCTACGCGGTCAGTGGTCTTGCCGCCCTGCTGCACATCTCCGCCGCATGGACGGAGGCCCCGGTCCCGGCCCCACTCGGCATGCGACTGCTGACGTACACGTTTGTCGCGCTCGCGATCCCGTTGGCGGCAGTCACCCGCAGGCGCGCGGGCGCGGGACGTGCGCTGTGGGCGGCGGCGCTGGCCATCTTCGCCGTCTCCGCTCTTCACCTGAGCCAACTGCATCGGGGGGAGGCATCGTGGCCGGTAGAGCTCGTCGGGCATCACGCGTCGCTGCCGCTGGCGTTCGCCATCCTCTACCAGGACTATCGATTTGCGTTCGCGGATCTGTTCCTGAAACGAGCCATGGCCTTGCTCGCGATCGTCGCGGTCGCGTTCGCGGCGATCGCGACGTTCGGCGTCCGATCCGCCGCCTTCGCGCAATTCGTCCAGGCCGATCCCAGACAGATGACTGTCTTGGT
Source organism: uncultured Acidobacteriota bacterium (assembly GCA_963725335.1). GTDB lineage: Bacteria > Acidobacteriota > Vicinamibacteria > Vicinamibacterales > 2-12-FULL-66-21 > JALZOC01. The sequence continues at coordinate 419,793 of CAVRYD010000004.1, read as the reverse complement.
CACGTTATGGGTCGCCACGGCCCTCCTGTACCCCCTCTTGCGTCGCGCCACCACATGGTTCGTCGACACGATTGTCCTGCATCGGCCCGATTACCCATCGTTGCGAGCGACCATTGCCCGCGCGTCGCAGGACAGCGACACCGTCCCGACTCTGTTGTCCATGGTCTGCGAACAGCTCGGACCTGCGCTGAATGCCACGTTTGTGACCTGGCGAGAGTGGACATCATCGCCTCAGGATGGCGGCCTGGGCGCCGTCGTGATCGGCGGGAATGAATCTGCGGCGTTCGTGGACGCTGCTGCTGGCGATCCGCTGCCGGAGCCGCCTGCCACATGGGTCACGATACCGACGGCCGATCAGCCACGTTTCGCCCTCGCCATCGGCCAGTTGAGCGGAGGCCGCCGGCTCTTGTCGGACGATCGCGCCACGTTGGAAGCGATCGCCGTGGTCGTTGCGCGTCGCATCGACGCCATTCGGATCACGACCGAGCGGTACGACCGGGGACTTCGCGAACAGGAAATCAGCAGGCTGGCGACAGAAGCCGAGCTGCGCGCGCTCCGAGCTCAACTCAATCCGCACTTTCTGTTCAATGCATTGACGACGATTGGGTACCTGATCCAGACGGCGCCTCCGCGCGCGTTGGAGACGCTGATGCGGCTGACGGCATTACTGCGGGGCGTGCTCCGATCCGAAGGCGAATTCACGACGCTCGGACGCGAGCTGGACATCGTCGAGTCGTACCTTGATATCGAGAAGGCTCGCTTCGAGCATCGCCTGCGCGTCACCATCGACGTCCCGACGAGCCTGCGGAATATCCGGCTTCCGCCCCTTCTGCTCCAGCCGTTGGTGGAAAACGCAGTCAAGCATGGGATCGCGCACAAGCAAAGCGGTGGCGATGTCGCCGTTCGCGCGAGAACTGAACGCATCAACGACCAGCCACGCCAGCTGGCGATCACGGTTGAAGATACAGGTGCTGGTGCCACGAGCCAGAGCCTTCAGCGCGGACGCAGTACCGGCCTTGGGCTCCGGAATGTGGAACGACGGCTGGAATGCCAATACGGCACGTCTGCATCACTGTCAATTCGAACGGCTCCGGGTGAAGGGACGACTGTGGAAATCCGTCTGCCTGCCGCGGTGAGGGCCGCGGATGATGAAGGGGTTCGCCGGGTGGCCTCGTGAGTGCACGCCTCCGAGTCGTCGTCGCTGACGACGAACGGCCGGCTCGCGCGTTCCTGGTCTCGCTCCTGCGAGCGTTTGATGATGTCGTCGTCGTCGGAGAGGCCGCCTCAGGAAAGGACGCGGTGGCGACGATTGAAAAGGAACGACCTGACCTGGCACTCCTCGATTGGCAAATGCCGGAACTCGACGGGATCGGCGTCGTGCGCATGCTGAAAAAGCAGGCGATGCCGCTGGTCGCATTCGTCACGGCCTACGACGAGTATGCCGTGCGCGCCTTCGAAGTGAATGCCGTCGATTACCTGCTGAAGCCTGTTGAAAAATCGCGACTGCGGGACACCACTCAATCGCGCGCAGGAGCGGATAGAGCACGCGGAAATCGTTGCCGAGCAAGCGTCCAATCTTGGTGCCGCCATCGACACCTATGAAGCGCTAGCCAAGCCGCCGTATCTGGAGCGCATTCCGGTGCGACGCCGCGAAGAAGTTCTGATCGTACCGGTCCATCAGATTGCGTCGATCGTCGCTGAAGGCGAGCTCCTGCACATCACCACCGTGCACAAGGAGCGACATACGATCACGTACCGGCTGAAGGACCTCGAGCGTCGGCTCGATCCGTCACGTTTCATCAGACTCGGTCGAGGAACGCTCGCGAATGTCGACTTGATCACGAAGGTCAGCACGATGCCGGGCGGGACGCACGTGGCCATGCTGAGCAGCGGTCAGAAGCTGCAGGTGAGTCGTCTCCAGTCTCGCATCCTTCGCGAGCGATTCCTCAAGCTCTGATCGCAGTCCGCTCGCTGGTTTGACTCGTCCATCTGTCCCGGACAGACAACCATCTGTTGAAAACGCAAGGACACCGTTGACGCTCGCCGCTAGGGTTCCGCCCTGCAATGGGTTCGGCACGTCGATTGACCGTGGGCTATGGTCCGCATCTCACGACTGCTTGAGCCGGCAGCTGCGTCGAACTTCGAGACTCACCTCGCGAAACCTTGGCGAATCTGTCAATAACAGGCCATTTACGCTGCTTCTCGGATCAACCAGTTGCGGAAATCGTCCAGTGCGGCGAGCCAGCCCCGTAAGGTCAATAAAATCAAGTATTTGCGAGGCCGGTAATTACCCGCTCTCCTAAGTCTCATTCCTTCAGACATTTCTGACACACAGGCCGCACTGGACGATGTCCGCAACTGGATGACTGGTTCTCCTGACCTCACGCGGCGCACCTAAGTTCAGTCGAAAGCGAGTGACGTCGAGAGTTGCCGATGCGCCTCAATCTGCGCCTTGAGATCCGCGATCTTTCGTTCGGCAGTAGCGACGGCATCGGCGCCCGCGATGAAGCGACGCGGCGGTGGTTTCTCGCTCGCAATCGTGATGAGCGCGCGCGCGAGCTTCGCGGGGTCCCCTGATTGTTGTCCGTTCTGGGCTTTCCAGTATTCGACCAGTGGTCCTCTGCGCTCGTCGTAGTCGCCGATGGAGGCCTCGGCATAATTCGTCGATTGCTCCGTGAGGAGTTCCGTGCGAAAGAATCCCGGATTGACGATGGTCGTGGCGATGCCGAACGGCGCGACCTCCGCCTGCAGGGATTCCATCCATCCCTCGAGACCGAACTTCGATGCCGCGTAGGCCGTCACGAACTCGAACCCGGCGGCGAGGCCCGCGGACGAGGAGATCGAGATGATGTGGCCTGATCGATGCTTTCGCATGACTGGCAAGACAGCGCGGGTGACGTTCATCGGGCCGATGAGGCTTGCTGCCAACTGCTGGCCGATCTGCTCAGGCGTCAGTTCCTCGAAGTAGCCGGCGTAGAAGCTGGCGGCGTTGTTGACCAGCACGTCGATTCGACCGAAGCGATCAACGGCGGCCCGCACCGCGGCCTCGGCGTCAGCGGCGCTCGTGACGTCTAGCGTGACAGCCAGCAGGTCGCTCGATGTTCCTAAGACCTTGGACACTCGCTCGCGATCTCGACCGGACGCCACAACCGAATGGCCGGAGGCCAACGCCGCCCTCGCGAAATCGACACCCATGCCGCGGCAGGCACCCGTAATTAACCAGACTTTCTTGCTCATCACATCCTCAAGATCTGCACGCTATTTGCCGAACCGCTCAATCCGGTACGCGAGCTCAGGGCCTTCGTCACCCTCGTATGCGAGCTGTGCGATTGCGAGAGTGAATGGCTCCAAGTACCGCGCGATTCGTAGTGGTCCTGCGTCGACGGGCTCAAAGCCGACATCGCGAATCAGCTGCGCCACCACGCTCTTCGCCTCGTCGTTGTTGCCGCAGTAGAGCAGGCTCGGTCGCCGACGGGTGCGGCGTCTTGCCTCGAAGACATCGAACAAGACTTCGCTTGGGACGGTGCCGAAGGCCGAGACGACCTTGGCGCGTTTCGCCTTCCTCGCCAACGCCTCGGCACCCGATGACGTGTGCGCGATCACCAGGGCGGTGTCACTGGCGTTCATCGGCATCGAGCAGGTGATGAGCACCTTTCCCGAGATATCCCCGGCCTGCTTCAGCACGTCATTGACGCGCGACCAGTGGGCGGCGAGGAGCAGCACGTCGGCATCTTCCGCAGCTTCGCGAGGCGTGCCGGCTGCTGCGCCCGCGGCCCGCTTCACGGGCGAGCCGGTTCAACTTCCGTTGACTGCGAGCGTAGCTAAAGACGACGTGGTGCCCAGCTTTCGCGCAGATCGTGCCGAGCTTTCCGCCCATCAAACCCGAACCGAGAATTCCGATACGCATGTTCGCGTCCTTTAACCTGCCCGCTCCATGGCCCGCATCTGCATTTCGTTCATGCGGCCGCCGTGCACCGTGAGCTTCGAGAAGCCGGTGTCGAGTGCGCTCAGATCCGCCGCCGTCAACTGGACATCGAGTGCCCCGAGGTTCTCCCGCAAGTGGTCGATGTTGCGCGTGCCGGGGATTGAGACGATGAACGGCCTCTGGGCCAGGAGCCACGCGAGCGCGATCTGTGCCGGGGTGGCGTTCTTCGTGGCAGCAAAGCGGGTCAGCAGATCGACGATCGGCATGTTCGCCGCGATGTTGTCAGGCGAGAAGCGATCAAAGCCGGACCGCAGATCCGTCTTCGGGTCGAGCTTCGTGGTCGCCGTGACCTTGCCGGTGAGGTAGCCCATCCCGAGGGGACCCCACGGAACGAACCCGATCCCGAGTTCCTCGCACGCTCGAAGCACCCCGTTCTTCTCTGGGTCTCTCTCCATGAAGGAATACTCGGTCTGAATCGCGCTCACCGACTGCACCGCGTGAGCCCGGCGGATCGTCGTAGCGCTCGGCTCAGAAAGCCCGAAGTGCAAAACCTTGCCCTGAGCGATCAGTTCTTTGACCGCGCCCGCGACGTCCTCGATCGGGACGTTCGGGTCGACGCGATGCTGGTACAGAAGATCGATACGGTCGGTGCGGAGGCGCTTGAGCGAGGCTTCGACAACTGCCTTGATGTGCTCTGGGCGGCTGTTCAGACCACCCGTGCCTCCTTCGATGTCGAAGCCGAACTTCGTTGCGATCCGCACGTCGTCGCGAACGGGCGCGAGCGCGTCGCCGACAAGCGCCTCGCTCGTGTAGGGTCCGTACACTTCCGCGGTATCGAAGAACGTCACGCCTCTTTGGTGCGCTTCTCGGAGAACCTTGATCCCTTCGTCCCGATCTGCCGGAGGGCCGTAGTTGGCGCTGATGCTCATGGCGCCTGCGCCGATCTCCGAGACCTTCAATGTGCCGAGCTGTCGTGTCTTCATCTTGTTTAACCCTCGAGCCGACCCGATGCCGGTGGTGCTGCGGACTTCCGCGGGCTGGTCGGCGCAGCCAGTCCATAACGGCCCGACAACCAGTCCCGCGCCGATGACGCTGGTCCTCGTCACGAAGTCGCGCCGACTGAAGAGGTGGCTGTCAGATCTGCTCGACGTCGCTGCACGTTCACGCTTGGGCATCAGTTGCTCCAAAGAGAGCCGGTTTCAATGTTTCCAATGTAGCTGGATGGCTCAGAAGATGTTTGCCGGATCCGCGCTGTCTCTTGCCTAAAATGACGATTCAGCGTGGAAATCGAGAATGGGCAGTGCGGTGCGATCTAGACTCTCTGTACACACACAGGAACGGGGACCGGACTCAATCATGTCAAGACAAACTGGGCCATATCCTTCCGACCGTACGACGATAGGCGCGCTGGCTTGCGCCATCAGGAGCCTTGTCCAAACCGACGGCGACCACAACACCGGCATTCCGGCGCTCACGCTGCACCGACGGTCGGGACCAACCGATCCCTTGCACTGCATTTACAACCTTGGTCTCGGCGTGGTGGCGCAAGGCGACAAGCAGGTCCTACTCGGCGACGAGTCGATCGACTACGGTCCGGGGCAATCGATGCTCACGACCATCGATCTCCCTGTCGTCTCGCATGTCACGCGGGCCAGTGGCGCAGAACCGTTTCTCGGGATGATGCTGACGTTGGACGTCCGCTCCATCGTCCAGATGGCGTCCGAGATGGACGAGCCCCGGCCTCGGCGCGAGGATGCCTCTCGGTCGATCTCGTTCGAAGTCCTCGACGCCGATTTGCTGGATGCGCTAGTCCGGCTCGTCAAGCTGTTGGGTCAGCCGGCACTGGTTCCCGGCTTGGCGCCGCTGATCCAGCAGGAAGTCATTCTCCGCCTGTTAACAGGTCCGCACGGTCCCCAGCTCCGGCGACTCGTCACCGCGGGGTCCCCGAGCCAGCAGATCGCGAAGGCCGTCGCCTGGCTCAAGCAGAACTTCGTGCAGGCGCTGCATGGCGACGAATTGGCTGAACGCGCGCACATGAGCCCCTCGACGTTCCGGCAGCATTTCCGCGCCCTCACTGGCGTGAGCCCGTTGCAGTACCAAAAGCAATTGCGTCTGCAGGAAGCACGGCAGTTGATGCTGAACGAGAACCTCGACGCGGGCAGTGCCGGCGGGCGTGTGGGGTACGAAAGCCCCTCGCAATTCAGTCGCGAGTACAGTCGACTGTTCGGCGCGCCGCCTCAGCGCGATGTCACGCGCATGCGGCTCGCTCCGGTTGCTGGCGCCGGCAACCCACGTCGAATGCTCGCAAGGTCCGCGGCTCGTGGAACCGGTCCACGCCATCGATTGACCCGACCGTCGCTCGTGTCCCGATGAACTGACGCGATTGCTGGGACGTCAGAGAGCAGTCTCCACCGCCCGAAAGGAACCACTCCATGTCGAAGGTTGTCGCAATCATGTCCATGTCGCTCGACGGCTACGTCGCCGACCGCAACGACGGCGTGGGCGAAGTGTTCAACTGGTACATGAACTCGGGAGACGTTGAGTTCCACACAGGCAGAGGCGGTAGTGGGTCAGTTGAAATCGGCTGACCTGCTCGCTCAGACCCGGGCGCACGTCTCAACGTCCTACGTCGAGCGCGCCAATTTGACGATGCGCATGTCGATGCGCCGCTTTACTCGGCTGACCAACGCGTTCTCGAAGAAACTGGAGAATCAAGCCGCGTTGGCAGGCCTATACTTCATGTATTACAACCTCGGCCGGGTGCATCAGACACTTCGCGTCACGCCAGCAATGGAAGCTGGAATTGCAGATCATGTCTGGGCGATCGAGGAAATCGTAGGGCTACTCGGATAGGGACGATTGTTACTTTACTTACGGAGACACAACCAATGTCGATGGAAGAAAACAAGGCGATCGTCCGTCGCTTTTTGGAAGCTCTCGATCAGCAGAATTTCGATGCACTCAAAGAGCATCCCGGACTGTATCAAACCGTAGTGCGACAGCCAATTATCCGCGCTGCCTTTCCTGATCTTCAGTCAACCATCGAGCACCAAGTTGCCGAGGGCGACACGGTCGCGACCAGAGCTACGCTTCGGGGCACTCATCTTGGAACCCTGTTCGGCGTTGCAGCAACAAAGCAAAAACTGACGTGGAGTGTTCTGCTCATGGATCAGATTGTTGACGGCAAGATCGTGCTGCACTATGCGAACGCCGACTGGATCGGCGTGCTGGCCAAGCTCGGCGTGATTACACCACCTGGTGGAGAGATTCCGCGACCACCAGCATCCAAACAATAGCCACCTTTTCAAACTGACCCACTACCGGCAAAGGCTGCGTCGCTCTTCGAGACTCACCTCGCGAAACCTTGGCGAACCTCTCAATAACAGGCCATTTACGCTGCTTCTCGGATCAACCAGTTGCGGAAATCGTCCAGTGCGGCGAGCCAGCCTCCGCTCGGCTGCCAGGATTTCACACCGCCTCACGGATGAGCCAAGGTTAAAAATCACTCACGCTGTCGCAGCGGGTGACACGAGTTCCACCCGGTAGCCGAGACTTCGCAGTTCGCGGATCATTTTGCGCGCGCGTACTTTCTTGGCCTCGGTGCTGACGGCCGGCCCACGCTCCTTAACACCGTCCCCCTTTCAGCATCTCGCCGCAACTCAGCCGGGGCTGCCTCGACTTGCCGCCCAAGTCAGCACCCCACCGCAAGTGGCTGAGCTGTGGCGTGAAGCGAGGTTGGGCGGAATTGACTGCTGCGGTCTTCGGATGCGTAAACCGCAGATCCACCAGTTGTTTGTCGGATCGAGTTTCTGCGGATCACAGGAGCGAGTCATCTCGACCGCTGCGGAGATATCAAAGGAGGGCGATCACCGCTGTGACGGCCGCTTTGCCCACTGCTTTGATTGCCTCCTGCAATGCCTCTTCGAGCGCCTTTCCCAGCTGGGGAGTCAGGGTATCGTTTGCATGCAGTGTCCATGACAGGCGCGATTGGCTGACCTGCTCCCAGTTGTCACGAATCTCAGGTTTGACGCCTGGGGCCGTCCAGTCATCCTCACGTGATCCTGACGTCAGAGTGCCTCCCGTGTGCCCCGGGTGCTGTACTGCCACGGCAATACCAGAAGGGGTGAGTGCGACAAGGGTCAATAGGTAATCAATTCCGAGCGCGCCACTGTCGTGCATGTGTCCACTGAAAGTAAACTCTCCGCTTTGCGACATCACGAGCTTTGCAGAACCACCAATAGGCAATCCCGATGTGATCGAGCCAGACTCCAGCGTCACAACATCGAGCAGGTCGTGCGGGAGGGCGAAATTGAACCCAGCGGAGGCGTGACCGTCACCGCCGGCACACGCACCCTTCTCGGCGAATCCATCGAAGAACATGCTGTTACACTTGCCGCAAAAGCGCCAATCCCGTTGCTGGCTCGCCGTGGGTGGAACGTCATGCGGCAGGACAAAGTTGAATCCAATGGCGGCGTGCCCTCCGCCCCCTGCACAGCGTCCCTTGTTCGCTGATCCATCAAAAAACATGGAGTGGCATTTGCCGCAAAAGCGCCAATCCTTCTGTGCGTGATCTGACGGCGGGACGTCATGCGGCAGGGCAAAGTTGAATCCCATTGCGGCGTGGTCGCCGCCCCCCACGCAGCTACCTCCATCAAAGAACATGCAGTGGCATTTACCGCAAAAGCGCCAATCGTGCTGAATCGGCATCGGTGCCTCCCCTTAAGCCAGCTCTGACCGCCGAGCGCTGGCAGCGTCGAATGACCAACCATGGACGGCAAATGCGCACATGATCGAGGAAGGGGGCCGTCAAGACCAGGAAACTTCGGTAAAGCCTGGTGAAGTTTGGTAACGTGGCTGCGTTGAGACCTTGTGGCGAACACTCGGTTGTTCTTCGATACGTTTGTTTTGGACGCGCAAGACTCCTCTCTCACTCGCGACGGCGTCCGCGTCGCGCTCTCGCCGAAGGATTGCGCGCTGCTTCACTATCTCGCGACGCATCGCGGCGAGGTGATTCCGCACACGAGGCTGCTGGATGCTGTCTGGCCCAACACCGCGGTCAGCCCAGAGGTCCTCAAAGTCCGTGTGCGGAGGCTCCGGCGCCTGCTGGGTGACGATGCCAAAGCGCCGCGCTTCATCGCGAATGTCCATGGCGAGGGCTATCGCTTCGTTCCCGATGTAAATGGCGCTCTGCGGGGTAGTCTACCCGCCTCCCTCATGCGTCAGTACCGATCGGGCTACTCAGAACAGCCGATCGTCGGGCGATCAGACGACCTCCGCCGAATCAGCGACGCGCTCGAGCAGGCGAGTAGTGGACGACGGTCGGTGGTACTCGTAACCGGCGAGCCCGGCATCGGCAAGACAACCCTCATCGATGCGTTTGCCGTGAACCTCGGCCGTGGCATTCCGCTGCCGACGCATGAGCACATCGCATCGCCGCGTTCAGGGCACGAATCAGCTGTCTGGATCTGTCGCGGCCAATGCACAGAGCAGTACGGTCAAGTTGAACCGTACCTGCCTATCATGGAAGCACTCGGCGAGATGGCGGGTCATGACGATGGCGTGACGCTGAAGACCTTGTTGTACCAGCATGCGCCGTCCTGGTTGCGACGGATGCCGGCACTCCTCCTCCCTTCAGAGCGGGAGGCGCTGGCGAATGAGAGTGCAGGCCTTACTCCGGAACGCACGGTCCGTGAAATAGCAGAGGCGCTGGAGGCGTTGACTACGGTGCCGACGGCTCGAACGGTGCCGCTTGTGGTTCTGGCGATCGAGGATTTGCACTGGGCCGACCCATCAACGATCAATCTGCTCACGTTACTAGCCCGGCGCTCGCAGCCTGCCCGGCTTTTGATTGTCGGCAGTTACCGGCCGACGGAAATCCCGGCCCCCCATCCCCTTCGATCGCTCGCACAGGAGCTCTATGCTCGGGACTCTGCGATTCAGATCCGTCTTTCGTCGCTGACGGCGTTGGACATCGAGGAACTCCTCGCCGTGCGCTTCCCTGGCCATTGCTTCCCATCGTCCCTCCCTGGTGCCCTTCGCGAACAAACGGGCGGAAGCCCACTGTTCTTGAAGAGCGTGCTTGCCATGCTGGTATCAACGGGCGGCATCGTGGAGACAGGACGGTGGACACTTGTAAGCGAACCGGACGCACTCGACACGGGCATCCTGAGCAGCATTCACGAGGTCCTCTCGCGTCAGTGCGATCGGCTGAGCATTGAGGCACAGCGTGTACTGGAAGCAGCGAGTGTCGTGGGAGTGATCTTCCCCGTGGCAACGGTCGCCGCCGCGTTGAGAACATCGGCAGGCTCGGTGGAGGAAACGTGTCAACGTCTGGCCGAGCAGCAGCAGTTTGTCCAACCAGCTGAGGCGGAGGATTGGCCGGACGGCACGGTCACGGCGCGATACCAATTCCAGCACGACATCCATCGCAGGTGGTGGGCTGAACGCGTGGGGCCCGAGCGAAGCGCGACATGGCATGGATTGATTGGCTCGCGGAAGGAGGCCGCGTGGAAGGAACGCACCGGTGAGATCGCCGCCGAGCTGGCGATCCACTTTGAAGCCGGCCGTGACTACGTGCGTGCCGTGCAATACCGCCGGCAGGCAGGACAGGCGGTTCTCCAGCAGGGTGCTCACGTCGAAGCGGGCGTACACCTGTCCCACGGCATGCGGCTGTTATCACGCCTGGACCCAGGGCGCATTCGAGATCAGCAGGAACTCCAGCTGCAGATCGCGGTGGGGACACTGAACGCGGTCAGCAACGGCTACTCGTCGCCGGAGACCGAGCAGGCCTTCCGTCGTGCGCAAAGCCTGTCGCGAGAGCTGGCAGATCCAGCTCACCTGTTTGCGTCACTTACGGGTCTGTGGCGATTGTTCTGGACCAGGGCAGAACACGCTGCTGCCCTGGAAATGGGAGAGCATCTCCTGCAGACGGCGACAAATGCCGGCGACCCTATCCGTGAATTGGTCGCTCACACCATGCTCGCGCAGACCCTGATCGACCAAGGAGCACCGGCGCGAACCCTGGTCCACGTGAAAGCTGCGCAGCCACTCTATGCTGTCCACTGGCAGCCGTCTCTGTTGGCGATGTTTGGTAACGATCCCGGCATGCTATGCGTTGGCTACGCAGCGCACGCCCTGCAACTGCTCGGCTACGCAGACCAAGCCCTGGGCAGCTGCCGAGACCTCGTGACTTTCGAGCCTGAGAAGGTGCACCCGCTGGTTGCGGGAGGTGCGTACTGGGGTGCGGCCTCCGTCCATCACATACGGGGTGACGCCGCGGCGGTCGAACGATTTGCCGGTCTGGCAAAGCAGCGGGCAGAGCAGGCCGGCAATCGTGACTTGCTGGCGTTGACAGACATTTATCTTGGGTGGGCACTCGTCGCTGACCGCAACCTGAACGATGGAATCCCACACATCGAGCGCGGCCTCAGGATGGCGTCTGAGACCGGGTCGACGGTGTACGAGCCAACTGCGCTTGGAATGCTCGCAGAGGCGCGAATGCACCTGCAGGAATGGGCCAAGGCCGCCGACGCGCTGAATCGTGCGCTGTCGGTGGCCGCGAACCGCGGTTCAGGTCGGTTCGATGCCGAGCTGCACCGCTTGCACGGAGTTCTGATTCTTCGCTCCGCCGCGGCTGGCTCTCAAGACCGTCCGCTCGATGACGGTACGATCTGCGATGCTGAGGCAGCCTTCCAGCGGGCGCTCGCGATTGCATCCCGCCAGGGTACGATGTGGTGGCAGTTGAGAGCGTCGGTCAGCCTCGGAGATCTCTGGCGTCGCACAGGACGGCCGAACGAGGCTAACAAAGTGGTCGCAGACACGCTGTCCTGGTTTACTGAGGGTTTCGACACGCGGGACCTGCAGCGTGCGACAACGTTCCTGGCGGAGACCGAATCGAAATAGCATCAGTTTCCCACGACTGCAACGGCCACCTCCTAATCGCGCCGGTTTCGGCGAGTTGTGCTTCGGCTGGGTCGCCGCGCTTCGCGCGGCGACGTGCCAGAAGCGAGCATCCCACAGGCGAAGGCTGTCTCGACGTAGCCCGCCTGCCTCGCCGAAGCAGCGAAGCGGCGAAGGCGGGTGAAGCGGCGAAGTCGGACCGCCCAGTCACCGCACGAAAAACCGCACCCCTCCTGGTCCGAATCCTGCGTGGATTTCGGCGCATGCAGGGCGTCGCAAGGCGAATCGTCTACATCATTCGCAGTGAAAGCGACCCTTCGCGCCATTACACGGGCATTACCAACGACGTGAAGGCCGGCTCGATTGGCACATAAGGCGCTGCCCCCGACTGTCTGTACAATGAGGGCGCTTGATAGGAGGATAGGGCAACGCAGGAATGCGACCCGAGCGCCGACTCAAGCCCGCCACCTCTTAGTTAGCCCGATCCACCATACTAAACCCGGCCGACATTCCGTCCACACGATAGGGTCTGCCTCAGTGTGCATGGCGCCAGTCGCGCAACGCGACAACTCGTACGATCGGCAATAAAAAGGAGACCTCAAACATGAAGCCTAATGAACCCAGCCGCACAGCCCTGATGATCGCCCGACAACGAGCTGCTCATCAGGTGCTCGATCATGGCTCAATCCTCTATGACCCGGTTGCCATGAAGATTCTGAGTGAAGACGAAAAGGACGTGCTTCAATTTGCGAACGCACACTCCTTGGCCAGCATCGGACGTCTCTTCACCGCCGCGCGAAGCCGGATCGCGGAATATGCCATGAGATCGAGTCCCGGTTCGGCCGCGGCGTTCACCGACTCGCGCCCGGACACCTTGGTGTTCATGTGGTCCACGCTAAGCACTAATTGAACGCGGTCATCGCGACTGCCGGACAATGAAGGGGCTTGATAGGACGATAGGGCTACCCAGGGACGCAACCCGAGCGCCGACTCAAGCCCGGAGTGGACGGATGGCCTTCGGGCCGCCTCTTGGTTAGCCCGCTCCACCATCCAAGGCCGAGATGTGTAGTCGGCTGTTGCCGAGCGCTCGGGTTTGCATGATCTACCTCCCGACCATCTTCTGCATGTGCTCCGGATAGCGGGCACCGTGCAGTTCGATCCGCGATGCCTCGCGATCGATGTCCTGCAAGTCGTCTGCGGTGAGCGACACCTGCGCGCCACCGAGGTTTTCCTCCAGCCGATGCAGCTTCGTCGTGCCGGGAATGGGGACGATCCACGGCTTCTGCGCCAGCAGCCAGGCGAGCGCGATTTGCGCCGGCGTGGCGTTCTTCTTCGCGGCGAACGATTTCAGCCACTCGACGAAGGCGAGATTGGCCTTGCGGTTCTCTTCCGTGAAACGCGGGACGACGTTGCGAAAATCCGTCGGGTCGAACGCGGTGTTCTGGTCGATCGTGCCCGTGAGGAAGCCCTTGCCGAGCGGGCTGAAGGGCACGAACCCGATGCCGAGCTCTTCCAGCGTGGGCAGAATCTCTTGCTCCGGCTCGCGCCACCAGAGCGAGTATTCACTCTGAAGCGCGGCCACCGGCTGCACCGCGTGCGCGCGTCGGATCGTCTTTGCGCCAGCCTCAGAGAGCCCGAAGTGCTTGACCTTGCCCTCGCGAATCAAGTCCTTCACCGCGCCAGCGACGTCTTCGATCGGCACATCGGGATCGACGCGGTGCTGGTAGAAGAGATCGATGCGATCGGTGCGCAGCCGCTTCAGCGACGCGTCCGCGACTTCGCGGATGTGTGCCGGACGGCTGCTGAGGCCGGCCATCTTGCCGTTCTCGATGTTGAAGCCGAACTTCGTGGCAATGACCACCTGGTCGCGGACAGGTGAGAGTGCTTCGCCGACCACTTCCTCGTTGGCGAAGGGGCCGTACACTTCGGCCGTATCGAAAAACGTCACCCCACTGTCAACGGCCGCCCCAATGATCGCGATGCCGTCGGGACGCGCCAGGGGACGGCCGTAACTCTGGCTGATTCCCATGCAGCCGAACCCGAGCGCCGACACTTCGAGGCCGTTCCTACCCAACGTGCGTGTCTGCATTTGATCTCTTTCTCCTTTGGGCCGTCAGGGCGTCGATGTCGGCGGCGAGCCGGTACCGACCACGTACTCCGCCGCGACGCAGTCGATCACCTCCGGGACTGCGTCACTCTCCTTGAGCGCCGCCCACAAATTTCTCGTGCGTGTGCCTTGTCTGCGCCGTGACCTGCCGCGAATACGTACGGGGCCGGCCGCTCCCTGTCCAGCAGCATTTCATGGGTCTGTGCGTCTCAGCGGGCACGAGCCATTGGACCGCGAATCGTCTCATCGTCCCCGTTGCACACATCGATGTTCGTCAGCGGCGTGAATCGAGCTGCGGTGCACCTCGGTCCTCCCTGTCACTGCCGGCGATATGGCACGACGACGGCTTTGGCGCGCTCGACGAGGACGAGTACGGTATCGCCGACCAAGGTCACTCCAGTGGCGCCCGTCAGTCCGTCTTTCACGACGCGCACTTCCGCACGATTGCCATCGATTGTCAGTTCCGTGAAACGTCCCTGGCCCTCCGCCTGAATCAGCGTTTTGGGACCCACGGTCCGCAGCCCATCGGGCCGGCTCAGCGGCATCGACGTCTCGATCTTCATCATCGTGCCGGCGCTGCCGTCGGCGTTCACGGAAATGCGGAAGATCTCGCCGCCGAAGAACGTGTTCACGTACACCGCACCGTCCGCGAGCATCGCGATACCGTCGATACCGGCGAGCCGCGGATCAGCCGGCACCCACAGGTCGAGCGCCGCGGAGCCGGGCTTCAAGCGATGGATCCGATTGGCGAATGACTCGGTCGCGTATACCGTCCCATCGGACGCGATCGCCATGTCGTTGCACACGCCGCCATTGCTCGGGAACGGATAAGTGCCCTTGGCCGCGCCGGTCTTCAAGTCGAAGGATCGCAGTGCGGTCTGTCCGGCCACGGGCGCGCCGCCACGGCCGCCCGTCGAGTTCTGGCAGACCCAAAGCGTGTTGGACTTGTCGTCCGCAAGCACACCAAGCACGTTGGTGAGGCCGTTGGTCGAGGCCTGAATCCAGGGTTCAGCCTGCGCGGCGCCAGGCCCGGCGCGGTAGATCGTGCCTTTCGCCGTGCTGCCAAAGTAGACGCTGCCGTCCTGACTGGATGTCAGGTTCTCTGCCTGGATGCCGGTATCGTTGACCGTCACCTCGGTGCGGCCCTGCGCTCGAACCAGCGGCGCGAACGCGGCGAAGACGACCACAGCGATGAAAATGCGACGGCCGCTCATTTGCCACCTGCCGTGTAGCTGACGCGGATGAGACGATTGCCGGTGTCGTCGCTGATCAGGACCGATCCATCCGGCAGTTGCAGCGCGTCGGCAGGGCGGCCGCTGGTGACGCCCATCCCCCCGCGTCCGCCAAGTGCAGATGCCGAACCAGGCAGGAAGCCGTCGAGGAACGGTTCATAGCCAGTTACCTTGCGCCCGTCGGTGAATGCCGCCATGACGCGATAGCCGCTCAGCGTCGAGCGGTTCCACGACCCGTGCTCGGCGATGATCGCCGCGTTCTTATAGCTCGCCGGAAACATGTTGCCGGTATAGAACGTGAAGCCGATCGCCGCCACGTGCGCGCCGAGCTTTTGTACCGGTGGCTCGGTTGTCGAGCAGGCGCGTTGCGAGCCGAACTCGGGATCGGGAACGCTTCCCTCATGGCAGAACGGGAAGCCGAAGTGCATGCCCGCCTTGTACGCGACGTTGAGCTCATCGTTCGGCACGTCGTCACCCATCATGTCGCGGCCGTTATCGGTGAACCACAGTTCGTGTGTCACCGGGTGCCACGCGAAGCCGACGCTGTTCCGAATGCCCTCGGCGTACGTCTCGAGTCCGGTCCCGTCCGGCTTCATCCGCAGGATCGCCGCGGTCATCGCCGGCGGCGCGCAGATGTTGCACGTCGAACCGACCGACGTGTACAGCATGTCGTCCGGCCCGAACGCGATGAACTTCCAGGTGTGACCCTGGTTCGGATTCGGGAGGTTGTCGTAGACCGTGACCGGCTTCGGCGGCGAGTCGAGGTTCTTCTCGATATCGTCGAAGCGGAGAATCTGGCTGGTGGTCGCCACATATAGCGCGCCGTTGCGCATCGCGACGCCGTTCGGTTGACGCAGACCGGTCGCAATCGTGACGACGCGGTCGGCCTTGTGGTCTCCGTCGCGATCGACAACAGCATAGACGTTGCCGGCGAACTGCGACCCGACGAACACGGTACCTTGCGGCCCAAGCGCCATCATGCGCGCGTTGCCGACGTTCTCGGCGAACACCTCGAACTTGAATCCCGCCGGAACGACCAACGCGCCAAGCGGGCGCGGCGCCGCCTGACGGGCGGAGACCGTCAATCCGGCGACAAGCGCACCGGCCGAAAGCGCAAAGACGAACCCCGGTCTGGATATCTTCATGGTGTATCTCCGGACTGTTGTCTGAATGAACGTTCGTGACTAAAGTTCCTGCCGCGTCGGCCGGAAGAGGATCTCGTTTATGTCGACGTCTTGGGGCTGACTGATCGCGAACGCCACCGCGCGGGCGAAGGACTCGGGGGGATCGCGTACTCCTCGTAGAACTGGCCGATGCCCCTTGCGACGTCCGCCGCACGTACATCTGATTGACCGTGATGTGGCCGCCGGGACCGAGGTCACCGAGTTCACCCGCGGTCTGCTCGACCTTCTCGCCGCCGACGAAGAAGCTGCCTTGCGCCTTCAGCACCAGCGGCTTGTCGGGTGTCTTCACGTCGTTGAGGCCCTGCGCCATCACGCCGGCGGGTGCGCCGAGGACCGTCGCGACTGCGATACCGCCCAGGATGGCGAATTGAAAGCGCTGCGAGAAAGGCTGACGTTCCACGTGTTCTCTCGTGAAGCTGCGATTCGTTGAATCGAAATGAGCGTACCGGACCTCACCGCGCGTTTTGTGCCTATTCCTCCACTAATCCCACGCTGATCACGCGGAGTCATTGGAGATTTGGGCAAGAGCGGCGACCGCGTTCGTTGTACGATCGGCTCCGATGAGGTCCGCTCTTCGCCAAGCACGTGAACCAAACCGTTCCGCGTCACCCATCGCCGGGGCGCGTGAGCTCAGCCTTGAATCCCCCGGGGCGCTCGTACTACGAAGGCTCGCTCACCTGGTCGCGAGCTACGCGCCGCACGATGGTCGTTTTCCGCTGCGCCTGCCGGGCACCTATGCGGTCCGGCGTTCGCAGCTGACGACCGAGCCGACATACTCCACGGTGGGCCCGGCGCTCTGCCTGGTCGCGCAGGGAGCCAAGGTCGTCATGGTGGGCCGTGAAGTGCTCGAATACGACCCGGCGCATGTGCTCGTGCTCGCCATCGATCTGCCGCTTTCGAGCCAGGTGATTCGAGCCAGCCGGAAAGAGCCATATCTCGGTTTCATCCTGGACCTCGATTCCGCGCGCATCGCCGAACTCGCCACGCGGGTGTATCCGCGCGGTGTTCCCAAGGCGTCTGACGCCCGAGGACTCTACGTCGGGCATTCGACAGACGGTATCGTCGATGCGGTCACGCGGTTGCTCGACCTGATGGCCCATCCGGAGGATGCGGCCATGCTCGGGCCGCTCGTAATCGATGAGATTCTGATTCGTCTGCTGCGCACGGCGATTGGGCCGAGGGTGGCGCAGATCGGACACCCCAAGTCGGGGGTTCAGCGAATCGCCGACTCCGTGTGCTGGATCCGCACTCACTTTGCTCAACCAGTCACGGTCGAGGAGATGGCGGCCTCTGTCCACATGAGCGCATCGTCCTTTCACGAGCGCTTCAAAGCCGTGACGTCGCTGAGTCCACTTCAATACCAGAAGGTGCTCCGCCTGCACGAGGCGCGGCGACTGATGCTGTTTCAACGAATGGACGTGAACGACGCATGTCGTCGCGTCGGCTATCTGAGCCCCTCGCAGTTCAGCAGGGAGTACGCGCGTTTTTTCGGAAGCGCGCCGACCAAAGATATCGCTCGAGTCCGTGAGCAGGGGTTCGTTCTCAAGGATAGCGGCGTCTGACATTCGTTCGCGCATACACCGCAGCATGTCCTGCTACTGGCCCCCAGCGCGGCGAGGACGTTGCGGACTCCTCCGTAGTCGACTCGCTCCGCGTCGGCATCGCCGCCGTGACGTACCCTGTGTGAACACAACCGAGCCGACGCCATTGACCGCGGCGATCAGCGTGTCGTGACGTGTCAACTCGCCAACGACCACTTCGGTATCAGAGAGGAGCCCGCGTGCTTTTCGGGCATCGCGGACGAGAGCTCGGCGGCGTGGCCCTTCCTGGCCGCCTCCTCCACGACGAGATGCCCGATGCTTCCGGTGGCACCCACGACGAGGACGCTCTCTCGAGCACGATCAATAGGAGCCATCGTCACCCGCCTCGCTTCGGATAGTTAATCTGTTTGGCCCAAAAGCGCAGAGCGTCTCCGATCCATCCTTCGGCGCTCGTCCCCACACCGAGGCCGAAGCCATGGCCGACACCGGGGTACTTCCGATAGTCGACCTCTGTCCCAAGTCGGCGTAGCGCCGACACTCGGCGTTCCATGATCACCGGAGGTGCGATCGCGTCGGCCTCGCCAACGGCCACGAATGTCGGAGGTTCGGCTGAGGCGAGATCCGAATGACCAGTGTAGAGGAGGACGACGGCCGAGGGTTTCGGCAAGTCCGAAGCGCCAAAGCGTCCCGTGCCATAGGAACCGATCGCCGCGGCCATCCGTGCCCCCGCGGAGCTGCCCCACAGCGAATAGTCGGCCGTCGTGATGCCAAGTGAACCTGCGTTTCGGAAGATGTACGAGAGCCCAGCCGCCAAATCCTCTGTGGCGGTCGTGCCTCCGCGTCCGGCACGGTATTTCAAGACGAACGCGTTGTATCCGCGGTTGCTGATCTCGACGGCGTAAGGGAAGCCCTCGTGCAGGGAGGCTACGTACGCAAATCCGCCACCCGGCGCAACGACCGCGAACGGAGCGCCAGGCTTGCCTCTGAAAAAGAATAAGCCGGTGTCCTTTCGCGACGGCTCCGCCTGCTTCTGAGCGTCGGTGTAGATGTCGTAGAAGATCGTCTTCCCGGGACTCGCGTCGTCGATCATCCGATTGAGCGATGAAACTACGACACTCGGATCCACGTGCGTGTGGTACGGGAGCAACGAGCCGATGATCCTGAGCGGCATGTTCGGGTCGTAGCGGCGGTCATCCCACGGCAGGATGAGCCGGCCGAATTCAACAAACGCTGGATGCTTGACGATATCGTCGACGCGGCCATCCGTAGGTGCGCCGGCATGCTATTGCTTGCGCTCATCACCGACTTCTTTGCTGCGCCGAGTTGAACGGGCGCGTGCTCACGCCTCAGGGATTTCCCTGCGGAAAGCTTCGAGGGTGATGCTGTCCGGCTCCGGACCGCCGCGCACATCCGTGTCGAGAGCGTCGATCGCGGAATCAACCCGTCGATTCGTGGCTCGATCGCTTTGGCGAGTGGCTGCGATCACAAAAGTGGCCGAACTGAGCTTTGCTCGGGAGCCGTGACGTGACGGTTAGAGTGCATCACGTTCCCGCTCCGATCCCTGACTCCTGAATCGTCCGAGGAAGCGAACACTGCATGAAACCGCGCGCGATGACCGAGGCCGAGCTTGAAACTCAGATCGTCGCCCTCTGGAAGGGGCGTCCACGGCCGCAACGGACATCAGAGCATGTCATTCCCTTCTACAACTGGCTCGTCGATTACGCGCCTTGGCTGATTCCGGGCAGCTCGGTATCCGTTGAGCGAGTCCGGGAACTGGTCGAACCACACACCACAAGCGCGGACGCGAGCGACGACGCAACAGCCCTGCACTATCGAGGTCGGCATGACGAACGAAGCGGAGGGCAATGAGGCTCGGTTAAGGATAATTCGTATTGCCAGCTGAATTCGCGAACAGGATACGCTGACCGCATTTCGCCATGACTGGAGCGCCGGAATTGCGTGCGGTCATGCGTTACTGAACGCCGTGGAACTGCACGGTTCCGGAGTGTCCGGCCAACGCCTTCGGAATCAGTTCTGCGGCCATGAAGGCTTCGTCCGGCACGTCGAATTCGCAGTTGAATGCGAACTTGGAGGCCGCCGCGAAACCGAAGCGAGGGTAGACGACGGATGGCCGACAACGAAGACGGCGGCGACTCCTGATCGTCGGCATTCCTCGAGCCCTGCCCGAACCAGTTTGCTGCCGATTCCGGTGCGCTGTCGGTGTGGAATGACCGCCATCGGGGCCAACGCCATCGCGTGTAGATTCTGGTGCTCCGACGACGCGCACGGGAGAGAACATGATGTGGCTACCGATCCGTCACTTCAGAGACCGCGCGCGATCCCCGCCGTCTATCGTTTCCGCAGGAACAGGAACCAGAAGAGGACCGCGCTGACGGACGCGATGATCCACGTGCGTGGCTCGGCGTTCCGCACAGTGTCTTCAATGGCTTCAAGAGCGGATGCGAGGCTCGAGAATGCGCCACCACCGCCGCCGACCGCGCCGTACTCACCTAGCCCCTGTGCCAGCATTGGGGAACTCCACGCCGACATGAGGACGGTCGTCACCACAGCAATCGAGATCACTCGGCGAAACGGCATCGGCACTCGTCTCACTCCTCTTCAGGGAGCCATCGCCGGAGCAAGCGGCGGACCACGAGCACGCCATCACGCCAGCCTCACCGTAGTCGCCTCAGGGCCTATGATTTAACGGGCGATGCGTGGCGAGATCCACGCGCGTCGCCGCACGAAACTTGTCTTGACCCCAGGAAAAAGTCTGGTGAGGAGTAGATTTCGAGACCTTCGGAGGAGCTACCGAGAAACGGGGCGGTGCGACCCTGACGATGAGCGACGTTGCCAGCCGCCCAGGTCGCCCAGGCTCGACGAGATTCGCAAGCTCGGGAACAAGGTTCTGCACAAGCGCACCGAGCCCCTATCCGACAGGGTCTGGGGCGTGCTGCTCGACGCCCGCGCGATTGTCGACGCGGTATATGCGCGGCCGGAGTGATTAGGTGACCTTCGCCGTCTTTCGGCGGCTATTCGACTACGATGCGCGCGACCTCCAGGCTCGCGTCGAGGCGCTCGCGTATCCAGTCCGGCCGGGTCTCGTCTCGTGTACAGAGCCGCCGGCAGTACGTGCGCGCGATCGATCAGAATCAGGTATCGAGTCGACTGGCGTCAGCCATGACATTCACTTTGCACGTCGTTCACGATCCCGTTTCTGCGAGTTCGTCTTGTCGAGCCCATTTCATGCGGGTCTTTCTTCGCTGCTCAAAAGCAGCCGGATGCTCCGCATCAGCAATCACATTTCCCGATCGTTTTTCGCAACCTCTTAACGTTCAACATGATCCCGACGATGACGGGCAGCCATTTCTTCATGCCGCGAATTATAATTCTCGGTTTGCTCCTGTCCGCTCTACTCCAAACGCAGCGCCTCGGCAGCGTCAACCCGTGTCGCCCTTCGAGCGAGTCGTCGCCGTGGTCGTTCTTTCGTCGGTGAATCGGGTTCAGCCCTGGTCCCGCAGCCGCGCTCTTTTCTTCGAAGCCATCCTCGCCTTTGAATAGCCTGGCTTGATGACGTCATAAATGAGCGCGATGCGCCCCTTGTAGGGGATGAACGCGCTCTTCATCGAGTTGATCGTGATCTTTTCGAGGTCGTCGAGGGCGAGATTGAACGTCTGGTGAGCCAGCCTGAATTCCTTCGTCATCGTGGTGTCGCTCATCAGGCGGTCGTCCGTGTTCAGCGTGACGCGGAAATTGTATCGGTAGTAAATGCCGAATGGGTGCGTTTCGATGCTTTCCGCCGCGCCGGTATCCACGTTGCTGCTCAAACAGATTTCCAACGGAATGCGCTTATCCAGAATGTATTGCGCGAGATATCCCATCTTCACGATCTTCGTCGGATCGTGAGCATCGAGCCCGATGTCCTCAATCAGTCGGGTGGCGTGCCCGATGCGGTGCGCGCCGCACCATTGGATGGCCTGCCAGATGCTTTCTTTGCCGAACGCCTCTCCGGCATGGATGGTGATGTTGAAGTTCTCTCGTTGAATGTAGTGAAACGCCTCGACGTGCTTCTTCGGAGGAAACCCTCCCTCCTCGCCGGCCAGATCGAACCCAACAACCCCACGCTCTCGAAAATCTACAGCCAACTCTGCCATCTCTCGCGAGAGTCGCATGTTTCGCATGGCGCAGATGATCAGCCCGTACTCGACACCGAAGTCCTTCTTGCCGCGCTCGAGGCCTTTGAGCACGGCGCTCACCACATCGTCCCAATGGAGTTTCTTGGCCGTATGGAAGACCGGCGCGAAACGCGTCTCGACGTACACCACGCCGTCTTCATGCATCTCCTCCATCATTTCGTAGGCGACGCGTTCGAGGCTCTCCTCCGTTTGCATCACACCACATGTGTGCGCGAACCCTTCCAGGTACACCGGCAGGCTGCCCCGCTGAGCGCCGCGGTGAAACCACTCGGCCAGCTCGCCCGCGTCTGTTGTCGGAAGCGCTTTGTAGTGCTGATCTCTGGCCAGCTCGATCGCGGTTTGAGGTCTCAAGCCGCCATCGAGATGGTCGTGCAGGAGGACCTTGGGCAAAGAGCGGATGAACGTGTCGGCAAGCTTCATAATGGTTCCAGTGTCGGTTTGCGATCTCGCCGGCCAAATGCGACTTCACTGCCGACTGCTACATTGTTCCACGCTGACGCGTACAGTGGAGGCCCACGACACCGCTCGGATATGGTGTCGCGGACGTCAGGTGGAATGTCGCATTTATCGGACGATCGTGGTCCGTGCCGGCGTCTGTGCGCCTCGGGCAACGCGGATCCGGGCACAATCGACGACGGTCCGGCGCTTAGCGGGGCTGTCTTGCGTGATCCGTGACACCCGTGTAGATCTGTGAATGAGCTCGGTGAATTCCATGTCGATCCGTGTCGCTCGAATCGCCTGTCTGCCCGCAATCCTGCTGTTCTGCGCGTCGACCTGCGTGACCGCCGCCCTTCGCGTCGCGGACCTCAAGACGCTCGACGACGAACATCGCTGGTTCGAGCTGCGGGATGCGATCGACGAGACCGCGCCTGCGTTCTACCGCGGCGTCGTCGCTTGCGTGTTCAACGACGCCAGCCGATGTGAAAAGACCCTCCGGTCGGTCATCCGATCCGCGCCGCAATCGGAGGATGCCGCTGAGGCGCGCGGGCTGCTTCTCTCTCTACCATCGTGCAGGGGGCTTCCGCCGCGCGGTGGCCGAGATCGATGGCCTTCTGGCGACGTATCCAGACAACACCAGCTTGAAGAACGCGCGCGCGCTTTTCGGAGCACTGGCCCGCTACCCCAACCAGTCAATCGCGAGGCGACGGCACTCGGTGGTCCGATACCGAATGAAGGCAGGCAACATGTTCGTGCCGGTCTCGATTGGCGGACGCGCCGGCCACTACATCGTCGACACGGGCGCGAACTTCTCGCTGATGAGCGAGTCGGAAGCGAGACGACTCGGGCTCACGATTCAGGAGGGTGGCGCCAGCGTCACCGACATCACAGGCGGCACGATGGGTGCGCGCACCGCGGTAGCCGATGAACTGCAAGTCGGAGAGACGCGGCTCAGGCATGTCGCGTTCCTGGTCATCGGAGACGATCAGCAACCGTTCGTTGATCTCGCGGCGGACGAGCGGGGCGTGCTTGGTCTCCCCGCGCTCATGGCATTCGACGCGCTCCGCTGGACCGCGGACGGTGCGTTCGAGATCGCCTTTCCGGCGCCGCGGGAAGATCGTCGCAGCGCCAACATGTGCTTCGACGGGGCGATGCCCGTCACGGAAGCGCGCTTCGGGGATCGTCGCATCACCCTGCACCTCGATACCGGCGCCATCGAAACCCACTTGTGGCCCGGCTTCGCCCGGGATTTCGCGACGTTCTTGAGCGAGTGGGGCGTCGCGGGAACCAAGCGCGTGACAGGCGTGGGGCACAGCGTTGAGGTCCAATCGATTGACATCCCCGAGCTGGTGCTGCGGATCGGCGGCTTCGAGACGTCGCTGCGCCCGGCACACGTGCTCGTCAACGAGACAACGGCTGCCGGGCAGCGTGATCACGGGAATCTCGGCCTGGATCTGCTCGGCCAGGCACAAACCACCACGATCGACTTTCGTTCGATGACGCTCGCGCTGAAGTAGGGATTTGGCGGCGGCAGACGCCTCGCTCTCCGGCCGTAATGGTGGGCGCAGGCCTCCGGTTCACCCGCATAAACATTACGCCAACTATCCTCCCCAAAAAGATCGAAGAAATTCTTGAAAACACGGGTTCATGTCTGCGTCGGTTGGAATGCGAAGTGTGCGGGCTTCTCCAACTCGATGCCGTGCGTGGTTGGCGTAAGGGGGCGCGACCGCACCACCCGTGTCTCGAACAGCTCACCGGGTCGTTTCGTGAGAATGGGATGAACGTTCACAGGGCCCCCGTGAGCGTTGCGCGCACAATCATCAGTGCGCTCCACCAGGTGCGCGTTCGGTCGCCAGACGCGCCACGTACTCTCGAACGCCGGTCGGCCGAATGTCCGGATAGCGATCATTCATCAACGGCCCCAGCTTTCCGGTGCCGTTCAGCATGGCGCGCCAATACATCAACGGTAGCCACGCCGGGACGTTCGCCGGCTCCGCGGCATACCGCGTCTTGATCGCGGCATCGAGGTCACTGAACGATCCCAGTGATTTCACGGTGATCGGCCCACCCATGCCCGCCTCGACCTCCTTGACCAGACGATCGAACGACAGCGAGTCTCCGGCGACGAACAGCTTATCGGGCACGGGCCGAGCGTCCAGCGCCGCTGCCGCCGTGTAGGCAGCCGGTGTCGTCGTAGGTGGTGAACTGCATCTCCGCATGCCCGTCGCCCCAGCTGTACGCCTCACGCTTCTGGAGATTGACGGCGCCGAGAAATCCAAACAGCACGCGTCGGTCCAGAAACGCCCCGTTCAGCACGTGCACCACTTCCACGTCGCCGCGCTCGTCGTCTGCACGGCGCCCGAACTCGCGCCGGTGATCGGACGAGACGTTGTCGCCTTCCGGCACGGTGAAGAGATTCATCGAATAGTCAGACGCAATGAAGCGTCGCACGCCGGCTTGGCGCGCGGCCCGTAGGAACCGCAACTGCGCATCGACGATCGTCTCCGGACCACCCTGGACCGCCGAGACGACGGTGAAGACGTCCTGGAATGCTGTCTGTTCGTCCTCGACGATCTCAGCGGCTTGTGCGAGATCCGCTGGGACCTTGGCGCGGCTGCCCGGCCGAACCAGCAGGCGGAGTCGGGCGCCCCGCTTCAGAAGCTCGCGTCCAATCAGAGCGCCAAGATTGCCCGTCCCGCCCACAAGAAGTACCGTTTTCATGAACATCTCCTCTTCGTTATTTCCGTCCACTGTGAGAGCCTGCCAGCGAAACCGGCGCGGCAGGGTCAATCAGAAAAGCCACCAATGTTGTGTCGCTCGTCGCGCGAAGCCCGGGCAGATCAGCCGTAGCATCCGTCACTGCGTCGCCTTTCTCGAGCGACTGCCCACCGACCTCGACGGTGCCGTCCATGACATACAGCCATTGCCGCCACCCCGGGCTCGATGGCGCCGTGATGCGATCGCCGGCCTTGAGATGTGCGTCATAGACGTTCAGCACGGTTGGTTCAGGACCAAGCGGTCCACAATAAGGTCAAAAAAAAGACCGCGCGATTCGGCCTCAACCTCTAATGGCCCTGGCGGCGCGAGCACGCGGCTTTGCGGGTGACGCCATGCCCGGCTGATCGAACGCTGACAGCATGATCTTCACGTTGTCGCTCAGGCGCGACGCATCAACTCGAGCGCGCGCCATGACCTGGAGCCCTTGGAGATTCACGGTCAGAAACCGGGCGAGCGCGCGCGCGCTGTCATGGTTACGAATCGAGCCGTCATCTTGACCGCGCTGAATCGCGTCCGCGAAGAGGTCCTCGACCGCCTGGAAATCGGCGGCGACCAGCTTCCGTACTTCCTCGTCGTCGGGACTTAGTTCGACGGCTTCATTGCAACTCATGCAGCCGTAGGGCCGCTCCTTCTCAGTCGCGTGCCCGAGTATTTCCGCAAAGAATGTTTCGATCGACTTCCGGGCCGGTCGGCCATCGTTCAGTTTGTCTCGCAGGTGCCGCATCCGATCCTGGCGGTAGGTCTCCAGGGCGGCGAGAAACAGCGATCGTTTGTCAGTAAACGTTTGGTACAGACTGCTCTTGCTGAGTCCGGTGGCCTTCAACAGGTCGGCGAGAGATGTCGCCTCGAAGCCTTTGCGCCAGAACACCTGCATCGCTTGCTGCAGCGCAGAATGCTCGTCGAACTCCCGGGGTCTCGCCATCGCAAAGCCATCATAACACGTTTGGGACCGATTGGTCCATAACTCCGATGGACTGCCCGTGTCGCCAGTGGCCGATTAGCAACCATCAGGTTGCCCAACAACATCGTCCCAAGACCAGACTCAGCGGCGATTTCCTGGCGAGTCGCAGGATTAAGCAGGAACGTAGGTCAACCTGATCACATCCTCGCCAATCCGATCATGAGTCATGAGGCGGAGCGGCGGCCGCGGTCCGGCGAAATATGGCTTGCCGTGACCAAGCACGACGGGGTGCAGGTAGATTCGATACTCATCGATCAGGCCGAGTTCGGTGAGGCTTTGCGCCAAGTCCGGGCCAGCAACTTCGATCTCGCCGTCGCGCTCGGCCTTCAGCTCGCGGATCGCGCCCTCAAGATCATCCTCAACAAGCCTGGCGTTGGGGCCGACCGACTTCAACGAGCGCGAGACGACCCATTTCGGCAGGTTCCGCCACGCCGCCGCGAAGGCGCGTTCCTCTGCATCCCATTCAGGATGATCGTCGTCCCAGTAACGCATGACCTCATACATTTGGCGACCGTACACACTGCCCGCCTGCCCCTGAACCTCCTCGATGAAGTGGCGGAAGAGCGTAGGGCTTGGCGCAAACGCCATATGGTCGACGTAGCCGTCCAGGGACTGGTTCATTCCGAACACGAGCTTAGCCATACCACTTCCTTTCCTCACGCGGCACATCGGCGCGGTTCTGATTGCGTTAGGGCAGCGGACCATAGTGCAGCGCTGTAGTGAGTACAGCGCTGTAGTGACGTTCCACTCGCGCAATACTTTGCCTCTCGGAGAATGCCTCACTACTGCCGGAAAATCCCGCGGCCGCGCCAATAGGCTCGCCGGATTATCGGCACTCCTCTGACCCAAATGAGGCGCGCGCAGGTCCGGCCGATCGCCTACACGTGAATGAGCATCGATTCACCCATCGTTTCGGACAAGGTTGGATGTGGACCAATCGAGTGAAGGAAGCGAGCTTCCGTTGAGGATCGCGACTGCTGTGCCTTCTGACCAACTCGGTCAAGGGAGGAGCCTACCTCAGGGCCGAGAAACCGCGCCGGCGTCGGCGTAGCCCACGCGAGCGACGGCGGTGTCTCTAGGTGAGCGGCCGCATGACGAGAACCGGGCACGGCGCGTGCCGCACGACTGACTCCGCTGTACTGCCAAGCAATAGCCGCGAGACGCCGGATCGACCGTGGGTACCGATCACAATCATGTCCGCTTCCCATTCACGCGCCGCTGCGAGGATCTGGTCGGCCGGTTTCCCTTCTCGCAGGAACTGCCATGCCGGTGGCTCGCCCGTCCGCTGCGCTGCGATGGCCAGAAACGATTGACCTTCGCGTTTCAGCGTCGCGACCCACTCTGCGGCGGGAATGCCGCTGTCCGGCTGAAAGGCGAGCGTGGGATCGACGACATAGACGAGCGCCGCTTCAGCTTTCAGTGCTGTGGCCAGCTCGGTGCCGACCTCCAGGGCGTGCGCCGCGATCGCGCTGTCATCGAGGGCGATCAGAATCCGACGAAAAGACATGTGCGGCCTCCAACGGCAACGAGTCTCTCTCAGGCAACAGCGCCTGTTCTCCTGAATAACGCCGCCTTGACGGCGTCGTTGATGGCGAGCGAGCAGGTCATGGCCGCGAGCAGAACGAAGACGGTCTGGTGCCACGGCACGGGCATCAGCCCGGGAATGCCGACGACCGACAGCACCGTGCCGGCGACACCGTCGAGACAGAGGGCGGCGATCAGCGTGCCGCTCGGCCACGACGTCCAGAAGTGCCGGCGCTCTCTGGCCGAAACGATCGAGAAGAGCGCGAAGTAGAAGAGCAGCTGAAAGCTGAACGTCTGGAGCACGGGTTC
Organism: uncultured Acidobacteriota bacterium; assembly: GCA_963725335.1. GTDB lineage: Bacteria > Acidobacteriota > Vicinamibacteria > Vicinamibacterales > 2-12-FULL-66-21 > JALZOC01. The sequence continues at coordinate 391,699 of CAVRYD010000004.1, read as the reverse complement.
TTGGGTGCCCAGATCGAACAGCCGCCAGCCGGCCCAGAGCAACGCGAGCGCCTCCCCAACCATCAGCACACCGAGCGCGGCGCCCACCAGGTACTGGCGTTCTCATGTCCCACGTCTCGGGTCGTTGCGAGCCTTCGACGTGATCAGTCGACAGGGTAATCTTGACGAAATCGGTCAGGAAGACCAGCACGATGATCCCGAGCGCGGACATCACCAGCCGGCCGGTCACCAGGAACCCGATCGCAACAAAGGCCGACTTGAGGATCGTGCGGCTGACTTTATTGATGATCCACGTCAGCACGCGCTGATACACGATGCGTCCTTCATGCACCAGCGTCACGATGCCTGAAAGACCTTCGCTGGTGAGGACGACGCTGCCGGCGCCTTTGGCGACATCGGCGGCGTTGGCCACCGCGATGCCGACTTCGGCCTGTCGAAGCGCGGGCGCGTCGTTCACGCCGTCGCCGGTCATGCCGACGACGTGCCCCGCCGCTTGAAGATACTTGACGACTTTGTATTTGTCTTCAGGGTACACCTCGGCGAGGCCGTCAACCGCGTCGATCTCGGTGGCCGCATCGATGTCATCGTTTACGGCGGCGTCCACTTTCGATGCGGCTGCAATCTTGTGGAGACCGACTTGTCGCGCGACCTCTGTCGCGACCGGCAGCGCATCGCCGGTCAACATCTTGACGGACACGCCTAGGCTGCGCAGTGCCGTGATGAGAGCCGAGGCGTCCGCGCGCGGGGGGTCGTACAGGCAAATGAGGCCAACCGGTTCCGGCGCCAACGGATCGAATCCGCGTGCGACGGCGAGCGTGCGGTAGCCGCGATCCGCTTGCTCGCGCGCCTTCGCGTCGAGCGCGGCAGTGGCCGAGACATCGAGCGCGCACACCTGCGCGACGATATCGACCGCGCCTTTGACGACACGCACGGGCCGTCCTTCTGACTGCACCACAGCCTCGGTTCGCCGGCGCGTGGCATCGAACGGGACGAAGCTCAGCACCGTCGTCTCTCGCGCGGCATCTTCGCGCGATCGCGCGCAGCCACGAGGATCGCCAAATCGATGGGATCCTGGTTCGCCGCTTCCGACGCGTATGCGGCGTGCATCAGCACATCTTCCTCGGTGAACCCGCTCAGCGGGATGACCCGTGCGACGGCCAGCTGGTTGGCCGTGATGGTCCCGGTCTTGTCGACGCAAAGGACGTCCATCGCAGCGGCGTCTTCCGTCGCGCTCAATCGCGTCGACCAGGACGCCGGACGCCGAGAGTTCGCGCGCGCCGACGGCCATGCTCACCGTCAACATGACCGGCAGAGCGACGGGGACGGCGCCAAGTAGCAGCGCGAGCAGCAGCGGCAACACGTCCACGAGGTGAATGCCGCGCGCGATCGCGAGCCCCACGATGACCAGCACGACGACGCCCACGATGACGAACAGCCAGCGGACGAGGTACGCGACCAGTGCCTCCGCGTGGAGTGTCGGTCGCGCGATCTGCACGAGCTCCGTGGTGCGTCCGAAGAACGTGCGTGCGCCGGTGGCGGTGACGACGGCCGTCGCCTCACCACGACGGATCACCGACCCTGAGTACACGATGGCATCGACGGCCTTCTCGGCGTCCTGGGATTCCCCGGTGAGCACCGACTGATCGACACTGAGGGTTCCCGAGATCAGCCGGATGTCGGCGGGGACGACGTCACCATGCCGGATTCTGACGACGTCGTCTGGAACGAGGTCGCGCGCAGGCAGCATCTTCCATTGGCCGTCTCGAAGCACGCGAGCGTTCACTTGCAGCCGGCGGCGGAGCGTGTCCACGACGCCCTCGGCTCGTCGCTCCTGCACGGAGGCGATGGTCGCGTTCAACGCGAGGAGGGATGCCGCGATCACCAGGTCGGCGTATCGGTGTAGCGTCCACGACAGCGCGGCGATCGCCTCGAGCATCCAGGCCGACAGGCCCCAGAACTTCGCCAGGAACGCGAGAATGGCGTGGGGTTTCTTCTCGAGGACTTCGTTCGGCCCGTACTGGTGTCGCCGAGCTTCGACCTGTTCGTTCGAGAGGCCGACGTGGACGTTCGCGGGGCTCGGCTCTGGTGTGGCCGGAGGTGACGCAGGCGTGCCCATGATCGTTCACCCAGTGTAGTGCTGCCGACCTCATCGCGTCACCGCTGGTCGCGACTAGATTCTATGGAGATGACGGAGGCCAGAGCCGAATGGACACGTTGAGCGATCGACGGCACGACGTGATCGCATTCGGGGCGCATCCGGACGATCTCGAAGTCGTCATGGGCGGCACGGCGGCAAAGCTCGCGCGGGCGGGACGGTCTATCTTGTTCGTCGATCTCTGCGAGGGCGAGCCGGCACCGGATTGCACGCGCCGAGAATCACGTACCGGGCGAAACTCCCGGTCAAGAAGAATGCCTCACGAGAGCGCGTGTCCACCACGGCGATGTCACGTCGGTTCTCCAGGGCCGCCAGATCCCCGCGTGTAGCAACGTCGGTGAAGGCAACACGGACAGCAGCTCCGGACCGCGGCGGTTGTCGCGTTTCATGCGGGCGAAATACAGAGGTGGTTCGGGTTGGCCCGCGAGAATGAAATCCACGAACGTCTGTTCGTCCACGGCCGCGTGGATGGATCGGTTCGTCCGCAGCTCGTAGCCGACGGTCGACGTCGGAACATCGCCGAGCGATTTACCATACGCGCTGCCCGCCCCGTGTGTGGGCCAGACCTGGACGAACTCCGGCAACCCCCGGAACTGGCGCTGGATTGACGCTACTGCGCCCGCGCCGAGCGCTATGGCTTGTTAGCGTTGGTCGAGGAACGCGTGAATGGCGGCTTTGACGGACGCGGCCAGGGATGTGGGCACTTCCGGCGTCGGCAACTGCCGGCAGATCGCCAGCGTGCGCTTCAGCGACTCGCAGGCGTCGTGGCAGTGATGGCATTGCGCGAGATGCGCCTCCATCGTCGCGCACACGCTCGGATCGATCTCGCCTTCGAGATGCTGCGAGAAGAGCGTCAGGACATCCGGGCACAGCACTCCGCGGGGTGGTCCGATTCCTGGGCGACGCAACGTCGGCGCGAGCTCCTCACGGATGGCAACCCTCGCCCGATGCAGCCGGCTCTTGACGGCCTCGACGCTCATGCTCAGGATCTTGGCCACTTCTGGCGCCGAGAACCCTTCGACGTCTCGCAGTACCAACACCTCACGCTGAGAGGGTTCCAGTGCGTCGATGGCGTGCGTGAGAGCGGTCGCGAGTTCCCGATTGGTCGCTGTCTCCTCCGGGGTCGGCCTCGGATCAGCAAGGTGCTGGGCAGCGTTGGTTCCTGGCGTGTCCAGCGACTCTTCTCGCGTAGGGGCGAACTTGCTTCGGCGCCGCTTCTTGATGCAGAACCGGCGCGCGATGGTGTAGAGCCAGCTGGAGACTGAGGAGTCGCCGCGGAAGTCGCGGACGGAGCGGGCCATCGAGATGAGGCTCTCCTGCGCGACGTCGCCGGCATCCGCCACGTTGCCGCACATCCTCAGGCCAAACCGATACAGGTGCGGCCGGTACCGCACGAGCAACGTCTCGAGCGCCGCGGTGTCTCCCTGGCGCGCAGCCGCTAACAGCTCGTCGTCGCTCGGCGATCCGGCCGTATGGCTCGCTGCAGTATCCGCGCCCATTGGTGAAATTCTCACACAATCCGCGCCGCTCGCCCTCGCAGTTTCGTCATGCGCGGGGGTGACACGCAGAGCAATCCCCGCCCGGACAGCTGTTTGTAAGGAGCGTGACTCGCCACACGGATCCTTCGGAGCTGGAACACAGATTGTCTGAACCCTTTGGGCGTCCGCGGACTCTTACCAACCGTGATTGTGGAGCGGGGAGAGGACACCGTGACGGGCGTGCGCATTCGGGCCGCGCTGGCTGTGCTGTTTATGGGGGGCGGAGGCAGTGATCGTGGGGTCGGCGGAGATCCTCTTCGATCCGATCTTTCAGGGCTTGGTGATTTCTTACACACTTCGGCGCGATTGTGCAGGTGCTGAAGGAGTGTGTTCATCCGGTGTTGTTCGTCCCCCTCAACTGATGGGATCGTCGAAAGGAGTTTGTCGTGACAGTCGAACGTGCGCTTCGTTTGATAGCAGGGGCGTTCGTGGCCCTCAGTGTGCTGCTGGGCATCTACGTGAACGCGAATTTCCTGTGGTTCACGCTGTTCGTAGGAGTGAACCTGTTCCAGTCCGCGTTTACAAATTGGTGTCCGATGATGGTGTTCCTGCGAAAGGGCGGCCTGCCAGACGCCACTGCCCCTGGGACGCCAGTCACAAGTACGCGATAAGGCGACAGTGGTCGGGCGCGAACACGTAGAGCCCAAAGAGATGAGTGCGGTGAATCAGCGATTCGACGTCCTCGCGTTCGGCGCGCATCCCGACGATGTGGAAGTCGGGATGGGCGGAACGATCGCGAAGTTTTCAGACAAGGGGCTGACGACGCTCCTCGTCGAGCGGAAGCGGGCAGCGATCGCGGCGTACGCATCCGTGTTCCAGGGCGATCAGGCGCGCCTGGTCGAACGGTACGCAGCAGAGGACCAGTACCTACGGCAGCCTTCTGGGCGTGCGCTATGCGGAACCATTCCAGGCGCGAAGTCCGCTACTCGTCAGCGATCCCACCGCGTTCGCGAAAGTGACCGTTCGGGTGATCATGGAGATCCTTCCAGCGCTCCGAATCCATTCCTCTCGCTGTGGCTCATACAAGTAGACACGGAGGACCGAAGGAGTGGACTGGCTCATCTTCGTCGGCGTCCTTGCTCTCTGGTCGGTGCTGCAGGCATGGCTCCTCCCGCGCTTGGGTGTGCCCACCTGAGCGGTACCGCACCCACGCCGGTCGGCGGGGACGGACAATTGCGTGGACCGCGACGACAACGGGTCGCCACCTCCGCGCGGATGGAGGTTCATCATGGCTATACTCAAACGGTTATCGGTCGTCAGGGCAACCACCCTGCTCACCTTCGCCGCTGTCTCCGTTGTGATAGCGCAAACCGGGCCCGGCGGCGCCTCGCCTATGTACGACCTCAAGACGGAGACGACGATCAGGGGCACTGTTGAGAGCGTCGACACGGTCACCGGGGCAGGCGGCCAAGGCCGTGGTGCTCTTGGAGGGACTCATCTTACGGTGAAAACCGAGAAGGAGGCGCTCGACGTCCACGTGGGACCCACTGCCTACCTTACCGAGAAGGGGATCACGCTTGCCAAGGGCGACACGGTCGAGATTCTTGGCTCGCGCGTCATGATCGACGAGAAGCCTGTCGTTATCGCGAGGCAAATCAAGAAAGGCGACAACACGTGGACTCTGCGTGACGCGTCCGGCCGCCCGCTGTGGAGTGGCCGTGGACGGTGAGAAGGTGACGACTGACGCATCTCAACCGAGCGCCTGGGGCATCATGGTCTCACGGCGCTCATGCGTTGGCTTGCCACGAAGGCCTCGGTTGGTTACTCGTCGCGCCCGTCCTTCAGTTGTCGGCCTTCGAGTGTCATCTCCCGGCCCAGACCGCGTTTTCGCAGTTCTGTCTCAATGAACAGGAGTACCGATTGCTTTTCGCCTGCTCTCCTGGTTCGCGATTCTCCAGGGGACTGTCAACTCGTTCTTCTTGTGGCGGCGACTGAAATGGCACGCGAGCGCCAGCCCGATCGGTCCAGCCCGACGACAAGAACGTCGAGGTGTTGTGTGATTTGGTTGGGCATCACGTTCGTCCCCGTAACGGCCTGTCCTGACGACGGGCACGGCGCGCCAGGCTCCACCCGAGCGCCGCGGGCGTCGACATCGTTGTGACGATCACCATGATGACGACCGCAGAAAAGATCCCTTCATCGACGATCGGTTGGCCGGCGACGCTCAGGCTGAGGCCGATATTGGCGAAGATGAGACCGACCTCTCCGCGCGGAGTCATGCCAATACCGATGGAAAGGCGGTCGAGCGATCGATCCAGTACGCCAAGAGAGCACGCCTGCTTGCCGACAATTGCTGCCACTGTCAGCAGTGCCGCGAGACCCAACACGTGAGGGTTCGCAAACGCGGTCAGATCGACGCGCATGCCCATCAGCACGAAGAACACCGGCACGAGGAAACTGGAGATCGGATGGACAAGGCGCTCGAGCTGCTGCTCGCCCCGATTGACAAAATCGCGGAAGTGCGCGTCGTCAAGGATCAGACCTGCAGCGTACGCACCGACGATTGGCGCCAGCCCAACGTTTGCCGCCACGTAGGCCAAGCCGAAACAGAAGATCAATGCCGTAGCCAACAGCACGCCGCGGCCATGCAAACGGGATGCGATGCGGAACAGCCGCGGCGACAGGTACGCGCCGAGAGCGAGAGCACCGAATAGGAATACGACTGCCTTGGCGACCACGAGGGCGGCTTCGCCGGCAGACAGTGAGTCGCCTCGATCGGCGGCTGCGATCACGCCGCCAACGACGGCGAGTATGACCAGCCCGAGCACATCGTCGATCACCGCAGCGCCGAGGATGACGCGAGCCTCCGCAGTTTTCGAGCGGCCAAGGTCCTGCAGGACGCGGGCCGTGATACCGACGCTCGTGGCCGTCAGCGTTGCGCCGAGGAAGGCATGGACGTACACACTCCTCTCGGGAAGGAGCAGGGCACCGACGCCCCAGCCGAGTGCGAACGGAACAGCGACGCCGAGCACTGCCACGAGGAGCGACGGCAGTCCCACCTTCAACATGTCGCGGACCGTCGACTCGAGGCCTACCTCGAAGAGAAGGATCACGACGCCCAGTCGCGCGAGGATATCGACCGTCGGATCCCTCTCAATGCTGCGAAACCAGCTGATGCCCGCGAGGTCCAGGCTGCCCAGCACCACACCCGCGACGAGCTCGCCCAGGACGGCTGGCTGGCCGACCTGCGTCGCAAGGTGACCGCCAAGCTTGGCGGCAGCCAGAATGACGGCCAGCGCGATGACGACTGGCGTGACGGGGTCTGAGTGGGACGCCGAGGGCTCGTGGGTCTGCGCGAATGCGACCGCGGGCAGCGCCGTAACCAGGGTCAACAGCAGCAGTCGTTTCGCGGAGGATAGCCTGAGCGTGTGCGTCACGAGAACCCCCTGGTCGTGCGACCATGGGGTGGCGGCCCGGCCACCCCGGTTCCTGCAGCCGCAACGCTGCACCCCTTGACGTTTTGTTCAGCTCTCGCCCAAGTATTGCCCGCGAGAGGATCCGTGACAACCGCTATGTAGCGGGCCTTCACACTCCCTGGCGTCGCGTCGTCCAAAGGACTGGTCGACCTGATGGTCGACTAGGAGACGATCATGCGTATGTTCGATGTGCAAGCGATCGAGATTGCGGCGCCGCGGCGCAAGGTGTTCGAGTTTCTAGCGCAGGCCGGCAACTTGCCGCTATGGGCTCACGCCTTCGTCTCGGCGGGATGTGGTCGCGCCAGACTCTCGACGCCCGACGGAGTGGTCGACGTCGGTCTGGACGTTTCGGCAGACGCCGAGTTGGGCGTCGTAGACTGGCGACTGGTGTTCCCCGACAGCAGCGTTGGCGTCGCGCAGTCTCGGATCACTGAGACCATGCGCGGAACATGCATCTACAGTTTCGTCCTGCATGCGCCTCCGGTCGCTCTCGAACAAGTTGAGGGTGCACTTGAGAAGCAGCGGGTTCTGCTGCAGTCTGAGCTCGCGACGCTGAAATCGTTGATGGAGCAATGATGCCGGCTGCGTCTGTCGAAGCCCTCGCCCGTCTCGCGCTTGACGGCGACCGGGACGCTGTTGAACGCCTTGTCAGGCAACTGCAGGGCGACGTCTACGGCCTGGCTTTGCGGATGCTGTGGAATCGTGAGGACGCAGAGGATGCGACACAAGAGATACTCGTTCGCGCGGTTACCCGGCTTTCGCGATTCGACTTCCGCAGCAAACTCAAGACGTGGGTCTACCGAATTGCCGTCAATTACATCCTCGATGTGAAGAAGAGTGCCGTCGAGCGAATGCACCTGACCTTCGAGCAATTCGCCGACGACCTCGCCGACGGCCTGTCGTCGGCCGGGCCTGCCGACGCCGAACGCTCGCTGCTCACCGAGGAAGTGAAGATCGGCTGCACGCTCGGCATGCTCCAATGCCTCGATCGGCCGCACCGTCTCGCGTACGTTCTTGGCGAGATTCTCGATCTCGCCGGACCCGAAGCGGCCGAAGCCCTGGAGATCTCACCCGATCTTTTCCGCAAGCGGTTGCAGCACGCCCGCGCTGCGATCGAGTCGTTTACGCGCACGTACTGTGGCCTCGCATCAGACAGTGCGGCCTGTGCCTGTCACCGCCGAGTAGCTGCTGCGGTGCGCTTGAAGCGGGTCCGTTCTGATGCCCTCGATTTTGCCGATGAGCCGTCGTCCTATGAGGAAACCCGGAACCTGATTCGCCGCGTCGAGCGGGTGCGATGGGCGCTCGAGGTTCACCGCGCGAGCTCCCCCAGGACGTCTTCGATCGACTTCGCGCGCCGGCTGGCCGAAGGACTGAAATCCGACTGAGACGTCACACGACTGACGACGGTACACGCTCACGCGCCGAGCCTATTCGGTGTCCATTCACCGGCGCGCGCTAGTCGTGATCGGGCCTTCGACGCGAGGTCCGTCCCCGTGGCTGGCCCGGCCGGCGTCCTCTGGAAGCGCGCACGCACTCTCTGGGCGCAGCGGCGCTACTACTGCGGTCATCGGTTAGCGCCTTGGCGATCGCAGCAAGTACTTCCCGAGCGTGACGCACACGATGCTTCGGGATCCGTGCTTGCACCGGAATGCGTATGCCCGCATAATTCGGCTTCAGCCTCGCATCCACGGTGATCGCCCGGCGTATCTCGAGATTCATGAGCGATTCGCCTACCGAGCCGTCGGGATTCTCGGCGAACTGTTGATGCCATTCAGCTTCGGGAAAAGTGACCTTCAGATCGCGTCGTTGCGTGAAGGTTTTGAACGAGCTGCGGTCGGCTGTGGTGTCGGCCTGAGCGTGCGGGGCACCGTCGTTGGGTCCGGCAACGGCGGATCATATGGGGGAGTCGTCGGGTCGGTCGCTCCGCGTTCCGACGAGCCGCATGGTCCGCACTCCCGTCGTTCACACGTCCGGCAAGCTATGATTGCCCGGCCAGATGGTCACGGCGCAACGATTCAACGGGCGACGGGTCCGAGGTACTGGTCCAGCCAGGAGAGCACTTCCTTCACGACCTGTGTCCGATTGACCATCACGTCGTGTGCCGCGTCGTAAAGGACGTGCCGCTTGTCCTTCTCCGGCGTACCCAGCCAGCGGAAGTACGGCTTCTGCGAACTGTCCACCGGAAACGTGTAGTCGTATCGCCCGTTCAGCATGAGGACCGGGACTCGGACGCGCGGAAGGAAATTGAAGGCGTCGACCTCCGGCGGCCCGGCCGGCCTCAGGTACAGGCCACCCTCGAAAAGAACGGCGGTCCGGAAACGCTCCTCCAGAGCCACCATGGGAGGGGCCGACGCGGCTCCCCAACTCGCGCCAAGATAGGCCAGCTTCGAGGCGTCGATGTCGCTGCGGCTCACGACGTACTCGACCGCTTGCCGGAGGTCCTGGAACCTCCTGAGCTCGCGCTCCTTCTGCTCGATCTTCGACGTCGTGAGCGGGAGGAGTCGATTGAAAGTGCCGATATAGATCGGATAGATCACCGCGCGCCCGCTGCGAATGATGAATTCCATCCGGTTGAACCCTTCCATGCTGGCGAACGTGCTCGTAAAAGCGCCGGCGCTGGGGTGATACACCAATGCCTGATAGGGCGGCCTGGCGTTCTTGGGAAGGAACACGAACGCCGGGACGCGCACGTCTCCGTAGGCGGCCGAAAAGCTGACCTTTTCTTTCCTCCAGTACGGAGAGGTGTCATCGACCTCGTCCACGGAAGCCTTCAACTCGCGCGGGGTGTACGCATAGGCGCCGCGGATGACGCGGAAGGCCTCGTCGCCGACAGGCTTCTCGAGCGAATAATCGCGGAACGTGCGCCGGAGCGCCCCGAGCAACGATGCTCGCGGCGGCGTCGGGTACCGGGCGCAGCGGAAGCCGTTCGCCGGGCCGCGGTCGAAGGGCGGCTTGGCGTCGGGCTGGTTGAACTGGTACGTGGGACTGCTCCACGCCCCGCCGAGGATGAAACGGAATCCGTCATCGGTCTCGTTCCACGTCCATTCCTGCGCATTCCCGGCCATGTCGTACGTGCCGAACGGTCCGATGCTCGGGTAGCTGCCCACCTTCGCCAAACCCTTGCCGGCGAAATTGCTCGCGGGAATCAGCAGCGGTGAGACGCGGATATCGGCGGCGAGAAACCAATGCGAGATCGTTGGCAGGCTCTTGCCCACGAACTCCGCGTAGGCGGCGGCCTCATACCAGCTCACGCCGGAAACCGGAAGATCGTCATTTGCTGTCGCAAAGGTGCCGCCTTCCCAGGTGGAGGGACCAGGCCGGCCGGTTGTGTCGCGAAACACGGCCATCGCCTCGTCCCAGGAAACCGGCTTTCCCTCCCTGACGAACGGCGTCTTCCAGTATTCCCGCTTCTGATAGCCGCCCTGGTCGACGAACTGTTTGAATTGCCGGTTGGTCACTTCGTACCGGTCGATGAAGTAAGGGTCGTGCGGCCCTTCGACAGCCGCGATGCCGATCACCCCCCCGAGGGAATCGGCGCCCGGCACGAGCACCATGCCGTCGGGAACCTCACCTTCCGGCGCCAGCCGCAAGCTCACCACTGACCACCAGGTGGGGCCCGCCCCGGTTGTTTCGGCGAAACCTGGTTTGGCCACTTTCCACAGGAAGTAACCACGCGGCAACGGCACATCCTTGATCGGCGAGGTGCCCACGTAACGCCAGGGCTTCTTCTCATCCCCCAACTCGCGGATGTAGACCGCAGCCCCCTGTGGATCGGTCTGTACCAGCGGCTTTGGGCCTGCTTCCGCCCAGGCCTGCTGAAAGTTGGGGTCGTCCGGGATGAGCGCACCGACCCGTTGTGCCAAGTCGAACGCAGCGAATCCGTGGTCCTCCGCCAGCAGCCGCGCGATTTGCGGCAGGCCCTCGCGACGAGCCCAATCGACCCGGCTCTGTTTGTAAAGCTTCCATCCACCGAGGACGGCAGCCACACCCACCGCCGCGGCGCCCACGGCCAGCCACCGCCGGGTCACTGCGCGGCGCGGCGCCGCCGCACGCGGCACCGACGCCAGCGCGGACGCCAGTTCCGCGCCGGATGCGTACCGGGCCTCCGGGTTCTTCTCGAGCGCGCGCTTGACGATCTGGCGGACAGCGGGCGGAATGCGCGCGGCATCGAGCGCCGGAGGCTCATCGCGCACGATGGCGGCGAGCGTCCCTACGTCCGAGTCGCGGCGGAACGGTTGCACCCCGCTCAGCATCTCGTAGAGCACCGCGCCGAAGCTGAAGATATCGGCCCGCTGGTCAACTGGCTTGCCCTCAGCCTGCTCGGGAGCCATGTAGGACACGGTGCCCAGGATCGTCCCGTCGCGGGTTTGCACGGTCCGCGTGGCGGCGGGCTCTCCGGACACGGGCTCGATCAGCTTCGCCAGGCCGAAGTCCAGCACCTTCACGCGCCCGTGCGCGTTCACCATGATGTTCGAGGGCTTCAGGTCCCGGTGGACGATCCCGGATTGGTGGGCCGTTGCCAGCGCGTCTGCGATCTGCGCTCCGAACTGGATCGCCCGCGCCGGGTCCATGCCGTCGGGCGGGATCATGTCCGCCAGCGTATGGCCGGCCACGTACTCCATGGCGATGAAGTCGACGCCGTCGGCCACGTCGATGTCGTAAATCGTGATGATGTTGGGGTGATTCAGTGCCGAGGCGGCCTTGGCCTCGAGCGCAAAGCGCCGCTTGCGCTCTGAGCTCGCCACCGACTCGCCGGGCAGCATCTTCAGCGCGACGAACCGGTCAAGACGGATGTCACGCGCCTTGTACACGGCGCCCATCCCACCTTCACCGATCTTTTCGATGATCTCGTAGTGACCGATCGTTCGGCCGATCAAGGGGACTCCTCCGTCACGCTACTCTATCAACTCGGCCGTGTTGCCTGAAGCGAAAGTGGTCGCTTGATTGGAGGCGTAGGGCGTTCAGCGTTCCAGCGGGGAAGCGGCGTTCGATGTCGTCCTTGAGCTTCTGCGCCTTGCCGTAACCTTCCCGGCGAAGCTGTTCGTCATGCCGGCGCGAGACGGCAAATCCAGCGCCGACGACGGTGGCCACGACTGCAAAGACAACAGCCGTCTTGGTTCGCGGGGTCACAGATTCATGGTAGCAGTCCTCCTTCGATCCAGTCTGAGAGCGTTAGGGCCTCAGATAGGGCCGGGCAGCGTGACGAGCCGAGATTGTTCGGCGCGCGACGTCGGCGCCGGATCTGCAAGGTCTGTATAGCGCCATACATTACAGTCGCTCGCATCTAATACCTTCAATCCTCGGATACCTGGTGTTCATCTGCCGGACTGTTCGTCGGTAACATGTTCCATCCACTCGACAACTTTGCCGTCGAGCATCTCGGCGATCGCGATGTGCGTCATCGCCGTTGTCGGCGAGGCGCCGTGCCAGTGCCGTTCGGCCGGCTCGAACCAGACGATGTCACCGGCACGGATCTCCTCGATCGGTCCACCCTCGCGCTGGACGCGTCCAGAGCCGGCGGTGACGATCAGCGTTTGCCCGAGTGGATGTGTGTGCCAGGCCGTCCGGGCACCGGGTTCGAAGGTTACGGTGGCACCGCCGACGCGCGCCGGTGCATGTCGTTGAAACGGTGAGTCGATTCGCACCGATCCCGTGAACCAGTCCGCGGGACCTTTGGCCGACGGCTGTGATCCGCTCTATGTCATCTCCACGAGTGTTGCTCCAGTCCTTCGTCTACTGCGCGCGCACTTCGGCGACGTCGCCGTACCAGTAGGCCGCGGTCACACCGCCATCCATGAGAAAGTCACTGCCCGTAATGAAGCCGCCGTCCGGTCCCATGAGCAGCGCGCCGACGGCACCGACTTCGTCTGGGGTCCCGGCCCGTTTGGCCATGGATCCTTCGATCATGCGCCGGTACCCCGCGCCACGGGGTCCCGTGAGTTCGTCCTTGGCGAGCGGGGTCATGATGATCCCCGGGCTGATCGTATTAAATTCGCGCGCCACGCTTGCCCCAATGCACCGCTTCGGCCATGACGCGCAGTGAATTCCCGCGCTTCGAGAGCTGATACGCGTGCAACGAGTCCTTCACTTGATCGGGTTGGAGGAAGGGCAGCTTGAGCAGTTCCTCCGTGGGCGTCGTCGCCAACGCCTTGTTCTGCTCGGTGGTGAGCGCAGGCAGGCGATGCCCAGACTGCGACGAGATGACGACACCGGACCCACCGTGGTCCATCACCTTGCCGAACTGCTCGAGCACGACGGCAGTGCCGTAGAGATCCACATGAAGGATCGTTTCCGGCGACGCTTGACTCGGGGAGACACCAGCCGCGTGGATGAGCCCGACGATCTCGCCGATCGCCGTCGCCTTGCCGGCCAGGGCAAGCACGGCCTCGCGCGAGGACACGTCGACAGTTGCGACGCTCACTAGGTAGCCAGCATTCGCCATGACTTCGGCCGCCGCGTTCGCGTTGGCCTCGCTGCGGTCGGCGAGCACGACGTGCTTCCCGATTCCGACCCGGCGCGCGATGGCTTGGCCGATCTGGCCTGCTCCGATGACGACAACGACGTTCTCCATACTGCTAAGCGTAACGACGCCCATGGACGTTGGGTAGCCGGAGAAATCGACAAGGGCTTGTGAGTACTATTCAACAATGGTTCGCGACGAGCTCGACTCCACCTCCGAAGGGCGCTGGACGGGTGCTGCCGAATCGCGCTCGACCGGCGTGGCGGCGTCATCAGCTACGAAGCTCGCACCGATCAGCGCGGCACCTGCCACGGATCTTCCTGAAACGGCGGGAAGCGAATCCTCCCCCAGTCCTACCCCCGTCACCCGGCCACGCTGAAGGCTAACGAAGCCGGCACAGAGAACTCATCCCGCTGTATCAAGAAAAGTTGATGATTTCATTGGATTTTGTTATCGTTAATCGACGATTAACGATGGCTGTAAAAACCATTTCTGACGCCCAGGCTTGCGAGTCCGAAACGGCTGTCTGCTGCCCACCCGAGGGGAAAACGGCTGAGCTGCTGGCAGCTCCGGTTGAGGGATCTGCAGCGGACGACGAGCTTGCCGCATTCGCCAAGGCGATTGCCCATCCGACCCGTGTGCGGATCCTGCGGATGCTCGCTCAGAAACAGGCGCGGATGTGCAGCCACATCGTGGACGAACTGCCGCTGGCGCAATCCACCGTGTCCGAACATCTGCGCATTCTCCGCAGCGCTGGTCTGGTCCAGGCGAACGAGAACGGGCCGCGCGTCAGCTACTGCATCGTCCCGTCGGCGTTGAAACGGCTGAAGGCACTGCTCGAGGCCGTGTAGGAAGGGTACGTGTATGACTCATATCGAAGTCTTCGATCCGCCCATGTGTTGCTCGAGCGGGGTGTGTGGCCCAAGTGTGGATCCGCTGCTGGCAGCGTTCGCCGCTGATGTGGAGTGGCTCACCGCGCAGGGCGTGACGGTCGCTCGCCACAACCTCTCCCAGGATCCGCAGCCATTTGTCTCGAACACGTGCGTCCTGGATCTCATGCGGCGTGAAGGCACCCATTGCCTGCCGATCGTGCTGGTCAATGGTGAGGAACTAGGCCACAGCGCGTATCCACGACGGGAGGAGTTGGCGCGCGCGGCCGGACTCATCGCGAGCGCCTCGCAGACCAAGCCCCGGATTCGCCTGTCCGCTGACGGGTGCTGTACTCCCGGATCGGGTTGCTGCTGATGAGCGCCCTGCCGTTCGTTCCGACGCGCGTGCTGTTCTTCACGGGCAAGGGCGGCGTCGGCAAGACCTCGCTGGCCTGCACGACTGCGATTGCCCTGGCTGACTCCGGTAAGCGCGTGCTGCTCGTCTCGACCGATCCCGCATCGAATCTCGACGAAGTCCTCGAGGTCACGCTTGACGCGTCCCCGAAAGCCGTGCCGGGCGTGCCTGGACTCTCCGCGCTGAACATCGATCCAGAACAGGCCGCACGCGCGTATCGCGAGCGCGTCGTCGGCCCCTATCGCGGGGTGCTGCCGGCCGCCGCCGTGGCCAGCATCGAAGAGCAGTTGTCCGGCGCGTGCACGGTCGAGATCGCCGCGTTCAATGAGTTCTCGAAGTTGCTCGGCAACGCAGACGCCACGCGTGCGTTCGACCACGTCATCTTCGACACCGCTCCCACCGGTCACACGCTACGTCTCCTCGAGTTGCCGGCGGCGTGGTCCTCATTCATCGAAAGCAATGTGGGCGGAACGTCGTGTCTCGGCCCGCTCTCGGGCCTCACCGCGCAACACGCCCTCTACGCGGCCTCACGCAGGGCGCTGTGCGACGACGCGCAGACGACGCTGATGCTTGTCGCGCGGCCTGACGGTCCCGCACTCGCGGAAGCGGAGCGCACGCGCAGCGAGCTTCAACTGCTCGGCATCGATAACGTCCGGCTCGTAGTCAACGGCGTCTTCCACGCGCAGGACACAAACGATCCAATCGCCGTGGCCCTCACGACGCGCGGGCGTGCTGCCCTCGAGGGCATGCCCGCAGGCCTTCGCGGCCTTCCGCGCATCGACGTACCGCTGCTACCTTTTGGCCTGGTCGGTGTCGATGCGCTCCGGCAGATGGGAAGCGGTCGTGGCTCAGCGGCCACACGTTTCGCCGCTGCCGCGGAGCCCGCTGAGCACGGCGAAACGCTGAATCAGCTTGTCGAGCAGATCGCGGCGCGCGGCAAGGGCGTCGTGATGACGATGGGTAAAGGCGGCGTCGGCAAGACGACGCTCGCCGTGCGCATTGCCACCCAGCTCGCGCGGGTGGGCCAACACGTGATGCTGACCACCACCGATCCGGCGGCGCATGTGGACGCGGCGGCCCGGGAACGGCCCGTGACGCTGCACGTCACGCGCATTGATCCGGCGGCCGAGACACGACGCTACACCGAGGAAGTACTCGCGACCGCCGGCGAGGGACTCGACGTACAGGGTCGCGCCCTGCTCGAGGAAGATCTGCGCTCGCCGTGTACGGAAGAGATCGCCGTCTTTCGCGCTTTCGCCGACACCGTTGCCCATGGTGAGGATCAGTTCGTCGTCATTGACACCGCGCCGACCGGCCACACGCTGCTGCTGTTGGATGCGGCCGAGGCGTATCACCGCGAAGTGCTGCGAAAGGCCAGTGGGACAACGGACGCCGTGCAGCGGCTGTTGCCTCGCCTGCGGGACCCGCAGTTCACGATGGTGCTGCTCGTCACGCTGCCCGAGGCCACCCCTATTCACGAGGCGATGCAGCTCGAACGTGACCTTGCGCGCGCCGACATCACGCCGTTCGCGTGGGTGGTCAACCAGAGCCTGACGCCACTCGATGTCACTGACCCTCTACTACGCGCGCGGCGGAGCCATGAAGCCATCCATCTTGGCGAGCTGGCGGCTCACGGGAGGCGCACCGCGCTCGAACCGTGGCTTGCCGACGTCCTCGTTG
This sequence comes from uncultured Acidobacteriota bacterium, assembly GCA_963725335.1. GTDB lineage: Bacteria > Acidobacteriota > Vicinamibacteria > Vicinamibacterales > 2-12-FULL-66-21 > JALZOC01. The sequence continues at coordinate 375,166 of CAVRYD010000004.1, read as the reverse complement.
CCGATTTCGTCGGCGCGTGAGGTCTGCCATGACGGCGCCGTCACGTCGTTAGCGCACGCACGTCTTGCCTTCGCTCACACGTCTCTGCCACAGAATCGGTAGAGGTATCATCGGCATGATCCTCATTGTCTGCCGTCAGAGGTTTCGAAGCGACGCTCTTTTTGAACCGGCCTGCGAATAGCGTGCGGGCATCGCCAATGCTCCGTTATGCTCAATCAACGCGGGCCGCCGTGCATCGGTTGGTGCGCCTCTGGGCCATGGTGCGAGACAACGAGAAGGGCTGATACAGCCACGGCGCTTCTGACGAAGACTTCGTGGAGACGTTGGAGGGTGGTCCCCCGTGAAGGTGTTGACGGTCTTCGCCCATCCGGGTTCGCGGTCCTTTTGCCACGCCGTCCTCGAACGCTTCGACGCCGGTCTTCGAGACGCGGGGCACACGAACGAGATCGTGGACCTGTACGCGATCGGCTTCGACCCGGTCCTGCGCACACGCGACACTCCGAGCTGGCTGACCGAAACGATCCCGGATGACATGCTCGACCGCATGCGGTTGCGCGAGTCCCTCCTCGGTGACGCGGGTGGGCCTCTGAAACGCTTCGCGTTGAAGCGCCTCATCGGTGATCGGGATGCGCGCGGCATTATCCGGTTACTGCGCGAGCGCTATCAGCCGAAGGACGTGCTCGTGCAACAGCAGAAGGTCGCGCGGGCTGAGGCGTTGGCGTTCGTCGCTCCGGTGCACTTCCTCAGCTTTCCGGCGATGCTGAAGGGGTGGCTCGATCGCGTATGGACGCCGGGGTTTGCGTACGATCTCACCGCGGAGGCTTGGCGGGGCGACATCAACGGCCGTCAGCCGAAGCTCACGCACAAGAAGGCGTTGATCATCCAGACGACGATCTTCGGCGAGCGCGCCTACGATGCGGGCCTCCGCGAGGCCATGCGCATGGTGATCGACGAGTTCACGCTGACCTATCCGGGAATCAAGAACGTCGAGCACGAGTACTTCTACGCCGTGCACGGCGCCGACGATGCTACGAGGCAGGCCTACTTGGAGAAAGCGTATACCCTGGGTCGCCAGTTCTGAACTCTTCGAGTTCGGTTAAACGCTGCGCGAGTGGCCCCCTGGATCGCCTTATCGGCCAGCCCATGGAGGTAGGACGATTTCTACGGCTCGCAGTGGCGCTGTCTGCCGCACTTGGCCGTGGACTCATTCACAGGGACATCCAACCAGCCAACGTGATCGTCGATTCCGCTGCCGACAACGTGTGGCTCACCACCCCCCGCGGCTTGAGCTGAACCGCAGGAGCCCATTCGCACGGGCGCTGTCGCCCTGCCGCAACGTTCGGATCTGTGCGCGGCGTGTGTGCACGGCTGTCACCCGGACCTGCGGGCCGCGCACGTGCGTGCATCGTCATCGCGCAATTACAGATTCGTCGCTGTCATCGTCAACTTTGTAATGCGCGAGCAGCAGTGCACGGCGAGCGCCGACAATATCGTGATTTTCCCAGCCTTCTAAGACGCGCGCGACTGGCGCTCCGCTTGCGTTCAGCTCCGCGCCGCCGATGCAGCCCCCGGTCTCCTCGACGTAGCAGGACTCTTCCTGCGACGTGAGCGGGTACCGCGTTCGTGGGCTCCCGGCCGCCCCATTCGCGCCACGACCTAACCACCACCTGGATGCCTCCAAGCGGACTCTCATGAAAATTATCGTCTTTGCCCTGCTCACATCGGTGTCGCTGATTGCCGTGTCTGACAACGTCACCGTCGACGTGCCACGTGAGCCTGACAACGTCAGCGTCGACGTGCAACGTGTCCTGACGGACGTCTCGTCGAAGCCGCTCGGTATTAACTTGGACTTCTTCGTTGACGACGATGGGAACCGACCGGGGCAACGGAGCCTGGATCACGCACTCGCCGAGATGGGAGTCAAATACCTGCGCTACCCTGGAGGGGAGAAATCCGATGGGTATCTGTGGTCGGTCCCTCCGTACGATCGCCCGCAACCGACGCTCGCCCGATGGGCCGCTGGAGAGTGGCCGCAGAATCAGGAATGGCCCTCCTACGATAGAAGTCTGATCGAGACCGATGGCCACACTTTCATCAAGGATCCTCTCGACTTCGACGAGTTCATGCGGTTGACGCGTACGGTCAACGGAGAGCCGGTGCTCGTTGTCGCCTATGACTCCATGTATAAACCGGCGCAGGCCAACGGTCTTGCCCCGACGCGTGCTCAGTTGCTCGAGACCGCCAGGCAGTGGGTCAGATACGCAAACGTCATCAAGGGGTACAACGTCAGATATTGGGAAATCGGCAACGAAAGTTACCTGCCCGGATACAACAGCGACTACATCTCGCCCGACACGTACGCGCAGGATGTCATCGAGTTTTCGCAGGTGATGAAATCGGTCGACCCCTCAATCAAAATCATGGCCGATGGAAACGATTCGGAATGGTGGAGAATCGTTCTGACAAAGGCGGGACCTGCCATCGATCTGTTGTCCGTCCACAACTATCCACCCTATTGGTCCGGCGGGTATGACTATTACCGCACCCACAATGTCGACCTCATGTCGGCCGTTCGCATTGCCGAACAGGCGCTCGACGCGTATGCGGGTCCCAACGATGCGCAACGGATCAAGATTGCCGTCACGGAGATGAATACGATCGACTGGTCGGGATCGTGGGCACACAACAACGACATGGGTCACGCAATCGTGTTGTTCGACACCATGGGCAACCAGTTGAACGATCCCAGGATCGGGTTCTCGCAGGTGTGGAATACACGCTGGGCGACGAACGACTCGCAGCGCTCGCCTGTGGTGTGGGACACGCTCGACAAGGACAACAATCTCCAGGCGACCGGCCGCGCGATATCTGTGTGGGGCCAATTCCTGCTCGACAAGATGGTGGCTGCATCGAGCACCGCTACGGTCCAAGTATTCGCGACCTACTCGGCAAGCGGCGCACTCAACCTGTTCCTGATCAACAAGGACACGGGTACGAGGGTAACGAATGTATCCCTTGCGAACTTCGTCGCACAGACGGCGGTGGCTCGATGGGTGTTCAAAGGATCGGGGGCTGATGATTCGTACTCCGTGCTCGCGCAGGCGGCACCGATCGCGGCCGACAGGAATCGTCTATCCGTGACGCTGGATCCGGTCTCGATCACCGTTCTGCAGTTGCAGAAGGCGGCTGACAGCTCGCCTTATCGCACCGTGCCGTTCTCGGTACCTGGAACGATCGATGCCAAGGACTTCGATGGCGGCGGCGAGGGCGTGAGCTACCACGACACCACGCCCGGAAACTACGGCGGCGTGTATCGCGCCACGGACGTCGATGTCGAGGCCTCGCCGGGCGCCGCAAACGAGACCGTGGGGTGGATCGATACCGGCGAGTGGTTGCTGTACACCGTTCAAGTCGCACGTAGCGGTGACTACACCGTGACGGCGACCGTGGCCAGCATCTATTCCGGACGGTCATTTCATCTCGAGCTCGATGGCACGCGTGTCACCGGATCGATTGTCGTGCCGAATACCGGAGGATGGGACCGGTGGGCCACGGTGACGGTGCCGCTCGTGGCCGTGAACGCGGGAGCGCAGCTGCTGAAGTTCGTGGCAGACAGCGATTCGTTCAACGTGTCGAGCTTTGATATCAGAAGTGCGGCTGAACCGCCGGCGGGTTCGAGAGTACTGTTCGAAGACTTCGAAGGCCAGAGCGCGGCCAGCTGGACGCCGACGACGGGGAGTTGGGCGGCGTGCAAGCCATCTGCAAACGCGAGCTGGGAGTACTGTGCGAGCAGCGCGTCAGAGAATGTAAGCCTCGCGGGTTCCCTCGAGTGGCGCGACTACTATGTCCAGGCGTACGTCTACCTCAATAGCGATGCGGGGAGCGGAGTCACCATTCTCGGCCGTGTCCAGGATGCGACCCACTTCTACCAGGCTGAACTGCGGCAGGACGACAGCGGAAACAAAACGTGGACCCTCTGGAAGAACTCCGGAGGGAGATGGTCGTACATAGGCTCCGGGTACTTTAACTACGCCGCGCGTGACTACTATTTGCTTCGGCTGTCGCTGGTGGGCTCGTCGATCGACGTCTCCATCTCGACCGATTGGGGGACGAGCTTCCAGCGGCTGGGCGGTGGAAGCGATACCGAGTTTGCCGCAGGCAAGGTCGGCCTGCGCAGTTGGGGTTCTCCAGCACGCTTCGACAGCGTCGAGGTGTGGTTGCAGTAGGATTCCCGGGCTGAAAAAGTCTTTTGAGGACATCCGTGGCGGCGGCACCGCACGAACTTCGTCGCTTCAGAAGTACAGCCGCAGCTGCAGCAACCCTGAGAGCGGTGCGGCTCCGTATTCGCTGCGAAGCACACCATCCTCCGGCGGCCGGCCGTACGGCAGGTAGAAAGTGGCGAGCAGCGACACCGCATCGCTGAAGGTGTAGGTCAGTCCAGGGGCGACGATTCCCGAGTGATCGCTGGGGTTGAGCAGCCACTGTCCTGACCACGCGACCTCCGGAGAGACTTCGTAGGACCCCGTCAAGCCGACGGCGTGTCTGGAGAGGATCTGCAGGTCCCCCCGGATGAACCGCTCCACGAACGACGGTGTCGCGACGAGTGCCCGAATGTCTTCCGGGCTCGCGGCCCCAAAGCCGGAGTAGTGATACTCGGCGTACGCCAGAATGCCCGACCCGATCGGGAACCGGTACGAACCGCCGACAACGACTTTCCATACCGGATGGAATTCGTCGGGCGGCGCGTCAGAAGGGACGCGGAAGACTGCAACCTCGGCGTGGAGTTCGGCGTCCCCTACGGCGGCTGAGGTGGTCATGCCGGCAAACAGGTCCTGCGCGCGCCGCCCGCCCACCACCTCGAGGTCCATCGTGCCGGCGTACCCTCTGACCCTCGCCGCAAAGGCCGAGTCATCCAACGTTCTGCCAAACGCGCCGACGAGATCGATCGAAGACCGATCCGTGAGCTTGATGTCCGTCCGGACGGCATCGACGCCTGCGCGCCATTCGCGATCGGCCTCCAGCGGCGAGAACGGGGCGAAGAGATCGACGGCCGTGAACAGCACGCCTCGTCCCCAGCCAATCGCCTGCCTGCCGATGGTGATGTTGGCGCGCCGGACGCGAACTTGAGCATTGGCGCGATCGATCTCGTGTCGCCACACCGCCGTCGCTGTTTCATTGAGACGCCAGACCAGCGGTCGAATGCGGAACGGCGTCGCGGCCTCGGACGGGAGAATCCCGAACGCCGCGAGCCCTGTCGCGCCTGATCTGTATCGGAACCGCTGCTCGTAGGCGACGCTGACCGTGGTGTTCGCGCTCGGACGAATCTCCGGCTCGACGCGCAGCCGGAACATCGAGTCAGCGGTGGTCCGTTCGGGGAAGAGATCAGGTGCGTTCGGTGATCTCGAGACCAAGCTGGTGGCCTTGATCGACGTGCGAACCGTCAACAGCGAGCGGGTCGCGGGGTCTGTTGGCGCCTGGGCGGACGCCGAGGGCGCCGGCAGCACAACAACGCCGCAGGAGACGGCCACGAGACAGAGGGCTCGCCACATCGCTCACGCGCTCGCGGCTGCCGGTGCCTTACCAATCCCGGGCACGATCTCATGCGGAGCTTCGCCGGGTGTGATTTCATCACGCGCGACACGGCCATCGACGAGCGTGACCACCCGAACGGCGTGCGCCACCACACGCGGATCGTGGGTCGAGAAAATGAACGTCATGCCATGCCGGTCCCGAAGGTCGCGCATCATATGCATGAGGATTTCGGCGTTCTCTCCATCGAGATTCGCGGTCGGCTCGTCAGCGAGGACGACTGCCGGGCGTGCGGCGATCGCCCGTGCCACCGCGACCCGCTGTTGCTGACCGCCTGACAACTCGGTGGGTCTCCGATCCGCCAGGTCGGCCAGACCCAGGTCCTGCAGGACGGCCCGTGCACGATCGCGTCGGTCCTGTCCAACTCCCTGGAGCTCGAGCACGAACTCCACGTTCTCGACGGCCGTCAACACCGGCACGAGGTTGAACGCCTGAAAGACGAACCCGATCGAGCGGAGACGAAGATCCGCGCGTTCGCGTCGGGAGAGGCTCGCAATCTGCTGCCCGAGCACCATCAGATCGCCGGAGGTCGGCACGTCGAGCGCACCAACCAAGTTCAGGAGCGTGGTCTTTCCGCTGCCGGAAGGCCCGACAAGCGCCAGGAACTCGCCCTCGCGAACCTCCAGGTCGACGCCGCGGAGCGCCCGCACTTCCTGCCGGCCAACCTTGAAGACCTTTGTGACGCCCCGTGCCACGAGAATCGGCTTGCTCATCACGCCACCCGTAATGCGTCGGCTGGGTCCGTTCGCGCCGCGAACCATGCCGGATACAGCGATGCGAGCACCGTCACGACAACCGCGACGGTGAAGACATACCACGCCGTCCACGAACCGATGTCGCCATAGATCACCGGCTCGATGATGACTCCCTGGAAGCTGTAGGTCGTCCCCATGTACCGGCTCAAATCGATGCCGCTCTTTGCCAGTCGCCAAACGAATGGCAGGCCGAGCGCCAGGCCGAGCGCGGCACTGGCCAGGCCGAGCGCCAACGCCTCTTGCAGAAGCACCGCGACAATCGTGCGGCTGCGCATGCCGAGCGCCGACAAGACCGCGAACTCCCGTCGCCGTTCGAGCACGGCGGCCAGCTGCGCGCTGGCTACCCCGAGCATGACGATGAGCAGGATGATGCCGCTCACCAGGCGCGACACGGCGCTGTCCTGTTCGAGATGTCCCTTGAACTCCGGGCTGATCTCGCCCCACGTCAGCACCTCGTCACCGTCGCCGACGACCTCGCTCAACATGGTCTTCACCGAGTCGACGCGCTCCCAATCGTCGAGAATGAGCGTCACCTCCCCGATGCCAGCCAACCCTGTGAGCCGTTCGACATCGGCGAGTACGACCTGACAGATCGTCGCGTCGATTTCGTCGCTGCCCGTGCGCACGATGCCGACGATTCTCAGCAGCATGCTCTCGATATCACCGGTCTTGCCGACCGCCGTCGCCACGATCTCGTCGTCCACTTCAGCCACGAGCCGATCCGCGATGGCCTGTCCAATGACGACGGCGCCAGTGTCCGTTGTCTGCAAATAGCGACCACGTGCGATGGTTTGCACGAAACGGTAGGTGCTGGGCTCGGTGTGCGGGTCGACACCGACGATCTCCACAGGGACCACGTGCGTACCCATCGCGAGCAGCGCCTGCGCCCGGGATCTGACCGTCATTGCCGTCACGCCCGAGATCTCGCGAACGCCGTCAACGTCAGCCTGCCAATTCGCCAAGCGCAACCGCGGGTCCCGACGCTCGCGCCAGCCTGCCGGCACGATCCGGACATGGCCTGCGCCGGCATAGGCCCCCATGCGCGCAAACAGCTCGTCGCGGCCTCTGTTCAGGCTTTCCATGAACAGGGCCAACGCGCACCCCACGCCGATCCCGACCACAGAGAGTACGGTCCGGCGGGCGTTGCGCCGGAGACTGCGAAACGCGTAGGTCCAGGCGGTGCCCATCAGGTGCCCCTCAAGGCCTGCACGGGCTGCAGTCGGCTTGCACGAAGCGCCGGCCACATCGCTGCGAGGAAGGAGGTGACACAGACGGCAGCAATCGCCCGCGCCACGTCCCCCACGCTCAGCGTCGGGTAGAACCTGAGCGACCAGCGCAGTCCAGCGAACGACAGTTCGCTGGGTCCGCCACCCGCGAGCCAGGCGTAATCGATCCCGGTTCGATGCGTGACGACGACCAGCACGATGCCGATCGACGTGCCGATGACCGCTCCGATGAGTCCGAGTGCAATCGATTCAGCGACGACGAGTCTCATGAGACGGGCAGGGTGTGTGCCCAGGGCGAGCAACATGCCGAATTCGCGCGTGCGCTCGAAGGTGGCCATCACCATCGTGTTCGCTATACCCGCGGCCGCGGCTATGAAGACCAGCACGAGCACGAGCGTGCCCGCCAGATCGGTAATCCGGACGAGCGTCACCATTTCCGGGGCGAGCGTCTGCCAATCGAGTACTTCGGCGTCGGCAAATGTCTCGGCGGCGGCAATGCGCCGCGCCAACCCCGCCGACATCTCCGGTCGTTGCGCATGAATCACGATCTCATGCGCTTCATCGGGCATGGCGAACAGCGTTTGCGCCGCTGACAGCTGGATCAAGATGCCTTGCCGGTTGACGAGGTCAACGGACGTCGTCACCGGAGTTCTCACCGTGAACAGATCGTTGGCCAGCGATCCATCGACGCCTTGCCCTACGATCGCGACTTCATCACCGGCGCGCACGCCCATCAGCTCCGCCAACTGACGGCCGATGAACGCTTCCCGATCGTGGAGCGGCTCGGCAATGTCGGTGAGCAGCCGCGCCGGACCGGATTCCGCCCGGCTATCGATCCCCATGACGATGACCGCGAAGCCTTCCTCGCCACGCGCGGCAAGGGCGGGCGCGTAGACACGGGCGGTTGCCCCGGCGATATCGGGATCGCGGCGGAGTTCGGCGAGCCTGCGGTCGACGCCCCGAAGCGTGCGATCCATCAGTTGGTCCTTGCGCCACTGCGGCGCATGCGCCTGGACATGACCCAGCATCGGACCAGTGATGGTCTCGACGATCCACTCACCATAGGCGCGAAGAATCGACGTGTAGGCGAGCACCAACGTGACGGACAGTCCGATCGCGGCCAAGGCCAATGCCGTTCGGCGCCGGTTGCGCCGCAGGTTCCGCCACGCCATGCGTGCCGTGCTGCCAGTCCAATTCATGTCCGCTCTCATTTCCGCGTCTGTTCGAGTCTCGAGAGACTGAACGTGTCGTCGGGAAGCGGGATGTCGAACTGCACATCGAGATAGCGCATCTCGGTGCGCTGGGCGACCGAGTCGGTTGGTACGAGCGCAATGTGGGTAGGGAGTCTGCGGCCACCAAGCACCTTCACCTCGTCGAAGTGCATGGTGCGCGCAAGACGACCCTTGCGGTCGTAGTGACGCTCCTCGACTGGCAGTCGCTCGTCGGAGACCAGCATCTCGATGCGGGCCCAGCGACCAACGACGTCCGGCTTGACATCGAGCACGAGCCACCAGCCAGCTGGCGCGTCAGAGCGGCGGTCGATACGCGCGGCGAAGTCTTTTCGAAGCGACGATTCCTTGACCAGGTCGTCGTTGGTGAAGTCCGTGCCCATCCAGGAGCCGAGCATCGCTGCGGGAGGTACGCGAATCGTGCGGGCGATCTTCGGGAGATAGTTCCAGAGATTGTTGCCGACGCGGAGGGTCGCCGTGCCCGCCTCACGCGGCGGCGCCTCGATCAGGACGAGAACCTCCTCCTCGCCGCGAGTCCACGCGCGCAGACGCATCCTGCGGGTGCTGCGGGTGCTGGTGACGTCGATCTGGATGTTGGCGATGCTGCTCTTGGAGCGATACAGGTCGTCCAGGTGCTGGAGCAGCGCATCGACGTCAGGTGGGTCAGGGCCCGCTGCCCAGGGACTCGGCGCGCCCGCGCACACGAAAATCGCAACAGCAGCAACACGCACGAGACGCAGAGATGGCACCATGAGTGGTTCGCTGGTCGGTCAAGACCACCTCTCTCACTGCAAGACCGACGCCTTCACTGTGACTAGAGGGCCTTGACGGTCACCGCCGTACGGGGCTGTCACTATCCGCGGCCTTCGTTCCCGGCAAGGAGAATTGCCCGCCACGGTGGAAATTTCCGCAAGCCTTCCGAGCTGAACGGCATCGCGACGTCAGATGCCCGGCGGCCCGCCGTCGACCAGACTGCCGACATTCCGCAAGGAACTGATGCAAGCACTCCGGCTCGAGTCGAAGCATGCCCGGTTGATGTCACCGTCCTGACGGCCTCACTCCGAGGGCCATTCCGGCTTCGCCGCGCGCCGAGGCTGCCTCCACCCGACAACCGGGCTCATGACACTTCGTGGCGGCACATTATCTGCTTTCTTATGCGACGCAGTGTCCGACTGTATTGGGCGAAGGTGTCTATGAACGTGCGTCAAAGCGCCGGTTCACCGCCACGGCCGTGGTGGCCAAGTAGTACTGCTCGCGCAACGATCATTGCTGCCCTTGCGGTGGCCGGTATCGTCGCCTTGACGCGGCCTAGTTTTGGATTGCCACAATGACGGCTTTGACGGCCGTGGATCCGCTGCCCGTCGCATGTGCAACTGCACCCCGCCGAAGAGGTGCGGCATGGGACATGCTCCGTCATGCTCCATAGTCAACGCGGCCGTGCACTAACGGGCCGACGCGTCTCCGGGTTTGCCAAGCGGCCCGCGAAAGATTTCGCGGATCGCCAGCGATTTTCCCGAAGTTCGGGTCACTATGTGAGGTGGCCAGGCCCCTTCTGACGAAGACCGCGTGACCGAGACAGCCGGAGCTGACCCATGAAGGTCTTGACGGTCTTCGCCCATCCCGGATCGCGGTCGTTTTGCCACGGCGTCCTCAATCGCTTTGACACTGGTCTCCGTGACGCGGGGCACACGAACGAAATCGTGGACCTCTACTCGATCGGCTTCGATCCGATCCTGCGCCCACGCGACACCCCGAGCTGGCTGACGGAGACCATCCCGGATGACATGCTCGACCGCATGCGGTTGCGCGAGAATCTCCTCGAAGAGGCTGGTGGGCCTCTGAAACGCTTCGCGTTGAAACGCCCCATTGGCGATCGGGATGCGCGAGGCATCATCCGGCTGCTGCGCGAGCGCTATCAGCCGAAGGACGTTCTTGTACAGCAGCAGAAGGTCGCTCAAGCCGAAGCGTTAGCGTTCATCGCGCCCGTGCACTTCCTGAGTTATCCAGCGATCCTGAAGGGGTGGTTCGATCGCGTCTGGACGCCAGGGTTTGCGTACGATCTCACGCCGGAGGCTTGGCGTGGCGACATCAACGGCCGTCAGCCGAAGCTCACGCATCAGAAGGCGCTGATCATCCAGACGACGATCTTCGACACACGCGCCTACGACGCGGGCCTCCACGACGCCATGCGCATGGTGATTGACGAGTTCACGCTGACGTATCCGGGAATCAAGAGCGTCGAGCACGAGTACTTCTACGCCGTGCATGGCGCCGACGATGCCACGAGGCGGAGCTACTTGGAGAAGGCGTATGCCCTGGGTCGCCAGTTCTGACCGTCGAAGACAAGGTAACAGGCAATTGGACAGCGCGGGTCCAACGGCCCGGGCCCGCCTGGTTCGCTTGCACCGTCAGGCCGACGAGGTCGAGCGTCGCAGCCGGCAGATCCCACTTGCGTCCCGCCAGGGTTGGGCGTCAAATACGTCTTAAGCAGCCGGTTCGTCACATCGTGCCCCCGTGTGCGCTCATGACCGATTCCTCGACCACGCGCTCGTTCGACGTCGCCTCCCGCGGCTCCAGGCCATTTCACCCGTTCTCGTCACTGATCAAAACTGACGTCAGCGCGCTCACGCATCCCGGACTCCTGCGCGAGAACAACGAGGATCAGTTCTATGTCGCGCGCGCGTCGCGGGCGCTGGAGACGATCACCACCAGCCTGCCGGCCAACGAGGTGCCCGAGCGCGCCGAGGAAGTTAACTATGCGATGGTCGTCGCCGACGGCATGGGCGGCCACGCTGCCGGCGAGATCGCGAGCCGTCGCGCCGTGACCGCTCTCATCGGTTTCGTGCTCGAGCTCCCTCACTGGATTCTGAAGCTGGACGACGAGTCGGTGCCGGAGCTGGAGCGCAGGGCGCGGCACATCGTGCAGCAGGTGGGATCCGCGCTGTTCAGCGAGGGCCGAGCGAACCCCGACTTGCGCGGCATGGGCTCGACCCTGACCATCGCACGCAACCTTGGACGCCACCTGCTCGTCGTCCACGTCGGGGACTCGCGCGCATATCTGTTCCGCTCCGGCTCGCTGCACCGGCTTACCAAGGATCACACCTATGCGCAGATGCTCGTCGATTGCGGAAAGCTCGATGCGTCCGATGTCGCAGATTCCGGGGTTGCGCACATTCTCACGAACGCGCTCGGCGGCTCGACAGAAGAGGTCGATGTGGACGTCGACGTCGTCCGGCTCGAGGACGGCGATCGCGTCGTGCTGTGCAGCGACGGCTTGAGCGATCTCGTGGACGACGATTTGATGTCACGGACGCTGGCTGAGACTCCCTCGTCGAAGAACGCGTGTGAGGCACTCCTCCAGCGCGCGCTCGCCGGCGGCGGCCGCGACAACATCACCGTCATCGTTGCCGGGTACACGTTTCCTCTGGAAGCCGCCTGACACCAGTCTCAGCGTCATCGAACATCGGCCTCGTCGGCACCAGGCCGGCGAAGCCGATGTCCCACTCACGCGGCAACGGCCAACCGTTCGCCGTGAATCCAGTCCCCGGCAGACCGTTCACGCCGCAACGACGTGCGGAGCCGGATGATGGTGCGCACAGATTGCCTGTAGCGTCTCCAACACCGCTTTGTTGCTGACGCCCCTGTCGGTACCGGCCGCCAGTATGATGTCGTTCACCGACAGGATGCCCAGTACCGCTTTCACCGTACCCTACGACTGGCAGCCGACGGACACGTGCCTGCTTCATAGTCGCGAGTGCCGCGTTGACGTCGTCTTCGGCGACACACGTGGCTAACTTCGTCGTCGCAACGGCACCAACCTTCAGAACTGAGGCGCGTTCGTTCTTCGTCCCGAGCGCGATGTACAAGTCGCGATCGGTTACGACCCCAACCAACTCCCCGTCGTCGACGACCGGCAGGAAGCCGCAGTCGCCATCCCACATCAGGTGCGTCGCCTCAGCGACCGTCGTGTCCGGAGTGCAGGTCTTGACGTCGGTCGTCATGATGTCCTTGACCTTCATCACTGCCTCCTCTATGCGGCCGTCTTCGTAACCTTCGGAGCGTCTTGGATCTCTACCGTCCGAGCTTTTGCCTCGGGCTTCGCTGGCAATGGGATGCTGACCTCCAGCACGCCGTCGGCAAACGTTGCCTTCACGTCTTCGAGCTTCACCCCTTCCGGCAGTGGAACCGCCCGGTAGAAGCTGCCGTACTCGCGTTCGCAGCGATAGAAGTTCTCCTTCTTCTCCTCCGCCTCCGTCTTGCGCTCGCCGGAGATTGCGAGATGACCGTCGGTCACTTCCACTTTCACATCTTCCTTCTTCAGGCCGGGCAGGTCGATCTTCGTGACGAGGCGATTGTCCTTCTCGAACACGTCGATTTCAGGGAACCAGGTAGCGTCTGCCGGCTTGGTACGTAAGAACGGTACGCGGAACGACGGCCAGGCAGGCGTCTCGAACATGCGATCCAGCTCGGACGTCATCTGCCGCAAAAATGTAAAGGGATCCCGTGGCGTTAACGCCGTTTGTTTCTTGAGTGCCATGACTTGCCTCCTTCCTATCGATGGACTCATGTCCCGAAGGCAGATTCGCAAGCGGCATGCCTGTGGTGCGCGTCTGGTCCCTTTTGGCTCTTGCCGCGGTTGATCGAGAACCGCAACCCATCGTCTTGGATTTGCGTGATTTCTCAACGTCCTTGCGCAAATGGCGGAGATCGATCGCGAACCCAAGCTCGGCCATCATCCGCAGATCGACGGTTCCTCGACGACTGCCCGGGAGCGGATTGCCGAAAACCCGACGCCCTTCGTGTTTTCCGTTGGCGCCTCCTTTTCGCAGACTCGATGAGCAGTGGCCGTCGGAGATGTCGCTCCAGGAGATGTTTCGCGGCAGCCAACTGCGCCGCATTGTCCTCGGTGTCCTGGACACCCGACACCCGGACCCGCACGTACGCCGCTGGCGCGTTGACGCGGACACCGGCAGCCGCGGTCACGCCACACTTGTGCAGGACGCGTGCGAGGCGCAGCACGCCCGCGAGGCTGCGAACGCGATCCTGCTGTTCCGGTGAGAGCTGCGCAAACGCTTTATGCCGGGCTGCGGGCTCCGCCCCGCGGTGATACCGGACCACTATGGCGAGCAGATCCCAGTCATGCGATTTCCAGCCGAGCGGCGCCGGCACCGCTCGCAGGAAGTCACTTGCTGCTTTGTGCCAAGCCCTCTGACGTCCGCGTACGTGGATGGCATGTAGTTGCGCGGCCGTCCGAAGAATGGTCCGCAGCCTATCGTCGTGGAAGCGAGGTTCAGCGCCGCACGTCGCCAGACCGTCGAACAGCAGCACCGCGAGGCGTGAGACTGTCACCGTCCGGCGGGGATGCGGATCCATCGCACGGACGGTCGTGTGCAACCGCGCCGCAGTCGCTGCCTCGATCGCTTTGGGGTGAGGAAGACCCGCCCTCCATTCGCTCAGCATACCGCGATCGCCACGCGTCGCGTGGCGGTACTGCTCAATGCAGGCGCGACGTTTGGTGGCGATGGCATGACGAAGCGATCCGGCAGACGTCGCATCGATGGCGTCCGACTGTTGGGTGATCTGCGATCGGAGCACATCGAGATCGTGGATCTCGCCGAGCAGCCCCTGCATTTCTCCAAGACGTTCGTCCCACTCGGCCGACCGCTCGGGCAGGAGCGTCTCAACGGAATAGCGGAAGCGCTTCAATCCGACGCGAACCGCGTGCCACGGTGCGGGAGCATCCGTGCGCACGGCGCGTGCGTGCAAGTGGCGGAACTCCTCGTAGCGTTCGAGCGCCAGACATTGTGCGGTGAGGCTATTCGGGCTTACGAGGCGAGCTCGCGTCGGCGCCGTGTGCCCAAGACGTTCCCAAGCGCGCTGATCAAACTTCCGCACGGCGCGGTGTACCTGATCATGCGGTCCCGCCTGACGATGCTCGAGCACCTTCAGCAGCCTCGCTCGCTGCGGATCCTCGGCCGACGCCAGCTGTTTCACCCACGCCTCGAGCACTTGGAGATCCCGCAATGTGCCCAACGCACGGAACAGCGCGCGAGGAAGTGTCCTCATCGCCCTCCACGTTTGGTGACCGTCGACTTCCGTCATCACGGTGGCGACGGAGCGACAGCGGCGAATGGCCACTCGGAGGTCATGGACCGCTTCAGCTTCCGGGGATCTCCGGACACGCTGAAGCTCCTTCAGGACACGGTCCATACGAGATCGCAGCCCGAGCTGCGGTCGACGTCGAGAGCGCTGCGAGGACTCAGCGGTCACCTTGCACCGCCTTGCCAGTTCTGGGTGACGCGATGGTTCAGGGAATTGTCTTTGCCCGTTGTCCTGCTTGCAAGAAGCGTTCACCTCAGCCCGTCGTTCACAACAGAACGTGCCGGGAGCGCCTGCCGGCATGTCGGAGGTTGATGGCCGCGACTGGGCCCGCCATTCTCCTGTTCCGAGCGGCCGGCGTTGCCTCTCCTATGGGTGCCGGACGATGAGGACCGGGCACGCTGAGGCCCGAATGACGTGGTGAGTCGTGGAGCCGAACACCAGCAGGTCCAGCGCGCCTCGCCCATGGACCCCCATCACGATCAGGTCCGACTGCCGGTCGCGGGCGTGCCGGAGGATCTCGCGATACGCTCGACCCTCGACGATAGCCGTGTCCACAGTGCAATAGGTGCGGGCCTCCTCCGGTATCAGCTTGTGCAGCTTCCGCCTGGCATCGGCCGCGGCCGCTTCCCGAATGCGGGAGAGGTCCAGCGTTGGCTCGTCGATCAACAGCGGAGAGAGTTCCACAACATGCAGCACCGTGAGCTGTGCGTCGGCCTCCTCGGCGATGTTGATGGCACGCACCAGCGCATCGAGAGAACTCTCCGAAAAATCAACGGCGCAAAGAATCCGATGAAACTGAATCGGCGCGCCGGCGGGCACATCCGGGGCTCGAGGTGGAACCACCAACGTGGGACAGGGTGTTCTCCGAATCACTTTCTCCGTCACCGAGCCGAGAAAGAACCGTTGGAAGCCAGACCGCCCGTGCGTGCCGATCACGAGCAAGTCGGCGTGCGCCTCATCGAGCTCGGCGAGGATTTTCTCGTAAACCAATGCCGCCTCCAGAACCCGGAACTCGACGGGAACGTCCTGCGGCACGCCGGCCGCCATTCGGCGCAGCTCCCCCATCAGTCGTTCACGATGAACGTCGTCGAGCATCACGGGCGGAGTATCCATTACGGGACGGTTTGGAAACACGTATAACAGCGTCAGCCGCGCCTCATACCATCGGGCAATAGCCGCCGCATGATCGAGCGCGTGTTGCGCGATCTCGGACAAGTCGACTGGACAGAGTACTCGTGTGATGCGGATCATGAGTTTTCCTGTAGATGTTGGCCCAGAGCCCTCTCGGCCTGTGGCCGCGTTTCCGAAGCGTCGACACAAAACACGTGGCAACTCCTCTACGACGACGATGGGGTCCCCAGCCATCCGGCGAGAATCGTCCCGAGGTCGATGTCCGGCGCGATGAGGCAAATGTGACCGTGCCCCTCGAGGATGCGCATCACACTCCCCGGCACGCGCTCGGCCATGTAGCGGGCCTGTTCCACGGAAGGAACAAGATGATCGTTCTCGGCGGCAAGAAACAGCACCGGACACTGGATGTCGCGCAGCCGGTCGCGAACGTCAAACCGTTTCAGCAAGGTCAGCCGGTTGAGATACCCTTCTCGCGTCGCGTGCACGGTTCGCGCAATGAACTGCCGGACCTCGGTTCGATGGGTGTGGGGAGAATGCAGTCGAAACGCGGTGAGGTGTCGCACGAGCGGCATGGCGCCCCACGGCAATATCTTGAGGCCGGCAATGGCCATGCGCAGCCGGACCTGTGGCCCAAAGTGGGGAAACGAATTCAGGATGATCAGCGACTCGACGCGATCCGGGTAGCGAAGCGCCGTCGTCAACGCGACGGCGCCCCCAAACGATTCGCCGACGATGATGGCCTGACGCTCCGACGGCGCCACGACGTCTACCACGTTCGCAAGATCTGCGGCCAACGCGTCGAGGCTCTCTGCATCATCCCGCAGGGAATACGTGGCGACGCGATAGGATTGTTCGAGCAGCGGCACCTGGCGGTAAAAAAGATCGGCGGTGCCGTTCATGCCAGGAACGAGGATCACCGGGCGGCCATTTCCACGAGCCGTCAGGCGCGGGTCATAGTTGCTGCGCATCTCGGCCAGCCATGAGATCAGTCCCTTCGGGCGTCGGGCCGCTGCGGGTCGTCGTGATGTGGCGCATTGCCTGGACGATCGCTTCACTGATCATCGTGCAGGGCACCGTCTGCGCGCTCTCCGCGGCACCGGTTGTCGTCATATGGGACTGGTTGCTGCGACTCACCGCAAGCGATCGGCTGCTGCGAGTTGCGCTGATCAGCGCGGCTCTTGCGCCTTCGTACGTGCTGTTCGCCCTCTGCCTGATGGTTGTTTCGCCGATCGCCACGCGCCTGCTCGGCTGGCGTACGCCGATCGATGTGGAGATGCGGATCAGTGACATGGAATGGCAACTCTTGCGCTGGGTGCGATTTGGCGCATCGCTGCATCTCGTTCGTTGGATTGCTGGTTCGCTGGTCCGCGGCACGCCCCTATGGACCGCACATCTTCGTCTGAGCGGCGCCCGGCTTGGGAAGCGAGTGTACGTCAATAGCCTCTCGGTGAGCGACTACAACCTGATTGAATGCGGCGATGATGTGGTCATCGGAGCCGCCGTTCATCTGTCGGGCCATACTGTGGAAGCCGGTGTCGTGAAGACCGCACGTGTCAGGCTTGGCCACAACGTGACCATCGGTCTTGGAAGCGTGATCGAAATTGGCGTGGAGATCGGATCCGACTGCCAGATCGGTGCGTTGAGCTTCGTGCCGAAATACGCCAGACTCGCGGGAGGTGTGGTGTATGGCGGAGCGCCCGCGGTCCCCCTCTCCAAATAGTTGCCTCGCAACGTCACTCAGTCACTTCGCTGTGCGCCCGGTGACCTGGCGCCTTGGCGAGGCGCGTGTCGCAGGTGACGATCGGCGCATCGAGCGCCTCTGCCAGGGCGATGTACATGGCGTCGTACACCGTGACGTTCTCGCGCAGCTTCCACGCGCGAGTCAGGAGATCGAGATGGGGGTGATGGTGGAGATCGAGGTCGGCAAGATCCGCAATCGCCTCGGCCGCTCTCGGTCAGGTGACACCTCGCCTGCCGTACGAGGCGTCAAAGCTCGGGCCGTCTCACGGACCTGAGGGCAACTCCATTCGGTATAATTCCGCGGTCCAGGGCGCTTGGATTGTGTCAAACCGTGGCCACCACACCGCTGACTTCGATCTCCGCGCGCTCTACGACGCCCTGAATGAGGCGCGCCGGGAACGCAGCATAAGCTGGAGTTCCGTCGCCGAGGAAGTCAACCGCTGCCGCACGACGTTGCGGCCGATTGCGGTCTCCACGATCACCGGGTTGAAAACCAAAGCGCTCGGCGAAGGCGATGGCATCTTGCAGATGCTGATCCGGCTCGGCCGGACGCCGGAGAGTTTCGTTCCTGGCATCGCCGATGCGAGCAGCGACCGATATCGGCTGCCGGATCTGACCACGGGACGGATTCTTCGGTGGGATACGAAGGCGCTGCACGCGGCGGTTGATGCCGAGCGGCGCTCGAAGCAGCTGACGTGGGCTGACGTGGCGCGAGAAGTGGGCGACTTCACGCCCAGCATGCTGACGAACCTCGCGAAAGGTCCGAGGATCGGATTTCCGAGAGTGATGCGGCTCGTGCGGTGGCTCGATCAGCCAGCCGTCACGTTCACCCGAATCGCGCGCTGGTAGGATTCGTGTCTGCTGAGATTCGTCCGTCTTGCTTCTGGGAATCCAGTCGTCGAAGACACAGAAGGGGAACGAGCGGCCGACCCACTCGAATCAGGTCGGCCGCTTGAGTACTGAGCGCAGCGGGCTATTGGCAGCTCGACGCGATCATCTTGACACTGTCTACCTTCAGTTTGGGCGCGCTTGCTCCGGACGCCGCCGGGGCTTCGGCGGCTCCTTTCGCCTGCTCCACAGTGCCGGTAATCTCGACCTTGTGGCCGACATGCGGCGTGAGCTTAGCGTCGTCTCCGTCCAGCCGATACTCGCTGGCGATCGCAGTGGCGGCTGCCCCTGCTGTTCCAGCCGTGTCGGAAGTACCCCTCGCTGCATTCTTGAGCACAAACTTCGTGTTCTCGGACGCGGCGCCAGCTGCGCCAGTCGTACCGGTTGGGCCCGCCTCAGCCTTGGCGACGCATCCCGACACGGTAATCGCTTTCGCGGCCGCGCCTTGTGATGGCGTCTGCTGAGCCGGAGGCTCCTGTGCGAGGAGTCCCACGCTCACCCCGACCGCGATCGCTGCGCACGCTGCCGACCAGATTCTCGCTTTCATAGTTCCTCCTGTTTGCGGTATCAGCTCGGCTGCGATGCAACTGTGAGGCCCGAGGGGATGATTCGAGTTTGTTGCTGTAATCAGCGGTCCCGAGCGACACGAACTCGGATCTGAGTGTCAGCGAACTGGTCGCACTGTGAAAGAAGTGCTCTTCTCGTAACCTGATCCGTGGCCAGACTCATCTATTAACTTTTCAAGTCAGTCACACGATCGAACTTCCAGAGCTTCCAGGTGCGCCTGCAAATGCCAGCCGCTTCTTGATGCGACGCCCGCCGGTGCAGGCGCTACAATCAGCCATGTTTTCGGCTTCCCAAAAACTTTGAGGGAGTCCTAGATGCGACGAAATGCCTTTCTCCTCGTTGTCATGAGCGCGCTCTTGACGTCCGCGGGGCTCGCCTTCCAGACCGGCACCGACGGGCCGTACAAGGTCCTGAAGACCGCGAAGGTCGGCGGAGAGGGCGGCACGGACTACATCTACGCAGACACGGACGGCCGGCGGCTGTACATCACCCGCGGCGCGACGCAGGCGCAGGCGGCGACGGATACGAGGCCGGAGGTGCCTGCCTTCGACAAGCGGTTGACCATCTTCGATCTCGACACGATTGAACCGGTGGGAGTGATTCCGGGTGTTGGCGGCAATGGCGCCACGGTCTGCCCGAAGACGGGCCACGGTTTTACGAGCGACCATCCCCAACCCTCGATGTTCGACGTCAAGACCATGAAGTTGATCAAGACGATCGAAGTACCGGCGGGATTCAGCGCGGACGGCATCTATTGCGACACCTCCAACGATCGCGTCTATATCGGCAGCCATCCGACGAAGACCCTGATGGTGGTTGATGCCGCGGATGGGACCGTGCTTGGGACCATCGATCTCGGCGGCGTACCGGAGCAGACCGTCGGCGACGGCAAGGGGACCGTCTACCAGGTCCTCCAGGACCGGCCGGGCGGCGTCGCGGTGATCGACGCAAGAACGATGAAGGTTACGGCGACCTATCCGTTTGGTGACAACGGCGGGTGCAATGGGCTCGCGATCGATGTGAAGAATCAGATCCTGTTCGCGGCGTGCAGCGCGGTCGGCGCTGCCCCGGCGCGGGGAACGCCCGGACAGCCAGCTCCGGCTGGGCCGCCGCCGGCGCCCGATCCCAATGCCAAGCCGCCGCAGACGTTTGTCATCCTGAGTGCGAAAGATGGGAAGGTTCTCGCAAGGCTGCCGCTCGCCGGCAGTTCTGACGGCGCGGCGTTCAACCCGGCGACGATGGAAGCGTTCAGCACGCAAGGCAACGGCACGATGACGATTGTCAAGGAGAAGAGCCCGACGAGTTTCGAGGTCGAGCAAGACCTGAAGACCTGGCCATCGAACGGTGCCCGCACGATCGCGTTTGACAGCAAGACGGGCCATCTCTTCGCGATGGCATCGGAAACCATGCCGCCCCCGCCGCCGCCGGCGGGGACCACGCCACCGGCAGGCGGCCGTGGCGGCGGCCGCGGCGTCGCGATCCCGGGTTCCTTTACGATCATCATGGTCGGCATCAAGTAAGCGGGCCGATCCGGCGAATGGCGGCGCCGACCATTATCCTTCACGCAAGACGTTGTCGATGTCCTTCAGCAGTGCATCGAAAGAGGTCCGACGTCCTGCTGCGTACGCACGCGGCCCACCGATCCGGACCTAGGCGCGCACGAACCTCCCTTTCCGACTGTACTTGGAGATCGTGCACCAACTTGAGGACAACCGTGGCGCCAGTGCGCTCGCTGACGGCGTCCCGAGCCCCCAAGATCCGCGCCGCCCACGCGTCGTCGCCTTTGAGTACCGCGGCGGCGACAAGAGGGACCAGCGTGTATGCGAACGCGTACTTATCCTGGAGATCCCTGATGAATGTCAGGCTCTCGCGCACCAACGCGATCGCCTCATCGGCGTTCCCGCGCCGTACCGCTACGATGGCGCGAAGATACAACGCCCAGGTCAGAAACCACGGACCGGCCTGTCGAAGCAGCGGCATGGCTTCATCGAGCAGGCGTTCCGCCTGGCCGGCCTCGCCGGTCGCAAGAGCTACCGACGCCATCCCGCTCAGCGCATTCCCAGTGCCCCACGGGATCGCCAGCGACCGGAACCCTTCAACCGCGAGAGTAAACCCGTCGTGGGCCGCCTGCAAATTGCCACAGGCGTGTTCGACGCGCGCGGACAGATCCTCAGCCCGCACGACTGCATCCATGTCGCCGGCGGCGTGGGCGAGCCCGAGCGCGCGCTTGAGCCCGGTGCGTGCTCGCTCGAGTTCTCCTTGCGTGTACCAGAGCACAGCCGCTCCTTCAAGTGCTCTCAACTCGGCAGCGGGCGGAAGAGACGGCAAAGTCAGAATCTCTTGACACCACTGCAGGCCTTCGGCGGCATACCCCCGAATCAGCCAGAAGTACTTCAGCCCCCAAGCGATGTCGGACGCTTCGGCGGGACGCCCGCGCTCGATGAGCCACCTCAGCGCGCCGCGGTAATTCTCGAGATCATCACGCACGCGATCCAGCCATTCAGCCTGCGCAGGGCCCACCAGCCCCTCTGCGGCAAGTGAGGCTTCACCGATGCAATAGCGCGCCAGCGCCTCCAGGGCGTCGTCGCGCTCGCCCGACGCAGTGAGCTCGAGTGCCGCGTACGCCCGCACGGTTTCGAGCATCTCGTACAGCGGACGAGCCGCCACTGAGGTCTCCGATCGCAGAAGAAGGCTCTTGTCAATCAGGTCGGCCACGGCGCTGAGCACATCGTCGCGCCGGGCCGATGACGCGTCACGATCGGCAAGGACCACTGCGGCCGCGTTGATCGAAAAACGACCCGGCAACGCGCCGAGGCGGCGGAAGGCGCGCTGCTCGTCCGGGCTCAGGAGTTGATAACTCCAGGCGACCGTCTCATTCATCGTCTGGTGGCGCTGGGGGAGATCGCGTGGGCCGACCGTCGAGAGCAGGACATCGCGCGTGAGTCGGCGAAGCAGATCCTCAACGGTCAGCACCTTGATCCACGGAGCCGCCAGTTCGAGCGCGAGCGGCAGTGCATCGAGCCGTCGACAAATCGCTGTCACGGTCGGGCCGTTCGCGGACGTGAGGCGAAAGTCGGGTTGCACGTCTCGAACCCGTTCCACGAAGAGTCGCACCGCAGGCGCACGCGCCAGATCCGCCGGTGACCTCGCGTCTGAACTCGCGCCCAACTCGAGAGGTCCGACGACATACTCCCGCTCGCCACGCACACGGAGCGGAGCGCGGCTGGTGACGAGCAGTCGGAGCAATGGGACCGATGTCAGGAGATCCGTGACCGGGGGCGCCGCGTCCAATACGTGCTCGAAATTGTCGAGCACCAACAACGTTGAGTAATTCTCGCACGCGACGCGGGCGCGCCTCGGCAAATCGCGCGCGGTGACGTCGACCAGTCCGAAGGCCTCGGCAATCGCCGACTCAACGAACGCAGGATTCCGAATGGCGGCCAACGGTACGAAGACCACGCGGGTTGCACCCTCGTCGGCGATCGCACGTGCCACCTCCAGCGCCAGGCGTGTCTTCCCGACTCCTCCCGGGCCGATGAGCGTGATCAGGCGTGCGGCGGGATCGGCGAGCCACTGGCGCAGCGTCCGTACGTCCGTATCGCGACCGAGAAGTACCGTCAGAGGCACGGGCAGCGAGACACTCGTCAGTTCATCGACAGCAGTGGCCTGAGCCGGTGAGCGCGCGCTTCCAAAGAACGCGTCACGGGTCGCACCCGTCAGGTCGAGAGCCGCGGACAGCGCCCGCATGGTCTCGACATGGGGCCGCCGGCGTTCCCCACGCTCCAGCGCGCTCACGGCATGGACCGACAGCCCCGCAATCGTCGCGAGCTCCTCCTGCGTGAATCCCGCCGCTTCGCGGAGCGCCTTGAGTTGCGCGCCAAATGACCCTGGAGCGCCGACTTTCATAGCTCATCTTACCGCCGCACCCCAAAAGCGGCACATGATCTGCTCTTCCATGCGGTGCGCGAGCATTAGCGACTCAATGAGTTTCCCGAAACGGCCTACTGATCTGTCATGAGCGACGGCAGTCCATCCATCGCGATTCCGGCGAGTTCCGGAAATCCGGCACTGCATCGGTGGCCACGCATGACCGGGCGCGCCTCGATCATCGCGGCCCTTGCAGTCGTTGGCATCGTCGCGCATCTGGCACTGCGCTGGAGCGGCAACACATCGCAGGCCGCGCGCGACCTACCGTTGCAGGTCGTCCTCCTCGCCGGGGGTGTGCCCCTCGTGTTGTCCCTCGCGCTCAAGGTGATTCGGCGCCAGTTTGGTTCCGATCTGCTCGCCGGAATTTCCATCGTCGCCGCAGTGCTGCTCCACGAGTACCTCGCCGGTGCCCTGGTCGTGTTGATGTTGTCCGGTGGAGAGGCACTCGAGACGTTCGCGCTTGGACGCGCATCTTCTGTCCTGCACGCGCTCGCTCGTCGAATGCCCCTTGTCGCACATCGCCGCGCCAGCGGTCAGGTCGCCGAGGTTCCGCTGGACGTTGTCCGTATTGGCGACGAGCTGATCGTGTACCCACATGGAATCTGCCCGGTCGACGGCGTCGTCGTCGACGGCCATGGTGTGATGGATGAGTCGTACCTGACCGGAGAGCCGTTCATGATGCCGAAGGCGCCAGGTTCGGAGGTGTTTTCCGGCGCCATCAACGGTGAGAGCGCGCTGACGTTACGGGCGAGTCGATTGGCCGTGGATTCACGCTATGCCCGCATCATGAACGTCATGCGCGACTCTGAGCAACGGCGTCCGCAACTCCGCCGGCTCGGGGATCAGCTCGGCGCGTGGTACACGCCCATTGCGCTGGGACTCGCGATCACCGCCTGGCTGTGGAGTGGGGATCCCATTCGGTTCCTGGCTGTCCTCGTCGTAGCCACGCCGTGCCCGTTGCTCATAGGTATCCCCGTCGCAATCATCGGCGCGATTTCGCTCGCGGCCAAGCGAAGCATCATTATTCGCGACCCCGCCGTCCTGGAGCGGATTGACCGATGCCGCACCATCGTTCTCGACAAGACCGGGACGTTGACGTATGGCGAACCCACCTTAACCGATCGCTGCACCGCAGCAGGAGTGGACGATCCACTCGCGCTGCAACTTGCCGCGAGTGTAGAGCGATACTCGAAGCATCCGTTGGCCAAGCCAATTCTCGCCGCAGCAGAGCGGGCGCATCTCGAACTGCTCCAGGCGAGCGAGGTGCGCGAGCGATCGGGCGAGGGTCTCGAGGGTAAGGTCGACGGCCGGCATGTGAGCATCATCGGCCGCCGCCAGGCGGAAATGGTGGGCCACCGCAGCGTCCTGCCGCCGGTGTCGACGGGTCTCGAATGCGTGATCCTGCTCGACGGCCGGTATGCGGCCACTTACCGGTTCCACGACGCGCCACGGGAAGACAGTCGTTCCTTCATTTCACATCTCGGGCCCCGGCATCGACTCGAGCGTGTGCTCCTCGTCTCAGGCGATCGGGAGAGCGAGGTGCAGTACCTGGCTGAGCGAGTCGGCATCGACAAGGTGTACGCGGGGCGAACTCCTGAGGAGAAGGTCGCGATCACTCGTGAGGAAACCAGGCGCGCGCCAACCTTGTTCATCGGTGATGGCATCAACGACGCTCCGGCGCTGGTGACGGCGACGGTCGGCCTGGCGTTCGGTCATCAGAGTGAGATCACGACCGAAGCGGCTGGTGCCGTGATCATGGACACCTCGCTCAAGCGAGTCGACGAACTGTTTCACCTTGCCCGGCGGATGCGGCGCATCGCGCTTCAGAGCGCGGTGGGCGGCATGGCGCTGAGCATCGTCGGCATGTTCATCGCTTTCGGAGGTTGGCTCCCGCCAGTTCCCGGGGCCATTTTCCAGGAGGTCATCGATCTGGCGGCGGTGCTCAACGCTTTGCGTGCCGCCGTTCCGGGTGGCGCGCTCAGCGATTACTGAGGGATCTCGGACGCATCTCGTACACCCCGGACTCTCGCTCTCGTTGAGGCTCGTGCCGTGTGGCTACTCCGATCTACGCCTAGCGCCTAGGCGGCCGACGGTAAATCCGATCAAGCAGCCGAAGAGAGAGCTCCGTCCCTTAGGATCTGCCCAATGATGGTGACCCGTCGGCAGTCAGCTCTCCGGGTGCGAGTCCATCGAGCTGCTCCGGCAAGGCCGTGGCTCGAAAGGCGAGACGAATGAACTGTCCGTCCGGCGCATCCATCTCGATCGCCTGGACAACCCCGATATCTGTCTCCTGGACGCGCAAGGCGCGGGGCTTGTGCAGCGGAGAGTGAGTGCGCTCCGCCGAGGAACTCGAGCGCTCACGGCATCGGCTGAGGCAGCCGCCGACTTCAACGGGATCTCATCAGAGCGGGTCACGGTGCCTCGGGCATCGACAACGTGGACAGTCGCGAGCCACGCGCGATGCTCGTGGCCGAATCGCTCGCAGAAACGGTCCCCACTCGCCGGCAGGCACCTCTCGTATCATTTTGGTGACCCCTTCAAGTACTTCGTGCACCACTTGAGAGCGAGCTGCGAGACCAATTCCAGTGCACCGGGCTCCTCGAACAGATGCGTGGCGCCGGGCACGATTTCAAGCTGCACCTGCGCACGCATACGCCGCATGGCCGCTCGATTGAGCTCGATGACCGGCTCGTCGTCGCCGCCGACGATCAGCAGCGTCGGGGCCTGCACCTTCGGCAACGCGTAGCCCGCCAGGTCTGGGCGACCGCCGCGCGAAATCACCGCGCGGACGATCTCTGGCCGCTCGGCCGCTGCGATCAATGCTGCGGCAGCACCCGTGCTGGCGCCGAAACAGGCAACAGGCAGCCGGGCCACCTGTGGATGGCTTGCCGCCCAGTCGATTGCGGCAACGACGCGATGGCCCAGTCGATCGACATCAAAGCGGTACTCGCGCGTCTGCTCGTCGATCGCCTCTTCCTGACGCGTCAGCAGATCGAGCAGGAGGGTTGCATACCCACCGTCCTGCAGCACTTGCGCGACAGACCGGTTTCGCCTGCTGAAGCGGCTGCTGCCGCTCCCATGCGCAAACACCACGAGCCCTGCGGCCTTGACTGGGATCGTGAGATCGCCCTCGATGAGGGCCCGTCCAGCGTTTATCTGCACCGCGGCAGCTTGAACCATGGCTCGTCCTCACACGCCCGTCGGGTAGGTCTCCGGCAAGTCGACCTCATGGCGACCCCATCGTTCGAGTGGCTCCACGGCGCGCGTGCGATCCACATGCACGACGAGATCGAATTGCTGCGGCAGCCGGGCCGCAAAATAGTGGCTCGCTCGCTCCGTCTCCGGTCGATAGATCACGCCAATGGCACGCTCCAGACGCGGTCCGGCAAGCGCTGACGCCAGCGCCGGTGACGACGATAGCCGCACAAAGAAGGCAGGCATGCCGACGTCATGAAAGATACGCTCGTAGCTCCCCGGCAGCGAAGTGCGAACGGTACGCAAGGCAGCGGGTTCGTCCCACTCATGCGCGGCCGTCACTTCGCCCTCATGCGTCGTCATGCCGATCGAGCAGCACTCAGACCCGAAACGCTCGCGGACCAGTTGGCCGAGATTCAGTTCACCGATGTCGGCCATGCTCGTGGCGCGCGCATCGCCGAGGTGTGAGTTGTGCGCCCAGACGACGGCGCGCGGAGTTCGATGGGAACGGCCCGCATGATTGAGCAGATCCCTCCAGCGTCGTCATCATGTGGCCGGTCCCGGACGTTCCAGGATTCCGCGCCGCCTCGAAACATGGCGCGGTAGTAGGTTTCCGCGTCGCGTACGACCCGCGCGTTCTGTTCGGCGACGAAGTACTCGTCGGCGGCGATGCGTCCGTCGCGCTTCGCGTACTCTGCCGCCCGCCGTCGCAGATCGACGAGCTGCTCGACGACTTCGTCTTCGCACGAGCGTTCGATGTTCAGACTGGCGGCATAGCCGTACCGCTGCACGTCCTCGCCGAACGCATCGAAGCAGGCGTACCCTTGACGAGCCCTGCTTCGCTGCACTCGGATCGACCTTGTCGAGGTACTCGATGACACGCGCGATGGAACGATGGAGGCTGTACAAATCCAGGCCGTAGAATCCAGACGCGCGCATCCGGACGACGTTCCGCATTCTCGGAACGCAGCCAGCGAAGGAACCTCACGACCTCACGGTTCCTCCACATCCACCGCGGAAATCGAGTGAAATCAGCGAGCGCATCCTCGGCGGTGTTGTCAGTCCCGACGTAGCCGGACCCATTGGTTTGCGCGGTAGGCGTCCGGCCAGTCGGCCTCGACCGCGACCATGTTGAATCCGCGTTGTCGGATCAGGGCGCGCGTCAGATCGGCGCGAATCCGATAGAACTCCAGCGTTCCATGTGTGGCTTCGCCAATGAGCACCAGCGAGATGTGCGGATCGATCGCCTCGAGCAGTCGCTGTGCGGCTGATTCAAGGTCCACCGGAACGGCATGGCGCCGTACCGTGTCGATGACCGCGATGTCGTGCATCACGCGCTCCGCTTGCGAGTGTCGTCCGCACCTTGCGCGACAGCAGGTGGCGCACTTCGTCATCGGTTGTCTGAGAAAAGTCGACGTACCAGAGGCCGACCGCGGAGAATGGCTCCGGTATCCAGCGCGCACACCACTTCGTCGGCAATCGCGCGAAGCGCCTCGCACGTCTCCCGAGCTCCAACCGGCACCGCCACGACAACACGAGCCGGCCGAAGCCGGCGAATCGCGAGCACCGCCGCTCGCATTGTCGAGCCGGTGGCCAGGCCGTCGTCGACCAGAATGACGGTGCGTCCCTCGATCGGTAAAGGCGGCCGACCATCGCGATACGCGTGCTCTCGGCGCTCCAGCTCTGCTTGCTCCGCTCGGGTTACGGCCTCGATGGCCGCCGCCGATGGCCGGTACCAGTTGAAGACGTCCTCGTTCATCACCCGTACGCCGCCACTAGCGATGGCTCCCATGGCAAACTCCGGATGCCCAGGCATTCCAAGCTTGCGAACGACGAACACGTCCATCGGCGCCCCAAGCGCCCGCGCCACTTCGTACGCGACTGGTACGCCGCCCCGAGGAAGGGCCAGCACGACCAGGTTGGGTCTGTCGGCGAAGTGTTGCAGCTGACGGGCGAGGACTGCCCCGGCGTGTCGTCGATCGGCAAACCGTAAGAGCTCCGCAGATCGCCATGGCGTAGCCATGTCTTCGCCAGGTGCAATCACAGTGCCTTGTGCGCCGCTCGACATGGTGCGCAGCGACGCTATGAGATGCGGAAAAGTTCGCAGTGCGTGCGTGTTTTCTCCGCACCAACGCTGGCCGGCTACCGATCGTGGCCGCGGGTGACGGCAAAACGGCCGCCCGCTTGCTGCGCGGGCCGAGGAGACGGGCTCATCGCCCCCACGAAGAGGCACATGGCTTGCTCTTTAGGTCAACGAGTTCTGCACGAGGGGAACAGCAGCGCCTCAGTGTCGACGAAGTCACCTGCGCGGGTGTGCTCGGCGCGTTGGTGGAGGGCGAGTGCTGACTTGGCGTGAAGGCGCCTATCGCCGGCACTTGCCGCGACCGGCTCTACGACCGGCGGCCTGAATCAGAGATAGGCTGTCGCCCTCCTGCTGGACTCGGGGGCCCGGTTGCCAGGAGGCGGTCATGATCGAGATTCGACGGATCCTCTGCCCAGTCGACTTCTCGGATCATTCTCGGCGTGCGCTCGATCACGCCATCGCAATCGCCCGGTGGTACGAGTCGACGGTCACGGCTCTCCGCGTGTTCTCAGCAGCTCCGGTCCAAGCTTTTGGGCCGGGCCCAGTGGTCCTCGAGCCGATAGTGTTAACGCCAATAGATCGCGACCAGCTGCTCGCCGACACGAAGGCATTTGTCGAGAAGGAGAGCGGACCCGGTATCACCATCGAGGCAGTAGTCCGCGAAGGCAACACTGCCGCTGAAATCCTGGAACAGGCGGCCAGCATGAAGGCCGATCTGCTCGTGATTGGCACGCATGGGCGATCCGGGTTCGAGCGCCTTGTTCTCGGTTCGGTTGCCGAAAAGGTGCTCCGGAAGGCCAGCTGTCCCGTCATGACCGTTCCGGGAGGACTTCCGGACGCCGTGCCCGCGGGCCCCGTCCTCTACAAACGCATCCTGTGTCCAGTGGACTTCTCAGAGTCTTCATTGCGCGCATTGAAATATGCGATCTCGATGGCGCAAGAAGCCGATGCGCAGCTCGTCGTACTTCACATCGTGGAGCACGAATTCCCGAACACGGCCGACATGCCGACCTTCGTGTACGACGCCGGGATGACTGTTGGGGATTTTCTGAAGAAACGCGACGAGGCTTTGCACCGGCGTCTTCAGGAAACCGTTGCGGGCGCAGACGAGTTCTGCAGCGTGGAATCGTTGATGACATGTGGAAAGCCCTGGCGCGAGGTTCTGCGCATTGCCGCAGCACGACAGAGTGAGCTGATCGTCATGGGCGTACAAGGGCGTGGAGCGGCCGATCTCCTGTTCTTTGGCTCGACGACACAGCACGTGGTACGGGAAGCGCCGTGCCCGGTGCTGACGCTGCGGCGCGGCTGAGCGCCGACAGCAGCGCTGACACCCGGAACCGTAACGTGAGTGGTGGGGTGGACATGCTCGCGGGACACTTGCTTCATGACCTGGGCCTGCACCGCTCCTCGTTGAGCGCCGCCCAGGCGGACGAGTGGACGCGGGGTCTGTTCGCGCGCGTGCGTCGGGGATTGTGCGCGACGCGCGGACACGATCTCCTCCTTCACTTCGAGCCTGGGCGACTGGCCCTTCGGTGCGTCGATTGTGGCTGGGAATCACCGGGATGGACGATTGATCGACCACGGTTCTCGTACGACATGACCACGGGAGGCAGCTATGCGCGTGCAGGACGTGATGACCGAGGGCGTGAAGACCATCGCGCCGACAGCAGCCGCGGACGACGCCTGGAACGTGATGCGCTCCAATCGCATCCATCATCTGGTCGTCACCAAGGGACGGCGAGTCGTTGGCGTCCTGTCGGATCGTGATGCCGGCGGGCGTCGCGGTGCCTCTGTCAGGACGAACAGCGTCGTTGCCGACCTGATGACGGCACCGGCAGTGACCGTCGAACCTACGATGACGGTTCGTCAGACGGCCAACGTGATGCGAGGCCGTTCGATCGGTTGTGTTGTGGTGGTCGAGTCCGGCCGCGCCATCGGCATCGTGACCGTCTCCGATCTGCTGGAACTCGTCGGCCGTGGTCTCGATCGCGGAGCTGCTACAGCGAGGCGATGGACACTGAAAC
Organism: uncultured Acidobacteriota bacterium; assembly: GCA_963725335.1. Lineage (GTDB taxonomy): Bacteria > Acidobacteriota > Vicinamibacteria > Vicinamibacterales > 2-12-FULL-66-21 > JALZOC01. The sequence goes on along the minus strand of CAVRYD010000004.1, from coordinate 344,710 downwards.
ACCGCACGCCGCACCGAAAGTCGAAGGGAATTGTGGCGGCTTGGTGACGACGACGCGTGCGCGAGCGCGCTCTTTTCCGTCCCGCATCCCCGGTACCAGGCCAGATACGGAGTGTCCCACTCCTGGAGCCGGCATCATGAAAGGGTCGAAGCCGGCCCCCCAGTCGGTTCGGGACTCTCGAGCGAGATTACGCCCGGACGCGTCTCCGCTTCCCGCAGCGCGTCAATCACGGACGCGTATTCCTCCTCGATCTTTGCGTGGGCGACATTTCCCTTCCGCGTCCGGATCGGTGTTGCCGGTAGAAGGACGAACCGTCCAATCGCCATGTGGCGCCGTTCGAACTCGTCGCGATCCGCTCGGCTCCGTGAACGTTCCTCGAAAAACTGACGGATGCGCAGTTGCAATGACGGAAGCTCCAGGGCGACCGTCCCCGATGCCTCTCCGTGTGCGCCGACAAAGACGAGCGCTCCCAAACCAGGTCGCCCATCGAGCGCGACGTTACTCGATGGCCTCGATCTCAGGGGGCAATGGAGCGTACACTTCTTCGATCCGCGCGCGCGATAGCTTCACTCCCACGCTGTCGTTGAGGAAATCCCAGCGCTCGCGCCCCAGGAATCGCACGGTCTCGTCGGGCAGCACCTCCACCAGATCACCCGTTTCAAACCAATCCGACGCATCGGGATGCCCAACGTAGCCTGCGTAACCAAATGGTGCGGCTACGTCAAGGCGCCACGCACGGTCCGGAAGCAGCTCATTCCGAGACAGGCGGATCTGCACTCCAGGCAGTGGGCGTCCCAACGAAGGCGGCTGACCGCCCATCAACGTGGACGTGACCTGCATCGTCTCCGTCAGGCCCAGAGCGTTGTGCACGGTGAGACCAAGCGTCGACCGCACCAGCGCGCCGAGTTCAGGATCGTACGGTGCGCCGCTCGAGACCAGGCATTTCAGCTCTGGTGCACAGGTTTCCCGCAAATCGGGGTACGCGTTGAACAGCTGAAGGACCAATCCGAACACCGTTGGCCCCCCCGTGACATGCTCGGGCTTCATTTCCTTCAAAAGATCATGAACCCGATCGGGGTGCTCCACGAACCACTCCGGCGTGATGAGGCACACGGGAACCCTCGTCCAGAGGGCGTTCCACAGAGCCCGGAGTCCCATCGAGTGTCCGAGCAGGAGGTTGAGGCAGCGACCACCCAGACGGCTCTCATCGTAGAAACCTGCCGCTTCCCACGCAGCGCACGAACGCAGGTAGCCACCTTGGGTATAGCGAACGAGCTTGGATTTCCCACCGGTGCCGGAGGTCGTGAGCAACAGGCTCTCTGTCTCGAGCGAGGTGGTCTCCATCAATTCCCTGATGCGCGGATGATCTGCTGAAGGACTGCTTTCGAACTCGACATCGATCCGTTGGTCCAGTGCGAGGTCGCGAGTGACACAGGTGTATGGAATCCGCATCTCATCGGCGAGCCGTCTGACGCGATCCCCGAGTGCTGCGTCGTCCGGGAAGCCAGTTCGTTCCACGTCCTGGAAACCACCGACAATGTGCTTCGTGTGTGTCAGGTCCAGCCACTCTCGAAGTGAATCGATTTCGATATACATCGGGAACAGGACACGAACGCCCCAGGCGGAGAGCGCCAGATAGGCGAGTGCAGTCGTGGTTTCGTTCGTCCTGGCGAATCGCATCAACGCGACTGTGTCTCCGGCGCGTACTCCGCGCGCCGCGAGCTCGTCGATGATGTCGAGGACGTGGTGTCGAACGGCGTTCAGACTCACGGAAACGAGGCGCACGTGGGGTGGAGCAGAACATCCAAGCAGGATGGTGGAGCGTTCGTCGCCGGTACGATGCGAGCGAAAGATGAGGTCCGCAACACTGTGGATCAGAGGATGCTCAACGGCCTGATTCCTCTCCCCAATGACGCGTGTCTCGTCCATGGCGACCTCTTCATCTCACTCAGAGCAGAGCCAGATTTACGTATGGGTCAGTCCGCATCTGCACGCCGACCCGTTTCGACCAGCTGCGACGGAACCATACTTCAAGATGCGATTCGAACGGCACGGTTCGATACTCGCGCAGCACTTCGCTGAGCGGGTCGGTGGTCATGAATCCGATCTGCAGGAAGTGTAGCCCTCTATCCTTGTAGGCGCTGAGCGCCCGATCGAGAAGGCTGCGAAGAATCTCCGGATCGCGCTGCCGGATGGCGACGTCGACGGCACATAGCCCTCTGAATACGCCACCCCGTGATGGTAGGGGGGGCAGGCCGCGATACCAAGCCCGACTGGCCCCGTACGCGAGCGCGGTGAGGCGGGCACGCCAGGACAGACGGAGTACACGCGGCCGGCGCACCCGATCCATGTCCCAGAACCCCGCGATTCCCTCGACCCGGCCATGACGTTCCGCGATCCAGTACTCAGCGGGCGCGATGCTCGCCGAGTGGCTGGAGCCGAGGTTACAGAGGCGAGCGTCATCCGGGCGAGGCGCGAACAGGCGGCCGCGAAACTCCTCGGTCCTCAGCTCGACGATGGCCGGTACATCCGATGGCGCCGCCAGGCGAACATGGACTTCTTTGATCCGGCTTCCAGACGGGATGAAGAGGACGTTGTGGGCTCGCAGGATTCCAAGGGGGGCGCTACTCCATTCGCCATCCTCGGACCGCTCCCGCACCCGTTCGGCATAGTGTTCGACCGCACGGTTTCCGACTTTGACGACGCTGAACCCTACCTCAACTTCGTGTGGAATGTCAGCGGCAATCGTCCGCCGCAGCGCATCGAATACCCCTCGTCTCCGGTACGCTGGCAGCACGCGCGCGTCGCCACCATAGCCGTATACGCCCCAGTCGTCGCCCACCCATCCCGCGCAACGAGCGATGAGCGCGTAGGCGATGAGTTGATCGTCGGCACGCACGCCGAAGTAGTCGAAACCGTCGAACACCTCGCGGGGCCATGCGAAAAAGTCTGGATCGCGTTCGAAATAGAAGGAGAAGTCGGCGTCGATCGGACAGCGGCGGTTCACTTCGAGCGCCGCGCTCCCATCTTCCGGCGTCATCAGGTAGGGCTCGAGTGCTGTCATCGAATCACCGCCGGCATGATCGCGTAGATGGGAAAACGATCCCGCTGCCGCAGCGTGATCCCAAACTCAGTGTCCACTTGGATCTGGCTCGCAACACTCGCGGGAAGGGCCACGCCGGCGTGGATGGCGCGCCAGACCGCACGGGCCGGCCGTCTGCAGCGCGCGACGATCAGCTTCAACAGGGTCTCGAACTCGGCGTATGGCATCCAATCGGTTACGTTCGACAGGTGAAACTTGTCGAACGTTCCGGCTGGTGTGTCGCGTACGTACGGAGTGACATCTGCATCCACGAAGTCGATGGCGTCCCTTCGTTCGCGGACACGCTCGATGCCTGCAGCCGTCAAGTACGTTGGGACGACGTCCGGCGTCAACACCTCACCAAGTGTGAACAGCTGGAGAAACGGGTTCGAATTCGCGGGTGTCGTCTCGCACAAGGATCGGAGATCGTTGAAGAATTTTTCGCCGAGCGGGACAGCGTCGTCGTAATGCTGCAGACCCTTCTGCTCGATTCCGAGACCACCGTACAGAGTCGGGGAGAAGGCGACCCGGAAGATCGCGTGGATGAGTGGACGGTCCAGCGTCTTCCGGAAGACTGTGCGTTGCGCCTCGAGGCTCTCGCATGTCGTCATCGTCCGGAATGGCCCGGAGACCAGCGGGCCAGCCACCTTCAGGGCCAGGCGCAGGTACCGTTCGAACCGGCCAGCCCAGATCGGGCCGTTCTTCACCCCATCGGCGTGTTCGCTCCAGAACTTGGCCGTGGTGGGTGGGAGGCGGGGAAGCAATTCGCGGAGCCAAAGGCGCCTGTCGGCCTCCGTCGCCCGCCGATAGCCGAGGAATTGAATAGCCGTCTCACGCTCTAGACACAGTGCCGATGCGAACTTCAAACGCGCCAGGTGGTTCTGCCGTGGGTCGATGTCGACCGCGACAACGCGGTCTGCTCCGAGCGCGAGCAGGTTCAGGGGCATCTCACCAGCGCTGGTGATGGAGAGCACCGTGCCTCCCGGAAGGTGCAGTGCTGCCGCCTCGGTGAGTTCGTCCTCCTGGCTGTGTCCGAATCCGTAGACCGGTTTCATTCGGAAGCGGCGTCCGCATATCCGACGATCTGCCCATCGATCATTTTCAAGACACGCTCCGTGAGTTGGCGCATTCGAGCGTCATGGGTCGCTATGAGCAAGGCGGTGCCTGCCGCCCGAGAAAGCCTCGTCAGCATGGCCATCACCGACTGTCCGGACAAGGTGTCCAGATTGCCGGTCGGTTCGTCGGCGAGCACAAGCGTCGGTCGATGTACCACTGCCCGTGCGATCGCGACACGATGTTCCTCCCCACCCGATAACGCATCGGGAAATCGTTGTTGGAGACCCTCGAGTCCAAGCTCGAGGAACAATTCGTTCGTGCGCCTTCTCGATTCGCTGAAGGGTAGGCCGGCAAGCTCCGCGGCGAGCAGAACATTCTCCTCCGCCGTCAGCCCCTGAAGCAGATTGGCGCGCTGAAAGACGAATCCGACATGAATGGCGCGATGCTCGCGTCGTTCCGCAGGCGTCATCTCCGACAGCCGCGCGCCGGCCAGCTCGACGTAGCCCGCGTCGGCGGTCAGAAGCCCGGCAGCAACGGTTAGCAATGTCGTCTTGCCTGATCCGCTGGGTCCCTCGATCAAGGCAATTTCCCCGCTCGCAAGTTGAAGACTGACACCGCGCAGGACCCGTACCTCACGCCGGCCAGCGCCGCGCGACTTGGAGACGGCATCCAGAACCAGCGTATTCACGGCCGGAACGACTCAACTGGATCGATGGTTCTGAGTCGCAACACCGGCAGCATCGCCCCAATCAGACTGACGGCAGCGAAGATGCCGAGAGCAACGACGGCGTCGGTCCAGCGGGCATCTACGGTGATCGTTGGGAACCAGGCGTCAGTCATGGCGGTCAGCGCGACGACGAGCACGCTGCCCGCAACTACGCCAAACGCCGCTGTACGAAGGGCCACCGTCAGCAGCGCCAATGCGACTGAACCAAGTGAGGCGCCCATAGCGAGCATGATGGCCAGCTCGCTCTTGCGGTCTTCGACGATGCTCTGAATCAGCATGGCGACGAGGGCCGCCGCGGCGAGCAGGCCGACAACCATTACCAGGCGCTGGAACGGTCTGAAGCCCGCCATGGCTTCCTCCACGTTGTTGTGAAGGAACGGCTCGACGTGATGCACCGAGATATCTGGATGGGACGCTTCGAGTTCCTGGCGGACCGCCTCGACGTCCACCCCTTCCGCGACGTCGACCACGAGAAACGACGCCTGGCCGCGGAGATAGCCGCTGGCCAGCTCCACCGCGGCGATGTCCAGGAAAGCAAATTGCGTAGCGATGAGATTCGTTCCGCCGGTAATCCCGACCACGGTCATCGGGATGTCGTTCACGAGCGCCGTGTCGCCAATCGCCAGGTTGAGACGTGACGCGGCCGCGCGGTCGATCGAGATTTCGGCTTTCCCGTGCGGTGGTCGTCCGGCGACGAAGCGCGGCGGTCCTCCGAGGCGTTGCTCGGACGCATATCCAACCGCCATCAGATTCAGCCCGCGAGGCATCGAGGGATCGGCGGGCGCACGAGCCTTGACCGTCACGAAGGCACGGAGCAGCGGCCGGGCTGCCGCGATTCCCTTCATGCGCGGAATATCGGCTGTGGTGCTGGGTCCGATCAGTCCGGCCGACCGGATGAAGTTGTCCAGGCCGCGCGGGGCTACCCAGAGATCGGCTCCGGGCTGCGCGATGTACGCGCGGATGTCCGACGTCACGCCGCGATCGCTTGCAATCAGGACTACCGTGAGCAGAGTGCTGATCGCGATCCCGAGGATCGCGATGCCAAGGCGAGGCCCGAGGCGTCCGCGCACGGCATGGGATCGCAAGTGGCGCCGCGGCGGTCGGCGCCTGGCCGTGGACATCGCTTGGCGAGGGACGTGCCAACGCATCAGAACAACTGGACGCCCGGCCACATTTCAGGTGCCTCGATCGAGGCGCGCGTCAGCAGGAGCTGCGGCAGTTCGGCGAGATCGCGCAGACGGGCATGAGCCGTGGCCTCGACGACCGCCCGAACGGCGTCGAGAGGAATGCCATCGCGCGTGCGAACCTGCAACTCCACGAGCTGCGGTGCCTCGGCAGGCGCGCCGATGCGGCTGACCAACAGGCAGGTGACATCCGAGACTTCCGGACACGTTGCGACAATCTCGCCTGCCATCCTGTGCGCGATTATGTTGTAGGACTTGCCGACATGCATGACGGCGTTCTTTCCGGCGGCGGCTTCGATGGTCATCGGCCGGCACGGCGTGATCAGGCCGCCGACGCGATTGCCACGACCGACCTGGCCGTCGTCGCCGGCTTCAGCTGACGTCCCGGTGACGGTGAGGTATGCGCGGCCAGCGGCGACGTCGTCAGCTGCGTTTACCGCGATCCGTACGGCACCCTCGTGCTTCCCTTGCGCGATCAGCCGGGCCGTTCGAGTCACAAGCGCCGTTGCATCGGAGTAGTCGGACGGCCCGCGCACATGACGATCCACGATCGCGCAAGCGATGGTGATGTCCAGGTCGCGACCGCGGCGGACGCCCATCACCTTGACGTCCTCGCCAATCACCGGGCTTGCAGAGATCGTCTCCGGAGCGGTGAGAGCCCGTTCGATTGCGAGCACCACCCGTTCCAACCGGCTCGGGGGCGCATGACCGACGCCGATGGACGTGTCGTTGGCGACCGTGCGTGTGCTGGTGCCGCTTCGGAGTAGTCCCGTCAACGCAGTCGAGCCAGGACGCACGACCGTATGGATCCGCACGTGCCGCTCCACGTCGAGTGCGTGCAAGTTGCTGTGCAGCCATGCTCGGCTTGACTGGTCTGCAATCTCGCCGATCGGCACCTCCGCCGCATCGACGAACGAGGTCGCACGGCCGCCGAGGTAGATTTCCATCGGTGCCGTCACATCACCACCGCCGAAGCGGGGGACGCTGGACCCTGCCGAGAGCAGGATCTTGTCCACGTTGTGGTGGAGTATCGTGCCGAAGCGTGCGTAATAGGCGCGAGTCAGGCTGATGCTGAAGGCCTCGGCTAGCGCATCGCAAATCGAATCGGGATGCCCTCGTCCCTTGCGCTCAACGATTTCAATGTCTCGTGCATCGGGATGGACGCATGCGGGCGCACTGATGACGAACGCGGTGTCACCAACCATGTCACCACCAATCGTGTCGGCCTACGCTATCACCGTAACCGAGCCTCTCGGAAAAAACCCCAGGGGTTGAGGAGATTTCCGCAGGTGAGTCGCTGTCGACACGCTCGCCCCTCGGGATCGCTGACCATCGCACGATTGCCCCTCACGGTCGGATGGTACATAGCTTGCCCTTACGACTGGAGGTGTCGCCCCGAGGACGTCGATCGACATTGATTTTCGTGCCGCAGAAATTCTGAAGGCGCTATCTGTCGATCGCGGGAGGAATCATGCTTACGGTTGAATCGCACGCGATAGAGGGGCATCGTCAGCCGCGGCTTTGAGGCGGTGCGCGAGGCGTTTGCCGAGAACTTTGCCCGGCGTGGTGAGTTGGGCGGCGCCTGCTGTGTCTACCACCACGGCGAGAAGGTGGTTGACCTGTGGGGCGGCGTCCGAAACAAGCAGACCGGCGAACCGTGGGAGCAGGACACGATGGTCGTCGTCCACTCGGCCACGAAGGGGCTGGCAGCCATGACCCTGGCACTCGCCCACTCCCGCGGCTGGGTCGATTACGAAGAGCGGGTGGCGACGTACTGGCCCGAGTTCGCGCAGCAGGGGAAAGAGAAGATCACCGTCCGTCAGCTCCTGGCGCATCAGGCCGGACTGTTCGCGTTCGATGAACCCGTCGATCGCAGCGTGGTCGCCGACCTCGATCGCCTCGCGGTGGTACTGGCCCGCCAGAAGCCGGCATGGGAGCCCGGCACGCGCCAGGCCTACCATGCCCTCACGCTGGGGTTCTATGAAGGCGAACTGATGCGACGCGTGGATCCCCGCCATCGCACCCTTGGACAGTTCTTCCAGGACGAGATCGCCACTCCGCTCGGGGAGGACGTTTACATCCGGGTGCCGGAGGAGATCCCGAACGCTCGCCTCGCAACCTTGTCGCCGCCCAGCCGGCTCCACATGCTGACCGGATTTCCGCTTCGATTCTGGCTCGAAGTGATGAATCCTCACTCGAACATCTACCGGGCGCTCGTGATCAATCCCGGTTCCGCGGTCTATCAGGACGAGCAACACGTGTACGCACGAAACCTCGAAGTGCCGTCCGGCGGCGGCGTCTGCACCGCGCGCGCGATCGCACACGCTTACGGCGTTTTCGCCGCCGGCGGGCGCGAACTGGGGCTGCGGCAGGAGACGCTGGATCTTCTCGCCGCGCCGGCGACTCCTCCCACGCGAGGGTTCTATGACGAATGCATGAAAGCCGACGGTATCCAGTTCTCGCTGGGCTTCATGAAGTCCACTCCGAGTCTGGCTGTTCGGCGGGGTCCGCTCCTTCGGATCCCCTGGCTCCGGCGGCTCTCTCGGCTTTGCCGATCCGGAAGTCGGCGTCGGGTACGGGGTACGTGACGAGCCAGATGGGGACCTCTTTGACCGGCGACCCTCGTGATGTGGCTCTGAGAGAGGCGCTTTACTCTGCACTCCAGAACTCATGAGGCCGTTCGTGAAGCATCTTGGAAAGACGCCGCCATTCGTGAGCCTCGCGGAAGTACTGCGCGATCGGCGAGCCGGGTTTCCGACTCCGGGTCGTGCGATGGCAAATACACCAGCGGCCGTTCCTGCGCCAGAGCGACGATGCGTGCGTGCGTGTGCCGCGTGATGCGCGGATCGGGACTGACGCCGTCGACTTTCCCCTCCAGGAGCAAGCTCTGGTTATAGCTCGTGTCGCCCGCGAGCAGGAATGACGGATCGCCGCGAACAACAACCGACACATGGTGTGGCGTGTGGCCCGGTGTCGGCACGATCAGGATGTCGCCGCGCCGAGTCAGCGGCATCGACTCTTCGAAAGGACCGAACGGCTGCCGGTCGAAGTGGATGAATTCCGGCTGCCACCATTTCGGCCAGCGGTGCGGCAGATAGCCCTGGATGCGCCCGCCGACTCCGCTGGCGCGGAGCAGTTCTCCCGCGCGAAACCCACACGCGGCTTCCGGTCACGTGCACGAGCCCGCCTGCATGGTCGGTGTGGAGGTGAGTGAGCACGACCTGCCGGACATCACGGGGGGCGATGCCGAAGGCGCGCAGTTGGGCGCCGAGCTCCTCGTCGGGATGCACGGAGAACCGTACGGCGCGCTGGTAGAACGGATGCCAGCGCGGGTGATACCCGCGTTCATGAACACGCGCGGTTTCACCCGTATCGACGACGATGATTCCCTCGTCGTGCTCGATGGCCCAGGCATACACCGGCAGCCACCCGGACCATTCCTCGTCGAACAGCATATGCGCCAGGCGCGCGGGTCCATTGCCGCGCGATTCCATTTGTGGCCGCCTCACTTGTACCAGACCGGTGCGGATGGCGTGGATTCTCGTCATATCGTGTCTCCCTGCGATGCTCAGGCGCGGTGCAGAGTGAGCGATCGCTAACCTACTGATGCAAAAAAATTACGGCCGTACCATTCTGGTCAGAAGTCCATCGAGCGCGGCGGCCAGCACCTGAGCCGGTTGCTTGAATTCGCCGAAGTAGCGAAACCGCGCGAACTGTTGCAGCGTGCCTATCCACGCGGTGGTCAATAGATCGATATCGAGGTCGACAGTGACCGCTCCCTCACCGCGGCCGCGCTCGAGGAGCCTCCGGATCTCGCCGACGATCGAATGTCGCCGGACGGTGTTGGGCATCTTTGGCCAGAAATGGCGCAGCCCGTCCTGGACGTACAAGACGCTGTCGGAATCGCGATCGAGCGCAGCCAGATAGGCCTCGGTGACCGCGCGCTGTTTTGCGGGAAACGTGCTCGCGGATGCGATCGCGTTCGAAACCAGCTCCGCAAGCTCGAGATAGCAGCGCTCGAACAGGTAGAGGGCCAGATCGTCCTTGCTCCGAAAGTGCTTGAAGAGCGCCGGGTTGGTAAAGCCGGATGCTCTGGCGATGTCGCGCACGCTGGTCTCGCAGAGCCCGTCGCGCACGAACAGCGCGAGCGCCGTCACGAGGATCTGTCCGCTTCGCAGGCGCATCGTTCTCCGACACGTAGAAGGGTGTCGTCCGGTTCGTCCGGCGGTTCATGAGCCAAGGTTAGCACATGCTAACTACGATGGGAAGAGGAGCTGTCCCGATTGGGGGGACTGATCTGTCCATGCGAGCTGCTGACCTCTGTGAACCCTCCGTTGCCGTCGTAGGTGCGGAGACCAGTGCCGACAAACGACTCCGTGACTGCCGGGTTGGCCGGCGCCGGGCGAATCCCGGAGCTGAGACGACCGTAGTCGCCTCGCAGCGTCGCGTTGCTGCATATCGCGTCCTTGTCCTTGTGTCATCCTGTGCTGTCACCCGGTGAGGGATGCCGATCGCAAGCGCCAGCCGCGAAGGTCGCCGCGAGCGCGATGGGGATCGCTCGACGCGATACCCTGCCCTGGTCTTGGTGAGCGTGAGTCTCCTGCGCGTTGACGATGCTGTTTGAGCTGCATGATCACCTCCTCGTGCGGTCGGAACTTGACGACCGCGTTCGCTTCGCCGACCGCCAAGGCGCAATCCTGCAGGCTGTCGATCGCGTTGACCATGAAGAGCGTCTTAAGAGAGCGTCAAGTTTTCCTCTAGCGGCAAGTAGCAGGCCAAAGTCCACTTATGGCACTGTAGAGAGCTCTCGGTGTACCCACGGTGGCCACTTCCGAATCCCGCGAGACGTTCCGGTTTGGCTCTTTCGAGCTCGACGTCGCTGCCTACGAGTTGCGCCGTGACGGCCGCCCGGTGAAACTCGAACGGCGGCCAATGGACCTTCTCATCGAGCTGGTCGAGAGGCGGCATCAGCTCGTCTCCCGCAGCGAGATCGTCGAGCGGCTGTGGGGCAAGGACGTGTTCGTCGATATCGAGACCGGCGTCAACACCGCGATCAGCAAAGTCAGGCAGGCGCTCCGAGATTCGTCCGACGTCCCCTCCTTTATCGAGACGATTCCGGGCAAGGGATATCGTTTCATCGCCGCCGTCGAGGTCGTTGCCGGCCCGCATGTCGCGAGCACGAGCGCGACCCGTATCGCCCGTGCGGCTCGCGGTGCTGCCCTTCGAGAACCTCAGTGGCGATCCGGATAACCAGTACCTGACCGATGGCCTTACCGAGGAAACCATTGCGCTTCTCGGGCAGGTCGATCCGGAGCACGTCAGCGTCGTCGGTCGTACCTCGGTCATGGCTTTCAAGCGAACCGTGAAGTCACTTACTGAGATCCGTCGTGTGCTCGGCGTCGACTATCTGCTGGAGAGCTCCATTCGATCCGAGGGCGGCCGATTGCGCATGACGGCCAAGCTGATTCGCGTGCGCGATCAGATCCAGCTGTGGTCGCAGTCCTACAATCGCGAGACCACCAGTCTGCTCGGGTTGGAGCAGGAGCTGAGCGCAGCGATCGCGGAGCAAGTCCGATTCCGGTTTTCTCCCGATCGCCTCACCGCACTTGCGCGGCGACAATCGCGCAACGCCGATGCCTACGATCTGTATCTTCGTGGCCGAAACTTCGCCAACCAGCGCACGCCACCGACGACGCAAAAGGCGATCGAGATACTACGAACGTGCCACGGCGCTCGATCCGGAGTACGCGCTGGCGTGGTCAGGCCTGGCGATGGCCTACGCTGCGAGCCCGATCAACAGCGATGCTTCTCCACTCGAAGTGTCGCCTCGCGCGCGGGAGGCAGCCATGCAGGCCGTGCGTGCCGACCCGACGCTTGCCGAGGGGCAGTTCGCCCTCGGCTACGTGAACTGGATGCTCGACTGGGACTGGACCGCTGCCGAGGCAGGCTTCCGCCTAGCGCTCGCACTGGATCCCGGTTTCGCTTTGGGTCACCACACGCTCGGACACGCCCTCTCGCAAATGGGTCGGCACAGTGAAGGGTTCTCGATCGCGCGTCGCGCGCCGGAACTCGATCCGCTGTATGCGATGCCATACGCGATGGCGTCGCAGGTCGCGTTTCAAGCCCGCGACTACCCCGCCGCTCGCGACTTCGCCCAGCAAGCAATCGTCCTGGACGAAGAATTCTGGATTGGCCATCTCGCGCGCGGACAGGCGTACGAGCAACTGGGTCAGAATGAGATGGCGCTCGAGGCCCTGACGACCGCTGCCCGACTCTCGTGCCAGAACAGTAAAGCCAATCGCGCTCAGAGGCTATATTCTTGCGAAAGTCGGTCGTCCCGAGTGAGGCCCGCGCGCTGCTGTCGACCCTGGACACGCTGTCGCTGGCAACGCTATACGTGCCGCCCTACGCAATGGCGCTCGTGCACGCAGGCCTCGGTGAGCGCCAGGCTGTCTTCGACTGGCTCAACCGCGCGTACCTCGCGCATGACGTGCATCTCATGTATCTGCCCGTCGATCCCAAGTGGGATCCCTACCGAACCGATTCTCGATTCCTGGCTCTTCTCGAGCGATGTGACTTCACGCGTACTGTCAGAGCGAAGCCGCTTACGTCGTGAAAGTCCGCGGCTGCGATACGCGCGTCATGTGCTGGTGGCGAGACCAAGACGGCTGAGCAGATCGTCGTAGCGAGGGTCGGCCCCGAAGCCCTCGCGCAACGTCCGCGCTTTGAAAGAATTCGCGCGCTCGATCCCATAGAAATGAGAGTGCGTGCGTTGACCGCATCGACGCCGTCACATCCACAATCGAGGACCGGATGAACGAGATGGGGAGCCCAGTGGCTCGAATCGACACGCGCGACAGCTGCGGCTCGGGCACAGGCGGTGAGGCGATGAGCGTGACGTATCGCGGGACGGTGTATCCATCGCACTGCGACCACATGGGACACATGAACGTGATGTGGTACGCGGCGAAGTTCGACGAGGCGTCGTGGCAGCTGCTTTCCCTGTTGGGTCTGACCGCGTCGCGCTTCAAGCGCGAAGGCATCGGGGTGGCGGCCGTGGATCAGCACATCCAGTACAAGCGCGAACTGCGCGCCGGCGATGTCGTCACGATCCGCTCCGCGGTGCTGGCACTGACCGAGAAGTCGGTGCGGATTGTTCACGAGATGAGAAACGACGAAACTGGAGAAATCGCGGCCATCACGATTCTAGTGGGCGTCCACCTCGACATGACGACCCGACGCGCGCGCGCGCTTCCCTCCGATGTTCGCGACCGAGCCACACGAATGATCGCGGAGTCTCGAAAGTACCCCGTCCGAGCTGCAAATCTGTCATCCATGAGATCGTGTGGCCGGATTCGGTCATGCGAGTCCTGCGCCTGAAGCCGCCTGGTCCTCCTGCGTGCGGCCGCCTTCGTTGCTGATGCTGCGCCGACGACATCCAGCGGCTGCCGCCACGCGCGCGTGACGAATCCCGTTGTCCCGCCCGTCCCCTTGCTTTCCGAGGTTCCAAGACTAAGATGTCCTGATTACCCGAGAGGCAAGACGTGCTGAAAACGCTTGCTTGGTTCACGCTGACGGTCCTTCTAGCCGCTGTCGCGGTCCCCTCACTGAAGGCCCAACCCCGTTCGCCCCTCGAGCGGCACGAGTTCGTCATCCGCGATTTTCACACGGAAAGCGGCGTCGTCTTACCCGAAGCCCGCATCGTGTTCACGACCTTGGGCACGCTGAACGCCGCCGGCGACAACGCGATCCTGCTGCCGTCGCATTACATGGCGAACTTCAACGGGTACAACTGGCTCATTCGCGGCGCCGATCCGGATCGTGCGCTGGACCCGGCGCGCGACTTTCTTGTGCTGACGGAACTTTTCGGCAACGGCCGATCGTCATCGCCCAGTAACACAGCGGAGCCGTTCCACGGTCCGCGCTTTCCGGTGATGACCATCCGCGACAACGTGGAGGCGGTCCATCATCTTCTGACCGATGAGCTGCACGTGAAGCATCTCCGTGCAGTGGTGGGTTTCTCGATGGGGGCCGAACAGGCATTCCAGTGGGCCGTCAGCTATCCGGCGTTCATGGATGCGATCGTCGCGACATCCGGAACGGCGAAATGTTACGGCCACGGCTACGTCCGCCTGGAAGGGCAGGTCGCCGCGCTGACCGCGGATCCCTCGTGGCAGGGCGGCGACTATACGACGCCGCCGGCGAAAGGTCTCGAGGCGTTTGGTCTGGTGTGGGCCGGGTGGCTGTATTCGCAGGAATGGTGGCGGCAGGAGCTGTGGCGCACGAACTCGCCGGCCGGGACGACGTTCGATCAGGCGTGGCAGGCGTTTCGGAAGCGCTTCAACGCCGACGCGAACGACTATATCCTCCAGGCGCGGACGTGGCAGCGACACGATGTGGGAACGACGCCGGGATTCGACGGTAGCGTCGAGAAGGCGTTGCGTTCGATCAAAGCGCGCGTGCTGTACATGCCATCGGAAACGGACTTGTACTTTCCACTCACCGACGCCCGCTACGAGCAGGCGTTGATTCCGCGGGTGACGTTCACCCCCATTCCGTCGCTGTGGGGACACACCGCCGGCGCCGCGAGCAATCCGGCGGACTTGCGCTTTCTGAACGACCACATCGCGGCCTTCTTGAAATGACCCGGTAACATGGCGGACGCGTTCGGGTGAGGAATCATGCAGAACACTGCGGTGCACACCAGACTGCGGCTCGTCGCCCTTGCGGTTGCGGCCGCTTGCGTCGTGACGGCGGGGGCGCGGATCTCGGCCCAGCGCGGGGCTGTCGCTGGGGCACCTCTTGTCCTCGACGGCACAAGCACGATCCTGCTCGGTGCCGACGAAGCCCCGGCTGTTGCCGCCGCCGTTGACGATCTTGCGGCAGACATGGAGAGAGTGCTCGGTCGGAAGCCGCGAGTCGTGCGGCGTCCCGAAGACGCGGGGACGGCGACCATCGTCGTCGGGTACCGCTCGACAGTCGTCGCCGGTCTCCGGCCCGCTGCAGCCGGAGATCCCGAGTCGTTCTCAATCTCTGTGAAGCGCACCGGCTGGAAGACTGGCCCTTCGCGGGCCGTGCTCCTCACCGGCGCCGATATGCGCGGTACGATCTATTCAGTCTATGAATTCTCCAGCACCTATCTTGGCGTGGACCCGTTGTACTACTGGACCGATCACGTGCCGGCACGGAAGGATCGGGTGGAGATTGCTGCGACGTTGAGCCAGGCGTTCCGCGCGCCGGTGTTCAATACCGCGGCTTCTTCGTCAACGACGAAGATCTGCTGACCGGCTGGGCGTCAGGCGAGCACGACGATCACACCGGCATCTCGCTGACCGTGTGGAACAAGATCTACGAAACAACCCTGCGTCTGAAGGGCAACGTGGTCGCGCCCGGCACCTGGATCTTTCCAGACGAGCCGCAGATCACGCTGGCCGGGAAGCGCGGACTGATCGTCACGCAGCATCACGCCATCCCGCTTGGCGTGAACGTCGCGCGATGGCCCGAGAACGTGCCGTACTCCTACACCAGCCATCCCGAGATCCTGCAGCGGGCGTGGACGAACGCCGTCGCTGCCTACCCGCCGGATCAGGAAGTGCTGTGGACGGTCGGGTTGCGCGGCCTGTCCGACGCCAGCTACGCCTCGTACGACCCAAGCGTGCAGAACGACACGCGCGCCGCCGGCCGAGTGATCGGCAGCGCCATGGCGGAACAGGTCCGCATCGTCCGCGCCGCGCATTCCGATGCGTCATTCATCACGAATCTCTGGCAGGAAGGCGCTGGACTCGTGCAGCGAGGGGAGTTGACGATTCCGCCTGACGTTCACGCCGTGTGGGCCGACGACGGGTACGGGAATCTGCAGGATGCAGGGAAAGTGTCCGCGGGGCAGGGCGCGTACTACCACGTGGCGATGATGAACGGGCGGGCGAACCAGCTGACCGAAATGGTACCCGTCGAGCGCATCTTCTCTGAGCTGGGACGATATATCGCCGCGGGAGCGACGCACTACCTGCTCGTCAACACGAGCGACATCCGGCCGGTGTCGATGACGATCCGGGCCGTCATGGAGACGGCCTGGAAGGGCCTGCCGCCTGGGGAAGAAGGAACCGCCGCCGGGTTCTATCGGCGATGGTCCAACGATCAGTTCGGCGCCGGGGCGGCTCAGAAGGTCGCGGAGATCTACGAACAATATTTCAAGGCGCCGGCACACCTGGCCGGTCCGGCGACGCGCGAGTTCGGCGACCAGCTGTATCACACTGACGCCCGCCGAATGATCCTGACGGAACTGCTCGATACGCCACTCTTCTCGATTCCAAGCCAGGCACCGCCGTGGATGCCACCGCGCCGGATCGCCAACGTCATACCGGGGAAAGGAACCGTGACGCCGAAGGACTGGCTGCGCGACGCCATCCAAACCGACGTCCAGGGCTGCGCCGATGCCGAGCACCGATGGGACGCGATCTGGCAGGCGGCGCGTGACGCCGAGCATCTCGTCGCGCCGGATCGCGTGCCGTTCTATCGCGCGCACGTCCTGACGATGATCGCTATCAACCGACAAAGCAACGCGCTTCTGCTGTCGGTGGCGCGCGCGATTCAAGCTGCCGAGGCCGGCAACGCCCCCCAGGCACGTGGTCTGCTCGGGCAGGCGCTGCAGGCGACCGACGAAATCCGCCAGGCAGAGGCGGCTGCCGAGTACGGGCCGTGGAAGAACTGGTATGCCGGCGACTGGTTGACCAACGTCAACCGGACACGCGAGACGATCCAGCTCTACGTCCGGCATCTTGACGATCCGCTATCACCGCTGCCATCGGCGCTGCTCTGGGACTGGGAGGCGTACTACCACATCCTGCACTACGAGGGGGACCGCGTCGTCAACGTGAAGTAGTGCTCTAAGTCCAGAGCCCTTGTCGCGCCCGATACAACGGCACGGAGCAATCGGCTCCAGGCTTTCTCGGCCTGCGGCTCGTTGTACACGCCCGAGTCCGGAGGGCACCACCCGTGCGCCGCGCCTTTGTACACTTCGATCTCGGCGGGGAGGTTGGCCTTGGCGAAAGTCTCCTTCAGAACAGTCTTCTCATTAGGCGATCGCTGGTCGTCGTTCGCGGCGATCGCGATCAGAAACTGTGCGTGGGTCTTTGCCGCCTGAAGATGCGGGCTGTTCGGCGTGTCGTTCACAAGGCCGCCGCCATGGAATGTGGCGACCGCGCCGACTCGATCGGGCATGGCTGCAGCGGTCCGAAACGCGAAGGGACCTCCCATGCAGTACCCCTGCGTGCCGACCTTCCGGTTCTTGGCAACCGAGGCCTGCTGGTCCAACCAGCCGATGAACGCCTTGGCGTCGGTCATCTGCGTCGTTTCGTTGAGAGCCTGTGCGAGCGGCCGCACATCCGCGATGGGGGTGGCAGCGCCCTGTGGTGCGGTCGGCGCCTTCTGCGCGCGATAGAACGGGTTGACCACCAGAACGGCATAACCGGATTCCGCGAGTCGTTTGCCCATCTGGCGAAACGCAGGCCGCAGCCCGAAGATGTCCGGCCAGATGAGCACACCTGGTGCCGTGCCGCTCGCCGGGTGCACGAAATAGCAGTCGGCGGTGCCGTCGGGCGTCGTCACATTCACGTCGGAGTCCGTCACAGCGACCGCATTCACAACCTGCGGAAGCATCATCGAGATGCCCGCCCCCACGAGCACGCCGAATTGCCGGCGGGTGACCAACCCGAGCGCTTCGTATTTCTGCCGATCGTCCTCAAAATGATCCTGATCGCACATACTGACTCCTTATGGATACGGCATCCCTGACGGTCGCAGAAGTATGAGCCAGTCCTGACCGATTCGCCAGATGGGAGAATCGACGAGGGTGGAACTCGGCCATAAGATAACGGATCCGATCGTCGTTCGGAGAGGTTTCAAGACTCGTTTGGATCGCTAATCACTGATCACTGATCCTGAATCGCTGATCCCGAATCCTGAATCCTGAATCCCGAACCTGAATCCCCGAATCGCGAATCATCAGCCCCCGCACCGCGAGTAGGAGCGCCCACTTTATACGCGCGTCGCGCCTCAAGGATTCGAGGATTCGAGGATTCGAGGATTCGAGGATTCGAGGATTCGGGATTCGAGGATTCGGGATTCGAGGATTCGGGATGAGCGATTCAGGATCAGTGATCAGTGATTAGTGATTCAGAGGTCCGCGGTCGAATTCGAACAACGAATGTCCGCGTTCGACCACCGCGATCCGCGGCTTCCAGGAGGAGTTGCGCCCAGGCGCGCGGCACAGAGCTTGTAAGACCGCGGCAGCATATGGGAACACTGTGGCAGGACCTGCGATATGCCTCTCGGACGCTCCTGAACCGGCCTGCGTTTACGATAGTCGCCGTCCTGACGCTGACACTCGGCATCGGCGCGAACACTGCCGTGTTCAGCGTCGTCCACTCCGTCCTCCTGCGACCGCTGCCCTACCCGGTGGCAGGGCAGCTCGTGAAGGTCACCGGTGCCGGTGTTGTGGCGCCAGGCCGGCCGAGAAACTTGTCCCGTCCAGACTTCCAGGACTTTGAACGCGACAACACCACACTCCAGAGTCTCGGCGCACACGATGCGGCGATCGGCGCGGCGACGTTGACAGGGATCGGTGAGGCCGAGCATCTCCGTGCGGTTTTTGTCAGTGGCGGTTTCTTTCGGACGCTGCGAACCGTTCCGCAACTCGGCCGGCTGATCCAACCCGAGGACGACATCACCAATCCGGCGAGCATTGTCATCGCACACGGATTATGGCAGCGACGCTTTGGCGGCGATCCGTCCGTGATCGGACGTGCCGTGATCATCGGCGGGCAGAGCGCAACCATCATGGGCGTGCTCCCGGCAGAGTTCCGGTACCCTCAGCCGGATCTGCTCGGCGATCCGGACGTCTATCGTCCGATGGGGTTTGGTGCGCAGTTCGTGCGATCCAGCCGCGCGTCGGTCGCGATCGGCCGGCTGAAAGACGGCGTGACGCTCGAGGAGGCCCAGCACGATCTCGGTGGCATTGCCGTGCGGCTTGAAAAAGCGTATCCCCGCGACAATCATGGAGCGGACGTCATTGTCCGACCGCTGATCGACTCGGTTGTGGGTGATAGTCGGCAGGCCTTATGGCTGCTCCTTGGGTCTGTGCTGTGCGTACTGCTGATTGGTTGCGTAAACATTTCGAACCTCCTCCTGGCAAAGAGCGTCGGCCGACGGAAGGAGATGGCGGTTCGCGCGGCGCTTGGCGCCAGCAGAGGCAGGATCCTCCGACAGCTCCTGACCGAAAGCCTGCTGCTCGGCGGCATCGGTGGTCTCTGTGGTGTGCTTGCCGGTCAGTGGGCGCTATGGGCGATCCTGTCCACGTCGCGCGGCAGCGTGCCGAGAGTCAACGAGATCTCGCTGAATCCGGGTGCTCTTCTGTTCTCGGCCACGTTGTCGACCATTGCCGCTATTGTCTTCGGCGCGATTCCAGCTTTTCAGACAGGCAAGGTCTCGCTGGAACCGGCGCTCAGAGATGGAGGACGGAGTTCGCGCGGCGCGACTCGTCGAGTCGTGAGAAACGGCCTCGTCATCGCCGAAGTCGCGCTGGCGATCGTCCTCTTGACCACCGCGGGTCTGCTGATTCGGAGTTTCGCCAAACTCTCGAACGTTGATCCGGGATTCGCGTCCGACAAGCTGCTCACGGCGCAAGTCGCGCTGCCGCCGGCGCGTTATCCACCCGGCGCGGACGTCCGGTTCTATGACTCGCTCTATGAGAGCCTGGGCCGAGGACCCGGCGTTCGAGGCGTCGCAGCGATTAATATTCTGCCTCTGTCCGGTGCGCACACGTGCGATGGGATTCGCATTACGGCCCATCCGGTTCCAGCCGGTCAGGAACCTTGTGCGGAGACCCGGTCGATCAGCGCGAGTTTTTTCGATGTGATGGGCATGCCGATTATTCGCGGTCGGCGATTTCTTGACACCGACAACGAACGCTCGCCGAACGTGGTCATCGTCAATCAGGCGATGGCCGAGAGGTTCTGGCCGGGTGAAGACCCCATTGGTCAAACGATGACGCTCATCTCGCTCGGTGAGAAAGAACAACCGCGCGAGGTCGTTGGCCTGGTGGGCAACACGAAGCACATGAGCCTGAGCGAATCACCCGCTCCGGAGTACTACATTCCCCAGCACCAGTTTTCGTATCTCGGCATGACGCTCGTCGTTCGTACAACGGGTGAGCCGAGCTTGCTCTCGGCTTTTGTTCGCAGTGAATTGGGACGGTTGGACCCTCACCTGCCGCTCTTCAACGTGCGCACATTCGACGACCTGCTCGCGACGACAGTCGCACGACCGCGGTTTCAGACGACGCTCCTGACGGCATTCGCGACGCTTGCGCTCTGTCTCGCGCTCGCAGGGGTGTATGGTGTGCTGTCGTATAACGTAAGCCAGCGTGTTCACGAGATCGGCGTTCGAATGTGCCTCGGCGCGACCGGCGGCCAGGTTGTCTGGCTGTTCGTTCGGGAGGCGATGATTCCCGTGACGGTGGGGACAGCGCTCGGCCTGATTGGGGCAACATGGACGGGGCGCCTTGTGGCGGGACTGCTGTTCGGAGTGAGCCCGTCGGATCTGCGCACTTTTGTGGCGGCACCTCTGCTTCTCCTCGCTGCCGCATTGATCGCAACCTACGCGCCCGCGCGACGCGCCACGCGTATCGAGGCCTCCGTTGCCCTGCAGGGGAATTGATTCGACGGTTACGGCAGACGGACGTGCGTGGGGAGAAAACTGTGAACGCAGTGCTTCAAGACCTCTTCGGCCATCAGCGGTGGGCGGATGCCGAGCATTGGCGCGCCATCGAAGCGCACGCTCCCGCACGCGACGACGACGCGATTCGCCGGCGGCTGCATCACCTCCACATGGTGCAACAGCGCTTCATGTGGGCGGTGGGCGATCAGACCGTCCCGTTTGCGTTCAGCAAGTACGAAGATTTCACGACCTTCGAGGATCTCAAGTCGTACGCGCAGGAGTCTCATGCCCTCATCGATCGCACGCTCCCGACAATCGCGGAGCGACTGGATGATCGGGTGTCGATGCCGTCGTCCAAGGATCCACCGCTGATCACCGTCAGCGAGGCGCTGCTGCAGTGCGTCATGCACAGCCAATGGCATCGTGGCCAGAATGCCACCCGGCTCCGCGAACTCGGTGCGACACCGCCGACGGTCGACTTGATTCTCTGGTATTGGAAAGGGCGACCACCAGCGATCTGGATCGCTAATCACTAATCACTGATCCTGAATCACTAATCCTCGAATCCCGAATCCTTGAATCCCGAATCCTTGAATCCCGAATCGTTGAATCCCGAATCCTCGAATCCCGAATCGTTGAATCCCACATCGCTGAATCCATGAATCGCTGAATCCATGAACGCTTGAAATTGCGACGTGCACGTGCTCGACGTAAAATCGACACGATCTCCCGCTCGCGTGCCTGAGCGTGGCGGTTCGCGACTCGAGGAGTCGACGATTCAGATTCGATGATTCGAGACTCGAGGATTCGAGGATCCGAGGATTCAAGGATCCAGGATCAGGGATTCAGGATCAGTGATCAGTGATTAGTGATTCCCACTTCGTCGGCAGCCGCGTGCCAGAGGTGCATCGCCGCGTAACCTCGCCACGGTCGCCAGGCTTCGGCCCCTGCTTCCAGCGCTCGGGTTGAAAGAGGCGCATCAGTCGAAGACGCGACTCGTCGAAGCACCAGATCGCCGGCTGGAAACGCGTCCGGCTCACCGAACGCCCGCAGCGCCGTGTACTGCGCGGTCCATGTGCCAATCCCGGGCAGCGTCGCCAGCGCGGCGATCACGTCGTCAGCAGGGCCGCTCAAATCGAGGCCATCCCTGACCGCGACGGCGAGCGTACGGAGAGTGACGATGCGCGCGGAAGTCAGGCCGAGCCCATCGAGGTCCGCGCCAGCGAGCGCCGCGGGAGAAGGGAATAGATGCGTGAGATCGTGTTCGCCGCTGGAGATCGGGTGACCGGCCCGCTCGACCAGGCGGGCGGCGAACGTGCGTCCGGCCGCCACGCTGACCTGCTGACCGAGCACAGCGCGGACAGCACACTCGAACGGATCCCATGCGCCGGGAATCCGCAGCCCCGGGTGGCGGCGAACCAGCGGTGCGAGTATCCGATCGTGCCCGAGTGCCGAAACAATTCGTTCTGGGTCGGCTGCCAGGTCGAACACGCGCCGTGCGGTTGACGAGAGGCTGAACAGCGCCCCGGGGGCAGCGCCTCGCACGCGCAATATCAGCGTGTGCTCGTTCGGCAGCGGACTCACGTGAACAATAGCGTGACCCCCGGCGCACGCGACGGTGCGCGCGTACCCGCGTTCGTCGACGCGCTCCACTCCGGCGAGCGCGCGGGTGGCAAGGAAGTTCCGCATGTGCTCCCAGTCGTAGGGAGGCCGGAACGCCATCCTGAGGACGACTTCGTCCCCGCTGGCCGCCGGCACCGAACGACGGCGGCTGCGGAGTTCCCGCGGGGTCAGCCCATACGCGCTGCGGAACGCGTCGTTGAATCGCCTCACGCTGCCAAACCCGGCGGCAAGTGCGGTCTCGGTGATCGGCAGGTCCGTCTCGTCGAGGAGGCGCTTCGCAAAGTGGAGACGACGGGTGTGGGCGACGGCAATCGGCGACGCACCGACGTGTTCCATGAACAGTCGATCGAGGTGACGCGTGCCGATCCCGAGGCGCTCGGCGAGTGCTTCGACCGAGCCTCCATCGAGACACCCTTCGTCAATTAGCCGGAGCGCACGCCTGACGATAGCGGATGTGCCAAGCCATGCCGGACTGCCTGGGGCCGCCTCTGGCCGGCAGCGGAGGCACGGACGGTAGCCGGCTTCGGCCGCCGCTGCCGCCGTGGGGTAGTAGCGGATGTGCACACGCTTCGGACTGCGCACGGGACAGATCGGGCGGCAGTAAATTCCCGTCGAGGTGACGGCGATGAAGAACTTGCCATCGAAACGGGGATCGCGGCTGATTCGTGCTCGATCGAGCGCGAGCACGTCGAAGCCGGAGATCTCGCTCATCGCTGACACGATACTGCGACCTCCCCCCAACCGACTGGCTGATTTCGGACGTGGACGCTTCGGGCGCATGTGCTCTGGAAAAATGGGCTCGCTGGTCGCATTCGTCACATTTCCTGTCACTTTAGCTGCCCGGTCCGTGTTCTCCTGAGGCACACTGCCGCCGGAGCACACGATGACCGATCTTCGCTACGTGCTCCGCCTGCTGCGCAAGTCGCGCCTGTTCACGCTCACAGTCGTCCTCACCGTCGCGATCGGCATCGGCGCCACGACTGCCATCTTCAGCGTCGTCAACGCGGTGCTGCTCCGGCCGTTCCCGTTCGACGATCCTGCTCGGCTGATGCAGGTCGCCGAGAAGAACGACGCGCTGCGTCTTCCGCCGTTCGGCGCCTCGGCGCTGAACTATCTGTCGTGGAAGGAGCAGACGCACACCTTCGCCGAGCTCGGCGCCATTCAGTTCGCCACCTACACGCTGAGTCGGACACGGCGATCCCGAGAACTACACCGGCAACGCCATCACGCCCGTCGCTGATGCCGCTGCTCGGGCTGCAGACCGATCGTCGGCCGCGGCTTCACCGACGGCGACGATCGAGCCCGGCGCCGCGCCGGTCGCGATGATCAGCGAGTCGCTCTGGAGGCGTCGGTTCGGCGGCGATCGCCTCTGTCGTCGGTCGCCCGTCGACGCTCAACGGCGATCGCCTACACGGTCGTCGGCATCGCGCCGCGCGCGCTGAACCGTCGCTCACCGACGGCGACGTCGCGGGTGCCGCTCGTCGATCGACCCGCCGAAAGAGATGCGCCTCAATCACGTCCTGTTCGTCGTCGGCACGCCTGAAGCCGGGCGTGACCGTACGTGCGGCGCAGGCCGAGATGGACACGATCGCCGCGCGCGTCGGGCGGCAGTATCCGGAAGTGAAGGACTGGGGCATCAACCTCATCACGTTCACCGACACGTTCGTCAGCACGTCAGCTCCGGACGGCGCTGCTCGTGCTGCTCGGCGCCGTCGTGTTCGTCCTGCTGATCGTCAGCGCGAACGTCGCCAACTTGCTGCTCGCGCGCGCGCTCGCGCGTCGGAAGGAGATCGCCGTTCGCGCGGCGCTCGGCGCCGGACGGGGACGCCTGGTGAGGCAGCTCCTCGTCGAGAGCATCGTGCTGTCGGCGCTCGGACGGAGGGCTCGGGACTGCTCGGCGCCGCGTGGGGCGTCCGCCTGCTGCAATCCACACTGCCTCCCAACGTCCTGCCGGTTCCCGACGTCGGTGTCGATCCGGCGGTCGTGTCGTTTGCGATTGCCGTGACGTGCGTGACCGGCGTGGTGTTCGGCCTCGCGCCCGCGTGGCATGCGGCGAAGACCGACGTCAACACGGCCTTGCAGGACGCCGGCCGGTCGGCGAGCGGCAGCGCGCCTCCGGCCTTCCGCCATGTTCTCGCCGCCTCCGAGCTTGCGCTTGCAACCGTGCTGCTGGTCGGAGCAACGCTGCTGATCAGAAGTCTGATCCAGCTTCAGCACGTTCCCCTCGGTTTCGATCCCGAAGGAGTGATGTCGCTGCAGGTCGCCCTGCCGCCGACCAAGTACGACGCGGCGAAGCGCGTGGCATTCTTCCGCGACCTGCGCGATGCATTGCAAACGATCCCGGGCGTTGTCCGCGTCGGGATCTCGAGCGGTATTCCGTTCGGCGCCGGCAATTACACGACGTCTCCGGTCTCGGTGCCAGGCAGATCGCTGCTGCCGCCGGGCGCGTCGGTGCCGGTCGATTGGCGGACCGTCAGCCCCGGATACTTCGAGACGATCAAGATCCCAGTGCTTCGCGGCCGCGATTTCACGGATGGGGATGTGGCAAATGCACCCGAGGTAATGATCCTCAGTCGCGCGACCGCGCGAGCGTTTTGGGGAGACGAGGATCCCATCGGCCGAATCGTGCGGCGTGTCGCCGACTCGAAGGACTTCACGGTCGTTGGCATCGTCGGTGACGTGCGCAGCACATCACTCAACCGCGAGTCGCCTGCGCTGTACTACTCGAGCGGCGGGCGCGTCTGGCCGCTCATGGACGTCGTCGTGCGGCCGGCAGGCGATCCGGCGCCCGTCCTTGCCGCGATTCGGCAGAAGGTGCGGTCGCTCGATCCGGACGTCCCGATGATGAACGTGCGGCCGATGACCGCGTGGGTCTCGGGCAGCGCCGCGCAGCCGCGCTTGAATGCGACCCTGCTCGGCGTGTTCGCAGGCGCGGCGCTCCTGCTGGCGGCGATCGGAACGTACGGCGTGCTCGCCTATTCCGTGTCGCTGCGGACGAAAGAGATCGGGCTTCGCATGGCGCTCGGCGCCGGACGCGGCACGGTCAGCCGCCTCGTTGTCCGCGAGGGAATGGCCGCTGGCCTTGCGGGAATCGCGATTGGCATCGCCGCCTCCCTTGCGGCCAGCCGGTTGATTGCCGCGCTCGTGTTTGGTGTGTCCGTTCGCGACGCGTCAACGTACGTGGCAGTGTCGATCGTCCTTGCGGTCGTGGCTTTGGCGTCGTGCGTCGTCCCCGCCGTGCGCGCGTCGAGAGTGGATCCGATTACGGCGCTCCGGCTGGACTGACTCGTCCGCGCCAACGACGCATCTCCGGAATCCTGTGCGCGGGCCGCGGTGAGCGAAAGGAATCAGACATGGATTTAAGAACATCCGCGTTTCAACCCGGTGGTGACATTCCTGCCAGGTTCACATGCGATGGGTCAGACGATTCCCCCGCACTTGCATGGAACGAGCCCCCTGCGGGTACGAAGAGCTTCACGCTGATCGTCGATGATCCGGATGCGCCCCGCGGCACGTGGGTCCACTGGGTGCTGTACGACCTCCCTGGCAACGCGCGGGAGTTGCCTGAGCGCGTGCCGCCAGAGGGAGAGCTGTCATCGGGTGCGCGACAGGGTCGGAATGACTTCAGGAAGATCGGGTACGGCGGACCATGCCCACCGCCAGGGCCCGCGCATCGCTACTACTTCAGGCTGTTTGCATTGGATAGCGCGCTGGGATTGAAGTCAGGAACAAACAGAGCCGGAGTCGATCGTGCGATGGAGGGCCACATCCTTGCCCACGCGGAGCTGATGGGCCGATACCGGCGAGCTGGCTGATCGGGAATTATTGGCGATCATATGGGAGCCTGAATCCTTTGATGAACCGCCGAAATCACGGCGGCACCGCTCCGTCATTTTCTGGTATATGCGAGCGCCTTGCTCGTTTGGAGCAGATATCGCGAGGTGCGGTTTTTGCATTCTCCCGGGCCTATGAAGATCCTCCTCGCGATTGATGAATCCCCATGCTCCGAAGCCGCGGTGGAAGCGGTTCTCCGCCAGTTTCCGGCCCGACAGTCCGATGTGCACGTGCTGCACGTCGACGAATGGCCCAAGGGGATGCCCATGTCCCTCGCGTTTTCGGAAGGACCGGGATCCGCAGGCAATATTTTGTCCGCGCACGACGAGGTCCGCGGGCGCGGCGAGGAGCTGGTGTCCCGTGCCGCGGCTCGATTGGCGGCCGCGAGTTTTCAGGTCAAAACTGAGATGCGACGGGGTGACGCGCGTAAAGAGATTCTCGACTGCGCGGCGGGCTGGCATCCTGACGTCATTGTGCTCGGTTCCCACGGCAGGAGCGGACTGGATCGTTTCCTTCTCGGGAGCGTCTCCGAAAACGTGATGCGCCACGCGACGTGCTCGGTCGAAGTGGTCCGAGCGGCTGCTCCGGAAAAGGCTGACTGATGACAGTCTGACCAGGGCACGATTGGTCGATGGCGACTATTCTCGATGCAGTCCCCGTCCGGTTGAACGAATTCGTCCGTCCGCATCGGTGACCGAAAAGTCCAGCGCACGACCGTCCGTCAGGCGGAGCGTCAGCTCGAGCCCCTGTCGATGGAACCACTGGAGGTCGAGATCATCGAGCGGCACGATGTGCCCCTCGACTTCGAGGTTCGCGGCGACCGATTCGTCTTCGACGTCGGAAAAATGTTGATAGACGGCCAGATGGTAATGGGCCCGCCCGAGGCGCAGCGCCCCCTCGAAGATATCGCCGGTGTCGGTGGGTTGCTCAACGAGGCGCTGCACGTGTTTACTCCTGAACGCGCCATTATAACGGACAGGTTCCTCAGCGCTTGCCGCTCGCACCCCAACCAACATCCGGCCACGGCTCCATCCACCTGTTCAGAATCTGCCACGACATCATGCCTCCTGCGCGGCGGGAATAGCAGCTGCGAATGAGATATGACGGATATCTACCGGTCGCGTCCTACATAGGTAGAAGCGCCTGCGATTCAGCCAGCGCAAGCCGTCTGGGTGTCCATGTGAGAGGGAAGGGGCAGAAGAAGATGAAGGCCGAGAAGAAGCTGACAGTTCCGGACGTGAAGTCCTTGTTTCGCTTATGTGTCGTTTCGATCCCGTTGATCGTCACGATCGCGTGCGGCAGCGGGTATTCGTCACCGACTCCGCCAACAACGCCGACGCCGACTCCCACGCCGTCGGGTCCGTCGTCTTCGGTCTCGATCCCAAGCGGGGCGTCCACGTTGACCACAACGGCGTTCAGCCCTGATCTTGAGGATGTTGCGGCCGGAACGACCGTTTCCTGGGTCAATACCGATTCGGTGGCACACACGTCGACATCGAACGCCATCGGGCTGGGACTCTGGCACGATCGCGCCGGGCGGACGGTTCTCGTTTACGTTCCAGAACGCCGGCACGTTCTCGTACCACTGCCAGATTCACCCAGGTATGGTCGGGACTGTCGTCGTTCACTGACACGCCGCGGGACAGTTCGACCAGGGAGAGGGGCGCACGATTCATCGACACGAGGCCGTCGGCTTCGAGCGCCCCGATTGGTCTGTGATTGAATTCGAATCCGGGTCAGGAGGTTGGACACCCATTCGCCTGCAGGGTCTGCAGGGCACTGTCGAGCCCGGCGCCGAGCACGCTGCCAGCGGGCGTCCGGCAGAATGGACACGGATGGAGTCTGCCATCGGTGTCGACGTACGCATAGCGGTCGCCCGCGCCGAAACAACGCGTCCGACGTCGCGTCCGGTCCGCGTACGCGACAGCCGGCATGTTCACGCAGGAGGAATCGCTGTTGAGGCGAAGGTAGAACTCCTCGAGCAGTGCGATGTGAGGCTCAGTGAGTTGCACGTCCCGCCCCCGATAATGGCCGACTGGCCTGGGCTCGAGGATCTGAACGAATCCCGCGCCGAGCCGCTGCGCCGTCCGCGCGTACTCGTCGAGGTTCTCGCGTGACACAAAGTCGCGGGTGGGGCAAAGGGACAATGCGACGAGGAGTCCGGCGCCGTGCGCGTTCGCGGCAGCACGTTCCACCCACTCGAACGATCCGTTCAGCCCGCGAAACCGATCGTGCGCGTCGCGGTTCCAGTGATCCAGACTCAGTGCGACGCCGGTAAGACCGGCCTGTCGCAGTCGTCCGGCGCGCTCCGGTGTCAGGCCGAATCCGGACGTGAGAATCCAGAAATCGGACTCGGCCGCCGCCGAGTTGAGCAAGGCAATCAGGTCGTCGAAGCGCTGGAGCGGCTCGCCACCGCTCAGCAGCACTTGTGCGACCCCTCGCTTCTGAAAGCGGGCGATCGCGGCACCAATTTCGCTAGACGATAACGTCTCCTGCTGATTCAGCGCATCCCACTCGCAACAGTGCTCGCAGCGCAGCGGACATCGCTTCGTAATCGCGAAGATGAGCGTTTGCAACGCTGGCTGCGACGCGCGGAACGGCGCAATCCTGTTCAGCTCGCGTTCGATGAAGCGATCGAACGCCACCGAGGGCCATCCGGGTGCGTAGAAGTCCCAGAGGTACCGTCCGCCCGCGTGTGCGTACCTGAGCGTCGTCCAGGTTTGATGGCGCGCGCGCTCGGCGAGCATCCGGCGAAGCGCGGCGGCTGCGCGAACCGGACTCCGATAGCACCGCAGCGCCAGCCAACCGATTCGAGTCCAGATCCCCACCTTCGCCATCGCCTTCCGCCGTCCCGAGACCATCGGCGACGGATACTGCATCATCGGCTTCCAGTGGTGACGACGCGGGAGCCGGTGGCGATGCGCACGTACTCCGCGCGAGATCGCGGCTGAGGCGAGAGAATGCGCCCGGCTCGTCGCGAATGGCCTTGAGCGTGCCGGGCGCCCACGACGACTGCACAGGCGGATGGACGTTGTAATACCCGTTGGTGTACAGAAACATGCTGCGTATTCGATCCCGGGTACCGGCGGAACCTCGAATGTGAGATCGAGGCGCTCGTCCATCATTGTGAGCACGTTGTAGCGTCCGTCCACGGCCGCCACCATGTCGCCTTCGTCGCGGCCACCGGTGCCTCGGGCGGTCGCCGGACGCACCCGGTGCAGCTCGATGGGCGAATCGAGCCGAGTGGAGAGCGCCAACCGATCGACTCTCCAGAACCCCAGTCCGCCTCGCAGCCGCACTGTCACGGCGCCACGACCGGCCGCGACCCCGGACAGCGGGATCGCAATCTCGCGCAGCGCTGCAGGCCCGACAGTGGGTACTGTCGCGACGGCCCGCCAGCCGTCGCCCTGTGCGATCTCGACCGTCAGATCGATGCCCTCACGGCTGCGCCAGCGGGTGATTCGATCCCCGGCCGCGGCATCGTTGCCGGCGAGCAGGTAGCGGTCGAGGCGCCCGCCCATCGCTGCGAAGAACCGCCCGAATACGAGATCCAGCCACGGGGTATTGCCTCCGACGATCTCGAGCACGGGCTGGCCCCCGGCAGGGATATCGAACACGGCCTCCAGACCATCCGTCAGCTGGCTGGTCCGAGCCTGAGCGACCGTCAGCATGTCGGTTTCCCACAAGGTTTCATCGCGAGCCGATACCGCAGCCCTGACGTCGCGTCCGTCCACATTCCTGGCGATCCTGGGCGACGCTGCGCGCCCGACAAAGGTGGGTTGATTGTCGAACGACGAAAGCACTCGCGTGTCCGGCGAGTGATCTGCGACAACGAGCTCGACGCGATCCGTGTACTGCGTCTCGCGAGCTTCGTTGCGCAGCTGCACCCGCACCGGGTTTCCCTCGAGCTTCGGCAACGGCAGGAGATCGTCCCGTTTAATCGACGCGAAGGCCGCGCCGGCGTACGCTTCGCCCACCAGCTCCAAGCCGCCACCGCGGTCGACGTACACGAACGGACACGACTCCTTGGTGAGCGCAACGATGAGCGCCACCGCGGCGACCGCCCCAGCGGCGATGCCGATGGTTGCGAATGTGGTTGCGGTACCGTTCAGCTCGCGGACTTCCACCCGTTGTGCGAGCCGTGAATCAAAGCGAACCACACCTTCACTCGGCAGAGGACGGCCCACAACCCACGGGTACTGAATTTTGTCGACCCGAAGGACCACGCGGCCTGAAGGCGCATCGAACCGGACAGTCTGCGTGAGCATTGCACCGGACGCGAGCGCGGCCTCGGTGATCGGTGCGGGTGTCGCGTGCCCCTGTTCGACGATCTGTGCGCTGCGCGCCGTTCGCACGTCGAACTCCACGAGCCCGCTGTCCGCGTCGGGAACGCCCATCACGTACGGGAAATCGACCGCCTGCACCTTCAGGGTGATCGATCCATCGGAGGTGAAGAACCGCACGCGTCGTGACTCGATCTTCTCCTTGTTGAGCGAAAAATCTGACAGCGGAATGGCGCGCCATCGATAACAGCCGGTGGAGGCGGCGGCGTACGCCAGGATGGTGATAACGGTCAGAATCCGGGCCGGAAGCCGCCACGGAGACTCGACAATCATTCGACCCTCTGTCACTGAGTGTAGTGCAAAAGACGTCAGTGTCGATTCTCTCTATCAGCCGCAGGCAGCCTCAGGCCTGATGCAATTTCAAAATCAGTCTCTTGATGCATCGTCGAATTTGAGTTGCGGTGAGGCACAGATCAGTCAAGGCCTGGTCGTAGCGTTGCTGCCTGCCTGGCCGCTATCGGAGTTGCAGCGCGCGCGCCACGGACCGCAACCCTTCTGAATCGCATACTGACGCCAAGACGGTGACGTACGGCCGGGCGAGACTCATGCCTATCGCCGTCGGCTCATATCCGATGGTGTCGAGAAGCGGGTTGATCCACAGGACCGCGGCGGAACGACGGGCCAGCCGCGCCATCGACTGGCGGAGCAGTTCGGGATTGCCAACGTCCAGTCCGTCGCTGCCGATCATGACGACGGTATCGGGACCGAGGAGCCGCTCGCCGAAGTGGAGCAGGAAGTCGTCGAGGCAGACCCCGATCGTGGTCCCGCCGCCCCAGGCCTGCTCCACGTCCAGCGTTCGCTTCTCTCCGGCGGCTGCGCGGCGTACATCACGCGTCACGCGGCGCAGCTTCGTCGAAAACGTGAAGGTCTCGGTGTTGGGGCTCACGGCGCTCAGCGCAACCGCGGTGCGGAGAGACGGCACTGCGGACACGCCCATCGATCGACTGCCGTCGATGAGCAGCACGAACCGCGGACGATGGCGCGGGTGCGCATGCCACCGCGGCATTACAGGTTCCCCGCCGGTGCGGAGGCTCGTGCGAAGCGTGCGCCGGAAGTCGAATCGTGGACCGCGCACCGCGGGACGCCAGCGGCGCGACGCGCCGGCTGGCACGCGTCTTACTAGCGCGGCCGCCGCCTCGATCCACGCATAGGTTGGTGGTTGGAGGACGAGCGGCGATCCCTCCGCTTCGAGCGGGCTGTAGCTGGCGCGCAGCAGCACCGCGTCGACGTCCCCTTCCGAATCCGCGACATCGCGCACCACTCCGGCACCGCCGAGGCCGTCGGCAACCGCGACGTCCGTTGTGTCGTGACTCGAGGGTCGCTTATTCGTCCCGGCGGGGCTTCCTTCGTCTCCCTCCTCGGCGACTTCATCGAGGCCACCCGTCGTTTCACCGGGCGACCGCGCGTCGTGAGCGCCATGGAAGAACCGGTCGAACGCCCCGTCGAACTCCCTGATGTCGTCGTACGTCTTCGACAGAATTGGCCTGAGCACGTTGCGCACGGCGCGCTCGCTCGCGATATCGGCAATCTCGAGCCCATGCGCCGCGTCCATCAGCTCACGCGGGCCGATGTTGAAACGATGATCGCGGCGCAACGCACCACAGAACGCGGCGAGATTCTCGGGAAGGCTGCTGAACGGGTAGGTCATCGACGAGGTGTCGACACCGAGCCCAGGCCGAAGTCGGTGTCGAGGCTGTGGCCGCCGGGTTTCAACGTCTCTTCGAGCACGGGCTGCAGGCGGTCGCGATGTGATTCGAGGACGGTCTGATCTTCCCGGACTTTCAACACGCAGCCAAGCGTTTGCTCGAGAGCCTTCCAGTCCAGATGATCGCGGTGTAGCTGAATGAGCGCATGCGCCCAGTCCAGCGTCTCGGCCACACCGGGCGCCTTCTGGAGCGGCAGCGTGCGGAGCACCTGCACGGATTGCGCGATCTGTCTGGCCAGGCGCGACGCAAGTTCGGGAATTCTTGCGTGAAGGATCGCAATCTCCTGGTCGAGCGACGGGTAGGGAATCCAGAAGAACAGACAGCGCCGGCGCAAGGCATCAGAAAGTTCCCTGGTGCGGTTGCTCGTGAGGACGACGTACGGCGGATGCTGCGCGCGGATCGTCCCGACCTCCGGGATGCTCACCTGCCACTCGGCGAGGACTTCGAGGAGGAATGCCTCGAACGCCTCGTCGGCGCGATCCACTTCGTCGATGAGCAGAACGGGGGCAGCGTCCTGCACGATCGCCTCCAGCAGCGGGCGCCGCAGGAGAAACTCCTCACTGAAGATCTGCGCCTCGCGCTGCTCCAGACTGACGTCCGCGCCCTCGGTCATGCGGATGCGCAGCATCTGCCGCGGGTAGTTCCACTCGTACAGCGCCGTCATCGCATCCAGGCCCTCGTAACACTGCAACCTGATGAGGCGCGTGTCGAGCACGTGGGCCAGCACCTTCGCTGTTTCCGTTTTGCCCACGCCGGCGGGCCCCTCGAGCAGCAGCGGCTTTCTGAGTGCCACCATCAGGTGCAGCGCCGTCGCGAACGCCTCGTCGAGAATGAAGCCCCGCTCGCGGAACTGCGCGCGAATGGCGGCGGCGTCAGTCATGGGCTGGTGCGAGATAGGCAGCGGGGTCCTTCACGAATGCGCTCCGGCATTGCGCGCAGCAAAAGTAATAGCGCGTTCCATTGACGTCCGCCGTGTGCCTCGCGGTCTCGATCTCGACGTCCATGTGGCAGACCGGGTCCACCGCTGTCCGCGGATGGGATGTGGCCGCGGCGGTCAGTGTGCCGGTGCCTGCCTCGACGGGGGAATCGAGCGCCTGGTCAGGGCGGCTTTGAACGATTTCCGCCAGAATCGATAGTGCCACCTCGGGCGGGGTACGAGCGCCGAGATCGAGTCCGGCAGGATTGCGGATCGAATCCACGGCAGGCGCGCCGCGCTCTGTCAGCCACGCCTTGACCGTGGATCCGCGCGTTCGTGACGCGACCAAGCCTACATAAGCTGCGCCACGCCGCAGAATGGTTTCCAGCGCCTGCTCGTCGTAGTGCCCCTGCGACGCGACAATCGCCGCCGTTCCGGCGCCGCCCTCCTGCATGGCGGCATCCAGCGCGTCCAGCGAGACCACGGTGTAACCCAGTGCGATCGACTGGGCATCAAGATCGCGCACCTCGTGCACGTCCACGACCCGCACGACGTCGTAGTCGAGCGTCAACGCCGTCCGCGCCAGCGCCTCGGCTACCGGCGTCGCGCCGACGACCACGACTCGGCGCGGGCGCAGATCAGGCTCCACGTACACGTCCACGGCCCCCTCCGACACGCAGGTCATCGCGACGATGACGTGCTCGGGATGTGACGGGCCGGCCTGCGATGCGTCCGGCCTGATCGAGACGAGCCGCGCCCGGCGCGTGCGGATCGCATCGAGCGCCTGCTTCCGCACGATCTCGCGTGAGCAGGCGCCGCCGATGAAGCCTTCCATGCGGCCATCGGCGTACACGATGGCGCGGTCGCCGAGATGCGCCGAGACGGGCGCCCGGCGTCCGACGACTGTCGCAGTCGCAAAGCTGCGACGATCGCGCCGAAGCGCTCCGACCTTCTCGAGCCAGTCGCGCATGAATCAATGTTACGTCGTGAGGTGCTCACGCACGTTCGTGAACGTCTGCGTGATGAGCTTCCGGGCCTGGCCGTCGAGCACGCGCCCGCCGACCGCGGCAACGGGTCCGCGCATCACTGCAGAGCCGTCCCAACGTAAAGTGGTATCCGTGCCCTCGCCGGGAACGATGTCAGCGCCGGCCGTGAGGTCGACTGCGCTGCCGAAGCCGCCGCCGGCAATCTTCATGTTGATCCGTCGCGCGGCGTCGTCAGGTTGCAGCTCGAATTTGAGCGTGAATTTGCCGCGCACCGGCCCGACGGCCACACGGACGACGGCATCGAAGTGTTTCGGATCGTGAACCGTCAGGTCGAGAAGGTCAGGCAGGCAGTGACCGATCTTCTCGGGATCGTTCACAAACGTCCAGACCTTCGTCGGGTCCGCGGGGATCTTCTCTTCGCCGTTGTATTGAAGGTTCACGGTTCACCGCGCCTTCGCCCGGGCAGCTTCAGCATCCCTGATCGCCCGCCACACCTTGTCGCGCGTCACCGGCATCTCGATATGCCGCACTCCAAGCGGTGACAGCGCATCGACGACGGCATTGACGAACGCGGCAGGACTGCCGACGTTCGGGCTCTCGCCGACACCCTTTGCTCCGATGGGGTGGTGGGGACTGGGTGTGACGGTGTTGCCGGTCTCCCAATGCGGTGTTTCGAGCGAGGTCGGGATCAGGTAATCCGTGAAGTTCGTGTTCAGGTTGTTGCCTTCGCGGTCGTACTGAATCTCCTGCATGAACGCGATGGCGAACCCCTCGGTCAGACCGCCGTGAATCTGCCCTTCGACCACGAGCGGGTTGATCACCGTGCCGCAGTCGTCGACCGCAACGAAGCGCTGCACCTTGACCTCGCCCGTCTCCGGATCCACGGTGACGACGGCGATGTAGGTGCCGTTGGGGAACGTCATGTTCGGCGGGTCGTAGTAGTTCGTCGCCTCGAGGCCAGGCTCGTTCGGTCCAGGGTTCGTGTAGGCCGCAAACGCGACCTCCTTCATCGTAACGGACTTCGCCGGCACGCCCTTGACCTGGAACTTGTAGTCCTTCCACTCCACGTCCGCTTCGCCGACCTCGAGTAGGTGTGCCGCCACCTTCCTCGCTTTCTCGCGCACGCGTCGGGCAGCGATCGCAATCGCCGCGCCCGCCACGGGCGTACTCCGGCTGGCGTACGTGCCAAGTCCGTACGGCGCGGTGTCGGTGTCACCCTCCTCGACCATGATGTTCTGCGGATCCAGGCCGAGTTCTTCGGCGACGATCTGCGCCCAGGTTGTCTCGTGACCCTGCCCCTGCGACTTCGCGCCCGTGCGCACGATGCCCGCGCCGGTCGGATGGATGCGGATCTCGGCGCTGTCGAACATCTTGATCCCGAGGATGTCGAAGTGCTTCGAAGGCCCGGCGCCAACCACCTCGGTGAATGTCGAGATCCCGATGCCCATCAGCTCGCCGCGCGCGCGCCGCTCCGCCTGCTCCTTCAACAGATCCTGATAGCCAATCAGCGCAAGCGCTTTCTCGAGCGTCTGGTGATAATCGCCGCTGTCGTAGGTAAAACCGAGCGCCGACTTGTACGGAAACTGTTCCTTCGTGACGAAATTCTTGCGGCGCAGCTCGACCGGGTCGATGCCCAGCTTGTCGGCCAGAATATCCATCGTCCGTTCGATGGCGTAGCTCGCTTCGGTCACCCTGAACGAACAGCGATAGGCGATGCCGCCCGGCGCCTTGTTCGTGAAATACGCGTCGACTTCCGCGTGGGCCACCGGAACCTGATAACTGCCGGTGACGATGCCGAACATGCCGGCGGGATACTTCGTCGGATCGGCGGCGGCGTCGAAGGCGCCATGGTCGGCCGTGGTCGCCACGCTCAGCGCCGTGAGACGGCCGTCCTCGGCCGCCCCGAGCTCGACGTCCATGTGGTAGTCGCGCGCGAAGCCCGTGGAGGTGAGGTTCTCGGTCCGCGATTCGATCCACTTCACCGGCCGTCCGAGCTTGAGCGCCCCGACGACCGCGCACACATAGCCGGGATAGATCGGCACCTTATTGCCGAACCCGCCGCCGATGTCGGGCGAGATGACGTGGATCTTGTCCTCCGGAATCCCG
Organism: uncultured Acidobacteriota bacterium; assembly: GCA_963725335.1. Lineage (GTDB taxonomy): Bacteria > Acidobacteriota > Vicinamibacteria > Vicinamibacterales > 2-12-FULL-66-21 > JALZOC01. Next base: position 308,432 of record CAVRYD010000004.1, on the reverse strand, counting down.
GTGACCAGCGAGAGGGCGGTGCGATAGACGTGAGGAGCCTGCGACGTGACGTGGAACTGCAGCCGTCCCATCGTGTCGAAGTGCGCGACGCAGCCGCACGGCTCGAGCGGGGCAGGATGGCAGCGCTGGAACCAGATGCGCTGGCTGACTCGAACGGGACTCTTCTCGAGCGCGCGCGTCGTCGCGTCGCGATCGCCCACCTCCCAGTGGTAGATGTGGTTCGTCTTTTTCTCGCGATCGGGGCGCAGCAGGACTTCATCTTTCTTCGAAGTGAAGGGATCGGCGACGACCGGGAGCGGATCGTAGTCCACCCTCACGGCCTCGACGCCGTCCTCCGCTGCCGCGCGGGTCTCCGCAAATACCGCCGCGACCTCCTGGTACTGGAACAGCACTTTGCCGATGGCGAGCACCATCTGCTTGTCGAGACCGTGGAACGTCGGCAGCCAGCCCAGCCCCGCCGCTTCGAGATCCTTTCCGGTAATGACCGCTATCACACCGGGTACCTTGAGCGCGTCGCTGATATCGATGTTCTTGATGGTGGCGTGCGAGTACGGGCTGCGCACGATCGCGGCGAACAGCATGCCGGGCATGGAGATGTCGTCGACGTACCGCCCTTTGCCCTGGAGAAAACGCGGATCCTCCTTGCGCTTCATCCGACGGCCGAGCGCATGTCGTTCGGGTTGAGTTTCAATGCTCATGACGTGCCCCTATCTCCTACCGTCCCGCTGCCGCTGGCTGACGCATGGCGTTGGCTGCCTGCTGAACGGCCTTGACGATGTTCTGGTAGCCTGTGCAGCGACAGAGGTTGCCAGACAGCGCTTCACGTATGTCCGCTTCGCTTGGATCCGGATTGTGTTTCAGCAGCGCGCACGAGGTGAGCATCATGCCGGGCGTGCAGTAGCCGCACTGCAGCCCATGTTGATCCCAGAACGCCTGCTGGATGGGATGCAGCGCGCCGCCCGTGGCGAGCCCTTCGACCGTGGTGATCTCGTGGCCGTCGGCCTGCGCCGCGAACATCGTGCACGACTTGACGGCCACCGAATCGTCCAGGAGCACCACGCAGCAGCCACAGCTGGACGTGTCGCAGCCGACGTGGGTGCCGGTCAGGCCGCATTGCTCCCGCAGAAAATACGCGAGCAGCGTTCGCGGTTCGACGTCGCGCTCGTACGCGGCGCCGTTAATCTTGATGCTGACCTTCATAGCTGCACTCCCAGACGCGCCAGGGCCTGGCGCAGCCCGCGCGCGACCAGCACGCCGGCAAGATGCTTCTTGTACTCAACGCTGCCGCGGAGATCGGCCTGCGGCTCGCTCCGATCGATCGCGGCCTCGGCGGCCGCACGGATGACGTCGGCCGAGGGTTTCTGTCCGGCGAGCAGCTTTTCCGCGTCGGCAACGCGGACGGCGGTGGGGCCGGCGGCCGACAGCGCAACCCCCGCCTGCCGGATGGCGCCGTTGGCGCCAAGCGACAGCTGCACGGCGGCGGCTGCCGTCGCGAAGTCGCCGACCTTGCGTTCCACCTTCTGGTAGGAACCTGCTGTGCGCTCATCTGGCGAGGGAAAGCGCACCGCGACCGCCAGCTCGCCATCCGCGACCGCCGTCGCGAAGCTATCCACCAGAAACTCGTCGATAGCCACAGTGCGCTCGCCCTTTGCCCCGCGAACGACGATCTCGGCACGGGCGGCCAACGATGCCGCCGTCCAGTCGCCTGCCGGATCGTTGTGACAAAGGCTGCCGACGATCGTCGCCATCTGGCGCACGACAGGGTCGGCAACCACCCGTGACACGTCGTGCAACAGGCTCCACTTCGTGTCGTGAATCCAGGTGGCACGTTCCACGGCCACGTCGCGCGCGGTGGCCCCAATCGTCAACGCACCATTCATGCGGATGTAATCGAGGTCGCGAATCGGATTGATGTCCACCAGCGCTGTGGGCCGAGCGAGGCGGAAGCGCATGGCCGGCACGAGGCTCTGGCCGCCCGCGAGGACGCGCGCGTCCGAGCCGTACTTCTGGAGTGCGGCGAACGCTTCGTCGGCGGATTGGGCCCGAATGTATTCGAAGGCTGCGGGGATCACCTGGCCAACCTCCTTGTAGATGGGATAAGAAGCCCATTCTACATCTACGGCTCGGGCGACATACAAAGCGCCCGGAATGATCAGTGGCGTTGTCCTCGCGGGCCGGGGCGTCGACCCGCATGGGCTAGCACAAGCTGGTGCTGCCGCTTGACGGCGAGCCGCTGGTGAGACGAGTGGCCCGCGAAGTCCGCAACGCGGGGTTCGACGAGGTGCTAGTTGCAGGAAGGCGAGAGGACGCGTACGGAGCTGACCTTCAGCTCGCGGTTCGTCTGCACCCCCGTCACGGCGACGCGCTGGCCGACCTGCCGCTGCAGTGCCGCTACGTTCGGAGCCTCGATGAGATCCACCGCCGCCGAGTGCTTCTTCAGGAAACCGGTTCGCCAGCTGCGGGCTTTCGGCGCGTTGGCGCCTTCAGTGTCGGTCAGACGGAATCGATCCGTTCGAGCTGGCTTCCAGGCACCCTGTGATCGTGACTTGGTCGACGGCAGCGGTCTCCGGTGCCGCAGGCACTGGAGCAGGCGCGGTCACGATCGCCGTCGGCTCGATGCCGGCCCGCGTGACCACAGAGGTTTCCCTGTCGCGCGCTTCAACGGTGGGCGCGGCCGGGGCGCGCTTGGACGGTGCGGCGGCCAGACTCTGTGTTGCCTTCGCGGGAGACTTTTTCACGGACTCGCTGACGACGGGCGATGCTGCCTCTGGTTGAGCGACCGGCGCCGCGGGTGGCTCGACTTCGGATACGGGTGCGAATGGGGCAGCCTCGATTGGTTGCGCGGTTGAGTCGTGCGCTTCGGGCTTCGAGTCTGCAGCGGGGTCATGCATCAGCGCCGAGCGCCGCGGGAGCGCGAGGACGGCGACGACAAGTGTGGCGATTGTCGCGAGGGTAATCGCGCGCGAATGTGTCATCCAGTGCGCAACTGTCGGCTGACCGGTCGCGACATCGGTTCCGGCCGCGACGACGGAACAGAGTCGGCTGCCGCTCGAGCCGGCGCGACTTCGGCTCGCTTCGTTGCCTTCGTCGTGGCAGATGGCGGTGTCGACACTTTCGGCTCCTCAGGCGGCGCGGCCGCCTTCAGTCTTCGTCGCTTCGGTCGCGATTGTTTCGTCTTCTTTCGCGCGGCCGTGGTGCGCGTGGATTTCTTCCCATCGACATCCGCCGAGACTTCGAGTGTCCAGCGAACGCGTCGGCCGGTCTCTGGGCGCCGGAATCCTGATGGTGTGCTTCGACATGGTGACTCGACCAGGATTGCACTCGCGGCAATTTGTGTGCCGGCAAGTTTCCGCGCCAGACGGCCGGATCGCGGAGGCGGACGGTTACAGGACGGTCAGGCGGCTTTCAAACTCGTTTCCCGTCTTTCTCACTTTGGCTCGGCGTTGCACTGGCCGTGAGATCGGTGCGCCCAACGGACGATCTCACGCGTACCCCATCGTGTTGACGCGCGATCGTGCTCCTGCTTCATCGCGACCTCGTGCTTGGCACAAGACCCCGCCCGCATGGACGAGGTCGTCCAGAGCTACGTCCGCGACAAGACCTTCATGGGGACGGTGCTCGTCGCCCGCGGTGGCGACGTCATGCTCAGCAAAGGCTACGGATCGGCGAACCTCGAATGGGACATTCCCAACACGCCGGCGACGAAGTTCCGGCTCGGCTCGATCACCAAGCAGTTCACCGCCGCCTCCATTCTGCTGCTCGAGGAACGCGGGAAGTTGAAGCTCGAAGATCCGATCAAGAAGTACATGCCCGACGCACCGGCGGCATGGGACACGATCACCATCTTCAACCTGCTGACGCACACGTCAGGGATTCCGAACTTCACCAGCCTGCCGGAGTACAAATCGCTGCAGCTGGTGGAAACGCCTGTCGCGCAAGACGATCGCGACCGTGCGCGACAAGCCGCTCGATTTCGTCCCCGGCGAAAAAATGAGCTACAGCAACTCCGGCTATCTCGTGCTCGGCTACGTGATTGAGCGGATTACCGGCGCCAGCTACGGGACGTTCGTGACCGACAACATCTTCAAGCCGCTCGGGATGAAGGACTCGGGCTACGACTCGAACACCGCCATTATTCCCCGCCGAGCCGCCGGATACACGCCGTCGCCCGACGGGTCCCGTCAACGCCGGCTTCGTCCACATGAGCATCCCGCACGCGGCCGGCGCGCTGTACTCCACGACCGAGGATCTGCTCCGCTGGGAGCAGGGGCTGTTCGGCGGCAACCTGATCTCGGCCACGTCGCTCGCGAAGATGACGACGCCGTTCAAGAGCGACTATGCGCTCGGGGTCATGGTGCAGACCGCGAATGGACGAAAAGTGGTTCAGCACGGCGGCGGCATCGAAGGGTTCAACACGTTCCTGGCGTACTATCCCGACACCAAGCTGACGGTAGCCGTGCTCGCCAACATCAACGGCGAGGCGCCGAGCCAGATCGCCGCGAAGCTGGCCGATCTGGCATTCGGTCGGCACGGTGCAGACCACGTCCGAGCGGAAGGAGATCCCGCTGCCCGTCGCGACACTCTCGAAGTATGTCGGAACCTACGAGCTGGCGCCAGGCGCCAACATGATGATCAGGCTCGCCGGCGATCATCTGACGACGCAGCTCACCGGTCAGCAGCAGATTCCCATCTTCCCGGAGTCGGAGACGAAGTTCTTCCTGAAGGTCGTGGACGCGCAGGTAGAGTTCTTCACCGACGCGAGCGGGGCGGTCACGCACGCCGTGATGTATCAGAACGGCCGTGAACGCAAAGTTCCCCGCACGAGCGCCACCGTGGCCGAGCCGCAGCACAAGGAAACGACGTTGCCGGTCAGCACCCTGACTCGCTACGTTGGCACGTATCAGATGCCCGCCAACGCCGAGCTGTCGGTCACGCTCGACGGCAATCAGTTGAAGGCGCAGCTGACCGGTCAGCCCGCATTTCCGATCTTCGCCGAGTCAGAGACGCTGTTCTTTTACAAGGTCGTCGAAGCGACGCTGGAATTCCAGAAGGACGCAAACGGCGCGGTGACGGCGGTCCGACTGCGCCAGGGGCCGATCAATTCGGTCGCGCCGAGAAAATGACTGCGACAACGGCTACTCGTCTCGCAGCGCGGCGCACAGTGACAATAAGAATTCCATTCCATATCCACGGCTCGGGCCACATACAATGCCCCGGTCATGATCAGTGGCGTCTGTACTCGCAGCCGGCGCCTCGAGCCGCATGGGCCAGCACAAGCTCCTGCTGCCGCTCGCCGGCGAGCCGCTCGTGAGGCGCGTGACCCGCGAAGTCCGGGACGCGGGATTTGACGACGTCGTGGTGGTGGTTGGCCACGATCATGTGAAAGTCGTTGCCGCACTCGAGGGACTCACGGTGCGCACCGTTGTGAACGCCGAGTACGCCACGGGCATGGGCAGCTCGTTCCGCACCGCCGTTGCCGCACTGGCCGACAGCGCCGCCGCGATGTTCGCCCTCGCCGACCAGCCATTACTGATGGCTGCGGACTATGGTCGTTTGCTGGGGCGCACCACGCGGGAGCCGAGGGGATCGTCAGCGTTCGTTACGGCGATGTGACGGCACCACCGCATCTGTTCGCGCGTCGATACTTTTCGGAGCTCGCCGCACTCGAACACGGCGCGCGGCCTGTGCTGCAGCGGCATGCGGACGACACGGTGATCCTGCAGTTCGCTCCGGAGCTGCTGCTCGACGTCGATACGCCCGATGACTACGAGCGCGCGAAATCCGCGCTCGATCTGGCGGCGGTGAAGACTGGATGCGCGCCCGGCGAGGAACCCGCCGTCAAATCCGCGTTGCAGCGCGAGCATCTCACCCAGAATCGAGACCGCAATTTCCTCTGGCGTCTCCGCGCCCAGCGCCAGTCCGACCGGATTGCGGACTCGCGACATCGCCACAGCGTCCGCAACGAACCCCTCGGATTCGAGCGCGCCGAGCAACTTCTGGAGTCGCGTCCGGGGACCGAGCACGCCAACGTAGGGCGCCTCCGAACCGAGAGCGAATCGGAGGCTCTCGCGATCGCGCTCGAGATGATGATTCATGATCACCACGAAGCTTCGATCCGTGAGCCGCACCAACTCGTGAAAGCGGCTGAAGTGCGACGGCACCAGCATTGCGTCAGGGAACCGGGCCGCGTTCAACAGAGCTTCGCGAACATCCACGACAGTGACGGCGAAACCGAGTTCCCATGCATAGCGGACGAGCGGTTCCGCATCAGAACCGGCGCCGAAGACCACCACGTGCGGCGGCGTCGCATTGACCTCGAAGAACAGCTCGACGCCGCCGATCCACTCCGTTCCTGACTCTGGCAACGACGCGCGCAACCTCGCGCGTGCGCGCGTGCTGGCTTCGCTGTCGAGCGCCGCGTCCCCGAGGCTTCCCGCCACCGCGCCCTCGCCAACGAGAAGACGTCCCTCGCCGCCAGCCAGCGGCCTCACCAGAACGGCGGGCTCGGCTCGCTCGAGTGCCTCGAGCCATTCCTCCGTGAGCGCGTCGTCGTCCACTCGTTCGATGTGGATGTCCACGGCGCCGCTGCAGCCGATGCCGATGCTCCAGACCGAATCTTCTTCGAGATTGGTACTGAATGATCACCGGCCGGCCGGTCGCGATGACGCGGGCGGCAGCTTCCGCCACAGCGGGTTCGAGGCATCCGCCGGACAGGAGGCATTCATACGATCCATCCTCGCGGACGAGAATGCGTGCGCCCTCGCGCCGATAGGCGCTTCCCCGGACGCGAACGATTGTCGCCAACGAGACACGTTGGCCGGTCTGCCGCGCAGTGCGGATCGCGCCGAGAATGCGTTCGGTTTCCCGGCGGTTCATACCAGAACCATCGCACAAAGAAGGATCCGCGGCAAACGCGTCACGCAGTCGCGACCGGCGAAAACTTCCGGAACCTGAGATACTCTGGAAAAGATCCTCGTGCGCACGTGATCCGCAATTCAGTCGCGCGACTTGATTCAAGAGGAGCTGTCGTGAGCGCTCCAGGTGTCCGCATCCTCATCGCACGTTGGGCGCGGCGCTGACGTAGGACGATGCCGACTCAGGTGGTCCCCCGATGTATCTCGGGTAGTTCGGATAAGACGTCAGTGGCATGCTGCGATTACCGGCCGTGACCACAAGCGTCCTGGGCGGTGCTTCCTTGCGTTCCACCCACGCGCGGAGCACGGCCATCCGGTCGTAGGTGTTCGGGATCTCGAACGGCGTCATCGTCCGGCCGTCGCCCGTCGTGTCGTAGCTCCGGCCGGTCAGTCCGTGTCCCGCCTGCGGAATCACAAAGAAACGCGCGAACGAATCGACTCGCGGCCGTCCCATCTTATCGATGACGGATTGGAAGTAGTCGAGCTGTGCGCCAGGCGACGCGAGCGTGTCGTTGGTGCCGATCGTCACGATCATCTTGCCGCCGCGCTGCTCGAATGCGGACAGGTCCGGATTCGTCGAATCGAGCCATTCCGAGATCTGCCGGCGACGCGCGTCGAAAGTCCCGCCCTCCAGATAGTCGAGCGGGTTGGCCGCCAGATTCCGCATCAGGAACCCGGTCACGCCGAGGACGCCGAGATGTGCATGCATGGGCGCGGCGTCGGCCGCTCCTTCCTGCCCGCGATAGCGCGTGTTCACGATGAGACCGCTGCCGGACGGATCGGTGTTCGGCACCCACATACCGAACGAGCGTCACGCCGTTGGCCAGTGGGGTCGCGAACCGATAGCGGCTGTAGACGAACTTCAGCGTCTCAATCTGTCCGTCGGTCAGGCGCGCGTTCGCCGACGTGTCGGCCGGATCCGGGTCGACATTGTTCGGGGCGCGGAGCGCCGCCCAGGGGTTGCGGTCGGGTGCGCCCTGCGACATGTCGAAGAGCGTTCGCGCCGCCATGTAGTTGTTGATCACGCCGTCGGCGAGGCCGTCGAGCGCATCGGCCTGTCGGATGAACTCGCCGCGGATCGCGTTCACTTTCGCAGGTGTGACCCATCGCGCGAGCGGCTTCTCCTGAATGCGAATCCATTCCGGTGCGAGCATCAGCGACGAGAAGTTGACGATGGGCACGTTGGCGACGATGCCGTCGTAATCGGCGGGGTAGCGCTGTGCAACCGTCAGCGCTTCGCGCCCGCCCTGCGAGGTGCCGATGTAGTAGTTGAATCGCGGCCGTTCGCCATACACGCGCTGGAGAATCACCATGGCGGCGTCGTGCGTCTTCTTCATCTGCATGTAGCCGAGATTGCGGATCGCTTCCTCGTTGAGCGCCCAGTCGTCTCCGGTGACTGGCCCACTATCGCGACCGTCACGCCCGGGTTGCGGGTCAGCGGATCCCGGCGGAGCGGGTGTACCGCCGCCGCCTTCACGCGCAGGAGGGGCGCCGGGGATGCCGGCACCAGGACCACGACCCGCTCCTGGTCCGCGACCAAAACCCGCCGACTGATGACCCGAATCGCTCCCGTAGCGGGCGAAGCCGTCCGTCGACGAGCCGCGGACGTTGCCGTTGAGCGCCGGCACCACGCCGTTCATCCCACCGCCGCCGATCTGCGCGGCCCGGCGATTCCAACTCGCTGGCAGCATTACGCGGAAGTTGATCGGTTTACCGAGAGGATCGACCGGCGCGATCGCGCCGTCGACCAGCGCGTACCCGTCGGTGTTTGCTGTGGCCTCAACCCAGCGGGGCGCCGAGAGCGTCACGCCTCCGACCGGTTCTCCGATTGCCGAGGCTGGAATGGAAGCCCCAACGCGTTCGGCTGTGACGTCTGTCGCGGTGATGACCCTGTTGGTTTCCGCCGGGATGGTGGCGACTTGAGGCGCGGGCCCAGGAGTGCTCGACGCAGGCGGCGACACTGCTCCGATCGCGAGAAGCACGCCAGAGAGAGCGGCTACCAGGCGAGTCGGATGGCGCCACACGGCGACGCGAAGATGAGTTGTCATGGCGTTGAATTATTGGCCGGGGTGTCGCGCGTGTCGAGCAAAACGCTGGGTGTCAGGAACCAAGCGATACCGGAACCTTAGACGGAGAGTGGTCTGGCGCCCTGAAACCGACCCAGGGCCACCGTCACCTGCGAGGCTTGACGGCAGGCAGACAATAGGCAGGGAACGAGAGGACTGACCATGCCGCTGCTCATCGCCATCGCCGCAGTCGTTGCGCTGCTTCAGGCGCCGCCGCCGACCAAGGCCGAACAGCTGCAGGACGCCGCGCGCAAAGGTGACGCTGCGACCGTCAAGAAGCTGCTCGACGAAGGCGTCGACGTCAACACGAAGTTCCGTTACGGCGCGACGGCGCTGTTCTACGCGTGCGATCACGGACATCTCGAGGTCGTGAAGGTGCTGCTCGACAAGGGCGCCGACCTGACCGTCAAGGACTCCTTCTACGGCTTCACGCCGCTCATGCTGGCGGTCAGTCCGGCGCAGAAGAAGAAGCCGGAGCACACCGAAATCGCGAAGCTGCTGATCGCCAAGGGATCACCCGGCAAGGAGGTCGCGCTCAGCGGCGCGATCGAGGCCGGCGATGCGGCGCTCGCGAAGTTCATCCTCGACAGCGGCGGCATCCCGGCCGTCGAACCTCTCCGAGGCGCTCGAGGCGGCGAAGGCGCAGAACAAGACCGAGATGGTCGCGATGCTCGAGCAGGCCGGCGCCAAGCTGCCAGAAGAATTCAAGATGGACGCCGCGCAGCTCGCGCGGTTCGCCGGCACCTACAAGAACGCGGCGGGCAACGAGATGACGGTCACCGTCACAGGCGACGAGGCTCTCGATCGGTCAGGCCGGCGGCGCCGCCGGCGCAGCGCGGCACGCTCGTCGCCAAAGGATGCGACGACGTTTCGCGGCATCGGTATGGGTGGCATGTCGTGTCGTGTTCAAGGTTGAAGGGGACAAGGTCACCGGCTTCAATCTCACCCCGCCCAGGGCAATCCGATCGTCTACACGCGCGTGGAGGGAAAGTGATGATGCGCCGCTTCCGCACTCGCCCTGACGTCGCTGACCTGCTCGATGCGCAGGCGTCGCGCTCTCGGCGCAGCACTGGCCCGCCTTCCGCGGCGCGAACGCCGCGGGCGTCGCCGACGGCACGCCGACGGCCGTGAAGTGGAACGCGCCGACCGGCGAGAACGTCGCGTGGAAGACGCCGGTCCCCGGCGTCGCGGTCTCGAGCCCGATCGTCTGGGGCGACCGCGTGTTCGTCTCGACCGCGATCAGCAGCGATCCCGAACCAGGGCATTCGCACCGGCCTCTATGGCGATGTCGAGCCCGTGAACGACTCGTCGAAGCACACGTGGCGGCTGATCGCGCTCGACAAGAAGTCCGGCAAGGTCCTCTGGGACAAGATGGCCTACGAGGGCGTGCCGAAGACGAAGCGCCATCCGAAATCCAGCCAGGCCTCGGCGACGCCCGTCACCGACGGCCGGCACGTCATCGTCTCGTTCGGATCGCGAGGGACTCTACGCCTACGACTTCGACGGCAAGCTGCTGTGGAAGAAGGATCTCGGCGTCCTGAACGCCGGCTGGTTCTTCGATCCCGACTACGAGTGGGGCATCGGCAGCTCGCCGATCATCTACAAGAACATGGTGATCGTGCAGTGCGACATCCAGCGCGGCTCGTTCCTCGCCGCGTTCGACACCGACACCGGCAAGGAGGTCTGGCGCACGCAGCGCGAAGAGATTCCGTCGTGGTCGACGCCGACGATCTTCGAAGCGAACGGCAAGGCCGAGCTCGTCACGCAGGCGACGACGTTCACGCGCGGCTACGACCCGATGACGGGCAAGGAGCTGTGGAAATACTCGGGCAACTCCGAGATCGCGATCCCGACGCCGATCGTCGGCCCCGGCTTCGTCGATCATCACCAACGGCTATCGCGGCGTGCAGCCGATCTTCGCGATCAAGCCCGGCGCGACCGGCGACATCACGCTGAAGGACGACGACGACGAAGAGCGACTTCGTGCGTGGAGCACGAACCGCGGCGGACCGTACATTCCGACGCCGGTCATCTACGGCGACCAGCTCTACGTCCTGCAAACAACGGCGTGCTCGCGGCCTACAAGGTCGCGACCGGCGAGCAGATCTACCAGAAGCGCCTCGGCGGCACCGGCGGGTCGTTCAGCGCGTCACCGGTCGCGGCCGACGGCAAGATCTACTGCTCGAGCGAAGACGGCGACGTCTTCGTCGATCAAGGCCGGTCCGGACTACCAGGAGCTCGCGAAGAACTCGATGGGCGAGGTCCTGATGGCCACGCCGGCGATCTCCGACGGGCTCATCATCTTCCGCGGCCTGAAGAACGTCTACGCGATCAAGGCGCAGTAAGCGTTCAAGGCAGAACGATCACCGTCCCCTTCATCCCCAGGTGATCATGAAGCGCGCAGATGTAGGGATAGGTGCCCGCCTCAGGGAAAGTCACACGGAATCGCGTGACGCCCAGCGGCGACTGCGGGAGCCCGACCCGCTCCTGAGGCGCCGCAACAATGAACCCCGAATGCACGTCGTCGGCCGTTGAATTGACAACGGCGTGGCGTGCTCCATCCACGTCGACCGTGACATTGGCAGAAGGCGGCATGGGGTTCGGCGGTTCGGTCCCGAACGTGATGGTATGTGACGCGGTCGGATCGGAATTGGACCACTCCACGGTTTCTCCGGCGTGGATGATCGTCTCGTCGCGCGTGAAGCGCATGAGGACCACGTTCTCGAGTCCGCCGGGAGTCGCCGCAATGACGCCCTCGCCCGCCCTCACGTGATTTTCAGGCGACTGCTGATGATGAGTGTCACCCGCGTCGTGATTCTGCCCCGCCGAAGCGCGGTCGGAAAGCAGCCTCACTCGTTCCCGCTCCGCCTGCTTGGCATAAAACGCTTGGCCGTGTGGAAGAGGCTCGGACAGATTCAGGACATGGACTGCGGCTGTCATGTCGCGGTGGACAAGGCACACCAGTTTGAAGTTCCCCGCGATCGGGAACATCACGGTAAACGTTTGTCCTTTCACCATGGGAGGGGTGGTTACGCATGTGGAACCGTCGAAGGTGGCGAGTCCGTCCGACGAAAAGCCCGGACAGCCCATCTGATAGGGCAGTCGGGTCTGCCCGGATTTCAGAAAGCTCACTGTATGGATCTCGTCGGTGGCAAACGTCCACGTAATGCTCTCCCCGGCGTGAATCCAGATTTCGTTTGGAAGGAAGGCCATCGCCTGCCGCCCCAAGTCACTGCTCTGGGCTCCCACGGTCGCCTGCCACTGGGCCTCGGCGGATCGGGGGATGATCAACACTGCAATCACCAACATCAAACCAGGCGTCGCCAAACATCGGGTGGATCTGAAAACGGTCATGCTTCCCTCCTGTGAAGGAAGGAACATCGACGGAACGCTGGGGGGAATCAATGGACTGGCACATGAAACGTTCCTGATACGCGAACCCACTCAATGCAAAGCATTTGGCGTGAGACATGAGATGGCCAGCTTTGAATGAAACCTTCGCCCGCGGATATACTCGGCAACACTCCGGGGTTTCCCTTGGTTTCAAATTCCGCGAAGGCGAGACGTTTATCGCTTCGGGTCGTTCGAATTCGATCCCCACCGGGCGAGCTGCGAAAGCAAGGAATCCGTCTCCGTCTTGAAGGTCAGCCCGTCGCCATTCTGGCGATGCTGCTGGAGCGGCCGGCGGAACTGGTGACCCGAGCCGAGCTGCAGAAGAAACTCTGGCCGAGCGACACCTTCGTCGATTTCGAACAGAGTCTGAACGCGGCGATACGTCGGCTTCGGCTGGCGCTGGACGACTCGGCGGAATCGCCGCGCTATGTCGAGACGTTGGCCCGCAGAGGATACCGCTGGATAGCCCCGGTCCACGGCATCGCCCAGTGTGCCCAGCGAACCGGCGCCCGCTGCGCCTGAATCGAAGCCACGGCCAGCACCGGTTGAAAATCAGCGTGGCTTGCGCTGACCGGGGTCGCAGCCCTGGTCATCATTCTCGGAGTCTTGAGCCTTGCGCGACCGCGACCGGGTCCGAGCAAGGTCATGCTTGCCGTGCTGCCGTTCGAGAACCTGAGCGGCGACCCACAGCAGGAGTATTTCGCCGACGGGATGACCGAGGAGATGATCACCCAGCTCGGTGGCATGAGCCCCGATGGGCTCAGTGTCATCGCGCGAACGTCGGCGATGCGGTACAAGGCCAGCCACAAAGACGCGGCTCAGGTCGCTCGAGAGTTGAGTGTGACGTATCTGGTCGAAGGCAGCGTGCGGCGACAGGGCCAGCGCATTCGCGTGACCGCACAATTGATCCAGGCGAGCGATCAGTCGCAGGTCTGGGCCGAGAGCTATGACAGCGACTTCGGCGATATTCTGAAGATTCAGAGTGAAGTCGCTCGCGCAATTGCCAGCCAGATCAGGCTTCAGCTCACGAGCCAGGCCGAGCAGCGGCTCGCCGGGGCGGCGCGCGTGAATCCTCTTGCACACGAGGCGTACTTGCAGGGGCGGCAGGCCTGGAATCTGCGGAGCAAAGAAGGCACTGAGCGAAGCATCGAGGAACTCCGCCATGCCATCGAGATCGATTCCAACTACGCACCAGCATACGCGGCGCTCGCCGGGCGTACGCGCTATCCCCCGTCTCTGGCTTTATGGCGGCGTCCGAGGCCATGCCGAAGGCACGCGATGCAGCCACCCGCGCGATCGCGCTCGACGATTCCCTCGCCGACGCGCACAGCATGATGGGATTCGTCAAAGCGCATTACGAATACGATTGGCCCGCCGCGGGGCGCGAATTCCGGGAGGCGGTCACGCTCAATCCCAGCGATTCATACGCTCATCTGTTCTACTCGAACAGCTATCTGTCGCCCCTCGGCCGGCATGACGATGCGATCGCGGAGATGAAGAAGGCCATCCAGCTCGACCCATTCTCCCCGCGGATTCAGTCGTTTCTTGGGCGCACCTACATCTGGGCGCGCCGTTACGACGACGCGCTCGCCCATCTTCACCAGACCACACAGATGTTCCCGAACTTCGCGATCGATCACCAACGTCTCGCGCACTTGTATGCGTATCGCGGAGAATTCCACAACGCCATCGCCGAAGAGACACGGACGCGAATTCTGGCTGGCGAGGATCCCCGAAGCGTCGTGGAGCTCGAAGAGTCGTTCCGCACCGCCTTCGCATCACGCGGACCGCGTGGTTATTGGGAAAAGCTGCTGGAACTTTCCCAACGGAGCGACAATCCGCCGGAGGCGTACACGACCAACGATGGCCTGGCGATCCTCTATGCCCGGCTCGGGGAAAAGGAAAAGGCGTTGGGGACGCTCGAGCAGGCCTACTATGAGCGGCAGCTGCACATGACCGAGATTGGCATCGAGCCGGCGTTCGATACGCTGCAGTCCGAGCCGCGCTTTCAGGAGCTGCTGCGTCGCATCGGCGTGACCCGCTGATCCGCGAATTCCTTGGCCGTCAGGGTCACTTGACATTGTATTATTGTACTAGTACAATAGGTTCAACAAGGAGGCGACCATGGAACCGCTCCTCATCATTCTTGTCCCCGGTCTGATCGGCGGGCTCGTCCTGGCGGCGCTCATCCGGCGGAACTGGCGCGGAACGCCACCGACTTTTGTAAGCCGCCGACTGGAGCCGACATCTCCCGCACTGATCAACATGGCGCACATCAAGGTCGAGGGCCTGGGCGGGTTAGGGCTGGTTGCTGCGGTTGTCGCCGTCGCGATTGCAGATCCCCGCATCCGCCTGGCGATGATCATCGCGCTGGTGCTCGGAGGTGGACTGGCGCTGGTGCTTATCGCAATCAGACGGCGGGATGGGACCCAGTCAAATAGCGGCGGCAATCTCGACGATCGGTCGACGTTGGGGATCGATGACGACCGACGCCGCACGTACCTCGCCGATGTCCGAACGACAATCGACGAGGGCAAACGCGCAGGGATAGCGATCGCCGGGGTCCATGCATAGTGGCATTCGGTGCTGAAGAAGGTAACGTATCGGCATGAAGCGATCGCTGGCACTGGTGGCGGCCATTTGTCTGGCCTGTCCGGCGATCGGCTTCGCCCAGACTGTCGAAATCTCGCCGTTCGCGGGCTACCGGTTCGGAGGCGACTTCTTTGAGCGCGTCACCAACCAGCCTGTCGATCTCGACGGCGCGCCCGTGGTTGGGGGCGTGGTCAACGTCGCGATGCACGACGGATTGTGGTTCGAAGGTTTGTTCACGCATCAAGAGGCACGCGTGGATGTTCCCGGCGACGGGCTGGCGGCGTCGCAGCGATGGCGGATCACCGTCGATCACTGGCTGGCCGGAGGGCTGCAGGAGTTCCGCGAGGGGCGGGCACGTCCTTTCCTGACTGGCTTGCTCGGGCTGACCCGCTACGCGGCCGAAGGCGACAACGAAATCCGGTTTCTGATCAGCGCCGGCGGCGGCGTGAAACTGCGGCCAACGAAACACCTGGGCGCCAGACTCGATGGCCGGGTCTTCACGACATTCGCCGATGTCGAAGGCCGCACGATCATATGCTCGCCTGGCTTCTGCCTCGTCTCGGTGGGCGCCGATCTCGTGTGGCAAGCGGAGTTCACGGTCGGCTTGGTGGTCGGGTTCTAATCGTCGGACCCGACGATCGCTCGATACTGCACGTCGACGACGCGATTACAAACGTTCGTATCGCGACTCGGCGACCGACGCAATGAGGGCTTCGAGAACAGCGGGCTCCGCCGGCTTGGTCAAGTGCCGATCGAACCCGGCGGCCTGCGCGCGGCGCTGATCCTCTTCCTGTCCCCAGCCGGTCAGCGCAACGAGATAGACACGGCCACCAAGCTCCGAGCGAATGTGACGCGCGGCTTCATACCCGTTCATTCGCGGCATGCCGATGTCGAGCAGCGCGATCTGCGGGCTGAATTCGCGAGCGATGGTCACTGCCTGCGCCCCATCCGCGGCGACGCGCACCTCATGCCCCATGCATTCGATCATCAGTCGCATCATTTCGGCTGCATCAGGAATGTCGTCCGCCACCAGCACCCGGCAGGGGCTCGCCGAACGTGCGATGGTCGCTCTCGATTCTCCCTTCTCGACAGGCGCCGCCAGCGGCAGGCGAACGACGAAGGTAGTTCCCTTCCCAAATCCGTCGCTTTTCGCCTCGATGTGCCCATCGTGGAGCTCGACCAGGCGCTTGGCCAGAGCCAGGCCGATGCCGAGGCCGGTGCGCGGGCGATTCGAGCTTTGCTCGATTTGAACGAACATGTCGAAAATGGCCGAGAGCCCTGCGGGCGATATGCCGATCCCCGTATCGGACAACGTGACGAGGGCTTCTCCGGCCCTGGCCGATGCGGAGACGCTGATACGTCCGCCGCGGTCGGTGAACTTCACGGCGTTGTTCAGGATGTTTGCGAACGCCTGCGACAGCCGGGTCAGGTCGGCGTCGACCCACAGCGGAGTCTGCGGAAGATCCACGGCGACGAGATGACCGGCGGCATTGCTGAGCGGCGCCGTCGTTTCGAGCGCGCTGGAGATCACGGTTCGCAGATCGATTCGCTCGCGGCGCAGTTCGATCTTGTTGCGCGTGATTCGCGACACATCGAGCAGGTCGTCGGTCAATCGAACGAGCTGCTGAATCTGGCGTTCGGCGACCGCCAGCGCCCGCTCGCGCGTTCCCGTGTCGGGCCCGGCTCGGCGCAGCAGTTCCAGCGCGTTCCGAATCGGCGCCAACGGGTTTCGGAGTTCGTGAGACAGGGTGGCCAGGAATTCATCCTTGCGCCGATCGGCCTGGCGCAGCACATCCTCGACTTCTTTGCGCGCCGTCATGTCCACGCATACGCTGACGCACCCGCAGACCTCACCGGATCGATCGAACAACGGCTCGACATCGTTCTGTACGTAGGCGACCGATCCGTCAGGGCGAACGATCTCGATATCGTTGGCGAAGTGCGTGCGGTGCGCGATGGCGTACTGCATGGGCAGCTCGCTCGCGGGAAGGTCGAGCCCGTGGCGCTGGATTCGATAGAGCGGTCGTTCACCGGCGGGAGGTGTCAGCGAGATGTTCGCCTCGGGCGGCAAGTGGAGGAGGTGCGCGAGCGCATCGTTGGCGGAAATGAATCGGCAATCCGGGTCGTGCGCGACCGCGATAGGAACTGGTGCGCGCGCGACGACGTCGGCGAGCGCGCGCAACCGTGCTCGCAGCTCATCAGGGGATGCATCAGCCGGCGGCTCGAACAGCGTGGCCAGGCGCGACATGAAGGGAAGAGGACCGACGATGAGTATACCCTCGTTCGGCCAATCGGCTGAACGAGGGAACGGATCAGCTCAGTTCAGGTCCTTCGCATAGATGTTCTTCCAGTAGAGCTTGTGACCGTGGTACTGAAGCTCGATATTGCCCTTTGCCGGAAGCGGCTTCGAGTAATCCCAGTAGTTCTCCATCTTCACGTTGTCGACGACGAGCTGACCGTTGAGCCAGACGGTGGTCATGTCGCCGTCGCGCTGGATGATGTGAAACGTGTTCCAGCGATCCGGGGGATTGTCAGCCACGACGAGTGGATTCCTCGCGCCAGCCTTGTTGTTGAACAGCCCGCCCGAACCAACCGGGCTGGACCACATTTGAATCTGCGGAGCGTTCTTCAGGTAGACGCCGCTGTCGGCCCCAGCCTCGATGCACCAGTCGACGTAGAGATCGACATCACCGTACTCCTTCACGGTCTGAAGGTTTTGCCCGCCTTTCTCCACATGCGGCGTGAGCTTGTCGGCCTGCACGCCGTCGAACACGAGAATGCCGTCAACCACCGACCAGTGCTTCAGGTAGGCGTCGTTCGACTCTTTCTGCTTCGCGGCTTTTTCTGCGGGAGACAGCGTCAGCAGGTCGGCTGGATTCAGTCCCGCGCCAAACTTGAGCGTGCCGATGTCGATGAGCGCCTGCCAGCCAGTCAGGTCCTTCCCGTTGAAGATGGCTGTGAACCCGTCCTTCGCGAGAGCGGCCGGCACCTTGTTGTCCGTGCTCGTGGCGGGGGAGGTGCAGGTGAGCGGCGGCGGAGGCGGCGTCTGCGGTCCTCGTCCGCCCCGACCACGGGCTGGCTCCTGCCCGGTGGGCGGGGTAGGTGCCGGGGCTTGCGTGTGAGTTCCCTGCACAATCAGCAGCGCGCCGAACAGCGTGAGTGCAGCCGACGGCCAGAAGGAATGTCGGATCATCGAAGCGCTCCTGGAAATGCTGAAGCGGGTGATGCCAGCGCATCACCAGGTGAATCTGAAGATGCTGGCCGTCGAGCGGGCGGAATCCGGATATCTTGGATCCTCCGCCTTGTATCGGTTCGGCACGCTCGCCCAGTCAGTGTAGATCGTGCCGCCGAGATAGAAGCCTGACTTGCCTTCCAGGGGCTTCGACTTCTGCGGCTCGGTCGAGAAAAGGGAGTATGCGTGCTTCGGTTCGGCGGGACCAGCTCGATCGGTCCGCGGCACGAGCTCAGGGCGGCCGTCGCCGTCGACGTCGGCAATGATCCAGGGGACGTGCAGCAGGCGATGGTAGGTTCGGTCGGCGATCATCCCGCGAAGCTGCGCGTTGAACCGGCTCACGATCGATTCGGCGTCCGGGCGCGCCCGCCTCAGCGCGAAGTACAACGGGCGCGTCAGCAGCGGCTTCGAACCGAGGCTCAGCTTCGTCCTGGCTTCAGTGGCGTAATTGTTGACGATGTACTGGACGACCAGATCGTCCATGAGCGCGTAGTCTGCCTTGTTGCGGAGGAGCGCGCTGAGACTGTCTTCTTCGCTCGCCGAACGCACGAGGATCGCCCCCGACTTGTCGATGGCGTCACCGTACGAGAAGCCCTCGACGATCGCGATCCGCTTGCCTTTGAGATCCGTCAACGCCGATGCCGACACATCGTCGCCGTGGCGCGCGACGAGGATCAGCCGATTCTCGAGATAGGGCTGCGAGAAGACCAGAGCCCGCTCGCGTTCGGCATCCTTCCATACCGCCGCACTCCCGTCGAAGGCGTCGCTGAGGAGGGCCGGCGTGAACCGCGCGGGCTCAACGATCGTCGTCTGCGCGCTGAGTCCGATCCGTCCCAGCGCAGCCTCAACGAGGTCGAGCGCGAAGCGAGGTTGTCCTGGTTCGTTCGTGAAGGGCGCCCATGGCGTCGAGACCAGCCGCAGTGGACCAGACTGCGCTGACGGATGCGGCGAAACCGCCGCCGTCACGAACAACGAGAGGAGAACGATGGCACCGAAGGGAAGACGCATGAGGAGAGATCCTCCCTTCCAAGACTAGTCCACATCGCGGCTGGAGGCCATCTAATCGACCTAGGTCGCCCCAGTCTGCGACTGTGTCCGGTCTCTCGCGGGGATCGCGAAAGATCTCGCGCGGAGAGCGCAGAGAACGCGGAGAGCCCGGGGTTCCTCGCACTCCCTCAGGCGCTTCGCCGAGGGCCGGCCGTCGGCCGTCCTGTTGCCGCACGAAGTGCGGCTCGGCGAAGCGCGAGACGCGAGGTCTCTGCGTTCCCTGGGATCTCTGCGTGAGGTCCTCCGTGATCTCCCCAGGCGTCGCTTACCGGCCGGATGATGGTTTCGATTCTTCGCGCCGGTTGGTCTCCGGCAGATCGCGCTCAGTCGCGGTGGACGTTACGCGATCGCGATTGGCGGCGATCCATGCGGATCGATACCCTAGGCGTGCGATCTCCGTTGCCGACAATCGGTACCTGCTGGCGAAGCGCGCCGATCAATTCGATCGCCCGAAAAGATGCGCGCATCAGACCCTGACGCTGGTGGTTCGGGAGCCCGAGGAGTACGTGTCCCAGCTCATGCGCCGCGACACGACCCAGCGCGCGGCCCATATCCTCCGGGTACAAACGGTCCCGACCCAGCACTCCCGCGATTGCCTCCATCGTCAATGATGACAGCGTATCGTCGACTGCGTTGTAATCGATCACGATGGGCACGCACTCAATGGGCGTCAGTTGCACCTCGGTGCTCCCCAGTACCGGGCGATTCGCGACGGTCCGAGAGAGTCGGCCCTCGATCAGGATGTCGAAGGAGGCATCCTCTATGGCACACCCGGGCAACCGCCAGTGCAGATCCACGCCGTAGGGAGCCCAGATCGCGGTGGCTTCGCGCTCGAGCGCCGCGGCCACATCGCTCGAAAGGTTTCGTGCCGTGTGCAAGTCGATGTCGACGCAGATTCCCGCGTCGGCGCGCGCGGCCCACAAGGTGATTACCAGAACTGCCAGGCTGAGACGTCTTGCTGAAGTCCACATAACATGTGTACGGTGCGCCAGTGGAACGGTGATCGATCACTCCGAGTCGTGCTTGGATTCGAATGATCAGAGGCCAATGCCCCGCTGGCCTTCAGCGTCGCCTCCTTGTCCTATAAGCGAGAGGGCACGCGTTTTATTTCAGACTGGCGTGCCAATCGACGTGCGATCGCAAATCCCCGCCGGCGCGGAGGGTTTCGGTACTCTTGGGGTGATGTGACGGCACGCCGGTACTGACTGGCGCGATCGCGGTGCCAGCCGGTCGGCACCGGAAGGGACGGGACAGGATGAAAGCCTTGGTCTCGATTCCGCAGGGCTGGCGAGTTGGAAAAGCGCTGCGCCAGAGCGGCGACGGGCGGAGATGCCGTTGAGCAATGCGATCGTGACGTTTGTCGATCGCTGAAAAGATTCAGGCCCTTGGCAGATCTACCACCTGGCTGCTTCTCGTGGAGGGCTGCTCGAGGTCTGCCGACTCGACAGGTCAATGTGAATGACGTTCAGCCTATAGAACAGCTGCTCGCAGAACGCGCCCGTTGCCCGCTCAGCATCAAGGTGGCGGCTTGCCCCGGCGACGATGCGGACGCCGCTACTGCCGACGGCCCCGGGTATTTGGTGATGCGCCCGTTCATTCAGGAGCGTCATCAGTAGTGCCTGAGCGTCGCTCGACAACGTGGCGATGTCCTCGACGAACAACGTGCCGCCGCGAGCCTGATCGAACTGGTGTCGAAGAAGGAGGGCATGTAACGATTTAGTCCCGTTCGCCGAGAAGGCCACAAAAGGACCGCGCACGCGCTCGCCGGTGGCGTGAATGAGGCGAGCACACAAGCTTCGCCGCTGGCGATCAGGTTCGGTGATCAGGATGGGGACGTGCACGCGCGCGGCTGCACGTATCTCTTCCGGCGGCGTCATATATCCGTTCGGCGTCCCCTGATCAAAAGGAGCTTTTGCCAACTGATCGCTGATATAGGTACGCGACCGACCGCCTGCCGGTGATGTCCTGGAGTGCTCGATCGGGCTGGGCGGAATCGGGCGGGTGAGGGCAACGCGTGACTTGATCACAAACCACCTCCAACGGTCTTTCAGGTACCTGCGGCGGCTCCGCGCGGGTACCTCGTCATTCCGATTAGTCGCCCCGTCCGCCGCTGAAGGTCGACGGGCGGTTCGCTTCGAGAAGACAATCCGTACCGTCCTCCCGGTACCACACGTCGACCGCATTCTTCTGCCCGAAACCCAGCGCCAGCCGAACTGCCTCTTTTCGTGCCGACGCGGTGAACTGCACGACTCCGGGAAGTTGCCGCACGCCATACCGGATGGCAGATGTCGACTCGCGCGTGACGACGATGTCGCCGTCCTGAGCGGGAAATCGCGAGGTAGGTTTAGCTGGGTCGCTCACGCATTCAATTGAGGTTGGGGTTCGCACGGTGTACTGCGCGCATACGCGCACTTCAAACTATGACGTTCGACCATTCGACCTTGCAATCGGGGCAACCGGAAGGCACCGGTCAGGAAAGTCCCAGTCGCAGATACGCCGCTCAGGACGACGCGAGGCGGAGATCTGGCTCCCCGCGGGCCGCCTTGCGCCCATGACGGAGGTTCGGGGTCGCGAGCGCGTCCTGCACACAGTCGAAGAGGGCGTCTGGCAAGCACGGCTTCATCAAGACCGCCGCGAATTTTCGCTGCCACGTGGCGCGTTCGTAGTCGGAGAGACTGGTGCTGACGGCGATCACCGGTACCGGACTCGTGACAACTCTCGCCCCCACGGCTTCGCACAGCGCAAAGCCGTCCATACCGCGAAGGCGAAGGCAAGTAATGACGGCATCCTGCCGCTGATGGGACATCACGTGCAAGGCGCCCACAGCCGTTCGTACCGCCGTGACCTGAAAACCTGCCCACGTGAAATAGGCCGCGTACATGGCTCGGGAATCGTCGTGCGGCTCCACGATCAGGACGCGACCGGTCTGATGCGCTCGACGCGGGTCCCGCATAGAAGGTTCCTGGAGCTGTCTTGAAAGTTGGGAAGTTCCTAGGATTGAGATCCGATATTGCGAGCTCAGCTACCCGAAGTCAATCGGGGCGCCCGGAGAATGCTGCTGGGGTCAGACCTGACCGACGAGTCGCTGTAAGATGCTGATGTGTTGCGCGTTATCGTCCAGAAGCGCTGCAGAAGAGATAGAATTGACCCGCTGCGGCGCTCAGAGCCGCTCGATCCATGTGGCGGCAAACCGGATCAGGTCGGTCGCGTCTTTGAGATCCAGTTTCGCCTTGATATTCGAGCGGTACGTCTCAATCGTCTTGATGCTGACGTCGAGTCTGTCGGCGATGGCGGCCGTGCTCAGCCCTCGACCGATCAGTTCGAAGACTTCGAGTTCGCGGTCCGTCAGGCTCCCCAGTCGCCCGCCAGTCGTTGGAGCATCGGTCCCGAGCCGCTCCAGCAGATGCTGCGACATGCGGTTGCTGACGAACAACCGGCCTTCGAGAACTTCCCGGATCGCATGTACCAGGCCGCCGATCGCCTCCTGCTTCATGATGTAGCCGCGCGCCCCCGCGCGCAGGGCGCGCTCTGCGAACAGCGCTTCATCGTGCATCGACAGCACGAGCACGCGTGTGTCGGGTGCGGCCTCCCTGATCGATCGGATCAGTTCCAGGCCGTTGCCATCCTCGAGTGATAAGTCCACGATGGCCAGATCGGGCTTTGCCTTGATCAACTCGAGCGCGGCGGCGGCGGACTCCGCTTCGCCGGAAATCTGCAGGTCGGGCTCGCTCGCGATTAATTGATGAATGCCAAGCCGTACGATGGGGTGATCGTCCACGATCAGGATCCGCGCCGGTGTCGACGGACGAGGGCTCATGGATTCGCGTCCATTTCGGCGGGCACAGGCGTCTCGCGAAGCGAACAGGTCACGACCGTTCCTCCGTCGGGTCCTGGATCAATTGACAAGATGGCCCCAATCGATGTGGCCCTGTATCGCATGATGCGCAGCCCGAGTCCATCGCTCTTCGACCCACTCTTTCGAATGCCCGCCCCATCGTCGACAATGCGCAACCTCGCCAGCCCCGGCGTCGAGCTGAGCTCGATTTGAACCGTGCGCGCCTTCGCATGCTTCACGGCATTGGTCACGGCCTCTTGCGCGATCCGGTACAACTGCGTGGCCACTCGGCTGTCGCGGACGGAGTTCGGAACTTCACCAACCGCCTGGACGCGTATCTGATGGATGGTTTCGGCCGTCGACGCCAGCTCGCGCAGCGCCGGCATCAGGCCGGTCGGATCGATCTCGACGGGGAACAGCCCTCGTGCCAGTTGACGGACCTGTTCCAGCGCGACCTGCGCCTGTTCGGCGACTTGCTGCGCGCTCTCCGCCGCGGGCCCGTTCGTGGCATGCAACCGCTGCCTCAGCCCCGTGCTCAGCATGCCGAGGCCGGTCAGGGTCTGGCCGAGCGAATCGTGCAACGTGTGAAGCAGACCTTGTTGCTCGCGCCAGACGAGATCGGCCATCTCGGCGGTTGCGCGCTCCCGTTCGAGTACCTCACCGATCTGAGTGCTGACATCGTTCATCAGATTGTCGAGCAGGTCGCTAGGCTCGTGTGACTGGTCGGAGAACAGCTCCAGCACAGCGATGACATCGCGTCCGAAGCGGACGGGCAGAGCGGCTGCTGCCCTCAACCCGGCCTGAGTGGCGGCCTCCCCACGGAGCGGTAGCAGCTCGCGAAGCTGCTTCGGATCGTTCCGCCAGATGGTCGCCCCCTCACCGTAGACGCGCCCGGGCAGGCTTTGTCCCCGTTTGTAAACCCGCTTCTCGGACGCCGCGTGGAACGACTGAAAACGTTCCTCGCTGAAGAGGCTGACGACCGGACGGATCGCATCCGCAGTATCTCGATCGGGCACATAGACGAAGCCGATCTGCCAACACTCGCTTTCACAAATCCGGCGCAGCACGCGATGCAGCGCTTCGTCCCAGCTCGGGGCGTCGTGGATGTCGCGTGTCACGTCGTGCACCAGGCTCAACCACTTCGTCCGCTCGGCAACGCGCTGCTCGAGTGTCTGGTTCAGCAGCTGCAGCTGGTCCTGGGCGGCGCGGAGTTCGTGCGCCGTCTTCTTCAACGTGGTGACATCCACGAGCGTCACCACGACGCCCAGGATTGCCCTTTCCTCGCTGCTGCGATAGGGAAGCACTCGAAGGTAATACTGCGTGCCGTCTTGCGCGGAGGCCTCCCGTTCAACCGGTGTGCCGTTGGCCAGTACGGCTCTGGCGTCCTGCGACAGGTCGACGTCCACCAGGTTCGTGGTGATGTGCTGAATCGGACGATTGACGTCGGTGCGCAGCAGGTTGAGCAGGCGGGTCGCCGCCGTCGTGAACCTCTTGATGCGCAGGTCGGTATCGAGGAACACGGTGACGATGTCGGTGCTCACGAGGAGGTTTGCCAGATCGTCGTTGACGACCGTGAGTTCCTGCACCTTGTCTTGCAGCTGCGCGTTCAGCGTGCTGAGTTCTTCGTTCATCGACTGCAGCTCCTCTTTAGAGGTCACGAGTTCCTCGTTGGTGGACTGCAGCTCCTCGTTCATCGAGAGGATTTCTTCATTGGCGACCTTCAGTTCCTCGTTGCTGCTTTCCAGCTGCTCGACCAGCTGTTGCTGCGTCTTCTTCGTCGCGCGGATCTCGGCCTCGAGCTGCCGAACCCGAGTCGCCTGTCTGGGGCTTCCGCGTCGCGCGGGAAGCCGCGAGGGTGCAGGCTGTTCCTCAAAGATGATCAACCACAACTGATCGGCTGCCGCGGGCCGGATCAGAGGCTGAATCGTGACGCGCAGCGCCGCGTCCGCCTGGCCGCGTTTGATCTCAATCCCCTCGACGACTCTCCGGTGATTGTGTAGCACCGCATCGTACAGGGCCTCGCGAAGCGCCGGTTTCAGGTCGTCCTGTACGAGGGCCAGTACGTCGAGCGTTGCATCTCCGCTCGGTAGGTGAATGTAGCGGTCCATCGCGCCATAGAAGCGCACGATCTGCCCGTTGTCCCTGACGACGACTGCTGCCGGGGCGAAATGATCCAGCAGCTCCTGATCCGCCAACGTCGCGGTCGTCGGCGCCTCGGTCGCCTTTGCGCTGCCACGGCCGGCGCCCGGCAGCGACCGCAGCGCCGCGGGAATGGCGATCGGAGGACGTGTCACCGCTCCCACTCGTCGAAAAATACGGTGGCGCTTGGAAATGGGCGTGAACAGATCCTCGAGCGCGCCGATGCCTTCGGCGCTCCCGAGCATGAGATAGCCACGTGGATTCAGGGCGAAGTGAAACAGCTCGATCAGCTTTTCCTGGACCTCTGGCTCGAGATAGATCAGCACGTTTCGGCAGCTCACGAGGTCGAGTTTGGAGAAGGCAGGATCGGCGATAAGATTTTGCACTGCGAAGGTCACCGAATCGCGGATCGACTTGACGATCGTGTAGCGGTGATCCTCGTGCGCGAAGAAGCGCCGCAGTCGCGGCTCGCTGACATCGAGTGAAATGGTTTCCGGGTACGTGCCGCTCCGCGCGATTTCCAACGCGTGTTCGTCCAGGTCCGTGGCGAAGATCTGCACATGGCACGCGGACCCCAGCTCGGCGATCTGCTCCGCCAGCACGATGGCAATCGAATAGGCTTCCTCCCCCGTCGCGCAGCCTGGTACCCAGACTCGGATGGGCGCGTCCGTCTCCCGATCCCTCACGAGGCCAGCCAGGACGCTGGTGGCGAGTTCGTCGAAGACAGAAGGATCCCGGAAGAATGACGTCACGCCAATGAGAAGATCCTTCGCGAGTTGATGTGCTTCTGCCGGACGGGATCGCAACACGTCGACGTAGTTGGCGACGCTGGCGATCTGCTGCAGAGCCATCCGGCGCTCAATGCGGCGCCGCAGCGTTCCCTTGCGGTACCCGCGGAAGTCGCGTTTCGTGCGCGCGCGTAGCACGGCCAGAATCGGCTGCAAATTGTCGAGTGGTGTCGTCTCTGGTGACGTAGGCGTCGTCAGACGACGCGCATGCGAATCGCGTGCGTACTCGAGCAGCGCGCGCGGCATCTTGTCGGGCGGCTGCACGACATCGGCCAGGCCGTTCGCGATCACGCTGGCCGGCATCCCCGGTTGAGACGCCGACTCCGGCGTCTGGGCCATCACCACTCCACCTTCCGCTTTGATCGCTCGCGCACCGAGCGTGCCCTCCGTTCCCGTGCCAGAGAGCACGATGCCCACCGCGTTCGCGCCGTGGGCCGCCGCCAGCGACCGGAAGAAACGATCGATCGACCCGCGAAGCAACCGCCGATCGACCACTTCCTCCACGTGGAGAATCCGTTGATCGACGGTCAGCGTGCGGTTCGGGGGAATGATGTAGACGTGATCGGCCTCGAGCGGCGCTTTGTCTCTCGCTTGTTCAACGGTGAGCGTCGTGGCCTTGGCCAGGAGTTCTGGCAGCAGACTGTCATGGGAGGGATCGAGATGGACGACCACGATGAAGACGAATCCGCTTTTTGGCGGCATCGCTCCGAAGAACGCCTTGAGGGCTTCGAGGCCGCCTGCCGATGCGCCGATGCCGACGACGAGCGCGTGTCGCCGTGTATTGGCGGTCGTGCCGACCGAGCCAGCCTTCGCACGCCGCGTCCCGTGAAGCGCCCGGGACCGGGAGACTCGACGTGGCGATTTGCGACTCCCGACGGGCGACATCCGATGACACCTCCCTCTGGCAGGCCTCACGGTTTCCGTGGGTCGTGTCTGGAACGACGATCATATTACGCGGCGAAGAGCGACGTGCCAGTAACGTTCCTCGCCAATTAAGTCATTTGTTTTCAAGAATAAGGAGCGGCTCCCCGCCGTTGTCCCCTCCCCCCTGCCGATCACCGACCAGCTGGTTGCCTGCACATCCCGGCGCAACTGCAGTCCCGGCTGTGTCAAACCGATAAGTAGTCGGTTGACGCACGTGACCCCTAGTTCACACCGGTCATCGGCGCGGCGCTTGCGGCTTCTCTACGTCGGCGATGCGGCGCTGGCGCGGGAGTGTCTCGGAAGGCCCGGCGGGTCGATCGACGTAGTCGAGGCGCTGCCTGGTCCGGATGGAACGTTCCGTCCTGTCCCTGCGGCGCATTCGGAAGAGTCCTTTCCGTTCGATATCGTCCTTCTCGAGGATGGTTATCCCGGGGTGGACGCGCGTGCGATTCTGCAGGACCTGGCTGCCCGAAACCTCCACGTTCCCGCCGCGATCGTCGCCGAATGGGACGAGGAGCTTGCAGTAGCGGCGCTCAGGCTGGGTGCCGGCGATTACCTTGTGAAGTCCCGCCCGTCGTTCCGGGCTCTCTACTTCAGACTCCATCGTCTGATCGCGCACGCCGCGCTTCTCACCGCTCAAGCGAGACATCGTGATGCATCCGAAGCGACCGCTCACTCCGAGCGCGACAGTCGCGTTGCGGAAGCCGAAGCCGCGAGGGACGATGCGGAGGAGCGGCTAAAAGAGGCGATCGCGGCGATCAAGCGGGGACGCGAAGATCGCCTGGCCGATGCGGTCGCGGCGGCAAAGGAGCACGCACAGCGCGAATCCGAATACGCGGCGGCGCTTCGTGCCGCGGCGGACACGACGAAGATGATCGAGCGTCAGCTCGTCGATCGTGATGCCGCCCTCCGCGACGCGGAAGCGCGCGCCACGACACAACGAACGACGCTGGAGGAGGCCACTCGCTGTCAGGCGGAACTCGAAGCGGCGCTCCGTCAGGAAATGGAGCACCGCCAGGTGCTCGAAAGCCGGCTGACACATGCCGACGAGGCGATTCGTGACGCCGAGCAGCGGAGGCGCGCGGACGCCGCGGTCTTCGCCAATATGCTCGCGCAACAGCAGGCGGAGTTCGCCGTCAAGCTGACAGAGACCACGCGTGCGCATGACGCCGCAATGCAGCGGATGAACGATGCGCTCGCAGCCGCCGATCACGCGCGCGGGGAGCGGGCCGCCGCTGCTGCGGTGGCCGCCGAACGTCTTGCACAGTGCGAAGCGGAACTGCTCTCGGAGGCTCGTGCTGCTGCCGGGGAACGCTCCCGGCTCGAACGGCGCCTCGCCGATGCCGACGCCGCGCTCCGGTGCGCCGAGCAGCGCGTGACCGCCGAGCGGCAAGCAGCACAGCAGCGTGCGTCGGAACAGAACGCAGAACACCAAGCTGATCTCGCGCAGCACGCTGCGCTGCGGGACGCCCTGCGGCAGCAGGTCGCGCAGGCGAAGCACGCGATCCAGCAGGCGGAGGACCGCCGCGCATCGGAGGAGGCGTTGGCCGCCGGGCGGCTCGCCGAGCTCCACGCAGCTTACGACGCGCGATTGTCCGAAGCGACCGCCATGCGCGAGGACCTGCAGCGACGACACGCAGCCGTCGAAGGTGCGCTGCAGGAGGCCAATGAACGGCACGCGTCAGAGATGAACGATGCCGCGGCGACGCTGGCCGTGAGTCGCAACGATGCTGATGCGCGTTTGTCCGAAGCAGCCGCCGTGCGCGAGGACCTGCAGCAGCGGCTGGCGTCGGTTGAATCCGCGATTCAAGAAGCCGCCGAACGCCACGCAGCGGAAATGAATGACGCAGCCGCGCGACTTATCGACGCGCGGCGCACCGCCGCCGCCGCCTGGTCTGAAGCCGTCGCGGAGCGAGATGCGGTACAGGCCCGACTCGCATCCGTCGAGTCAGCCCTTCAGGAGGCTACCGAACGGCATGCATCGGAGCTGAACGACGTGATGGCGCGGCTCTCGGCCAGTGAGAACGACGCGACCACGCGGCTGGCCCACGCCTCCGTCGCCATGGCTGCGATTGAGGATCAACTCGCGCAGTCCGAAGCTGAGCGTGACCACGCCCGACGAGCACATGCTGCCGAAATGACCGCTGCCGCCGAGCGGCTCGCAGAGTCTCAGCGGGAAGCCGCGGCATGGCAGTCGGAAGCGGCCGCGTTCGCAGAGGCTTTGGAAGCGGAGATCGCCCAAGCTGCCCGGACCCTCGACACTGTCCAGCAGCAGGCTGCCGCCGATCGTCAGACGGCCGCCGACCGAGCCCTGCTCCAGCAGGCCGCAGTCGACGTGCAGCTGGCCGAGCAGGCGGCCCACCGCCAGACGCTCACCGAGCAGCTCAAGAATGCCGAGCAGGCGCTCCAGGGCGCTCGGGATCAGCATGCTTTGGAGATCAACGCCGCCAACGCCCGCCTGACCGAGAGTCGGGAGAAGGCCGAGGCGCGCCTGGCGCAGGCTGCGTCCGCCATCAAGGTTGCGGAGAGCAAGCGCGCCGAGGCGAACGCGGCGCTCGAGCGCGTCGTCCGTCAGGCCACGGCCGAGCGGCAAGCCGCTTCGCTGGAGGCCGCGCAGCGCCAGTCGACCTCCCAAGCCGCTCTCAACGAGGAAATCGCCAAACGCGAAGCCATCGCGACCGAGCTGGCAGAGACGCGAGCCGCTTCGGAACAGTCGCGCCTCCGGTTCAGCGACGAGCTGGCGGCGATGGCGCAGCGCGCCAGCGAGCACCAGATGCACATGGATGCTCGCGCCGCCGAAGAGCGAGATGAGTGGGAGCGCAGACGAGCCGAAGCCCAGGCGCACATCCAGGAGCTTCAAGCTCATGGCGATCGGATTCGCCAGGCGCTCGCGGCGGCGCAGGAACAGATCGCGAACCTGGAACGGGCGCGCCAGGAGGATCACGCAGAGTTCGAGCGCACGCGCGCCGCCATTGAAGCGGATCTCGCGCGTCAACGCGCCGAATCGGGCGCCCTGCAGCAGTCGCTCGAGGAGGCACGAGCCAGCGCGTGGGAATCGATGGATCGTCTCGCGAAAGAGAGCGCGATCGAGCGCGATCGATACGAGGCGCTCGTCGCCGAACGCGATCAGCAGCTGCGAGTGGAGGCGGCTCGGGCAAAGGCTTCGGACGATCGGGCCGCGGCCGCGCTCGCTGACCTCGAGCAGCGGCTGCAACTAATCGTCGGAGCTCAGAATCGCGACCGCGACAGGAATGAAGCGCTCGTTGCCGAACGCGATCGGCAGCTGCGAGAGCAGGCGGAGCGGACACAAGAGGCCCAGGACGCGGCCGCCAAGGCCCTGGCGGACGTCGAACATCGACTGCAGCTGACGCTCAAGGAAAGGAACGTGGACCGCGATTCGATCGCGCGCCTGCAGGATCGGCTTGCGGCGATCGGCAAGGAACTCGACACGACGCGAAGCCAGCGCGAGGCTCTCAAGGCGACCGCCGAGCTGGTGCCCGCGCTCAAGAGACGAATCGATTCCATCCGGGCCGAGACGCGCCGCGAGTTCGACGACACCCCGGTGAACAGGTGCCGGTGCGACGCGAGCGGTTCGCTCCTGCAGGTCAGCCGCGCGCTCGTGCGCTTGCTCGGCTACGATGCGCCTGAGGAGCTGCAGAAGGCCGATTTCCGAACGGCGGTGTTCGAGTCGGCCGATGACCTTCGGTGGATTCTCCAACGCTGCCTCGCCACTCGCGCGAGCGAATCGATCGAGACGTCATGGCGCAGACAAGACGGCAGCCGGCTCACGGTTCGCCTGCTGGCGGCCGCAACCTCGGGTGACTCCGTCGACTTGGTCGCCGAAGATCTCACACCGGTGCGTGAGCTCGAGGACAGACTCCGCACAGCCCACCGCATGGAAGCCGTCGCGCGGTATGGCTCCGAGGTTGCGGTCACGTGCCACACCCTCCTGGCGCACGCCACACAAGAAGGGCAGCAATGGCTGGCGCGGATGGAGAGCGACGTCGCGCGTCATCAAGGCGAGCTCATTCTCGATGAGGTGGCCCGTGCCGCGGGGTTCCTTGGACAGCTTGCCGCCTACACCGACGAACAAAAGAATGCGGCCGAGTTCGTGGACGTGAACAAGGTCTTGCGCGACCTGGGGCCTGTGCTGAAGCGGGTCGCCGGCGACAACGTCGAGCTCGTTCTTCCGAAGGCGTCAACTCCGCTCAATCTCGACGTCGAAGCGCGCCCGGTGGAACGGATGCTGGTCAACGTCGCGGCCTACGGGCGCGAGCGGATGCCCCTCGGTGGACGTCTCATGATCGATGTCGACCCCGTCGTCGTCGATCGTGAGTTCGTGGCGAAGTATCCAAACGTTCGACCGGGGGCTCACGTTCTGCTCACCGTCAACGAAGTCAGAAGCTTTGTGCGTCCCGACGTGGCTGCCGCAGAACGGACGCGAACGTCCGCATCGCCCATCAGCGTATCGGCAGGAGAAACCCCCGGCGTGGATCTCGGGGCCCTGCAGGCGCTCGTCAGCAGCTGTGGCGGTCACCTTTGGATGAAGGCCGAGCCACCGGGGGCCATGGTGCTGAAGATCCATCTCCCACGGCGCGTGGTCGATCGCTCTGAACCTCGCACACCCGCGATGGGAAGCGGTGGATCGCGCTGGCTCAAACGCGCCTTCGGCGCGCGTCATTGAATCACTAATCACTGATCACTGATCCTGAATCGCGAATTCCCGAATCCCGAATCCCGAATCCCGAATCCCGAATCCCGAATCCCGAATCGCGAATCGCGAATCGCGAATCCCGAATCGCTAATCCTGAATCCCAGGCTCAATAATCCTACGTCACTGTGTGCCCTTGTGATGGACGGGCAAATCCTCGAGTCTGTGTGCCATGGTTCAGAATTTGAGCACGGCACACGCCCGGATTCGGGATTCAAAGATTCAAGGATTCGGGATTCGGGGATTCGGGATCAGTGATCAGTGATTAGTGATTGATTCGATCTCCCGCGTGGGTTTTCGACGCCTCACGCGTCATACCATCAGCAGGCGAATGGGATCGACCAGAGGCGGCACAGAGGAACAGATCCTCCAGGTCTATCGCGAGACCATTGGTGCACTTTACCGCTACGTCTCGCGCAACAGCTGTGGCGACCGCTCGCTGGCCGAGGATGTGACCCAGGAGACCTGGCTTCGGGCCGTGCGCGAATGGCGCGGACGAGGTCTGCCGGAACGGCCGATGGGCTGGCTCACCACGGTGGCCCGTAACCTCCTGGCCAGTTATTACCGCCGCCGACGGCCCGCATCGCTCGACTCGGTCTCACCCGGCGAAGTGCTTGCGGCACTCGAGAACGGCCGCGCGGCGGAGTCGTCGGAGATGACCTCCGTGGTGTGTTACGCGCTGGCGCGGCTGCCGGCGCCTCAGGCCCAGTTGCTCGAAGCGTTTCACCTCGAGGATCGACGGATGTCGCAAATTGCGGAGACGATGGGGCTCACCGAGCGCGCCGTCGAAGGGCGGCTGCGGCGGGCACGCCAAAGCCTGCGGCGCGAGCTCGAGTCCATCATGAAGATCGAAGGAGGCAGTCGATGACTGGTCCGATGGAATCGCACGAGCCGGCGCCGGAGTTCCTCGCGCATCTCGAGTGGCAAATCGAGACGGCACTGCGCCGCGAGTCGCGGCTTGCCGCGCCCGTTGGTTCCCGCATGCGTCGACTGAGTGCCACGCTCGTCGTCGTCGCGGCGCTGGCAACCGGCGGCGTTGCCGGGGTCGCGTCCGGACGGGTGCAGGACGCACGCCAGCGAGATCGGTTGATCGAGACCGCCCGCTCCGAAGAATCGCTTGTTCGACTGCGGCTCGATTTGGCACGCGCCGCCTACCAGGAGGCCCGGCGCAGGTTCGAGGCGGGAACCGCCGACCGTGGAACCCTCCAGGCTGCCGAACGAGACCTGCGGGCGATGGAGACGTCGCTCGCACGGACTCAGCTCGACATCGAAGAGATTCAGGCGACATCGGCCGCTCCTCGCAACGATCTGGATGCGCCGCTCGTCGGGCAGCGTGATTTCGTGCGCGATCGTCTCAGGCTTGACCTTGAGATGGCCCAAAAAGCGATGGTCGCAGCGGAACAGAGCGTGTCGCAGGCCGAAGAGCGTGTAAAGGTCGGGATGGCCCCGCGATCGGCTCAGCTTCAGGCCGAGGCCGAGCTGGCGCAGGCGCGCGCGCGCATGCAGCAGCTCCAGGCCATGTTCGACCTCCGGCAGCAGTATTTGCGGGGCGAGATCAAGAGCGAGGCGCTGGCCCCGGCTGCGAGGCGCACCGAGTTGACGTTGCAGCTCGAACGCGCGCAGCGTGAAATCGCGATCGCCCAGAGCCGCGTGGAGGAGGTGAGGCGGCTCGTGTCGATCGGCCAGGCCACCGAACTCGATCTCAAGCGCGCCGAGGTTGATTTGCTGGAGCGCCAGGTCGAGATTAAGCATATCCAGCGGGAGATCGAGATGCTCAGCGCTCGGAATCGCTAATCACTAATCACTGATCCTGAATCACTGATCCTGAATCCTGAATCCCGAATCCTGAATCCGCGAATCCCGAATCCCGAATCCCGAATCCCGAATCATTGAATCCCGAATCGCGCACACCATTCCGTGGAAACAGTCTCGCAAGTTCGCAGCGCAGGGCCTCAACGGCAGCCCTGAAGGGCTGGACCGCAGGGTAGACACGCTGACGCAGGTCAGGATTCAGAGATTCAGGATTCAGGGATTCGATTGACGGATTCGGGATTCGGGATTCGGGATCCGGGATCCGGGATGCGAGGATCAGTGATCAGTGATTAGTGATTCGACGCTGTCACGTCATTCTGTGATACAGAAGTTGACGTGAAGGTTCACCCGCTTGCCGGCAAACCGGCTCCTCCCGATCAGCTAATCGACGTAAGCGCGCTTCGGGATGCCTACTACCGCCTCACGCCTGACGTCGAGGATCTCAGCCAACGCGTCAGCTTCGGCACGAGCGGGCACCGGGGGACGTCGCTGCGTGCGACCTTCAATGAGGCGCACGTGCTGGCCATCACTCAGGCGATTTGCGAGTATCGCGCCGGTCAGCGAATCACCGGGCCCCTGTACATCGGCATGGATACCCACGCGCTATCCGAGCCGGCGTTCAGGACGGCGATGGAAGTGCTTGCCGCCAACGCCGTGGACACCATGATCGACGCCGCGGGCGGTCCGGTGCCGACCCCGGCGATCTCGCATGCGATTCTGCGGCACAACAGCAGTCGGCCTTCGGGCCTGGCCGACGGCATCGTCATCACACCGTCGCACAATCCGCCCGAAGATGGCGGTTTCAAGTACAACCCGCCGAACGGTGGCCCCGCGGATACCGACATCACGCGTTGGATTCAGGATCGCGCCAACAATCTTCTGGCCAATCACCTGCACACCGTGTCTCGAGTCGACGTCGAGCGCGCGCTGCGGGCGCCGACGACACACACCTACGACTACGTCGGGTCCTATGTGAGTGACCTCGCCGCCGTCGTGGACATGGACGTCGTCCGCACCGCCCGGCTGAAGATCGCCGTCGATCCGCTCGGCGGCGCGAGCATCGGGTACTGGCGGCCGATTGCTGATCGCTACGGCGTCGATGTGACGGTCGTGAACGAAGTCGTCGATCCGACGTTCGGCTTCATGACGCTCGACTGGGATGGACGAATCCGCATGGATTGTTCCTCCCCTTACGCGATGGCGAAGCTGATCGCGCTCAAGGATCGCTACGACATCGCGTGCGGCAACGATCCCGACAGCGACCGCCACGGCATCGTCACTCGCCGCGGCGGGTTGATGAACCCGAATCACTTTCTCGCAGCCGCGATCGCGTATCTCTTCACGCATCGGCCCGGTTGGCGCGCCGACGCGGCCGTCGGCAAGACCGTCGTGAGCAGCAGCATTATCGATCGCGTGTGCGGCAAGGTCGGCAGGCGTCTGGTCGAGGTGCCGGTCGGATTCAAGTGGTTCGTGCCCGGCCTGCTGGACGGGTCGTTGGGCTTCGGAGGAGAGGAGAGCGCGGGCGCGTCGTTCCTCCGGCAGGACGGCACCGCGTGGACGACCGACAAGGACGGCATCATCATGGATCTTCTGGCTGTCGAACTCATGGCCCGCACCGGCAGGGATCCTTTCGAGCTGTACCAAAGCCTGACCGACGAGTTCGGCGCCCCCAGCTACGAGCGTGTGGATGCGCCGGCAACTCCCGAAGAGAAGTCGGCGCTCCTCAAGCTCTCGGCGGGGGACGTCCACGCGACCGAGCTTGCCGGCGATCCGATTCAGGCGATGTTGACGACGGCGCCGGGCAACGGGGCCGCGATAGGCGGCCTGAAGGTCGTGACCGCGCACGGCTGGTTCGCGGCGCGGCCGTCGGGCACCGAAGCGGTCTACAAGCTGTACGCCGAAAGTTTTCGAGGGAACGACCACCTGCGGCGTATTCAGGAAGAAGCCCAGGCGCTTGTCAAGACCGTGCTTGGCGGAGTTTTAAGGTAGGACGCACCGCCTGCGTATGGTAGGCGGGCGCTCAGGGTTGCGTGCGTTATGACTCAATGCAGCCTGGCCACGCCCGGTTGCTGGGTCGCAACGACGATCAGGACAGCGCATCAGCGTCACACCCAGAACCTTCAGGCCGCCAGAGACGCTCGCTGTCCAACAATGAGGGATCACACGCTTTTGCTGGTTTCGCTCGACGGCCGTCAACTAGTGAGCACGCGGCAGCCATGGGGCACGCCGCTGCAGCGGGTCGTCGAGCCTGACAGTCTGCAACGTCTGATTGCGTCGCGTGGCCCCGTCGTCGGCGTTGTGCGTCCGGCCCGTGACGGAGGGCCCGAGCATCTGTTCGCGATTCGCGTACCGGTGACAAGACAGAACGCGCTGAAGTACGTGCTCTCGGCGATCGTCAATGTTGAGTCGCTGGCACGCGTCGTTCCACGCCATCAGCCCAACTCGGAAGAGTGGACGCGTACGATCATCGACTCCGAAGGAACGATCGCGGTCAGGACCCGTGGGGCGGAGGATTACGTTGGCGCGCCGGCCGCGGAGGCGTTTCGTGCCCGAATCCGGCAGTCCTCCGAAAGCGTCTCGCGCCAAGCGACCCGTGAAGGCGTGCAGGTTTATGCGGCTTTCAGCCGCGGGATGTATGGGTGGACGGCGGTGGTGGTTGTGCCACAGCCAGGCTGGAGACCTCGCGGCGGCCGCCGTGGCCGGTTTCGACGCGCACTGCGCGAAACCGATCACCATCGCGCTGCTGCTCGAACAGATCGAGGGAGGCAAGAGCGTGTGATCGCGCCAGCCAGCAATTACCCGATCCATTCGTGCCGAGTTGTGAAAAGATAGCCGGCACCCCGCCGCATTCGATACACAAGGAGCGCCGGACTGGTTCATGACTGTGTTTCGCGCCTCCCCGTCACTGTCGACCGAATCCCGAGCGTCTCACGAGGACGAGCATCTCGTCCGCGGCCTCTCGCTTTCCGCTACCACCTCGCTCGTCGTAGGCACCGTGATCGGCACCGGTGTGTTTATCAAGACCGCGATCATGGCGCAGGACACCGGCTCGGCCGCCATGGTGCTGCTCGCGTGGATCGCGGCGGGAGTGCTCTCGATGTGCGGCGCGCTGACCTATGCGGAGCTGGGCGCCATGCTTCCGCACGCCGGCGGCGAATACGTGTACCTGCGTCACGCCTACGGCGAGCTTGCCGCGTTCCTCTACGGATGGATGCGCGTCGTCGTGGCGGGCACCGGATCGATCGCCATCCTCGGCGTCGGCTTTGCGACGTTTCTCTCCGCCATCGTTCCGACGACGTCGGTCTGGGCCAGCTCGCGGTTCGTGCTGCTCGGACAGACGATCGAGTGGCAGTTCGGATCGCAGACAGATCGTCGCGGTAGCCGCCATCCTGGTCTTCGCGGTGATCAACTGTCTAACCGTTGTGGTGGGCGGGCGCGTGCAGTCGCTGCTCACCGTGCTGAAGCTTGGCGGCATTGCCACGGTGGTGCTGGGCGTCTTCATCGGCTCGGGAAGCGGCGACTGGTCGCACCTCGGCGCGACCGGCACCGGCAGCAGCAGCGGCGTTGCCGCGTTCGGTCTCGCGATGCTCGCGGCGCTCTGGGCCTACGACGGTTGGAACAACATGCCGATGGCCGCCGGAGAAGTGAAGGATCCTGGACGTAACGTGCCGATTGCGCTGATTGGCGGCATGGCGGTCGTCATGCTGATTTACTGCGTGGCCAATCTCGCCTATTTCTACGCGCTGCCATTCAGCGACGTGATTTCGGCGAATTCAACCCGGTATCGTGATGCGCTGCCGGTTGCGACCAAGGCCGCGCAGACCGTATTCGGCGACAGCGGCGGCCGGCTGATCTCGCTGGCGTTCATCTTCTCGGCGCTCGGCGCGCTCAACGGATCAACATTGACTGGTGCACGCGTGCCCTACGCGATGGCACGGAACGGCGTCTTCTTCGCGAAGGCTGGCGTGCTCAGCCACCGCACCCACGTGCCGGTCTACGCGCTCCTCCTGCAGGCGGTGTGGGCCAGCGCCCTGGCGATCTCGGGCACGTTCGATCAGCTCTCCGACTACGTCATCTTCGCGTCGTGGATCTTCTACGGCCTGGTCACTTCGTCCGTGTTCGTGCTCCGACGGAAGATGCCCGATGCGCCGCGCCCGTACAGGACGCTGGGTTATCCCATCATGCCTCTCGTCTTCGTCCTCGTCGCCGGCTGGCTGGTGATCAACACGCTCGTGAACCGGCCGGTGGAATCCGTCGCCGGACTCGTCCTCATTGCACTTGGCCTGCCACTGTACGTGTACCTACCGACGACCCCAAGCTTCCAGAGCACCAACACTCTGACGACATCCCGCGATCAGATGGTCCCCGCCCGCTCGAGGGCGTGATACCGATTCACCAACTCGATCCCGAGCCGCTCGGGTTCCGCGAAAAACATCGACGCGTGCGCAATTTATGGACAATTCGATCCGATTTAGTACGATTTGATTGTCGTTTCAGTGCGAAGTACAGTGACCGCTTCCCCGGCGCCTGGCTCCCGCGGGCTGCTGGCTACGGAAGCTCCTGGAGAGATGCGGTTCAGCTTGCTTCGCTGGCGTTTCGAATGGCTCGCTGTCGTCGCGGCTTTGGCCTCTTTGCCAAAGCCTGTGTTCGCCCAGGTTGCGGGGGCAGAGATTACCGGTGCGATTGTGGACCAGGCCGGTGCGCCTGTTTCCGGCGTAACGGTGACAGCTACAAACGCCGCGACCAACCAGCCGCGGGCCGTGGTCACAACCACCGACGGCGTCTACGCCGTCGCCAGCCTCGCCCCTGGCGAATACCGTCTCGATGTCACGTTCCCCGGATTTCGCACGATCAGACGGGAGGGCATCCGGATCGCGACCGGCGAAAAGCTCCGGCTCGATTTCGAGCTGGCAGTGGGAAATGTCGGTGAGGAGGTGACCGTTATCGCCGAAACGTCCACCCTCCGCTCCGAAACCGCGAGTCTTGGCACCGTCGTCGAGCACGAGCAGCTGATGCAGCTGCCACTCAACGGCCGGACCTTCATCACACTGGCATCGCTCGCGCCAGGCGTCGCGCTGCCTCCGAACTCGCAGCTGCCGCGTATCAATGGCGGCCGGCCGCGGACGAACGAGTACCTCTTCGACGGCATTTCAGTCCTGCAGCCGGAGCCGGGCCAGGTCGCGTTCTTCCCGGTCATCGACGCGATTCAGGAATTCAAGATCGAGAGCAACAGCCCTCCGGCCGAGTTCGGCCGCTTCAACGGCGGCGTCGTCAACTTGACGACGAGAAGCGGCGGCAACCAGTGGCATGGGAGCGCCTTCGAGTTCCTGCGGAACGAGGCGCTCAACGCCAGGAACTTCTTTCAGTCCACCAACCCTGTCAAGCCAGAGTACCGGCGCAACCAGTTTGGTGGCACCTTCGGCGGTCCGCTGGTTCGCAATCGCACGTTCTTCTTCACTGACTATCAAGGCCAGCGCCAGTCGATCGCCCGTACGGTGATCTCAACTGTGCCCACAACCCTGCAGCGGCAGGGCGTGTTCACCGAGCCGATAGCCGGTCGGGTGCCAGTGATTTACGATCCGGCAACGACGACCAGGCTCACGCGTACTCCGTTCCCCGGCAACACCATTCCTCTCGAACGCGCGGACCCGGCGGCTCTCTCGTTGCTGCAGCGCTACCCGCTGCCCACGGGTTCAGGCGCGTCGAACAACTACCGGCGGACCGAGACGGAAACAGACCGACAGGATCAGTGGGACGTCAGAATCGATCACGCCTTCGCGTCGAACCGTGACCGTTTGTTCGGGCGGCTTTCGTCCTTCGAGAATCGGTTCGTTCCGGTGACGCCGCTCCCCGACGGCAGCGGGATCGTGACTGGGACGCTTGGAGCGCAGGACACGAAGGCATGGTCAGTCGCCACCAACTTTCAGCACACGTTTTCCTCGGATGTCCTCAACGAGCTGCGGATCGGCGATACACGACGGACGATCGCACGAACGGCGCTCCAACTCCCGGCGCCGGCGGGAGAGGCGCTTGGCATTCCCGGTATTCCATCCAGCGGCCAGTTCCCCAATACGCTGCCCACGTTCCTCATCAGCGGCTATCAGCAGCTCGGCTCGCCACCCAACACCGCATCGAATTTCGAGACGAGCGTCACGGAGATCGCCGACGCCATTACGTGGGTCAGAGGCCGTCACACGATGAAGGCTGGCTTCGACTGGCGATGGGAGCGACTGGACGTGATCCAGCCTCCTTCACCGACCGGATCGTTCGCGTTCAATGCAATCGGGAGCGATCTTCCTGGCGTGGCGAACACCGGAACGCCACTGGCGAGTTTCCTGCTGGGGCAGGTTCAGAACTTTTCGATCGACATTCAGCAAGAACAGATTCAAGAACGTGTACGGTTCCAGGAGTACTTCGTTCAGGATGACTGGAAGATTTCCCAGCGGCTCACGCTGAATCCCGGATTGCGCTACACGCTGAATTTTCCTTCGACGGAAGTCAACGGCCAGGCGGCCGTGTTCAACCTCGAGACCGAGCAGCTCGAGTATCCGGGAACGCATCCAGTGCGGCCGCTCAAGAAGAGTGATTTCGGGCCGCGTTTCGGCCTCGTCTATCGCGTGAACGACAAGACGATTCTGAGCTCGGGATACGCGCTGGTCTGGATAGAGATGGCGGGCATCACGACCCCATTCACGACGCCCACGTTTCCGTTCCTGCAAACGGTTTCGCAGCGGGCGCTCGACACGATTTCACCGGCCTTCGTGCTGAAGGACGGTCCGAGCGTGGCGCCGATCGCGCCAACCGCGGAGGCTGGACTGGGTCAGGGAGTCTTCTCGGTCGACGGCACGCTCGGATCCGGCTACGTGCAGCAATGGAACGCGTCACTGCAGCGCCAGATCACGCCGAACACGACGGTGGAAATCGCGTACGTTGGCTCGAACATCACACACGTCGGCATACCGGACAGCAACCTCAATCAGTTGACGGTCGATCAGCTCGCGATCGGTGCGCCCCTGCTGCAACGAGTGCCGAACCCTTACTTTGGAATCATCCCGCGGTCGTCGTCACTGGGAGATCCCACGATCTCCGTGGCCCAGCTGATGAAGTCGTATCCCACTTACACGACGGTGAGCCTCTATCGCAACAACGTGGGTACTACCAGATACCACGGATTTGAAGCGAGCGTGCGCCGACGTTTCTCGCGCGGCGTGTCTTACTCGTTGGCCTACACGCGCTCCACGCTCGTGGACACTGCATCGTCGGTATTTGACGCCTCGATCCTGACGGGACCGGTGGCAAACTATCCGATCGCGGACAGCCACAATCTCGCGCGCGAGCGCGACTACTCGACTGGCGATATTCCGCACGTGATGGTCTCTTCACTGGTCTGGGATCTTCCCGCCGGGGCGGGTCGCGCGAAACAGCTGCACGGCTGGCTGGGTGCACTTGCCAACGACTGGACGGCGACGGTGCTGGCGACACTGCAGTCGGGCGTTCCGATTGCCGTCACACAGACGACCAACTTCAATGCCTTTGCCGGCTTTGGCGTCCAGAGACCCAATCTCGTCGGCGACCCCGACTTGCCTCGCGGTCAGCGGACGACCAGCCAGTGGTTCAACACGGCTGCGTTTGCCGTCGCCCCGCAGTTCGCCATCGGGTCCGCGTCTCGCAACCCCGTTCGTGGTCCGTCGTATCGCAACGTGGACCTTGCGGTGACGCGCCGCATCCCCGCTGGACGTTCCGCCATCGAACTGCGCGCCGAGGTGTTCAACCTGCTGAACACACCGCCGCTCGGCGCGCCCGCAGCTGTCCTGGGCGCGGCGAATTTCGGAACGATCACGACGGCCGGCGATCCGCGCGTCGCGCAACTGGCAGTAAGGGCCGTCTTCTGATCCGCGCTAGCTCTGCTTTTTACGTTGATCGGATGTCATCCGCCGGCCTCACTCGCCCGCCGCCCTCCCGTACCTGGAAATCGCACAGCAGCGCGAATCAGTGTTCGGCGCCCACGCCTGCCACTTCTTCAACGAATCGATCGAGCGCGGGCCAGTCGGTGAACTCGTAGTCGCGTGACGTGTCGGTCGGCCCTCCCTGTGTACGTGCGATGCGTTTCATCACGAAACGCATAAGCACGTTGTAGCGACTGTAGACCAGCGCGCCGGCCACCGGGAGGCTGCGCTCCGGCTTCCATCCCGTGTCTTTGATGAAGTCGTCAATCATGCGCTGCGCGTCGGCTGCAGACTGCTTGCGTCGCTCTTCAGACGCCTGCAGATCCTCCGCTCCCGCTTCCGATAGCGACACTGAGACGAAGACGGCGGCAATCCGCTGTAGCTCGTTGCGGTAGCGGCGCACGAACGCGATCATCTCGGGTTCGTGTCGTCCGCCGTGCACCGACGCAGCCACGAACGCCGTCTCGTAGGGCGACCAGTCCAACGGCGTGGTGAGCGCTT
Organism: uncultured Acidobacteriota bacterium; assembly: GCA_963725335.1. GTDB lineage: Bacteria > Acidobacteriota > Vicinamibacteria > Vicinamibacterales > 2-12-FULL-66-21 > JALZOC01. Next base: position 266,532 of record CAVRYD010000004.1, on the reverse strand, counting down.
TGACGTTCAGCACGTTCGCATCGATGCCGGACGCGCGAAGATCGGTGCCGATGCGCTCGGCAATCTTCGATGTCTGCCCCTCACGCGTGGCGAAAAAGACAGCTGCTCTCATGGGAACCCCTCCCATGCCATTCGCACGGACTGTGCCATGTCGACGGGAACTCATGCCCGCAACGTGACGCAAACTCGCGGCTCAGGTCGCAACACTGGCTGCCGATTTTCCGGCACCAGTGCGGAAATTCGACAACTCCCTGATGGTGCGGCTCATGAAGAACACTGACAGACGACTTACCGATGACAGGGCTGCGATTTTGCACGGATCGCGTTGGTGTCCTCAGGAGGTTCACCGTGGGCACGACACTTCCTTTCTCACGCGACGCCTTTCTCGATGTCTTCGCCGCGTATAACCAGACATTCTGGCCGGTCGCGCTGGCGCTCTGGCTGCTGACGGCCGCCGCGTTCGCGCTTCACGTGCGAAGACAAGGCTCTGACGCCGTCATCAGCCGGCTGCTCGCCGTGCAGTGGTTCTGGTCGGCTCTGGCATATCACGCGATGTTCTTCTCGAGCATCAACCCGGCCGCCTGGGCGTTCAGCGCGCTGTTCGTCATCGAGGCAGCGGTGCTGATGTGGACCGGTGCGGTCCGTCACCGGCTGCATTTTTCCCGTGCGCCATCATTCAGGCATGCCATGTCGTGTGGGGTCATTGGCTACGCTCTTGCCTACCCGTTGCTGGCTTTCGTAGACGTCGGGACATTCCCGCGTGTACCAACGTTCGGAGTGCCGTGCCCGACAGCGATTGCCACCATCGGCTTTCTCCTCGCCGCCGACCCACCGTTTCCGCGTGCGGTCGCAATCATCCCGGTCCTGTGGGCCTTCATTGCAGGCTCTGCAGCGTTCTCTCTTGGAGTTCACGTCGACATCGTTCTTCCGATTGGTGCAGTGACGCTGCTCGGCGTCCTGTTCGCGCGATCGCTTCAACGAAAGCTGGCCCCACCGGTCGCCGCATTCGACGCGACCGTCCTCAGAGCGATACGCAGACGCGCGACGGAAATTGAACGCGTGACCACGATGGGGAAGTGGCGATCCGTACGAGCGACGCAGTCCGAAGCGCACCAGACGCTCCCTGGCGATCAGCTCATTCCGGAGCCGATCGCCTCGATCACACATGCCATCACGATCAGATCGACGAGGGCGTCGCTGTGGCCCTGGCTCGTGCAGATGGGCGCGGGATCGCGGGCGGGCTGGTACAGCTACGACTTCATCGACAACGGCCGTCAGCGCAGCGCGATGCGCGTGATTGCGGACTTGCAGCAGCTCTCGGTTGGCATGGTGTTTCCGGCGTTGCCGGGCATGACAGACGGTTTCACGGTCCTCGCGTTCGAGCCGGAGCGCTCCCTCATTCTCGGATGGGTTCTTCCTGACGGCACCCGCCTGATGACGTGGGCGTTCGTGCTCGAGGATCGCGGCGACGGCTCGACCCGGCTCCTCGTGCGGGTGCGCGGCGGGCGCCAGTATTCATTTCACGGTCTACCTGGCTGGTTGAGCAAACGAGTGGTCCCTGTGATTCACTTCGTGATGGAGCGCAAACAGCTCCTCGGCATCGCGTCTCGCGCAGAGGTCACCCACGCGCACTGACGTCTACCGCAGTGTACCGATCGACGTGTGTCGGACCATGGCCGACGGCCAGATGTTTGTGGAGGGTATCTATACCGATCAGGACTGGCAGGAACGCCGCTGCCACCAGCCAGGGTTGCCACGAGATCGCGGCGGTGCGAAAAATCGCTTGCCCGGCAGGCGTGTAGTCGATGACGGCAATGAGTAGCAGCTCGGTCACAATGCCGCCGATGATGAGGTGGTTCGAGAACATTCCATGAATTCGCGCACGGAGAGTCTCGCTGCGACAGGCAAAAACGTTGGCGACCTGAGTCAGCACTATCGCGGTGAGACATGCGGTCGTCGCTTGGCGATAGAGCAGGGTCGATGTGTCCAGGTGTGCACCCCACGTCCAGCCGGCCTGACGAAGCACGAGGGCATATGCCGTCATCCCGGCGGCGGCCTCGACGATACCCAGGACCAGATATGCGCGAATCAGTAAGCGACGATCGATGATCCGCTCGGTTCTGGACCGCGGAGGACGACTCATGACGTCGGGCTCCGGACGCTCCGCTCCGAGACCGAGGCCCGGAAGCATATCGGTGCCGAGATCCACGGCCAGCACCTGAATGATCGTGAGCGGCAGGGGAATTCGAAGCAGCACGAACGCGAGGTAGGGCACCAGCTCGGGAACGTTCGACGTCAGTACGTAGGTGATGAACTTGCGGATGCTGTCGAAGACGCCACGCCCCTCCTCGATCGCGGCGACGATGCTCGCGAAGTTGTCGTCGAGAAGAACGACGTCGGCGGCCTCACGTGCAACGTCGGTCCCGCTCTGTCCCATGGCGACCCCGATATCAGCGGCTTTGAGGGCCGGCGCGTCGTTGACGCCATCGCCGGTGACCGCGACAATCGCGCCAGCCTGCTGCAGCGCACGCACGATTCGCAGCTTCTGCTCTGCCGACACGCGCGCGAACACGAGCTCAGGTTTTTCGAGAGCGAAACGCAGCTGCGCGTCCGAGAGATGTTCGAGATCGTGCCCGGTAATCACCGCGGGCCGTTCACGCGCGAGCCCGATGTCCCGCGCGACCGCCACTGCGGTGTCCGCGTGATCGCCAGTCACCATGACGACCTTGATGCCAGCCTGCTGGCATTGAGCAATTGCTCCCGGAACCTCGCGACGCGGGGGATCGTGCAGGCCCACCAGCCCGGTAAAGATCAATGATTCTTCCAGCTGGTCGCGGCCGGTTGCCGGGTCGACATGGCGGTACGCAAAGGCGAGTACTCTCAGTCCCATCGATGCCATAGCGGATTCGGCTCGTTGAATCCCCTCGCGACAAACGTCGGAAAGCGCCTCCTCTCCAGCACTGGTCGCCCAGGCCACGCATCGAGGCAGCACGACTTCCAGCGCGCCCTTTACATAGAGCAGACGCGCGTCTCCTTCCAGGTGAAGCGTCGACATGCGTCGGCGTTCGGCGCTGAAGGGCAGGAGATCGATGCGCGGCAGCGTGCGATGAGTCGGTGCGGCGAGGCCCGCGAGCTGAATCAGCGCGACCTCCATCGGATCACCGTGCGCGGGTGATCCCTCGCGGTTGATGTCGGCGTGCGCCGTCTCGCACAACGCCGCTGCCTCGAAGAGCCGCCAGTGACGTTCGGCGACCACGTCGTGTGGGTGGAGATCGACAGCGTCGACAAACTCACCAGCGACGAACAGCCGTCTTGCCACCATGTGGTTTTCGGTCAGGGTGCCCGTCTTGTCGGTGCAGATGACGGTCGCGGAACCGAGCGTCTGAACCGCGGGCAGATGACGCACGAGGGTCTTTCTCGCCGCCATGCGCTGGGCGGCGAGCGCGAGCGAGAGTGTCAGCGTCGGTAGCAGCCCTTCCGGCACGTTCGCCACGATGACGCCGATGGCGAACACGAAGTTGTCCCAGAACGGCAAGCCGATCAGCCGGCCCACCAGGAACAGAAGAAGTCCGAGCACCGTCGACAGGATCGCGACGAGCCGGCTGAGGCGAACGATCTCATGCTGCAGTGGCGCGACGGTTTCCGGAGCGGTTTGCGTCAGATGCGCGATGCGCCCGAACTCCGTCCGCATTCCGGTCGCCATGACCACGGCCGCTGCCTGGCCGGCAGCCACTGAGGTGCCTGCCAGCACGAGATTGCGATGGTGCGCAACCGCACCGTCGTTGCTTTCATCCACGTCGGCGCTTCGAGCCTGCGGCAGCGATTCGCCTGTGAGCGTGGCGTTGTCGATCTTGACGTCGTATGCTTCGACGAGGCGGCAATCGGCCGGAATGTGGTCGCCCTCGGAGAGCTCGATCACGTCACCAGGTACGAGGTCGGCGCTCGAAGTCTCCACGACGCGATCGTCCCGGCGAACGCGGACTGTATCCGGGAGCAGGTTTTGGAGCGCCGCGATGGCTCTATGGGCACGGCGCTCCTGCCAGAACGAGAACAAGCCATTGACCAGAATCACCGCGACGATGGCCGCCGCGAGCGTGTTCATGCCGGAGCCTGGGCTGTGGTATTCGGCAAACATCGCCAGGGCCGCGGCAGCCCACAGAATGATGGCGAAGAAATGGGTCAGCTGCGACAGAAGCAGGACGATCGTGGGCCTCTCGCGCGTGCGAGCCAGACGGTTCTCGCCAAATTCGATTCGGCGCCGAAGCGCCTCGTCACTGGTGAGGCCGCTGGTCCTGGAGTGGAGGCTTTCGAGCGCCTCGGAAGCGCTCAGCCGGTGGATTGCGCTGGTCATGTGCGAGGTACCACTGATCAGGACGCAAGGCAGGTACCGCCAGCGTTCGCCCCACCTGGGGCTAGCAAGAGGATTGCAACACCGATGTGTACTGTGGATGGCGTTGACGGAAATCCGTTGGGGCGGCCTGCCCGGTTGAGGGCGGCTTGCTGAGGAGCCGATCGTGACAATCCAATCAATCCGGTGCCCGGTGTCAGGCGTTCACGTTACGCGGGTGACCGATTTCGAGGGCGGCGTGACTCAAGTGATCTGCCCCGACTACGACACCACCGGAACATGTCGTTTGGCGAAGAAGGCGTACGAGGGCGGTCCGCTGTCGCAGCTGATTGAAAGGATGGCCGAGTCTACTCTCGGCACCCGGGACATTCAGTGCGTCATGCGGTCTTCGTGAACGAGTCATCCGGCAAGCCGGAGGACCTCCGGCCGTTCGGAGGCAGCCTCCAAAGCAGGTGCCTCACACCGTCCGACTTGATCTCTTCAACGTATTCGTCATCATAGGCTTGTCACTGCGCACGTTGAAGGGCTTCGCCGGTGCGCGCCTTGCTTGAATCGAATCGCTGGTTTCGACCTTTCAATCCCGCAAACGACCCTTTTCGACAACAGGGAGGCTGCCTATGCGGATGCTCGTTGCCTCGATCATCGCGGCGTTCGTGTCGACGGTAGGCGCCGGACCGCCTGCGTCGCCCGACGTGCTCGCGGCGTCGGCGCAGAGCACGAAGGGGTCTCAGGCGGCCCCGAGTGCCGCACAACTCGATCAGCTGCTCGCGCCAGTCGCCCTCTACCCGGATTCGCTGCTGGCGCAGATGCTGCTGTGCGCGTCGAATCCTGCAAAGGTCGGCGCGCTCAACGAGTGGCTGGCAGGCCACCAGACGCTCAAAGGGACCGCGCTTCAAGACGCCGCCGTGGCGTCCGGCTTCGAGCCGAGCTTTGTGGCGCTGACGCTCTTCCCACAGGTCGTCAACTACATGGCGACCCAGATCGACTGGACCACTCGTCTCGGGCAGGCCTTTGCCGTCGATAAGTCCGCGGTATTCGCCAGCATCCAGCGGTTACGAGCCAAGGCAAAAAATGCAGGCACCTTGAAGAGCACACCGCAGCAAGAAGTCGAAACGCGGACGACGACGTCGGGTGAGCAGGTGATCGTGATCGAACCCACGAACCCGCAGATCGTCTACGTGCCGCAATACAACCCGACGGTCGTTTACACGCAGCCAACAACGGTTGTCGTGAAAGAGGAAAGCAGCAGCAGCGACGCGGCGGTTGCCGCGGGTCTGATCGGGTTCACCGCGGGCATCGCGATTGGCGCCGCGATCGACAACAACTATTACTACGGCCCCTACGGATGGCACGGCGGCGGATACATGTACAACGACGCCTGGGACGACTATTACGACGCGCGCGAGGACGCCCGCGAGGACTGGCAGGATCACCGCGAAGATATAGCAGATGAACGCGGAGACCGGGCGAAGAACCAGCAGGAGCAGCGGACGGAGCGGACCGAGGCGCGGCAGCAGAACCAACCGGCGTCGCAGGCTCAGCGAGAGCAGCGGCGCACCGATGCGCAGGCCGCGTCGCCGCAGACCACGAGCGCGGGCACGACGAGCCAGGAAGCGCGCGGTTACAGCGGCGGCGACAAGAGCCAGGCGTCACGCGATCGCAGCGGGACCAAGTCCGATGCGTTCTCCGGTTACTCGAGTGGCAAGTCGACACGGGCCGCGAGTGAGCGTGGCCAGAGCAGCAGAAGCAGCTCCCGCGGAGGCGGATCGCGGCGTCGCTGACGACGCCGATCCGAGCACTCATGTCAAAACTCTTTGTCTCCCACAGAGCGCATGCGGAATCAGCCGGGAAGACAGCAGTGGTCTCCCTCACCCTCGATACGTGGCACCTCGTTCGCGCCCTCGCGATGGTTGTGCTCCTGTCTGCCGCAGTCGCCGTGGTTTCATCGTGCACGGCATCTCCTCAGCCGGCGCAGTCTCGAGCATTCGACACGCCCGAGAACGCTGTGCGTGCCCTCGTCGATGCGGTCAAGGCAGGCAAGCTTGATGATGTGGTGGCGTTTTTCGGGGCGGCTGGGCAGGAACTCGTGGACTCGTCGGATCCGGTGACCGCGCGCCAGAATCAACAGATCTTCACGGCGGCTGTTGCGGAAGGCTGGCATCTGACCGACGGGAAGGACGGCGCGAAGACGCTTGTCATCGGCAACGAAGAATGGCCATTCCCGATTCCGCTCGTGCACGACGCGAACGGATGGCGTTTCGACACCGCCGCGGGAAAGGAAGAAGTCATCGCCCGCCGCATCGGACGAAACGAGCTGGCGGCGATCCAGATCTGCCGTGCCTACCTTGCCGCGCAACGGCTTTATGCCCAGAAAGGACACGATGGACAGCCGGCGAAACTCTACGCGAGGGCCTTCCGGAGCGATGCAGGTCGCCAGAACGGTCTCTACTGGCCGACGGCACGAGGCGAGAAACGAAGTCCGCTCGGTGACCTCGTGGCAGTGGCCGCCGAAGACGGTCAGACACTTGGCAAGAATGGCGCGCAACCGTCGCCCTTTCACGGCTACTACTTCCGGATCCTGACGGCCCAGGGTCCCGCCGCGCCGGGCGGCGCGAGCGACTACATCGTCCAAAACAAGATGTCACGTGGATTCGCGCTCGTGGCGTGGCCAGCCCAGTACGACGCGACCGGTGTCATGACGTTCATCGTCAATCAGGACGGCATCATTCACCAGAAAGATCTCGGGCCTGGCACCGACGGCGAAGCACGAGCGATGAAGCTCTACAATCCCGATGAATCGTGGGCAATCGCACAGTGACCACGAGATCTCATTCACCGAGCGTCGCGGAGATGCAGCGTTGAACGGGTCGCGACTCGCCATGGCTGACACGCGCAAAGAGCGGCAGGAACGCGTCCTCGATCCGATTGCGCGGGTCTCTGAGGTTCTGTTCGGCCTGATTATGGCGCTGACGTTCACCGGAACGCTCAGCGCCGCGACCGCCGGGCGGGAAGAACTTCGCGAGATGCTCGTCGGCGTCATCGGCTGCAACATTGCGTGGGGGATCGTCGACGCGGTGATGTTCCTGATGTCGTCGCTCACTGAACGAGGCCACGACATTCTGATGCTTCGCGCCGTTCAGAGCGCAACCAGCCCAGACGCTGCTCATGAGGTGATAGCCGGAGTGTTCCCACCGCTGATCACTTCGATACTGACACGGGACGACCTCGAGAAAATGCGTCGGGGTCTCGCTCAATTGCCCACCATCCCGGCATCGCCTTCGCTGAACAGGGCTGACTGGACCGGTGCGCTCGCGGTGTTTCTCCTCGTGTTCCTCTCGACGTTTCCGATCGTGATTCCCTTCCTCGTGTTCCGAAACGTCCGCTTTGCGCTTCGCATGTCGAATCTCGTCGCGCTCGTCATGCTCTTCCTTACGGGATTCTGGCTGGCGCGCCACGGTGGGCACAGCCCATTCTGGACAGGCCTCAGCATGATGATGCTCGGCGTCGTCCTGGTCGGAATCACGATCGCGTTGGGCGGCTAGCGGACAGCGTCTAGCGAGGTCGCAGCAACGAGCCGCCGAAACATTCGGCACGAGCTGACAGCGCCGCGCCGGCGGGGCGTCGCGGCGTCCCGATCGATATGCGCAGGAGGAGTGGGTTCGCCGGCCGGCGCCGCTCCGCATGCCGGGAAAGCGCTCGCGCCTCGTACGCTGACGCCGTCGCGGCGAGTAGGGATGCGTGTGGACGACACATGTCAGGCGCACCGATGCGCTGGGCGTGCCGTTGGACGACGCGGATCACAGAGACCGAACTCGCCGCGAGGAATCGGCGCGCTCGCTTTCCGGCTTCGCAGCGCGTCGGCATGCTCCGCAAGGCGCCCGCCGCCGAACCCACTCCTCCTGCGGCCACCGACAGCGCCGCGCCGGCGAGGTTGCGTCGACGCGACCTTTGAGCGGCGTGACTCGCGATAGCGCTAAATCCGCTTCGCAGGTGTCCCGATCGACGGCGGCGACGAGTATGCTATAAGCGCAGCGGCCAACCCCGCTGCCGAACAGTCGGCTCACCGGCGATCGGCCAACCCCCAACCGCCGTCGGCATCGTCAGGACTGCACTGGAGAAGCGGATTTTCCACGCCGCGAAAGGGAGCTAGACGCAGCCCCGCCGGCGCGGCGCTGTCTGTGTGATTGTCGAGTCGCACGCGCGAGCTGAGTGGGTCGGTCCTGGTGGAAACGATGCGGAGCAGGCCGTTATGGCTCACGAAAACTGCGGCGCAGGCCAGCGACAGGCCGCGCGAGCCTTAATGGTCGCGCGGCGCGTTCTGAGGACGGTACGCCGGAGCCGCAGTTTTCCGGTCTGTGGAGCGGTTTCCACCAGGACCGGCCCACTCGGCTCGCGATCTCCGGCTCGCGCCGCCCGGCGACGCGGCAGTGTGGGGCTTCCGGAGTGCGTGGCGGCTGCAACTACGCAACCGCCGCAATTGCAGGCTCACTCTGCTCTGATCAGCGCCGGCAGAACTGGCCGAGTGTACTCGCTCGTTCCCACCGGCACTCGAAACCCGAAGACGACGTAGACGAGCGTGGCGACCGGGGCGCCGTGGAGCTGCGCCGGACGGAAGTGCCACTGGCTCACGGTCTGGGTCGCAGGATCGTCGAAGGGGGGCACCGACGCGAGCACACCGACATCCCCGACCGCGCCGGCGGCATCCACGTGCACCTCGAGGAGCACCACGCCGCCGCCAAAAGCCCTCGGCGGAAACGGCGGCGCGATCGTCGCGAGAGGAAACGCGATCGCGTCCGTGCCAGAGGAAATGTCTTTCGGGGCCTCCCCGAGCGTCGGACCCAGTACCGCCGGGGGACGAAAGACGGCCGCGACCAGAACCTTGGACGGAACCGCAACCCTCGAGGTGGGTTCGCCTGCACGCGCCCGATCGGGGTCGACGACGTCCCTGGCGGGGAAGAACTGCCATTCGCGCACGGTGGTAAGCACGAAATCCGTGAACGGCGGCGTGGTGCGCAGCGGAGTCGCGCGTGTGACGAGCCCGTCGCTGCTGACGTCGAGCTCGACGAGCACCTCGCCACCTCCGATGGCGGTCACCGGAATCGGCGGTACCCTGCCGTTGCGGAACCGCGCCGGCGTGAACCTGACGTCCTGCGCCGCGACCAGAACCATCAGGCCGACCGCACACAACGTAGTCAGTTTGCACATCGGTCACTCCATCGCGCCGGTCCCTTGTCTGCTTTACTCACTGCTCGCGGGGCCCCACCCCCGCTCGCTCTCGCTCGGCGGCTGCGCGCCTCGCTCGGGCCGCAGGCGCTTTCCCTTGTCTCGTCTCAGAAGCTGTAGGCGACGTAGACCATGCCGTACGCGAAGTTCTTGGTGCGCCCTGAGAATTGCTGCACCGCCTTGCCCGGGTCTGCGAACGCGCCGAGGAGGCTGATCGTGAAATTGTCGTTCAACTTCCAGTCGATGTACCCGTCGAGTTCGGATGCCACATCCTTCTCGGTGACCTCAGGACCCAGCGCCTGGGGATGATCGAGGCTGAACTTGAAGAACATCAGCCCTCCACCCACCGCTTCACTCGGCGTGAAGTGTACGCGGATCTGTTGCGACTTCAGGTTGGAGTTGGAGATGAAGTACTCGCCGGCAATCTCCCCTTGCCACCAGCTGCCCCAGTCGTAGAAGCCGAGGAGCAGCGGATCGAAGTTCTCGTTCGCCTCGGTGGTGGGGTCGTCCCCCTGAAAGAATGCGTAGCGATACGAGAGTTTTGGTTTCCACGACACGTCCTCCAGCTGATAGGCGCCGAGGAGCGTCCACGCGTTGGAGTCGAGCGCGTCACCGTTGCGTTCCGACGCGTACTCGAACTCGAACGACAGATTGGGTATCGAGGAGATCGGTGCGGTGTACGCGCGCAGATTGACGACGTCCAATCCGTCGCGCCCCGGCCTGACGTCCGGCTTGGCGGCGAATTTCATGTACGTCGCGCCGATCGTCGTTGAGTCGTCCTTGCCGGTTGTGTATTCATAGTTGAGACCGAACAGCCGCGTGCCGCTGTCGCTTTCCGGCAGTTCGTCCTTGTCGAGATAGAACGTCTCGATGGTATGAGGGCCAGGCTTGAACCGCCCGATCGCGGCGAACTCGAAGGCCTTTCTCGCGTTCGTCCAGTAGCCGCCGCGCGTGCCACCCTCGGATGCACCGTCATACAGAAGGAAGCCGTGCCCGAGACGGTACTGCGTGCGTCCGACGCTGAAGTCGAGCGCGTTCTCGCCGACGCTCAGGGATTTTCCCGAACGCCACCCGATATACAGATCCTCGGGGCCGAAGGATGAAACGTCCTGACCGAACGCTGGGGGCACTGAGCTGTACGTGCGCTCGCCGACCGCGCTGATCTTTCCGTAGAGTTCACTCTTCGAGGCCAGCGTGTATTGTCCCGAGAGGGCGGGCTTCACGAAGCCCTCGAACCACTGGTCGCTGAGGTTCTCCGGGACGCCCGGGTCCTTCGGGTTGGTGTAGAGCGAGTTCGCGAACCCGAACGTTCCCCAGCCAGCGTCGAAGTTGAAGGTCCACTTGAGGGTCGTCGGCAATCCGTTCGAGCGCTTTGGTTCCTGATTCGCTGGCAGGTTCTGAGGTGTTGGATCGTCCTGGGCTACGGCCGGCGCGGCCACCAGCGCGCTGAACATGAGGGATGAGATGAAAAAGAGTACGTTTCGCACGGCGCGAGTCATCACTGCTCCTGCTCGTCGCGTTCACTCGAGGCGTTGAGTCCGCCACTTGCCGCGTGGAGGAGGTGCAGCCGAGTTGCCAGCGGATCGGCGATCGAGGTGCAGAGCTAAGTCACGGTGCCGCCGCTCATTAGGGCCCGTGGCTCGGGCGGATGTCACTCGAGCTTGATCATCTGTTCCCCGATATATCGGATTAGCTCCGGGATTCCGTGGTTCGGGATCCCGAAACTTCATCGCCTGGACCCTTGCGGGCGGGCATGCAGTTCGCAGCAACGCAGACTCTGTCGGCGGTGATCCGGCGTGGAGGTGAACGATGCGGTGGTGGCCGCGTGTGCTGGGCGTATGTGTGGGTGGGTGGGTGCTGTCGGGACAAATGGCGCTGGCGCAAGTGACTCCTTCGAGCGCGTCGGCCGCCCCGGCCGCTCCAGCACAGCCGGAGGCTCCGAAGGACGCGCTCGGTCGGAGCACGCCTCGCGGGGCGGTGACCGGATTCCTGAGCGCCGCCCGCAAGCAGGACTACGACGTTGCGCGTCAGTATCTGAACATCCGGGCGAACGACGCGTCCGCTGCCGAGCGTGTGCAGCAACTGTTTGACGTGCTCGATGCGCGTTTGCCGGCTCGCCTCGCGGAGGTGAGCGACGCCCCGGAAGGATCCCGATCGAACCCGCAGTCGCTCGACGAGGAGCGCATCGCGACCGTGGCCGCCGCCGACGCGCCTTTGGATATCGTGCTCGAACGCGTCGAACGCGAGCGGCTCGGCGCGATCTGGCTGTTTTCAGCCAGGACCCTTGCGGGGATTCCGGCGGCGTACGAACAGCTGCTGCAGGAGCGGTCGCTCGCGCTTCCTCGATTCCTGACCGAGACGCGCGTCGGCGGAATTCCCGTGTTCGAGTGGCTTGCCGTGCTGCTCGCGTTTCCGGTGATCTATTTCGGTATCAGCCTGGTGAACCGGCTTCTCACACCTGCGGCGCGAGCCGTCTCGCGCCGCGTCTTCAAGAATTCGGGTTTTCTCGCTCGCAACGCGCTACCTGCGCCCGCGCGACTGTTGGTCATGGCGCTCGCGGGTCGCTGGTTGATCTCCAGCCTGCCGTTCTCATTCATGGTGCGCCGGTTCTTCTCGAACGTGGCCGCACTCGTCACGATCATCTCGGTAGCCTGGCTGCTGATGCGGCTTGCCGAAGAGGTCGAAGCGTACCTGGTCCGTCGGCTTCCATCGTCGAACACGGCCGCCGTCTCCCTGCTGCGCCTGGGCCGCCGAGCCGTCGATGCGCTGGTGGTCTTTGTGGCGCTCCTTGCGACGCTTCGTCACTACGGTATGGATCCGACTCCCGCGCTCGCCGGACTCGGCGTCGGTGGCATCGCGGTGGCGCTCGCGGCGCAGAAGACACTGGAGAACGTGATTGCGGGCGCGTCGCTGATCTTCGATCAGGCCGTACGGGTCGGAGATTTCCTGAAGATGGGGGAGATCGTCGGAACGGTCGATCAGATCGGTCTCCGCTCGACGCGAATCCGCACGGTGGATCGCACGGTTGTGAGCGTGCCCAACAGTCAGATTGCCAATGCGAGCCTCGAAACGCTGTCCGCTCGCGACAAGTTCTGGTTCCATCCGATCGTCGGCCTGCGCTACGAGACGACGACCGATCAGTTGCAGGCCGTCACCGCCGGGATCAAGCGGCTCCTCGAACAACACGCATCCGTCAGTCGCGAATCGGTCCGCGTGCGATTCATCCGCCTCGGGGCGTTTTCTCTCGACGTCGAAGTGTTTGCCTACGTGTTTGCCACGGACTGGACGCAGTTCCTCGAAATTCAGGAACAACTGCTCTTCAATGTGACGGACATCGTCGGTCGTGCGGGCACAGCAATCGCCTTCCCGTCGCAGACGATGTACGTGGCGAACGCGACCGGTTCGGTGGCCCCTCCTGCCGTGATGCGGTGACCTGTCGAAGGTTCTACGGTATTCGTTCGTGCGACAGTGATATCCTGAATCGCTCCGCAGAACATCGATCTGGAACGACCCCTGCTGAGGAATGATCCACGGGACAGGTACTGCGGCCGCCGGCCGGTGGTCCCGTCATTCGAAAAAGGAGATATGTGATGCGCGTTCAGATACTCGCGCCCGCCGCGCTGCTGATCCTCGCCGCTACGCCAGCCTTCGTGCTCTCGCAGCAGCAGAAGGGTGCCCCGGAACTGTTCACGGCGAACATGCAGGCGACCTCCGCGTCAGGCGCCGCGGGCGCCGGAGCGATTCAGATCGACATTCGCCGCTATACGCCCGATGCGGAGCGCACCGCGGTCGAGAACGCGCTGAAGGCGGGCGGGTATCCGGCCTTTCTAACCGCGCTTCGGAAGGCACCGGAGGTGGGCACGGTGGGCCTGGGCACGCAGAAATGGGCCATTCGCTGGGCACGCGAGCAGCCGAGCGCGACCGGCCGGACGATTGTCGTCGTGACCGACCAGCCGATCTTCTTCCTCGGTGGCGGGCGGGTTAACGCCAAGCCGCGCGCCGGCTATGAGGTCGGACTGATTCGGCTGCAGGTCGATGCCGCGGGGATGGGCCAGGGTGAAATGGCCGCGGCCGCCAGGGTCAAGCCAGGCGGCGAGACCGGCGTGCAGGTCGACGACTACGCGGATCAGCCGATCAAATTGACCGGCGTTGCGCGGAAGATTGTTGCCGGGACGCCGTAGTCTCGCGCCGAGATCGCTGAGGAGGATCTCACGCCGAGGACGCAGAGACCGCAGAGAACCGATCTCACGCAGAGAGACGCAGAGGCCGCAGAGAAAAAAACGTGGCGGCGACCGTCCTCCTTGAGTCAATGATCAGGAGCCTCAAGGAGGACGGTCGCCGCCACGTTTTTTCTCCGCGAACTCTGCGTCTCCTCTGCGCGAGATCCGTTTCTCCGCGGCCTCCGCGTTCTCCGCGCGAGATCCCTCTGCGCTCTCCGCGTGCTATGACTAGGGGCGGGGCTCGAAGCTGCCGCCGAGGGCCAGGTGCACGTTCACGCGCTGGGCGCGCTGCTCGGCTTGCATCCGCACGAGCGCGGAGCGGGTCGCATTCAGCGCGAGTTGTCGCTGTGACACATAGCGGAGGTCGGTGCTTCCCACCTTGAATTGCGTCTGGACCACATCGTAGGCGCGCTGGTTGTCGGCGAGGACCTGCGTGAGGATTTGCTCGCGCTCGCGCGCGGCGTTCTCTGCTGACAACGCGTTCTCGACTTCGCCAAATGCGCGCAGGCCGACCGACGCATATGCGGCGACGGCCTCCTTCTGCTCGGCCGTCCGGATCTGGACCTGGGTCTTTAACGCACCGCCTTTGAAAACCGGCGCCAGAAGACCGGTCCCGAAACTCCACACCGGATTGTCGCGGTTCTTCAATAAAAACAGATCGCTCGAGATATCGCTGACCCCACCAGTCAAGGAGATCGCTGGCAGACGCGCGGCCTTCGCTTCATGCACGCGATTGAATGCGGCCGCTACGCGGCGCTCGGCAGCGATGACATCAGGACGACGCTCGAGCAGCGTTGATGGCAGGCCTGCCGGGACGAGATCAGGCTGGCCGGGAAGCTGTGGCGTGACCGCGGCCGCCGCGGACGGATAATGGCCCATCAGCAGCTCGAGCGCCCGGATCGCCTGCTCACGCGACTGATCGAGTTGCCGCAGCGCGTCGCGGTAGGTCCCGACGTTTGCTCTCGCGACGTAGACGTCCTCATCGTTGCCGACGCCGACGCGCGCTCGATCCTGCGCCAGGCTCACGAGCTGATCGCCTTCGCGAATCGACGCGCGCGCGACCTCCGCTTGCAGCCCTGCTTCCGTCGCCAGGAACCAGCTCTTGGCCACGGCCGCCGCCATCGACTCCCGAGAGTATTCGAAGTCCGCCTGCGCGGATCGCGCATCCTCTCGCGCCGCTGCCCGGCCGTAGCGGACACGTGCCCAGAGGTCGATCTCCCACGACGCGGTCAGCAGCGCCCCCTGGATCCCCGAGCTGTCGCCTCCGAATCCGGCACCCCCCTTCGCCAAGATATCGACCGACGGCCACAACTTCGCGCCCGCCAGCTTCGCGTACATCATTGCCGTTTCGACGCGCGCAGCGCCGACCCGCAGATCCGGATTGTTGGCAATCGCCTCAGCCACCGCAGCGGTGAGTTGATCGTCATGGAAGGACGTCAGCCAGTTGTTGACCACCTCCCCGTCGGCACCGCCGCTGGTCCACTTCTCCGGCACCACCACCTTTGCCATCGACTCCGTTTTGAGCGTCGGTGCGTCGGGTGGGTTCTTCAGACGGATACACCCGGCCGACACCAAAGTGCTACCGGCGACGACGATCGCCAGGATGCTCAGTTCCCACCAGCGTCGGCCAATGACGGCAGGAGTTCGAGCGAGACGCCATCACGATCTCCACGTCAGTGACCCACGCTGATGCTGTGCTTGATGATGATGTAGTCGAGATACGACGATACCCGCAACAGCACTTTCCGAATGATGTGAACCAGCGTCAGGTGCTCGGTGTAGATCGCGGCCGCCCCGCGCGCACCGGCAGCGAGAAAGACGTCTTTGTCCTGGTCAGCGACGACCAGCTTCACGGGAAATCGTCCCGGCGGCGGCACGAATGTCGTTTTTGGCAGATCGCCTGAGGCCTCGATCTGTCCCTGCCCTTGCGCCCAGATGATCGAATCGACATGGGCCTTGATGATGCGGCCGGGGTAGGTATCGAGCGTGATCTCCGCCTCGTTGCCCGGATCAACCTGGTGCAGCTCGTTCTGGTTGAAGAGCGCGAAAATCTGGTACTCGTTGATCGACGAACGTCATGACCTCGTTGAACGGCATGCCCGCGACGAAGAATCCCGGACGGAGCATGACGTTCACCATCGTCCCGTTGCCCGGCGCCAGCACCGTTGTCTGCAAGAGATCCCATTTGGCGGTGTCGAGTTGCGCCCGCGTCGTCGCTGCCGCGCCTGGGAGACCTTGACCTGTGCCGTGGCGGTCGCGATCTGCGCCTTGACCTCTGCGACCGATGCCAGGTCCCCGTTGACGCGGCCGCTCAGTTTCTCGCGCACCTGCTGTTCGTTGGCGCGCGCCGCGGCAATCTGACCGGTCAGCTGGTCGACGCTGGTTTGCGCCTGTTCGAGATCGAAGCGGTTGCCCGCGCCCGTCTTGACGAGCTCAGTGTTCTGCGCGACTCGCTTCTGTGAGAGATCGAGTGAAGCCTTCAGTGCTGTGACCTGGCCAGTCGCCTGGTTCAATTGTTCGTTCAGCTGCCCCTCGCTCGTCTGCGCGTCGGCCAGTTTGGCCTGTGCCTCCTCCAGCCGCGTCCGATCCGCGTCGACCTTGGCTTCCTCGGCTGCGAGCTGCGCCTCGAGCGAATTCACCTGGTTCTGATAGGGCGTCGGATCGATCCGGAACAACACGTCGCCTTTCTTCACCGGCCGGTTGTTTTCGACCGCCACCTCGATCACGCGGCCACGGACCTGGGACACGACCGGTACGACGTAATTGACGACCCGCACATCGGTTGTCGTCGGCGCGAAGATGTTCAGCAGGAGCAGCAGCAACGCGATCATCACGACCGGAAAAATCGCGACGCCAACCTTCCAGGGCGTCGTCCACGGCAGGAGCTTCAACTTGATGAAGACCAGCCAGACGACGCCGGCGTAGATGCCGAGCAGCAGGATTTCCATTAGGGGGCTCCGGGTCCGGAGAACTTCGACTCGAGCGCGTCGAGATCGGCTCTGATCGCCCTCAGTTCGTTATCGGGAATGTTCTGCGCTTCCAGACGGGCCAATCGTTCATGCAGCCCCAGGCTCTGCTGGCGCAGGTTCAATCCGCCCAAGTCGGCAGCCTCGGTCTCCTCCTCGTCCTCATGGAGTTTGTCTGTCCCGTACGCCAACTTGTGGATGACCGGCTTCGAGTAGGCCCAGATCCAGGCAATCGGCCAGAGCAAGCCGCCGAATACGAGCGACAACAGACAGAGCGTCCGGATGGCCTCGAACTGCGGATGATTCCGCTTGTGTGCGATTTGTTCGGGCAGGATGTGTACCAGCCAGAAAGCGACAATCAGCACTACCGGCACGACGAAAAGCACGAATAGCGCGATAAAGGTCGCGAGCTTGTCCTCGAGTTCGGGCGACAGAAACGACGCGTGCGCCTCTCGTGACGAGACGAGCAGGATCACCATGGCGCCGATCAGGCGGATAGCCGATCTCCATACCAAGCCTTCGGTCTGTGTTCCGGGACCTGATCTCATATCCATGACCTGTTTTGAGAGGAGGCGAACGGCGGCGGATGAAACTTCGCCGAGTTCATCGCAAAGAGATAGCACTTGGCGTGCCACGAGAATTTGGGAACCGGAGTCCTCGTAAGCCAATGTGCGCTTGAACAAAGGGATCACGAGGCACGTTCAAGGAAATCGTGACGCGCTCCGACATAGCGGGGGCCCTCCGGAATGTCGTAGGCGGCGCGGGCTCTCGGCGCCAGGCAGTCTTGGGCTACACTTGAAATTCATCGCGATTTATGTCGAAACCAAGTGTCCCCGGGCCCGAACCGGCGGCTGATCGGCGCGCAGTCCTTTTGGGAGAACTGTCCCGGCTGGCCATCGACTGGCTGCCAACTGGCGTGCTGGTTGTTTCACCTGACGGCTCCATTGTTGTCGTGAACAGGCTGCTCGAGCAGCAGTTTGGCTACCCGAGCGAGGCGCTGATCGGACAAAGCGTGGACGTCCTGCTGGGAGAGGAGCTCCGCGACGCGCATGTCGGTCATCGAGCGCACTACATGTCCGAGCCGTCGGCGCGCTCCATGGGTGCTGGACGGGAGTTGTTTGGGCGCCGACGTGACGGTACCCGTTTTCCTGTTGAGGTCGGGCTCACCCCGATCCAGACCGACCAGGGAAAGTTCGTCGTCGCTGCGGTTGTTGACATCACCGAGCACAAGAAGATTGAAGGGTCGAGCCGCGCATCGGTCGAGGGGCAGCTCGAATTCGAGCAACTGGTCGCGGATCTGCTCGTCCAGTTCATCAATCTGCCGGGCGAACGCGTCGACCGCGCGATTCGCGGCGCGCTGCAGCGGATTGGCGAAGCGCTCGATCTCGACCGTTGCACGTTCTTCCGGATTCACCCCGATGGGCCGTTGACGGACCCCATAAGCTGGGAGCGCCGCGACATTCCGCCTATGCCAGCGAAGACGCTTGGCACCACCCAGTTTCCGTGGGTACTCAAAACGACCCTGTCAGGTGATGTCGTCTGTTTTTCGCGGGTTGAGGAGATCCCGGACCCCATCGACCGGGAGAGCTATAGAGCGTTTGGAACCCGCGCGAACCTGACGGTACCCCTTTCGGTCGGCGGCCGCGTTGTCGGAGCCGTCGCCTTCAGCATGGTTCGTCATGAACGGCAATGGCGGCCAGATGAAGTTCATCGGCTCCGGGTATTCGCCACGGCGTTCGCCAACGTCCTCGCGCGGCGCCAGTCCGAAGAGGATCTGCGGCGCACGCTCGCCGAAGTCGAGCAGCTGCGGGATCAGCTCAAGGCCGAGAACGTGTATCTCCGCCGTGAGGCGCAGGAACGGCTTGGAACCGGCGTCATCGTTGGCAAGAGCGCGGCGATTGGGCAGGTCATGGATCAGATCCAGCAGGTCGCCCCTACGGACTCGACGGTGCTCCTCCTCGGGGAGACCGGCACGGGCAAGGAGCTTTTCGCGACGCAAATCCATGAAGCAAGCGGCCGCCGTACCCGTCCGATGGTCCGCGTCAACTGCGCGGCGATTCCCGTCACACTCATCGAGAGCGAGCTGTTCGGCAGGGAGAAGGGTGCGTTTACGGGCGCGCTCGCCCGGCAGATCGGACGCTTCGAGTTGGCGGATCACTCGACGATCTTCCTGGACGAGATCGGCGATCTGACACACGACGTGCAGGTCAAGCTGCTGCGGGTGCTCGAGGAGCGCCAGATCGAGAGGCTGGGCAATTCAAAAAGCATTCATGTCGATGTCCGCATCATCGCCGCCACGCACCGCAATCTGGAGCAAAGGATCGCCAGCGGATCGTTCAGAGACGATCTGTTCTATCGATTGAACGTCTTCCCCATCCAGGTGCCCCCTCTGCGAGATCGGGTTGAAGACATTCCGTTGTTGATTTGGCGATTTGTCGACGAGTACTCGAAGCTGTTCGGCAAACGGATAGACGCGATTTCGCGCGACAGCATGGCGGCAATGCAGCAGTACGCCTGGCCGGGAAACGTGCGCGAGCTGCGGAACGTCGTCGAGCGCGCCATGATCCTGGCAACTGGACGATCCCTGTCCATTTCGCTGCCCACGCCGTCGACAACTGCCCGGAAGCGACTGGTGAAGCTCGCGGATGTTGAAAAGGAGCACATTCGCAGCGTGCTCGAAATCACCGGCTGGCGGATCCGCGGATCGGGAGGGGCGGCCGAGCGCCTCGGCCTGAAGGCCACGACGCTCGAAACACGCATGGCTAGGCTTGGTCTGAACCGGCCGCGCTCCTAGGGACTTTTTCCCCACCACATCCGGAGAAATCCCCCACCACCTCCGGAGAATCCCCCATCCTCCGGAGGATCCCCCTTCGTGCATCCCGAGGCCCACGTTCGCGACTTCCAACCGGACCTTCGCGACTCCAGCTCCACGACGGAAACGATTAGTGCTCCAACCGTTGCTACCCCTGTTAGTTGCGGCCGGCCACGACTAGCCGTGGCCGGATTCCTTGATATGGATGGGCGCCAAAATATCGCGGGATTGTCGCGTAAATGTCACGTGGCGGAGTGCTATTGCCGGCAAGCCGCTTGCTCTGTGGATGGCGCACTAATCACGACGTATCCCCGGCGTTCTTGTCAGGACTGATCCAGAAGGTTCCCCGGCTCTCTCAGCCGAGCGACATTCTAGGGGTATCGAGTGACCACCACAAACGGAGCTGAGATGCCTTGTGAAACGAATGTTTCGGCGGGAGCCTTTGGGACGAACGACCACAAGTGGGCGCACGATGCGAAGGGGACCGGGGGGGCCGAGGGTCTCGCCGTGACAGGTCATCGTCCTACCTCGATCGCGATTATCGGAGAAAGCGGCGCCATTCGCCGCGTGATCGAACAGGTCCATCAGGTCGCGGCGACGGATGCGACAGTTCTGCTGCTTGGCGAAACGGGAACGGGGAAGGAGCTCTTCGCGACCGAAATTCACGAAGTGAGTGCGCGCCGGGGACGTCCCATGGTGCGCGTCAACTGCGCCGCCATGCCGGCCACTCTGGTCGAGAGCGAGTTGTTCGGCCGCGAGAAGGGGGCATTCACAGATGCCGTCTCTCGCCAGATCGGCCGGTTCGAGCTGGCCGATCGGTCGACGATTTTCCTCGATGAGATTGGCGATTTGCCTCCAGAGGTGCAGGTGAAGCTGCTTCGAGTCCTCGAGGAACGGCAGATCGAGCGTCTTGGGAGCCCGAAATCGATCCCGGTGGACACCCGAATCATCGCGGCGACCCACCGGAATCTCGAGGAACGCATCGAGAACGGTTCGTTCCGGGACGACTTGTACCTACCGGCTGAACGTCTTCCCGATTCAGGTGCCGCCGCTCCGGAGCCGTGTGGAAGACATCCCCCTCTTGACTTGGCGATTTGTGGAGGAGTTTTCCAGAGTGCTCGGCAAGCCGATTGATGAAATCTCGCGCGACAACATGGCGGAATTGAAGCGTTATCCCTGGCCGGGCAACATACGGGAGCTCCGTAATGTCGTCGAGCGCGCGATGATTCTCGCGACGAGCCCACGGCTGACCCTCGTCGTGCCGAAGTCCTCGGTCCCCGCGGGTGCCTCAGTCGCGCACAGCGTCAAGCTCGCGGATGTCGAGGCGGAACACATTCGCAGCGTCCTCGAGACCGCCGGCTGGCGAATTCGCGGAGCGAACGGGGCGGCAGACCGCCTAGGACTTCGGCCGACGACGCTTGAAACGCGCATGGCCAAGCTCGGGATCCGTCGTCCCAAACCGTTGTTTCCTGTTGCGGTCTGAGCACGGCGCCGATCCTCAGTTGAGGGTCAGACGCCTGTCGCTGAAGAAGGGGAGTTGTCGTCGTATCTCGACCGCATGCGAACCGAGCGGCGGCGGGCCCTGTCGCCGCGCCGCGTGCACTGATGGAGGGGTCGCCCGAGCGGCCTCACGACTGACTGCGATGTCGCAAACTGCAGATCGATCAGCAGGACGAGCTGTTCGACCTGCAGAGAGCGCGCCCTCGCCTAGGACTTCACCTTCGGCGGATAGTTCTTGAAGATTTTCTTGACGGCTTCGTTGATGCTCTTGTCGCGCTTCTCGGGTTTCGCCTGCGTGTTGACTTCCTTGACGCCCATGCCTCGCCAGGCCAATTCATTCTTCTTGGCGTCGGCCATGTCGATCACGAGTGTGCCGATCAAGATCTCGCGAACCGACGTCGTCGACGTCCCGCCCGCCCAGCCGCCGCCGCCCCATCCATAGCCGTACGCCCCGTAGCCGCCGCCGTACCCGGAGCTGTAGGTCGAGATGTCCTGCTGCTTGTCGAACGCGACGTGGTAGATGACGACGACGTCCGGGTTCGAGGCCGCCTTGGTGAACCCCTTCGCGGCAAGCTCGGTGTCGATGGCCGCGACGATTCGAATCGTCAATCAGCTGCTGGCCGACCTTCGTGCCTTCCTTCTGCTGGTAGGTCTTGTAGGTCGCGAAGTTCGCGCTCTTGTTGTAGTCGTAGCTGACCTTCTGCGCCAGCAGGAGTGCCGGCGCCACGACGAGCGCAATGGTAGCGACGAAGAGCCTCTTCTGCATGTGACTTATCCTTTCGCTGTCGAAATATCGGGGTGTCGAGATATCGCGTCGACGAGACCTGGGGTGCAATCTTCAAGCCCGGGCATGTGCTGCTGCCGGAGCACAATTGGCCGCGAAAGCCCACGAATTGCCGATAGAGCCCCCACGGGATTTCGGAGGGGCTCCGGGGCCACGGACGATTTGTGCTAACGGCCAATGGTGAGCCACTCTCACGGTACGCCGTCAAAGTGCGCCGATGACGCACTTTGCCGGTGACATGAACCTCGCAGCCGGAACGGCACGGTCTCTGCTGTTGCGATCAGGTCTCTTCCCATCGCTGCCCTCCCGCGTCGTGACGACGCGTGGATGGCGTATTGCTCGAATCGCGCAGGCGGAGAAACAGGCAATCATCCATGTCGATGTCCGTGCAGCACGACCAGGGCAACGTCTACCGGCTGGACATGCGCGGTCTGTTGCGGAAGGACGAACTGGAACGCTGCCAACAGACTCTGGTCAGCGAGATGGGCCGCGTCGGGACCGTCCGGCTGTTGTTCGTGCTGGATGGCTTCGAAGGCTGGGATCCCCGCGACGACTGGCGGGACATGGCTTTCTATGTGAAATACGGCAGCTCCATCGATCGCATCGCGATTGTCGGAGATGAACGCTGGCGACTCGAGACGTTGATGTTCGCAGGGGCGGACCTGCGGAGAGCGCCTGTGGAGTTTTTTCCGGAAGCGTCGCTCGCTCAGGCCAGGGCCTGGCTGATGGCGTGACCCACACCATACGAGCGAGGAGAGGATCAGGAACCATGAACGACAAGCATCGGGCGCGCCTCGGACCTGCGATCGCGGCCGCGGCCAGCCTCATTCTGCAGCCGCTCGCGGCGACGATGGTCGCGGGGGCGATGCAGAGCCAGACGACCACCAAGCCGCCGGCATCGTCAACGCAGACTCCCGCAAAGACGGCCCCGGCAGCCTCGAAGCCTGCCGCTACGCCTGCCGCAGGAACGACTACGCCGGTCGACGGTGGGTGGCCGCGCGTCTACGATGTGCCAAGCGGTGGCACTCTTCTCGTCTATCAGCCGCAGGTCTCCAGCTGGGAATCGCAGAAGCACATGGTGGCGTTCAGCGCCGTGTCTCAAAGAACCCCCGGTGCGGACAAGCCGGCGCTTGGCACGATCAAGCTCGAGGCGGACACCGCCGTGTCCGTTCCCGATCGCCTCGTCAAACTTCAAAACCTGAAAATCGCGGAAGCCAGTTTCCCGACGCTCTCGAAAGATCAGGTGCGCGAGATTACCGCAGCGATCGACAAGACGATGCCCGACGACGACCGTGTCATCGCCCTGGACCGCGTGCTGGCCAACATCGACAAGAGCCAGATCATGCCCAAGAACAAGGAGGGAGTGAAGGCCGATCCGCCGACGATCTTCTTCAGCAAGACGCCAGCGGTCATCATGAATCTCGATGGCGAACCAATCTGGAGCCCGATCAAGGACAACGACCTGAAGTTCGCCGTGAACACCAATTGGGATCTGTTTCAGCACGGCCCGACCTCGACCTACTATCTTCGCAATGACGTCTCCTGGCTCAAGGCGAGCGACGTCAAGGGACCCTGGATGGCGGCGGGCAAGCTGCCCGACAGCTTCGCGAAGCTTCCCGCCGAGGAGAACTGGAAGGACGTGAGGGCGAACCTGCCCGGCAAATCGATCAGCGCATCCGCGATGCCTCGCGTGTTCGTGAGCTTCCAGCCGGCCGAGCTCATTCTGACCACCGGCGAGTCGAAATATGTGCCGGTTCCGGGTACTGCGTTGCTGTGGGTGAGCAACACGGAAAGCGACTTGTTTCGGATGGGCAAGGTCGGCCTGTTCTACTATCTCGTGGCCGGCCGGTGGTTCTCCGCTCCGGAATTGACCGGCCCCTGGACGTTTGCCACGACTTCGCTTCCGGATGACTTCAAGAAGATCCCGCTCGAGCACGAGCGCTCGCGCGTCCTGGCATCCGTTCCTGGTACAGACAGGGCGGCCGAAGCAGTCCTGCTGGCGCAAATCCCACAGACCGCTCGCGTGAACAAGAAGGAACTGAAGGCGCCCGAGGTCGCGTTCCAGGGCGATCCGCAATTCACGCCGATCGAGAAGACGACTGTGCAGCGCGCCGTGAACACAGACAAGGATGTGTTCAAGGTCGGCGATCTCTATTACATGTGTTACCAGGGCGTCTGGTTCGTCGGGAAGACCGCCACGGGACCCTGGGAAGTGGCCAGCTCGGTGCCGCAGCAGATCTATGAAATCCCCGTCAGCTCACCGGCGTACCACGTCACGTACGTGACGATCGAAGAAGACAACGACAACGACGACTGGGTGGTGTTCGCAGCGGCCGCGGGATATACGGGGATGATGATCGCGTGGGGCTGCACGGTCTGGGGTTCCGGTTGGTACTATCCCCCCTACGTTGGATATGGTGGTTTCTATCCCTACTACTATCCGCACTTCCCAACCTACGGATACTCAGCCTTTTACAACCCCTGGACCGGAGCGTATGGCCGTAGCGCACGTGTGTATGGGCCGTACGGCGGCGCCGGGGTAGGCGCTCGCTACAACCCGCGCACGGGAACGTATGCGCGCGGCGCGGCGGCGTACGGGCCGTACGGCGCGCGTGGCGTTGCGCAGGCGTATAACCCGCGCACCGGCACCTACGCGGCGACCCGTCAGGGCTCCAACGTTTACGGCAGCTGGGGCTCCACGTCCGTGCAACGTGGCGACGATTGGGCGAAGACCAATCGCTACACCAACAAGCAGACGGGTACGACCACGCGAACGGTTCGGACCGACGAAGGGGGCGCTGTGTCCCGTCAAGGTGCGGGTGGTGGCCGCGTAGCGGTCGGCAACGAAGGCAACGTCTACGCGGGCAAGGATGGGAACGTGTATCGGAACGACGGGGGAACGTGGCAGAAGTACGACAACGGCGGCTGGTCGAACACGGACAGGCAACCCGAGGGTCGGCCCACGCCCAGTTCCACGGAGCGCGCGCAACCCAGTACGACTGACAGAAGCACGGTCGATCGCAGCACCACGGATCAGTTGAACCGCGATTCTGCGGCGCGTAAAGAGGGCACGCAGCGGAGCAGCGACTACAACAATTATCGCAGCGGCAGTGGAACGAAGGGGACAGGCAGTTATCGCGGCGGCGGCGGCGGTGGCTCGCGTGCGGGCGGCGGTGGCGGCAGGAGGCGTTGACGGTGTTGATGACCAACGCGACTGCGCCCACGGAGCAGCAGATCCTCGTGAGGCTCGAGGCCCTGGCGGGGCAGATCTCGACAACACTCCTGGCGTTCGGTCCAGACGATCTCGACGCCGCGCTCGAACGGATGCTGCGCCTCATCGTCGAAGCGGTGGACGGCGAGCAGGGCACGCTCCTCGAGCTCGGCGACGATGACGGGTTGTTCGAGATCGTCAGCTCGTGGAGCCGTAGCGGAACCTTCTCGAACGGCCAGACCGACGATGGATCGCTCCCGCTGCGGATTGGCCGTCTGCTGCATGGCGATCATGTGCAGCTGTTGCGAATTCCCGACGACCTCGCGTCGGATGGGGTTGATGCCGGGGTCGACCAGCTGGAGCCGATCCGGTCGGCGATTGGTGTGCCGGTTCGCGTCGCGGGCCAACGCGTGTGCGCGTTGATCGTGGCCAGCGCGCGGAGCGCGAGCGTATGGGACGAGCAGATCACCGGCAGGCTTCAGCTGATTGCCGAGATCTTCATGTACGCCGTGCATCGCCGACGACAGGCGCGTGCACTCCGGCTGCGCGAGGCGGAACTGACGCGGCTCTCGACGCAGCTGAAATCGGAAGCGGTGTATTTGCGCGAGGAAATCCAGACGCTCCACGGCTTCAACGAGATCATCGGCGACAGCCCGGTGCTGCGGGAGGCCCTCGAGCGGGTCCGCGAAGTCGCGAGCACAGATGCCACCGTACTACTGCTCGGCGAAACCGGAACGGGTAAGGAGCTGTTCGCCCGAGCGGTGCACGACCGCAGCCCGCGCCGCCAACGTACGCTCGTTCGGGTCAATTGCGCCGCGCTCCCGCCGACGCTGATCGAAAGCGAGCTGTTCGGACACGAGCGCGGTGCGTTCACCGGCGCCGTCACCATGCGGCAGGGGCGATTCGAGCTCGCCGACAAGGGGACGCTCTTCCTCGATGAGATTGGCGATCTGCCGCCGGAGCTGCAGGCGAAGCTGCTCAGGGTGCTCCAGGAAGGCGAGTTCGAGCGCGTTGGATCCTCGCACATCAGGAAGGTGGACGTGCGCGTCATCGCAGCGACGCATCGCAGCCTTTCGGCCGCGACCGAGGCTGGCCAGTTCCGTGCCGACCTCTACTACCGTCTCAGCGTGTATCCAATCAGCCTTCCGGCCTTGAGAGAGCGTCCCGAGGACATCCCCCGCCTCGTGTGGTTCTTCATCCACAGGAGACAGCGGGCCCTCCACCGTCAGATCAAGCGCGTCCCTCAGTCGGTCATGGATACGCTGCAGTCCTACGCCTGGCCGGGGAACGTGCGCGAGCTCGAGAATATCATCGAGCGTGCCATGATCCGGTCGACGGGGGATACACTCGTCCTCGACAACAGCTTTGGACCGGTGACGCGCGCGTCCAGCCGAGGTCACGCCGACAGCCTCGACACCGTCGTCCGCAGACACATCGAGGATGTCCTGCGCCGGTGTGGTTGGCGAATCAGCGGGAAGGGCAATGCGGCGGACCACCTGAACCTCCATCCGAATACGCTCAGATTCCGGATGAAAAAGCTGGGCATCTCGAGACCACTCCACGCTGCCGAGGTCGCCCCCCGGCAGGGGTTCTGAGCGATCTGGCGCCGCCCTGGCGGGTGACCGGTTGGTTTCGAGCGGATGCCCTCTCAACGAAGTGAGGAGCGCATGAAGATCTTGATGATCTCCGCAACAACAACAGTGGCGTTGACGGTCGTTCTGTCCGGCGTGATGACCGCGTCGCCGCAAGTCGACCCCGGCACGCTGCTGCTTCCGCTGCGAATGTCGGCTTTCGCGGTCAACATGAGCACCACGGCTCCGGGTACGACAGCCGTGATGGACATCCGAATCACACGGTGGTCGACCGCGCAAGAGCGCGAGAATCTCATCAACATCGCCATCGAGCAGGGACAGGACAAGCTGCTGCGCGCACTGCAGAAGATGCCGGATCACGGGAAAATCAGCATTCCGGGATGGGTGGGGCCGGATCCGCACAACGCGCGGCTCGGCTGGGTCCTGCACTACGCGTTCGTGACGCCGGGCGACGACGGAGGATACCGGCTCGGGATCGCGACCGATCGCTACATTGGAATGTGGGAAGCGCGTGAACAACCCCGGACGATCGATTATCCGTTCAGCCTGATCGAGATCCGCCTCGGCAAGGACGGCAAGGGTGTTGGAAAAATGGCTGTGGCCACCAAGATCGATTACGACAAGAAGAAGAAGCAGATCGTACTCGAGAACTACTCGTCGGAGCCGGTCCGGCTCAACGAGGTCAAGATTGAGAAATAGCGCGCAGGAGTCAGTCTGATGATCCGTCTGAATCGAACGTTCGTGCTGTCCGTCCTCCTCGCGATCGTGGGGTTCGTCGGCATTTCCAGCGCGCAGAAACTCGAGATCAAGACCAATCAGGCCGAGAAGGTCGACTTCAAGGCGATCAAGACCTACGCGTGGCTGCCCCCGTTCCTATGGTCAAGAACACCGCTCCCGACGCCATAACGAATCCGACGCTGTCGGAGGAGGCGCTCGCACCACATCTCGTTGCCGCTGTCGATCGCGAGCTGGCGGCTCGCGGGATGACGAAGGCTCCATTCGATACCGCGGACGCCCACGTGGCGTACTTCGCGGCGCTCAGTGTCGGGTTCAATCAGACGTACCTCGGCGAGTACTACGGCTACATCTCCGGCTGGGCCTCGCCGATCCCCATCGGGCTCGCGCCCACGACGTCGGTGACGGTGTACGAGAAGGGCACCGTGCTCGTCGACATCGTCGATCGCGCCGCGAACAAGGCTGTCTGGCGCGGCACGGTCGTCACGCGAATTGCGCAGGAACACTCGTTGGAGAAGCGGATCGAACGGATCAATGAAGCGGCGCGGAAGATGTTCGAGAAATACCCTGTCAAACCGGGGAAGTAGCAGCATGCGCATGGGCCGTGCACGTCTCATCGTTGTCGCGGTCCTGACGGGAGCTCTCCTGCCGGCGTTGGCTGATGCGCAGACACCGGCCACCCAGCCGTCGGCTGCCGTGCCACCGGATGAGATCGCCGCTGCGGTTGCCACGGCGGTCAAGACCGCCCAGGTCGCCGAGCAGCCCGCCACGCTCGAGTACGCGAACCGCCCCATCGTCACCCTGCGGGCGACTGTCCTCTCTCGGTCGCCCAGCGCGCGGGTCGGAGGTGTCGTCCATCTCCTGGATGGCCTCGTCACCACTCCGCCCGCGGGCCGTGTGACCACACATCCGTACGACGACGCCGTGCTCCTGCGCGTCGGCGGACATCCGGTGCTCGTGGTCTTTTCCGCGGACGTGGATCTTCTGGCTGGCGAGCGGCTCGACACAAAGGCCGCGGAGGCCGCGACCAGACTGCAGGTCGCGGTCGACGAGTCCGTTGAACTGCACAACCCCAGCGCGCTGCTGAAGGCCGGCCTGCTCGCATTGGCCGCAACGGTCGTGTACGTCTTGGTGATCTGGGGGCTGATCCGGGTGCATCGGCGAGCATCGACACGGGTGACGGTCGCGGCGGAGAAGCAGTTGCGGCGGCTCCCCGGAGGCGAAATCATCGTGACCGTCGCGCACGCGCCGGCCTACGTGCAGCGTGCACTGACGTCGCTGTTGATGTTGGTGGGCCTGTTGGTGACGTACCAATGGCTGATATTCGTGCTCAGGCACCTGCCATATACCCGGCCGCTCGGTGAATCGCTCAGGACCGGATTGCAGTCGGTCACGATTTCCGCGGGCCAGGCGGTTGTCGACCAGCTGCCGAACCTGGCGAAGGTGCTGGTCATCGTCGTGGTCACGCGATTTCTCGTTCGATTGGCGGGCGTCGCGTTCGACGCGGTTGCGCAGGAGCGCGTCACCCTTCCGTGGATCTATCCCGAAACGGCGGCACCCACGCGACGGATCGTGACGGCTCTGCTCTGGCTGTTTGCGCTCATCGTGTCGTATCCGTTCCTGCCCGGCAGCCAGTCCGAGGTATTCAAGGGTGCCAGCGTCTTCATCGGGATCATCGTGTCGCTTGGGTCGACGGGGGTCATGAACCAGATCATGAGCGGGTTCATGGTCACCTACTCCCGCGCGGTTCGGAGCGGCGACTTCGTGAAGATCGGCGATGTGGAAGGCACCGTCACGCACCTCGGTGCGCTGTCCACGAAGGTCCGCACGGCTCGAAACGAAGACGTGACTATTCCGAATGTCGTGGTCGTGTCGCAGACCACTACCAACTACTCACGAAACGCGAAGTCCCTGGGCGTGCTCGTGCCGACGTCGATCACAATTGGCTACGACGCGCCGTGGCGGCAGGTTCACGCGCTCCTGCTGATGGCGGCCGAGCGCACACCGGGACTCAGGCAGGAGCCGAAGCCGGTTGTGCTGCAGACCGCGCTCGAGGACTTTTACGTGAAGTACACGCTGCTCGTCGCTCTCGAGGATCAAGACAAACGTGTGCGGACACTCGCCACGCTTCACGCCAATATTCAGGATGCTTTCAACGAGTACCGGCGTGCAGATCATGTCGCCGCACTACGAGTCGGATCCCCAGGGTGCGAAGACGGTTCCACCAAGCCGGTGGTACTCGGCGCCGGCGGCACCGCCATCGGAGGGCGCCCCACGGACGTCCCGGGTCGAGAAGTCTGGCCTGGGCTAGCGCTTTTGAGCCTTCGCCAGTCCCTGTTTCTGCATTTCCTTGGTCGTCGCCTTGGCGAGGTCGGCAACAAACGATTGCAGTTCCTTCGGATTCGATGTTTCAGTGACTGAGGCCCATACCAGGGCATTGGACGTGACGTTGAACACGAGCGTCTCGACAACGACGACCGTATCAACGCGATCGGTGCCGGGGCTGTAGTAGGCGCCCCAGCCGTAGCTGTAGTAGTTCCAGAAAGAGCTGTAATAGGAGCTGGTCCACGTGGCTGGTGTGTAGGTGCGAACCTTGTCCTTGCTGATTGGCCGTACGGCAACGACCCCTTCCACGCCGGACCGCTCGTACCAGCCCCGGGCTTTGTCGGCCTGGGTGAGCTCGGGTTTGGGGACGATGCGGTAGGTCGCGATCGCGTTCATCCCCCTCGCCGACAGCTCCCTGACGAGCGATTCTTCACCCGAAACGCGAAGCGAATCGTCTTCGGTGATGACGAGCGCGGCCACCTTCTTTCCGGCAAAGGTCGTGGCGCCCGCGTCCATGGATTTCCAGGTCGAGATGAACTTGATGTCTGCGGCGACCAGGCTGAACGCCGCGATGAGGGCAGCGGTTGAGGACCACACAACGGACGGCATACACGACTCCTTGGTGGGGCGAATCCCCGGTCCGGCAGAAGCACCCCGCGTGCCGGACGCGGCGGCGAAGCGACCCGCGTCGTGCCCCGGGACGGGCACGCCGTTCGCGCACTTTCTTGGGACTTCTGGTGGTGGCGCCTGCCACGCGCAGCCATCCTCCCGGATTGGTGACCAACCGCTGGCGGCAAGCCGTGACCGCACACGGTATTTTGTGAGGGCGGCACAGGGCAGGCTGGGAAACGGCGCGAATCCCGTGGGTCGGGGAGGGCGCCGGCGAACGGCCGTCTTCTTGCTGGTCCACCTCGCACGCCCCTGTCTCGTTCAATATGTCGCGCGGAGATGCATATGACGACGACCACAGAATCGCTCGCACAAGTGGCTCGGGCGATCGAGAACGCCAAAGCGGATCTCGACCGGGCGCTTTTCGAGCTCGATAGGCTTCCCGCGTTCGACGCGTCCACCCTCGGCTTCGTCGCGCACGCGTTGAACAACTACCTGACGATCACGGACGCGACGCTGAGCCTGCTGACACACGCACTGCGCGACCATCCCAATCAGGACGTCGGCATCTGGCTGCAGGGGCTCCGCCATACCGCGGCGCTGATGGACCACACGCTCGGACGGCTTCTCCGCGCGTCGTCGCCCGCTCAATTCCCGCTGAAACCCGACCACGTCAACGTGCCGGTGTTGATGGAGCGCGCGTGCGACTACTACCGTCGGATGGCTGAGAGTAAGCAGCTGCACATTACCTGTGGTGCGGTCGGAGACGTGCCGCCCGCGTGGGGGGATCGCGTGGCCGTCGCAGTCGTCGCTGACAACCTCCTATCCAATGCGGTCAAGGTACTCCAAGGTCGGCGGTGAGATCGAGGTGCAGGTCATGGCCGATCCCGACGGCATCGTGTGCAGCGTGTGCGACCACGGCGCCGGTATCAGCGAGTTCGAGCAGGCCAGGTTCCTCCAGCGCGCCGCTACCATCGGCGGCGCGGACGACGTGCAGGAGCCGACCGGATTCGGCCTCCGGATCTGCAAAGACTTCGTGGACCGCATGGGGGGGAAGTTCTGGATCGATAGCCAGCCGGGACGGGGCGCCTGTATTTCATTCCGGCTGCCGGATCACGCCCCTGACGTGAACATCGCGCTATGAGACGCGCAAAGACCGTCGTCCTGGTGTTCGCGGTGTGGCTGTTGGCGAGCCTGGCCTCGTCGGTCGCGTCCGCGCAGCCGCCCCAGCCTCGCGTCGGCATTGCGTTTGGCGGCGGCAGCGCACGAGGCATCGCGCACGTCGGGGTCATCCGATGGTTCGAGGAGCACCACATCCCGATCGATGTCGCTGCCGGCACCAGCATGGGCGGCCTGATCGGCGGGGCCTTCGCCTCCGGAATGTCGGCCGACGAGCTGAAGGCGTTGATCGAGAGCATCGACTGGGACGAGATGTTCGGCAGCAGTTCGTTCCCGTTCAAGAACGTGCGCCGCAAGGAGGACGCCCGGGATTTTCCCGCGCGGCTCGAGTTCGGCCTCAAGCGCGGTCTCGTTCCCCCGACTTCGCTCAACAACGGGCAACAGGTGGATCTGCTGCTAGCCCGGATCGCCGGCGCCTACTACGATCTCGATACTTTCGACGCGCTTCCGACGCCGTTCCGCACCGTTGCCGTCGATATCAAAACGGCGGAACGTGTCGTCATCGACCGCGGTTCGCTGGCGCACGCGATGCGGGCCACGATGTCGCTTCCCGGGATTTTTCCACCGGTCGAGATCGGCGAACGCGTGCTCGTGGATGGCGGAGCGCTCGACAACATTCCGGCCGACGTCGTCCGCGAAATGGGCGCGCCGTTTGTGGTCGCGGTCGATGTTGGAAATGCGCCGGAGGAAAAAATCAACTACTCGATGTTTGCGTTGATGGGTCAGACCGTCGATTCGATGATGCGGGCCAACACCAGACGCGCGCTCGCGTCGGCGGATCTGAGGATCAGTGTCGATGTCGAGGGGTTCGGGTCGCTCGACTGGCGGCGCGCGCCGGCCCTCATACAGCGGGGATACGAAGCGGCGGAGAGGATGCGCGCCGAGCTGCTGCCGCATGCGCTCGACGATGCGGAGTGGCAGGTCTGGATCAAGGCGCGCGAGCAGCGGCGGCGACGCCCGCTCCCGGTCCCGTCGTATCTCGCGACAGCCGGCATCGCGCCGTCGGACGCCGCCATCGTGCGCCGCCTGCTTGCCCCTCATGTGGATCATCCGCTCAATCTCCCGAACGTGGAGAAAGATCTGTCTGCGCTCTCTGGTCTCGATCGATACCAGACAGTCGTCTGGGAGCTGATGGGCCCCCGTGGAAAGGAGGGCCTGCTGATACACGCGAGCGAAAAAGCGTACGCGCCGCCGTTTATGATGCTCGGGTTCAACCTCGAGAATCGAACATCGAGCGATTTCCGAGTGCAGATGGCGGCACGCTATCTCGCGTTCGACGTCGTCGGATCTGGTTCGGAGCTGCGGCTTGATGGCACCATCGGGTCGGATCCGTCCGTTGGGTTCTCGCTGCACCGGCCGATCTTCGGCACCCGGCTGTTCGTCCGGCCCTATGCTGCAGCCGTGTTCAACACCCTCGACTTCATCGACGACGACCAGATCGTCGCCCAGTACAACATCGATCGGCAATACGTGGGTGGCGACGTCGGCGTCGTCCTGTCGAGGGAGAGCGAAGTGTCCGGAGGCCTGCTGTTCGGTCACGTGGACGCAACCGTTCGGGCCGGCGATCCGGGGCTGCCAGAAGCCAGTGGCGCGGACGACGAGTTTCGGATCCGCTTCATTCACGACGGCCAGGACACTCCGGTTGTCCCGTCGCGTGGGACACAGGCGCTCGTCGGACTCACGCATTATGTGCGGTCGCCGGTCGTGCCTGGTGTCGAGAGAACCAACGACAACGTCACGCAGTTGGAGGGAGGCATCTCCAGGTTCTGGTCGCTGCGGCGCAGCAACCGGGTCTTCGCCATGGCGAGTGGCGGCACCTCATTCGACGGCCATCCAATCTCGCAGTTTCAACTCGGATATCCTTTTCGCCTCGATGCGTTCCGCATTGGCGAGCGGCGAGGCGATCACTACGCGGTCCTCACGCTCGGGGCCGCGAGACGGATAGCCCGGCTGCCGGATTTCATTGGCGGCCCGGTGTTCGCGGGAGCCTGGCTGCAAAACGGATCGGCGTTCAACACGCACGAAAACGCCGACATCAATTCGCAGATCGCCGTCGGGCTCGTGATGGATACCCTCATCGGACCTGCCGTAGCGGGAACGAGCATCGGGTTCGACGGCGGATTCCGTTTTTTTATCGGCATTGGCCGGGTCGTCAGGCTCCGGTGACGGCGCCAGGCTTGGAAGGCGTGATCCAACAGGCGACACGATCGGTGATACAAGTCATGTAGCTCGATGCGGAGATCCCCGGCGGGGCCGACGACATCAACAGAGTGGACGTTACTTATGAAAACGCAACACGTGTGCTCCTACGTACTGATAGCGGGATTCCTGGCTGGTGCCCTGGCCTGTGCCGGCGCTCCGCGGCAGAGACCGGTCAAGGGAGGAACCGTCTCGACGGGACCGGAGACCTTGACCGCCGCGCGCAACTTCCTCGAGGGCCGCTGGGTGCTCGAGTCGTTCGAGGTGCGGCCCCCTGGAAAGGCGCCCATAGTCCTGAAGGGAAGCGGCACGCTTGTCTACGACAACATGGGCAACCTCAAGATGGATATCCGTGCCGACGAAGCCTCGGCTGACGTGCTGCGCGCCTCGGGCATCGACATCAGGGACGGCATGATCTCCACTGACGGTCGTACCGCAATCGACATGCAGAACCGGACGTTGACTTACGTCGTGAAGGGGCAGGCTCCTCTCATCCGTGGTCCCCTCGGGATGGATCGCCCGCGCCATTGGGTCGTTGAGGGGGACACGCTGATCCTCACGACGCAGGACGATGCCGGGCAGCCGCTCTCTGTCGGCCGGTGGAAGAGAAGTTCGTAGCTCGCCGGGGCGCCGTCGAAAAGGCGTCCGCACGTGATCAGTAGGACCAGCCGAGGGAGAAGACGAACCCGATGTCGTTCTGATCGGCAGAAGGATTCGGCGGGCGGCTATCGAACGTGTTGTAGAGATTGAACGAGGCGAAGAAGTCCTTCCAGAGCTCACGCTTGACGCTGAGGTCTGCCTGGAGCCGTTGCCGGCCGGTGTCGCTCAGACTCGGGATAGTACTGGATGCTGACGTCGAGGTTCGTCTTCGGCCGATCGTAGGTGTAATACGACGTCCGGAAGATCAGGAGTCCTTCGAGGTTCTGGGTCGCCTCTACATCGACGCCCTGCTCTTCGTTGAAGCCGAGTCCGGCGCCGACCGCCAGCTGTGCCCGGTTGCCGTTGATCAGCCGAGGGCCAACCGCGCCGGCAATCTGCGAACGGAGAACGAGGCCGAGACTCTCGTTGGTTTCAAACCGGCCGGCCGCCGTGAAGAACCAGTGCTGCCATGGGTACCGCAGATACGACGCTTCCAGGGTTCCCCGATCGTCGCGCCCTGAGTCGCCCTCCTGTTGGGTCACCGTGGTCGACGCGGTCAACCGGATCTGAGAAGCGGGCTTCCGAAACACCGTGTCCGAGTTCAGATTGAACTGCGCGATACCGCTCGAATGCGTGTAGTTGTAGCCCGCGTCGATGGACCCATCCAGCTTCTTCCAGAAGTTACGCCCGATTGGGGTGATCTCGGTGACCTCCGACATCGAAAGCGTTTCGGCTCCCTCAGGTCCCACGACACTGATCGATCGATCGGCGGATTTGCCTAGACTGCCGAGGAAGCGCCGGCCATCTCTCGTGATCACTTCGACGAACCGGTTCGCCACGAGCCTCGCGAGCTTGTCCCATTCCAGGTACAGCGTTCCGGCATCGTCGGTCTTGAACTCGAGCTGTCCGCGCTGGAGCCCGACGATCTCGCCGGTGATGTGATCGCCGTTGGCGAGGGTGACCACGTCGGTGCGCCCCTGGCCGCTGGCGGTGGAGCCGAGCGCGAGCGCGAGCGCCACCGCGCCCGATACTCGCGCAAGCCATCCTACGTGTCGATGCATCGCGCGAAGTATGACATCAGCGTCGACCCACAAGGTGGGCGGGCTCGCGCGATCGCGAGTCCGCCCATGGTGACGACGTGACCGTCTGGTCGCGGGATTTAGTTGCCGGCCTTCTTCGGCGCGAGCGGATTGCCGCCCAGGGCATTCGAGATGTCCGCGATCGCGCGCTGTGCCCGAATACTGTTCCCGGCATCGTCGAGCGGAGGAGAGATGACCGCGATGCCGAACTTGCCCGGAGATACTGCGATGATGCCGCCGCCCACGCCGCTCTTCGCGGGAAGACCGGTGTGATAGAGCCACTTACCGGAATCATCGTAGAGCCCGGCCGTTGCCATCACTGCGAGTACGCCAGGAACCTTGTCGGCGTCGAGCACCTGTTTGCCGGTGACTGGATTCTTCCCGCCCGCTGCCAGTGTCGCCGCCATCGTTGCCAGATCCTTCGCATTCACGCCGATGGAGCACTGGCGCGTGTAGAGGTCGACCGCCTGCTGCCAGTTGCTCTTGATGTAGCCATAGGCCAGCATCAGCGCGCCGATGGCCTGGTTGCGTTGATTTGTGTCGGATTCGGACTTGTAGACATCCTGCAGGACGGTCAGCTGACGTCCGGCCGAGTCATTGTGGAAGCCGATGATCTTCTGCCAGACGGCGTCAGACGTCGAGCCTGAGACCATGCTGGTCGCGGAGATCGCTCCGGGGTTGACCAGGGGATTCATCTCGGGCGCACCCGCCCCGGCGACAGTCTTGACGGCCTCCACGGCGATGATCGAGTTGAATCGCGCGCCCGTGGCATCCACACCGATCCGCTTCTCGATCGCGTCGAGTCCCTGTTCCTGAATGACCTGCGCCATCGTGAAGACCTTGGAGATCGACTGGATCGAGACCTCGGTCTTCAGATCGCCCGCGCTGTAGACCTTGCCGTCCGTCGTGACCAGCGCGATGCCGAACAGGTTGGGATCGACCTTCGCGAGCGCCGGGATGTAGTCGGCGTTCTTGCCTTCCGTGAGTCCCTTGTACTTGGCAAACGCAGCATCGACCGCCTGCTGCGGTGAAACCGCCTGTGCATGCAACGCTGGTATCGCGATCGCCAGCGAAATCGCGGCCACGAGCGACGCGGCGACGGGTGAGTATCGTTTGAATCGACTCATGTTCTAGCCTCCGAGTTTGTACGAGAAGTTGTACTTGAACGAGAACTGCAACTTCACCCCGTCGCTATGGAACCCGTCGGAGAAGTTCTCGCGGCGTCCCCACTGAAACTCGCCGCCGAACATGACGTTCGGTACCGGTGAATAGAGGATGTTGCCCAGTGCATAGTCGCCAGTCTTGAAGGCGGAGGGCGCCTGCGCATCGGTGTTGTCGATATCCTGACGCGAATACCCGACCGCGCTGCTGCACTTGTCGTTCCACTTGTGATCGAGGAACACAGAGAAGGCGACAATCGGCAACGGTTTGCCGACGACGGGAGTCACCGGGTTACTGAGGTTGTTCTGGATCCCGATATCGACGGGCGAGTCGTTCATCGCGTTCTCGATGCCTTCGCCGATGACCAATGCGAGCCGAAGGACATCGTTCTTGCTGGCATTGAGGTTGGACGACGCGTTGAGGCCCCAACCAGTGGCGCTGCCCGACAAGTCGAATTGATCGTCAAGCACGTCGTCCCATTTGATTTCCCGCAGTTGACCGGCGAGTCGCACATAGCCCCATTTCTGCGTGGCCTTGTACGCCGCCGAGACATCAGGTGCGGGGAAGCGCGGTTTGATGTTCTGAAGCTCGATGCGGTCTGCGTAAACACCAGAGTCGCCGCTCGCGCCTGGCCGCTCGAGTGCGACCATGAACGAATTGTGGTCGTTGCTCACCGGCGTCCACCGTACCTGGACATTCCGGTACCACGCGAGGCCCGTCGGACCCCAATACTCGAGCGAGTTCGGAAACGCGTCCGGGTCAGTGAACGGACTCCAGTATTGGCCCGCACCGAAGGCGCCCAACTCGCCCCACGCGTGACGGAGGCGGAAGGTGGTCTGGCCGGCGTCCACGCCCGTGCCGAATAGCTCGAACTCGAAGATCGTCTTCAGATCGCCCAGGTCGGTCGGTGTCGATGAGCGGACGCCGAGCCGGCTTTGCCGCACGCCCGCGAAGGTGCTGTTGTCGTGGCCGAACTCATCCTTCACCGACGGCAGCCTGGTCAGACGCAGCGTGTCGAACCAGTCCGGGTGGATCTGTTTGAAGTTCTGGCCGATGTCCAGCATCGCGAAGCCGTAGATCTCAAACGTCGGCTTCGCCGGGGTCGCTTGCAGTGTCGTCGTCGTCGTCACCTGCGGGTCGCCCTTTCCGTCGGCGCTGTCCTGAGCCTGGGTCTGCGAGACCCCGAAGAACACCAGGGTCGTTGCCAAGAGCCAGACAAAACCGGTCCGCCGGTTCGTCTGAGTTCGTCGCATTTGCATTACTCCTTCTTTGATCGGGTGCATCACTGCACGTTGGCCTTTTCCCATGCGTGTACTCGCCTGCGTCCTTCGTCGAAGATCCGTTCGTAGTTCCCTTTGCGCACCTTCAGGCTCGCGTCAGGCGTCAGCAGGCGCCACACCGGCGCCCACATGTCGAATACCGCGAAGTACGGTTCCGGGCCGGCAGGTGCCACGGTGTCGGTGCCGAACAGGAATCGATCGGGATACTTGTTCAACATCGCCGCGACGCGGTTGATCGACTCGGGCGATGCCACGGCGTACTTGGCGACTTCGTCCCAGGAGATGTCGAAGTTCACATGACTGAGTCCTGGATCGGTCAGCATCCCCTCGACGATCTCGACTTGTGTGGGATTGCGTTCGGCAGCCTCCGCCGAGACCTGAACCGGGTGGACGATGCGGCCGAGGCCAACGTGGGCCCAGATGATCGACGCGTTCGAATGCCGCTTGAGAAGCGCCTTCATCTGAGTCAGGTATGCCGGCTCGGTGTTCTGCTTGGCGAACGGCATGTCGATGTCGTTGTGAAGGATCACGACGAGGCCGGCCTCCCCGGCAAAATCGAGAATGCGATCGAGCGCCGGGTTGGTCAGGCTCGCGGTCTCTCCGGAGATCTTCGAGGAGACGAATTCCTTGTGAATACTGAATTCCCCGATGCCCGAGAAGACGCCGGGGAAGATCTTCAGCACCCGTTTGATGTGATCAACGCCGTACATGTCAGCCGGATTGAACCCGGTGATCATCGGATCGAACCGCGCTTGCTCCTCCTTGGTCAGCGTGCGATAGACGCTGGCGATGTACGCGTCGGTGAACGAGTAGTAGTAGAGCGGCGCGTCGGTGTGGAGGTAGTAGGTCGGCGCGAAGTCGCCGGAGTTTGCGTACGACCACTGCTGCTGCAGCGGGATACCAAAGAGCGTCGAACGTGCGACGCGGGTGCCCATGATCTTCAGGAACTGACGGGCATCGATCCCCTGCTGGATGTAGTTCGTGAGGTGAAAATGGGAATCGTTGAACTCGCCGGGCACCGGCGCTGTTGAAGCACTCTGTTGGGCGCGCGGATCCGCGCCCGCCGATGCGAGCACGATCGCGGTGACCAATAAAGCTCCAGCGCGCCAGCCATTGAAGTGGGTTCGCGCGCGCGGCAGTCGGGTGTCCGAGTTCGGTCTTGACGCCATGGGGATCCCGTCCAGCACGGCTAGTGCCGCTTAACCTTTGGTTCCCGACCGGGCAGGCAAACTGTTGTAGGTCAACGACTCCCGCCAGATCGCGAGCGAGGTCATGGCCCGTACCCTCGCACGCTATTCCGGAGGATCTCCGGCATTACGGGAGCCAATCTCGGTGGCACGCGCCTGCTCGTCTCGGATCTCACGGCGGCGGCATCAGTTAGCTTTGCTGCCCCTTAACAGTCCTGCTGGCATGCCCGGTGCTCGAAGAGAGCCAAGGCGTGATGACTGACATCTCCCGCATCCCGCACCGCTTCTCAGCGGACGAAGCGCTCGCACGGCTCATGGAGGGAAACGAGCGCTTCGTGCGCGGCGAAGCACGCTTTCCCACCGTGCAGAAAGAGATTCTCGCGGAGCTGGCGAAGGGTCAGCACCCCTACGCGACGATTCTCGGCTGCAGCGATTCGCGCGTGCCGCCCGAGCTCGTGTTCGACGCAGGCTTCGGTGAGCTCTTCATCGTTCGAGTCGCCGGCAATGTCATCTCGGCTGAAGTCATGGGCACGCTGCAATACGCGGGCGTGCATCTGCGCACGCCGCTGTTCGTCGTGCTCGGCCACGAGGGCTGCGGTGCCGTGCAGGCGGCGCTCGCCGAGGGGCAGCATGGCGGAGTGGAACACGAACGGATCGGCGGTGCTGCTGCGCAGCATCGAGCCGGGACTGCAGGACCTCGATCTCGCGCAGCCGCCAGACGCCCTGATCAAAGCCGCCGTTGAAGCCAACGTCCACTGGTCGATGCGCCAGCTGCGCGAGACGCGCGAGATCAAAGCGCGGATGCAGGAAGGAATCTTCAAGCTGGTTGGAGCGATCTACGAGCTCGAGACCGGGCGCGTGCGATTCCTCGAATAAGGGCGTCTGAAGGCTCCGATATTCGGGAGGAAACTCCGGCCCGGCGGAGCGTCACAGACCGGCGTCGTTCCGCGAGCCCCCGTCAGACCGCATAAACCCTTCCAGCAACGTGGCTTCACCCGATCTCCGCCCGCGGCAGCCATCGGAACGGGTCTTGCGCTAGCAGAGACAGCGGCGATGTCCACGCGCGCGTCGATTAGGGGCAGTATGAAGTCCGAGCCAGATAATCAGGATACCTCTCCTCTCCCGGACGGCTCTCTGTGTCCGTGACTCTCTGTTAGGGCGTTTCGGAGTTCGCAGGGATCGGCCGTGAACAAGGCAACCCGGACCGCAACTGTCGCGTGGCTGGTGACGGCGGTGTACTACTTCTATCAGTACACGCTGCGCTCGGCGCCGGCGGTGATGATGCCGCAGCTGTCCGAGGCGTTCGGCCTCACAGCTGCCGGCGTCGCGTCGATGGCCGGTCTCTTCTACTACGGCTACTCGCCGTTCAGCCTCGTTGCCGGTGTCGCGATGGACAGGCTCGGGCCGCGGCGCGTGGTTCCCATTGGCGCCGCCGCCGTCGGCCTTGGCGCGCTGATGTTCGCGTCGGGCAATTCCGGTCTCGCGAACGCCGGCCGCTTCATCCAGGGAGCCGGCGGTGTCTTCGCGCTGGTGGGCGCGGCCTATATCGCGATGACCAACTTTCCGGCATCACGTGCCGCGACGCTGATCGGCGCGACCCAGATGTTCGGCATGGCCGGTGGATCGGCCGGGCAGTTCGTGGTGGGCCCGATGATCGCTGCGGGTGTCCCCTGGAGCACGTTCTGGACAGGCATGGGCATCGCTGGTCTTGCGATTAGCGTGATGCTCTACGTCCTGCTTCCGAAACCCGCGACCGTTAATCGGCAGGAGGACTGGTTCGCGGGCGCCATGAGCGGCTTCGGGACGGTGTTTCGGAACCCGCAGTCGATTCTCTGCGGCGTCATCGCCGGACTGATCTTCATCCCGACGACGATCTTGGACATGGTCTGGGGCGTTCGATACCTGCAGGAGGCGCGGGGGTTCGAGTACGTCGAGGCCGTCATGCGGTCGGCCACGGTGCCTTTCGGGTGGATTATCGGATGCCCGCTGCTCGGCGCGATTTCCGATCGCATCGGCCGGCGCAAGCCGGTCATTGTCGCCGGCGCCGCGGTGTTGTTTCTCTGTCTCGCGTGGATCCTCTACGGTCCCGCGGACGTGTTTCCTCCGTACGTTCTCGGTCTCGTCGCCGGCGTGGCCTCCGGCGCGGCGATGCTGCCCTACACCGTCATCAAGGAAGCGAACCCGCCGGCTCTGAGCGGGACGGCCACCGGCGTCGTGAACTTTCTGAACTTCACCTTCAGCGCGCTGCTTGGCCCGGTGTTCAGCCGGTTGTTGATGTCGGTGAGCGGCGGAGCAGCGCCGATGACGCTCGCACACTACCAGACCGCGTTCACGCCGCTCATGTATGGCGTCGGACTGGCGATCGTCTTGACTCTTCTCTTGAGAGAAACGGGATCCGGTGGGCGACGGGTCCCGGCAGCCATAGCGAGCACACCATGAACAGAGAAACCGGCACTGGCAAATACGAGCAGCTTCTGGTGCGGTGTCGAAGTCTCGAGCCGGTCGTCACCGCGGTGGCGCACCCGTGCGAGGCGACGGCGCTGGCCGGCGCGATCGACGCCGCGGCCAATGGATTGATCACGCCGATCCTGGTGGGGCCGTCCGCAAAGATCCAGGCAATTGCCTCACAGAATGGGATCGATCTCGGTCGCGCTCGCATCGTCGACGCGCCTCACAGCCACGGATCCGCGGCCGCCGCGGTCGCGCTCGTCCGAAAGGGCGAAGCCGAGCTCCTGATGAAGGGCAGCCTGCACACCGACGAGTTGCTCGGAGCGGTCGTCGCGCGCGAGACCGGGCTTCGAACGGGCCGTCGGCTCAGTCATGTGTTCATCATGGACGTGCCGACCTATCACAAGGTGCTGATCGTGACGGACGGCGCGATCAACATCGCGCCGACGCTGGAAGACAAGGCCGATATCTGTCAGAACGCCATCGATCTCGCCGTGCAACTCGGCGTCAGCAAGCCGAAGGTTGCGATTCTCGCCGCGGTCGAGACGATCAACTCGAAGATGACTGCCACGATCGACGCCGCAGCCTTGTGCAAGATGGCCGACCGTGGACAGATTACCGATGGTCTGCTGGACGGGCCATTGGCGTTCGACAACGCGATCAGCAAGGAGGCCGCGGCGACGAAGAAGATTCATTCGGAGGTGGCCGGCGATCCCGACATCCTTCTGGCGCCGGATCTGGAGGCGGGAAACATTCTCGCCAAGCTGCTGACGTTTCTGGCCAAGGCCGACAGCGCCGGTATCGTGCTCGGCGCCCGTGTGCCGATCATCCTGACGAGCCGCGCCGACAGCGTGCGATCGCGGATCGCGAGTTGCGCTGTGGCCATGCTCTCCGCGCACGCACGCCGGAAGTCGATGCAGGTGGCTTAGGAAAGCTGTCAGCTATCAGCTATCAGGCTATCATCTTCAGCTGTCAGCTGTCAGGCTGAGTGCGGAATGGTCAACAAGATGGATGCCTACGCCCTCGTTCTCAATGCCGGCTCATCGAGCCTGAAGTTCTGCGTCTACCGGAGTCCGGAGACGCGTGCGTGGCGGCTCGCCTCGCGCGGTCAGATTGACGGTATCGGGACATCCCCTCGATTCACGGCGAAGGATGGGGATGGCGCGTCGCTCGACGAGCGTGCACTCGAGCCGTCGGTCCGCGACGGGAGCGCGGCGCTGGATTTTCTCGCAGCCTGGCTGCGATCGCGTTACGGAGGATCGCCGGTCGTCGGCGTCGGGCATCGCGTCGTGCACGGTGGCGCGCGGTACACGGGACCGACACGCGTGACCCCTCAGGTCCTGAAAGATCTGCGCGATCTCATCCCGCTCGCACCGCTGCATCAGCCCTACAACGTCGGAGCCATCGAGGCGGTCGCGAAGCTGTTACCCGATGTGCCGCAGGTGGCCTGCTTCGACACCAGCTTCCATCGCGGGCAGCCGGCGGTCGCCGAAGTCGTGCCTCTGCCGCGCGAACTCTGCGCAGGGGGTGTCCAGCGCTACGGCTTTCACGGCTTGTCCTACGAATACATCGCGTCGGTGCTGCCGCAGGTTGCGCCGGAGATTGCCGAAGGACGCGTCATCGTTGCGCATCTCGGCAGCGGCGCGAGCCTGTGCGCGCTCAAGGCACGGAAGAGCGTCGACAGCACGCTCGGGTTCACCGCGCTCGACGGGCTGTGTATGGGAACGAGGCCTGGCGGCATCGATCCGGGCGTCATTCTGTACTTGTTCCAGAACCTGGGGCTGTCCGCGAAGGACGTGGAGACTATTCTTTACAAGAAGTCCGGCCTGCTGGGAATCTCCGGCATCAGCAACGACATGCGCGACCTGCTGAAAAGCGACCAGCCCGGAGCGCGCCTCGCGGTCGATTACTTCGTGTATCGCGCGGCGAAAGAGATCGGCGCCCTCGCTGCAGTGCTCAAGGGCATCGACGCGCTCGTCTTTACGGCTGGCATCGGCGAGAACTCCGCCGAAATCCGGCGCCGAATCTGCGACGCGTCGTCATGGCTCGGCATCGACGTCGATCCCGAGGCCAACGCCCGCAAGGCGTCGCGAATCTCGCGCGACGCGAGCCGGGTGTCGGCCTGGGTGATTCCCACCAACGAAGAACTGATGATCGCCCGGCATACGGGCGTTGTGCTGGGGCTCGTCGAGGCTTCTGTCTCGTAGCCGGCTGCCAGCGAAGGAGTGTTCCATGGATGTCATTGCGCCGCAGACGAAGACGACCGAAGCGGCGGCGTCTCCCTGGCAGGGATTCCGGACCGGACTCTGGCAGAAGGAGATCAACGTTCGCGACTTCATTCAACAGAACTATGAGCCGTACGACGGCGACGGAACATTTCTCGCCCCGGCGACCGCCCGCACGCTGAAGCTCTGGGACACGCTCCAGCAACTCTTCGTCGAAGAGCGCCGCAAGGGCGTGCTCGACGTTTCTCAAATCCCCAGTTCCATCACCGCCCACTCGCCCGGCTACATCGATCGCGACAACGAGGTCATCGTCGGGCTCCAGACCGATGCGCCGCTCAAGCGGGCGATCATGCCCAACGGCGGACTGCGTCTGGTCGTCAACGCGTTGAAGGCCTATGGGTACGAGCCGGATCCTCAGGTCGTCGAGACCTTCAGCAAGTATCGCAAGACGCACAACGAAGCGGTCTTCGACGCGTATACGGCAGACGTCAGGAAGTGCCGCAGCTCCCATGTCCTCACGGGTCTGCCCGACGCCTACGGCCGCGGTCGCATCATTGGCGACTATCGTCGCGTCACGCTGTACGGCGTCAACCGGCTCATTGCCCGCAAGCAAGAGGAGAAGGCCGACCTCGACCGCGAAATGTCGACCGATGAGGTGATCCGGGACCGTGAAGAGCTTGCGGAACAGATCCGCGCGCTCAAAGAACTGATCGAAGATGGCGGCAGCGTACGGGTTCGACATCTCCGGTCCGGCGCGCACGGCGAGAGAAGCGGTGCAGTGGCTGTACTTCGGCTATCTCGCAGGTGTGAAGGAACAAAACGGCGCCGCCATGTCCCTGGGTCGGACCTCCACATTCCTCGACATCTACTTCGAGCGCGATCTCGCGTCAGGAGTCCTGACCGAGGCGCAGGCGCAGGAGATCATCGACGACTTCGTCATCAAGCTGCGCATCATCCGCTTCCTGCGCACGCCGGAGTACGACGAGCTCTTTGCCGGCGATCCGACCTGGGTCACCGAATCGATCGGTGGCATGGGAGACGACGGTCGATCTCTGGTGACCAAGACGAGCTTCCGTCTGCTGCAGACGCTCTACAACCTGGGTCCAGCGCCGGAGCCCAACCTCACCATCTGGTACTCGCCTCGTA
Organism: uncultured Acidobacteriota bacterium; assembly: GCA_963725335.1. GTDB lineage: Bacteria > Acidobacteriota > Vicinamibacteria > Vicinamibacterales > 2-12-FULL-66-21 > JALZOC01. The sequence continues at coordinate 221,664 of CAVRYD010000004.1, read as the reverse complement.
TGCCCGACGGGTTCCGTCGATTCGCTGCGAAGGTGGCGATCGACACCAGCTCGCTGCAGTTCGAGAGCGACGAGGTCATGCGCCGCGCGTGGGGCGATGACGGGGCGATCGCCTGTTGTGTGTCGCCGATGGTCATGGGCAAGCAGATGCAGTTCTTCGGCGCCCGCGCGAACCTCGCCAAGGCTCTCCTCTACGCCATCAACGGAGGCCGCGACGAGATCAGCGGCGAACAGGTCGCGCCGGTGTCCGAGCCGGTCAAGGGAGACGTCCTCGATTTCGACGACGTGATTGCCAGGTTCGAAAAGATGATGGACTGGCTCGCAAAGGTGTACGTGAATGCGATGAACATCATTCACTACATGCACGACAAGTATGCCTACGAGCGGATTGAGATGGCCCTGCACGACTATGCGCCGCTCCGGACGATGGCGTTCGGCATGGCCGGCATGTCGGTCGTGTCCGACAGCCTCTCCGCAATCAAGTATGCCAAGGTGCACGTCGTCCGCGACGAGACCGGCCTGATCACCGATTTTCAGACCGAGGGCACGTTTCCGACGTTCGGCAACAACGACAATCGCGTGGATCAGCTCGCGACCTGGACGGTCAGCACGTTCATGGGCAAGCTGCGCAAGTATCCCACCTACCGCCATGCCATGCACACGCAGTCCATCCTGACGATCACGTCGAACGTCGTGTACGGCAAGGCGACTGGAAACACGCCCGACGGCCGCCGACGCGGTGAGCCATTCGCGCCCGGCGCGAACCCGATGCACGGCCGCGACAGCCATGGCATTCATGCTGCCGCCGCCTCGGTCGCAAAGATTCCTTACCGTGACGCTGCCGACGGAATCTCGTTGACGGCCAGCCTGGTGCCGCAAGGCCTCGGCCGGGTCGAGGAAGACCGCATCGTTAACCTCACGTCCATGCTCGACGCGTTCTTCAGCAGCACCGGCTACCACATGAATGTCAACGTGCTGAACCGCGAGATGCTGATCGACGCCATGGACCACCCGGAGAAGTATCCGAGTCTGACCATCCGCGTGTCCGGTACGCGGTCAACTTCGTCCGTCTCTCGCGGGAGCAGCAGATGGACGTGATCAATCGGACCTTCCACGGCGGAGGCCGTCATGCCTGAAAGTCAGACGCTGTCAGATACACCGCTCGAAGCGAAGAGTCCCTTCGAGCTCCGCGTAGATCTCGGAAAGGGCGTCCCGGAGTCGGACGTGCGCACGGCGCTCGCCACCGGCGACATGGGATTCCTGCATTCCTTCACGACCGGCGCGACGGTCGACGGTCCGGGCGTGCGCGTCGTCGCGTGGACGACCGGCTGCATGTGGCGGTGCCGGTATTGCCACAATCCGGATACGTGGACGATGAGCAACGGCATTCCGGTGAGCGTGACGAAGGCCGCGGAAGAGCTGCGGAAATACCGGCACGGCCTGAAGATCATGTCTGGCGGATTCACGCTGAGCGGGGGAGAGCCGCTCATGCAGCATCGCTTCGCCGTCAAACTCTTCACCGCGGCGAAAGCGATGGGCATCCACACCGCGCTCGACAGCAACGGGTTCTACGGCGACCGCCTCTCCGATGCGGAGCTGGAGGCGATCGATCTGGTGCTGCTCGACATCAAGAGCTGGGATCCCGAGCGCCATCGCGCGCTGACGGGCATGGATGTCGCGCCAACGCTGGAGTTTGCAAGACGGCTGGCGGCGCGGCGCCGGCCGATCTGGGTACGCTACGTGCTGGTGCCCGGGTTGACCGACAACATGGACGACATCTCGCAGATCGCCAGTTTCGCGGCCGGACTCGGCAACGTGGAGCGCGTCGACGTGCTGCCGTTTCACCAGATGGGGAAGTACAAGTGGAAGAAGCTCGGGATTCCGTACACGCTCGAGGACGTGGAGCCTCCGGAGCCCGACCTCATCCAGCGGGTATGTGACGTGTTCCGGGCTGCGGGGCTGAAGACTCATTGAATCACTATCACTCATCACTAATCCCTGAATCACTGATCCTTGAATCCTGAATCCTTGAATCCTTGAATCCTTGAAACAGATTCAGGGATTCGGGATTCAGGATTCGGATTCGGGATTCGGGATTCGGATTCGGATCAGTGATTAGCGATTAGTGATTCAGCGCCCTGCCATTGCGATATGACCAGATCGATGGTCTGGCCGGTTTCGAGCGGTCCGTACTCGTCCTCGAAGTCGATACGGCGGAGCGCGTCGCGCACGTTGCCGTGCGCATCCGCGAGCCTGAATTCCGTGCCGCTCTCGCGCAGCCTCTTGTGGAGATCCTCTGAGCAGCTCGGCGCCTGCCAGATCGACAGCCGGGACGGTGCCGAGAAAGAAAACGACGAGGCCGATCCGGTCTTCCCTCGCACCAAGCATCGAGAGGATGCGCTCGCGAACGTGTTCGACGTTGAAGTAGAGAAGGGCCGACTCGCATCGGACGATGAGGATCCCGGGTAGACGCTCGTTCTCGGGATGGCGCGCGCGATCGGCGAAGTAACCGGTGCGCGGAATCCGCCCCAGCTCGGTGACTCTCGGGCGGGCTCCTTGACGGAGCAAAAGGCCGATCGAGAGCACCGCGCCAAGCAGCACCCCGTTCACGGGTCCCGATCCCAGCACGCCGAGCAAGGCGGCAATGGCGACGGCGAACTCGGTTCGGCTGAACTTCCAGATGTGCCGTAGCGCATGGATGTCGACGAGGCTCATGACCGCGGCGAGCACGATGCCCGCCAGCACAGGCTGCGGCAGGTTGCGCAGCAGGCCGGACGCGAACAGCACGACGAAGAGTGTGAAGAGTCCCGCGACCAGGCCGGATGCCGGCGTGCGAGCGCCCGCGCTCTCGTTGACGAGCGACTGCGACATTCCGCCGCTCACCGGGAACCCGCGGCCGAGGCCTGAGAACAGATTCGCGGCGCCAAGCGCCAGCAACTCCTGGTTCGGGTCGAATCGATGGCCGTGCTTCTGGCCGAACATGCGACCGATCGCAGAGGTTTCCACCGCCCCGAGAACGAAACACGCAATCGTCAGCGGTAGCAGCTGGTTCACGTCGTGCCGGCTGACGTGCGGTAGTCCAAGCGAGGGCAGCCCCTGCGGGATCTCGCCCAGCAGCGAGACGCCGCGCGCCTGGAGGTCCAGAAGCCGCGCCGCCAGAATCCCGCCGACGACCACGAAGAATGCCACCGGCCGATTCTTCAGCCACAACTTGCCGGCAATGAGACAGGCCAGGGCGGCCGCGCCAACGAGCAGCGCCGTCACGTGCGTATCACCGAGATGCTTGAGAAAGTACGCGCTGTTTTCCCAGAAGTCGCCGTGCGCTCCCTTGAAGCCGAACAATTTGGGCAGCTGCGTGCTCGCGAGATAAAACGCCAGGCCGGCCTTGAAACCGACGAGCACCGTTTCGGAAAAGAAACCCACGATGTTGCCGGCGCGCACGAGCCAGGCCGCAAAAAAAGTGACCGCGACGAGAATCGCGACGGCTGCCGCCAGCGCGGCATGACGAGCGGGGTCGCCACCGCTGAACTCCGCGACCGACGCGCCGATCAGGAGCGACAACGCGGAGGTGACGGTGATCGAGGTGTGTTTGGAGCTGCAGAAAAGCCAGAAGACCAGTCCTCCGAATAAACAGGCGTAGAGGCCTGCCTCGGGTGGAAGTCCGGCGAGGGATGCATCGCCGATCCCGGCTGGAAGCAGATACGCGGCAAGCGTGAGGCCAGCGATCAGATCCGGGCGCAGCCACTCGCGTTTGTAGTCGGGCAGCCATTGCAATGCTGCCACGGGACCGAGATTCACCTTAGCCGCCTTCTGTTTCACCGGCCGTGAGGCGCCGCGTTAATGGGCTGAGCCACGCCCGCGGCGATCGCGAGCGCTGCGAGGAGAGAAGACGTCCACCGCGACAACTGCGGCCTCATGATGACCTCCCTGACTTGTCTCTACCTCAGTCGGCAGAAGCAGCCGGTCCTGTGCGCGCGTCCTCCACGCGGAACGCCGGCGCACGATAGCCCTTGCCTCTGAACACTTCCGGAATCGCGACGGCGTTGCCGTCTCTGAGCGCGGTGAAATGCGGCGACATGATCTCGACGCCGGCGGCGTAGAACTCGTCCTGGATTCTTGCGTGGAGCGCCGCGTAAATGTCGATCATGTCTCGCGGCGAATGGGTGTAGGCGTTGATCTCGTAGGTGACGTAGAAGTCGTTCAACGCCGTCTGCCAGACGAACGGCCGGGGCTCCTGGACGATGCCTGGTGTTCCCAAGGCCGCCGCGATCAGCAGGTCGTGAATCTGCCGCCACGGTGCGTCGTAGCCGATCGTGACGCTCGTGTGGAGGATGAGTCCCAGCGTTTTCGACGCCCGCGAGTAATTCATGATCGACGTCCCGAGCACCAGGCCGTTCGGAATCGTGATGTCCTCGTTCTTGATCGTCCGCACGCGCGTCGCCAGCAGCCTTGTCTCGATGATGTCGCCGAACGAGTCGCCGACCTTCACCCGATCGCCGATGCGGAATGCCCCGGTATACGTGAGGACGATCCCGGCAATCATGTTCGAGAGCGCGGAGCTCGAGGCAAGCGAGAACAGCACGCCCATGAGCACCGAGACGCCCGCGAACGCGGGTGAGTCCGATGCCGGCAGATACGGGAACACGACGACGACTCCGAACGCAATCAGCAGGATTCGGACGATCTTGTTCGTCGGATCGGCCCACTCGGCAGGAAAACTGGCAAAGACGATGCGGCCGTGCTTGATCTGGTCGAAGAACAATGTGACGAGCCGGATCGCGAAGTGGATAATGCCGCCAATCACGAGCACGAACAACAGCTTCGGGAAATAGCCGGTGAACGCTCTGGCCGCGGTACGGATCGGCGTGATGACGTATCCGACAAGGGTGTGCGATGCGGCGCGTGTCCAGGGGAACAACCCAAGCACGTACGTCAGGTACAAATCGAGCGCCACGAGCACCAGCAGGAAACGGATCGCGCGGATTGCCAAATCGAGGGTGTGGCCGATCCGGTCGGCAAACACGAGCCCGGCATCCTGCGCGCGCAGGACTCCCTCGCCACGAATCCACCGGCGATCGATCCCGTTCCGGATCCATCGCGTGAGCCGGAAAATCAACCAGATACCGGCTAGCAGCGCCAGCGTCGCGATGAAACCGACGATTCCGGATCGGATGAGCGTCGCGGGCGCGTAGCGGAGGCGTTCGGATCGGATCGCGGACTCCAGCTCGCGCGCGTACTGAGCCGCAATCGACGCTCGGGCCGCGCCGAGACTCCGCGCATCCTGCTGCGTCACGACCATGACGAGCCGCGTTCCGGCGCGAAGCTCCGATGAGCCCTCGTTTTCGGTCACCGTGACGGTGGGGTCGGAGATGCTGCGGTCGTGCACGATCGCCGCCAGACGCTGGCTGATCCGATCGGCACGGAACTGCGCGTTGTAAGGGCCGGCGCCGGTGGTGATCCAGATGATCGGTTCGCCGCCGAGCTGGACAGGAACCGGGGGCTCGCGATCCGCCTCGGGATCGGGTGTCGCTGACTGCACAGAGACGGTCGCCGCACCCTGCTGCGCGAGCGCTGGCGCAGCCAGCCCCATCACCGCCAGCAGCGCGGCAAGCAACACCCATCGGCAGTTGACAGCGATCGTGATCACATTCGGCGACGCCTTTTGACTTGCAGCTGAGCGAGCGACCGCGCGAGCGAGGCGTTGACCGAGGCGACTTCTTCGTCCGAAATCTTCTCCTCGAGCCTGGCCGCCGCACGAGCACGGGCTTCTTCCACCTTGGCTTCGTCGATCTGGTCTGAGGCGATAGCCATGTCGGTAATCACCGAGACCCGGGTGCGGGTAACTTCCACGAGCCCGTCACCAACCGCGAGGAACCGATCCCCTTTCTCGCTGTTGACCAGGATCTCGCCGGGCACGATTGGTGTGATCAGCGGAACGTGATTCGGATAGACGCCAATCTGACCTTCTATCGCGGGCAGCGTCACCATGAGCACGTCTTCCGACACGACGGTTGCCTGCGGTGTGACGATTTCGAGTCTCAGCGTTTCTGCCATCGGCGTGATTCCCGTCTCATCCCTGGGCGATTTCTTCGATTCCGCCCTTCATGTAGAAGTTCCCCTCGGGCACACTGTCGTGTTTGCCATCGAGGATTTCCTTGAAGCCCCGAACCGTGTCAGCCACCGCGACCTGGCGACCCTCGCGGCCGGTGAAGACCTGCGCCGAGCTGAACGGCTGACTGAGGAAGCGTTGAATCTTGCGCGCCCGGAACACCGTCAGCTTGTCCTCGGGGGAGAGCTCGTCCATGCCGAGGATGGCAATGATGTCCTGCAGATCCTTGAACCGCTGCAGGACCTTCTGCACCCGCCGCGCGACGTCGTAATGTTCTTCGCCGACGATCTCGGGCGCCAGGGCGCGCGACGTCGAGGCGAGCGGATCCACGGCTGGATAAATCCCCAGCTCCGCAATCGATCGCTCGAGGACGATCGTCGCATCCAGGTGCGCGAACGTGGTCGCCGGCGCGGGGTCCGTCAAGTCGTCGGCGGGCACGTAGACCGCCTGGAACGACGTGATCGATCCCTTCTTGGTGGACGTGATCCGCTCCTGCAGGATGCCCATCTCCGCGGCGAGCGTCGGCTGATACCCGACGGCGCTTGCCGTGCGGCCGAGGAGCGCCGACACCTCGGAGCCCGCCTGGGAGAACCTGAAGATGTTGTCGATGAAGAGCAGCACGTCCTGGTTCCGCTCGTCGCGGAAATACTCGGTGATGGCGAGTCCGGCGAGCGCGACGCGCAGCCGTGCGCCTGGCGGCTCGTTCATCTGGCCGTAGACGAGCGCGATCTTCGACGCGCCGAGATCCTTCTGGTTGATGACGCCTGCCTGCGACATCTCATGGTAGAGATCGTTCCCCTCGCGCGTCCGCTCACCCACGCCCGCGAACACCGAGACGCCGCCATGGAGCTTCGCGATGTTGTTGATGAGCTCCATGATGACGACGGTCTTGCCGACGCCGGCGCCGCCGAAGGCGCCAACCTTGCCCCCCTTCATGAAGGGGCAAATCAGATCGATGACCTTGATGCCGGTCGTCAGCACCTCCGGCGAGGTGGACTGATCAACGAGCGCCGGGGCGGCGCGGTGGATCGGGTAATACTTGTCGGCCTTGACGGGGCCGCGCTCGTCGACAGGATTGCCGGTCACGTCGAACACGCGACCCATCACCCCGTCGCCCACCGGCATTGAGATAGGCCCGCCGCTGTCGGTGACGTCGTAGCCGCGCTTGAGGCCCTCGGTGCCGGCCATCGAGATGGTGCGCACCCAGCGATCGCCCAGGTGCTGCTGGACTTCGAGGGTCAGCGAGACCGGCTGGTTCTCCACCGTGTACTCGCACTTGAGCGCGTTGTAAATCGGCGGAAGCGCGTCGGGAAATTCCACGTCCACCACCGCACCGACGACCTGAACGACCTTGCCCGTATTCATGGCGTTTACCTGCTCTGCAGCCTGGGACTGTCTGGGTCAGTCGGCTTGACCGCCCGCAATCTCCAGCAATTCCTTGGTGATGTTCCCCTGTCGCAATTTGTTGTATTCCAGCTTCAGGTCTTTGATCAGCGTCTCAGCGCTGTCGGTGGCGTTCTTCATCGACACCATGCGGGCGCTCTGCTCACTCGCTTTCGCATTGAGCAGTGTGTAATAGAGATAGATGTTCAGGTAGCGCTCGAGGAGGTAGCTCAGGACACCTTCGACGTCGGGCTCGAAGACCACTTCGGAGTCATCGGCGAGCGCCTCCTCCGGTTCCGCACCGACAACCTTCAAGCCTTTGATCTCACCGATCGGCAGGAACTCCATCGACACGGGTTCCTGCGTCAGCGTGTTGACGAAGCGGGTGGTGATGAGCTGCACTCGATCGACTTCCTTCTTGACGAAGAGGTCACGAGCGAGCATCGCAATCGCGCGTGCTTCCGAGAAGGTCGGCGAATCGCCGTACCAGAACTCGGCAGCCAGCTGCCGGCCGCTGCGGGCAACGAATTGCGCGGCTTTCCGCCCGGCGGCGATGAACGTGGTGGACTGCTGGTCGAAGTGCGACGCCAGCCGGAAAACATTGGTGTTCAGGGCGCCGCACAGACCCTTGTCCGCGGCGATGAGGATCACCGCCTGTTTGCGCACCTCGCGCACCTCGAGGAGCGGGTGCGAGAAAGCAAACGCGTGCGTGGTCGCGTGTCGCTGCATCCGGTACAGCAGTCGCGCAAACGACCTCGCTTCGATCGCGGCCTGCTGCGCCTTGCGCATCTTGGATGCCGCCACCATCTGCATTGCTTTCGTGATCTGCGCGGTGCCGCTGATCGACTTGATGCGTCTTCGAAGATCGCGTGGGCTGTTCATATCAGCTCGTCAGCTGTCAGCTCTCAGCTGTCAGCTCTCAGCTACAGCTGTCAGCTTCTGACGGCTGACAGCTGACAGCTGATCGCTGATAGCTGAGAGCTACTTCTTCCATGTCTGTTTGAATTGATCGGCCGCCGACTTCAACTCGGCCTTCAATTCATCGCTAATCGCCTTCTGCTCGCCGATTTTTCTGAGCAGGTCGGCTTTTCGCGTCGTCAGAAAATCGGTCCACTCCGCCTGGAACGGCTTGATCCGCTCGACCGGCACGTCGTCGACGTAGCCGTTCTGGACTGCCCAGATCACCGCGACCTGGACCTCGACCGGAACGGGGTTGTACTGCGACTGCTTGAACAGCTCGACGATCCGCTTGCCGCGGTCGATCTTGCCCTGCGTCGCGGCGTCGAGTTCCGATCCGAACTGCGCGAACGCCGCGAGCTCGCGAAACTGGGCGAGGTCGCCCTTGAGCTGTCCGGCGACCTGTTTCATGGCCTTCAGTTGCGCGGCCGATCCGACACGCGAGACCGAGATCCCCACCGAAATCGCCGGGCGGATGCCCTGGTAGAACAGATCGGTCTCGAGGAAGATCTGCCCATCCGTGATCGAAATGACGTTGGTCGGGATGTACGCCGACACGTCTCCGGCCTGCGTTTCGATGATCGGGAGTGCCGTCAGGGATCCATTGCCGTACTGCTCACCGACGCGCGCGGCGCGCTCCAGCAGCCGGCTGTGCAGGTAGAACACGTCACCGGGATACGCTTCGCGTCCTGACGGCCGCTTCAATACCAGCGCCACCTGCCGGTATGCCACCGCGTGCTTGGACAGATCGTCGTAGACGATCAACGCGTCCATGCCGTTGTCCATGAACCATTCGCCCATCGCGGCGCCGGCAAACGGCGCGAGGTACTGGCTGGCGGCGGAGTCCGACGCGGACGAGGACAGGATGATGCTGTACGGCATCGCGCCGGCCTCTTCGAGCACGCTGATAATTCGCGCGACCGTCGATTGTTTCTGGCCGATCGCCACGTAGATGCAGTAGAGCGGTCGATAATCCGTGTCGGCGGCCGCTTCCGCCGCTTTGTTGAGACGCGCCTGGCTGATGATGGTGTCGATGCAGATGGTGGTTTTGCCGGTCGAGCGATCACCGATGATCAGCTCGCGCTGGCCGCGGCCGATGGGAATCATCGCGTCGATCGGCATGATCCCGGTCTGGACGGGCTGACTGATCGGGCGGCGTCTGATGATTCCGGGAGCCAGCTTCTCGACAGGGTATGAGACTTGTGCTTTCGATCGGCCCCTTGCCGTCCAGCGGTTCGCCGAGCGTGTTGACGACGCGGCCGAGCAGGCCTTTGCCGACCGGCACCTGCAGCAGCCGGCCTGTCGCACGGACTTCCGCTCCTTCCTGGAGGCGGGTGTAGTCGCCCAGGATGATTGCGCCGACCTCGGTCTCGTCGAGGTTCAGGGCGAGGCCGGTGATGCCGCCGCCGAAGTCGAGCATCTCGTTGAGCATGACGTCGCCGAGCCCTTCGATCTTGGCGACGCCATCGCCGATCTCCCGGATCGTGCCGACGGTCTGCTTGGCAGTCGCGGCTTTCGCGCCCGCGATCTGCGCTTCAATTTCCTGCAGCAGGTCAACCATGTGTCTCTACCTCTCGGCAAAACGGGCCTCGACTCCGACCGCACCCAGCCGTCACAGCCGCGACCCCAGCGCGGCGAGCCTGGCGCGGATGCTTCCGTCGTAGACGTCACTGCCCACCTTGATGCGAATGCCTCCGATGAGCGTGGGGTTCTCTCCAAACGACATTTCGAGCGTCTCTCCATAGATGCGTGCGAGCCCGGCCTCGATGTCCTCACGCAGTTGCGGCGCCAGTGGCGTGGCGCTCTCGACGAGTGCCGTATGCCGGTCCCGTTCGAGGCGCGCCAGCCGCTGGAAGTCCGTCAAGACACGAATCGCGCCGCGCCGGCGGGAGCCTGCGATCGCTCGCACGACCTGGCGCGCGCGCTCCTCGTTGAGGACACCATCGACGAGACAGAATCGGAACAACTCTCGCGCGGTCCGTTTGATCTTCTTCGTCGCTCTCATCGCACTGGTCAGCCTTCAGGACGCCAGCTGGCTGGCGGTTTCCTCCGCGAGACGCCGGTGATCCTCGGCGGTCAGGATCTTCCCGGTCACCGACGCCGTTGTCTGCACGACCAGGCGGCCGACCTCGTGTTTGAGCTCCGCGAGCATGCGCGCATGATCCCGATCGGTTGCTTCGTGCGCGCGCACGAGAATCAGTTCGGCCGCCGCGATGGCTTTCTTGGTTTCCTCGGCCTGGACACGGGCGGCCGCGGCACGTGCCTCGTCGATCAGCTTCTTCCCGTCGTCGCCGGCCTTCGTCAGGATCGTCTGTCGCTCGGATTCGATCCGGGCCAGCTCCGCCTTGATCTTTTCCGCGTTGGCCAGGCCGGCAGCGATCTGCTGCCGCCGCGTCTCGAGGATCTGGAGAATCGGTGTGTACGCGAGCTTGTAGAGCACGATGCACACGATCCCGAAGCTGATGCTCTGAGAGATCAGATGAGGCCAATCGACGCCGAATGCCTGGGCGACCGATTCGACCTGCCCGCCGCTCTGTGCGGCGGCCTGCAGCGCTAGAAGATGCATGATCGCGACCTCGCTTCCTCCTGAACACGGCCGGTGCACGTGAGCGCGCACCGGGTCGCGCGTCTATCGCACCAGGAACAGGGCGTAGAACACGATTGCTTCCGCGAAGGCAATCGACAGGATGGCCTGGACCATGATCTTCGTGGAGGCGTTGGGATTGCGCCCGACGGCGGACGACGCTCCCAAGCCAATCAATCCGACGCCGATAGCCGCCCCGAGGGCCGCCAGACCGACGTGCACACTGCCGTACAAGCCTCCCGTCATCTCAGTGTCCTTTCTGTTCCTGCCGCTCGCGCGCCGACGTGGGTCGGGACGCGGCGTCAGCCATGAGCGACCGTCGGCCGCTCTTCCTCGTGCTGGCAAATCAGGAGCGTGAAGACCGCGGTCAGCAGCATGAAGACCATTGCCTGCACCAGGCCCACCAGCAATTCCATGAAATAGAACGGTATCGGCAGCAGCCAGCCCAGACCAGGAACGATCGTGGACATGGCTTCGAGCATGTTCTCGCCCGCGAAGATGTTGCCGTAGAGACGAAAACTGAGCGAGATCGGCCGAAACAGGATCGAGATGATCTCGAGCAGTCCGGCGGCGAGAAAGATGACCGCCATGAGCGGCTTCATGAACCCGCTTGTCTCCCCCTTGGCACCGAAGAGTTCCTTGACCATGCCCCGCACGCCGACTTCCTGCAGCGCCCACACAATCCAGAGCACGAAGAAAATCAGCGCCATCGACAGCGTCAGGTTCAGATCGGCGTTGGCGCCACGCAGCAGCGGTTCCTCGACCACGAAGCCGTGCGCGGTCTGATGTCCCCACCCGATCGTGCCGACCCCCGGGATCAGGCCGAACCAGTTGGCCGCAAGAATGAAGATGAAGATGGTGCCGAAGAACCAGAACGTTTTCTTGACGAGATGCGCGCCGATGATGCTTTCGAGGAGCCCGTACAACGCCTCTACCAGCCACTCCATCAGGTTCTGAGCGCCTGATGGGACCTGGTTCATGCTGCGGGTGGCGATTCGCGCGAATGCAATCAACCCCAGAGCGACGACCCAGGTGACGATCATCGAGTTGGTGATCGGGAATCCAAACGGCCGTGCGATTTCGACGGCTTTCTGCGAGATGCCATGTTCTGCCGGCTTCTCGGCTGGTGCCGTTGGACCAGCCGGTTGCACCTGCTCCTGGCCGGTCGCTGTCGAACCCGCCGGCACGCTCACGCCTGCTAATCGCGACAGCGCGAACACGGGACTCGCGAAGACGGCGAGAACGATCACGGCAAGCAGCCCCTGCGCTCTGCGCTTCGATGTTCCTCTTCGTGCGGCCTCGCAGATCTCTGGACGCGACCGGCCAGCCTCGACAGCGTCTCGGGTGCTCATGGTGAACGGGGACGTCATGAGCACGGCTCATGCCATAGCGAAGTCTTCGTAAACGTCGACGGGGACGTGAAGTCCGCCATCCGTCGCGCTCTTTACAGATGACCGGCACTCCGCTATACCGGAGTTCCTCCGTGATTGCGGAGATGTCCGGCAGCCCACATCGCCGGGGGTGTCCGCCAAACCTCTGTCTCTGCGCCATCTCGCGGTTGCGAGTATGTCGAGCGGCGGTGGTACACGGGCTGCAGTCGAACGTGAACCTTTTGAGAGGAGTACCGCCAATGAGTCTGCGACAGACGGGAATTGGAGCATTCTGGTCGGCCTGCCTGCTGACTGCCGCGTTGGTATTTGCCCAGGGCGCGGCACGGGAGGCCTTTACGGCGACCGCCACGGTCAAGACTGCGGGAGGGGCCGAGGCGACCTCACCCGTGCAGGTGACGGTCGACCGGAAGATGTCGCAGTCTGAGGCCGACGCCATGCTTGCGGCGTTCAAGTCGGGCGGCGCGGCGGGATTGCGCAAGGCGCTCGAGGGCGTGCCTCCGACAGGATCCGTGCGCCTTGGAAACGCGGCGCCCACGCCGACGCGGCTCACCGTCGAACGTCCGACGGAGAAGGGCCGCCTCCTGACGATCGTGACCGATAAGCCGATCCTGTTTCTTGGCGCCGGCCTGCCCGACGCCAAGCCAAAAACCGGCTATGACTTCGCGATTATCGATCTCGAAGTCGACGCCAAGGGCGCGGGTTCGGGCACGCTGGCTCCCGCGGCGAAAGTCACCGTGAAGCAGGGTGCGTTCGTCGTGGAAGACTACGCCGGCGAGCTCGTGCGGCTCACGAAGGTGACTCTGGCGAAGTAGCGCCGAGAGGTCTAGTGAAGGGCTACAGCATCGACACGGCGGCGATTTGCGAGCTGGCGATCGAAGTGTCGCCAATTGGAATCCTAATCGTCGAGCCCGACGGACGGATCGCGATGGTCAATCGTGAGCTGGAGCGTCTGTTCGGCTATTCCCGGGAGGAACTGGTCGGACAGTCCTTGGAGATCCTTGTCCCTGAACCGTTGCGGTCCGTCCTTCGAGACTTCCGCGAGATGTATCTGCAGGCGCCGGGCACCCTTCCGATGGGTGCCCGGCGCGAACTGCGTGCTCGCCGAAAGGACGGCCAGGAGTTCTCGGTTGAAATCGGATTGAGTCCCATTCAGGCTCCCCAGGGCGTCATCGTTCTCGCATCGGTCGTAGATGTGACCGACCGTCTCGAGCAGCAGCGCGCGCAGGCTGCGGCCGTCGACGAGCAGCTGGCCTTCGAGCGTTTTGTCGCCGAGCTCTCCGTACAGTTCATCAATCTGCCACTCGATCAGCTGTCCGACGCAATTCGAGATGCGCTCGGCCGAATCTGCATGCAGCTCGACCTCGATCGAAGCGTCTTCTATAGCCTCAGCCCGGATCACGTGGTGTCTGACGCCATCAATTGGACGGCGCCCGGTGTGGACGTGATCGATACGCCGTTCTCGGCCCGCGAAAAATTTCCGTGGACGATCGAGCGCGTGACCGCCGGCCACGCCGTGTGGTTTTCTTCCCTGGAAGAGATCCCGAGCGACACCGACCGCGACAGTTTCCGCACATTCGGAAGCCGATCGGTGGGGCTCGTGCCCCTCTCGGTGGGCGGCGAGGTCAAAGGGGTGCTTGTCTTCAGCGCAGTGCGGGCGGACCGTCAGTGGCCGCCCGCGGTCGTCCAACGGCTCACGGTCATTGCCAGTGTCTTTGCCGAAACTCTGGCGCGGTACGCCCGTGAAGAGGCCGTTCGGGCAGCTGCGGCGGAGGCGAAGCGCCTGAAGGAGCAGCTGCAGGTCGAAAACGTATACCTGCGGCAGGAAGTGCGAGAGCGGCTCGGACCGACTCGCATTGTCGGTCAGAGTGAAGCGGTCAGGCGAGTGCTGGATCAGATCGAACAGGTGGCGCCCACCGATTCAGCGGTCCTCCTGCTGGGAGAGACGGGCACCGGCAAGGAACTGTTCGCGACGCATATCCACGAGCTCGGGCAGCGCCACGCGCGATCGATGGTGCGGGTGAACTGCGCCGCGATTCCGCCCACGCTCATGGAGAGCGAGCTGTTCGGACGCGAAAGAGGCGCATTCACGGGAGCGCTGGCGCGGCAGATTGGCCGATTCGAGATGGCGGATCACTCGACCATCTTCCTCGACGAGATCGGCGATCTGCCGATCGACGTCCAAGTCAAGCTGCTGCGTGTGCTGGAAGAGAAAACGATCGAGCGCCTGGGAAGCCCGCAGCCGATTCGGGTGGACGTCCGTATCATCGCCGCAACCCACCGCAACCTGGAGCGCCGGATCGCGGAAGGCTCGTTCCGGGAAGATCTATATTACCGGTTGAACGTGTTTCCGATTGCCGTGCCGCCGCTCCGCGAGCGGACCGAAGACATTCCGCTGCTGGTCTGGCGATTCGTCGAGGAGTTCTCCAAGGCATTCGGGAGGCGGATTGATTCGATCGACAAATCAACCTTCGCGGCACTCTCGCAATACTCCTGGCCGGGCAACATCCGCGAGCTGCGCAACGTCGTCGAGCGCGCAATGATCGTCGCGACCGGTCACCGTCTCGCGATCACCGTCCCGCACGGCACACCCGCGGCGACCAGGCGCAGTCCGAAACTGATTGACGTCGAGAAGGAGCACATCCGCGGAGTGCTCGAGATCACGGGATGGCGCATTCGTGGCACCGGCGGGGCGGCGGAGCGCCTCGGCCTCAAACCGACGACGCTCGAGACGCGCATGGCGAAACTGGGTTTGAAGCGTCCCGGCCACGTCTGACCTTGTCGCCTCCGGTATGCCGTGGCTCCTCTGTGGCAATGGGGATATCGCTCGACGCCGGCACGCGCATGATTCCTTCCAAACTATTCATATGAACAGCGATATGCCTCGAGGTCGAGTCGCGAACAGGGTGGAACGGCCGATGCTAGATCGCCACACTATGGTTCGGCTCACGGTTGCATTGACCGCTGCTTCCACGCGCGCCGCCGACGAACTCCTCGAAGCATTTCATTATCTGGGGGTGAGCACGCGGCTGGAGCGGGGATGCCTCGGGTGTTCGGCGTGGATGGATCCGGATTCAACGGTTCACTACGTGGAGGAATGGGCAACGGAAGCGGATATGCGCTTTCGCGTGCGTTCAGACCGGTTCACGTCCGTGCTCGCCATCGTGGAGTCCGCCCGTGAGGCTGACGTGCACTTCGATTTCGTAACCACGACGCGGGGCCTCGAGTACGTCGAGGAGGCGCGAAAGGAAGCCCAGTGAACTGGCGGCAACTCGATCTTCGGAGAGGCGTACGACGATCATGAAGCGAGCTGAGTACGAAAAGGAACTCTACAAATTACAGGTACGGCTCTGCCACCTCCAGGACTGGATCAAGGAAGCGGGACTGCGAGTGATCATCATCTTCGAGGGCCGTGACGGCGCCGGCAAGGGCGGCACCATCCGCGCGATCACGGAGCGACTCAGTCCGCGCATATTCAGAGTCGTGGCGTTGCCCGCTCCGTCGGACCGGCAGAAAACTCAGATGTACATGCAGCGCTACATCGAGCAGTTTCCGGCGGCTGGAGAAGTGGTCATCTTCGACCGCAGCTGGTACAACCGAGCGGGTGTCGAATACGTCATGGGATTCTGCACGCCCAAGCAGCACCAGCGATTCCTCGATCTCTGTCCGCAGATCGAGAAATATCTGATCGAAGGAGGCATCATCCTGATCAAGATATGGATGGAGGTGAGCAATCAGGAACAGAAGCGCCGATTCGAGGCACGCGTGAACGATCCGCTCCGGCAGTGGAAGCTGAGCCCCATGGATCTGCCCTCACGACAGCGCTGGTTCGACTACTCCCGCGCGCGCGACCTGATGCTGAAGCACACCGATACGCGCACGGCTCCGTGGCACATCATCCGATCCGACGACAAGAGGACAGCACGTCTGAACACGATTGCCCACCTGCTCGACGTGCTCCCACACAAGAAGGTCCATCGCAAGAAGGTGCATCTGCCGAGCCGTTCGATGAAGAACGCCTACGACGACGATGCGTCGATCGCCAGGCGGCGGTTCGTGCGCGAGAAATACAAGGGCGCGAAAGCGAAAGCGTAGCGGTAGGCGGCACGTCAGCGGCTGCCAAACCGGAAGCGGGCTCTCCTCAGCAGCTCCTTATCGGGACCGATCAGGACGAAGTACTTCCCGTCGAAGTCGACGAGCGCCCTGCCCTCGGGGACCATGTGTTCGATTCCGCCCGTGTAGCCCGTGTATCCAACGATGGCGACGGGATCGCCCCGGTCCAGTGCACGGTCCACTGCTTTTATGTAAGGAGGATAGCGGTCGACGTCGGCCGTCCACCGGGCGATCACGTCCTCATGGCTGTAGAACGTGATCTGCCATTGCAGCAGGGCGTTCGTCGAAAACGCACGCGTCGCGCCTCGCGACTTCATGTAGTTCACCACGTCCCGCAACGTTGCCGTTTCGGTGCGCCCGCCCGCAGGGTTCTCCCACCACATGTACGTGAAGCGTGAGAACTCGAGCATTGAGACACCCTGGAGCGTGAGCACGAGGACAATCGCCCCGACCAGGCGCTGGCTCGAGATGCGGAGACGTTCGCCAAGGTCGAACATCTCGATTCCCGCCAGAAAGACCAGTGGTGCGTTCATCGACAACAGATATCGGGCGTGCCTGGAGTCGAGCAGTACCCAGTTCGCAACAAGCGTCGACAGAACGGAGATGAAGAGCACGTGAGACCAGAATAGGTACTTCCGCGTGATCAGCCGATAGATCTGCAGTGAGCTTGTCAGCGCGAGGATTCCAAGCCACACTGAGGCGGCGACGGTGGTGAAAGGGCCGGCCTTGACGGGCGAACCGAGAAAATACGATCCCGTCAGGTTGACGAATACCTGTCTCCACAGCGCTGGGATGGACCCCAGGAGATCGGGGTTCCCGACGCTGGGCCGAGCCCACGATTCAATCCCGCCGGCAGCGACGACGAAGCGCAGCACACTGATGAGAACCATCGCGCCGGTCAGCCCTGAGAAGTAAGCGACCCAGGGGAACGCGCGGCGGCTTGCGAGGAGAACGATGGCGACAATCGGGAGCAGCCCGGGAAGCCACGACGCCTGCGACAGATAGACGATCGTCGTCAATGTCCCCGCGATCACCCACCTCGGAGATCGAGGGTGGTCGTCGTGCGGGGTCAACAAGTACAGGATGGCGCCGGTGGTGGAGAACGCCGTGATGTACCCGCTCCAGGCCTTCATCGACGAGACCGCCCACGCCGGCATCAGCACGAGGAGCAGCGTGATCCAGAAGCTTCGGGAGTTTCCGAGCGGTCGGGAGAACGCGAGATAGTAGAGGCAGACTCCCGCCACCCAGACCGTAAGCATCGCGAGCTTCAGGGCGACCGCTCCCATGCCGAGGATCAGAAAGCTCAGCGCGGCGATCGGCGCCTCGACGATCGCAAGCCCGTAGTTCTGTCCGTAAAAGAAGATCGGGAACTCGCGTCCGTCAGCAAGATGATGGGCCATCAAGCCGAGAATGCACTCGTCTCCGTCGAGGAGGAGGTTAGGCGTGAGGAGCTGGGGGAGACGGGACACCAGGGCGATCGCGGCAAGCGCGCCCAGGTAGGCCCATTGAGGCACGGTGCGACCTGCCGAGGAACGGTTCGTGAGAGCATTCTGCCATGAAGGCCCTCGCAGCTGGAGCCTGCGTTGTCTTGTTAGCGTATGCGGCCATGCGGGCCGCCGACGTGCCGTTCACCTACGACGAAGCCGCCTCGTACATCAGGTATGTCGACACGCGCGTGCCGTCGGTCTTCGAGACGAATTCGCTGTCCATCTTCAATTTCGAAGTTGCGACGAACCACTTCCTCAATACGCTCCTGACCAGGCTCGTGTATCTGGCTGGCGGTCGGAGTGAGTTCGTGCTTCGCCTGCCGAACCTGCTCGGCTACGCGATGTACTTGTGCTTTGCGTTTCTCATTCTTCAGCGCGTCACGACCGCCGCGATGGTGTTTGCGGGAGTCCTGCTGCTGAATCTCAATCCGTACGTGCTCGAGTTTTTCGCGCTCAGCCGGGGATATGGTTTGTCGGTCGGATTCCTCATGGGCGCGGTGTTCTTTCTGTTGCGCTTCCTCGAACGGCTCGGCGCGGGCGGCACCGCCACTCGCGATCTGCCGCGCGCGCTGGCGTTCGGGTGTGCTTCTGTCCTTGCGAACTTTGCCCTGTTGAACGTGTACATCAGCGTCCTTGCCCTCGCGGTCGTTGCGCTGGTGGTGTTCAACCGCCAGGCGCGGCAATTGGCGGCCGCCCAGGTGAAAGGCACCGACACTCGGGTCGGTCGCGCCGTTCCACACACATGGCTGGCGGCGGCGCTCTTCATTCCGCTGGTGTTGTCGCAGGACGTCGCGCTGTCGGACTCGTTGTACGAGCCGGTGACGATCAGCCTTGCCGGTCTGGACCGCGCGGCCCTCGATCGCGTGAAGATCCTGCGGCTGGATCTACGAGGCAGGGAATCTCCTCTGGCCAGGGACCTGTCGGAGTCTGTGTGGCGTTCGAGCCGGCACACGCATGTTCGAGCGCTGCGGATCGAGCTGCCGCGTGACGTGGCGGATACGCTGGCGCGCATCGAGACCGTAATCGGCACGCACGTCTTCACGTTCGATCCACGCCGGACCGATGGATGGACGACTCGAGAAGCCGGCGCCACGCGCGTGTTCGAATCGGCGGGCGTTCTTTCGCTGCCGAGATCGCGGATGCCCGGTTTCCGACCCGTGATCAACTGGGCCGGCGACAAGCAATACGCCACTCGCCTCGCGGTTTCCACCCTAGGCGCTTTCGGAATCCTGATGTCGTTCGCCCTCTTGCTGCGCCTCCTCGGCTGGATTGCCGTACGCGCAGGCCTCTTGACCGCCGACGACTGGCGGCCTCTCGGTTCTTCCGTGCTCTGGGTCGCCGCGCTGGCCGGTGCACCGTTGTACCTGCTGAAACGAAACGCCGAGTTGTACTTCGGCGGCACCCGCGGCCTGATCGACGACACGTTCCATTCGATTGTTGAAAGCTCGTTCTACGGGAGGACCTACAGCAGCGTCCAAATCCAGGCGGTGTTTGCATGTCTGGCAGCCACGTTCGCACTGTTCTGTGTTGCGTTGACCGTCAGGTATCGGCGCCGCCGCGTGTCGACGCTGGTTCCGGCGATGTCCATTCTTGCGATCCTGCTGACGACCTCGCTGTCGCTTGTCGTGCAGAGATTTCTGTTCCAGACGGTCTATCTGGTTGGCAGGACGGCGTTGTTCTACGTTCCGCTATCCATCCTGTTCTTTGTATTTGCGTGGGATGCCGTGGCGGAACTTGGCCGGGCGTGGAGGGCTGTCGCCACGTCGATCGTAGCAACGGCCGTGCTGCTGGCGACATATCACTTCGCAACCACGGCCAATCTGAAGTACGCCCGTGATTGGCCAGACGACGCGAGCACGAGGGAGATGGTGGATGACCTCGAACAGTTCGCGGATCAGGGACCGCGACAGGCTTCTCGCGTGACGCTCGGAGTGGAAACAGTCTACGCGCCGGTTGCGGTGTACTACGCGCGCAGAAGCGCCGCGTCCATTGACGTCATTGTCATTCCGTCGGCGCGCCACAGTGACTTTCTCTACCTGCAGGAAGGGAGCGGCCATCTGGCGAACGCGGTCGCCCGATATCCTTTCACACATACCGCATTGGTGCGAGTCAATCACTGATCACTGATCACTAATCCTGAATCGCTCATCCCGAATCCTGAATCCCGAATCCTGAATCCCGAATCCTCGAATCGCGTTTAGGGCCCCGAGTCAACAAGGGGTCAGCCGACGGTTGCGCCGAACAGCTTTCCGATGGCCGCCGTCGCTGCCATCGCCAGCGCGCCCCACAGCGCCACACGTCTGGCGCCACGGCTCGCGGGAGCGCCGCCGGCACGCGCTGCAACCGCGCCGAGCGTGGCGAGGAAGACGAGCGATATGGCGGAAATGATCAGCACGAGTCCTTTTTCGGGTGCCAGGACTACAGCTATGATCGGCACCGCCGCGCCGACCGCGAACGTCGCCGCTGATGCCCACGCCGCTTGCAGCGGACGTGCGGCGAGCACGTCCGACAACCCGAGCTCGTCGCGTGCGTGCGTTGCCAGCGGATCCTTGGCCATCAGCTCCCTGGCAACCGTCCGAGCGAGTTCCTCATTGAGTCCGCGCCGCACGTAGATTCCCGTGAGCTCGTCCTCTTCCGCCTCCGGATGGCTGGCCAGCTCGTACCTCTCGAGATCGAGCTCCGCCTGCTCCGTGTCGGCCTGCGAACTCACCGAAACGTATTCGCCCGCAGCCATCGACAGCGCGCCGGCAACCATCCCGGCCACGCCCGCCAGCAGCACTTGGGCTCTCGGAGCGTCGGCCGCCACGATGCCGACGACCAGACTCGCAGTGGACACGATCCCGTCGTTCGCTCCAAGCACCGCCGCGCGCAGCCATCCGATTCTCCCGGTCCGGTGAAGCTCGCTGCTTGGCATCACTCCCTCAATCGCAAATGTCAACAACGCCAGAAAGATTGCGGGCTCTCACGTGCGCCTGAACACGGTCCTTTTTCGCATTCTGTGTAGAGCTGGATCCAATCCCGCTAGCCGTCTTGACTGCCGGAAACTCATGATCTTGAGTCAAGTTTTCGGCGGTCAAGCGGCGAACATCAAGCAATGCCACCTAGCGAGGCGGAGCGTTGTCGACGGTCTGATGCGGAGCCTCGCTAGAGGTATGCAAATGGCACGCTTACCGACAGTCGGCAGAATCGCCACACTGGTTTTGGCTATCGTAATGCTCGTTCTTCTGCCGCGGATGGTCGCAGCACAGGAACGGCCCGGGCCGGCTGCCGAATTCTCGGCAGGCTGGGTCGGATTCCCGGACGACGGGGAAATCGTGAGCGAGGGCATGTTCGGTGGAACGGGCCGATGGTATCTCAGCCCGCGCGTCAGCGCCGGGCCCGAAATCCTGTGGATCAACGGGGCAAACCACAGCCATCTGGTCCTGACCGGCAACATGACCTTCGACCTGTTGTCTCCGGCAGCCGGCAAGCCACGAGCGGTCACGCCGTTCATTGTTGTCGGCGGAGGGATGTTTCAGACCCACGAGACCTTCTTCAACGGCGATTTCACGTCTACGGAAGGGGCATTCACCGTCGGCGGCGGCTTGAGCGCGCGCGCCGGCGATCGCATCATCGTTGGCGTCGACGCGCGGCTCGGATGGGAACTCCACGTGCGCGTCAACGGATTCGTTGGCGTACAGTTCTGACACTCCCCATTTACCTTTCCTATAGAAATCCTACGAAAGTACCGCTTGACGGTGGGCGGGCACAGGCGTATTGATCGCACGCTGCGTACAGCTCGCGCCCCGCTTTCACACGTCGTTGGCGCGTGTGCAGACTCAATCGACGAAGGCGACCTGGAGAACGCGGTCGGTGGACCGCCAAGGAGTAACCATGCGAAGGCTCCTGCTAGCTGTCCTGCTGATCGCGCCCGCTGTCGGCCTCGTGACCGTGCGTGCGGTTCCCGATCAACTCTCTTCGGCAGGCGGAACGACTGATGTCGCTCTCGTGCTTGCCGATGTCGTCGCCACGGGAATTCCGGGTGCCGGCGCCATCGCGCAGATCGGGACGTTCCACCAGGGCGGACCGCTTCACGACAATCAAGCGCTCATCGCACATACCACCGATCCCGGTCAGGGTACTCGACCGGACGCGGCTCTTCGTCGCAAGCACGTCGAACTTCGGCGCTCCGCTGGCGATTGACGGACAGCCCGAGGGATCGATTCTGTCGATCGACGTTGGCGGCGGTCGGGTCGACGTCGGCGGCGGGTTTGCGGCGTCTGCGACCGCCAGTCAGCCCCATCCCGTCACCGCAGGAGGAGCGGCGTTTCTCTACACGGCGCAGAGCCCTGCGTTCATCAACAGTGTGAACCTCAACACCGCGGCGGTGACCAGCGGGCTGCCCGCGGTCAGCCTTCCACTTGGGATTTCCTTGAACAGCGGCTTTGGCCGTCCGTGGTTCGCGAACGTTCCCTTGGGCAGTGATGGTGACGGGACCATCACCGTGATCGATCCGAATGGCGCGCCGCTCAAAGGGGCGCCGAGCGCTGTGGCGGGCGGCGTGTTCGCCGGGACGCTGACGAATCAGCCGCACCCGGGACAAACCGTCCCTCAACATGGATTGTCGGCAGGTGCGCTCGCGACCGCGCTCATCACGAAGTCGCCGGACCCCGCGACAAACGGACGCGCGGTCTTTCTTGCCGCCCTGGCTGACGGCAGCATCGCGCAGGTCCACGTGCAGAATGGCGTGGACGATTTGGCACCCGTGGGGTCGTTCACGGCGATTCCCGGAATCACGACCGAGAGAGCCGAATCAGCGAGCCCGTCAGTCGTCACGCGCGTCGGCATGATCTTCAACTGGGTCCCCACGCGAACCGTGTTCGTGAGCGATCCGCTTGCCGACCGCATTCTCACGTTCGATCTGGTGGTGGACGAAACAGGCCAACTGTTCGCTCCGACGAACGCACGACATCTGACGTCGCCGGTGCTGCACGCGCCAATTGATCTTGCGCCGGCTACGCGCGAAGTCGCGGCGCGCAACTTCGCCAGCAACACCACGCTCGGCGGCGGTGCGGACTTCTACGTGCTGAATCGGGGGAACAACTCGGTAGTCCGCATGACGCAACGCGGAGAGGTCGTCGCCGTCCGTGAAGTGGCGCCGGTATCGCAACCGGATCTCGACCTGAACGGAATCCGCCTCAACGGGATCGCTGTCTCCGAGGATGCGAGAACGATCTGGATGACCGCCACCGCACCCGGCCGGCAGGGGGTCGTGCTTCGCATGCCGGCATTCGGCGCGGGCTCGGTCACCAACGCCCTTCTCGATCAGGCGCGCGGCAATCTTCCACCGGACCAGGGGCAGGATATCTTTTCGCACGACCTCACTCCGGCCGAAAGTCTCGGTCCGCTGTTCAACGAGCAGTCGTGCAGCGGGTGCCACAACACCCCGGCTGCCGGCGGGATGGGTGCGGAAGCATCGAGCTTCGTGACGCGTGTCGCGCGAATTCAGGGAAACATGTTCGATCCGCTGTCTGGCCATGGCGGTCCGATTGCGCGCCAGCGCTCGATCGCGGAGCTCGGGTCGGTCTGCGGCATTCCGACGGGCGTTCCACCGCAGGCCAACGCGACGTCGCTGCGAAGTGCGATGACACTGCGTGGGACCGCGCTCATCGATAACATCCTGACGAGCCAGCTCGAGGCGGCCGCCAACGATCCGAACGTGCCTGCCGAAATACGCGGCCACGTCAACGTGCTTGCCGACCGCCGGGTCGGACGGTTCGGATGGAAAGGCCAGACCGCGACCCTGGTCGAGTTCATGGGAGAAGCGTTCAGAGATGAGATCGGGGTCACCAACCCGCTCGCGGACCGAGATCTCGTCGACGGCTGCGGCGCGTCACGAAGCCACCCAGAAATTGACGCCGCGCTGCTGACGTCGCTGGTCGCGTTCCTCAATACACTCGATCCGCCGGCGCCAACCGCCGCGTGTCTTGCATCGCCGGGCGCGGCAGTTTTTGCGACCACGGGCTGCGCGAACTGCCACAAGCCCTCATACACGGTTCCGGGCAGCAACAACGTGCTCGTCGCGCGGCTCTACTCCGATCTCCTGCTGCACGGCATGGGCGCGGGGCTCGCGGACGGATTCCAGCAGGGCTCTGCATCGGCGTCGGAATTCCGCACGGCACCGCTGTGGCGCGTGTCGGATCGCGTACATTTCCTGCACGACGGGCGCGCCACCAGCATCCTCAACGCCATACTCCTGCACGGAGGTCAGGCATCGAGCGCCGTCGCCGCGTTCAACGCGCTGAGCGAGGCGGAGCGTCAGGCGCTGCTCGCGTTCTTGAACTGCATTTAGACCAGGACCTCGCTGAGAACGCAGGGATCTCGCGCAGAGAGACGCGGAGGGCGCAGGAAACCGATCTCGCGCAGAGACGCGAGGGCGAGAAACCGATCTCGCGCAGGAGACGCGGAGCGCAGAAAACCTGATCTCGCGCAGAGAGACGCGGAGGGCGCAGAGAAACCCGATCTCGCGCAGAGAGACGCGGAGGGCGCAGAGAACGACGCGTGGCAGCAGCTGGTGTATGACCGAGACGCTGATCCAGAACACAAACACCTCCTGATCATGTGGTGCTTGTGTGTCCGGAACAGGTGTCTCGGTCAACCGCGCGCGGGGTCCCGCCAACTGCTGCCACGCTTTTCTCCGCGAACTTTGCGATCTCCGCGTGAGATACTCCTCGATATCCGCGCGACGGCGTGGGAAGGCAGCGCCAAGGAGCAGTCATGAACGGTCCCGTGCTCGCGGCCATTCTCGGCACAATTTTCGTTGGCACCCCGCAGACCTCCAGTCCCGATCCGGAGGGGTTCATCCGCAACTGGCTGGTGCTCGCTCCCATTGCCGTGCAGGAGGACTCGGGCGCGACCGAGATCGAAAAGGACTTTCTGGGCGGCGAGGCGGCAGTCAAGCCGAGGCCGGGCGACAAGGTGAATGTGAACGGCAAGATCCTGACGTGGACGGTGCATCAGGCGCCCGACTACTTCATCGACTTTCTCAAGGCCTTCGGTGCGGAACGCGGCGAGGATGCCGCCGCGTACGCCGTCGCCTACATCGTCGCGGACAACGACATGAGGGTCCGACTGTCGGTTGGCTCGAACGACCAGTGCAAGGCCTGGGTGAACGGCAAAGAGATCGTGAAGTTCACCGAAACACGCACGCTCGACAAGGACACCGACAGCGGCGACGTCACGCTCACCAAAGGGCAGAACGTGCTCATCTTCAAAGTGATCAACGAGAAGAACAACTGGCAGGGGGCCGCGCGGTTCCTCCAGAACGGCGCCGCGGTCACCAGCCTCAAGGTCTCGATGACGCCCCAGTAGGCCTGGGTCAACGGTAATTTGTCTCGGGGCGGAGAAGCAGACAGGATTGTCTCCACCGACATCCTTGTCGGAGTGAGCGTGCGATCCGAGGGATACCGGGGACGGCTCGCTGCGAACGCCCGTTGCGTGCGCGCGGCGGACGATCCGGCCGACTCTCGCTGCGAAGCGGGTCGACTCCGAAAACCCTACGTTCTTGTTCTTCCCGCCGCGGGTTCGAACGCAATTTCGTCGGTCGTCACGTCGAAGTGCGAAAGCCGCGCGCGGCCGAACGACGTCGTGATCGCCACATCCGTGGCATCGAGACCGGTTGCAATCAATACACGCCCGATGCGCGGTGCATTGTGCCGCGCGTCACAGGTCCACCACCGGCCGTCGAGAAACACCTCGAACCAGGCGCTGAAGTCCATGGGAGATGGCACGGGCGGGACACCGATATCGCCAAGGTAACCGGTCGCGTATCGCGCCGGTATGTTCAACGCCCGGCAGAACGTGATGGCCAGATGCTGGAAGTCGCGGCACACCCCCACCCGTTCGGTGTAGACGTCGAGGGCCGTCCTGGTTTGACGCGCCTGCGGATAACTGAACGTCACCTTGTTGTGAACCCAGTCGCAAATGGCCTGCACTCGCGGCCACCCACGCGGCACGTCGCCGAAGAGTTCGACGGCTGTGTTCGATAGCAAGTCGACCTCACAAAAACGGCTCGGAAGCAGAAACCGCAGTGTCTCCGGCGGAAGCTCAGCTACGGGGAGCTCGGCAGCTTCGAAGTTGATGGCGTCCGGCTCGCCGGAATTAGCGATCACCGTCGAATTCGACAGTCGCAGCCTGCCCGGCGGCGCGACGATGCGCGTGCAGATATTCCCGAACAGATCCTCGTAGTTCGACGTCGCGACGGCGGGCTCAACCTGCACACTGTCAGGTTCTTGCAAGTCGTGCCGCCTGCTCGGATGGACGTTCAGCATCACGACCAGCGCCACCGGCATGTCGATGTCGAACTGAATGTCGTAGCCAAGTCGAATGAGCATCGTGGTGCTACCCCGTGCGCCCGGAAGCGGCGATGGCGGGTTCGCAGCAAACGAGGTGCCGCGCGCGTCGGACCAGTCGGCCCGCGCATTGCTACAGCACTCTAGCACGACGTCCTCACGGGTGTGGAGCCGACCCCTTCGGAGACCGGATCCTTTTATGCCGCACGCAAATGACGGCGGGTATGATGTGAAGAACGATCTGACGCACTCGCGAGGACCTAGTGACTTATTGTCTGGGAATTGTGACGGCGGACGGACTGGTGATGGCGTCCGATTCGCGCTCGAACGCCGGGTTCGATCAGGTCAATGTTTGCCGCAAGATGTACCGGCTTGTCGAAGAAGGGGAGCGCGTGTTCGTGATTCTCACGAGTGGCAGTCTCTCGATCAGCCAGTCCATCATGTCGCTGCTGCGGGTGGACTTCGAAGGCGGCCGCGGCCTCGCGCAGGCGCGCTCGCTGTACCAGGCCGCGCGGATCGTCGGCGACTGCGTGCGCCGGGTCTCGGACATGGACCGCGCCTCGCTCGAACGCGACAACTTCAGCTTCAACGTCAACCTGCTTCTCGGCGGTCAGGTGCGCGGCGAGGAACCGGGGTTGTATCTGATCTACCCGCAGGGCAATCCGCTGCAGGCGACCGAGGACTCTCCGTACCTTCAACTGGGCGAATGCAAGTACGGTCGTCCCATTCTCGATCGCGGGATCGAGATGCAGACGACGCTGGAGGTGGCGGCGAAGTATGCGCTGCTGTCGTTCGATGCGACCATTCGATCGAACGTCACCGTCGGGCCGCCGATCGACCTGCTCCTCTACGAGCGCGACAGCTTCCGCATCACCAGGTACCGGCGGCTCGCGGCGATGGATCCGGATCTGAACGTCATTCACGCGTCGTGGGAGCAGGCGCTGCGCCGCGCGGTCGAGCAGCTGCCGGAAATCCAGTTCGACGAGCCGCCGACGTGGTCGAGTCCGAGACGATCTATCTGCTCGCGCGCGTCCGACGTGGGTCAGGCGTAGGCGGTCTTTTCAGAGAGTGGGCGGGCCGATGACGATGTCCGCGCCGGTGACGTACCGATCCCTTTGCCGACTACGCGTTGGGCGAGGCGTTACGACGAGCTGTTCGACGCGAAGGCGCAGCCGCGCCGCCCGTACAAGCGCCTGTACAAGGAACTGATGAAGCTGACGCCCGAGGAGCTGGGGCGCAGCAAGCAGAAGGCCGATCTCAGTTTCTTCAACCAGGGCATCACCTTCAGCGTCTACGGCCGCAAGGAAGGGACCGAGCGGATCTTCCCGCACGACCTGCTCCCGCGCATCATCTCTGGATCGGACTGGGAAATCATCGAGCGCGGGCTGACGCAGCGTGTCACGGCGCTCAACCTGTTTCTGAAGGACATCTATCACGAGCGGCGCATCGCTGCGCGATCGCATCATTCCCGCGGAGGTCGATGTACAGCTGCCGCAACATTTCCGGCGGCAAATGTCCGGCGTCAAGGTGGCGCGCGACGCCTACGTGAACGTCATGGGCACCGATCTCGTGCGCCTGCCCGATGGCCGCTTCATCGGTGCTCGAAGACAACCTGCGCGTCCCGAGCGGTGTGTCGTACATGCTGTCGAGCCGGAAGGTCATGAAGCAGATCTTCCCGACGCTCTTCCGGAAATACGGCGTTCGGCCGATCGAGCAGTACAGCCAGGCGCTGCTGTCGACGCTGCGCGCGCTCGCGCCCGACGGCCGCCGCGATCCGACGGTCGTCCTGCTGACGCCCGGCGTGTACAACTCGGCGTACTACGAGCATGCGTATCTGGCGCGCCAGATGGGCATCGAGCTGGTCGAAGGGCGCGATCTCGTCGTCCACGACAACTACGTCTACATGCGGACGACCAACGGCCTGCAGCGCATCGACGTCATCTACCGCCGTGTCGACGACGACTTTCTCGATCCGCTGGCATTCCGCGTCGATTCGGCGCTGGGCGCCTCGGGAGCTCTTCAGCGCCTACCGGGCAGGAAACGTGACGCTCGCCAACGCGCTCGGCACCGGCGTGGCCGACGACAAGGCCATCTACGCGTACGTGCCGAAGATCATCCGCTACTACCTCGCCGAGGATCCGATTCTCGACAACGTCGAAACGTTACTGATGACGGACGGCACGGCGCGCCAGCATGTCTGCGACAACCTGCAGCGGCTTCGTCGTCAAGGCGGTCGGGGAGTCGGGCGGATACGGCATGCTGATCGGGCCCGCACAGCACCGATGCGCAGCGGCGCGAGATGCGCGCGCGGATTCTCGCGGATCCCCGCAACTACATCGCGCAGCCGGTGCTGGCGCTCTCGACGGCCCCCTGCTTCATCGACGGCGCGATCGAGCCGCGGCACGTGGACTTGCGGCCCTACGTCCTCTTCGGCGAGAAAACGGTCATCGTTCCGGGCGGTCTGACGCGAGTGGCGCTCCGCAAGGGATCGCTCGTGGTGAACTCATCGCAGGGAGGCGGTTCGAAGGACACCTGGGTCCTACAGAACTGATTCAGCAGAAAGTTGCTGCGAATCATCGGCGCTGGGGGTGCCCGCCTTCGCCAAGGCTACGGCGAGGTCTCGCCGTAGCGCGATGAGGCATATGGGCGCGGAGGCGGAGGGCCCCAGCGCAAAGTGAGAAATCATCATGCTCTCGCGAGTTGCCGACAGCCTGTACTGGATGAGCCGCTACTTCGAGCGGGCCGACAACTGCGCGCGCGTCATCGACGCGACACACAGCCTGATGCTCAGCCGTGCGCTCGTCGGCGCCGACCAGCGCTGGTTCCGCGCGCTGGCCTGCATGGGCATGCCCCCCGATACAGCAAACGACGAGCCGCAGGTCGCCATGGGGCGGCTTGCCGCCGACCCTGGCAACCGGTCGTCGATCGTCGCGTGCGTGTCGGCGGCGCGCGAGAACGCCTCACAAGTGCGCGAAGAGATTAGCGCCGAGATGTGGGAGCAGCTCAATCGGCTGTTCCACGAAGTCGGGCGGCTGGAGATCGAGGCCGAAGACGACGAGGCCGTGATGCGGCTCGTGGCGGCGGTGCGTGAAGGCTCCTACAGCTTCTACGGCGTGACCGAAACGACGATGAGCCACGGAGAAGGCTGGCGATTCGTGCAGCTTGGCAAGTTCACCGAACGCGCGTGCGCGGTGTCGCTGCTCCTCGACGCGTACTTTTCAACCGACACGCGCGGCCGACGATCTCGATTGGGTCGCGCTGCTGGCCAGCTGCGGCGCATTCGACTCGTACTGCAAGGTGTTCACGGCGGATCTGCAGCCGATCCGGATCGCGAAGTTCCTCCTCGTGCATCCCGACTTCCCGTACTCGGTCCGCTATTCGGTCGAGCGGATGCAGGAATCGCTGACCTCCATCATCGCGCACTCGTCGGGGAGGCAGCGCGCGCGGATCGAGCGCATCATCGGCCGCCTGCACGCGTCGCTCGCCTACACGCCCGTGTCCGAGCTGCTGGCGGGGGATCTGCATGCGTTCCTGAACGGCGTGCTGGAACAGTGCCGCGCACTCCATGCCGCGGTGCACGAAACCTACATCGACTACCCAATCGAGGTGGCATTCCAAAGCTGATGTTCTACGCCATCCGCCACTTCACGCGTTATCGGTACACCCGCCCTGTCTGGCAGAGCATGCTGGAAGTGCGCATGCATCCGCGGAGCGAGAACAACCAGCGCTGCTTCACGTTCCGGTTGTCGGTCAATCCGCGCGCCCGGATCTTCTCGTTCATCGACTATCTCGGCAACCAGGTGCATCATTTCGATCTGCCATCGCACCATCGCGAGATCACGATCGTCGCCGATTCGCTCATCAACATCGAGCCGCCGGCACCCGTCCCCGAATCGCTGCCGTTCGACGCCTGGAACGATCTCCGCCGCATGATTGACGAGGACGACCACTGGCAGATGCTGATGCCGAGCCACTACGCGCGCGGATGTCCGGAGCTCGACGAGCTGGCGCGGGAGCTGCGCATCCACGAACCGGACGGCCGGGACCCGTTGACGCTCGTCCGTCACATCAACGACGCCATCCACGATGCGTTCGACTACGAGCGCAAGAGCACCGCCGTGAACTCGCCGATCCAGGACAGCCTGTCGACGCGCAAAGGCGTCTGCCAGGACTTCGCCCACATCATGACGACCCTCGTCCGCGCGCGTGGCATCCCGTGCCGCTACGTGAGCGGGTACCTGTTCCACGACGCGGCGCACCACGATCGATCGGCGGAAGGCGCGACGCACGCGTGGGTCGAGGCGCTCGTTCCTCATGCCGGCTGGGTCGGGTTCGATCCGACGAACGATCTGATGGCCGGCAACCGCCATATCCGGACGGCGATCGGCCGCGATTACGCGGACGTGCCGCCGACGCTCGGCACGATGAAGGGGCGGACCGAGACGGAACTGCAGGTTCGCGTGCGTGTCACGCAATCCCAGGCGCTGCTTCCTCCGGATCAGGAGTTTGCCGCCGACGAAGAATGGTCGCTGTTTCTCGAGAGCGATCAGCAGGCGCAGATTCTGTCCGACCAGCATCTGCAGTAGGCTGATGCCGACGGCGCCTCGCACTGGCGCGGCGCTGTCGACCTGCGGGCGAGTTCAGCCGGCCGGCGCGCCACGGCCAGCGGATGGGTGAAGATCGTCTTAATATAGAGGCGTTAGACGGGTGCCAAGGATGCCGGGAGTGCCCGGGGTGCGGAGGCCGCGATGATCAACGCGTACGTCCTCCTTCTGTCAGTCGCGACACTTCTCGTTCAACAACCGCCAGCTGGTCAGTCAGCTGACTCGACCTCCTCGCCCATTCCCGGTGTCGAGCGGCCGGGCCAGGGCGTTTCCGCGCCGGTACTGCTCCACGAGACGAAGCCGAATTACACGCCCGAGGCGATGCGCGCCAGAATCCAGGGCCTCATAGCCATGGAATGCGTCGTCGAACCGGACGGCTCGGTGGGTCCAGTCCGCGTGACGCGTTCGCTGGACGCGATTTACGGTCTCGACGAGCAAGCGATCAGGACGCTCAAGCAGTGGCGATTCCGTCCTGGCACCAAGGATGGTGTGCCAGTTCGCGTCCTCGTCAAGGTGGAGATGTCGTACACGCTTCGCGAGCGCGCCGATGTTCGCGTTCCGGCGTCACCGGCCGTCCGTCCGGGTGATGTGGTACCTCTCGGATGGCCTGCCAGCTTCAACGCCAGAGAGATTCCTGGGACCTCGCCGTCCACGTGGGTCGATGGCTCGATCGAGACGCCGGCGCTCGCCGTGAGCTACTCGTACCCGGCAACCTGGTCGATCCTGAAGTCCAACGAGACCGATCACCTGATCACCTTGTACGCGGAAGACGCAA
This sequence comes from uncultured Acidobacteriota bacterium, assembly GCA_963725335.1. Classification (GTDB taxonomy): domain Bacteria; phylum Acidobacteriota; class Vicinamibacteria; order Vicinamibacterales; family 2-12-FULL-66-21; genus JALZOC01. The sequence continues at coordinate 189,935 of CAVRYD010000004.1, read as the reverse complement.
ACGGAACGCGCACGGTCACGCTCTCGCAGCCACAGCCGTCCCCATTCACATTGTCGGAGCCGTTGAGTCAGGCTGGTCTCGACGCGTTCACGGTCGCCGCGGGAGCGAGCGCCGCATTTCTCTCCAACGTCCGGCACATCGGATCGGGGCAGGTTGTGCGGCAGGGTGGACTGTGGATCTGGTTTGAAATGGCCGCGGCAAGCTTCGCCGCGTGGAACGCTCCGCCCGCGTTGGCCGATCGCCTTCGCACTGGTTACGACGGCATGCATGTCTGGACGTTCGCGACGACCGCGGCCGGCCAGAGCCTCGCGGTATTCTGCGCCGTCGTCCATCGCGCGAACATGTCAGAAGCAGACAAGCAGGAGGAGATTCGGCGATCGGCCGCCGAGTTCGGCGCGATACTGAAACGGATCTCGATCCAGAGTCGATGAGCGCGCCGAATTGCCTTTGAAGCGATTGAATCGAAGCCGACTGCGAACGATATCGAGGTGAGCGAGAACCTCGCGGCTGCGCGCGTGCGCAGGTATGGGTCAGCGCCGGTAGGGCCAGCGCTGGGAGTTGCGGGATGCCGCCTGCAGCCGGCCGGCGTTCCAGATCACACCGCAATCGCAGCAGCGCCAGTAGCTGTCCACCGTAACCGCCTTGCTGGTCGTCTTCAGGTCCTTCGAGCCGCAGTCGGGACAGCGCAAAGGGGCAGCCGCGTCCGCCGCCGTGGTCGCTGGTCCGTTTCCATCCTGTCTCAATCCTGACTCTCCATTTCCACCGATGCCTTCAGTCGCAGAGACGCAGGCGAGCGTGTCCTTCAGGGATCTCAAGAGCGCCTGGAGATCTCGGCCTCGTGAATCACTTCGCTCGTGCTGGTAGGCGCCTGTGCGTTCTGCCAGAAATGGACGCCAATGGCGGCGGTGGCGACGACGATAGCGGCGAACACCGCATACGTCGATCCAGTCACGAACGTCGGCTTCAGCATCAGCCATGCCGTCGCCATTAAGAGTGCCAGGAGCACGATAGCGACATGGCTTGTAGTCCGACCGGTCAGAGTAGTCATAAGCCCCTTTCAAGGCACAAACGGGTCAGTGTTGGTCGTTCGAGCACTAGTTGTACGACGCGTGTTGAGATGCCTGATAGGCGGCCATCCACTGATGGCTCATGGAGCCGAGGTCAGCGGCATTCGAACCATGCCAACGCGCCACGCTCCCCAGAAGGACCATGGTCAGCCCCAGGCCAAGCGCCAGAACAAGCATGGTAAATCCTCGGATCCGCACCAAATCGAAGCAGAACCAGGCTGATGGGAGTGAGATCTCTGCCAGCCACTTTGATGAGCTCGGCGGCTGGTGTCGGCCGGAAAGTTCAGGAAAGGATCTCCATGATATCACACACGCCTGGTTCGACCATGCCGCGGGGGCCCTCCGTCCCGAAATCGCATAGACTCTGCGACATCCATGCATCTCTCGACGCTCGACTGGGTCATTGTTCTGGCGTCCCTGCTGATCTGCTTCGGACCGGCGCTCTTCTTCGGTAAGCGGGCGGGGCAGAGCACGTCGGAGTTCTTCGGCTCGGGTCGCGCCGTGCCGTGGTGGCTAGCTGGACTGTCGATGGTCGCGACCACGTTCAGCGCCGACACGCCGAACCTCGTCACCGACATCGTCCGGCGCAACGGTGTTGCCGGCAACTGGGTCTGGTGGGCGTTCGTGTTGACCGGCGTCTCGACCGTGTTTTTCTACGCGCGCCTGTGGCGTCGATCGGGTGTCTTGACCGATCTGGAGTTCTACGAGCTGCGGTACTCCGGGGCGGCGGCGTCGGCGGTGCGCGGTTTCCGCGCGGTGTATCTCGGCCTGTTCTTCAACTGCATGATCATGGCTGCGGTCAACCTCGCCACGTGCAAGATCGCCGGCATTCTCTTCGGTCTCGATCGCTGGCAGACGCTCCTGATCGTCGGCGCGCTCAACGTGACGTTTGCGGCGTTCGCCGGGCTGTGGGGCGTGCTCGTCATCGACATGATTCAGTTCTTCATGAAGATGACCGCGGTGATTGCTGCCGCGTACTTTGCCGTGACCTCGGCGCAGGTTGGCGGCCTCCACGCGCTGGTGACGAAGGTGTCGGCGATGCACGGCCCAGGTGGGATCAATTACCTGAGCCTGCTGCCCGATTTCCGCAGCAACTGGGATCTTGCCGTTGCCGTCTTCATCATGCCGATTGCCGTCCAGTGGTGGGCGGTGTGGTATCCGGGATCTGAGCCGGGCGGCGGCAGCTACATCGCACAGCGGATGCTTGCGTCGAAGTCGGAGAAGGATGCGCTGAGCGCCGTGCTCTTCTTCAACATCGCGCATTACGTGTTCCGGCCCTGGCCCTGGATTCTCGTCGCGCTGTGCTCGCTCATCGTGTATCCGGAGCTCTCGGACATTCAGCGGGCCTTTCCCAATCTGGAGCCGCGGCTCCTCGGCCACGACATCGCCTATCCGGCGATGTTGACGTTCCTGCCGTCCGGATTTCTCGGATTGATGGTGGGCGGTCTGATCGCGGCAAGCTCCTCGACCATCCTGACGCATCTCAATTGGGGCGCGTCCTATCTCGTGCACGATTTCTATCGCCGCTTCGTGAAGCAGGACGCCGACGAGCGACATTACGTCCGGGCGGGACGCGTGGCGACGATCGGGTTGTTCGCTGGGGCGGCGGTGTCGGTGTACTTGCTCGACACCGCGAAAGACATCTTCGACGTGATTCTCCAGGTGGGCGCCGGAACCGGACTGCTGTATCTCGTGCGATGGTTCTGGTGGCGAGTGAACGCGTGGTGTGAAATCGTCGCGATGGCGAGCTCGTTTGCGGTGTCGATCGGTTTCCTTGTCCTGAGAACACAGGGCATCGTGTTCAGCACGCATGTCGCGCTCGTCGTCACGGTGGCGATCACGACGATGTGCTGGGTCGCCACGGCGTATCTCGGTCCCGATACCGACCGCGACGTGCTGATCAGGTTCTGGCGGCTCGTCCGGCCCGCTGGTCCCGGGTGGGCGCGAATCCGCGCGCTCGCCGGTGACGTCGAACCTGCGCCTTCCGACCGCGACAACGTTCCACTCGCTCTCCTCGGGTGGGTTGCGGGCTGCACGGCTATCTGGTCCGCGCTCTTCGCGGAAGGCAATTACCTGTACGGCCGGATGCCGCAAGCCGTGCTGCTGACACTCGTATTCGTCGTGTCCAGCCTGGCACTGATGGTGGTGGTGAAGCGCACCTGGGCTTCCGGCGATTAATGCGATCGTACCGGGATGCGGGATCCGGGATCCGGGATCCGAAATCGCCAATCCAATCAGCAATCCGCAATCGGCAATGCAATCGGCAATCGGCAATCGCCAATCCGCAATCCGGATCCCGGATCCCGACTCGATCCCCTCTACGGTTTCGTTGCTCCACCCTTCGCCAGCTGATCGATCGCGGCGCGAACGCCCGTCGCCAGCGTCGCGGCCCCGCCGGTCCCATAGTAGTGAAGGAAGAACACCGTCGGCGATGTACCTGTCATGTGATGGTGAATCGCCACCACGTTGATTGCGTGCGATCGCAGCGCTTTCAGAACCGGGTTCACTTCAGCCGCGAGCATCGCGATATCGCCCGCCACCATAGCGTCGGCGTCCGACCCTGTGAATGCCGCCCAGGTGTTCAGGCCCATGCGCGCGTTGATCTTCGCACCATGATCCCGAAGATCGATATCCGGACGCCCGATCGTGATCTTGTAGACCGGCCCGGTCTGTTCCCCTTCGTGTCCGATGATCTTGACCAGTCCGGCTGTGTCGAGTGACGGCAGCGCGGGGGGAGGCGCTGCCGGTGCGGCCGCGGGCGGCTTGGGAAGCAGCGCCAGCGCCGGCTTCAACCGCTGCGCAAGGTCGGCGGCCGTGCCCATGCCGTGCACGTGCATATAGAAGATGCGCGGCTGCTCCCAGAAGAAATGGTTGTGGAGCGCGGTGACTTCGAGCCCGTTGTCGAGCAGCGCCGACATCACGGGATTGACCTCGTCTTCGGTCAGCACCAGATCGCCCATCATCACGTCCGCGCCGGCCGTCCCCTTGGTCAGCGCCACCCAGCCACCGAACCCGAAGGGCGTGGGCGCCGATCGCTGACCGATCACGACCTTCAGATCGCTCCGGGGGATATTCACCTTGAGCACGCCGTCCTTGAAGTCGCCCGTCCTGCCAAGCGTCGTCAGGACTCCCTGATAGTCCGCTGGCGTCTGGGCGAACGCGCTGCCCGTCAATGCGAGTGCCGCGAAGACGGTCGTTGCGAGAACGATCGATCGAAGGAATGACATCAAAGACCTCCGTTAGGAACGTAGAAATGCTCTCCTGATTCTATGCCCATGACAAACCCAGTAGGCAGAGACGCCGCTTCACAAATCGAGAGTCACGTCCTAAGATGCTCGAGTTTACGAACGGGCTGAATTCCTGAGTCGGTGTCGGCAGCCCGGCTGGCTCAGGCGGAGACCAAACCGGTGCGGTGACGGCTGCGGCCTGGAGCGTTCGATGAATGCGATTCTCTCCGCCGGCGTGGTCATTGGACTTCTGTGCAGCACCTGGACCTTCGTGATGGGGTTCACCGGCTGGTACAAGAATCCTTCGTTTGGCGGCGCCCTGTTCATCGGCGTCGTGATGGCGATCGAGGTCGCGGGGCTGGTCTGGGGCCTTCGGCAGACGGCAGCGGAGGGGCGCACGTATACAGGTCAGATACTGGCCGGCACCATGATGGCGATTGTCGCCGGCGTCATCATCATCGTGTCGTCGATCCTCTTCACGACCGTCGTGTTCCCGCAGTACTTCGCCGACATCGAGCAGGCGTACCGCACCAGGTTGCAGCAGCAGGGAAAAGGCGACGCGGAGATTGCGGCCGCCATCCAGGCGAGCGCGGCGAGCGCCACGCCGATGGCACAGGCAATGAGCGGATTCATCGGGACGCTCATGACCGGCATCGTCGCGTCCGCGATCATCGCGTTGTTCGCGCGCCGACATGCCGCGACGCCGCCAATCGCCGCTTCGCGCCGCTGATCGGCCTGCTACAATCACCGCATGTGGCGTTTCGCGGCCGTCATGCTTGCACTGCTCTTGGGACGCGGCGCGATCACCATCGCTCAGGAACCGCAGGCGATCCCGCCGGTACCACCGCTCCCGCCTCCCTTCAGCGAGTGGCTCACGGTGCTTCGCGCCGAGGCAGCGGAACGTGGAATACGCCCCGAGATTCTCGATCAAGCCTTTGATGGTGTGGAACCGGTCGATCAGGTCCTCGAGCGGGATCGATCGCAGGCCGAGTTCACGATGAATCTCGAAACGTATCTGAAGCACCGGCTCACGCCGTCGACGATCCGGACGGCGCAGCAGATGTACACGGCGCATCGTTCGCTGCTGTTGAAAGTTGGTGAGAAATACGGTGTCAGCCCGCGAGTGGTGATTGCCGTGTGGGGGCTCGAATCGAACTTCGGTCGATTCTCTGGCGTCCGCCCGACGATTCCCACGCTGGCCACGCTGGCGTACGACCAGAGACGTGGTCCGATGTTCCGCAAAGAACTCTTCAGCGCTCTCGAGATTCTCAACCGCGGGGACATCGAGCTGGATCGCCTGAAAGGATCGTGGGCGGGTGCGCTCGGGCAGCCGCAGTTCATGCCCTCGAGCTACCTGCAATACGCCGAGGATTTCGACGGCGACGGACGCCGCGACATCTGGAACTCGCAACCGGACGTGTTCGCCTCGGTCGCGAACTTTCTGACGCAACACGGCTGGGCGAAAGGGGCGAGCTGGGGGCGCGAGGTGAAGTTGACCGGCACGGCACGAACCGCCGCAGAGGGTATGCCGTTGAGAGAGACCGGCTGTCGCGCGGAGCGAGCCATGACGGATCCGAAGCCGCTCAAGGCCTGGAGAAAAATGGGCGTCACGACCATGGGAGGCGCGCTCGTGCCGGCGAGCGCGGTGGAGGCCTCTCTGGTACGTGCAGGGGCCCGCAGCTTTCTGCTCTATTCGAACTACAACGCGATTCTCGGCTACAACTGTGCCCATACCTATGCGCTCAGCGTTGCGCTGTTGTCCGACCGGCTGCACTGAGAACTTCACCTCGCGAGTCGCGACTCGCGGCTCGCGGCTCGCGGCTCGCGGCTCCGCATCGAACCTTGTAGCGCAGCCCTTCAGGGCTGCCCCTGGTCAACCCAGCGCGACAGTTTAGAGCGCCTCATCACTGAGTCGATGACCTCTTCGGCACTGGCGGGGGGATGAGGCCGGCCGCCGCCGTGGTGGCGGGTTCGATGAGCGAGAGCGAGGCGAGCATGACCGCGGCAAGGGCGACCATGACCGCGGCAACGCCATCGTGTTTCCCGGCGATCAGCATCGCCGTCACGAGCAGTGAACCGGCGAGAAGCGCCTCGACGCCGGCGATTGTCGGAAACAGGCGGGCTCGATGATCGACGAGCGTCGCGGGATGCACGCGGGAGGCGAAGAAGAGGTTCAGCCGCAGCGTCACCGAAATCGTCGCAAGCGTCAGCGACAGAAGGAAGAGCCATGAACCGTTGGGGCGGCCCACCCACTGACGGACGGCCCAGACGGCTACCGGCGCCGCGGCGTTGACCATCGAGATGACGTTCTGGTGAAACTGCCACCACCAGAAGCTGTCGTGGCGCGATGGCGTAGCGGCCGAGTTCCTGGATGCGTCGAGCGATCGCAGATCTGCCAGGAGAGCCTCGGCGGTCTGGTACCGTTCCGCGGGGGCTGCGCGCATGCACCGTCGGGCGATGCGATCGAGTCCCGGCAGCGGCAGCGTGCGCGACAGCGCGGCGGAGTCGCCGGTCATGACTGCCGTCATGCGGGCGATCACTGAGGCGGGATCGTTGCCGAACGGATGTTCACCCGTGGCGAGTTCCCACGCGATCACACCAAAGGCGAACAGGTCGGCGCGCGCGTCCACCTGGCCGCCCGTGAATTGTTCCGGCGCCATATAGCCAGGCGTGCCGAGCAGTGCTCCCGGCTGCGTGAGCCACACCGACGATCGAGCTTCCCTGGAAGTCGGGCTTCGCGCGAGGCCGAAATCCAGCACTTTGATCTGGCCGTCCTCACGACGCATGATGTTTTCCGGCTTCAGATCGCGGTGCACGATGCCGTGCTCGTGTGCGGCGGCGAGGGCGGCCGCAATGGCGATCAGGACCGGGACGAGATCCGATGGAGGAAGTGGCCCCTTGCGCAGCTCCTCACGCAGCGTGCGACCCCGCACCAGCTCGGAGATGATGTAGAGCTCGCCGTCGACTTCCTCGAGGTGGAAGAACGTGGCGATGGCTGGATGCGAGAGGGCCGCGGCGGCGCGCGCTTCCCGCGTCAGTCTCTCACGGCGCAGCGCATCGCGCGTGTACTCGGGCGTCAGCGCCTTGAGCGCGACGGTGCGCCCGACACGCTCGTCTTCGGCGGCGTAGACGATACCCATGCCGCCTCGACCGATCTCCTCGATGACCCGGTAGCCGCCGATGCGTCTGCCGACGAGCGACGTGTCGTCGCCCATCGCCAGGTCGGGTGCGACCTCCCATGCGGGCCTGTCCAGGAATCCGTTGGCGTGGGCGTGCGTGGCGAGCAACGTCTCGACCTCCCGCAGCAGCTCGGGATCCCCGGCTGTGGCATCGCGCAAATACGACGCCCGTGCGTGCGGGTCGTGCTCGAGCGCGGCATGAAAGATTTCGTTGACTCGCTGCCAGCGCTCCCTGTTCACGCCTGCGAGTTGCCCTCCAGCTCGCGCGCCAGCCAGGCGCTGGCCACGGTCCAGTGCCGTTTGACTGTCGCCGGGGAAATCTCCATGGCCTCGGCGGTCTCTTCCACGGTCAGTCCGCCGAAGAAACGAAGCTCCACGAGGCGGGCCTGTTCTGGATCGAGCGCGGCGAGTCGTTCGAGCGCTTCATCGAGCGCGAGCAGATCGATCGGCCGTTCGCCGCCTGGCATCAGGCGTTCGTCGAGCGTGACCCGATGACGTGCGCCGCCACGTTTCTGCGCGCCCCGGGCCCGCGCGCGCTCGATCAGGATCTGGCGCATCGAGTGCGCCGCGATCGCGCAGAAATGCGCGCGGTTCTGCCAGCGCCCCGGCTTGTCCTTCATCAGCCGGAGGTAGGCCTCGTTGACGAGAGCGGTCGGCTGCAGCGTCTGCCCGGGGCGTTCGCGGCGCAGGTAGTTCGCGGCGAGCCGCCGCAGCTCCTGGTAGACGACCGGCATCAGGGAATTCACCGACTGCCGGTCGTCTGTCATCAGGCGATCCGCTTGATGGTGACGTGATTCATCACGACCGGCTTGACGGGGCGATCCTGGCGGCCGGTGGGGACGGCGCCGATCTTGTGCACGATGTCGAGCCCTTCGACGACCTCGCCGAACACCGAGTGCCGGTTGTCGAGGTGCGGCGTCGGTCCGAGCGTGATGAAGAACTGGCTGCCGTTCGTATTCGGCCCGGCATTGGCCATCGAGAGGATTCCCGCGCGAGTGTGGCGCAGGCTCGGATGGAACTCGTCGGCGAAGTTGTAGCCCGGGCCTCCCGTGCCGGTCCAAGCCGATCGCCTCCCTGAATCATGAAGCCGTTGATGACCCGGTGAAACGTCACGCCGTCGTAATACGCGCCGGTCTTTTTCTCGCCGCTTGATGGATCCCGCCATTCCTTCGTGCCTTCCGCGAGGCCGACGAAGTTGGCAACGGTTTTTGGAACTTCTTTCTCGAACAGGCGAATGGTGAACGAGCCTTCGGTCGTCTCGAACACCGCATAGGTCCCAGGCTGCACGCGATCTCCTTTCGGGCCGAGGGCGGCCCGCGAAAAATGGATTATAGCCGGAAGGCCAACGAAAACGGCCCGACCGTCGTCTAATACTCGGTCCGGCCGGGTCGACGAACCACGTCTACGAAGGTTTTCGTTGACAGATACGAATGTGTTCGTACATAGTGTGGCGCCATGAGCAAGCCTCCACGTCCAACCGATGCTGAACTGGCGATTCTGCGGGTCCTCTGGGAACACGGCGCCTGCACCGTGCGCCAGGTGCACGACGCGCTGTCTCGCGATCGTCCCGCCGCATACACAACGGCGCTCAAGATGCTCCAGATCATGACCGAGAAGGGGCTCGTCCGCCGCGATGACAGTGAGCGCACGCATGTCTATCAGTCGAAGCTGACCGAAGAGCAGACCCAGCGCCAGCTCGTCCGCGATCTGCTGGACCGCGCGTTTGGCGGGTCCGCCTCGAAACTCGTGATGCAAGCACTGTCGGCGCGACGCGCGACGCCGGAAGAGCTGGGGGAAATCCGGAAGCTGATCGAAGGGAGCCGCGACGGAAGGGAGGTCCGGGATGAGCGCGATTGAGCACCTGCTGCGCGAGCCTGCGCCGCAAGCCATCGGCTGGGCGCTGCTGCACTTCATCTGGCAAGGAACGCTCGTCGCCGCGCTGACGGGCATCGTCCTCGCGTGCCTGCGAAAAAGTGCCGCGGACGTCCGCTACGTCGTCTCGGCTATCGGCCTGTCGCTGATGCTCACGCTTCCGGCAGTGACGGCGGCTCAATTATGGCGGTCGTCCACCGCGTCGGTGCCGCCGCTTGCGGAAGCGAACGGTCCAGCCGTATCGCAGGAATCTGTCACCTCCACGCGTCCTCTCGCGCGCGAAACATCCGCTGGTGCCGCAGTACGGTCGAGCCCGCGCATCGTCGACTCCGTCCGCGTTGAGCCGTGGCTTCCAATGCTGGTGTTTGCGTGGCTTTGCGGCGTCATCGTCCTGTCTCTGCGGTTGGTGAGCGGATGGTTCTGGGTGCAGCGGATGAAATCGCACGGGACTTCGCCGGTCGAGGACGGATGGGATCACATCGCGGCGCGGCTGTCGAAGCGATTGCACATCGGGCGGCGCGTGCGGCTGCTGCAATCCGCGATGGTCGATGTCCCTACCGTCATCGGGTGGCTCAAGCCGGTGATACTCGTTCCCGCCAGTGCGTTGTCCGGCCTCAACCCGCATCAGCTCGAAGCGATCCTCGCGCACGAGCTGGCTCACATCCGGCGGCACGATTACCTCGTCAATCTCCTGCGGAGATTGACGAGGTAATGATGCCTCCGGATGTGAGCCAGCTCGGTGCGCGAGGATCGCTTCGAGCTGATGCGGGTTGAGGCCGCACAATGCACTGGCGGGAACGAGTATTGCGGCTTGAGCCACCCGATGAGGAGGCATCGCACCATCGCGGATTGCAGCAGCCGCACGCCTGCTGCCCACGCAATCGCTTTGACAGCCGCGCCGCGATGTGATCCCATCCTTCTCCGTGCGATTTCATCCGCTGCACCCAGAACCATCCGCTCACCAACCAAGAGACAAACATATGCTGCAAAGCCACGCAAGCACCAGCATTGAAGCCATAGCTTACGCACGAGTCACACGCGCTCCACCTACTGCTACCAACTGACGTTTCGCGCTGAAGACGCGTAGTACAATTCCTGCATACGCTACCTTCCTCCAGTGACGGCGGCTCAATTATGGCGGTCGTCCACCGCGTCGGTGCCCCCGCTTGCGGAAGCGAACGGTCCAGCCGTATCGCAGGAATCTGTCACCTCCACGCGTCCTCTCGCGCGCGAAACATCCGCTGGTGCCGCAGTACCGGTCGAGCCCGCGCATCGTCGACTCCGTCCGCGTTGAGCCGTGGCTTCCAATGCTGGTGTTTGCGTGGCTTTGCGGCGTCATCGTCCTGTCTCTGCGGTTGGTGAGCGGATGGTTCTGGGTGCAGCGGATGAAATCGCACGGGACTTCGCCGGTCGAGGACGGATGGGATCACATCGCGGCGCGGCTGTCGAAGCGATTGCACATCGGGCGGCGCGTGCGGCTGCTGCAATCCGCGATGGTCGATGTCCCTACCGTCATCGGGTGGCTCAAGCCGGTGATCTCGTTCCCGCCAGTGCGTTGTCCGGCCTCAACCCGCATCAGCTCGAAGCGATCCTCGCGCACGAGCTGGCTCACATCCGGAGGCATGATTACCTCGTCAATCTCCTGCAGGCCGTCGTGGAAACGCTGCTCTTCTACCATCCAGCGGTGTGGTGGCTTTCCAGCCGCATCCGTGCCGAGCGCGAGAACTGCTGCGACGACCTGGCCGTCAGCCTGTGCGGCGATCCGTTCACCTACGCGCAGGCGCTTGCCGACCTCGAAGGTCTGCGCGGTCCGAGCCGCCGTTTCGTCATGGCTGCCGACGGCGGATCGCTCGTGCAGCGCGTTCGTCGTGTGCTCGGCGCGCCCAGCCACGCGGGACGCGCTCCGGGCTGGCTCGCGGGGAGCGCATCCGCATTCGTGCTCGTCGGCATCGCAATCGGCGCGGTTGGAACAGACGCGTTCCAATCCGCTTCGCCCAGTGCTCCGGTGCCGAAGCCAATCGTGTCGATTCCGCTCCCGACTGCCGTTCCGGCGCCCGCACCGGTCGTTGCCGACCAAACGTCATCCGCACCCGCTCCTGTCAGGACGCACCCAGCTGAACGTGCCCGCGCGCTTGCCGAATCGGATGCGCTCATGCAGGCTGTGGTGGCCGAACATGCCGCTGCACTGGCCGAGCAGGAACGCATTGTGGCGACACTGGCTCGAGGCACGCTCCTGGCGTCGACCCAGGAAGCACTCCCGGTGCTGGCCGACGCGAGCCGTGCAATCGCCGCGCTCGATGCCGCACGTGTTGCGTCCACGCCTCTCTTTCAGCGCCGTCTGTCTGGGGCTCAGAGGGTCGCTCTTTCCGGCAGCCAATCGCATGGGACCTTTTCCTGGTCGAACAATGGCGAAAAACTCGAGGTCCGCTACGACGGGGAGGTCGAGTTCACCGACGACGATACGGATGTGCAGCGGCTGTCGCCTGGCGGCTCGCTGAGGATCAGAGACGGCGGGATGATGACGTCGCTTCTGGGCGGACACACGGTCGAGTTCACCGCGGATTCGTCAGGCAACGTGACACGCCGATTCTGGGTGGGTTCGTCGGAGCGCTCGTTCGATCCCGAGGGTCGCAAGTGGCTCGCGTCCGTGCTGCCGCGGTTCATCAGGCAGACCGGGATCGGCGCTCCCGCTCGCGTCGCACGCATTCTGAAGTCGAAAGGCCCGGCGGGCGTGCTCGCGGAGATTTCGCTGATTGAAGGCAGCTGGGCAAAGAGACGGTACTTCACCGAGTTGTTGAAGGCGGCACCGCTCGATGCGCCGACGGTCCGACAGATACTCGTTCAGGCCGGCCGCGAAATCGACTCGGACTTCGAGCTGGCGACGCTCCTCATCGAAAATGGCGACAAGCTGCTCGTGGATGACGCGGCCAGGCAGGCGTATTTCGACGCTGCGCGATCGATCGATTCGGATTTCGAGATGCATCGGGTATTCTCTGCCGCGCTCAAGCGTGGGCCGGTGAGCCCGGCGCTGCTCGCGACGCTGCTCACGGCGAGCCGAAACATCGACTCCGACTTCGAGGAGGCATCCCTTCTTGTCGAGGTGGCAAAACTGCAGCCGCTCGACGCCACGACGCGACCCGCTTTCTTCAGCGCGCTCGACACCGTGCAAAGCGACTTCGAGCACCATCGTGTTCTGAGCCAGCTCGGCACGCGCGGCGATCTTCCGCCGGAAACGACTGCGGCCATGTTGACGTCTGGCGCGCGCGTCGGTTCCGATTTCGAGGCAGCGTCGTTTCTCGTCCAGATCGCAAAATCAGCAATCGATTCGAAGGCGAGCTTCGCGCCCCGTTCTTCCGCGCGGTCGATTCGATCGACTCCGCGTTCGAGCGCGGCCGCGTCCTCCAGGCGGTCGCGAAGCGGCCGGACGCGTCGCCGGAGACGATCCTCGCAGTTCTGCGCGCCACGGCCGCGATGAGTAGCAGCCACGAAGCGTCACAGGTGCTGCTCGCGGTCGCAGCCACCCACCCGGTCGCCGGCCCCTCGCGCGACGCATACATCAGCGCGGCGGAGAAGCTTGGCGACTTCGAGCAGGGCCGCGTCCTGGCGGCGCTGGTCAAGAACGAACGTACGAGATAGCCATCAGCTGTCAGCTTCGCCTCGAGTCGTTGAAGCCAAGCGTAGCTGCAAGCTGGCCACCCGGGAACTGAATCCATGATTCGCGATCTTCGCCACGCGCGTTCGAGTGCTCCTTCAGGCCAAGGGTTGGACAACGGTGGTCGTCCTCTCGCTCGCGCTTGGCATCGGCGCGAACACCGCGCTCTTCAGCGCTATCAATGGCCTGCTTCTCAAGAAACTTCCCGTTCGCGATCCCGACACGCTCGTTCGCCTGAAATGGACTGGCAAGAACGACATGGTGACGAGCTCGAGCGACTACGGGTTTTCGGGAACCGACGCCGCTGGCCGCAACGTGCGGTCCACGTTCTCGTCCCCGATGTACCGGCAGTTCGTCACCGATAACCGGACGATGAGCGATCTGTTCGCGTGCGCCCCCTTCGGCCGCGTCAGTGTAGTTGTCGATGGCCACGCCGAGATTGCGACCTCGTTCATCTCGACCGGCAATTACTATCGCGTGCTCGGCGTCAACGCCATGCTCGGCCGAACGATCGTTCCGGAAGACGATCAGCCATCCGCGCCGCCGGTCGCCGTCGTGAGCGCTCGCTACTGGCGCTCGCGCTTTGGCAGCGATCCCGCCACGGTTGGAAAGGTCATTCGAATCAACAACGTCCCCGTGACGGTCGTCGGCGTGCTGCCACCGGAGTTCACGGGGATTCAGCAGGCGGTGAGCGATGGCCATGACGTCGCGGTGCCGCTCTCGCTTGATGGTCCGCTGAGCACAGGTCCCACAGAGCAGAGCACGCGCGCTGAGCCAGCCAACCTACTGGTGGCTTCAGGTCATGGGACGCCTCAAACCCGGTATTGCGCAAGCACAGGTTCAGGCCAACCTCGAAGGTGTGTTTCAGCAGACCGCTCGGGAGGGCCTGAGCCAGTACCTGTCGTCGCTCTCGGAGACCGAGCGCTCCACGACTCGAAACCGCAACCGATCGGAAGTGCCCACGCTGAGAGTGGATTCCGGAAGCCACGGCGTCTACGACGTCAGCACGACGGATAAGCGCGCGGTGACGATCCTGAGCGTGGTCGTCGTCCTGGTGCTCCTGATCGTCTGCGCCAACGTCGCCAACCTCCTGCTCTCGCGTGCCGCGGCACGGCAGAAGGAAATCTCGGTCCGGCTGTCGCTTGGCGCAACGCGTGTGCGTCTGGTTCGACAGCTCCTCACCGAGAGCCTGGTGCTCGCCTTCCTGGGGGTACGCTCGGCATTCTCGTCGGCTACTGGGGCAAGCGTCTGCTCCCGGGTCCACCGGGTCAGGCGACGCCGCTCGACTGGCGGATCCTGGCGTTCGTGCTCGCGATCACTGGGTTGACAGGTCTCGTGTTCGGCGTGGCGCCGGCGCTCAAGGCGACCGCCATCAACGTCAACACCGCGCTCAAGGAGAACAGTCGAAGTGTCGTCGGATCGCGCAGCGTTCTCAGCAGGCTGCTCCTCGTCGTGCAGGTCGCCATCTCGCTGGCGCTGCTGGTCGGTGCAGGGCTGTTTCTTCGAACGCTGCAGAACCTGAGGCATGTGGATGTCGGGTTCAACCCGCAGAACCTGGTGCTGTTCCGGGTCAATCCCCAGCTGAATCGGTACCATGACCACCGGACCGCCAGGCTCTACGACGAGCTGATGGAGCGGCTTCGCGCCGTTCCCGGTGTGAAAGCCGTCACCGGATCCTCGCCAGCGCTGTTGTCGGGCAGCGTCAACACGACGAGCATTTTCGTGCAGGGGCGCACCTACGGACCCGATCAGCACGACAGCATCAATCGTCTCGTCGTCTCGCCGGGCTTTTTCGACATCATCGAGATCCCGCTGCTGACAGGTCGCGCGTTCACGCCGCGCGACGACGACAAGTCGCCCAAGGTCGTCGTGATCAACGAGGCGGCGGTCCGGAAGTATTTTCGCGACGAGAGTCCTGTCGGCCGGCGGTTCGGATCGAGCCCGGAAGAGAACGGACAGCTCGAAATCATCGGCGTCGTTCGCAACACGAAGTACGACAGCGTTCGCGACGAAGCGCCCCCGACGATGTATGTACCCTATCGGCAGACACGGTTCGGCGGCCTGATGATGGAGGTGCGGACCGCGGGCGATCCCGTCGGCTCGATGACGGGGATTCGTGAAGCGGTGCGCAGCCTCGATCCGAACCTTCCCGTCATGGACATGTCGACGCAGATGGAGCAGATCGAGAAGCGCTTTCTGCAGGAGAAGGTGTTTGCTCAGGCGTATGCGCTCTTCGGCGGCCTGGCGGTCACGCTCGCGGCGGTCGGCCTTTTCGGACTCATGTCGTACAGCGTTGCGCGGCGCACCAACGAAATCGGTATTCGCATGGCGCTCGGCGCCCGCAGCCAGGACGTCCTCGCGCTCGTCATGCGCGAGTCCATGACGCTGGTCATCGTCGGCGTGGCGATTGGACTGGCGATCGCGCTTGCCGGCAGCCGCTTCGTGGCGACGCTCTTGTTCGGCCTGGCGCCAGCGGATCGCTTCTCGTCGATGGCTGCTACGCTCGTGATGATCGGTGTCTCGGCATTCGCTGGATACCTGCCGGCCAGACGCGCGTCACGTGTCGATCCGATGGTCGCGCTGCATCAGGAGTAGCTATCAGCTATCAGCTATCAGCTCAGCTCCAGCTCTCAGCATTCGCAATCCGCAATCCCAATCCGCAATCCGCAATCCGCAATCCGCTAGAAGCTGATAGCTGATAGCTGATAGCTGATAGCTGGCAGCTGTCAGCGTCAGCGTCAGAGCCTCGGATTCTGATTGTGCCAGTCCGTCCCGCGTTCGGTCACGCTAACGCGACGCGGAGAATCGTGGCTTCTTCGGTCCAGCCTGCCAGTCACCATCAGTTCCACGGGACGGTTATCGATGAAGCCCGCCTTCAAGGCCACCGCGGGATGTCCGGTCAGGTTTGTCACTGACAGCGTGGCGCTGTTGGTTGGGGAGAGGAACACGTCGTACTGAGACATGAACTTCTCCATCTCCCGAATCAGCAGCGTGCGGGCGCGCTGTGCGCGGATGTATTCGACGGCTGGTACGAAGCGATGGGTTCGGAACGCATTCGGCCAGGCGCCGAGCGACGGATCGTTGATGTCCTTGCTCCGCGTCAGATCATCGAAGGCGGCCGCACCCTCCGTGGTCAGGATGAAACCAATGCTGTTGGAGATGCTGGTGATGTTCGCCGGGATCTCCACGGGCTCCGGGTTCGCGCCAGCCTTCGTGTAGACATCGAGCACGTCGTTGAAGATCTTGAGCCGCGCCTCGCGCTGGCGTTGCTGTTCTTCTGGCGTCAAACCACCGCGCCCGCCGCGACCGGCACCGGGTGCGCCAGCTTCTGCGGCGCCACCAGGCGCGCCGGTGCCCGCGCCCCCAGGTGCGCCCGCCGCGGCGCCGCGCCCTTCGCGTCCCGATCCTGGAGGCGGAGGATTCGAACTCGTTCTTCACGTAGGCGATTCGCAGCTTTGACAGCGGCACGTCCGGGTTCCAGACGAACGGCGCATCCGCGGTGGTTTCGTCCCGGCCGTCCGGACCATAGATGGCGTTGAACACGATGGCGCAGTCCTCGACCGATCGGCACATCGGACCGATCTTGTCCATCGTCCAGCTCAATGCCATCGCGCCGAACCGGCTGACGCGTCCGTAGGTGGGCCTGAGCCCGGTGACGCCGTTTTCCGCCGACGGCGAGATGATCGACCCGCGTGTTTCCGTTCCGATCCCGAACACGACGAGCCCGCCTGCCGTCGCCGATCCTGGACCGGCCGACGATCCGCTCGAGCCGCGCTCGAGGTTCCACGGATTGTTCGTGCGGCCGCGAAACCAGTTGTCGCCCTGCGCCAGCGCGCCCATCGAGAGCTTCGCCACGAGTACCGCGCCGGCAGCCGTCAGCCGCTCCACGACGGTTGCGTCGTAATCGAAGACCTGATTTTGAAACGGCCCCGCGCCCCACGTCGTTAGAATCGACCTCGTCGCGAACAGGTCCTTTGCGCCCCAGGGGATGCCGTGGAGCGGGCCTTTATATTTTCCGGCGCGTATCTCGCGATCCGCGGCCGCGGCCTGCGCGAGGGCCAGATCCTCTGTGAGCGTCACCACGCAATTCAGCTTCGGGCCGAACTTCTTCAGCCGCTCGAGGTACATCTTCGTCAGGTCTGTGGAGGACACGTCGCGGCGCTGGAGCAGCGGTGCGAGCGCGGTGATGGGCTGGAACGCGAGATCCTCGATCGACGAAGGCCGGGCGGCGGGTGGCGTCAGCGTTACCCGAATCTTCGCGCCGGGCGTGGCCGGCCCGTGAGGCTTCTTCCCTGGGAGGTAGGGATGGAAGCTGATGGCGGGCTCGGTGTCGAGTGGAATATTGAGCTCGCGCAGCTGCTCGAACGATGTGAGGTTGCGGCCCACCCCCTGCGCAGCCTGCTGCTCCTCCGCCTCGGTGAAATCGACGCCGAAAATCTTCTCCGCGCAATCGAGCGTTGGAGCGTCGACGCGCGACTGCGCCTGCTGGCGGGCCAGCGCCGGCGCGGCGAAGCTCCCGGCCACGGCCGCCGGAATCGCGGCGAGGAATCGCCGCCGGCGCACGCCGCGCGGTCGCATCACATCGTCCATCTTCCGTTCCATGAGACCTCCAGTAGGCTAGCGAGGCTGCGCCTCAGACCGTGGAGAGGCTCTGCCTCGCCAGGCGATGAGCTTCATAATGCCGCGCTGACGCGCGGACGGCCTTGACCGAAAACTGGACTCAAGTACCAGAATCGAGTCGATCAAGGCCTCTAGGAATGAGGCCCGGTAAGCATACACCGCGTCGATCCGCTGCTCTCAGAGACGATAGAATGATTGACGCTCGCCTTTCGGTACCGACGCACATGCCTGCAGGGTCCCATCAGCTGCGTCTCCTGTTCGTCACGGACGACGCTCGAAACCAGGCGCGACTTGGCGACGCCATGCACGCGTCGGGTCACGCGACGCTTCAGCTTGTATCCTCGCTTCGGGAGGCGTCCGCACTCGCCGGCGACGTTGATGCGATCATCCTTGAAATTGGCACTGCTGGCGAAATGGGGCTCGAGGCGCTGGACGCGCTGCGGGCGGCGGCTCGCGATCGCACGCCGATTGTCGTGGTGACCAGCGCGTCCGATCAAGCGCTGGCCGAGGAAGCGACGCAGCACGGCGCACAGGACTACATTCTCGCCGACCAGCTCGGCGTGGATCTCGTGCTTCGATGCGTGCGCTACGCGCGGGAGCGTCTGGAATGGCGGCGAGAGTCGCGCCGCCACGAAGCGGACCTCCTCCAGGCACAGAAGATGGAAGCCATCGGACGGCTCGCCGGCGGCGTCGCGCATGACTTCAACAATGTGCTGACCGCGATCTTCGGCTACGCCGATCTCCTGCTGGAGCAGTTCGAAGAGGACGACCCCGGCGAGCTGACGTCCAGGAGATTCGGCGGTCCGCCGAGCGCGCGGCAACGTTGACGCGGCAGCTGCTCGCCTTCAGTCGCAAGCAGATCATGCAGCCGCGTCGTCTCGATCTCAACGAGGTAATCACGAACCTGCAACCGCTCCTCGTGCGGCTGGTGGGAGAGGACATCACGCTTCTGTTCGAGGGACAGGAGGAGGTGTGGACCGTTCATGCCGATCCCGGGCAGATGGAACAGGTGCTGATGAACATCGTGGCCAACGCCCGGGATGCGATGCCGGAAGGGGGACGACTCGCGATACACACCGCAAACGTCGTGGTGCGCGGGGACGCAGAGCGCCGACCCGGGCTCGACGAGGGGGACTACGTGGCGATGACCGTAGCCGACACTGGCTCCGGCGTTCCCGAGGACGTGCGCACGCACATGTTCGAACCGTTCTTCACGACCAAAGAGCAAGGGAAGGGCACCGGCCTGGGGCTCGCGACGGTGTACGGGATCGTCAAGCAGTCCGGCGGCAGCGTGTACGTGGAGAGCGAAGATGGGGAGGGGACGCGCTTCGTGATCTACCTTCCACGCGTCCCCTGAGGTCGCGGCTACTTCTGTTTGAAGCCTGGCGGAATCTCGAGATCGGACGCGGCGACAGACGTCGCCACTTCCTGGAACTCGTGCTCCGCCGTGAAGACCGTCGCGTGCGTGCTTGACGCGCTGTCGTCCTTTTTGGCCATCTTGCGCGCGAGCATGCCGCCGAGTCCGCCGACAGATTTCGGAGTGTCGGAGGTCTGCTGCTGCGCGGCTTCCTCTTTCGACTTCACGCCTTCAACCGTTGTCGTTGACGCCAGCGGCGTCCCCTGAAGCTTTGGCGATTCCTTCTGCAACCGGTCCGAGGCCTGTTTGACGGCAGGATACATGGCAATCACCGTGGCGAGTTGCTCCGCGGACATGCCCATGGCGTCGGGACCCTGCAGCTGTTTCCAGTACTTCATGTCGAACTCGGCCAACTCCTTCAACGCGGGAATCTGAGGACCGAGCCAGGAATCCACATTCATCACGAGTCCGCCGCCATCTTCGAGCGTCTTGCCCTTTTCCCGGACCGTGACCGTCATGATGACTTCGTGCGTGTCGTAGCCAGCAAGCTGCTTCTTCTGGCCGGTATCTTTGACGCTGAAGTCGACCTCGTACTCCTTCTGCGGCTGACTCTTTTCCGGCTTTTCCTCTTTGCCCTGCTGTTCCGACGCCTGCTTCTGCGCCTTTTCGCTGGCCTCGCGCATTTTCTGTCGCAGCTGCTCGAACGTCGTGACCTCGTACGTCTTCTTCTTCATATCGAGGTCGTAGACCTTCTCTTCGGCGAGATCGATGATCTGACCCGTCGCCTCGTTCATCGTCGCCTTGCGATTGCCTTTGACCGCCGTGGTGGAGACGACTCCTTCCTTTGCCGCCTTCCCGCCGAACACGCTGAACACCTTCCCGAGCATGCCTCCGAGAGAGACATGCGTCTTCTCACGCGTTTTGACCTCGGCCCCGACAGGGACCGCCGTGAGGGCCACCAGCGGCAGCACAACAGCACACGAGATGAGACAACGTCGCATCAGATTCCTCCAGAGGTGCGATAAGATTCCCCGCCGACTCGTCAATTGTAGCCGACCGCCAGAGCTGGCCTTAATCGTCTGTCGATCACAATTCTGTGCAGCTCAGCTGTTGCGCTAACGGTCAGTTTCCCCCGTCGTCTTTCTAAGTGGTGGAGATTGCGAGTTCCGACACCTGCATGGCGTTGACCATGTTTTCGGCCGGACACGCGTCGGAGGATGCACGTCTCGTGCGCGCGGCGCGTGACGGCGACGAGCGGGCCTTTGGCGCCCTGTACGAGCGATACGCGCGGGTCATTCACGGAGTGCTGCTCGCGCGGGCTCCCCGGGCCGATGTCGAAGACCTCGTCCAGGATGTTTTCCTGTCGGCGTGGAATCGTCTCGAGTCTCTGCGCGATCCAGCGGCCTTCGGCGGGTGGCTGTCGATGATTGCCAGGAACCGCGTGACCGACTTTCACAGGCAGACGGTCCACTCGGTGGAGTTGCCCGAGGATTTGAGTGCCCCCGAAGCAACGTCGGCGCGGGCTGAGGCACGGGCTGTCCTCGAGATCATCCGCACCCTTCCCGTTGCGTATCGTGAGACGCTGGTGTTGAGACTCGTCGAAGGGTTGACCGGACCCGAGATTGCCGAACGGACGGGACTGACGCCGGCGTCGGTTCGGGTCAATCTCCACCGCGGGATGGCGCTCCTCCGCGAAAGACTGAGCGGTAAGCAAAGGTCATGAAGAAGACCGACGGCGAGAAGCACGCGTACCTGTGGGACGGCTCGGGTGAGCCGGACCCTGAGATCGTGCGTCTCGAGACGCTGCTCGGACAGCTCCGTCACCAGGGCGGGCCGCCACCGCTTCCCGAGCGGAAAACGGCGCCCCCGCGACGGACCGCGTGGCTACTCGGCGCATTGTCTGCTGCCGCCGCCGTCCTGTTGGTAGCGGTGATCGGCCGGTACGCGTTCTGGGTGCCGCGAGGCGGATGGACGGTCCAGACGATCGCAGGCTCACCGTCGATTGGTGGCGTTCGGGCGAAGTCTGGCGCTGTCATTCCCCCGCGCCTGGCCGTCGGCGAGTGGCTCGAGACCGACGCAGTGTCGCGCGCGAGGATCGACGTGGGGCAGATCGGCCGGGTGGACGTCGCGCCCAACACACGGGTGCAGCTGGTCGAGGCTCGCGGGCGCGAGCACCGCATGGCGTTGACGCGAGGAATGATCCACGCGCGGATCTGGGCACCGCCGAAGCTGTTCTTCGTAAACACACCGAGCGCGACCGCAATCGATCTCGGGTGCGAGTATACGTTGCAGGTCGACGACACCGGCGGCGGGTTGATCCGTGTGACGCTCGGCTGGGTCAGCTTCGAAGGCAACGGCCGCGAATCCTTCATCCCGGACGGGGCGGTCGGTGCAACCCGTCCGGGAGCCGGCCCCGGCACTCCATACTATGACGATGCGCCGTCCGGCTACGGGGAAGCGCTGGCCATTCTTGATTTCGCTGCACCAGACGATGCGCGCCGTGCCGGCGCGCTCGACCTCGTCGTCTCTTCCGCGCGGCGTCGAGACGTTCTGACGCTGTGGCACCTGCTGTCACGCGTCCAGCTCAGCGAGCGCGAACGCGTTTACGATCGCCTGGCCCATCTGGCGCCCCCGCCGCCCGGAGTGAGTCGCGAAGCCGTCCTGGCCGGCGATCGCGCCGCGCTGGATCAATGGTGGGACTCCCTCGGTCTCGACGCCACGTGGTGGAAGCTGTGGAAGAAGGCGGTCTGAGCGATTACGGGTCTTCCGGCTGAAGCCGGAAGCTACTAGTGCGCTGGTCTACAGTTACAATCCCCGGATGCCGGAAATCTTTCAGAGCGGGCGCTTCTTTTACCTGAGCGGGGTGTCAGCCACCGCTCGCGGCGACGTCTCGGCTCAGACTCGAGAGGTGCTCGAGCAGATCAAGTCGGCTCTTGCGGACGCCGGGTCGTCCATCGAGCGCATCGTCTCCGTTCTGGTCTTTCTGCGGTCGGCATCAGACTTCGGGACCATGAACGATGTGTATCGTGGCTTCTGGAAGGGGGACTTTCCGACGCGCACGACGATCGTCACCGACCTGTCAGCCGAGGGCACGATGGTCGAGATGTCTGTCGTCGCCGTTCGGGCAGGCGATGATCCCGTCGTCATTCACCCGAATGATTGGGTGCAGTCGCCGAGTCCGTACAGCTACGCGATGCGAGCGGGCGATACGGTGTTTCTCTCGGGCCTGGTGTCGCGCAACGGGCGCGACAATTCGGTGGTGTCAGGCGACGTCGGCCAGCAGACGCGGGTCATTCTGGACAACGCGGGTGAACTGCTTCACGCCGCAGGCCTGTCGCATGCCAATATCGTGTCGTCGAGAATCTACATTCCGGACGTCGCGTCCTTCGGCGCGATGAACGAGGCATACCGGACGTATTTCCCGTCGGCGCCGCCGGCGCGGGCCACGGTTCAGGCAGCCCTGGCCGGGCCACAGTATTCGGTGGAGATCACCTTCATCGCGTCTTCGTCGCCGCGTCGGGCGATCACCGAAGGGTTGCCGCCGAACTTCAATCTTCCGTTGCAGCCCCGCTGTCGTCGCCGGAGACAGGGTCTATCTGTCTGGCGCGCTCGGCAACGACGAGACGAACCGGGGAAATGCCGCGGTTCAGACGCGCGCTACACTGGAAAAGCTGCGGCGAACCCTTGCCGCCGCCGGCACCGCCCCCACCGACGTCGCTGAAGCCATCGTCTACATCACCGACCGGAAAAACCTCGACGCCGTCGATCGCGAGTATCGAAGCTTCTTCGGCGCGCATAGGCCGTCGCGCACGACGATTCGCTGCGGCCTCGTTGCACCCGATGGCCTGGTTGAGATCATGCTGACCGCGGCGGGAGCGAAACGGCAGTGAGCGGCATACGCCTCGGGATCTCGGCCTGCCTGCTGGGCCAGGAAGTCCGCTTCGACGGAGGTCACAAACGCGACCGTTTCCTGACCGACGAATTAGGAAAACACGTCGAATGGGTGCCGGTGTGCCCTGAAGTCGAAGTGGGTATGGGCACGCCACGCGAAACCCTGCGCATCATCCGCGACGGACAGGCGACGCGAATGGTGACGACGCGGACAGGTCTCGATTACACCGACCGTATGAATCGGTGGGGGCGCGCGCGCGTCGCGGAGCTGTCGCGGGAGGACCTGGACGGGTACGTGCTCAAGAAGGACTCGCCAAGCTGCGGGATGCTGCGCGTAAAGGTCTTCAACGGCGCAGGGCCTGGAACGCGCGATGGTCAAGGGCTCTTTGCCACAATACTTCTCGAGCGGCTGCCCTTGCTGCCTGTCGAGGAGGAAGGGCGGTTGTGCGATCCGCGCCTTCGGGAGAATTTCATCGAGCGCGTGTTTGCCTTCAGGCGGTTGAAAGACCACTTCAAGGGCCGCTGGACGGCCGGATCGCTTGTCGCGTTTCACACGGCGCACAAGATGGTCCTGCTGGCCCACTCGGCGACCGCGTATCAGAAAATGGGAAGACTGGTTGCCGGCGCCGCCGACCTGCCGAGGGCCGAATTGCGCCGTGAATACGAGCAGCTGTTCATGGCCACCCTGGCGTTGCCGGCGGACGCGAAGCGGCACGCCAACGTGTTGATGCACATGATGGGGCACTTGAAGAGCAAAGTTGATGCGGCGTCGAGAAAAGAGCTGGCGGACTGCATCGACGAATACCGGCGCGGCCTGCTGCCTCTCGTAGTGCCCGTCACGCTCATCGCCCACTATGTACGGGTGCACGACGTGAAATATCTGGCCGGGCAGACGTACCTGCAGCCTCATCCCCGCGAACTGATGCTGCGCAACCATGTCTGATTCGCTGTCGCCATTCCGCCGCGTTCGAGTCACGCGGGTCGGTCGTCGGGCGCAAGGGCCCGTCGACGACCTGGCAGCGGCGGAAGAACCCCTCGAAATACGCCTCCACGGCAAGCCGTTCGCCGTCATCATGCGTACGCCGGGCGCCGATCGTCAGCTCGCCGCCGGGTTTCTCCTCTCCGAGCAGGTCATCCGTTCGCCCGACGATCTCGGGGCCGTGGAGCACTGCCGGCATCCCGATCACCCTGACGTGCACAACGTGGTCGACGTGTACCTCGTCGGCGCGGCGGCCGCGAAGCTGACCGAGCACCTCGAGGAACGACGGAACATCATGACCTCTTCGTCGTGCGGGCTGTGCGGACGAGTCACGATCGAATCGCTGCGATCGCACGCCACACCGCTGCCGTTCGGCGATCGCATCACGCCCGCAGTCGCGTCGGGGCTCCCGCAGACGCTCCGAGCGCGTCAGACCGTCTTCGACGAGACCGGCGGCCTCCATGCGGCGGGCCTGTTCACGCTGGACGGCCACTGCCGGGAATCGGCCGAGGACGTTGGCCGGCACAACGCCGTTGACAAGGTGATTGGCGCGATGATCTTCGAGGACCGCGTGCCGCTCGAGCATCACGCACTCGCGGTCAGCGGACGTGCATCATTTGAAATTGTTCAGAAGGCCTGGATTGCCGGAGTGCCGATCGTCTGCGCCGTCTCCGCACCCTCCAGCCTCGCCATCGAGCTTGCGCAGGAAGCCGGCATCACGTTGCTCGGCTTCGTGCGCGATGGCGGGTTCAACCTCTACACGCATTCAGAACGGATCGACGGTGAATCACTCATCACTAATCACTGATCCTGGATCACTCATCCCGAATCCTGAATCCTGAATCCCCATCCCGAATCCCGAATCCTGAATCCTGAATCCTTGATCCTTGAATCCACGATTCTCCGATTCCCAGAATCGCCAAATGCAGAATCGTCCAATCCTGAATCGCTGAATCGAGAGTCCCTGATTCATGATTCGAGGATTCGAGTGATTCGAGATTCGGATTCGAGGATTCGAGATTGGAGGATTGGGATTCGGGATTCAGGATTCAGGATTCAGGATTCGGGATGAGTGATCCAGGATCAGTGATTAGTGATTAGCGATTGCATCGCCAACGCGAGAGAGAGCAGCGCGTTGGCGATGTGTCCCGTCCAACAGATGCGGCATTGCAGGCCGCGCGAGAGAAGGCTCCAGCCGAGAAACGCGCTCATCGCAAGCGCGGGAAGGGTCATCAGGAACAGCAAGAGCGGTGGCCAGTGGAGAATCAAGCCCGCCGCGAGTAGAACGTAGAGCACCACCCCAAGCAGCGCGTTGGGTACGCCGAGCAGAGCGGATCGCGGGCTGCGAAACAACACCGCGCATCCACCCTGATCGAGTTGACACACTTCCGGACCTGTCAGCCATCCCGGCAGCACGCGGTAGTGGCCGTACAACGCTGCTACAGCGGCAACAGTGCCGGCGACAAGCGGAATCCAAATCAGCATGACGAGAAGTGGCTTCAAACCCGTGTCAGGCGCGGTCCAAACGTCCCGCTACGATTGGCACTTCGGACACCAATAGGTCAGTCGCGCGTCGGGGCCCTGCTTCCGGACCAGAATTGCGGTTCCACAGCGCCGACACGGAAGGCGCGCGCGGCCGTAGACCCACAACCGCTCCTGCGGTTCGCTTCGTCCCGTCGTCCGCCGTAATCCGCGGTAGGTCGTCATCAGCTGCAGCCCTTCGGTGACATTGGTCTTCAACATATGGCGCGCGGCCTCGACGAGCGACGCCAGGCTCGCGTCGCTCAAGTCCCGCGGGCGGGCGAAGGGGTTGATGCGGCAGGTGAACAGGGTCTCGGATTTGTAGACGTTGCCAAGCCCCGCAAGTATCCGCTGATTCAGAAGCGCGTCGCCTATTTCCCACGTGTCGCGCGCGCGAAGATTGTCGATGACCTTCACAGGATCGAAATCTTCAGCCAGCACGTCCGGGCCGAGCTGGCGAAGTTCCTTGTTCTTCGCGAGCGCCGTTTCGGACGCGAACTCGGCAACGGGGATATTGAACCCGACGGCCTCGAACTCCGCGGTGGCCACGACGATGCGCATGTCGCTGCGGGAGCGCTGCCATCGTTCGCCGCGGCGGTAGATGTGCCAGCTGCCGTTCATCCGCATGTGCGTCCGCAGGACGAGGTCGCCTGAGAAGTGCATGAGCAGGTGCTTTCCCCTGGATTCAACGCGCTCGATCGTGCGTCCTGCAAGTGGCGCGTCGTCGTCGATGCGCGTCAGAGCCGGAAGCACCGATTCAAACGCTGTCACCTGCTTGCCCGCCAGCGCGCGCTGCAGGGTGCGCGCGGCGCGGAAGATCGTGTCGCCTTCAGGCATGGCCGTCGCCTTGACGGCTCGCCGCCCGTGCAATCGGAAGTGGGGGAGCATCCGCAGCGAATCCTGCATTCGTGGCAGGTGGCTTCCGCATCTGCAACCCCATGGCTGACGCGCTGAAGCCGGCATCGATCAGAAACGGTGCGAGTGTGTGGTCCGCCGCGGGCGCTGCATTGATGTCGGAGATGAGTAGACCGCCTCGGCCCTCTTCTCCACGGGCCATCGCGGCGAGCTGTCCGGCAAGCGCCCGGCTGACGATGGTACGCGCGGGTTCGTCCTCCGGCTGGTACACGAGGGAGTTGCCGTCCGCCGCGCGCGATGTATGCTGCCAGCGAAGCCGTTGACGAGGACGACGATCGAACCGACGGTTCGCGTTGGGCCACGTCCCGTTGCGGATTCCGTAGCCGTCAGCGCCGGCCACTTCAACATCGTCCCATATGGGTTGGCAGGATCGGTGGCGGCGAGGACCACCGTCTCCGGATCCTCGGGCAGATCCTTGAACGACCGCATCAGTTCGAGCGCTGCCGGCAGGGCGAACTGCATCGCCCCCACGCCGCCAACGAAGTAGCCGCGACGTATGCGTCCGGCGTCTTCCATGGCTTTCAGGACGTCGTAGACCGCGCTGAAGCCTCCTTCAATGCCTTCCGCACCAGCCACCTCGCGTGTCAGCACACCGTAGCGCGAGAGGAGTTGCTGCGCGGTTGCGGTAGACCATTCGGTCGGCGAAACGTTGCCCGCGAGGCAATCCGCTCGTGAGCGACCACCGCCCTTCAGATGAGGGAGGGCCGACGCGCCGGCTTCGGAAACCGCGACGTGCGGGCTTGCGCGGACGCTTTTCCGGTGGGCGCGTGAAGGCGCGGAGCGCGTGGAAGGTGTCGTTGGTCAGCAAGCCCTTCCAGACGAGATCCCAGAGCGCGTCGACCGTCTCACCGGGTACCCACTCCCCAGCCGCCTCGTGAATCGGCGCGAAGAACGACGCGCCCTCCGACTCGAGGTACGTGAGGATCGCACGCTGACGCGGTGAGAGGTCAGGCGCCGAGGGCGGACGCCACAGACGCGTCATGCTGTCGGTCAGGAACAGCGCGAGGCGTCCGTCGCGATCGCCGAGCGGTTCGAGGCCACACCACGTCACTTCGCCCGCGGCGGTCAGCGAATCGAGATCGGCCGGGTTGTACCCGCGCACGCGCGCGGAAAGAATCTCGGATTCGAAGATCGAGGCCGGAAGGGGTGCGCCCTGAAGGTTTTCGATGGTGTCGAGCAAAGCGTCCAGCCCCATGCGCGGACGCGACACGCCCTGCCAGCTCGCGAGCAGCCGGCCAAAGATCGCCGGTTCGACCGGCTCGACCTCCTTACGCAGGCGCGCGAGCGATCGACGGCGAATCGACTGCAGCACGTCGGGGTCGCACCACTCGCGTCCGCTGCCGCCGGGCCTGAACTCGCCGTCGAGGAGCCGACCCGACGAACTCAGGGCTTTCAGTATCGACTCCGCCGTCGCGCGTCCAAGCGCGTAGCGGGCGGCGAATTCCTGGCTCGTGAACGGCCCATGCGTGCGGGCGAAGCGGCGTGCGAGATCCTGCGTCGCGTTCGGAGCAGGCGCGATGAGCGACTCCGGCAGTCCAACCGGAAGCGGCACTCCCAACGCATCACGATACCGTCCGGCGTATTCCACCGGCAGCACACGCGGTTGGCCGCCGATGCTCACCGTGATCGCGCGCCGCGCCCGATGCAGCTCGACGAGCGCCTGTGCCGCATCGATGCGACTGCGTGCGGCGACTTCTTCCGGGGTGAGGTCGCCAAGACGGAGCAGAAGATCGTGGACGCCATCAACCGATTCGGGCGTGGTATTCCGGGTCGAGATGCTGGAGCTGACGCTCGACGCCGGCCAGCGCATCCGCGTCGAGCAGTTCCCGCAGCTCTGCTTCTCCGAGCAGCTCGCGCAGCTGCGACTGGTCGATCGCGAGCGCCTGCGCGCGGCGTTCGGCGAGCGGCGCGTCGCCGTCGTAGATGTAGTTGGCGACATACCCGAACAGCAGCGCCGCGGCAAAAGGAGACGGCATCGCGGAATCGACCGTTGCCGTCTTGATTTCGCGGCGCTCGATCCGCCGGAGCGTTTCGACGAGCGAAGGCATGTCGAAGACGTCGCGCAGGCATTCCCGGTAGGCCTCGAGCAGCATCGGGAACGACCCGTACTTCGCGGCGACGGCGAGCAGGTCGGCCGCGCGCTTCCGTTGCTGCCAGAGCGGGCTCCGTCCACCTGGCCGGCGTTTCGGGAGGAGCAGCGCGCGCGCGGCCGCCTCACGGAACTTCGCCGCGAAGAGCGCTGTCGCGCCGAGTTGCCGGACGACCAGCGCCTCGACTTCCTCCGACGCTGGAATCATCAGATTCGGATCGGGCGCCTCCTCTGTTTCCGGGAACCTCACGACGAACCCATCGTCGGTCCACATGGTTTCGACGTCGATGCCCGTTTCCGCGCGCGCGCGCTCCACGGCCGCCATGGCCCATGGCGCGTGGATGCGGCCGCCGAAGGGTGTCAGCACGCAGATCCGCCAGTCGCCAAGCTCGTCGCGGCAGCGTTCGATCAGGATCGTGCGATCGTCGGGCACGATTCCGGCGGACGCAGCCTGATCGGCGAGATAGCGAATCAGATTCTCCGCCGCCTGTGCGTCGAGATCGTGATGCTGTACCAGGCGCTGAATCGCCGCTGATGCCGGCATATGCCGAAGCGTGCGGATCAGCTCACCGATGTGCCGCCCGAGCTCGAGCGGCCGACCCGGGGCATCGGCTTTCCAGAACGGCATCTTGCCGGGCTCTCCCGGTGCGGGCGAGACGAGCACGCGGTCGTGCGTGATCTCGTCGATCCGCCAGGTCGACGCTCCCAGCAGGAATGTTTCACCGACGCGGCTCTCGAACACCATTTCCTCGTCGAGCTCGCCGACGCGTGCGTGCGGTCCACGCTCGCCGACGAGAAAGACGCCGTAAAGGCCGCGGTCGGGTATCGTGCCGCCGTTGATAACGGCCACACGCTTGGCCCCTTCACGGGCAGTCAGCCGATTCTTCAGCCGATCCCACGTGAGCCGCGGCCGGAGATCCGCGAAATCATCGGAGGGATATCGGCCCGACAGCATGTCGAGCACCCCGTCGTAGACCGATCGGCTCAACTCGGCGAACGGCGCGGCACGCCGCACCGCGTCGAACAACGCGTCGACGTCCCAGTCCTCCATGGAGACGATGGCGACAATCTGCTGAGCAAGCACGTCCAGCGGGTTGCGGGGATAACGGCTGGACTCGATGCGAGCTTCGTGCATCGCGCGCGTCACCGCCGCGCACGCGACCAGGTCTCCGCGGAACTTGGGGACGATCACTCCCCGGCTGGCGGCCCCGATCGTATGTCCCGCCCGTCCGATACGCTGCATCCCACTGGCGACGGAGGGAGGCGCTTCGATCTGGATCACGAGATCGATCGCCCCCATGTCGATGCCGAGCTCGAGCGATGACGTGGCGACGAGCCCTCTGATGACCCCCGCCTTCAACCGATCCTCGACCTCGATCCGCTGCGGGCGGGCAAGCGACCCGTGGTGGGATCGGACCAGCGTTTCCCCCGCGAGCTCGTTCAGGGCTGCCGCGAGCCGCTCCGCAATGCGGCGGCTGTTAACGAAGATGAGAGTCGAATGATGTGCGCGGACCAGTTCGAGAAGCCGCGGATGGATTGCCGACCAGATCGACGTCCGCACCGGGCCCTGCGACGCGGGACCGCTCGGTATCTCCACCGGCTGCCCGATCTTCGCCATGTCTTCGACCGGCACCTCAATGCGGAGATCGAGTCTCTTCTTCTCGGACGTATCGACGATCGTGACCGGCCGATAGCGCGGCGTCGAGCGCTCCGATGCGAACTCATCGTGAATCGCATCATCCGGCTCGGTGATTTGTGATGCACGAGTCCTCGATCTCCGTTCGTCTCTGACGGCTTTACTTACTGCTCGTGGGGCCCCACCCCCACTCGCGCTCGCTCGGCGGCTGTGCGCCTCGCTCGGGCCGCGGGCGCTTTCCCTTGTCCCCTGTCCCCCCAAAAAGCGGGCGACCTCGTCGAGGGGACGCTGCGTGGCGGACAATCCGATCCGCTGGATCCCTCCACCCGGCTCGCCGCCGCTCTCCACTTCCTGTCGAAGCACCTCCAGCCGCTCCAGCGACAGCGCCAAGTGAGCGCCACGCTTGGTCGGGACGAGCGCGTGGATTTCGTCGACGATGACCGTGTCGATCGAGTGAAGCGTCCGCCGCGCATTCGACGTCAGCAACAGATACAGCGATTCAGGAGTGGTGATGAGGATGTCCGCCGGTTCGCGCAGGAACCGGGCGCGTTCGATAGCCGGGGTGTCACCTGTCCTGATCGCGACGGTGGGCTGATGAAACTCCTCAGCTCGTGCAGCGGCCTTGTTCGCAATCCCCGCAATCGGCGCGCGCAGATTCCGTTCGATGTCGACCGCGAGCGCTTTGAGCGGCGAGACGTACAGGACGCGGCATCGGCGGTCCTTCGGCGGGACCGGATCGAACATGATGCGATTGATACACCACAGGAATGCGGTCAGCGTTTTGCCGCTACCGGTCGGCGCGAGAATCAACGTCGATTCGCCCTCGGCGATCGCCGGCCAGCCCTGCAACTGGGGTGGTGTGGGACGCTCGAATGAATCGCGAAACCAGTCCGCCACCGCCGGGTGAAAGAGAGTCAGTACGTCCGCTCGTCGCGCCACTGTGCCTATTTTAGTGACTTGCGTTGACCCTTGGCGCTGATCCGGGCACAATGGGAGGACCGCAGCTGCCGAGGTGGCCGTGCCATGCCGGCGGCTGTTGATTGTCCGCCCCTTCGCGTCCACGCGACGAACGCGTGGATCCCGGGGCAGCCAGGAAGCCAGCATCAACTTATGGGTGATTCCGGAGAAGGCCTCGTCGACGCAGAAGCGCGGATTCAAGAACAGATCGAAGAGCGGGAGGCCGAGCGCCGACGGCGCGGCGGCGGCGGTCCGAAGATCGATCCTGAGAAGGTCCGCGAACTCGAATCGCTTCGCCTCGCCAAATCCAATCTCGAACGGCAGGCCGAAACGACCGAGCACCCCGTGCGCAAGCAGCAGATCAAGCTCGCTATCGCCGAGATCGACAAGCGGCTCGCGCTGCGAGAGTAAGACTCTCGCAGCGGGCACGGCGGGATCTCTCGCGGAGAACGCGGAGGCCGCAGAGAAACGGATCTCACGCAGAGAGACGCGGAGGCCGCAGAGAAAAAAACGTGGCGGCGACTCTCCTCCTTGAGTCAGCGATCGGAAGCCTCAAGGAGGAGGGTCGCCGCCACGTTCTTCTCCGCGAACTCTGCGTTCCTCTGCGCGAGATCCGGTTCTCCGCGCCCTCAGCGATCCCTGCGCGAGGTCCCTCCCGCTCTCCGCGCGAGACTACGCCCTGAACTCCAGATCGCCGATGGCTTCGGCGACCCGGAGCCTCAGTGTGTATTCGAGCGCGGCGGTTGCGCCCAGGAGCACCGTCACCACCACCAGCGTCAACGGCGGACGCGCATAAACCAGCGGCAGAAACGTGGGAACGATGGCCGCGATCAGGCTGCCGAAGAAAAGCACGCCGTAGAGGCGCGCGGAACGCTCCACCCGTCGCGGCTCGGTGGCGAACGGCAGCGCGGGACGCAGCATCACGGTGAGCTGCAGCAGCATGTGCGCGAGCAGCCCGATGATTCCCGCATGAAAGAACGCATGCCAGATGCGTTCGTACGAATAGCTCCAGATGACCGCGAGCAGCAGCAGGTACCCGCCGAGAAACCAGATCGCCACGAAGTTCTTCGCCGCGACAATCAGGCGCGCCGGGGAGGCCGGCGTCGCGAAAAAGATCCAGGCGGCGCGCCACGAGTCGCTGTATTGCAGCGACGCATGGAGCGTCATGGGCATGAAGACGACGGCCATGTAGAGCGGGATGCCCCCGGCAGTCCCTCTCTCTGGCAAGAACGGATCGGTCAGCGCCCCCTGATTCAATCCAAGCAGCAGATAGAAGAAAATCAGCGGCACAATCCCGAGAATGGCCATACGGAACCGCTGATCGAAGCGGAACTGCGCGGCGACCAGGAGCGCGACGGCATGCGACTCCGCGCCGCGGAAACCAGGAAGCCGCAGGCGCCGCCGCCCCGGCGGCTCGCCCGCGACGGTGGTTTCCGACAGGCGCTGCGCGTACTCGAGCGACAGCCGGCCTGCCGCGAGGGGCACACACGCGATCGTGACCACGACGGCCGCGGCAGTCGCGGCCCACGCAGCGCGAGGCGCGTCACCGGCTGTCAGCCTGACGAACGACGCGAACCATGCCGTGGGATTTCCCCACATCCAGGGGCGGTCCTCGAATGACAGGCGGAACAGGAACGAGTCGCGAAAGCCCTCGATCGACAGGTAGTACGCGACGTAGAAGCCCATCATCGACACGAGCTGGAGATAGGAGAACGCGCGGCGCAGCCGGTGAGGGTGCACCAGCGTCAGCATCGCGACATACAGCGTGATGATGAGGATCGTTGCGCACGCGTTGCACAGGAGGACGGCCGCCACGGTCGCCGCGAACCCTGCGGCTCCCAGCTTCCACCAGAGGGCATAGGCGATCGCGGGCAGCAGCGCGAGTACCGCGCTGACGATCCCGATGTAGGCGAGGATGGAGGCCAGCCGTGCTGCGAAGTACGTGCGCGACGACACCGGGCGGTGGCCGAGGACGACGTAGTCGTCGGGAGAGACGACGAGCCCCGTGAAATCCACCAGCAGAAGCATCGCGGTGTTCATCGCGCCGTAAGTGGTCAACAGCGTCGCCGAGACGAGCACGTCGGTGATACGCGCCGCGAGAATGGCGAACATCGCGCCGCCCATCGCGGTCACGATCGAGATGCCAACGAGAGGATGCCCTCGGGCTCTCCCCGAGCCATCACGCCGTGTGGCCCCTCCGCCCGCGCGGAAGTCCATCCGCAGGTAGGTCGTCACCAGCACGCGCCACTGAGCCGGATCGACGCCGAGTGCCTCAATCGCGCGATCGATCATCAGCGCTCCAGCGCCTGTAGCAGCTCCTGGGTGACTTGGGACGTGTCGCGGGTTCCGGTGAGCGCGATGAAGGCCGCTTCGAGCGACTGCGCTCCCGCCTGTGACGCGATCTCGGCGGGTGTTCCGTCCGCAATCGCGCGGCCGTTGTCGATGATGATGATACGCGAGCACACGCGCTCGACGACCTCGAGCACGTGCGAACAGAAGAAGATCGTGCGCCCCTGCGCGGCGAGCGAACGTATCAGTTCCTTGACGACCATCGCCGCGTTGGCGTCGAGGCCCGTCAGCGGCTCGTCGAGAAACAGCACCTCGGGCCGGTGCATCAGCGCCGACGCGATCAGCACCTTCTGCTTCATGCCCTTGGAGAACTCGCTCAGCCGCTGATCCTTCGCGTCCGCAAGCCCGAAGCGGTCGAGGAGATCGGCGATGCGCGGCTGCGCCGTCTCGGCGGGCTCGTGATAGAGCGAACCAATGACGTCGAGGAACTCGCGCGCCGTGAGCGATTCGTACAACGCCGCCGACTCGGGAACGTATCCGATGCGCCGCTTGACCTCGAGCGGATGCGTCGAGACGTCGAAGCCCGCCACGGTCGCCCGGCCCGCCGTCGATTTGATCATTCCGGTGAGCAGCTTGACGGTTGTTGATTTGCCTGCGCCGTTCGGACCCAGGAACCCCAGGATTTCTCCGGGCGCGACACGGATGGACAGAGGATGCAGCGCGACGCGATCGCCGTAGTGGCGCGTCAGGTTCTCGGTCTCAATCATTGCTGCGAATCAACCTACCGTTTGCCGCGCGAGCCATGCTTCCCGTTCGCGCTACGTCTTGCACTCCAGTGCCATGAGCAGTCCTCCACACCGGGCAAGGGTGGTCGGCAACATTATGCATGCGCGGAAAACAAAAAAGGGCGGCCCGAAGGCCGCCCTGGTCAGCTGCGCAATGGGAAGAACATCAGGGCCGTCGGGCGCCGGACGTCTCGAGCAGAGCCTTGATTTCGTCCGCCTCGAGCGATTCCTGCTCCAGAAGCGCCTCGGCGAGCGCCCGCATGGGCTCCGTGTTTCGCTCGATGACCCACTTTGCCTGGTCGTACGCGTTCATCACGATCTTCCGAATCTCATCGTCGACGCGCTGGGCCGTCGCTTCGCTGACGGTGTGCGGACGATCCGATTGAAACGCATTTCCCGGCTTGCGATACGCCAGAGGCCCGAGATCCGACATGCCCCACTCGCAAACCATGTGCTGCGCGATGTCGGTCGCCCGTTCGATGTCGTTCGATGCGCCGCTGGTCATGTGCTTCATGAACAGCTCCTCGGCGACGCGCCCGCCCATCAGCACGGCAACCTGCGTCTCCAGGTACCCCTTCGTGTAGGTGTGGCGATCCGCTTCCGGCAGCTGCATCGTGACCCCCATCGCGCGCCCCCGCGGGATGATCGTGACCTTGTGCAGCGGATCGGCATGCGGCAGGAGGGCGGCGACGATCGCGTGTCCGGCCTCATGGTAGGCGCAGTTGCTCCGATCGAGATCGCTCAGCACCACCGATCGCCGTTCGACACCCATCAGCACTTTGTCGCGCGCCTCTGACAGATCGGCGTCGGTCACGCGGTCCCGGCCGGCGCGGGCGGCAAACAGCGCAGCCTCGTTGACGAGGTTGGCGAGGTCGGCGCCGGAGAAGCCCGGCGTGCCGCGGGCGATAGACCGCAGGTTCACCGCCGGATCGATCGCCACCCGCCGCGCGTGCACGCGAAGGATGGCTTCGCGTCCCTTCAGATCGGGGTTTCCCACCGTGACCTGACGGTCGAAGCGCCCGGGCCGGAGAAGCGCCGGGTCCAGAATGTCCTGACGGTTGGTGGCTGCAATCACGACAATGCCGAGGTGCGGTTCGAAGCCGTCCATTTCGACGAGCAGCTGGTTCAGCGTCTGCTCGCGTTCCTCGTGGCTGAGCGAGTTGCCTCCACGGCTGCGGCCGACCGCATCGAGCTCGTCGATGAACACGATGCAGGACTTGTGGCGACGAGCGTCCCTGAACAGTCGGCGGACGCGGGAAGCGCCCACGCCGGCGTACATCTCGACGAAGTCGGAACCGCTCGCGAACAGAAACGGCACGCCCGCTTCGCCGGCGATCGATCGCGCCAGCAGCGTCTTGCCCGTCCCGGGAGGGCCGATGAGGAGGATACCCTTCGGAATGTGACCGCCAATGGTCGAGAAGCGCTCGGGATGCCGCAGGAAATCGACGACTTCCTTCACTTCGTCCTTGGCTTCGTCGACCCCCGCCACGTCCTGGAAGGTGATGACCGTGTCGCCCCGCTCGGCGACCCGGGTGCGTCCCGAGTTTGGAATGCGGCCGGCGGTCGTCCGATACACTGTGAAGCCGATGAGGGCGAAGAAGGCCGCGACCGTCAGGATCATTCCGTAGCTGAGCGCCTGCGGATCGGCGATCGCCTTCACCTCGACCCGCACGTTGCGCTTGACGAGGTCGTTGATGAACGAGGAGTTCGCCGAGAGGAACTCGGTTGGCGCGACGGTCTGCATCGTCCGGCCGTCGCGAAACGTCACCAGGATCTCGCGTTCGCCGAAGGTGACCTTCGCGACGGTCCCCTGCTCAGCTTGCTGGAGGAATTCCGAGAGGGCCAGCGGCTGGGGTTCAGGAGCGCGTTTGAAGAAGTAGAGGCCGGCTGGTACCGCGCTGATCGCGACAATGGCGACGATCGCCAGGACGAGGTACCGTGGGCGGCGAAAACGCGGTGGCAACACGAGTTACATCCGTTTCGCGAAGTGCGGCCAGACCGCTCGGAAGGAAGCCGCCCAGCGACAGCATGCGCCGCCAACTGGTGCCTCAACCCGGACATCGGGCGGCAGACTTAGAGCTTGAAAAAGAAAACACTCCGCTGGGGAATGGAATGTGTGGTCATTTTACACCGATGCTTGGGCGAAGTAAACGAATCAGTGGCCGCGATGTGCGCGGAATTGCATGAGAGCTCATCAGTCAACAACTCATCCGCCGCTCCAGTCGCGTCTGCTCGCGTGGTTCGCCCACGGATACACGGCCTGCGGGGCCGTCGCGGCGTTCGCCATGGCCATCGCGGTGATCCACGATCGCTATCGGATCGCGTTTCTCTGGATGGTTGCCGCGATGGTCATCGACGCCACCGACGGGACGCTGGCGCGTTTCGCCCGTGTGAAGGAGTCGACGCCCCTCTTCGACGGGGCGCGGCTGGACGATATTGTCGATTACCTGACGTTTGTGTTCGTTCCCGTCCTGCTGGTGTTCCAGGCGGGCCTCCTTCCGCCTGCCTGGAGTGGCGGCGTGGTGGCGGCCGTGCTGCTGAGCAGCGCGTACGGATTCTCCGCAGGCGACGCCAAGACGGATGATCACTTCTTCACCGGATTTCCGTCCTATTGGAATATCGCCGCGTTGTATCTCTACGCCGCGCGGCTTCCCGCCTCGGTCAACGCGATCGTGCTGCTCGGGTTGAGTGCCATGGTGTTCGTTCGCCTTCGCTACATCTATCCCTCGCGAACCCCGGTCCTCCGCGGCCTGACCATTGCACTCTGCATAGCCTGGAGCCTGGTTGTCGTGCGGATGATCCTGTTGCTTCCCGACGTGCCGATGTGGCTGCTGCTCGCATCGCTGTTCTTTCCCGCTTACTACACCGTGCTCTCGCTCGTGTTGCACGCGCGGCAGGCTCGTCGGCAGTGAAGATTCCGACACGAACCCGCGATCGGGTTGCCGCCGTCGTGTTCGCGACGCTGGTCGTGCTGACGGTGGTCTCGGCCGCGTGGACGCTGCGGCAGGCGTGGGATGTTTACCGGTTGCGTCGCGGAGTGGGCGATACCTGGTTCCTGGCTGCCGATGGCCGGCGCTGGTTCCGTATGGACGAGCACCACCAGGACGTCTTACTCGCCGAAATCCCGGCCGATCTGCAGCACGCATTCGTCGCCGTCGAAGATCATCGCTTCTTCAAACATCTCGGGATCGATCCGATCGCGCTGGGCCGCGCCATCTACCGGGACGTACGGTCGCGGGGTGCCGTGGAGGGTGGAAGCACGCTGACCCAGCAGCTCGCGCGCACGCTCTTTCTGTCGAACCAGAAATCCTACGGCCGGAAGATTCGCGAAGCGGCGCTCGCGCTGATGATCGACTCGCAGCTCACGAAGCAGCAGATTCTCGAGCTCTACCTCAATCGCATCTACCTCAGCGCGGGAGTCTACGGCGTCGAGACGATGTCGCGGCACCTGTTCAACCGGCCGGTCAAGACCCTCAATCTTGCGGAATGCGCGCTCATTGCCGGTCTCGCGCGGGCCCCGTCCTCTCTCTCGCCCTGGACGAACCTCGATGGCGCCATCGAGCGCAGCCACGTCGTGCTCACGCGGATGCGCGAGGAAGGGTTCATCACCGACGCGCAGGAGCGCGTCGCCCGCGCCACCCGGATCAAGATCGCCCCGTTTCCAGGCTCGGTCGAAGCGCGCGCCGGCTACGCGAAAGAATTCCTCCGGCAGCAGTTCCGCGACGAGTTCGGCGGCGATCACCCTCCCGACTGGGAGGTGCGCACCACCTTCGTGCCGGAGCTGCAGGAGATGGCCGAGCGCGCCGTGGCGGACGGTCTTCGCCGCTTCAACGAGCCTGACCTTCAGGCGGCGCTTGTCGTCATCGATCCAAAAACCGGCGACATTCTGGCGCTCGTCGGCGGGCGCGACTTTCGCCAGTCCCAGTTCAATCGGGCCGTTCGCAGCCGGCGGCAGCCTGGGTCGGCCTTCAAGCCATTCCTCTTCGCCGCTGCGCTCGAGCACGGGTACTCGCCCGTATCCGTGCTCAACGGGCTGACGAATATTCAGCCCCAGGGGCCCGATGAGTGGGCCCCTCGCAATGCCACCGGCGAGACCCCCGACGCGCTCACGCTGCGCGCAGCGCTCATCGAATCGAACAACCGTGCGGCGACCTCATTGCAGCAGCGAGTCGGATCCAAACCGGTGCTCCGGCTGGCGTCGACTGCGGGGATGCGCGATCTCCCCGACGTGCCTTCGCTCTCGCTCGGCACCGGCGAAGTCACGCCGCTCGACCTGACTGCTGCGTTCTCCATGTTCCCAAACGGCGGCTTTGCCGTCCGACCGAGAGGGTTGATCCGCGTTCTCGACGCCGACGGCGGCACCACGTTTGACAATCCTTCGCACAGCGAACGCGTCATCTCGCCGGAGACCGCGTTCCAGATGGTGTCGATGCTCGAAGACGTCATGGATCGGGGCACCGCCTCCGCCGCCCGCGGCTGGGGCATACGGTTTCCCTCAGGGGGCAAAACGGGAACGACCGACGATTTCAAGGACGCCTGGTTCGTCGGCTTCTCATCGTCAGTCGTCGCGGGTGTCTGGGTCGGGTTCGACCAGCCGAAGACAATCGCCCGGGAAGGATACGGCTCGCGGTTCGCCTTGCCGATCTGGAGCGACTTCATGCGCCGAGCCGCCCAGCGTCGCCAGCCGCAGGAATTCCCGGTGCCACCGGGGCTTCACGGCGAAGAACTGTGTCATGTCTCCTATCTGCGCCCCGTCGAGGAATGTCCCATCTACGTCGAGTACTTCAAGGAAAACGACGACGTGCCGTCGCGGTTGTGCCCGCTGCATCGGGGCACGATCAAGCAGCGCGCCAAGCGCGCCTTCGAGGGCATCCTGTCCGGGCTCGGACGGAAGCTGAAGGGCATCTTCCGATGATGCCTTGACACGATCGCGAGTCCACGCATAGCGTTTTCAAGCCACGAAACCACGCGGATTAGACGGAAGGCATCTTCGATCATGGATACACCGCTCCGGATTCCCGAGAAGGGCTCACTCGACTTCCTCGCGCTCGGCGCGCTCGTGCATCGGCTGGATCCAGGGGTCGTGCCGTTTCGGAAAGCGACCACCTGCACGATTCACGTGAGCGGCGGCGAGTTCAACACGGCGGCAAACCTCTCCGACTGCTTTGGGCTGCGAACGGGCGTCGCGACCGCGATGGTTGAGTATCCGATTGGCGAACTGATTGCCGGCCGGGTCCGTTCGATGGGCGTCACGCCGTTCTACAAGATGTTCAAGCACGACGGGGCCTGGGGTCCCAACATGGCTGCGGTCTACAGCGACCGCGGACACGGCGTCCGCGCGCCCATCGTTTTCTACAACCGCAGTAACGAAGCGGCGGCCCGCCTGAAGCCCGGTGATTTCGATTGGGCGTCGATCTTCGGGTCCGGCGTGCGATGGTTCCACAGCGGCGGCATCTTTGCGTCACTCTCTGAAACCACCGCGGATCTGATCATCGAGGCCATGGAAGAGGCCAAGAAGCACGGCACGGTGGTGTCGTTCGATCTGAACTATCGCGAGAAGCTCTGGAGCGCCTCCGGCGGAGCCAAACGCGCAGCCGGTGTACTCGGCCGCATCGTCCAGCACGTCGACGTGCTCGTCGGCAACGAAGAAGATCTCCAAAAAGGGCTCGGTATAGCCGGGCCTGAAGTTGCCGCGACCTCGGCGCTCGATCCGAGCGCGTTTGTCGGCATGATCGACAGGGTCACCGCGAAGTTCCCGCAGCTGAAGGTCGTCGCCACCACGCTGCGCGAAGTGCATTCGACGAGCCGCCATACCTGGAGCGCGGTGGCGTGGATCAACGGCGACACCTACGTGGCGCCGACGTGCGACATCGACGTGTACGACCGTGTCGGCGGCGGCGATGGGTTCGCCGCTGGTCTGTTTTACGGGCTGCTGGCCGGCGAAACGCCGGAAGAATCAGTCAGGCTCGGATGGGCCCATGGCGCGCTGCTCGCGACGTTCCCGGGCGATACCACGATGGCGACCGTCGAGCAGGTGCGGGCGTTTGCGAAGGGCGGATCGGCGAGAATTCAGCGCTGATTCGTCGCGCTCACTCGACGTGCAGCATCGAGAACACGAACGCGAAAATATCCGCATCTTCTTCAATCGTTTTCGAGAGCGGTTTACCGGCGCCATGTCCAGCTTTGGTCTCCACCCGAATCAGCACCGCTGCCGGATGTCCTGCGGCCTGTAACCGCGCGGCGAACTTCTTGGCCATGCCGGGGGACACTCGGTCGTCGGTGTCCGCGGTAGTGATCAGGATTGGAGGATAGCGCGTTCCGTCCGCCACGTTGTGCAGCGGGGAATAGCTGTAGAGGAACGGGAACTGCGACGGGTCATCCGCCGACCCGTACTCCGAGATCCAGAACCTGCCCACGGTAAAGCGGTGATACCTCAGCATGTCGGCCACCGGTACGCGGCACACGACCGCGCCAAAAAGGTCAGGGCGCTGCACCATGACGGCGGCGGTCAGCAGGCCGCCGTTGCTGCCTCCCTCGATCGCGGTACGGTTCGGGTTTGAGTAGCCGCTTGTCCCCAGCCACTCGGCAGCCGCGATGAAGTCGTCGAACACGTTCTGCTTCCGCTCGAACATGCCGGCCTCATGCCAGGCTTCACCGTACTCGCCGCCGCCGC
This sequence comes from uncultured Acidobacteriota bacterium, assembly GCA_963725335.1. Taxonomy (GTDB): domain Bacteria; phylum Acidobacteriota; class Vicinamibacteria; order Vicinamibacterales; family 2-12-FULL-66-21; genus JALZOC01. Next base: position 149,226 of record CAVRYD010000004.1, on the reverse strand, counting down.
GAAGGTTGGCCACGGCGTAGATTCCACCCTTTTCCAGCAGCACGAAGTTCGAGGGATCGAACGCGGGGGTCAGGCTGATGTTGAACCCGCCGTAGCCGGTCAGGAGCACCGGGCGGTTGCCGTCCTTCGGCAGTCCTTTCCGGTGGACGAGAAACATCGAGATCCTGGTGCCGTCCTTCGAGGGGTACCATACCTGCGTCGTCTCGTAGTCGACGGCGCTGAGCTGCGTACTGCGATCGCCAAATGGCGAGAGCTGACGGGTCGTGAAGTCGAAGCGATAGTTGATCGGCGGGTGAACGAAGGAGGTGAAGCCGAAGAACATCTCGGTGTCATCAGGACGGCCGCTCACACCGGTGAGCGAACCGATCTCCGGCAGCTCGATCTCTCCACCGGGCTCTCCGCCAAGCGTGAAGATTCGGAGGGTGTCGCTGGCGTTGTGCATGTAGGCGGCCACGATCGTTCCGTGGATCACGACGGCGGCCGACAGCTTGTCTGCCGCCTCAGGGACGAGCTCCATGGGTGCTCGATCGACGTTCAGTGGATCGACGGAGATTATCCGTCCGCGGGGTGCGGCATCGTCCGTTCGAAAGAGCAGGCGGTCGCCGGCGGACTCGATGAACGCGTAGGCCGCCTTGAAACCGGTGAAAAGAGGAGCGGGCGTCGCGCCACCCGCCTGCCGATCGATGGCGTACACCTCGCTGCGATCGCTCGATCCTCGAAACGCCGTGATCACCACCCACCGATCGTTGTCGCTGACTTCGACGCCGAAGACCGTCTCGCGTTCGTCCGGCTTGTCGAAGATCAACCGGTCGAGTGTCTGGTCGTCGCCGAGTCGATGGTAGTAGACCTTGTTGAAGTAGTGCTCGTCGCCGGGCGCAACGGTTCCGGGCTCGGGGAAGCGCGTGTAGTAGAACCCGCTGCCGTCCTTGACCCACGCGATGCTCGCGAACTTCACCCAGAAGAGCCGATCGGGTCGATCGGTCGCGTCCTCGACGTTGCGGACGAAGATCTCCTGGCGATCGCTGCCGCTCGTCGAGAGCCCGTAGGCTGCCAGGGTACCTGCGTCATTGATCGCGAGCGCGGTGAGCGCCACCGGACCGTCGGCCGACATCGTGTTCGGATCGATCAGCACGCGGCGGGGGCCGCTCGGTCCTTCCTGCACGTAGAACACGGGCTGGTCCTGCAGCCCCGTGTTGTGAGTGAAGAAGTAGAAGCGACCGCGCCGCGTGGGTACGCTGGTACGGGGGAAGTCGTAAAGCCTGGTCAGCCGCTGCACGAGCGCGTCTCTCGTCGGCCCCTGCAGCTTGGACTGCGTGAGACGGTTCTCCGCCTCGACCCACGCCATCGTCTCGGGGCTGTCCGGATCCTCGAGCCACTGGTAAGGGTCCGGCACGCGGACGCCGTGATAGTCGTCGACGACATCAGACTTACGCGCAGGAGGGTAGGTGCTCATTCAAAGGGGCAAGGGGTAAGGGAAAACACTCACCCGCCGACCGACATCTCTTGCGCGTGAACCGCGGCGCCGATGAGGCCCGCATCAGGATTGAGAATCACCGCGACCGGGATCGTGGCGACATAGTCGGCCATCGGATCCTTGGCGCGGAACGCGTCCAGGAACGTTCCGGACTCGAGCGCAGGCAGAATCTTGGGAGCAATGCCGCCGCCGACGTAGACGCCGGCGGTTGCGCACGTGCGCAGCGCGATGTTCCCGGATTCGGCGCCATAAACCGCGACGAACATGTCCAGCGCCTCGACGCACCGCTCGCACGTGCGATTCATGGCAGCACGGCTGATCAGCGCGGGCAGTTCGGTGGGATCCGACACCCGTCCGACCGCGGCGCACAGATGCGATGGCGAGATGGCCCCGAGCGTTCGCACCGGGCTCGTGCCGAAAGACTGATGCGTGAACTGATAGACGTTCACCAGGCCGGGACCCGAGAGGATGTCCTCGTAGCGGACTCGGCCATAGATACGTGTGAGATCGCGCAGCATGTCGATCTCTCGCGGCGTCCGCGCAGCGAAGTCGGCGTGCCCGCCTTCCGACGCGCCCGGCACGAACCGGCCGTTGATGTTCAGAAGCAGCGCCTCGCCCAGCCCCGTCCCCGCGGCAATGACCGCCGCGTTTCCCTTCGGATGCGGTACGCCGCGCTGCAGCATCGTCAGTTCGTCGGCCTCGAGCACCGTTACGCCGTATGCCAGCGCCTCGAGGTCGTTCAACACGTAGGTGCGCCGGAATTTCAGCCGCTCGGTTATCGACGCGGCATCCACCAGCCACGGCACGTTGGTGAGACGAGCGACCTGATCCGTGACGGCGCCGGCGACGCCGAAGGTCGCCGCCTCGATATGTCGCTCCTCGACCCCGCGCGATTGCAGGAACGCGTCGATCATCGGCTCGAGTCCCGCGTGATCGAGCGTCGTGAACTCGCCGACGTCGATGGCCGACGGCCGATCGGGCTTCGGCGTGAAGAGGCCGAGCAGCGTCTTCGTTCCTCCGACGTCTCCCGCCAGCAGCATGGGCGACATTCTAATTGGTGAACTGGCGGATTGGTGAATCGGGCGATCACCAATTGGCTTGACTTTCGCGCCCGAGTGGCCGATCTTCGCGGAAATGACGTCGCTTCCGTCATCGGCCGGTGGTCCCTACGGCCCACGCGATATTCGCAGCCTCTATCCCGCCGTTACCGAGAATCATCTGCGCTATCTGGAGAAGTGGGGCCTCGTGCGGAAATCGAACAAGCCGCGGGATCGGCGCGAGTATTCCTTCGCCGATCTCACGACCATCAAGCAGGTCGCAGGCGAGCTCGAGCGTGGCACGCCGCTGCGGGTGGTCTTGCGATCGCTGCTGGCGGAACGTCAGGGGCAGCTCGAGCTGAATTTCGTGGACGCGCACGTCAACGCGGACACGCCTCGCGCCAAGGTCGTCAATCTCGACGCGCACAAGCCGCTCAGAACCGCGACCACGCCCCCTCCGCTGTCGGCATCGGCGGCGCCGTATCCCGCCGACGACCCGCAGGCGGCGCTTGCCGCGAAGTACTTCCTCGAGGGCTCACGACTCGACGACGGAAATGAGCGGAACATGGAGGAGGCGGCTGCGGCGTACCGGCGAGCGCTGATCGTCGATTGCGACCTGGTGCCCGCGCTCGTCAACCTCGCGAACATCCGCTACGCCCGCGACGAGCTGATCGAGGCGCATGCGCTGTACGAACGGGCGATCGGCCTCGATCCCGACTGCTTCGAGGCGCATTTCAATCTGGGAAACATCCAGCACGATCTCGGCCGCTACGACCGCGCGCTCGGCTGCTACCGGCAGGCCGTCGCGCTCAACCCGGGCTACCCGGACGCGCATTTCTATCTGGCGGTGACGCTCGAAAAGCTGGGCACTCCCAGGAGGCCAAGCCACACTGGCGGACCTATCAGGAGCTGGCACCACGGGGCGAGTGGGCGGACTTGGCGAAGGAGTTCCTTGACTAAGTAGAACGGTGCAGGTCTCGCTGGAGCGCGATGAATCATCAGCGCGCGCAGGCGGAGGGCCCCAGCGCAAAGTGAATAATGCCGGCGCCTCCGCCTAGTAGGAGAAATCGAGGCGTTCGCGCTTCTTCGGTGTGCGGCGCAGCTTGTAGTACGCGCAGTCGGGGCACCACGAGTCCGCGACGAACCCTTCCTTCCCCGCAAACGGCAGCACGTCCCGGTGTGTGCAGAAGTCGCCCACGTCGGGTGTGGCGCGCCAGCGGCAGGACTTGAACTTTTCCAGCGCAGGCGAGGCAATCGCCGGGTCCGCCGGCAGCGTCTGGGCGGCGTCCTGCGCGGTGGCCGTCGGTTCAGCCGGACTGTCGGTATGCGGTATCGCCGTCGCCGGCGCAAACGGATTAGTGTCGTCCATCATCCCTGCAACTCGAGACCAAACGATTTCTGAAGGGCCTGCAGCGCGCGGGTCTCCTCCGGCGCGACCAGTGTCAATGCAGTCCCGGTGGCGTCGGCGCGGCCGGTTCGTCCAACACGATGCACGTAGGTCTCACGATTCGACGGCACCTCGTAGTTCACGACGTGGGTGATGCCGTCGATGTCGAGCCCGCGCGCGGCCACGTCGGTCGCCACGAGCACGCGATAGCTGCCGCTTCGGAACCCTTCGATCGCCTGCGTCCGCTGCTGCTGGGTCCGGTCGGCGTGCAGCGCCGCGGCTTTCAACCCGAACGAGGCCAGCTTGCGCGCGAGCCGCTCGGCTCCCGACTTCGTGCGCACGAAGACGAGGACCGGACCTTCGGTCCGTCGCAGGAACTTGGCGAGCCACTCGGTCTTCTCGGCGGCCGGGACCGATTCAACGGTGTGCGTGATGCTCTTGGCCGGACCACCCGCCGATCCGATCTGCACGTATTTTGCCTCGCGCACGACTTCGTCCGCCAGCTTCATCACTTCTTCGGGCATCGTCGCCGAGAAGAGCAGCGTCTGGCGCGCGGCCGAATCCGGCAGCGCCTGCGACGATGCGGCGAACGTCCGGCCAGAAGCCCATGTCCATCATGCGGTCGGCTTCGTCGAGCACGAGGGTGTCGAGCTTGTCGAACGCCACGCGTCTTGCTGCGCATGTGGTCCATGAGCCGGCCCGGCGTGGCAACTACGATGTCGACGCCGGATTTCAGCGCGCGTTCCTGCGGCCCCATGTCGACGCCGCCGTAGACGGCGATGCTGGTGATGTCGGTGTGATAGATGAACCCCTGCACGTCGTCTTCGATCTGCACGGCCAGCTCGCGAGTAGGCGCGAGGATGAGCACGCGCGTGTAGCCGCGCTCCTCGGGAGCCGCGGCACGCGCCTTCAGCATCCGGTTGAGGATCGGCAGCAGGAACGCGGCCGTCTTGCCGGTGCCGGTGTCGGCACACCCGATGAGATCGTCGCCGCTCATCACGATGGGGATGACGGCGCTCTGGATCGGCGTCGTCGCCGAGAAACCGCGGACGCGGACGCCTTCGATGAGCGACGGGCTCCAGGCCGAGCGTTTCGAACGCGACCGGCCGCGGATCGTATTCGGCCTGCGGCCGGGTGACGAACCTTGGCCGGCGGCACGTGGAAGTGCGGGCTCGCTGACCGCGCCGCGCCTGGGCGCGGACCTCGACGTCCTCGTCGTCCTCGCGGCGCCCGGCGTTGTGCTGTATGTGAATTCAAAATCGTGGTTTAGCGAGCGCGGAAGGTAATGATGCCTCGTACCGGATCGTAGGGCGATACGCCGACGGTTACGCGATCTCCGGGCACCACCTTGATTCGAAAACGGCGCATGCGGCCGCTCAACTGGGCAAGCACCTCGTGTCCCTGGTCACACTGGACGCGGTAAAGACCGCCGCTGTGAACCGCCACGACGGTGCCTTGCACGTCAATCAGATCATCCTTGCTCAATTGCTATCCTTTCCAATCAAAGATTGTGCCATACGGCGGGCTCATTTGGCAAACTCATCCGCGCAGATCGCGGACCGCCTGCTCCACTTTGAGCGCCAGCGGAGAGTAATCATTGCCCTTCAATGATATAGGCGGGACCGAAGCGCACCTGAGCCGTGCCCCGCTGCGGAAATTTCCACGTCTGGTGGAGGATCCGGTCGAGGCCCTCGAGCCGCACCGGCACGACCGGGACGTCGAGCCGAGACGCGATCATCGCGACGCCCGGCTGGAAACGGTTGATCTCGCCTTTGTCGGTGCGCTTGCCCTCGGGAAAAATCAGCAGCGAAAACCCGTCCGCAAACAGGTCGCCGATATAGCGCAAGGTTTGTCGCGTGCCCGTCTCGCGTTGCGGCAGCGGGAAGGCGTTGAAGAAGGCCGACGCGAGGTAGTAGTTCAGGCTGTTGGTGAACCACGCCGTCGTGCCGTATTGCTCGGGATAGAAATGCGCCTTGAAGAATTCCTTGGCCATCGCTGGCGCGAGTCGGTACCGCCAACGAGCAGGGAGCGCCATCAGAATCACTGGTGTGTCGAAATGGCTCTGATGGTTCGCAGCGAAGATGACGGGGCCGTCGATCTTTGCCAGATGTTCGAGTCCCGTGACCTTCAGTTTCACGAAGACGCGTGCGAGCGGCAGTATCCACGTCGGAAGGCTCGCGCGTCTCAGGGCCCGAACCGGGGCGGATCGATTCCAGGCGGGGAACTCTATGGCCTCCTGCAGTTGCACCGCTGCCGCCTGCCCGGCCAACGGGCGGGTCAGCGCTTCGAGGTCGGCGACCGTCGCGGCGGCCGCGAACCGCGATTCATCGACGGTGCACTGAAGCGACTCCTCCAGGGCCATCATCAGCTCCACTCGTTCGAGTGAGCTGAGACCCAGCTCGTCAATCGTCGTTTGGGGGCCGATCGTTCGCCCCGGGGCGAATCTCGCGATGACCGATGCGGCGGTCATGCCGCCGGGAGCTCGATGGGCCGACGCGCCCGCAGCGTCACCAGATGGACGCGCGCCCGCGAGCCATTGTTTGAGCTCACGCCTCTTCAACTTCCGTGTGCCTTCGGTACGCGGAAGCTCGCCGTCGATCCAGGCCGCTGCCGCCCGGATCTTCTGCTGATCCTGCAGCTGGGTATTGGCACGCCGTACGACGTCATCGAGATCTGTTCCGGGCGTCACCACAATGACAGCCTGGACGCGCTCGGCCGTGGATCCCGGCAAGCGGCGCTCCGACGACGGCGGATTCGACCACGCCGGGAATGTCGTTCAGCACACGTTCGACATCCTCCGGAAAGACATTCAAGCCCTCCGGCGTGACGATCATTTCCTTCTTGCGGCCGCGGATGTGAAGCTGCCCCTTCGCGTCGATCTCGCCGATGTCGCCGGTCAGGAACCAGCCGTCCTTGAACGAGGCACGGGTTTCTTCCGGCGCGTTGTAATACCCCTGCGTGACGTTTTCACCCTTGACGAGGATCTCGCCGTCCTCGGCGATGCGCACTTCGACTCCGGCAATCGGCTTGCCGACGGCGCCGCGCGACGCGCGCAGCGGGTGATTGAGCGTCACGATCGGCGCCGTTTCCGTGAGCCCATATCCTTGAACGACCACAAAGCCGAGCCGTCCCCAGAACGCTTCGAGCTCCGGATCGAGCGGCGCTGCGCCAACCACCATCGCCCAGAACTTGAAGCCGAACATCCGATGAATGCGACGGAATCTCCACCACCGACGCATCCAGTGCATCCGGCCCGGATCCGCCGCGGCCTCAGGCGCGACCCGCAGCACGTACTCTTTCAACACCTCCAGAATCTTCGGAACCGACACGAGCACAGAAATGCGCCGCGTTCTGATCTGCGAGACGATGTCTTCAGGTGCGTAGCTGCGGGTGAACACCACCACGCCCGGCAGCATTGGCGGAACGAACGTCGCCATCGCCTGACCGAACATGTGGCTGAGGGGAAGGAGATTCAGGAACCGGATTGGCGAGAACGGGCGGATGTACTTCTTGTACTTCGCCATCTCCCGTTCGATCGGAACGATGTTCGCCAGGATGTTCCGGTGCGTGATGACGACCCCTTTGGGGTCTGCCGTCGCACCCGACGTGAAGATGATTTCAGCCGTGTCCTCCGCCCTTATTTCGCTTGTAGCTTCCGTCAGGCGGAAGGTCCCCCCTTCGCGGAGGGACCTCAACTCCGACACATGCCAGCTCGGGCGCGTTCGGCCAATCGCCTCGCGGTCGACCGCATCGCCGACGAGCACGGCCCGAGCCTTCACGATGTCCGCGACGCGTACCAGGAAGTCGGCCGAGGCCCGATAGTCAATCGGCACCAGCACGACGCCTTCGAGCAGGCATCCCCAGAGGGCGATGATCCATTCCGCCCGGTTCTCAGCCCAGATCGCCACCGCCTCGCCCTTGCTGATGCCCTCGCCGCGGAGACGGGCGGCAAACGCCTGCGCGGCATTCGCGACGTCGGCGTACGTGTAGGACCAGCTCCGATAGCCGTCGTCGTACACGACGAATTCCCCCGCGGTACGCGCCAAGTCCGCGTAGAAGTCGATAAGAGTGCGCCGCGGCATCCGGTGAATTATGATGGAAAACTTATGTCGCTTCCGCCGGTTTTTGCCGCCAGCGCGCTGTACGACAATCTGTTGCAGGCCGCGCTGCGCCAGTTCTTCGGGCGTGCGACGTTCGAGACGGAGCCGATCCCGTCATTGTCGTCGGACGGCCGGCTCGCCATAGAACCCACCAGCGATCCGTCGGTGCTGACGATCCGCTGGTTCGGATCGCGCCATGTGCTGCACGTGCCGGCGAAGCGTCCCTTCACGACGCACGAGGTGCGGCTGGCGCGCGCGATCGGCACCGTCCTCGCGGCGCGCTATCGCGCGATTTTCGATCCGAAGCAGATGCTCGAGCGCGGCGAGCTGTTCCGCGGCTCGATCGAAGACCGCTATGTTGCGGCGTTTCTGGATGGCAGGCCACGGACCGTCGACAAGCCGTCGCGCGCCGACCTGATTGCGACCGCGATCGAAGTCCTGCGCGTCGCGGCGCTCTCCAGCTACGAGAACCGGCCGATTTCGTCCGGCGTGCTCATTCTCGACAGCGAGGACGATGAGATCCGCCCGCGGCACGTGTCGCCCGATCAGCTGTACGGGTATTCGCAGGCGCTCACGGCGATCAAGAGTTTCTATCGTCTGAGCGACGGCATCGATACGGTGTTCCTCGTCAACCGCAATGGCGCCGTGCTCGACATCGTCGAGGTCGCGCGCTATGCGGAAACCGCGGCGCTGACGGTTCCATGCGCGGCGCGCTATCGGCAGCACGCGCTCGCCACCGCTGGCAACAGTCATCTCTGTATCGTGCTCAGCCCGTCGCACGAGATCAAAGTGTTCGCGGAGGGTGTGCAGATCTTCAGCTTCCGCAACGCGCGCTGGCATCTGCTCGACCTGGAGGCCAAATACGACATGTGGCAGAGGGCGATCGACAACCCGGTCCTGTCGGAACGCGCTGTTCCAGACGGCTGCGGATCTTGCGGACTTCCGCGAAGGGGCGCTGTTCGTCGTGCTCCGTGATCCGGCGGCGTCGCTGCCGCAGCTGGTCGCGCCCGCGGATCAACTCGATCTCGTTCGCCACACGGGAGGCGCGGTGCCGACGCGCGGTCAACTGATGCACATGCTTCGCGGGCGTAACGTCGATGACCTCGATCCGGCGGTCTTTCGAGGGCTGGCGCGTACCGATGGCGCGACGGTCTCGATCGCAACGGACGGCTGCTCGCGGTGGGCGCGATACTCCTGCACACCGAACCGCCAGAGCCTCACTCGAACCTCGCGGTGGAAGGCGCGCGCACGACCGCGGCGATGGCTGCCGGACGCTTCGGCGCAGTCCTGAAAGTCAGCGAGGACGGCTTAATCACCTTCTACGATGAGCAGGAGAAAATCTGGGATATCTGAAGAAAGCTCTCAGCTCTCAGCCATCAGCCATCAGCCATCAGCTGTCAGCTCTCAGCTCTCAGCTCTCAGCCATCAGCCATCAGCCATCAGCTCTCAGCTGTCAGCCATCAGCTGCCGATAGCTGCAGCCGATAGCTGACAGCCGATACGCTGACAGCTTCACCTGACCGAAATTCCCCCGCTGATCGTCATGAGCGTCATGCGTGGATACGCCGGCCGCGTTGGCGTGGCGACCTGCGGGTTCACTGCGTAGAACCGCATGATCGAACGTCACGGCCAGGTGCTTCTTGGCGAACCACCGGGCGCCCCCTCCGTAGTTGATCGTCTTCGTGCCGGATTCCGGATCGGGGAGAGGCTCATCCACTCGTTGGGTGGTCAGCGTCCCTCGGCCAATACCACCGCTGATGTAGCTCCAGCCATCGCGTGCGCCAAAGTTGAACGAGATCTGGGGGGACACGGCAGAGAAGCGCGTATTGACGGTGACGTTGACCGGGGCGGTTTCAGTGCCGGTGTTCATGGTGTTTTCTCGCCCAGCCCTGCTGATCTCGGCTCCCGACTCCGAGCGTCACGAACCCGAATCGCAGCGGATACCAGTGCGCGCCCACGACGAACCCGAACCCCTCGAGCCGGCAGGTTCTCCGTCGCGACACCGATGCTGCCCGAGACGGCCGCATCCTGCTTGAATTTCGGAAACTGCATCCGCACGTCCGCCGACGTACCGGCCGATGGGCAGATCCTCAGGCTGCGGTTCCTGCGCGGCAGCGGTCATCGGCAGGCGACAGACGGCTGATGCGACGACCGGCAGAAGAAGCAGAAGGGTTGCGGGCGAGGGCATGCGCTGCATCTGGACCAAGCGTATCAGGATCGCTCGTCGAGGATCTCCCGCGCGAGCGCGATGCCGTCTTCGAGCGACGCGATCGATCCATCGAGTTGCTTCTCGTAGATCTGTCGAAGCACGACGCCAACTCGAGGCCCGGGTCGCAGGCCAAGCTCCAGCAGGTGCCGGCCTTTGACGATGGGATCGGGCGGCGCGTGCTGAACACCGAGCTCCCTGGCGCGCTGCAGAAACCAGTCCATCGCTGAGCAGTCGAAATCCCCGACGCGGCCGAGGCAGTCGGACTTGGCGACGCGGGCGAGCAGCTCGAGGTCGACCTTCTCGGCGAGGCGCCGAAAGGCACCGTCTGAAACGGGCGTGGGGGATTGACGAAACATCCCCGGCTTCAGATGATGCGCGACGATGCCGAGGATCTGCTTTCGGACGTCGTAGCCATCGAAGGTGTGAATGTTCAGGCGATCGAGCACGTCGCTTGCCGGTGCTACGCCCGCCTGCTCGTGATCGATCGATCGGATTCGCCCGTCGATGAACGCCGTTGTCGGAGGCTTGCCCAGATCGTGGCACACCGCGCCGAGCATCACGACGATCTGCCGCGGACGATCGAGGTCGTCAATCCGTGTGCGCGCCTGATCGACGACCATCAACGTGTGAACCCAGACGTCTCCTTCCGGGTGCCATTCTGGTTCCTGTTCGCAGCCGACGAGCGCCTGGATCTCGGGGAACAGTCGCGCGATGACGCCAAGACCCAGCGCGAGCGCGAAGCCAATCGACGGCCGCGCCGCCTGCAGGACCAGCTTTTCGATCTCGCCCCAGATGCGTTCGGCGGGAAGATCGTCGAGAGGAATCGTGCGGCAAAGATCGCGCGTCGGCTCGTCGAGCGTGAACTCGAATCTCGCAGCAAACTGGACGGCCCGAAGCACGCGGAGGCTGTCCTCGCCGAACGTTCGTAGGTCAACGGCCCGCAGCAGCCGGGCGGCAATGTCTCCCCGCCCGTTGAACGGATCGATGTATTCGCTGGTGAGCGGATCCCAGGCGATGGCGTTGACAGTGAAGTCTCTGCGCCGGGCGGCCTCGGTGAACGACAGGTCGGGATCGCCGGTGACCTCGAACGCGCGGTGCCCACGGCCCGTTCGCGATTCGCGCCGCGGCACGACGACGTCGACGCCGGCGACCTTATAGACCGTAAAGCTCTCGCCGACCGTGTTCACGCTGCCGAACGCCGCCGAGCAGCGTCTTCAGGCGATCGGCGGGAGACCGTAGACCTCGAGATCGAGGTCCTTGCGACGGCCGTCCCATCAGCTGATCGCGCACCCAGCCGCCGACGATGACCGCACGTCCGCCTGCAGTGTGGACGGCATGAGCGATCGCGATGCGCGATGTCGAAGCTGGCGGAGGTCTGGTGCTGCCATCTCCACTCACCGACCCTCGCGGCGGCGTCCGTACTTCCGGACGACCTTGTCGGTGAACCCTGGCGCGATGGCGTTCGCAACCGTCAGCGCCCGTGACGAAGCATGCGGGTAGACCTCCGGGCTGGGCTTGCGGACGCACGCCACGATCGGCCCGCGCCACCTCGTCGACGGACTGCTTCGGGCCCGAGCCCCGACACGGTGTGTCCGTAGTCGCGTTCCATCGCTGAGCGAAATTCCGTCTCCGTCGAAACCGGCAGCACGACGCTGACGTCGATACCGGTGCCGGTGAATTCCGTTCGCAGCGACTCGGCGAACTCGACCTGCGCGGCCTTCGTCGCGCTGTACCCGCTCATCAGCGCGATGCCGCGCTGCCCGACGATCGACGAGACGATGATCAGATGGCCGCTGTCCCTGAGCGCGGAAGATCGGCAGCGCGGCGCGCGCACCGTAGAACGTCCCCATGAAGTTGACGTCCATCATCCGCTGCATGATTGGCGCCGGCGTCTCCTCGACGGTGCCGTAATAACCGAACCCGGCGTTGCAGATCATGATGTCGAGGCGGCCGAACGCATGACCGCGCATGCTGGACAAGCCGCTCGACGTCATCTTCCGATGTGACGTCCATGACGACGGAGTCCGCTCGTCCGCCGGCGCTCCGCATGCCGCGCACCGCGTCGTCAAGCCGATCGGCACGCCGCGCACCGATGACCACCGCGACGCCCTCACGCGCGAGGTGCTGAGCCACGGCGAGCCCGATGCCCGACGATGCGCCGGTGATGGCCGCGACGCGGCCGGAGAGATCCATGCCGGCATGATACAGTCGCGAGCGACAGTCCGTCATCCGCCTTCGCTCACGGCGATCAGATGTGAGCTTCGGCGGGACCAGTCCGCCTTCGCTCACGGCGACATTCTTGCACTCCGTTTAACTGTGTTGGCGGACAAGTCCTCGTTCTCTGCAACGAACTCGAACACGTCATGACCGATCCCATCATCTCCCTGCTCAGCGATCTGGTCGCGATCGATTCCGTCAATCCATCACTCGTGCCGGGCGCCGCGGGAGAAGCGCGATCGCGGACGCGGTCGCGGCGCACATGCGCGCGATCGGTCTCGACGTGCAGCGCCAGGAGGCGGCGCCCGGACGGCCGAATGTCATCGGCGTGCTCGAAGGATCGGAGCCAGGACGCTCGGTCATGTTCTGCGGCCACCTCGACACTGTCGGCGTGACCGGAATGGACGCGCCATTCGACCCCGTCATCCGCGACGGGCGCCTGTACGGCCGCGGCGCGCAGGATATGAAGGGAGGCGTCGCCGCGATGATCGATGCCGCACGTGTGGCGCGCGCCGGTGGATTTCGCAAGGGACGCATCGTGATCGCCGCCGTGGTCGACGAGGAGTACGCCAGCCTCGGCGCCGATGCGCTCGTTCGCGAATGGAAAGCCGATGCGGCGGTCGTCACCGAGCCGACCGATCTGCAGATCGGCATCGGCCACAAGGGATTCGCGTGGGCTGCGGTCGAAACCCGCGGCCGTGCCGCCCACGGCAGCCGTCCCGCCGAAGGGCGCGACGCCATCCTGCGGATGGGGCGTGTGCTCGCACGCGCTCGAACGCTCGATCGCGAACTGCAGTCGCGGCCGCCGCATCCGCTGCTGGGTACCGGGTCGCTGCACGCGTCGATTATCGAAGGGCGGACGCGAGTTGAGCAGCTATCCGGATCTGTGCCGGCTGCAACTCGAACGCCGCACAGTCCCCGGCGAGAGCGTCGAGACGTTCGCGCGCGAGATGGAAGCCCTGCTCGCGGCGTTGTGCGAAGAAGATCGCGAGCTCGACGCGTCGATGAAGCTCATGTTCTCCCGTCCGCCCTACGAATTGCCGGCGACCGACGAACTGCCGCGCGCGCTGCAGGCTGCGGCGGCATCCGCCGGCGCGACGGCGCCGACCGTCGGGATGAGCTTCTGGACCGATGCCGCGAGTTCTTGGCGGAAGCCGGAATCCCGTCGGTGTTGTTCGGTCCGGGAGGCGCAGGCCTTCACAGCCGCGAAGAGTACGTCACGATCGACGACGTCGTCACGTGTCGCGACGCGCTGGCGTCGCTGGCGCTCAACTGGTTGTGAAAATGGGAACGATGGAACGGAAGGCGGGGTCGTCAGACCCCGCCGGTTCAGATGGATGAGGCGCGAGGATACCGATAGCGTACGTTCACGCGCTCTTCCGCAGGACGAGTCGCTTCGTCGCCAGCAGGTGCCGGCGTGCATCGCCTTCGTACCGCTTGCGCGGACCGCGTCCGCTGATCTCCCATCCGGGTGTGTCGTGGCCGCACGACGTGCAGCGCATGTTGACGCGGTTGCCCTCGAAGTGCAGCACCGAATCGTGGCCTCGAAGCCCGCAGACCAGCTGGCCCAGACGCGCGAGCGCCCGGGCCACGACGCTGGCCGTGTGGTCGGGTGTCCCTGTCGCGGTCGCCGTGAGCTGCTGGGGATAATTGGTCACCATGAACGATCTCCCTGTCCTTTCTGCTTATGACCCCCTAAAGGTATGACGCCGAGTAACGCTCGGCCGTTTCCGGGTCTCCTGACCTCAGGAATATCAAGAGATGTGCCACGAATGGCTGACCTCATGGATCAGTTGGCCGACCAGTAACTTACAGACTGACATGGAGATTCGGCGAGGACTGGCGACTGGCAGAGTTGGCAGGTTTGGGGACGCGACTCGCGGCCGGAAGTAGGTCGGCGGACTACACATTGACTCCCTGTCTACGTACTTTTATCAACGCGCGGCATGGGTTCGTTCGTTCCCGCAGCAATCCGTTGATTACAAATCCGATATTCGCCGGGCGTTCACCAAGCCTTCGCATGAAATAGGGGAACCATTCCCGGCCGAATGGGACATATACGCGGACGCGATGTCCGGTGTCGCGAAGCTGTCTCTGGAGGTCGCGCCGAATCCCGTACAGCATTTGGTACTCGTAGCGGCCAGGCGCGATCGCCTTCGACATGGCGAAACTGCGGGTTGCGGCAATCATGTCGGGATCGTGCGTGGCGATGGCGGGGTCGTGCCCATGCTCGAGCAGCAGCTGCATGATCTCGACGAACGACGTGTCGACGTCGGCCTTCCGCTGAAACGCGACCGCTCTTCGGCTCCCGATACGCACCTTTGACGAGCCGCACGCGGGCGCCGATCGCGTTCATCCGTGCCGCATCCGCGGCGCTTCGCTTCAGATAGGCCTGCAGCACGATTCCCGCATTGCGGTAGCCCTGCTGCCAGACCGTCTCGAACACGTCGAGCGTGACCTGCGTGTACGGCGAGTTCTCCATGTCGACGCGCACGAAGAAATCGTGCGCGCCCGCCGCGTCGAGAATGCGGCGCAGATTGTCGACGCACGTCGCGCGATCGATCGTCAGCCCAGCTGCGTCAGCTTGAGCGAGATGTTGCGTCCGATGTCCCGCGGCGACGATCCGATCGAACATCGCGAGGTAGGCGCGCGTCGCGGTATCGGCCTCCGCCATGGTGGCGACGCTCTCGCCGAGCAGATCGAGTGTTTCGGTCATGCCCGCGGCTTCAATGGTGCGGGCGGCGGCAATCGCTTCGTCGATCGTTTCGCCGGCGATGAACCGTCGCGCGAAGCTGTTCGGGCTCCGCATGCCGTAGCGCGACGCGAGTTGCTTGAGGGTGCGGCTGCCGGCGAGCGTGTGGAAGAAGGCCCTGGAGACGTATCCGATCATTAGTGCGTTCGGACGGTACGCCGCCTCGGATCCCGTCAGCAGGTGCTGGAGGCCCCGCGCGTAGTAGCGCAGAACGGTCCGCTCGCGCACGCGGAAACGTCCGCCCCGCTCGACGTGAATGATGTTGCGCGCGGCGAGCGGCTCCGCGCCTTCTTCGATGGCCTGGCGGCCCGATGTCACGCCCATGTTGCCGCCGGCGGCCCGGACGGCTTCGACGATGGCTTCGGCGCGCGCTTCGAGCTCGCGGCGCGTGATCGAGGCTTCAGCGCGGCGGCGAGGACGGCTGTCGGCAAGCACCTTGTGCAGACGTGCCGATCGTCTCGCGAATCTCGTGCGCGAGCGCCATCACCTCGCGGCGCGATTCCGGATCGTATCCGTCAAGACTGATCGGCGCGCCGAACGTGACGAACGCGCGCGACTGGTACCCGACCGCGTAGCGCACCATCTCGGCCACCTCGCGCGCGAACGGACGCTGCCGCCGCTTCTCGGCCTGGTGCGCGAGGATGTGATCTTCGAGGACGACGTCATACGCCACGGCCATCGGCACGACGACCGCACGCGTGCCGGCCTGCATCGCGGCATGGAGCAATCCCGTCTTCGGCGCCTTCATCTCCCCGGAGTAGCTCCGGCCCCCTTCGATGTAGAAGAGCAGATCGTGCCGCTGCAGAAGCTCCGCGACGTACGCCTTCAGCGTCACGAGATAGGCCGGATCCTTCGTGTTGCGGCGGATCGGAATCGCACCGGTTACGTGCCGATGGATGAGCCCGAGGGGGCCGCCGAACAGATTGATGCCGGCCGCGATCACGGGCGGACGGATGCCGTTGTCGTCGAGCACCAGCGGTTCGACCAGGTAATCGAGATGCGACTTGTGATTCGAGATGTAGATGACCCGGCCGGCCCGTCGTCGCCTGCTGGGCGATGTCGACGTGTCTCGTCGATGCGTTCGATCTTGCGGAGGATGGGATAGAGCGGATGCTTCAGGGCGCGGTAGATCGGATACCGCTGCGTGGTCCGCAGCTCGTCGAGATACGCGTGGATGCGTTCGCGTGCCTCGAGCTCCGTCTGCCCATGGCCGCCGCGCAGGTACCGCGCCACGTCATCCCGCGCGAGCACGGCCTGGGTGATGTCATCGAGCATCACGGGTCGGACTATATCAGGGAAATGGCGCCAGGTTGGAGGTTTTCAGTTATCTCTCAATCTCCCGGCAAATCGCATCCGTAAACTCGGTCGTGGTCGCCGCGCCGCCGAGGTCGCGCGTTCGCACCCTGCCGTCGGCCAGCACGGCGTCCAGCGCGGCGCGGATTCCGGCCGCGCGCGTGGTCTCGCCGATGTGCTCGAGCATCATCAGCCCGGAGAGCAACAGCGCCGTGGGGTTGGCCAGATTCTTGTCGGCGATATCCGGCGCGCTGCCGTGGACCGCTTCGAAGACGGCGCTGTCGATGCCCATGTTCGCCCCCGGCACCACGCCCAGACCGCCGACCAGGCCCGCACACAAGTCGGAGACGATGTCGCCGTACAGATTCGGCAGCAGCAGCACGTCGAACTTCTCCGGCCGCATCACGAGCTGCATGCACGCGGCATCGACGATGCGCTCGTCGTACATGATGTCGGTATATTCGCGCGAGACCTTCCTCGTGCTCTCGAGGAACAGCCCGTCGCTGAGCTTCATGATGTTGGCCTTGTGAATCGCTGTGACGCGCTTTCGGCCCGCTCGCCGCGCGTGCTCGAACGCGAATTGAGCGATCCGCGTCGACGCCTTCTCGGTGATGATCTTCAGGCTTTCGACGACGCCAGGAACAATCTGATGCTCGAGGCCAGCATACAGGTCCTCGGTGTTCTCGCGGACGATCACGAGATCGACGTCCGAGAAGCGGCTGGCGACGCCCGGAAGATTCCGCACGGGTCGCAGGTTGGCGTACAGATCCAGCGCCTTTCGCAACCCGACGTTGACGCTGGTGAACCCCTCGCCAATCGGCGTCGTCACCGGTCCTTTCAGCGCGATTCGGTTGCGGCGAATGGAATCCAGCAGCGCGCCGGGCAGGGTCTCGCCGTATCGCTTGAACGCGATGACCCCCGCATCATGACGTTCCCAGTCGATCTCGACCCGCGCGACCTTGAAAATCCGGACGACGGCTTCGGTGACTTCGGGGCCGATGCCATCACCGGGGATGAGCGTGATTGTGTGACTCATGATTCAGGTTCTACAGGGTTCTACAAGGTTCTACAGGGTTCTACAGGGTTCTACAGGTTCTTCGAGTTCTGCGAAGTGCGCAGCTTTGTTGCCAGGTGCGAGGCGATGGCTTCGAGCAGCGCTCTGTCGTCCGCGGTAAATGCGGCCAGTCGATCGCTGTCGATGTCGATTTCGCCGAGCACGCGATCGCCGCTCATGATCGGCACGACGATCTCAGACCTGGTCTCGAGACTGCACGCGAGGTACCGCGGGTCCGCATTCACGTCGTCGACCATGACCGTCTGTTTCTCGCGAGCGGCGGCGCCGCAGATGCCGCGTCCAAGCGGAATCCGCGTGTGGGGCGACGGCTTCCCGAGAAACGGGCCGAGCACCAGCTCGTCGCCTTCGACCAAGTAGATTCCTACCCAGGTATAGAGCGGCATTTCCCGCTTGAGGATTTCGACGGTCTGTTCCATGGCACGCTGCGGATCCGGCTCGGCGCGCATCGCGTCAGCGATCGTGGTCAGCAGCCTGCCCTGAGCGAGCGTGAGATCGCGCGAGTCGGAGGGCGTGCCCACGTTCAATCCTTCAGTTCGCGAAACAGCAACAGCAATCCGCCGAGCACGGGAATCATTTCCAGCCCGGTGGACGTCGCATGGAGCCGGCCAAACGCGAGACGGCGGGAATCGTTGGCCGGTAGACTCGACGGGGCTCCGCCTATCTCTGTCTGGATCCGCGCGATCTGCCCTGAAACCACCAGGCCCGAATAGGCTGTTGCCGCGAGCATGAGAAAGGCCGTACCAAGTCGCGCAGCGAACCAGATCGGCCGCGGTCCCATGACGCCGCGGACGACGAGCGTTCCCATGAGCACCAGTCCGCAGCCATAGCTCAGCAGATGAAAGCGTCGAAGCGTCTCACCGAAAATGGCTCCGGCGAGCACGCGATCGTCCGCGACGTGACGAGCAGCCAGCACGTCGAAGATCGAGGGGGCGGCAATCGCGCCGAGTACCAGCAGCCCTCCGACCCAGAGCGTCAGGGCAACCAGTCCGGCGTACCGCAGCGCAAGCATCCACTCATTATAATCACGGGATCCGATGCCTCCTCCCGCGGTTCCCTCGAGCGGCGTTGTCTGGCAGCCATGGAGCGGCGCGGCGTTTGCGCGCGCCCGCGACGAACACAAGCCGGTTCTCCTGGCGATTTCCGCCTCGTGGTGTCACTCGTGTCATGAAATGGATCGCACCAGCTATGCCGATCCAGAGATTGCCGCGTTCATCAACGATCGTTTCGTTCCGGTTCGCGTCGATGCGGACGACCGGCCGGACATCAGCGAGCGCTACAGCCTCGGCGGGTGGCCGACGACCGCGTTCCTGACCCCTGACGGCGAGATTCTCGCGGGCGGCACGTTCGTGCCCGCTGAACGCATGCGGAGCGTGCTCGCACGGGTCGCTGAGGCATTCACGTCGCACGCGGATCGGCGCATGCCGCCTGACGCCGAATCGCCGGCAGACTCAGCCAGCGTTTCGCTCGACGAGGCGGAATTGACCGCACGCGTCTTCGCGACCTTCGACGAGGATCACGGTGGGTTCGGGACCGAGCCGAAGTTTCCGCATCCAGCGCCGCTGCATCTCGCCCTCGACCTGTTTACGGAACGACACGATGCCGCGCTCGAACGAATCATCGTGGCATCGCTCGATCGAATTGGATGGGGCGGCCTCTATGACTCGGTGGACGGCGGATTCTTCCGATATGCGACGACGCGCGACTGGCAGTTGCCGCACTTCGAGAAACTGCTCGAGGTCAACGCCGCGCTGGTGCGCCTGTTCATCGAGGCCGGCACGAAGCTGCAGATTGCGCGCTTCACCGAACGCGCCGCCGACACGCTCCGCTACATCCAGACCTGGCTTGCCGATCCCGTCGACGGAGGATGGTACGGATCGCAACAAGCCGACGATCGCTACTACGGCGCCGATTCGGTGGAGTCTCGGCGCGGCCTGACCGCTCCGCCAGTCTCACGCTCCCTGTATGCCGACTCGAACGCCGCGATGGTCTCCGCGGCGCTCGTCGCCGCGGAAGTGTTCCGGGATGAGGGGCTGCGTGATTTCGCCGTGAAGTCTCTCGAGCGAGTGCTCCTCGCGTGTTACAAGCCTGGATTTGGCACCGCCCACTATTACGACGGGCAGTCGCGCGTCAGGGGGCTGCTCGCCGATCAGTTCGCGATGGCGTCGGCATGCCTCGACGTCTTCGATCTCACCGGAAACGTCGTGTACGAAATGATGGCGGAAGAGCTCGGCCACTACGCGATGCGCACGATGTGGGACGAGAATGGCGGCGGGTTCTTCGATCGCGCCCGAGACGACGGCGAAGAAGCGATCGGATTGATGAGCCGGCCACTGAAGCCCTTCGTCACCAACTGCGAGGCCTCGCGGACACTTCGGCGGCTGGGCATCGTCTCGGGAGAACAGGAATTCGTTCGGGCCGCCACTCGGACAATCGCGGCGATGCGACCGCTTGCACCCGCTCAGGGACCGCTCGCGGCGCACTTCGTGCTGGCGGTGCGGGCCGCCGCACGGTGATACACTCGCTCTTTTGGCCCGGGCTGATGCCCCGCGCTTGATGTTCGGGAACGCGCCTCCATGACCACTTCTCTCGCCACGCTCAAGAACCTCGCGACACAGTTGCGAATCGACTCGGTGCGCTCGACCAGCGAGGCTGGCAGCGGTCATCCGACGACCTGTCTGTCGGCTGCCGAAATCATGTCGACGCTGTTCTTTGCCGAGATGCGCTACGACGCTCGGAATCCGCGCGATCCCGACAACGATCGCTTCGTGCTGTCGAAGGGGCATGCCGCTCCGATCCTCTACGCCGCATGGGCCGAAGCGGGCCTCTTTCCTCGCGAGGAACTGTTGAAGCTGCGGCGGATCGACTCGGATCTCGAAGGTCATCCGACGCCCCGCCTCTCCTTCGTCGATGTCGCGACGGGCTCGCTTGGACAAGGCATCTGCGCGGCGATTGGCACGGCGCTCAACGCGCGGCGGATCCACTCCGACTACCGGACCTACGTGCTGCTTGGCGATGGCGAGATGGCGGAGGGATCGGTCTGGGAAGCCGCCGATGTCGCGGTGTATCACAAGCTCGATAATCTGTGCGCCGTGATCGACGTCAATGGCCTCGGCCAGAGTCAGGCCACGCAGTTCGGACACAACATGGACGACCTGGCCGCGCGATGGAAAGCGTTCGAGTGGCACACCCTGGTCGTCGATGGCCACGACGTGCAGGCGCTCCTGAACGCCTACGCTGAGGCGCGCAACACGAAGGGCAAGCCGACGATGATCCTGGCGCGCACGCTGAAGGGCAAAGGGCTCGCTGCCATCGAGGGGAAGGAAGGCTGGCACGGCAAGGCGCTGAAGAAGGGGGAAGAGACCGACAAGGCGGTCGCGGAGCTCGAGCGACAGATGGTTGCCGACGGCGGGACGCCCGAGATTTCGGGACCGCGCTCGAGGGGACGGGCCGACAGTGCCGCGGACTACTCCAGGATTCCCGTCCCCGCGTACAAGCTCGGCGATCAGGTCGCAACCCGCGAGGCCTGGGGCGTCGCGCTCGCGGCCATCGGCGCGGCCGACCCGCGCGTCGTCGCGCTCGATGCGGACGTGAAGAATTCCACGTTCAGCGACAAGTTCGAGAAGGTGGCACCCGGCCGGTTCTATGAGAACTTCATCGCCGAGCAGGTCATGGTCGGGGCGTCGATGGGCCTCGCGGCGAGGGGCGCGATCCCGTTTCCCTCGACGTTTGCCTGTTTCCTGACCCGGGCGAGCGATTTCGTCCGCATGGGAGCGATTTCGTTCGCCAACGTGAAGTTCACCGGATCGCACGCCGGCGTCTCCATCGGCGAAGACGGTCCGTCGCAGATGGCGCTCGAAGATCTCTCGATGATGCGCAGCGTGCACGGCTGCGCCGTGCTGTATCCGTGCGACGCCGTGAGCACCGAGCGGCTCGTGGTCGAGATGGCGAAGCACAAGGGCATGGCCTACATGCGGACGTCGAGGCCGAAGACGCCCGTGATCTATGGCCCGGACGAGCAGTTTCCGATCGGCGGTTCGAAGGTCGTGCGGCAGGGCAAGCAGGACAAGGCGGCGGTCATCGGGGCCGGCGTCACGCTGTTCGAGGCGCTGAAAGCGTACGATCTGCTGAAGGCACAGGGCATCGACATCCGCGTCATCGATGCGTATTCACTGCAGCCGCTGGATCCGACGCCGATGGTCGAGGCGGGGCGTGCAACGGGCGGAGTGCTCATCACGGTGGAGGATCACTATTGCCGCCGGCGGGATTGGCGATGCGGTCAGCGAGGCCGTGGCGCCCGCCGGCTTCACCGTGCGGCGCCTCGCCGTCCGCGAGCTCCCGCGCAGCGGCCAGCCTGACGAGCTCCTTGATCGCTACGGCATCTCAGCCCGTCACATCGTCGAGGCCGTGAAGCAGGCGATCGCCGGTAAATCGTAGCAAGAGCCAGCAGCCAAGAGCCAGCAGCCAGACCCAGCAGCGAGCCGCCAGGTTGCGATTTTATGTGGCGACCGCGACGGCTGCCGCTGCCTCCGCGCCAATCTTGAACATCCCTTCGAACAGCTGACGAAGGAGTTCAGGTCGCTCGCCGAGCAGCTCGAACAGCTCGTCGCGATCGATCCGGAGCGCCACACCGCTCCGGATCACATCGGCGGTTAATCCGAGCGGCCGCCCCGACAGCATGCTGAGCGAGCCGATCACGTCGCCCGCGTGCACCACTCTCTGGTTGTCGCCACCCGCATCCTTCACGGATACTTCACCCGACAGGACCAGCCACAGCGCGACGGGGGCGCGCCTCGGGGAACAGCACCGACCCGGCGTTCATGTTCACCGTACGGCTGATCGCCGCCAGCGAGGTCATCTCGTCCGCCGCGATGCGCCCGAAGACCGGCAGGCGCTGCAGCGCCAGGATCTTCTCGACCGGCAACAGACCCGTCGGCGGCCAGCTCGCGCAGTTCAGACGCCGCGCCAGTTGACTGCAGATTGCTGCACGTCGCCGGATCGACGCGGTCGGCCAGCGTGGCGAACAATCCGCGCACGAGCTCGGTATTGTCGGCGAGGAGCGTCCTCAATTCGTCCACGCTCAGCGCGAGCGTCACGGTGGCGTCGGCCGTGCGGACGGTCTTGCGCATCGCGATGCCCTGCAGCGCCTGCGTAAATCCGAGCGACGCCGGCGCGTCGATCGATCCCGGCCCGCGCCGCCGGTCCCGACTCCACGATATGTCCGTCCATCAGCACGTGGATCGTCTCGGGAACGACCCCTTCCTGGAGCAGCATGGTGCCGGGCTGGTGCCGGACCTGACGCGCCGTGCCCGCGATCCGGAACAGCTCGTCCACGCTGACCGATCCGAAGAGCGAGAGCGTTCGCAGCTTGCCGACGATCTCAGACGGCGGGCAGCGGCTCGCGCCACAGCTCGCGGCGGCGATCGGCCGGCATGCGCCGTTCGGCGAGCGCCCACGAGGCTGCCTCGAACACGTACCAGTCGTGCACGTCGCGGTGGGCGAGCACGTGCTCGATGTCGTCGCCGAGCGTCCACATCTGATTCTGACGAACGACGTCGATCGCGACGGCCGCGATCACCTGGTCGTCGTCGTTGATCAGCCGCAGCAGCGTTTCTTCCAGATCGCGCGGCCGTGTTTTGAGCAGAACGTTGCCGCCGCTTCACCCGTTCTTCCGGACGGCAGATCCTCGAGGACGGGCATGATGCGTTTGCGCAGCTGGCCCGTCAGGATGTTGTCGAGGTACTCGGATGCGCTCGCGCGGCTGCGCGCTTCGCCGTGTCCGAGCGTCCACCGCGCCGCACCGATGTCCCGCCACGGATAGATGAGCGCGAGCAGGCGGTAGATCCGGTCCGTGGTCCGCTCCATCTTCTGCATCGAGCGTCCGGGACAGCAGTTCGCTGCTCTGGAGCGCCTTTCCTGCGAACAGGTTGCTGTGGAGCGACAGGTAGTTGAAGTAGTGCGCCCCTTCCTGCAGCGCCTGCGTCTCGATCGCTTCTCGCGGGAACGACAGCGGCTGATCGGTGCGGCGAAGCCGTTCGAGCGCGGCGACAGCCTTGAATCGGAGGAACCCATCCGGCTCTTCGAGCGCGGCCACCAGCACGTCGACCGACTTCTGGCGAGGGAATTGCGCGAGCGAGGTCGGCATGTGGCGCCGCACCCAGATGTCCTCCTCCGGATCGCGAAGGAAGTGCGCCAGCACGTCGACGACCGGCTCGCCGTAGCTGACGAGCACCTCGCGCGCGCGTGCCTTGAGTTGCCGGTTGCGCAGCAGCGCCACCAGCGTCGGCACGAAGATGAAGTCGGAGGCGCCGGCCGCCTGCACGCTCTCGCATCGCCTCGTGCGCGACCTCGGGCGCCTCGTCGTATAGCAGCGGAATCAGCAGCCGGCGGAATCGGGGTTGCTCGATGTGGCGGATTGCGGCTGCCACATCGCCGGCGACCGCTCGCGCGCAGACTCGCGGTGTCGTCGGCCGCCAGGTCGACGAGCGTCGCCTCGGCGAGCATCCACGTCGGCAGGCGTGCCGGCTCGCCGCAAGCGCCACGGCGGCCGTCACGCGGATCCGCGGATCCGGATCCGTTCAGCAGCGGCCGCGACAAGGTCGCCGCATCTTCGTTGTTGATCTTGCCGATCGCCACGATGGCGGCAGCGCGGACGCCGGAGTCCGGGTCGCCCAGCATGCGGCGGATCTGCGGCAGCCAGCCGAGCGCGATGTCCCGGCGGACCGCGCCAATCGCCCGAAGCGCCCGGCGCCGAACATCCGGCGACTCGTGATAGAGGAGCAGCGGCGTCACCAGGCTGCGCTTGTCGAGCGACTCCAGCATGTCGATCGCGTACACGACGCGCGCCGGCATCCGGCTGCGACAGCTCCTGCACGCAGCGTTTCGATGGTCGACAGATCCGCGCCGGTCGACCGGAGTTCCTTGACCTCCATGCCGCGAGTTTCCAGGCTGCGCCGGAAGCTCCGCAGATATTCGCGCCGCGCGCGGAGCGCCATCACGATCCAGAGCGCCGCGACCACGATGCTCAGCGTAACTCAGCTGCCACCAGCTGAATCCCGCGAACTTGATCGCGACGATCAAAAGCGCCGCGCCCACCCCCTTGGCAAAGCGATCGACCGCGACGTCGGCAAACGGTTTGGCCCGGTACTTCATCGCTGTCGGCAGCGGCATGAACAGGATCTCGCGAGTGGTCTTGTCGACCGTGTATCGAGCGACGTGTCCAGCACACGCGCGGTGCCTGCGGTCCACAGCGCCGGAATCGCCAGCATGAGCGTTGCGCTTCCGCCAAGAGTGAAGGGCAGGAGCAGGAGCGCGAATCCGATTCCGAGCAAACGGTGCACGCGCGACGTCAGCGTCATCTGGATCAGAAATCCCGCGATCGACGAATAGAAGATGACGTTCGCCAGAAACGCCGTTCGGCCGTCTTTCCCGGGAATCCACTGGACGGCCGCCATGTTCACCTGCTGCTCGACGATCCCGGCGCCGATCGCCGCAAAGCTGATCACGAGCGCGATGATCTGGAAGTGCTTCGACTTGATGAGCAGGGCGACCGCTTCACGCGGGCTCATGCCCTTCTCGGCGACCACCGGCGCGTCCCCGCCGGTTGGCTTCTCGCGCATCGCGATGAGCGACACGATGCCCCCGCAGATCCCGAGCAGCACCGCGGCGACGAGAAGCAGGTTGTTGGTGCCGATGGCACGCGCGTACTGACCGGCTATGCCGGCGCCGATGATGCCGCCGAGACTCGCGCCGCCGCCGATGAAGCCGAACACGCGCTTGGCCTGGCGGGCATCGTAGATGTCATTGGCCAGCGACCAGAACTGGCTGATCAGCAGGCTGCCGGCGAGCACGCCCCAGAGATAGAACGCCACCGACACCCAGCTCGCGTCCGTCTTGAACAGCGTCCAGAACACCAGCAGCAGCCCGACCATGACCGCCTGCGTGGCGGCAAACACCCATCGCCGCGGCAGCAGCCGCATGGCGCTGCGTGTAGCCCTGAATGACGAACCCCATGATCAGTCCCGCCACGAGCTGCACGTACGGGATGTTGTCCGCCCCGAGCGAGTCGATGAACTGCGATCGCGTCGCCGGTTTGACGACGTTGTAGCCGGCCATGGCGAGGAAGGAGTAGGCGAACATGAGGACGGCCGTCAGGCCCTCCTCCTCGCGGATGTCCACGAGTGGCGCAAGGATCCGCTGCAGCATGGGCACAGCCTAAGTCATGCGCTACCTGAAGTAAACTGCGGCCACCGATGGTTCCCCGGCTGCGGCGCTACTTTGACGTGCGATCCGGCGAGGGGCGCCGCGTGCTGTTCTCCTTTCTGTACGTCGCGGCCGTCGCGGCCGCCTTCCTGCTGGCGCGACCCATCCGTAACGGCCTGTTCCTCCAGCGCTACGGCGCCTATGCGCTCGTCTACGTCTACGCGGCCGTTCCCGCTCGTCCTGTCGCTTTTCGTTCCGATCTACGCGCGCGTTGCCGCACGGCTTGGATCCCGCACGGTGGCCATCGCCACCCTGGTCGTTCTTCAGCAGCCACGTCGTGCTGTTCTGGTACGCGTTCCGCTTTCACGCCGATGCCATCGCGGTGCGTGGCTCGGCCGCCTGGTATCTGCCGGCTGCGTTCTACGTCTGGGTCAACTGTTTCGGTGTCATTGCCCCGGTGCAGGCCTGGAGCTTCGCCAACCAGCTGTTCGACACGCGGCAGGCGAGGCGGCTCTTCGGGCTGATCGCCGTCGGCGGGTCGCTCGGATCGATTGGCGCGGGCATCCTGGCGCGCGTGCTGGTGCGGCCGATCGGCGGCACGGTCAATATGATGCTCGTCCTCGCCGGGCTCATCCTCGCCGCTGCGGTCATCGTCGCGACCGCGCACGATGCAGCTCGGTGTCCGGGGCACGGCGAAGACGGGTGCGCGCGACCGCGGAACCCTCTGGCCGACAGCCTCCGCCGGATTGCCGGACACCCTATCTCCGGCTGATGGCCGCGCTCGTGTTCCTCGTCGCGATGACGACCCAATGGACCGCCTTCCAGTTGAGCGTTGCCGCCACGGAGCGCTTCCATGGCGACCCTGACAGGCTGACGAGATTCTTCGGCACGTTCAACTTCGTCGCTCGGGCCGTCAGCTTCGTGCTGCAGCTGGCCCTCGTCGGACCGGCGCTCCGCCGCTTCGGGCTTGCCGCCACGATTCTCGTGCTGCCGGTCGCGCTCGGAACCGGCACGCTGTCCATCCTCCTGCTGCCAGACGTTCTGGACCGTTCTGCTGACCAACGCGCTCGATCAGGGGATGCGCTTTTCGCTCGACAAGGCTACCTACGAGCTGCTGTACCTCCCGCTCGCTCCGGCGCAGCGCGCGCAGGTCAAAACCGCGATCGACATCGTCGTCAGCCGGCTGGCCGATTCGATCGGCGCCGTGCTCCTGGGCGTCGCGACAGGGGGGTTTCTGATGTTCCACGGCATGCGGCTGGAGGAGCGCGGAACGGCTGCGATCAACCTGGGATTCATCGGCGTGTGGCTGCTCGTCGCGATGCGGCTGCGCGGTGAATACGTCCGGACGATCCAGTCCAGCATCCATCGTCATCGGATCGCCAGCGAGCACGCCCCGGATGTTCCGCTGGACCGGAGCGCGGCGACCGTCCTCGCTCAGAAGCTCACGTCGGGTGATGGCGACGATATTCGGTACGCGCTCGATTGGCTGGAGGCCCAGGGCATCATGGGCATGGAGCGCCAGCTCCGCCTCCTGCTCTCGCATGAGGATGCCGAGGTCCGGCGCCGCGCCTTGAGCCTGTTGAGCGCGGCGCGGGACACGTCGATCAGCCGTGTGGCCACCGACATGCTTCGCGATCCGGATCTCGGCGTCCGCACCGAAGCACTTCTCTACGTCACGCGCGAGATGCGGGTGGATCCGGTGCGCCAGCTCGAGGAGCTTGGCGATGTCGAGGACTTTTCAATTCGCGCCGGCATGGCGGCGTTCCTGGCTCTCCCGGACCTTCCCAGAACCTCGATGCGGCCCGGATGCTGTTGTCGGCCATGGCTCACTCGGAGGGCCAGGCGGGGCTTCGCGATCGCCTGCAGGCGGCGCGCGTGCTGGCGCTCGTGCCCGGCGTGTTCACCGATCTGCTGGTAGAGCTGATCGGTGATTCGGAGGAGTCCGTGGCACGCCAGGCGATCGCCGCGACGTCGGTCGTGATGCGCGACGAGGTCGTGTCGGCGCTGCTCGGCGCCCTCGCTCGACCGGAGCTTGCGTCGGACGCGGCCGAGCAGCTCGCTCGGTACGGGAACGCGCTGGTGCCGCGGCTGACTCAGTGTCTCCACGACGAGCGGACGGCCGTCGCGATCAGACGCGAACTGCCGCAGGTCCTGGTGCGCATCGGATCGCCGGTTGCGCTCGAGGCGCTGATTGAAGGATTGCTCCAGCCCGACGTGACGCTTCGTCAGCACGTGATTGCATCGCTCAACAAGCTGCATGACATGCATCCCGAGGTGCACATCGACGAACAACTCGTAGAGCTGGTGCTCGCGGCGGAAATCGCCGGCCACTACCGGTCGTATCAGATCCTCGGCCCCTTGCGCGAGCACCTCAAGGAAGACGACCCGGGGCTGGAAGGACTGCGACGGTCCATGGACCAGGAACTCGAGCGGATGTTTCGATTGATGGCGCTGCTCGTCCCAGGTCACGGCCTTCACGACGCGTATGTGGGGGTGCGGTCCAGCAATCCCACGTTTCACGAGAACGCGCTAGAGTTTCTCGACAACATTCTCAAGCCGGAGCTGCGGCGGCTGCTCCTTCCGCTGATCGACAGTCACGTGACCATCGAAGAGCGGATTACCATCGCGAACCAGGTCGTGGGCGCGCCGCTCGAGACCGCGGAGCAGGCGATCACGACGCTCCTGGCGAGTGAAGACTCGTGGCTCCAATCGTGCGGCGCCTACGCCGTCGGGGCGTTGCGCCTGCACAACCTCGAAGGGGATCTCCACAAGCTTTCAGAGGCGCCAGATCTCGCGACCCGCGAGACCGTTCAGGTGGCGCTCCATCGCCTGTCGGGCGAGCCCGACACCTCGCAGGGCCCAGTGGTTGCCGGCATCGAATCGGGTGTTGGTTGATCGGGTTCTACAAGGTTCTACAAGGTTCTACGGGGTTCTACGAGGTTCGACGAGGTTCGACGGGTTCTGTCAAGGTTCGACGCGGTTCGGCGCTTGGATTTGCGCTCGTCTGGTGAACCGAACCTTGTAGAACCTTGAAGAACCCTGTCGAACCTCGTCGAACCTAGTCTGGCATGAGCGGGTGGGCCCGCTTGTGATCGGTCGTGCGCACGAGGCGTTCGATGCGCATGGCGAGCGCGGGAGCCACGGCGTCAGGGCCGTCGGTCAGATATCTTTCGAGGTCCGCATACGAGAACCCCATCTCGTCTTCGTCCGTTTGTCCGACCCACAAGCCCGCGCTCGGCGGTTTGTCGATGATCGGCTGCGGGATTCCGAGATCGGCGGCGAGCGTCCGGACTTCGCTCTTCAGCAGACGGCCGAGCGGCAGGAGATCGACGGCGCCATCTCCGTATTTCGTGAAGTAACCGATCGTGAGCTCGCTGCGGTTGCCGGTGCCGGCGACCAGGTAGTTCAGCGAGTTCGCGATGAAATACAGCGCCGACATGCGCAAGCGGGGCTTGATGTTCGCGACCGGCAGCCGGGCCTTCAGATCCGACGAGGGGGCACCGGCGGCCTGATCGCGAGGGATCTGCAGGAACATCGTCTTCAGATCGCCGACGAGCAGATCGTACGCCGGCCCGAGATCCATGCGAACCGTGGGAAGCTCGAAATGGCTGACCAGCAGATTCGCGTCCTGCTCGTCTGTCGGATCGCTGTGGCACGGCAGGATAGCCGCGAGCACCTGCGCCGGCATCGCGATTTGGCAGAGTCGTGCCACGACCGCCGAATCGAGACCGCCGCTCAATCCGACGACCGCCCCGCGTGCGCTCGCCAGCGTGACCTGCTGCTGGATCCAGTCCGCGATGTCCGCGGCGCGCCTGGTGTTGGCGGAATGGAGAGGGGAGTCAGCCACTGATGACCGGCGCCTGCGGCTCCCGCTGTTCGATCACGCGCAGGAATGCGTCCACGAGCGTGGGGTCGAACTGGTGTCCGCGCTGGCGATCGATCTCCGCGATCGCCTCGGATACGGGCCACGCGGCCTTGTAGGGGCGCTTCTGCGTCAGCGCGTCGAACACATCGGCGACCGCGACGATTCGGCCGGCGAGTGGGATGTCCGCTCCGGCGATGCCGGTTATATCCGCTCGCCGTCCCAACGCTCGTGATGGTTGAAGGCAATCTCCTCGGCGAGCCTGAGGATGGTGAAGCGGCTGCCCGACAGGATGCGCGCACCAATTGACGTGTGCGTCTTGACGAGCGCGAACTCGTCGGTCGTGAGCTTGCCCAGCTTCAGCAGCACGGAATCGGGAATCCCAATCTTCCCGACGTCGTGAAGCGGCGCGGCCCGCCGGATCAGCGACACCTGTGTGTCGGAGAGACCGATCTGGCGCGCGAGGAGCGCGGCCATCTGTCCGACGCGCTCGGTGTGCTGGCCGGTGTTGTCGTCGCGAAACTCAGCCGCGCGCGCGAGCCGCTCGATGATCTCGATCTGCGCCGCTTCCAGCTCCCGCGTCCGGTCCCGGACCTTGGCCTCGAGGATCTGGTTCTGGCTCTGGATCTGTAGATAGAGGAACCGCGTTTCGAGCAGCGTGCCGATTCGAGTAGCACTTCGTCGCTGTGGAACGGCTTGTTCAGAAAGTCCTTCGCGCCGCGCGACAGCGCATCGCGCTTGGCCTCCGGCGTGTCGTCTCCGGTCAGCATCAGGATCGGGAGGTAGCTGGCTTCGGCAATCTGGTTCAGCTCGTCCATCACCTCCAGGCCGCTGCGGTGTGGCATATGAAGGTCCAGCAAAATCAGATCTGGCCTGAACTGCACGTACAGGTCGACCGCTTGCCGCGAATCGTTCGTGCTCTCGAGCCGGCTGAATCCGGCCCGCTCGAGCAGCCGCCGCAGCAGGTCCACGTTCGCGGGCTCGTCGTCGACGACCAGGATACGGGCGTTCCTGAAGACGCGAGAGCTCATCTCGATGGGCCGTCCGCTCACGGTCTCACCGCGCGATCAGCGTTCCCGATCATTTCAGCCGCCGGGGAATCGGGCCACACGGGAACGGGTGACGCCGTGTAAGCGGCGTGGGCAAGAGCTCCCTGGAAGTACGCAGTCTCCGATGCATAGAACAACAACTTCAGATAGTGACGCCCGAGAATATAGAGCTGGCCCAGTGCCAGCGCGGTCCACATCGCCAGCCCGGATCGCGGCGCACCGGGGGCGACCAACGCGTACAGAGCAATGAGCATTAGAAATGCTACGGCATTCAGGCCGTATAACCCAAGCACTCCCGTCGCGTGACGCCAGGCGAACCGGCCGCCCGCGAGGACCGCCCCGATGGCGCTGCGCCGATCTTCCACCACGATCCGGATGCGCGCGTAATCGAAAATCAGGTTGCAGACGATGAGCAGTGCGCCGAAGACGAAGTACCCGGCGACGCGAATCGCGAAGCTGGTCCGCTCGACGGTCAGGTCACGCGTCAGCCAGCGGATACGCGAGGTCGAAGATCCAGGCGTGGACGTAGCGAAACAGCAGCGCGTAGACGATCCAGCCCATCGCGCCAAGCCGGAGGAGGCGCCAGAAGTGCATGCCGCACGCCGCGAAGAATCCATGCGAGCGCGTGCGCCGCGCCCGCGCGAAGCGATCGATCACGCCGCCTGAGAGAAAAGACCAGAGCAGCATCCAAGCGGCGGTGACCCCGGCAATCGTCGCGGCGACCGGCGTGCGATCGAGCAGCCCGCTGATGTTGTTCAGCACCGCTCCGAAGCCCGCGATCGTCGGGACGAACGTAGTGCCCAGGCCGGTCGCCTGCGCTGAGAACTCCCGCCACCAGGCGTAGTTCGTGCCGGCTGCCGCCGCGTCGGCGGCCAGGCTCGAGCCAAGATGCGCGGCGATCATGCCCTGGAGCGCGTACGCCAGCGGGAGGGACACGAGGAGTGTCACCGCAAACATGCCGGCGACCACCATCGGCGCCTGATAAACCCGGCGAACTCCCTCGCGGAATGCTGCTGCGGCCGGCATCAGATGAAGAAGCCGTAGGTGAGGAGATGATCCTGCAGCCAGATGAGCCACGCGAGCGACCACTTGCGCGCGGCGCGGCGAGACTGCGGCGACAGCGTCATCGAGTTATTCGTGTAGTTCACGTCGAGCAGCAGCACGTGCTCGGGATCGACCTGCGCGAAGGCGGCGCGCGCGGGCTTCTCGACCTCGAAGAGCTTCCACCGATCCTGGCCGTCCCAGTGCCACCGCATCTCCTCCTTGTTTTCGAACACGATTCTCACGTCGACGGGAAAGATGCCTTCGCCGTAGCGACGCACCGCGAGCCGAGTGCGATATTGCGCTTGGCGAATCTCGGTCCGCGGTGTGGCGCTGGCGCCCGCGTCATCTACATACCCCGACACCGTCTCGTCCTCGCTCTGCAGCGTGTCGACGCCGTAGTCGAACACATTCGAGCTTCGGTACACCTGATCGAAGAACCATGTCAGATCGCGGCCGCTGACCTCGTTCGCCACGGCGAAGAAATCCTGCGGCTTCGGGTGCTTGAACTGCCACCGCATGAAGTAGGTGGACAGGATGCGCTGCAGGGTTTCCCAGCCGAGCATCCGTTCGAGCGTGTGCAACCAGAGCGCCGTCTTGTCGTAGGTGATCGAGCCGGCGCTGCCGGGCCAGTACCGCCAGCTCGGCGTCGATGGTGCATCCCCCTTCGCGCCGATGCGGTAGGAGGTCAGGCGATCGCCGTCGATCTCGCGGATCCTCACGAAATCGCGGAAGACCCACGGAACGAAGCTCGCCGAAGTACCGTCTGATGTAGTAGGTTGGCGCAAACCGCACGTCCATCACGCGCGCGGTGGAGAACGTATTGATGCCCTCGTCCATCCACGCGTTTTCGAACTCGTTGGTGGCGACGATGCCGTACCAGAACTGGTGGCCGGCTTCGTGGACGGTGACGTCTTCGGGATCCTCGACGTGAGTCGGCGCGAGCCAACGGGTCCCGGCGGTGAACAGCGTCGGATACTCCATGCCGTCCGCATCGCTCTGCCAGGCTGGATCGACAATCGTGATGTGTCCGTACGGATACGGCCCGAACCATTCCCCGTAGAACCTCAGCGCTGCGCGCGTGGCCTCGAAGTGCCGCTCCGCCTGGTCGGCATGCTCCGGTTGCAGGAGCAGCCGCATCTCCACCGGCGGCAGCGTTGGATGCTCGAACTTCGCGCGAATTTCGATGTAGTCCGGGCTCGTTGTCCACGCGAAGTCGTGAACGTCCTCCTCGTAGTAATGATGCGTCGTCGTGCCGTCCGCCTCGTCGCGGCGATCGCGCTCGACGCCGGTGGCGCCTACCACCCAGCCCCGCGGCACGGTGAGTCGGACGTCGTAGGTGCCGAAATCAGCAAAGAACTCGGTGGTCACGTGGAACTGATGGCAGTTCCATCCGCCGTTCTCCAGCACGCCAATCTTCGGGAACCACTGCGCGATGAAGTAGAAGTTGCCGATCGCTCCGGTGCGCGCGAACGTTCTCGGGACGTGCGACGACCAGGCGATCTGCACGTTGACCGCCTCACCGGGCGCGATCGCACGAGGCAGCGGAACCTCCGCGACCGTCCGATCGTTCGCATTCCCGTCGTCTGGCGCAATGAATCGCAGCTGGCTCGTGAGGTCGCCCGCTGCGCCGTCCACGCCGATGACGCGGATGGTGGTGATGTCCATCTTGGCCCAGTCCGGCGGCGCATACTCCGTGTCGGGGGCGCGGCCAGTAAGCTTGCGTTCGCGCATCCAGGTCGAGTCGGTGTTGCGCCAGGCGTTGTAATACAGGTGAAGCCGCAGCGTCGCGGCTGGGACGGTCGATGTATTGCGCCAGGTGAGGATTTCGTCGCCCGAGATCGTGCGGCTTCCCGGATCCAGGCGCGCGGTGATTGCGTAGCTCGCGTTCCTCGGCGACCGCGGCGCAGTCCCCGGCACGCTCGCTGATGGCTGTGGAGCCGGAGGCTGGGGCGCAACCGTGATTCCTGCTTCGCCGACGAGGAACAGCGCCACGAGCGCCGCGGAACGCCCGAACACGCGCCAATCCTACACCAGAACAACGCGGCTGCCGCGGGTCGCCGGCGTCTGCCGCAGGTATAATCACAGGTCGCATTCATCTTTATCAGGAGAGTCAGGGATGGCATCACAGACGGGTCCAATCAGGGTCCTGCACGTCGGGCTCGGACCGATTGGCGCGGGCGTCGTGCGGCAGGTGGCCGAGCGGAAAGGATTTCGGATCGTCGGTGCGGCGGATATCGATCCCGCGAAAGCCGGTCGCGATCTCGGGGAGATCGCGGGCGTGGGGCGAGCGCTGCGAGTGAAGGTGTCGGCCGACGTCAAGAAGGCCATCAAGACTTCCAAGCCTGACGTCGTCGTGCTGTGCACGAGTTCATCGTTGAAGAAGGTGCTTCCTCAGATGGAGGAGATCCTCAAGCTCAGGGTCCCGATCGTGTCGACGACGGAGGAGCTCGCCTATCCGACGAAGGGCAACATGAAGTACGCGCGGGCCATTCATCAGCTCGCGAAGAAATCGAAGGTGGCCGTGCTCGGCACCGGCGTGAACCCCGGGTTCTGCATGGACGCGCTACCGATCGCGCTGACCGGCGTGTGCGAGCGCGTCGAATCGATCCGCGTCGATCGCGTCCAGGACGCGCGGATTCGCAGGCTGCCGTTCCAGCAGAAGATCGGCGCCGGCCTCACGCGCGAGCAGTTCCAGAAGAAGGTGGACGACGGCAGCGTGAGGCACGTGGGGCTGGCGGAATCGATTTCGATGATTGCGGACGCGATGAGCTGGAAGCTCGATCGCATCACCGACGAGATTCAGCCGAAGGTCGCGACCGAAACCGTCGCCAGCGAATACCTCGCGGTCGATCCGGGGTTCGTCTGCGGCATCGTGCAGGACGGCCTTGGCTATCGCAACGGGGTGCCAGTGATCACGCTGCACATGGAGGCGTACCTCGGCGCGCCGGAGTCGTTCGACGCCGTCGAGATCGCGGGATCGCCGGCGCTGAAGATGAAGCTCGCCGGCGGCGTCCATGGCGACATCGCGACGGCGTCGATCGTCGTCAATTCACTGCCGAAGATTCTCGAGGTCGCGCCGGGGCTGCACACGATGCGCGACATGCCGCTGCCCGGGTTCTTCGGGGGAAGCCGCTAGGCCCTTTAATCGTGTAGCTTCCGCCTTCAGGCGGAAGGCGGTGATGAGCGTCTGGAGTAACCATGGACCACGCGCAATCGGAGCATCTGGCGCGGGTGCGGCACCTGCGCGAATCGTTTGTCTCGGCGAACGAGCGGCTCGTGGCGCGGCTGCGCGGCGCGAGCGACGAGGCGGCCGAGCGGCACCCGGACGGGGTGTGGTCGGCGGCGCAGATCGGCTGGCACGTGGCGGCCGTGTCGACGCGGTTCGCGGCGATGCTTGCCGGGGACATGACCGGACCGCAGCTGCTTCCCGAGGCGTTTCAGGAGCGTCCGTGGGAGCAGATCGCCGCGGCAATTCCGGACAGGCTGCAGGCGCCGTCGGCCGTGCAGCCGCCGCCGGGGGTCCGCCGGGCGGACGCCATCGCGGCGCTCGAGGCTTCCGGGATGAAGATGGCTCACGCGTTCGACGCGGTGACGTTGGAACGCGGCGGCCGGATGGGCGTGTCGAACGCGATCGTCGGAACGATCAGCGTGTATCAGCTCGCCGAGTGGGCGACCGCGCATGTCGCCCGACACAACAAGCAGGCGAAGCGGGCGCTCGGCGAGGCCTAATCAGACCCGCCGTCGTGACACTCCCCGGCTGGGTCAGGCAGTCCAGGATTTTTCAATCATCGCGGCCTTCCACTCCCTGACCGTCGGCAGAACCTCCTCGGCGCTGCGACAGACCTTCGTCTGCAGGAAGTCGCGATTGAGCCCGATCTGCAGGCACAATTCCCAGCCGAATTCGTGGCTGCGCAGCACGCAGCGTGCTTCCACGCCGTTCTTTCGCAGCATGAACATCTCGCCGAGATGTACCGGTGAGCCGTGCCAGTCGGGGCGCCGAAGAACGTCCATCGCGTCCGAGTGTAGCACTGTGCTCTCCAGTCCTGAGCCAGCGGCGTCCGTCGTCCGCAGCTTCGAGTATATTGGGGGGAGCGCGTGCAGGCCGCGCCCCGTCCGCGGGAAGGGATGCTCCCACCTGTCAGTCTCGCCATCACGTTGGCCTGACGAAACCTCTGGCCCGTCCTCGCGGACAACGGGCACCACGCACGAGAGGTGTCGTCATGGCGTCCGAACGCGATCGATCCGTTTTCGTCGAAGCCCTTCCCGCACATCCCAGTCTTGAAATGCAGCAGAAGCGGGCGAAGAACCTGCTGCGCGCCGGCTCGTCTCGTGCCGCGGACGCGCTGCGAGCGTATCCGCGCGCTCCACCCGAAGCCACCGGCGGCCGACGCCCTCACGCTCGCCGACGCCCAGCTCGTCGTCGCGCGCGGCTATGGCTTCGAGAGCTGGGCGGCGATGCGGCGGAAAATCGATTCCCTGACGAAGTCGCCAGTCGATCAGTTCCGAAGCGCGCTGGCCGCGGGCGACGCTGAGCAGGTGCGCGCGCTGCTCGAGACGCATGCGGAGGTGCGCGCCGCGGTGAATCAGCCCCTCGGCGCGTTCGGCGCACGTCCGGCGGCGATGGCGCACAAGAACCTGCCGCTGCTCGACGTCCTGATCGAGTACGGCGCCGACCTGAACCTCAAGAGCGACTGGTCGGCCGGACCGTTCGGCATTCTCGAATGGGACATCACCCCCGAGGAGGCGGCCCCCTTGATCGCGCGCGGTGCGATCGTCGACATCTTCGCCGCCGCACACCTCGGCATGATCGACCGCGTACGTGAGCTGGTCGGAGCCGATCCGTCGCTGGTGTCAGCGCGCGGCGGCGATGGCAAGACCGCGCTGCACTGTGCCCGCACCTTCGAGATTGCCGAATACCTTATCGATCGCGGTGCGCAGATCGATGCGCTCGACGTCGATCACCAGTCGACGCCGGCGCAGTATCTTCTCCGTGACGCGCCCGGTGTCGTGCGGCTGCTGGTCGAGCGCGGGGCGTGGTTCGACATCTTCATTGCCGTCGGCCTGCGCGACACGGCGCTCGTCGAGCGCTGTCTGCGCGAGGATCCCGAGGCGCTGAACCATCGCACCTGGCAAGGCAAGTACACGACGGTGCCGACCGGCCGATCCTCGGCGCCTGAAAAGATTGGCGATCACCGGGGCGACATCTACCGCTGGGTCTTCGGCCACAACGTGTCGGTCGTCGATGCGGCGCGCATGCTCGGCTTCGAGGACATCGTGCACCTCCTGCTGCGCCACGCCTCGCCGGCGCAGCGGCTGCTGGCGGCCTGCGCCGCGGGCGATCGCACCGCCGCCGACGCGGTCGTGGCCGCACACCCGGACGTCGTAGCCACGTTGACGCGCAATCAGATGCGCCTGATCGCAGACAAGGCACACGCCAATGACACGGCGGCGGTGGCGCTCATGCTCGATCTCGGATTCGACGCGCTCGTGCCAGGGCCCGACGACTTCGAGGCGATCCGGTGGGCGCCTTCCTCGGGAACGCCGAGATGACGCGGCGGCTGCTCCGCCACAATCCCCCGATCAACGTTCCCGATCGCCGCTACGGCGGCACGCCACTGGGCAACTGCATCTACGGCGCGCTGCATGGCTGGGGTTGCGCCAGTGGCGATTGCGACTTCGCGACGACCGCGCGGCTGCTGGTGGAGGCGGGTGAGCGTGTCGACCCGACGTGGCTGCCGACCGGTCTCGACGACCTGGACGCCGTCCTGCGCGCGCACGTCGAGGCAGCTCGCAGTCACCATAGAAGCCCACCCGAATGAGACGTATGCTTCGGGTGTGAACGGCTTCCTCTCGGTGTCGCTAAGAGTTGTGACTGTTTCCATCCTTACAGCGATCTGGATCTTCAAGCGGAACCGCAAGTGAGGTTCGATAGGTGTGCGCGACCACCTTCGAGGCCAGATCCCTGAAACGGTGTCTAAGAAGTGGCTTCGACGTCCTCATCGAGTTCTGCAGTCGGAGTGCGAGCTGACGTTCCAAGTCCGCGATGCGTTTGGCTTGTTCGGCGATTTGCCGTTCTCGCTCGGCGAGCTCCTGACGCAGTCGCTCAATCTCACGCTTCAGGCGCTCCTCAACATTTGTACGCTGTTGCCCCTTCGACCGCGGCACGCTCAAACGGTACGCTGATCGGATCCATGTGTACAGCCCCTACACTGTTACCGTGAATGAGAGGTAGATTCAGGCAATGAGAGAGTTGCGGCAAGCGGCACGCTTCCTTGCTCGAAGCCCAGGCGTTAGCCTCGTGGTCACCGCCCTCCTCGCTATAGGCATTGGCGCGGTCACGGTTGTCTTCAGCTTCTTCGAAGCAATCTTTCTGAGACCCCTCGACGCGCCTCACCCGGAGGAGCTGGTCAGAATAGTGCAACGATTACCCAGGGTCGGCGCTATCAGCAGTTTTCCAGAGGTGTACTTTGACACCGTGCGCGACCATGCCACCACTCTGGCATTTACGTTTGGCCAAGCAGGTGAGTACCGAACATTTTTCGATGACAGCTCCTTCCCCAGCGGAAGACATTTCGGTGCGTGGCGTGACGCCACAGTTTTTTCGGGCACTGGGGGTGCAGC
The DNA here is from genome assembly GCA_963725335.1 of uncultured Acidobacteriota bacterium. Classification (GTDB taxonomy): domain Bacteria; phylum Acidobacteriota; class Vicinamibacteria; order Vicinamibacterales; family 2-12-FULL-66-21; genus JALZOC01. The sequence goes on along the minus strand of CAVRYD010000004.1, from coordinate 110,908 downwards.
CGCTCTTCGGGACGCGTACTCGTCGAAGATGACGAGGAACGAGCATCAGAAACGCCTCCGGTGCTTTTGAGCTACGGTCTGTGGCGCCGCCGCTTCTCAGGCGATCGCGATGTGGTGAAGGGAACAACAATCGCGGTAAATGGACGTTCTTTTGCCGTTGTAGGTGTGATGCCGGAGACGTTCAATGGCCTGACAACCGAGACCAGTCCGGACGTCTGGCTCCCTCTACGAGCATATAGAGCGTCGGCCGATTCTGGTGGCGAGAGAATCATTCTCGAGCTGGCAGGGCGACTCAGGTCAGGTTTCTCGCGCTCACAGGCAGAAGCGGAGTGCCGCACGCTCTGGCAGTCCACAATGAAGAGTTATTACTTGGACGTCGAGCACCGGTCCGATGAAGATGCCTCGCGTCTCGTCATGCGCGATGTGGAGGTGGAATCGCTCGAGCGAGGTGTCTCCGTTCTGCGCGATAGCAGTGATGTCGTCCTGAAGATTCTGATTATATCGACGCTTCTGCTTCTTTTGATCGTGTGCTTGAACGTCGGCGGAATTCTCTCCGTTCGTACTGCGGCGCGACAGCAGGAGTTTGCGGTGCAGTTGGCGCTCGGGGCTTCACCTCTCATGTTGGTTCGACACGTGCTGGTTGAAAGCCTTCTGCTCGCGTTTCTCGGCGGTACGAGTGGTCTTCTTATTGCGTCGGCGGTCATGCCGCTGGCGAGGCAATTCGTGCCTCCAATCCGAGATCGCAGTGGCTCGCTGCTGCCGTTGACGTTACCTGTGACGATCGATCCGCTGGTCGTTGTCTTCGTTGTGGTCGTGTCACTGCTGGCAGTACTGATTTTCAGTGCCAGCCCGGCTATGGCCGTTTTTCGCTCCAGTCTCGATTCGCTCTTGCGCTCAGCGCGATCGACCGGCAGCATCAGAGGGCGTCAGCTTCTCATCATGCTCCAAGTCGCGGTGTGCACATGTTTGCTCCTGCTGGCCGGCCTCTTCGTACGTACATTACAAGCGTTACGAACAGTTGACACTGGATTCGATACGAATCACACGGCCACATTTACGGCGGACTTGAGCGGGCATACCGGTGCGCATGCATCCGCGTTTCTGACCACACTTGGAGAACGAGTGCGCGACATACCAGGAGTTGTGTCCGCCTCCGTCTCGTCGGTCGGCGTCATGCGCGGACGAGGCGTTCTCTGGACCGTCGCTCCTGCCGGTGACCGGATTACCAGTGCACACTTCCTGGGCGCGAACGGCAATACGGTATCGGCCGACTACTTCGACACGATGGGAATGCGCATTGTCCGAGGCCGCCAATTCAGCGTTGGCGATCGCACCAGACCTGCCCAGTCGGGACCAATACCGACTGTCGTCACTCAAACGTTCGCGAGGAAATTCTTTCCGGACGCCGAACCGATTGGAAAACACTTCGGCACCGGCTTCAGTGGGGTCGCGAGTGCCCAGTATCAGATTATCGGCATCGTAAACGATGCTAAGTATCGTTCCCTACGTGAGCCACTGTCCCCGATCTTCTATGCGCTAGGGACTCCATCTGATTCCTTTGTTCTGAATGTACGTGCGAGCACGAGACCAGACGCGATCATCGAGCCGGTTCGCAAAGCCCTGGCTGCCATCGACCCTGCCTTGCCGTTTCGCGAGGTTCACACGATGAGCGAGGAGGTCGACAACAGTATCGCAAGTGAGCGGCTCACGGCCGCATTGGCGTCTATTGCCGGCACTTGCGCCGCGCTGTTCGCAGGCACGGGCATTTTCGGATCGCTGGCATACATTGCAGCCCAGAGGCGACGTGAAATTGCCATTCGTATGGCGCTTGGCGCAGGACGGATCCAGAACGCGACGCTGATTGCCAGGCAGACTCTTGCCATGGTCACAGCTGGTATCATCTTGGGCCTCGGAGCGGGGTCAGTGGCTGCATCGGGCATTCGGTCGATATTGTTTAACGTGTCGCCGCAGGATCCAAAATCGATCCTTGGCGCAATAATGTTCGTCGCCGTAATCGCCTCGGCAGCAACCGCAGCACCCGTCATACGGGCGATAAATAAGGAGCCAGCTGAAGCGCTCCGTTACGAGAACTGATCTGCCAACGGACGTTCGAGATCGAAGGTCTGCTTCTCTGTTTCCGCCGAGGGCGTCTATTTCAATAGCTGCAAGAGCAGGTTGTTGCTGCAAGTTACGGAGAGCGCGTGAAAACGACGCGACACACCGCGGCGGCCCTCCTGGTTCTGCTAATAGTTGTTGCCATACTCGCTCTGTCGTTTGGGACACGACCCGGACGTCGAGCAGTGCGACAGGCCTCGCGTGCCGCTCGCCTTGTGAGGAACGCCACTCATATCTATCCGTCACCGGTCTTGATGCTGAGGATCTGGGGCGGTCGAGAAGGGGCTTTTCGCCTCGAAGTGTTTGAGTCCGGTCGCCTGATTGTTTCCGGGCGAGAACGCGTGGAGGCAACACTATCTACCGACACCGCGGAGAGACTCTTTGAACTAGGGACTGCGGCGCTCGGTGACTTTAGCAGCCGGGGCTGCGAACCATCGCGCAAGGGAAGAATGAATGCCGAGTTGTATGTGTTGACCGACGGCGGATGGAACGGGTCCATCTGTCGTAATTCATTGGACTGGCCTCAAGGGGCGGGCGCAGAGACGCGGCGACTCTTGGATGAAATCAACCGTCACCTTCCAAAGGGCGTGACGCTGCCCGTCCAGTTGTAACTCGGCCCACCGCGGACCTACGCGGCTTTCACTTGGCCCGGCACTTCCCGCGTCCACTCCGGCACAACCCCCTTGGGGACGCCACCTTGGTATACATGATGGTTCGTCCCCAACGCGAAGCGCCAGAAGGGTAGGTGCCGTCGGTGGGTGGCTGCGGCGGGCGGCGTAGCCCTCTCTAGCCCGAGCGAAACGGCGGCTTGAAGCCAGGTCACCGCTCGGAGCCTGCCCGAGCCGGTGCCACAAGCTCCGGTCTCGCGTGGTTCCCTGTGTCCTGAACGCGAACTCGCAATGCGCGGTCCCTCGAATCCGGATCTCCCACTGTTACCTCAAGTGCTGACCAGGTACATACCATCTGTGGACCTTGACGCAACCGTTGCGGCCCTGGCGCCGCGTCTGGTGGCGTACGCGACCGGTCGTACGGGATGCCGCAGCACCGGCGAGGACATCGCGCAGGAGGCGCTCGCAGCTCTGGTACTCAGGTGGCGACGTTTCGGCCCGCCCGAATCGCCGGAGGCGTTCGTTTTCGCCGTCGCCAGGCGGCGCGCCGGAAGGGCGATGAAGCGTCGCGCGCTATTGAAACCACTCGATTTCATCCTCGCGGCGCGACCGAGCGATACGGGCGTCGACTCATACGAACAGCGGGCAGAGCTGCAGATGGTGATTCGAACGATGAAACGGCTGCGCAGGGCCGACCGCGAAGTTCTCCTGCTCCGCGCCGCAGGGGAATTGTCGCTGGACCAGATCGCCATCGTCACGCGTTCGTCTGTAGCTGCCGTCAAGATGCGGTTACACCGAGCACGCTCCCGGCTCACGGAACTTCTCGAGGAGGCACCACATGCGCGATGACGACGTAACCAACGCGGAGCGCCGCCTTCGGGCGGTGCTGCAGCCCGACGACGAACGGGTGCGGCGTGTCATCGCCGGCGCGCTCTCTCCGGATCGGCAAATCCATCCGCTCCGGCCTCTTGGACTGCTCGCGGCATCTGTCGTTGCGCTGTTGGTCATCGCGCAATTCTGGCGCGCGTCAGCCCCATTGTCTCCGGCGCTGCACATCTCCGGAACTGGTTCTGTCGTCGTGGTGACGAGGGACGATGGTAGGCGATGGGTGGTGAACGCGCAGCGCAATTCGACTGCCCGCGGTGAGTATGTGATCGCGTTTCCGCGATAGGAGTCCATCATGACGAGACACACGCGAATGATCGCCGCGACGATGTTCATGCTGCTGCTGGTGCCATCGATGTTGGCCGGGCAATCGAGCTCCGGTGCGGCGCCGGAACCGTCGCAACGTCGAACTTCCGTTGTCTCTGTGGAGCAGAGCTCTCGCAAAGTGGGAGAGCCGTTGGAAACCCGAGTGTCCATTCAATTCATCAACAGCAAGACAGCCGACGTTCTGCAGGTGCTCGCGAAGGCGTCGGGCCTGACGGTGGAATTACCGCAGGCCCCCCTGCTGCCCGTCACGATCACGCTGACGAACGTCAGGCTCCGCGTCGCCTTCGACGCCATCTGTGACACGGCCTCCTGCACATGGCGGCTAGAGGGTACGACCGTCAAAGTGGGGTCCACCGCAACGGCGACGCCTGGCGGGCTCCCGCCAACCGTATCGTTGGCCCTCGATCAAGTGGCACCTTCGGAGGTATTTCGCGCACTCGGCGCAGCGCTTGGGGTCGCCGTGCTCATCGAGGGGCCGGTCGATCGGCCGCCGGCGTCGGTCAAGTTCACGAACATGGACACTAAAGTCGCGCTCGACCTGTTGTGCAAGAGCGCCGGCTGCACGTGGGTGTTCGACGAGGCCGCGCGGGAGCTGCGGGTTCGATTCAACGCGCGGTGAGGTTCACCGAATCACCACGTCATCCCCATAGCCTAGGGCGTTGGCCGCAGTACGCTAGCGGCGTTTGAAGACCTGTTTGGTGGGCGCTTGTGGCTTCCCGCCAAGGAACTCAGTTTCCATCACGAGTTGTCCATCAGCGTCTATCAGCCAAGTCAGCCGCCTGATGTCTTGCTTTAGTTCAGGGAAATAGATCGTCACTACCAGCGTATTGCCTTCCCACACAGCCTTCGCAAGTAGAGGCTTCCCGTCAGGAGCGCTCATCTCGGTTTCGGAGCCGTCGAGTGTGAACGTGCGCTTGGTCACGTCTGGCTGGCCCTCAAGCGACAGCGTGGAGCCATCATGTTTGATGGTGAGTTCCCGAATTCCCTGCTGAGGCCCAACACCGATCCATGTGCCCGAGAAGTTTGGCCTATCTTGTGCGGCCAATCCGACAGCGCCGAAGGCCGCAACGACAAGGGCGAGACACAGAGTCACGAACTTCATTCGGGTTCCTCCTGTGGTCAGGCCTTCCAGAACGTTTCGAGGATGCGCCGGCATGAGGTGATTCTACGTCACAGCTCGCCATGCCGCTGTTTTGAGCTGGCAGATCCTGTTGTGGACGCGATGAAAAGGGGATTCGTCCCCCAAGGGGTGTGGAGGATGTGCGGTCCATGGGGATGCCGCCCACCATCGTGGAAGGCGTGGCGGCCTGAAGGATGTCGTGGGTCCCGAGGATTATCGGAGCGGCACTTTGCGCGGAGCAGTCGCTATGGCACGGGGAACTCGGGTTATGAACGGCCGGTGAGGTGTCGACCACACGTCGAGCCGCAGGACATCTCGAATAGTTCCGTTGAACATACGGAAGTGCCCACCAGGACCGGCTGAGTATGTTCCTTCGACGACGGCGCATCGGTCGGAAACCGATGGGCCTTTCGTCTCCCAGTACGGCTCGTCTGGCCATAGCGAATTGAGGGTGACCCACGGTGCACGCCAGCCCTCCTCCAATGCAGATCGAGACGGGTAAAGGCCCACCCACTCGAACTCCACATGGAGCAAGCCCTTCACCCGCACGAGTTCTCCGTTGTGGACCGGTAACTCACCGAGCGTCACGGCTCTAATCTTGTCGCCATGAACCTTCTCCTCACGACCGGGCGCGACCCAAGACATATCGGGTGCCGAGCGCTGCATCGTCTCGGCACAAATCCGCTCTACATCCGGACCGACAGCCGGACGCCCAACGCCCCAATAGAGAACAAAGACGACCGCGAGGACACTGGCCGTGACGACGATTCCACATGCCAGGATGGCGGTTCGCATCACCTGTACATTGGACACCGATTAGTTGGGCATCCGATTACAACTCGCGGTTCTCAGCACTCGAGAATCGAGGATCATCGGAGCGGCACGTGCGGCGCGATTCGCTGACAGACGTCACCCACCAATGCGACGTTCATCGCTTCAGCCGTCCGAACTCGGTACTGTCCCTGTTCATTAACAAAAACGACGATGTCCTGAATGGGCCAGGGGGATACTTCAAACTTCTCCGCACAATGGTTTCCACCACAGGGTGCACTGTCATACTGAAACCAAAACATATTCGACGACCTTGACCAATTCTCAACTCCAGGTCATGAGCCGTTCGGTGATGCCGCGCCGTTCCTTCCGCGTTCTCCAACCGCCCACCAACCACCCGAAAAGCAGCGAGGATCATCGGAGAGGGTGCTCGCCTTCGCCAGGATTCGAACCTTCGCCCCGCACCCTCGGGGTGACCCTCAAGCTGGCAAGACCTCCGCCCGAGTGACGGCACCCTCACGCTCTCCGTGCCCGCGCTGACGACCGGCGACTTCGAGGACGCGGTCAACGAGGATGCCGTCGTTGCCGGCGACGACTGGTGCTACCAGACGGTCCGGGGCGGCGCGGCGGGCGACGTTACCGAAGAACGCCCTGAATCTCCCCTTCAGCGCCCGAGGTAAATGTCCACCGGGAACTGTCTCCAACGGAAGAAGTCGGTTTCGCCGCACTCATCCACGGCGGACGGTGTCGCATCCCGCGAGTTCCACGCTGTATTCAGATGGTGATAGGCATGCGTCATGGCCACGCTGAATTCGCCAGTGCCGTAATCAGGAGTGGATTCCATCGCCGCTATGGTTTGGCGCAACTCCTTTTCGGCTTCTCTGAGGTTGAAAAGAACCCAATCGCGATTCATACGCTCAGTAGTTTATCGAGCGGACACCCGCGACCGGAAGCGGGATTCGTCCCAAGAGGAATTGAAGACCTCGCCGACGCATGCGTGCGATGAAGGAGCGCATCTCTGACTACCGCGATCACCAAATCAGCCATCTCCAAATGCCAGATGCGCTCCGCGGGATGTCAGGCAAAACCGGTGATCCGTATGTGCACCTTGCTGGGGGCGGCTGGTTCGCTGGCAGCAAGAACGCGCCGAAGACGGAAGAGGAATGGTTGCGACAGGAGAAGCTCTTAACCAGTGAAACGCCGGTCACGATGCTGCCCGCGGTGCGCGAATACTTTCAGCTGTGGCTGCGCTACGTCGAAGCGCATGCGTCGCGATGCCGGTGGCGAAAGGACCAGGGATGACTGCCGCGCGCTGTGCCATCTACGCCCGCAAGAGCACGGCCTAGCATGACGTCGACGACGACTCGCGCTCCGTGACACGTCAGGTCGAGAACGCGATCGTCTTGGACGTGTGGAAGGACCGGCAGAACGAGGTCGAAACGCTGCGGAGAAACTTGGAGAACGTTGTCAGCCAGAAGAGGGAGCGTCTCGACGGTATCGATGAAGCATTCCTGCATGAGCGTTCGATTGACCGACAGACCTATGAGCGCCAGAGGGACCAACTTCGCGAACAACTGGCTCTCGCTGAGATCGAGCTGAATGACGCGGTCCTCGATCAGCTCGACATCGACGGTGTCCTGGCCTTCGCCGAGCACGTCGTCACGAACGCCGCGCGCCTTTGGATGGAACTCGATCTCGTTCAGAAACAGCGGCTTCAACAGGTCCTGTTTCCTGAAGGACTGCGGTTTGACGGAGAGAAATTTGGAACCGCCGCAACCTGCTTGGCTTTCAAGAAGTTGGACGGAAACGGCGGACCAGAATCTGGAATGGCGTCCCCAACGGCGGTTGCACCCTTTATGCGGGGTCGGGTGGAGCGGCGGCTGGCGTAGAAAGCGGCGTAGAAAAGGGGGCGGTGAGACGCACAGCATTGCTGCTGCCCGGCCTTTTGCATCCGGTTAGTCGCTGGTCGCCCCGCTCCGTATTCTATCGCGGGGTTTCGGTTCTGAAAGGCGGTTGCACCCTTTATGCGGGGCCGTGTGCTTCGGCAAACGTCGAGACAGTCGCGGAGTTTGGCCTGAGTCCGCGACAAGGCTCAACGCTTGGCTAAAGCTTCGCTCATGTGCTGTTCTAAGGCGGGTAGCGCCTCATCGGAATAGTTGTCGCGCACTGCCTGCGTCATATAGGCAACCATCCCGCGCTTTACACGGAAAGCACCAAATGGACCGCCCTCAATCTGGAACGTTCTAGGCTCCGATTGGTTCTTCGATAGAAGGAGAATTACATCCTCCCCTTGACGGAGAATTTCGGTCTCGGGATAAACGTTCACTCTTGTTGAGAGGTCGAGGCCATTGAACTGAATTTGCCCGCCCGGGTGAGTTACGAATATATGACGATCGTCAACCGACCCACTCTTGTCAGTGCTCGGTGATTTAAAAAACTGCGTAGGCGCAACTTCGTATTGGGTCAACACCCAGCGTTCATCCGTGCTGAGTCTCGTCGACACAGATCGAACTCGACCTCGAACGATTACGTCGGCGCGTGCGGCCAAAGCGTCAAATGGAACAAACGTCAACTCGACCGTGAGACCATTCTCCGTTTTGCCTCCGAGTTCGCGCGCACTGGTAACTAGGCTCTGCGGATGCTGAACAAGCAAACCAGTAACGAGAACTAAGGATATCTGGAGTGTTGGCGACATGCGATGACTTCCTTATTGGCCGGTTGCCAGAGCGGTTGAATAGACGGACCAGCCACCGCTTCCCGCCTGTCCACTTCAACGGCGGACGTAGCGAGGCTTGTTGAATGGTTTGAGCCATCGGTGAGGTGCCTATTTTACCGCGCACCGTGGCACCTCGATTGGCCCCGCACGGCGGTGGGAAGTTCTTCCCGGTTCCGCGCCAGACCTGCGGAGCGCGATGCCGACTCTGATAACGGTGTCAACGCCTGTGTCACAGATTAAGAACACCCGGATTCGGAATCGCGGATGCCGGACGCTTGAATTTGTAAGATCGAGGATACAGTTGCCCCAGGTTCAACGATCGGCGGGTCATCCGATATCAACGGTGAGGACGTGCCGATCGTCGTTCCTGCGTCAAACTTGCTCAATCTAACTTTTACTATCCCGGTTCATTGCGGGTCGCTGGGATCATCTGGTCAATCGATCAGCAGTTTGCGCCTTGACGCGGGTTTGTTGGTCGGCCTCCACCGTCTCTATCGGACGCCTGCGGATGTCAACCGCCGTGAGTACCCATGCGGCAGCACATATAACCAGGAAGGCTACAGCCATTGGATACGAGAACTCGAATTGCAAGTTTGGCACGAGAATGGCGAAAACTGTAGTCGTGACAGCAGTAAATTCCATGCGGCTCGCCCTCTTGACTGAGTATCCCGCGTGTCAATGCGAGCGATGTGCCGCCCTGACGAGCCCCGTTTTGGGGTTATCGCTGGTGTGATCGTGCGATTCCGCACTCGGCTTCGTTGGCGGTTGCCACCGACCCGAGGCAGCGAACTGGTGTCTAATCAGGCAAGTTGGAGATCCAATCTCCGGATTGCGCCGCCGCGTCCGGTCATGGTTGCTGCGCTGGTCGCCATGACTGGCTGTGACTTCATGAACCGTGAGGCACCCGAGGTATCAAAGCCTCTCGGGTATGCAACCATTCGTGTGGACTTGCCAGGTTGCGAGACACCGCTCCCGCCAGTTCGCGAGGCTACCGAGTGTGGTGCCCTTGAAATCGGCAAGAGTATCGATGCGAGCGATGTCTGTGACTTGCTTGAGTCGTTGAAGAAGTGGGTAATATCCAGCCGTCTCGACTGCTCCGAATCGGCGCATCTGGACGACTGGACGCAGGTTCGCGCGATGTGCATTTCCAGCGGCTTCTGGGCTCAGTCGCCACACGACAAGCGCATTTTGCCGCCCCGTCCGTTTCTCCGATTGGAAGCGGATCTGTCCCAATCGATTTCTCCGCGGATGGGTGTGCAAACCGTGTCGCCCTCGGCGCCGCGGGGTCTGGAGTATTACGTGACTGCTCGGTGAGAGCCGCCCTGTCCGCCTCTGCGCGCCGGTTCCTTCACGGCGTTCTCCAACCACCCGAACGGCAGCGAGGATCATCGGAGCGGCACTTTGCGCCGGGCGCCAGGGCCAACCATCAAGTCGATTACTACTTTCTCCTGATTCCGTGCACTCCTATACCCGCAGCGCAGATTGCCGCGAGGAATCCTACGCCATATGCCCCCGTTCTCTGAGATAGATTGCACTCCAAGCCAACGCGGCGACAACCATCGAGTAGGTTCCGATCCTGACTACCTTCGCGGTGTCGGTTCCCACACTGGGGCTCGATGCCGATGCTTTCGAATGTGCCGATATGTGACTATCGAGAGGGTGACCGACGCGAGGGCAGAAATGACAACCACACGGATGACGGAGAATCCGATCACAGACGTGCAATAACCACCCATAAAAGGCGAATGATCCCAGCGAGAGCACGACCAGCGCAATGAGGGATGACCGCGACATGGCATCGAATTTCTTAACCTCGTAACGCCCGAGCCGTGAGCTGACTTGCCTTGCGATAAGGCAAAGCGACGGTAAACCCCGTAAATCCGGCTAAGCTATCACCGTGAGCATTCGGAGGCGAGCGGCTGGCTGGCAGTTGGCACAAATCCTTGGGTTTTTCTTTTGGGCGCACTTGTAATTGAAAAAGACCGGCTACTTGTTGTGTTGCCATTGGCGTGGGCCTGGGGATGTCATTGGCGGCTGCAGACCCTTCGATGCCCGAACTGTGGGAACCCGATCTATCGTCGGACCGTGCGGTTGTTCGGCGCCACATGGACGTACCGATCAATATTTCCACGGCGCCATTGCAGCCGATGTGGATTCGATCTCAGCGCGCCCGTGACGATGTCTCCAGTCTCGGATGGCAAACGACGCGAAGAGCGGACAAGTGGCGTTCGCGTCAGTTTTACGCGAGCATTGTCAGTTCGGCAGCTTGTGGTGATTCTCCTGGGCGGCATCGTCGTCAACGTGCTAACCAACGTATGGATCATTGTCTTTGGCGTCCGGCCTGGTGACGCTGATTTTGTCATGTGGGGGCGATTGGCGGGATCTGCCCGTCGGGGGGAATCCTCGTGTGGATCGCCACGATGCGTTGTCGCCATTGCTCTCGACGCCTCGGATGGAGTGTGTTCGCGAATCACTGTTGGAGCTGTCATCAAGACCTGCGAGCGCCGACAGTCCAGTGAGCGCCGCCGCGCGCGCATGAGCCGGGGCGCCAAGCATCACTCATCCCAGACTCATACTGCAGGTTCGTGGTCTAATCCTATCAATTCGGCGCCCCCTTGAAGCCGCGGAGGCTGGCGATGGTGGAGCCGGTGCTCGGGGTCTTCGAGTCCATCGTCGAGACCTACAACTCGACGCGTGCGAGGCGTGCGGCAAGCCGACCGGCGACCCGATGCCTGTCATTCGCGTGGGACAACTGTGCTCGACCGCGCCGGGTTCGGTGCGCACGCGACGATGGAACACGTCACGGCTGCACCAGAGCACGACCTATCGGATTTGTCGCTTGCCGAATTAGCAGACCGCGCCGAGCTGTGCGCAACACTCGCAAGAGAAGCCGCTGACAACGAAGCCGCACGCCTGCTCGATGGTGATGTCATCGACGACGACGGCGAGATGATACACATCGACGACGTGCAGATCCCCAGCGGGATTCGAACCCGTGTGGCGCGTGTCTGCAGTGTGTTGGCGCGCAAGAACAACGTTTCGTTGATTCAGCGCCTGACGAAATAGCGAGCTCTGGTCTACGTGGACTGTAGCTTGTGCACTCAGTGGTGTTGCACGCGGAGTCCCCAGCGGCGCCGCTTGAGGAACAGGCCCTTCCGGGAGATTCCGAGCATGCGCGCGGCTTCCTCGACGCGCCCGTGCGTCCGATCGAGCGCGCTCTTCACCATCGTCTGCTCGAGGAGTCTCGACGGCGCGGGCGAGCGGCTGGTCGAGCCGGACGCGCACCTCGGGCTCGGCGCTGACGACGGCGGGGATCGTGCGGCGTGAGGCCTGAATCTCGGGCGAGAGCAGCGCCGGCGTGAGCGTCGCGTCCGCCTCGGCCATCGCGACCATGCGCCGGACCTCGTTGGCGAGCTGGCGGACGTTGCCGGGCCACGAGTAGAGCAGCAGGTATTCCAGCGTCTCGTCGTCGATCGTCAGGCGGCCTTTCTTCTGCTCGTCGCTGTACTTGCGCAGGTAGTGCTCGACCAGCGGCGGAATCTCCTCGCGCCGCTCGCGCAAGCGGCGGCAGCTTCAGCTGGACGACGTTGAGGCGGTAGAAGAGATCCTCGCGGAACCGCCCGTCCGCGACGAGCTGTTCGAGGCTGGCGTTGGTGGCGGCAATGACCCGCACGTCGACTTTCATCGGCTGCGGCTCGCCGAGCGGATGGATCTCGTGGGTCTCGAGGAAGCGCAGCAGCTTGGGCTGCACGTCGAGCGGCACGTCGGCAATCTCGTCGAGAAAGAGCGTGCCGCCGGCCGCAGCTCGGATGACGCCGGCGAACGCGGCGTCGGCGCCGGTGAACGCGCCACGGCGGTAGCCGAACAGCTGGCTCTCGATCATGTCGCGGGGCACCGCGGTGCAGTTGAACGGGATGATCGGCCGGTCGGCGCGATCCGACGCGCGGTGAATCGCGCGCGCGAGCATTTCCTTGCCCGTGCCGGTCTCGCCGGTGACCAGGACCGACAGCGGGCTCGGCGCGATTCGGCGCGCGACGCCGAGCACTTCGGACATCTGCTCGGACGCCCAGATGCTTTCGGGGTCGCCCTCGAGCGCTTCGGCCGGCCACAGCGCCGCGCGCTGCTTCTCGTCGCGCCGGTAGCGATCGAGCGTCAGCGCCGTGGCAATCAGCTTGCGGATGGCGATGAGCGCGCAGCGGTGCTCGAGCTCCGGCTTGGGGTAGACGATCAGCTGCCAGGGCTCGTCGCGATGCTCCCCGAGCGGGATCACCTCGCACGAGGCCGGCTTGCGCGCGCCGGCGAGCGCCGCGGCTTCGTCCCAGCCGCGGCGGTCGATGACGCGGGGGCCATTCGGACTCGACGCGATGATGGCTGCGCCGCGCGCGCACTGTGCCGCGTCGATTACCGCGAGCGCCTCGCGCGCGAGGATGTGCGTGTGGCCCCCGAGCTCGATGAGTGCTACCGCGCTGTCGAGGTCTGGGGAGGAGGGGTCAAGTTCGCCTTCGTGACTTCGTCAGATTTTCGGGACTCAAGGATCGTTTACCCACTACATGTGGCAGTGCGTTGACTATTCCCAACGTACTTGCATAGACATGCGTCCAGCGGCTCGGGCCCCGGATAACGAAAGGCCTTCCCAACGACCTCATAGAGGGAACTCGCCAAAGGCGGCGACCACATCGAGCGATCAATTATCAAAGGCAGTTTCAGAGTTGCGCGGGTCTTCGCCTAGCCCGAACAACGCGTTCGCCTTAGCCAACTCCATCAAAGTAATGAAAGGCTCAGTTCCGGTGGTCCTTGCAATGCGAGAGCCTTGATCTGCCTGTTCGAGGGCCTCATCCACCGTCCCTCAGCTAAGAATGACGAACCAGAGTTTCTGCTGATGAAAGCAGATACCACGGTTGAACCGACGCAGCGACTTCCGTGGTTTCGCAGACATCGCCTCGGCTTCTGAGTATCGCCAACCGCGCTGCGAGGCGGGCCTTTGTTTCGTCGAGTGCTAAGTCGTAGCTCGGACTGTGAAACCCTTGATCGGCTGCCGTTCGCACGAACTCATTGGCGCGCAACTAGATCTCCCAGCGCCAAGACTGAAGAATGCGGAGTTGGCCGCAGCCGCGACAATCCCCTTTGACCAACCACTCACTTCCGCTGTATTCCCAGCGCGCTAGCCAATTCGAGCGCACCGGAGACATCGCCAAGCAACGAACGAAGTGATGATTCGATCAAGATCTAGATGAGGCGCTTAGTACAAGTCAACTCCGAGGCAAGGATCGCGCTACTAAGATCGAAATGTCGTTTAGCAGCCTCGAAGTGGCCGGCTCTTGCTTCTAACCGGCCAAATGTGAGATGGGTACCAGAGGCCACGCTCGGAACGCCACAACGTATGGAAGCTCTCCTGGCCATGAGTGCGAGCGGTAACGAACCATCAAAGGCTCTTCTAATACAAGTGCGTTCGAGGAGAGCACACAGGCCACTGGCGAGATGGACGAGGTGGCCTGAACGCTCGGCGAATCGAACTGCCCGCTGTGAGTAGTCAACGCTGAGGGTGGAGTCTCCATCATCAAAATACTGAGACGCCAAGACGGAGGCCGCCCTAAAACCTAAGCGCGGATCCTGAACGCTCTCGTCGTACGTGTTCCCCCCGTTCGTCGAACGTAGTCTCCGTTGCCCAAGTAGTGCTCAATTTCCAGGCGCAGAACTTGGTTTTCAAGATCGCGATCGGTGCCGATAAGTCGCGCTGCTTCCTTGAAGTACCCGAGTCGAACTGCTTCACTTGCGCCACTGTTCATGTTGTCCGCCCCTAGTGAATCGATCCCGTTTCAGGCAACGAATTTCGACTGCGAGATACTCGATTCCTTGCGGCCTTGACTAGCTCCTCGGCGCTCATCCCGTCTAACGGAGCGGTGGCAGTGCCAAATGTGACGGCGAGAAATTCATCCTTGAAATCTGGGTACTCATGGCGCCTTCTGAAACGCTGGCCGTCATCGTACCAACCATTGTCGCCGCGGCGCTGTCATCGGTTCCGGCAAGTAGGATCACAAGCTCTCGACGGCCGTACCGAAATAGAATGTCGCCGTCTTTGAGAACCCGGCGAATCGCTTCTACAATGCGCACCGACCGATCATGAGATCCATCGGGGCGCAGCGATGGACCCAGAGAGACAAGAATTAACGAGAAGGGAGCTCGACCGCGGCCCTCGGCGAGCTCTGCGTTTACGAAGCGCTGCAGTTGCTGACGATTAGGCAACCCCACCAAGGCGTCCGTCAGCGCCCCGTCTGCCGCTGTGAGGGCGTGTCTCACGTTCTCTGCAACCTGAGCGGCAACGGCTTCTATTACTCGACGGTGATCCTCAGTGAAGGCTTTTTGCTGCGTTGAGTAGAGAGTTAGAACACCTACCAAACGCTGATCACTTACCAACGGCGTGCTTAGGCAACTCCTCAGCCTGGGACGCATTGATCGAGCGACTTCGCCAAGATCGAGCACTGGGTCCGAGTTGACAATTGTTCGCTTATTCGCAGCGACCCAACCACTCAGCCGCTGGCCACGTGGAATTCGGAGCCCAAAAACAGTGCGGCGTTCTCGCCGGTCGAGTGTGCGCAGACCAGCTCGTCAGATTGCTCCTCGTACGCATAGAACACAGACGTTGACGCTGGAACGACCCGACGAGTGTGGTTGGCAATGATGTTTGCGACTTGTTCGAGTTCGAGATCGCCGGCGAGAGCTCTGGCTAGGTCGATACAATGCGAGAGTCTCTTCCGTACTGGCGGCAATATCGTCGAGTCGTGTTCCCGATTTACGTGATTCTGTGCCAGCGACACTACCCGTCCAAAGAGACAAGCGATTCTCCGGAGCAGTTCGTTCTTCAACTTCTGGCGCTATCTCTTTGTAGACATTAATGAACGCGTCAACGATTATCGGATCGTACATCGTTCCACGGCGTTGAAGTAGTATGGCGATCGCCTCACCATCCGATAGGCGAGGTCGATACGGCCTGTCTGATGTCAGTGCGTCGAAACAATCAACGACAGACAGAATGCGGGCGCCAATTGGTATTTGGCTGCCGGATAGGCCATCCGGATAACCGCTACCATCCCAGCTTTCATGGTGATGCCGGACAATTGGTACCACTGGGTACGGGAAGTCGATCGCCGACAGGATATCGGCACCTACACTAGCATGGAGTTTCATCTTTTCGAATTCAGCTGGAGTCAAAGCACCCGGCTTGTTGAGTATGTATTCGGGCACTGCGAGCTTACCCATGTCATGAAGCAGTGACGCTGCTTCTATGGCTTTGATCTGTGCCGAATCTTTTACTCCCACACTCCGCGCCAAGCCCGTTGCGTAATGCTGAACACGCCTGATATGTCCATGAGTGATTTGATCTTTGGCGTCGATCGCCATCGCTAATGTTTCGATGGTCGACATGTAAAGCGAATTCAATTCGGTCAGGTGCTTGTTGGCGTCCTCTACACGACCCAACGACATTGAGAAAGTGAAATACAGGACAGCCAAAAGAGGTAAGACAAATGCGAGATATGCGTAATCTATGTTTCTCGTGTAAGTCACCAACAGCGCTGCAACCGACGCCCCGCCGAAATAGTTAAGCGATAGCCAAGCGAAATTGTCTTTCCAGACTCGAACCGGCGACAGCCTTTTTTCAAATGAAATAGCGAATGCTATCAACCAGCTATTCGACAAGTAATAAGTAACGGTGAACACAATCAGAGGCGCGAGGAGTGCACCTATTTGTATGGACTCTTTCACGTTTGATAACGGCTGGCCGCCCCACACTCGATAAAATATCTGCGCGCCAAGCCACAAGGATGCTGGAAGAGCGCAAATATTAAATGCGAGGCGATAGAAGGGATGTCCCTTTCGCGCTAACCACAGTGAAATGACGAGTGCGTCTAATGCGACGGTCAGCGTTCCCGCGGCTGGCCCGAAGAGGAGGACGGAGGTAAAGACGAACGTCTCTGAAATCGATATCGTGGCCGGAACTGAGGGCAGTTTGACGGTGGCGGATCCACTAACAAGCGTTAGTACGGCCAGTACGAACCAATTCCAGCCGATAGGCGACGCGTATAACACGTAGCCCGAGTGGGCGATCGCGCACACGCCCAGCGCTGCGACTGTCCATATGTACACGCTGCGCCCATCGAGATAGGCCGTTGTTCGTCATTTGATGGTTGAATCGGCCCTCTTCGTGGCAGATTCGAATCGACTTTTATGCGCCCCAAGCGATAATGGTCATCTTAGTGCTCACTTTCGTTGTGTTCGAGTCGTGACGGTTCAGTCGGCAACGTCTAGATTGCTGCCCCACACGAGTATGTCAGCATCTACACTCTGGCTGCCCCAAACCAGGATGTTTCCCCAGACCAGAATGTCCGAGGAAACGTTGCTCCCCCAGACGAGAATGTCGGCACTAACTGAGTCGCTGCCCCAAACAAGAATGCTTCCCCACACTAGACCATTTCCCCAGACCAGACCATTTCCCCAGACCAATCCGTTGCCCCATACGAGGCCGTTACCCCACACGAGGCCACTCCCCCAAACGAGTATGTCTGACTGCACGCGCGCGCTCTCGACGTCGCCTGTAAGGAGCGAGCTGCCCCAGACTAAGATGTTCCCGGTAACCAGTCGGCTGAGCTCGCCGTCTAAGGCAGTTCCAAATGCGATTCCAAATCTGGTTACCGCCTCCTCCCCAATGAAGATATCGGCCGGCGCCGCCGTGGGGGACACGCTCAGCGCCACCGCCGCGGCGGCGTTGACGCTGCCGGCACCCGCCTCAATCAGGCCGGCCCCGGGCACCGGGGAGCTGGTGAGCTGCAGCAGCAGCTTCGCGTCCGCCGGGGTCAGCGACGGGTTCGCCTCGAGCAGCAGTGCGGTCGCCCCCGAGACGACGGCCGCCGCCATGCTCGTCCCGCTCAATTCGATATAGGCGTTCGCTCCCTGGCCCGCGACCACACGCTCCGGATACGTCTGCGCCAGATACGACCCCGGCGCGGCGGCCGCCACGATCTTGTTGCCCGGCGCTGCGAGGTCCGGCTTCAGCACGCCGTCGATGGCGGTCGGGCCCCGCGAGCTGTACGTGGCCATCACATCGTCCGACCGGACGGCCGTGCCGCGCGTGTTGACCGCCCCGACGGTCAAGGCCGCCGGCGCGTTGCCCGGCGAGATCACCGCCCCCACAATCGGACGCCCGTCGTCGGTCTTTCCCATGTTGCCCGCCGCAGCGACGACGACCAGGCCGGCGTCGACCGCGCGTTGGACGGCCTGGCACAACGGGTCGTCGCGATACGACTCGAACACGGGATGGCCGAGCGACAGATTGATGATGCGGATCCCGTATTGCGCCTGGTGATCGATCGTCCAGTCGATCGCGTTGATGACGTCGCTCGTATCGCCGGATCCATCCGCGTTGAGCACCTTCAGGCTGACGATGTGGGCGCCCGGCGCGATGCCGGTGTACTCACCCGCATCGTCGGTGCCCGCGACGATGCTGGCGACGTGCGTCCCGTGCCCGTAGCGATCGACAGCGGTGCCCTTCTTCGCGGTGAAATCAAATGACGCGACGACGCGATCGCGAATCGAGGAGTGCTCGCCGACGCCGGAATCGATGACCGCGACGCCGACGCCCCGGCCCGTGAAGCCGGCGAGACCGGCGACGCCGGTCCAGACCTGCGGTGCTCCGGTGGCTTCCGTGCTGGCCGCCATCATCCGCTGCACCCGCGCATCGCCCGAGAGATGCTCGACGTCGGGATCGGTGCTGAGGGCGTCGAGCTGTTCGCCAGTGACCTCGAGAACCGCGCCCCCGCGAATCGATTTCTTGACAGACGCGCCGTATCGCGACGCGATCTCCCGCACCTGGGCGTCAGTACCGGCAATGATGACGCTCGTGAGATCGCTGCGGCCGGCATCGATGCGCGCCTGGAGATCTTTGGACAGTCGTGCCCGGTCGGGAGCGGCGTCAGCGACGGTTGCGACTAAGGTAAGTAAGAGAATCAGCGCAGGACCACAGATCAGTCGGCGGGTGAACGAACGCGTGGTGTCGATCATAGCCAGGTCCCGGAAAACTGCAGGGTGTGCGCGGCACCTAGGCACGGGGCGTGCCACCAACAGACACCGTACGAAAGTCGGCTACCGGTATGATTCAGAGGCGATCACTGGAGAACTCTTTAAGGCAATATGGTTGCCTATCGTAGCTTCGGCGGCTAACATTGAAGCCGCCCTCTCTACGTGCCGAATAGAAGGTGAGCCAATCAGTTGGCCGGTAGTACCCGCGCCTCGCGAGGGTATGGCTTACCCGCTCTAAATGCCTGTAATTTCGCTGTTTTCAGCGGCGGCCAAGTAATTGGCCGGTTAGGTCATTCGTGGCCCCAAACCGATCGAAGGCGTTCGCAATACTCCTGATCGTCGTGGCGATTGGTGTCGTGCTGTTCCTGAGCAGACGCGCGGCGAGTCCCCCGTCGCGCGGTCGTGAACCGGACGCAGCTGCGGCACCGGTGCGCGGCGGCGAGCTGATCGCCTCCATTCGATCGGAGCCGAGCACGTACAACCGCTACGTCGATCACAGCACCGCGGGAGACGATCTCGCGCTCCTGACACAGGCGCCGCTGGTGCACGTCAATCGGGTCACCGACACGCTCGAGCCCTGGCTCGCCCAGAGCTGGACCGAATCACCGGACCATCTGACCTACACCCTCAAACTGCGCCCCGCAGTGCTCTTCTCTGACGGCACGCCTCTCACCTCCGCCGACGTCCTCTTTTCGTACCGCGCGCTCTACGATCCCAAGGTCAACTCGCCGCTCGCGGGCGACACGCTCGTGAACGGGAAGCCCCTGCAAATCGAAGCGCCCGATCCCTCGACCGTGGTCGTCCGGCTCCCGACACCCTTCGCGCCCGGCCTGCGGCTGATGGACGGCGTGCCGATCCTTCCGCGACACAAGCTGGAGCGCGCGCTGGCCGAAGGACGATTCAACGAGGCGTGGTCTACGAAGACGCCGTTGACCGAGATTGCCGGTCTCGGCCCCTTCGTGCTCGCCGAGCACGTGTCGGGCGGTCGGATGGTGTTCACGCGCAACACGCATTACTGGCGGAAGGACTCGGCGGGCGTCGCGCTCCCATACCTCGACAAGCTGACGGTGGTGATTGCCAGCCAGGCAGCCGAGGCACTCAAACTCCAGTCCGGCGAGATCGACCTGATGACGAACGCCGACATGCGCCCTGACGATTACGCCGCGTTCAAGCGTGCGGCGGATCAGGGACGCGTGCGGCTGATCGACGGAGGGGTTGCCCTCGATCCAAATCTCCTCTGGTTCAACCTCACGGCCGCGCACGCCAAGGCGCCGTCGAGCCGCTGGTTCGCTCAGAAAGCGTTCCGGCAGGCCATCTCCTGCGTCGTCGATCGCGAAGCGATCGTCAACACGGTGTACCTCGGCGCCGCGGTTCCGTTGTACGGGCCGATAACGCCGGCCAATCACACGTGGTTTGCGGACGTGCGTCCCGCGTGTGAGCACGATGCGAAGCGCGCTCGAGAGCTGTTCACGTCGATCGGGATGGCGGATCGCAATGGCGACGGCACGATGGAGGACGCGTCGGGCACGCCGGTGAGATTCTCCATTCTGACTCAGGGCGAACACATCCGCGCACGGGTTGTGGCGGTCGTCCAGGAACAGCTGCGGCAAGCTGGTATCGCAATCGATGTCGTGACGCTCGATCAGGGCGCGCTCTTCCAGCGGTTTGCTCAGGGCAACTACGACACGATCTATTTCGGGATCCAGGCAAGCGCCACCGATCCGGCGCTGAACGCTGGTTTCTGGCTGAGTTCCGGCGACTTTCACTTCTGGAACCCCGGGCAGAAAACACCGGCGACCGACTGGGAACGCCAGATCGACGAGTTGATGCGGCGTCAGGCCGAAACGCCAAATCTCGAGGACAGACGACGGCTGTTTACAGACGTGCAGCGGATCTTCGTCGACGAGCTACCGGGCATCTATGTCGTCGCGCCGAAGGTCACCCTGGCGATCACTTCGCGCGTGGTCAATCCGCAGCCTGCGCCGCAGCTGCCACAGCTGTTGTGGATTGCGGACTCGTTGGCCGCCGCACCATCGCCCCGCTGACCGCCGGGTTTAAGGCACCCGGCCGTTTCAGCCGAAATACACACAGTGAACCGCGGTTTCCGCCGGTATCTGCTCCGCCGCCTCGGCTTCGCCGTTCTGCTGGTGTTCGCGGTGTCGTCCGCATCGCTGCTGCTCGCGCGCCTGGCTCCCCCGGAGGGCGCCTTTGGTACGGAGGCGAGCTTTCTGGCGGCCGAGCGCCACCGGCTCGGTTTCGATCGACCGGTCGTTGCCCAGTACACGGACTGGCTCTTACGGAGCCTGCGCTTTGATTTCGGCGAGTCGCTCAGATTCCGGCGGCCGGTTGCCGCCTTGATTCGCGAGCGAGCCGGCAACACGGCACTGCTCGGGCTGTCGGCGCTCGCGTGTGCGACGCTCATCGGCATACCGCTCGGCGTCTTCACAGGCAGTCGCGATCGCGGATCCGCTTGCCGCCGCGGCGCGGATTGTATCGATGGCGATGCTTTCGATGCCCTCCCTGGTGATGTCCCTGGTGCTGCTGTTGTTTGCGGCTCGCACGGGATGGCTTCCGGCCGGAGGATTGCCAGACGTGCCCGCTGGCGCCAGCCTGCTGCAATCGATCCTGATTACCGTGCGCCACCTGTTCCTTCCCACACTGGCAATCGCGCTGCCGATCGCGGCGGGCCTCGAACGTCTCCAGTCGCGCGCGATTCGTGACGCGCTCGGCGACCCGTGTATCCTCGCCGCGCTCGCACGCGGCGTCCCGCGTGAGCGCGTCGTCTGGCGTCATGCGCTGCGTCTGGGGTTGAAGCCCGTCCTCGCGATCTACGGCATCGTGATTGGCAGCGTGCTCAGCGGATCGTTTGTCGTGGAAATCGTCATGTCGTGGCGAGGGCTCGGGGATCTGATGTATCAGGCTCTGGAGGCGCGCGATCTCTACCTTGTCGCGGGTTGCGCCGCAGCGGGCTCGTGCGGCCTGGCGCTGGGCGGTCTGCTGTCAGACCTCGCGCTGGTTGCTGTCGATCCCCGGATCGAGGAAGTGCACTGATGTCTCGCACGACGCGCGCCGGGCTGATCTGCCTCGCGATCATCGCGCTCGTCACGCTCGGCGCATCCCGGATCGCGCCCCACGATCCAGGACGTCAGTTCCCCGATCTCGGGTTCGCACCCCCGATGCGGCCTCACGTCTTCGATGACGAGGGACGGCTGCATCGTCCTTTCATCTATCCGGTGCGCCTCGTCGATCGACTCGAACACCGATTTGCCGAGGACCGAACCACGCGCGTTCCGCTGGAGTGGTTTGCGTCAGGCGCGCTGGTCACGACAGACGAGTCGCGCGGGCCGTGGCTGCCGTTGGGGGCCGACGCACTCGGTCGGGACGTGTTCGCGCGGATGCTGCGGGGCGCCCGCCTCTCGCTGGGCGTTTCAATCGCGGCGGCCGCGCTCGCGCTTCTTCTTGGCGCCGTTGTAGGCGCGCTCGCCGGCTTCTGCGGCGGACTGCTGGACGACGCGTTGATGCGCGTTGCCGATTTCGTGCTGGTGTTGCCCGCCATCTATGTGGTGATTGTGCTGCGTGCGGCGATGCCGCTGGTGCTGAGCACAGGGGAAGTGTTCCTGACCATGACGGCCATCCTCGGGCTATCCGGCTGGGCGTATCCGGCTCGAGGCGTTCGCGCGGTTGTGGCCGGGGAAAGGACGAAGGAGTACGCAGAAGCTGCACACGCGCTGGGAGCGGGACCGTTTCGGATTCTGCTCTGGCACCTCCTTCCCGCAGCGCGCGGCTTCCTGGCCGTTCAGGCGACGCTCCTGCTGCCGATGTTCATCCTCGCCGAGGCGACATTGTCGTTTGTCGGATTTGGCTTCGCCGAACCCACGCCAAGCTGGGGGGTTATGCTCCACGAGGCAGCCGATGTGGCGACCCTGTACCGAGGCTCCCTGGATGCTCGCGCCAGCTGCCGCAATTGTGATTACAGTCCTGTCTCTCCATCTACTTTCGGCCCACCAGCCAGCCGCCGAATTGTTTGATTAGACAAGTCTTTTAGAATCAGTATCTTACTGAATACAATTTTGAACTCGACTGTTCCGATCCGGAACATTGGAAATTGCAGCTATTTCCACGGGTTTCTTTTGGTCAGACACACTTACCGCTTCTGGCTGTCTCAGAACGGAGCATTCTTTCGATGAAACGGCCTGTTCCGCGGAAGGAACATCCGCATCAGACATAAGGCATAAAGCACTTTTCTACAATAGCTTACAGACTTTGAACTCTGTGCTCTGCTGTGCTGGCCCTAGCCTTGCTCTGCCGTAAGCGCTACTCGATCTGTGACTCGGACTTTTTCGAAAGGTATTCCAGTGGTTCGATGGTGTGCGGTAATTCGAGCGGGACTGGCGGCGGCGCTGGTCTGCTCCCTCGCGGGGGCAGTGCCAGCGTATGCCGCCCGCCGCCGGGAGATCACCCCAAGCTCGACAATGAACTGAACGAGCGCGCTTCGAAAGGGAACGCCAACGGACGGACACAGGTCATCGTGATCCTGAAGGCGGGCTGGAGCGCAGACGCCGAGACGAAGAAGCTCGGCGGAAGGCTCGGTCGCAGCTTGGACTCAATCAACGGCAAGGTCGTTGTGCTGCCCAACGGACAGCTCAAGAAACTTGCTGAGTATGCTGGCGTGGATCGCATCGTCTACGACCGGCCAACCGGTGGGGAAATGAACCGGGTGGCGGTCACGGTCGGTGCCCGCGCCGTGCAGCAATCATACGGCTACCGCGGAACCGGTATCGGTGTCGCGGTGATCGACTCGGGAATCACGTCGTGGCATAACGACCTGATTTACCAGGGGTCGTCGTCGCTCGTGAAGATGGCGAACGGCCAGCGCGTTGCCGCGTTCGTCGACTTCGTCAACGGGCGCACGTCGCCGTACGACGACAACGGCCACGGCACGCACGTCTCGGGGATCATTGCCGGCAACGGTTATGACTCCCTCGGCACGCGTGCCGGGATCGCGCCCGACGCTCACATCGTGAGCCTGAAGGTTCTCGATCAGAACAGCCGTGGCGTGATCAGCAACGTGATTGCCGCGCTCGACTGGGCGGTTGCCAACAAGACCGCCTACAACGTGCGCGTCATCAACCTGTCGGTTGGCGCGAAGGTTACCGAGTCGTACAAGACGGACCCGCTCACGCTCGCGGCCAAGCGCGCCGTGGACGCCGGGATCGTCGTGGTGACGGCGGCCGGGAACCTTGGCAAGAACGACCTCGGCCAGCCTCAGTACGGCGGGATCAGCGCGCCAGGCAACGCCCCCTGGGTGCTGACCGTCGGCGCATACAGCCACGAGGGCACGGTCACCCGGGCCGACGACGTGATGGCCTCGTTCAGCTCGCGCGGACCGTCCGCGATCGACTTCGAGGCGAAGCCGGACATCGTGGCGCCCGGGGTCGGGACGGCGTCGCTCAGCGATCCGAACAGCCTGATGTACGCCCTGAAGCCCACGGCGCTGCTGAGCGGTTCATTCTGGGTGGGCTACCAGCCCTACCTCGCTTTGAGCGGCACCAGCATGGCGGCGCCGGTGGTTGCCGGCACCGTGGCGCTGATGCTTCAGGCCAACCCGACCCTCACGCCGAACCTTGTGAAGGCGATTCTCGAGTACACCGCGCAGGAGTACCCGGGATACAACGCGCTGACAGAAGGGGCCGGCTTCCTGAATACCAAGGGGGCGGTCGACCTCGCTGTTTACTTCCGCACCGCTCAGGCCGGACAGCCGTATCCGCATCCGTCCGAGTGGAGCCAGAAACTCCTCTGGGGCAATCACCGCATTACCCACGGCGTCATCAAGCCGAGTGCTTCTGCGTGGAAGTCTGGTGTGGTCTGGGGCGATGCCAAGACCGTGACCGGCGCGAACATCGTCTGGGGAACGCTGTGCAAGAACAGCTGTAACAACCAGGCGTGGAGCACCTTCGACGAAGACAACATCGTGTGGGGCACGGCCTCGGCCAGTGAAGACAACATCGTGTGGGGCACGTTCGCCGCGCTCGACGAGGACAACATCGTCTGGGGCACGATGGCAGACGACGAAGACAACATCGTGTGGGGCACCGATTGCGGAGGCGCGAACTGCGTCAACGTGGTCTGGGGCGCGGCCGCACTCGACGAAGACAACATCGTCTGGGGCACCGCGACCCTGGAAGACAACATTGTCTGGGGCACCTCGACCCTGGAAGACAACATTGTCTGGGGCACGTCACACTCCGAGGACAACATCACGTGGGGCACCTCGGGCGAAGACGCTCCAATCTTTGATGACCCGAATGCGCCGCCGGTCAATTTCGACTCGTCGGTGTACGACAACCTTTTTGGAACGACGACCACTACCGTTCCGGGCGGGATCGGAGGGGTACTCTAATGGAAAAGATGCCATTCCGAGACGCCGAGGGTGTCATGGACGTACAAGCAGTCATCAGTGCGGCTCGGGCAACAACGACGACTGAAACGAACTGGCGGCAGGCGCTGCCAGTGCTGACGGGTTCGATGGTGACGCTGCGGGAGCTGCGGCTCTCGGACGCACCGTCGCTCCTGGCGATGCTCGCGACGGAAGAGGTCGCGCGTTTCATCTCGCCGCCGCCCACGACGATAGAAGGGTTCGAGCGCTTCATCGCGTGGACGCATCGCGAGCGCGCGGCAGGCAATTACGTCTGCTTCGGTGTCGTGCCGCACGGCATGGACACCGCCATCGGCATCTTCCAGGTCCGGCAGCTCGAGCCGGGGTTCGGAACCGCCGAATGGGGCTTCGCGATTGGGTCGGCGTTCTGGGGCACGGGCGCTTTCATGGACGGCGCGAAGATGGTTGTGAACTTCGCGTTCGATGTCGTCGGGACGCACCGTCTCGAGGCGCGTGCTGCGGTCGCGAACGGTCGCGGCAACGGCGCGCTCCGGAAGATCGGTGCGATGCAGGAAGGGGTCCTGCGGAAGTCGTTCCTGCGCAATGGCGAGTATCTCGACCAGACGCTGTGGACGATCCTCGACGAAGACTGGAAACGGTCGAAGTCCGTCTGGGGTCCTCGGGTTCACTAGGCGCGCACGGCGCGCCTGCGAGGGAGCGGAGCGGGGCGTAGGGGTCCCCGCGAGCGACCGAGCCGGGGTCCGGGGCAGAGCCCCGATATCACTTAGACGCGAGTCCGGCTTCGGCCGGCCGCGTCTCCACTTCACGGTCCGGAGGTGACCACGCCGGAAGCGGGCATGTCCCGCTTCCGGTTTTTCTTTTGTCGTACCCTCCAAATCGCATGCGCCTCACATCCGTGTTTCCGCCGATGCCGACTCCGTTTGCTGACGGCGAGGTCGACGCGGCCGCGATCCGGTTCAACGTTGGGAAGTGGATGCGTGCCGGCCTGGGCGGCATCGTCGCGCTCGGCACCAACGGCGAATCGGCGCTGCTCGACGAGGACGAATCGGACCTGGTGCTGGACGCCGTCGCGAGACGTGGTGCCCTCGCGATCGAGTGGTGATTGCCGGCACCGGCCGCGAATCCACACGCGCGACAATTGCCGCGAGCCGGCGCGCGGCGGCGTTGGGAGCCGACGCGGTGCTCGTGCGCACGCCGTCGTTCTTCAAGAGCCTGTGCACGCCGGCCGCTCCTCATCCGTCACTACACCGCGGTCGCCGACGCCTCGCCGATTCCCGTGCTGCTCTACAACTTCCCGGCGTCGACCGGCGTTGCGTTTTCGTCCGGAGAGCGTGGCGCGGCTCGCGGAGCACCGGAACATCATCGGCATGAAAGAGTCGGGCACCGACGCGGCGCAGTTCGCGGCGTTCGCCGATGTGGCGCCGCCGACATTCTCCATGCTGGCCGGGACCGGCACCGTCTTCTATACAGACCTGTGCCTCGGCGCGGTGGGCGGCATCCTCGCGGTCGCGGCTGTCGCGCCGGACCCGTGTCTTCGCCTGCTTGCGGCGGCGAAGGACGGACAGGCACGATGAGGCGCGGCAACTGCAGAAGCAGATCGACGCCGCTCGCGCGGCTGGTGACGTCCGGATTCGGCGTGCCCGGGCTTGAAGGCGGCGCTCGATCTCGCGGCTACAAAGGCGGCGATCCGCGTCCGCCGCTCGCCCCGGCCAGCGAAGACGCCGAGAACAGATCCGCGCGGAGCTCGCGCGCGTTGCGGAGGTCGTATGAACGTGCCGGAACGATTGCTGCTCGGGCCGGGCCCGAGCCCCGTGTCCTCGCGTGTGATGCAGGCGATGTGCGTCGCCGGTCCTCAGCCATCTCGATCCCGCGATGATCGTACTGCTCGATGGGGTGCGGGAGCGCCTCGCGTGCGCGTTCGGCGCGGCGGACGAGCTCGTTGAATCTCGCGGTGTCGGGGACGGGCACGTCCGGTATGGAGGCGGCAGTAGCAAACCTGACGAAGCCTGGCGCGCGCGCGCTCGTCGTCGTCACCGGGTACTTCGGCGATCGGCTGGCGCAGATGCTGGAGCGCTACGGCGCAACCGTTACGCGCGTGCAGGTCGAATGGGGCCGTGCGTGCGATCCCGTCGCAGGTGGAACGTGCGCTCGACCGAGCCTGCCGACATCGTGGCGCTCGTGCATGGCGAAACGTCGACCGGTGTCGTCAATCCCGGTACACGAGATCGCGGCGATCGCCCAGGCACGCGGCGCGCTGACGATCGTCGATGCGGTCACGACGCTCGGCGGCGTCCCGCTGACGACCGGTCAGTCGGGGCATCGACGCCTGCTACAGCTGCACGCAGAAGGGATTGGGCGCGCCGTCCGGTCTCGCGCCCGATCACGTTCTCGAGCGCGCGCGCTCGAGCAGCGCGTGCCTTCGCGCAGCTTCTACCTGGACCTCGGCCTGCTCGAGGACTTCTGGGTGCGGCGCAAGTATCACCACACGATTTCGGCGCCGCTCGTGTACGCGCTGCACGAAGCGCTGACCGTCGTGCAGGAGGAAGGTCTCGACGCACGATGGGAGCGGCACCGAGCGCCACCACCAAGCGCTCGCGG
Source organism: uncultured Acidobacteriota bacterium (assembly GCA_963725335.1). GTDB lineage: Bacteria > Acidobacteriota > Vicinamibacteria > Vicinamibacterales > 2-12-FULL-66-21 > JALZOC01. The sequence continues at coordinate 83,300 of CAVRYD010000004.1, read as the reverse complement.
CCGGCCTCGAAGCGCTCGGCCTCTCGCTGCTGCCGCCACCGGCCGAACGTCTGTGGACGCTGAACGCCGTGCGCGTGCCCGACGGCGTTGACGAAGCGACGGTGCGGCGTCGCCTGCTGGAAGAGTTTGGAATCGAGATCGGCGCGGGCTCGGTCCGCTCGCGGGGAAGATCTGGCGCGTGGGCCTCATGGGAGCCGGATCGACGCTCGTCGAACATCCTGCTGTTCCTGAGCGCGTTCGAGCGCGTGCTGCGGGCGGGCTGGTCATCGATCGGGATCTGAAAGCGCCGCGCTCGCCGCCGCCGAGCGCGTCGTCGCCGCCGTCTAGGGCCTGCTGCCGATGGGAAAGCTCCGGCCGCGCGCTGCTTGCGATCTGCGCGGTCGGCTTCGGCTGCGGCAGCGTTCATCTACACCGACGCTGCCCGACGTGCGTCCGCTGCGCACGTCGAATCCCGAGAGCACCGCGTTCATCGACCTTCGCGCGCGGGAAGCGCACGCCCGCGGCGAGCAGGCCAAGCGGATCCAGCGCTGGATCGATTACGCGCGCATCTCGCCCAACCTGAAGCGCGCGGTGCTGGTCACGGAAGACAGCGCGTTCTGGAAGCACGAAGGCATCGACTTCGACCAGCTGAAGGAGTCGATGGAGGTGAACATCGAGCGGATGGAGTTCGCGCGCGGCGGCAGCACGATCACGCAGCAGCTCGCGAAGAACCTCTATCTCTCACCGTCGAAGAACCCGATTCGCAAGGTCCGCGAGTTCCTGATCGCGCGGCGGCTCGAGGCGGAGCTGTCGAAGCAGCGGATCCTCGAGCTGTACCTCAACGTGATCGAATGGGGCGACGGCATCTACGGCGCGGAGGCCGCGGCGCGCACGTACTTCCACAAGTCGGCCGCGGATCTCGTCTGCGTCCGAGTCCGCGCTGCTCGCCGCCGCGATCACCAACCCGCACGTCGTTCAGCCCCGCGCATCCGACGCGCGCCTGCTGCGCCGCCAGCAGATGATCATGCGCCGCATGGGCGCCGTCACGCCGCCGCCGGTCGTCGCGCAGGTCCCCCGATTCCGGCGCCGGCACGCGCCGCCCGACGCTCAGCCGGTGCCCGACTGCCCGCCGCCGCCAGTGCCCGAGGTGCTGCCCGGACAGCCCACCGCGGCTCCCAGAGGCCCCGGCGGGCAAACCCCCCGGCGGATCGCTGAGAAAAACCCTGTAAATGTATGCACCTCGGCCATTAAACGGCTTCTGTTCACCTTGACAGCGCACGGCGCAAGTCCTTATAGTCGGCGCACGTTTCAGCATCAATAGCTCCCCCTGAAGCGGCAAGGGCGTCGCCGGGACTCCTGTGTCTTCGGCGGACGTGTGTCGATGATCAACTACACCGAGCGCATCGCGCTGCTGATGCAGGATGTCGTCGTGCGGACGCCGCGCCTCTCGTTCATCGATCTCAGAGAAGTGCTCGTGTTCGGCCGGTTCGGCCGCTCCGACGCAGAGGGAGCGTTTGCCACCTGCCACTGCCTGACGCTGCCCGAGAGCGAGCCTGGCTATTACTTCTGGCGGGATCGCGCGACCGGCGAGCTGACGCGGCGTTCGGAGTGGTTCGTCACCAAGTCGCCGGAGGTGCGCGTCGGCGGCACGCGCATCAAGTATCTCATCTCGTTCGTGCTGCCGCGCTTCTGCGATCAGTCGCTCGAGCGTTCGCGAAAGTCCGAGCTCTATCCGGGCGACGCTCCGGGATGGGTTGCGAAGCTCGACACGATCGTGCACGAGCTCTATCACATCGATCCCGACGAGTCCGGCATTCGCCGCGTCGTCGCGCCGACGGCACGGATTCTCCGCGCTCGCACGGCCCGCACTTCTACGAGGACGTCGCCGAGATGGTCGAGCGGTACCTGACGTCCGGCGCCGATCCAGCGCTGTACGATTTCCTGCGGCACGACTTCGACGCGCTCACCGCGCGCCACGGCGGCGTCGTCGCGACGACGTTCAGGAATTTCCCGTCGTTCCCGCAGCGCTACATGGAGCCGGTGGACATGCCGCCGGCCGATCCGCTCGTGAATCGAGCCGCTCAAGCCGCTGACGCAGCCGATCGTGTACACCGAGGACGACCTGCACATCCGCCAGTTCACCGAGTGCGGCACGCGGCGACTGACGCGGAAGGGGCAGCACCGAGCCGCATGACCTGCGACTCGCGACTCGCGCCGCATCCGCGACTCGCGATCCGCGACGAGTGACTATTGGACGCGGCGCGCTCCGACGAAGCGAGGACCCCAGTAGCTCGCTCCAAGCCGCTCGACGCGCACCTCGCCGCGCGAGCTCGGCGCGTGCACGAACTCGTCGCCGCCAATCACAATCCCGACGTGCGTCGCGACTGACGGACTCCGCCGTTGCCGTGTCGAAGAAGACGAGGTCGCCGGCGTCGAAGATCTCTCGGATCGACGTTCGTGCCCGCGCGGAACTGCTCGGTCACCGTGCGCGGCAACCGCACGCCGTGCTGAGCGAAGACGTACCAGACGAACCCGCTGCAATCGAAGCCGGACGGATCGCTGCCGCCGTTCCGGTACGGCACGCCCCGGAGCGCCAAGGCTGATCCTGAGATCTCGTAGCCGTCAGCCGGCGCTGGCGGCGCTGGTCGTTCCGCATCAGCCGGCGCCGATGGCCTTGATGGAGGTGGACCGCCCGGAACGGGAAACGGTTGGGGAACCGCCCCCGCGGTCGCGCAAGCCGCCGCGGTACTGGTCAGGAGAACGAGGAAGAGACGACGCATGGGTCCTTTTCCTGAGTATCGGCTCGAGACTGTAGACTTCCGGCTCGGGCTTTCGGCTCGCTGGTGACGGCTGAGCAGTCAGGCGGGGCTGGTCTCACGAGCTAAAGCGCTGTAAACAATCCTGTTATACGCCACATCGTCTTGACAGACAGTCCTCCATCGGGCAGAATGACCTCAGGCTTTATGGAGCAGACGCTCCTCCTCAACGCCACGTACGAGCCGCTCAAGGTCGTCCACTGGCAGAAGGCGATGACGCTCTGGTGCCAGGGGAAGGTCGAGGTTATCTCTGTGTACGACCGCGAAGTGCGGTCGGTCTCCTTCAGCTTCAAGCTGCCGTCGGTCATCCGCCTGCTGCGCTACATCAAGATCAAGCGGAACATCGACTACGTGCCGTTCTCGCGCGCGAACATCTACGCGCGCGACGACCACTCGTGCCAGTATTGCGGGGAGGTCTTTCCCACCGCGGAGCTGACGTTCGATCATGTCGTGCCGGTCGCCCAGGGCGGCCGAAAGGACTGGGAGAACATCGTCACCTGCTGCATCAGCTGCAACCGCCGGAAGGGCGGACGTACGCCGGCCGAAGCCGGCATGCACCTCATACGGGTGCCGAAGCGTCCTGACAAGGCGCCGGCCATCCGGATCACCGTCGGCCTCAAGAACGCCCCGGACAGCTGGCGCGACTACTTCTACTGGAACATGGAGCTCGACGAGAGCTGACGTCCGACTGAGCTCGACTCGTCTCCTCGTCCGTTATCTCCTCTGAACCCACTCGATGACCTCTTCCAGTTCGTCCCGCATTTCCGCGGTCCGTCCGCTCTGGGCGGTCGAAGGCGGCCGTGTCACCATCGCGGGGACCGGTCTGCCCGTCGACCCGGTGCTGCCCGAGGTCACGATCGGCGGCGTGCCGGCGCGGCTCGCCTGCGCCTCGTCGACCGCACTCACCGCGATCGTGCCGGCGGGTCTCGAGGGCGGCCACACCGCCGATCCGGATCGACGAGCGCGCGGGCGAGACCGCCTACGTGGAGGTCGGGGCGCCGCTCGCCACCGGCCTTCACCAGGTCGACAGCCCGCCTTCGATGCCGCCGGCAATCTCTATGTGACGTTCAGCGGCTCGCGCGGGCAGCAGGCGCCCGTCGCGATCTACGTCGTGCGTCCGGACGGCTCGCGCGAGCCGTTCGTCGCGGATCTGCCGAACCCGACGTCGCTGGCCTTCGAGCCCCGACGGCCGTCTGCACGTCTCGAGCCGGTTCGACGGCAGCGTCCACCGGGTCGACGCGGCAGGCAACGTGTCAGACCGTCGCCACCGACCTCGGCGTCGCCTGCGGCATTGCGTTCGCCCCGGATGGCGACCTGTTCGTCGGCGATCGATCCGGCTCGATCCTGCGCGTTCGCGACGGGCGCGCGACGGTCTTCGCGAGCATTCCGCCCAGCGTCGCCGCGTTCCACCTGGCGTTCGGGCCGGACGGCTAGCTCTACGTCACGGCGCCGACGCTGGCGGCGCGCGACAGCGTGTACCGCGTGTCGCCGACGGGTCACGTGGAAGTCTTCCATGACGGCTTCGGCCGGCCGCAGGGCCTCGCGTTCGATGCGCACGGCGACCTCTACGTCGTGGACGCGCTCGCGGGATTCAGCGGCCTCTACCGTCTCCGGCTGGATCGACCACGAAGCGGAGCAGGTCGTGTCGGGCGGTTCGCTCATCGGGCTCGCCTTCGACCCGCGCGGCGGCCTCGTTCTGGCGTCCAGCGACACCGTCTATCGCTTCGCGCGAACTCCCACGGCACGACGGCCAGCTTGATTCCGCGCGCCACGGCGGATACGCTTCACAATCCCTTGTGTCAGTTCGCCGCACGCGTCTTCGGCACGAGACTTGTGCCAACGGGGTCAGACCCGCAACGTCAGACCCGTCGGGGTCAGACCCCGCACGGTCAGACCCGTGACCACTTCGTGTCCTGACATCATGAGCCAACTGTTCCGGCGCAAACCGATCGCCGAGTTGCTGCCCGACGGCGAGCCACTCGCTCAAGCGCGTGCTCGGCGCCGGCGACCTGATCATGCTGGCGATCGGCGCCGTCATCGGCGCCGGCATTTTCGGCGCGATCGGCACCGCGGCCGCGGGACAGGTCGGGACCAGACGGCGAGGTCATCCGCTACGGCGCGGGCCCGGCGCTCGTGCTTCTCGTTCCTGCTGCTCGGGGCGGCGTGCGCGCTCGCGGCCCTCTGCTACGCGGAGCTCGCGTCGATGATCCCGCAGGCCGGCAGCGCCTACGCCTACTCGTACGCCACGCTCGGCGAGCTCGTCGCGTGGATCATCGGCTGGGACCTGATCCTCGAGTACGCCGTCGGCAACGTCGCGGTCGCGATCTCGTGGGGCGACTACTTCAACACGCTGCTCAGGGGCTTCGGCATCACGCTTGCCGGCGTGGCTGACGACGGGCTACCGGACGGCGCTCCTGAGCTCCGACCCGGCGATCCACGGGCTGCTGCAGACCGCGCCGCACATCGCGGGCATTCCCGATCGTCGTGCACGTGCCGGCGTTCGGCGATCGTGATGCTCATCACCTGGCTGCTGCTCCAGGGCGCGAAGGAGAGCGTCACCGCCAACAACATCATGGTGGTGATCAAGCTGCTCGCGCTCGGGCTGTTCATCGCCGTCGGCGCCACGCACCTGCACGCGGCGAACTACCACCCGTTCGCGCCGAACGGGTTCACCGGCATCCACCAGGGCGCGGCGATCGTGTTTTTCGCCTACATCGGGTTCGACGCGATCTCGACCGCCGCCGAGGAGACGAACAACCCGCAGCGCAACCTGCCGATCGGCATCCTCGGCGGGCTCGCGATCTGCACGCTGATCTACGTCATCGTGGGCTTCGTGCTGACCGGCATGGTGCCCGTACACCGAGCTGGCGGTCGCGGATCCGCTGGCGCGCGCGCTGCAGCTCGCCGGCTTCAACGCGGTCGGCTGGATCGTGGCGCTCGGCGCGGCCGTGTCGATGTCGGCGGTGCTGCTCGTCTTTCAGTACGGGCAGCCGCGCATCTTCTTCGCGATGGCGCGCGACGGGCTGCTCCCGCATGGGCGGCGCAGCATCCATCCGCGGACGAAGATCCCCTTCGCCACGACGCTGTTGACCGGCATCTTCGTGGCCTCGTGGTCGCTCGTCGGCGACGCGGGCGAGACCTACGATCTGACCAACATCGGCACGCTCTTCGCGTTCATCCTCGTCAGCATCGGCGTGCTCGTGCTGCGCTACACCGACCCGTCCGGCCGCGGCCGTTCCGCGTGCCGTTCGTCTGGCCCGTCACGCTGCTGTCGACGGCCGCGTGCCTGTTCATCATGATCGGCCTGCCGCGCCAGGCCTGGGAGCGGTTCGGCTACTGGCTCGTGATCGGCCTCGTGCTCTACTTCGTCTACGGCTACCAGCACAGCCGGCTGCAGGCGCGCTACGGGTTCTGCCGCCTAAAGCGCTTGAGCTTCCGCCAACGGCGGAAGCTGCATATTGTTCAATTCGCCGACTCATCAGTTCTCGATCGCATCCGCGTGGTAAAATGACTGTTTGGATTTCCTGCGAAATTCCCGGCAGTAGGTATGGCGCACGACTGGATTGCGGTACGCGGCGCGCGCGTCCACAACCTCAAGAATATCGACGTCGACCTGCCCCGCGACCAGCTGGTCGTCATCACCGGGCTGTCCGGCTCCGGCAAGTCGTCGCTCGCCTTCGACACGATCTACGCCGAGGGGCAGCGCCGCTACGTCGAGTCGCTGTCGTCGTACGCCCGCCAGTTCCTCGAGCAGATGGAGAAGCCGGACGTCGATCTCATCGACGGCCTGTCGCCCGCGATCGCCATCGAGCAGAAGACGACCGGCTCGAACCCGCGGTCGACCGTCGGAACGGTCACCGAGATCTACGACTACCTGCGGCTGCTCTTCGCCAACATCGGCGTGCCGCACTGCCACCTGTGCGGGCGCGAGATCGCCTCGCAGTCGCTCGAGCGGATCATCGACATGGTGATGCTCTCGCCGAACGACGAGCGCATCAACGTGCTGGCGCCCGATCGTCCGCGGCCGGAAGGGCGAGTTCAAGAAGGAACTGGCGGGGCTGCGCGCGCGCGGATTCACGAAGGTCCGCGTCGACGGCCAGCTGCGCTCGCTCGACGAGGACATCAAGCTCGATCGCCGCCGCAATCACACCATCGACGTCGTCGTCGATCGGCTCGTGCTGAAGCCGGGCATCGAGCGCCGCCTGACCGAGTCGGTCGAGATCGCGCTCAACCTCGCCGACGACATCGTCGTCATCAACACGCTCGACGGCGGCGATCGGCTGTTCTCGCGGCGGCTGGCCTGCACCTATTGCGGCGTCAGCATGCCCGAGATGACGCCGCGCGCCTTCTCGTTCAACTCGCCGCACGGCGCCTGCCCGGAGTGCCAGGGTCTCGGCGCGGTGTACGACTTCGATCCGGCGCGGCTCGTGCCCGACGAGTCGCTGTCGCTGCAGGACGGCGCGATCGCGCCGTGGGCGAAGGGCGACCGGAAGCTCGTGCGCGAAGCGCTTGCCGTCGCTGAGCCGGACGTTCGGGATCGATCTGGCGCTGCCGTTCCGGCGGCTGCCGAAGAAGCTGCGCGACATCGCTGTTCTTCGGGGCGCCCGGCGCTGCGGCGCGACGCGCGAGACGGACGGCACGCGCAAGAAGACCAAGGAACGCGAGGCGAAGGATCCGTTTGGCGCCGGCTTCGAAGGGCTGATTCCGAACCTCCGCCGACGGTACGAGGAAGGCACGTGGCTCGAGCAGGAGAACCTCGAGCCGTACCGCGCGCTGCGCCCCTGCCCGACCTGCGGGGGCGAGCGGCTGAAGCCGCAGAGCCGCGCCGTGCGCGTCAAGGGACGCACGATCTCCGAGTACGTCAACCTGCCGATTTCCGAGGCCGTGCGAGTGTTCGACGAGCTGGAGTTGACCGATCGCGAGAGCGCTCATCGCGAGCCGGATCCTGCGCGAGATCCGCGACCGGCTGCACTTCCTGAACGACGTCGGTGTCGGCTACCTGACGCTCGGCCGAAGCGCCGCCACGCTTTCGGGCGGCGAGGGACAGCGCATCCGGCTCGCCACGCAGATCGGCTCGAACCTCACCGGCGTCCTGTACGTGCTCGACGAGCCGTCGATCGGCCTCCACCAGCGCGACAACCGCGCGCTGCTGTCGACGCTCGCCCGCCTGCGCGATCTCGGCAACACGGTCGTCGTCGTCGAGCACGACGAGGAGACGATTCGCACCGCCGACTACGTCATCGACCTCGGCCTCGGCGCCGGCGAGCACGGCGGCCACGTGATCTTCCAGGGCACGCCTGCCGACGCTGCTGCGGGACGGCCACGGCTCGCTGACCGGCGCGTACCTGCGCGGCGAACGCACGATCGAGACGCCGGCGTCCCGCCGGCCCGCGACGCGCGGCGCAGATCGTCATCAAGGGCGCGCGCGCGAACAACCTCAAGGACATCGACGTCACGCTCCCGCTCGGCGTGCTGACGACGGTCACCGGCGTCAGCGGATCGGGCAAGTCGACGCTCGTCAACGAGATTCTCTACCGAGCGCTCGCGCGCGTGCTCTACCGCGCGGCCGACGAACCGGGCGCGCACACGTCCATCGAGGGCATCGAGCAGCTCGACAAGGTGATCCAGATCGATCAGTCGCCGATCGGCCGGACGCCGCGATCGAACCCGGCGACCTACACCGGGCTGTTCACCTTCATCCGCGAGCTGTTCGCGATGCTGCCGGAGGCGAAGGCGCGCGGCTTCCGGCCCGGGCCGTTTCTCGTTCAACGTCAAGGGCGGCCGGTGCGAGGCCTGCCAGGGCGACGGCGTCATCGCCATCGAGATGCACTTCCTGCCCAACGTCTACGTGACGTGCGAGCAGTGCAAGGGGCGCCGCTACAACCGCGAGACGCTCGAGATCAAGTATCGCGGCAAGTCGATCGCGGACGTGCTCGATCTGACCGTCGATCAGGCGCTGCCGCTGCTCGAGAACTTCCCGCCGATCGCGAACAAGCTGCGCACGCTGCAGGACGTCGGCCTCGGCTACATCGAGCTGGGGCAGTCGGCGACGACGCTGAGCGGCGGCGAGGCGCAGCGCGTGAAGCTGGCGAAGGAGCTGTCGCGCCGCGGAACCGGGCGGACGCTCTACATCCTCGACGAGCCGACGACCGGGCTGCACTTCGAGGACACCCACAAGCTGCTCGACGTCCTGAACAAGCTTGTCGACCAGGGCAACACGGTCGTCATCATCGAGCACAACCTCGACGTCATCAAGTCGGCCGACTACGTCATCGACCTCGGACCCGAGGGTGGCGAGGGCGGGAGGCCGAATTGTCGCCCAGGGGACTCCTGAAGAAGTCGCCAAGAGCCGAGAATCCTTTACGGGCCGTTTTCTGGCCGACATCCTTCGACGCCCCGAAGGCCGGCGGCAGCGCCTCGCCGGACGTCGTGGAGAGGTCATTACGACGCGCATGACGGCCGGATACACGGGTTTGACGTGCCTCGTGAGGTGATTGTGAAACGTCCTGCGGCCCTACCCACTGTGGTATTTAGCCACACTTTCACCGACAGAGTTGTGGCTGCCCGGCCACATCAGGCTCTTCGATCGCCGTCACTTCGTCCGAAGTCAAGCTGTAACTCATTGTTAAATAAGCACTTTACAGCCGAGTGTCGGCTGTGCGTGCAGTGGCAGAGGGCTTTGCTGAGCTCCTGGCGGCTATCCCAGCGGTCACCAGAGAGGTCATGAACGCCCAGCGCACCCTTCGTCGACCTGTGTCCTGCACCGGAATCGGCCTTCATTCCGGCAACAAAGTCACCCTGTCGCTGAAGCCGGCGCCGGCGGACTACGGCATCCGCTTCCAGCGGTCCGACCTGGGCGGCCTCGAGATCCCCGCCACCGTCACGCACCTGGGCGGCATTCAGTATCAGACCGGGCTGACGCGCGAGGCCGTGTCGGTCGAGACGGTCGAGCACCTGCTGGCCGCGCTGACCGCGCTCGGCATCGACAACGTCATCGTCGAGCTGAACACTCCCGAAGTGCCGATCATGGACGGCAGCGCCGCGCCGTTCGTGTATCTCGATCTGAACGAGGCGGGCGTCAAGAGTCTGCAGGCGCCGCGGCGATATCTGAAAGTCCTGCGGCCGATCTCCCTGACGCAGGGAGACAAGCGGATCGCGCTCTATCCGTCGGATCACTTCAAGGTCACCTACAGCATCAGCTTCGATCATCCGCTGCTCCGGCACCAGTCGCGGACGATGAGGATCACCGAAGAGAGCTTCGTCGAGGAGATCGCGCCGGCGCGGACGTTCGGCTTCCTGAAGGAAGTCGAGATGCTGCGGCAGCGCGGTCTGGCGCTCGGCGGCTCGCTCGACAACGCCATCGTGCTCGGCGAGACCGGCGTGCTGAACAACGCGCTGCGCTTCGAGGACGAGTTCGTGCGTCACAAGATCCTCGACGTCATCGGCGATCTGTCGCTGGTCGGGCACCCGGTGGTCGGCCACCTGGTCGCGCACCGCGGCGGCCACGCGCTGCACACCGCGTTTGCGGCGAGGATCCTCGAAGAGACCGATGCGTGGCGGCTGGTCGATGCGCCGTCCGAGTCACCGTCGTCGGCATGCCGGTGCTCGCGCGCCAGCCAGTCGCGCCGGCGCGGCCTGCGCGAATTAGATCAGACGGCGCTCGCGATTGTCGCACTTGCAGACGGAGGACCTCGTTCGGCAAGTCGCTCAATCAGGAAGCCGATCAGATCAGCGACTCCTAGATCACTACCAGCGACTTCGTCGTCGTTTCGGACCCGCACGCTTCGAACCAGTCGATCCCTTCGCTGACCAGATCGAACTTCAGGTCGTAGCGGCCCGTCTTCGGCGGCGCGGTCATCGTCATCGGCACGTTCACGCTCGCTGCCGGCGGTAGCGTCTCGGGCAGCCAGGCGCGCTCGTAGTCCCGATTGACGAGCGAGCCGTCGCGGCGCGCAGAGCTGCGCGCCGAGCGCGCACCAGCCGCCGGCCATAGACTGCGCCTGCGCGGGAAACGGCCGCGTCGACAGATTCCGGACCGTGGTGCGCAGCGTGACCGGGCGGCCGCGCCCGCGCGATGAGCGGCAGGCCCGGGATGCGGCCCGCTGACTTCGATGCGCGGCGCGCGGCGTCGCGCCGGGGATCGCGTTTCCGAGGTTGTTGTCGTCCCAGACTTCGTGCTTGATGGCCGCGTGCGCGTCGGTCCCCGGCAGGAAGCGGCGCGAGAACATGTCCTCGGGGTGATCGGTCAGCTCCCAGCACAGACGATCGACGCCGATGTCCGCAGCCATCTTCCGTGCGCCCGCGCCATCTCCTCGTCGCTGTCGTTGTGGGTGAAGAGGATGTAGCGCCAGTTGATGAACGGCACGTCGCGGCCGGCGCTGCGCTTCTCGTCGGCCGCGGCGCGTCAGGTTGCGAATCGCCTTGTCGAAATCGCCCCGCTGGCGGTACTTCACGTAGCTTTCCGGCCGTCGCGCCGTCGATCGAGAACGTGACCTCGTCGATCCCCGAGTGCACGAGCCGTCGGACCTGTTCCTCGGTGAACGCCAGGCCGTTCGTGCTCGTGTAGAGGTAGATATGCGGGAAACTTCGCCTTGATGTACTCGCACATCTCGATGGCGCGCTTGTGCAGGAACGCCTCGCCGTAGTTGAAGAAGTCGATCCGGACGAGCGACGGGCCGGCCTCGTCGATCGACGCGCCGGAACAGCTCGAAGTCGAGCATGCCGGCCTGGCGCGTGCGGGTGATGCCCGGTCTCCGGCGCGCAGCACGCCTGGGCGCACGAGATGTTGCAGGCGGCCGTGCACTCGATGTACAGCCGCGACGGGCAGCGGCGCGACGTTCGAGCGGCGCTGGGGCGGCGCCTCGTCCTTCTTCAGCGGGCAGCTTCAGCGCGCAGTCGCCGCAGAACTTCGATCCGCCGGCGTTGAGATCGCTGCGCAGCGCCGAGCGCCCGTTCGCCGGTCCAGATCGCCGACACCCCGTCGTGCCGCGCGTCGCCCGAGCACGCGCTTGCCGTAGGGATCGGCGCAGCCGCAGACCATCCGGCCGTCGCAGAGCATGACCATCGTGCTCCACGGCCAGGAGCAGGTGAAACGGGTGGCGAGGTAGTTCAGGGACACGTGGGCCCGGCCGGTTACTTTCTTGGTCAGTTTCTTCATGTACGCGCCGAGCCGCTCGTTCTCGTACGACACGATGTTGAGGAACAGGCTTTCCGACGAGGTACTGCCGGCGTTCGTCGTCGTTCATCTGCTCGATCAGGTGCTGGATCTCGCGGACCATGTCCTCGAACGTGCGCTCGAGCTCCCGCTTGGCGGTCATCTCGATGTACAGCGATCTCGAGCACGGTCAGCAGATCGCCGTCGAGTGCGACCTCGGCGCCGTTCGTCATCTTGATTGTGCGCATCGCTACGCTCCGAAGCTTTTGACGGCGCTCGGCTCGTCGGGGTGCACCTCGATGAAGTTCTGCGCGCCGGTCATCGTCAGCATCGTCTCGACGCGCTTCTGGACGCCGGCGAGCTTGAGCGCGCCGCCGGCGGCGCTGGCCTGGCGATAGAGGTCCATCAGGCAGCCGATCGTCGCGCTGTCGACGTAGCCGACCGACGACAGGTCGACGACGACCTTGCGTTCCCCGGCGGCGATCAGCTGCGTCACGGCGCGAGGAGAACTCGGACAGCAGCGGATACATCAGGCGGGATTCGCCGACGCGCACGACCGCGACGCCGTTGGCGTGTTCGGTTGTGAGATTCATTCAGACACTCCGGATTCGCCGGGCCTCCGGGCGCCGCGCGGACGTCCCGCGCGCCTGCGCCGGCGCAGGCCGGCTGCTTGTCCTGCAGTCGCTTCAGCTGGCGCGCCAGCTCGATGCCGGCCGCGATTGATGCGCGACTTCACCGTGCCTTCCGGCAGCCCGAGCCGGTCGGCGATTTCCTGATACGACAGCTCCTGCAGGTCGCGCAGCACCACGGCCGTCCGCAGCGTCGGCGGCAGCGTCTCGAGCGCCTGCTTGCAGCAGCGCGCGCAGGTCCTGGTGCTCGGCGGCCGGCGTACGGCGTCCGCGTCGCGCGAGGCCGGCTGCAGATCGCGTCGTGTCCACCTCGCGCGCGATCGTCTGCCGTTCCTTCCGCACGCTCCGGTAGTGATCGATGCAGAGGTTGCGGCTGATGCTGATGATCCAGGTCTGAAAGTTCGCCCGCCGGTCGAACGTGTTCAGCGCCTTGAAGATCTTCAGGAAGATGTCCTGCGTCAGATCCTCCGCCTCGTCGTGCTTGCCGACGAACTTGTACGCGACGTTGAACACCTTGCGCCAGTTCTGGCGGACGATCAGTCTCCCACGCGCCTGATCGCCGCCGAGACACTGCTCGATGAGGCTGTCGGGCGTCGCCGGTTGCGCGGCGGGGGAATCAACAGACATGCGTCATCAGGAGTCAGATGAGATCATGAGGTCAGGGATCAGCGTTCATGCGGATGAGGCTCAAAGGGCAGGACACGAGTTCGCAGCTGCCTGTTGAGCACCGGTGACCCGCTGCACGTATACAATTGATCTGACACTCGTGGACGGATTTCATCGACTCGACGGCGCGCTCGCACTGCGACGGCGTGCCGCTGGCCGACGCTCGCCGCCGCCGAGGGCACGCCGCTCTACGTCTACAGCGCCGGCGACGATCGCCGACCGGTACCGCGCGGTCGACGATGCGTTTCGCGTCGTACCCGCACGCGCTGCACTACGCGCTGAAGGCCAACTCGACGCTGGCCATTGCGCGGCTGCTGCGCAGCCTTGGCAGCGGCGCCGACGCGAACTCCGGCGGCGAGATCGACGTGGCGCTGCGCGCCGGGTTCATTCCGCCGAGCAGATCGTCTTCACCGGCGTCGGCAAGACGCCCGCCGAGCTCGAGCAGGCGATCGATCTCGGCGTCAAGACCATCAATGCCGAGTCCGAAGGCGAGCTCGAACGCATCGACGCCATCGCGCGCGAACGCGGCAGACGCGGGCGCGCGTCGCGCTGCGCGTCAACCCCGACATCGACGCGCGCAGCCACCCGCACATCTCGACCGGGCCTCAAGGCGAACAAGTTCGGCATCGCCGATCGACGCCGTCCGCGACATCTGCCGCCGCATGCCGCGGCGCGACCGGGGCTCGAGATCGTCGGCCTGCACAGCCACGTCGGATCGCAGATCACGGATCTCGATCCGCTGCAGCGCGCGGCCGCCGAGGCGATCGTCGCGCTCGCGAACGAGCTGCGAGACGACGGCATCGCGATCGAGCACCTCGATCTCGGCGGCGGGCTCGGCATCTCGTACGACGGAACGCCGGCGCCGACGGCGGACGAGTACGCGGCGGCCGCTGCTGCCGACCGTCAGGGACTCCGGCCTGCCGATCATCCTCGAGCCGGGCCGCAACATCGTCGGCCCGGCGGGCGTGCTGCTGTCGCGCGTCGTCGACGTGAAGGATCAGCCGGACGGGAAGCTGTTCGTGATTCTGGACGCGGGGATGACGGAGCTGATCCGGCCGATGCTGTACGGCGCCTTCCACCGCATCGAGCCCGTGCGTCGCGCTCGAGCGGCCCGAGATCGTCTGCGACATCGTCGGGCCGCTGTGCGAGACGCAGCGACACGCTGGGCAAGGATCGCCGCCTCGCGCGGCCGCCAGCTCGGCGATCTGTTCGCCGTCCTCGACGCCGGCGCCTACGGCGCGGTGATGGCCTCGAACTACAACCGCCGCACGATGCCGGCCGAGGTGCTCGTCGATGGATCGGCAAGTGGTCCGTCATCCGCCGTCGCCAGACGATCGACGATCTGCTCGCGCTGGAGAGTCTGACTCCGTCGCGCGCGGACTCTCCTGATCGCCTTCGAAGGCCTCGACCAGAGCGGCAAGCAGACGCAAGCCGAAGGCGCTGCAGGCGATCGTGCTCGCGCGCGGCCGCGAGTGCCGGCTCGCTGTCGTTTCCCGACTACGAGACGCCGATCGGCGCCGAGATCTCGAAGGCGCTGCACGGCGAACGCGACTACGGCCCGGACGTCATGCAGCTGCTGTACGTGGCGAACCGTACGAGAAGCGAGCCGAGATCGAGCGGGCTGGCTCGGCGGCGGGCGCGGTCCTCGTGTGCGATCGCTACATGGCGTCCAGCATCGCCTACGGCGAGGCGCAGGGGCTCGATGCCGCGTGGCTGCCGCGATATCCAGCGCTTCCTGCCGCAGCCGGACCTGACCATCCTGCTCGACATCGCGCCGGAGACCGCCGTGCAGCGCAAGGCGGCGGGGCGCGACCGGTACGAGCGCGACCTCGCGCTCCTGTCGCGCGTCCGCGAGAGCTACCGGCGCCAGGCCGCGCAGCGACGGCTGGCTGCGACTCTGAACGGCGAGCGTCCGCGCGACGCCGTGTCGCGCGGACGTGGTCAACGCAGTCGAGAAACGACTCGCGCCGCGGTGAGCGCGCGAACCTCGCGCGCGCCGGCTCGGCGCAGCACGCGCGCGCACGCCTCGAGCGTCGCGCCCGTCGTGCTCACATCGTCCACGAGAACGACGACCGTCCCTGTCGACGTCGGCGCCGCCGTCGCGAGCGCGAATGCGTCCCTGACGTTGGCGTGCCGCTCGGCCGCGGGAAGATCGGTCTGCGAGGGTGTGGCGCGCGACGGCGCAGCAGTGCGTCCACGGCAGGGACAGGCAAGATGGCGCGCGAGTTCCTCCGCCTGATTGAAGCCGCGTGCGCGCTTCCGCGATCGGTGCAGCGGCACCGGCACCGCGATGTCAGCGCCTGACGAGCACGTTCCGTGCCGTGGTCTGTGAGTAAGCGCGCCAGAGGACGGGCAAGCGATCGGCGGCCATCGTACTTCAGCGCGTGAACGATGGCGCGCAGCGGGCCGTCGTATTCGCCGATCGCGCGCCTTTGCGAGATCGCAGAGCGGCGCCGGCGCTGCACCGCGGGCAGTCGTCCCGTGCCGTCGATGACGCGCCACGACGGCAGCGGATCGCCGCACAGTCACAGAGCGGCGGCGTGAAAGTGGAGATCGCCTGCCAGCACGGCACGCAGACCGGCCCGCGCGTGGGCTTGTCCAGCGGGCGCTCGCAGGCCGCGCACACCGGCGCCAGCAGCACGGCGAGGAGGCGTCGGCGATGTGTCGCCACCAAGGCGTCTTCCGCCTGAAGGCGGAAGCTTCAGGATTCGGCGGCAGGTCTCGATCGCTTCGACCTCAATCCGCTCGGCATCGCCCCACAGCCGCTCGAGCGAGTAGAACGCCCGCGTCTGCGGCGTGAAGACGTGGACGATGAACGTGAAGTAGTCCATCAGGATCCACTCGGCCGCGGTCGTAGCCCTCGATGTGCGCCGGACGCACCTTTGCCGCGCGGAGCGCTTCCTCGACGGCGTCGGCGATCGCCTTGACCTGCCGGGTGCTCTGCCCGGAACACAGCACGAAGAAGTCGGTGAATGCCGGTGTGTTGCGCAGGTCGAGCACGACGACGTCGGGCGCTTTCTTGTCGAGCGCGGCGCGTACCGCCTCGGCCGACCTCTCCCGTCAGCCGTTTCTTGTCGCCGCCGTGACCGCCGTTTTTCAGTTTTGGTCATGCAAGTGATCTGCCGCGAGTGTGATCCGGTGTTCCGTCCAGGTACAGACCATGCTGTGCGATGTGGCGTTCGACGCCGTCGGGAACAAGCCCGGCGATCGATCGACCGCGCCACAGCCGCCGTCGGATCTCGGTCGACGAGACGTCCGGCGTTCGGCGCGCCAACGAGAAAAATCGCGGTGCCACTGACGGCCGCCCAGCCGCGCCGATCCGTGTCGAGCATGCGAGCCGCGAGGCCGGGCAGCCGATCGCGCATGCGTGTCAATCGGAAGTCCGGGTCGCGAGACGACGACGAAGTGCGCCAGGTCGAGCACCTCGGGATACCGATGCCACGTGTCAATTTCTGCGAACGCGTCCGCGCCGGTGATGAAGAAAATCTGCGACGCACTCAGGCCGGTTGCCGCGCGGAACCGCTGCAGCGTGTCCGACGGTGTAGGACGGGCCGGGCGTCGCCAGCTCCATGTCGCTGGCGAGCAGGCCCGCGATCCCGTTGACCGCGAGCGCGGCCATCGCAAAGCGATGATAGCTGGAGGCCGACGGGCTGCGAGCGGGCGGTGCGGCGGCACGCTCGAAGGCAGCACATGCACGCGATCGAGCTGCGAGCGCAGTCTGCGCGGCAACGGCCGTCTCGACGTGACCGAGATGAATTGGATCCAGCGTGCCGCCGAGCAGGCCGACGCGAGTCTCCGCAGTCATTCCGTGACAGAGTCGATCGGCGCGCTCGAACTGCCGCGTTCGCGGGCGGCGGCAATCTCGCGCCAGACGGCTTCGAGCAGTGCGTCGAGTCCCTCGCCGGTCGCCGCCGACACAGCGTAAAGCGGAATGCCGCGCGCGTCGCAAATGGGCCTGCAGGCGCGCCAGGCGATCGGGATCGTCGAGCGCGTCGATCTTGTTCGCGGCGGCAACGATCGGCTTGTCCGAGAGCCGCTCGCCGGAATCGTCGCGGCCTGGAAACAGCGCCAGCTCGCGCGCGATGATGTCGAAGTCCTCGACCGGATCCCGTCCGCTCAGCGACGAGACATCCACGAGGTGCACGAGCACTTTCGTGCGCTCGAGATGGCTCAGGAACCGATGGCCGAGACCGTGTCCCTCGTGCGCGCCTTCGATCAGGCCGGGCACGTCGGCGACGACGAACGATCGCTCGCCCGAGAGGCCGACGACGCCGAGGTTGGGGACGAGCGTGGTGAACGGATAGTCCGCAATCTTCGGACGCGCGGCGGAGATGCGCGAGATCATCGTCGACTTGCCGGCGTTCGGGAAGCCGACCAGCCCGACGTCGGCGAGCAGCTTCAGATGAAGCCGCAGGTCCTTCTCCTCGCCCGGCAGGCCGGGCTGCGTCTTGCGCGGCGCGCGATTGGTGGAGGTCGCGAACGACGCGTTGCCGTGACCGCCGAGCCCGCCCTGCGCGATCAGCACGCGCTGGCCGTCTTCGGTCAGATCCGCGACGAGCACGTACTCGCCCTCTGCGGTGCGCTCGTAGACGAACGTGCCGGCCGGCACCTCGAGCTCGATGTCCGCGCCGTTCTTGCCGGTGCGGTTCGAGCCTTCGCCGTGGCCGCCGCGCCCGGCGTCGAAGGTCTTCTGGAAGCGGTAATTGAGGAGCGTGTTGAGGTTGGCGTTCGCGACGAGGAAGACCGACCCGCCAGGTCCGCCGTCGCCGCCGTTCGGGCCGCCGCGCGGAACGAACTTCTCGCGGCGGAACGCCATCGCGCCGCGGCCGCCGTGGCCGGCCGCGACGTGAATGTCGACTTCGTCTACGAACACGCCAACGGAGATCTTACCCCTCGAGCGGAAGGTACGCTGATCACGCGGCCCCGGGCGCCGTGGTCCTCGAACTTGACCTTGCCGTCGACCTTGGCGAAGAGCGTGTCGTCCTTCCCGAGGCCGACGTTCAGGCCCGGCCTGAATCGGCGGCCGCGCTGCCGGACGAGAATCGACCCGCCGGTCACGATGTTGCCGTCGAACCGCTTGACGCCGAGGCGCTGCGAGTTGCTGTCGCGGCCGTTCCGTGAACTGCCTTGACCTTTTTTATGTGCCATGACTCGTGCCTCACGGTCGCGATTCGGGATTCGCGATTCGGATCGGGATTCGCGATTCGGATTCGCGATTCAGGATCCGATCGGATTCGCGATTCGGGATTCAGGATTCGCGATTCGGGATTCAAGGATTAGTGATCAGTGATTAGTGATTCAAATAACGATGTCCGTCACGCGAACACGGGTGTAGGTGCTCCGATGGCCCCTGGTCTTGCGGATGCCCTTGCGGCGCTTCTTCCTGAACACCCGGATCTTCGGGCCGCGCGACTCGCCGTCGACGATCGCCGACGACCTTGGCGTTCGCCACGAAGGGCGCGCCCGCCAGCATCTCGCCGCCGTCCTTCTCGACGAACAGCACCTGGTCGAAGGTGATTTCCTTGCCGGCCTCGGCTTCGATGCGGTCCACCGTGACCACGGAGCCCGGGTTGACCTTCACTTGGCGGCCGCCGGCCTGAATGATTGCGAACACGATTCGAACCCTCCGCCAGCCCTCAGGAGAGGGCCTTTGTGCTTCTGTGCAAAGGAATTAGGGTAACACAGCCGCCTTCGCGCCTGCAAATTGGGGTACGCGCTACGGCGCGCCAAGGGCCGACCTCCGGCGCGGGCTGTTTCGGCCGGAAACTACCGCAGCAGCACGCGCGTGCCGCGGATCTTCTGCGTGCTGAGCGTGCCCAGGAACACCGGGATGACCTTGTCCATCAGCTCGAAATACGACGACAGCGCCGGGGTGTTCTGCTGCGAGCTGTACAGGATCTCCTCGTGCAGCGACTCGGAGTAAAGCGTCGCGCCCGTGCGGCCGTCGATGAAGATGAACTTCGGGCGTGAGGACGAATCCCTTGCGCTCCATGTAAGGCGCGACGGGACGACGCGTGCGGCGGCCGAGCTTGTCGTAGACTGCTCTACGTTGCGCGTGACGAACCCAGCTGTCTGCTGCGGCGTGAAGAGCACTGTGCCGGTGACGATCAGCGGGTTCTGGTATTCCTCGCCGAGCTTCTTCCAGAACGCCACGTCGGCGAAGATGCGACTGGTACTTCTCGAGGTCCTTCTCGTTGCGGATCTTCGCTTCCGGCGCCGGCGTGTTCTGCGACACGCCAGGGGCTGGCTGCGGTCGGTGCCGGTGCGGGCGCGGCAGTCTGCACGTCGGACGCGACCTTTGGCAATCCGCCGCTCGTGGTCTCCGTCGACGGCCCGGGCGCGCGGCGTGCCTGGGGTTCCCGCCTTCGCCTTGTCGACCGCCAGCTCCACCAGCGGCAGCACGTCCGCTTCGATGACGCGCAGCGCCGACTTCGATCGCAGCTGGCTGCGCAGCAGCCGCACCGTCTCGAGGTTCGCATCCACATCGTCGGTGCCGCCGCCGATGAAGCCGGCGACGAGCACGCGGCGGAACGCCGACACGTCCATCTTCGGCGAGATCGGCGTCTCGATCGGGACCTCGAAGAAATTGGTGCAGGCCGCTCGCCGGCAGCGAGCAGGACGAGGCTAGCGATCGTTGCGGCGTTTCGCGCGGTCATTGATTTCTTTGAAGAGATCGTAGTTCTGCCGGATCATCATGTTCTTCGGATCCAGCTGCACCGCCTTCTCGTAGGCCTTTCGGGCCTCCTCGAACGTCCCTCGTGCTCGTAGCCGATCGCCGAGATTGTTCCAGGCGGCGGCGTAGGTCGGATCGATCTCCACCGCCTTCTGCCAGCGGTAGGTGGCCTCTTTCCAGAGGCCGTTCTGGGCGACCTTGATGCCGAAATCGACCTGCTACTTCGCCTCGCGCGCGCGTCCGCGAACGCCGGCTGCGCGATCCCGAAGAGCAGAACGGCGATGGCAGCGGCTCGAGAAGACGCAGAGCTCGGATTACCATGGGTGTTGAATCCACTATAGCCACCCGCATCAAGCACCGCAAGCGGTTTCCATGCGTCAGGACACGGCTGCGACCTGTATCCGAGCAATGCACGTACCATGACTTTGCCCATGGAATCGCAACAGATTTCGCCGGAATCGGCCTTTTCCGTAAGCCGCTGACGCGCATCGTAACCGGCTGTCGTTGCGGCGGAGACAGCCGCTCACTATAATGAGGACAAAGGGTCGGGCCGTACGACTGCGTAAGCAGCTGTATCTGGCGCCGGCCCTTTTGCTTTGGCGAACCGCCACATGTGGCGGCGACGTCAGATCGTGGCGGGCGGCGCCGAGGAGGAGTCATGGACCTTCACACCGCCGTCGCCGTCTCGATGCTCGGCGTTTCGCGCATCGCGTTCGTGCGCCGTATTCAAGGAGCTGCGCCGCCAGGATCCCGGGGCATCGCTGCGCCGCCGTGCTCGAGGCGCTGCGCGTGCCGGAGATCGAACGCCATCGCCTGGATGGCGAGGCGCATCTGCGCGCCGATGCCGCGCTCTCGTCGGGTTGCGCCAGCGGCATCGACGCGGTTCCCTGGTTCGATCCCCGCTATCCGGCGCTTCTGGACTGCATCGACGGATCCGCCGCCGGTCCTCTGGACCCGTGGATCGGTCGGACGTGCTCGCAAGGCCCGCCGTCGCGGTCGTCGGCTCCCGCGCAGCGACCGACATACGCGCTGGATGTCGCGAGCAGCTCGGCGGCGAGCTGGCGAGGCGCGGTGTGGTGGTCGCGAGCGGGCTGGCGCGCGGCGTGGATTCGGCCGCGCACCGCGGCTGCCTCGACGCGGGCGGCGCCACGGTTGCCGTCCTCGGATCGGGGCTCGATCGGATGTATCCGCCCGAGCACGACGAATCTGGCGCAAATATTGCAAGTAATGGGGTTGTTCGTCAGCGAGTTCGGGCCGGGCGCGATGCCGCTCGCCAGAGCACTTTCCGCTGAGGAACCGGATCATCAGCGGGATCTCGCTGGCCGTCGTCGTCGTCGAAGCGTCCGAGAAGAGCGGATCGCTCATCACCGCCCGGTGCGCCCTGGAACAGGGGCGCGACGTCATGGCGGTGCCCGGCAGCGTCCTGACCGGCCGTAACCGCGGCTCCCACAGTCTCCTGAAGGACGGGGCAAAGGTCGTCGAGACAGCGGACGATATTCTTGAGGAGCTGGGCTGGCCGGGCGCCCGCGGACGACGTTGAACCACGCTAAACTGCTGAGTGACAGACCCTTTACTGGCTCGGATGGAGCTCGGGCGAGGTGTATCGGCTCGAGGAGCTGGTCGAGTCGACGGGAATGCCTCCGCACGAAGCTGCTGCCGCGGCTGATGGAACTGGAACTGCAGGGGCGTCGTAGCCGCCGTCGGTGGCGGGCGGTTTACCCGCTCGTCGCAGACGGGGATGATAAGGTTTTAGATCAGGTATGGCAAAGGCACTCGTCGTGGTGGAGTCGCCGGCGAAGGCGAAGACCATCAACAAATATCTGGGACGGAACTACAAGGTCATTGCCTCGATGGGGCACGTCCGCGACCTGCCCAAGAGCAAGCTCGGCGTGGACGTCGAGGAAGGCTTCGAGCCGTCGTACGAGGTGATCGCCAGCCGCAAGAAGGTCCTCAAGGAGCTGAAGGACGCGGCGAAGGAATCGCGACGACATCTTCATCGCGACCGACCCGGACCGCGAAGGCGAGGCCATCGGCTGGCATCTGGCGGAGGAGCTCGGGCGCGGCAACAGGAAGAAGATCCGCCGGCTGATGTTCAACGAGATCACGAAGAAAGGCGTTCTCGCGGCGCTCGAGCATCCGACGACGATCAACAAGCAGATGGTGGACGCGCAGCAGGCGCGCCGCGTGCTCGATCGGCTCGTCGGCTACAAGATCAGCCCGCTGCTGTGGGACAAGGTCCGCCGCGGCCTGAGCGCCGGCCGCGTGCAGTCGGTCGCGTTGAAGCTGGTCTGCGATCGCGAGCGCGAGATCGAGCGCTTCGTCCCCGAGGAGTACTGGAACATCACGGCGCGTCTCGCGGCGGCGGTGCCGCCGGAGTTCGACGCGAAGCTGCTGAAGCGCAGACGGCGCGAACATCAAGGTCGGCGACGAGGCGGAAGCCGACGCGGTCCTCGCCGACCTGAAGCAGGCGGACTGGATTGTCAGCGTCGGTCACGACGAAGGAGCGGAAGAAGGGCGCGGTTCCGCCGTTCATCACGAGCAAGCTGCAGCAGGCCGCGCGGTTCCCCGTCAAGAAGACGATGATGATCGCGCAGCAGCTCTACGAGGGCATCGAGCTGCCGGGCGAAGGGGCGGTCGGCCTGATCACCTACATGCGAACCGACTCGACGCGCGTGTCGGAGCAGGCGCTGACCGAGGTGCGCGAGTTCATCGGGCCAGCGGTACGGCGCCGACTACGTGCCCGAGAAGCCGAATTTCTACAAGACCAAGGCGGACGCGCAGGACGCGCACGAGGCGATCCGGCCGACGTCGATGCAGTACCACCCGGAGTCGGTGCGTGCGCACCTGACGCCGGACCAGTACTATCTCTACAAGTTGATCTGGAACCGGTTCGTCGCGTCGCAGATGCCGCCGGCGACGTTCGACGAGACGACGGTCGACATCAATGCGCCGCGACGACAGTATACTGTTCCGCGTCAAAGGCTCGGTGCCGAAGTTCGCCGGCTGGATGGCGGTCTACAACCAGGAAGACGCGTACGAAGCGAACGACCGACGGACCCGGTCCCGACGCGGTGACGGCGGAGGACGAAGAGGAAGCGGGCGTGCTGCCCGCGCTGCAGGAAGGCGACACGCTCGAGCTCCGCGAGCTGAAGCCGGAGCAGAAGTTCACGCAGCCGCCGCCGCGCTACAGCGAAGCGACGCTCGTCAAGGCGCTCGAAGAGAACGGCATCGGCCGGCCGAGCACCTACGCCTCGATCATCAGCGTGATCCAGGCGCGCGACTACGTGAACAAGATCGAAGGGCGGTTCAAGCCGACCGATCCTCGGCACGATGCTGGTCGAGAAGCTGCTCAGCCCGGCGTTCGACGACATCCTCGACGTCGAACTACACGCGGGAGCTCGAGGAGGATCTCGACAAGATCGAGGAAGGCACCGCGAACTACGAGAAGACGCTCGCGAGCTTCTACAAGAAGTTCGAGAAGGACCTGAAGCGCGCCGAGAAGGAGATGATCAACCTCAAGGAAGGGGTCGAGCCCGATCCGGCCGTGGCCTGCGACAAGTGCGGCAAGCCGATGGTCATCAAGGCCGGCAAGTTCGGCCTGTTCCTCGCCTGCAGCGGCTATCCCGAGTGCGAGAACACGCGCGAGCTCGAGACGCCCGAGCCCGGCGCCGAAGGGGAGGACTCGACGAGGCCTGCGAGAACTGCGGCAAGCCGATGGCGATGAAGCGCGGCCGCTTCGGCCAGTTCCTCGCCTGCACCGGCTATCCCGAGTGCAAGACGACGCGGAAGATCATCACGACGAAGCAGGGCATGACCGCCGCGAAGCCGGATCAGATCCTCGACGAGAAGTGCCCGAAGTGCGAGTCGAACCTCGTGCTCAAGCAGGGCCGCTTCGGCGAGTTCACCGCGTGCAGCAACTATCCGAGCCTGCAAGTACGTCAAGCAGAAGTCGCACCGGCGTCGTCTGCCCCAAGGACGGCGGCGACGTCGTCGAACGGAAGTCGCGCCGCGGGAAGGTGTTCTTCGGCTGCGCCAACTATCCGGACTGCGACTTCGTGCTGTGGAACCGGCCGGTCGCGGAGAAGTGCCCGGACTGCGGCGCGCCGTTCCTGTCGAGAAGATCACCAAGCGGCACGGCCGCCAGCTGATCTGCAACAACGAAGACTGCGACTACGTGCGGGCGGAGGAACTCGCGCCCGCATAGACGCCAGCGTGAGCCAGCTGCCAAGGCTGCGGAGTCGAGTGCGGACTGCAGCCGGCGTCAGCTTCGGCGTCAGCACCGGATGCAGGTCGCCTGCAAGCACGCGCCGCTGAAGCGTGCGCCCTACGGCTGATCCATGATCCACATCATCGGCGGCGGTCTGGCGGGCAGCGAAGCGGCCTGGCAGGCCGCGTCAGCGCGGCGTGCCCGTCGTCGATCCACGAGATGCGGCCGGTGCGCGGCACGGCCGTCCACAAGACCGATCAGCTCGCAGAGCTCGTCTGCAGCAATTCGTTCCGCGGCGACAAGCTCGATAACGCCGTCGGCCTCCTGAAGGAGGAGATGCGGCGGCTCGGCTCGCTCGTCATGCGCGCCGCCGACGCGGCGCGCGTGCCGGCCGGCGCGGCGCTGGCGGTCGATCGCGAGCGTTTCTCCGGCGCGGTGACCGAGCGTCGTCGCGTCGCATCCGCTCATCACGCATCGTGCGCGAGGAGATCGCGCGCGTCCCCGCGTCGCTCGACGGTCCCGTGATCATCGCGACCGGCCCGCTGACGTCCGACTCGCTGTCGGCCGACATCGCGGCCATGGTCGGCGCCGACCATCTCTACTTCTACGACGCCATCAGCCCGATCGTCCTGGCCGAGACGCATCGAATGGCGAAGGTCTTCCGCGCGTCGCGCTGGGGCCGGAGTCCTGCGGCACCGCAGCGCCGGATCTGAGATCCGGCGAACAGTGCCGCGATCAGTCCCGCAGTCGGCGTGCTGCGGATCGACGACGGGGAAGGGCGACTACCTGAACTGCCCGTTCACGAGCGACGAATACGCAGCGCTTCTATGAGGCGCTGATGGGCGCCGAGAAGGCGCCGCTTCACGAGTTCGATCAGGCGAAGTTCTTCGAAGGGTGCCTGCCGATCGAGGTCATGGCCGCGCGCGGCGTCGACACGCTGCGGTTCGGGCCGATGAAGCCGGTCGGGCTGACCGATCCGCGAACCGGGCGCGAGCCGTACGCCGTCGTGCAGCTGCGGCAGGACAATCTCGCCGGCGATCACTTCAGCCTGGTCGGATTTCAGACGCAGATGAAATGGGGCGAGCAGGCGCGCGTGCTGAAGCTGATCCCCGGGCTCGAGAACGGCCGAGTTCGTGCGCTTCGGGATGATCCACCGCAACACCTACATCAACGGGCCGACCGTGCTGCGCGAGACGTGGCAGACGCAGGACGCGCGACGATCTGTTCTTCGCCGGACAGATTTCGGGCGTCGAAGGATACGTCGAGTCCGCGGCGTCGGGCCTGATCGCCGGCCGCAACGCCGCCGCGCTCGTGCTCGGCGAGCCGCTCTCGGCGCCGCCGCGGACGACGGCGATCGGCGCGCTGGCCTACTACGTGTCGCACGCCGATCCGCGCACTATCAGCCGACGAACATCACGTTCGGCATCATCCCGCCGCTCGCAGCCGCGACGGCCGGACGGAAGGTGCCGCGCAAGAAAGCGGAGCGCGAATCGTCGCGCTGTCGGAGCGCGCGCTGGCGGATCTGGACGTGTGGATGAGGGGGAGATCGGCGGTTGCGACCTCCGCCTAAAGGCGGAAGCTGCACGATTGCTAATTGGAGCTACACGATTGCTAATTGAACGGTGCTGGTAATTGTGCTGCTGGTAATTGAATGAAGGAGCAGCTCGCGGACTTCCTCGACCACCTGCGGCTGAACGAGAACGCGTCGGCGCACACCGTTCGCGCGTACGAAAGCGACCTGTCGCAGTTCGTCACGTTCCTGGCCGCGCACCTGCATCGGCGGCGGCCCGATCTGCTCGCCTGCCGATTTCAACCATCTGCACATCCGCGCGTTTCTCGGGGATCTTCACAAGCGCGGCAACTCGCGCTCGTCGGCCGCGCGAAAGCTCGCGGCGATCCGGAGCGTTCGGCCGATATCTGCGGCGCGAAGGCGCGATCGAGGGCGACCCGGCGGCGCTCGTCGGGACGCCGAAGCGCGAGGAACGTCTGCCCGCGCACCTGGCCGAAGCCGAGATGTCGCGGCTCCTCGAGATGCCCGACACCTCGTCCCCGCTCGGCCGCCGCGACCGCGCGATCCTCGAGCTGTTCTACGCGTCGGGCCTGCGCCTGAGCGAGCTGGTCGGCGTGGGCCTCGAAGACGTGAACCTGAGCAGCCGCGTGGTCCGGGTGCTCGGCAAGGGCGGCAAGGAGCGGATCGTCCCGTTCAACCGATCCACCGAGGCGGCGATTCGCGCGTGGCTTGACGGACCGGGAAGCTGATCGCGGCCGGGATCCGGGATGCGGGATCCGGGATTCGGAACGCCGCGGAAACTCGGAGCAAGCGAGAGCCCGCGCCGTCGCAAAGCCGAGCCACTGTTTCTCAACTACCAGGGAGGCGGCTTTCGACGCGCAGCGTCGACCGGCTGGTGCGGAAGTACGTCGCCGCGTGCAGCACGCGCTTCGGGATCAGCCCGCATGCGCTGCGGCACTCGTTCGCGACGCACCTGCTCGAACGCGGCGCGGATCTGCGGGCCATTCAGGAACTGCTCGGCCACGCCCGCCTGAGCACCACCCAGCGCTACACCCACGTGAACAGCGCCCAGCTGCTCGAGACCTACCGGAAGGCCCATCCGAAAGCGTAGCGAAGCGATCTTGCTGCCGTGCTGCAGCTCAGCGATCGCGCTACGCCATGACTCGGCGCGCGCGACGTCCGCCGCGCGAGTAGTCGATCCCGAGCGTCTTGATCTTGTAGTTCATCACGCGCGGGCTGATCGCGAGCAGCTCCGCGGCGTCCTTCTGCACCCAGTTCGACATCTTCAGCGCCTCGATGATCGCCTGCCGCTCGATCTCTTCGAGCGCGATGCCGGTCGGCGGGATCTTCACCACCGGGCTCTGATCGCCGGACGGCTGTCCGGTCGTCAACTCGCCGAGCGACAGATCCGAGCTCGAGAGCTGCGGCCCCTCGGTCAGCAGCACCGCGCGCTCGATCGCGTTCTCCAGCTCGCGGATGTTGCCCGGCCAGTTGTAGCGCATCAGCAGCTTCTGCGCGTCGGGCGCCAAGCCGTCGACGCGCTTCTTCAGCTCGCCGGCGAACCGGCGCAGGAAGAACGTGGCCAGCTGCTGGATGTCTTCCTTGCGCTCGCGCAGCGGCGGCATCTCGATCGAGACGACGTTCAAGCGGTAGTACAGGTCTTCGCGGAACAGCCCGCTGGCGACCATCTGCGGCAGGTTGCGGTTGGTCGCCGCGATGAGCCGCACGTCGACGCGCAGCGTGCGCGTGCCGCCGAGGCGCTCGAACTCGTGCTCCTGGAGCACGCGCAGGATCTTGGCCTGCGTGTTGGCGCTCATGTCCCCGACTTCGTCGAGGAACAGCGTGCCGCCGTCGGCCTGCTCGAAGCGGCCGACGCGCTGCTTGTCGGCGCCGGTGAACGCCCCCTTCTCGTGTCCGAACAGCTCCGATTCGAGGAGGTTCTCCTGCAGCGCCGCGCAGTTCACCTTGACGAAGTTGCGCGCCGCGCGCAGCGAGTTGTGGTGAATCGCGCCCGCGATCAGCTCCTTGCCCGTCCCCGTTTCGCCGCGAATCAGGACCGTCGTGTTGCTCTTCGCCACCTTCTTCACGATGGAGAGCACCGACTGCAGCGCGCCGCTCGCGCCGACGATGCGGTCGAAGTCGTAGATGTCCTGCTGCGTGTGGCGCAGGTATTCGATCTCGTGGCGGAGGCGGCGGTGCTCGATCGCCTTCTCGATCTTCAGCTCCATCTCCTCGATCTCGAACGGCTTCTGCACGTAGTCGAAGGCGCCGATCTTCATCGCCTCGACCGCCGTGTGGATGGAGCCGAACGCCGTCATCAGGATGACCGCCGTGGTCGGCTGCAGCGACTTCGCCGTGCGCAGCACGTCCATGCCGTCGCTGCCGCCCATCTTCAGATCGCTCAGCACGACGTCGTACTGCCCTTCGTGGAGCTTCTCGATGGCGACGTTGCCGTTCGGCGCCTCGTCGACCTCGTGATGCGCGTCGGACAACGCGCGCACGATGCCGCGCCGAAGCGAATCGTGATCGTCTGCTACCAGAATCCGACCCATACAGCTGCTCCTGCTCCGTCTATGCATCGAACCCGACTCAACCAGCTGACGAACCGCGGAACCCGACCGCAGCTACCCGAACAACTCGTGGCTGCCGCTCACCGGCAGCGTGACCCGGAACCGCGTGCCGCCGTCGGCACGCGCGCTCACGTCGATCCGCCCGTCGTGCGCGTCGACGATCTTGCGGACGATGGCCAGTCCCAGCCCCGATCCCTGCGGCTTGGTCGTGAAGAACGGGCTGAAAATTCGTCCATCACCTCCGCCGGCACGCCGGGACCGTTGTCGGTCGACCTCGACCTGGATCATCGGGACCGCGATGCGTCTCGACGCCCGCCGGCGGTTCTTCCTCGGCTGCCAGCTGCTGCGCGACGATGCGCACCAGACCCTTGCCGGTCATCGCCTCGAACGCGTTGGTCAACAGGTTCGTGAACATCTGCCGCAGCTGGTGCGGGTCGCCCTGAATCGGCGCGAGCTCCTCGGGCAGCACGACCTCGACGTGCGACCTCGCCGCGCGGGACGTGGCTCTCGGCCATCGAAATCGCGTCGCGGACGACGTCGCCCAACGAGATGCGCTCGACCTGCAGCCGGATTGGCCGCACGAAGTCGAGCACCTCGAGCACGATGGCGTTCGCCATCTTCGCTTCCTTGATGATGTCGGCGAGGATGGACTGCGCGTCCTGGGAGTCGGCCAGCTGACGCTTGAGCATCCCCGCCATCACCTCGATGCCGGCCAGCGGGTTCTTCACCTCGTGCGCGATGGCCGCCGCCATCTCGCCCAGCGCCGCGAGCCGATCGCGCAGCCGCTCGCGTTCCTCGAGCTGCTCGACGCGCGTCAGGTCCTTGAAGAAGAGCGTCGCGCCGTGATCTCGCCGTCGCTGATTGCGGACCTGCGACAGCGTGTAGCCGATGACCTTGCCGGTGCTCTTCAGCCGCAGCTCGGCGCGGTTGGGCAGATGCGACAGCTCGAACGCGCCCGCCACGATCCGGCAGACGTCGGGCTGGTCCTTCAGCACCTGCGGTATAGGGCGGCCGATGTCGCTGTGGCGCGGCGTCAGCCCGAGAATCCGGTAGGCGACCTCGTTCATCACCGCGACCCGGCCGTCCCGCGTCACGGCGAGCACCCCGTTCCGCAGGTTCCAGACCAGGTCTCGATAGAACCCGTCCGGGAACCCCGTCCGGCGTCGCAGTGCGAGACTTGGGCCGGGACTTTGCCCCTCGAACTCGCCGACGTCGCGCGAACGCGTCGAGCGGCGGCCCGAGGTTTTCGGATCGGCATAGTGGATGTCGCCGGCACGTACGGGCCTGGCTCGGACGACAATATTGTAATTGCCCGATCCTGGCCAGCCAAGCTCTTTTGCATCTGTAGCTTAGCGAAGGTCTGCCGGCGGACCGGGAGCCGGACTTGACACAATCCGCCCGATCCCGAGGCACACCTCGGCCGCAACGTGGGGCAAACGGTGTGCCCCGGCATCGCGTCGGAAACGGCGCTGAATTGCTGAGGAAAAAGAGCGGGTCTGTGCGGGCTGTGCGGCTGAGGTGATTACAAATCTAACACTCGATTACAGATTCTGTTTGCTGGAGCGCCTCCCATTGGTGCATGAGATCGCCGACCTCCCACATCAGCGCCTGATGCTTGTCGATGATCGGCTTGGCCGTCTCGTGATTCTCGTAAAACCCAGGAGCCGACATCGTCGCCTCGATCTCCTTGATGGCCTGCTCCCGCTCGGCGATGCGGCCTTCCAGGTCATCGATGCGTTTTCGGCGGGCATCCAGCGCTTTCCTGGCCTTCCGGGCCTCTGATTCCAGGCGCTTCCGTTCTTCGTAGGAAATCGTCGTGACAGGCTCTGCCTGCGCGTCGTCTGCCTCTTTTGGCGACTGCCGGCTGCCATCCCGCCGAACCGTCGGGGGCGTCCTTCCCGGGCTCGGTCCCCTTCGACTCGGCCCCTCCGGGGCCTCGCTCAGGGCGGCCTCAGAAGCACCCCTCGACTCGCGCGTTTGAGTGCTCGCTCGGGGCAGGCCCTTCGACGCTCGGGGCCTCGCTCGGGCGGGCTCCGCTGGCACCCGTGCGCGTGGCACTCTGGCACCCCTGACACCCGTGGCCTCCCGGCCCCCAGGGCACCCATGCCACCCTGTTGCTTCTGGCTCCACAGGAACTCCTCGTAGTTGCCCGGGTAAACGAGCGCGTCGCCGCCTGCCGATGTCGATCACCTTCGTCGCGAGCTTGTCGACGAAGTAGCGGTCGTGCGAGACGAAGATCAGCGTGCCGCCGAAGTCCTCGAGCGCCTCGAGCAGCACGTCCTTCGAGTCGAGGTCGAGGTGGTTCGTCGGCTCGTCGAGCAGCAGCGTGTTCGACGGGCGCAGCAGCATGCGCGCGACGGCCAGCCGCGTGCGCTCGCCGCCCGACAGCACGCGCACCGGCTTCTCGACGTCGTCGCCCGAAAACAGGAACCCGCCGAGGATGTTGCGGATGCTGCGGGACCATGTGGATCGGCGCGTCGCCGGCCAGCGTTTGATAGACCGTCAGCGTCGGATCGAGCCGCGTCGCCTCGTCCTGCGCGAAGTACTGCATGACGACCTGATGGCCCTCGGTGCGCGTGCCCGCGTCCGGGGCTCTCGACGCCGGAGAGCATCCGCATCAGCGTGGACTTGCCGGCGCCGTTCGGGCCGATGAGCGCGATGCGATCGCCGCGCTCGATGTGCAGGTTGACGCGGTCGAACACCACGCGGGTGCCGTACGCCTTGCGCACGCCGCGCAGGTCGAGCACCATGCGGCCGCTCTTCGCGCAGGCGGGGAAGGTGAAGTGGACGCGCTTGCGCTCGGGCGGGATCTCGATGGGGACGATCTTGTCCAGCATCTTGATCCGGCTCTGCACCTGCGCCGCCTTCGTCGCCTGATAGCGGAACCGGTTGATGAACGCCTGCATCCGCTCGATCTCGTCGTCCTGATCGCGCTTCTGCTGGCGCAGCCGCTCCATGCGCGCGTCGCGCTCGACGAGGTAGTCGCTGTAGTTGCCCGACGTAGTCGGTGAGCTTGCGCAGCCCGATCTCGGTGATGCGCGTGACGACCGCGTCGAGGAAGAAGCGGTCGTGCGACACGAGGATGACGGCGTGCGGGTAGTCGGAGAGGTACTCCTCGAGCCAGTTGCGCGCGTCGAGATCGAGGTGGTTGGTCGGCTCGTCGAGCAGCAGCAGGCCGGGGCGCGTCGAGCAGCAGCTTCGCGAGCGCGATGCGCATCTGCCAGCCGCCCGAGAACGTCTCGCTCGGCTTGTCCATGTCCTCGGGAGAGAAGCCGAGGCCGCGCAGCACGGTCGTGATCTTCAGGTCGATGCTGTAGCCCTCGAGCCGCCGGAAGCTTTCCTGCAGCTCGCTGTACCGCGACAGCATCTCGGCGTGCTCGGACTCGGCGGCCGATTCGTCGCCGAGCCGTTCCTCGAGCGAGCGATCTCCGCGCGCATGTCGAGCAGCGGCTTGAACGCCAGGCCGGCTTCTTCGACGAGCGTGCGCCCGCTGTGCGATCAGACCGTCCTGCGGCAGGTAGCCGACGGCGAGGCCGGAGGGCTTGACGACTGAGCCGGCGTCGGGCTCGTCGAGCCCCGCCAGCATCTTGAGCAGCGTCGTCTTGCCGGCGCCGTTGGGGCCGGCGAGCCCGACGCGCTCGCGATCGTCGATCTGCCAGCTGACGGCGTCGAGCAGCACGCGATCGCCAAAGCTCTTGCTCAGAGTCGACAGTTGGATCATTCGGGAGGGTACAGGGTGCCGACAGGCACGCGCAGAACTGTAATTTTAGCACGGCGACGCGGGCCAACAGGAGTCGTCCGCTCGAAGCCATGACAGCTCATCCTGCCATAGAAAAGCGCGAGGTGTCCGTCAGAGTCCCACATGTGCACGTCGTTCAAGGCCTAGCAGATTCTGCGACCTGCATCTACGATATCAGTCCCCAGTAACATGCGTCTCGTGCTCCTTGCCGGCGTCGTGGCAGGTCTGCTGACCGTTGCCGTGCGTGCGTCTGCCACCGAGACCGCGTGCAGCAGTCTGACGGTCGTGGCGACGTTCAGCAGCCGCACGACGTTGCAGGTCTCCACGAACCTGCTCCAGTTCGACGTCGTGGACGATGCGCAGCGGTACGGGCCCACGCGAACTCTGTAAGGTGCGTCGGGATCGCTTGCGGGCGGATTCACGAGATAGGCCGGCATGCCCATCGCCAGGAGCTGACGGACCGCGTCTTTCGCCCGAAGGGGATCGTTGCAGAGCCGCAATCTGGATGGCGAATTTCTCGAGTGCCCGTCGTCTTGTTGTTGGTGCCAGGCTGGAAGCCGCCGCCGGTGACCGTCCACGTCAGATTGCTGACGGCGATCGTGTCTGAACCGGACGTGAGGTCGCCCGAGGCCAGGACCGTCAACGTGACGTTGCCGGCCGCGGTCGTCCGCGCCTTGACATCCACCGACACGGGGGCCGAGGTGAACGTCGGAACCACATCGGGGTCCGCGTCCGCAAACGTGATGGCTGCCGTGCCGAGCGTCAACTTCGCTTTGGCATTGACGTTCGCCGTCACGGCGATCGATGCATTGGCTGTCTGCTGGGCGAATGCTGATGCGGGCCCCAGCAATACAACGGCGGCTATTACTGCCCCGCTCCAGACCACTTTTTTCATGACTCCCGCTCCCAAGTCGTTGCTTGCAAAACCGCCGTTAACGTTCTGTTAATGAACTTTATATGACAGTAACGTCTAATAAGGTAAGCCCAACAGTCAGGGCGCGTCAAGAGGGTTTCTGCCTGGGTCCCAGAAATCGCCGAAAATCATCGTAATTTGCAGGAGAGATCGTGAAGAGCCGTGCAGCGCCGCCCATCGCCCCACCTTTGCGGAGGGCGGAATTGCGTAAGTCTATTCGCCGAGGGCCTTTGCGGCCACGGCCAGGACGCGCGGGACCCTGAAGGGCTTGGTGAGGTAACCGGAGACGCCGAGGTTGACCGCCTCGATCGCGCTCGCCTCGGTTGAGAACCCGGTGATGATGATCACCGGAATATCGGCCTTGAGGCGGCGCGCCTCGCGGATGACGGTGAGACCGTCGACGCCCGGCATCTTCAGATCGGTGATGAGCAGATCGTAGGGAATCATCCGCAGCCGCTCGAGCGCGGTGCGGCCGTCGGGCGCGAGGTCGACGTCGTACTCCGCGAGCGCGAGCGTCTTCGACAGCAGATCGCGAATCGTGGCCTCGTCGTCCACGACCAGCACGCGCGGCCGTCCGGCGGAGCGGCGGGGCCGTGCGCGTCGTCGCCGCGGCTGCCCGCGAGCGGCGCGAGGGCGCTGGCTCTCGAGCCACGCATCGATGTCGCGCTTTCGGAACCGCCACTGCCGTCCGACCCGGACCGCCGGGATCTTTCCAGCCTTGATCAGCCGGTAGACCGTTCGCAGGTTGACCTGGAGGTAATCCAGTACCTCCTCGGTCGTCAGAAAGCCTTCGTCCATCGTACGCCAGCGTACTCTATCAGACTCAGCGGACGTTCCGCTCTAACTCTGTGTTGTCAAGACGCTTTCGCTTTTCTCATCTGCACCTTGGCCGCTCGCGGGCCGCTGTCGAGCTTCGCAATCGCGGGGAACTCGATCGTGAAGCATCGCGCCGCCGTCGGGCACGTTCGTCGCGTGAATCGTGCCGCCGTGCTCCTGCACGATTCCGTAAGTGATCGCCAGCCCGAGGCCCGTGCCCTGTCCGACTTCCTTCGTCGTGAAGAACGGATCGAAGATCCGCGGGAGCACCTCCGTGCGGGATGCCCGGCCCGAGTCGTCGATCGTCAAGCGACCACGGTCTTTCCGTCGTTCGCCGCCGCGATTGTCGTGTGAATGCGACCAGGCTTGCCGGTTGTCGGCGATCGCGTGCTCCGCGTTGATCAGGATGTTGAGCAATGCCTGCTGCAGGAGCAGGGGATCGCCGGAAATGCGGAAGCGTTGGATCGTCCTGCTGGCGGACGACGTCGATCCGGTCTTCGCGCAGTGCGCCGCGCGGCTCGACGAGCGCGCGCGAGAGCACGCGATCGATTCGGAGCCGCTGCCGGGACATCCGCTGCGAGCCCGTGAACATCAGCAGGTTGCGGACGATTTTCGCCGCGCGATCGCCTTCCTGGAGATGCGCCGCAGCTCGGGCGCACCGGCTTGGCGGCTTCGGATGCCTGGATCAGCAGTTCGAGGTGCCCGAGCACGCCCTGGAGCGGGTTGTTCATCTCGTGCGCGATGCCGGCGACGAACTGCCCGAGCGACGCCAGCTTCTCCGACTGCGCGAGCCGCCCGCGCAGCGCTTCGCGCTCGGCTTCGAGCCGGACCTGCGGCCGTGATGTCCCGCGCCACGAGGACGCGGCCGGTGGGATTCGCCCTCGTGATTGATGAGCGGCGTCACGGTCGCCGCGAAGATCCCGCCGAGCGTTCGTCCGTGATCTGGCGGTCCGCGACCGTGCCGCCGGCACGGGTCCTGCGTGCTATCGGGTGGTCGTCCCGCGTCTCCGGCGCAGCCACCCACTGGGCGATCTCCGCGCTCGACGAGCTCGCGACAGCGGTCGAGTCGATCGACCGCGCGCCGCGAGCTGCCGACGCGCGCCGCGAACGCATCGTTCGTCTGGACGATGCGCAGTGCGTTGTCGGTGACGACGACGAGATCGACGAGCGAGTTGAAGGTGTCTTCGAGCAGCCGCCGCTGCCGCAGGACTTCCTCGAGCAGCTGGACGTTCTCGAGGGCGAACGAGAACTGTCGTCCGAAATCGTAGATGCGTCGACGAACTGTTGCGTCGTCGAGTCCGCGCGGATCGCCCTCGACGACGAGCGTGCCGAGCGCGCGGCGCCAGCCGCGGAGAGGCGCGACGAGGATCCGGCCGTCACGTCCGGGGTGGGCGGCGAGGACTGCGGGGCATCGAGCCGCAGACCGCGCGCGGGATGGTGTCCGACTCGGTCGGCACGCGGTGCCTGCCGCGGCGTAGGCCCGGTCGGAGGAGCCGCGCAGGGCAGCTCGCGTGCGCGCCGGTAGTGAAGCCAGATCGATACGCGCCGTGTGCCGAAGAGGTCGTTGAGCTCCGAGCAGAGCGCCTCGAGCGCTCCGCCAACAGCTGAGGGTCGCCGAGATGCCCCGCGAGAACCCGAGGAGCAGCTCCTGGACGCGGCGATGCAGCGAAAGCGGCAGGCTCGAGGGCCATGAAGTGGAGGGGTCGGAAGGCATTCTAAGAGCTTGAGCCGAAAAGGTAAAATGGAGGTCCGACTGCGCCCGGCCGTCCGGCGTCTAAACCTCGAACGGCGGGCGACAGCGCAGTCCGACCGGTCCATCAGGGCATGCCGTCCACAGATGAAGAACTGGTCGCCCGCTCGATGGGGGGCGATCTCGACAGCTTCAACCAGCTCGTCTTGCGCTGGGAGCGGCCGATCTATGCCTTGGCGTACCGGGTCATCGGCCGGGAAGAAGACGCTCGCGACGTCGCCCAGGAAACGTTCCTGCGGGCCTTCCGCGCGCTCAAGGGTTTCAAAGGACAGGCGAAGTTCTCGTCATGGCTGTATCGCATCACGCTGAATCTCTGCCGCGACTGGATCCGTCGCGAGCGGCGGACGCCGGTCGTCCCAGGCGCCGGAGGGCGTCGACCTGATCGAGCTGGCGGGGGAAGCCGAGCCCTCCGAGTCGATCGAGCAGCTGGTCTCGCGGCACGAGATCGGGCGCGCCGTGGCCAAGGCGATGGCGCAGCTGCCCGAGGAGCAGCGGACGGCGATCATCCTGAAGGAGTACCACGGGCTGACGTTCCAGGAGATTGCCGACCTGCTCGATTGCCCGTTGAGCACGG
Organism: uncultured Acidobacteriota bacterium; assembly: GCA_963725335.1. Classification (GTDB taxonomy): domain Bacteria; phylum Acidobacteriota; class Vicinamibacteria; order Vicinamibacterales; family 2-12-FULL-66-21; genus JALZOC01. The sequence continues at coordinate 47,304 of CAVRYD010000004.1, read as the reverse complement.
TGAAGACGCGGCTCTACCAGGGGCTCACCGTGTTGAGGAAACAGTTGCGCGAAGCGGGTGTGGAGAGCACGTTTGGAAAATGACCGGGCCGTTGACCCGGTGAGGCGACATCGCATATGTGCGATAGCAAGGAACTGCTGGTCGGTTACCTCTACGACGAGATCGACGGATCGGCGAAGCGAGCGTTCGAGAAGCATCTCGCCACGTGTGTCGAGTGCCGCGACGAGCTGACGGAGCTCGGCGCCACGCGCGCGCAGATTGCCTTGTGGACGCCTCCGGACTCCGATCTCGGGTTTCGCATAGTGCGCGGCGCGTCCGCGCCGCGCGCGTCCGCGTTTCTCGATTCTCACCGGCGTGGGGGCTTGCGGCAGCGGCCGTTCTGCTGCTGGCATTCGGCGCTGCGATCGCCAATCTCGAGGTGCGGTATGGCAGCGATGGTCTGGTCGTCCGCACCGGTTGGAATCATGCGACTCGCCGCAGCAGGCGGACGGATCGGGAGCAATCCGCCGTGGCTGGAAGGCTCAGGCCGATCAACTCGATCGAGCGGCTTCGCGAGCTGGAACGCGCCATGCCAGCCCATTCGCAGTCGTCGCCGATTCAGCATGCATCCGCATCGGACATGTCCGACGCGGAGGTGCTCCAGCGCATGCGCGAAATGCTCGGTCAAAGCGAGACGCGTCAGCAGCGCGCCTTCGCGGCACGGCTTGCGGACGTGACGCGCGAGTTCGACTGCGCAGCGGCAGCTCGATCTGGCCACCATCGATCAGGGCATGACGCGCCTGCAGAACACGAGCGGTGCTGAAGTCAAATCGGTACCGCGAGCTGATGAATCGCTGGGTCCGCCAGGCGGCGTACGAACAGAAATAGACGTGACGAGGTGTGACAGTGAAGTCGAGCGATCGCGGTGGCGATATTGATGACGATGGTGCCGGCGCTGGCAGCCGCGCAGACTCCGGTTCAGCCGGGAGCGGAACAAATACGCGCGGCACGACCAGATCAGTCTCTTCGAAGGCACACTGATCGGCGCCGTGAACAAGGCGCCCGCCAGCGTCGCCGGGGACGTCCAGGCCCATACCAGCAACGCCAGCTTCTTTACTGGCGATGCGCATGCCAAGGGGTTCATCCTCGACGGTTACGGCGTCTTCGTCTACGTAGAAATTCCGGCGCTCGACCTCACGCTCGGCGTGATGGCTGATCAGCTCGAGCGCGGGGCGCAGCGAAAGCCGGAGGCGGACGTTGTCAGCAATCAGACCTGACGAAGCGAAGGTGCCTGAGCCGAAGATCGCACCGACCGCGCGCGAGGTGCTGCAGGCGGTCATGGATACGGGACAGAAGTATCACGATCAGGTCAAACTTGAGCTCACCGACGCAATGCTGGACTACACCAAGAATCTTGAATTGAAGCCGGACGAGTGGCTGTCAGTGGCCGCACGGGGCAGTGAAGGTGCGCTGACGCCTGGCGAAATCTTTCAGCTGACGACCGTTGTGCTGCGCGTAAGAGGCAGCGATCTGGCTGACTATCTGGCGGGTCGCTGACGAAAGAGGAAGCACGAAGAGGTCGAAGTCCGCCAGTTCTAGCGAGGCTCCGTCAGACCGTCGAGGCTCCGCCTCGCGAGACAATCGATCAGCCCCGCGACGCAGACGACATGACCCAGTAATTGCTGAATGTGCAAGTTCGGAGGGGTCGAGACTGTCGTGCCACGTGACAGTCGGCTAGAATCCCCCGATGATTCGGCGCACGACGCTCGCCGCCTTCGCCGTCCTTGCCGCACTGGCATCCGCCTGCGGTCCACCGGTCGATCTCAAGCAGGTCGCTTCAGGTCACCGACGTCTCGTCCGGCTGGTTCGACGCGGGCATCCAGACGGGCAAGAACAAGCTCGTCCCGAGCGTGACCTTCAAGCTCAAGAAGAGCGCCGACGTGACGCTGTCGTCGGTCGTCGCTGAACCTCGCCTTCAAGCTCGTCGGCGATCCCGAGGATCACACTCGACGACGTGTATGTGCAGAGCGTGCACGTTCGAGGGCGAACGAGACCAAGCCCGATCGTCGTGCGGACCGCAGTGGGGCTACACGGGCGACCCGCCGCAGACGCGCGCGGAGATGCTGAAGAACAGCCAGTTCCAGGACATGGAAGTGCGGATCTTCGCGAAACAGAGCTCGTCGCAGTGGGTCGAGCTGCAGCGCGTGCCGATCACGCGCCAGCTGCTGACACAGTAGACGCGCACTGCGTGTCGCGTGACGTCCACGCTCCCGCCGCGCCACTCGCCGTCCTCGTCCAGTACTCGATCGACGGCTCGGCCCGATCGACGCCGCCGCCATCGTCGTCTCCAACGTCATCGGCGGCGGCATCTTCTTCGTCCCGATCATCGTGGCGCAGATGGTGGCACGACCGGCGGCCGATTCTCTGGGTGTGGCTCGCTCGGCGGCGCGCTCGCGTTCGCCGGCGCGATGGCCTACGCGGAGCTCGCGGCGCTGCGGCCGCGCGCCGGCGGCGAATACGTGCTACTTGCGCGACGCGTTCGGCCCGCTCGCGGCGTTCCTCACCGGATGGACCTCGTTCGTCGCCGGCTTCTCCGGCGCGATCGCGGCCAGCGCCGTCGGCGCTCGCGGACTATGTCGGCCGGTTCATCCCGGCAGCCGCCGACGCGACGCCGATCGTCACCATTCCGCTGCCGCTTCGTGCCGCTGATCGTCTCGCGCCAGGCGATCGTCGCGCTCGTCCCCATCGCGGTGCTGTCGTTCATTCACATCCGCGGCCTCGGTCCCGGGCGCATCGTCCAGAACGTGCTCGCCGCGCTCAAGGCGAGCGCGCTCGCGATCGATCATCGCGCTGGGTTTCATGGCATCGGCGGCGGCGCGAGCGGCGACCGTGACGCGGCGTCGCGCACGGCCGTGCCGTCTCGCGGCATGCTGCTCGCGCTGGTGCCGGTGATGTTCAGCTACTCCGGCTGGAACGCCGCCGTCGTATGTCGCCGAGGAGATCCGCGATCCCGGCCGCAATGTGCCGCTCGCGCTCGGCCTCGGCACCGCCACCGTCATCGTGATCTATGTCGCGCTGAACGCGCTGTATCTGTACGTCGCTGCCGGCTCGCCGCAGCTTGCCGCGCTGCCGGGGCGGCTGCTCGACGTCGTGGGCGAGCGGCTGTTCGGCGTCGGCGGCCGGCAACGCCATCGCCGTGTTCACGATCGTCAGCCTGAGCGCGAGCATCAGCGCGATGATGCTCGCCGGCCCGCGCGTGTACTACGCGATGGCGAGGGACGGGCTGTTCCTGCCAGCGGCGGCGCGCGTCCATCCGCGGTTCCACACGCCCGCCGCCGTCGATCGTCGCGCAGGCGATCTGGAGCGCGTTCTCGTGCTGTGCGGCACGCTGTCGCAGCTCGTCGAGCTACACGGGCTTTGCGGTCGTCCTGTTCTCCGGCGATCGCCGTCGTCTGCGCTCTTCGTGCTGCGACGCCGCGAGCCCGATGCGCCGCGGCCGTTCCGGGCCTGGGGCTATCCCTGGGCGCCCGGCGATCTTCGTCGTCGCCTGCAGCGCCATGGTGGTGAACGAGATGATCCGCAACGGCGCCACCGCGCTCGTCGGCATGCCGTCATTGCGGCTGGCATGCCGGTCTACGCGCTGTTCAGTCCGAGACCATCGAATCACTCATCGACTAATCGCTGCTCGGATCCGTCGAATCCCGTCATCCTCGAATCCCTGATCGTTCTTCAGCCGCGCGATCGCGTCGAGTCTGGTGTCTCCTCGGTCGCCTAGAGCTCGCCGTGGAGGCTCCCCGCGACTTACGGACGTCTCGCGAATGGTGCGGCGATTCGGGATCACGATGGATCGGATTCAGGATTCGGATTCGGATCAGGGGATTCAGGATCAGGATTAGTGATTAGCGATCGAGCTCGCTCGTGCGAGAGGGCGATCAGGCGTCAGGAGCGCGAGCGCTCCGTCGCTGGCGGCGAAGAGCAGAAACGACGCGAGGAGAGCCGCGAAGGAAGTGATCCAGCACGAACGCGACCGCGCCCGCGCCCTTGAGCAACGGTCCCATGACCCAGAGTATCCGCGATAGCGGACCGGATCGCGCCACGGCAGGTAATAGCCGCGCCAACGGCCAACAGAAACAGTCGCGTTCAGATCCGAAAAGATGCGCGGGCTCGCGGGCGGGACGCCGAAGGTGGCCGCCAGCCAGCCGGGAGCGCACAGCAAAAGGGCCCCTACGATTGCGTCGTAGAGGCCCGAAATTGCGGCGATGCGGGAGAGCACTGAGCGCGCTTACCGGCGCTTCATCTCTCCCTTGTAGGTGACCGTTTCGCCAGGCTTCAGCATCACGTCGAACTGCGTCCGTCTCGTACCCTTCGGCTTTCAAGTTCAACCTTGTGCGGACCGGCCTCGACGTCGAGACGCTGGAACGCGCCGTCGAAGCTGTCGATCGTCGCCGACGTAATAGCCGTCGATGTAGACCTGCGCATTCGCGCGGCTTGACCTTCAAGCGCAGCGAACCATGCGCCGGGGTAGACCTGCAGACGATCCGCCGCCGCCGCCATCCGGTAGCCGCCGCCCGTAGCCAGAGAAAGCGGTAGTATACCCGTAGTACCCGAGCGCCACCGAACAGGAACGGATCGTAGAAGTAGCCCAGCCCGTAACCGTATCCGTAGGGACTCCAGTAGCCGTAATGGTGTGTAGTACGGACCGTAATAGTACGGATAGAACGGATTGTAGATGTAGCTCGGATAATACGGGTAAGGGACCCACCATCATGATCCGATTGCCAGTGTATGGGCGACGTCCGGTGCGGGCACCGCTTCCCGTCACGTTCCGACCGTCGCGCGGACGGCTGTATGCCGGAACCGCACGCTGTGCGGCTGCGCCAGACTCGCGATCCTCCGATCCGGGACTCGAGCTGGTCGCGCTCGGGCTGCCTGACGCCTTGCCGCCGGACTCGCTCCGCGGCACCGCGCGGCCGGTCGACGCGCCGTTGATCTGCCGCTGCGCCGCAGCTTCCGCGCGCGTCGAACTGCGACTGGGTGAACGGGTGCGCGCGGTGCATCGTATCGCTGGGATCGCTCGTCCATCCACGAGGTGGGCGAGCTGCCCGAACTCGACGAACCGCTGCCGCTCGAGTCGGGATGCATGACCCGGAACCTGACGAGGACGAGGACGGGCCGCTGCTGCCACCGCCGCGCGGTGCGGCCGCGCGCCACCGTGTCGCCATTCGAAGGCCGCGAGGCTCGCTCTGCTGCGGCCGGCCGCGTCCTCCTGCGCCCACGCGGGCGACAGGCCGACCGTGAGTGCCGCGGCGGCCAGCCCGATCGACGAATCTGTCGAATCTCATGACAAGCTCCCTCCCGACAGGGAGACCTGCCGCTCCGAGCAAAAAAGCAACAGTTCTGCCACTGGAACTGTCGTCTTCCTCAAGCTTTCCCTATCTTACTCCCTTCGTTCGCCACAGTTCTGTCACATTTCGGGGGCACTGGGGCGTGGACAACGGGTCAAGACACCAGGGGACAAGCGGCATGTGCAAAAGCCCTTTGATAGACTCGATGGATGGTGCATGCGACGACGGTGCTGGCCGTTCGGCACGGCGGCCAGACGGTCATGGCCAGCGACGGCCAGGTGACCTTCGGCGACACGGTCGTCAAGCAATCCGCCCGGAAGATCCGGAAGCTGTACAACGACCAGCATCCTCGCCGGCTTTGCCGGGCTCGGCGGCCGATTCGTTCGCGCTGTTCTCCCGCTTCGAAGCCAAGCTCGAACAATACCGCGGCAATCTCGAACGGTCGGCGGTCGAGCTCGCGAAGGACTGGCGAACCGATCGCCTGCTGCGCCGGCTCGAGGCCATGCTGATCGTCATGGACGCCCGCATGACGTTCCTCCTGTCGGGCAACGGCGATCTCATCGAGCCCGACGACGGGATCATCGCGATCGGATCGGGCGGCGCGTACGCGCTGGCCGCGGCCAAGGCGCTGGCGCGGCATACGACGCTCGACGCGCGCACGATCGCCGCGCAGGCGATGGAGATCGCCGCGGCGATCTGCATTTACACCAACGCCACGATTACGATCGAAGAGCTGTAGCCGTGCCGCGGACAGTCACGTAAGTACAGTCACGATGCCCATCTATCTTCCGGAAACCACCGCTTCGACGAGCGAGTCGCTCACCCCGCGCGAGATTGTCGCCGAGCTCGACAAGTACGTGATCGGCCAGGCGCAGGCGAAGCGCGCCGTGGCCATCGCGCTGCGGAACCGGACGCGGCGCCAGAAGCTGCCGCCCGAAATCGCCGAGGAGATCGCGCCGAAGAACATCCTGATGATCGGCCCGACCGGCGTGGGCAAGACGGAAATCGCGCGGCGGCTTGCGCGGCTCGCGCAGTCGCCGTTCATCAAGGTCGAGGCCTCGAAGTTCACCGAGGTCGGCTATGTCGGCCGCGACGTCGAATCGATGGTCCGCGATCTCGTCGAGCTCGCGGTCGACATGGTGAAGGAGGAGCGGCTCGTCGAAGTGCGGGAGAAGGCGCGCGAGGCGGCCGAAGAGCGCGTCCTCGATCTGCTGCTGCCGCCGCTGCCGCCGGCGCCCGACTACGACGATCAGGCCTGCGGCACTCCGCGAGCAGGCGCAGCGCACGCGCGAGAAGCTGCGCGAGCAGCTGCGAGACGGCGCGGCTCGATCACAAGCAGGTGGAGATCGACGTCCGGGAGAAGAGCTTTCCCGTCCTTCGAGATCATCGCGCGGCTCCTCGGTCGAAGAAGTCGACATCAACGTCAAGGACATGCTGCCCGGGCTGTTCCAGGGCAAGACGCGCAAACGACGCCTGCGCATCCCGGCGGCGCTCGACGCGCTCGCGCAGGAAGAGGAACAGAAGCTCATCGACATGGAGAGCATCGCGCGCGCGGCGGTCGACCGCGTGCAGGAGGCCGGGATCATCTTCATCGACGAAATCGACAAGGTGGCCGGCCGCGAAGGTGGCCACGGGCCGGACGTCAGCCGCGAGGGCGTGCAGCGCGACATCCTGCCGATCGTCGAGGGCACGACGGTGAACACCAAGTACGGGATGGTGCAGAACCGATCACATCCTGTTCATCGCGGCCGGCGCGTTCCACGTGTCGAAGCCGTCCGATCTGATTCCCGAGCTGCAGGGACGGTTTCCCATCCGCGTCGAGCTCGAGTCGCTGGGCCGCGAGGACTTCGTCCGCATCCTGACCGAGCCCAAGAGCGCGCTCATCAAGCAATACACGGCGCTGCTCGTCGACCGAAGGCCTCACGTGCGGTTCACCGAAGGAGCGATCGGCCGCATCGCCGACTTCGCGACGCTCGTGAACGAGCGCACCGAAAACATCGGCGCGCGGCGGCTGCACACGGTCATGGAGAAGCTGCTTGACGACATCTCGTTCAACGCCCCCGACCTCACCGACAAGGCGATCACCATAGACGAGGCGTATGTCGATCGCATGCTCGCCGACATCGTGGGCAACAACGATCTGTCGCGCTACATCCTCTGATGTTCGCTGCCGCGACGACTCGCCTGCTCATCGCGGTGGCGGCGTTGTCGCGTCGCCTGCGGCCGCAAAGGACCGCCGCTCGCGCCGCTGCATCTCGTCCCGGTGGCGCCGGCCAATATCGCCGTGTCGGCCGCGTCGGGCGCGACGCGCAGGTCCGGTTCGATGTTCCATCGACGAACGCAGAACGGCCCAGGCCCCGTCGCGATCGACCGCGTCGAAGTCTTTGCTGCGACGGTCGCCGCCGGCGCGATCCGGCCTCGGCGAACCGCGATTTGCTGATGCCGAAGTACCGGATCGCGACGATCGCCATCAAGCCGCCGCCTGTCGAAGGAGAGGCGCCGCCGGCGGATGCGCCGCGCGACACACGTCCTTCTCCCGGCGAGCGCACGACCTTCACCGAGAGCTGACCGGCAACAGTGTTGGAAGCCGGTGTTCACCACACTCGCTGCCGAAAACGCCGCCGCCCGTGAGCCCTGCGCGCGGGCCGCCGCGCCGACAGCAGGCGCCCCGTCCGGGAGCCGCCGCCGGCTCCCGGCGATCCCCGCAGCAGCCACGTCGCCTACCGCCAGTCCCGCGCCGCCGGAGTCGCCGACATCACTGCAGCCGGTTCCAGCCGCTCTGCCTGAAACAGGCGGGTTGCCGGTCGGAATGCTTCCCGGCGCAGCTCGCCGCCGGCGCCGACGCCGCCTGCCGCCGACGTGCCGGCGTACCCAGCACGCCTCTACATGGTCCGTGGCGTGACGAAGAGCGGCCGGCCGGGGCAGCCGTCGACGCGTGTCGAGCTGCCGCTCGTGGATCCGCCGCTGACGCCGCCCGCCCCGGCCGCCACCGCGACGGAGACATCCATCGTGCTCACCTGGGCGGCAGCGACGGTTTCGACCCCGCCGATTGCCTACAATATTTACAAGGCGGGCGGGTCCGACCCGATCAATCGCCGCGCCAGTTGCGGAAGGCAAGTACGACCGCGCCGGCGTGACGTTTGGAACCGAGGAATGTTTCACGCTGCGGGCCATCCAGAAGGTGGGAGCCGTCAGCCTCGAGAGCAAACCGTCGGAAGCCGGTGTGCCTGACGCCGCGGGACATGTTCCCGCCGGCCGCGCCCAAGGGCTTGTCGTTGGTTGCGGGAACGGGGACGATGAATCTTGGATGGGACGCCAACACCGAACCGGATCTCGCCGGCTACCTGATCTTGCGCGGCGAAGCGCCCGGTGACACACTGCAGCCGCTGACGCCCGCGCCGATCACGGCGACGAGCTACGAAGACAAGACCGTCAAGCCCGGCGTGCGATACGTCTACGCGATCGTCGCCGTCGACAAGGCCACGCCGCCCGAATCAGAAGCGCGCCGTCGGCGCGCGTCGAAGAGACTGCGCGATAGACGTGCAGATCTTCCGGATCGAGGACCAGGACAAGCTGTAACGAACGAAAGGTACGCTCATGAAACTCTTCATCGACTCAGGCAACCTGAAGGAAATCGAAGCGCTGGTGCCGCTCGGCATCATCGACGGCATCACGACGAACCCGTCGCTGCTGGCGAAGGAAGGAGGCGACTACAAGGCCATCCTCAAGAAGATCTGCCAGATCGTCAAAGGGCCGACCAGCGCGGAGGTCGTCGCCACCGACGCCGACGGGATGATCCGGCAAGGGCGCGAGCTCGCGGCGATCGACGAGCACATCGTCGTGAAGGTGCCGTTCACGAGGGAGGGCGTCAAGGCGTGCAAGGCGCTGTCGTCGGAGGGCAAAAAGGTCAACGTCACGCTGGTCTTCTCGGCGACGCAGGCGCTGATCGCGGCCAAGGTCGGCGCGACCTTCGTCAGCCCGTTCGTCGGCCGGCTCGACGACATCGCGACCTCCGGGATGGATCTGATCCAGCGAGATCGTCGAGATCTACGAGAACTACCAGTTCACGACCGAGATTCTGGTCGCGTCCGTCCGCCACCCGATTCACATCGTCGAAGCCGCGCGGATGGGCGCCGACATCTGCACGTGCCCGGCGGCGGTGATCGAGGGCTGTTCAGGCATCCGCTGACCGACATCGGTCTCGAGCGGTTCCTGAAGGACTGGGAGAAAGCGCAGGCGGTGAAGGTGTAGGTGGACACGCTCAAGTATCTCGAAGACCTGGAACGCCGCGCGGAGCTCGGCGGGCGGCGAAGATCGGCTGCGCAAGCAGCACGAGGCGGGCAAGCTGACGGCGCGCGAGCGGATCGAACTCCTGTTCGATCCCGGCACGTTCGAGGAAGTCGACAAGCTCGTCACGCACCGCTGCCGCGACTTCGGGATGGAGGAGCAGATCGTCCCCGGCGACGGCGTCGTCGCCGGCGTCGGACGCGTCGACGGCCGTCCGGTCTACGCGTTCGCGCAGGACTTCACGGTGTTCGGCGGCTCGCTGTCGGAAACCAACGCCGCGAAGATCGTGAAGATCATGGATCTCGCGATCAAGATGGGCGCGCCGGTCGTCGGCCTGAACGATTCGGGCGGCGCGCGCATCCAGGAAGGCGTGCTCTCGCTCGGCGGCTACGCCGACATCTTCCTCCGCAACACGCTCGCCTCGGGCGTCATTCCGCAGATCTCCGCGATCATGGGCCCCTGCGCCGGCGGCGCGGTGTATTCGCCGGCGATCACCGACTTCAACATCATGGTCGAGGGCACGAGCTACATGTTCGTGACCGGGCCCGGACGTGATCAAGACGGTGACGCACGAGGAAGTCACGAAAGAGGAGCTCGGCGGCGCGATGACGCACAACGCGACCAGCGGCGTCGCGCACTTCGCGGTTGCCGACGATCGCGAGTGCCTGCGGCTCATCCGCGAGCTGCTCGGATACCTGCCCGGCAACAACGTCGACGACCCGCCGCGCCGCGAGACGGCCGATCCGCATCGATCGCGAGGACGAGGCGCTCGACCGGCTGGTGCCCGAGTCGCCGAACCAGCCGTACGACATGCACGACCTCGTGCACTCGGTCGTCGACGACGGCGCGTTTCTGGAAGTGCACCGGCACTTACGCGCGGAACATCATCGTCGGCTTCGCGCGGCTCGGCGGGCGGCCGGTCGGCATCGTCGCGAACCAGCCGGCGCACCTGGCCGGCACGCTCGACATCGACGCATCGGTGAAGGGGGCGCGGTTCGTGCGCTTCTGCGACGCGTTCAACATCCCGCTGGTCACGTTCGAGGATGTGCCCGGATTCCTGCCCGGCACGCGCCAGGAGTACGGCGGGATCATCCGCCACGGCGCGAAGCTGCTCTTCGCGTTCGCCGAAGCGACGGTGCCGAAGGTGACCGTGATCACGCGCAAGGCGTACGGCGGCGCGTACTGCGTGATGTCGAGCAAGCACATTCGGACCGACGTCAACTTCGCCTGGCCGACGGCCGAGATTGCGGTGATGGGGCCCGAGGGCGCGGTCAACATCCTCTACAAGCGCGAGATCGACGCCGCGACCGATAAGGAGTCCGCGCGCGCGCGCCGCGTCGCGGAGTTCAAGGAGAAGTTCGCCAACCCGTACATCGCGGCGTCCCGCGGTTTCGTCGACGAGGTGATCCGGCCGCGGCAGACGCGCGCGAAGCTCATCGCGGCGCTCTCGACCTCGAGACCAAGCGCGACAAGAACCCGCCGAAGAAGCACGGCAATATTCCGCTGTGATCCGCGGGAAGCGGAGGGTGAGAGAGGTAGCAGAGGTGGCCTCACCACAGAGTTAGCGGAGGTAGCGGAGACATATTTGTTGACTAAGCTTCGTCGGACGACGTCCCCCGCCTCCGCTAGGTCCTGCGACGTTTTTCACCACACGAACCTGTTACAATTACGTCAGATACCCGAGCCGTTACGAGCAGTTCGGCCAGCTCCTGCCTGACGCGTTTCATGAAAATTCTCATTGCCAACCGCGGCGAGATCGCCGTCCGGATCATTCGGGCGTGCCGCGAGATGGGCCTGCCGACGGTGGCGGTCTACTCCGACTGCGATCGCGCGGCGCGGCACGTGCGCGAAGCCGATCAGGCCGTCCACATCGGCCCGAGCGAGGCGGCGCAGAGCTACCTGCGCATCGACGCGATCATCGACGCCGCGCGCGGATCCGGCGCCGACGCCGTCCATCCGGGCTACGGCTTCCTCGCCGAGAACGCCGCGTTCGCCGCGCGCCTGCCGCGACGCGGGGCTGACGTTCATCGGGCCGTCTCCCGAAGCGATCGCGCTGATGGGCAGCAAGACGGCGGCGCGCGAGGTCGCGATCCGCGCCGGCGTGCCGGTCGTGCCCGGCACCGAGCAGCCGCTCGACGACACTGTCACCGACGACGAGATCGCGCGCATGGCCGACGGCATCGGCTTCCCGCTCGTCGTCAAGGCGGTCGCGGGCGGCGGCGGCAAGGGCATGCGGACCGTCGACGATCCGCGGCGCTCGCATCCGCGATCCGGACCGCGCGGTCCGAGGCGCGGCTCGGCGTTCGGCGACACGGCGATCTATCTCGAGCGGCGCCTCGTGCGGCCGCGGCACATCGAGATCCAGCTGCTCGGCGACGAGCACGGCACCGTCGTGCCGTTCGTCGAACGCGAGTGCTCGATCCAGCGGCGCCACCAGAAGGTCGTCGAGGAGTCGCCGTCGATCGCCGTCACGCCGGACGCTGCGGCAGCGGATCGCCGCGTCGGCGGCCGCGGTCGCGCGCGCCGGTCAGCTACACGAACGCCGGCACGATCGAGTTCCTGCTCGACGAGGACGGCTCCTTCTACTTCCTCGAGATGAACACGCGGCTGCAGGTCGAGCATCCCGGTGACCGAGATGGTCACGAGCCCGGACCTCGTCCAGTGGCAGATCCGCATCGCGCGCGGCGAAGCGGCTCGACCTCGATCCGGAGCGCGCGCTCACCGCCAGCGGCCACGCGATCGAGTGCCGCATCTACGCCGAGGATCCCGACCTGGGCTTCATGCCGTCGCCGGGCCTGATCCGCGGGCTGCGCCCGGCGTCCGGGCCCGGCGTCCGCGACGACGGCGGCGTGAGCGTCGGATACACGGTGCCGGTGTTCTACGACTCGATGATCGCGAAGCTCGTGGCGTGGGGCGGCTCGCGCCGCGAGGCGATCGAGCGGATGGCGCGCGCGCTGCGCGAATACCAGGTGCTCGGCATCCGCACGACCATCCCGTTCTTCCTGTGGCTGATGCGGCAGCCGGACTACGTCGCCGGGCGGTACGACACGACCTACCTCGATCGGCTGCTCGCCGAGCGCAGCGGGGAGTCGTTCAGCGAGTTGACGGCAGCGGACGAGGAGCTCGCGCGATCGCGGCCGCGCTCGACGCGTATCTTGCGCGCGAACCGTGCCACGCTGCCGATGCCGGGCCGACGGGTCGGCCGCGACCGCACTGGAAGCGGGCCGCGCGGCGCGAGGCGCTGCGCGGATGACGTTCGAGATCGAGGTCAACGGCCGCGCCCGCACGGTCTCGATCGAGCGGGCGGTGCCGGCCGCTATCGCGTGATCGTCGACGGTCGACGCGCACGTCGTCGACGCGGCGCGCGTCGGCAGCTTCGGGCTCTCGCTGTTGCTCGACGGCGACGGCGGTCGAGCCGCGAGGTGCAGGTCGCGCCCGGCGGCGCGCCGGCGAGATGCTGGTGCGCTCGACGGCCGACGGTCCGCCAGCCGTCGATCGACGGCCGCCGCCGCCGAGGCCGGCGTCGGCGCGACGGCGGCGCACGCGCGCGGCGAGCAGGCCGTCGTCGCGCCGATGCCGGGCCGCGTCGTCCGTGTGCTCGTCGCGCCGGGCGACGAGGTCGACGGCCCGCCAGCCGCTCGTGGTCGTCGAAGCGATGAAGATGGAGAACGAGCTGCGGTCGCCGAAGGCCGGCCGCGTCAAGGACGTCGCGGTTGACGCCGGCGATGTCGGTCGAAGCGGGCCGCGTGCTCGTCGTGATCGAGTGATTCGGTGATCGAGTAGGACTGACGGGCGCTGATTCTAAAGTCATGCACGAAGTCCAGGAACCGGACGAGCCATCGACGATGCCGCCGGCCCGCCGAGCCGCCGCCTGCGGAACCGCCGGCGCGCGCCGGCCGCTCGCGCTGGACGCCGCCTGTCGCTCGCCGTGCTGGCGCTCGCCGTCGCCATCGTGGCCGGCGCGTTCGTCACGCTCTTCACCGTCGATCTCGGGCCCGTCGCTGCGCGAGCGCGCCGAGCGTCGAAGGCTCGAAGTTCATTCGACGGCCGATGCACATCGGCGCGGCTGTCGGCGAAGCTCACGCCCGGCGTGTTCGTGGTCGAGGATCTCGTCATCGAGGGGCTGACGCCGACCGATCGCCCGTTCCTGAAGGCCAAGAAGATCGAGCGTCGTGGTGCCGTGGTGGACGATCTTCAGCCGCGAGCTGATCGTCGAGTCGGTCGAGATGACCGACTGGGACATGGTGGTCGAGACCTGGCCGTCGAGCCCCGAATTTCCGCGCGGACGCCACAACTTTCCCAAGTTCACGCGCGACTCGAAGCGAACGGGCCCGAAGCGGTTCACGACGACGGTGCGGAGCGTGCTCGCGTCGCGCGGCAGCGTTCACCTACGAGGATCACGGCACGCCGTGGAGCATCGACTGCGAGCGGGTTGCGCGTGTCGGTCACGCGTGGAATCGCGGATCGCGACTATCGCGGCGCGCGCATCGTTCACCGACGACGATCACGATTCAGAAGTACGAGCCGTTTCAGCGCCAACATGCAGTCGCGCTTCACGATCGAGGGATCGCACCTGCAGTTCAGCGGCATCGATCTCGTCGAGCGACGGCGCGCGATCGAAGCTCACCGGCGCGATCGACTTTGCGCCACTGGCCCGAGCAGACCTATCAGATCGCGTCGACGATCGATTTCCCGACGCAGAAGAACATCTTCTTCCACGGTCACGCCTTTCAGCCGCCTCCGGCCAGGGAGAGTTCCAGGGCACGTTTCACCTGTTCAGGGGCGGCCGCGAGCTGAAGGGCACGTTCGACAGCCCGATGGCCGGCGTGAATGCCTGGCGCTTCCCGAACCTGCACGGATCCGTGCTGTGGGTGCCGGATCGGCTCGAAGTCACGAACGCGACGAGCGGGCTGTATGGCGGCACGGCGCGGTTCGACTACCAGCTGGCGCCGCTCAACGTGCGGGACGTGCCGGCGCGCGCGATCGTGGGACGTCGCCTATCGCGACGTCGACCTGCCGCAGCTCACCGACTTCCTCGAGACCCAGGGCCTCCGGCTGGGCGGACAGCTGCCCGGGCCGGAACCATCTCGACTGGCAGCTCGGCAAGTGGGGCGAGAAACGCGGCGACCGGAGAATTCGCCGCGGAGCCGCCACAGGGCGTGACGCCGATGACGCGGGCGCTCGACTCGGAGGCGGTCGCCCGGTTGGCGGCGCTGCCGGAGGAGGCCGGCCCGTTCAATCCGCATGCGTCGCTCGGCTACCTGCCGATCGCCGGCCACGTGTCGTACACGCTCGATCCGGAGTGGATCACGCTCGGGTCCGAGCTGGGCGGCGACGCCGAGAGACCTACGTGGAGTTCGACGGGCGCACCGCGTACGGCGACAGCTCGCGCATCCCGTTTCACGTCACGAGCCTCGACTGGCAGGAGAGCGATCGTGTGCTGGCCGGCATCATGACGGCGTTCGGCGCGCCGACCGGCGCCGTGCCGATCGGCGGCGCCGGCGAGTTCGACGGCGTGATGCTCATGAGCTTCACGAAGCCGCGCGATCGAGGGCACGTTCACGGGCGAGCGCATGCGCGCGTGGGACACGGTGTGGGGACGCGGCACCGCCAAGGTCGTGATCGAGAACAGCTACGTGGTCATCAGCGAGAGCCAGATCACGCGCCGGCGACTCCGAGATCCGCGCCGACGGCAGCGTTCTCGCTCGGCTATCCGCGCAAGGACAACGGCGAAGAGATCGACGCCCGCGTCCTCATCACGCGGCGGCCGCTGGCCGACCTGCGGCATGCGTTCGAGCTCGACGACTATCCGGTCGAGGGCCTCGTGTCCGGCGAGTACCACCTGTACGGGAACTACGAGACGCCCGTTCGGCTTCGGCCGGCTGGTCATCGATCGACGGCACCGCCTACGGCGAGACCTTCGACACGGCCAACGCGTCGCTGCGCTTCGAGGGCGCGGGCGTCCGGCTGGACGCGCTCGAGATCGCAAAGAGCACCGGAGGCGTGACCGGCGCGGCGTGGGTCGGCTGGGACGGCACCTACTCCTTCAACGCCGACGGCACGAGAATTCCGGTCGAGTCGCTGAAGACGGCGGCGTTCCCCCGCGCGCCGCTGTCCGGCCTGCTGCAGTTCACGGCCAGCGGCACCGGCACGTTCGACGAGCCCCGCTACGACGTCAGCATGCGCGTCGACGATCTGTTCGCCGGCGACGAAGGCATCGGCCAGCTCACCGGCCGTCTCTCGCTGCGCGGCGAGCTGCTGACCGTCGAGCTCGAGGCCGCCTCGCCCCGTCTGGTGATGTCCGGCTCCGGCCGCATCGCGCTGACCGCCGCAGATGGACGCGGAGCTGACGCTGCGGTTTTCCAACACGTCGCTCGACCCGTACCTGCGGTTCTTCGAGCCGCGGCTGTCGCCGTTCACGAACGCCGTCGCGGGCGGCACGATCCGCGTCGTCGGCGAGCTGGCCGACATCGATCACCTCGTCGTCGACGGGCGAGTCGAGCAGCTCGACCTGAAGCTGTTCGACTACCGCGTCAGCAATTTCGATCCGGCAACCAGAGCTACCGGCCGATCGAGCTCTCGCTCGATCAGCACGTGCTCGACGTCGCGCAGCTGCGGCTGGCCGGCGAAGGCACCGCGCTCGAGCTCGACGGCAACGTCAACCTCCACGAGTCCAACCATCTCGGTCTCCGCGTCGGGCGATGCCAACCTCGGCATCCTGCAGGGGTTCTACCGCGACATTCGCAGCTCGGGCGCCGCGACGCTGAAGGCGACGGTCAACGGCCCGCTCGACAAGCCGGTGTTCTCCGGCAGCGCGACGATCGCCAACGGCCGCGTCCGCCAGCTCTCGCTTCCGCACTCGCTCGAGTCGATCAACGGCCGGATCTCTTTCGACGCCGGCGGCGTCCGCCTGGACGACGTGCGCGCGCGGCTCGCTGGCGGCGACGTCACGCTTCGGCGGGCGCGTCGCGCTCAACGGGTTCGCGCCCGGCGACCTGAATCTGACCGCGACCGGCGAGCAGATGCGAATCCGCTATCCGGAGGGCTTCGTGTCGACTATCGACGCCGACCTGTCGCTGGTCGGCAGCCGTCGTCGCCGCTGCTGCGAGGGACCGTCACGGTGCACGACGCCCTCTACTCGAAGCGCTTCGAGCCGAACGCCGATCTCTTCAACCTGACGTCCGGCGGCGCGCCCCTCGCAGGGCGGCCGCGGCGGCGACGACGCTGCCCGTCCGTTTCGACATCCAGATCGACGCGCCCTCGTCGCTGCGGGTCGAGAACAACCTCGCGCGCATGGTCGCGAGCGCCGACCTGCAGCTGCAGGGCACCTACGACCGGCCGCTGCTCTTCGGCAGCGCGCAGATCGATCGCGGCGACGTGATCTTCGAGGGCAACCGCTACCTCGTGACGCGCGGGCACCATCGGCTTCGCCAACCCGGCCCGCATCGAGCCGTACTTCGACATCGAAGCCGAGACACGCGTGCGCGTCGCCGGACAGAGCCTGGCGTACCGCGTCACGCTCGGGTTCACCGGCACGGCGTCGAGAGATGTCGATGAACCTCAACTCCGATCCGCCGCTCTCGTCGGTGGGCATTCTGCTGCTGCTGCTCGGTCAGACATCGGCCAGATCTTCAGAACGCCGAGCTGCGCACGTTGAACCCGACCGCCGCGTCGCGGTCCGAGGAGGACCTGCTGAAGGCCGCGACCGCGCGGCTTGCTGACCGGCAGCCTGTCGGCGCCGGTCAACCGCGCCGTCGAGCAGACGCTCGGCGTCGACTTGCAGATCACGCCGTCGATCGGCGGGTCCGAGACCGACCCGCTGACCCCGTCCGCGCGCGTGATCCTGGGCAAGCGCCTGTCCAACCGCGCGTACGTCACCTTCGCGCGCCCGCTTGGCACCACCCCGAGCGCGACGCAGATCCTCGTGCTCGAGTACGATCAGAACGATCGGCTCGGGCTGGGTGCTCACGCAGAACGGCGACCGCACCTTCTCCATCGATTTCCGCGTGCAGCATCGCCGGTGATGAGAACCTGGGGCTCGACCCTCGCCGCCGCGCTCGCGATTGTGGCGGCCGCAGCCGCGTCCGTCCTCGCGCAAGCGCCCGCAGCCACGTTCGTCGGACAGCCAGTGGTCGATGTCGGCATCTTCGTGGAAGGCCGCGCGCTCGCGGATCCCCTCATTGCCGGGCTCGTCGAAACGCATGTCGGCGCTCCATTGTCGATGGCCGAGGTCCGGCAGTCGATCACGCACATTTTCGGGCTCGGCCGCTTTCAGGACGTGCAGGTCGACGCCTCCTCCGCACCAGGAGGCGGCGTCGCGCTTCGCTATAACCTGGTGCCGCTCCACAACGTGCAGCGCGTCGATCTTCGCGGCACGCCCGTCGCTCGTCGTGCCCCGAGACACGCTGCGAGATGCGCGGTGGTCAACCGCTTCGGCACGTCTCCGCCGCTCCAGGACGCGCGCAGGAGATCGCGCAGATTCCTCGAGCAGCTCTACCACGATCGCGGGTTCCTCGCCGCCACCGTCGTACCGCTACCGCAACGGAACGACACGATCCCGACCGCACGCTGCTGGAGTTCGACGTCAAGCCCGGCCGCGCAGCGGTGATCGGGACCGTCGAGATCGAGGGAGATGCCGCCGAAGGCCGCGAGGCGTTTCTCAGGCAGATACATGCTGTCCCCGCGCCAGGGCTATAGCCCGGCGGACATCACCGATGCAGCTCACGAAGTACGTGCAGAGGCTGCGACGGAAGTCACATTATCTCGCCGTCGGGATCGTACAGGGCGCACCCGTCGGCAGACTTGTCCACGGTCGATCTCGACGTCTCGCTGCAGGTCGGCCCGGTCGTGACGATTGCGTTCGAAGGAGACCCGCTGCCGAAAGAAAAACGGACCGAACTCGTGCCGATCGCCCATGAAGCATCGGTCGACGAGGATCTGATCGAAGATGCGATCCAGCGCATCCGCACGTTCCTGAATCAGCAGGGGCATTGGAAAGCCGACGCCTCAGCCGCGCGACAGGAAGGCGAAGGGACGCTCGCAATCGTGTTCACGGTCCATCGTGGACCTCAGTACCGAGTGGTCGACCGCGGCGTGGAGATTCGCGGCAACCGCGCCGTCGCTGACGGAACAGTTCCGTCCGGCCCTGGCCAAACTGCAGGCAAACGAGCTGTTCGTCGAGTCGAATCTCTCTGCGGCCGTCAGCGCGATCGCCGGGCAGTACCAGCGGCTCGGCTACGCGCAGGCGAAGGTCTCTGCGGCGGTCGACGAGGCCGACGTGCGCAACCCGTCGCCAGCGCTCGCGCGCGTGCAGCCGGTCATCACGATTGTCGAGGGCCCGCTGACCCTGATTGGCGACGTGACGTTCGAGGGCAACGACGCAGATCCCAGCCGACCAGCTGCGCAGCGTCGTCACGTCGACCCGCGATGCGCCGTACTACGAGCCGCGAGTCGTTGCCGACCGCGAGGCGGTGTTGCTCGAGTACCGCAACCGCGGGTTCGCTTCTGCGAACGTCGTCGTCATTCCCGACGCCGACGCCCGACAGCACACGGGCGGACCTGCATTTCCGGATCACGGAAGGGCAGCAGACGATCGTCGATCACATCCTGATCGTCGGCAACACCCGGACCGACGAGCGTGTCATCAAGCGAGAGCTGCTGCTGCAGGAGGGCAAGCCGCTCGGCCTGGAAGATCTGATCGAGAGCCAGCGCCGGCTGGGCGCACTCGGATTGTTCCGGCGTATCCGCGTCGAAGAGTTGTCGCATGGCAGCGTCGCCACCGATGTGCTCGTCACCGTCGAGGAAGCGGCGGCGACAACCTTCAGTTACGGCGGCGGAGTCGAAGCGACGAAGGTGCTCACCGAAAGCACCGAAGGACAGGCGCAGGAACGCCTCGAGTTCGCGCCGCGCGGGTTCTTCGACGTCGGCCGGCGCAACCTTGGCGGCAAGAACCGATCGACCGATCTCTACACGCGCCTCAGCCTCCGTCCGAGCGATTCCGAGCCGGGCTCGACCGACAATAACCCATTCGGGTTCACCGAATATCGCGTGGTCGGAACCTACAGTGAGCCGCGCGCGATTGGCGTCAACGCCGACCTCTCGTTTACCGCGGCCGTCGAGCAGGGGCGCCGATCGTCGTTCAATTTCGCGCGCAAAGGCGTCAACGCGGAGGTCGCCCGCCGACTCCGCCCGGGCGTGCGGGCATACGGCCGGTACTCGTTCGGGACGACGCGGACGTTCGACGAGAGGCTCAGTCTCGAAGACCAAGCCCGCATCGATCGCCTCTTCCCGCAAGTGCGTCTCTCGGGATTCTCCGGAGGCATTTCGCGAGATACGCGCGACGATGTGCTGGATCCCGAGCGGGGAACGTTTCGTCAGCGCCGAAGGTACCGTTGCCGCTCGCGCGCTCGGCGGCCAGGTCGGCTTCCTGAAGTCCTACGCCCAGGCCTTGTGGTTCCGGCGCCTGCCGTCAAGCCGGCGAGTCGTCTTCGCTTCGCGCATTGCGCTCGGCCTGGCCGACGGCTTTCCGCGCGACGTCGTCGCAACCGACATCGAAGGGCAACCGGTCACGATCACGGTCGAAGACCTTCCGGCCAGCGAACGCTTCTTCGCCGGCGGCGACACGACGATCCGCGGCTTTGCGCTCGACACCGTCGGCGCGCCAAACACGATCAGCCTGTCGGGATTTCCGCGCGGTGGCAACGCGCTGCTGCTGATGAACGGCGAGCTGCGCCTGCCTGTCTGGGGGGACATCGGCGCTGCAGTATTCATGGATGGCGGGAACGTGTTCTATCGGGTGAGGGAGATGGACCTCGGGGAGCTGCGCGGAAGCGTGGGTTCGGGCTGCGCTATCGATCGCCGATCGGTCCCATCCGCTTCGACGTCGGCTTCAAGCTCGATCGCCGCGAGATCGGCGGCACGCTCGAGCCTCGGCGCGCCTTCCACTTCAGCATCGGCCAGGCGTTCTGAAAGAAGCGCCTGCGGCCCGAGCGAGGCGCGAAGCCGCCGAGCGAGAGCGAGTGGGGGTGGGGCCCCACGAGCAATAGAAAAGAAGGTGACACGGCAACAAGATGACGCGGTTCTAGCTGCATGTGCTGTTCGTTGGCCACGCTGGTGGCGGCGCCGGTCTCGGCGCGTGCGGAAATCATCGATCGCATCCTTGCCGTCGTTGATGGCGCGATCATCATGCAATCGGACGTGCGATGGCGGCTCGGCTCGCGCTCGTGCCGCCGGGGCCGGCGGCCGACCCGATCGCCTCGACCCTCGAGGCGCTGATTGATCGCAGGCTCGTCCTCGAGGAGGTCGATCGTTACGCGCCCCCGGATCCGTCGGAAGCGGAGGTCGACCAGCATCTTGCAGCCATCCGTACACGCGACGGGCGCGAACTTCGACAGGGTGCTACTGGAGTGCGGCACCACCGTCGACCAGTTGCGGCGCCACGTCCGCGACGACCTGCGCATCGACGCGTATCTGCAGCAGCGCTTCGGGCTCGATGCAGCCCTCCGACGACGAAATCACGCAGTATTACCGCGATCATCAGACCGCATTCACCAGAAACGGCGTCGCCGCACCGCTCGACGAGGTGCGGGAGCCCATCAGGACGACGCTGATGGCCGAGCGGCGAGGCGCGACGATTCGCGACTGGATCGCTGGGCTGCGGCGTCGCGCCAACGTAACGGTCCTCCCTCGATGACTACCCTTTCCCCTTTTCCCTTTTCCCTTCTCCCTTTTCCCTTTCGCCTGCCTGCGCACGTCCACACATCGAAGTAATTCGTTGTCCCTGCCGGCCGATACGATTCAAAGAAGGCACGACGAAAGCTGTCGTCGAACAGGGGCCGCCCGTGCATCGTCGGGTATCGGTTGATCGCGCTGAACGGGACTCCGCCCTTCGGGATGAGCCAGAAGGTCACCGCGCACGACCGCAGCGCGGCGAGGGTCGTGGCCGGAATGCCAACGCCCGCAAGTTGATGCTCTTGTATCGCTGGTTGATCCAGGAGGTACACCCCTGAGCGGAAGACAAGGAGTGGCCTGACGAACGTCATCCGCTCGTCGGACGAGTATCCGATCTCGATGGCGGCGTCCGGATGTTCGCTCGAGAACTGCATGACGTCTGCGATGGCATCGATCGCATTGATCTCCCGCACCGTCGAAATGAATGAGGTCTGCTGCGCGAGCGCGATGAGAACGGCGACCGCGGTGAATGCGAGGATCGGCAGACGAAGGCGGCGATCGCCATCGGCAGTCAGCCGATCGGACTGGATCCCCGCCAGGTAGAACGTGATCGGAAGAAAGGGAAGCAGATGATAGGGACCGGCACCCGGTTTCGACGCGAGCAGCGCGACACCACCGAGAGCGAGATACAGTGAGCCAGTAACACGGGTCGAGACTGGCGGCACGTGCTGGTGCGGGAGCGCGCGACGCGACAGCGCCAGAGGAACGAGCACGTAGAGAATCCATTCGACGTTTTGACGCAGCGTCGACCAGACGATCCCGTTGCTGCCCGAGAGTCGAATCCAGGTGAGATAGTCGTGCACGGAAATGTTGGCGAAGGCGACAAACGGCAGCACGACGACAATGGCGCTGGTCGCTACGGCGAGCATGAGGCGCCGAGCGTCGTGGCGTTCAACGTACAGCACGAACAGCGGAAGGCTGTACAAGGGACCGCTGAACTTGAGATTCCAGAGCACGCCGGCGCTCACGCCGAGGATCAGCCAGCCTGCGAATGCGGATCGACGGACGATCGCCCACAGACCGATCGAGACGCAGAAGAGCTCCAGCGAATCGGGCCGGGTCCAGAACGCGGCGTTCCGGAAGACGAGCAGCAGCAGCGCGCAATATCCTGCCCACACGACCGCACCACGCGTGCCGATGCTGCACCGGAGAGCCAGAAACAGGCAGAGCAGGCCAAGGAGCCCGGCCGAGGCGCCCACGGACTTTGTCACCCTGAGATCCCCACCCAGCACGCGCATCGCGAGGGCGTGAGGAATGAACGCCATGGGACCGTAGATGTGGGCGTAGCGATCGGGCGCGTCCGGCGGCGGATACAGCGGCTTGCCGACCTCGAACATCCATGCGACCGCCGGCATCGTCGGCTCGGCGAAATCGTAGTAGCGCCTGTCTGTCGCGTACCAGACCGCGATCGAGATGAACGCCGTCAGACCAAGGGATGGAAGTGCGACGACAAATACGCGGCCCGGCGCCGACAGGAGGGTCCGTGCCGGCGACCCGGGACGGAGGGCTTTCACCGCAATCCACAGCCGCCCCATAGTGCGCCGAACAGCACCAGCGGGCGGCCGAACCGGGCGATCGCAAAGAGCTGCAGCCAGTCAGACATGGATGCGGCGCCGGTCAGATCCGGATGGATCCGGACGCTCGTTCGTCGTCAGGGAACTACTTTGAAGATGCGCAGTTCCGGCCCTGGCATAGTCGACGTCGGCGCGACCTTGAGCAGTTCCCGGCTTTGCGTGAAGATTCGCATGTACTCGTTGTAGTCGACCGGATACTTCTGCGGCGCGGTGAGCGGCCCGCCATAGGCATCAGAGTTCGCAACGAGATACTCCGTCCCTTCGACGCGCAGCTGTTCATAGGTCTTGCTGCGGAGCTGCACAACGTAACTGGCTCGATACTGGCTCGGGAGGAGCAGGGAGCGACGCTCGAGCACGATCGAGGAGCCAGCTGGAATGTTCTGAACAATCCACGAGTAGGCCTGGTCGACTGTGGTGTCACGGGCCATTTCCCGATCGCCGCGTACCGCGATCAGGGCCGGAGGCAGCAATGCCGCGATCGTCAGCCCCGCGATGAGTGCCGTACGGGGCGCACGCGGAATCTCGTAGCGCCGCAGCAGGCTGACGCCGGAGACGACCCCGATGGCCGCGAGCAGACAGACCGACGGCGTCAACGGCAGCAGATATCTCGCGAACACAATCTTCTGCGTCGTCAGCATCGTGTAGTAGACGACCGGGAAGATCACCGCCAGCATCCAGCGGACGCGTCCGGGACCGCGAACGAGCCGGACGAACCCAAGGCCCATACCGCCGAACGCCAGCAGCACGGCCGGCCAGCCAAAGGCATGGCGGACGAGGTACTTGAAATACAGCACCCACAACGACTCGCCCATCGTGGCCGCGCGGTACTGATGCGCGAGGCGAGCGAAGCTGTCGAGAAACGCGGGCAGATCCAGGATCGTGTAGGGCGCCATCAGCAGGAACGCGACGCCGCTCGCCCCGATGGTCGCAAAGACCGTCTTCACGCGGCCGGGCGCTAGCGGAACGGTCATCCAGCACGCGATCACCGGCATGATCAAGGCAATGCCGCCGTTGTACTTCGTCGCCGCGGAGAGGCCGGCTGAGGCGCCCGCGAATCGCGAAGCTTCGAAGCGTGCCTCGCTCATGCGCCGCGAGCGACAGCAGAAACGTCAGCGCCACGAAGAACGTGAGTGGGGTATCGGTGAGGACGAAGTGCGAGTAGCGCACGTGCAGCGGCAGGACCGCCATCAACCCCGCTGCCAGGAGCGCGTGTCGCGCGCCCCATCGCATGCCGATCTGATACACGACCAGGACAGTGGCGACCCCGAACATGGCCGTGACCGCGCGGCCCCAGAGATAGAACGACGCGCTGGTTGCCTGCCCGAGCGTGTACCATTCGCCGCCGATCGCGCCCGCGATGAACCGCAGGATGGACACCACCAGCTGAACGTACAGAGATAGACCCGGGTAGTCGAAGAAATGGGGATGGAGCGAGCCCGAGCGCATCATATTCAACGCCCGCTCGACGATTTCCGGCTCGTCTACCTGGACCGCGTACGGAATGCCGCGCCCAATCGCCCAGAAGCGAAGCACCGCCGCCGCGATCACCACCACGGCCAGCGCGATCCGCGACGTACGCAGATCGCTGGCTTCACGCCACTCGCGCTCGACCAAAGCTCGTGTTCCTCGTATGGACTTAACTGTACTACACCGTCATCGGAGCAACTCGTCGTAGAGCTGCAGAACTGCCGCGCCCGCCGCTGTCCACGAGAACTCCTGCTCGACGATGAGCCGGGCCGCCAGGCCCATGTCCTGGAACCGATCGGGCTGTCCGAGCGCGCCGCTGAGAGCTGCCGCGAGCGCCGAGGCGTCGCCGGGAGGAACGAGCCAGCCGTTGACTCCAGCCCGGACCTTGTCAGGCAGGCCGCCGGCCGTTGTCGCCACGACGGGCAGACGATGTGCCATCGCTTCGAGGGTGACGAGGGAGCTTCCTTCGTACAGCGAGGGATGGACGAAGAGATCGGCCGTCTCGTACCACGCGTGCAGGTCTCTCTCGGACACCCGGCCAGCGAGATGGCTGTGTTCGGTAATGCCCGCGCGGCCGAATCGCCGATTCGAGCGAGCGGCGATATGGACCGTCACCCAGCACCACCCACGTCCAGGCGCCGTCCCCGATCCGGCCTGCGTGCTCGAGCGCACCGAGCGCAGCGGCAAGAACGTGAAATCCCTTGTTGTGTTCGAGACGGCCGACGCTGAGCAGCACCGCAGCCTTGGAGGTGATTCCCGCCTGCCGCCTGACGCGTTCACCGTCTCCTGTTGAAGCGAGGCGGTCGAGCGACGACAAATCGAGTGCGTTGGGGATCATGCAGACTCGGGCCCGGTCCACCTTGAGGTGGCTGATGACGGCTGGCTCCAGCGTTCGATCCGTCGCAATCACCCGGTCAGCCGCACGTGCGCACGCCAGCACGGCGCGTCGCAGCGGAAGATATGCCGCTCGCTTCAAGCGAGCCCGCGATGGATCCGTGGCGCCGAACTCCTCGAGTCCCTGAGGATTCAGGACCAGGGGAGCCGTGGCCACGCGGCGACGCCGCGCGTAGCCCAGCACGCTCGCGCCGAAGCCATGAACGATATCGACGCCGCCGTCGCGGACGAGCGTCCACGCCAGGCGCCCGGCGCGTTCGCCGAAGAGCGGATACGCGGTGCTGCGATCGAGGATGGTCGTTCCTCGACGGCCTGCGAATGGGAAGGTGCGGTACGGCACCAACCGGGTGACGACACCGGGCTCATCCAATGTCGGGCTGCCGCGCGCCGGCGTGCGAGTAATGAGCGTCACTCGGACGCCCGCGCGGGCCAGGTAGCGGACGAGATCGTAGACGCTGCGCTCGAGTCCACCGAGTCCATGCAGCGGAAATACCGACCGTGCGACGACCGCGACATGGCGCGACCGCGTCACGCGCGCTTCTCCAACAGGTCGCGGTACAGCTGCTCGATCCGAGGGATCACAATCGACGTATCGAATCTGTCGTGAGCGTGCACCCGCGCCGCGGCGCCAAGTCGGGCGCGAAGGTCCGCGTCGTCCGCGGAGTCGCCGGATGTCGTCGGCAAGCTCATCGAATGTCTGCGATAGAAGTCCGGTGCGTTCGTCGACGATCACGTCGGGCGTGCCGCCGGTGTTCATCGCGGCGATTGGGATCCCCGAGCGCGCTGGCTTCGATGAGGACGCGGCTCAAGGATTCCGGCCCTCGCGACGGAAAGATCAACAGCGAGGCATGCGCCATCCATGCCGCGGCCGCGCGCTGGTCGACCCAGCCGACCAGTCGAATCGCACGTCCCGACTGCGACGCCTCTCTGGCGATCGACTCGCGCTCTGGTCCATCGCCGGCGATGATGACCGGCCAGTCGAGCGCCGCTCGTTCGATGACGCGCACCAGATGGCGGGTTCCCTTGTTCGGCGCGAGCTTACCGAGGTAGAGCGCATACGGACCAGCAGTGGGTGGCGCACTCGCCGAGGCGGTCTCCCGTAGCGCGGCCGTGTCGACCGCGTTGGGAATGATCTCCATGCGCGCGGCCGCGAGCTCCGGAGACCGAGCGCGGAGATCCGCCGCGATGGTGGAACTCACCGCGACGATCGCGTCCGCGTCGGCCGATCCCACGCTGCTTTCGGCGGAGGTTTGCCCGCATGTAGGGAATCATCGGCAGCGCCAGCGGCCACCCCACGCCGCGCGTGCGGCCTGACGCAGCGCGTCATCATGCCGGCCGAGCACCCGGGGCACAGTGCCAGACCGTCCGATGTGTGGATCAGATCCGACCAATAACAGACCGGCCAGTAATCGCGAACGGTGCACACCGCGGGAATCGACGACCGGCGCGCCGCGCGCACTGCCGGAACCGACGTCATCACGTGCTGCCCATGGATGATGTCGATGCGCTCGCTCGTGATCAGACGGTGGAGAAAATCAGCGAGATCGGCGTAGAGCCTTTCGTTCTTGAAGTAGTTGCGGACGTAGGGCAGCGGTGGCGCAGGCGTGCCGAACTCCAGAATCTGCAAGCCGTCGAAGCTGGTGTCGCGAACGCCGCGCGGCGTTCGCGGACGAGGCTGCACGATGGTCACGTCGTGGCCCAACGCTCGCAGCCCGCGGGCAAGCTCGTACGTGCTCCAGCCGCTGCCGCCGCAGACCGGCGGGAACGCGTCGGTTGCCAGCAGGATCTTCATTCAACGTGCATCGGATCGGCCCGCGCGGCGTACGGCGCGAGACGTTCAACGCGCCCGCCATCGCCTGCTCCAGTGCCCGGCAATGGGCGCCCAGCTGTAATCGCGCACCGCGCGCACGCGCGCGGCTCGGCCCAGGCGGTTGCGCAGCGTGGGCATTCGTCAGCGCCTCGAAGGCATGCGGAAGGCCAGTGCGGATGGCCGTATCGTACAGAAGCCCTTCGCTGTTATGACCAACAAGAGCGGGAATGCGATCGATGGCCGGCGCGACGACGGGAAGGCCAGCCGCCATGTACTCGAAGATCTTCAGCGGTGACCAGTAGAAGCCCAACGAGAGCGCCGGGTGCGTCTCCGGATCGAACGGCGCCACGCCGAAATCGCACGCCGACAGACAGGCTGGAATCCGATCGTGCGGCAGCGCTCCGGTGAAGATCACGCCGTCGAGGCCGCGGGCGGCGTCACGAACCCGCGCGCAGCTCGGGGCCATCGCCGATGAAGACGGCCCCGATGTCGGTGCGTCCCCGCGCGCGCAACTCACGCAGCGCGGTGACGATGTGGATCGTGCCGTGCCAGTTGCGAAACGCGCCGGCAGAAGACCGCTACGGTATCAGCCGGCCGGTCGAACGGGACGGCTCCGCGGCATCCGGGCGGAAGCGATCGGTGTCGGCCCCCCATTCGAGCTCGAGGATCTTCGAAGCCGGTGTGTGTGGCGGGAGGATCGCAGCGGCTTGGGGTGACGATCACATCGGCTTTCGCGCAGATACGTTCGCGCCACCTGCGCATCGGCTCGACAATCAGCGCCCGGTCGAGAAGCCGTTTGCCCGATCCGGGGTAATCGACAACCGGCGCATTGACTTCGAGCACGGCCAGTGCCCCGACGTCGGCGGCGGCGGCGATGCCTTCCCCTCCAAAATTGTAGTAGCGCTCGATCACGACGTCCGGCTCGAGCTGCCGGGCGAGCCGCCGGACCACGCCCGTGTTGGCCCAGCGCAGTTCTTTCCGGCCGGCGGGCGGCGGCAACGCAATCCAGTGAACCGGGCTGTCCGGAAACGCTCCCGAGGGCGTCACCATGACGTGGACCTCGTGCCCCAGGCGCGCCAGTCCCTCGGCCACCGACACGACGTGGATCGATCCGCCCGTCGTTCCGGGCACGCCCTGGTCCGACGCGGCGTAGAGGATTTTCATGGCCTGCCGTGATCACGTGCGGAGAAGACCGTCACTTCTTGACCAGCAACGCGAAGAAGGGACCCGAGCGAATCCGTCCAAACAGCAGAAGGTCGAGCTTCATCGAGAAACGACAACACTCGCAGCGTAGCGTACGTCGTCCGGCTCCTGGCAATGCGCGCCTTTGCGGCGGTCCGTGCTTCACGGATGGCCTGCGCATCGGCGTCTTCCGCGCCAAGTGACGGCCGAAGCCGATCGGCGGCACGTCTGGCCATCGCACGCTCGGCCATGCGCATCAGGATGTTTTCGACGAAGCCGCCGACAATCGGGGTGTAGTAGCGGATTCGCCGGATCCCGAATCCCGCCGCGAGGACGACCTGCTCCAGCTCTGGAATGTCGCGCAGCGGGTTCAGATGATCCGATTTCCTGAGCCGTTCATGTCGCGCGTCGATGAGCCCCCACCGTTCGAGCCGGCGCCCCAGCTTGTTGATCCATCGCAGTCCCGCTGCGATACGTGCGTTCTTCCGCACGTGCGTGTACACGAACAATTCTCCTCCGGGGGCAAGCACGCGTGACGCTTCCGCGAGCATGTTGCGAAGCGCCAATGGAGAGAGGTGTTCGAGTACGTCCAGTGAGAATGCCTTTGTGAAGGTGCCGTCACCGAAGGGCAGCTTGCGGAGATCGCCGATCAGCAGATCCACGCCGCGTCGCGCGTCGAACGAGAAGAAGGGGCTGATGTCGATGCCAACCGTGGTCGAGCCCCAGTCGCGGTTCCAGAGCAGCGTTCGGCCGCTGCCGCAGCCGAGATCGACGACGAGGTCGTGCGGTTCGGGCGCCAGAAACGCGCGCAGCATGTCGTTGCGGATGCGAGACCCGAGCAGCGGCGGTGAGACCGTTTCGTGCCGCGCGTCGGTGTGGAGCGTTTCGTCGAGGTATTTCGTCTGCTCGGTATATTCGACACGCGGACGAAGATCGAGATAGTCCGGCGATGCGCTGTCATACGGCCGTCCGCAACCCTGGCAGACCAGCGACCCGGGCGTGCCGGCGAGGACGCCATGACAGTCGGGGCAGCGAACGAGCGACAGCAGGGTATCGGAGATCATGAGGCCGCGGCGATCACCTCGGTGAACAGGCCTTCCAGCTGTTCAGCCCGCCGTTGCCACGAGTACTTCGGCACTTCCTCCAGGGCGGCGCGTGCGAGCCGCAACGCCAGAGCCGGATCGTTCAGCAGCCGTTCGATCGCACCGGCCAGCGCCGACGCATCACCCGGCGGCACCAGCAACGCGTTCACGTCGTCGCGCAGAACCTCACGGATGGATGGCAGATCGCTGGAAACGATGGGACGTCCGGCCGCCATGTATTCGAAAAGCTTCAAGGGTGACGTATACCGTGTGGAAATGGCGGATGCGGTATTGGGCAGTACCAGCACACTCGCCTGGGTCAGCAGCTCAGCGACCCGCCCCGGCTCGACGAGGCCGGTGAACGTGACCCGTCCTGCGATGCCGAGGCGATCGGCGACAGATTTCGTTCGCGCCAGGTCAGGCTCCTGCGGGTGCCCTCCGACAATCAACCCCCGTGCAGCGGGTATCCGCGCCAAAGCCTCGAGCAGCACGTCCACACCTTTCCACGCATACAGGTGGCCGGCGTACGCGACGATGCCGGGGTGTTCGCGAGGAGTGGGTTCCACGGGCCGTGGTCCCGGCCTGACGCCGTCAGGAACGACCGCAATCAGCGGCCGCGTTCCGAACCGGCCTTCCAGTTCGGCACGGAGCGCTGCCGTTATCGTGACATACCCGTCAGCCCGCTGCCACACACGAGCCTCGCGCTCTGCGAGCCGATTCAATTTTCTCGCGGAGGGCCGAGTGGCCGTCGCCACCAGATCCGGGAGCGCGGCGGCGACGTCGGGGGCATAGCCATGCGATTCGTACACCACCGGCGCGCGCAGCGTTGCCGGCAGTTGCAGGATCGCCGATGCAACCCCAAGATCGCGCGTGAGCAGGACGTCCGCGCGCGCCTTCCCGGCGGAACGCCCGATCGCGAACGCCAGGTAGCCCAGACGCCGCGCGGCGGCGGGTCCGGCAACGGGCGCTCGTTCGACCAGCAGCCTGGAGTCCGGTGCGAGGCCGTAGTACGTAAAGGGATCGCGCGCCGGCGAGTGCGTGTCGGGCCTCACGATCAAGTCCACGGAGTGCCCCCGTTTGACGAGGGCATAGCAGGTCTCCATGGTCTGGATGCCGTTGGCTCGTTCCAGCGGAAATCGCACGTCAGCAAAATAAGTGATGCGCACGTAATCGACCGGCTCGCCTCAACGCGGTGTGTCCGCTGGCTTGTAGAAGGATGAGCGATTCGTGAAGTACCGATAGAGCAGGTCCGGCGCCATTCGCGGCAGCGTCACGAAGGCATCATAGGCATTTCTTCTCAGCTCGAGTTTCTGCCGGTCCATCATCGATGTGCCGAATTCTGCGGTCAGCGCCAGATTCCACCAGACGCAGAACACGACGGCGGCAGTCGTCGCGATCGTCGCCACACGCGACGTCACATACTCGCGCAACGCCGCCAGCCCGACGACGAGGAAAACCGTCACCGCCACGAAGCGCCGCTGGCCGAACGCGCCGGCCACGGTCCACGATTCAACGGCGCCGCTGATGTACACCTGCAGCGCGACCATCAGGAGCATGCACAGGCCAACTTGCCGGATGTCGCCGGCGTCTGTCGGCCTGCCGCCCCGACGGGCGTCGGAGGCCACGACCATGAGGACCAGTCCCGCAATCGCGAGAACCGCAAGCGGCGTCCAGAAAAAGAATCCGTGCTCGGGATCGGCAAGCACCTGGAGCGCATGCGGCGAATGCCAGAACATTTTTCGTGTGACGAGCGGCGATGGGCGCGGAAATCCATTGAGCGCCTGGTACGCGAGGAGTTGCGGCAGATAGCCCAGCGCAAACGCTGCGCATCCGACAAGGACACGAGATAAGGGTCTCGTGTCTGCTTCTCTTACTGCTCGCGGGGACCCCACCCCCGCTCGCTCGCGCTCGGCGACTTCCGCCTTCGCTGAAGCTTCGGCGGACCGCCGTAGCCTTGGCGGAGGCTGGTCGCGCCTCGCGCGGGCCGCAGGCGCTTGTCCCTTGCCCAGCGCGAGGGCGTAATCGAGAGCGGGCCCGAGCGTAAAGAAGAGGTCCTGCTCGCGGACCATGGCCATCAGCGCGCCGGCGAACCCGAGCGCGACGACGCCACCGACGCTCCAGCTGCGACGCACGTGCAGCCAGACCGTGACGAACAACGCCACCGCAAAGGCGGAACACGCATGCGAAAAGGGCGGCGCGACGTACATATAAAAGACAAGCGGCGTTCCCCACCAGACCGCGAGCCCGGAGCTGAAGGCATGCGGCATGTTCATGCGGCGCACCGCCGCAATCGCGAGCAGGATCGTGGCAAAGCCGTAGAACGCGGACCCATACGCGACGGCCGACACGTACGGCTGCGAAAACCCGTTCGCTTCCACCGGGCTGCCGGCCGCGTGCCTGGTGCGAGTGACGATGTCCGCCACTGCGTAAAAGGGCGCCCACAGAATCGCGCAGCCAATTGTTCCGTAGTTGATGCGGCGGTGCGTAGCAGTTTCGAGCTCGAGGAAGGTCTGGTGGAAGTCGGGGGACTGCGCGACGTGATGATCGTAGAAATACTGGTACTCGTTCTCGAACGACACGTCGCGATCGAACCAGAGCGACCGCAGGTACGAGAAATACTCCACCTCGTCGGACGAATACAGACGAGCAGTGACGGCCGGCAGCGAGACGATGAAGAGGAACAGGAGGAGAAGAACTTCCCGTCGCGACAGCATCCGGCGTGCTACCTTGCGGCAAACGCCAGGTATCTCAGGAGCTGCGCGAGGTTGAATGTCGCGTGGCTGACGACCGGTGCGACGATGCTCCGTCGCGAGATGTAGAGCAGTCCCCAGGCAAACCCGAGAAGTCCGATCGCGATCGTCGCGTCGTAACCCTGGTCGAGATGTCCAGCGCCGAAGATCACGCTGTATACGGCCACGCCCCACAAGCGCGCCGCCGAGATACTGACCGAATCGGTGCACGATGAATCCCCGCTGCACCTCTTCGCGCACTCCCCCCGCGACCATCACGACGACGGCGAAGATCATCGCATCTCCGCGCGTCCGCAGCATGTCTTCGAAGGGATTGGTCGGAACGTTGTGCAGCTGTGGCGCAAACCGCAGGATCAGCACCAGCACCAGCATCACGAGCATGAACACCGCCGGAAGCGTAGCGAGTCCTATCAGCGCTTCCCGGATGAGCCGGGCATTGCCGAACAGCACGGCCCGCGCGGATTCACCATGGGCCCGCAGGAACGTCAGGACGAGTCCGACGACGAGCACCGCGTCTAGAAGCGTGAGCGTGAAGATGAAATGCGGCGAGAGCCGGCCATCGGCCGCGAACATTGGAATGCCGAGCCCGCGCAGCACCAGAATCAACAGGATCTGGGTCGGGAAGCCGGAACAGATGACGATTTCGATCAGCGCACCCACGCGCTCGAGCGGCAGCACTCGCCGGTGCTCAGGAATGAAAGAAGGCTCCGGGACCGGCTCGAGCACAGAGAGAGACTGTAACAAGGGAAAAGGGAAAAGGGAAAAGGGAAAGGAAAACCTTCTCCCTTTTTCCTTTTACTTCAGGCGGATGCGAACCGTCAGCGGCGCGGTGAGCTTGATGGAGAGCGGCGCACCGGCTTCGAGACGAACCTCATCGCCGCGAGTGGCGAGAACCGCCGCCGTGCCGGCGCCACCGCCGATCGCGGCACCCTTCGCAGCCCCGCTGCCGCCGCCGACGATGCCGCCGATGACGGCGCCGGCTCCGGCCCCAATGCCGATCTTCGTGGCGTCCTTCTTTTTCGTGGCAGGCGCGACGTGACTGATGGTTGCGCTGCTGATTGGCTGCCGGCCCTCGTTGCCCGGCAGATCGACCGTGCTGAAGCGAAACGCAATCGACGCGCGTCCCTCTACTTTGCCGGAACGCTCAGCGCCTGTGACGTGGCCCAGCAGGGTTGTCCCCGCCGGCAGCGCCTGAAGACCGTCCGCCGACACTGAGGTCTTCAGCGTCGCTCGGACGGGATCTTCCACCTTGCTGGTATCGGAGGCGACCGGCGTGCCGAGCGTCGCCGAGAGCGTCGTTCCCACGGGGATCGTCACTTCTCGGTACTCGATCGTCTTCGCGGGGGGCGCGCTGGTGTCGTCCGGCTTCGGTGCATGTGGCGGCTCCGGCGCCGCCGGTGCGGCTGGCGCCTTCTCCTCAGCGGGCGTCTTTGCCTCAGCGCCGGCTGCGGCCTTCGTTTCAGCGTCGCTCCGCGCTACGAGCGCGGGCGCTGGCTGCACCGAGGCGATCTGCGACTTCGGTACTTCCGTCTTGATGCCATCACGCCCCTCGACAACTACGTGCTCCGGCTTGACCTCAACCAGTTTGCCGGCGACGTGGATGCCGTCCCTTTTCTCAACGGTCACGTCGGTACCAACCGGAGGGATCGCTTCACTGCGCGCGCAGCCGGCGAGCACCACTGTCAGTCCGAGCACAATTGCCAGGTTCTTCATGCCGTGGATCCACCCTTCAGCCGTTGAGTTTTGCAAGCGATGTGCCCCTGCCCAGCGAACAGGGGTCAGGCCTTTATCGGTCTGGAATACCCAGATTCCATGGATCGCTTGAGCCAGGACGTATGGTCGTTCCAACCACAGCTGTTTAATTATTGGATAAACCGTGTAATTCATACCTGAAAGTGTAAGAATGACGTGGTAGGCGAAGTGCGGCGAAGCAAAAAGAAGCACAAAAATGAATGAACTCGAATCGGAAACGACAGTCGGCGAACGTGTGCTCATTGTCGAGGACGATCCCGCGACCCGCAGCGGCCTTGCGGAACTGGTTCAGAGCCTGGGGCTTCCAGACCGACGAAGCCGCCGACGGCGAAGAGGCGATGCGGAAGGTGACCACCTTCCGCCCGGCGATCATCGTGTCCGACCTGGTGATGCCGCGCATGGGCGGGCCGATCTGCTGCGGACGCTCAAGGATCAGCTCGTCCGACATCACGTTCATCCTGCTGACCGCGCAGGGCACGGTCGAGAGCGCCGTCGAGGCGATCAAGGACGGCGCCTACGACTACCTGAGCAAGCCGGTCGATCCGCAGCGGCTGCGGATCCTGCTGCAGAAGGCGGTCGAGCGGCAGGACACGCTGCGCGAAGTGCGCAGCGCTGCGCCGTCAGCTGCGCGAGCAGGGGAGCTTCGGCCGCATCATCGGCAACAGCCCGGGCATCCGCGCGGTCTATCGCGTGATCGAGCAGGCGGCGCCGACCGCGGCGTCGGTGCTGATCTGGGGCGAGTCCGGCACCGGCAAGGAGCTCGTCGCGCAGACCATCCACGAGCTGAGCCCGCGCGCGACGTTCCCGTTCGTCGCGATCAACTGCGCGGCGATTCCCGAGACGCTGCTCGAGAGCGAGATCTTCGGCCACGAGAAGGGCGCGTTCACCGGCGCGCACGATCGGCGCACCGGCGTGTTCGAGCTGGCGCATCGCGGCACGCTGTTCCTCGACGAGATCGCCGAGATGCTGCCGGCCACGCAGGTCAAGCTGCTGCGCGTGCTGCAGGAGCGCACGTTCCGCCGCCTCGGCGGCCGCCAGGAGCATGACGGTCGACGTGCGCGTGATCGCGGCGACGAACGTCGATCCCGACGGAAGCGGTGAGCAACGGCAAGCTGCGCGAGGACCTCTACTACCGGCTGAACGTCTTCGCCATCGAGCTGCCGCCGCTGCGCGACGCGCCGCGAGGACATCCCGCTCCTCGTGCAGACGTTCCTCAACGAGTTCAACCGAGCGAACGGCAAAGTCAGTCCGCGCGGTCGACCAGGAGGCGATGTACATCCTCGAGCGCTACCCGTGGCCCGGGAACATCCGCGAGCTGCGCAACGTCATCGAGCGCGCGACGATCCTCGCCGAGGGCGAGTTCATCGAGCCGCGGCACCTGCCGCCGACGCTGATCTCGCGCGGCGAGGAAGTCGCTGCCCACGCTGACCACTGTCGCCCGGCACGACGGTCGACGAAGCCGAGCGGCGCCTGATCCTGCTGACGCTGGATCACACGCGCAACAACAAGACGCGCGCGGCGGAGATCCTCGGGCATCAGCCTGAAGACGCTGCACAACAAGCTGAATCGGATGAAGGACGAGGAGGGCATGCGGAGTCAGGAGGCGGGAGACAGACGCTGACGATGCGAGATCGCATGATCCGCAGTTCCGCGAGGCAACGTGCGTGAGCGATTAAGGCCAAGCAGGTCGCCGGCGTGACGACGCTGGTGGTGGTGGTCGTCGCGGCTGTCAGCGCCTACCATGTCGCGACGCTGGTGCGCCTGAACTTCGAGGAGACCGCAGTCGCGCGGCAGATGCTCGCGCAGGCGATCTTCCAGCGCGCGAAGGAAGTCGTCGCGCAGGGCCGCACGATCCCTACGAAGCGCTCCGCAGCGACGGCGGCATCCGATCGATGACTCGAGTCGAGCACCGCCAACTGGCCGGACGTGACCTACGTCGCCATCGTCAACAAGGACGGTATCGCGGTCGCGCACAGCTTCCGCATCGCTGGAAGGGACAGCGCTGACGAAACAGGAGGACTTTGCGAAGCTGGTGACTGCGAAGCGCGCTGGGACGCAGCTCAGTGCCGTGTATTCCGACCGGACGTTCGAGATCTCGCTGCCGATGCTCGACGAGCGCGACATGGACTTCGGCGAGATTCGCATTGGCGTGACCACGACGCTCGTTCGAGTCGCAGATCAGAGAGGCGGTCAAGGCGACCGTGCAGCGCCATCGGCTGATCGCGCTCATCGTCGCGTCGCTCGTGGCGATGCTGCTCTCGCAGTGGATGCTGCGTCCGATTCACGTCATCCAGAGCGGCCTGATCCGCCTGGGACGCGGCGAGCTGGACGTCACGCTCGACCTGCCAGGAGCAGGAGTTCAGGGACCTGGGCAGCTCGTTCGAGGCGGTCAGCGCGCAGCTGTCGGCGCTCGGTCGCGGAGCCGAAGGAGATCAGCCGGCGGGCGAGATCAAGTCAGGTCCGGAACCGACCTCGAGTCGGTCATGGACAACCTCGAGGACGCGGTCGCGCTGTTCTCGCCGCGCGGCGAGTTGATCTTCAGCAACACGCCGATGGACGCGTGCTCCCGACGCTGGCGTCGCGCTCGGACCAGCGTCTCGCCATGCCGCCGACAATCCCGTGCGGCAGCTGGTCGAGCGGACGCTGGCGGGCCGCAAGTCGCAGGGGCCGGTCTCGATTGCCTCGGCGACTGCGATCCGAGCGGATACCGGCCGAGCGTCTGCTGATGATGCCACGCGATCGAGGACACGGGCGGCCGTTTTCTTGGCGCGATGCTCGTGGCGCGCAACATCGGGTATCTGAGTCAGGTGCACTCGACGCTGAACTACTCGCGCAAGCTCGCGGCGCTCGGCCGCCTGATGGCCGGCGTGGCGCACGAGGTGAAGAACCCGCTCAACGCGATGACGATTCACCTCGAGCTGCTGAAGCAGAAGCTCGCACGCCAGCCGCGAGCCGATCGCCGGGCATCGGACCTGAGGCGTCCGGCTACCCGTCGCCGCCCGACGTCACGAAGCATGTGGACATCATCGGCAAGGAGATCCGGCGTCTCGACGAGGTGCGTCGTACGGATTCCTGAAGTTCGCGCGGCCAGACGAACTCAAGCTGCAGCCGGTCCATCTCGCGTCACTGATCTCGCGATATACAGACGTCGTGTCGCGCCCGAGGCGAGCCGCGCGGCACATCACGATGAAGGTCGAGTGCCCCGACAGCTTGCCGGAAATCAACGCCGATCCCGGCATGCTGCCGCAGGCGCTGCTGAATCTCGCGCTCAACGCGTGTCAGGCGATGCCCGACGGGCGGCACGCTCAAGCTGCACTGGCCGGCCGGCGTCGCGTCGCCGCGTCGAAATCGACGTCGAGGACACCGGCGTCGGGATTCCGCCCGAGAACCTCGGGCAGATTTTCGACCTGTATTTCACGACCAAGGAGAAGGGCAGCGGCATCGGCCTGTCCATGGTCTACCGGATCGTCCAGTTGCATGATGGGGAAGTCGAAGTGCAGTCGACGCCGGGGCGCGGCACGCGCTTCAGGCTGATGTTCCCAGCAGGCATAAGGTGAGAGAGACGGTTCCGAACAATGAATGAACGTGCTGCTTGCTCTCTCGGTGCTCGCGGGGGCAGCGACCGCCGCTGGCTGTGCGCGACGGCCAGTGCGAAGGCCCCGCCGGACAGGCCGACGCTGGAGGTGCCCGGCGCCGCCGCTGCGAGAGTGGTCGAGCCGTCTCCCGCAGCCGGAATCGACTGCCGCCGGTTCCGGACTTGCCAGCGGAGCGGCCCGCCAACGCCAAGCCGTCGTCGAAGCCGCCCGTGCGTGAACCGGCTCGAACCGACCCGAAACCGGAGACGCCGACGACCGAAGCGCCGCCACAACCGGTCGCGCCTGTCACACCCCCTCCGCAGCTTCGCGCCCCTGGCGCCCCGGAGGCCGCTGAAGCGGCACGGCAGGTCCAGTCGATCATCGACCGCGCGACCAAAGCGCTCGATTCCGTTGACCCACGACACTTTCAGAAGCCGAGGAAGGCCGTGTACGACGACGCGCGCCTGATGCTGACGCAGGCTCGAGGACGCCTTGAAGAAGTCGGATTTCGACAACGCTCGGAAACTGGCGGAAAAGGTGGAGTTGACGGCGAAGGAACTACAAGGACGCTAGCCAAAGAGCCGGTCGTCGATCGGCAGACTGAGCTCGTCAGTAAAATAGGGCGAACAGAAAAAACCCCCGCCAATGTCAACATCTTGCGCCTGCCCTAAATAAAGAGCACAATATCTTGTAGATCGACCCTTGACATCCGTGTAAACAGGGTCCATATTGTCCGCCGGCGCAACGGACCGAACGAGGTCTTCCCAGCTCTCGGAGGTACGTCACACGGTCGCTCGAAGCCCGTGCTTGTACCG
Organism: uncultured Acidobacteriota bacterium; assembly: GCA_963725335.1. Taxonomy (GTDB): domain Bacteria; phylum Acidobacteriota; class Vicinamibacteria; order Vicinamibacterales; family 2-12-FULL-66-21; genus JALZOC01. The sequence goes on along the minus strand of CAVRYD010000004.1, from coordinate 9,062 downwards.
TTCGCGCGCGCCCATCCATTTACAGTTGTTCTTGCGGGTCCTGGCCAGGGGCTGGCCGGTGACTCTCGTGTTTCGGGAGGGGAAGATGCAGAGAGGCGCTGCGCCGCAGGTGGAATCCACCAGCACAGAAGCCCTGGCTCGCCCGTCGGCGTCGAGTACGTCGATCGCGACCAGGTCTGGAGTACGACCGCTTCTTTACTCGAGAGGGCATCGATCCGTTCGACGAGGTCGAGTGGGACATCCGCTCGGCCGTCATCGGCAACGAGAAGGGCAAGGTCGTCTTCGAGCAGCGCGACGTCGAGATCCCGAAGTTCTGGTCGCAGCAGGCCACCAACATCGTCGTCTCGAAGTACTTCCGCGGGACGATCGGCACGCCCGGAGCGCGAGCGCAGCGTCAAGCAGCTCATCGGCCGCGTCGTCGACACGATCACGGTGTGGGCGCGCGACGCAGAAGTACTTCGCGAGCGAAGACGATCTGCAGGCGTTCAGCGACGATCTGAAGCACCTGCTCGTCTATCAGAAGGCGGCGTTCAACAGTCCCGGTGTGGTTCAACGTGCGGGTTCGAGAAGGCGCCCGCAGTGCTCGGCCTGCTTCATCAACTCGGTGCAGGACACGATGGAGTCGATCCTCGGCCTGGCGAAGACCGAGGGGATGCTCTTCAAGTTCGGGTCCGGCACCGGCTCGAACCTGTCGAACATCCGATCGTCGCAGGAGCTGCTCGCCGGCGGCGGCACGGCGTCCGGTCCGGTGTCGTTCATGAAGGGCTTCGACGCGTTCGCCGGCGTCATCAAGTCGGGCGGCAAGACGCGCCGCGCCGCGAAGATGGTCATCCTCAACGCCGATCACCCGGACATCGTCGAGTTCATCAACTGCAAGGTCGAGGAAGAGAAGAAGGCCTGGGCGCTCATCGACGCCGGCTACGACGGCTCGTTCACCGGTCCGGCGTATTCGTCGGTCTTCTTCCAGAACTCGAACAACAGCGTGCGCGTGACCGACGAGTTCATGCGCGCGGTGCTGGACGACGGCGAGTGGACGACGCGGCGGTGCGCGACGGCGCGCCGATGGAGACCTACAAGGCGCGCGACCTGATGCGGCAGATTGCCGAGGCGACCCACATCTGCGGCGACCCGGGCATGCAGTTCGACACGACCGTCAACGACTGGCACACCTGCCCGAACACGGCGCGCATCAACGCCAGCAACCCGTGCTCGGAGTACATGTTCCTGGACGACTCGGCGTGCAACCTGGCGTCGATCAACCTGATGAAGTTCGTCCGCGAAGACGGCGAGTTCGACGCGGTCGGCGTTCGAGGCGGCGTGCCGGACGATGATCACGGCGCAGGAGATCCTGGTCGACAACTCGAGCTATCCGACGCCGGCGATCGCGAAGAACAGCCACGCGTATCGTCCGCTCGGCCTCGGCTACGCGAACCTCGGCGCGCTGCTGATGTCGCGAGGGACTTCCCGTACGACAGCGACGCCGGCCGCGACTACGCGGCGGCGATCACCGCGCTGATGCACGGCGCGGCGTTCGCGCAGTCGGCGAAGATCGCGCGCGACCACGGCGGTCCGTTCGCCGGCTACGAGAAGAACCGCGAGCCGTTCCTGCGCGTGATGCGGAAGCACCGCGCCGCGCTCAAGGACATCGACAAGACCCACGTGCCGAAGGACCTCTTCGAGGCGGCGAAGAACGTGTGGGACGAGGTGATCGAGCTCGGCGAGCAGCACGGCTTCCGCAACGCGCAGGCGACCGTGCTGGCGCCGACCGGCACCATCGGCTTCATGATGGACTGCGACACGACCGGCGTCGAGCCGGACATCGCGCTCGTGAAGTACAAGAAGCTGGTCGGCGGCGGGCTGATGAAGATCGTCAACCAGACCGTGCCGATGGCGCTGCACAAGCTCGGCTACAACGCGCAGCAGATCAAGGAGATCATCGAGTACATCGACGAGAACGAGACGATCGAGGGCGCGCCGCACATCAAGGACAAGCACCTGCCGGTGTTCGACTGCGCGTTCAAGCCGGCGCGCGGCGTCCGGTCGATCCACTACATGGGCCACGTCCGGATGATGGGCGCGGTGCAGCCGTTCCTCTCCGGCGCGATCAGCAAGACCGTGAACGTGCCGAAGGAAGCGACGCGTCGAGGAGATCCAGCAGGCCTACATCGACTCGTGGCGGATGGGCGCGAAGGCGGTGTCGATCTACCGCGACGGCAGCAAGCGCACGCAGCCGCTCAACACGTCGAAGGACAAGGAGAAGGCGGCCAGCGGCGGCTGCGGTGACCGGTCCGACGCCGGCGCCGGCTGCCCGACGAGCGCCACGCGATCACGCACAAGTTCGACATCGCCGGGCACGAGGGCTACATCACCGTCGGCCTGTTCGAGGACGGCATGCCGGGCGAGCTCTTCCTCGTGATGGCGAAGGAAGGCTCGACGATCTCCGGCTTCGCCGACGCGTTCGCGCAGGCGATCAGCTACGCGCTGCAGTACGGCGTGCCGCTGCAGGACCTGGTCGACAAGTTCAGCCACGTCCGCTTCGAGCCGTCGGGCATGACGAAGAACCCGGACGTCCGCTTCGCGAAGTCGATCGTCGACTACATCTTCCGCTGGATGGCGGCGAAGTTCCTGTCGCCCGAGGCGCAGTTCCGCGCCGGCGTCAACAACCGCGAAGAGCTGGTCGACGTCGCCCGAGCAGCTGCCGCTCGACGTCGCCGCGGCGGCCGGCGCCTCAGCGACGGCGGTGATCTCGTCGCCGAAGACGTCGTCGTTTGCGGCGATCCAGAACCAGGAGGACGCGCCGCCCTGCTCGACGTGCGGGTCGATCATGGTGCGCAGCGGCTCCTGCTACAAGTGCGCGAACTGCGGCACGACGTCCGGCTGCGCGTGATTTCGTAGCGCGGCCGGCGAACGAAGCACCTCAGCAGACATCCCTTCTACTGGGGAGGCTTCGTTGCCGCCGGGGATGGCGTTGAGTTAGATCGACCTCGCTCGTCTTCACGCTGCCGATGTTGGGGACGGTAAAGGGAGACCGGTACTGACTGCGCGTGAACATCGCGGTCGCTTCCGCATCACCCTTGCACGTGTACGTGACGGGGTCGAAATACAGCGTTCGACCGGTGCGATACGAGATGTTGGCGAGGTGAATCAGCATCGTTGAAATCGCCCCTTCCTCCACCTCCGCGAGTTGATCTTCCCGCTTGCGACTGCGCACGACATCGATGAAGTTCACGAACCCGGGATACGCAGAATCGGCTTCCGACTTGGGACCTGGCGCCTGTTCGGGCCCCATGAACGTCCTCCACCCCTCTGACGTGGTCGCCATGTAGCCCTTCGAGCCGTACCAGATATTGCCGATCGACTGCAGCGGCTGCGACGACGCGGCGCCGGACTGCGGAGCTGAACGCTCGCCGATGCCGGCTTCGTTGTTGGAAATCCAGTGGCGCACCTCGAAAGCCAGCAGCTTTTTCTTGCCGTCCTGTTGGAACTCAAACGTGGCAATCTGCGTATTCGGCGTCTCCTGATCGTCGTCGAAAATGTAGTGGCCGCCCATCGAGCTGATTTGCGTCGGGTACTTCACGCCGAGGCCGATCCGCGCGGAATGAATCTGATGGGCGCCCTGATTCCCGAGGTCGCCGTTGCCGTAGTCCCACTGCCAGTGCCAATTGTAGTGAAAGCGATTGCGCGTGAACGGCTTCGCGGGCGCCGGGCCGGTCCACAAATCGTACGAGACGCCGGCCGGAACGGGTTCCTCCTTGGCGTGCCCGATGGTGTCTCGCCATTTGAAGCAGAGGCCGCGCGCCATGTAGACGTCGCCGATGATCCCTTCCTGCAACCGCTGCTGCGCCTCGTGCAGCCAGAGCTGAGCGCCGGTGCCGTTCTGCACGATCCGGTTGTACTTGCGCGCCGCGGCGACGATCTGCTGCGCTTCGAACATGTTGTACCAGACCGGCTTCTCGACGAGCACATCCTTCCCAGCCTGGACCGCCCAGATCGTTTGCAGCGTGTGGTGAAAGTTGGGAGTCGCGATGGACACGGCGTCGATGCTGCGATCGTCGAGGACCCGGCGAATGTCCTTGAACGTTGGCGGCCGCTTCTTCCCCGCGGCTTCAACCATCTTGCAGCCGCTTTCGATGACGGCATCGTCAACATCACAGAGGCCGGCGATCTCGACGTTCGGCATCTTCAGATAGGCGGAGATATGCGCCTTGCCGCGGCCATTGAATCCAACAACCGCCACTCTGACCGTGTTGTTCTGGCTCGGCAGAGCACTCGCCTTGAGTGCCACCGGCAGCGCCATCGACGTCATCAGGAAATGCCTGCGATTAACCTTATTCATGGTTTCTCCTGTGCTGAAACGCATGTGCGACAACGACGAGAAGCGCGAACGGTTTTGCGGGAACGCCGGAGGCGCCGGTCATCGAACCATAGCCAAACAGACCCTAGGAGACAGAGCAGCAGATGTCAAGCTCGTGGATGGACCCTGCCCTTCGAAAAGGTCAAAAACTGGCAGTTGACGACGGCCGCTGGACCATTCAACAATCGCCCATCGAGAATCACCAGGTCCGTCACGGCCGTCTGCGCTGGTCGATTGGCGCGCTCCTCTTTCTCTCCACGGTTATCAACTACATCGACCGGCAGACGCTCAGCGTGCTTGGGCCAACTCTGAAGGATGAGTACCGCTGGAGCAACGCGGACTTCGCGCTGGTCATCATCTCGTTCCGGGTCGCCTACACGATCGGTCAGGCTGGCGCCGGCCGGTTCCTCGACGCGGTCGGCACCCGTACCGGTCTCAGCATGACCGTCGCGTTCTACTCGGTCGCGGCCATGCTGACGTCGCTGGCGACGGGCCTCCGGTCCTTCTGCTTCTTCCGGTTCCTGCTTGGCGCCGGCGAGGCTGGCAACTGGCCGGGTGCGACGAAAGCGGTGGCGGAATGGTTTCCCAGGCGTGAAAGCGGTTGGGCGGTGGCGCTCTTCGACAGCGGGTCGTCCATCGGTGCCGCAGTCGCGCCGTTTCTGGTCATCGGACTGCTCGAGGCTTTCGGCACGTGGCGGCCGGCATTCGTGTTGACGGGTGCGCTCGGCTTCCTCTGGTTGCTGCTCTTTCGCTGGCTCTACTATCCACCTGAGATGCACCCCAGGATCTCGGAAGCGGAACGCCGTTACATCCTCTCGGATCGTGAAGCACCGGACGAATCTATCGCAGGCGGTCCATCGCGTCCCGGTTACAGGGAGTTGCTGCGGCTGCGTCAGACGTGGGGCATCGTTCTCGGCAAAGGGCTCACCGATCCGGTCTGGTTTTTCATCACCGATTGGTTTGCCATCTATCTTGTCTCTCGAGGGTTTTCGCTCGAGCGCGGTCTGCTCGCCTTCTGGGTCCCGTTCATTGCGGCCGATGCCGGCAACTTCCTGGGCGGCGGGCTGTCAAGCTATCTCATCTCGCGCGGGCTGTCGGTCGGCGCCGCACGCAAGATCGTCATCGTCGTGAGCGGTCTTGGAATGAGCACGCTCATGGCGAGCCTGCTCTTCTCGAGCCTGTTCGCGTTGACGGTCTGCTTCGCCATCGCGACCTGCTCGTATGCGGCGCTTTCCACGATGGTGTTGAATCTGCCGGCGGATATCTATCGACCGGACTCGGTCGCGACCGTGAGTGGGCTTGGCGGCGCTGCCGCGGGCATGGGCACCATCGCCGCCACCTACGTGACCGGCGCTGTTGCCGATCGCTATTCGTTCGGACCGATTCTCGTCGGTGCCAGCCTCGTTCCCCTCCTTGCGGTAGTCGCCTTGCTGACCCTGGTTCGTAATACCGGCAACAGCCGACTGGTGCGGCCGATCTGAACGATAAAGCGCCCTTCCGCCAGCGACGGGACTCGTTCACCCGACGAACCTATTGTGGAAATCCCGTTCCCGGTCGCTCCGGAGGAACCACGATTCTGCGCCCTTGATCTCCAGCGTTTCTCCCGAGCTACGAAGATCACTCCCAGTAGGCTCGTGTCCGCATGGTGTTCAGGGTCGCCTGATCGATGCCCTCGATCTTCAGCAGATCGTCGAACTTCTTGACGAGTCCAAAGCGCACGGCGGCCTGAATCTCCTGCGCGCGGTACTGATCGACGCGCGGGATGGTCCGCAGCTCGGCGATCGTAGCCGTCCTCACGTTCACCTGCCGAGCACGCATCTGTTCTTGCGCCCGCTTCAGCTGTTCCTGCGCCCGCTTCTGCTGTTCCTGCGTCCGCTTCCGCTGTTCCTCATCCAGCCACTGGCGTTTCTGCGCCTCGGTCATCACCGGTCCGTCCACGGGTAGTGGAACTGCCTGCCCGATGGCTCTGTAGAAGGAGGTCCGAATGCCTATGCGACGGCGTTCGGGCGGAAGGTCGCGCGGTTGGACCTCGTAGTCGCAGACGAAGTCCCAATTCGGACTGCCGTCGCGGCACGTTGCCGTCCGAACGTTGTCCCCCCGCTTCAACTCCCTGATGACTTGCTCTTCTGTGGCCTTCGGAAAGAGACCGAGGTGGTCGATGAACCGCACGACGCGGAATGGACCAACGAATACCAGGAACAGAAGAAAACCGATTGTGATCCAGAGGGATCTGCTGTCCATGCTTCGTCACTCGAGCGTTCGGCGTCGAGCAGCCGCCACGGACGACGGGCGGATCGGCGCCTCCGCCGACTCCAAACTTATGTGGTTGTGCTGAGGCTTCAGGGCCTCAGACGCCTTGGGTTGCGGAGACACGAGCGGAGTATCCAGCGGCTGGGGTTCCGACGCCTGCACGATCCCGTACGCGCTCACGCGAACGCCAATCTTCAACTGCGTGCGCGGTTGCGGGACGTCAGTTTGATAGGCGCAGACGTAATCCCAACCGCCCTGGATCGGCAGGCAGCGCAGGTTTTGTGGCGGCCGCTTTGACGCCGGTGCGCTTCGAAGCAACTGCTCGAGCGCGGCCGCGCTCATTTTTGTCGGCGGAACTGCGCTCGTACTCGGAACTCCAGTGCCAATCGGAACGGCGTTGCTCGTGGGAGCTGCGTGGGCTGCTGGTTCAGGGAAGACGCTCTTGAACGCAGACCAGTTGATTAGACCTATGGTACGGGACGACCCGCATGGCGATCAGCAGGACGACGAACATCCTCGTTGCTCGCTGCCGGTTGAGGATGTTTTCGAGGGAATCCGTCGTGTCGCCCCGGTATGCCACGGCATTGCCAGTTCATCAAGTCTCGTGCCTCACGATTCGGCGGGATTTTGGTGCGCATTACGCTCTCGCACCGTCAGCTTCGTAAGCCAATCACAGATGTGTCCGGCAAACCCCAGCCGACGCCGCATCGTAGGCCAACCGCGGAGGGACCGTTCTTCCACGGCCCGAAGCGGAGCGCCGAGCCGACCGCTTTGCTCCGGCGGCCGAGTTGACACGCACCAACCTCGAACGATGGTCGCGTAGCCCGCCAACTGGCTCACGACTCGCGCAGTACGGTGGCGGGATCGCTGCGCGTGATCGTTGCGAGCGCGAGCACGACGAGGATGGTTTTCATCGAGGTCCTCCTGGAACGGCTGGCCAGCCGTCGCCGCGATTGGCGTGTCCAGTATTGAACAGACCTCGTCGGATCGATCCGCTACTATCGCGCCCTCGTGGGGGGTGCGCAGTTGCGCCGACGATATGGGGATCCCACAAGGAAATCCCGGACACACCCAAAGAGGAAAATGCTGATTGACTTCGGGGAGGGCATGATGCGCTCGTTCACTTCGATCCGGGTTTCTCCGACGTTCTGGTGCCTCTTGACGCTGGCGGTTCTGATCGCCCCTCCGGCCGTTCAGGTCGCGGGGGCGCAAGTTCAAGTTGTCGCGGGCGCGCAGAGTGCTGACATGGGCAAACAGGCTCTGGCGTTTCTGCCGAATGAGCTTTGGGTCCATGCCGGCGACAGCATCACGTGGACATTTCCCGCCGACGAAATCCACACTGTGACGTTCTTAAAACAAAACGCCCCGCCCCAGCAGCTGCGACCCCAACGCCCAGGCGTCCCCGGAGGGGGCTGCCCTGGGACGACACCTGATGACTCCAGCTTCAATGGCTCTACGTGCGTGACCTCCAGCGAATTAGTGAGCGGACAGACGTATACCGTGAACTTCCCCACCCCCGGCGATTTCAAGCTCGTGTGCCTGGTCCATGTCGACATGACTGGAGTGGTTCATGTTCTCGACCCTATCAGAGACTCTCCCCCATGACCAGGCTTTTTATGACCGTCAGGCGCAGAAAGACGTCGCCGAGTTGCTCGCCGACGCCTCCCGGTTAGCGGGCAGGGGAGTAGCCACGGCGGAGCGAACTTTCGAGAATGAAGTGACCGCTGGCATCGCAGAGATCGTGGCGACGACCGGAGGCGGGGTACACACGTCAGCAGTAATGCGCTTCCTTCGGGACCAGACAGTCGTCCATGTTGGTGACACGGTTGAGTGGACGAACTTGGGCCCGATGGTCCCCCATACCATTACGTTTGGGACCGAGCCTGCGAACCTCATGCCTCCTTCGCCCGGGGTGACCGTCGATGCAGATGGGGCCAGGCACGCGGTAATAGGTTCGCCCACTGCAAACGTGAACTCGGGGTTTCTGATTGCAGCGCCTCAAGAAAGGGTGGGGCTCGCGCAGTCGCCCCTGGCGGTGACGCGGTTCCGGGTGACCTTCACATCCCCAGGCATCTACGACTACATCTGTGGCCTTCATGATGATCTGGGAATGGTTGGGAGGGTGATTGTTGTCCAATAAGTATCCAATAAGTACCCGTAGCGCGTTCTTGTGGGTCATGGCGTATCAAGCGAAGCGGCGGGTTTTGTGCCTATGCGTGCTCATACTACTAGGCAGTGACTACGGTTCCGTTGCGTTAGGGCAAGGAAGAAAACCCGACCCGTCCCACGCCGATCGCCCTGAAGCGACGTACCGCGGCAGCTTGGTAACGCCCCCTCTGCCGAAACCGAGATTTACTCTGACCGACACCTCCGGTGCTCCCTTTGATTTCTGGAAAGAGACCGAAGGATATGTCACTCTACTCTTTTTCGGATACGCCCGTTGCCCCGATCACCGGGG
>CAVRYD010000003.1:0-268301 GCA_963725335.1 uncultured Acidobacteriota bacterium | reverse complement strand
GCGCAACGAGTTGCTCGCACCGAAGGCCGCATCGCACGCCGTAGGAACTCGTCAACCTCGCCACGTCGGAGGCACCTTTATGACGCATCGATTTCGAAATGTGGTTGTCGTTGCTGCAGCCGCTGCGTGGTTGTCGGGTCCGGCCGGAGCCCAGCAGCCGCAGCAGGGGCCAGAACACGATCACGACGCGCATCACCGCGACATGCTGACGCGTGGCGGTCAAGCCATGGGCTTCGATCAGGAGCGTACGGATCATCACTTTTTGCTCCACCCGGACGGCGGAGCCATCGACGTCACCGTGAAGGAGACCAGCGACGCTGCAAACCTTCGCGCGGTTCGGCAGCACCTCCAGGAGATCGCCGGACTGTTCAAAGCAGGCGATTTGGCAAGCCAGCGCTCACGCACGGCCAGCAGGTCCCCGGGACCGTGGACATGGCGCGGCTTAAGGACCGCATCACCTATCGCTACGAAGAGACGCCCGGCGGTGGACGCGTCCGGATTGTGACCGACGATGCCGAAGCGCTCGCGGCTGTCCATGCGTTCTTGCGCTTCCAAATCGAGGATCACCAGACCGGCGATTCAGCCGTCGTTCAGGGATCGCATCCGGACAGATGATGCACGGCATGGGGCGCGGCATGATGAGCGGACGCCACGATGCCGCCGCCATGGCCGAGATGGGCGACATTCACACGCTGTTCATGAGCCACGATCAGATCACGCGCACGGTGACGAATCTCCCCGATGGCGTGCGAACGGTCACCGAGTCAGCCGATCCGCGTATCGCCCAACTCCTCAAGGACCATGTGACCCAGATGGGGCAACGCGTCGAGACCGGAGATGACCCTGGGCTCCGATCGAGAGTCCGGCGCTGCGGCTGATCTATCGCAATCACGCAACGATCCACACCACGTTCGAGCCGACGCCGACAGGCATCGCAGTCGTTCAGACGTCGTCCGACGCGGAGACCGTGGCCGCGCTGCAGCAGCATGCCTCCGAGGTGACCGATTTCGTCAACAACGGGATGGCAGCCATGCGCGCGGCGATGATGAAGAATGGCGGAATGACGATGCCGAAGCCCAAGTAACGCTGCGCTGCCGCACCACGACGACGTCAACCGAGGTCATGTACGTCATCGCGCGGGAGATGGATTTGAATCAATCATGGATCGGCATAGGGCCATCACCCACACGAAGCCACGCCTTCAACACATGGCGTGGTTCGTGGGAGTTTCAGGGATGGCTTTCGTGATACCGCTCGTGTTCTCGTCGTGGCTGGAGTTGCAACATGACGTGTACAACTTCGTCTACTCACCTTCGTCACAGCGGTCGTTGGCACCTACGTTCGGGTCAGCGAAATCAGCGTGACGGAGGTGATTACCGCTAACTGGAAGCTCAGCGTCGCGGTGGGAAATACATCGGCCGCCTTCGTGACTTCGGAGCGTCTTGGGCCGATCCCGTCGACACTCCATCCGTCCGGCGCCTACTTTGTTTTTGAGATCGGATGGCGGGGCATCGTCTATGGCTTCGTCGATGCCTTGCTGCTTAGCGCCTTTCCGGGCCTGATCGCGCGGGAACTGATGCAGCGGAACCTGGCCGGGACTCGCAGGCGCATCAGCTATGGGGTATCACGCTGGCTCTCGTTGTCATCATCACGGCAACGTACCACGCTGGGTACAAAGACCTGCGGAACCTCCCAGGCATTTCCCAGCCGGAGATCGGCAACAGCATCATCTCCGTACCCGTGATAGCGTCGCCAATCCTGCCGGGTCCGTGCTGGCGCACGTGTCGATGCACCTGGCGGCGGTGACGCATTCCTACGAGAGCAAAGACCGTCTGCCACCACAGGTGTTTGTCGCTTCAGGCAAGTAAGCGCCGATAGGCCGCGAAACACGTCATGAAATACGTGAACGGCGACGGCACCACGGTGCTCGCAGCTCGCTAAGCACGTCTGAAGCGTGCCCCCTCACTCTCCATTGGTACGCTTCGATGTTCGTCGTCGTAACTGGCGATCCGGACTGTGTCAGAACTGTGTCACATACCCCCCGAAACCCCGGGTCAACACCGCGATTTACGGGGACACACCGATGGACATCTTTGTTGCGGGGAAGTCGTTGATCGGAAGTGTGTTGGTGAGATTCGGTGTGCGTTAGCACGCGCGGAAGGAGTCGCTTTCCAAGCGTGCTCAATCGACCACTCTGACATCTCTCCGTTTAGAATCAACAGTTTGCGAGCAGTCCGAAACAGTCTATCGCAAAACCTTCCTTCAAGTCGTGTTGTTCCGCGATGAGATTTGGAATCAGCAGTTTACGGGCGCGCTCGAATGGAGTTTCTTGAAAACTGTGTAAGACCTCTGCAATGTGCTGCGATCACTTACGGCGATCTTGTTGAGTCTGGACCAGGGCGCTCAGCCTCGATCGACACACAGACGCTTGATGGTCGCCAGCAGGTCGACTGACCCGAGTTTCGATACGAAGGCAGATGCGCCGGCCTCGACGAACGCCTGGCTGGCGTTCGGATCGTCGATAGCGACCACGATCTTTCCGGAATTGTCAGATGGATTGTCGGTACCCGAAAAACTCGTGATCCTGGTGGTACCCGCCGTGGCCGCCGCCGATGTCGGCGAAGTCGGCGACGAACTCCAGGCCCTTGATCCACTTCACCTGCTTGAACCCGAGCTGCGTCTCGTTGCGCAGCCGCAGCGGCGCGCCGTGGTCGGGCGGCAGCGGCTTGCCGTTCATGTCGTAGGCGAGCATCGTCAGCGTGTAGCGCATCTGCTCGATCGCGTGCACGTCGTAATAGATGCCTCCCTCGGGACCGTCAGCAAAGGAGTAAAACACGACCCACTTGGCCTCGGGCTTCGGGCGAACCAGGTCGAGGAGCGTCTGCAGCGACACGCCGCCCCACTTGGCGACGCCCGACCAGCCCTGGATGCAGAAGTGCTGCGTGATCTGTTCGTGATGCGGCAGCGCGCGCAACTCCTCGAGCGAGAGGTCGACGGGGTTGTCGACCAGCCCGCCGATCCGAAGCCGGGCCCCCGCGAAGTTACTGGCGAGCAAGGCCGCGTACTTCTCGGAGTCGGGGAGTTTCCCGTTGCGCCAGAAATACGGCGAGATGTCGCGCTCGGTGTAGACGCCGGCCGTCGAATCGACGTGTTCGAACAACCCCTGAACCGGCCCGATCAGCGCGAACCCGACACGCTGCACGACACGCGGGTATCGCAACGTGAGCGGCGTGGCCGCAACCCAGCCGACAATGAGCACGACCATCGAGAGCGCGAAGACGGTAAAGCCGATCCAACTGTCGTCGTCGCGCCCCCCGTAGATGTGGTTCAGGTTCGCGCGCAGACCGGTCGTGAACACGAACAGGACGTGCGTCACGATGAAGATCAAGAACCAGACAAACACGAGGAAATGGAGGGATCGCGCGGTCTGGATGCTGAGCACGCGACTGAGCCGCTTGAACCGCGTCGACAGCGCGGGCGACATCCCCAGCCCGGTGATGAGCGCCGCGGGGGCGGCGATGAAGATCGTGACGAAGTACGCGATCAACTGGAGGCTGTTGTACGCGACCCACCCGTGCTCTGCCGGCCACTGTAACGACAAGTACTGAATCTGGACGGAGAGCGCATTGGGGATCACGTCCCAACTGGTCGGCACGACTCGCCGCCAATGGCCACTGGCGAACAACAGCACGTAAAAGACCAGGCCGTTCAGGAGCCACAGCGTATCGACACCGAGATGCCACCAGCGCGCCAGGCCGATGGAGTGCCGAAGGCCCGGAAGACCGATCTGTCCAGGCAAGCTGACCGAGTCTTGCTTCGCCGTCCACGGCCCCTCGGTCGGCACCTCTTTCTGGAAGCGGAACCAGTCCTTGCCCGGTGTGCTGTGCCGGGTCCAGTACAGCCGTGGATGGTCACTGAGGATCTGTAGTCCAGACCGGAGGATGAAGATCATCAGGAACAGGTTGAAGAAGTGTTGCACCCCGACCCAGACGGGAAACCCCGGATTCTCGTGCGCCTCCGCCGACACGATGGTGCCGGGATACCGGGCGATGAAGTCCTCGACCGACGGGATCGTGCGCAGACCCTGCGCGACCGCCACCGCGGAGATCAGGACCACGAAGCCGATCGGCAGCAACCACAGGAGATTGAACCACCGGTTCCGGCCGATACGCACGCGCGGCGGGATACCGTACGATTCGGGAAACCACTTCGTGACATCGACGGCATCCTCGCCCACTGTGAGCTGCTGCCGAAAGCTACGCACACCGTCGGGCGACAGGGGGGCTGGGGTCCAGCTCGGGCGCTCAGGCATTGATCTCAACTCCTCGTCGGCGGCGATCGAATGTCAACCCGATGTTTTGGCAACGCTACTTGTCAGGCGTGGAATCGATCAGCACGACGCGGCCACCGAGACTCTGGATTGGCCGGTTGTTGTGCCTGAGATGCTCGAGCTCCGTGAACGCGGCGATCTGCGCGTGTGACATCTCGATTGGCACCTTCATCATGTACCACGTGATGCCCTCGGTGCAGGGCGGTGTGGTCAGCGAACCCGCGTAGGTAAAGAAGGTCCTGTCGGCCGGCAGCAACGCGGCGGCATCGATGGTTTCTCCCGGCCGAGCCACCGTGTCGCCTTCCTTGGCGGGCAGGCTCTGGAACGCCGGCGCGAGCGCAACGTTCTCCTTGCCGGCCTGAATGAAGACGGCTACGACCACGGCTGGTTTCCCGGCGGCGTCGAGGTGAACGAGGTGCATTTCGAGCGGATACGACTTGCCATCCACGGTGTGCTCACTCGGGTCGTGGAAGTGGAATTGCGCGAGCGTCCATCTGTCTTTGGTTCCCACGCGGCCGAGGGTGGAGCCCGCCTCGTACGTCATCTGTTCCGTGTGGCCGTTGTTGGTGATCGAGAGGCTGGACGGGCTTAGCACGCAAACACCAGATTTGGGAAGGTCCTGCGGATGTCGCCATGCCTGCGCGCAGGTTGATGGGCGCTTGCTGTTTGCCCGTCGAGCACGTCGCATCGCCGGCGAGTGTGCCCCGACTTCGCGGGACCGACCGTCTTGGCGCTGTCTTCGTAGGCCCAGTGCTTTTCCTGGGCGGCCGCGGGCTCGCGGCTCGCGGATGCTAGCGCCTGAGCAAAGAGCGTGGAGACCGCGACACCCATTATGACGACGACCATGGCTTGCTTGAATCGCCTCATCGGAATTCCTCATTCTATATGTCGAGATCACGCGTGCAGACTGATGCTCTTTCTGGCCGGGGGGGGCTAGACTTCGACGGCGAGCCGTACTGATAGCGTCAGGTTGATTGGTGCCAATTGCGAGATCGTTGCACGCCATGTGGCGTGCCCGAGGGTACCGAGAAGGGCGTGCGCCGCACGTGCGAGGTGCTGCGCCATGAACTGCACGCCGCCGATCTTCGGGTCGCGGAAGAAAGTATGGGTGACGCCCGCCGTCGCCTCGACGATCTGTTCATTCGCCGCGGTGGATCCGGACACACCAAATCCAATCGCGCTGCCGTCGACGTCGCTGGCGACGGTTCGATCGGCGTGCGCCGCGCTGTAGTACCCATAGAGCATCGTCTTGTGGGCCGCCTGGATCTCTGTGCCGATTAACGACGACCGGGTCTTCACCAGCGTGAGACTCGTGTCCTGGTTAACGATGAAGTCCGGCAAGTTCGTGTTGGCGAGGTAGCGGCCGCCGCCCGAGGAGTAGAAGACCGTAGCAACCAGCCGTATGGAGGGGATCGGTTCGACAGCGGCGTTCAGCTCGCCACCAATCGCCGTTTTCTTGAATGTTGTATCCGTGTCGAGGTTGTACGTCTTGAAGTTGCGCACGAGCAGCGCGGCGTCGATGTGCTGGTGCGTGCGGCCGATCTTCGGGTCGAACGCGGCCTTGCCGATGATGTCGGGAAACGAATTGGGTACGTCATTGACCGTGGCGCCAGTGTCGACCTCACCGGAGGGAAGTCCTGCCGGCAGCTTGACGCCGCTGCCGACATACTGATCCGGGTTCTCGATCGAGACGGCCGCCGTCACACTGTCGTGAGGATGCGTCGTGAGCCGGAACTGCATCGTCCGTCCCCATGTCAGTCCCGCGTGATAATTCGGATCCACGGTTTGACTGAAGAACACGTCTCCTGTCTCCGGCGACAGGCCGTTGCGATTCGGCGTCATCAGGCTCCACGCCTGACCGGCCAGGAACTCGAACGCGCCCTGCCGGTATTGACCCCAAAAGACGCGCATCCGCAGCGTGTTGGAGTTCGTGGTGACGTTGAGGCCGTTCGGGGCATTGCCAAGGAAGTCCACTTCGAGAACGCCCTTCAGGTTGGCCGCGCCAACCTTGCTGGTCGCCTGCAGCGTGAGGCGCGAGTTCTGCGAGGAGAACTGCGTGTCGTTCATGTGGCCCTGCACCGTATTGCCGAACGGGATGGTCCCAAACGACGTGCCCAGTCCGCTGCCGGTATTGACGTCCCGCCGAATCGACGTGGCGTCGATGAAGCCGCCGAACAGCAAGTCTGCGTCGCCAACGTGAATGGCCAGAGGCGAACTCGGCGTAACGCTGTCCGGTTGCTGAGTCGCGGACTCGGCCGGCTGCGGCGTTTGCGCCGAGGCGGCAGCACTGAGAAATACAAAGATCGCCAATGCCGCCATGCGCTGTGCATACCTGTGATGGACCCAACACATGCCAATCGTGGCTTCTCGAAACGTGAAGCAGGTTTCAGGACCGCGTTCCGGCGCGTCCCCTCCGCACACGACGTGACCGCCGCGTTGCTTGCCAGGTACAGGTCTTGAGTCGGCCATGCTGATCACCATCAAATACATCTGGCATAGCTACGGAGCGCTACCTGCAGCTGCTGCCGCTAATTACGGATGTCTCCGGTCGGCCGGAGTCATCTGCGGGAATCCACACGCAAGCCGGATCGTTTTGCGACGCCATTGCAACCTTTTGCGCCCAGAAAAGGCTGGCGCCGGCTATCGCGGCCCCAAGAACGCTTACCGGCTCAGCATGCGATATGCCGCTTGGACGAGGATCAAAGCGTATCGCAAAGCGCCCGTGCTCGCTCAGGGCCGTACCCGCCCCTTCTTGAGCTGTCGTGCATGCCCTTGACATCTGGAACCTGCCGAAACCCCTCGCGGAACAGACACGACCGACCGGTACCTCTGTTTACGCCTCGCTCTTCGACGGCACTCGACTTCAGAATGAAACCTCGGTCATAAAGGCTTCAGCGAGGCCAGCAGCGCTGCGAGCGCGGTGCGGAAGATCTCGCATGGATCGCGGATTATTTCGTCAACAGCTGACGAAAAACCGGGTCTCTTCGCGCAACTCGGATTCTGCGGCGAGCCAATCCTCCAGCGCGAGGCCATCGGCGCATCCACGATCCAGATAGTGGAAATATGCCCGGCGTTCGAGTTCCTCATGGTCCAACTCCGGCGCACGGGGCAACTCTTTCACCTGAGGTGCGAGCTCGAGTACCTGCTGTCATTGGCATCTCCTTCTGGTCTGCACGTGACCACGGACCACTCGCTTCTGGGGCCCGGACTCGCGAGTGACGAGATCCTGACAACGCGACTTCTGACGCCGAGAAACCGTCACCGGCCGTTCGGCGCCTTTGCCTCGCGTGACGAATCACGTGGAACGATCGAGCCGATCTGCAAAGGAGTCGCCACCAACCCTATCGAACCGTGGCCGGCGCATGGCACGTCACGTGCGATTCACGCGTGTTGTCAGGTTTCGGCGTCGCGGAGCCGGCGCCAGCGTCGGACTCGGCGGAGCCAACGACGGACGGGCGACAAGCAGGCCGATTGTGGCGACTGAACTGCGGAACACGATCTCGACGCCTGAGGCATCGAATGCCCCGGTCTTCGCCGCGCGCGCGCTGACGAAGGTCTATCAGATGGGCGAGGTCACGGTGCAGGCGCTCCGCGGCGTTGACTTTGACCTCTATTCCCGGGAGTTCGTGGTCCTGCTTGGGCCGTCTGGATCAGGGAAGTCCACCTTGCTCAACATTCTCGGAGGCCTCGACGTGCCGACCTCCGGCGAGGTCGTGTACCAGGATCACAACCTGACGTCGGCGAATGACGCGCAGCTGACCGAATATCGCCGAACGCACGTGGGATTTGTGTTTCAGTTCTACAACCTGATCCCCAGCCTGACGGCCCGTGAAAACGTGACGCTCGTAACCGACATCGTCGAACACCCGATGACGGCGGAGCAGGCCCTTGGGATGGTCGGTCTCGATCATCGGCTAGACCACTTTCCCGCCCAGCTCTCCGGAGGCGAACAGCAGCGCGTGGCGATTGCCCGCGCCATCGTGAAGCGGCCCGACGTGCTGCTCTGCGACGAGCCGACGGGCGCGCTCGACATCACGACCGGCATCGTCGTCCTCGAGGCGCTCGAACGCGTCAACCGCGAGCTCGGCACGGCGACCGTTGTGATCACCCACAACGCCGCGATCGCGGCCATGGCCGATCGAGTCGTTCGCCTCGCGGACGGCTGCGTCGCAGGCGTCGAGCGGAACGCCACGAAAATCACCGCGCGGGAGCTCCAATGGTGACGATGCCTTCGAGGCTGCGTGCACTGGATCGGAAGCTCATTCGCGACCTGTGGGCGATGAAGGGACAGTCGCTGGCGATCGCCTCGGTCATCGCGGCGGGCGTCGCGATGTTCGTCACGTATCTGTCGAACTTCGACTCGCTGCAGCGCACCCGCGCGGCCTATTACGAATCCGCGCGATTTGCCGACGTCTTCGCAGTGCTCAAGCGCGCGCCGTCGAGTCTCGAGGCCCGCATTGCCGCGCTGCCGGGCGTCGAGTCGGTGGCCACGCGTGTCGTCGCTGACGTGACGCTCGACGTCCCCGGCATGGCGGAGCCCGCCATCGGGCGGCTGATCTCGGTACCCGATCGGGGGCGCCCGGCGCTGAACGACGTCTATCTGCGCAGAGGGCGATGGGTCGATCCCGTCAGGCCCGACGAGGTGCTCGCGAGCGAGGTCTTCTGCGACGCGCATGGCTTCCAACCCGGTGACCGGGTTGCGGCCATCATCAACGGGCGCCGTCGCTGGCTCACCATCGTCGGGATCGCGCTGTCGCCCGAGTACGTGTATGCCATCCGTCCCGGCGCGATCTTTCCGGACAAGAAGCAATTCGGGATCTTCTGGATGAGCCGGCGCGCCCTCGCATCCGCGTTCAATATGGAGGGTGGCTTCAACGATGTGTCGATCGCGACCGATACGGGGAGCGAACGACGACGACGTCATCGCCGGGCTCGACGGGTTGCTCGAGCCTTACGGCGGCTTTGGGGCGACGCCGCGGTCCGTTCAGGTCTCTGCCTGGATGCTCGACAACGAGCTGCGACAGCTCCAGACCTTCGGGTTCATCACGCCGGCCATCTTCCTTGGCGTCGCGGCCTTCATCCTGAACGTCGCGCTGGCGCGGGCGTTGTCGTTGCAGCGCTCCCAGATCGCCGCCCTCAAGGCGCTCGGCTACGCGAATCGGGAACTGGCCTGGCACTACATCAAATGGGCGCTCGCCATCGCCGGATCGGGCGCGCTGGCCGGTGTCGCGGCCGGCGCGTGGCTCGGCTCGGGCATGATTGGCCTCTACAACGAGTTCTTCCGATTCCCGGCCCTCCACTTTCATCTCTCCATCGGCGTCGCCGTCCTGTCGGTGATCGTCAGCCTCGCGGTCGCGGCGATGGGCGCGCAATCGGCCGTGCGGCGCGCGGTCCGGATTCCGCCGGCAGAAGCGATGCGTCCGGAGTTGCCAGCCCGGTATCGCCGCAGCGTCGTCGAGCGGGCGTGGCAGCGTGTCCGCATCACGCCGGTGACGCGGATGGTGCTGCGCAACCTGGAGCGTCAGCCGATCCGATCGGCGACGTCGGTGATCGGCATCGCCTTCGCCGTGGCCGTGCTCGTCGTGGGCATGGCGTTCGTGGACGTCATGAACGTGCTGATCAACGAACAGTTCGTGATGGGCATGCGCCAGGATGCGACGGTGACCTTCGTGGAACCGCGGTCGCCTCGGGCCATGTCCGCGGTCGCACATCTGCCGGGCGTCATGGACGTCGAGCCGGTCCGTAGCGTGCCCGTGCGCCTGCGCGCCGGCCACCGGTCGCGCACGCTCGCCCTGACCGGGCTGCCGGAGATGCCGCGCCTCAACCGCATCGTGAACCGGAGCGGTCGCGTGGCGTCGCTCCCGGCCGAGGGACTGGTGCTGTCGACGATGCTCGGCCGCATCCTCGATGTCTCGCCGGGCGACCTGCTGCAGGTCGAGGTGCTCGAGGGGGGCCGGTTCGTACGCCAGGTCCCAATCGTTACGCTCGTCGACGACAGCGTCGGGCTCCAGGCCTACATGCGGATCGACGCACTTCGCGCGATGCTCCGCGAAGGCGGCGTCATCACGGGCGCGTCCGTGACCTTGGACCCCGCCGCGACCGGCCGTTTCTACGCGGCCGTGAAGGCGCAGCCAGCCATTGCTGGCGTGGCCCTGACCGCCGTCACGCTCCAGAACTTCCGCGACACGATGGCGGAGAACATGTACCTGCAGATCTTTCTCAACGTGATGTTTGCGGGCGTCATCGCGTTCGGCGTCGTCTACAACTCCGCGCGCGTCTCGCTCTCAGAGCGGGAGCGCGAGCTGGCGAGCCTGCGGGTCCTGGGATTCACGCGTGGCGAGATCTCGTTGATCCTCCTCGGCGAACTGGCGGTGCTCACGCTTCTGGCGCTGCCGGTCGGCGCCGTCATCGGATATGGCCTGGGCCAGATCATCATGACGGCCTTCAACAACGAAGTGTACCGGCTGTCGTTCGTCACGTCCCCGGCGACCATCGCCTGGGCGTTTCTGATCGTCATCGCGGCGGCCGCGGTCTCAGGCCTCCTGGTCCGGCGGCGGCTCGACCGGCTCGATCTGGTGGGGGTCCTCAAGACACGGGAGTGATGCCGATGTTGCATTTGCTCACCAACCGTCGGGTTCTTGGCTTCGCGGCAGTCATCGCCGGCTTGCTCGCCGTCGTCCTGTGGCCGACTGCCGTTCAGGTCGACGTGGCCGCTGTCTCGACTGGCCCGTTGGTCGTGACGGTTGATGAGGAAGGCGTGACGCGCGTGCGCGATCGCTTCGTCGTGTCCGCGCCGGTGTCAGGACGTGTGCTGCGGATCGAGCTGGAACCGGGCGACTGCGTGAAGCGCGGTCAGGTCGTGGCGCGCGTGCGGGCCGAAGCACCGCCGCTGCTCGATGCACGGACGCGGACCGAGGCGGAGGCCGTCGTCGAGAGCGCCAGGGCCGCGCTCGGCCGGGCTCGTGCGGAAGAACAGCGCGCCAGGGCGACGCTGGAACAGGCCCAACGAGACTTTGTCCGCGTTGGGTCGCTTGTCGAAGACCGTGTCATTGCCAAACAGGAGTTCGAGGCGCAAGAGTCGAATGTCCACGTCGCCCGGGAAACCGCCAATGCCGCCGAGTTCGCGGTTCGCGCCGCCACATCGGAGCTTCAGCGCGCAGAGGCGCGACTGGCGCCCACGCGGCCCGAGGCGCCCGGCCGCGTAGTGAGCGTGACGGCACCGGTCGATGGGGTCGTGCTCAAACGCGTCCGAGAGAGCGAGACCTTCGTACCGACCGGCGATCCGCTGATCGAGATCGGCGATCAGGGCCAGCTGGAAATCGTCGCGGACCTGCTCTCCACGGACGCCGTTCGCGTGAAGGTCGGTGCCCGCGCATTCGTCGAGCAATGGGGTGGCGACATGCCGCTGCAGGCGCGAGTCCGGCGGATCGAGCCGGCCGGCTTCATGAAGATCTCGGCGCTCGGCGTCGAGGAACAGCGTGTGAACGTCGTGCTCGACTTCGTCGATCGTTCACCAGCCGCACGAGCGGCGCTTGGCGACGGCTATCGGGTGGAGGTTCGCGTCGTGATCTGGGAATCCTCGAGTGTGCTGAAGGTGCCGACGAGCGCGCTGTTCCGCCACGGCGAGAAATGGGCCGTGTACGTGATGGACGCAGGCCGTGCGCGGCGGACCGTCATCGAGTTGGGACGCCAGACGGGTCAGTCCGCGGAAGTGACCGCAGGGCTCGCCGAAGGCACGCGCGTGAT
This sequence comes from uncultured Acidobacteriota bacterium, assembly GCA_963725335.1. GTDB lineage: Bacteria > Acidobacteriota > Vicinamibacteria > Vicinamibacterales > 2-12-FULL-66-21 > JALZOC01. The sequence continues at coordinate 256,225 of CAVRYD010000003.1, read as the reverse complement.
TCTCCACCCTGGCGACACGCTCGTCGACGGCGCCCGCGTGCGCGAACGCGTTCCAGTGAACTGAGCGGCTCGTGGAGACGTCAGGAGGGTCGATGCGGGTTCCATTCACGCAACAACAATTTCTTGACGTGTTCGGTGCGTATAACTCCACGGCGTGGCCTGTCGTCATCGCCCTCTGGCTCGTCACCCTTGCATTCGGCGTGCGCCTTGTGCGCGGCCAGGCGGGGAGTGTCACGCTCAGCGCGCTCGCAGCCGTTCACTGGGCGTGGTCAGGACTCGTGTATCACGCGTTGTTCTTCACGGATATCAATCCCGCCGCCTGGTTGTTTGCCGGCGCGTTTCTGCTGGAGGCGTACGCATTCGTATGGTTCGGAATGGTTCGCCGCACGCTGGTGTTCGAGTGGGGCCGCACGGCGCGACACGCGGTGGCAGGCGTGTTATTCGCGTACTCACTCGCGCTATCCATTTCTGGTGCTGGCGTCGGGCCACGATGTTCCCACGGGCGCCACTCTTTGCCGTCCCTTGTCCAACGACACTCTTTACGGCGGCGCTGCTGCTCACCGCTGTTCGTCCGGCTCCGGCTGCTCGTCTTCGTCATTCCTGTGATCTGGGCCACACTCGCCGGAACCGCGGCTATCGCGCTCGGGGTCACGCCGGATCTGATGTTGTTCGTCGCCGCCGTCTGTCTCATCGTGTACGTCGCGCGGCCTTTCATCGTTCGCGTTCGGACCCCGCTGCGCTCGTAAACGTGGCGAGGATGATCGGAGCGAGGTGATTCATCATGTCGATCTGTTCGCTGGAAACAGAACAGCCGGTGGGTCGCGTTCTTATTGGATTCCAGAGCTGGTGCTTCTTCGTACGTGGTGTTGCCATGAAGAGCCGGTCCACGCGTGCGTTGGGCGGTGTCAGAGTGTCGCTTCTCTGTGCGTCGATCGTCACCGCGATGGTCGGACCGGCACGTCCCGCATGGTCGCAGAGTCGTCAGACGGTCGCGATACGCGGCCATCAACAATCGCTGTACATCTACGGGCCTCCGCAAGGAGCACCGGTGATCGTCTCGAGCGGCGATGGTGGGTGGATTCACTTGGGCCCGCACGTAGCGGACTTGCTCGCCGCGCGCGGGTTCTATGTGGTTGGGTTCGATGTGAAGGTCTACCTGTCCAGCTACACGTCCGAACGGTCAACGCTCAGACCCGAAGAGGAACCGGCCGATTACCGGGTCTTGACCGAGTTCGCGACGAAGGCGACCGGGAAGAAACCCATTCTCATCGGAGTCTCCGAGGGAGCGGGTCTTTCCGTGCTTGCGGCGACCGACCCGAATACGCAGCAGCGGCATTGCCGGTGTCATCGGCCTTGGTCTTCCTGATCTGAACGAGCTCGGGTGGCGCTGGAAGGACATGCTGATTTATCTGACGCACCGGGCGCCCGATCGAGCCCTCGTTCAGTGCTGCCGCGATCGTCAATCGACGTCGCGCCTCTGCCGCTCGCGGCAATCCACTCCACGCACGACGAGTTCGTGCCGGTCAGCGATGTTGAACGAGTCCTGAAGGCAGCCAATGAACCCAAGCGACTCTGGATCGTGAACGCCTCGAATCATCGCTTCGGCGACAACCTCGCCGAATTCGACCGAACGCTGATCGAGGCGATCGCGTGGGTGAACGCGCACACCCCATGGTGACGGTCATACGCGAACGGCTACGCACCGCGCTTCCAGCTTTCATTGGTCTGGTGCTGTTCTTCGCGGCGCTCGAGGTGCTGCGGACTGAACTGCGGGCGGTCACCTGGCATGGACTCACGACCGACCTGTCGAACATTCCGGCCTGGCATCTCGTATTCGCCGTCTTGCTGACGGCGGTCAATTACGGTGTCCTCACCGGCTACGACTTTCTTGCTTTTGCATATCTGGGGAAACGTCTGCCGGCGCGCCGTGTCGCCATGGCGTCGTTCCTGGCCTACGCGATCTCGAACAACGTGGGATTCGCGATGCTCTCTGGCGCCTCCATTCGCTACCGGTTCTACACGCGCTGGGGGATTACTGCCGAGGAGCTCTCTCGGATCGTCTTCTCGTATGTCGTCACGTTCTGGCTCGGTTTGCTCCTGGTCGGCGGTCTCAGTCTTGCGCGAAGCCCGTTGCCGCGGGATCTGGGCTTGCCGATGGCCTTCATAGTGGCACCCCTCGGCTGGCTGCTGATGCTGATCAGCATCGGCTACGTCATTGCAGCAACCCTGCGACTGGGGCCGATCCGGCTTCGCCGCCTAGAACTCCCGCTTCCGTCGCCGCCGCTGGCGCTGGCGCAGCTCGCGCTCTCGGTTCTGGACTGGACAATCGCGGCGACCGTCCTCTACGTCCTGCTGCCGCCAGGAGGTATCCCGTTTCTCGCACTGCTTGGTGCGTTCCTCGCCTCCCAGCTCCTCGGGCCTCGCCAGTCACGTCCCCGGCGGCATGGGCGTGTTCGAAGGGCTGATGGTGCTGTTCTTGAAGCCGTTTATCTCATCGACGACTCTGCTGCCGGCGCTCATCGCCTATCGTGCGGTGTACTACCTGCTGCCGCTGTCGGTCGCGGCAATCGCACTCGTGGCCGACGAGCTCCATCAGCGCCGGTCGCAAGCGGCACGACTTGGCGCTGCGCTCGGATGGTTGACCGAGCAGCTCACGCCGCGGGTGCTTGCCGCGTTCACCTTCCTGGCCGGGGTCGTACTGCTGGCTTCGGGCGCCACACCGGCGGCACCAGGCCGTCTCGGTATGCTCAGTCGAGTTCTCCCACTCGTCGTCATTGAACTCTCTCATTTCGCCGGCAGCGTGGTCGGGGCGGCACTGTTACTCCTGTCGCAGGGACTCGCGCGCCGGCTCGACGCCGCGCATGCGCTCACCGCTCTTGGCTTGGCCGTCGGCATCGTGGCGTCGCTCCTCAAGGGTGCGGACTACGAAGAGGCGATGATCCTCGGCGCAGTTCTGCTCGTCCTCTGGCGCGCGCGCCCGGCGTTCGACCGTCGGGCGGCGCTGTTCGATACGCGGTTTTCGCCAGGCTGGATTATGGCCGTCATAGCGGCCGTCGGTGCATCACTCTGGCTCGGACTGTTCGCGTTCAAGCATGTGGAGTATTCGAACGACCTATGGTGGCAAGTTCGAGTTGCACGGCGAAGCGTCCCGCATGCTGCGCGCGACCGTAGGTGCGAGCATCACCCTGCTCCTCTTCGGTATTGCACGCCTGATCGGGTACGCGCCGCACGAGGCGCCGATGCCGACCGATGCCGAACTGAACATCGCCGCCAACGTCATCGCCACACAAACGGTGACCTCGCCGAATCTGGTGTTCCTGCGTGACAAGGCGCTCCTCTTCGACGACGCGAAGTCTGCGTTCGTGATGTACGGCGTGCAGGGCCGCACCTGGGCGGCACTGGGCGATCCAGTCGGCCCACCAGATCGGATCGGCGCTCTCGTCCGACGCTTTTTGGAACGCTGTGACGACTTCGGTGGGGTGCCGGTGTTCTATGAAGTCGCAAGCGAGCATCTGCACTGCTACGCCGACGTGGGATTGACGTTCGCCAAGCTCGGCGAGGAGGCGCGGGTGGATCTGACGACCTTCACGATCGAAGGCGCCCGTGGCAAGAAGTTTCGAAACGCCCTCACTCGTCTCGCCAGAGAACGGGCCTCGTTTCGAGTGGTGCCGGCCGAACAGGTCGCACGTGTGATGGATCAGTTGCGCACTGTCTCAGACGATTGGCTCGCGCGGCACGCCGCGGCGGAGAAGGGATTCTCCCTCGGGTTCTTCTCTCCTGAGTACGTCGCGCGATTTCCAGTCGCAGTCATCGAGCGCGACGGCCAGATCGTCGCGTTTGCCACTCTGTGGCCGGGTGCAGAGCGCATCGAGCTCTCGGTCGATCTCATGCGCTATGACCACCGCGCGCCCAAGGATGTCATGGACGCCCTGTTCGTTCACCTGATGCTGTGGGGCAGGGAGCAGGGATACCGGTGGTTCACGCTCGGCATGGCGCCGCTCTCCGGGTTCGAACACTCACCCGTTGCGCCGTTGTGGAACCGACTCGCGTCGTTCCTGTACAAGCACGGCGAGGCCGTTTACAACTTCCAGGGGCTGCGAGCGTTCAAAGACAAATTCAACCCTGTGTGGTCGCCGCGATATCTCGCGTATCCGGGCGGTCTTCGACTGCCGCGCGTGCTCGCTGATGTGTCGGCTCTCATCGCCGGCGGATATCGAAGAATCTTCTTCCAATGAGGATAGGGACCACCGCGTCGCCCTCGTCGCGCTCATCGTGACGGGCACACCCGCGACGCGGGACCTCGACACCTTCAGGTTCCTCGTTCGGCCAGACGGGCCCGCGAGTATCAGCGGCAGGACAGGAAGCGATGGTCGCGCGTTGAAAATCAAAGGAAGGCCGAAGGCGAGGATGCGACGTCGTGTACGTCGCGCTGCCTTTCATCGTCGGCGTTCGGACGCCGCTGGGCTCGTAAACGTGGCAAGAAGCGCCGACACGCGTTGCAACCAACGGAGAGAACCACATGACGTTCAGTCATGCGACGGACGCTTCGCTCGGAATGCGACCGGTGTAGAGACTGGCCAGCAGCCATGGCTTCCTCGTCATGAGTTCGACGATCGGTGGCGGCGGGAGATCTTTGGACGCGTTTCGAGCCTGAGCCGGCGATTCCGGCCACACAAACGGTAGCTCGACGTAGTTGTCGGGGCCGGGCGCGGTCGCCAGAAGTTCCAGCATCGAGCGCAAGACCGCGCGCTGACCATTGGCATCGTGCGGCTGACCGAGTGGACGGCCCATCGGATAACTGATCCCGGCGAGTCGGGGGACACCGACGGCGCGCGTCAGGTCGGGAATCATCGATAGCGAGACCGTCGGAATGCCGCTCGCTTCAAGTACGCGCTGCACCAGTCCCACGGACCGGCAACAGAAGGGTCACGCAGGAACGAGTGCAACAGCATCGACGCCATCTTGCCTCATCCGCGCCGCTATCGCTGGCGCCGCCTGCTCGACCATCAAGGTTGGCTCCAGGATGTATCCCATGATCGAGTAGTGGCTCGGCGCGGGTTGGCCGACGATGCCCTCGTGGGCGAGCTCGGTGAGCCGCCGCATCGGTAACACGACATCGAGATCGGCCTCGCCAAATCGCGGGTCGATGTGCATGTGATAGAGCCGAACGTCCCGCTCCGTGGTACCCAGCGGAATCACGCGGAAGCTCGGGTCACCCCACCACGGGTCGCGCCGTTCGCGCTCCTGATCGAACGGCTGATCGTCGTTGCGCGCAACACCTGCAGTTGACACGAGGGCAACGGTACACTCGCCGAGCGGTTTGGTCATTGGCGTGAACGGGATAACGCCCGGCTTCTGACGAGCCGCCCAGGCCTTCATCACCTGCCGGGAAGCAAAGTCGAGGAAACGGTACGAGTCGATGCTCATATCGACCGCTGTCGAACTGCAAGACGTTTCGAATTCGTCATCGTGATCTCCACCGACCACGATGTGCCTTGTCCAAACCGCTATCACCCGAGCCGCAAACCGATTGATCCATTGACGCGAATGTGTAGCTCCCATCCAACGCGCATGTCGACGCCGACTGTTACTCGGTCGGAGACTAGTGCCCTCACGCCGCCTCCACCGGTGAACGCGCCCTCGGTTGACCTGAAGGTCCCGGTGAAGAATGACTCGCGCGTCTGAAATACGCCGCCACCCACGACGAGGAATGGCGTGACTTGGCGGGGACGGCCGCTCGTTGGAGCGAACACGTCGAATGTCACATTGCCCGTCACGATCAGATGACTGTGATTGTCGCCGTGAATGTAGGCAACTTCGGGTCCGACACTGATTCGAGGAAGCAGATACCAGCGAGCTGCGCCTCCGACGAGGCTTTCGCTCACGATCCCGTCATCTGCAAATCCGACCCACCCGGCTGCAAATTCTGTCGCAGGCGCTGGCCGGTCCTGCGCCGCAGCCAGGTCGGCCATCGGTAACACAGACAGTGCGAGGGCGCCAACGGCCAGCCTGAGGAATGCCCCGACGATCGCAACGCTAGTCATCCCTGCCTTCTCTGTTTGCGGCCCCACGAGCGGATCGGACCGGCTCTTGACCTGCAAGTCCCATGCTGATGAGGGAGAGGGAAGACAGGGTTCTGCCGTAATGGTCTGGTGTGTGTGCGCTCATTCCTGTTGCGGAATATTGCGCCTCGCGCGGGAAGAATCTCCTCTTGGATCTCGGACGGTTCCGCATTGCCTTCCGCCAGAGTTCTGAAACCTTCTGGGAGACTGACCGCGAGCTCGGGATCTCGGACGTAAGCTCGCAACTCTTCAGAATGCGAGAGAGTGCAGCCTAGTGCGTGGGTTGACGATCAGTTGTCTGGCTGGGCGTCGTTGCAGTGTGATGCGGCGGATCGTTCAGATCGACCTGTCCGGCCTTTATCGCGGCGACGATCGCCCTGGGCAGTGCGTCTACATCGACCTTGAGGCCGACGGCCGGCGCCGTTGCAGGACTCACGGTCGCAATGGCCCCTGCATGCGGAGGACATCGGTCCACAACGGGTCGCGCCACCTGCCGAAAATCCGGCATCCCAGGGGAACTTTCCCTACTCAGCGAACGGGACCTCGGCGTGACCGCCTGATATGGCCTGGTAGTTGCCGTCAACACCCGGCAAGGTTCATGCGTTCGAACAAGCAGCGCGCACGAGGTGCGCTCATGGCGTGTCGCTCTCCTGTTCCGCCATCTCCGGCATTTGAGGCCACCGCGCGCGGTGCCCAATCCCGCGACCGCATTGCCGTGGTCGTCAAGGCGCCAAAGCTGCTCGGAATCGCGTCACGCGCTGAAGGATGCGCGGCTGCGCATTCGATCGATATCGCGATCCCGCCACTCCGCAAACAGGATGCAGCATCGGAAAGAAGGGCGTCATGAGTCCCGTGCAAAGCTTCGTCACCCGGCGCCCGGTAGTGACCTACTTCGCGCTCTCGTTCGGCATCTCGTGGGCCGGCGGCCTGTTCGTTCTGGGCCCCAGCCGGATCCCGACCACCGTCGAGCTCCTCATGACAATCGGGCCCATCATGTACGTGGCGATGCTCGCCGGCCCCAGCGTGGCAGGTCTCCTGATGACCAGCCTCGTCTCCGGCCGGGCAGGACTGCGCGAGCTGCTGGCGCGACTCACGACGTGGCGCGTGGGCGGGCGCTGGTACGCGGTGGCGCTCCTGGCTCCCCCGCTCATGGTGATCGCAATATCTTTTGCACTCTCGTTCTTCTCCCCCGACTTTCTCCCCGCGATATTCATCACCAACGAAAAGCCGGCCGTGCTGTCGGGCGTGGTTGCAGGCCTCATCGTCGGCATCTTCGAGGAGCTCGGGTGGACGGGATTTGCGATTCCGCGAGTCAGGCGTCGATACGGGGTCTTCAGCACCGGCCTTCTCGTCGGGGTGCTGTGGGGAGCGTGGCACTTCGCCATGTTCTGGGAACCGGACAGCTTTTCCGGAGCTCTCCCGTTTGGCGTACTGCTCGTGAGGCTCTTCTCCTGGCTCCCGGCCTTCCGGATCCTGATGGTGTGGGTCTACGACCGGACCGGGAGCTTGCTCGTGGCGATGTTGATGCACGGAAGTCTCACAGCCGCGCAGTTGATTTTCATGCCTCCGCCGTCGTCCTCGGGGATGACCCTCATGATCTCAATCCTGGCTTGGGCCGCCGCGTTGTGGATCGTGGTGGCCTTGATCGCCGTGGGCGACCGTTGGCAGCTCTCGCGGCCACTCCATCGGCAGATGGCTTGAAAGTGTCACGCCATTCTGAGATTCAGAACGAGGGCCGATGGCGATGACACGTTTCATCACCAGGCAAGATGGCGTGAACGAGGGCGGTCCACCGCGAGGACATGGGAGGGATATTGAAATGATGGCAACCACTACTCTGGCGTTTTTCGACAGCTATCTCGACGCCTGGAACGCGCACGACCCATCGGCTGTCGCTCGTTGCATGGCAGGCGATGCGATCTATGAAGACGTCGCGCTGGGCCGCGTGCTGCATGGCCCGTCGGAGATTGCAGCGTTCGTCGTGGAGGCCACGAGAGCGTCGAGCGACTTCCGGTTCGAACAAGTGTCGCTGTTCACCGCGGGCGGCGACTACGCGAATGAGTGGATCATGTGCGGCACGAACGATCGCCAGGTTGAAGGCGTTCCCGCGACCGGCCGCGCGTTTCGTGTGCGTGGGGCGTCGGTTGGCAAGCTCGATACGAGCGGGCGGATTGTCGAGAATCGGGACTACTACAACCTGGCGGAGATGTTCGCGCAGCTTGGCATCCAGCCGGCCGCTCAGCCGCAGCCTGCGCAAGCACGTCGCGGCATCGAGTCGTGAGGGTGTCGCATCGCTGTTGCTCACGCATCACGAGCGTGGTCGGTCGGGTACCGCCGCCCTTCTGCGAAGAACCTGCGACATCGCCAGTATCAAGCCGAGAATTTGGTGATCTCTGCAGTTGCAGCGGTGACGCGAGTCTGAAGCCCGTATTCGAACGTATCGTCAATTGTTGATGGGGCGCGCGGGATCGCCTCCGCAGGCCTCTAAAACTGACAACCTGCGCCAGCGCCGCGTCCGCAGGCGCCAGAGAAGAAACGGAGCGATCACTGCTGCGACGACACCCACGTGCGCGAGCACGATCAAAACGATGCCACCTGATCCCAAGGCGGCGACGATCCCTGCGACGGGACGGCTTCTGTACCAGGGACTGGTCCGGCGCTCAGCACCGCCATCACTCCAATGAGTGCCAGAACCTGACGATGGCCAAACTTCATGCGGGGCGGGCGCCCTCCAAGGAATCGTGATGTAACGCTTCAGCCACCACAAAATTCAGGCTATTCATGCCGACGGCCCCCGAGCGGACCGGCGTCAGACCGGCATCCACGAAAAGACTCACGATGTCATCGACTTCGACATGGCCGTGGCGGTGAAAGTGCGAGAGGAGGCCGCGTTGCTTCGAACGCCCAAAGTCAACGGCCAGGACGCGACCGCCGCTCTTCAGAACCCGCGTGATCTCCCTGGCACACTGCTGGCGAGTGCTCCGCGGGAGGTGGTGGAGCATCAGCGTGCTCGGTACCACATCGAATTGGCGATCGGGGAATGGCAGATTCTCCGCCACGGCAACTTGAAACGCCGCGCGGGCACCAGCCTTGGCCGCCTTTCGATTCGCTCGTGCGATCATCGCGGGCGACGCGTCGATGCCGGTCACCGAGCCCGTCGTCCCAACATGGCGCGATGCCACAATCGCCAAGGTCCCCGTGCCACAGCCGACGTCAAGGACGGTGTCTCCATTCTGGAGAGCAGCAAAGCTGAGGATGCGCTCACGCAGCTCTCGTTCTCGTCCGTGCGTCAGCAGCCACGCGAGCAGGTCGTAACGAGCGGCCCAATGGAGGACGAAACCGTGTGTTCGCGGCGCCGTTTGTTGATCCATCATTCGCCTCCACTCTGAGCGTAGACTGGAAATGTAAAGGTGCGTTTGTTCGTTTTCGTTTTCTCAGCGAGCAGGAGGCATCCTTGGCAGGCCGCCAGATGAAAGATGCGCGGGTGCGCAGGACTCAGCGACGACTGCTCGAGGCGATCGTCTCACTCATTCACGAGAAGCGCTATCCAGCCATCGCGGTCAACGAGATTCTCGAACGTGCGGACGTCGGTCACTCGGCATTTTACGCGCACTTCCGGAACAAGGACGCCCTCCTGGCGAGCGGCATTGAGCAGATGCTGCACGCGACACCCCCGCGCACGCTACCGCCAGAGACCGCTGGCTTCAGCAACGCGCTGTGGTTCAGCTTTCCGGTATTCGAGTACATCGGCCGTTGCCGTCACGCGGGCGAGTCGAAGATGGGCAAGAAGGGTCGATCCATCGTTCATCAGCATCTTCGCCGCGTGCTGAGCGAGCAGATTCCGGATCAGGTCCGACAGGCATTGGAGCGCACTGACCGAGGGCGATCGACATTGCCGACGGACCTCGCAACGCAATACATCATCACCACGTTCATGCTCGTGTTGAACTGGTGGGTTGAAAGCGGGAGTACTCTTTCAGCTCGCGAAGTCGACGATGTGTTTCTTGCGCTGGTCGTTCCGGCGGTGACTTCGCCACTCGGACGCGCCGAAGGGTAAGCGCGAGAGTCGTGCCTGAACAGCATGGTCGATTGCGCGGAGCAACCATCAACGCGATGTTTCACGACACCTGTGGTCGGTCGTGGCGCATCGGTGAGTACCCTATCACTCATGCGGCCGCACTCCGAGGACTGCGAGGATCGCTCGCGCGTGCTGCTGCCAGCGCTTCGGCCCGCTGCTTGATGCCCAGTAACATGCGCCGCGTCATGAGAAATCCCGCAGGCTCAATCACGTAAGTGAAAAGCCGGGCCCAGACAGCCTGTGTGCGAACGCGGCTGCGCGACACGAGTCGTGTTCGTTTCTCGCCAACCGGGTAGAGGCCAAATTGCCAGACCCAATCAAAGCCGCCCATCTTCCGCATATCCAACACGAGGGCGCGACCGGGTTCGATGACGGCAACCGGCCAGCTCGGGCCCCGCCCTAGCGGAATTTCGTCACCCACGGCGAGGTGCTGAAACTCCGGGAGAATATGAGTGGCGCTCGGACGATCCAGATAGCCAAACAGTCGGTCGAGCCAGTCGTAGCTGTAGAGTCCGCCGCGCTGATAGCCGATCTGCACCAGCCACGGCCAGATGTCTTCCGGAGGCGCGCTGACGGTGACGGCCATCGTGCCGGAATACGTCGGATCGACGAGGAGGCTATCGCCCGCCATGTCGCACGTCAGATCAGACGGCGTGGTGCCCCAACGGCTCATCCACCGTCGAATCGGAAACCAATACAGCATCGCCAACGTGAAGATCACGAGGGAGGTTGGAACCATGGGATCTCCTTTCTAGATCGCGCGATCTTGTGGGACGCGCAAGAGCGCGGTCGCGAGGACAGCAATCCACCCCATGAACGCGGCGATGCTGATGCGCTCCCAAACTCCGACCCACGGCGTGGGCAAGTCTGCCTGAATCCGTGACGCATACGTTCCGGTCAAGGTCAACACGAGATCCCGGGGCGGCTCCACCGCGGAGACGACGAAGGCATCCGTGGCGCCGGGGACGGCCGGCATGATGTTTCCGAGGATCGCCGTCTGGAGGTCGGGCGATACGCGCGACGCACTTGGTGTGCCGCCATTCTCAATCGCATCCCAGCTGTACCAACCGGCGCGACCGGCGCCCATTTGCGCGATCCATGGCCAGACCTGTTCGGGCGGCGCGTCAATCGTGATGGCGTGGGTCGACGTGAAGAGCGGGTCGGGAATCATCGCGTCGACACGAAGCGGACGACGCTTCTCGGGGATCGTGGCAACGCAGGTGGCGAGCGCCATAACACCATTGAAGAGCATTTGCTGTACCCTAGGTCAGACGTAGCAGCCACGGCTGGAAGCGAGAGAGGGTGCCGACGCTCCGGCACTCTCTGCCGGGCACGTCGTCGTTGCGCGCGATTCCTGCCGTCGATACCAGCGCGACTGAGCATTCGGCGAGCGGTTTCGTCATCGGCGTGAATGGGATCGCGGCCGGCTCTTGCCGAGCCGCCCAGGCTTTGATCACTTGCGCGACCTGTCTGGCGGCGCGGCATGTGCACTGCCGCATCGCGGAGATCCGTCACCTCGAAAAACAGGCCGGAATTCGATCGAATTCCGGCGATGCGGCACCGCGTCTGCCGGTTTCCCGGCGACGCTTGCGGATTTCCGTCGTCAGAGGAGCCATGAGACAACTGAAGCAGATCGCAGTTGCCCTCATCGTTGTCTTCGCCGCGGCACAACTCGTTCGACCGGATCGCGTGAACCCGGCGACTGATCCCAGCCGCACGATTCAGGCGCACGTCGGGCCGAATGGTGGATTGGTTGCCGTCTTGGATCGCGCCTGCGGCGACTGTCATTCGAATGCGACCGTGTGGCCGTGGTACACGCACATCGCGCCGGTCCTGGCTCATGGCGTATGGCTGAGAAGGGCGCAACGCCGTCAACTTCTCGATGGGGTGCATATCCGCCAGAGCAGCGCCGGATCCTGCTCGCCTTGTCGTGTCAGGACGCGTCTGAGGCAAGATGCCCGGCCCCTACACGCGGCTCCGTCCGAACGCGGCTCTCAACCCAAGACATCGAGACAATCTGTGCGGCGGCGCCCAGGTCGCGCGCACGCAGGCGGTTCTCGACGACGGGATCGACCGGCGACCCAGGGTAGTGCGCGGGTTCCTGGTACTGAATCGTGACGGAGGTGGAAGATGCCAACGATGAAGGAAGCCGCTTCCGAGTTCCTGGCTTACAAACGGATCGCCGTGACAGGCGTGTCGCGAAAGCCAAAGGAGCACGGCTCCAATACCGTCTTCAAACGTCTACGGGACCGAGGTTACCAAGTGTTCGCGGTCAACCCCAACGCAAACGAGGTTGAGGGCGCTCACAGTTATCACGACTTGAGGAGCATCCCCGGAGGAGTCGACGCCGTCGTCATCGCCACGGCGCCCGACAAGGCGGATGGCACGATGCGAGAGTGCGCCGAGCTTGGCATCAAGCACGTATGGATGCATCGGTCGTACGGCCAGGGCAGCGTCAGCGCCACGGCCACGGCCTACGGGCGTGAGCACGGCATCACGGTGATCGACGGTGGCTGTCCGCTCATGTTCGACCCGACTGCGGACTTCGGCCACAAGGTCATGCGAGTCGTCCTTCGTGGCCACATCCCGAAGACCGTTTGAACGTTGCTCAAGTCCGCGCGCATTCGACAAGGAGGAGTTATGAGCCATTTGGAAGTGCACGCTCACCTGAAGATCCGGCCAGGTCAACTGGAGGGATTCAAAACCCAAGCGGCGGAGATCATGCGGATCACCCGGGACCAGGATACGAAGACGCTTCGTTACGACTGGTTCATCAAAGAGGAAGGAATGGAGTGCGAGGTCCACGAGTCTTACCTGAATGAAGAAGGGCTCTTCGAGCACAACAAGCACGTCTTGGAAGCGCGGACGGTCCTCTTCAAAGACTTCGCATTCGACCACCGCATGACCGTCTTCGGCGAGATCTCCCAGCAGCTCCGAGACCTGGCGATCAAGCATGCCGGCGGGATCACTGTGTACTCCTTCCTTCAGGGTCTTGAGACGGCGGCAGCTGTCTAATCTGAGCGTGCCACCAGGGCCGAGCGCGCGACGAATTCGCCTGTCCGGCGGTCGGCGCCATTGGCGCGGCTGCCGGCGCGTGCTGGTCGGGTCGCTGGTCAAATGAAGAATTCCTTGGATGTCATCACGAACGAGGATGCGCCGGCTGATGCTCAACTGAGAACACGGGGAAGCAAGACTCGCCATGTCGCGTGAGCTGACGAGGCCCGACAAGTTCGGAGGAGGAGCACTCGTGGCGAGTGGCATCCTGTTCGTCGCTCCTGGCGTTCCTGGACTTCCGGGCAGGTCCGCCCCCTTCGAACGGAGCCGAGATCCTTCTATGGAGGGATTCGCAGGCGCTTGTTCTGGACTTCGTCAGCGAGTTTCTCTTCATCGCGACAGTCCTCCTGGTTCCGGGAACAATTGCTTTGTATCAAAGCCTCGTCGATGTCGATAGAACCAAGGCGGCGGCATGGCTGCGGAATCATCGCGGCGACGATTCCCATCATGGCCGTGATCCTTATCGTTCACGGGCGCCTCGTCTATCCAATTTATGGCATGCGCATCGCCACACCGGACGCCGCGGCGCTGGTGGTCATGCTCTTCTACGGCGGCCTGCACGCTATCTATCTTCTTCTGGCCGTCGCGACCATCGTCCTGAGTCTGGCGATGAAACGTGGCGCCTACGCGAAGTGGATCGCATACTTCGGGTTCGCTACGGCTGTACTCGACATTATTGGCTCCTATCCCTGGGCGATCGGACCCGTTCTGACGTTTGTCTGTGAGTTGTCTTTCGGAGGATGGTTCGTGGCAGTCGGCTCGCAACTTTTCAGCATACGAGGAAGTGCCGCCTAATACGATGGGTCGACGATTGGTTCGTCTGGCTGTGCGGAGTGTGTCTGCTGCTCGCGATCGCTGAGGGAGTCTGGCGTTGTTGGGCGGCTATGCCCAATTCCTGATGACCGATTTCCTTGGCCAGCAGTTATCGAACTACGTTGGCAGGCTTCGTTGGCGGACGGAGAGGCGCGACAGCGTGAGAAAGACATCTTTGGAATGTCGGCGCCGATTGTAGATAGTGGATACCAGGTACCGTGACCTTCTGCTGTCGTGGCCAACGGTCACAGAAGTCGCGTTTCAGTCCGGCTCAGTGTCGATCGTTGGCCGGTTGCGCTCCACGAAGTGTTTCAAGCCGGCGAGCATCACGCTCCAGTTTCTTTCCGCACGCTCGCGCGCCTCGTCGGTGAGATTGTTGTCCTGACGCAACGATGCGCGTGTCTGCGCTCCGTCGCTGGACAAGTGCACGGTCACGATGTGGTAGTTCTCCGGCAGATCGGCCACTCCAGCAAGAGGACTGAAGTAGCTGAACTCGAGCACTCGCTCTCGGACGATCTGAAGAATGATCCCCTTGTCCTCGTACGCCAGGCTCTGCCACTCGGCCGTCCATGCGATTGGACTACCCACGACCCAATCCGACGTCACCGTGGCCCCGAACATGTACGTCTTGATGGCGGCAGGCGTGACGAGCGCCTCCCACACGTCAGCGGCAGGCGCTGATATCGTCACGGATGCCCTGGCAAGCAGTCCCCTGTTCATCGATACGCCTGAACCGTCGTAGATCGCGTGTTCGCCGGGTAAGACTCGCGGCGATCGTCACCAGCGAAGCAAGCGCCAGAACGAGCAGTGATTCTCCGGCAGTCGGTTTCGCGATCATCAGAAACACAATAGCCAAGCCAAAGGCGATGCGAATGCGTAGAGACAGCCGCAGAATGGGGTTGGCCGCGGCTGCCCGCACGGCCGATACCGTTCCGTCTGACGGGAGGTCGGCCGCACGTTTCAGAGCGCGCATCGGCGCGCGCGACACCGGCCCACTGACGATCGCCATCAGCAACAACGCGCCGTACGACGCGCGCATCCAGTCATTCCCAAGGACGCCGATACGCGCACCGAGGTAGAAGCCGGACACAAGGATCGCTGCCACTGCGATTCCCGACACGCGAGGAACTATGACAACCAGCCGCAGCCACGGCATCGCTTGTTCGCGCGTGATGGAACGTCGCAGCCCGTCGAGACTGACCCACTCGAGACCGAGTCCCACGAACAACGTCAGCATGCCGGCGATATGCACGAACAACGTCAATGACGGAATCATCTTTGCGCTCACTTTCTGCCGGTAATGCCGACAATGTCAGAACGTTGCTCTCTGAAAATGAAGACCGGCGACGTCGGGAGAGCCTGTGACGCCGCTCCGGTGTTTTTACGAAGGTGCTCCGGGGAGACGGGCGAGCTTGGCCGGGTTGCTAATCGCGAAGATCGTCTGAATATTGTCGTCGGAGATGTGCAACACCAGTGCGATAGCGGGCCTGCCGTTGAAATAACTGACAAAGCCTGGTTCCCCGTTGATCTCGACAAGCCGCGTCACGAATGTCTTCGGTGCGAACTTGGCCATTCCGCCGAGGATGGCGCGAGCGATATTGGTCGCGCCGTGGACGAGGTTGGGCAGCGCCGGCGCCTTACCGCCGCCGTCGGTGTGAAGCTCGGCGTCGCTGGCGAGCAGCGCGACCAGACCATCGAGATCGCCATTGGTTGCCGCCTGAAAGAACCGCGCGAGCAGGTCGGTTTGCTTCCGAGCAGACGGTGTGAACCGAGGCCGTGCCGCGTGCACGTGCTCCCTGGCTCGCCGCAGAATCTGCCGGCAGTTCGTCTCCGTCCGGCCGACGGCCGCCGCGATCGCCGCGTAGTCGTAATCGAACACTTCACGGAGCAGAAACACTGCCCGCTCGATCGGATTCAGACGCTCCAGCAGCACAAGGAATGCCATGGAGATCGACTCGCCCGCCCACATCGCGCTCGTGGGATCGCTCGCCGCATCGGTCACGACCGGTTCCGGCAGCCACTGGCCGACGTACTCCTCGCGCTGCGCACGGGCGGACTGCAGGTGATTGATGCACAACCGGCTGACGATCGTGACGAGGAATGCCTTGGGCGATCGAATCTCGTCGCGCGGCGCCTGCTGCCAGCGAATGAATGCATCCTGCAGCATATCTTCCGCGTCGGCGACGGTTCCCAGCATCCGGTACGCGATCGAGAAGAGCAGGCTCCGGTACTCGTTGAACGTCGTCAACGGATCCGGAGCGTCCTCCCAGTCGCCGTCGTCAGCGATGTGATTTTGATCCATGGTTACTACGCCGCTGATTGGTGATCGGATACGCCACTCGCGGGCGCACCCGCCTGGAGCGAATGACGCTTTTCAAAGTAATAGTACGAGACGGCCAACAGGCAAAAGAACACGAGCGGATCGAGGACGTACAACACGCTGAGATTGTGTGCGTCGCCGCGGCCGAAATGGGCAATCGCGGCGGACACCAGCGTGATGGCGAAGCCCGCGTACGCGAATTCCTTTACCTTGAACGGAACGGCTGGGGTCACGAGGGCAAGTACACCGAGGATCTTGGCAATCGTCAGCTCAACCTTGAAGTACGGCGGGAATCCAAGATGGACGAACGCGCCTTCACGGCCGTTCGGAAAAGGGAAATGGTCGTTGAAGACAAAGTTGACGATGCTGAATAGCATCACGGCCAGTACCAGTCCCGTGCTCGTGCGGTACAACGCCCGTTCCCGGCTCGTCAGTGTGCGGCTTGCTCCCACTATTGACACGATTTCCTCCAGATTCCTGTCGCGGTGGGCGCGGCTCCCACGATGTGCCGGAGCCTGCGGCCTCAACGTTCTACGAAGCAAGACCGGAGACGCGTTCCGCACGTGACATGTGTTCGTCGCGGTCACACTCTCAGGGCTCGAGATTCAGCAACGCTCGGCCGCTCTCCGGGTCGATAGGAACTGAGACCTGGTCGTGCGCGACGAGCCAGTGGCCGTCGATCTTCCGAAAGCACGCCGTCCACCGAAGCCAGAAATCGGTCCTGTTCCCGTTCTTCAACGTGCCGCTCACCCGATTGAGGCTGTGCCCGAATGCCACGTCATCGCCCACGGTGAGCGTGAGGTCGCGAATCTCGTAACCGAGCGGACGCTGGTACATAGCAAAGGCGTCCATCCAGTTTCTCTCTTTTGCCTTTGCTCCCACGTGCCGCAGCGGCGGAACGATGTCGAACGACACGATGTCGGGAGCGTAAAGCGACATCACACCCTCAAGGTCCATGGTGCGAAGCGCCTCCACCAACCTGTCTATTCGCTGTCGGATGTCGGCTTCATCAGTCGCTGGTTGTATTGCTATGGATTCCAGCCTCCTAAACTGGACGACCCTTTCTGCACGATCACCGTCTCCTGCCTTCACTCGCCTCGATGTTTCGCCGGTCGTGCAAGGTCTTGAAATCGCAGCGGCCCCGTTCCCAGCTGCGCCGCCACCGCGCCCCAGCCTTGCCGTACATTCGAGTACATCGGTGTCCAACCAGACGCTGAACGTAACTTCTTGTTCGAGATCCTCAGCGAGCGGGACGCCAATGCCCCGAGAGATCCGAACAGAGGGGTGATCCAGGCAGGCAGAAGCTTCGGAGGTCGAACGCCGAGAGCCTCAGCCAATGAATCGACAAACGCTCTGTGAGTCATCGGTTCGTCATCGACGGCATTGTAGATACCCGCTGGGAGTGCAAGAGCGGCGGCGGCAGTCGCCGCGTCGTCATGTGACAGCGAGGAGATACACGCACCTGATGAACCCGGCAGCAGCGCCCAGCCTTTCCTGGTGTACTTGATCATCTCGGTGGTCTGAAACGCGTCGTGTCCGTAGAAGCCTCCGAATCGCAGCACGACACCTGCGCGTCCCGCCTCGGAGAATCGTTCTGCCGAAGCTTCCGCGTCGAGGATCGAGCGATTGAAACCAACGGGACTGAGGGACACCCGCTCGTCGATCCACTCGCTGCCGCTGTCTGGATAGACCGGTGCGAAAGACTCCTGGACAAATCGGCCAACCGTCGACGCGAGGCTTGCGTCAACGAGGACCGCGGAGGCCACTCGACGCAGACGGTCGTTTTCACGCCAGGCCCATGGCAGGAACATCCGTGACGGATCGGGAATGTGCGTCGCGAGGTTGACGACAACATCCTGGCCCGCAATGGCTCGGGATACGGCAGCTGAATCGAACAGGCTGACTTCGATCGCTCGCACGCCCTTTGTTCTGAGCTCCGCGCGTGCCACGGTCGAACGAACGGCTGCCGTCACCTCGTGGCCGGCATTCTGTAGGAGCGGAACAAGGCGTCGGCCGACGACGCCGGTCGCGCCCGTCAAGAAGACCCGCATACTCACCTCTCGTTATTCCTTGCGCTTATTCCGAAGGCGACAACCAGGAACAGCACGGCCACCACGCTGTTCCACGCCCTCGCGCGCAGTGGGGTATCCGCGACTTCGGAGGTTTGCGCCGGTCGCCGATCTCGCGTCAGCGGGCCGTGCGAGTGTTGTGACGCTTCGATGGTTCGTGGAACGGACATGCGGTGACCTTGGGGCAAGATCGGCGCCACGCCCGTGGACGCAACACACCGCGGTACACGCAATGGCCCACTCTCAGCAGGCTGCGTATTCCTGCGCACTGGTTAGTTCTGCGCAGCACGGTCGAAGGAACTCAACGTCGCAACGTCGGTCCAATGCGGTTTTCACCCTCTGAATACGTGGCGTCGGTTTTGCGACGAGGCGCTCGTGCCAGTGATCTACAGGCGGGAATTCTTGCCGTCGCCGTCGACTCCCGAGGTCGGCCTTCGAACCGACAGCGGTCCTGTCTTGCGGATCACACCCTCGGAGCGATACGCCCTCCGGCTGCTCGCGCAAGGGGCGCCGACGAGCCAGATTGGTGCGATGCTCGGCTTTTCGCCCGCCGACATCGATCCGTTTCTGGGGGCATTGTTCGCGAGACTCGGCGTAGCTAGCCATGTCGACGCGATCAGGGTTGCTTCTCGACGAGGCTTGCTGGCGCCGTAGCCGTGTGAACGCCACTGGGACACGCATGTCTTTGAAAACCGTTCAAGTGATCGTCGGTCGCCTGGTGACCGACGAGGAATACCGTCTGAAATTCTTGAGTGATCCGATCTGCGCCTTGACGACGCTGCGCGATCAAGGTGTCGAGTTGACGTCTGCCGAGATCGACGCGCTGATTCGAACGGACCGAACGCTCTGGAGCGACGCCGCAGCACGCATCGATCCGGACCTTCAACGGTCGAGTTGGCTCGCTGATTAGGCGCGAACGCCTTGCTGACAAGCATCTCGACGGCCTGCGCGTTTCGGCGGACAATAGAATCGGACCGTCACGGCCCTCGTCCACGCACACCAGGAGCAAGCATGCGTGCCGGTATCGGGAATGAGACGACCGGCAACGCCATCGATGCGACGTCAACCGTCGCGCGTTATGAGGCGCTGATTCGCGTCTCGGAAGCTCTCAGGGCTTATCACGATCGCGACACGCTCTTTCGGAGTCTGGCCCGCGAGCTTCGTCCCGTCATCCAGTTCAGTTTCCTAGGTCTCGCGCTCTACGACGAACAGACCCACGCCGTCGAGCCGTACGTGCTCGAGGCCACAGGGGAACCCGTGCCGCCGCCAGAACTGTCCGCCGAGGAGCAACTGACCTACTGGATTGTTCAGCATCAGACGCCGCTGCTGATTCCGATCGTTGAAAGCGAGACTCGCTTTTCGCAAGAGATGACATACTTGCGGTGCCAAGGGATCGTCTCGACGTGTTCGCTGCCGTTGACGACGCCGCGGCGCCGTGTCGGCATGCTGTTGGCGGGCAGCCGTGAGCCGCATGTTTACGACGCAAAGGACGTGGCGTTTCTGTCGCTCGTCGCGAATCAGGTTGCGCTAGCCATTGAGAACGCGGAGAGCTACGAGGCGCTGCAGCACTCGCTCGCGCTCGAGCGAGACCGCATGCGGAACCTCGAGGCCTGCGACGAACTGCTGCGCGCGTTGTCCACGGTCCTCGACATCCGGCAGGTGTTTCCGCAAGTCTCGCGGATCGCAGCGACGGTGCTCCCCCACGACCGCCTGACCTTGACGTTTCACGATCGGCCGGACGAGGTCGTCGTTCAAGCCGCCTCCGATGAGTGGGCACCGCTGCCCGCCCGGCTCAAGGTTGGAGATCCTGGACCTGAAGGCGACGTGTTCCGGATCCGGATCATCGACCTGGAAGGCTATACATGGCCGGTCATTGAGCCACCTGGCTTCTGGGATCAGATTCGGTCGGCGGGCTACCGCTCGATGCTGCTGGTTCGCCTGAGCGCCCGTGATCAGCGTCTCGGTCTGCAGTTCTGGTCGAAGCGCCGTGGCGCGTTCGACGAACGACAGGTCGCCATGGCCCGGCGCATCGCCGATCACGTCGCGCTCGCGGTCTCGCACGAACAACTCGCCGAGGTGGAGCGTGAGGCGGCCGAAGCCAAGCTGCGCGCGGACCGCCTCGAGGCACGCGTCAAGTCGCTGTCCGACGAGCTCGCCGCAAAGACCGGACGCATGGTCGGTCCGTCGGACGAGTGGCAAGCGGTGCTCAAGGCGGCGACGCAGGTCGCGTCAACTGACACGACGGTCCTGCTGGTGGGCGAATCCGGCACCGGCAAGGAAGTCGTCGCCAGGTTCATCCATCACGCCTCGAACCGTGCGAACGGTCCGTTCGTTGCGCTGAATTGTGCGGCGCTCCCTGAGCAGTTGCTCGAATCTGAGCTCTTCGGCTACGAGCGTGGCGCGTTTACGGGCGCGCAGCAGGCCAAGCCCGGGCAGATCGAGCTGGCGGCGAGCGGTGTGCTTTTTCTCGACGAAGTCGCCGAGATGAGTGCATCCGCACAGGCCAAGTTCCTTCGCGTCCTGCAGGAGCGCGAGTTTCAGCGACTGGGATCGACACGCACATTGAAGGCGAACGTGCGTGTGATTGCGGCGACTAATCGCGATCTGAAAAAGGCGCTCGAGCGCGGCGATTTTCGCGAGGACCTCTTCTATCGGCTGCAGGTCTTCGATATCAAGCTCCCGCCCCTGCGGGCACGACCGACCGACATCCTGCCCCTCAGCGAAGCGTTTCTCGAACAGATCGGCCAGACGTTCGGGCGGCCACCGTCGGGTCTGACACGCGACGCCAAAGAGGCGCTCATGCACTACGACTGGCCGGGAAACGTGCGGGAGCTGCGCAATGCGCTCGAGCGCGCCGCGATTCTCTGTGAAGGCGGCCTGATCACGACGGAGCACCTGTCGTTGGACAACGGCCGGCGCGGTGCGCGGCCGCCCGTCGACGCATCGACAACCGACCTGAGCGCCGTCGAACGCGACATGATCGCGCAAGTGCTCGCGAGCTGCGACGGGAACAAATCGAAGGCCGCCGCCAAACTCGGCATCTCGCGCACCCAGTTGTACGTTCGATTGCGCCGCTATCAGCTTTCCTGACGGCCCTTCGGCAGACACCTCCTGAAGTGCGTTGATGCGTGTCGGTGTGCGTCAATAAGCGCGAACGGATTCAATTTCCAAGCGTGCTCAGTTGCACTGGGGTTGGCCGCCGAAGAAGTGCGTGGACGAGCCGCAACATCGATCAGGCATCGTGATGCCGAGGCGACGTCGATCAGCGGCGCGGGGCTTGGGCCCGTCCTTCGTCGGCACGCGCGCCGCGGAGAAAGTTCTCGATCGCGTAGTTGCCCTCATGGCACTCGACGCTGAACAGCGCGATGTCGACCGCCCTGAACGGCCATTCGGCGGTCCACGGATTCGCCCACGTGTCCG
Organism: uncultured Acidobacteriota bacterium; assembly: GCA_963725335.1. Taxonomy (GTDB): domain Bacteria; phylum Acidobacteriota; class Vicinamibacteria; order Vicinamibacterales; family 2-12-FULL-66-21; genus JALZOC01. Next base: position 234,409 of record CAVRYD010000003.1, on the reverse strand, counting down.
GATCCTCGACGGTCACGCGATACCAGAGCGTCTTCGCATCGATGCGCGTGAAGCGCTCGACGACGTGGAGGCGTTCGCCGGAGTCGAGGTTATGCGTGTCGCGCCGGAAGTTGGTCGTGTCGACGACCAGCGTCTGACCTTCGTAGTGTCCGATCGAATCCCCGAGCCAACTCCGGATGGCGGGCGAAAGGTGCGTGCCGTTCAGCCGGACGATGCGGGCATCGTGCACCCATTCGGTGAAGATCAGCACGTGCGTGTCGGTCTGTACGATTCGGTAGAACGACGGGATCGCCGCGGACGGCACCATCGGCGGCGACGCCAGGGAACCGCCGCTTGCGCCGAAATTGCCCAAGAGGCACCGCTCGGCGAGGCCGAAGGTTTCAGGATCGTCGAACGATCGTTTGGGCCTGTCGGCTTTTCGCGCCTGCGCGACCGGCAGGAGCGGCGGCAGCATCCCGTTCGCCGGATCGACGATGAGCGACGTGCGCAGGCCGTCGAGAGGCATGTTCTCGACTTCGACGAAAGTGTCATCGAGATCGATCTGCATCTCGCGATCAACCGACGTCGGAAGCCGGCTGCTGATGCGATCCGGGGATGCGCGCGCGTACTCGGCGGCCTCTTCGGGCGTAAAAGCGGACCGGTCACTGACCTGCTGCGGCCGCTCGAGCGGCGTCAGAGTGGAGCCGTTCCACGTACCCTGCAAGTCGGGAAGCGACGCCGAACGCTGCGCGAAGACCGCGCGGCCTGCCGCAAGCAACACGGCAATCGAGAACGCCAACACCACACGTGCGCGCATGAGCGATGACCCTCCGAGCTTTGGTCCGCGGCCTCCTACTGCCGGGCCCTATGAGGCTGTTCGGAAAACAGAGGGTCGGTCCGCGATCCGCCGCCACCGTTTCGAGCCCCCTGGCGGAGAGCGCTATTTACGCCAAGTTCCTGCGTTGCACGCGACCGAAGCTGGCATCCGGCGGGGAAGCCACCAGTCTGTGAGGAAAGGCCGCCGCGACGATCATCGCGACGGCCCTGAGCCTTTCTTACTGACGGTTGTACCTGATGCCCGCTTCCTGCGCCTTCTCGATGGCGATCACCATCGCCGGAACGATGGTGACGCCCGGAAGCACGTTCGCGCGCAGGTCTTTCTCGAGGTCCGCCGCTTTGCCTTTGCCCCTAGCCTCGAGCTCGAGGCACCAGATGCCCAGCGCGTTCGCGCAGAGGAGGAACTTCGTGCCCATCTTCTGCAGGCTCTCGATGCCGATCGCTGGCATGGCGCCGGCGAGCGCCGGAATCATCGGCGAATCGACGGCCTGCATCAACAGGTGAAGATCCTTCGGCGTCGGCTGGTTGAACACGTTGTGCGTGTACACCTTGCCGGCCGCGTCCTTGAGTCCGGTATAGGCGCCGAGCTCGTACTTGGCCCAGATGTCGTCGTTGAACGCCAGCGGGATGCTGGACTGGCTGCCAACGGCGTAGAACGTACCCACAGCGCCGACCTGGCCGGCCGTCGTCTTGTACGCCTGCGAGTACGTGTTGATGTAGTTCAGGATGTGCAGCAGCGGAAAGCCGTTCTTGTGCTGCGGAAAGTCGAACAGGCAGCGGTGCGTGCCCTTCACTTCCTTGATCCAGTCGTGGGCGCCCGACTCCTGCGCGCCTGCGGCGCGCGTGCCCGCGATTGACAGACCGGCCGCTGCCGCGGCGCCGACCATCCGCCCCATGAAGTTCCGTCGATGGAGAACTGACGTTGAATGCATAACTTCTCCCGAGCCTTGAATCTCATTCTTGAACGTTGAGAGTTGAAAAATTCAGAGTCCTATTGGTTCTGTCCGCTGAACGCGTCGCACGACACGTTAGGATTCCAATTGACGAACGTGCCGTTCGGGTTGTCTTTCCACGCCCACACGTGCAGCGTGTAGAAGGGATCCAGGCCGAAACGGTTCGGAGCGTCGAACAAGTGGAACCACTGCCCGTCGATCGACGGCGGCCCCTCGCCCTTGTGTTTCTGCTCCCACTCGCTCACGAACACGATGTAGTCCGCTCCGGTAATCCGGATGCCGCCGTTACGCGTCGGCTCGAACAGGATGATCTCGGGATCGTTCTTGTCGATCTCGCCGTCATGGAGAATCGAGCCCTTCAGGTAGTGCAGTCCCATTGCCCCGAAATCGCCCCCGCTGACGCAGCCGAACGTGAGCGCATACTCCGGACCGGGGCCCGCGACGTTCGTCACGTCCTTGAATCTCTCCGTCGCCGCACGCACGGTCTGCACGAGCGCGTTCTCCTGCGGCGTCGGCTTGTGCGGCTCCGACCTCGCGCCGCCGTGATCGTCGTGGCTTTGCGCGGCGCCACGCGTCCCCGATCCCGCAATCATCAACGCCGCCACCAGCGCGTACCCCGCCACCTTTGCCAATCGTCCCATTTGCATCTGAAACCTCCCGACGCGAAACCTGCCGCGTCCACTCTAGAAGGCCGCAAACAGGGACGCACGGGCTCAAACGCGGCGATGAGCCGGAACGATGGACTTTGCGGCTTTCCTCATTATCAAGAGGAGGTGTGTATGCCGCGTTCACCGGAAGTGGTCGCGTCAGCGTCTGGCCCGGCAGCAGAGACTGTTTTGACCGACGAGATGCTCGCCCGGTTCGCGAAGAGGGCGCCGCAGTACGATCGCGACAACGCGTTCTTCGATGGACGACTTCGACGAGCTTCGCCAGGCCGGGTATCTTCGCGTCGCCGTTCCTGCCGAGCTCGGAGGCGCAGGCCTGTCGCTCGCGGGCGTCGCCAGGCAGCAGCGGCGGCTCGGCTACTACGCCGCGCCGACGGCGCTCGCGATCAACATGCACCTGTACTGGACGGGCAACGCCGCCGATCTCTGGCGCGCCGGCGACCGATCGCAGCGCTGGCTTCTCGAGGGCGCCGCGGCCGGCGAGGTCTTCGCCGCGGGGCACGCCGAGAGCGGTAACGACATCCCTATCCTGTTGTCGACGACGAAGGCGGAGCGCGTGGACGGCGGATACCGGTTCACGGGACGCAAGTCGTTCGGCAGCCTGTCGCCGGTCTGGACCTATCTCGGGATTCACGGCATCGACGCCGCCGATCCGTCGCATCCGAAGATCGTCCACGCGTTCATGCCGCGCGACACCGAAGGCTATCGAATCGAGTCGACGTGGGACGTGCTCGGCATGCGCGCGACGCGCAGCGACGATACGATCCTGCAGGGCGTCTTCGTCCCCGATCGCTACGTCGTCCGGGTCGTCCCCGCCGGCGCCGGCGGCATCGACCATTTCGTGCTGGGCCTCTTCGCGTGGGCGCTCATCGGGTTTGGCAACATTTATTACGGCCTCGCCCACCGCGCGCTGGATCTCACGATCGACACGGTGAAGTCGAAGCGATCGATCGGCCTCACGCGATCGATGGCGTATCACGCGGAGCTGCAGCATCGAATCGCGCAGATGGGCCTGGCGTTCGAGTCGATCGGTCCGCATCTCGATCGCATCGCCGAGGACTGGTCGACCGGCGCCGACCACGGCGCCGCGTGGCCGGCGAAGATCTTTGCGGCGAAGTTCCACGCGGTCGAGGAGTCGTGGCGGATCGTCGATCTCGCGCTCGAAGTGGCGGGCGGCTTCGGGATCTTCCGCAAGGGCGGCCTCGAACAGCTCTTCCGCGACGCGCGCCTCGGGCGGATCCACCCGGCGAACTCGATGCTCACCCACGAAATCGTCGGGAAGACGCTGCTCGGGATCAGCCCGGACGAAACGCCGCGCTGGGGATGACCGTCAGACGAACATCGTCGGGTTGATCTCGAGCGCGATCTCGGAGATGCGGTCGGCGGGCAGTCCTGCCCGCCGCGCGTGCTCCCGAATCGCCTCGATGCTCGGGGCATCGTACTCGCAGTAGATTTTGCCTTCGGCGTCCGACACGTAGCTTCTGATCCAGCGCACGTCCGGCATCCCGGCGAGCACGGCGACCGACCGCCGGCCGGCTGCCATCAGCTCGTCGCGCGTGAGACCAGGGACCGATCGTTCGATGATGTAACGGGCATGTTGAGCGACTCTCCGTGATGCTTAAGGTTCGCGAGCGAGGCTCGCTAGCCGTCTTTCCATCGCCTCCGCGCCGGCGCGGTCGCCGATCGCCTGCCGGAGGAGGCGCGACTCCTCGAACCTTTGCGCCGCGCCTCCCGGGTCGCCGGTGGTCAGCGACACGTGGCCGAGCGCCGCGAGCGCGTGCGCCTCGAGTTGACGCTCCCCGATGGTCCGGCTGAGCGCGAGGCTTTCCTCGAGGACGGTGCGCGCTTCGTCCGGCCGGCCGAGCCTGGTCAGCGAGGCGCCAAGGCTGTTCAGGATCACCACCTCGTGCGCGACGCTCCCTTCCTCGCGCGCGAGCGCCAGGGCGCACTCGTAATGTTTCAGCGCCGCCGCGTAGCCGCCGCGCTCCCACTCGAGGATGCCGAGCGTATTGCGAATCGCAGTCTCGCGCGCGCGATTGCCGATGGTGGCCGCGAGCGCCAGCGCCGATTCGAACGCCGAAACGGCGTCCCCGCCTCTCTCGCGCATCGCGCGTGCGAGCCCTTCACGCGCCTGTAGTTCGCCTCGCGAATCGCCGCGCGAGCGCTGCAGATCGAGCACGACGCTCCACGCCTGCGCGGCCTCGTCGAGAGACGTGCGCTCGAGGATCAGGGCGATTCCGGTCCGCATCTCCGCTTCGGAGCCGCGGTCTTCCAGTTGCACGAAGAGTTGCGCCGCCTCCTGCAGACGCGGCAGCGCCTCCTCGTACCGCGCGAGGGCGAGGAGCGCGTTGCCGAGCATCCGCAACGACTGTACGAGGCCTTCGGCGTGCTGCGCCTGCCGGCTGAGATCGACCGCCGCCCGATAGGTGTCCAGCGCCTCGTCGATGCGTCCTTGCTGCAGCTGGATGTGCGCCATCGATGTCAGGTGGAACGATCGCTGAATGGGCAGCAGGTGGACGCGGGCAATCTCGTCGCTCTCGGCAAGACACGCGAGCGCGCGATCGAGGTCGCCTGTCTCGCGGTAGACGTTCGCCAGATTGTGCTGCGTGTAAACGAGCTTCTTCGGGTCGGTCCGGAGAGCCGGCATCGCGAGCGCCTCCTCGAGCCTCGCCCGCGCTCCCCGATAGTCGCCCATCGCTTTCAGGATGTTGCCGAGATTCGTCAGGTCCACGGCGACAGCCACGTCGTCGCCGCACTCGCGATCCAGGGCGAGCGCCCGCCGCGTGATCTCGACCGCTTCGGCGTGCCGCCCCTCGTGCCACCGCAGAAGACCGAGACTGCGCAGGCCGCTGCGGACCAGCGTGGTGTCTTCGCGCTCCTGGCCGATCCGAAGCGCGGTGGTCAGCGCGCGGTCGGCAGCGTCGAATCGTTTGAGCAGCGTCGAGAGGTCGCCCTGGCGGAGATATACCTCCGCGAGGCGCGCGGAGCCTCCGTCGCGCGCGAGGTGCGCAATCAGCCTGTCGATGATCTGCTGCTGGCGCGCGCGGAGGCCGAGCGTTTCGCACACGCGCTCCTGCTGGAGGAGCAAGTCCGCGACGACCTCGCTGCGGCGATCGGGCACGCGGCCGGTCCACTCGAGCACATCGTCGAGTGTCGCCAGCGCGTCCCCGAACTGGCTGAGCGCGATCGCCCGCTCCGCCGCCCGCCTCCCGTACAGGACCGCCGCCGGCCACTCTTCCGCGCGCGCGAAATGACGGGCGAGGAGCGAGGCGCGTTCGTCCGTCGCGTGCGTCGCCGCCAGCGCGCGGCCGATCGCGCCGTGCAGCATCTTGCGCTGATGAGCGACGAGGCTTTCGTAGCAGACTTCCTGGGTCAGCGCGTGCGTGAACCGGTACGCGAGAGTCGGCGTGACCGACGTCCGGCGGACGAGGCCCGCGGCTTCCGCCGCGGCAATCGCCGACCGCAGATCGACGTCGGCCGGCGCCACCTCGGCGAGCAGCGCGTGATCGAATTCGCGGCCGATCACCGCCGCGACGCGAGCGACTTCGAGCGCCCGCGCGTCGAGGATGTCCAGCCGGGCGCGAATGACGCCCTGCACCGTCTCGGGCAGCGCGAGCCGGTTCTCTTCGTCTTCAACGACCGCGACGCCGTCGCGTACCGTCACCGCGCGCTGCTCGAGCAGCGCCGCGCACATCTGTTCGAGGAAAAACGGATTGCCGCCGGCGCGCTCGTACAGCCGGCGCGCCAGGGCGCCGGACACCTTGCGCACCCCGAGCGCGGCCTCGACGATCGAGGTGGAGGCGGCGAAGTCGAGCCGCTCGAGGCGCACGAACGTCGTCGACGCCGGCCAGCGATCCGCGGCGCCCTGATCCGCGCGGCTCGTCACGATCAGCGTCAGCGGGAGGGCGGCGGCGAGATCCGCCACGCGGACGAAGGCCGCACGCGATCCCGTATCCGACCAGTGCCAGTCTTCGACGACGACGAGGAGCGGTCCGAGCCGTGTCAGCGCTCCGACGGCCGCTGCGAGCGCGTCGAGCAGCGCCGCCTGAAGATGTTCGCCGCGCAGATGCTTCGGCAACACGTGGACGTCGCTCTGCACCGACAGAAGATGCAGATAAAGCGGCAGGAACCGCTCGAGCGATCGATCGAGCGCGCGCACCCGCGCGACGACGTCCGAGCCGGTCAGCGGCGGATGCAGATCGAGACCCGCGCACAGAATCTGGACAAACACGCCGTAGGGCACGCCGTCGCCGTACGCGCGGCAACGCCCCTGGACGAGCCGCAGCCCCGGCTCCGTGCGGAGGCTTTCCTGAAGCTCGTACAGCAGCCGGCTCTTGCCGGCGCCCGGCTCGCCGACGACGGCAACCACCGAGCCGGCGTCAGCGGCAGCCCGGGCGACGCGCGCCTGCAGCGTTGACAACTCGGATTGACGGCCGACGTAAGGCGTCAGTCCCGTTCGCCTCGAGGCTTCCAACCGCGTCGCGATGCCGGTCTCGCCGAGGACGCGGAACGGCGTCACCAGCTCCGCCTGCGAATCGAGCACGACGGCGGCGCACGCCGACGTGTGCATGTAAGGCCCGACGAGACGCTGCGTCTCCGGGCTTACCCAGACGTCGCCGGGGTCCGCCAGGACCGCGAGGCGGCAGGCTTGCGCCAACGGCGCGCCGACGATGTCGTAGCGGCGCGGCCCTTCGTGCAGACGACGAGCGACGACAGGTCCGACGTGCAGCCCCGACTGCACGCGCAGGCGAAGCGCGGCCGGGAGCTCGCGTGGATCGATCGCTTCCACCCGCGCGTGCAGGTCGAGGGCGGCACGAAGCGCCCGCAGCTCGTCGTCTTCGTGCGCCGACGGCACGCCGAAGAGCGACACGATCTCGTCGCCGATCGCCTGGTTCACGAGGCCGCCGTACTCTCGAGCGACGTCCACCGCGACTTCGCGGACACGCGCGATCGCGCGCTGCGCGTCCGCGGGAGCGACGCGATCGACGAGCGCCGGATAATCCGACACGAGGGTGACGAGCACGGCCGCCCGGCGCCGCTCTGTGGCCGACATCCGCTGCGGATCGTCGATCTCCACGGCCCGTCCGCCCGCCCGTTCGCTTGCCGCCGCAGACAGCTCGGACGCGAACAGCGACATCGACGCGTGGCGGTCGCCAGGCAGCTTCGCGAGCGCGGTCGAAAGCACGCGCTCGAGCGAGGCGGGCACGTCGGGATGCGACGTCGCCGTCAGCACCGGATCCGCACGCAGAATGGCCTGCAGCACCGCTTTCCCGTCGTCCCCGTCGAACGGCCGCCTGCCGGCGAGCATCTCGTGGAGGACCACGGCCAGCGACCAGATGTCGGAGCGCCGGTCCACCGCCCTCCCCGCCGCCTGCTCGGGGCTCATGTACGGCACAGTCCCCATCATCGTCCGCGGATCCACGAGTGGAGCGTGATGAATCTGCGCAATGCCGAAGTCGAGCACCTTCGCCGCGCCGTCGGGCAGCACGACAATGTTGGAAGGCTTGACGTCGAGGTGCACGATGCCGGCGTCGTGCGCGTGCTCGAGTCCGCGCGCGACCTGCAACGCGATCGGGAGCGCTTCGTCGAAGGTGAGACGTCCGCGAGCGATCCGCTCCTGCAGCGTCTCGCCTTCGTACAGCGGCATCGCGATGAACAACTGTCCGTCGCCGGTCTCGCCGATTCCGTAAATCGTGCAAACGTTGGGGTGATCGAGCGCCGCCGCCGCCCGGGCTTCCGCGATGAACCTCGCCTTCGCCCCCGGATCGACGCCGAGCGCAGGCGGCAGGAACTTGAGCGCCACGTGACGTCCGAGCCGCTCGTCGCGCGCTTTGTACACGACGCCCATGCCGCCGGCGCCAATTGCCTTCTGGACGACGTATTCGGCGACCGTGCGGCCGGACCAGTCGGTGACCGGTTCCCGCAGCAACGCGCTGGCCGGCGTCACGAGAGGCGTCAGGCGATCGACGACACCCTCCTGTTCGTGGGCGAGCAGCAGCGATTCCACTTCGCGTCTGAGATCGGCGTCGGCGCCGCAGCGCGCGTCCACGAGCGCGCGGCGCTGCTCCGCGGGGCATTCGATTGCCTCGCCGAGGACGTCCTGAACGAGCGCCCACCGATCCGCTGCCGCGGAGTCGCCATGTTTCGTCGTACGGCTCACGCGAGCAGCTCGCGATTCAGCCACGCTCGAGCGGTGGCCCACTCACGTTTGACCGTCGCCGGCGACACCTGCAGCGCGTCGGCCGTCTCTTCCACCGTCATCCCGCCGTAAAACCGGTATTCGACGATCCGCGCCTGGCGCTCGCTGAGGCGTCCGAGCCGCACCAGCGCTTCGTCCAGCGCGAGGAGGTCCTCTCCACGCGACTCGGCGACGGCCCACACGTCGCCGTCGAGGTGCAGCGGCGTCTGACCGCCGCCGCGCTTCTGGCGGTTCCGGCCGACCGCGTAATCGATCAGGATCCGGCGCATCGCCTGCGCGGCGACGGCGAGGTAGTGTGAGCGATTCTGCCACTTTATCCGATTCAGCTTGCGCAACTCGAGCCAGGCCTCGTGCACGAGGGCGGTTGCGCTGAGCGTGTGGCTGGTGCGCTCCTCCCGGAGCTTCCGGGCGGCGATCCGCCGGAGCTCGTCATAGACGAGCGGAAAAATCTCGTCCATCGACGGACCTCACAAAGAAGTTGCAACGGCCATGATACGGCGGCGGCCTCCGACATCTATTCAGAGGATGGCGTCCTTCGTTTCGCGCGTGGCGAGCAGTCCGGCAAGCGACAGGATCGCCGCGCTCGAAAGGTAGTAGCCGACGTACTGCAGCCCGTACGTCTTGGCGAGATACGTGGCGGCGTACGGCGCGAGCGACGCGCCGAAGATGCCGGCCAGGTTGTACGTCAGCGAGCTGCCGGAGTAGCGCACCGTCGTCGGAAAGAGCTCGGAGAGCACGGTGCCGAGCGGTCCGTACACCAGGCCCACCAAGCTCATGCCGAGCACCATCATCAGCACCGCGCCGGTCGTGCCGGCGGCGAACATCGGGGCCAGGACCAGGCCAAAAAGGAAGAGCGCGACGTTCACCCATATCAGCATGCGGCGCCGGCCCCGCTCGGCGAGAACCGCGGAGATCGGCGTGAACAGCGCGAAGAACAGGATGGCGAACAGCTGCATGACGAGACACTTCTCGCGCGAGTAGCCGAGCGCGCTGGTGCCCCACGAGAGGGTGAACACCGTCATCAGATAAAAGGTGACGAATGCCGTGAGCGAGACCAGCACGCCCAGGAGGACGGTGCCCGTATGGTCGCGGAGGACCGTCAGCATCGGCACGTCCACGCGCTCGCGGCGGCTGAGCGCCTCTTGAAAGACCGGCGTTTCGGTAATCGTCAGCCGCACGTACAGGCCGAGGAGGACCAGCACGGAGCTCGCGAGAAAAGGCAGCCGCCAGCCGAATGCGAAGAACTGCTCGTTGGTGAGCCACGCGGAGAGCAGCAGGAAGATGCCGCCGGAGAAGAGGAACCCGATCGGCGCGCCGAGCTGCGGGAACATGCCGTACCACGCGCGCTTGCCGGGTGGCGCGTTCTCGACCGCCAGCAGCACCGCGCCACCCCACTCGCCGCCGAGACCGAGGCCCTGGCCGAAGCGAAACAGCGCGAGGAGAATCGGCGCCGCGATACCGATCGTGCCGTAGGTCGGCAGCGCGCCGATGGAGACGGTGGACAGTCCCATCGTCAGCAGCGCGGCGACCAGCGTGGTCTTGCGGCCGACGCGGTCGCCGAAGTGGCCGAAGAGCGCCGAGCCGATCGGCCTGGCGACGAAGGCGATCGCAAACGTCGCCAGCGAGGCGAGCGTGGCGGACGCCGGATCCGACGCCGGAAAAAACAGGCGCGGAAAAACGAGCACCGCCGCCGTGGCGTAGATATAGAAATCGAAAAACTCGATCGTGGTGCCGATCAGGCTGGCGAACAGCACCTGAGCGGGACTGTTGATCGGCTTTCCCGTTGAGGTCTGGCTATCGCAACGAGTTCGTGCCGAAGACGATTGGTCTCCGTCTTCTTTCTCTACATCTTCCTCTACGCCATCGGCTTCATCGAGAGAGACGAATCCACCCATGAAAGACTCCTTGTGGTTGGGGCGACTGTAAAGCGGGGGTTACCGATGGGGTACTAGGACTGCACCCACCATCGGTTTTCCAGGACCTGAGCGATGCGTTTCGCAGCGCGCGCCGCACCATCCGTCTCCACCGGCTGGTAGCGCACCGGCGCGTGCATCGCCTCGAGCGCGCGCGTGGCGAGCGCCTCGGGCGTGAGGTCCGCGTATGAAACGGAGCGGTCGGCGCCGTAGTTCGCGAGCCGCCGGCGCACGTGCACGTTCTGCTCGAAGTGGCGCTGCAAAGGAAAGCTGAGGAACGGCCGGCGCGTCGCGACCAGCTCCATGCAGGTGGACAGGCCGCCCTGCACCAGCGCGAGGTCGCAGCACGCGAGGTGCTCGAACAGGTTGTGCACGTAGGGCCGCACTTCGAGGCCTGCCACGTGCGGAAAAGACTCCGTGGAAAGTCGTGGACCCGCGACGAGAATCATGCGCAGCTCCGGCACCTGCTTCTTCATGCGCGGGAACGCCTGCGCGATCTTTTCCAGCAGCGGCCGGCCGACGGCGGTGCCGCCGATGGAAGCAATGACGATCTTCTCGTCTTTCGAATAGTTGTGTTTTTGTCTCAGCCTTTCCGTGTCCAGGAAATCTCTCGGGTCGAAGGGCAGGGTATAGCCGGCATACGAGAAGTTGCGGTCGGTCCATTCTCGGATGCCGGGCAGCCCGGGGCCGAACGGCTTCTCCGTCACGTCGTCCGGGTTGCCGACGAAGATCGCCGCGTCGCGCACATACGGGAAGCGCGCCACGTGCTCGATGTCGTCGGCGTTTCGGTCCGCGCACAGGTGAGCTTCGCGTTCGTTCTCTTCCATGGGCAAGCAACCCACGAAATCCGTGAGGAACACGAACGGCTGGCGCTTGAGCTCCGGGTTCTCGTGGTAGTAGTAGTCCACGTCCCAGGCCTCGTCGCCGATCACGAGGTCGTAGTGCTGTTCTTCCATGAGATCGGAGAAGGTCATGAAGTTGCGCACCATGATCTCGTCCATGGTGCGCAGCGCGAAGAAGGCGTGCAGGTCGTGCTCGCCGGCGACGTGCTCGAAGTGCCGGCTCTCGTTCGCCAGGCGCTTCGTAATCGGGTGCAGCCGCTCGCCTTCCTGCTCGAGGTAGCGCGCCGCCGGGTCGACGGTGAACCAGTCGATGTCGAGCTCGGGCTGGAGCTTCCTCAGCTCGCGCGCGATCGCGAGGTCGCGCTGCACGTGGCCGAGGCCGATCGGGCTCGAGATGAACAGCGCGCGGCGCTTGCGGCTCATCGCGCGCACCCAGGTTCCCGTTCCCGGGCGGCCGGCGACGAAGTCGCGCACCGCGCGGTTGAACATCACCGGGTCACGCGCCGACGGCAGGTGGCCGCCGCCGCCGACCGTGAGGAGCTGCGCGCCGGGCACCAGGTCGCGGATCGCCCGGCCCTTCTCGATCGGCACGCGCTTGTCGCCGTCGCCGTGGATGACGAGCGTCGGGCACTGGATGCGGCGCGCGAGCGCGGTGACGTCGCTTTCCAGCCAGCCGTTGCGTCCCCAGTCCACCAGCTCGCCGCTCGCCGCCCAGCCGTAGCGCACCCCGTCCTCGAACGGCTTGGTCGAATGCGGCTCGGTGAACACGATGGAGAAGAACCATTCGAGGTACTTCGGCCAGTCGCTACGCATGCGGTCGCTCTCGGCGCGCACGCGCTCGGCGATCTTCGGCTCGTCGATGCGCGCGTCGGCGTAGCCGCCGACGATGATCACATGGGTCGCGCGCTCCGGGTGCTCGGCGGCGAACCGCAGCGTGGTCATGGCGGTCGCCGAAATCCCGATCACCGCGGCCTTGTCCACCCCGGCGGCGTCCAGCGCCGCGACGAAATCCGCGTAGTACTCGTCGAAGGCGTAAGCCGCCTGCCCGCGCGGCCGGTCGGAGCGGCCGTTGCCGCGCAGGTCCATGGTGAAGACGCGGAAGTGCTCCGCGAGGTAAGGCACCACCCCTTTCAGCATCTGGCTGTGCGCGATCTGGAAGATCGGTGCGAACGCAATCCAGGGGCCCTGCTCGCCGTAGACCGCGTACCAGCTCTTCACGTCGTTCCGCTCGACGAACCCGTCGCGCACCGGGCGCAGCGTGCCGAAGGGGAATTCCTGACCGTCCGGCAGGCGCCCGCCTGCCGGGAGCTCGCCCACCACCTTGCCGAAGCTCTCCGGAAGTTTCATTTCTTCCTCCTGCGCGCCGCGCCCTGGCCGACCCTGGCGTCGAGCTGCTCGAGCAGCTTCTGGATCGCGTCCAGCGCGGCGCGGTGCTCGGCCTGCGCTTCCTTCGAGCCGAGCAGGTCGGCGAACTCCATGCCGATCCAGAACGTCGAGATCCAGCAGGCGATGACCGGCGCGCTGAACGGCGCCGGCAGCTTCACGCCCTCGGCCTCGAGCGTGGCGAGCGCGTCGCGCACCGCGTCGGCCACCACCTTCCGCCACGCCTGGATGCGCAGCACGAACTTCTCGCGCAGGCCCGGGTCGGCGAAGCTCGCGGCCCACAGCTCGGCCTGCAGCCGCACGAAGCCGGAGGCGAGGTCGCTCTGGTAGAAGCGGCGCGCCTGCGCCCACTTCTCGGCGAAGCCCCCGGGCGCCGCATACATGCGCTGCTGGCGCTCCAGCAGCCGCCGGTTCGCCTCGTCGAGCACCGCGATGACGAGCTGGTCCTTGCTGCGGAAGTGGTAGTTGATGAGCGCGTGGTTGACCCCCGCGTCCCGGGCGATCTCGCGCATGCTCAGCGCCGCGTAGCCCTCCTGCACCAGCCGGCGGAACGCGGCGTCGAGGATCCTGGTCTTGGTCTCGCCGAACTCCGCCTCGGGGCGCGTACCTAGAGGCGTGCTAAGATTCTCTTGAACGACTGGTTTAACCACTCGTTCAATTGTGAGGGTACTTTCCGCCGATGTCAAGGCGTCGCGAGCTGCGCTGGTCGTCTTCCTGGTCGCGGTCACTCCCTTCGCCGTTCTCGGCATCAGCTCCGCGTTCTGGGCATTGCTGGCGGGGCGGGCCGCCGACTCACCGTCCTCGTGGACCGAAAAACCAGGGCCCCTCAACGTACCAGATCCACTCGAAGAAGAAGGACGTCGATCTCAAGGCAGGCGACATCCTGACGTTCGAAGGCGGTCTCGGGAAAACCTTCTACGCGAAAGTCGATGGCACGCCGCTGCCTCGAATCACGAGCGTGGGCCTCGTGTACTACAGTCAATTCAAGGTGACGGGCGACGTCGCGTCTGCCCTGACGCCATTGATCGAGGGCAAGAAGGATCACGTGTTTGGCGTTGGCGTCGAAGCCAACGTGTTCCTCCCCAAGCCAAAGCTGTTGATCGGATTTCGGGCTGTCCAGGAATTTGGAGTCGTCAACCGCACGCAAGGGTTGACGCTGATGGTGATGCTCGGTACCAAGCCAAGCTGCTCGTGAAAGCACCGTGACGTGCGCGGAGGCCATCCGTCGGGCCAGCCACGTCGTCTCGGCTGGCGTGTAGCCGGCCGGTATCTTTGACCGTCGGCATGGTGCGGTTCAGCGGATTTGCCAAGCACTGAAAGTCAGATACGAGACGCGCTGCTTGTACGGGTCCAGGCGCAATCCGCGTGCGTCAGTACGTGCAGCCCGAAGTGAGAGTTAGTTTTGTGTCAGAACTGTGTCACATACCCCCCGAAACCCTGGGGCAACACCGTGATTTACGGGGACACGCTGAAGCAGATCGTTGTTGCGGGAAGTCGTTGATCGGGAGTGCGTTGGTGCGTTTCGGTGTGCGTCAGCACGCGCGAGCGGAATCAATTTCCAAGCGTGCTCCTTCATCCACCTCGCGACATCTCGTCCGCTTTCAGAACTACAGCGCGTGTCTCGCCGTAGCGGCCATGCCGCGAAGGCGGACATACCGCTCCAACATCTCTCCGCTTGACCCTTCACGCACATTCAATCTGACATCTCGCGTGATTCCAATCGCTTACCGAGACGCGATCCCAGTCGTTGACCACGAATTGTGATAAAGCTCCCAATGTCGTTCGATCACGTACGGCGACCTTCGACGAACCGTAGCAGTCTCGACGCTGGCTGCTGTCGCCCACTCGGGCAGGAGAGAAGGAAGCGGCTGGCACCGGCAGCTGGCCTCGAGGAACTTCCAAGTGCCATCGGGATCCCTGACCCGAAAAGCGGCCGTTCCTCCCGCGCGCTTCGAACGTCGAGCAAAATTTGCAGAACGATGTCGATTTCCAGCAAGCTCGTTCGTCGTCCCAATGAGACGCCAAAAGGGGCCGGCTCAAACAAGGAGGCAGACGATGCGGGTTATGGTGTTCGCGAAAGCCACTGAGGACAGCGAAATGGGCGCGCCCCCACGCCCGAGCAGCTCGAGGCGTTCGCGGCGATGGACCGGTTCACCGAGGAGCTGGTCAAGGCCGGCGTCTTCGTGGCCGCCGCCGGCCTCAAGAACAGCGCCCAGGCCAAGCGCATCGTTTGCGAAGGTCCCGGCCGCACGGTCATCGACGGGCCGTTCGCCGAGACCCGCGAGCTGGTCGCCGGCTTCTCGATCTGGGAGGTCAAGGACATGGACGAGGCCGTGGCCTGGGCGAAGCGCGCTCCCAATCCCATGCCGGGCAAGAAGAGCGAGATCGAAATCCGGCCGTTCTACGAGGCGGCGGATCTGGCCGAGTTCATGACGCCCGAGGAGCTCGCGGCGCCCCGTGAAGGGGAACGCGGGAAGCTCGGCGTCGCCTGATATCGTCGGCTGGAGCTCCGCCTGCGCGCGGCTGAGTTCGGTACCGAGCTTCGGCGCGGCAGGCGGTGCTTGTCTCCCCTGCGGCCTTGGCCGAAAATGCGGTGTGACCGCAGGCGACGACGCACCAGGCGGAAATTAATCAAACAATCGAAGCGACCTTTCGCATTGAACGGGCCAGGCTCATCGCGGGCCTGGCCCGCATGGTGCGGAATGTCGATCTTGCCGAGGAGCTGGCGCAGGACGCGCTGGTCGTCGCCCTGTCCGAGTGGCCGAGGACCGGCGTTCCTGCCAATCCGGGAGCCTGGCTGATGGCCGTCGCCAAACGGCGCGCCGTCGACGCCTTCCGGCGCGACAAGATGCGCGAGCGCAAGCACAAGGAGATCGCGCGGACGCTGCCCGGGTACAGCAACGTCACGCGCGACGGCGCGGCCGAGGCGATCGAAGCGGCCATGGACGATGATCTCGGCGACGAGCTGCTGGGCCTCATCTTCACGGCCTGCCACCCCATGCTGTCGCCCGACGCCCGCGCGGCGCTCACCCTCAAGGTGGTCGGCGGCCTGACGACGGACGAGATCGCCCGCGCCTTCCTGTCGAGCGAGGCCGCGATCGCGCAGCGTATCGTCCGCGCGAAGAAGGCGATCGCAAAGGCCGGATTGACCTTCGAGGTGCCGCGCGGCGCCGAACGGGCGGCGCGGCTGCCCTCGGTGCTCGAGGTCATCTACCTCATTTTCAATGAAGGCTATGCGGCCACGGCGGGCGACGACCTTGTCCGGCCGGGCCTGTGCCTGGAGGCTCAACGGCTCGGCCGCATGCTGGCCGGTCTGATGCCCGAGGATGCCGAAGTGCTCGGCCTCCTGGCCCTGATGGAGATCCAGGCGTCGCGCCATAAGGCGCGCACCGGGCCGGACGGCGCCTTCATACCCCTCACCGAGCAGGATCGCGCACGCTGGGACCATTTGCTGATCAGCCGGGGCCTCGATGCGCTGGCCCGCGCCGAAGCGCTTGGCCCCAAGGTAGGCGATGCCGGCCCCTATGTGCTGCAAGCCGCGCTCGCCGCCTGCCACGCCCGCGCGCGCCGGGCCGCCGATACTGACTGGCCGCGCATTGCCGCGCTCTATGACCGGCTGCGCGTCGTGGCGCCCTCGCCCGTGGTCGATCTCAATCGCGCGATCGCCCACAGCATGGCCTTCGGGCCCGAAGCGGGCCTCAGACTGGTGGACGAGATCGCCGACGCCGCCGCCCTGCGCGACTACGCGCCATTGCCGGCGGCGAGGGGCGACTTTCTGTTCCGGGCCGGTCGACTGGCCGAGGCGCGTTCAGAATTCAAGGCTGCGGCCACGCTGACCCGCAACGCGCGGGAAAGGGCATTTCTCCTCGCACGGGCGGACGCCTGCGACTGCAAGCACTGAATCCTGTTTCTGAGGCGGCGTTCAGTGTGCGCCTCTGCCGACGATGATCGACAATATCCTGCGGTGGCTCGTGTCGCGGTAGACAGGAGCATCGACGGTCGAACGAAGATGACCTCCAGCAGGATCCCATCTCATTTCGCCGAACTGTTGGATTCTCTTCCCGACGTGCTGGCGTGGGTGAAGGATCGCCAGGGCCGTTATCTTTGGGTCAATCGAGCCTTCCTCATTCAATACTCGCTCGATCACCCGGGCGGAAAGGACTTTGCCGCGGTCGAAAGTATTCTGGGCAAGACTGACTATGATTTGTCCCCGGCGTTCCTGGCCGATCAATTCCGACACGATGACGAACAAGTTCTGGCCGGACACCGCATTGTCAATCGGCTCGAACGAGTCGGAGAGTCTCAGGGCACGACGGTCTGGAACATTACCGACAAGATCCCCGTCGTCGATGCGAAAGGCGCAATCATTGGCACGGCCGGGATTACTCGCGCCGCCGGACCTGCGAGCAGCCTCGAAGCAACCGCCCCCGGCTTCGGGCCGGCGCTGGCTCACATGCGCACCCATTTCCATCACGAGATCACCAATCGGCACCTCGCGTCCATTTCGAACATGTCGCTCCGCGCGTTCGAACGGCAGTTCCGTGCCGCCTTCCATCTCACCCCGCAAAGGTTCCTGCGAAAGCTTCGGTTGCGCCTCGCGAGTCGCGCCTTGATGTACACCGATCGAATCGTTGGCGGAAATCGCCTTGAAATGCGGCTTCGCGGATCAGAGCCACTTTTCTCGCGAATTCCGGCGGCAATTCGGACGGACACCGCGCGATTATCGCGAGCACTACAAGCAGCTGTAGAAGCCATCTCATAAACCTGACGATTAAGACAAGCCGTTCCTGTCACAAAAGCTGCCGCTCCCATGCAATAACTCTTTGCTGACAAGCGTTCTTATGTCGCCCGGAGGTGGGGACCGATGAGAAGCCGTCTCACGCTGTGGGCACTGTTGGCATTGTCGTGCGCGACGCCGGCCGCCGCGCAATTGGCGTCGCAAACGGCGTTGGTCGGAACGGTGACGGATAGCGGCAACCTCGTGGTTCCGGGCGCGCAGGTCATTGCCGTCAACACCGGCACCAAGGATACCTACGAAGCCACCACGAACGCCGACGGCTACTACAACATCCAGTTCGTGCGCGCCGGCACCTACGAGATCACGATCTCGCTTGCCGGCTTTCAGACCTTCAAGGCCAGCGGCGTCGAAGTCGGCAACAACCAGGTGGTACGCACGAACGCGGTGCTCAAGGTTGGCGGCCTGACCGAGTCGGTCAACGTCGAGGCGAAGGCGCAGCTGCTGAACACCGACAGCGCCGTCGTCTCGGAAACGATCGGCAAGCGGGCGATCGTGGAACTGCCGCTCAACGGGCGTAACGTGTGGAGTCTGGCGGCCACGACTCCCGGGGTGCTGGCTGGAATCAACAGCGACATCGGGTTGAGCTTTAGAGGCGCCGGTCAGCGGGAGATTCAGAACAGCCTGTCGCTCGACGGCATCAACTCCTCGGCCAACCTTCTTGCCTCGACCAGCATGCGGCCGATTGCCGATGCCGTCGAAGAGGTTCAGGTCCAGACCGGGAGCACCTCGGCCGAGTACGGTTCGTATCTTGGCGTCGCGATCAACGTGGTCACCAAGAGCGGCACCAACGCGCTGCACGGGGCCGCCTTCAACTTCTTCAAGGACGATTCGCTCAATGCGCGCGGATGGTACGAGAACCCGGCGAATCCGAAGAACCCGCTGCGCAGCAATCAGTTTGGCTTCGAGGTCGAGGGGCCGGTGGTCATCCCGGGGCTCTATGATGGCCACAACAAGACGTTTTTCATGGGCGCCTACGAAGGCGTGCGCGCCGAGTCGCTCAGCCCCGCGACCGCTTCAGTTCCGACGGCGCTGATGCGCCAGGGAAATTTCTCCGAGGTCAGCACCGCCATCAAGAATCCCTACACCGGACAGACCTTCCCCGGCAACATCATTCCTCAGTCGATGCTGTCGCCGGTTTCGTTGAACGTGCTGCAGTACATCCCTCCGGCGAACACAAGCGGAACTGCCAGTAACCTGGCGACGACGGCCTCGAACAAGGACAACATCGATCAATTCCTCGGCCGCGTCGATCAGAACGTCGGCAACAAGGTCCGGCTGTATGTGCGCTACAACTGGCACGACAGCCTCAACACCAATATCGGTGCGACTCCAGCCCTTGGCGTGACGCAGCCGCGGGTGAACAAGAACACGCTCTTCACCTACACCCACACGCTGAAGCCCACCCTGTTCAACGATTTTCGTATCGGCTACCACCGTCTCGATTTCGACACGCTGAATCCGTTCGAGGTCAATAATCAGCAGGGTGCTGGCACGGCGCTCGCCATCCCCGGGTTTGACGGCGATACGAAGTACAACAATCCGGGGATTCCGAGCTTCACCATCAGCAACTTCTCCGGCCTGTCGACGAGTGGAACGAACTGGTATCAGTTCGACACGACCTTCCAGGCCTCCGACGTCCTCGCCTGGAACCGCGGCTCGCACAACGTTCGCACGGGGTTCGATCTGCGTCGGCTCGCGACCGGCCGGCGAGCGGCCAACGATGCGCGCGGCCTGTTCAATTTCACCGGTGACATGTCGGGATACGGGATGGCGGATTTCATGATGGGGATTCCGCGGACCGTGATTCCGCCGACCGACCAGATTCAGGGGCACGTCGGTGGCTGGCGCAACGGGTTCTTCATCAACGACACCTGGCAGGTGAAACGGAACCTGACGCTGAGTCTCGGCATGCGCTACGAGCGCAGCACGCCCGTGCAGACGTATGCCGGCGTTGCCGACATGCTGGCCGAGGACTTCTTGACGATCATTCCCTCGCCCAACCTGTCGGCCTACCCGGTCAAAGGGTTCGAGTTCACCGAGCCGAACAACAAGGATTTCGCGCCGCGTCTGGGCGCGACCTATCGCCTCAGCGAAAAGACGGTCGTGAGCGCCGGCTACGGCATCTACTACAACCCGAACCAGATGAATTCGTTTACGTTCCTGACCAACAATCCGCCGCTGGCCGTGGTCTCGACCTACACGCAACGATCCCAACAACCCGACGCTGTCGTTCGACCACCCGACCGGCACGCCCGGCGCGCCGGTCACCCCGGACATGATTTCGCCGACGCGGCATCTGCCCGAACGCGCGCAAGGATCAGTGGAGTTTCGACGTTCAGCGGGAGCTGTGGGCGTCTGGTGCCGTCAATATCGAGTATGTGGGTTCCAACACGAGCCATCTCGATCGCAGCTTCTTCAACAACACGCCGACGCCTGGCGCTGGCACGGTCGATTCTCGTCGCCCGACGTCGTTGTTCCGGAGCCGACGCATCATCCAGAACGATCTCATCGCCGACTACGATGCCGTCACCGTCGGACTCCGTCAGCGGATGTTCAAAGGACTGCAGGCCGACGCGCACTACACGTGGTCGCGCACGCGCGACATGTCCACGCACTCCAACGGCGGCGGCCAGACGATGGACAACTACGACATCTGGCGGGACTACGGCCCGGCCGGCTGGGACGTTCCGCACCGGTTCGTGGCGAGCTATCTCTATGACATTCCGTTCCTGAAGTCCTCGTCGCAGCCGCTGCTGAAATATCTCGTCGCCGGATGGCAGGTCTCGGGCGTGACGACGATTCAGAGCGGGGCGCCGCTCAACGTCACGCTCAGCACCGACCGGGCGAACATCGGGATCACGGGCCAGCAACGGCCGGACCTCGTCGGCCCGGTGCCCGACATGAATTGCGTGGCTGACCCTGATCCGACCAAGCGGCGCCAGCTGATGAACTGCTTCGATCAGTCGGCCTTCGCGCTGCCGGCCCAGTTCACGTTCGGCAACGCCCCGCGAAACGTGCTGCGAGGGCCGGGGTTCGTCAGCACCGATCTCTCGTTCATGAAGAACCTGCCGATTGGCGGCGGCGCGCGGTTCCAGTTCCGCGCCGAGTGCTACAACATCTTCAACAACGTCAACTACGGCAATCCGAATACGACGTTTGCCGCCGCCAACTTTGGCCGCATCACCTCCGCCGGCAGCATGAGGCAGGTGCAGCTCGGAGGGAAGATTCTGTTCTGAGACCGCAACACGGACACTCGTAGCGCGGAGCTTCAGCTCCGCGTACAAGCCGCTCGAGCTGCCGCGAGGCGGGGGAGCGGCTGTGAAGATGTCGATAGCTGGGAGGCGGTGATGGCGAGTGGCTGGCAACGTGCGGTGATGATTTCGGCGACGATCGCCGCGGTGGCGATCGCCGCGAGCTCGGCGAAGCTCGCCGGCGCGCGCGCGCCCGCTCCGAGGTCGATGTCCCCACCTACTCGAAGGACGTCGCGCCAATCCTCCAGAAGAATTGCCAGGTCTGCCATCGTCCCGGTGAAGCCGGCCCGTTTTCGCTGCTGACCTATGAGGACGCGCGCCGACGTGCGACCAAGATCAAGAACGCCCTCGTCGACGGAAAGATGCCGCCATGGTTTGCCGATCCTCACTACGGCAAGTTCTCCAACGCCATGGGCCTGAGCGCGTCGGAGATCGACACGATCGTGAAGTGGGCCGATGGCGGAACGCCGGAAGGCGATCCGCGCGATCTGCCGAAGCCCACGGAGTGGGTCGAAGGCTGGGGCATCGGCAAACCGGACATGGTGTTCGAGCTGCCGATGCCCTTCGAGGTCCCGGCGCGCGGCGTCGTCGACTATCAGCACGTCATCGTCCCGACGAACTTCACTGAAGACCGCTGGATTCAGGCGGCGGAAATACGTCCCACCGAGCGGGAGGTCGTGCATCACCTCATCGCGTTCGTCCGCGAGCCGAAATCGAAATGGTTTCGAGGCCAGCCGGCCGGCGTCTTCTTCACGGCGCCGAAGGTCAGTACGGATGAAGAGACGGAAGCCGGTGCGCTGCCCAGCGATTTTCTGGTCGGCTACGCGCCGGGCCAGCCGGCGGAGATTCTCGAGCCCGGGCAGGCGAAGCTCATCAAGGCCGGATCGGACATCGTGTTCCAGATGCACTACACGCCGCACGGCCACGCGCTGACCGATCGCACGCGGCTCGGCATCGTCTTCGCCAAACAACCTCCGAAAGAGCGCGTCCTCACGCTGTCGGCCGTCAACAGCACGTTCAAGATTCCGCCGGGTCATCCGAATTATCGCGTCGACGCGAGCTTCGAAGCTGGGCACCGACGTCAAGCTCGCCAGCCTGCATCCGCACATGCACGGACGCGGGAAGGACTTCGAGTACCGCGCGGTGTTTCCGTCGGGCAAGACGGACATCCTTCTCAGAGTGCCGCGTTTCGACTGGCACTGGCAGAACTGGTACAACCTCGAGCAACCGATCGCGCTGCCGAAAGGCACCAGGATCGATTGCACCGCCCACTTCGACAACTCGCCGAACAACCCGGAGGCCGCCGATCCCACGAAAGAAGTGACGTGGGGCGACCAGAGCTGGGACGAGATGATGATCGGGTTTTTCAACCTGGTGTTCGACGCCAGTCTCCCGGTTGACAAACTGTTCGTCAAGAAACCAAAGGCGGAGATCGCGGGGAGCACCCGTCGAATCATCGCCCTGGCCGAACCGGGCCAGACGATTCATCAGCCGTTCGCTGACGCCGCGCTGCGCTGGCTGCAGGAGACGGCGGCGAAAGAAGGATTCACGGTCGATTACATCCGCACGACCGATCCGATCGACGACGCCTATCTGGCGGCGCACGACCTGTTCGTTCAGGTCAACTATCCGCCGTACCGCTGGACGCCGGTGGCCGAGGCCGCGTTCAAGAAGGCGATGGAGCAAGGGACGATCGGGTGGGTGGGCTTCCACCACGCGTCGCTGCTCGGCAAGTTCGACGGCTTCGAGATGTCCCCCTTCTTCCATCAGTTCATGGGCAACATCGTGTTCAAGAGCTACATCCCCGACTTCGCGACGGGGACGGTCCGCGTCGAAGACTCAGCGCATCCGGTGTTCAAGGGACTGCCGGCGGCATTCACGATTGAGAACGACGAGTGGTACACCTACGACCGATCGCCTCGGCCCGACGTGCACGTGCTCGCGAACGTTGATGAGAACAGCTACGAGCCGACGCGCACCGTGAAGATGGGCGATCATCCTGTCATCTGGACGAATCCGCACTACAAAGGCGCGGAACGTGTACTTCCAGTTCGGACACAAAGCCGATCTGTTCCAGAACAGCGCGTTCAAGACGCTGTTCCTCAACGCGATTCGCTGGGCCTCGGAGCGGTAGCCTCACACACGTCAAACCTGGCGCAGCGCCTCGGTCGGCCGAATCCGCAGCGCCCGGCGCGCAGGTGCGCACGCAAGCACACCCATTGCCGCCATGATGACGGATGTGATCAACGACGAGACGAGGAGATCCGCGGTCGCCGATATGCGCGCCGATCTGGACCTGCAGATCGATCTCCTGGCCGAGTACGAGAGTGACGCAACTGCTGGTACTGCTTCGAGCGGTCGGAGAGAAAATCGGCGTCGATCAGTGCAGCACGACCGAACTCCAGGAGTTGAGCAAACCGGTGGCCGTGCCCGAGATTATCAACGAGCTCCGTACACGATCCGGCAGCGGCGCCGCTCGCAAGCCAGACGTTCCGGCGCTTGGTGAGGATGGCCAGTGAGCACATCACAAGCGACACCTCGAGAAAAATCTCGGCAAGGTCGAAGCGGTTGGCAAGGCGCTGGTACCGGTCACGATCGCGCTCGTACTCGCGAGCCTGATCCTCGATGGCCTTGCTTTCCTGCTCGTAGCGCGCGGCGGTGTCTCGAAACGTCCGGGCTGTCGATTGGCTGACCTGCGACGGCGTATCGGGCGTCAGCCGGGCGAGCTCGGCGCCCACGTCGTAGACGGTGCGCCGAATGGTTTTCGCCTGGTAGTAGGCCCACTGGTCCGAGGCCTGCGCCTGGTCAAGCAGTTCCTCGGTATGGGCACGATGGCCGAACAGAGAATCGGTCGCGAGCAACACGGCCAGGATCGCCATCGTGACCGCCACGTTGCGATCGAATGAGGACCGGACTTCCTCGACGCGTTCTTTGAGCAGATCGTCAGCTTCCGACACAGTAATCACCCCGACGCATGCGGGACCGCAGTTTCGAACGCATGGTAACTATTCTAGTCACGCCGGGCCTGAGCACGATCGCTTAGAATCCGATTCGAGGCATTCCATGAAACGGATTTCGTCCCTCCTCTTGTCCGCTCTGATGATTTCCTCAGCTCTGATGACCGTTTCGGGGGCCGGTCAGTCCGCGCAAACCGCCGACGACATCATTGCCAGGTACGTGAAGAAGATCGGCGGCGCGGATCAAATCCGGGCTATCCGTACGCTGCGACGAACCGGAAGGTTTTATGGCGGTGGCGGCTTCGAGGCGTCCGTCAGCCAGGAGAACAAGCGGCCCAACAAGGTCCGCGACCAGTTTTCCCTCCAGGGCATGACAGCCATCCAGGCTTATGACGGCAAAACAGGCTGGAAGGTCGATCCGTTCGGAGGCAAGAAAGACGCCGAAGCGATGGGCGAAGAGGAGTTGAAGTCGATCGTCGAGGATGCCGAGTTCGAGGATCCGATCATGGACTACGCACAGAAGGGGAACAAGCTCGAGCTCCTCGGCACCGACAAGATGGAAGGCAGCGATGTCTACAAGCTGAAACTGACGCTTGCGGCCAACGGTGACATCCGCACTTATTACATCGATACCGACGGCGACGTGCCGATCAAACTCGACGTGAAACGCACGGTTCGTGGGGCCGAACGGGACTTTGAGATTGTGTTCGGCGACTACAAGGAGGTGAACGGGTGGTACGTGCCCTTCGCCTTCGAGATTGGCGCCAAGGGAAGCTCGAGCGCTGACAAGGCGAAATATGTTTGGGAGCGAATCGAGGCGAACCCGGACATCCTGGACAGCCGCTTCGAAATGCCGGCTCCCGGGGCCACGGTGGTAACCGAAGTACCCCAGCCGGCGACAACGACGAAGGCTGCCCCGCCAGCGACGCCGAAGAAACCCGCCGCTATCATCAACCTTCCAGCTACGACACTCGCGCCGAAGGTCGATTCGGAAACCTTCGCCGGATTGGGCGCCCGCAACATCGGTTCCGCGGCGATGAGCGGACGGATAGCCGCCGTCGCCGGCGTGCGCGAAGGCAATCGGGTCACCCTTTTCGTCGGCGCCGCAAGCGGCGGCATCTGGAAGTCCCAGAACGGTGGGACGACATTCAAGTCGATGTTCGACAAGGAGGCGGTGCAGTCGGTCGGCGCCGTGACGATCGATCCCGGGAATTCGAAAGTCGTGTGGGTCGGAACGGGCGAGTCGTGGATGCGCAACTCGGTCTCGATCGGCGATGGTGTGTACAAGACCACTGACGGCGGCGAGACCTGGACGAACATGGGTCTCAAGCAGTCGGAGCACATCGCGAAAATTCTCGTCGACCCGGCTGCTACGAACACGGTCTACGTGTGCGTGCCGGGCAAGCTCTGGAGCGACAGCGACGAGCGCGGCGTCTACAAGACGACAGACGGTGGAAAGACATGGTCACGGATTCTCGCGGGCTCCAATCAATCCACAGGCTGCTCGATGATGTCGATGGACCCGAAGGCGCCCGGGACGCTCTTTGCCGGCTTATGGGATTTCCGTCGTCAGGGTTGGACCTTCCGCTCGGGCGGTGACGGTCCGGATGCCCCGAGCGGCAGCGGTCTGTTCAAGACCACCGATGGCGGGGCCACTTGGACCGAGCTCACCGGCACGAGCGCAGCGGGCCTGCCACCGAAGCCCTGGGGCCGCGTCGCGGTGGCCGTCGCGCCGTCGAAACCGAACGTCGTGTACGCGTTTGTCGAAGCAGTCCCGCCCAAGAACGCGCTCTACCGCTCCGACGATGGCGGCCGCACCTGGCAGATGAAGGACCGCAGCCAGAACATGATTTGGCGCCCCTTCTACTTCGCGAATCTGATCGTCGATCCAAAGAATGAGAACCGCGTCTACAAGCCGGACGGTTCATTGATCGTGAGCAACGACGGCGGCGGGAGCTTCAGCGTCATCAACGGCGGCGCGCACGGAGACTTTCATGACGTGTGGATCGATCCGGACAACACCGACCATCTGGTCACCGGAGATGATGGCGGGCTCTGGTCCTGGTACAACGCCGGCTCGCATTGGTGGAAGGCGGAGAATCTCCCCGTGTCGCAGTTCTACCACGTCAGTGTGGATATGGATCGCCCGTACAACGTGTACGGCGGTCTGCAGGACAACAGCTCGTGGGTGGGACCGTCGCAGTATCCGGGCGGCATCACGAACGGCCGGTGGGAAAACATGTACGGCGGTGACGGCTTCTGGATGTTTGTCGATCCGAGCGATCCGACCTACATCTACGCCGAAGCGCAGGGAGGCGAGATCGGCCGTGTCAACCGCAAGACGCACGAAACGCGCAACATCAAGCCGCTCCCCCGCTACAAGGAAGGCAAGCTGCGCTTCAACTGGAATGCGCCCATTCACGTCAGCCCGACGGTGAAGGGCACGCTCTACCTGGGTTCGCAATTCCTCTTCCGCTCACGCGATCACGGGCAGACGTGGGAACGCATTTCGCCTGATCTCACGACGAACGATCCACAAAAACAGAAACAAGAGCAGTCGGGCGGCGTCACGGTAGACAACTCGTACGCCGAGATGCACACCACGATTTATGCGGTCTCGGAATCGCCGGTAAGTCCCCTCGTGATTTGGGCCGGAACCGATGACGGCAACGTTCAGGTAACGCGGGATGGCGGCAAGAGCTGGACCAACGTCGTGGGCAACGTCCAGGGCATTCCGAAGAACACCTGGGTGTCGTCGGTTGAAGCGGGACACTTCCGCGCCGGCACGGCGTTCGCGACGTTCGATGCGCATAACTTCGGCGATGTCCGCCCGTACGCATACAAGACGACCGACTACGGCCAGCGCTGGACACCGCTCGTGGCCGCAGACTCGCCGGTGCGCGGCTACGCACATGTTCTCAAGCAGGATCTCGTCAACCCGAATCTGCTCTTCCTGGGTACCGAGTTCGGCTTGTGGATTTCCATCGACGGCGGCCAGAACTGGTCACGGTACAAGGGGAGCGACCTGCCGACCGTCGCCGTGCGCGACCTCGCGATCCATCCGCGCGATCACGATCTCGTGATTGCGACCCACGGCCGGGGCATCTGGATTGTGGACGACATTACACCGTTGCGCGCGTTGACGCCGCAGACCCTCAGCCAACCCGTCCAGTTCTTCCAGGTGAAGCCGACGGTGCAGACCATCCCGGCCGGGGGCGGCTGGTCCAACGGGGACGCAGCATTCGTCGGATCGAATCCGCCGGAGGGTGCGGTCATTATGTACTACCTGCAGAAGCGCCACATCTTCGGAGACATGAAGCTTGAAGTATTCGACGCGGCCGGAAAATTCGTGAGCGTCATTCCCACGAGCAAGCGGAAGGGGTTGAGCCGATTGGATTGGAGCATGCGGCTTGCCCCACCGCGCGTCCCCACCGCCGCGAGCGCGGCATTTGGCGCCGCGACAGGCCCGCGGCTGATGCCTGGCCGGTACACCTTGAAGCTGACCGAAGGGGACAACGTCTACGAGTCGCCGATCACGGTACTGGCCGACCCACGCTCGACGCACACCGCACTCGATCGCAAGGCGCAGTTCGATCTCGCGATGAAGCTCTACCAGCTGCTGAACGAGATGACAGATGATCTCGAGCGCATCAACACCGTGCGTCTGGAGCTCGACGGCCGTGTCGCGACGCTCGCGCCGACGGATGCTTCAGGCGCCGAGCTGCGCAAGGCGTCCGCGGCGGTTGATACGCTGCGAAAGAAGATCGTGGCTACGACAGAAGGCGGAGCGATCACCGGCGAAGAGCGCCTGCGTGAAAACCTCGCGGACCTCTATGGAAACGTGGTCGGGTATGAAGGACGTCCATCCGCGACGCAGCAGGACCGCGCGGACGCCATCGCACGCGAGCTGCGTGACGTGATGAAGGACTTCGACGCCTGGTTGGCGAAGGAGGTTCCACGCATCAACCCGTTGCTCGAGAGTCGCCGGCTGCCCCCGATCGAGGGTGCGACCCAGTCGGAGGTACTGAGAAAGCGATAGACCCTGCGAGCGGAAGGCTGGATGATCGAGAGCTTGACGCCGAACGGGGTTCCCCCCGGAACCGGCCTCGATGATATTAGGCGACTTCTGGCGAGCTATTCCAGTTTCCAAGGACGACGCGCGATCTCGGAAGTCACACCTGGCGCGGAATGCCTGGTTCGAAGAACTCACGACTGGCTGGTGTAGACGGGTCTAACGATGCCAGAGCCATTCGCTCCGGCAAGCTAACGCCGGCATGCGTCCACGCAAATACCTGTGAGGCCGCCGTAGCACTAATATGCTACTATAGCGGCATGACCAAGGAAGTGACCCTGCGTCAAGCCGGGGGGTCGGTGAGCGCCACGCTCCCCAAGGACATGGCCGACCGCTTGCGGCTGGAGGCCGGCGACCGCGTCCTGGCGGTCGAGACAGATCGTGGGATTCTCCTGACACCCTACGACCCTGACACCGAACGGGCCCTGCGAGTCGCCGCAAAAGCTGCCAAGAAGTACCGCAATGCCCTTCGAGAGTTGGCGAAGTAGCCGGTGGCCAAGCGTCGTGGGCGGCCCGAGCCCAAGTGGCTGACCCGGATGGTCGTCGACGCCATCCACAACGACCAACTCCGCGAACACGGAGGCCTACCAGGAGTTCGGGACGAGAACGCTCTCGAATCGGCTCTGGCCAGGCCGCAACAGAAGTGGCGCTACTCGGATCGCACTGACGTGCCGATGCTCGCCGCGGCCTACGCGTTTGGGCTCGTGCAGAACCACCCGTACCGGGATGGCAACAAACGCATCGGGTTCCTGGCCATGGTCACGTTCCTCGGCGTGAACGGCCACGATTTTTCGGCCACCGAAGCCGAAGTCGTAACCCAGATCCTGGCCCTGGCTGATGGCCGTGCTACAGAAGAAGCGGTCGCCGATTGGATTCGGCAGCACTGTTCAAAGCTTCGGTGATTCAGGCAGCCTACCGACCAGACATCAGCCGCGGCAACGCTCCCTCACCAGAATCTCCACCAGCGTCGTTTGACAGCGCCGCGCTGCGCGAGATGAAGCGAGTGTGCAAGCCGGGCGGGTTGGTCGCGGCGCGCGACGGTGATTACGGCGCCTTCCGCTGGTACCCGACGAGGCCGCGATCGGCCGCTGGCTGGCGCTGTACCGCAAGATCGCGCGCCGCAACGCGGGCGAGCCCGACGCGGGCCGATTCCTCCTTGCGTGGGCGCACGCCGCGGGCTTCGGCGACGTGCTTCCGGGCGCCTCAGTGTGGTGCTTCGCAACGCCCGACGACCGCGCGTGGTGGGGTGGGCTGTGGGCCGATCGCATGACCGATTCCGCGATCGCGCGCCAAGCCGTCACCGAAGGCCTCGCGACCGAGAAGGAGTTGCGCGAGATCGCGGAGGGATGGCGTCGCTGGGCCGCACACCCCGATGCCTGGTACGCCGTCCTCCACGGCGAGATCCTTTGCCGCGCGTAGTTTCCGAGGACGACGCGCGATCTCGGAGGCCCTAAGGAAACACGTCACACCTGCCGCAGCGCCTCGGTCGGCTGAACACGCAGCGCTCGGCGCGCCGGTGCGGCGCACGCAAGCACGCCCACCGCCGCCATGATGACGGACGTGATCACCGACGACACGAGCAGATCCACGGTCAGGCTGTCGGCGCGCCACGCGAGGAGCAGGATGAGGCTGTTACCTGCGATGATGCCGCCGCCGAGCTGACGACCCGCACGGGCGAAAACGCTCCGGAGCACGTGCCGGGGGCTGGCGCCGAGTGCGATACGGATCCCAATCTCGCGGGTGCGACGCGCCACGGCGACGGCCATGAGCGCGTACAGACCGGCCGCCGAGAAGACCAGCGCCACGAGCAGAACGCTGCCGAAGACGACGCTGCCGCCCACCATCCGTGTTTGCTCCTGTGCGACGATGTCGTCGAGGGTGACGATATCCCGGAGGTGCAGACCCGCATCGACCTGCTGCGCAAGGGCGGCGACGCGGGGCGCAAGCAGCGCCGCGTCCCCCCCGACGCGCACGGCGACCACGACAGGATCGACCTCCGCCACGGAGGCCGCACGATAGAGGTACGCCGCCACACTCCAATCGGCGGGGAACGTCCACAGATCGGTGACCACGCCGACGATCTCGTGCCAGGGTCCCGGCTCGTGCTCGCTGCCCCGCTGGAGCGTTCGGATTCGTGCGCCCACGGGATTCCTGCCCACCACGCGCATGAACGCCTCGTTGACCACGACGGGCCCGTTCGGCGCCCCAGCGTCAGTGGCATGCAAGCCGCGGCCGGCCACGATCCGGGCGCCGAACGCCTCGTGATAGCCGGCACCGACAGCCGCCATCGCGAATCCGCCCTCGTAATTGCCGAGCAGGCGAGCCGGAGGTGCACCGTCCTGCTCCATTTCCACCGGCACCCACTCCGGGGACATCGTCGGCAGGCGATCGCCGAACGTCACGTGAGTCACACCAGGCTCCTCATGCAACCGGACCCGCAAGCTCTTCGTATGCACGCGCGCGACGCGCGCCGATCTGCCCATCGTCAGGCACACCATGCTCGCCGGCCAGCGCCTCGTTGTCCACGCTGAGACGGAAGGTCAGGTAACGCTCCGTCGGAAACGGTGCCCACCTCGACTCGTCGTGGAGGGAGTTGGTGAAGATACCCACCGCGGCGGGCACGAACAACAGCGTGCACGCCACCTGCGCGCCGATGATGAACGACCAGATGCCGCCGAACCCCATCGTCCCGCCGGTGCTCGTGATCCCCTGCAGTCCCCGCTGGACCGACACGCCTGTGGCCTTCAGTGCCGGCAGCAGGCCGATCAGTGCCGCGGCGACGAGCGCGAGCAGCAGCGCATACGCAATGGTGGCAGGCTCGAGCTTCAGATCCACCCAGAACGGCAGGCTGTCCCCAGTGATCTGACTCGCCCGGGCCCAGGCATAGCGCACGGTCGTCTGGGCCACGACGAGCCCGAGCACGGCAGCGGCGAGGGCCAGCACGAGCGCTTCGGTGACGATCTGCGCGATCACGCGGGCACGGCTCGCCCCCAGCGCGTGGCGGACGACGATCTCCGGTTCGCGCATCGCCGTGCGCGCGAAGATCAGCGTCGCGACGTTCGCCGACACCGCCCCCAGCAGCAGCAGGACGATGGCGTGGACCGCCAGATCTTCCAGCCGCAGCGGATCACCCGGCGTGCGCCCGGCGAATGCGCGAACGCGCGTCCGCAGCTGCGCGTGGGTGGTAGGCTGGTCGGCGGCAAAGCGTGCCGAGACGACGTCGAGCTCCGCCGCGGCATCCTGCCAGCTCGCTCCGTCGGCGAGGCGTCCGAACACTTGCACGGCCGGCCCTTCGCGCGGCGGCGCGTCCTGGACCGGCAATGGCACCCATAGCTGCTCATTGTGCGGGAAGCCGAAGCGCGGCGGCATCACGCCCACCACGGTGCGAGCCGTGCGACCCACCGTTACGACGCGGCCGATGATCGCCGGGTCGTGGAGGAACTGTCTCTGCCAGACGTCGTAACCCAGGACCACGACGGGCTCCGCACCCGGCATTTCGTCCGTCGGCTGCAGCGGCCTGCCGAGCAGCGGCGGCACGCGGGTGAGCGGAAACGCAGACGCCGTGATCTCCGCCACCCGCAGCGATTCGACGCGGCCTTCGCCCGTGAGCACGTTGCGCTCGCTCACGCGCGCGGCGCCGAGTTCCCCCACCGTCTTGAGAGATCGCCGCCAGATTGCGAAATCGTGGAGCACCCTCAGCTCCACGCGTGACGCCGCCGCGTCCTGCGTCTCGAGGCGCACGATTCGGCCGCCTTCAGCGAACGGCAGCCGTTTGTACAGCAGTTCGTCGGCGACTTCGATGCCGACCGCCCCAATCGCGATGGCACCCGCCAGCGAGAGGCCCCCGATGATCGTGAGCGCGGGATATTTCAGCAGCAGACGCGCGCCCAGCTTCCAGTCGAGCCACGAGACCACGGACAGCGGACCGCGGCCCGAGGCCCCCGGTACCTCACCCACCGCCGTCATCGGGCCTCACCCCGCAGGCGCCCCCGAGCCTGCTGCCCGCAAACCAGACCTGCATTCATACGCGACGCTCCCAGCGACATAACTTTACGAAACAAAGTGATTTGCGTCAATGCGTAGCTCTCGTATCACGGCAGATCGAAACAAAGCCGCCGGCAGGCGTGGCGACTCGCCAAACGCAGGGTCGGCATCGCGGGCGGTATCGAAGCCGTCGGTCGTGTACGCCTCTTCATAAATGGCTGGACTGGACGACTCCACAAAAGCTTGTAGCTTGCTCAGATTCTCCTTGAACCCGGGCAGCTGACGGATTTCCTCCTGGCCCGTGGTTGATTCGAACTGGCTGACCAGCACCACCGTACGGCCGTCACGACCTCTGTACAGACGGCTGCCGATGAGCCCCGTCGGTTTCTCCGGCGTAGATCGTCAGCCTTGGAGTGAAACATGATGATTTCGCGTATGCCCGTTGCAGCGATCTCTCGGTGTCGTTTGCTGAACGACTGCAGGTGGAGATTGCACACCGGGCAGCCCGCGAACCGCCGGAACTGGAGATGGACTAGGCGATGGCTGTCCGGAATGCTGATCGGTTCCTCGGACACGGCTGCGAGAGTGCGCCGAGCGACGGTGTCGCCGACATTGAATCGCATGAGCCGCAGTATCAGAGATCGCGGTAACGTGTCGCATCGGGTGATCGCCCGACGCGCTCAGAGGCAGTAGTTACGAATACAGCAACCGGTTCTCGACCGCAAAAACCGCTGCCGCCGCACGGGTCGAGACGCCGATCTTGTCGTAGATGTGTTGGACGTGATGCCCGACGGTCTTCGGCGTGATGCCGAGCGACGTGCCCATTTCGCGATTCGACCGACCCTGTGCCATGAGGCGAAGGACCTCGATCTCGCGATCGGTCAGATTGCCCGGGCGCGAAGGCATCGTGTGCCGTGGACGCGCGCCGGCGCCGGCCAACACGGCCTCCACGGCCTGTGGATTGAGCCTGCCGGCCGACACATCCTTCCGCAGCTCACGCGCCGCGTCGTCGAGCGTCCGCGCGGGACGATGTGGCCGCGGTTGCAGCATGGCCTGGCACGCATCGGCCGCCGCGAGCACGCGGGCTCGACTATCGAGATCGTTCCCTCGACTGCCGCGGTGATAGCCGGAGCCGTCGAGACGTTCGTGATGCGCCGCAGCGATCGCGGAGATCGGGTGAAGGCACTCGCAGCGGGTCAGAATGCGTTCGGTGTAGTACACGTGCAGGCGCACACGCTCCCACTGGTCGATGGAAAGCGCACCTTTCCGTTCCCAGATGGCATTCGGCACTCCGCTCCGGCCAATGTCGTGCAGCAGACCCGCTCGTCGCACACGGGTCGCGTCAGCGGCCGAAAGGCCGAGATTGCGCGCCGCCGCTTCACCGAACTCGGCGACGCCGCGCGAGTGGCCGAGTGTGAAAGGCGTCTTGGCATCGGTGAAGTCGGCGAAGGCCGTGAGCGCCTCGTCGATTCGTCCCGCCGGAACCCACTTAGGGCCACCAGGTTCGCAACGGAGTACTTCGCTCCACACGTCTCGAGCCTCAAGGTCGGCCATGATGCGGGCACCGTGCTTGAGGAAGACGTCTACGACATGTGGATCGAACGCGCGATCGCGGCGCCGCCGGAGCGCGTCGCGCGTCTCTTCGAGGCCGCGCGTCCGCGTGAGGACCTCGATATCCCTAGCAACGACGGCGAGGCGAATCGGCGCAGGCACCTCTTCTCCAGACCATCCATCCGGAAAGCCGCGCCCGTCCCAACGTTCGAAGGCATGACGCAGCGCATCGCAAACTGTGGAGCCCAGCCCAAGCCGAGCGGCAAGCATCGTCGCGACCTCGCAGTGGACGGCGGCGATCTGCGCCCCGATGCCATCCGGCGATTCGAGCGCCTCCTGTACGCGCGCAGGAATGTCGCCGACCGCACCGATCGCCGCCATAAACCGCACGAGCTGGGGCGCCATCTCGTCGGGTGTGTCGTTGCCGATGGCGACCATCAACTGACGAAATCTCACGTCTTCGCCAGCGGCGAAGTCCATCAGCTCATGCGAATCAGACGTGCAGCCAACGAAGCGGAGCAACGTCGTGTAGTACGTGTCCGCGAGTTGCCCATCGGGAAGACCTAGCGCGCGGCCAAGGCTGACGGCGATCAGACACGTGCGCAGTGCATGCGCCATCGGCTGGCCCAGACCGAGGTCCGTGGCAATCGAGAGGGCAGCAACCAACTCCGCGAGTCGCAGGCGATCGGGTGGATCCGGTGCCATGAAGCGATTGTACGTCTGAGCCTTTGCTTCGTCGGGCGATCACCCGATGCGCGACTGGCCAACGGTTTCCGATACTGCGACATGGAGGACATGCCCATGTTCAGCACGATGTCGATCGTTACGCAGGAAACGTTGTCCCGAGTTACGCGTTATGCGCTGGCCGTTCTGTTCCTCACGAGCGTGCATCACGCGTACGGCGCATACGCGTATCACACGCCGTGGCGTCTAGACGCCGTCGTCCTCAGCGCATTCGCTGCAGCGGCGATCATCAGTTCCCTGGTCGTGATTCAACGAAACCCTGATGAGACCGTCCGGGAAATCGCGTTCTGGGTGCTCACCGCGGTGGTGCTCGTGGTTCCGGTGGCCCTCATCGGATTATTCGAAGGTGCGTACAATCACGCGCTCAAAAATGCGCTCTACTTCGCTGGCGCGTCTTCGACGCTGATGAGCCGGCTCTTCCCCCCTCCAACATACGAACTGCCCAATGACGTATTTTTCGAAGCCACTGGCGTCATGCAGGCGGTACTGGGAAGCATCACCGCTTGGCTGCTCTATCGCCTAGTATGGTCGCGTTTCGGCCGCATAGTTGTGCCACCGAAGGACGCATCGTTGGACAAACGCATTCAGGTACGAGGTTAGCTGAAGTAGGTATTTTCGGTTCGGTCTCATGAGCGGCAAGCTTGAGACGATTGTTTCGTGCGCTGGACGCGATCGTGTCTTCAGCCAAGCCCGCAGCGAGCAGAAGATCCGTCGACACAGCGAAGCAGCGCTCGGCGGGATCTCGCGGCTCACGTTTCAAATGAACGCGCGTCCTTGCCGCACGCGAAACTGATGCGGTCGATCGAAGCGATCGAGACCCGCGTCGCGGCCGCGCTGAAAGGAGAACTGGCTGCCGCATCGTAGAGGGTACGTGTCGGTAAGACTTACAGCAACTCAACCATGAGAAAACTAGGAATTGTGTAAGACCTCCCAATGTTGCCGCGATCACTTACGGGCTTTCCCAGTACAGACGATCAATGAAAGTTTATCGGGTATCGACGGGCGGCACTGTTCCAGAGCGCACGCTGCCTGCCGCGCCCCACGTGGTGGTCGATTGTGTCGGGGCCTGTCGGTGATCAGCGAATCAGTCCCGCAGCACCACGCTGAGGAGAGAGTTGTTGATCTTCAACCCGCCGTTGTACTCGATGAACCCGAGTTTTCGAAACTTGTTCATGAAGAAGTTCACGTGCGAGCGCGTCGTCCCCACGCCGAGCGAAAGCAGGTGGTCTCAACGACCGCGCATCCGCTGTTTCCCTTGATCGCCAGGGGGCTGTTTGACGAAGCGCTGTGCTACCGGCTGAATATCACGCTCATGAGGATCGACTCGACCGGCGCTCCGCTGAGTAAGACGCGGCTGTGGAAGCCGCCTTGTGACTCCTCATAGTCTTCAACGGTTCTGTCACCAGCGACAGAGAGTACCCGCATCAGTACATGCCACCGCCCATCCCGCCCATCGCCGCGGCCCCGTGTTGCGCCTGTTCAGGAATCATCGAGATGACGGCTTCAGTCGTGAGCAGGAGCGAGGCAATGGATGCGGCGTTCTGAAGAGCCGACCGGACCACCTTGGCCGGATCAATGACGCCGGCCTGGACCAGATTCTCGTAGCGCTCCGTTTGGGCATTGAAACCCTCCTCGTCGCTCATCTCCCTGGTCCGCTGCACCACTATCGAGCCCTCGTGACCGGCGTTGATCGCTATCCATCGCATGGGTTCCTCGACGGCTCGGCGGATGACGTTGACGCCAGTCTGCTCGTCGCCCACAACCGGCAAGTGCTCGAGCACCTTCGCCGCGCGCAACAACGCGACACCGCCGCCTGGCACAATGCCCTCTTCCACGGCGGCCTTCGTCGCGTGCATCGCGTCCTCGACACGCGCTTTCTTCTCCTTCAGCTCGGTCTCGGTCGCCGCCCCGACTTTGATGATCGCCACACCACCGACCAGCTTCGCGAGGCGTTCCTGCAGCTTCTCGCGGTCGTAGTCGGACGTCGTGTCCTCGACTTGCGTCCGTAACTGCTTGACGCGGCCTGCGATCGCCGCTGTGGCGCCGGCGCCCTCGATGATGGTCGTCGTGTCCTTATCGATGGTGACTCGCTTCGCTTGACCGAGGTCTTCGATCGTCATGTTCTCGAGCTTCAGACCGAGGTCCTCGGTAATCGCCTTGCCACCCGTCAGAACAGCAATATCCTCGAGCATCGCCTTTCGGCGATCGCCATACCCTGGCGCCTTCACCGCCGCGGCTTGTAACGTACCGCGGAGTTTATTGACGACGAGAGTCGCCAGCGCCTCGCCATCGATGTCGTCTGCGATGATTAGCAATGGGCGACTGGCACGCGCAACCAGCTCCAGTAAAGGCAGCAGATCCTTCATCGCGCTGATCCGCTTTTCGTGGATCAGGATGACGGGATTCTCCAGCGCCACCTCCATCCGTTCGGGGTCGGTGACGAAGTACGGCGACAGGTAGCCGCGGTCGAACTGCATCCCTTCGACGACGTCGAGTGACGTGTCCATGCTCTTGGCTTCTTCAACGGTGATGACGCCGTCCTTGCCCACCCGTTCCATCGCGTCAGCGATGATCCGTCCGATCGCCTCGTCGTGGTTCGCGGAGATCGTGCCGACCTGGGCGATCATCGACCCGCTCACCGGCCTGGACATCCTCTTGAGCTCGGTCGTGATCGCGTCGACAGCCTTGTCGATGCCGCGCTTCA
This sequence comes from uncultured Acidobacteriota bacterium, assembly GCA_963725335.1. Classification (GTDB taxonomy): domain Bacteria; phylum Acidobacteriota; class Vicinamibacteria; order Vicinamibacterales; family 2-12-FULL-66-21; genus JALZOC01. The sequence goes on along the minus strand of CAVRYD010000003.1, from coordinate 197,577 downwards.
CAGCCATGGGGCTCGCGCCGGCCGTGACGTTCCTGGCCCCTTCTCGATAGATCGCCTGCGCCAGCACCGTGGCGGTGGTCGTGCCATCGCCGGCGATATCCGACGTCTTGCTGGCCACTTCCTTCACCATCTGCGCGCCCATGTTCTCGAGCGCATCCTTCAACTCGATCTCCTTCGCCACGGTCACACCATCCTTGGTGATAATCGGGGCCCCGAATTTCCGGTCGAGAATGACGTTACGCCCTCGCGGCCCGAGTGTGACCTTGACCGCATTGGCCAGGCTGTTGACCCCGCGAAGGATGCCCTGCCGCGACGCCTCGCCGTACACGATTTGCTTTGCCATTGGTTACTTTCGCCTTATCGATCTGTGTCGATGACGGCCAGCACTTCGTCTTCTCGCATGATGAGGTACTCCTCACCGTCAAGTTTGATCTCCTGGCTCGTATATTTGCCGAACACGATTACGTCGCCAGGTTTGACATCGAGAGGGACACGCGTGCCGCCGTCTCTGACGGTGCCGCTGCCAGCGGCGATCACTGTGCCCCGCTGCGGCTTCTCCTTGGCCGTGTCGGGGACGATGATCCCGCCGACGTTCTGCTCACCGTCCTCGAGACGCCGAACGACGATCCGATCGTTGAGCGGTCTAACGTTCATGGGTTCGACTCCAGACGTGTCACAAAAAGAGCCGCTGATGGGCGCCCTAGCGGCGCGTATCGTCGTGGACATTCGCGGCAATATTCCTGTCTCAGAGCATCCCGGTAATCCACAGCAGGAATCGTACGCACAGCGCGATCGGTACGCCGATCGCCAGGATCACGAATGGGATGCTGAACACGATGCCCACCGCCCCAAGCAGGTCACCGATGGCCAGAGCGGCGCGCCAGAGTGAGCCGGGAACGACTGGCCGATGTCGAGGCGAGGCGTACTCTTTATGCCGGACTCCTGATGTTTGCTGAACCTGGAGCTTGACACGCCGATGTGTTCCTGTATGTGCCGCATTGCACACCAACAGGCCGGGACAGCCTCTCCAAAAGAGAACCGTCGGTGGCCTCTCTCGTGCGTGGTGAAGGAAGATCGACGCGAACGAACTGGCGGTTCAGCTGCCAGCTTGGGTTTCACTTGGGGGGCGCAATCACGGAAGGCGCTCAAACGCCACGATTCGCGCACTCAGTTGCGGGGCTGCGCTGCGACGCGCGGCGGTCCATGCAGCGGTGTGGCGATCGTTCGCCTCACTGGGGCCCGTCCACCATTCCGCATCTGCGAATGCTGGTGACGGCGGCGCGAATCCGAGTAAGGCCTCGATCTGTTCGAAGGTCAGGACCACCGTGCCGGCGTAGCGGCGATCCAGGTAGGTGAACAAAGGCATGTAGGCGGCAGGGACGGGCGTCCTCGCTTCGTCCGGTGCCGGGATCCGGAGGCTTACTGGCACATCCTCTCGATGCGAGCCCCGGAACCACGCCGCCACGGTCGTCATGACGCGCCCTATAGGCGATAGCAGGCTCACATGCGTCATGGAGTCAGGCTCGCAAGGCGGAGGCGACAGGGCCGGCCGGAGGTGGCCCGTCACCGTCACCAGTGTCGCCGGGACGCGAAGCGGCTCTCTCGCGACGCCGCTGCTGCGCAACCAGGAAGTCATTCTTCATCCGCTCCAGCTCCAGCTCTTGCACCTGCGGATCGCGATCGTCGTCAACGCTCGTCATCGTGATTGCCATCTCTCTACCGGCGAGCCTCGTTGATGCTTTCGGAGATTGTCTGTTCCGGAGCGCGCCAGAAGCGTCGCACCAGCAGAGGCGGCACCACGGCAACGAAGGCCACAAGGACCCAATTCGCAATGGACGTGATTCCGATGACGATCGCCGCCAGGAAGACCGCAATCGACCAGGCAATGAACAGCAGTGTCTTGTTAGTTTCGGAGAACATGAGACGAGTGTAGTCCCCAGCAACAGGGCCCGCTGTTCCGAATTGCACGTGTCCGGCGCCGAACCAACGCAATCGCCCAAAGTGGTATCGCCAGCCTACGATGGAACATGAGCGCCATCTCCAAACCTCCTGCTCCTTGAGCAAATCCTCGAGAGATCATCTCCGCCACACTTTTACGGTGAGTGCGAGGCGCGATGTTCGGCAAGCCATTGCTCGCTCATCCAGCCGAGAGGCGCGGCGTTCACACGACCTCGCACCCGCATTCTGGGGAGGATGACGACCGCGACCAACACGATGACGAGGCCGACGATGAACAGCATGGGTTCCGCCGTAAGCAGGTCCTTTTCTCGGCGCAGGCGATAGTTGCATTTCCACAGTCCCCTGTCTGTGCGCTTGTGCACAGGCCTCGAGTGCGTGAACGCTGTCACGGCCCGACAGCCGGCAACAATATCGGTTTGTGGAGGCCACGGTCGGAACGCCGTGGCCTATTAGATGGTATCAGCCGAACGCGAAGGAGTACGCCTCCACACCGCTATCGAAGAACTCGATCTCGAACTCTTGCGAAAGCCGAAGTTGACTTGATGCAGGGCATCGCCGAACGCAGAACAGCGAAACTCGCAGTAGAGGACCGCCAAGAATGCTCTGCATTATGTGCAACTGCGCAGAAGCGTCGCGTGCTCGTCCTGGTACGAACCGCCTCGCACAGGATCGATTCAATCATCGAGTGGCTTGAGAAGATGCGTCGCAGTATACTTGCCGACCCTGCTGCCGACCCGGGTCCCCACCTCGGTGCTGTTGCGCCAGTGCATTCCGCCCCAAACACGCGCGTTGCCTTCCTCGGCATGAATCTCCTTGACGTTGGTGTAGTAACGAACCGCACCCCGATTGCCCGTGAACGCCAGCGGGAACTGATCGGTGTCGAACCACACCGTGTAGAACCCGAGCGCGGCCGCGCCGACCGTGGTGTGAGCCGCGGGATATTCGGGGTGAGACGGGGTGACGATGAATGGTGTCCACGCCGGATCCGGTTCGGTCTCGGAGTTGCCATCGGTATCGCCCGAACGGATGGCCGTGACCGGACGCCAGAACATGTACGTGTACTTCGCATCCCAAACCGCGATCAACGCATTCGTTACCGCAGCAATGCCCATGGCCTCGAAACGTGCGGCGGTCAGGAGGTCCATAGAGCTGGTCAGGCTGCGGACGTTCGTGGTCCATAGCGCGCTTGCGGACGGCGACCAGAACAGCGCAGTCTCAGACTCTTCTGCGGTTCGGTTCGCCTCGGTAGCCCGACCGACGTCCTTACTCTCGTTGTAGTCGACCGTGTAAGTCCTGCTGTCGAGCGCTGGGGGAGCCTGAGGACGGAAGCGCGCGGGGTCGTCGTACCCGAACGGCGTGACGAACCGGAGGAACGGCGTCTGCGGACTCGCTGACCCGCCTGGAGTCGGGCTCCAGACACCGGGCCCGCTGCCGGGCGTGTACCCCTCGAGCTCGGGATCATTGCGGTGATCTCCAGCGCGCGCCGCGAGCACCGCGTTGGCTACGGCTTCGCCGACCTCGATGCCATCCGCGATCGCTTCAGGGGTCGCGGGAACACCGGCGATTGACGTGTCATAGGCCATCTTGATCAACTCGAATTGCGTCGGGAATTCGTTCAACGCGACGAGGTACGCTGCATGGATCGCCGCCGCTTCCGGTGACGCACCAGGAGCCGATGCAGGTTTCGACGCAAAGGGTCGGTAAGGCCCGTCGAGGACGGCGTTCACGGCGTCGAACATCGCCAGCTGTGCGATGGTGATGCGGATCTGCGTGCGTAGTGGATTCTCAGGGACCAATGTTCCGAGCGACCTGAATCGGTTGCCCCAATCGTCGAGCACTGCAGATCCCGTCAGGGGACTGACGGCTGGCGCCTGTGCGGTCAGTTGCCTGGTGGGGCCGCACGTCATGAACAGCGCGACGGGGATGCCGACGAATAATGTTCGCGCGAATCGAATCTTGCTCATAGATCCTCCTGATCTAGGAGACGCGAAACACGATCAAAAACTGGCATGGAGCGCGCAATTCGCTAGAATGTCGGCTATTGGGGTGTCTTCAGGCAGCGTGACGCAGCTACTGCTGGCGTGGCGAGCCGGCGACGAGACCGCGCTCGCCCGATTGACGCCGCTCGTCCATCAGGAGCTGCAGCGGATCGCCCGTGGATGCATGCGCGGCGAACGAGCACGCGACAGCTTTCAGGCCACCGCCCTCGTGCACGAGGCCTACCTGCGGCTGGTGGATACGCAGCGCGTGAACTGGCAGAATCGGGCGCACTTTCTCGCGATGGCGGCCCGGCTGATGCGCCGCATCCTCGTGGATCTCGCGCGATCCCGGCAGTATCAGAAGCGAGGCGGCGGTGCGATCCAGGTGTCGTTCACCGACGCGCTGTCCGTGCCGGACAAAGCACAGGATCTGGTGGTACTCGACGAGGCGTTGTCTGCGCTCGCCAAGTTTGACGAGCGAAGAAGCCGCGTCGTCGAGTTGCGTTTCTTCGGTGGTCTGAGCGTGGAAGAGACCGCGGCAGTGCTGCGGATCTCGCCCGAGACGGTCATGCGCGACTGGAAGCTCGCCCGAACGTGGCTGAGGCGAGAGTTGCGGAGATGACGCCTGAGCGATGGCAGCAGGTTTCGCGGATTTATTCTGACGCGCTTGCGCGCGACTCCGGCGAACGGGCGTCGTTTCTGCGTGAAGCCTGTCAGGGCGACGAGGTGTTGCGGCACGAAGTGGAATCGCTGCTGGCGCAACCTGCGTCGACGGAAAACTTTCTCGGCGAGCCGGCTCTCGCGATGGCCCCGGGACTCATGGACGATCCTGCCGAGCCGGCGCTCACGGGACAGAGCCTCGGGGTTTACCACATTCTCGACATCCTCGGCGTCGGCGGCATGGGCGAAGTGTACCGCGCACGTGACACGAGACTCGGTCGCGACGTTGCGGTCAAAGTCCTGCCGCGCCTTTTTTCCGCAGATCCCGAGCGGCTGGCGCGCTTCGCACGCGAGGCGCGACTGCTCGCGTCGTTGAATCACCCGCACATCGCCGCAATCTACGGCTTCGAAGAGACGGCGGGCATTCACGCACTCGTCCTGGAATTGGTCGAGGGACCGACGCTCGCCGAGCGATTGCAGCGCGGGCCCTTGCCGATTGCGGAGGCGGTGAGGATTGCGCGTCAGATCACTGACGCGCTCGAGGCTGCGCACGAGCGAGGGGTCGTGCATCGCGATCTCAAACCTCAGAACATCAAGGTGAAGCCTGACGGCACAGTCAAGGTGCTCGATTTCGGCCTCGCGAAGGCCACGATGGCTGCGGCACACGACGGTGATGGCTTGCCCGCATCAACGGCGCCCATCGATGGAACGCGGGAAGGCGTGATTCTCGGCACGACCAACTACATGAGCCCGGAGCAATCGCGCGGACACGCGGTGGACAAACGAACCGACATCTGGGCCTTCGGCTGCGTGTTCTACGAGATGCTGACGGGGCGCGCTACATTTGCGGGCGAGACGATCTCCGACACACTGGCGGCGGTGTTGAAACAGGAGCCGGACTGGCAGGCGTTGCCGGCGGACACGCCTCCAGGCGTTCGATCCTTGCTGCGTCGATGTCTCAAGAAAGATCCCGTCGATCGATTGCACGACATCGCCGACGCGCGAATTGAGATTCAGGAGTCCATCACCGAGCCCGCGGCGACGAGACCGACCGGCCCGCTGCGACGTGGAGCCGCTCGCTGGATGCGAATAATTCCGTGGGTCGTGGCGGCAGGGGCGGTCGCCATGGCGCTGCTGGTCGTGCAGCAGGGCATTCGCCGCACCGGTTCACCCGCCGGCTCAGTGACACGTCTCGACCTGGATCTGCCGGCGGGTGTTGAGCTCGTCGCGGTGTACCCGCCGGCGATGGTGCTCTCGGCGGATGGAACACGCGTGGCCTTCGTCGGTGCGTTTCACGGCTTGCGCCAGCTCTACACGCGTCGACTCGATCAGTTCGAGACCGTCCCGATCCGAGGGACGGAGAATGCCAACGCGGTGTTCATGTCGCCGGATGGTCGTGCGCTGGGGTTCATCACCGCGGATCTCGCGCTCAAAAGAGTGTCATTGGCGGACGGTCTCGTCACCACGATCGAGCATGACGCAGAATTTTCTGCAGGCGCCGCCTGGGGAGCCGACGACCGCATCACGTTCGTTCGCGCCGGCGCTCTCTGGCAAGTGCCCGCCTCCGGCGGCCCGGCGAAACAGCTCACCACGCTCGACCGTGGAAAGCGGGAGCTCCTCCACGCGTGGCCAAGCGCCATTGCGGAAGGCCGGATCATCTTGTTCGCTTCCATCACGGGCAGCAGCCGCGGTGCGTCGCACATCGAGGCCCTCTCGCTGCCAGCAGGCGAGCGACGTGTCATCGTCGAATCGGGCACGTTCCCTCTGTACGCGCCGAGCGGTCATCTGGTGTTCTTCCGCGACGGCGCACTACTCGGCGCGTCATTCGATGTAGACCGGCTGGAGGTGACTGGGCCAGTTGTTCGCGTCCTCGAAAACCTCGCTGTGGGTACGACCATGGACGCACCGTTGGCGGCGCTGTCCAATGCTGGTTCATTGACGTACGCACCGAGCGACACGGGGACCACACGACTCGTGTGGGTGTCTCGTCAAGGAGTGGAACAGCCCATCACCGTGACCCCGCGGCGGTATCAGTACCCCGGCTGGCGCCGGACGGCCGGCGGACGGTTGTGGCCGCAAATGGCGATTTGTGGATTCAGGACATCGCCCGTGCGACGTTGACGCGGCTGACCTCTGAACAGACGGTCGGCAATGCCTTTCCCGTATGGACGCCAGATGGCACCCGTGCGCTGTTCCGGACGCTGACGGGCATGTATTGGACCGCCGCGGACGGCAGCGGTCATCCTGAAGCGATTGCCGGCAGCCTTTCCGGAGATCTTCCGTGTTCGGTCTCACGTGACGGCGACACGCTCGCCTTCATGCGACAGAATGCCCAGACCTCCCGCGATATCTACGTGCTCTCGCTCAACGGTCAGCCCCGCCCGCGGCCTGTCGTGAGCACATTCGCATACGAGGGTGGGGCTCAGTTTTCGCCGGATGGCCACTGGATGGCGTATGCCTCTGACGAGTCGGGTCAGATGCAAGTGTATGTTCGGCCTTTCCCCGGCCCAGACCGACGGTGGCCGGTGTCCACACAGGGCGGGACACAGCCAATGTGGAACAGGAACGGCAAGGAGATCTTCTATCGCATTGGAAACAAGATGATGGTCGTGGAGGTCTCGGGGAGTGTGAATCTCACCCTCTCGCAGCCGCGGCAGCTGTTCGACCAACGGTATGTCTTTCAAAACATCTCGCTCGCCAACTATGACGTCAGCCCTGACGGCCAGCGCTTCGTGATGGTCAAGGACGAGGTGGGTTCCGGTCGACTCAACGTGGTGCTCAACTGGACGGAAGAGCTGAAGCGACTGGTCCCGAGACGCTGACGCGATCACTTCGCGGCCTGGGATGTCGTCCGTACTGTTCAAGACCAGGGCGAGGTGCTGTCGGATGAACCCTGACCGCGAGCCCCCGTGCTCCTGACCCGCACGCCGGAGCAGCCGATGGTACGGCGACGTCGCGGAAGTGCGCACGCAGTAGACGAGCGCTACATTGGACGCCTTCCGGCCGCGGTGGTATTGTCCGCCACCGATCTCTAACGGTTTGGGGAGAAGACATATGAAGAACCTGCGCATGATGGTGGTTGCGACGGCCGCGATGTGCGTGTTGTTGGCGATGTCTGTGTTCACCGCCGGGCCTACCTTCAGGGCGGACTATCGGTTCAGCGGGACGGCGCTGACCGACTTCAAGCCGGTGGGTTCGGCCGACTGGAGGGTGCAGAACGGAGAGATCGTCGGAACGGCGAAAGACACCAACGGCGGCTGGCTGCTGCTCGGCGGCAAGGAATTTCAGGACACGCAGATGTACGCGAGCGTCAAGTGCGTCGGCGGCTGCAAGGCCGGGTTCGTGATGCGCGCCGAAAAAACACCGGATGGCGGCATGAAGGGCGTGCTCATGTCGGTGACCGAAAATGATCTCGGGCCGTACATCGTGAAGATTGACGCGAGTGGCAAGGAAATCAGCCGCGAGCCGCTCCCGGCGCCGGCGGGCCGGGGCGGCGGCGCGCCGACCGGCGGTGGCGCTGCACCCGCAACACCCGACAACCTCACCGCGCGCATGGGTGCCGCCACAGCAGCCTTGGGCGGACGTGCCCCGAATCCGGGTCCGCCGCCGCCGATGTCCCCCGAGCTCGCGGCGCAGTATCCGAAGGAGTCACGACTGGCCGCCCGTCCGGCGGGCGCGTTCACGCCGGGCGATTACAACGCGGTGGAGGTCTTACTGACCGACAACAGTGTGCAGCCGAAGTTCAATGGTGGGGCGCTCGGCGTCAACAGCGGCCGTACGATCCCCGACGCGGAAAAGGACGGTTACGGACAAATCGGCTTCTACGTCGGCGGCTCTGGCGAAGTCCGAATCAAGGACTTCATGTGCAAGGACATCCTGAACCACGTCTGGGCACCCGACGAGACAGGCCGGAACTTCAAACAGGTCCGCATCGATCCGCATTACTATTCGTGGAGCACGGCCGTCGCCGACTTCAACCACGACAGCATACCGGATGTTGCGGCCGGTGCCTTTTACTACCTCGGCCCCGACTACGCAATCGGCAAGCAGATCTATACGCCGGTGTCGTTCAATCCGACGTCGGAATGGCCGATTCCGGCGATGGTCAACCTCGCCTACGATTTCACCGGGGACGGCTGGGCCGATGTGCTCCAGATCGGCGGCAATGCCGGCAACGGTACCGGCTTCCTGTTCGTGAATCCGAAGGGGCAGTCGCGCCACTGGGCGAAGTACCTGACGATTGCGCCGGTCGGCAACGAGGAAACCCTCTTCAAGGACATCGACGGGGATGGTCGCCCCGATCTCATCCACGCGGGCATGAACCGCCTTCGCTACTCGACGTTCGATCCGAAGAAGTGGGATGCGGCGAATCCGACCGCGATGTGGACCACGCACGAGGTCTCGGAGCCGGGTCCGTGGGGCGTCAACATCGGCCACGGGCTGGGTGTCGCCGACATCAACGGCGACGGCCGAATGGATTTCTTGAACGCGTACGGCTGGTGGGAGCAGCCGTCAGCTGCGAACGAACGAGACGTGGAAGATGCACCCGACGTCCTTCGGCCGCTGGGGGGCGTCGCAGGGCGGGGCCGGTGGCGCCGAGATCTGCGGCTTCGACGTCAACGGCGACGGATTAGTCGACGCGGTCGGCCCGATGGAGGGCCACGGATTCGGCCTCGCCTGGTGGGAGCAGAAGCGCGACGCCAACAAGAACATCTCGTTCGTCGAGCACGTGATCATGGACAACTTCATGACGAAGAACGCCGGCGGCGTGATGTTCACCGAGCCGCATGCGGCGACATGCGCCGATATGGACGGCGATGGCATCCAAGACCTCGTGACCGGCAAGCGCTACATGTCGCACTTCGGGTATTCGGATCCGGATCCGTGGAGCGAGCCCGTGCTGTACGTGTTCCGCACCGTGCGCAACAAGCAGGCGCCCGGTGGCGCCGAGTTCGTGCCCGATCTCGTCAACAACCGGTCCGGCGTCGGTTCGCACTTCGTCGTGGCTGACATGGACGGCGACGGGATGAACGACATCATCACGTCGGCGAATCTCGGCACGTACGTCTTCCTGAATCTGCGCAAGAAGCCGGCGGGGAAATAGCAGGACGGTCCGGTGAACTCGGATGTCGCCAGGCATGCCATGCCGTCCATCCGACGTCGCGCCCATCTTCGATCCGAAATACACATGGCACGTCGTGGATAGGTAGTTGACGTGGTGCACGCCGCCACGCGTGTTCGGCCGGCCGTCGACGATCTCGTGGACGGCGTCGAAGACGCGACGCATGAGCGCGTCGGCCTCCGGCTCGTCATTGCCGTAGCGACGAAGTGGCGCAACTCGGCCGTGAAAGCCCGTCACAGCCGGCAGTTGCACAAGACGAGTTCCCCGATATGAAGCAAGCGGTGTCGCCCCGCAGCGCGAGGGCACCGGTCGGGCAGACGGCCGCGCACCGCGGCGCGCACTCGCTGAGCCCCTTCGAGAGCGGCTCGCCGAACGGCACCGCGACGCTGACCTCGAATCCGCGGCCGACGATGCTGAGCCCGAGCGGCTCGCCGGCATCCGCCGCGACGCGTACGCACGCGTCGCACATGATGCACTTGCCCGGTTCGTAGACGATCGACGGGTGCGACAGGTCTCGCGAGAAGCGCCGCCGCGCGCCGTCGAAGCGGTACGGCTCGGCATCGTACTCGGTCGCCAGCGCTCGAAGGTCGCAGCAGTCGGCCTTGCGACAGCCGCAGGTCAGGCAGCGGCGCGCTTCCCGCAGGGCGTCGGCCTCGGGCAGTCCGGTCTGGACTTCGTCGAAGCTCGCGCGCCGGCGCGCCAGGCCGATCTCGGGCATCGGCACGCGTGCGGACGTCTCGATCGCCCGGAAGATCGCCGCCCGCTCCTCGTCGTCCATCGGCCGGAACGCGATGGCCTTCGGTGCGGCCTCGCCACGGGGCACGCCGCCGGTCACGTACTGATCGATGGATGTCGCGGCGATTCGTCCCGCCGCGACGGCGCGGACCGCGAGGTCCGCCCCGAGCACGGCGTCGCCGCCGGCGAACACGCCAGGCAGATTCGTCGCGAGCGTTCGCTCGTCCACGGCGATGCCCCAGCCGCTCACCTGCAGGCCTTCGCGCTCGGCCAGCGGGCGCTCGACGGTCTGGCCGATGGCCGCGATGACGGTCGGAGCACTCGACGACGAACTCCGAGCCGGCGATCGGCACGGGCTCGCGCCGTCCCGACGCGTCCGGATCGCCGAGCGCCATGCGCTGGCAGGTCAGGCGCAGGCGATGATCGCGGGTTCGCTCGATGCGGATCGGCGCGGCGAGCAGCTCGATCCGGACGCCTTCGGCCTCGGCGGCTTCGACTTCCTGCATCAGGCAGGGCATCTCGCGTCGCGTGCGGCGATAGAGAACGGTCACCCGCTGCGCGTGCAGGCGGATCGCCGAGCGGGCACAGTCCATCGCGGTGTTGCCGCCGCCGACGACGACGACGTCGCTGCCGAGCGACGGGGGATTGCCGCGACCCACGAGCGAGAGGAACTCGAGGCCCGGCAGCGCGAGCTCCTCCCCCTCACACCGGAGCGCCTGCGCGCGCTGGGCGCCAATCGCGACGAACACGGCGTCGAAGCGCTCGCGCAGTCCGGCGAGAGTGAAGTCCTCTCCCCAGCGCTCGCCCATGCGGAACTCGGCGCCGAGCGTCGCGGATGGCGTCGATTTCCGCGTCGAGCGCCTCCTTCGGCAGGCGGTACGCGGGGATTCCGTAGCGCAGCATGCCGCCCGGAGCGGGTGCGGCGTCGAACAGCGTGCACCGATGCCCCTTCTGCAGCAGGAAGTACGCAGCGGCGAGCCCGGCGGGCCCGGCGCCGACGATCGCGACGGACCTGCCCGTGTCGGCCTGCGCGGTGCGGGATGTAGGGCATGCTCGCGCGCTGATTCGCGTCGGCGGCGTAGCGGTGCAGGGCGCCGATGGCGAGCGGCTCGTCGTGCTCGCACCGCCGGCAGTCGCTGTCTCGCACAGCCGCGGGCAGATCCGGCCGAGGGCTCCGGGCAGCGCGAGCCGCTCGGTGATGATCTCCAGCGAGCGCCGCTCGTCACCCGCCGCGATCTCGCGGACGAACCCCGGGATGTCGAGCCCGGCAGGGCACCGCGCCGCGCAGGGCGCCACGCACTCGCCGGCGTGATCCGACAGCAGCAGCTCCAGCGCCATCTGCCGCGCGCGGCGGACGTCCTCGCTGTCGGTCGTGACCACCATGCCGTCGGACACCGGCAGCGCGCAGGACGGCGACAGCGTCCGCCGGCCCTCGATCTGCACGGCGCAGACGAAGCACGACGCGGCCGGCTCGAGACCCTCGACATGGCACATCGTCGGAATGCGGATGCCGAGCGCGCGCGCGGCCTGCGAGCACCGTCGTGCCCGCGTCCACGCGGACCGCACGGCCGTCGATCGTCAGCGTAACCGTGGCCACCTACACCACCTCGATCGCGTCGTCCTTGCAGGCCTGGAAGCACATGTCGCAGCGCGTGCACAGGTCGCTGTCGACCTCGTGCTTCTCGTGCGGGCGGAACGCGATCGCGCCCACCGGGCAGACCTGCGCGCACAGCGTGCAGCCGATGCAGTTGTCGTTCACGCGGTAGTGGATGAGCGCGGGGCAGCGGCCGGCCGGGCAGCGCTTCTCGTGCAGGTGCGCCTCGTACTCCTCGCGGAAGTACCTCAGCGTCGTCAGCGACCGGATTGGGCGCGGTCTGGCCGAGCCCGCACAGGCTGCCGCGGCTGACGTAGTCGGCCAGCGTCGCGAGCGTCTCCAGGTCGTCGGGCCGGCCGTGGCCCTCGCAGAGCCGGTCGAGGATCTCCAGCATCCGCTTGGTGCCGATGCGGCAGAACGTGCACTTGCCGCACGACTCGGCCTGCGTGAAGCGCAGGAAGAAGCGCGCGATGTCCACCATGCAGTCGCGATCGTCGAGCACGACCAGGCCGCCGGAGCCCATGATGGCGCCCGTCGGCGCCAGCGCGTCGTAGTCCACCGGCGTGTCGGCCAGGCGCGCCGGGATGCAGCCGCCGGACGGCCCGCCGATCTGCACGGCCTTGAACGTCCGGCCGTTCTTGATGCCGCCGCCGATCTCCTCGACGATCTCGCGGATGGTGATCCCCATCGGCACTTCGATCAGGCCGCCGTGGTTGATCTTGCCGGCGAGCGCGAACACCTTCGTGCCCTTGCTGGTTCCGGTGCCGAGCGCGGCGAACGCGTCGGCGCCGTGGCGGAGGATCCACGGCACGCAGGCGAGCGTCTCGACGTTGTTGATGAGGGTCGGCTGTCCGCGGAAGCCGCGTTCGGCGGGATAGGGCGGGCGCAGCGTCGGCATGCCGCGCCTGCCTTCGAGCGACTGGATCAGCGCGGTCTCCTCGCCGCACACGAACGCGCCGGCGCCTTCGCGGACCTCGAGGCGCAGCGAGAACGCCGAACCGAGGATGCGCTCGCCCAGCAAGCCGCGCTGCTCGGCCTGTTGGATCGCGGCGCGGATGCGCCGCACGGCCAGCGGATATTCGGCGCGGATGTAGAAGAAGCCTTCGCGTGGCGCCGACCGCGTACGCGGCGATCGCGAGTCCCTCGATGCACGCGGTGCGGGTCGCGATTCGAGCACCAGGCGGTCCATGAACGCGCCGGGATCGCCTTCGTCGCCGTTGCAGATCACGTACTTGATCCGGCCCGGGCTGGCGCGCGCGCGATCGCCCACTTGCGGCCGGTGGGAAAGCCCGCGCCGCCGCGGCCGCGCAGGCCGGAGGCCATGATCGCGGCGATGACCTCGTCCGGCGGCGTGCCGTTCACGGCACGCCGCGAGCGCGCGGTAGCCGTCGCGCGCGAGGTAGTCGTCGATGTTCAGCGGGTCGATCTCGCCGCAGTTCTCGAGCACGATGCGCTTCTGCTTGCCGAGATACGCGGCGGCCGCGCCGGCGCTGCGATCGAAGCGGACGGCGTCCACGGAGACGGCGGGATTCGCCACGGCGATCCAGCCGCGGCATCGGCGCGCCAGCGCGCGCAGGCTGCGAGCGTGCGCGGCGATGCGCTCTGCGCGCGCGCTGCGCGGCGTCACGTTGCCGTACAGCGTGGCGCGGCCGTCGGGCTCGACGACTTCGACCATCGGCTCGCGGTGGCACATGCCGTTGCAGCCGACGGTCTTGACGACGCCGTTCGCGCCGGCCTGGCGCGCCGCCTCGACGAGCGCGGCGCGCACGGGCTCGCCGCCGCTGGCAACGCCGCAGGAGCCGAGCCCGACGCGGATCTCGACGGCGGCGGCGCTCATGCCGGCTCCGCCTCGCGCGCGACGCCGTCGAGCGCGTCGGCACGCGGTGGCCGGCGTCAGCCGGCCGGCCGTGTGTCGTCCACCATCAGCACCGGCGCCAGGCTGCAGCAGCCCAGGCACGCGACCTCGTCCAGCGTGAACCGGCGCGCGGGATCGGTGTCGGCGCCATCCGGAATGCCGCAGGTGGCGGCGCAGCTCTCGGTGATCTGGCGCGCGCCGGCGACGTGGCAGGCGGTGCCGTGGCAGACGCGCACGACGTGCTCGCCGACCGGCGACCGGCGGAACTGCGCGTAGAAGGACGAGGTGCCGGCGATCTGCGCCGGCGTGATCTCGGTCAGCTCGCACGACGCGCCGCAGCGCCTCGTCCGGCAGATAGCGATAGTGCGCCTGGATCGCCTGCAGGATCGGGATGGCCGCCTCCTTGCTCGTCCCTTCCCTGCCGACGATCGCGGTCCACGAACGTCAGGTCGATCGCGGCGGCCGCGGGCGTGAGCGGCGGCACTTGCGCCGGCGCGGCGCCGGAGGTCTGCGCGGGCGGGCGGACGTGCACTCGGACGAGATCGAGCGGCGCCGCCGGGCGCTGCCCCTTCAGCGCGACGAGCCACTTTGCGCCGGCGATGAACACCGCCGACGCGCCGATGAGGAGCATGCGATACCGCGTCGCTTCGCGCCTTGCGGGCGCGCCGCGCCCGCGTGATGCGATCCTGCTCGGCCGCCAGCGTGCGCGCGGCCGACGCATCGGTGCGTGCCAGGGCCTGCAGCTCGGCGACGCGCGCGGCATCGGCGCCGATGCGCGCGCGGCGCGGCCGCATAGTCCGCGATCAGGATCGCCGCGCAGACCGCCATCGAGACGGCGCCGACCGCCGCGACGGCGCGCGCGATGCGATCGCTGGCGGTCACCGGGTCATACCGCGGCCCCGACCTTCGTCTCGCACGGGCAGGCGGCGTAGCAGCGCGCGCAGTACAGGCAGTCCTTCCGCACCGCGCGCATTCTTCTCGATCGCGCCGTACGGGCAGGCGTTCGCGCAGAGCCCGCAGTCGAGTTCCTTGTCCGGCGTGATGGTGACGCCGCGCGGGCCAGCCGCGAGCACCAGGCGAGCAGCCCGCCGTAGGGGCAGAGGTAGCGGCAGTACGGCCGCCCGACGAACATGCCCGAGCAGAGGAAGCCGCCGCCGATCACCATCATGTGCGCGAAGCCTGTCGCGGCGGAAGAAGCCGACGAACGGATCGAAGCGGCAGATCACGAAATCGCGCGCGATCGCCGGCTGCATCGCGAGCAGGATCGCCAGCGCCGAGATAGACGTACTTCAGCAGCCCGAGCGCGCGGTCGAGCCGCCGCGGCACCTGGACCGGCTTCAGCACCACCAGTTCCTGGATCGCGCCCGAGCGGGCAGACGCCGCCGCAGAACGCCCGGCCGAAGAACAGCGCCACGACCAGCGGCAGGAAGAAGATCGCGGTGACGACCATCGGGATGGAATAGCCGGGATCGGTCAGCGCCACCGCGACGTTCTGAATGGAGCCGATGGGGCAGATGCAGCCCTCGCGATAGAAGCCGAAGTAGGCCAGGGACCCGATCGTCAGCGCCGAGCGCCAGCGGCCGGCTGCGCCGCTCGAACCACCAGCCACACCGCGAGCGCCCATCGCGGCGGCCAGCAGCACGACGTCGAGCACCTGCAGCCAGTACTCGCGCGGGCAGCGGCTTCTGCACGGCGGGCGTCTTGTAGCCGCCGCCGATGGTCTTCTCCTGCGGCGCGACGTCCACCGGGCGCTCGTACTGGATCGCCTGCGCGAGCGCGCGGTCCGGCCAGAGCACGACGAGCAACACCAGCGCGAGCAGCACCGCGCGCGGCTGCCGCGTCCGCTCGAGCCAGGTCATGTCACCGGCGCTCCGGCCACGTCACGGCCAGCGCGTCCGGCAATTGCTGCCGCACGAGGGCGTCCTTCGGGCAGGCGGTCGAGATCGCGCAGCGATTGCAGTCCACGCACATGTCGTAGCGCACCCTCAGCACGATCGAACCGAGCCCGAGCGGCTCCTTGCACTTCTTCACGCACTTGCCGCAGCCGTCGCACTTCTCCTCGTCGATGACGTACTCGTAGAAGTTGTTGGCCGGGTCCTCGGGATCCACCTTGCCGATCGGCTTGCGCGCGATGGCGTCGCGCGGGCAGAGCTTCTCGCTCGGGCAGCCCCTTCTCGTCCACCGCGCTGGTGATGTTGAAGTAGGCCGGGACAGATGTTGCAGCGCCCGCACTTCGAGAAGTCGTTCACGGCGCGGACGGCCGACTGCGACGACCACGCACTCGGTCGTGCAGAGGCTTGCAGGCCTCGGCGCCGGCTTCGCCCAGGCGGCTGTTGACGCACTTCGACGCGTCCACCTGCCAGACCACCTGCCCGTCGGCCTTTCGGACGAGGAAGCCGGCCGTGCTGCCGAGCGCGAGCGAGGACGCCCGCGCGGCCCGCCTTGACGAGCGCGTCGCGCCTGGTCATGCCGTCGCTCATGACCGCCACCTGCTTCGAACACACAGATCTCGAGCCTCACCGTGTCGGCGACGTAGACGCGCCCGCGCGCGTCCACCGCCAGATCCATGTTCTTGCAGTTGGGATCGAACGGCGGCGGTCGCGATCACCGCCAGCAGCCGGCCCTCGAAGTCGTAGACCTTGACGCGCGGGCCGGCCTTCTCGGTGACGTAGATGCGATCGCGCCCGCGACCGTGACGTTGGTCGGGTTGCAGCAGCCGCGGAAAGCCCGCCGGGTCGATGCCGTCGAAGCGGCCGATGTGCCCCAGCAGCTCGTCCGTCGGGCGTGTAGCGCTCCACGCGGTGCTTGCCGGGATTGGCCGCGTGGATGACGCCGCTGCGCGTCCACGCTGAAGTCGACGCACGCCGTTCGGGATCAGAAACCCCTTCATGCGGTTGTTCTTGCCGATGTCGTTGAGGAACCGTCCCGTGCGCGTCGAAGCGGCGGATCGCGCGGCCGGCGGCGTCCGCCAGCGAGCACGTCGCCGTCCGACGAAGCCGATGGCGGTGACGCGGCCGAGCCGCTGCGCATCGCGCCACGTGTCCGATCAGTCTCGCCCGGCGCGCGTCGAAGATCTCGATCTGGCCGGCCTCGCCGACATACACCGCGCCCGTCGCCGGCCACCGCCACGGAGAGCGGCGGGCTGCGACGTGGGCCAGCGCCGCTTCGAACGTCCCGGCCGGCATCGAAGACCTTGACCTCGGAGTCGCCCGCCGCATACAGGCGGTCCCTGCGCGTCCACGGCGAGGCCGCGCAGCGCGGTCGCGAACCGGTCGGGCCCGGTGCCCTTGCCCGCGATGGTCTGGATCTGCCGTGTACTGCCATCGACAGCCTCGCTATCGTCCGCGCACGTCGAGGCACATCATCTTGCGTCAGGTCGCGCAGCACCAGCTTGCCGTCCGAGAGCGCCATCGGCCCCCAGACGTCCGGCCCGCTGAGCACCTGCGCGCTCGCCAGTTCCGTTGTACCCGGTCGTGTTCGCCTCGATCAGCCGCAGCATGCCGGTGTCGCCTTCCAGCACGAAGAACATGCCGTCGGCCAGCAGGAAGCTGCCCAGCTCGAACGAGGCCTTGCCCTCGCTCGTCCACACTTCCTTGCCGTCGAAGCTCAGGCAGGTGAACAGGCCGCGCTTCTTCTTGCCGACGGCGAACATGTGGCCCTTGTAGACGATGGGCGTGTGCACTTCGGAGTTCCACTCGTTCATCTTCATGTCGAACACGCGCCTCGGCGCTTGAAGCGCTCGCCGGCGCGGCTGCACGCGGACCATCACGCTGCCGGCGTCGTAGCTGGCGGTCATGAACACGCGCTCCTCGTCCACCGCCATGCGGCGACGGCGCCACCGCCACGTTGAACTTGCGCGGGAATTCCCACAGCAGCTTGCCGTCCGCGGCGGACACGCCGAGCGGGCCGTTGAGCGTGCCGTAGAGATACTGCTTCACGCCGCCGAGCACGGCCGGCATCACCGACGCGTGCGACAGCACGAGCTTGCCCGGGTTGGGCGTGCGCCAGATCTCCTTGCCGGTGGCCTTGTCGAGCGCCACCAGGATGGCGTCGCCGCCGGTGGCGATGATGATCCGGTCGGGCTCCAGCAGCGGATTCTGCCCGTTGTACCAGGAGGGAATCGTCGGCCTTGTAGTCCGTGACCAGGTTCTTGCGCCACACCTGCTTGCCGGTCTTCGCGTCCAGGCAGTGCAGCCCGAGCTTCGGGATCGAGCGAGAAGACGAACCGGCCGTCCACCGCGGGGACGGTGCGCGTGATGGCGTGATTGGGCCGGATGTCGCGCGCTTCCGCGGAACTGCCAGATCACCTTGCCGTCGGCCAGCGAGCGCGCAGTAGACGCCCCACTCGGACTTTCGTCTCGTCGTAGTCGTGGTGATAGACGCGCCCGCCGACGATCGCCGCGCCCGCGTAGCCCTGGCCGACGGGGACGGTCCACAGGACCTTCGGCCCGCCGGCCGGCCACTTGCGCAGCAGGCCGGTCTCCCTGGAGATGTCGTCTCGCGCCGGCCCGCGGAACTGCGGCCAGTCCTCGGCACGCCCAGCCGGCGCGGCCGCGACGAGCGCCCCGCAGCAGACCGTGATGAGGCTGCGATACCAGTGAAGTCGACTCGGCATGCAATGGCCTCGAAGACCCCGGCCAGTGCAATTTCGCGGCCTCAGTGGACACTGCGGCGAAACGGAGAAGAACGCTGGCTGTTATCGGGGCAGGCCATGCGGTTGCCGGGTTTCCGGCGCTGCTTCGTCAATCCCGCCGAAAGTCCGGCCAGTGCCCCATCCCAGGCGGCGCATCACGAGCGTCTCGACGGCTCCGGCTATCACCGCGGCAGTCGAGGGAATGACCTCGATAGTCGCGCCTGCGACTGCTCTATCGCCTGGCATGGTCGCGTTTCGGCCGCATAGCTGTTGCACCGAAGGACGCATCGTTGGGCAAACGCATTCAGGCACTGCCGTCCCAGCAGGCACGCGGAGATGCCGATGCGAATCGGTCGCGCGCTGGAATCGCCCGCGACGTCAGATGACGCGGCTGTCATACGCCCAGTGCAGCACCGCCTGCCGCTGCCGCCGCCGGCAGTCGACGTCGCCTTTCTCGCAGTGCTTCCGGATGGCCGCGACGTGCCGCGCGATGGCCCGCCACCGCCGAATCTGCCTCGTGTCGTCGCGCGTCCTCCGGCCGAGGTAATACCGGCATTACCACTGAAACCATCCGCGCGGATCCTGCGGGTGGATCCAGCCCTTCCGGCGCCACTCGGCGAGCGACTGCGACGCGTTCACACCGAAGTAGTTGAGGCGCGGGTCGTGCCGTTCGGCGCAGAGCCGGGCGTGGGCGAACCAGCTCGCCGGGAATTCGCCCCGGCAGTCCGTCATGTACTTGCCGCCGAACACGCCAAGGTGCAGCATTTGCTTCGGCGTGAGTTGGGGCTCAAAGCCGTGCGCGAAGTGGCGCCCGACCGGCTTGGTTCGGTAGTAGACGTAGCCCTTCTGCATCCTGTCGTTGACGACGACTTTCCGCGTCACGGCCGACCGGCTAACGGCTGCGGCGTCGGCACGAGACGATCGACGTCGAATCCGCTGGCGCGCGCGGCCGCCCGCGCCGCCGCGCCGGCCCCGTCGTCAAGGTGCGGGGCACGAGCGAGAATCCACAAGTACTCGCGACCGGGGTCGCCGACCACTGCCCAGGAGTAATCCGCCGCAAGGCCGATAATCCAGTAATCCCCCCAGACCACCGGCAGCCACGACAGCCACGCGGGAGCGAACCGCACCTTCAGTCTGGCGAAGGTTCGCTCGTCGACGATGCGCGCGACGCCGCGCGCCTCGGTCTGCCCGTCGGCGGTGCGGCACCGGTTCACCACGTCGAGGCGCCCGTCAGGGCGGCGGGCGTAGCTGGCGCGCACGTCGCCGACGCACTGGCGCTGAAACCGGTTCGGAAACCGCGCGATCTCGAACCAGTCGCCCGCATATCGATCCAGATCGACGAGCGGAACCGTGCGAACCGGCGCCGGCGTCTGCGCGCGCGCGGTGGCCGGCTGCAGCGTCACCGCCGCAGCCAGAGCAACCACCGCCGCCCATCGGCGCGCGACCCGAGGATGCGCGCGGCAGGTAGTGATGAAACTCATCGATGTAGCTCCTGTGTGTTGAATATAATGAAACTTAGTTTGCTCACAAGTAAAAGCCGCCAGGATGCAAAGTCGTGTGAACCTCACGACACGAACGGCGCGAAATGTGAACCACAGTCAAACGCGAGGGGGCCGATGCTCTCGAAGACCCTGCAGGACGGACTGAACGACTATGGGATTGGAGCCAAGATTCGCGCGCTCCGCCTGAAGAAGAAGATTGGCCTTGTCGACCTTGGCAAGCACACCGGCCTGTCGCCGGCGCTGCTCTCGAAATCGAGCGCGGACGTCTGTTCCCCACGCTGCCGACGCTACTGCGCGTCGCGCTCGTCTTTGGCGTCGGCCTGGAGTACTTCTTCGCTGGCGCGCGTGAAAGCCGCTCGTCGCGGTTACGAGGAAGAACCAACGCGTTGAATTGCCCGAGCGTCCTGGCACGCGCGAGGCCGCCTATCGGTTCGCGTCGCTCGATTACCCGGCCACCGAGCGCCGCTTCAACTGCTATTACGCCGAGTTTCTTCCGGTGGCGCGGGAGAAGCTACGGCCCCACGACCATGCGGGCGTCGAGTTCATCTACGTGATCCACGGCATCTTGAGCGTCCACATGAACGGCGAGGAGCATGCGCTCGGGGCGGGCGACGCCATCTACTTCGATTCGACCATTCCGCACGTGTACCGACGCAGCGGCGGCCGCCTGTGCAGTGCCGTCGTCGTCACCGCCCGATAGGAAACACCTCGTGTAGCCCACGTCGCCTGGGCGGCTCATCGGCTATCGTGCGAGACGCGTGGGGAGGACGAAGCCCGTATTCAAGGACGGATTCTTCAGCATCACTAGGAGGTCTATTCCGCCTGGAAGGGGAACGCCCGCGGAATCCAGAAAGGAGATGAGGAAAAGCCCGGGAATCCCGAGCGTGAGCAGTTTATTTTTGAGGGTGTCCAGGGTCACGGGAGCGGACACTGACGCCATCGGTCGAGAGCCATCTGCCTGTTCAGGAGCGTGCATCGACCGACTGTGTCTTGGCACCGCCGGACATGGCTGTTTCGTTGCTCAAGACGTTCAGGATCGCCGCAGCGATCGCAAAGAGGACAGGCCCCAGCACGATGCCTAACACTCCGAACACCTGCAGCCCGCCGAGCAGCGAGAAAAACATCACGAGCTCGCTCAGCCCGACGCGGCCGCCGACGAGTCTGGGCCTCAGGAAATTATCGACGGTGCTGATCACGGCCGCTCCAAACACGGCGAGGATGATCGCGCGCGTCCAATGCCCGGTCGCGGCCAGGTACACGGCGCCGGGCGCCCAGACTCCAGCCGCACCGACCACTGGAAGCACACTCGTCACCACGGTGAGCATGCCCCACAGCGCGGCGGACGGAATCCCAAGGATCCAGAAGATTCCGCCGCAGAGCGCACCCTGGACGACCGCGATGACGACGACGCCATACACGCTGCCGTAGATGACGTCGCGTACCCGAGTAAGTAACGCTTCGCTTTGCGCCCGTTCGAAGGGAAGCAGATCGGGAATCCTCGCGACGATCCGGTCTCCGTCGCGGAACAGCAGAAACATCGCGAAGAGGATGAAGACGAACGAGACGACGGCTCCGGCCACGTTTTGCGCGGCCGCCAGCGTGTATCCAGCAACCACGCGCGTCAGCTCGCTCGCGTTCTGTCGGACCCACGCCACGATTGCGGCGGCATCGAGTCCCAGACGGTCACTGAGCCACTCGTAGGCCTGCCGCAGCGGGCCCCGGCCTTGAGGCCGGTTTCGTCCGTGAACACGTGTGGCAGGCTGGTGCCCAGCGCCAGGAACTGATCGATGGCCACAGCCGTGATAAACAGGAGGGGAATGACGAAGGCCACCACCACCATCACGCTGCAGACAAACGCGCTCAACGACACGCGTCCCGTCTTCCGCACGAGCCGCTGGTACACGGGATGAAACGTGATCACCAAGACCGACGACCAGGCAATCACGTTCAGAAACGGTCTGACGATCAACAGACAGAAATAGACCACCAGCGCGGTTGTGGCGAGGAACACTGTCCACTTGAGCGCACGCTCTGTGAACGTCGAGGGATGTTGTGAGGCATCAGACATGCGGGCATCCACATCAGCGACGGGGCGCGGACTGTTCGACGGAGCGCTTTGCCGTCGCCTGCCGTTACGCCACGATCCGGCGCACGGCGACCGAGAGCATCAGCCGCGTGATGCCGCTGAAGAACATGCTGACGCCGACGAGCGTGCCGATCGCCCAGACCGAACTGATCGGCCAGGCGCTCCCGATCATCGCGGCCAGCACCAGCGTCACGATGCCGTCAAACAGCAACCACCCGCTGCCCGGAAGCGGCCGCAGCTGAAACGACTGCACGAGCTCCAGCACGCCCTCGAGCACCAGGTAGAACGCCAGCGCCAGCGTCAGCGACTCCAGGCCGGCGACTGGCCGTGCAAGCAGATACAAGCCGATCCCGCCGTAGAGAAACCCGAGCAGAATCTCCCAGACGACGGCGCCGGGGCGGCCCGCCTGCCAGGCATACGCCAGGTGCAGGATGCCGCTGAAGATCAGCAGCCATCCGAAAAAGACCGTGACGGCCACGCCGGCGATCGCGGGCGCGAAGATCGCCAGCACACCAGCGGCGATCATCAGCACGCTGAGCACGATCGACCACGTCGTGGCCTTGTGAATGTCGCCGATAATTGAGTTCGCCATAAGATGCTCCTTTCACGATGTAACGGTCGGCGAGCAGGGCTCCCGCACGGCGCTTTGTTGGCCGCCGTGCAAGGAGCCCGCACCTCATGCGCTCAACGGAGCGCTGACTTCGTCAACTCCCACGCCTGATGGAGCTTGTCCGATCGCTCGCGGTAATCGGCTCGGATCTCGGCCTGCCGCTTCTCGAGCCGTTGCTTCCGCTCATCCCGCGCGGTTTTCAACTGTTGCTGCAAGGACTCGATCTTGGCTTCGCCCTCCCGCTTCACAGATTCGATGCGGGCTTTGAGCTGGTCCTGTTTGTCCTGAAGCTTGTGGCGTGTGTCCTCGACCCTCGCCTCGAGCCTGGCCTTCCGCTCCGCCGAGGCCTTCTGGCGTTCAGCCTCCAGCGCGATCAACTCGTCGCGGTACGCGGCGATCTGCCGTTGATAGTAGGCGTCCTCGATCTCGATCCGATTGCGCCGGAATACGTGTCCGCCCAGCGCCTCCATCCGCGTGTCGATCGGCGCCTGCCAGTCCTCATCGACCTCCGTGATGACCGCGGTCTTTCCGGGGAGCAGATACTCCGACATCTCCTGCAGAAAGTCGTCGCTGATGCCCGCCCGAGCCAGATCGAACGTTGCTCCGATCATCGTCCCGGTGCTCGCGCCGACCGCCACGCCGATTGGCCCTCCAAGGAGGCCGACGAGGCTTCCGGTGAGCAGACCGAAGAACGTGCCCTCCGGACTCTCACTCGTTTCTCGCACCACTACCTTTCCGTTCGGGTCCTTTGCGACGACCGCATTCGAATACAACGTGATGCTGCCGTCTGTGTGCAGGTCGCGAAACGCTCGCAATCCTTCGAACGCCTGTTTCTCATCGTTGAATACGACTGCCACTACTTTGTCCATATGCGCCTTCCTCTCTGGTTGCGTTGGGCCTACTGACTTCCAGCCTGTAGCTTCACGGGCTCATACGCCCTTCTTGCCTCCGGTCTTCACGCTCGGGCTCCGCTCGCGACCTTGTCTTTCATCGTTCGGGGGGGACGCAGTGGCGGGCGGGCGGTCCGCCCGGCACTGCGCGCCCTCCCGTCCGCGTCGCGCGTCACTTCTTGGCGGTCTTGAATTTGGCTCCGAGTTCGTCAATGGAGGCCTTGAACTTCGCCACCTCCGCGTCGATCTCGCTCTTGGCCCTCGCAACGTAGCTCGCATCTGTCGTCTCGAGGTCCTTCAGTTTCCGATCGATGTTCTCCTTCACCGCCTTCAACTGATTGACTGCCACCGTCTCCGCCTGCGCGCGTTTTTCTTTGGCCTTCGCCTCGAACTGTTCGAGCTTGGCTTTCGCGTCGCCGATCTGCGCTTTGATCTTGTCCTCGTATGCCTTCAGCGTCTCCGCGGCCGTGTGGCTGCTCGAAGTTGTTGTGGTGGTCGCCATCGCCTGCGTCCTTTCATGTGTCGATGTGTTACCGGGCGGCGTGCAGGGTCTCTTCGACCTTCACCCGCTGCTCCTTGCTCAACGTGGTGCGCAGCACCGTGCCGCCGTAGCCTTTAAAGGCGTCGGCGACCAGGTCCGGATTGATTGTCCGCGCCAGCACGAAGACTGCCGAATCGCCGGGTTGAAGCATCGTCCCGACGCGCTGGACGAAGTCCTCTGAGATGCCGAAGGTTTCCTTCCAGTCCTGCGCGTCGATCCCGCCGAGCGTGGCGCCGAGCGCCACACCGCTCAGTGAACCCGCGGCGAGCGCACCGGCCGCCGCGGCAGCCGACGCCCCGCCCGTGAACGGCGCGGCGAGCAGCGCGCCGACGAGGCCGCCGAACAGCCCACCCCATCCAGCGCCCTCGCCGGTGGTCATCTGGTAGCTCTGGTCGACGCGGAGCTTGCCTGCGTAGTCGCGATAGACGGCGACTGCATCGCTCAGGTCCACCATCCAGGTGTTGTTCATGTCCTGGAGCATGTTGAGCGCCTCCGACGCCCGGTACATGTCCTTCTTGAAGCCGACGACGATTAGTTCAGTCATTGGTGTCTCCTTCCAGTCAGTGGTTTGTTTCACTTCGCCGGATCCGCTCGTGAGCAGCTCATGCCGACGCATGCTTCCCGAGCGTCGTCATCGAGTCAAAGGGCAAGCGTCATTCCAATGAGCCAACCGGACGGAGATCCTCGATCCCGTTATCGTTCACAGGCTTGCGCGGTGGTCGCGGCCGTGACGCGGTAGCGTGGTGACGAAATCAAGGCACGAGCCTCTCGGGCGTCAGCCTGCCTCACGTCGCGTCGTTCACTCTCGGCCAGCAGCTGAAAGAAATCCGCTTGCCTCGCACCTCGCAAGACGAATATCTCGCCAGTCACGGTGCGGTGACACGGGATCTGGTTTGCAGTCATAACGTTGGCTCGCTGAAGGCCGAGACGCGGTGGCGAAATGAAGTCACGCGTTCTGCGCGCGTCGCGGCTTTCACGTGGGCAATGTGCTGCACCTACTGCGCGCTACCGTTCGACGGCGGCTCTCCACTCGACGTGCCGTTCGAACACGCGCGCGGTCAACATCCCGAAGAAGGCGCCGCCGACGTGCGCGGCGCGGACTGGCTGCGATTGACCGTCACCGGCCAGAATCCGGGTCCGCGCGCCGGATCGGGCAGCAGGACGCGAAGTTCGAGCGAATCTCGCCCGACATCTCATCGTCGTCCTCCTTCCGCAGCGGCGACACCCGGCTTCAGGCTGTCGATGACATATCGATTCAGGCACCCGGCCACGACGAACTCGACGTCGTTGTTGTCAGCCATTCGGTGGAGCAACTGTTCACCGTCCGGATCGATGAAGTCGACGTTCGACAGCACCAGCGTCAGCTTCGCGGAGGGCACGTCGTCCATGATGGAGCGGCAGTGCTGTTCGAGCACCGCCACCCATTCGCCGCCGAGTGTCCCATGCAGGTCGAGCCTGTAGCGGTCTCCCTGCCTCTCGGTAATCACTCGTAACATTGATGCGCTCTCACCACAGGCGACGACGTTCACTGCGAACCGCCGCGCGTCGTCGTACTCGCGCCGTTCCAGTGACCCTGGCGGCAAGATCGATACCCCGCCCGCGAATGCCGGACCGCAGCAGTATCTGCTTGTCCGTCACGAGGTTGACGCCAGCCGTCGGCGGCACTGAACAGCTCCGCGGTGGCGAAATGAAGTCAGAGGTTTCCGGGACGTCACGGAGCGGGGGCGGTCACCTCGCCCTCGCGGTGGGGAAACTTTTCGCTCGTTGGCGCAAGACGTTAGGCTAGACTACGATGTTGGCGTCAAGCCCCAGCTTGCACCGGCGCAGCAGGTCGCCGGTCAGTCCTCAGGTGATGCCATGCCTCCAGCACGCGTCGTACGCGGCGTTCACAGCCCGAGCGACGAGGCGTGCGTCCAATCGCTGTTCAGTGTGATCGACCTGATCGGTCGTCACACTCATCTTGGCGAATTCCTGCCTCACCTCGCCGGCTCTCTTCGTACGGTCGTCGATTTCGACCTGCTGAGCGTTGTCGTTCCGCATGACGAATGGACAACTGCGCAGCTATATTCGGTCTGCGTCGAATCGTCCGAGCCCGCATCGACGCAGGCGGAGGTGCAATCGATCGCCGTTGCGCCGCTTGACCCGGCGCGCCTGGCTGCCGCTCATCGCAGAAGGGCACCAGGCGATCGTGCTGGACCGCCTTGACCAGGGAGGCGAATACGCGGCGGTGATTGCTGCGCTGCGCGGGCTCGGCCAGCAATCGGCATGTCTGCTGCCGCTTTCGACGGCGCTCGGACCAGTGGGGCTGATCGGATTCGCGTCGTCGCGCGAAGGGACGTACGGCCAGTGCGACATCAGCTTTCTGCAGCACATCGGCGCGCTCGTCGCGGTGGCGATCGACAATGTGCGCCATCAGCAGGAGGCGGTGGCGCGTGAGCGCCAACTGCAAGCGGAGCGCGATCACTGGCGCACGCTGCTCGAGGTGACCAACGCGGTCGTGACTCAGCGTGACGTCGCCGCGCTGCGGGCGGCCATCGCGCCGAACGTGCGGCTGATCGTCCCGCACGATCACACGAACCTGTATCTCATCGACGAACAACGCCTCCTCGGACCTTTCGTGGTCGATCCGACCGCGTTGGCATGGCCCGAGGAGCTGGCAACCGAGATCCGGCCGGACGCGGAACCATACAAGTCGTGGCTCGCTCCCTTCGATCGCGCCGTCGACGTGGACGTTACGCACGCGGACCCGACCGGGTGGGAAGCGCTGCACGCACACGTCGAGGCGTCGGGCGTGAAGCGGATCTGCAACGCGCCGCTGGCGACATCCCACCGTGTGCTCGGGATCCTCTCGCTCGGCCGCCTGACGCCGACGCCGTTCACGAGCGAAGAGTTGGACCGGGTCGCGCAGATCGCCGAGCAGATCGCCCTTGCGCTCGAGAACGCGCTCGCGTTCGTCGAGATCGCCTCGCTTAAGGATCGCCTCGCGCGCGAGAACATCTATCTGGAAGAGGAGATCCGCGGCGCCCAGCATTTCGGAGAGATCGTCGGCGAAAGCAGGGCGCTGAAACGCATCTTGAGCCAGGTGGCCACGGTGGCCTCGACCGATGCCAGCGTCCTGCTGCTCGGCGAGACCGGCACGGGCAAGGAGCTCATCGCGCGGGCGATTCACGCCGCGGGTGATCGCCGGGGCCGAGCGCTCGTGACGGTGAACTGCGCCACCTCGCCCGCGGGGCTCCTCGAGAGCGAGTGGTTCGGCCACGAGCGTGGGGCGTTCACCGGAGCCCTGTCCCAGAAGATCGGTCGGTTTGAGCTGGCCCATCAGGGCACCTTGTTCCTCGATGAGATCGGCGACGTGCCACTCGAACTGCAGTCGAAGCTGCTGCGCGCGCTTCAGGAGCGTGAAATCGAGCGATTAGGAAGCACGCGAACCATTCGCGTCGACTTTCGGCTGATCGCCGCCACCAACCGCGATCTCGAAGAGATGGTCGCCAAGCGGGAATTCCGTTCGGACCTGTACTACCGGCTGAACGTCTTTCCAATCCGGATTCCGCCGCTGCGGGAACGCCGGGAGGACATTCCGTTGCTCGTCCGCTACTTCGCGCAGCGGTTCGCCAAGGGGCTGCGGCGGCCCATCGAATCGGTCTCCCGCGAGAGCATGGAGATGCTGTGCCGTTGGCCGTGGCCCGGCAACGTCCGCGAGCTGCAGAACGTGATCGAGCGCGCGGTCATCCTGTCGCAGGGCACGGTGCTGAGCGTACCCCGCTCGGAGTTCGAGTCGCCCTTGCCTCCGACGTCCTCGCCCGTGACGCTGGAGGACGCCGAACGCGATCACATTCTTCGCGCGCTCGAGCAGACGGGCTGGGTGATTGGCGGCACCGGCGGTGCGGCAGCGCGACTCGGCCTCAAGCGTACGTCACTCGTCTCGACCATGCGGCGGCTCGGCATCGTCCGACCAAAGCCACACGCGGCCACGAATCGCGACGTTCGCGCCCACTGACGGGCGTCGCTCTCGCGGGATTCAACAGGCTTCCGCACCGATTAACATCGCGATTTCGTTTCGGCGACTTCATTCCCGCCAGGCCCGATGGGGCGTTGGACCTCGACCCCGATCACCCAGCGGCATCTGCCTCTATTTCGTCACGCCGACCGAGCGTGACACGGCGCCCACGACGCCCAACCTCCTGAATATCAATCACATCGCAGAGCAGCCCGAGTGGAACTGAAGTTGCCCATATCCGAGCATGGGCACGATGTTCGCGCTGGCGTTGACGACGGCGGTCATGCCCCTTCAGGAGGCAGAAATGATCATGTGGGCGATCCAGATTTTCCTCGCGGTTGCTTTTGGAGCGGTGGGGACGATGAAGCTGGTGCGGTCGAAGGCGCAGCTCGCGGCGAATCCGCACATGGGTTGGGTGCACTCGGTTCCTGAGGCTCAGATCAAGCTTCTGGGCGTCGCAGAGGTACTCGGCGCGATCGGCTTGGTTGTGCCGATGGCGATCGGCGTCGCGCCAATTCTGACGCGCGCGGCCGCGGCGTGCCTGGCCGCACTGATGGGCGGAGCGGTGGCGACGCACATGAACCGTCGGGAGCCCGCGGCTGTGGCAACCGCCCTGGCCGCATTGACGATCGTCGTAGCAACGTTCAGATGATCGTCGCGGTATCTAATCGCGCGCGTTGCGCGGAGAACTGGGAGAAGAAGACATGTTCGTGACCATTATTGGGGACCGTGTAAAGGTGAGGCTTTCGCGCCGTAACCTGCGCCAATTGAACGCCATCCTCGATGACCCGGATATTCGCAACACGTGCCTGGCGCGCAAGGCCGAGAACGGCGTGTCTCTCGTCGTGCAGGTCGAGGATGATGCGGACCATTACGAGGGACGCGATCCCGGCGCGGGGTTAGGCGAGGTTGCGTAATGAGCCGGGTCGGCCCGTCCGAGCTGCCAATCAAGGAACCGCTCGAGAGCAGCGTCGCGTGGCTTCACGGCTCGTCGACGCGCTGTGTCGATGCGCGCTCGAATTCGAGCTTTTCGACGAGCGCCGACGATGCCTCTTGTGCGCGCAACGTCGCCCTGGTCAGACGAAGGCGCGCGTGCTCAACCGAATGACGCGTCCGCGGACATCGTCTGCGCCGACGCCACGGGTGCCCGACGACGCTTCCCGCGGCGCCCAGCAAGGTGCACAAGAATCTACCTTTCACGTGCAGTCGGAGACACAATCATGGGGCGCTTGGGCCGTCGCGTGAAAGACGGTGTCTATGGTCTCGGGGGAGTCCGGCTGTGGAATTCCGACATTTCGTGCAACTCATCGCCATCGGGTTACAGGCCCGTATCCCGATGCACATGACCGGCTTTCCCGGCGTCGGCAAAACGGAGTTCACCAAGAGTCTCGAGGCGGGATTCGATCGCGTCGGGATCAAATGCAAGGTGGTGGTCCTGATCGGGTCGATTCGGGAACCACAGGACTTCGGCGGCTTTCCGGTGTCGACGCCGGACGGCGTGCGCCTGCTGCCCATGGCCTGGGCGCGCGACGCGCAGCGCCTCGCCGAGGACGGCTACCTGGTGGTGGTCTTCCTGGACGAGCTCACCACCGTTCCGCCGACGACGCAGGCGGCGATGCTGCGCCTGCTGACCGAGAACGTCTGCGGTGAGCTGCGGCTGCCGGACTACGAGCCGGGGAAGGGCGGCGTGGTGTATCTGTGCGCCAGCAATGCGGTGGAATGGGCCGCCGGCGGACAGGAAATCCAGGCGCCGATGGCGAACCGGTTGTGGCACGGCGAGTTCCCGATGGATCACGAGACGTGGTGCGATTTGATGGTGAGCGATTTTCCGGCGCCGGGCAACATGCCCGTGCTGCCGGCTGACTATCTGGGCCGATACCATCACGGCCAACGGGCGACGATTGCCGCGTATGTGAGGGCCGCCGGTCGTGAGGCCTGGCTGGCGCCTCCCACCGATCCGGCCCGGCGGAGCGGTCCGTGGCCGTCGGGCCGGACCTGGTATTTGGCGTCACGGTTCCTCGCGGCGATCGACGCCGTGTCGCCGGGCAATCGCGTGCTGCAAGGCGCGGCGCTCGCCGGCCTGGTGGGCGACCAGGCGCTGCCGTTCCTGGAGTACCGCGAGACCCTGAATCTGCCGGATCCGGAGGACATCCTGAAGGATCCCCGCCGCTTCGTGCTGCCCGATCGCGTCGATCGCGCCTATGCTGTGTGCTACGCGCTCGCCGGTGCCGTCATCAACAACAACACGCCGCTGCGGTGGGAAGCGGCGATGATTGCGCTCGGCGTCGCGTGCCGAAAGAACGCAGACATCCCGGCATCTGCGGCGCGCACGTTGTGCGACCAGCGGAACCGTCCCGAGGGCCTGATGAAGCTGCCCGAGGAGTGCCGTCCGTTCTACGAGCTGATGCAGATGGCGAAGCTCATGCCGCGGGACTGACGGTGAAGTTCACGTTCCTCGACCTGATTCGCCGCTCGGATCGAGAAGCCGACGGATATTCCCGCGCGCTGCAGGCGGCTCGCGTGCGGGCGGCCTATCAACGCAGCTATTTTGCGCCGGCGCTCTTCAGCTTGATTCCGGTCGCCACCGACCTGATCGACAGCATGGCCGTCGACGCGCAGTGGCGCCTGTACTACAACGACGTGTGGGTGGCGCGGCATACGGTCGAAGAGAACGCGACGCTACTCATTCACGAGGTGTCGCACCTTCTGCGCGACCACGAGGCGCGAAAGAAGGCCGCCGGCATTAGGGATCATCGACGCTGGAACACGGCCAGCGACTGCGAGATCAATGACGATCTCCACGCCGAGGGCCTGCCGCTGCCAGGCGATCCGCCGTTACCCGTCAAGTACAGGACTGGAGAGTGGCGCCACCGCCGAGGTTTACTTCAAGCAGCTGCCGGCACCACCCCGTGCAGACAGACGCCAGGCGGCTGATGAAATCCGGAACGCCGGGCAGGACTGCGGGTCGGGCGCCCACGGCGAACGGCGATTCTGGGAGTTGCCGGCAGACGATGAGGACGAGGGAGGGATACCTGGTGTCGACCGCTTGAAGGCCGAGCTCGTGCGGCGCGAGGTGGCCCGGCGCATCGACGAGATCTCGCCCTACGCTGGCGAGGTCTCACCTGCGTGGCGCAGGTGGGCCCACACCACCCTCGCACCAAAGGTCGACTACCTGGCCACGATCCGTCATGTGGTCCGCAGAGCCTTGCGCGAGAGTACGCTGGGCCGGTACGACCGCACCTACAGGCGGCCGCATCGACGGCAGGCGTGCTACGGCGAATTCCTCATGCCCAGCTTCCACCAGCCGCGGCCGCGGCCGGGATTTCTGATCGATACCTCCAGTTCGATGGAAGACTCACAGTTAGCGCGAGCCCTGGCGGAACTGGCGGGCCTGACCCGCCAACTCGGGTACGGCGCAGACGTCGTCGTCGCGTGCTGCGATGCCGCGGTCCGCGACGTGCGGAAGGTCTTTGGAGCCGGGCAAGTCGAATTGTATGGCGGCGGCGGCACGGACCTGGATGTCGGGCTGCGCGCGTTCATCGAGAGGACGCACGATCCGATTGACCTGCTGGTGATTGTGAGCGACTGCCACACGACATGGTCGAACGATGTGCCGCCGTTTCCCGTGATCACCATCCGCGTCGGCGACGGCGCACCGCCGCCATGGGGAAATCGCGGCGGCAATACGGTGATTTCAATCGAGGACAGACGTGGCTAACTGGGCACCGCCGCCCGAGATCAGCCCGTGGCGGCGCCGCGGGCTGAAGATTCCACCGGACTCGTTTCACGCGTGGGTCAGGCTGGGCACATGGGAATTCGGCATGGGCGTGCTCTTGTACGTGATCTTTGGCTTCGGCACGCAACTGATCGCCTCGGCGCCTCACAGCATCGTCACCGTGTTCGACTTCACGAACTGCTATGCCGCTCCGCCCGTCGCGCTGCCATGCGAACGCGTGGCGTACCGAGTGGGCGCCCTGAACGCGGCGCTCAACGCGTGGTGTGGTCTGCTGTTGATGGCCGTCGCGGCGTGGCTCGTGTGGGACCTGTGGAGCGCGGCGGCGCCCAGGCCGATCACCGACGACTTCCTGAAGCTGCTCGAAGACTCGTTCGCGCGGGACTGGCGCAAGCCGCGCACCTGGCCATGGACACGAGTGGCGTGGGCCTACGGCTTCGCGCTCGTTGGCGTCACATCGGGAGTGGGGATGTCGCTGCTGATTTCCGTGCTCTCCGCCTCACCGCCAGCCAGGGCGCCGACCGGTGTTGTTGAAACGTCCCAGCAGTTCAGAGTGATTCAGTAACGTTGCTCGATGAACGCGGCGTTCGCGCGGCTCACTCCCTAGGCGAGGAGAAGATCGGCGGTTGCCAATGGCGAATCCAGCGGCGCCACCCGGTCGCCGGCTGCGCGAAACCTTCTGCGATCCAGAGATCGTCTCGGTGAAAGCCGGTCGTCAGCAGCACACGCGTTCCATCGGGATGGACCGAGAAACCCTGGATCACATCATCGGGCGCGACGGGAAAGGTGACCGTGCGCCGCGCGGTGCCGGACGCCACGTCGAAGATCGTGATCGATCGTCGATCGCGGCCAAGCAAATACAACACCCGTCCGCCTTCGCCAAACTGCATCGTGTTGTCAGCTTGGGTGGCGTACTCGTCGCCGCTGCTGGCGATGACGCGTTCCTCCTTGCCATCGGTAGAGACGACCACGAACCCTGTTCGTCCTCTGGCCGACACCCATCGCCCGTCCGGTGAGCAGTCCAGCACGGTTGCCACGCTCTCTCTCACGGTCACCGGCTCGCCGCCGTGGCTCGGCACCTTGCGCAGCGTCGGGGGTGGTCCGTCCGAATACCAGATCCACTCGCCGTCGGCTGACCAGCACAGGCCTGGCACGGTGTTCACCGACCGCACGGTGATAGGACGGCCGCCGGCGGCCGACACCGTGCGAATGCCGGTTTCGTCGGCCCACGCCACTCTTCTTCCATCCGGCGAGAATCGAGGGGCGCTCCACAGCAGCCCTCGAGTCGTGAGCGTCAGGAGACGCGACGGTTCGCCGCCGGCCGCGGGTGCCGTCCACAATTCATCGGGCCGCCCGGGACCACCCACAAGAAATACCCACGCGTCGCCGCGCGGCGACCAGGCCGGGAACCGATCCATATTGGACGAGGCTGCGACGGGGCGGGAATACTTGCCGCTCATTGCATATTCGTGCACGTCGTACTCCGGTCGGCCCGAGGATACACGATCTGGCGCCCGTCCGGACTGACGGCAATCGCCTCCACAACCTCTGCGGCGCGGTAGACGAGGCGACGCGCCGTCGATTCGGTGTCGGCGACGACCACTCGGTAGCCAACCGGATCCGACGTCAGCTCCGACACGGCGATGTGCCTGTTGTCTGGCAGCCACGCGACGGCAGACGGCTGTGCATCCGGCGGCTGAGGAACGGACGTGATCGCTTTGGTGGCCGCCGAAATCACGGAAAGGGCGGTCTCGGTTCGGACCAGGATCTTCGTGCCGTCCGGCGACAACACGAAGGTCGCGAAGTCGCGGGGCAGTGGCAAGTCTGTTCGACGAATCGGCTCGGCGCCTGGAGGAGTACTCTCGAAGATCGCCGGACCCCCGTCGGCCGCACGTACGAACAGCACCGATTTGCCATCGGGGGTGAACCGCGGTTGGCTGACGTCGCGGAGCACGGTCTGCGGCGTTCCCCCCGTCGCGCTGACGCAACTGAGCACGCGCTGGACCGACGAGAAACAGACGCGCGTACCGTCTGCCGTCCAAACCGGCCCGGCCAGCGCTGGTCCAGACTTCACGAGCAGGACAGGCGACGCGGCGTCGAGCGCGTGGACCAGGATGCTGCTGTCGCTGATGCCAATCCGGCGATAGGCGATCGAGCGTCCGTCGGGCGAGAACGCAGCGGCATTCTCCGACATGACATCCGACGAGAACCGCCTGAGCCGAATCGGATCCATTGACGGATCGTCGCCGTTCGCCCACGACTGGACCAGCAGCGCGCCCGCGACGGCGCCGCCGACGACGCCGAGGCCGAGGCCAGCCGCGCCCACCGACCAGAGGCGCCGACGAGGCTGCGGGGCGCCCGCAATCGCCATTGTGGCGGCGCCCGAATCGACCGTTGACTGCCGCAAGGCAAACGCGAGATCGCGCGCCGATTGAAATCGTTCGTCGGGTTGCTTTTCCAGGCAGCGGCGAATGATCTGCCGAATCATCGGCGGCACGGTTGCGGGCAGATCGGGCGGCTCCTGCTTGAGGATCGCGGTCATGATCTCCGCCGCCGAGTCGCCGGTGAACGCGGGGCTTCCGCTCACGAGCTCGTAGAGGAGCGCGCCGAACGCAAAGATGTCGGTACGCTGATCGACCGTGCCGCCGCGCACCTGCTCCGGTGCCATGTACCTCGCGGTGCCGACGACGAGGCCGGCTTCGGTCTGAGCGACAGTCTGATCAGCGGCGTTGCCGGGGTGTGTCGCTTTCGCGACGCCGAAATCGAGAAGCTTGGCGCGACCGTCGCGCGTCAGCATCACGTTCTCGGGTTTCAGATCGCGATGGACCACGCCGGCGGCGTGGGCAGCTGCCAACCCGTCGGCAATCTGGGCGGCCACGTCGAGTGTCTTGCGCGACGTCAAGACCGCCGTGCGAAGCGACTCACCGTCCACCAGCTCGGTCGTCATGAACGCGATCTCAGCGTCCGCGCCGACATCGAAGAGCGCGAGGATATTTGGGTGGTTCAACGCCGCTACATGGCGGGCTTCCTGTTCGAATCGCGCGCGTCGCTCGCGATCGGCGGCAATGGCGGCCGGGAGGATCTTGAGGGCGACGTCGCGGCCGAGCCGAGTATCACGGGCCCGATAGACTTCGCCCATGCCGCCGGCGCCGAGGGCAGACACGATTTCATAGGGTCCGAGGCGGGCGCCGGGGAGTAGTCGCACGGGTGTAAACGTGTTGCAACTTTATCCGTTTCGGATACGTCTCGCACGCCTTCATGCGGTCGGTCGGTGCGGCGTACATACGCACGGTGCTCGCACCGCGGGCGGTTCTCCGCGCATTCAATGGCGCGCAGCGTCGCGATCGGAGACCTTCGAGATCTAGCGAGAGCTGCGCCTCAGACCGTCGAGGCTCCGCCTCGCTAGCACATATTCTTGATAACGCCCCGCTGACGCGGGGACGGTCTTGACCCAGGAAACTTGACTCAATTGTGCAAGTTCGGAGGGGTCAAGACCTCTAGCGCTGAGGCGCAGAACGAGCTGGTTGACACGATCGCCGAGCGCATCCAGCTTCTCGGCGGCGTCAGCCTGGCGATGGCCCCCGACGTGGCCGAGACTCGCGGAGGTCAATCCGCTCTGCGAATCTCCCTGATCCCATAACCCAGGTGACGTCGCAGGAGTGTCCTCAGGGTGACGCCATCAGCGTAGCCGACACGCGCGGCAATCTCATCGACGCTCTCATTACCCGTTTTCAGCAGATGGACGGCGCGCTCCACTCGCAGACTTTGAAAATAGGATAGGGGAGACTTTCCCAGCACCGCATGCAGGCGGCGCGCAAGCGTCCGCTTGCTGGAGGCGACCGCTTTCGCTGCTTCGTCCAGGGAGAACCCGTGCGCGAGCCTGGTGCGAGCCCATCGTTCGAACCGTTCCACCAGGGGATCGTTGTGAATCAAATGATCGGTCAGGACATACGCGGACTGCGACGGCCGCGAGTCGACAATCAAGTATTTCGCTGTCACGGCAGCGAGTTTCGGACTGTGTTGCCGAATCAGCCACAGTGCCAGATCCATGTGACTCAACGCCGCTCCGGCGGTGACGACCTGCCCTGATTTGACGAGCATGTGTGATTCGTCGAGCCGCACCGTCGGATAGCGCGTTCGAAAGAGCGGAGCGAGCCACCAGGTGGTGGTCGCGTCATGGTGGTCGAGCAGGCCAGACTCGGCGAGCACGAAGGTTCCGATACACGCCGCGGTCATGGTCGCTCCACGCTCGGCCCACTGCTGAAGCACCACGGTCGCATCGCGGATGTCGGGCCTCGCGAGCGCTCGCTGCAGCGCATCGGGCATCTTGAAGCCAATGGCAGGCACCACGACGCAATCCGGGCCGCGTTTCCCCACCGGGCGAACCGGCACCGTGAACCCTTGCGACGTCTTGACGTGCTTACGGACGCCGACCACCGTGACGTCGAACCGGGATGACGACAGACCCGACAGGTCGGCGAGTTCGTTGGCCGTCTGGAAGGCGTCAAGGACTGTCGCCAGGCCCGTGTCGAAGACGTTCTCCAACGCCAGTACAGATACTCTCATGGCAAGAACGATATCAACTATGGCAGTCTTGTCAATAGCCTCATGGGCGCTCAGCGGCTAATCTCCTGATCCAGACGACGGCTCCATGTCGGAGTCCTCGGATCAAGGAGATGCATTATGAAGCTCGCATTGTTCGCCCGTCTCGAAGCCAAGCCCGGCAAGGAGAAGGAGGTCGCCGACTTCCTGCGCCAGGGCCTCGCCCTCGCCAATCAGGAGGCGACCACTCTTTTGTGGTTCGCACTGCGCCTCGGACCCACCACGTTCGCCATCTTCGACGCGTTCGGCGACGAAGCCGGACGGCAGCGTCATCTGAACGGGCCGATTGCGCAGGCCCTCATGGCGCAGGCGCCCACGCTGTTTGCGGCGCCGCCGTCGATCGAGCCGCTGGACGTGCTGGGCGCCAAGCTGCCGGCGTAACCGCGACCTTGGTGAGGAGCTTGTGTGGCGATCGCGCGCACCGATTCGCTCAGCGATGACGTACGCGTGATCGTCGCCGCGCCGCTGGCGAGACGATCAGACAGGAACATTCGTGGAGGAGAGCCATCTCGTCGTGATCATGAAGGACGGAAAGGTCTACAAGAACACCGTACCCTATTTGACCTGCCCGGCCAGAGTGACCATATTCCGTGGCGGTATGCAGTCGGTCTGGCGACGAATCCTCGGACTGGCCCTCGTACCGTGGCTGGCGGCGCATCGTCCCGCCGTGGAGCGCTGTTGTTGCGCGCGTTGACGATCGACTTCACGCTGCGTAGGGCCAGGTCTAGCGGCCATTTTGAAGTCGTCGGGCGACATCCCGCGATGCTTTGTTCAACCGATCATCGAAGCTCGAGAAACGCGTCTTGGCCGGCCCTGCCTTGCGAGCGATTTCTGCAAACGATGCCAGATGCAACGCGTCGAAACCGCCCAGCGCGTACCGCTCGGCAAGCTCCCCGGCTTCACGGCTCACCGGTTCCGTGACATCGAGCGTGAAGAACGCTGGCCACTGGCGCTCGAAACTGCGTTTTGCTGCTGCGAATGTTGCAGGGCTCAGATCACCACTCCGTCGAAGGCGCGCCAGAGCCGCGCGGGTCTCCGGGTAGGCCACAGTTGACGTTGACACGACCACTGACTCGCCAACCAACTCGCGCACGTCGTCAGAGCCAATCTCTTCGACGTAGAGCTTCACGAGGCTGCTCGTGTCGAGATACAGTGTCACCGGCGGTCTTCAAGCACGACTGAGGCTGCCGTCCTGCCCGACGACCTACGCCGACGCGCGGCTCCCTTGGGTTTTCCGCCGTTCCAACGCGCGCGCCCCTCCGCGACCAGCCGATGAGCCCAGTCCACGTTCGCCGGCGACTCTACGGGGCTGATCGTGGCAATCGTTCGCCCGCGTTCAGTGACTGCGAGGCGCACGCCCGATCGCACGCGCTTCAGATGCCGGCTCAAATGCGTCTTCAGGTCTCGTATCCCGACGGTCTCCATACGTGACCACAATTGTAACACAATGTAGTCACATGAGTCTTACCCGAGAGCGTTGCACTCCTGCTCACATGCCATGTCGCTCGCGGTCGCTCGCGAACGATCCAGGAGACATCCAGGCCGCGCGGCGAGCGGTGGTCAAGCACCTCATCCAGGCGCGGCCACAATAATGGCGCTGCCCGGAGGTTGCATGCGGTGATGATCCGTCCCGACGACGATGTCCGCTCTCATCGAAGGACCGTGTCCATGTGGAGCGTGGCATCCTTCGCCGCGTCGTCGGGCGTTTTTCCCTGCTGGCGCGCGACGATGTAGGCGCCGTACCAGTCCGACCAGTGGTGTTTCGGCGCGGTCGGCTCGTACGCGCCGTGGCGCGTCTCCGCCTCTTTCAGAAGATCCGTCAGTGTCGCGACGTCGAGGTTGCTGAGTCCTCGTCCAGGCAGCCGCGTTTTGATCTCCTGGAGCAGGTAGCTGTTGCCGTCCGGATCGCTGAACGTGGCAAGTGTCGTGTACGAGCCACCGCTCGGGTCGGGGCCCGGCACGCGGGCTCCGCCGAAACCGGCGAAATGAAACGGCTCACTTACGCCGGCGCCGCGGGCAGCGAGCTCCGCGCGTGCCGCCCCCACGTCGGAGACCACGAGATACAGATTCTTCACCGAGCCCGGCGTGGCCGTCGTGAGGCCTTTGCCGAAGTGGATCGAGCACGGCGAGCCGGGAGGCGTCATCTGAACGCCCCGCCAGTTTGTACTGTCGTTGGCGAAATCGGCGTCCAGCCGCCAGCCCAGGCCCTCGTAGAAGCGCTTGGCGCGATCGACGTCGGACACAGGGATGACGACGACCTCCAGCTTCAGATCGACCGTCGCGGCGCTGGGGGTTGCGGTTGCGTGTGCGTTGCTCGTCTGTGTGGCGCTCATTGTGATCTCCTTTGCTGCGCCGCCTGCGCGGCGAGCTGTTCCAGGCTTTTCTCCAAGCACCCGGTTGAAAGCGGGACACGGATGGATGACGTCGGTGAGTGTCAGCCCGCTGTCCTTCAGGCCGACGGCGATCGCTTCTCCGGCGACGCCGCCGCCGAGACACACCACATCGAATTCCTGTTTCATGTCGGTCCGTCTGCGAAAGGATGCGCGCTCATCGCGCCTTCGTCCATCAGACGATGGTATCGATACGAAGGTGTGGTCGATACCTTCGTCTGATGGATCCGGTTCCGCGTGTCTGGTTTCATGCGTTCGAGGACGACGCGATGAACCCACTCGAACGGCTGACCCGCCCCATCATGGCGCTTGGTCGCCGGTTTCTGGTGAGATGACCATGCCTGACGGAGTTGACCCGCCTTTACTGTTCGGCTGAAGTGAATGGAGGCCGTCATGTCTGAAGCCGCAATTGTGACTCCGACAGAGCCACTGGTCAGCGATGCCGATTTCGTGCAGCTCAGTCGGGCGAGGGCGACATAATCACCGGTCGGCGCTCGCTCGTGGCGCTGCGCGTCAGCGCGCCAGCGTTTACTATACGTCGCGACGCCGATGGAAGCTCAGCTGTGCGCCGAAACAAGGACGTGGCGGTCGTCGGCGGAGGCAACTCCGCCGGCCAGACAGCCGTCATTCTCGCGTCGACGGCGCGCCGGGTCCATGCTGGTCCGCGGCCATGACCTGGCCCACACGATGTCGCGCTATCTGATTCGGCGCATCGAGGAAGACCCCGCGATCGTCCTCCGTACGTGCACGGAGATCGTCGCGCTGGAGTTGCACGCGGAATAGGAGGAGGATCGCGATGGGCACAATCAACGTCGGGAAAGAGAACTCCACGCCGATCGATCTGTACTACGAGGATCACGGCTCGGGATCGCCGGTCGTCCTGATTCACGGTTGGCCGCTCAGCGGCGCGTCGTGGGAGAAGCAGACCGTCGCGCTTCTCGCCGCCGGACACCGCGTGATCACGTACGACCGCCGCGGGTTCGGTCGCTCGAGCAAACCCGCCATCGGCTACAACTACGATACCTTCGCGGCAGATCTCGACAAGGTGCTCAAGAAGCTCAACCTCAAGAAAGTCGATCTGGTCGGGTTTTCGATGGGATCGGGCGAGGTCACCCGGTACCTCGGGAAATATGGCAGCGCGCGGGTACGCAAGGCAGTGTTGATCGGGACGCTCGGACCCTATCTGGTCAAAGCCCAGGACAATCCGGAAGGCGTCGATGCCAAGGTGTTCGAAGACATCAAGGCGGCGATCCGCGCCGATCGTCCAGCGTTCCTGATGGAGTTCCTGCGCAACTTCTACAACTACGACGTGACGGGCGGGAAGCTCGTGAGCGAACGCGTGCTCGAAGACAACTGGAACGTCGCCGCCGGCGCCTCGGCCACCGGCACTGTGGCGTGCGTCGACGGCTGGATTGAGGACTTCCGCAAGGACGTCAAGAAGAACACGGTGCCGACGCTCCTCCTGCATGGCGACGCCGACCGCATCCTGCCGCCGGATGCGACGTCACGGCGGCAGGCGAAAATGATCAAGAACGTGACGTTCGTCGAGCTGCCCGGCGGTCCGCACGGCGTCCTGTGGACGCACGCCGATCGCATCAACGCGGAGCTGGTGAAGTTTCTCGCGTAGCGATGCTAAGTAATAGGCCCTTCTCAATAAGTGCCCTTGACGGTGAAGGAGTCTGCCATGTTGAAGACCAGACCCGCGAAAGAAGTGGTCATCCGTGTGCCCAATGCGATCGGGACCCTCGATGAGATCGCCAGGACGATGGCTGACAAAGGGATCAACATCCTGGCGATCAGCGCGTCGGTGGAGCGTGCCCAGGCCGTCATTCGACTCGTGACCGACGACAGCGTGCGCGTTCTGGACGCGTTGAGAGCGCACAAGTATGACGCTCGCGAGGCGGACGTGCTCGTGACGGAGCCAGCGCACAAACCCGGCATGCTCCATCGTATGACTGAAAAGCTGGCGCAGGCGGATATCGATATCCATCACCTGTACGCGACCGCCAGCGCATCCCAGACGCAGTGCTTGCTCGTCTTCGCGACCGCCAACAACGACCGCGCGATGGTGTTGTTGAACCCGTCGGCCGGAGCGGCCGTCACGGAG
This sequence comes from uncultured Acidobacteriota bacterium, assembly GCA_963725335.1. Taxonomy (GTDB): domain Bacteria; phylum Acidobacteriota; class Vicinamibacteria; order Vicinamibacterales; family 2-12-FULL-66-21; genus JALZOC01. The sequence continues at coordinate 156,582 of CAVRYD010000003.1, read as the reverse complement.
CGCGCGTAAATCAGGCTCCGTTGACGGGCGTCAGCTGGCGATCGGCTTTAGCCGCGAAGATGAAATCGCTTTCGGTCAAGCCGTCGATCCCCGGATTGACAGCTCCTGGCAGACACCCTACGCTCAGTCCACGAACTCGAGGGTTCCGTGGCTTGCCAAGCATGATGGCGTATGGCCGAAAGGGCGTTGGTTGGGCCGGCGATGATGGTCGACACGCTATGGCATGACCTCGTGTTTGCGATGCGGCTTCTGCGAAAGTCGCCAGTCTTCGCAGCAACGGTCGTACTCACGCTCGGCCTCGGAGTGAGTGTCAATACCGCCGTCTTCAGTGTTGTGAACGCGATCGTCCTTCGACCGCTGCCCGTCAGGGACAGCGATCGTCTGGTCGTCATCGCGAGTCAGAACACATCGACCCGCCTGCTGCGCGGCATCTCGTTTCCAGACCTCGAGGATTACCGCACGGCGACCAATGATGTCTTCGAGGACATCGCGGCCTATAGTGTCGGCTTCCTGGGTCTTGCACCTCGCGGTGGCCGCCAGCCCGAACGCGTGCTCGTGACGTGGGTCACCGGCAACTACTTTCGGCTGCTCGATGTCCGGCCGATCCTCGGCCGCGTGGTACGACCAGACGAAGGCGGACGCGGCCACGCCGACGCTGTCGCCGTGCTCGGCCATTCCGCGTGGCAGCGCAAGTTCGGCGGGGATCCCTCAGTGGTCGGGGAGATCGTGAGAGTGAACGGTCGCCCCTGCACGATCGTCGGCGTGCTGCCTCCGGAGTTCGTCGGCACCTTCGCGTTCTCTGACTCGGAGTTGTACCTGCCCTTGAATTGGTCGGGTACGGCGGACTTCGACGACCGGCAGACGCGGGGGTTTCATGCACTCGCGCGGCTCCGGCCGGGGGTCACAGTCGAGAGCGCACAAACAGCGGTGAATGTCGCGGCGGACAGGCTCGCGCGTGAGTATCCCGACACGAACGGGAATGTGACGATCAGGGTTCTGCCGGAGCGCTTTGCACGGCCTGAAGAGGACCAGTTTCGCTCGAATGTCCTGACTGCGGCGATCATGCTGGCCCTGGTCGTCCTCGTGATGGCGGTCGCCGCGGTGAACGTGACGAATCTGTTGCTGGCACGCGCCACCGCGCGTCACCAGGAGTTTGCCATCCGTGCCGCGCTGGGCGCGGGGCGTGGCCGCCTCGTGCGACAACTCGTGACGGAGACCTTGATGCTCACCGCGCTCGGTGGCGGCGCCGGTCTCTTCTCGGAACGTGGGCGGCCCAGGCGCTCTCCACGATGCGCCTGCCGGGGAATCTGCCCGTCCGATTCGACTTCCATCTCGACGGCCGAGTCCTCGTGTACGCCCTCACCGTCACCGTGGTCACCGGAGTGCTGGTTGGCCTCGTTCCAGCCGTGCGGGTCTCAGGTGTGGATCTGGAGGGGGCGCTCCGCCAATCACGACAGGGATGGCTGGGCACGCACGGGCATCGCGCTCGCCGTGTCATGGTGATGGCCCAGATCGGTGTCTGCTACGTGCTGCTCGCGGCTGCCGGGTTGTTCGTGCGAAGCCTGTTCGAAGCCGAGCGTGCGGACCTCGGGTTCCGACCCGAGGCGGTCCTCAACGTCCACATGGATGTCGCGCAGCTCGGGTACACGGAGGCGCAGGCGCGGGTCTTCTTCGGAGAGGTCGATCGCAGAGTACGCGCCATCCCAGGCGTCGAGCAGGTGAGCTTCGCGTTGACGATTCCGATGGGCTACCTGCGAGTGAGCGACGCCGTCGAGGCGGAAGGATCGCCGGTCGAGCCTCGCCGGCCTGAGCCCGCCGGGAAGAACATCGTCAGCTCCGATTATTTCCGGACGATGGGCATCCAGATCGTCCGTGGGCGTAGTTTCGGCGATGCGGACGATGAGCAGTCGCGTCGAGTAGCGATCGTGAACCAGCATCTCGCCGACGTGCTGTGGCCGCGCCGGGACCCCATCGGTCAGCGCTTCAAACCTGTCGGGTCGAACGGGCGGTGGACGGAGGTCGTCGGTGTGACGAACACCGGCAAGTACCGATTCCTGTTCGAGGATCCGCAATCTCACTTCTATGTGCCGATGGCGCAGGAGAACAGTGCCCTTCGGGTGCTGCAGGTACGGACGTCGATCCCGCCCGAGTCGCTGGCACCCAACGTGGAGCGAGCGATCCGAGCGCTCGAGCCCAACCTGCCGCTGTATGACGTGCAAGGCATGACGCGCGCGCTCGAAGGTGGCCTCGGGTTCTTTCCCGTGCGCGTCAGTGCCGTTTCCGCGGCGTCGCTCGGTCTGCTCGCGCTTGCGCTCGCCGTCGTGGGTCTTTACGGGGTGATCTGGTACTCACCGCGCAGCGCACTCGTGAAATCGGCGTGCGCATGGCCGTTGGTGCCAGTCAGCACGACATCGCTCGGCTCATCCTGGATGATTGCGTCAGATTGGTGCTGTTCGGCATCGCCGCCGGGGTCATGGTGACCCTGGCGTGTTCCGGAGTCCTTGGCAGGCTCCTGTTCGGCGTTTCCGGACACGATCCGCTCACGCTCGTCGGCATCGCGACGGTCCTTGGCAGCGCCGCTGTCATCGCGTGTGCCATTCCTGCGTGGCGTGCCGCTCGCGTCGATCCGACCATCGCGCTCCGTTCCGAGTGAGGCGGTGAACGTCCGAGCGCTCTGACACGTCACGTCTGACTGGACACAACTACGGCACGTTCTGCGGCCCGGTCCGATCAAGGCCGCCGGGATCCGGCGAGACGAGACGAAGCGCTCCCCAGAGGTCCTCCGCCTGCCGCTCGTCGTATGCCATTACGACCGCGCTCCGGTCGTGCGCCACAGTGTGTCCAGCCTGATCGTCAGTCGTATCAGCCAGCCGAACATGCCGACGCCAATCGGTACGTGCAGCCAGTACCACCTGTTGTAGCCGAGCCCGACCTGAAGAAACACAATCACGAACAGGCCGATGCTGACACCGCCCACCCACGCCGGTACGCGGTGCCGCCGCCACAGGACGACGGCGGTGATGGCTTGGAAGCCACGGTCTTCACATCAATGGACTCGAATCCGAAGGCGCCAGGCTTCGGCAATTACGCGCCTCGCGCTTCAGTATGTGAACCGGAATCATCGATGCCTGACGGCGTGTCCGGCTCACGATTTGCCGCAAGATGTGAAGGGCTATAACATATGTTGTTATGACAGCTATAGAGGCTCGGATGCTGGACCGCGAACTGAAGAAGGGCTCGGCAGAGCTGATCATCCTCTCGATCATCGAACCGCGCGCCCGTCACGGATATGAGATCAGCAAGCTGATCGAGACGCAGTCGGCCGGGCAGCTCAAGTTCCACGTCGCGTCACTCTACCCGCTCCTGTATCGGCTGGAAGAACGTGGGTGGCTGCACGGCAGGTGGGTCGAGAAACCGGGACAGCGACGGCGCCGCTTTTACAACCTGACGCCTGAGGGTCGCCGAGTTCTCACGCGCCAACGCGATACCTGGAAGACGTTCGTCCGCGCCATGGGTCTCATCACGGGGGTCGACCATGCCTGAATGGAGCGAACACCTGCGCCAGCGTTTGGCCGCGCTGCGGCTCAGTCCTAGTCGGGAGTCCGAAATTATCGAGGAGCTGTCGCAGCATCTTGACCTGCGATATGAGGAGCTCCGCGACGGCGGAGCCACGGACGCCGAGGCGCGTCGCCTTGCGATCGAGGAACTGCGGGGACCTGGCGTGCTCGCACAGCACATGCGAATGCTACGTCAGGCCCACGTCCCGCCTCCCGTCACACCGGGACGGCCCCATGGCGCTCTCATCGGAAATCTCTGGGAGGATCTACGCTACGCAGTGCGCGTGCTGCGGAAGCAGCCGTCCTTCGCGGTCACGGCCGTCCTGACGCTCGCGCTCGGAATCGGCGCAAACGCCGCAATCTTCAGCCTGCTGAATCCTTTGATCTTCCGACCACTTCCTGTGCCGGATCCGGAACGCCTTTGTCGCATCTTCTCGGGCCGATCGGGAGCCAACGTCTATGGCCGCATGTCGTATCCGAACTACACGGATCTGCGGGCAGGGCTTCAGGCGTTCGAATCGGTAGCGGCGTCCTCATGGCCGGTCCCCTTCAGTATGAGCAGTGGCCAGCTTGGCAGCGCACCGACCGAAGTCGTGTGGGGTGCGGTCGTATCAGGGAATTACTTCTCGACTCTGGGTGTCCGCATGCCCCTTGGTCGGGCCTTTCTACCCGAAGAAGACTCTGTGCTCGACGCCCGTCCCGTCGTCATCGTCAGTCATCGGTTGTGGCAAACCAAGCTGGCCGGAAAACCGCTCATCGTGGGTCAAACCCTGCGCCTCAACAGCCGCGACTTCACGATCGTCGGCGTCGCGCCGTCTGAAATGCCGCAAACAGAACCTCTGTTTCCGGCGGATGTCTGGGTACCGGCCATGATGCAGGCGCAGGCGATGCCAGGCCAAGAACACAAACTCACAAGTCGCAGCGAAACCTGGTTGTCAGTGTTTGGTCGGCTTCGTCCGGAGGCTACACTGACCCAGGCGAGGGCCGAGCTCGACACCTGGGCGCGCAGTCTCGAACAGAATTATCCGAACGAGAACCGGCATTTGCTGCTTCCGATCCTGACCGAGCAAGACAGTCGAACACGACAGATGCCCGGCGTCGCGGAATTGGGCTGGGGCCTGCTCGGAATACTCGCGCTCGTCCTCCTGATTGCCTGCGCGAATATCGCGAGTCTGCTTCTTGCGCGCTCGCTGGCTCGAAGAAGGGAATTCGCGATCCGGGCGTCGTTGGGAGCCAGTCGTGCGCGCCTCGTCCGGCAACTGCTCACCGAAAGCCTTCTCCTCTCTCTTTTCGGCGGCCTGGGCGGACTCGCGGTTGCCAGCGCGGCCACACGAGGGCTGCTCGCGATGACGCCTCCGCTTCCCATGGAGATTTCACTCGACGCGAGCATGGACATCAATGTCGTGTTGTTTACGCTTGCGGTGTCACTCGGAACCGGATTCCTGATAGCCATACTGCCGACACACCGCGCGGTCAAACAGGATCTGACCGCAGCGCTGAAGAGCGGCGACGTCGCCACAGGGCGCATGAGTCGCATGTTCACGCGGGATGTCCTCGTGGTCGGCCAAGTAGCTGTCTCGCTGGTCCTGTTGATCACGGCGGGACTCTGCATGCGATCGCTCCAGCAGGCTCAGCGTATCGATGTGGGTTTCGATCCCGAGAACCGTCTGCTTGCCAGCATCGATATCGGACGCGCTGGTTACAGCCAAGGGCAGGGAGTGAGCTTCCAGTCTCGTCTGCTCGAGAACGTGAGAGCGCTGCCAGGCGTCGTCGCGGCGAGCTTCACGGCACACCCACAGCTGGGACCTGGATATCTCGGCGATGGTCGCGTGCTTGTCGAAGGCGAAGCTCCCATGCCGGAGGACCGACGTCCGGTCGTGTCCTACGACATAGTCGCCCCGCTCTATTTCCAGACGATGGGGACGCGATTTCTGGCCGGCCGTGACTTCAGCGACCGCGACGCAACCGGTACGGCGCTGGTTGCGATCGTGAATCAGACATTTGCGCGAAACTTCTGGCAGAACCAGAGTCCAATCGGGAAGCGCTTTCGCCTGGGTGTGGGAACAGCGCCGTGGATCGAAGTCATCGGCCTCGTCGCGGACGGCAAGTACCAGAGTCTCGGCGAGCCACCGCAACGGCACATGTTCCTCCCGTCGCTCCAGCACTTCCACTCCGCGACGACCCTCGTCGTCCATACGTCCGGAGACCCTCATAGCTACATCCAGACGGTGCGATCGATTGTGCAAAAGCTCGACCCTGACCTTCCGGTCACCGATATCCGCACGATGGACGAGCATTTGGGGTTCGCCATGTATCCTGCGCGCACAAGCGCCATTCTCTTCACGATTTCTGGTGCACTCGGACTGCTCCTCGCCATGATCGGCGTTTACGGGTTGCTGACCTTCGTCGTGCGTCAACGGACACGTGAAGTCGGGATCCGCCTCGCGCTTGGAGCCCGATCCCAAGACGTCGTGCGCCTGGTCGTTCGGAAGAGTGCTTGGCTCCTCGCGTCGGGAATCGGGCTCGGGCTGTCGGCCGCCTACGCGACAACCGGACTGATGGCAGGCTTTCTATACGGTATCAACGGACGAGATGTGTTGACGTTTGTGGCGGCGGCGACCTTTCTGGTACTCAGCCGCAGCCGTGGCCACGGCTGTGCCCGCGCGTCATGTATCCAGAGTCGATCCGATCGTGGCGTTACGCACGGAATGAAACCTGCCTGAGCCCGCCTCCCTCAGATCGATGGGGTGCAGAGTCTGCGATAGTGGTGAGAGCACACCCGACCGGTCGGACACGTCGGCGCGTGCCGACGGGTCACTCCTACCCGATCGGGGCAGCGCCTGCAATCGGGACGCACTTACAGCGAGCGGATCCGCCACGCGCTTACGAACCCCTTCTGATTCGATCGTCCATCGTCGGCGTAGCTTGTCAGAATCATGGCCGCTGGCGATAGATTTACCCCGCCCGTCGAATCGTGCGTACAATCAGTTTCGCGTGACAGGACGCACCCCGTCCGCGGGAAGGGCGGAGCCCACCTGAGCTAAGCTACAGTTACAACCTGCGATCTTCTTTCAGCCCGTCGAGCGGACGCGGGCGATATCCGAAAGGAGATCGTATGTCCGTTCCCTTTCAGCGGCGTCTGCCGGAACGTCCGTCGCTCGAGCAGCTCCGCAAGCAAGCCAAGGAACATCTCGACACACTGCGCGCCGCGGATCCGTTGGTGAGTCTGGCTGCGGCGCAGCACGCACTGGCGTGCGAGTACGGTTTCGACAGTTGGCCGAAGCTGGTACACCACGTCGAGTCCATGCAGCCGGCGAACCGCATGCTGCAACCAGCCGAGCTGAAATCGGATCAAAAACTCTTGTGGTCGCCCGGGCGCGGCACCGATGTATGGGCGCTCATCCAGGCCTGTGTGTCAGGCGATCTCGAAACCGTACAGGCGCTTATCGCAAAAGATGCGTCGCTGGCGCGGGCGCACTACGACTATCGCAAGCCGCTCTACTTCGCCGTGCGCGAGAACGGCATCGACGTCGTGCGATTTCTGCTCGAACACGATCGCAACCCGCTGGATCTCTGGGTCGACGATGATCCTCTGGAGATAGCACGCGATCGCGGCTACACGGAGATGGAACAGCTGCTGACGCACACGCTCGAAACGAGGTTCAACGCCTCGCCGAAGGGGGAGCCGGTCGCGTTGGCGCTGCGGAATCACGACCTCACGCAGATGCGCGAACTGCTCGATGCGCAACCGGAACTCGTCGCCACAGGCGACAGGCGATCCAACCAGCCGATCCACTGGGCCACGATAACGCGACAGCTCGACGCGATCGACGAGCTGCTGCGGCGCGGCGCCGACATCAACGCTCGGAGAATGGACAACGCTCGGCCAATTCACCTCACCAACGGCGACTACTTCTTCCGCGGATGGCGCGATGTTCCACGTCACTGGCCGGTGACTCCCGCGCACGTCATGGCGCACCTCAAGGCGTGTGGCGCGTTCATCGATCTGCCGACTGCGTGTCACACCGGCGACATCGAGCGCGTGCGCGAACTGCTCCAGCAGGATCGGTCGCTGGCAAACAAGACAGGAGAGCACGAGGGCTACTACCTCGGCGCCGGCGCGCCGCTGTCAAATGCCGCCGCGGTTGGACGCATGGACATCGTGCAGGTGCTTCTCGATCACGGCGCTGACCCCAATCTGCCCGAGGAGCAGTTCGCGCCGAAGGGCAAGGCGCTCTACTCGGCGGTCTATCACGGACACTACGAGATCGCGAAGCTTCTCCTCGAGCGCGGCGCTTTTCCGAATCCGCCTGTCGAAAGCTCGGGTGACGCGCTGTGGGTGTCGCGGGAATGGCGCCCCGACAAGCGCATGGAGCAGTTGCTCCTTTCGTACGGAGGCACGCCGCCGCAGGAACACCGGGAGGAAGACTGGCCAACGCGCGCGCACAACTGGCTGCGCATCTCGCCGCTCCACGAGGCGGCGCGCAAGGGCGATGTGGGGGAGGCGAAGAAACTGCTCGAGTCAGGCGCCGATCTGACGGCGCGTGACGAGCATCTCCGGTCGACACCGCTCGCCTGGGCGGCCAAGTACGGTCAGCTCGAGATGGTCAAGTTCCTGCTCCGGCGTGGCGCGCCGAAGAGCCTGCCCGACGATCCGCCATGGGCCACGCCGCTCGCGTGGGCCGTCAGGCGCGGGCACGACAAGGTCGCAGAACTGCTCGTCTAGCTTACGGTGCGGGCCGAGCGCCCGTCTGAGAGGTGAACCGAGCATGTTCAAGCCTCTCTGGACCGAGGAGTCCGGAAACCATGACCATGCCCGTTGCTGATTCTTCCATCGAATCGGAGTCTTCTACGATGACGTCATCGCACCACGCCTCAGCGTCGACGTCCGCCGGCATCTTGACCGGCTCGCTGACGGACTTTCGTCACGCCTTCCGTCTGCTGTGGAAGTCCAAGCGCATCACCGCAACCACGCTCGTCACGCTGGCGCTGTGCATCGGCGCGACGACGGCGATCTTCTCCTCGGTCTATTCGCTGATGTTGAAGCCGCTGCCGTATCAGGAGCCGGAGCGGATTGTGGAGTTGTACTCGTCCGCGGTGAAGGCCGGCCTGAACCACATGCCGGCCAACGTCCCGTTCTACCTCGACTACTCGACAGAACGCGACCTCCTACGAGAGCCTCGGGCTGTGGACGTTCTTCTACGGCCTGGTCGGAGAAAAGGATTCTGTCGTCCGTATCCCCGGCGTACGGATGACCGCCGAGATCTTCAGCATCCTGCGGATACAACCCGTGATCGGCACCTTCTTCACGAAGGAGCAGAACAAACCGGGCGCCGACAAGGTCGTCGTGCTCACGCAGTCCTACTGGCAGACGCAGTATCAGGAAAGTCCGGAGGTCCTCGGCAAGGAGGTGCGGATCGACGATGAAGCGTACAAGGTGATCGGCGTGGCGCCGCGGGTGCTGGAAGCGTTTGATGCGCGGATGAAGTTCGTCGTGCCATTGAGCTGGCCTCCGGCCGCGGAGAATCCGCAGGGCCGCTACGGCGTGGGCATCCAGTTGTTTGGACGCCTCAAGCCGGGCGTCACGGCAGGCCAGGCGGACGCCGAGGCCAAGATCCTGGAGAAGCGCTACGTCGACGCGGGACCGCCGCCGTTGAAGGATTTCGTCGAGCGCTCCGGCATGACGATGAACGTCGGCGGGGTGCAGGAGCAGCGCGTCCAGCCGGTGCGGCCGACGCTGCTGATGCTGCAGGGCGGCGTCGCGTTCGTGCTGCTCATCGGCTGCGTCAACGTGGCGAATCTCCTGCTCGTACGTTCCAACGCCCGCCAGTCGGAGCTGGCCATTCGATCCGCGCTCGGGGCCGGGCGCGCGACGATTGCCCGGCAGTTCCTGCTGGAAAGCCTGCTGCTGACGTCTCTCGGCGCGCTGTTGGGGCTGGGCGTGGCCTGGGGCGCGCTGCGGATGACGAATTTCTACCTGGCGAAGATGCTGCCCCAGTCGCTGCCGGCGTCGCTCGACTGGCGCGTGCTCGGATTCGCCGTCGCGCTCACGCGCCGTGGTCGGCCTGCTCATCGGCCTGATCCCGGTGTTTCACATCCTGCGCACGAATCTGGCGGCGGTGATCCAGAGCAGTTCGCGAAGCGCGTCGTCGAGCCGCGGCGTGCGCGCGCTGAGCGGCGTTCTCGTCGTTGCCCAGGTCGCGGTGGCGTTGATGCTGCTGACCGGCGCCGGCCTGCTCATCCAGAGCTTCGCCGAGGCCTTGCGCGTGGATACCGGACTCGAGGCGACGAACGTCGTCACCGCGCGCATCGCGTTGACGCGGGAACATCGCGCCAGCGACGAGGCCGCCAACAAGATTCGCGAACGCCTGCTCCAGGCGATGCGGGAGATTCCGGGCGTGACGTCCGTGGCGCTTTCCTTTTCCACGCCGTTCCAGGGAGGACTGCCGATCAACGCGTTCACCCTGGAGAACGATACGCTGCCGCCGGGTTCGCCGCAGCCGGGCGCCTACCGGGTGATCGTGACGCCAGGGTACCTCGAAACGCTGGGGCTGAAGCTGGTGGAAGGCCGCTTCTATGAAGAAGCGGACATGGCTCCCGGCCGGCGCCTGTTCGTCGTCGATCAGAGCTTCGCGCGGAAGTTCTTCCCGCAATGGCTCTGCCGTCGGTGGAAGGTTCAGCTTTGGCGGCCGGCCGGCAAAACCTGAAGACTGGCCCGTCATCATCGGCGTCGTGAAAGACGTGCCGCACAACGGGGTCGAGGAGAAGAGCGGCAATCCCTTCATCTATCAGATCATGCAGGGAGGACGACCGGGCGGATTGACGCTGTTCCTGCGGACGACCCGGCCGGCGGGTGACGTGGTGTCGGCCTTGCGCGACAAAGTGCGCGACCATCGATCCCGCGCTTCCGCTGTTTGAGGCCGGCGGCCTGGAGGAGGCGGTGGATTCGTCCTTCGACAACCGTCGCGCCGTGATGCTGCTTGCTCGCCGCGTTTGCCGGTCTGGCGCTGTTCCTGTCGGCCCTCGGCATCTATGGCGTGCTGGCCTACGACGTGTCACAGCGGACGCGTGAGATCGGCGTGCGCAGCGCCATCGGTGCGTCGCGGGGGCAGATTGCCGGTCTGATCCTGCGACAGGGGTTGTGGAAAGGGGGCATCGGCGTCGTGCTGGGTCTGGTTGGCGCCGCGCTCCTCAGCAGGTCCATGACGACCCTGCTCTTCAACGTCCGGCCGACAGATCCGGCTGTGTATGCGGCGGTGTCGTTCGTGCTGATCGCCGTGGCGCTCCTCGCCAGCTATCTGCCGGCCCGCCGCGCGTCCCGGATCGATCCGCTGATTGCCTTGCGGGACGAGTGAGGCCCCACCGGTGCTTAACACGGCGAGAAAATAGGCCGCCAGACCGACCGGTGAATCCGCAGATGTGGCTACTCACGCATGCCACGCGACGACGGCACAGCCGGCACGGGTGTAAGATTCAGGGCGCGTGAAACCCTGATGGTCGGTGAGACAGTCTCCCACTACCGCATCCTCGCCGAGATCGGCGTCGGCGGCATGGGTGTGGTTTACAAGGCCGAGGACCTCCGGCTTGGCCGCCTCGTAGCGCTGAAGTTCCTTCCTCAGCAGCTCGTGCACGACCCCGACGCGAAGCGACGCTTCTTTCAGGAGGCGCGCACGGCTTCGGCGCTCGATCATGCCAACGTCTGCTCGATTCACGACATCGAGGAAACGACCGACGGCAAAGTGTTCATCTCGATGGCCTACTGCGACGGCGAGACGCTGAAGACGCGCCTCGCCCGTGGCCCGCTGGCGCCAACGGAAGCGGTCCGCGTCGCCCTACAGGTCGCGCGCGGCCTGGCGCGCGCACATCAGGCCGGCATCGTCCACCGCGATGTGAAGCCGGGCAACGTTATGGTAACGACCGAGGGCGAGGCCAAGCTGCTCGACTTCGGCATCGCGAAGATCACGAGCGTGGGCGATCTGACGCAGACGGGCACGACGCTCGGCACCATCGCCTACATGGCGCCGGAGCAGATTCGTGGCGGCGATGCTGACGAGCGGAGCGACGTGTGGGCGCTCGGCGTCGTGCTCTACGAGATGCTCGCCGGACGCCGGCCGTTCTCGGGCGCGAGCGACTACGAGCTACTGCAGGCGATTGTCGATCGGCCGCAGGCGCCGCTCACCGGAGTCGCGTGTGTGACCGACGACATCGCGCGCATCGTCGAGCGAGCGCTCGACAAAGCCCGTGAGCGCCGGTACGCGAACGCCGCGGAGTTGGTCCACGCACTCGAGGCGTGCGTGCCGACACCGCGCTCGGAAAGCCCGACCCGCGTCGCGCCCTGGCGCCGACCCTGGGCGATCGGCGTAATAGCGGGCGCCGTCGTCGTAGTCGCTGCGGTCGTCGCGCTGTGGGCCTGGCGATCGAGCGGCACGCGCTGGGCGCGCAACGTCGCGCTGCCTGAGATCCTCCGGCTCGCTGCGCTCGACCGCAACGGTGAAGCGTTTCTCTTGGCGACGCAGGCGGAGACTCGCATTGGGGGAGATCCGGTATTGAACAGCGTGTGGCCGCGCATCTCTCGTGAGGTCTCGATTACGACGACGCCGGCCGGCGCCGAGGTGTCACTGCGGCTCATCGGCGGCGACACCACGTGGCATCCAGTCGGTCGGACTCCGCTCGTCAACACCCGGCTGCCGCGAGGAGTGTTCTGGTGGCGCTTGGAAAAGACTGGATATGAGCCGATGGAGATCTTGCGCGCGACAGATTTTACGGAGCTGCTTCCAGGTTTCGATGGGGTGGTGGTGCTGCCCGCCCCGGGGGCCCATCCTCCCGGATGGTCGCCGTTTCGATTCCGCCGGCAGGTATGCGACTCACGCTGACGGGCTTCGACTTCTACAAGGCCGTGCCCGCGCCCGACTATTACATCGATCGGCACGAAGTCACGAACGCGGAGTTCAAGGCGTTTGTCGACGCGGGCGGCTACGAGAGGCGGGAGGTACTGGGCGGAGCCATTCGTGCGCGAGGGCCAGACGCTCGACTGGACCGCGGCAATGGCGCTCTTCCGCGACGGCACGGGACGCCCGGGGCCGGCGACCTGGCAGGCCGGCACCTACCCGGGCGGCCAGGAGGACTGGCCGGTGGCGGCGGTGAGCTGGTACGAAGCCGCGGCGTACGCCGCCTTCCGCGGGAAGCACTTGCCGACGATTTATCACTGGACGCACGCGGCGAAGCCGGAGCTTGGCTATTCGATCACACGTTCGAGTCACTTCGGTGGCGCGGGCACGGTGCGGGTGGGCACCGCGCCGGGTCTCGGGCCCTACGGGACCGTGGACATGGGCGGCAACGTTAAGGAGTGGGTCTGGAACGAGCAGACCGGCACCGGCAAGCGCTACATCCTCGGCGGCGCGTGGAACGATCCGGACTATCAGTTTCTCAACTCGGATTCCCGGTCGCCCTTCGACCGGTCCGACACGAACGGGTTTCGCTGCGTGGCATACGGCGACGGCCCGGCGCCACCGGCCTCCCTCGCCGCGCCCATCACGCCGCCCGTCCGTGACTACGCCAGCGAGCGGCCCGTGGCCGACGCCGTGTATCGAATCTACGCAGACCAGTACAGCTACGATCGCACGCCATTCGACGCGCGGGTCGAGTTGACCGACGACGCCTCACCGCAGTGGCGGCATGAGGTGGTCAACATCGCCACCGTGTACGGCGGCGAGCGCATGCCCGTCCATCTGTATCTGCCGAAGAATGTGAAACCGCCCTACCAAGCGGTGTTGTTCTTCCCGGGTACCCTCGCGGTTGGCGCGAAGAGCACCACGAATCTGCAATTGAACACGTTCGGCATCGACTTCATCATCATGAGCGGCCGCGCCCTGGTGTATCCGGTCTACCAGTACACGTACGGGCGGACCGACCCACGGGTCGCGTCTGCTTTAGTGCCCCAGACGCGCGCCAACACCACCTGGACGCAGCAGCTCGTGAGCGATGCCAGGCGGGCGCTCGATTACGTCGAAACGAGACCGGACATCGACGCCAGGCGGCTGGCCTACTACGGGTTGTCGTGGGGCGGGAGGCTCGGGCCGATCATCATCGCGCTCGACCCGCGCATCAAGACGGGCGTCCTGCTCATGGGAGGTCTTGCCAGCAACAAGTCGGCTCCGGAAGTTGATCCGTTCAACTTTGCGCCCCGCGTGCGAGTTCCCGTCCTCATGTTGAACGGCGACCAGGACTTCATCTTTCCGCTTCAGACGTCGCAGCGGCCGCTGTTCGAGGGATTGGGCACGCCGAGCGCGGACAAGAAGCACGTGCTCTATCCCGGAGGGCACGAGATCTTTGCGACCCAGCACAGCCAGATCGTCCAGGAAGTCCTTGGATGGCTCGACCGCTACGTCGGTCGCGTGCAGTAGCGTGCCCATGCGCCACCACGGGCGACCCGTCTCGACCGCACGAGTCCGCCGGCCGGAAATTACCGCGTGCCTATATTCGTTGTCGGCAGTTGGATCGAGAACACGCGCTGGGACGGATGGTATTGCGGGTCCGCGGCGACGGTCCGTGAGATCGGCCGAGAGTTGTTTCGGACCGCTCATCCAAAACGCGCCGACGAATTGCCGCTACTTGCTCCAGGGCGGTACGACGCTGTTGCTGCGCGCGTAGGCGATCGACTGCCCGAGGTGCTCGTGCTGGTCGAAGATCAGCATGAGGGCGGCACCCTGCTTCGTGGTGTCGCGTCCGAACATCTTCACGCTCGCGTTCAAATCGCTGGCGGAGAGTCCCGAGAGCGCCTGCTTTAGCGCTGCATACGAGCTGCGGAGCGCCTCCTGCATCTCCGCCGGTTCCGTGACCTGGTTGCCGCGACCACCCATTCCGCCGCCCGGCATCCCCGCGCCTGTGAGCACACCGGCGAGCATCTTGTTCTCCATCACGATCAGGTTGAACACGTCTCCGACCGAGCGCACACCCTGACCGGGGCGCCAATCGTACTTGCCCGCCATCACCTTCGCCAGCCCCACGAACTTGTCAGACAGCGTGCCCACGTCGTTCGCGAGGGCGGTCTGAATGTTCGTCTCTGCTGCTGCGGCTGGCTGCGCCGCTGCCCCAGGTGAAGAGGCGCCACCTTGTTGAGCAATCGCCGGGGCAGCCAGCAGGGCGGCACCGACGGCCAACGCGCAGGTGAAAGATCGAGTGTCTTTACGAGCGATCATTGAAGACTCTCCTTGTGTGGGTGGGGCATGGCGGCGAGATCGCAGGATCGCGACCCTATCCAAGTCCACGCTGCATCGCGAGACCCGAGCCGAATCGAGTCTCGATGACTCCCGTCGTGCAAAAGCCGCACGCGGCATAGAAGCCTTCCGCGTGCGGGTTGCCAACGACGTGCAAGATCCGCGAGCCGCGCCCGCGCGCGACATCGGCGCAATGCTCGACCAGCAATCGTCCCACGCCTCGTTTCCAGAGGTTCGGCTCAACGAACAGCGCATCCAGCTCGGCATTGTCGTCCGGCCGCGGCAGGACCGCGGCGAAGCCGACGATCACGCCGTCGCGTTCCGCGACGAACACGTGGCCACCCGCGATTTGTTCCGCCGGCAGCGAGATCGCATCCGGATTCGCGAGTAGAGAGTCACGATCGCCCGAATTGCCGAGTGAGGCGCGCCACTGCAGCGCCTCCAGGCACGAACGCTCGGCGTGCCGTGCCGGACGAATCATGATGTCGGACATCCACCCATTCTACCGTTTTGCGTCCGGTCGCGAACCGCGTGACGGCCTGACCATGGGACCGTGGCAGACCGCACGTTGTCGTCAATCGAGCGAACGAAGGTGGGCATGCAGCCCCTCTGGCAGTGAGCGATGCGTGGCGGTTGGCGATCAGCCGCCACGAGCATTGTTCGAGTGCGCGAGCGCATCATCGTTCAGACGCGATCCCACACCATCTGCTGCGTGAACGGCCGTAACTGCGAGTCGAACCCCTTCGTCATCGCGGTCATCGTCCGTTCGTCGTCGGCCACGACATAAGTGCCTTCACCCGCAAGCGAGCCGTCCTCCCGCTTCGCTTCGGCGCGAAGGGTGTTCCGATTCGGGCGCGTCGTGACCGATGTCAGCCCGGGCAGGCCCTCGACGGGTACGCAACGCCGTCCGGGCGCAAGCGCTGGGGCTTCTCCGTGCAGCGGGCGCCCTTCGCGTCTACGCCCTCGGCGAGCAGCAGGTAGACGCCGTCGGGGTCCAGCTTCCACGTCATCGTTGCTTGAGCCGGCTTGTGGTTGGCATCGAATTTCGAACGCGTCGGATTGAGGGTCCAGGTCCCTGCGAACGGATTGTTCATCTCGACCTCCTTGTCCGACAGGTGTACCGTGGACGGCGTCCGAAGTCCTGAAGGATCCCCTAAGATTCGGCTAAGCCATGGTTGGCAACCGCGAGGTGTACCAGTTCGGCCCGTATACGCTCGATGTCCACGAGCGCAGGCTGTGCCACGCTGGACAGGTCGTGCCGCTCGCGCCAAAGGCGCACGACCTCCTTGTGGCGCTCGTGCGCCGCGCCGGCACTCTGGTGACGAAGCGCGAGCTGCTCGACCTGGTCTGGCGCGATGTCTCGGTGGAGGAAGGCGTCCTCTCGGTGTACGTCTCGGCGCTTCGTAAGAGCCTCGCGGCGTCGGGCGAGACCGCTACCTACATCGAGACCGTGCCGCGGGCCGGTTATCGGTTTTCCGCGGCCGTCAGGCGGAGGACTGTCCCCGCCGAACCGATGTCGCTGAAGTGGCCGATCGGGATGCTGCCAGCAAGGCCCGAGGTGTCAGAACTGATCGGCCGTGGCCGTGCCTGCCTCATGGCCGCCTCGCGATCGGAAATCCCGCACGCGCTGGAGGCATTCCGGTCCGCCATCGCGCTCGATCCCGACTACGCAGCCGCGCACGCCGGGTTGGCCGTCGCCCATTGCGCGGAGGCCGAGCTGCGCCTGGCGGCACCGGATGTCGCATACACATCGGCCCGCGCGGCGGCCCTTCGCGCCCTCGCGATGGAAGCATCGAACGCCGACGCGCAGGTCGCGTTGGGGACCGTCCTGTTCCTCAGCGACTGGAACTGGAATGGCGCGCGGCGCAGCCTCGAGCGCGCACTCGAGCTCAATGCGGATCACACGGAAGCCTGGTTGCTGTACGGACGGCTGCTCGAAGCGCTCGGGTACCTCGCAGAAGGCCTCGCGGCCAAGCAGCGCGTGCTCGAACGCGATCCGTCGTCTGCCACCGTGCACCTGCAGATCGCGCTCTGGTACTGGAACCAGCGGCGCTACGACGACATGATCGCGTGGGCCACCCGTTCGCTCGAGCTCGATCCGCAACACTTGCTTGCCCGCGAGTACCTTGCGAGCGCCTATTTGAAGATGGGCGATCTCGACCGGCACATGGCGGAGTCGCTCACGCATGCCAGAGCCGCTGGTGCGCCGCCGGATCTCATCGACGAGCTACGACGCACTTACGACACTCGCGGTCACGCTGGTCTAGTGGACTACGCGCTTCGTGCCAACGCGAACGGTCCGCCGTTCCATCTCGCGTTGCTTCACGGCGCAGCCGGCAATGTGGACGAGGCATTTCGGCATCTCGACGCTGCGATCGTACGCCGCGACCCGCCGCTCGTGCATCTCGCCGTTGCGCCGCAGTGGGACTGCCTGCGCGCCGATGAGCGCTTTGGTGAGCGGCTGCAAGCGATGGGACTCGCCGCCGCCGCTGACCGTGCGCAGCGCTTCTGGCAGCTGACCGCGCCGCAGCGCGCCGCTGGTTCTTATCTCGACTGAGCCAGTGCCACGGCGTCGCGACCCGCTGGAAAGCGAAGCTGCGCTGACGCATCGTTCGCGGCCCGGTACACCGCCTCGGCCACGTCCGACTCCGTCGTCACCGTCGTCACCTGTGCAAACGATGCGAGGATCGGCTCAACGAAAGCGGCGTATGTCTCGGGAAACAACCCTGCCATGCGCGATCCCCCGTTGCTCGTAAAACGCGTGGTCGGGCCGTAGCCCGGTTCCACCAGTTTGACGTGCACGTTGAACGCCTCGAGCTCGTGCGCGAGCGATCCGGTGAACCCTTCGATCGCCATCTTGCTCGCGGTGTACGCGGCGGCCAGTGGCATCGGTGTCAGGGTTACGCTCGAGGTCACATTCACCACCACACCCGACCTCCGCGCGCGAAGCTGAGGGAGCACCGCCTGCGTCATCGCCATCACACCGAAGGTGTTGGTCTCGAACACCTCGCGGACCGTAGACATCGGCGTGGCCTCGAAGACGCCGATGACCCCGATGCCGGCGTTGTTGACGAGCACGTCGACGGGCCCACACGCCTCGATCGCGGCGGCGATGCTCTCGGCCTTGGTCACGTCGAGCGCCAGGACGCGGAGTCGCTCCGACCGGGGCAGAATGTCTTCGCGCGGCGTTCGCATGATGGCGATCACGTTCCAGCCACGCGCGTGAAAATGGCGCGCGGTCTCGAGGCCATAGCCGGACGAGCAACCAGTAATGAGTACGGTTTTCATGTCGACTCCTTTCCGACTACTATGGCGGAAGACCCGCAGGACTTTCTACAACGTGGAGTCCACATTTCATTTGTGATCGTCCAGACATGAACGACCCGCTTTCGGAAGTCATCGCTCTTCTTCAGCCGCGCGCGGTGTTCTCGAGGCGCATCAGCGGCGCTGGTCGCTGGGGAGTTCGCTACTCTGCCTTCGGCCAGCCGAGCTTCTGCGCCGTGCTCGAAGGCAGCTGTCGTTTGACCGTTGATGGCCACCCACCCCAGACACTGAGGGCAGGCGACTTCGTGCTGCTGCCAGCAACGCCAGGTTTCACCATGTCGGGCTTCGAGCCGGTGCGATTTGAGCGCTTCGACCCTCAGGTGACGTCAAAGCTGACGGGCGAAGTTCGCCACGGCACGCGCGGTGGGCGCCCCGACGTGCGGTTGCTCGGCGGCTGGTTCGTCTTCGACTCGCTCGATTCCGCGTTGATCGTGTCGCTGCTGCCGTCGCTCGTGCACGTGCGCGGCGTGGAACGGCTCTCGATACTAGTGCGCCTCGTCGGCGGGGAGGCAAGCGAACGAAGGCCAGGTCGTGACCTCGTGCTCGCCCGCTTGGTGGAGGTACTGCTCATCGAAGCGCTGAGGGCGACGCCAGGTGAAGACGCGCCTCCTGGGCTGCTGCGCGGATTGGCCGATGCGCACCTCGCGTCAGCGATCCGGCAGATGCACGACCGAGCTCGCACGCTCGTGGACCGTCGCCCACCTCGCGAAGACGGCGGCGCTGTCGCGCTCGGCGTTCTTCGAACGCTTCACGCGGACTGTGGGCCTGCCACCGATGGAATACCTGCTCGCCTGGCGGATGGCCGTCGCCAAGGAT
This sequence comes from uncultured Acidobacteriota bacterium, assembly GCA_963725335.1. Lineage (GTDB taxonomy): Bacteria > Acidobacteriota > Vicinamibacteria > Vicinamibacterales > 2-12-FULL-66-21 > JALZOC01. Next base: position 137,669 of record CAVRYD010000003.1, on the reverse strand, counting down.
CTGCTCCGCCGGCACGACCTCGGGCTTGCCGAGGTCGCCGAACGCGTCGGTTATGGCTCGGCGAGCACCTTCAGCACCGCGTTCAGCCGGCACGTGGGCCGACCTCCAGGTCGCTACGCGCGCGAGGGTTCCCCGCCCGACGCGATCTCACCGTGACCCGCGAGAACCCACTCTCCGAACGCAAGCGTTGAGTACGGGACAGCGTGCTCCATAAACCGCTGATCAATTACGGCGATCTTTAGGGACAACGTCACAAAGACACGTCAACGGTGACGCCGATCTCTCCAGCAGGTGCGGACTCGTTTCGAGAGCTCGGGCGATCTCCGTCGTCCGGATCTTATCGGGGCTGCGGCCACGGTGGCGGCACGAAGTCCTGCAGGAACCCGAGCTCCTCGGTGAACATCGAAGGTGCCGGCCGAGTTCCTGACCGCGCCCATCCATCAACGGCGTCAATCGCCGTGAGCATCTGCGTCAGTGTAAGGGCGCCGTGTCCGATCCCGGTCGTGTACGCTTGAAAAAGCAGACCGTCCCGGCCGGCTGCCGCAATGGTGTTCCGATATGCCGCCTCGTGCGCGACCACCGCGAGGGGATCCAGAAATGTGTGGAGCGTGAGGACGGGACGCTTGATCAACCCGCTGTGTTCGGCGAAGTGCTCGAGGTAATTCCTCGACTCCGGCGGAGCCTCAATGTTGCGGCGCGCGTTCATCGCATCGAGCAGGGGGCTGGCGTCGATACCCAGGCTCGCCAGGTAGCCTTTCTCGTCGGAGGTCAGCGTGTAGGTATGACTGATGTTCTGGGTGACGGGTCCTCCGGCCCGGCGCTCCAGCTCGGCTTGGGCTTCGGTGGCTGTGGCAAGAACGTCAAGAAGCGCAGTGGGGTAGAGCCCTGGGGGCGGAGTAATTCCTGAACCCGGCAGACCGGTCACCAGCCTGATGAACTCGAACCGACCGAAGTTCGCTGGATCACTGATTTGCGTGGAAACAACCGGAGCGACCTCCGTTTCGTAGTCGATGTCATCACGGATGTCGCCAGGCGTGCCCCACGAACTGGGCATGCCGAACGCCACGTCATACGCCAGTCGCAGCACGAGCGCCTGATCCCAGGTGCGCGGCGCCCCCGCGCCGACTGTTGCCGTCGTCAAGTACCCGTCGAAGGCGCCGCCGTTGCGCTCCGCGGTTTCCAGGACAATGACTGTTCCGCCAGAGCCGCCCCACAGGATGGTGCTCGTCGGTTTTGCCACGTTCTCCCTGAAATAACTGACGAGGGCGACGACATCGTCAAGGCCCTCCTCAACCGACCAGCCATTGCTCTTGCGTGCGCTGGCGGCAAGCGCGTAGCCACTCTTGAGCAGCGCACCCTGGACAGCGGTCCTCGTGGCATCGGAGGCGCCCGGCGTGAGGGTCGGGTTTCGGTTCTCGATCTCCCCGGGGTGATCCGCCTTGTCAACCAGACCGCGGACGAACTCGATGAGCGTCCCATTCCAGTCCGCGGGAACCATGATCCGGAACGGTGCACCATTGATTTCGCCCGAAATGTCTAGAGGACCGGGCTGCGCGAGCTGCGTTGTCACGGGCACACCGGCGACAACGACCAACGACGCAGCGGCGATTGCGAGGATGCTGTTGCGTGCGAATGTTCGCCTCATATCGGCTCCGTTTCCCATGCTGTTCCTGTCCACTCGCGCTTTCTTCGCGCAGTGGACGCCGGCAAGGATAGGCGGTGAGGTCTTCGTCGTCGCGTGACTTTCGTCTGAATTTGATCTGATCGGCCAAACTGCAGTTACACGGCAGCTTGCCGCCGCGCATTACGCTCTCGGGTGGCATTCGTCCAGCCGAGTGCGCTAGACTCCGCTCGCCGCTGCTCGGCGGCATGGGACTTCGCGTGGTTACTTTTCCAGATCTGAAGAGCGGGGACGGTCCGGTCTGCGTCCCTCCACGCCTCTTGCGCTTCGACGTGTTCGAACTCGATGCGGAGTCAGGCGAGCTGCGCCGCCACGGGCTCCGGGTCCGTTTACCTCAACAGGCGTTCAAGGTTCTCGAACTCCTGATCCGCCGTCCCGGTCAAGTCGTCAGTCGCGAGGAGATTCGGGACCAACTCTGGAAACCGGGCACGCACGTGGAGTTCGAGGTCGGCCTGAACACGGCGGTCCGCAAGGTGCGCGAAGCCCTGGACGACTCAGCCGAGCATCCGCAGTTCATCGAAACGATCCCGCGCCGCGGATACAGGTTTATCGCCGCGGTGCAGCCGGTTGTGTCGGCACCGGCTGACGCGACGATTGCGCTGCCGACGTCGCGAGCCAGAAAGATGGTGCTCGCGGGCGGGCTGATACTCGCCGCCGTGCTGGCGGCCATGGCTGTCAGCCATCGGAGGTCGCCGCTACACTTCGGAACGGCGGCGGAAGAAATTCGATCGCTTGCCGTGCTCCCGTTCGAGAACCTGACCGGCGATGCCGCACAGGAGTATCTAGCCAGCGGGATCACCGAGGCCCTGACAACGCATCTGGCGCAGGTCGAACCGTTGAACGTGATCTCGCGCACGTCGGCGATGCAGTACAGGGAGGCAAACCGTCGGCCGCCCGAGATAGGCCACGATCTGAAAGTCGATGCATTGGTGCAAGGTGCGGTGGTGGGATCCGGCCAACATCTGCGGATCAGTGTCCGGCTGGTTCATGCGCTGACGGATCGACATGTATGGGCGCAAAGTTATGAAGGTGAACTCGGCGACATCCTCGCGCTTCAGCAGAGGATTGCTGGAGACGTGGCGGGAGCCATCGGCCAGCCGCTTGCGCTCCGGCCTCACATGCGGCCGCGGACTGTTGCTCCCGACGCCGTCGATGCATATCTGAAGGGCATTGCGGCGGCCGGACAACTCAACTATGAGGGCTTCCGCACGGCGGTCATGTATCTCGAGCAGGCAGTCGCGAAACAGCCGGACTATGCAGAAGCATACGCGGCGCTGGCGCATGCCCAGTCCCAGTTTCTGTTCACCGGTCCTCTATCCCCGCGCGAGGTCGTTCCGAAAGCCGAAGCGGCCGCGCGCAAGGCTCTGGAACTCGATGAGACGCTCGCGCCGGCACACCGGACGCTTGGTGAACTTCTGACTTTTTTCTACTGGAGGTGGGACGAGGCCGAGAGAGAGTTTCGGCGGGCAGAGGAGCTGAGCCCGCACCTCGGCAGAACGGACAGCTTGATGACCGAACGTCTCATTTGCGCCGGACGGATCGATGAGGCCGTCGCGAGCGCGCTGCGCCAGCGCCAACGAGATCCGCTGTCGTTCGATGCACAAATGAATGTGACACTCGCGTATCGCGCGGCAGGACACTACGATCGCGCGGTCGCGGAGTTCCGGCGTGCGCTTGAAATGATCCCGGGCCGGCCGCGCGCCCTGTTCCAGCTCGGGGTGACGTTCGTCGAGATGAAGCGATATGAGGAGGCGATACGCGGGATCGAGAATGCGGTGCGGGCATCGCGCGGAGCCACCCCCAGGTTCAAGGCGTACCTGGGATACACGTACGCTCTGGCCGGCCGCTCGCAGGATGCACGCCAAACGCTGGCCGAGCTCTCCAACGAAGCCCGCGAGCACTACGTGTCCTCGTTCGGCGTCGCATTCATCCACGACGCGCTTGGTGAGAAGGAACTGGCGCTCGCTGCGCTCGAGCGTGCGTATCAGGACCGCGCGGTCGAGTTCGCCCAGATGCCGCTGAACTTTCCCGCCGCTCTCAGGACCGCCGCCTCGAATCCGAAATACGAGGCCGTGATGAGGCGAGTCGGGTTTCCCGCCGATGATGCGAGAGCGCACCCTCAGCCGTGAGGCCGGCAGGCGCGCGTCGCATCACTTGCGTGCTGAACTGCTCTTCTGTTCCTCAATCAGGCCGAACCGACGCTGATGCCGATCGCCTAGAATGCAACGCGGACGCCACCGTTGATCACGCGGCCATCCAGCGGTGCCCACGCGTCTACCGTCCACCGGCCGTCAGCCGCCTGCTGAGGACGAACCGAGTGACCGGCAGGTTCGCTCCACGATCAAATTGTGAAGCAGTGGGGCAATATTCGAGCGTACATCATCAGGGACGGTCATCTTTTTCTGGCGCTGATGGCAGACGGCGGCATCAACGAGTTTGAGCCGGTCGAGAAGCTCAAGCCGAAGGTGCTCGGACAGGCGTAAGGAAGGGACGTCCGCAAATTGGCTCGACGAAGTGCTTCAGAGAATCTCCTCGATCACGTGAACCGGCCCGTCGGCGTGAATCTCTCCAATGCCCACGGCGAGGAGGCGATTGAGGAACGCATACTTCGGCGCGGCGGTCTCGAAGCGGGGCAGCGTGCGGAAATAGTGGTTCGCGTCGTCGCGCACGCCGGTGAATGTCATGTGGATCAACGCGCCGTCGTCCGTCTCGAGCGTCACCCGAAGATCCAGCTCGAACGTTCCATCGGCGGCCGCGGTCACCCAATCGCCGCCGCCGCCGAGTACCGTCCCGCGCAAGCGCTCGCCTTCAAAAGACCCGCCTGTAATCGGAAAGATCGAGAGTATGCCGTGCGGCGTCGGACCGATCTCCTCGGTCGGCAGCGGTCGTGAGACGCAGGCGCATCAGCGGACGGGCGTTCATAGAGTCCTCTGCTTCCGGAAGCGCATTTAGAGCACTTCGTGAATGGTGTAGATCGGACCTTCGGGACGTCGATCGCCGCTCGCCACCGTCACGAGATGGTTCAGGAATACGTACGCCGGGTGTGCGGTTTCGAACCGCGGCGTCGTCCGAAAATAGTAGGCTGCCGGATCGACCGCTTCGCCACGTGCAATGGCCGCCATGACGTCCGGCGGACCGTGACGCAAGCCGAATGATCTCATCGAGATGAGTGCACCGTCGTCGGTCCGAAGCGTGGCGCGAAGGTCCATCTCGAGAACTCCGTCCGCTCGCAGAAGGAGCCAGTCCCCGCTTCCACGAGGTAACACCGATCCGCGAAGGCGCGGTCCCTCGAATTCGCCGCCCGTCAGGGGCGCCGTCCGGCGAGTCCCATGCGGCACCGCGCCGATACGCTGCGGCGCCGCGACGGTCACGCGCAGGATCATGAGCAAACGCGTGTTCATCACTCCTCCATGCACATGAAACCAGACGCGCGACGTTCGCTTTATTAGACGAAGGTATCGACCTACACCTTCGTTCTCATCTGTTCCTCGAAAGCCCGCGCGATTTTCACCGCAAAAGAATATGTGTCCGCATACGAAATGTCGACGTGACCGACGATCCCGTGCTCGGGGAACGTCATGAAAGACGCCATCATCCGGCCCATCAGCTCCCCGGACCAGTTGAACGAGGTGAATCGCACAAGCATTACCGCCGACGGCCACGGGCGCTTGGAGATTTCGGACGCTCTTCGTGGCAAATTATGTGGATGTCACGTCGACGTGAGCCTACGCGCAGCAAGCCAGAATCACGGTTGGAACTCGCCCGTCTCTTCGAGGAAACGGTTGGGCTCTATTGGCGGCTCACCCGCGCCGCGACCGCCATATACGGTCGCGGGCCCCTTTCCGGCCCTCGTCGAACGATTCTCATGGCCTTTGCGCGCGCTGAACCGCAAACCGTGGCTCGACTCGCGTCGTCGCGTGCCCAGTCGCGGCAGCGGGTGCAGCTGCTCGTCAACGCGCTCATCGCGGAAGGGCTGCTCGAACGACAGAAGAACCCTTTCCACCAACGCTCCGATCTGATCGGCTTGACAAAACGTGGTCATACCGCCCTTCGCCAGATCGTGGAAACGGAAGCCAGATTGCGATCGTTGTTGCCCCTCACTGTTTCCAGCCGTTCGATAGCGATGGCGTCTCATGTCGTGCATCAAGTGAATGCGATGTTTGACGATCCCGATGTTCTTCCAATGCTCAAGAAGAAAGCGCGACTCGGAGCCACGGCCAGTCGCTGACGAATCGACGACGCCACGGGATCATCTCGTCTCGCGGCCATTCCACCGTTCTATGGCGATACCTGGTTGCTCTCTCTGAATCTGTGACAAGCGCTCGATACTGCCGTCCCCCAGAGTCGCTTCCACGACCGCCAGCGTCAGCTGTCGGACTGTTGTCGCAAGACGCCGTTCGCTCGTCGCGGTTCCCGTGCGCAGAGCAGCGATGACGATCGGATCGTCTGAGAACGTTTCGTGAGTCGCTCCATCGATCACGACACGGTAACTTCCTCCGGCGGGGATTTCGAAATACTTCCGGTCATTCTCACTTCGCCGGCGTACCCACTCCTCACGCGACAGCTTCCACGATGCCAGTCGTTCATCAGAGGGACGGAAGGGCTTCGTGAGCATCACAAACGCGCCTTCGAAGTGCTGAACGTCACCATCCAGGTAAAACGGGCCTTCACTGGTCGCGCCATCCAGGTTGACGCACGCAGCGAAGGTTCTGTCGGAGCGGCACGCTTCGCCGGCGGCGACGCCGCCAATCGAATGCCCGACAATCGCCATCCGTGAGGCATCGACATGTCCGCTCAACGCGCCCAGCGCCCCGGCCTGGCGAGTTGCGTAGCGACAAAGCGCACGTCCGCGACCCGGACGGCAACCCGTTCTTTATAGAACGTCGCGTAAGGCGATTTGGGATCCGGTACAGGACCAGCCGGCATCTCCATCTTGGGCCAGGCTCGGTCGGCGAACGAAACAACCGAGTCACTTTCGACGAGGACGGCGCGAACATCGAATGGATGATCGATTCCGATCACGATGTAGCCATGGCTGGCGATCTCCTCCAGCACGTAGCTGTACAACGCGCTCAACATCTGATTCCCTGGAGAGAACAGCACGACCGGAAAGCGTTCCTTCGAAGTCGCAACCGGTGCGTGGTCGTTGACGTGTGGCTTGACCCGGCTCCACGCGTCAGCCTCTGGGCCACGAATGACGCGTCGAAGGGGAGTCAGATCTGGCACGTACTCGGCAAGCCGGGCTCCATCGCCAACCGCCGGGTACCAAAGATGGACCACGAGCCGTCGACGGTCTGCACGGTCCGGCGTGATCGATTCTTCGCGCGCCTCGTCAACCCAACGAAGCGTCATCCGACCCACGGCGTAGGACCCTGTCGGCGCGAGCACCTCGATCGCACCGGCCGCGTCGTCACTTCTGTGCGCTCCCGACGCTGTCGTCAGCAGAAGCATACTCATCGGCAGCACAAGGACTCTGTGCGATTGCGTCAACGACATATACCGAACCTCCCAGCGCAGCCATTAACGGACGTCGTTCGAGCCCGCGCAATGACAGTTACCTTCTCACGATGACATGCTCACGCCGACCCACCGTTCGTCACAGGCGTTATTCCCAGTCGCAAACATGTTGCTGATCCAATATGACAAGATATTGTCATTGCGTCAACGTCGGCATTGCGAGCCAAATCTACAAGCGATGGATAGCGCGCGTGCGCCCACGTCGGCTGGTGCGCTCGGGCGACTGAGCGGCTGTGCTTTATGCGGGTCGAGACGACGTAATCACTCTTGTGCACCGGTTATGACCTCTGGTCCGATTGCCGTGATCCGCAGGTTGCTGAACCACCTCCTCGAGCTGCACCGACAAGCTGCAGCGGTTCGACAAGCGGTGGGATGAGGCGATCGCGAAGGGCTGGATCGTGGTCAGCATGAAGGACGACTGGAAAGTCGTGTATCCGGGTAGCCACTGACCGTGCGCGTCTGAATCCCACCGACTGACTCCCCGAATGCCCATGAGCGCCTTGGTTTGGGACTCGGTTTACCGGAGGATCGTCCGGTATACCGGAGGCGCCGCGAGGAGGAACCCAGACCATGCCGAGGCATCGTCTTTAACTATCGACGACTTGTCGCGCGAACCTCCAACGGTGCGTGCATGGCATTCGGCGTGCTGCACGCCTCGCCGATGACGTCGACATTCAGTCAAGAGGCAGCACCTCGAACGACTACGACCCCCCTTGGCGCCCGCCTGGGGGCGGCCCTTGTGCTCGCGATGTGTTCGGTAGCTTCAATCGCCGCGCAGAACGCACAGCCGGCACCGCCCTCTCCTCCAGCGACCGCACAGACTCCTGTGACGTCGTTGACGTGCGCATCCAAGCCAGGTGAACGCACGCAGTGTGCCGCGGACACGTCGAAGGGGGTCGTGCTGCTGCGATCGATGGGCGAGGCGCCGTGTCTGCTCGGAAAGACCTGGGGCTACGACCAGGCCAGCGTCTGGGTGTCGGACGGCTGCAGCGCCGAGTTCGGCACCGGCCCGGTCGAAGCACCGGAGACGACGAAGCCCAAGCCCCTCTCGCACATTCCGAACGTCGGCTTCCTGCTCGTCGACGACGACAAGGGCCAGGTCTATTTCCGGCTCTTCAGCTACGGGCGGTATCTGAACCAGCGGAATCTGGACGAGTCCTACGTCGACGCCTTCGGCAACACGAAGACCGTTCAGCGGCGCCAGGACATCCAGCTGCAGAAGTTCTTCGCGCCGTTCTCGGGCTGGTTCCTCACGCCGAAGATGCGCTACTACCTCTACGTCTGGTCGTCGAACCCCTCGCAGGGCGATCCGGCGCAGGTCGTGGGCGCGGGCAACCTGACGTGGACCTTCAACCGGTTCGTGAGCGTGGGTGTCGGCATCACGTCGCTGCCCACCGTGCGAAGCACCGAGGGTCAGTTTCCGTACTGGCTCGGCGTGGACGACCGCCTGATTGCCGACGAGTTCTTCCGCGGGTCGTACACCTCCGGCGTCTGGCTCAAAGGCGAGTTCCACACCAAGGTCAAGTACCATGGCGATGTTCGCCAACAACCTGAGCACGCTCGGCGTGAGCGCGGCGCAGCTCGACAACAGGATGCGACACGCAGTCCTACTCGGTCCAATGGCTGCCGACGACCGGCGAGTTCGGCCTGTGGAACACGTTCGGCGACTACGACGATCACCAGAAGGTCGCGACGCGGATCGGCGTGCACTACACGCACAGCCTCGAGGAAAAGCAAAGCCAGCCGGGAACCGAAGGCATCGAGAACAGCCAGATCCGGCTGACGGACGGGAGCGTCATCTTCACGCCGGATCTGTTCGGACCAGGCATCACCGTCAACGAAGTGGACTACCGGATGATCGAGCGTCGATGCGGGCGTCAAGTACAAGGGCGTGTCTCTCGAGGGCGAGTACTACTGGCGGTGGTTGAGCAACTTCACCGGCGTCAACACCAGCGGCATTGCCAACATCAACGACCACGGCTATCAGCTGCAGACGTCGGCGATGGTCGTTCCCAAGGCTCTTCAGCTGTACTTCGGCGTCTCGCAGGTGTTCGGCGTCTACGGCGACCAGTGGGAAGTGCGAGGCGGAGAGAACTGGTACCTGATGAAGGAGCGCGGGATTCGCCTCAACGGCGAGTGGATGTACGTGAACCGATCACCCGTCGGATACACGGCCTATCCCTACCCGGTCGGCGCCAAGGGCACGGTGTTCCATATCAATCTCGAGATGAACTTCTGATCGAGTATGGAGGATACAAATGGGTAGACGTGTTCGGACGCTGACCGTCCTGGCGTGCCTGCTCGGTCTCGGGACGATCGCGTTTCCAAGACCGTCGAGCGCCCAGTCGCCAGCCGAGATCCAGCAGGCGATCAACGCCGCATACGTAAAGTTCAGGACGCTCTCGGAAGGCAAGAACGCCGACTACATTCCCGCGCTCGCCAAGGTCGATCCGAACTTGTTCGGAATCGCCGTAGTGACCGCCGACGGTAAGGTCTACACCGCGGGGGACGTGAAGACCGAAGTCTCGATCCAGTCGATCTCGAAGGTCTTCACGATGGCCCAGGTCATCCAGGAGCAGGGGCTGGAATCGGTCGAAAAACGGATTGGCGTAGACGCCACGGGCGCACGGTTCAACTCGATTATCGCGGTCGAAGCCGTCAAGACCGTCGCCGGGACGGGAGCGCCGGAGATGAACCCGCTCGTGAATCCGGGCGCGATCGCGGCCACGAGCATGGTGACGGGAGCGACGTCGGATGCGGTGTGGCAGAAGATCATCGGCCTTCACAACGACGCGGCTGGACGGCAGCTGAGCGTTCTGCAGGACGTCTACAAGTCCGAGTCCGACACCAACCAGCGCAACCAGGCTATCGGCGCGCTCATGCTGGCGTATGGCTACATCAAGGACAACTGGCAGCAGGCGGTCGATCTCTACACCCGTCAGTGCTCCATCGGTGTCAACGCGAAGGATCCGGCGACGATGGCGGCAACGCTGGCATCGGGCGGCACCAATCCGGTCACCGGCAAACTCGTCGTGGATGCCGCAAAGGTCCCTGGCGTCCTCGCCGTGATGTCCACGGCGGGCCTGTACGACGACTCCGGAAAGTGGCTGTACCACACCGGCCTGCCCGCCAAGAGCGGCGTCGGCGGCGGCATCATCGCCGTCTCGCCCGGCAAGTTCGGCATCGCCGTCGTCTCCCCGCCCCTCGACGACGCCGGCAACAGTGTGCGGGCGCAGCGCGCCATCGCCGACATCTCGAATGCGCTCGGTGGCAACCCGTACGGCGCCCGACGACAGGCGGCAGCGGCCGCGGCGCCGAAGTCGAGCGCCGAGATCTACGGATTTGCAATGCTCGACATGGGCCACAACTTCAAGCAGATCCATCCGGACTGGTTCGACACGCTGCGCCTCACGAAGCTGCCCGCATCGCCGAACGAGTTCGGAGAGGACAACAGCACGTTTTCCGGCGTGCGGCAGAGCCGCCTCGGCGTCAGGTCGTCGACCCCGACCACGATGGGCGAGTTGAAGACCATCTTCGAGTTCGAGCTGTTCGGCACCGGCGTGGACTCGGGGCAGACCACGTTCCGCCTGCGGCACGCGTGGGGCGAGCTCGGCGCGTTTGGCGCCGGCCAGTACCTGGAGCCCGTTCACCGACCCCGATGCGTTCCCCAATTCGCTCGAGTACTGGGGGCCGACGGGCCTCGCATGGTACAGAAACGTCCAGGTCCGATGGACGCCGATCAGAGATGACAACAGCAGCCTGATGATTGCGCTCGAGCGCCCGGGCGCCAGCGGTGACCAGGGCGTCTATGCAGACCGTATCGAACTGCAGGGCATCAAGGCACGGTTCCCGCTTCCCGATTTCTCAGCGGCGTACAAGTCCTCCGAGAAGTGGGGCTACGTCCGCGTCGCCGCGCAGCTGCGCAAGATCAAGTGGGACGACACGCTAAACGACAACCTTGACCTGTCGGGCGACGCGACAGGCTGGGGCTTCAATTTCAGCTCGAACCTCAACGCCGGCAAGAACGACGTGATCCGGATGGCTGTGGTCGTCGGCGAAGGCATCCAGAACTCCATGAACGACTCGCCGGTCGATATCGGCATCCAGAAGAACCTCCAGGACCCCCTCAGGCCCGTCCTCGGCAAGCCGCTCCCGATCGTTGGCACGAGCTTCTTCCTGGATCACAAGTGGAACGACAGATTCTCGACCGCGGTCGGCTACTCGCGCCAGGACATCGACAACAGTGACGGCCAGGCCCCCAACGCATTCAAGGCCGGGCAGTACTTCCTCGGTAATCTGCTCTACACGCCGGTACCGAACGTGATGGTCGGCGGGGAGTACCAGTGGGGACGACGCGAGAATTTCTCCGACGGTTTCCACAGCGACGGGGTCAAGCTGCAGTTCTCGTTCAAGTACAACTTCTCGTGGAAACTTGGAGGGTAGTGTGTCGGTGCGCGCACCGATGCGTCGCGCCTTCTGACCATGTGGGTGTTACTTCGGTGCCTTCGCCAGCGCCAGCAGGTTCGCGGTGATCCGGAACGCGCCAGGCACTCCAAACGGCAGTTGACGGTGCAGCGCGTATGCGAAGTACGTCCAGTGACCTTTGCCGTACTTCGTCGTGAGCCACCCGCCCGATTGCGGGGCCTGACCTTTATCAAAGGTGGAGATCATCGGTGTGTAGGCGTTGTCCCACGTGGTAAAGAACTTCGATCCGCGCTGTTCGACCCAGCCGTCGAAGTCGGCGAGCGTGATCTTGTTCGGCCAGTTGAATGCCGGCTCCCTGGGAGCGAGGATCGTGATCGGCGAATCTTCTTCTGATACCTCCTCGGCGCTGGCCAGGAGCTCGCCAGGGAATGGAGCGAACTGGTTCGGAACCAGCTCGAATGTGTTGTAGAGCACGATCATGTTGCCGCCGGCCTTCACGTACTCCAGCAGGCGCGTGTTGTAGGTCTTCAGATCCTCGCGCACGGCATACGCGCGGGTGCCGGTCATGATGGCGTCATAGATCGACAGATCCGCCGTGGCCAAATCACGTTCAGTGAGGAGCGTGACTGTGGCGCCGAGCTGCTGCAGCCCGATCGGCACCTGATCGCCGATGCCCATGACGTAGCCAACTTTGAGATTCGGTACGATCTGAACGTCGACACCGCGGACCTTCGCGATCGCAGGGCGATAAAGGTAGCGCGCCTCGAGGTCTCGCGGCTCGATCAGTTCGTATCCTTCTTTGTATTCCTTGCCATCAGCGGTCGCGACCGCGACCACGTCGCGTAGCTGCGCATCGATCGTCTTCGCCGCGACCTTGAAGCGATAGGTCGTGCGCTCCCCGGCTCGCTGAAAGGCGAAAATCTGATGCTGCGGTGTGGATGTCCAGCCGGCAGGCAGCGTCAGCGAGACCTGACCGTTCGTTGGCGCGCTCGCGTTGTGCATCACCGTCACGTCGAGATCGACGGAACGCGCCGCAGAGGACATCGGGACCACCGCTGTCATCGGCGACACGGTCACCGCGAGGCGCGGCACGGTCCGCACTTCGCGGACGACGTAGCCGTATGGCAGGTTCGCCTCGCGGCGGCGGACGATTTCCGAGGTAGAGACGTCGACGTCGTTGACCGTGTATTCCGCAACTACCATCAGTGGCGGCGGAGTGAATGGCCGTCCAAAAGCCAATGGGTCGGAGAGCGTGTAGCGATTCTCCGTAAAGGCCGCCCGACTGAAGTACGGCTTGGTGCTGATCGGCGCGTCGTCTGCCACTGCCACTGTGAAGGAGAATGTTGGAGAATGCTGTGGGTCGACCGTTTGTTGTCGGCTGACCGGCTTCACCGTGTATCCAGGCGTGTCACCGAACAGGATGTTTTTGAACTGAATCGGCAGAGTGCTCTTCTCAGTGAGGCGGACGTCGACACGGAAGGTTTGGCCTGGAGTGGGCGCCGTCATGGTCGCGACGACGCCGCGACCACCGCCTCGTCCTCCACTGTCCGGATTCGGTGTCGGATTGGGATCTGCGAACGCCGACAAATCAATTCCGAGTGCGGCGCTGATCGCATCCTCGAATTGCCGTTCTTTGATTCGCAGGACGTGCAGGACCTCAGGCTCGCTTGCGGATTTCGCCATTACGTCACGCGTGAGCTTCAGACCTTCCACGAGCGCTGGCGCCGATGACGCCGGGTCGGTGAACTTGAATGTGGAGATCGCGCGCCCGACCGCTGAGTCGATTCCTGCGAGTGTCGCGTCGACACCACTGGGTGTCGTTCGACCGAGGGTCTTGAACAGGCCCGCATAACTCGTATCGATGTCATCGAAGATCGAGTCTTCCTTTTCTGGTGCCGTCACGCGCGCGGCCGTGCGCGTGTAGTACGAGTAGCTCGGTCCTGCGATCGGAGCGTACCGACCACCGTTCTGCGATCGCTGAAAGCTCAAACCGAGGTTCGCAATATTCGCGTACGAATCACCGAGCACGGGGTTGTACTCACCGCTGTCGATCCGCACCGTCCAGTTCTCGTCGGCGCGCACGCCGCCGATGTACACTTTCATCGGCGACCAGGGCCGCAGCCCTTCTGCGATCTGCTCAGGGAATCGATTCGGATCGCCGGCGGCCTCGGAGGCCTGCTGCGACAGGAGACCCGCCGCCGAATGATTGCCGTGGCCATCGCGGGCGTTGCCCTGAAAACGTGAGATGACGATCCACGGCCGCGTCATGCGAATCACGTGGACGACGTCGCGGAAGGCGTTCTCGAGGCCCCACTTCTCCGTGGTTTCGTCCAGGCGTTTGGAAAAGCCGTAATCGATCATCGTCGAGAAGTACTGCTCGTCGACGCCGTAATACTTGTCCGCGGTCAGGAGTTCGTCGGTGCGAATCAGCGCGAGCGCATCGAACAGCTGCGGGCCGATCGCGTTGTCGCCGCTTTCGCCGCGGGTGAGCGTCAGCAGGATGACCCTGGCCCCGTCGCCACGACTCAGCTTCGCGAGGACGCCTCCGTGTTCGTCATCAGGATGCGCGGTCCCGTGCAGCACGCTGGCGGTGGTCTTGAGCTTCTGGATCTTCTGCCATGCGCCGGCGGCGCCGGTGTCCTGGGGGATCGGTTGTGACGACAGCGCGGTGAGCGCGCTACAGATAAGGACAGCGGTCAGTGTAAGGGGGCGCATAGCCGCCATAGCTTAGTGCGCGATCCGATGAGACGCCTAGTGGCCGGTCCTCGCTGACACCGAACAAGTCGGCGCCTGCCGACGTTAGGCTAGGCTAGGCTACCTAGGCCTAGGCGGCACCGCGCTTCTTGCCGTGGAGGGCTTCAGCAACAGCCTTCGGGTTTCTCGCGGCAACACGAAGGAGCGCGAGCGCTGGGCCATCTGGCGTTCGTCGACCCTGCTCCCAGTTCTGGAGAGTGGCGACACTCACGCCGATCATGAGCGCGAACTCGCTTTGAGACGCGCCGAGACTCGCACGAATCGCCTTCACATCCTCCGGCTTGAACACCGTCGTCCGGCCGGCTTTCGATGCGCCCCGCCGAATCCGCCCAGCCTGTCTGACACTGCTCATCAATTCCTGAAATGCTGCGTCCTTCACTTGAACTCCTCTCGAACGAGCTGGCCGAGCGCACGAATCTGTGAGGGAGTCAGGTCGCCCTGCTCGTTCTTGGCATACGCGTAGAGCATGTAGAGCGCCTCCTCGGCTGGCGCCCAGTAGTAGAATCAGCCGCAGGCACCGCTCTTTCCTCCGCCCGGCCGCGCCCAGCACAGCTTGCGAAGCCCACCGCCGCCGCGAATGACAGGTCCTTGTTCCGGCCGCAGCATGAGCGCGATCTGTAGGCCGCGATAGGCCTCGACGTCGACCAGCCGATCGATCACTTTCGTGAAGATCGGCGTCTCGACGAAGCGCATGATCGACTATACGCCAATGACTGACACTTGCCAACCGTATGGCATCACCCGATTGATGATGGGTGTGTTCCAGCGAGCCGCTGTTCGGCGTCGAGTCCGCTGATTCGCGGGAGCGGCGGACGATCCCTGGTCGCGCGGATACGTGACAGGGCGTGCGCCAGGTCGCGGCAGACGCACCACGAGCACGAGGAGAAGGCTACCGACTACGACCGACGTCATTCCTCCCGGAGCGCCTCCATCGGATCGACGCGTGACGCGCGCCACGCCGGGAGCCAGCACGCCATCAACGACGCGCCCGCAAGCACCGCGATGACGCCGGCGTACGTGGATGGATCGGTTGGCGTCACGCCAAAGAGCACGCTCCGCAGCGCCCGTGCCAAGCCAAGGCTGAGCGCGAACCCGATCCCCAGCCCAGCGATCGTCAGGCGCATTCCTTCGCCGACAACCGAGCCGAGAATCTGGTGCGCCGATGCACCGAGCGCCATCCGCAGCCCGAAGTCGCGGGTGCGCCGTTTCATCGTAAACGCGAGGACGGCGTACTGGCCGAGCGTTGCGATCAGGAGCGACGCCGCCGCGAACAATCCCAGCATCGTCGTCAGCATCCGAATGACAGATGTGATGCTCGCAAGCTGTGTGTCCATGGTGCGTACGTAGACGATCGGCGCCCGGGAGTCGACTTCCGCGAGCGCGCGGCCGATCGCGGGCGCGATCCGATCCAGCGAGCCGCCATATCGCACGTAGAACGTCGTGTCGCCGGAGGCGCGCGGATCCGGCCGCATCGGGAGAAACACGAAATACGGACGCTCCTCGCGGCGGAAGCCGCTGAAGAACGCGTTGGGCGCCACGCCGACGACGTCGAGCGGCTGCTGTCGCGGGCCGAGAAGCAGCGTGCGGCCAACCGGCGCGGCACCGGGCCAGAGCGCCTGCGCGAGGTTTTCGTTGATCACGGCCGCGGTCGTCGTTCGGGTGGAGTCCTCGGCCGTCAGTTCGCGGCCAAGGCGCGGCGCCACGCCGAGGACGCGCAGGTAGTCGGGACCCACGCTGTTCCGTTCGACGAGGATCGGCTGCTGCTGCCCGCCGGCGATGCTGACCTGCTCGGTCGACCAATACTCCTTGGGCGGCACGCGCGCGTAGGTGACACCGTCCACCTCGGGTACACCGAGCAGCCGCTCGCGCATGCGTTCGAGCACGGTTGCCCGCGTGCCTTCCGGCACGCCATCCACCTTGATGGTCACGAGCAGCAGGCCTTGACGGTTGAATCCGAGCTCGAGGGCGTCGGAGAGCGAGAACGATCGATACGCGAGCCCCGCCCCGGCGAGAAGCAGGACGGCGAACGCAAGCTGCAGGACGACGAGCCCGCTGGCCAGCCGCGACCGCCCGGCAACGACCCCTTGTTCGCCGGCTTTCAGGAACGGAAGCAGATCCTGCCGCCACGCGCGCATCGCCGGTCCTATCGTGAAAGCGACCGTCCCGGCCGCCGCGAGCGCCATCGCATATGCGACAACCTTCCAGTCGGGCGTGAAGTCGACAACGAACGGCGCGCCCCCCTCAGCCGGCGGGATCAAGCGTGCCATCGCTTTCGACAGCGTCCACGCGAAGAGGCACGCGACCCCCCATGCCGCAACCGAGATTGCGATGCCCTCTGAGAGCACTAAGCGAATGACGCGCAGCCGAGACGCGCCGAAGGACTGACGGACCGCCATCTCCCGCTGGCGGACCACCGCGCGCGCGAGCATCAGGTTTGCGACGTTCGCGCAGACGATCAGCAGCGTGAGCGCCGTGACGATGGAAAAGATGGCGAGAAACTGCGGACCGCGCTGTGCGATCGGGCTATCCCCGGCGGCGGTCGCGGAGTAGGGGAAGATGACGATCGTCTTGGTCCTGTTCGCATCCGGATACGTCGCCCGCAGCCGCGCGGCGATCGTGGAGAGCTCCGACTGTGCTTCGCGCCGCGACGCGCCGTGCGCCAGCCGTCCGATCATGGCGAACGGGCCGCCAGCGCGATCGTCGAGCAGCCGCGCCTGTCCGCGGGCGCGGGCATAGGCGACAACCGGCACCCACACGTCCGACCGCTCGCCGAGCCACACGCCCTCGAACCGCGGCGGCGCGACGCCAATGATCGTCGCCGGCTGTCCGTTCAGCACGATCGATTCTCCGATCGCGCGGTCGCTTTGCTGAAAGTGTTCCACCCAGATGCGATGACTGATGACGGCGGTCAACTCCGTCGAGCCCCCTTCGTCCTCGGCGAACGTCCGTCCGAGCGCGAGCGTAAGGCCGAGCGTGTCGAAATAGCCGGGCGTGACGACGGCGCCGTGGATGGCGTAGCTGCCGTCGCGGTGCGTCAGCGTGAAGCGCTCGAACTGGAACGCGAGCATCGGCCGCACCGTGTGCGCCTGGGCGGCGACGTCGAGGTAGTTCGCATAACTGTCTGTGGGGTGCACCGGCTGCCGATCGATTGACCAGCCCAGCGACACGATGTCGTGCCTGCCGATGGCTGGCGCGGGCTTCGTCAGCAACCCGTGGACCATCGAGAAGATGGTGGTGTTGCCGCCGATCACGAGCGCGATCAGGACGATCGCTGTGGCGCTGACGCCGGGCGATCTCGTCAGAATCCGGACGCCCGAGCCAAGATCTGCGAACAACTGCTCGACAGCGGTCCACGTCCACACGCGGCGCGTGTCCTCCGTCACGAGCGTGACGTTGCCGAACCTGAGCATTGCCTGCCGGCGGGCGTCCTCCGGGGACATGCCTCTATCAATGTTGTCCTGTGTCTCGCGATCGATATGGTCTTTGATCTCCTGGTCGAGACCATCGAGCGCTCGTCTGCCGCGCGTCATGGGCCTCACTCCTGTGCTGCGGGGCGGAGAATCCGGGCTACGGCTCGGGCCAGCGTGTCCCACTTGCTCGTTTCGATCTGGAGCTGTTTGCGGCCTGTGGCGGTCAGGTAATAAAACTTGGCGCGACGATTGTTCTCGGATACGCCCTCATCGAACGTAATCCATCCTCGCCTGATCAGCCGATGCAGTCCCGGATACAACGATCCTTGCTCGACCTGCAGCACGTCGTCTGACCCGCGTTCGATGGCGTTGGCGATCGCATGGCCGTGCGCTGGTCCCAGCCGCAGCGTCTGGAGGATCAGGAGGTCCAGCGTGCCCTGAAGGAGCTCGAGGCGCCCCTCATCTCGTCTAGTAGACATCCTAGGTGAAGGATACACCGCCGACCTAGAATGTCAAGGTGAGTCGGTGCGCCTAGACCAGCTTACCTGGCAAGTAGTCGGTGAGGCTTGCTACGTATTGCGCGCGGAACAAAGCGTCGACGTGCTCCACGTGGGTCGCGTCCTTCAGGCCGCGGATTGCGTCGACCGAGTCGAAGCCGTTTTCGCCGAGCCAGCGTTCGAGTCCCTCGCGCATGGTCGCCACGTGTTCCGGCCCATGCCGCAGCAGGGCGGACGCTGTCGTGACGATGTCCGCGCCCACGAGCAGGTATTTGACGACCTCGACATCCGTCTCGACACCACGGCTGGCCGCGAGCGAACACCCGAGGCGGCGGGACAGGAGTGCGATCCAGACGAGCGAGAGCGGCAGCTCGGCCGCCGTGGACAACGGGAGCGCTCTCGTGACCCGAAGCGTCAAGAGGTCAATGTCCGGCGCGTAGTAGCGGTTGAAGAGCACCAGCCCGTTGGCGCCGGCCCGCACCAGTTCGGCCGCCATGTGCGGCAGCGACGTGAAGTACGGGGCGAGCTTGACGGCAATTGGAATGCGTACGCTAGACCTGACCTCGCGGACAATCTCCACATACCGCCGCTCGAGTTCGGCGCCGCTGACCGCGAGATCGACGGGGATCGAGTAGACGTTGAGCTCGATCGCCGCGGCTCCCGCCTGTTCGAGCCGGCGCGCGTTCTCGATCCATCCTTCCGAGGTGGTGCCGTTGAGGCTCGCGATCACCGGAATCTCGAGGGCCCGCGACGCACGCATGAGCGTCTCAAGATGTCCAGACACCCCGTTGTCGTAGTCCGCGAGCTCGGGGAAATACGTGCCCGCCTCGGGCTGGCTGAGCGACCCGTGCTCCGTGTACAGCGCGTAGGCCGTGTCCTCCGCGCGGATCTGCTCCTCGTAGAGCGAGGCCATCACGACCGCGGCGGCGCCGGCATCTTCGAGCCGCCGCATGCCGTCGAGGGTGGCGGTCAGCGGAGATGCTGCCGCCACGATCGGATGAGCGAGCTGCAGACCGAGATATCGCGAGGTGAGGTTCACGACGAGACCCCCTGATCGAAACGGCTGCCGTCCCGCGTTGCCAGATCCTCATACACGCGGTAACGCTCCTCGATGCCGCGTTGCGCCTCATCGAGCATCCGTTTCGCGATGTCCGGGTGGGTCTGCGCCAGCGACTTGAATCGCACCTCGTTGTAGCGGTATTCCTCGAGCGGAATACGCGGCCGCGGCGAGTCGAGCCGGAATGGATTCATGCCCCGTCCCCGCATGGTCGGATCGAAGCGGAACAGCGGCCAGTAGCCGGAGGCCACGGCGCGGGCGGCCTGCTTCATGCCGTGGCGCATGTCGATGCCGTGCGCGATGCACTGCGAGTACGCCAGGATCAGCGACGTTCCGGGGTAGGCCTCTGCCTCGCGCATGGCCACGAGCGCCTGCTCGTTATTCGCCCCCATGGCGATCTGGGCGACATAAACCCTGCCGTAGGCGACGGCCATCAGGGCCAGGTCCTTGCGTGGTGTCGTTTTGCCTGCTGCGGCGAACTTCGCGATCGCGCCGAGCGGCGTCGCCTTCGACGCCTGTCCGCCGGTGTTCGAATAGACCTCGGTGTCGAGCACGATGATGTTGACGTTCTTGCCTGACGCGAGCACGTGGTCGAGGCCGCCGGAGTCGATGTCGTACGCCCAGCCGTCGCCGCCGACGATCCACACCGATCGACGTACGAGGAAGTCGGCGAGCGCGAGCAGGTTGGCCGCGTCGGGGTCGGTCGCTCCGGCGAGCGCCGCCTTCAGCGCCGCCACGCGCTGGCGCTGCACCCGGAAGTCCGATTCGGTCACCTGCGGTGCCTGCAGGATGGCCGACACGAGATCTCCGCCGATGCGCGGCGCGAGCTCTTGTGCGAGCGCCTGCGCCTGGGCGGTCTGGCTGTCGATCGCGAGGCGGTAGCCGAGCCCGAACTCGGCGTTGTCCTCGAACAGCGAACTGTTCCACGCCGGTCCGCGCCCGTCGGCGTTCGCAGCCCACGGCGTCGTCGGCAGGTTGGCGCCGTAGATCGACGAGCATCCGGTCGCGTTGGCGATCTGCAGCCGATCCCCAAAGAGCTGTGACATCAGCTTGAGATAAGGTGTTTCACCGCACCCGGCACAGGCGCCTGAAAACTCGAACAGCGGCTCGAGGAATTGCACGCCGCGCACGTTGGCGAAGTTGACGCGCGTCCGGTCCGCCCAGGGCAGCGTCTCGAAGAAGCGGATGCTCTCGCGGCCGGCTTCGAGGTGCTCGAGGCGGTCCTTCATGTTGATCGCCTTGACCGCGAAGTCGGTCGGGCTGTGCGCCGGGCAGTTCTCCACGCACACACCGCACCCCGTGCAGTCTTCGATGTAGACCTGCAGCGTGAAGCGCGAGTCGGGATAGCCGCGCGCGTTGATGGGCGCCGCCTTGAAGCGTTCCGGTGCGCCCGCCAGGCGGCTCTCGTCGTAGTACTTGGCTCGAATCACGCTGTGGGGACAGACGATGGCGCACTGGCCGCACTGGATGCACAGATCGGATTCCCAGACGGGCACCTCGTCGGCGATGTTGCGTTTCTCGTACCGAGTCGTGCCGGTCGGATAGGTGCCATCCACCGGCAGCGCGCTGACCGGAAGCGTGTCACCACGCATCGCCAGGATCGGGGCGGTCACGTTGCGTACGAAGTCCGGCGCCGACTCGGGCACGAGCGTCAGGCGGATGCGTTGGCCCGCCGCTTTCGCCGGCACGCGGACCTCGTGGAGGTTCGCCACAGCGCTGTCGATCGCCGCGAAGTTCTTCTGGACGATCGACTTGCCTTTCTTGGCATAGGTACGCTCGGTCGCCGTTTTGATCGCTTCGATCGCCTTGTCTCGGGCCATGACGCCTGACAACGCGAAGAAGCACGTCTGCAGGATGGTGTTCACACGCGATCCGAGGCCCAAGCCCGAGGCCACCTTCGATGCATCGATGACGTGGAGCTTGAGCCGCTTCTCAATAATTTGCTGCTGGACCTCCCGAGGGATCTCGTCCCAGACCTGGTCGGACCCGTAAGGACTATTGATGAGCACCGTGGCGCCAGGTGCGGCCGCCGCCAGCGTGTCGAGCTTGTAGAGGAAGTCGAACTTGTGGACGCCGACAAAGTTGGCGGACTTCAGCAGATACGGCGCGCGGATGGCGCGCGGGCCGAACCGCAGGTGCGAAATCGTGTAGGAGCCGGACTTCTTCGAGTCGTAAACGAAATAGCCTTGAGCGTGGCGGTTCGGATCCGCGGCCAGGATCTTCGTGGAGTTCTTGTTCGCGCCGACCGTCCCGTCGGCGCCGAGGCCGTAGAACAACGCGCGCACGACGTCCGGCGGCTCGATGTCGAAGCTCGCGTCGACGGCCAGGCTGGTGTGCGAGACGTCATCGGTGATCCCGATCGTGAACCCGCGCTTCGGCTCCGGCTTCTTCAGCTCGTCGAAGACCGTTTTGGCCATCGCGGGATCGAAATCCTTCGAAGACAAGCCGTAGCGCCCCCCGACGACCAACGGCATCGACGAGATGCGCCCCGCGGCGAGCGCCTCGGCAAATGTCGTGACGACGTCGAGATACAGCGGTTCACCCGGCCCGCCAGGTTCTTTCGTTCGATCGAGCACCGCGATGCGCGTGACTGTCGGCGGCAGCGCCGCACGAAAGCGCTCGGCGTCCCACGGGCGGTAGAGCGTCACGTGCAAGACTCCCACCTTCTCGCCGTGGGCGTTCAGCCATGTGGCCGTTTCGTCGAGCACTTCGAAAGCCGAGCCGATGACGATCACGACCCGGTCCGCCTCGGGATGACCGCTGTAGCGGAACAGGTGATACGGGCGCCCGATCAGCGCCCCGATGCGATCCATCGCGCGTTCGACGATGTCGGGAACGCGGGCGTAAAAGAGATTCGACGATTCACGGGCCTGAAAGAACGTGTCCGGATTGTGGGCCGTGCCACGGATCACCGGCCGCTCCGGTGTGAGGGCGCGCGCCCGGTGCGCGCGCACCAGGTCATCGTCGATGGCGGCCCTGATCTGCTCGTCCGGAATCACCGTGATCTTGTTCTCCTCGTGCGACGTGCGGAACCCGTCGAAGAAGAACATCACCGGCACGCGCGATTCGAGCGTCGCTGCCTGCGCCACCAGCGCCAGATCATGCGCTTCCTGCACGGAGGCCGCGGCCAGCATCGCGAACCCCACCATGCGCGCACTCATCACATCCGAGTGGTCGCCGAAAATGGACAACGCCTGCGTAGCGATCGCCCGCGCCGTGACATGAAAGACGCACGGCGTCAGCTCGCCCGCGATCTTGTACATGTTGGGCAGCATCAACAGGAATCCCTGGGATGCCGTGAACGTCGTGGTGAGAGCGCCGCTTTGAAGCGCGCCGTGCACCGCCCCGGCGGCGCCCCCTTCCGATTGCATCTGCTGGATGACTGGTATCTGCCCCCAGATGTTCTTGAGCCCTTGAGCGGCCCAGGCGTCGGCAAGCTCCGCCATCGTGGACGAGGGCGTGATCGGAAAGATGGCGCAGACCTCGTTGACGCGATAGGCGATGTGGGCCGCGGCCGTGTTCCCGTCCATCACGACCGACTTCAGAGACATGCGACAGCCTTTCTGAATGGACCGCCAACTCGTAGCGCAGGCCTTCAGGTCTGCCCTACCGTATAGCCAGCCCTAAAGGGCTGCGCTACACACGTTGCAAAAACGCTCAGGCTCGGACCGTGAAGCGGCCCGGCACCCGTTCCAGGCCCGCCTGAACCCGCTCGACCCCCGGCTCGGGCTCCATCGCGATCGCATGACACGGGCACTGTTCGAAACACGTGGCGCACCCGGTGCAGAGGTCGAGCTCGACCCGGTAGAAGCGGCCCTTCCCCAGCTTGACGATAGCCTGCTCGGGGCAGGCGGCGTAGCAGTTGTCGCACTCGAAGCAATTGCCGCACGAAAGGCACCGTGTCGCCTCGTATCGCGCTTCTTTCTCTGAGAGGCCGGCGACGATTTCGTCGAAGCCCGTGCGCTTCGCTACCGGCAGTTCGGCATGCTGACGACGCTCGGCATCGAGGAACACCGTGAGATTGAGCAGCTCGTACGGCACATCGGGATGCTGCGGCGGTTTTTCGTACACGCCACCGCGCAACCACGCGTCGATGTTCCGCGCCGCCTTCTTGCCGTGACCGACCGCCGCCGTCATCGTCCGCGGACCGCCGATCATGTCGCCGCCCGCGAAGATGCCAGCGCTCGCGCGCATCTGCCCGTCCACTTCGACAACGTTGCCGCGGCCGATGCGGAGGTCGGGGACCTTTTTCAGGAACTCGACGTCAGAATGCTGGCCGACCGCCAGCACCAGCGAATCGGTCTTGAGCGTCTGGAACTGCCCTGTGCCCACACAGCCGGAGCCGTCGGGCAGCATCTCCATCTGCTCCACGAGGATTTCGTCCTCGCCGAACTGTTTGACCGTGGACAGCCACTTGATCTTCACGCCTTCGGCGAACGCTTCCATGGCCTCGTACGGATGCGCTTCCATCTGCGCTTTGTCGAAGCGGAAGATGATGACGGCCTCTTCCGCGCCGAGGCGCTTCGCCATGCGGGCGGCGTCCATCGCGGTGTTGCCGCCGCCGACAATGCCGACGACACGCCCGAGCGACGGCGCGCGGCCCTTCTCGACGCGCTCCATCAGCGTCACGGCGTCAATGATTTTGCCGCCGTCCATCGCCGGAATATCGAGGTGATTCGCCACCTGCGCGCCGATCCCCAGGAACACCGCGTCGAACGAGCCCGCCGTCTTCTCGGCCAGCACGTCGGTGACGCGCGAGTTGCGAGCGATCTTCACCCCCATCCTCTCGATGCGCGCGATTTCCTTGTCGAGCCCCTCGCGCGGCAGGCGGTACGCGGGAATGCCGTAGTGCATCATGCCGCCCGGCTCCGGGTTGGCATCGCGGATTTCTACGTCGTGCCCGAAGCGTCGCAAGTGGTATGCGCACGACAGGCCCGCCGGGCCTGCGCCAACCACGAGCACCCGCTTGCCGGTCGGCGGTCCCGGGTCGATCGTCCACCCTTTGTCGTTGGCGAGATCGCCGAGAAACCGATCGAGCGAATGGATGGAGACCGCCTGATCGAGAAATTGTCGGTTGCACGCGCTTTCGCAGGGGTGGTAGCAGGCGCGGCCGTGTGTGCCGGGCAGCGGGTTCTCCTCCATGTACTTCCGCCAGGCGCGCTCGTAATCGCCCGCCTGAGCCAGCGCCAGCCAGGCTTGGATGTTTTCCCCAGCTGGACAGGCGTGGTTGCAGGGCGGCAGATGGTCGACGTAGATGGGCCGCTGCCATCGACGCGCCCCTGCGCCTTTGCCGATGGTTTCCTGGTAAACGGGCGTGAGATCTTTCGGAACGAGACTCACAGTTGCCCCCACGGGTCTTGTGGTGAAAGTAGTCGGCCGCTACGCAAACAACTTGCCACTCTCGAGTGCCGTGATCGGGGCCGACGTGACTCGCAGCCCGAGCGTGCGATCGTGGGCGGTTGCCAAGGGATCCCGCACCTCGGAACTCGCGGCGGTGAAACCGCCAACACCGCGCAGGGAGCCGAAGTACCGGAGATCCTCCGGAATAACAGAGGGCTTCTGATCTACCTCATCTCGTGTCGAGCTGATCTCTTCCCGTGTCATCAATCGCGTGTTCGATCCTGTGAATCGGACAACGACGGGCTCGTTTGAAGGCATCATATCCTCGCCGGGCGCTGGACCGAATTGACCCTTGTCGCTCTCCGACAATCGACATTTCGCCCACGGACGAATCGTTGCAGCGCGGATCGGTGACAGACTGGACACATGCTGCCGCTCGGGACCGACGACCGCATCCTGCGCCATGGCGCTTACATATGTCTGGACGTTGACGCGGCGCGGCGCAGCCCTGTGCGGTCCGCGCTGGTCGACGAACTGGTTGCACAACACGCGCTGGCCAACGAGCACAACGTCCAGAACGGTCATCCTGAACACGCGATCGGTTTCCTTCGACGCGCCGACGCCGTCCCTGGAGATATCGACGACGGCGCCTTGCTGCGCGCCGGCGCAGTCGTACACGTCGCCTCGGCAGACGGCGAGCGGGTCCGGCAATTCTGCAATGCCTTCGAAGGCATCGTCGGTCAGGAGTGTGTCTCGCGTGTGCTGACCGGTGTGGTGCGACCGACGCTGTATACGAGCGCGACGATGTTCGCATTCGCGTACGCGGCGCAGGTGACGCAAGCGCCCGCGCGGGTCATGCCGAATGCGTTCCTCGTGCCCATGCGCAAGACGTCAGCATGGTGGAGCAAGGACTGGGTAGAGCGGCACACGTATTTTCTGCCGCGGTACGACGAACAGGGCCGGATGACGCACAAGGGTCATGCCCTGGCGGCCGCTGCCGGTATTCCATGTCTGCTGCGTCGTACCTACAAGCACCAGACTCTTCCTGCGCCCGCCGACGAGTACGAATTCCTGAACTACTTCGAGTGCGCCGACGCCGGCGTGCCGGTGTTTCAAGCGGTTCGCGCGGCGTTGCGTGACCCGGCGGAGAACCCCGAATGGCGCTTTGTGCGTGAGGGGCCTACGTGGCACGGCCTCAGGGTACCGGACTGGGGCGCGCTCATGGCTGACACGACGCCTCAGACCGGCGGCTGATTGAGCGTCCCATCGACCGCCTCGACGAACGTGCGCTCTTCGCGCAGGATCAATCGAGACGGTTGAGTCAAGTAGCGCAGCCCGCCAGGGCTGCCAGCGCCAGGGCTGACAGCCTCCGCCAAGGATGCCGCGGATTTCGGCGGCGAGCGGAGCTCGTGGATGTACAGTGGCACCAATCGCACGTCGTTGTTGCCGCCAAGGCAGTCAGGGACCTTCGATGCAGCTGAACGCACGCCGGTTTGTGCTCGGTCAGCTCTTGGCGATTGGCGTCGCTCTCATCGGTTCGTCGTCCGCGCCCGCGCAGCTGCGGCCCGAGCCGGACGCCATCGACGTCGCTCCACCGCCGCTGATCGGACAACTCCGGACGAATCCGATCACCTATTTCCGGTTCGTCAACCGGCCATGGGTCGCGCGCGTGTGCGACGTGTTCGCTGACGACATGCGTCAGTTGGCGATGGTGCGTCTGCATGGGGACGCGCACGTCGAGCAGTTCGCCCTGACCGACACCGCGTGGGGCCTCGATGACTTTGACGACTCCGCCCAAGGCCCGGCGCTCGTCGACATTGTTCGGTTTCTTGGCTCGATCGATCTGGTTGCTCGTCAGCGCGGATGGACAGCGAAACGCGAGGCACTCTTCGACAGGTTCCTCGAGGGATATCGGAGAGGCCTGGCTGAGCCAGGTTATCGATTCCCGCAGCCGGACATCGTGAGGCGGTTGCGGACGGAAGCGCCGCGATCGCATGCGGCGTTTCTCGCGTGGGGCGATTCGTTGATGGGCCCGACGGCGGAGGTGTCCAACAAGGCGGTCACTGCGGCGATGGACGCGATCTCCCGCCTCGTCCAGCCTGACCTGCCGCCGGGATACCTGACCGTCGTTCGCGCTGGCTGGCTTTCAATGGGTGTGGGCAGCGCAATGTCACTGAAGATTCTGATTCGAATTCAAGGACCATCGACCGCACCAGAGGATGATGAGCTCGTTGAAGCGAAGCAGGTGCGGACTCTCGGTGGGCTGCGCTGTCTCGAGCCGCCGCGGCCGACCCAGCGAGGGCTTCGCGTGATCCTCGGAGAGCACCAGCTCGGGCGACTGCACCACGAGATTCTTGCTGCCGGCCCGGAGCTCGTACTCCCAGAGCTCGTGGCCCGTGGCCGGCAGTTGAGCGATTGGTGGATTCACAGTTGGGAGAGGTCCTACCGCGAGCTGAGCGTGCGCGATCTCCGCTCGGCCGAGGATCTGGCTGAGATTGCCTTCGACGCGGGCGTGCAACTCGGCGCGGGCTGTGTGAAGGAAGCGGAGGAATCGCGAGCCGCGTCCGCGCGGAACCGCGAGCTGGCTCAGCTCGTCAGGCTCGAACCGAAGATCCGAAAGGAAACGTCGCGGCTGGTCGATCAATTGTTGGTCGGATGGAACGAATTCAGAGTGCGACGTCAATGATGCCGTGAATCGTGCCGCGAAAAGTCACGATCACGTTCAAGCAGTCGCGCCGCCGATGCGACGCCGCTAAACGCGATAATGCGGTGACATGAGAGAACTGGAGCAGCTGCTTAGCCTCTTCGTTGCCGCTGTGATCCTGGCGGCAGCAGCACGCCGTGTCGGCGCCCCGTATCCGGTGTTCCTGGCAGTGGGCGGCGCGCTGTTGGCGTTTCTCCCCGTAAACGTTTCGTTCACACTACCTCCCGAGCTCGTTCTGGCGTTGTTTGTCGCCCCAGTGCTGCTCGACGCGGCCTACGACGCGTCGCTGCGCGATCTCCGAGACAACTGGGCACCAGTGGCCGGCCTGGTGATCTGTGCGGTCGGATTGACCACCATCGCGGTCGCGGTCGTGTCGCGTGCGCTCGTCCCAGGTATGCCGTGGGCACCGGCAATTGTCCTGGGCGCAATCGTCGCTCCGCCGGATGCCGTTGCGGCAACGGCCGTGCTTCGCAATCTGCGGCCGCCGCAGCGCCTCCTCACTATCCTCGAAGGTGAAAGTCTTCTGAACGACGCAAGCGCGCTGCTCATCTACCGTCTGGCAGTAGGAGCCGTTGCCGCGAACGCTTTCTCGATAGCCGACGTTGCGCCGACTTTTCTCCTTGCGGTTGCCGGCAGTGCGATCGTCGGCCCAGCACTTGGTTGGGTCATGTTGCAACTGATGGATCGAGTGCAACACATCCCGACCTCCATCATTCTTCAATTCGTCACGACAATAGGCGTATGGCTGCTCGCGGAACAACTGAGGTTGTCGGCGGTATTGACGATGGTGTGCTACGCCGTGACCGTGGCGCGGACGTCGCCGGTGCGAACGCCGGCTCGCGTACGCATCCCGACATACGCGGTGTGGGAGACGGTTGTCTTTGCCCTGAACATCCTTGCCTTCATCTTCATTGGCCTGCAGATTCGGCCGATTCTCGACGCCCTGGAACCGACCGCGCGCGGACGCTACTTCGCTGTCTCAGGTGCGGTCGTGTTGACCGTCATCGTCGTGCGGTTCGCCTGGCACATGTCGTTCAATGCCGTCATTCGATGGCGAGACCGCCGCTTCGGCTTTCACCCGCCGCGCCCGATGCTCCGGCCCACCGTCGGGAGCGGCCTCGTCATCTCGTGGGCGGGCATGCGCGGCATTGTCTCCGTCGCTGCGGCGCTCGCCCTTCCCCGTGCCTTTCCCTTCAGAGACCTCATCGTGCTGACCGCGTTCTCGGTCGTGCTCGGCACGCTGGTTATTCAAGGTCTGACGCTGAAACCTCTCTTGCGTGCGCTCAGATTGCAAGACGACGATCCCGTCGGTCAGGAAGTCCGTGTGGCGCGTGACCGCGCGTTGCGCGCCGGGCTCGCGAGCGTTGCCGATGAGGAGTCACCCGCTGCGACCACCGTCCGTCAGGAGTTCACCTCACACCTCGTTGACGAGCCGGAGGGGAGAGGGGAAGACGATCGGATGCCGTCCGCACATGGCGAACTGCATCGACGGGCGCTCCAGGCAGCCCGGCAAGAGGTGATCACGATGCGCGCGAACGACGAGATCGGTGACGATGCATTCCATCAGATTGAAGAGGAACTGGATTGGCTTGAAATGGCCGGACGTGCGAGCCGCTGAGCGCCGCCACTTAGCAGGGATGTGCGTTACTGGCGAAGCACCTGATGAACGAACGCGACAGCAATTGATCCTTCTCCGACGGCGGACGCAACTCGCTTGACGTTGCCGCCGCGCACGTCTCCAACCGCGAAGATGCCGGGCCGGCTGGTTTCGAGCAGATACGGCGGTCGTGCCAGCGGCCACTTCGCTTTCGCGAGCTCGCTCGGGCGAGAGGTCCGGGCCCGTTTTCACGAAACCCTTCTCGTCCAGGACGATGCAGCCATCCAGCCATCGGGTATTCGGAACCGCGCCGGCCATGATGAAGACGTGACCGATATCATGACTTTCGATCTCGCCGGTCCGGTCGTCGCGCCATCGGATCCGTTCAAGGCGTCCGTTTCCTTCCAAGGCGACGATGCTCTGTGCGGGTGCGGAGGACGATCGCGGGATTCTCCTCGATACGGCGAACCAGATAGCGTGACATCGTGTCGGCAAGGCCAGGTCCGCGCACCAGCATGTGGACTCGACGCGACGTCGAGGCGAGAAAGACGGCGGCCTGCCCGGCGGAATTGCCTCCACCGACGACCACCACGTCCTCGCCGACGCAGAGCTGCGCTTCCATCGGCGTCGCGCCGTAGTAGACGCCCGCGCCCTCGAACGTTGACAGGTTCTCGAGCGCTGGCTTGCGGTACTCCGCTCCGGTCGCGATGATGACCGCGCGCGCCGGCGACTCGAGGTCCGTCGTCAATCTCGACCGTGTATCGCTGGCCGTCGCAGGCCAACCGTGTCGCGCCCTTGGTCACCATGACGCGCGCGCCAAATTTCAGCGCCTGTGCGTACGCGCGGCCGGTCAGGTCCAGCCCCGAGATGCCGGTCGGGAAGCCCAGGTAGTTCTCGATCCGTGAGCTGGAGCCGGCCTGACCGCCAGGCACGTTCGATTCGAGCACCAGGACGTCGAGACCTTCGGAGGCACCGTACACCGCAGCGGCAAGTCCGGCCGGTCCGGCGCCGACGATCACGAGATCGCTGACGCGGGTTCGATCGATCTCCTCATTGAAGCCGAGGCAGTCGGCAATCTGCGCATTCGTCGGATTTCGCAGCACCGAGTGGCCGCGGCAGATCACGACCGGGACGTCAGCGACCCCGACCTGAAACCGATCGAGCATGTTCCTGCGCGTCGCGATCGCGATCGAGATCGACGTAATGAAATGGATGGCCGTTTCGCGTCAAGAATTCCTTGACGCGAAGCGTTCCCGGGTTATGCGTCGAGCCGATAACGACGACGTCGCCTAGATCGCGCGCAATCAGTTTCAGCCGACGCAGGATGAACGCCCGCATCAGAATCTCGCTCAGCTCTGCGTCGGTCTGAATTAGCAACGAGCAGTTGCTCGCGATCCAGTTGGATCACTTCGCCAGGCTCGCTGACGCGCAGACGTGCCATCGCGCGGCGTCCGCTGATCATGTTGACTTCGCCGGAGAATTGCCCGGCGTGGTGGCTCACGATCAGCGTCTCGCCTGTCGTCGGTGGGCCGCAGCACCTGGAGTTCGCCGCTGATGACGACAAAGAACGGCACCGCCCTGTCGCCGACTTCGACGAGCACCTCGCCGCGCGTCGTCTGCCGACGCTGACCGAGGGCCGCAATCCGCGACATGTGCTGCGGTGTGAGCGTCGGAAACGTGCGATCAAGGTTAGAGACGGTGGCGGCCAATTGCGTCAACGAGGGATCGTGCGTGTCCATCGACAACCACTCCCAAAGAATTCAAGGCGATCGGCCTCGATGACCGCGTCGGCACACGCCTGTGGGGCTTCCTGCGGCAGATTGTGCCCGATGCCGCCAGCCAGGATCAGGTTCAAGTGTAAGGTATCGACTGGCACCCTCGTATCAATTCGCGTGGATGAGCCCAAACCGATACCAACGTCTGCACTCTTTCCCGACTATTGAGCTCTCCGACCACCGTTGGCCGCCAGTGCAGGGCTCACCGCCAGATCGAGCGCAAGGCCTGCTCGTCGGAACACACTACTCGCAACCCTTTGAAGGAGAGACATGGCGTAAGACTGTCGCCCGCGGTGCCCCTTGTCAACGGCAGTCGGCGCATCGGCCTCCCAATTGATCGGCTCGCCCGAATCGACGTCGCCGTGACTACGCATATTGGCGCGGGGACTTTTTCGAACCCGTTGGGGAAATTTTCACGGCGACACCACGGCTGCCACGACGGCGCCGTGAACGTGCCGCAGGATTCGGGCCGATCGACACAGGAAATCGCCGACCTGTTCAAGGCTGGGACCAACTGACGCCGGTATCTGCTTTGCCGGATCCATCGTTGTGCTCCACCTTGACTACCTCGTGACGCGCACGCCGCGACTGCCGCACCGGCGTTTCGGTGCCCTGACGCAGCTCGGGGCATCCGCCGGGCTGCATCTGACGGTGTTCATGATCGGCGCGTTGGTCATATCCACGCTGCCCGGCGTTGACGTCCGCCGCTCCGGCCGGATCGCCGCGCAAGAGAAGCTTGATGTGGGGCACATCGTGTTTCTCGCGCCGGACCCGCGCGGGATCGGCAGGGGAGGCGGTGGGGGCGGCAATCAGCAGCCAGCGCCAATCCGCCGCGCGCAGGGTGTGGGCTCGGACGCGGTCACGCTGCGAGTGCGAAAGCCGCCGCCGGCAACGGCGAGCGCGGCACCAGCTCCAGCCGAAGGCGTTCCAGCAATTCCCGCAATCGTCCTCGATGCGAAGCCGCTGGCGTCGGGCACTTTTGACCAACTTGGACTGCCGACGGGCGAGCTGTCGTCAGTCACGTCGACCGGCCCCGGGTCCGGGGGCGGCGTTGGCACGGGCACCGGAACCGGCATCGGCTCGGGACGTGGGCCAGGCCTCGGCCCGGGATCCGGCGGCGGGGTTGGCGGGGGCGCGTATCGTGCGGGCGGCGCCATTACGCCTCCACGCGTGATCAAGGAAGTCAAACCCTCCTACACGACCGACGCGCTGCTGCGCAGGGTTCAAGGCACCGTTGTGCTCGAACTCATCGTCACGAGCGACGGATGCGCTTCACAAATCCGAGTCATCCGGTCGTTGGATCCCGGAGGACTCGACCAACAAGCCGTGGCCGCAACAGCGCAATGGCAATTTGAGCCTGGACGTCTGGCCGGCACGCCGGTCGACGTACGCGTCTCGTCATGCTCGACTTCTGGGTTCGGTGAAACGCTCATCACCGATTTGGCTCTCCTCGTCGGAGACTCAGTCGACCTTGTCGGAAGACGTCCTGCGCGGTCTGCCTGAGTGTCGTATGCTGCTGATGCGCAGAGTCTGAAGCAAGGGTGCTGCAACACTGAGGTATTGCTGGTCAATGTTGGAATGGGCACATCAACTTCGATCGTGTTAAGCACTGCGCTGTCCGGTGTGCTGGGTTTGCTCGCAATGCAAGAGGGCCCCGCCGCTGACATCGATCATGTCATTCTCGGCATCAACGATGTCGATCGCGGCATCCGCGAGTTCGAGTTGCGCACCGGGGTCACCCCGAAGCGAGGCGGCGAACATCCAGGACGAGGCACACAGAACGCGCTGGTCGCGTTGGGAGGCGGTCGTTACCTCGAAATCCTTGCTCCTGCCGTGACCGAGCAACCCGCCGCTCCACGCGAGGAGGCGGTCAAGCATGCTGAGCTGACTGTGGTTGGATGGGCACTTCACACGCCAGCAATCGGCAGTGTCGTCGAGAGAGTGCGCAGCGCCGGGCTCGATGTCCAAGGGCCAATACCCGGATCGCGGCGGGCACCGGACGGCGCGGTCCTCGCGTGGCAGTCCGCAAGCGTCGACCAGCTAGGCGTCACTCCCTTCTTTATTGAATGGAGCAAGGACACGCCTCACCCAAGCACCACGTCGCCGTCGGGGTGCGCCCTGGTCAGCATGGAGCTCACGCACCCAGCGCCGGAACGTCTGCAGTTGCTTTTTAGAACCCTGGCATTTTCCGCGACGATCTTGCCGGGTCAGCGCGCCGGCATGAAAGTCACACTCGACTGTCCCCGCGGTCGCGTCGAATTCCGGAGCTGATGGACATCACCGGAACACCCGGGCGACGGCTCAGCTCGTGCTGAATGGTGGATAGCGGTCCGTGACGAGCAGGATCGCATAGGCCTGCACCCTGAGTGCCCATCGGCCAACACCCACCATGAAGTCGAACAACCCTCTCGGGTAGCGACCGGTCAGAAGAATCGCGAACCAGGCGATCACGACGACGAAGACAGCGATGATCGCCAGCATCGCCAAGGCGATGAAGTGCGGAATCGCCAGGAGCCACTTCACCAGTGGCAGCCAACGGTTCAGGTCCTGTTCCACGTTTGGGTAGTCGATTTCCAGATGTACCGACTGCTCGTCGACCGTGGAGGGATACTTATCCGTTAGCAGCAGGAAGTAGGCACCGACTCGCGCTCCAAAGCGCGCCAACTCACACGCGAAGTCGAACCACCAACGCGGGTACCGCTGCCGGAAGAGAATCATCAAGGCCGTCGCCACCGCGAGACCTCCCATGATCCCGCCCCCTGAAGTGCGCACGGTCTCCCCGGTCTCAGTGACGATGCGTGTGCCGCCAGAGGCTGTGAGCAGGGAGAAAATAATCCCAATCGGAATGATCCAAATAAGCCGGAAGAAGGTCGTCAGGCGGTCCAGCCGTTCCGGGTAGTCGATCTGTAAACGCGCGGCGTAAGTCTCAGGTTCCGGAGCCATCGAATCCTCCCGCGTTTCGGGACGCTCGCGAGCCTGTCGTAAGCGCGAGGGCGGCCTTGCTGCGATCCCGGAAAGGGCGCCGCGGCTCGTGACGCCCCGTCAGCGGGAGTGCGGTGACGCCCGCGACGGTTACGCGGTGGCTCGACGTACGGCCATCGAGAGCATCAATCGCGTGATGCCGCTGAAGAACATGCTGATCCCGATAAGGGTACCGACGACCCACACCGCGCTCGAGGGCCAGGTGCTCCAGATCATCACCGCGAGCACGAGCGTGACGATGCCGTCAGCCATGAGCCACCCGCTTCCTGGCGCCGGGCGCAGCTGTAACGAGAGCACGAATTCCAGTACACCTTCGATCAGGAGATAGGCGGCAATCACCAGCGTGAGCGACGCGAGCCCCGCTACGGGACGCGACAAGATGTAGAGACCGATGCCGCCGTAGACAACCCCGAGCAGAATTTCCCACAGGACAGCGCCGGGCCTTCCTGCCCGCCACGCGAACACGAGATGAAGCACGCCGCTGAGGATCAGCAGCCACGCGACGATGCCTGTGACGGCGACGCCGGCAACCAGCGGCGCGCACACCGCCAGCACACCTGTCGCGATCATCAGCACGCTCACCACGATCGACCACGTCGTCGCCTGGTGCACATCGTCCATCATTGAGCTCGCCATGTCTCAACTCCTTTCGCAACGTCGCCAGTTATTGACACAAAACCGTTCCGTCTCGCGACAGCGTCACCGAGCGACCGGAATGACCACGGTAAAGTCGCTCCCCATTCCGGCCCCGTCACTGCGGGCCTCAATGGTTCCGCCGTGGAGTTCGACGATCGTCTTGGCCACCGCCAGCCCAATGCCCAGGCCCTCGCTCGTCTTGTCGTCGAGAGGCGCTTGAAAAAACCGATCGAACACACGCTCCAGCATCTCTGGTGCAATGCCGATCCCATGATCGCGCACGCGTACTAGGGCCTTTCCACCTGCCTGTTCGACCGATAGCTCGATCCGGCCACCCTCGAACATGAATTTCGCCGCGTTATTCAGCAGGTTCCACAGGACCTGCGTGAACCGCGCCGCGTCGGCGTCGACGTAGACGGGAGTGTCAGGCATAACGACCGTGAGAGTGTGGCGGCGCCGCTCGATGCCCGGTGAGGCAGCCTCGACCGCCTGCTCCACGAGGGTCGCGAGCTCGACACGGTCTCTGTTCAGTCGAAGCTTCCCCGAAATGATACGCCCAACGTCGAGCAGATCCTCGATCAGCCGCTGCATGTGTTGAGCCTGCCGCCCGATGGTTTTCCGGAGCTTCTGCAGGTAAGGGTCCGGCGGTCCTTTGAGCTCGAGCAGTCCCACGGCGGCCGAGATCACCGCGAGCGGGGTTCGCAACTCATGTCCGAGGACCGCGAGGAACTGATCCTTGGCGCGGTTGGCGGCATCTGCCTCGTTGCGGGCGTTGATGAGTGCTGTGACTTCGACCGCGACGACCGCAATGCCCTCGACGTCACGCCCGTCCTTCCGAAGCGGCTGGTAAGCGAAGTTGAAGTAGGTCTGCTCCGTCGTACGACGTTCACCGCGATTCCGCGTCAACGGCACCGAGGTGGCGGTATACGGTTGGCCGGACACATAAACGTCGTCGAGCAGCGCGACGAGCCCCTGCTCGACCAATTCGGGCAATGCGTCGGCGATTCTCTTGCCGACCAGGTCGGCGCGGCCGACCACGGACAGGTACTCGTCGTTGGCGAAATCGAAAACGTGCTCAGGGCCGCGCAGCAAGGCGACGGCGACCGGCGCGTGGCGAAACAACTCCGCGAGTTGTTGGTCGTGCGCCGCATGGATGGATCGGATCTCCGAGCGCAGCAATTGCGTCTCGACGGCCGCGGCCACGACGCTAGCCGGTAGCGATGTGACCGCCGCGAACGGTGCGGCCGCCCAACCGAGCGCCTCAACGACGTACGGTTTGCCAACCGCCGTCCCAACGCGCGCGGTCGCCCCGACGGATGCGGGTGCGCGCCCAGCGGCGATCGAGAGGGGCAGCGTCGGGCCGCTGTCTTCATTCACCGTCGACCTCCCACCATGCATCTTCACGAGTTCGTTGACCCATGGCAGACCGCCCCTCACACTCCCAACGGCTTCAGGTTGTAGCAACGGGCCAGGTCGTTGACGTTCGTGCGCAGCACGCTCCAATAGCGCTCCGCCTGCGTGCCGTAATGTCCGCGCACCATGACCTGGTTGATACGCCGCGCGTCGTCCAGGACCTTTTCCACCTGAGGCCGCGTCTCCATCCATTTGTCGGTAGGATCGAATTTGCGACGCAACCGATTCGTCGAATGATTCAAGTCCGATAGTGCATTGTCCAATTCGTCCTTCTTCTCGCTCGCGACCGCTTTCTGCGAGTCGGTCGCCTTGCGATCACGGGTACGACCGGAATCCTGGGCAGCTTCTGCCTGCGCTTTTCCCCGGTCGGCCCTGTTCTCTGACCACTTTCGGAATTCATCCACGCCGTCTTCCACCTTGCGAATGCGGTCGCCGACCTGCGCTTTCGTAAACGTGCCCTGGGCAGCGGCGGGCGCGCCGACCGCCAGGCTCAAGAAGATTGCTCCGATTACATTCTTGGTCATCAATGAGAGCTCCATGGATCGCGTTTCCAAGCCGATGCCGAGTCCCACGGCCCTCGCCACTCCGCCACGACCGGCTGGAGGTGGCCCACGGCTCCGTGGGATGTTTAGGGACAGTCGTGCGATTTTTCCGCCAAAAACGCTGTCGCCGCCAGTGTCTGCGTAGGGACGGGAACGGCTCACGCAGGTATCGTGCCGCTGTTGAGGTGAATGACGTCGTGACGTCGATCTGAGGATATGTCAAGTACTGCACTTTGTGGCGCGCCTCGGTTGAGCTGGCGTAAACCCACATCACTAAAGATTTTCTGGAGATTTTCTGGCAACTGCAGAGCTTGGGACGCGCGACCTTTGCCGTATCATCCCCCGCATGCTGATGATCCCTTCTCACATCGCCACGTGCTTGAGCCTGACGAAAGCCATCAGTAAGAGCCGCAGCGTGGAAGAGATCTGTTCGGCCGCCCTCGATGCACTGGGCTCCGGCCTCGGAGTGGAACGAGCTTCGATTTTGTTGTTCGATCCCGATGGCGTGATGCGCTTCAAGGCGTACCGCGGAATCTCGGATGCCTACTGTCGTGCCGTCGAAGGGCACACGCCCTGGCAGTCCGATAGTCCTGATCCGCAGCCGATTTGGGTCGCGGACGTGACCGCCGATCCATCACTCGCGGCGTATTTGTCAGTGTTTGCTGCCGAAAGCATTGCGGCGATGGCGTTCATTCCGGTGTTGAGCCTGGACCGGGTGATCGGGAAGTTCATGCTGTACTTCGCGGTGCCGACGCCGGCCAGTGCCGAGGATTTGCAACTGGCGAGCGTCATCGCCGCGCAAGTGGCCTTTGCCGTCGAGCGGACGAGAACCGAGGAGCAGGCCCGCAGACGCGAGGAACACCTCCGATTCGCGCTCGACGCCGCGTCGATGGGAACGTGGGATTGGGATCTCGTGACCAACGACGTGCAATGGTCCGACAACCTGGCGCGGATTCATGGGCTGCCCGAGGGCGCATTCGATGGGACGTTTGGCAGTTACGAGCGCGAGATTCATCCCGACGATCGCTCGCGCGTATTCGCCTCGATCCAGAAAGCCCTGAACGAGGGCGTCCCCCACGATGTCGAGTACCCAATCGTGGCTCCGGACGGAACGGTGCGGTGGTGCGAAGGGAAGGGTCGCGTGGAGTACGACGGTGGACGCCCCGCCCGCATGAGCGGCGTCTGCATGATGGTCACGCGCCGAAAGGAGGCGGAACTCGCCAAGCTCGCGGCAGCCGAGGAGTCCAGTCGCCTGAGGGACGAATTTCTGGCGACGCTGTCGCACGAACTCCGAACTCCACTGAATGCGATCCTCGGTTGGGTGCACATGCTCCAGGGCGGCGAGTTGCCGGCGGCGCGCGCGACACAAGCGCTCGAAGTGATCGGCCGCAACGCCAGACTGCAGGCGCAGCTCATTGAAGACATTCTGGACGTGTCGCGCATCATCTCCGGGAAGCTCGACATCGAACGTGCTCCGGTGTCGTTGTCGCAACTCCTTGAGACCGTTGTGTCAGGGATCCGCCCTTCGGCGGATGCCAAACGGCTCGAGCTCCGTCAGCAGATCGCGCCCGACCTGCCGCCCATCGAAGCTGATCCGAAGCGCTTGCACCAGGTCTTCAACAACGTGCTGTCGAATGCCGTCAAGTTCACGCCCGAGAACGGCTCGATCGTTTTGCGATGCGAGGCGGACAACAGTGCGGTGAACATCGTGGTTCAGGATTCCGGCGTTGGCATTGCACCCGATTTCCTGCCCTTCGTCTTCGACCGGTTCCGGCAAGCCGACAGCCGAACGACCCGCTCCCACGGCGGTCTCGGACTGGGGCTGGCGATAGCCCGTCATCTCGTTCGACAGCACGGCGGTGACATCGAGGCCTTCAGCGAGGGGCACGGGAGAGGCGCGACGGTTTCGATTCGGCTGCCTGTCCGGTCACCGGCGGCATGGGGCGGCGTTCCCGAGAGCGCTTCGGCGATTGCACCGGTGCGGCTCGACGACGTTGCGGTTCTCGTGGTCGATGATGAACCAGATTCCCGGGAGATACTGGCGATCGTCCTCGAGCAGAAGGGCGCCACCGTCATTCGGAGTGATTCGGCTGATTCCGCGTCGCATGCGCTCGCCACGCAGAAAGTACAAGTGATCATTGCCGACATCGCCATGCCGAGAGTAGACGGCTACGAGTTCATGCGCCGGATTCGGGCGGCCGGAAATCGGATTCCGGCCATCGCCGTGACCGCTTTCGCCCGCTCAGATGATCGCCAGGCAGCATTCAACACCGGGTACACGGCCTATCTCGCCAAGCCGATCGACCCGAATCAGCTGGCGCGAACGGTTCGCGATCTGGTTCCTGCCTCACCCGTCGCCTGACCGCGAACTCGAAAGTTCGATATCAGGGCTCGATCGATGCTGACCGCTCGATTGTTTGTTTGAGAGAGGTGAGCGCGCTTTCGAGCGACGACCGCGTCTTGTCCACCACGACCTTACGGAGCATCGATCCCTTCATGCCCGTCAGGCCGTCCTGTTCAGAGCTCTTGAGCGTGAGCAGATAGAAACCGGGACGCTGGGGATTCGCCGTATCCGTCAGGCAGACCGAGACATCGAGCGCCGTGTGGAAGTAGTGGCTCGCGTACAGCTGCTTGACCGCGACCGCCGAGATCCCGTCGGTGCGCTGAGTGCCGTGATAGACGACCGCGTGATTCACACGAATCGTCGGCTTCATGCCGAAGTCGACTTTCTCCCAGTAGAAGAAGCCGTCCGCTCCAGGGAGTTCGACATCCGGATAA
The DNA here is from genome assembly GCA_963725335.1 of uncultured Acidobacteriota bacterium. Lineage (GTDB taxonomy): Bacteria > Acidobacteriota > Vicinamibacteria > Vicinamibacterales > 2-12-FULL-66-21 > JALZOC01. The sequence goes on along the minus strand of CAVRYD010000003.1, from coordinate 98,561 downwards.
TTGAGCAGGTACTTGCGAAGTTCTGGCAGGACGTCCGGCAAGACCTCGGATCGACTCACCATGGTCTCGAACTGCTCCGCCACCCGTGCCGGGTTGTCCTTGTCTCGATAGACGCCCAACGCCGCGTTGCCGCCGCGTCGATACTCTCGAACGAGGTCGAGCACCATCCCGCGCGCGAGGCCGTTCACCTGGCCTGCGGCATCCGGTTGCGCCCAGTTCACGGCGTCGTGAAAGGCCTGGATCGATGATGTCGGCAGCTGGACATCACACGCGCCTTCCCGACATGCTTTCAGCGCCTTGATGTCGTCCGGATCCAGCGACATCCCGCTGAGGTCCGCGCTCGAGGCGACGGCAGGGAGCTCTCCGATCGCGAGATACGCGGGAGATTTCGCAAGTCGTGAGACGTCGCGGGCAATCTTCAGGTACGTGGCCGGTGAACCGTCGATGTGCACGGCTCCGAACACAAACACCTCGGACGGCTTGCCCCACGACAGCACCTTCGCGACGGCGCGGCCACCGTCGATGGCGGTGCGCTGCTGGGCCGTGATGCCGACTTGTGCAAACAGCGCCGCGAGTGGCGATTGAACTGGCTGGCTGATCCCGGCAAACGCGAGGGGCAGCGCGGCGGCGAAACACCCGATCAGTTTGAACATGATCATCTCCGACGCCTACACGGCAGCATAACATCGCCACCGAAGCGCGCAAATCGCAAGGCGATCGCTCAAGACGGACACGTCGGGTTGGCACACCTTGTTGACCGCGGCGCTCGCGATCGCACCACTGAAGTAATCAGGCGCGCCATATGCAACACGTCGCTGCCGCGTCGCGCACAACTCCCAAAAACATGCGCCGACGCTGCCTGATCCGGCGACGGTCCGGCACCGCCTGCCGGATTTCCGCGACCCCGAGGGACAACAGTGACGTGATCCCGGCAATCCCATGTTGCCGTTGGATCGCAACCCAGAGGAGGACCAATGGCAATTCTCGAGCTCGGCGCACACATGACCGTTCGCCCGGGACAGTTGGAGGGGTTCAAGAGGCAGGCCGCTGAGTGCATCCGTATCACGAAAGAGAAGGACACGCATACGCTGCGCTACGACTGGTTCCTCAGCCTCGATGGGACTGAATGCGAGGTTCGTGAGGCCTATACGGGTCCGGAAGGACTGATCGAGCACAACCGCAACATCCTCGAAGCCCGAACCAGGTTGTTCAAGGAGTACGCCGACAATCACTTCATGACCGTGTACGGAGAGGTCTCGGAGCCATTGCTCAACCTCCTGAAGACTCACGCAGTCGGACACACGTGGTTTTCCTTCTTTCAGGGATTGCAGCCATCCGCCGTGGTCCCGTCGCAGATTCTGGTGGCGGCCGGCGACACCAAGCCTGTGTGAGCCGTGAGGCGGGGCGGGACTGCAACGTAAGCTGTCTGGAGGTCTACGGAGCTCTCGCCGTAACAGCGCCTTTCGTTGGAGCAAGTCGGCCAGTTCGATCGATGGCCTGACGCGTTCTCCCTCGGCGGCGCCAGGTCGGCTGCCGACCCCCGGCCGGTCTTACTTCGCCGGGACGCGCGCGTTCAGCTCGTCGAACCAGTGCAGCACGAGGATCATCTCCGCGGCGCTGACTGGAAGACGTTCTTTCTGCTGGACCATCAGAAAGCGCCGTCCGTCGGCCGCGACGTCGTAGCTGCGGATGCCCGCAGAGGCGCCGTACTTGCCCTGGAAGAGCAGACGCGGCACGCCGGCCGTGAACGTCGGGCGGAGTCCGATCGGAACGGCCATCATCTTCGTGAATACCGCCTGTCCACCGGCCGTTTGTGTCGTCGTGTAGAAAAGCTCCCGTCCATCGCGCGACCACGCCGGTCCCGTGCCCCCCTCCGTGGACACCTGCTGTCGGGCGCCGGGGCCGGGATAGGGCTGCACGTACACCTCGCTGCGACCCGATTCGTCGGACGCGTACGCCAGCCAGTGACCGTCCGGCGAGAAGTCAGGATAGGCCTCGTTGAAACGCGTCTGGACGATGATCTCGGGCCGCCGGTCGCCTCGGATCGGAAGCCGCCAGATGTCATGCCCGGTATCGGGACGGCTTTCGACGAACGCCAGCACCTGGCCGTCGGGCGACCACGTTGCGGCATACTGCAGAAAATCGCTCGTGGCGAGCCGCTCGGGTTGTCCGGTGCCGTCGGCCGGCCTCCAGAAGATGTTCTCGTTTCCTCCGGTGGCGGATCCGTAGGTGATGCGTGCGCCGTCAGACGTCCAGATGGCGCGTGCATTTCTCGCTTCGGATGTCAGGCGGGACAACGTCCCGCGCGTCTGGTCGTACACCCAGACGTTGCGGTCGCCCTGCGTCCACGCTGTGAGGCGATGGCCATCCGGCGAGAGTCGCGGCGAGAGCCAGGCGCGGGCGGGTAGCGGCAGCGGTTGTACGGCGCCGGTCCGATCCACCCACACAAGAGATCGCTCCGGGTCTGGAAAGAGACCACCCGGGACATAGAGCAGCGATCCCGTTTCCGAGACCGCAAACTGCCCGGCCCCACTCTCGGACACCTCCGACGGTGTGTTCCCCGCCTGCATCACGTCGGCGATCAACGCCACCGCACCGCCTGTCACGGTCAGCTGCTCGAGATCGAAGGGCACAGCCATCAACGTGCCGCGGCGGAGATACACGAGATGGCCCGATCGGAGGTACCGCCCATCCTCTCCTCCATTGATCACCACCGTACGCTTGCCGGTCGTAAGCGACTGGACGACGAGTTCGGTGTCGTCCCATGTCGGAAGCGGGGTGTGGGTCACGGTGAAGAGAACGGTTTGACCGCCCGGAAGGATCTGCGGCAGCAGGTACTTCAGCTCTCCGGCCTTCGTGTCCGGCTTCGCGAAGTTCTGTGGCGTCCCTCCGGCAGCGGGCACGCGCCACAATCCCTGTCCCCCGCGCGCAAAGACGATCGTATCGTCCGATCCCCAGCTCGCGCCGAATACGCTGGGCGTTTCGCAGATCGTCGTCGCTGGGCCTCCGCCGCCAATGGAGACCTTCTTCAGCGCGCCGGCGCTCCAGAATCCCACCCAGTGGCCGTCGGATGAGAAGAAGGGTCCGGACGCACCATCGGTGTCGGTCATTGGCGTCGCCGCCAGCTGATCGAGAGCTCGGAGATACAACTGCTGCCGATCGCCCTGGACGGCGCTGAACACCATCGACCGTCCGTCAGGCGACCAGGCCATCGTCGTTCGGCCCGGACGTCCCTCGGTGGTCGTCCGATCGGTGGGCAGGGCCTGCAGGTGTTCGGCCGGGGCGATGCTCACGAGCGCGCGGGCGACGCCAGGCCGTTCGCCAGACGGGAGGCCTCTAACCCTCCCCACGAACATCGTCGCGGCGATCCCCGCGACGAGACCCGCGAGCGCCATTCCGCCGCCGAGGATGATACGGCCGAGGGGTGCGCCGCGTGTGACCGCTGATGCGGACATGCGGGCCGATACGCCGCTCTCGCTGATCCACCGCAACTCGCGGGTCAGGTCGCTTGCGCTTTGCCACCGGTCGTCGCGATCCTTCGCGAGGCAGCGGGAGACGATGTGGTCCAGCAGCGGAGGAGTCAGCGGCTGAAGCTCGGCGATCGGCCGCGGGGCGTCCTTGAGAATCGACGAGATCAGGCTCGCGTGCGTCTTGCCCGTGAACGCCTTCTGCCCCGTGACCATCTCATAGAGCACGACACCGAACGCAAAGATGTCCGTGCGGGCATCCGCCTCCTGGCCTTCGATCTGCTCGGGCGCCATGTATTGAAAGGTCCCGAGAATCGTTCCCTGCGCCGTGAGGCTCGGCGATGTCGCCGTCAGCAGCGACACGCCGGCGGCGGCGACACCCGACTCGGTCTTCGCTAGTCCGAAGTCCAGCAGCTTCGCGCCGGCCTTGGTAAGCATGATGTTGCCGGGCTTGAGATCCCGGTGGACGATCCCGGCGCGGTGTGCTCGGTCGAGCGCCGACGCAATCTCGATCGCCGTTTTGATCGCCTGGTCGATCGGGAGCGCGCCCTTCGTCAGACGGTCGGCCAGCGTCTCGCCTTCGAGATACTGCATGACGAGGAACGCGATGCCCTGTTGCTCGCCGACGTCGTGCAGGGCGCAGATATGAGGGTGATCGAGCTGCGAAATCGTGCGGGCCTCGCGATCGAAGCGTTCGCGGAACTGCGGATCGACGGCAAGGGTGTTTGGAAGAATCTTGACCGCGACGGTGCGATCCAGCCGCGTGTCCCGGGACTTGTACACCTCTCCCATCCCGCCGACACCGACGAGCGAGAGAATCTCGTACGGGCCGAGGCGAGTACCGGGCTGCAGGGGCATCAGTGGAGACGCCGAGATTATACCGTCCGGGCACGCCGCTGTGAACTTCCGAGAGATTGTAGAATGACGCCAGGTCGCATTAGACCGGCGTCGGGAGGTGTTGTGATGACTGACCGGCGATGGCCCCTCGTGATCGTGGCCGTCGTGCTCAGCCTGGCGATCGGGCGCGCGCAAGCGACGAACACGCTCGCGCCGGACCTGGCCAGCAAGGTCGAGGAGGCTGTGAAGCAGACGATCGACAGGACCGGCGTCCCCGGCGCCTCGGTTGGCGTCGTTCAGAACGGCCGGATTGTCTACGTCGCGGCGTTCGGCCAGGCGCGGCTGTCGCCGCCGCTCGCGGCATCGCCCGACATGCGGTATGCGATCGGATCGATCAGCAAGCAGTTCACGGCCGCGTGCATCCTGCTCCTCGCCGAAGCGGGCAAGTTGACGCTGGACGATCCGGTCGGCAAATATTTTCCGGAACTCACCCGCGCGAATGAGGTCACGCTGCGCAACCTCCTGACGCACACGTCGGGCTATCAGGACTACGCGCCACAGGACTACACCATTCCCGCCTGGACCAAACCGACGTCGGCACAGGCCATCATCCATGAGTGGGCAACCAAGCCGCTCGACTTCGATCCAGGCACGCAGTACCAATACAGCAACACGAACTTCAACATCGTCGGGCTCATCGTCGAGAAAGTGAGCGGCGAACCGTTCTGGTCTTTCCTCTCGAAGCGTGTGCTCGTGCCGCTCGGCATGACGAAGACGATCGATCTCGACACGCAGCACGACCAGCTCGAACCGACCGGGTACTTCCGCAACGCGCTCGGACCACTGCGGCCGGCCCTGCTCGAGGCGCCGGGCTGGTACTTCGCCGATGGCGAGATGGCGATGCCGGTCGGCGACCTGCTCACGTGGGACATCAGCCTGATGAATCGGACGGTGCTCCAGCCGGCGTCGTACACATCGATGGAAACCGAGATGCAGCTGAAGAACGGTCAGGGCGCGCGCTACGGCCTCGGCGTCAGCCTCTCGATGCGCGACGGCCATCGGGTCGTGTCGCACGGCGGCGAGGTGGGCGGGTTCGTCGCCTCGAACACCGTGTTTCCCGACGACAAGATCGCCGTGGCGGTGCTGACCAACCAGGAAGCCAGTCCCGCCGCCGGCGCGATCGGCCGGGCCATCACGACGCTGCTGCTGTCGCCCCCGCCATCGCCCACCGGCCCCGCCGCAGAGGCTGCGAAGGCGGAGGCCCAGGCGAATGCCATCCTCGCCGGTCTGCAGCAAGGCCGGATCGATCGCACACTCTTCACGCCTAACGGCAATTTTTATTTCAACGAGACAACGATTCAGGACTTTGCCACGAGCCTGGGACCCCTTGGCGCGATCAAGAGCCTCCGGCAGACGGCCACGTCGCTGCGCGGCGGGATGACATACCGGGCGTTCGAAGCGGAGTTCGCGAATGGCACGAAGGTCTCGATCTCAACCTTCGTCACGACTGATGGGAAGATCGAGCAGTTCCTGGTCGGCCCGATCGGCTGATCGCGTCAGTTACTCTTCGGGATGGCGGAGGGGCGGCTGCGGATCGATTGCGAGAGTGTTTGGGAGAATCTAGACCGCGACGGTGCGTTCGAGCCACGTGGCCAAGCATAAGATCTGGAAAGACGGAAGGTTGGGCCCACCGCCGTGCAATGCGCCGATCGGGGGAGAGAGGAACCGTGTCGTGAGCGTCGCCGTACGAGTCGATCGTGAAGGAGACCGCGGACGTCTGGTGCCGAGCGGTCCCTTCGACCTGGCCCATGCGGCGGCGGTGGCGCAGGTCGTGGAGCACGCACCGCCGGGCCTGGAGGGGTGCCGCTCGATCGATGTCGACCTGGGACATCTCGATCGGATCGACGGCGCTGGCGCCGTCTTGCTTGCGGCATTCCTCGATCGGCTGGACGCGGGTGGGGGGCGCACCACCGTGGTGGAAAACGGTAATTCCGAGGCTGCGCGTCTGATCGCCCTCTATCGCGCGCGGCGGGGGGATCCCCCGCTCCCGCCGCGCAGGCGAAGCAGCCTGACCCGAATCGGCGCGGCCGCCGCCGCGCTGCCGGTCGTCGTGACGGGCGCGCTGGACTTCGCGGGTCGCTGCGCAGTTGCGGTGCCGAAGGCGATGGTGACACCGGGCTCGGTCGATTGGCGCTCGCTTCCGAGGCTGCTCCAGGAGATCGGGGCAGATGGTCTGGTGGTCACGAGCGCTGCCAACCTCCTGGTGGGTGTCATCATCGGGTTGCTCGGCGTCTCGCAGCTGGCCCGCTTCGGCGCGGTCGCCTACGTTCCCGAGCTGGTCGTCGTCACACAGTTCCGAGAGCTTGGACCGCTCGTCACCGCCATCGTGGTCGCCGGCCGATCGGGTGCTGGTCTCGCGTCGGAACTGGCGACGATGAAAGTGTCGGAAGAAATCGACGCCTTGCGAGCGATGGGGTTCGACCCGGTGCGATGGCTGGTCGTGCCCCGCTGCGTAGCGCTCGTGGCCGTCGTGCCGCTCCTGACCTGGGTCGGCAACGTGCTGGCTCTCCTCGGCGGCTTCCTGGCGGCGACCGCCAGCACGGACGTGCCACCGCGCGCGTATGTCCTGGCGACCATCGACGCGATCACCGCCACTCACTTGCTGGGAGGCCTCGTCAAGACGCCATTTCTCGCGCTCGCGATCGGGCTGATCGCGTGCGGGCAAGGGCTGGCCGCACAAGGTGGTGCCGCCGCTGTCGGCACCCGGACCACGAGCGCTGTCGTGCGGTCGATCCTCGGCGTGATCGTGGTCAACGCCCTGTTCACGTTCTTCTACGAACTCATGGGCATCTGAACATGCCGCGATCGAGGCCGCACATCATCGTCGACGATCTGCGAATCGGGTGGGGAACACATGTGCTCCTGGAGCACGTGAGCTTCGAGGTCGAACGCGGTACGACGCTGGCGATCCTGGGCGGATCGGGAAGCGGCAAGAGCACCTTGCTGCGATACCTGATCGGCCTCGAGCGGCCTCAAGCCGGACGCATCGATATCGACCGGGTGGGCGAGCCGCATGCGTACCATGGCGTGCCGCCCTTCGGCGTGCTCTTTCAGTCAGGCGCACTCTTCAGCTCGCTGACGCTCGCGGAGAACCTCGCTCTGCCGCTGACCGCCTGGACCCCGATACGCGGTGAAACCGTGCGACGCCTCTGCCAGGCCAAGCTCGATCTTGTCGGGCTTGGTCCGTTCGCCGAGCACCTGCCAGGCGAGATCTCGGGCGGCATGAAGAAGCGCGCTGGCATTGCCCGCGCGCTGATGCTGGAGCCAGATCTCCTGTTTTTCGACGAACCGTCTGCCGGGCTCGACCCGATCACGGCGGTCGAGCTCGACCAGCTCATCATCACGCTCAGTCACGAGTTTGGCATCACGGTGGTCATCGTGACCCACGAGCTTCCGAGCATTTTCCTCGTGGCCAACACCTGCATCGTTCTGGACAAGACCGCAAAAGGGATCGTGGCGCAGGGCGACCCGCGCAGGCTGCGCGACGAATCGGACATCCCGTTCGTGCACAACTTCTTCACGCGGTCATCGCCGAGCGTGTCCGCGAGTGAGCGAGTGTGACCAATGGCCGTGGAAAGAAGCTACGCCCGACTTGGACTCTTCCTCGTAGTGGCCCTCGTCGTCGTCCTCGCATCGTCGCTGCTCTTCATTCAACGGCTGAGAAGCCGTACCGCGATCGAGCTGGTCACCTACACCACCGAGAACGTCAGCGGCCTCGACGTGGCAAGCCCGGTCCGCTACAGGGGTGTGTCGATCGGCCGCGTCACCGACGTGCGCGTGGACACACGCGGTGGCACGATCGAGATCGATTTCCAGATATTCCTCGACCGACTTAAGGACATTGGCGCGAACGTCGTGAAGATCCGACAAACAGCCGATGTTCTGGGCACGTTCCCGAATCTTCGCGCCCAGGTCATCGGCAATCCGGTAACCGGAGAGGCGTACCTGCTGCTCGATGCGCCAGCGAATCCCCCGGCGCCGATGGCGCTCGGGTTCACACCTGACCGCGCGTATATTCCGTCGATGCCCACGACGCTGTCGACGATGCGGGATCGGCTGCCGGAGGTCCTGGAACGCGCGGAAGCCACGCTGCAGGTACTCGGGGAGATCGTCTCCAGGATTCCCGGCAGCCTCGACCGGAGCGACCGGTTCTTCACCAACGTGGAGCGCATCATCCAGGAGAGCAACCTGCCGGCGCTGAGCGCTGATTCGCGGAAGTTCTTCGCGACGTCAGGCGCGCAGATCGAACGGATCGCGTCCGAGATGGAAGGGGTCGTCGGCACCCGCGGGACGCTGACGACGTTCGTCGACGAGGCGCGCGCCGCAATCAAAGCGGCGGATCTTCCAGCCACGAATCAATCCGCACGCGCCGCGGCGGACCAGACCACGCTCGCGGCTGACGATCTACGGCGCTCGTTGCCGGCCATTCGGGATTCGCTCGAACAGCTCCGCGCCCTCGCGCGACAACTTCAGGAGCAGCCCGAGTCAGTGGTCTACGGTCCCCGCCCCGCGGCGGTGAAACGATGATGCGTTTGACGCGTACATGCCTGTGCCTCCTCGTCGGCCTGACGGCGGTTGCATGCCAACTCAAGCGGCCCGACACGATACCGAGCCGCATGATCGAGCCACAACTTCTCGAGCCGCAGCTGCCCGAGTCAGCGCAACGGGAGACGAGCGCCGCCAACGCCGCCCCCATCCGGCTGCTCGACACGCAAGCGCGCGGGCACATCGGCCGACGGCTGCTTCACCAGCAGCCGTCCGGTGAGCTGACCGAAGACTCTACGTGGCTATGGTCGTCTGCGCCCGACCGGTATCTGGACACGGCACTTCGCCTCGAATTGGCGTCGAGTCCAGGACTCCGCCTGGTCGACGCGGCCAGCGCGCCAACACTTGCCGCAACGCTGCTGGTCTGGCACCTCGAGTCTGCAGGCGGAACGCGGCTCGTCGGCGCAGTTGAATTCCAGCTCACGGGGGCGGACCGCGTCGTCCATAGCCACGTGGTCCAAGCCAGCGAGCCGGTGTCGGCGGAGCTGCCTGGCGACCTGGCTGCCGCCGCGGGTCGCCTGTTGCGCCGGCTTGCGCTGGACGGCCTGACGCGTATGGCGCGCGACCGATGACGATCACATCGAACGACCCGACGCCGATCCGTCAGATGTCGGCGCCCGAGCTGAAGGCGATGATTGACAGCGGCGCGCACTTCGAGTTCGCGGACGTGCGCACGGAACACGAGCGCGGCCTCGCCACAATCGATGGGTCCCGCCTGCTCGACCGCGAGTATCACGACGCGCTGATCCAGCTCGATCGCGACACGCCGATTGTCTTTCAGTGTCACCACGGCATCCGCAGTCAGGGCGCCGCGGAGTACTTTCGACAGCAGGGATTCCGGAACCTGTCGAATCTGCAGGGCGGCATCGACGCGTGGTCCCTGCTGGTCGATCCGTCCGTGCCTCGCTACTGAAGGCTTGAAGCGTTTTCAAAACCTCCCGCTTGTAGCGCAGGGTTTTAGCCCTGCCACCCCGGCAGCCGTGAAGGGCTGCGCTACAGTTTTGAACCGCTTCTAGAGATGTTGCACGCGCGCACTACGCCATCGCAGAGCGCACCGTGGCGCGGATCTTCTCCATCGCAGTTTTCAGGTTCTCGTCGGCGCTGCGGGTCCAGTAGTCGCGATTGAACAATTCGAGCGAGAGGTAGCCACGGAAGCCGTTGTCCCGCAGATCGCGAAGAATCTGGGGCAGTGGCGCAACGCCGTCGCCCGGATAGATCCGGTTGCTGTCATTGAGCGTGGCAGGGTCGGCCGCCTGCGGGTAATCGTTCAGGTGCATGACATGCAGCGACGCGCCGTTGATCTGCTTCAGGGACGTGAACGGAGTTCCGCTCTTGTAAAGATGAAAGACGTCGAGCAGCAGGCTGGCGTCATCGCGTCCGGCGGCGACGGTCACGTAGATGCCGTGCGACAACGGCCCGAGCACGGGGTGCGTACCCCAGAGTTCGAGCAGCGGCTGCACGCCCATCTTCTCACCCATTTCGAGCGCCTCGCGATAGTACTTGGCGGCGTTGTCGAGGCTGACGGCGCCGCGGCTGTTGCCCGGCGGGGCCGCGATTCGCTTGCCGCCGATCTGCGCCACCTTGTCCATGTCTACCTTCAGTTTCTCCATCGCTGCCGCGCGCCGCGCATCGTCGTCATCGAGTAACGAGTTGAAGGCGATCGCGTCCTCGACGGTCAGTCCAGCGTCGGCGATCCGTTTGCCGAGGTCCTTGAGCGTGCCGCCACCGGACGTGTAGCGGTCGATCTCCATGATCCACGGCTCAATCGCGTGGAAGCCGGCTTTCGACGCGGCGTTGACGACGGCGACGATGTCGAGGTTGTTGCCGCGGATGGTGCTGGTGTTCAGGCAGTAGCTAAACGGCTCGTTGGCGGGTCGCGTGCGTGGGGCTGGGGGTCGCGGAGCCTGAGCCTCGGCTGCGGTCGACGACACCAATGCCGCACCGAACGCAGCGGCGGCGCTATTCAGGATCTCTCGACGGGACAACGTCATGCTCGAATCTCCTGCGGTTATAGCCGGACGCTATCGTGGCTCCTGTGAATTGTACATCACAAGCCATCACAACGTCTTGCGTTCGCGCCGCAGGGCTCGATGCAGATCCCAATCGGCGTGAAGTCGCACTCAGAGCTGCGGCGATGTTTTCAACAGCCGTGCGAGCCGAAGTGCTGTGTCCGCAGTAATGCCGCGCTTGCCGAGAAATGATTTCGTTCAATCGATTCAGCGCTGCGCGTCCAGGCGACGGATCTGCGTTTGCCTAAAACTCCAAATTCCTTGGCGGACTCTACGAGGCCGCAGGAGGAGGCAAGATCTTCTACGAATAGGCAAGCCACCTGCGGACGACGCGGATATATTCATCGATAGTCAACCAGCCAGGGGAGACTGCAGGATTGGAGGCCGTAACCGATGGCGATCATCAGACTCAACGTGAACGGCCAGACGCACAGCGTCGACGTCGATCCCCAGACGCCGTTGCTGTACGTCCTTCCGCAACGACCTCGACCTGCGCGGGCCGCGGTTCGGCTGCGGGCTCGCCCAGTGTGGCGCCTGCACGGTGATCATCAAGGGCGCGGCGGTCCGGTCGTGCCTCATGCCGGTCTCGAGCGCCGCAGGCGCGGACGTGACCACGCTGGAGGGGCTGTCGACGAATGGCCGGCTCGATCCCGTTCAGCAAGCCTGGATCGACGAGCAGGTGCCGCAGTGCGGATTCTGCCAGAACGGTCAGATCATGACCGCGAAAGCTCTGCTGATGCGAAATCCGTCGCCGAGTGACGCCGAGATCCGCGAGGGCATGGCCGGCGTGCTGTGCCGGTGCATGACCTACTACCGCGTACAGGCAGCCATCAAGCGCGCGGCGCGAACTATTGCCGGCGGCGGAGCGGAGCCTGAAGGGGAGGTGGTCGCATGACGGTCTTCACCAACATCCCAGGAGAGATTGAGGACGCCATCCAGCGATCCGACGGCCCGTCGCGACGCGACTTCCTCAAGGCCTCCGGGCTGCTTGTCGTCGGCTTCGGCGCGGCGGGCACCGCAGCGTTCCAGGCGCCGCAGGCCGCGGGCCCGTATCCGGATCGCGACTTCCGTCAGCTCGATTCGTGGATCGTCATCCGCGAGGACAACACCGCGACCTACTACGTAGGAAAGACCGACCTCGGGCAAGGCACCGGCACGGCGTTCCGGCAGATCATGTCGGACGAGCTCGACATGGCCTACGACCGGACGAGCTGCGTCATGGGCGCTACCGACATCACGGTCGATCAAGGAGGCTCGGGCGGGTCGGACGCGCTCCAGACCGACGGATGGCCGATGCGCAGGGTCGCCGCCGAAGCGCGCCGGGTCCTCCTCGAACTCGCATCTGCGCGCTTGAGTGTTCCAGTCGCCGCGCTCACCGTCCGCGACGGCATCGTCTCGGTGACAGCCGATCCCTCGCGGCAGGTGACCTACGGTCAACTGATCGGCGGCCGACGGTTCAACGTCACGCTCACAGGTAACAACGTCAACGACACGGCCGGTGTCGCCCGCGTCAAGAACGTCCAGGACCTCAAGCTGACAGGACAGTCGTTGCCGCGCTACGACATCCCGTCAAAGGTGGACGGCTCGCTGCGATGGGCCGTCGACGTCAAGCTGCCCGGTATGGTGCACGCGCGTAACGTGAAGCCGCCGTTCGCTGGGGCTACGCTCACGGGCGTGGACGAGTCCTCGGTCCGCGACCTGCCCGGCTTCGTCCGCGTCGTACGGCGCGGAAACTACCTGGCGGTCGTCTTCGAGCGTGAAGAGCAGGCCATTCGAGCGGTCGCGCAGCTCAAGGCCACCTGGCAGCGCCCCGCCACCGCGTCCTTCCCTACGTCCGAGAAACTGTTCGACTACATCCGCAGCGCCACGCCAACCGCAAGCTCGCCGCCGGCCGTCGTCGGCACGCCGGACGCGGCGTTGCAGAGCGCGGCAAGGGTGATCGAAGCCCAATACGAGGTGCCTTTTCAGGGGCACTCATCGCTCGGGCCCGCGCACGCGCTCGCTGACCCGTCGAACGATCAGATGACGATCTATTCGAACGACATGAAGTCGTACGGACTGCGGGACGGCGTGGCTGAGTTCCTCAAGATGCCGCGCGATCGTGTCCGCGTCATTTGGATGGACGGGTCGCAGTCCTACGGGCGCACCGCCGCCGACGATGCGGGATTTGAGGCGGCGTTTCTGGCGAAGGAGATCGGACGCCCTGTGCGACTGCAATGGATGCGCAACGAGGAGACGGGATGGGACACGAAGGCGCCCGCCTTCGCCGTCGCCATGCGCGGCGGCCTCGACGCTCAGGGGAATCTTATCGCCTACGATTATGAAGCTCGCGCAGCCGATCACAACCACCTTGGCTACAACGAGCACGACACTGTCCTCATCGCCCAACTCACCGGTCAGCGACGCCAGACGCCCAACCGCGGCAGCGCCTCGACGCCGTCTGAAATGTACGTCATCCCCAACCGCCGGATGGTCACCCACGTCGTGGGTCTGCCGCTTGTGTGGGAGACCCCGGTGCGGGTCGGGAACTTGCGTGACCCGAACGGTCCGCAGGCGACCTTCGCGTCCGAATCGTTTATCGACGAGCTGGCGGCCGCTGCGAGCGTCGATCCCATCGCGTTCCGGGTGAAGCTCCTCACGGCGAGCACCACCGATGACAGCGGATTCAAACGGGCGCGATCGATCGCGGTGCTCAAGGCCGCGGCTGACGCGTACGGGTGGGACGCCCGCGTTTCGCCAAGGCCGATTGGCCGCGGCGAGATTCTCACCGGCCGCGGCATCGCCTACACGTTCCGGAGTCAGACCGTCGTCGCCGAAATCGCCGAGGTCGAGGTGAATCGGCGAACCGGCCACGTCTGGGTCAAGCGGCTGGTGTGCGCGTACGATTGCGGACTCGTCGTCAATCCGGCTGGCGTCAAAGGATCGGCTGAATGCGGCATGCTGCACTCGCTGAGCCGCGCGCTTCACGAAGAGGTGAGTTTCGACGGCGAGAAGGTGACGAGCGTGGACTGGCTCACGTATCCGACGCTCACGCACGCCGACACGCCCGAGCGCATCGACGTCGTGCTCGTCAACGGCGATCCCGATCCGCATCGTCCCGACCTGCCTCCTTACGGGGCGGGCGAGACCGCCTGCAAGCCGCTCATGGCCGCCGTCGCCAACGCCATCTTCGACGCTACTGGCGTGCGGCTGCGACGGGTGCCCTTCAGGGACGGCCGCGTGCTCGCCGCCCTCCAGGCAGCCAGGGTGTAACGGGAGAACAAGGGAAAAGGGAAAGGGAAAGGGAAAACGTACTATATTCCGAAGGAGTTATTTCAGTGAATCCGGGAACAAAGATCCTGATTCCAGCCTTGGCCCTTGCGGTCTCCCACTCCTTTGCCGTGCAGCCGCCGCCGCGGCTGGCGCTCGAACTGGAAGACTACGTACAGATGCCAATCACCGGCGAACTCGATGGGCAGAACACAAGGGCAGAGCTCGCCAGAGTGAACTTCATGCGAGAAGAGCCCGGCGGCCGTCGCTTCTTCGTGAACGATCTCAACGGCCCGCTTTACATCCTCGACAAGCAGACGAAGACGTTCACGACTTACCTCGATTTCAACGGCTTGTCCGGACGGCCCGGCCTGTTCCAGAAGTTTACCTTCGAGCGCAATTTCGCCACCGGTCTCATCAACTTCCTCTTCGACCCGGACTACGCGCACAACGGCGTGTTCTACACGATGCACATGGAGGATCCGGTCGTCGCCGCGCCAGAGGCGCCGCGGGCTGGCGTGGTTCCCGGCCTCGATCTGTCGAGGTACACGACAACACCCTTGATCCCCACGCCCACAGTGGAGGGGCAGACCGAACGCGTCGTCGTCTTGATCGAGTGGAAAGACCGGAATCCCGCGAACGCGACATTCGAGGGCACGGCGCGAGAGCTGATGCGTGTGCAGCACCCGACTCCCATCCACCCGCTGGGCGAGATGACCTTCAATCCAGTCGCACGCCCCGGCGATCCTGACTGGCGCGTCATGTATATCGGGGCTGGCGACGCTGGTTCGGGGGAGCAGAAGGATAGCCGGCGACTGAACCCGCAGCGGCTCGACACGCTCGTCGGCAAGATCCTGCGCATCGTGCCCGACCTGCGTGAGCACACGGCGACGAGCACGGTCAGCCAGAACGGACGGTACCGGATCCCCAACGACAACCCGTTTACTACAGTCGCGGGCGCGCGCAAGGAGATCTGGGCGTACGGGCTGCGCAATCCGCATCGGCTGGTCTGGGACGTGGACCCCGCGCAGCCTGCCCTGAGTTCCGTCGAAGGGCCGACCGCGCCGCGTCTGTTCGCGTTCAGCATCGGCCTCGTCACGTGGGAGACGGTCGACATCATCCGCAAGGGCGTCAACTACGGCTATCCGTTGCGCGAAGGCTCCCAGATGATGTCTTCGACGAACGGGATCAGCGCCGTGCCGGAGGACGACACGATTCCGATTCAGATCTCCGACACTGTGACTCACGGCACTGTCAAGCCGACCTACGCGGTAATTGAATATCCACACACAGCGGCGGCCGGCGGAGATGCCATCGCCGGCGGATTCGTCTACCGCGGCAGCAGGATCCCGGAGCTGAGAGGGAAGCTCGTGTTCGGCGACATCACGACCGGCCGGATTTGGTATGCGAATCTTGCCGATGTGCTCGCGGCTGACGATGGCAATCCAGCGACCATGGCAGCGATTCACGAGATGGACGCGGGCATGCGCCGGCTGGTGGAAGAGACCTACCGCGCACGCGGCGGCAAGGGCGACGCACTGCCGGGGGCCGGCGCGGTTTCAGGTCGTGGCCGCGTGGACATACGCTTCGCGGTCGACAGCGAGGGCGAGCCGTACATTCTCTCGAAGAGCGACGGGATGATCAGGAAGATCGTCGGCGTCAAGGTTTCGACGACATCTCCCGCGCCCGAAGTGTCTGCCCGCACCGCGCCTGCCAGTCAGGACACCCCCACTCAGCCAGCCTTGAGTCTCAGAAATCCTGTGGCGCCGACGCCCGAGTCGATCGCAGCCGGAAAGAAAGCGTACGACACCAATTGCGCCCCGTGCCACGGCAACATGGCTCAGGGAGCAGTGAAAGCCGGCGTCGTCATCTCCATCATCGAGGAGCAACGCGGAAAGCAGCCGCCTGACCTCACCGATGACCAGTGGGATCACGGCTCGACCGATGGCGAGGTTTTCACCGTCATCAAGCGAGGCGCCCCACCAACGATGATGGCGGGGTTTGACGGACGCCTTTCGGACAACGAGATCTGGAGCATCATCAACTACATTCGAACGCTCGCCCAGAAGACGTTGGCGCGCTGAGGACATAGAGATGAAGAGAACCCTGACTTTCGTCGTAACGGTGTTCCTCGGCGCGGCCGTTCTCCATGCCGCTGCTGACTGGCCGCAGTGGCAGGGTCCCGATCGGACGCGCATCTCGAAGGAGACTGGCCTACTGAAAGAGTGGCCCGCGAGCGGCCCGCCGGTCGTCTGGACGGCGAACGGACTTGGCGCCGGTTACGGGTCGATGGCGGTCGCGGGCGACCGGATCTTCGTGCAGGGGGTGCGCGGCCGCAGCAGCGTGGTCATCGCACTCAATCGTGCGGACGGAAAGGAAGTCTGGTCGAAGGCGCTGGGCCCGCCTCAGACGAACGACCGGGGACCGGGGCCGCGCGGCACGCCTACGGTCGACGGCGATCGTCTTTACGTGCTCACCGAGAACGGCGATCTGGCGTGCCTCAAGACCGACGGCACCGCAATGTGGCAGCGCAACATCCTCCACGACTTCGGTGGCTCGCAGCTCCAGTGGCTGATCAGCGAGTCCCCGCTGGTCGACGGCCCGCATGTCGTTGTTTCTCCAGGCGGGCATGGCGCGGGCATGGTCAAGCTGGACAAGATGACGGGGAAAACTGTCTGGACCTCCAAGGACCTCAGCGATACGGCTGGATATTCGTCCATCATCGCCGCGGACGTGCAAGGCGTACGTACCTATATGACCTTCACGGCGTCCGCAGGCGTTGGCGTCCGAGCGTCTGACGGCAAGCTGATGTTCCGATATCCGAAGGCCGCGAACAGAACCGCGAACATCGCGACGCCGGTCTTCTCCGACAACAAGGTGTTCTTCACGTCGGCGTACGGTACCGGTGGCGGGCTGCTCGATCTGAGCGCGCAGAATGGCGACGTCGCCGCGAAAGAGGTCTACTTCACGCAGAACATGAAGAACCACCACGGCGGTGTCGTCCTGGTGGACGGTTACCTCTACGGGTTCAACGACGCCATCCTGACCTGCCTCGAGTTCGGAACGGGCAGCGTCAAGTGGCGCGATCGCAGCGTGGGCAAAGGTTCTGTCACGTTCGCGGACGGCCACCTGTACATTCAGAGTGAGACCAACGAGGTGGGACTCGCTGAGGCGGCGCCTTCGGGTTATCGCGAGAAAGGCCGCTTCAGCATTCCCGACAAGGGGCTCCCCAGCTGGGCGCACCCGGTGGTCAGTGATGGTCGCTTGTACGTGCGCAATCAGGACACGCTGCTCGTCTACGACATCAGACCTCGGACCACCCCATGAAATTCGCGCGATTGATCGTGAGGTTGTAGACCAGGGCCGATCAAGCCATGCGACGTCGTCTTCGCAGGAGTTTTTCGACCTCGCGCAGCCAGAGCACGGAGCTTGCCACCGCTACGCATCGCAGCCAATCCGATCCGGTCAGGCTCTCGGTCGAGAACGCGCGCTGAAGAAACGGCGTGTAGACCACGGCGACCTGGAGCGCCGCGGACGCGAAGACTGCCGCCCACAACCACCGGTTTTCGAAAAGGCCGCGAAATGCGCTCTCGTCGTCCGAGCGGGCGTTGAACACGTTGAAGAGCTGAAACAGGATCAATGTGGTGAACGCCATCGTCTGGGCATAACGAAGGCTGCCGTCACCGGGGATGAGTCCACCCCGCAACGCCGCGTCGAGCGATGTACAGTGTGCCGACGGCCATGACGGCGCCGACGAAGAAGATCCCGAACCACATCCGCCCGGTGATGACGCGCTCGCCTGCGGGCCTGGGTGACTGGCGCATCAATCCCGGATCGGCCGGATCGAGGCCAAGCGCAAGTGCTGGCGCACCGTCCGTGACGAGATTGATCCAGAGCAGCTGTGTCGCGAGGAGGGGGAGCACAACGGCCCCGCCCTGCGGTTCGAGGCCGATGGCATCGGCGAGCAGGACGCCAAGGAACATCGTCATCACTTCACCGATGTTCGAGGACAGCAGGTAGCGAAGAAACTTCCGGATGTTCGAGAAGATGGAACGCCCCTGTTCGACGGCGGCGACGATGGTCGCGAAGTTGTCGTCCGCAAGTACCATGTCCGCCGCCTGCTTGGACACGTCGGTGCCGGTCAGCCCCATGGCCACGCCGATGTTGGCAGTCTTGAGCGCCGGAGCATCATTGACGCCGTCGCCGGTCATCGCCACGACAGCGCCACGGCGTTGGAGTGCCTGCACGATCCGGAGCTTGTGTTTGGGGTTCACGCGTGCGTAGACCGACACGGTGGCAACAGCTTCGTCGAGAGCGGCCTCGGACATCTGCTCGAGTTGTGCACCGGTGATGGCTGAACCATCGCTCGCGAGACCCAGTTCCTGCGCGATGACCGCGGCGGTCTTCGGATGATCGCCGGTGATCATCATCGGCCGTATGCCGGCCTGTCTGGCACGGGCGACGGCATCTCGTGCCTCCTCGCGCGGCGGATCAATCATGCCGACCAGGCCGGCGAAGACGAGATCGCGCTCGGTCTCCTCTCCGAGTCCCACGGGCGTCAGCGTGCCATCCACGGACGCGCGATAGGCAACACCCAGCGTGCGCAATGCCCGACCCGCGAGTGCATCGCTCGCATCGAGGATCTCGCGGCTCCGACTGTCAGAGAGCGGACGACGGTCTGCACCGACGAGCTCGTGCGTACATCGTGTGAGCAACACATCGGGCGCACCTTTCGTGAAGAGCAGCACGCGTCCCTCGGTTTCCGCATCGGTGTGCAGCGTGCTCATCAACTTGCGTTCGGATGAGAACGGGACCTCGCCGACACGGGCGAAGCGACGCGTCAGACGTTCAGCCTCCAGTCCCGCCTTCCTCGCTGCGACGACAAGCGCGCCCTCGGTCGGATCGCCCTGGACGATCCAGTGTCCCTCGCGTTGCTGCAGCGATGCGTTGTTCGCCCGATCGGCGACGGCCAGCGTGCGCTCCAGCTCAATCCGCAGGTTTCCCGTGACCGGACCGCCGTTCTCGTCCCGAACGTCGCCCATGGGCGCGTACCCCGCCCCGCCGAGCATCACGTGGCCGCTGGCGGTGACCACCTCGCGCACCATCATCTCGTTCCTCGTGAGCGTCCCGGTCTTATCGGACGCGATCACCGACGCCGATCCGAGTGTCTCGACGGCGCTGAGATGGCGGACGATGGCGTTTCGACGCGCCATCCGCTGCACGCCGATTGACAGGACCGCCGTGACGACTGCGGGCAACCCTTCCGGAACCGCGGCAACGGCCAGTGCGACGCCGAGGATCAAGACGTCAACAAAGGCGGAGAGGCCACGAACGTGTTCAACGACGACGATCGTGGCGATCATCACGACCGCAATGCCGATGACGATCATGCCCAGCAACTTGCCCACCCGGTCCAGTTCTCGCTGCAACGGGGTCGTTTCGGTCGGCACGCGAGCGAGCATGCCGGCGATGCTTCCCATCTCGGTTCGCATGCCGGTCGCGACCACGATTGCGCGTCCGCGACCGTAGGTGATGGACGTCCCGCTGTAGATCATGTTGGCTCGATCGCCGAGCGTGACCTCGGCGTCGATCGGCGCGACGTCTTTTGCGACGGGAACGCTCTCGCCGGTCAGTGCTGCTTCCGCGGCATGCAGCGCGGCGGAATGGATAATCCTGCCGTCGGCGGCGACGGTGTCCCCCTCCTCGACGACGAGGATGTCGCCCGACACGACATCTGCCGCGGGGACGGTCGTTGCGGCGCCATCGCGAATCACGTGCGCGTGCGCCGCCGCCATCTGTTGTAGTGCGGCGATGGCGGATTCGGCGCGTTGTTGCTGCAGGTACCCCATGACCGCGTTCAGCAGCACGACGGCGCCGATCGCGATGGCTTCGTATGGCAGAGGAGCGTCACGCTCGTAGACCCAGAGCGCCGCCGAAATCGCCGTCGCGATCAAAAGAAGGATGACGAGCACGTCCTGGAACTGGGCGAGGAACTTTTTCCAGGCCGGCACTGGAGGCTCGGCAGTCAATTCATTGGGGCCGTCCCGCGCGAGCCGCGCGCGCGCCTCGGCGGCGCTCAGGCCGCTCGACCCATCGCTGCCGAGCGCGTCAAGCACCTCCTGAACCGTTCGCTGGTAGTCGCTCGCCATGCCAGACCCACTATCATGACGCGTTTGAGATCGAGCGAGAATATCAATGAGCGAGACAGTTCAGACTCATGACTCCGAGGCGCACCCTTCGCCTGGCAGCTGTGTTCGTCGGCGTCGTCATCTCCGGCGGACGCTCTGTCATCCCGTCTGAGGCGGCGGGGAAGTCGCCGCTGGCCATCGCCCAGTTGCCGGTCGCCGACGTGGCCAACACGATCCGAGCGACATTGCACGACGGTCCCTCTTCGTTACCTCCGCGCACATCCGCAACATGGAATGACCTGACGGCGCTGTACCAGGCCGGCGACTATCGTCCATTGTGGGTCGACGGATCCGGCCGGCCGACCAGCGATGCCCGCGCCGCCCTCGCACTCCTTGCCAGCGCCGCAACAGAGGGTCTCGATCCAACGGACTACCGAGCATCGATCCTGGAGGCTGCGGCGACGGCACTCGACGGTGCGCCGGCATCGGTTGTCTCGAGCATCGCCGCTTTCGACACCAGTCTGAGTGCAAACACGCTTCGATATCTCCGGCACCTGCACGCGGGCAGAGTCGATCCTCGGGCGATCGGGTTTCGCATGACGACACCCGCCGACAGCGACGACTTCGCCGCCCTGCTCCACGCTGCCCTGGTCGCTCATCGGGTTCCGGAACTCGCGGCGGAGCTCACCCCCCCGCTCGCACTCTATCGCGCTCTGCGGACCCTCCTGGTTCGGTACCGGGACCTCGCCGCCGACCCCGTGTTGCAAAGATCATCAGTGCCAGCGGGCGTCGTACGGCCGGGCGAGGCGTACGCCGCCGTCGGCGCACTCCACCATCTGCTGTTCGCACTCGGAGATGTTCGAGACGACGTGCCAGCGACGACTGGCGTGTCGGTGTACGAAGGGACGGCCGTCGACGGCGTCAGGCACTTCCAGATGCGACATGGGCTCGACCCCGACGGAGTCATCGGTCCCCAGACGCAGGCGGCTCTTCGCGTCCCGCTCGCGTGGCGCGTGCGCCAGATCGAGCTCGCGCTGGAGCGACTGCGCTGGCTCCCGCACCTGAATCAGGATCGATTCCTCGCGGTGAATATTCCGATGTTTCGTCTGTGGGTCTGGGACTCCATTCCGCCGAACGGCGCGCCGTTGTTCGGCATGGGTGTCATCGTCGGACGGGCGCTCAATCGGCAGACACCCGTCTTCGTGGAGAAGATGGAACACGTCATCTTCCGTCCGTACTGGAACGTTCCGACCTCGATTCTTCGCGGCGAAATCCTCCCGGCCCTTGACCGTGACCCTGGCTACCTGGAGCAACACGACATGGAGATCGTGTCCGGAGCTGGCGACGACGCTCACTCCGTTCCCCTCACAACGGAAAGCCTCACGCAGCTCCGGCACGGGCAGCTGCGCGTTCGGCAACGCGCCGGACCGGGCAATTCCCTCGGTTTGGTGAAGTTCATCTTTCCCAACGACCTGAACGTGTATCTGCACGGCACGCCAGCCCCACAGTTGTTCAGCCGGTCACGGCGTGACTTCAGCCACGGCTGCGTGCGGGTCGAGGATCCGATCGCGCTGGCCGAGTGGGTACTCAAAGATCAGGAGGCGTGGGATCGTGAACGGATTGTCGCCGCGATGAATGCGACCGGGCCCAGCCGAGTGGATTTACGTCAACCGATTCAAGTCATTCTTTTCTACGTCACCGCAGTCGTCATGCCTGAAGACGGTTCGATCCACTTTGCCGAGGACATCTACGGCCACGACACGAAGCTCAATCGAGTGCTCGAACACCGCGCATACTGACAGCACTACACTGCTCCATGCTGTTTGAGACCGTCCTTGCCCTGGCCGGATTCATGGCTGGCTCGATCGCCTCGATCGCCGGGTTTGGCATTGGCAGCGTTCTCACACCCGTGCTGGCTGCGCGCGTCGGGACGCGGGTCGCGGTGGCGGCTGTTTCGATCCCGCATGTGGTGGGCACGGGTGTTCGCTTCTGGTTACTCCGTGGTCACGTGGACAGGCGCGTCTTCATCTGGTTCGGCCTGACGAGCGCGGCCGGCGGGCTGGCCGGAGCACTGCTGCATGGATACGCATCGAATCGCGCGCTGTCCGTGGTGTTTGGCGGACTGCTGCTGTTTGTCGGGTGTTCCGAGCTGACCGGCTTCATGGAGCGGGTTCGATTTGGACGGACCGCGGCCTGGATCGCTGGTGCCGTGTCAGGGACACTTGGAGGACTGGTCGGCAATCAGGGTGGGATCCGGTCGGCTGCGCTGCTGGCGTTCGATCTCGACAAGCGGGCATTTGTCGGAACAGCGACGGCGGTGGGTTTGATCGTCGACGCCGCCCGCATGCCCGTGTATATTCTGACCGAACAACAGGACCTCCTGCGCATCGCGCCGTTGATTGGGCTGTCGGTCTTAGCCGTCGTGGCCGGGACACTCGTCGGCTCCCGCGCACTGAGACGCGTGCCGCCGCGTCGCTTCAGAGCGATCGTCGCGGTGATGCTCCTGGCGTTGGGAACGTGGATGCTGCTCCACGGCTCGTAACTTCTCCTCCTCTTGACAGCCAAGATGACATAGCGCATGATGGCCGTCGTTCGCCCCTTGGCGGCCAAGAGGAGAGATCCATGAGCGATTCCACGGAGCTGATTCAAGGCACGCTCGACATGCTGATCCTCAAGAGTCTCAGCCTCGAGCCGATGCACGGCTTCGGGGTGACGAAGCGGATCGAGCAGATCAGCCGGCAGGTGTTTCGGGTGAATCCAGGGTCACTGCTGCTCGCGTTCCAGCGCCTGGAACGGCAGGGGCTCATCACCGGCGAGTGGCGCACCAGCGAGAACAATCGCCGCGCCAAGTACTACCGCCTCACGGCGAAAGGCCGCAAACGTCTCGAGGTCGAAACGGAGGATTGGAACCGGCGCGCGGCCGCTATCGCGCGTCTGCTCAACGCGTAATTGCTGGCATCGCGCCAACCGGAGGCATCCGTGCGCACGATCCTTGCCGGGCTGCGGGCCCTGTTCCGACGCGACGTCGTCGACCGCGAGATCGACGACGAGGTGCGGCACTATCTCGAACTGGCAACCGAGGAGCGCGTCAAGGCGGGCATGTCGCCAACTGCTGCGGCGCGCGCCGCCCGCGTGGACATGGGCGGCATCGAGCCGACCAAGGAGCGCGTGCGAACTGGCGGATGGGAAGCACCCGTCGAGAGCGCATGGCGCGATGTGAAGTACGCGTTCCGCGGCATTCGCCGCAACCCGGGGTTCGCAGCGGTCGTGATCCTGACGCTGGCGCTCGGCATCGGCGCCAATACGGTGATGTTCAGCGTCGTGAACGCCGTGATGCTCCGACCGCTCCCATATCGCGACGCGCATCATCTCGTTCTCGTCTGGACCGACGACGTACGCCGCGGCCTGCACCGGGAGGCGACCGCGTATCGCACGATCACGGACTGGAAAGAGCGGAATCACTCGTTTTCGGATATCGCGTTCTTCACGACCCAGCGCGTCGCGCCGATGACGAACAACCCGGCGGTGCGCGGGCGAGCCCGGAGTGCGCTCGTCTCGGGAAACCTGTTCCAACTGCTTGGGGTGCCGGCCGCGCTCGGGCGCACGATCTCGGCGGCCGACGAGTCGTCGCGCGCGCCTGTCGTGGTCATCAGCCACGCGTTCTGGCAGCGCTGGTTCGACGGCGCTCCCGACGTCGTCGGAAAGTTGCTTCCAATCGATGATGCGTCCAAAGGGGGCGCCGGCACGCTCAGCGTGATCGGTGTAATGCCTGCTGGCTTCTACTTTCCCGACAAGCTGACGGACTTGTGGACTCCCGCGACGACCTACTGGCGCTTCACGCGCGAAAGCAGCGAGCGCTTTCCCGAATGGGCCCGACGATGGACGGCGGTCGGGCGCCTCGGGCCTGATGCGTCGGTAGCGGCCGCGCGTGCCGACATGGTCCGAGTCGGACGCGAGCTGACCTCGACCTACTCCAGCACCGTGCCCGATTTTCCCGGCTTCACCAGCACCGTGATGCCGATGCTCGATTCGATCGCCGGCGGCGATCTGCAGTGGGCGCTGTGGATCCTCTTTGGCGCAACCGCGCTCGTTCTCCTCGTGGCGTGTGCCAACGTCGCAAACCTGCTGCTCGCGCGAGGGGCCGCCCGCCACCAGGAGTTCGCAGTTCGACGAGCTCTCGGCGGCGGACGCGGACGGCTGATTCGTCAACTTGTCATCGAGCACGCCGTGCTCGCCTTCGCCGGCGGTGCGGCTGGGCTCGCGCTCGCGGTCTGGAGCATGCGGGTGGTCAGCACTGCGGCGGCGCCTTACGTACCGCGCATCGAGGAGACATCACTTGATCTGCGAGTGCTTCTGGTTGCGGCCACGGGGTCGATGGCGGCCGCCATCGTCTTCGGCATGGTCCCGGCGCTTCGACTTTCCACTGCCGACGCGGTGGACGCGCTGAGAGAGGGCGGCCGCGCGCCTGGCTCTCTTCACGTGAGAAGAAGCCGCGGCTTCATGGTGCTGGTCGAGTGTGCGCTGGCGATCATCCTGCTCGCCGGCGCGGGGCTGCTCCTCAGGAGCCTCAATCGGCTGCTGTCGATCGACCCCGGATTCGATCCGCGCAACGTTCTGACGATGCGCCTGGAATTTGCCTCCGATCCTCCGGCGACGGCCGAAGAACGGCGCCAGACCTCGGCGATCGGTCCGACCCGTGCACGCGCCCGCGACCAATGGCTGAAGGGCTTCGTCGCGCGCCTTCAGACGATGCCTGGGGTTGAGGCCGTGGGCTTCGTCGATGACTTGTTCATCGCCTCGCAAGGAAACGAATCGATCACGATTCCCTCACGTCCAATGGAACCGGTGACGGGAGAACTGAATTCCGGCTGGGTCACCCCGGGATTCTTCCAGGCGATGCGGGTGCCGCTGAGGCACGGTCGGCTTTTGAATCCCGACGACGCGGCAGAGCGGATCCGCGCGCTCTGGGCGCCCATTGTTACGGACCTCCCGCTCGCCGAGAAAGAGCGGCGCGCCGTCCCGGAACCGGTAGTCGTCAACGAATCGTTCATTCAGAAGTTCTTCCCGGCCGAGGATCCGATTGGGAAGCGCTTCTGCATCGACCCCACCAACAAGACCTACTGGTACGAGATCGTCGGCGTGATCGGAAACATGCACCGCCAGGGTCTCGATCGGCGGACGATTCCGGAGTATTTCGGGCCGTACTTTCCGACCGCGGGCGGACGGACGGATCTGCTCGTGCGGACGCGAACAGAGCCGCTCGCGCTCGCGGCGATCATCCGTCAGGAGGTGGTGCGGTCGCTGCCATCGGTCACGATCGTGCAGGTCTCGACTGCCGACGCGCAGCTGGCAGAGTTCAGTGGCCGCCGCCGGCTGCAGACGTGGCTCCTCAGCACGTTTGCGCTGCTCGCGTTGACGCTCGCGGCGATCGGCATCTTCGGTCTCGTCCACTACATCGTCGCAGAGCGGACGCGTGAAATTGGGGTCCGCATCGCGCTCGGCGCGACGCCTGGCGACGTGATCAGGTTGGTGCTCGCCCAGGGAATGCGCACGCCTGTAACAGGCATCGTGATTGGCGTCATCGCATCGGCGGCTGCGACGCGCGTCATGACGCACTTGCTGTTCGATGTCGCGCCCACGGATCCGGCGACCTTCACCAGCGTGAGCGGGCTCCTGTTGATCGTCGCGGCTGGCGCCTGTTACATCGCTGCCCGACGGGCGCTGCGCCTCGATCCGCTGCGCGCGCTTCGCCAGTCGTGATGAGACGACCGTCTACGGCCGTTCGTGACGATCCGCGTTGGGACCGCGGAAGACCAAACCTATCTCCTTGCCGAACTCTTAATTATTTAATTGCAGAAAGTCACTCGGCGCGGTAGACTGACGCCATCTCTTAAATCTTTAAGAGATGAAGGAGCCCATTGGCACGACCCCAATCGCCGACACTGACCGATGCCGAAGCGCGCGTGATGTCGGTGCTGTGGCAGCGGCACACGGCAAGCGTCGCCGATGTCGTCGTGGCGCTGAAGAGGAAGCACGCGGTCAGCTACAGCACCGTGCAGACGATCCTGCGCATCCTCGAAGAGAAGGGCTATGTCACTCACGAAAAGGTGGCGCGGGCGTTCATCTATCGTCCGCGGGTCGACGAACGGCAGGCCCGCCGGCGAGCGATCAGGCATCTGATGACCCGGTTGTTCAACGGATCGCCGAGCCTGCTTGTGCTGAACGTGCTCGAAGACGACCAGATCGAGGCCGAGGAATTGAACCGTCTCAAGAAGCTCGTTGAAGACGCGTAGGAGTTGCGAATGGATGTCCTTCTGAACTGGTTGATGCAGGGCGTCGTCGTGGCCATCGCGACGGCCGCCGGACTTCGCATCATCCCTTCGCCACGGGCGCAGGCTCGCTACGGCTTCGTGTGGGTGGCGTACCTCCTGGTGATGGTCCTCCCGATTGTTCCAATTGCGGTGGCGGCGCTGGCCATTGAAGTGCCCCCGGTCGATCTCGCACCCGTTTCTGCGGGTGCGGTCGATGTGCCGGTGGCATGGTGGAGAACATCGGCGGTGCCGCTCTGGCTGTGGATCGCCTGGTCGGGCTTCCAAGTGGCGCAGTTCACCGTTGGCGCCGTGGCAGTTCGCCGTGCGAGACGGCAAAGTCAGGAGTGCCCTCGCGACGTCTTGAGCCGGCTGCCACACTGGTCGCACCTGACGACGACTGGCCGTCCAACGCGCGTCATCCTCTCGGACCGGGTTCGATTTGCTGCCGTGCTTGGGTGTGGCTCCCCGATCATTGCGCTCGCCCCGGGCCTGCTCGCCCAACTCAGTGCCGACGATCTCGATCGAGTGCTCGTCCACGAGTGGGCCCACGTGCAGCGCCGTGATGATCTGGCGCAGCTGCTGCAGCAGCTCGTTCGCGCGGTGGTCGGCTGGCATCCCGCGGCCTGGTGGCTCGAACGTCAGCTCGAGTTCGAGCGTGAAGTGGCCTGCGACGAAATCGCCGTGGGTGTGACGCGGTCGGCGAAAAGCTATGCCGCGTGCCTCGTCACCCTCGCGGCACTACCTCAGCGGCCCGCTCGATCATTGCCGGGACTCGCGGCGATCTCGACCCCGCAGCTCCGCCGGCGTGTCGTGAGGATTCTATCGGCGCGATGGAATGCCTCGACTCGCGGCTGGCGAGTAGGAGCGGCATGTGGCGCCATCGGTTTGGCGGCACTGGCATTGGCGGTCAGCCATGTGCGCGCTCTGCCACCGATGCCGCGGTCTACGAACCAGTCGGCGATCACGCCTCGGATGGACGGACCCAGTGCTGCCGCTGGCGCGCTGACGCAACCGCCTCATGTCGAGCCGGCGCCGCCGCAAGCGAGTGCGACGCTTCGTCGCAAATCGTCCGAGGCGTTGCCCCACGTTCGCGAGCACGAACCCTCACGCGTAGTGGAAGAGCCGAGTGCGATCCAGGAATCGATACAACATGCCGGGCCTTCCGAGGGAACGCAGACGATAGGACTACCGAGCGGTACGCCGGTATCGCCTCCGTTCGCTGCGGTGTCGCCCGAGCCCACCGTCGACGCTCTTGTTCGCCAGTCGGTGTCTGAGGACCCCAGCGTGCAGAGTCCAGCCGATCCGGCAGCGCAGACTTCGAAAACGCAGTCAGCGACTGACCTCGCGAACGCCCTGGGCAGCGACCGCCGACGCCGGAGTCGCGATCGGCCACACGCTCGAAGAGCGCTGGCCTCGCGACCGGCGGGTTCTTCAGCCGCCTCGGCAAGAAGATCGCCGGTTCCTTCTGAGGTATCTACGTGCGCGTACATCTGGTCAATCCCAGCGACCTGTCGTTCGGCACCGCCGTGATCACGCCGCGGTGGTTGTACGTGCTGGCGGCGGCCACGCCGCCTCGTTTTGGCACGCCGATCCTCGTCGACGAAACGCTGGAGCGGTTCGACCCAAACGCCGTTGAGCGAGGGGACGTCGTGGGAATCGGAATCCACACGGCCAACGCGCTTCGCGGGTATGCGATTGCACAGATGGTCCGAGCGCGCGGCGGCATCGCTGTGTTCGGCGGCATCCACGCGACACTGTTCCCGGACGAAGTGCACGAGCATGGATCGGCGCACAGTGTCGTCAGCGGTGATGGCGACCGAATCTGGCCACAGGTGCTGGACGATTGCGAGCGTGGGACACCTCGACCGTCGTACGACGGCGGCCGGATCGATGGCGGAGCGTTCGCGTCCGCCCGATGGGACCTTCTCCCGGAGAACCGCTACATGTGGGGATCGGTGCAGACGGTCCGCGGTTGTCCGAAGCACTGCTCGTTCTGTTCGGTGTGGCGAACCGACGGGCAAAAGCCGCGGCAACGACGCGTCGCTGACGTGGTGCGCGAGATCGTGGAGCTCCGGCGCAAGGGTTTCCGGTTCGTTGCGCTCGCCGACGATAACTTCTACCCGGTGACGCTGGCCGATCTGGCCGCAGCCGGTCGCCGCGCCGACAGGCAACAGCTCGCCGCCCTGACCGCGCTCCGGCAGGAACGATTCGAGCTGATGGCGCAGCTCGAACAGCTGCCGGAAGACATGGTGTTCTTTACGCAAATCACCATGGAGGCGGCCGAGGATCCGGAATTTCTCGCAGCGATGCGGCGGGCGAGATTCGCGGAGCGCTCGTCGGTGTCGAGTCGGTCACGCCTGAAGGGTTGAAGGCCGTCCACAAGAACTTCAATGACGCCGGCGAAGCGCTCGTCGCGCGGCTGCAGGTCTTTCGCGCGCACGGCGTGCACGTGCTCGGCTCGTTCATCTTCGGACTTCCCACCGACAACGCCGACACCTTCGCGGCGACTGCCGATCTCGCGCAGCGCAGTGGCGTCTCGTTTGCGCAGTTCGTCATGCTGACGCCGTTTCCAGGCACGCTGGACTTTGCCAAGTGGGAGAAATCTGCCGCGAGCGTGCCCGAAGTCGGCGGCATCCCGCTGACACGGTACTGGCTGATCCCACCCTCGCAGCGGCCGAAGGTGTACGTCCCGCATCCGACGATGTCGCCCGACGAGATCCGAGCCGGTACACAACAGGTCTGGGACCGGTTCTATTCGATGTCTGCGATCTGGCGGCGCTCGCGGTGTGTCCAGTCACTCCGCGCGCGTGTCGCGTTCCTCGTGATTTCGAAGCTGTACCGGCAGATGTACGCCAATACCGGCATCGCAACCGACAGTGCCCGGGTCGAGCGATCAGCTCGCCGCGCACGGTGGCTGGCGAGCGCGGTCCGGCGGCTCTTCGTCGCCCCACCGATGCCAGACCTTGCCGATCCGTGCGCCTCGCTCGAAAAGTCAAGGCGCGCCGGATAGGACTTCGCGGTCGAGACGCCGCAGAACCCACTCCATCTTGATGGACGACCATGACCAGGATGCCGAGGATCTCGCCATCCGCATCGATATCGCTGGCCCCAGCACGCGGATCGGCCCGTACGAAGTCATCACCGCATGTTCGAACCCCTTCAGAGCGACTTTAGAAACTCCACGAGATCTGATTTCTGCGCGGCCGTAAGACCCAGCGAGAAAACGGCATCGTACTATCCCGCCATCAGACTGAGGCGCTGCTGCGAAGGACCGGCAAGGAGCTCGCGCGGCAGTTGACCCGGGGCAAACGAGTATCGGGGGGTCTCAGGGCGCGCGTCATCGACGCAAGCGAGATGATGAACGAGCATCTGGGAGCGATGACGCGCGTCGAGAGCCACGGCGGCATCGTTATCCGCGGCGCCGGTTGCCCGCTCGCGGCCTTGACCGGCAAACACAAAGGTGTCTGTCTGGCGATGGAGAGCCTCGTGTCCGAGATCGTCGGAACACGGGTGCACGAGTGCTGCGATCGTCGCGATAGACCTCAATGCTGTTTCGAGATTCCCAAGGGCCATGGCTGAAATCGAGGGCAAGCGAACGCGCGCCGCCACCGAAGATGTCCAGGCGTGGGTGGACCCGGAAGGGTATCGACGCTTCATCGCGGTACGCGGCGTGCGTTCGAAGACGAAGTAGACGCGGAAATGCGAGTGAAGAAGGAGATCAAAGAATCGGCTGATGAGGAATAATGCCGTCATGACACCGAGAGCCAACTGTCGCCCGGTCATCGTTGTGGGAGCGCTGATCGCGTTTTCGGCGTGGCACATGAGTGCACCCCACGATGCCACGACCGTACACGCGCGGTCAGAGTCGACGAACCTGACGGTCGACGGCGCAAGGCAGCAGGCGCCGCCCCAGTTTGGCGGACTGTACTCCGCACTGGACGACCGTCGGCGCGGGTACATCGACGACTGGGTTGCCCGATTTGGCCAGGCGACCGGAAAAAAGATGGAGCCCGCGGAGTTCTACGACACCTACATCCGGGTCTCCACCAAGACGACCTTCGAGGCCATTACCCACGCCCTGATGACGAGTGTCCTCACTGACGCATCCGGGAATCGCCTGGGCGACGCGCTGGACCTCATCGAACGGATCGAGGGCGTCCGAGGACGTGTGCTGGGCGCTGCCAGCGATCGGCAGTTCCGCATGTACGTCCGCTTGAAAGAGAGTGCGCTGGAGACGCTCGCGCGATCGCGGGAATTCAAACGCGCCGCGGACAACACGTCTACCACCAGGGATATCCGACGAACTTTCGGGAGCAGGGGGGCACGCCGTCTATACAGATTTCCATCGCGCAGGACCGTCGGCGCGCCGACATCGATGTCGACTACCGTTCCTCGAGCTTCCCGGTGTCGATGTTCAACGGTCATCTCACGGCGTCGAACTCGGATGTCCGCGCCGGCAACAACTACGATCGACACACGGCGCGGTGGACCGGGTTCCAGAACTGGTGGCACGGGTTCTTCGGTATACGATTGCCGGCCGAAGAGGAGGTCGAGCGCGGCGACGCCAGCGTACTTGCGCAACCCAGAGCAGGCAAGAAATCGGTCGACGTAATGACCGAGGATTTTCTGAAGGCTTGGCTGATCGAAGGGGATGTCAAGACTGCCCTGAGTTACATCTCACCGCGGGCGCTGGCGTGTGTCGCGGAAGACAGCGACGATCCCTCCACCTTCGATCGCGGCATGGCACCGTTCATACTGGCGCATCGTCTCAAGGCGTCACACGACGCATTGGGACAGCACTCGTCGCTCGAAGGTCTGACCGTCGGCGTCCGACTCACGACGTCCGGTCTTCGAGTGGTCAACCAGCCGAACCACGCGCAATTCGTGATCTACGCGGTTCCCGACGATGTGGCCGCCGCATTCGACTGTGAGAGCCGTCTGTCACTCAGCACGCAGAAGCCCCCTCGCCGGGCCTACGGGAAATACTTTGGCGCGACGTTCTACGTCAAAGGGCCGCAGAGACCTACGACATTGGCGCTCCTGTGGGGGGAAGACGGCGGATACTGGCGAATTGTCTCCTGGCAGACTGAACCTGAACCTGAAAGCGACAGCGACGTGCCAGCGGTCGAGACGCCGCCAACCGCCGCGCCGACGCGGATTGCTGCCGACGCGAGCCTGGTCGAAGCCGCGCGGCGCTTCCTTGACAGCTGGCTGGTTCGCAAGGATTACGACACGGCGTTTCAGTACATATCCCCGGAGAGTTACGCCTGCTACGACCTCGTTCGCGGGGCCGATCAAACAGCGGCAACCTCACCCGAGGACGCCGGCCGGAAACTCAGGGCTGCGCTCGAGCAATCGGGAGCGAAGGTAGGAAACGTTGGACGCCTCGAAGAGGTCTTGACCGGCGCTCCGACATCCCATCCGGCGGTCCGTGTCATGGATCACAAGTATTCGCGCACGTTCACGCTGTCGAGCATCCCGGATGCCGTGGCCGACGCCGTCGGCTGCGCCGCGCGAGCCCAAGGTGTGAACGTCCCTGCCGACGTGCCCGCATCGTACGGCAAGGCCTTCGCGATGACCGTTCGCGTCCGGACTGGTGCCGGTGAACCGCCCGTGCTCCGTACGCTGTGGACGAGGGAAGGCAGCGCCTGGCGAATCACGGCTTACGACGTCGAGGTTCCGTAACTGGGCGGTGAATGTGAGGACGTTGCCGGGCAGGTCACATCAAGCGAAAGGAGCCGTGTAGCTTCCGCCTTTAGGCGGAAGGGGATCCGTATTTTGAGGAATTGATGAGGGACGTCATGGTTGACTCGAGGAGTGCGAACGTTTTGAGAAGCTACCTGAAAGGTGCGTGGCACTCCGGCAACGGTGAAGGGGTTGCCCTGCACAATCCATCCACGGGTGAGGTGGTCGCGCGGGCAGACTCGAGCGGTGTCGAACTTGCCCCCGCGCTGGAGTTTTCCCGTCGGGTCGGGGGCCCCGCCCTGCGACAACTGACACTGGCTCAGCGAGGGGAGCTGCTTCGCAGGGTGGCGGATCTGCTCTTGGAACGCCGCGCGCGGTGGTCCGAGATCGCGCAGCTGAATTCCGGCAATACCAAGGCTGACGCGGCGGTCGACGTCGACGGCGCCATCGGCACGCTCAAGTACTTCGCCCGGCTCGCAAGCAACCTTGCTGAGGCCGGTCTTCTCACGGATGGCGGCGCCGTGCGGCTCACACGCGATCCCAACTTCGAGGGCATTCACCTGGGCGTACCCGTCGAGGGTACGGCCGTGCACATCAACGCCTTCAACTTCCCGGCGTGGGGCCTGTGGGAAAAAGCCGCCGTGAGCCTGCTCGCCGGAGTTCCGGTGCTCACCAAGCCAGCGACGTCGACGGCGTGGCTCGCGCACGATATGGTCGCAGCAGTGATCGAGGCACGTATCCTGCCGGAGGGCAGTCTCTCGCTGCTCGCCGGAGGGGCTGCTGACCTGCTTGATCACCTCCGCTTCGGTGACGTCGTCGCATTCACTGGCTCAGCCGCCACAGCGGATCTTCTCCGCGATCACACGGCGTTCAGGAGGCACGGCGTTCGATTGAACATTGAGGCTGACAGCCTCAACGCGGCAGTGCTCGGTCCTGGCGAGGGGCCCGACGCGAAGGCGTTCGAACTGCTCTGCCGTGAAGTCGTGCGCGAGATGACGAGCAAGGCGGGGCAGAAATGTACCGCCATTCGCCGCGTCATGGTTCCCCGCGAAGTCCACGCAGACGTCTGCGAAGCGATTGCGGCGCAGTTGAATCGCGTCGTGGTCGGCAATCCTGCGGAAGCAACCGTCACGATGGGCCCACTGGCCACTGCGGCGCAGCGTCGTGCCGTGGAAGAGGGCATCCGCGCGCTGCAATCTGGCGCCCAGGTCGTCTTCCAGCAGGACCCAGCCGCAATCGTTGGCGCCGACGCGACCCGAGGAGCGTTCGTGGGACCAGTCTTGTTCCGCGCGCCCGCTGCCTTCGAGCTGCCGCATGAGATCGAGGTGTTCGGTCCGGTGGCGACCGTTGTGCCGTACTCCGATGAGAAGGAGGCGTTTGCACTCACGCGCGCCGCCGGGGGTTCATTAACGGCTTCCGTCTTCAGCGCCGATCACGATTTTCTTGTGAGAGCCGCCGCCGGACTCGGCGCCACGCATGGCAGGCTGCTGCTCGTGGATCCAGCAATTGGCGACTCCCACACCGGCCACGGGATCGTCTTGCCGTCCTGCACGCACGGGGGGCCCGGGCGAGCCGGGGGAGGCGAAGAGCTCGGCGGGCTTCGCGGCTTGTGGTTCTATCACCAGCGGGTTGCGGTGCAAGCGTCCGCGGCCGTCGTGGCGCGGCTCGCCAGGGAGGCAGTCAATACCTACGCCTCATAAGGCAGAATATTCAGCTGTTAGGACGCGCACACCGCTCGCGGTCATGAGCACAGCATCGACCACCTTCAACGCCGCTACCTTCTTCATCGATCGTCACCTCGCAGAGGGCCGTGGCGACGCGATCGCGATCGAATGCGGCGACCGCCGCATCACGTATCGCGAACTCTACGAGCACGTCAACCGTGTCGGCACGGTCCTCAAACGCGACCTGGACGTCCGGCCGGAGGAGCGCGTGCTGCTGCTGATGCTCGATGTGCCGGAAACCATCTACACATTCTTTGGCGCCATCAAGATCGGCGCCGTACCAGTGCCGCTGAACACGCTCTGGACGGTTTCGGACTACGAGTACGTCCTGCAGGACTCATCGGCGCGCACGATCGTGGTCAGCCATGCGCTGTACGCACGCGTCATCGATGCGGTGCGGCGTTGTGCAACCATCCGCCATGTCCTCGTCGTCGGCGGCGACTGCGACGAGCGCGACCATCGTCTCGAGCAACTGGTGCAGGCCGCCTCGCCGGAGTTGTCCGCGGAGACCACACATAAAGACGCACCCTGCTTCTGGCTGTACTCGTCTGGCAGTACTGGGCGCCCGAAGGCGTGCGTTCATCTGCAGCACGACATGTCAATCTGTGCCGAAGCATACGCGCAGGGGGTGCTCGGCATTCATCAGAAGGATCGCTGTTTCAGCGTCGCCAAGCTGTTCTTCGCCTACGGCCTCGGCAACAGCATGTACTTCCCGCTGTCGGTCGGTGCCACGACGATTCTGTGGCCAGGTCCGCTGACGCCGCCGGTCGTGTATGACTGCATCGCGCGTTATCGGCCTACGCTCTTCTTCTCCGTGCCCACGCACTACGCGATGATGCTCGCGCACGGAGCTGAAGGGCGAGAGTTCGATCTGTCCAGCATCAGATGCGCGGTTTCCGCCGGTGAGGCGCTGCCGCCCGCGGTGTTCGCGCGTTTCCGGCAACGCTTCGGCGTGGAGATTCTCGATGGGATTGGTTCCACCGAGGTCCTGCACATCTTCATTTCAAACCAGCGGGGCAGGATTCGGCCCGGTTCGAGCGGCGTGACGGTACCCGGTTACGACGTCCGAATTCTGGATGACGATGGCCAGCCGGTCCCGATCGGTGCGGTCGGCGATCTGTATGTGCGAGGGGACTCGACGTGTGCGCTGTATTGGAATCGGCACGAGCACACGAAGGACACGATCAACGGGCACTGGATTCGGACCGGCGACAGGTACCGCCAGGACGAGGAGGGCTTCTTCTGGTTCACCGGCCGATGCGACGACATGCTGAAGGTGGGCGGCATCTGGGTCAGTCCCGCCGAAGTGGAGCACACGCTGATCGAACACCCGGCCGTGCAAGCGTGCGGTGTCATCGGATGCGAGGACCAGAACGCGCTGGTGAAACCAATCGCTTACGTCGTCCTGACGGCTGGCACGAGTCCGAGTCCCGAATTGGCGTTGGAGCTGCAGCAATTCGCGCGCACGCGGTTGGCCGAGGTACAAGCGCCCGCGACGGATCGAGTTCATCGATGCGCTCCCGACCACCGCGACCGGCAAGATTCAGCGGTTCAAGCTGCGTGAACTTGCCGCGCGAGCGCCCAGCGCGTAGCGTGCGGGGTTCAGGCAACGCTGACGCGCTCAGTCTCGGCTAATCTCAGCGATCGCGACGGATCTCACGCGGAGATCGCGGGGTCCGCAGAGTTCCCCAGTCTGGCGCTTCGCCGAGGGCCGGCCGTCGGCCGGCCCATAACAGGACGTGAGATCTCCAGATACAAACGGCTCATGAATCGGATGCCGCTTGTATCTGGGGATCTCACGTCCTGTTGCCGCACGTAGTGCGGCTCGGCGAAGCGCGAGGCTTGACGTCTCCGCGTCCTCTGCGAGCCTCTGCGCGAGATCCTTCCTGATCTCCGCAGGCGTCACCCGCACACAATCTGGGGCTTTCGTCCGTCGTTCGAGACTAGACTTGGGGGGCCGATGATCCCGACACCGCTCGGCCGGAAGTCATTCCGGGCCGTATTCCTCGAGAGAACACCAGCCGGGACGACCGCCGCGACTGTCCGTGATCTCGATGACGCGGACTGGTCGCACGGTGCGGAGGACACGGTCGTGGTGGACATCGCGTACCCCTGTCTCAATTACAAGGATGCGCTCGCGATTACGGGTGCGTCGCCGGTGGTCAGGAGATTCCCGATGGTCGCTGGCATCGACTTCGCCGGCACGGTGCGTGAAAGCGCGGACGAACGATGGCGGGTGGGTGACGAGGTTGTGCTTACTGGCTGGCATGCCGGCGAGACCCATTGGGGCGGTCTCGCACAGCAGGCCCGCGTGCCGGCCGCGTGGCTCGTTCGAAGACCTGCGACGCTCACATTGTTCGAGACGATGGCCATCGGGACCGCGGGTTTCACAGCGGCGCTGTGTGTGCTCGCCATCGAGAAGCACCCGGTAGCGCCGGGATCCGGCGACGTGCTGGTCACCGGCGCGTCGGGAGGTGTCGGCAGCCTCGCCGTCATGTTGCTCGCGGCGAGCGGGTACCGCGTTGTGGCGTCCACCGGCAAGCTCCATGAAGCGGACGTTCTGCGAAAACTCGGAGCGTCCGACGTAATCGATCGCGCCACGCTCGCTACGCCAGGAAAACCGCTTCAGGCAGAGCGCTGGATCGCCGCTGTCGACACCGTCGGTTCGCACACGCTGGCGAATATCTGCGCCTCGACACATGTCAATGGCATCGTTACCGCCTGTGGCCTGGCGCAGGGTATGGACCTTTCCACGACCGTGGCGCCGTTCATACTCCGCGGCGTGACGCTGGCCGGCATCAACAGCGTGTTCACGCCGCCGGAGATGCGTCTTCGGGCGTGGGAACGGCTCGAGCGTCTCGTCGATCGCGAGCAACTCAGACGTCTCACGAGGGAGATCGGCCTCGGCGACGTGATTGAGACGGCGCCGAAGTTCCTCTCTGGCCAGGTGAGCGGACGCATCGTCGTCAACGTGAACGCGAACTGACGAGAGACATCCGACGCCATGCTGTACGCGGGGCGATCGGACCAGCCCGACACGCGAGACGTCATCCGGCGGTTACAACTGGCCGCAAACTCGCCCCGTTGTACGACTCGAGCGGAACTGCTAACGCAATGCTTCGCTCTGCAGCACGGCGGGATTCACGACGTTGATGGGGTGCCCAGCTGCATAGGCGAGAACCTGGTCGAAGATGTCCGAGAATTGGACCTCATATTCTTCGCGCGTCACATAACCGATATGGGGTGTGCAGATGACGCGATCCATGGCGAGCAACGGATGTGTGGCATCCTGCATAGGCTCGTGCTCGAACACGTCAACAGCCGCCATCCCGGGCCGGCCGTGTTCGAGAGCGCTGACTAGTGCGCCGGGCTGAATCAGTCCGGCGCGGCTGGTGTTGACGAGCAGGGCCGTGGTCTTCATGCGCGCGAGGTCGGACGCCGTGACGATCCCGCGCGTCGCGTCGAGCAGACGCATGTGCAACGACACTACGTCACCTTGCTCGAAGAACGCATCTTTGGACGTCGCCACCTCATAGCCGCTCGCTCGAGCGCGCTGGCGCGACGCATCCCTTGCCCATACCAGCACATTCATGCCAAAGGCTCTCCCGTAGCCGGCGACTGTCTCCCCGATCCGACCGTAGCCGTAGATGCCGAGTGTGAGACCGCGGAGGGTACGGCCGACACCGATCTGCCATCTCCCTGACTTGAGGGCGGCCACCTGTTGCGGAATCTGCCGCATCGCCGCGAGTACGAGTCCCCATGTGAGTTCGGCAGCCGCATACGAAGGAGTTCCGGTATGCAGGTCGGAAGACACGACGATTCCCAGGCGCGTACACGCCTCTATATCGATGTGCGGGTACACGCTACGCTGGCTTATGAGTCTCAACGTTGGGAGGCGTTCGAGTAACGTCGCTGAAATCGTCGTCCGTTCGCGAATCAGTACCAACGCTTCAGCGCCGGTGAGGCGCCCGGCGAGCAGATCGATATCGTCAACATGATCGTTCCATATCGACACGTCGTGCCCATCGAGCTTGCGAAAACAATGGAGCGTGCGCAGCGTGTCGAAGTAGTCATCCAGGACTGCAATCTTCACGCACCCACTCCGGCCTGCACTTCTTCAGAAACGCCAACCCGGCTGGCGTCACGCGAACAACGGGTCCACCATCCTTGTGCTCGACGGACACCAGCCCGCCATCGGTGGCGTCCTCCCACACGGGTAACCTCGGACAAGATGTCCTCCATGCGTCCATGGTTTCAGCATAGGACCGGTCCCGGCGAATCAGCCATTCCAGGAGATCAAGGACGAGAACTTCGACGGTTTGCGTCACGCGTACAATTCATTCTATCTGGCTAAACGGTCGGCTGCCACAGCCCTTGCCGTCGTGCTGAGTGACAACTCGACATACGAGCGGAAAGATCTCTCTCCTCCTGAGCGACTTCGCTGAGTCCCGCCGAATCGGGTGCGTCACGCCAGCATTACGATCAGCCCCGATCCGCCGCGCGGGCCAGACTCGCGCGTCTAACCTGCTCCAGAGAGACCCGCGAGGGCATATGATTCAGGACACTAGGCTTATCCGAGGGGCTTCGCCCCTCGGACTCCCCTACACGCTCTCTCGCGCGCCGCTTCGCCGGCGCGCTCCGTTCGCGTGGCTCACTCGCTGTCGCTCGATCGCGTTGCCGGTATTTGTTTACCGAGCCCGTTTGGGTTTATGAGATAGCTTCTAGCCTAGGCACGTTCAGTTCGATCTAGTGACAAGGTCGTGATCATGCTGTCGTATGTCCACGGTCCAGGTTCCGTGTCGCTCCTCGGTGAGACAATTGGCGCCTCGCTCGACCGTGCCGCTGCGCGGTTCGCGGATCGAGACGCGCTGATCTCCTGCCATCAGAATCTCCGCTACACATATGGCGACCTGCTGCGGGAAGTTAACCGCGCGGCTCGCGCGTTGCTGGCGCTTGGCGTCGAACGGGGAGACAGGGTCGGGATCTGGAGCGCGAATGCAGCGGAATGGCTCATCGTTCAGTACGCGGCCGCCAAGGCTGGCGCGATTCTGGTCAACCTCAACCCGTCCTATCGATTGCGCGAGCTCGAATACGCGCTCAATCAGTCCGGTGTCCGCGTTCTCGTGACAGCACGCAGCTTCCGGAAGACGGACTACATCGAGATGCTGACCACGTTGATGCCGGAGCTGACGATGCCGCGGCGAGGCGCGCTCCACACCGAGAAGGTCCCGGCTCTCGAGCATCTGATCTACCTGGGCCTCGGCCACGCACCAGGTGGTGTTGCCTGGCCCGACTTCGTTCAGCAGGGGGAGTCCTTCTCTGCGGCGGATCTGAGCGCACGCGAAGCGCAGCTGCAGTTCGACGACCCGGTCAACATCCAGTACACATCAGGTACGACCGGGTCTCCGAAAGGTGCGACGCTGTCGCACCACAACATTCTGAACAACGGATTCTTCGTCGGGGAGGCCCTCAAGTACACGGAGGAAGACCGGATTTGCGTGCCCGTGCCGTTCTACCACTGCTTCGGCTGTGTCATGGGCAATCTCGCGGCCGTCACGCATGGTGCCGCAGTAGTGATTCCGGCGGAAACGTTCGACGCTGAGGCCACGCTGCGGGCGATCGAAACCCACCGGTGCACCTCCATCTACGGGGTCCCGACGATGTTCATCGCCCAGCTCGATCACCAGGCGTTCGGCTCGTTTCGTCTCGATTCGCTGCGAACCGGCATCATGGCCGGCGCGCCCTGCCCGATTGAGGTGATGCGGAGCGTGATCGAGCGCATGCACGTGCGGGACGTCACGATCTGCTATGGGATGACGGAAACGTCGCCTGTGTCATTTCAATCAGCCGTCGACGATGCCATCGAGTTACGCGTTTCGACGATCGGCCGCGTGCACCCGTACATCGAGTGCAAGATCATCGACCCGGCAGATGGAGCAGTGGTGCCTCGCGGCACGCCCGGCGAGCTGTGCACGCGCGGCTACTCCGTCATGCTGGGATACTGGAACAATTCCGAGGCGACGGCGAGCGCCATTGACGCAGCGGGCTGGATGCACACCGGTGATCTCGCGGTCATGCACGACAACGGGTACGTGAACATCTCCGGCCGCCTCAAGGACATGATCATCAGGGGCGGCGAGAACATTTATCCGCGCGAGATCGAAGAATTCCTGTACACGCACCCGAAGATCAGCGAGGTGCAGGTGATCGGCTTGCCGGATGTCAAGTACGGTGAAGAAGTGTGCGCGTGGGTTCGACTGCGCGAGGGTCAGAACGCGACGGAGGACGAGATCCGGGAGTTCTGCCGCGGTCAGATTGCGACCTGCAAGATTCCGCGATACATCAGGTTTACGACCGAGTTTCCCACGACCGTCACCGGAAAGATTCAGAAGTTCAGGATGCGCGAAGTGTCCATCGAAGAACTCGGGCTGACCCCGGCGGCTGCGGTGAAGACGGCCTAGTCTCTCGCGGAGATCGCGGAGGGATCTCGCGCAGAGATCGCGGAGGGCGCAGAGAAAACGATCTCGCGCAGAGAAACGCGGAGGCCGCAGAGAAAAGAAACGTGCGCCGCCACGTTTTTCTCCGCGAACTCTGCGATCCTCTGCGCGAGATCTCTTTCTCCGCGCCCTCCGCGTGAGATACTCCCCGTTCACTCGATTTCGAGGAGATTGTCATGTCGAGCGCTTCGCTCACTCACGTCCGTGCGCTCAGCCTGCTGATTGTGGCGCTCTGTTGCTCCGCCTGCGCCGGGGCCGAGAAGTCATCGTCGCCCGCAGCTGCGAACGCCCAGAACTGGGCCCTGCACGGATCGGACTACGCCGAGACACGATTCAGCACGCTCACACAGATCACGACCGACAACGTCAAGCAGCTCGGGCTGGTCTGGTCGTATGACCTGGAATCGACCCGCGGCGTCGAAGCCACGCCGCTCGTCGTCGACGGCGTCATGTATGTGACGGCTCCATGGAGCATCGTGCACGCGATCGATGTCCGCACCGGCAAGAAGCTCTGGATGTTCGATCCGCAGGTCGCGCGCAAGGACGGTTACAAGGCGTGTTGCGACGTGGTGAACCGTGGCGTCGCCTTGTCGAACGGCAAGGTCTACGTAGGAACCGTGGATGCTCGCCTCATCGCGCTCAACGCATCAACCGGCCAGAAACTCTGGGAGCAGGACACGGCCGCCGACCGTTCTCGCAGCTTCACCATCACCGGCGCGCCGCGCGTGTACAAGGGCAAGGTGGTCATTGGCAATGGCGGCGCAGAGTACGGTGTGCGCGGCTATGTGACCGCCTACGACGCGGAGACCGGCAAGCAGGCGTGGCGATGGTTCACCGTCCCCGGAGACCCCTCGAAGCCGTTCGAGGACGACTCCATGGCCAAAGCCGCCAAGACGTGGGACCCGTCCGGGAAGTACTGGGAGACCGGCGGTGGTGGCACGGTCTGGAATTCGATGGCCTTCGACCCGGAACTCAACCTGCTCTACATCGGCACTGACAACGGTGCTCCGTGGGTGCATCGGAAGCGCAGCCCGGGCGGCGGCGACAACCTGTACCTGTGTTCGATCGTGGCGCTGAACGTCGATACGGGGCAGTACATCTGGCACTATCAAGAGAACCCGGCGGACAATTGGGACTTCAGCTCCACACAGGATCTGATCCTTGCCGATCTCACGATCGATGGGAGACCGCGCAAGACCGTGTTGCACGCGCCGAAGAACGGATTCTTTTTCGTGATCGATCGCGCGACCGGCCAATTCATCTCGGCAAAAAACTTCGTAGACGTGAACTGGGCCAGCGGCTATGGCGCCGACGGCCGGCCGATCGAGCTGCCAGCGGTGCGCGACAAGGACAAGCCGTACGACATCGTTCCCGGTCCCTTCGGGGGGCACAACTGGCAGTCGATGGCCTGGAGTCCGACGCTGCGGCTCGCGTACATTCCGGCGCAGAACGTGCCGATAGCGCTGGGCGAGGACAAGAACTGGACAAGCTATCCATCCAATCGGCCGCTCCAGCCCATGAGTGGACTGGGTTGGAACACCGCCGTGACGGTCAATCCCACGTCGCCAACCAACAAGCTTTTTGGTCGCCTCATCGCATGGGATCCTGTTCAGCAGAAAGCGCGGTGGACCGTCGAGTACGTGTCCCCTTGGAACGGCGGCTTGCTGGCGACCGCCGGCAATCTCGTATTCCAGGGCTCCGCGGACGGCCGCTTCATTGGTTACAACGCGACGACGGGAGAGAAACTCTGGGAGTCGCCTGCCGGGACCGGGGTGGTCGCCGCCCCGGTGACCTATGACGTCGATGGCAAGCAGTATGTCTCGGTTGCGGTCGGCTGGGGCGGCGTGTTCGGCTTGTCGGCACGCGCGACCGACCACAAGACCCCCGGCACCGTCTACACGTTTGCACTCGGCGGGCAGGCCAAGTTGCCGCAGTTCGTCGACTATCAACTGGGCAACCTCGTCGCGGGCGTCAAGTACAAACCTGAAGACGTCCCAGCGGGAACCGGCCTGTATATCAGCAACTGTGTGTTCTGCCATGGCGTGCCAGGTGTCGACAGGGGTGGGGCCATCCCCAACCTGGGATACATGCCGGCGGAGGTCATTACTCAGCTCGCCAAGTCGGTGTTCAACGGACCGAAGACCGCCAACGGCATGCCGGACTTTACGGGCAAGCTGACACAGCAGGACGTCGAGAAGATCAAGGCGTTCATTCAGGGGACCGCGGACGCGATCCGTCCCAAGCCTTCGAAGACGAATTAGCAACGCGGTCCCTCGACGCCCACCTGGAGACAGAATGGAGATCGCCGAGCGTTTCATTGAAGCGCGCGATCTGCTCCTGCGCGGCCGTGATGATTTGGCTTCCGCGCAGCGAGAGTTTCGCTGGCCGCAGTTCGAGCGTTTCAACTGGGTCTGTGACTACTTCGATGTCGTTGCCGCAGGGAACGATCACACAGCGCTGCGCGTCGTCGACGACGCGGGCTCCGACCAGGCCCTTACCTACGCGAAGCTGTCGCGTCGCTCTTCTCAAGTCGCCAATTTCCTGGCGACGCTCGGCGTTGGCCCCGGAGATCGCATTCTGCTCATGCTCGGAAACGTCGTCCCGTTGTGGGAGACGATGCTTGCTGCAATCAAGCTCGGCGCAGTGCTGATCCCCACAGCGACGCTCCTTCAGCGCAACGAGCTCGGCGATCGGCTGGAGCGTGGTCGCGTGAAGGCCGTCATTACACACACCCATCTCACGCCACGGTTTGAAGGCATGCAAGGTGCTCCCGTGCGCATCGCGGTTGGAGATGACGCACCGGGGTGGCACGCGTACTCTATGTCTGAAACAGCACGCGAACAGTTCTCGGCGCCGACGCGCACCAGGGCGGACGACCTGCTGTTCCTGTATTTCACTTCCGGCACGACGGCCAGGCCCAAGCTGGTGGCACACACGCAAGTCAGCTATCCGATCGGCCATCTGTCCACGATGTACTGGCTGGGCGTCAAGCCAGGCGACGTCCATCTCAATGTGAGCTCGCCCGGGTGGGCGAAGCACGCATGGTCCTGCTTCTTCGGACCTTGGAACGCACAGGCGACCGTGCTCGCGTATCAGTACGAACGCTTCGACGCATGTGCGCTGCTCGATCAACTGGTTCGCTGTGGTGTGACCACGTTTTGCGCGCCGCCTACGGTCTGGCGGATGCTGATCCAGCAGAACCTCGAGAAGTGGCGCGT
The DNA here is from genome assembly GCA_963725335.1 of uncultured Acidobacteriota bacterium. Classification (GTDB taxonomy): domain Bacteria; phylum Acidobacteriota; class Vicinamibacteria; order Vicinamibacterales; family 2-12-FULL-66-21; genus JALZOC01. The sequence goes on along the minus strand of CAVRYD010000003.1, from coordinate 54,831 downwards.
CCAGCTGCGCGAGGTCGCAAGCGCTGGCGAGCCGCTGAACCCGGAAGTGATCAATCGCGTGCGAGATGCCTGGGGACTCACGCTCCGGGACGGATTCGGACAGACCGAAACCAGTGCGCTGGTGGGCAATCCGCCGGGTCAGCCTGTCAAGGCGGGTTCCATGGGACGGCCGCTGCCGGGCCAGCCTGTCGTGCTCGTCGATGCCGAGGGTCGCGTCGGCGACGAAGGTGAGATTTGCGTCGATCTCGCTGATCGCCCGCTCGCGCTGATGCGCGGGTATCTCGACGATGCCCAGCGTACCGACGAAGTCATGCGCGACGGGTACTACCACACAGGTGACGTTGCATCGCGCGACGCGGACGGCTATCTCACCTTCATCGGCCGCACCGACGATGTCTTCAAATCGTCCGACTATCGCATCAGCCCTTTCGAGCTGGAGAGCGTTCTCATCGAGCATCCGCTGGTAGCCGAGGCGGCCGTCGTACCCAGTCCGGACCCGGTACGCCTTTCCGTGCCGAAAGCGTTCGTGGTGCTGGTCGCGGAGTGCGCGCCGGATCAGAACACGGCGGCGTCCATTTTCAAGCACGTTCGCGAACGCGTGGCGCCCTTCATGCGCATCCGGCGGATCGAGTTTGCAGAGCTACCCAAGACCATCTCGGGCAAGATTCGACGCGTTGAGCTCCGCAATCTGGAGCGCGACAGCCGGCAGCAGCCGGGCCGGCGGCCGCAGGAGTTCTGGGAAGAAGACTTTCCTGGCGGTGCGTCATCGAAGGGGTGAGCGCCTGCATCGTTAGAGGTACATTGGCCGCCCGTCCCTGAGCGCCAGCCACCCGCGCGCGACTCGGTAGACGAACCATAGACTCACGATTCCGAGTGGCAGCCACGCAACGATGATCCCGATGCCGAGCGTCAGCACAATGCACAGGATGCAGAGGGACACCCACAGGAGCCCGAACCAGAAGGTCCGAATTTGCCAGCGGAAATGCGACTCCAGCCACGTGCCACGCACTTCGCTGCGCTTCACGTAATTGAGAATCACCGCGATGATGGAAGGCCAACCGGTGAGAAACGCGCCGACGACCGTCGCGGCGCCAACGATCCCAGTGAGCAGGCTCAAGGCGTGCAGCAGGTAAATCGCCTGTGTCCAGTTGAAGAGCGGACCCGACGTTTGGTTGGCGTTCATCTCATCCCTCCGCGCTGCACTTGACGGACGTAGTCGTTTCAGACTCCGGGTGGGCTATTCTCGGACCATTGACGAGTCTATGCGACAGGTGACATCTGGGGTATTGTTCGACCCTGCACCATCGGCCGTACGCAGTCCGCAGCACTCTAAGGATACGCCATGAACCGGATTCTTGCGCCCGTTGTTCTGTGGGCACTCGTCCTCCAGTCAGGCGGACAGTGGGGGTATCCGCCAAGCAGGACCGTCGATGCGACCGACACGTATTTTGGCAGGACCTACAAGGATCCGTACCGCTGGCTGGAGAACCTGAAAGACAAAGACGTCGAAGGCTGGTTCAAGGCACAGGCCGACCTCACTGACACTATCCTGGCGAAGATCCTGCGCGCGACTCGCTCGCAAGCGAGTGGATGGAGCTCGATAAGCTCAAGCCCGCCAGTTATTCACAAATCACTTACGAGCACGGCCGCGTGTTCTACAAAAAGACGCTCGGCGGCGAGAACGTGGGCAAGCTTATTTCCGAGACGGTTGGAAAGGCGACGAACGCCTTCTGTTGATCCAACCGGATTCACACCGAAGGGCGCCAAGCCGGGAGACGTCGCCACCATCGTGAGCTATGTGCCGTCGCCGGACGGGCGCTACGTCGTGCTCGGACTGTCCGCTGCCGGCGCCGAATATTCCGAGCTGCGCAGCCTCGACGTCGATAGCCGCAACCTGCTCCCCGAGACCCTCTATCCGTCGTACGGACCGCTCAGTTGGATGATGGACAGCAAGTCCTTCTTGTACGACGCCGGCAAGGTGACCGACATCAAGAGTCCCGAGATCGAATTGAACCGTAAGACCCGTCTGCACACGCTCGGCACGGACGTCTCGGCCGACGCCGACTTCTTCAGCAATGAGAGCTACCCCGACCTGGGCATCACTGCTAAAGAGATGCCGATGGCCTTCATCGACGAGTCGTATCCCGACTACGTCGTCGGCAATGTCGGGACGGTGCAGAACGAGATGCGGCTCTTTTACGCCCCCACGTCGCAGATGAAGGCTGCCGGCAAGCTCCGATGGGCGGTGCTGGCGACGCCGGCGGACAATCTTGTCCGCGGGTTGGTCTTCTACAAGGACCACGTCTACGCGGTAACCCACGCCGGGCGCGCCGAAGTACAAGATCGTGCGCACGCATGTAACCGACCCGGACTGGAAGAGGGCCGACATCGTCTTGCCTGAGGCAAAGGACTCGATTCAGTCCATCACGAAGAGCAAGAGTTTTCTCTTCGCCGTGTATTCGGACGGTGTGGTCGGCCGCCTCGTGAAGTACGCGTTCGACACCGGCAAGGCCGAGGAGGTCAAGCTTCCGGCGTCGGGCACCGTCGGCATCGACTGTCCCGATTTCCGGACCAATCAATGCATCGTCTCCACGACCTCCTGGATCCAGCCGAGGACGCTCTATGACTTCGATGCAGAGAACGACACGTTTGCGAAAAGCATCTTCAACACGGCCGTCTCGTATCCGGGCTTCGACAATCTGGTCACCGAGGAGGTCGAGGTCCCGGGTCACGACGGGACGATGATCCCGCTGTCAATCATTCACCGAAAAGACCTGAAGCTCGATGGCAGTTCGAGCGCGATTCTCGAGGGCTACGGCGCCTACGGCATCAGTTATACGCCTGGATTCAACGTGCGCCACTCTATCGCGTTGCACGGCATCGTGCTCGCGTACGCGCACGTCCGCGGCGGCAGTGAAAAGGGCGAGGCCTGGTACAAGGCCGGCTACAAAGCGACGAAGCCGAACACCTGGAAAGACTTCATCTCGTCGGCGGAGTACCTCGATCAAGAAGGGCTATACGAGCGCCGACCGACTGGCTGGGACAGGCACGAGCGCCGGCGGAATCCTTATCAGCCGCGCGCTGACCGAGCGGCCGGACCTTTTCGCCGCCGCCGTCTGCAACGTGGGCGTGGCCAACGCGATGCGTGTCGAATTCAGTCCCAACGGACCGGTCAACACGCCCGAATTTGGAACCGTCGAGGATGCAACGGAGGCTCAGGCCCTCTATGAAATGGACGGCGTCCAGCACATCCAACCCGGATCGAAATATCCCGCGGTGCTTGGCGTGGCCGGCTGGAACGATCCGCGAGTCGTGCCGTGGCAGCCGGGAAAACTCGTCGCGGCACTCCAGGCGGCCAGCACGTCAGGCAAGCCGGTTCTGCTGAAGGTCAATTACGACAACGGTCACTTCACCGAAGAAAAGATCGTCACGTTCAAAAACTTCGCCGGGCAGTACGCGTTCATGCTGTGGCAAACGGGCCACAAGGAGTTCCAGCCAGCGAAATAGGCTAATGCGCTAAATGCGCGGTCATCCAAGGGGTGAAGCGCCGTATCCCGGCCCGGCGTATACGAGTGTGCAACAGTAAGGTCTGCTGCCGCGCATAAGAGGTACGCCATGAGGAGATATCTCGAACCTGCTTTGGTATTCACCGCGGCCTCGGTGGTCGCCCTTGTCGCCGTCGCGCCGCTTGCCGGACAGCAAGCCCCACTCCCAGCCGCCCCGGCGCAGGCGGCCCGTCCAGCGCCGCTCAAGTCGCCGGAGATCCACCCGGATCGGACGGTCACCTTCCGGCTCCTGGCACCGAAAGCAACCGAGGTCACGCTGAACGGAAGCTGGGACAACGCCACCGACCTGAAAATGACGAAGGACGAGTCGGGGGTTTGGTCATCGACGATCGGCCCGTTGGCGCCGCAGCTGTGGGGCTACTGGTTCATGGTCGACGGGGTCAAGGCACTCGATCCCAACAACGGCGAGACCCAGCGCGATGGATCACGTTACGACAATCTCTTGATGATCTCCGGGCCGGAGTCCGAATGGTGGGACTTCAAGGACGTGCCGCATGGCACCGTTCAGGCCGTCTGGTATCCGTCGCCGACGCTGAAGCTGGCGAGCCGCCGGATGATGGTTTACACGCCGCCCGGCTACGAAACCAGCACGCAGAAGTATCCGGTGCTCTACCTGCTGCACGGCGGCGGCGGCGACGAGGACGCGTGGCTGACGATGGGGCGCGCGAACATCATCATGGACAACCTGATCGCGGCTGGTAAGGCGAAGCCGATGATTGTGGTCATGCCCAACGGGAACGCGACGCAGTCGGTGTCGCAAGGGTTCGGCTACGGCCCGACGCCAGCGCGGCAGTCGGTGCAGGCACCGGCGCCGCCGCCGGTCCAGGCCGCGCAGGCGGCGCAGGGCCGTGGCCAGGCAGGTGGTGGACGGGGAGGAGCGGCGCAGCCTTACGCCGGTTCGTATCCCGAGAGTCTCGTCAAGGATGTGATCCCGTTCGTCGAAAAACGGTTCCGAGTGCTCGCGGCAAAAGATGACCGCGCGATTGCCGGCCTGTCGATGGGTGGCGGGCATACCTTGGCGGCGACGAACAACAATCCCGGCACGTTTGCCTACATCGGCGTCTTCAGCTCGGGACCGGCGGCAGTCGACGAGACGTTCCAGAAGCAACTCGACGCCGTGAAGGGCGGGGGCGTCAAATTTTACTGGCTGGGCGCCGGCACGACCGACATGGCGCGTGAACGAACGGTCACGCTGTCGGAGGCCGTGAAGAAGGAAGGGTTCAACACGTCGTATCGCGAGATCCCGGGCCGGCACTACTGGTTCCTGTGGCGCGACTTCCTCGCGAACTACGCGCAGATCGCATTCCAGCCGCAACCAAAGTCCTGAGGAGACGAGCGATGTCAACCAGACGTGACTTCTTGAAGACCAGCATCGGCGCGCTGACGTTGGCCGGAACTCGACCGCTGGCTGGATTCCAGGGTGCGAACAATCGGATCCGCATGGGCGTGATCGGCATGGGCGGGCGCTCGGCGCGTGTGTTCGATTCGCTGACCAGGCAGCCCGATTGTCAATTCGTCGTCGGGTGCGAGGTCTCTCAGACGAAGCTGCAGAACTTTCAGTCGCCCAATCGGCCGCTCGCGCAGATCCCGATCGTCGGCGACTACCGGCGGGTCCTCGATCGCAATGACGTCGACGCCGTCCTGATCGCCACGCCGGACTTTTCGCACAGCCGAATCACCGTCGATGCGCTCGCGGCCGGCAAGGACGTGTACGTCGAGAAGCCGATCTCGAACTCGGTCCCCCGCATCAACGCGATGCTTGATGCTTTTACGAAGTCCAACCGCGTGGTGCAGGTGGGAACGCAGCAACGGAGTTGGGACCACTTCATCGAAGCCAAGAAGCTCCTCGATAGTGGCATCCTCGGCCCGGTCAACCATGTCGTCATCCAACAGGCAGGCAACTACGCGGCCATGAAGCAGGATCCAGTGCCGGTGCCCGCGGGACTCGACTGGGATGCGTGGCAGGTCGACGCGGCGAAAAAACCGTTCAAGCAGGGCTACCCGGGGTTCCGCGCTTGGTGGGAGTACGGCAGTGGTCTGGTCGGAGACTGGGGAGCTCACCACGTCGACGTCGCCAACTGGTTCATGAACGCAGACGAGAAGCAGCCGCTCAAGACGGCTGCTGTCGGCTTCTACGCGCGACAGAACATCGATCCCGAGTGCGTGTACGACTCGTTCTCGATCTCCTGGCAATTCGACACACACATCGTGACCTTCGAGAACAGCGAGATCCCGCGGCCACAGGACGACATCGAAGGCTGGGGCGTCTATTTCCTGGGACCGAATGGCACGCTGCAGATCAATCGCATGGGCTATGCCGTCCGGCCGTACGTCGCCAAGACGCAGCGGAAACAGGGACCCCCGCCGATCCCTGGCGCCGGCAACGTGCAGGGGGTGAGCGGTCAGCCTGGTGCCGCACCGGGCGCCCCTGCTGGCGGCGGGGGCGGGCGCGGCGGCGGCCGCGGGCGCGGCGGCGCGAACAGTACTCCGGTAACCGCGAACGTTTACGTCAACCCGAAGGGCGGCGTCGAAGAGGACTATCCGCTCGACGCCCACACGCGCAACTTCCTCGATTGTGTGAAATCGCGCAACCGGAAGACGAACGCGTCGATGGAAGTCGGATACAACTCGGCGTTGCCCTGTCTGCTCGCGCTCGAGGCCATGCAGCAGAACCGCGTGCTCGCGTGGGATCCGGCGGCGAGGAAGGCGAAGGCGGTCTGATGCAGTTGAGCGTGCGCGCTCAGGCGGGCTCGCTCAGCTGCAACGCGATCTGTACCAACGCCTTCGATCGACCCCTCGAGGCGATCTCCGGACTTTACCGGACCGACGCCTTCCGGCGTGCCGGTGTAAATGAGATCGCCCGGCTGCAGGTGGTAGAACTGCGACAGATGGGCGATCACCGCGGGGACGCCGTGAATCAGCAGCGATAGGTCTGACGATCTGACGGGTCGTGCCGTTGACTCGCAGCTCGATCCGTCCACGATTGGGGTGACCGATCTCCGCCGCCGGCGCGATGTCGCCGAGCACAGCCGACTGTTCCACGTCCTTGCCGAGATCCCACGGCCGCTGCTTGCTCTTTCGCGGCCGACTGGAGATCCCGGCGCGTCATGTCCAGGCCGCAGGCGTAACCAAACACGTGATTGAGCGCCTGCGCTTCGGCGATGCGAAAGCCGGCCGTGCCGATAGCGACGACAAGCTCCATCTCATAGTGATAGTTGCTCGTCCCCGGTGGATACGGGACCGTCGACCCGGACGGCACATAGTGCTCCGACGCCTTCGTGAAGTAGAACGGCGCCTCGCGATCGACGACGCCACCCATCTCCTTCGCGTGTGCCTCGTAGTTGCGCCCCACGCAGAAGATGCGACGGATGGGAAAGCGCGCGGCCCGGCCGCGGATCGGCGCGGCGGCCGGTGATGCCGGAGGAAACAGGAACTCGCTCGCCACCTCTCCCTTCTGCCGAAATTGCGTCACGTTGCGCCGGACCTGTCCCAGGTGCTTCTCGACGTGCTGCGACGAGGAGGTCATCGACGATGAAGTGCGCTGGCTTCACGCCCCATCGCGGGTTCCTGCTGGCAGCTTCGACTGCGAGATCCGCATCGCTCAATCGCGACAACGTCTCGGCCGATTTCGCGGCCGCGCGCAGAATTCCCTGCTGCGACGTCCGACAGGTGCCTGTGCCGACGTGTTGGTGACCGCGGCAAGACGATCGCGATCGGTGTGATCCCGTCCCCAGACCTCTTCGGGATGTTCGACGATGCGCATGGTCTGGGCGGTCCAGTAGGGCACGAACTCCTGGACGTGGCAGAGGATGTCCATCACCGACCAGACGTCCGGAGCCGGCTGCCAGGTGATGAGGTCCGCCGGAAGCGCGGCGACCTCGCCGAGCATCTCGTCGACGGCGGCGCGCGAGACGGCGCCGCCGGCTTGTTGTCCGCGTGACTCATGCATTGCCGCGATCCTCGCGGAACAGCTGGAGCGCTTCCTGAATCGGGCCGATCGGAGAAGGAAAACAACACCGCGTCCTCGGCGACATCGTGCGAGACCTGCTTCCAGCTCGGCACCACGAAGATGTCGCGCGGCTGCCACTCGACGATGAAGTCCGCGCCGATGCGGGTGCGGCCGCGTCCTTCCACGGCGACGAACACGGTCGCGTCGGTTGACCGATAGGGCGCGGTCGCGAATCCCTTCGGCAGCAGCTGGATGAACGCGGCGATCGTCGTCATCGGATATCCGCCGGTGGCGGGATTCGTGTAGCGCATCTTGAGTCCGTGGCATGGATCCCAGGCGCCGGCGCGGCGCATGCGCTCGAGCGACTCGCGCGTCCGGGCGTACGGATAGTTGAAGACGGGGGAGGCGCCGGTCCGGGCCTTGTAATCGACCGGGAGCAGGTTCGATCCGAAGCGCGCCTCGCGAGTCGCCGACCGGCCGCGAAATCGGCTGCTCGTCTTCTCCAGATGCTCGGCGAATGACGCGTCGAGGAACTGCACGATCGGAATGTCGAGGCCGTCGAGCCAGAAAATCGGGCGATCGCTCTCGTTGCCGTGATCGTGCCACGCCATCGGCGGCGTGATGATGAAATCTCCTTCGTGCATGATCGTGCGCTCGCCGTCGACGCGGTGTGCGCCCCCCCGCCTTCGAGCACGAATCGGAGCGCGCTCTGCGCATGCCGGTGAGCCGGGCGCGACCTCCCCGGGCAGGACGAGTCTGTACGCCGCCATACAGATCGGTGGTGATCTTCGACTGGCCGCGCAGGCCGGGATTCTCGAGGACCAGCACACGGCGCTCGGCTTCCTTGGCGGTGATCAGGCCGCCGGCTTCAAGCATCGCCGCGCGGATGTCGGCGAACCGCCAGGCTGCCGGCCGGCAGCCGCTGATCGGTTCCGGCGTAACGAGATTGCGCCAGCGACAGCCACAGCGGTGTGAGATTCTGACGGCTGATGCGGTCGTAGAAGGCGCGGCGCTCGGGCGTCTCTGCCACGGGCGCGGCGATGGGCTCGGATGACACGTTTCCTCCAGGCAGTAGATTGTCAGTATACGTTCAGGTGAATTACGTGGCGCAACCGACCGTTCGCAGGATTGTCGACGTCCAGGCGCTCATCGACACGCACGCCCTGTCGGCGGTGCAGAAGCGCCTGCTCCTCCTGTGCTTCATGGTCGTCGCCATTGACGGCTTCGATACCGCGCTCATCGGCTTCATCGCGCCAGCCATTCGTGCGGAATGGGGGCTTGCGGTGTCGCGCCTGGGCCCGCTCTTCGCCGCCGGGCTCGTTGGCCTGATGGCGGGGGCGTTCGCGATCGGTCCGCTGGCGGATCGGCACGGGCGCAAGTCGATGCTCGTTGCTTCGATGATTGTCTTCGGGCTGGCGTCTCTGCTGTCATCGCTGAGCAGAGACCTCGGCACGCTGACCTGGCTGCGGTTCCTCACCGGCCTCGGTCTCGGCGGCGCGATGCCGACGAGCCATCACGTTGGCCGCGGAGTATTGTCCCGCGCCGCGGCGGTCGTCGCTCGTGACGCTGATGTTCTGCGGCTTCACGATCGGATCCGCGCTGGGCGGCCTCATCGCGGCGCAAGTTCTCGACGCGTCATGGATGGCGGCCTCTGCTCGTCGGCGGGGGGATGGTCCCACTGGCACTGGCGCCGGTGCTCTGGCGGACGCTCCCGGAGTCGGTGCGGTTTCTCGTCTCGCGACGGGCAAGGAGGCGTCGCGAATCGCTGCCGTGCTAGCGAAGATTGCACCTACGGCCGACTTCGCAGGCGCCACGTTCGCCGGTGCGCAGACGTCGCACGTCTCGCCGGTCCGTGAGGTCTTCTCGCGGCGGACTCATGACCGGCACGCTGCTGCTGTGGCTCGCGTTCTTCATGAGCCTGCTCGTCGTCTATCTGCTTTCGAACTGGATGCCGACGCTGATCCTGAGGAGCACTGGCGCGTCGCTGAGCCATGCGGCGCTCATCGCGGCGATGTTGCAGGTCGGAGGCACCGTCGGCGCGATCGTCGTCGGGCGCCTGATGGACGCACTGAATCCGCATCACGTGCTCGGCGCGGTCTATGCGTGCGGTGCCGCGTTCATCGTGGCGATCAGCATGACGACCGCGACGCCGTGGCTGATGGGGCTCGCGGTCTTCGGCGCCGGTTTCTGTGTGTCCGGAGGTCAGGTCGGCGCCAACGCGCTCTCCGCCGCCTTCTATCCGACGCCGTACCGCGCAACCGGCGTGAGCTGGGCGAACGGGATCGGTCGCAGCCGGATCGATTGTAGGCTCGCTCCTGGGCGGCGGGATGCTCGCGCTGGGATGGGGGGTGGCCACGGTCTACGCGCTGGTGGCAATCCCCGCGCTCATCGCGGCCGCGGCGCTCTTGATCCTCGGCGCAACCGAGCGTCGGCAGCTCGCAGGAAGCTGATATTGCACAGGCGTTCAACAATGAAGGATAGTGAGCGTAGTCCGGGGAGACACCGCCATGAAGAGTATGAAAGCGTGCGTCGCGATCGCCGCGCTGTTGTGCGCACCGCATTCGGCGCGAGCCCAGCAAGCCAACGTCAATCTTGACTGGAACCCGCACAAGAACATCCAGAACCTGAATCCCTACGGCGCGAACGTCATCTCGCCGGAAGTTCGCGACGACCGCACGGTCACCTTCAGGCTCAAGGCCGCGGACGCGCGGACGGTCGCGCTGACCGGAGGCCCGATCCTGCTGGCGATCGGCAAAGGCAACACGCCCATTCCATTCGAGAAGGGGACCGACGGAGTCTGGACGCTCACCGTTGGCCCGTTGAAGCCCAACCTCTATATCTACAAGCTGCTGGTCGACGGCGTGGCTGTCGTGGATCCGAACAACACGTTCACCGGTTTTTCTGACCAGCCCGGATACAGCACCGTCGTCGTGCATGGCGATGGACCTGCGTATTACGACGCCAAGGCCGTCCCGCACGGCACCGTGACGCGACACGTATATCACTCGGACGTCCTCAACGGCGAGCGTGAGATGTACGTCTACACACCGCCGAATTACGATCGCAACAAAAAATATCCGGTGCTGTATCTGCTCGGCGGCAGCGGCGAGCTGGCATCGACGTGGAACATCGACGGCCGTGCCGGTTTCATCGCCGACAACCTCATCGCCGAAGGCAAGGCGCTGCCCATGATCATCGCGATGCCCAACAACCAGGTCGTGCATCGCAGCGATCCGAAGCACACCGAACTGACGTTTCCGTTGTTCGACAAGGAACTGCGTCAGCACATCATCCCGATCGTGGACAAGGCTTACAGCACGCAGCCGGGGCCGCGCGGGCGCGCGATTGCCGGTCTCTCGATGGGAGGCAGGCATGCGCAGATCGTTGGCTTCAAATCGCTCGACCTGTTTCGCTCATTTGGCATCCTGAGCGCGGGTGATCCGGAATCGGAGACGAGCACTCCCGAATTCCTCAACGATCCCGCGATCAATCAGAAGGTGGATTACCTGTTCGTCGGCCTGGGTACCTACGAGAACCAGCCGAACAACCGCACCGTGCTCTTCCACCAGATTCTCGAAAAGCATCACATTGCCCACGACTACTACATCGGCGGCGACGGTGCTCACGATTGGGGAACCTGGCGCGCCCACCTGGTCTACATGCTGCCGAAGCTGTGGCGCGCGAAGAGCTCGGAGAACACGTCGTCATCGAAGTGATGCACGTACTGTCGCTCGACGCATAGCGCTTTTGGAGGAGAACGATGGAACGCAAGACCGCTCACGACTTCGACCAGGAACTGCTGATGCTGTTCGACGCCTACGTGCACGGCGCGCTCGACCGCCGCGGCTTTCTCGACAAGGCCGCCAAGTACGCGGTTGGCGGCATCACCGCGGCAATGCTGCTCGATCAGCTGAGCCCGAAGTTCCTGGAAGCGCAGGTCGTCAAGCCGGAGGACGCGCGCATCAAGGTGCAATCCATCGAGTACGACTCGCCGAAGGGCTACGGCAAGATGCGCGGTTACTTCGCGCAGCCGACGAAGGCGTCCGGCAAGCTGCCGGCGGTCCTCGTCGTTCACGAGAACCGCGGGTTGAATCCCCACATCGAGGACATCGCCCGGCGGCTGGCGCTCGACAACTTCGTGGCGTTCGCACCGGATGCGCTGTTCCCGCTTGGCGGTTATCCTGGCGATGAGGACAAAGCGCGTGAGCTATTTCCGAAACTCGATCAGGCGAAGACGCGCGAGGATTTCGTGACCGCGGCTGGTTGGCTCAAAGCACGGCCCGAGACCAACGGCAAACTCGGCACGGTTGGTTTCTGCTACGGCGGCGGAATGGTCAACTTTCTGGCGACGCGTGTGCCCGATCTTGCGGCCGGCGTCGCGTTCTACGGCAGCGCCCCCGACCTCCAGGATGTTCCCAAGATCAAGGCCGCGCTTCTGATTCAGTCAGCCGAAGTAGACGAGCGCATCAACGCCAGCTGGCCGGGTTATGAGACCGCGCTGAAGGCAGCCAACGTCCGCTACGAGCGTTACCAGTACCCCGGCACGCAGCACGGCTTCAACAACGATACGACGCCGCGCTTCGATGCCGCCGCCGCCAAGCTCGCGTGGGAGCGGACGCTCGCGCACTTCAACAAGTACCTTCGCTAGGGCGGCCGGTTGATCCAGCAATTCGCTCGCGCCGCGCTCAACCTGACGCAGGCTTAGCGGGGAATATCGGGAGGACCACTCCCTTATCATCCTCTCGGATCCTCGCTGAGCGCCGAGCGTCTTCGGCTCCTCTTCTGCACGCGCGGCTTCTGCCTGCCAGGTCGCTCACTCCGCGCGGAGGGCGTGCAGAGGATCGATTGACGCGGCGCGGCGCGCAGGCAGAAACGCCGCGAGCGCGGCGCTGGTGGCGAGGATCAGGCATCCCAGGCCGAGAACGGCGGCGTTGTGCACTGGAATGCCCTGCATCACGCTGCCGATCACCCGGCCCGCACCAAGCGCGCCGGCCAGGCCGAGCAGCATCCCGATGCCGACGGGCAGCGCGGCTCGCGTCATGACGCCCGCAGTGATCGCGCGCCTCGACGCGCCGAGTGCGATGCGGACGCCGATCTCCCTCGTCTGCTTGGAGACGCTGTACGCGGTGACTCCGTACAGGCCCATCGCCATCAGAACGAGTGCGACGGCGGCGAACGCGGTCAGGAGCACCGTCAGGAATCGCGGGATCGTGACGCCACTCGAGAGCAGCTCCCGCATCGTGAACATTTCGTCCACGGGAACCTGGCGATCGAGCTCGGCGACCGCTGCGCGAAGCGCAGGCTCCAGCGTGGACGGCGGAACGGCCGTGCGGACGACGACAGCGGGCGGAAACCATGGAAGCTGCCGGTAGGGGAAGTAGTAGATCGGCTCGCGATCGACGCCCATAGGCGACTGTCGGGCGTCACCGACAATCCCGACGATTTCGCGCATCAGGGGCCCCTGATTCTTGAACGTCGCACCGGGCTCGATTCGTTTCCCGATCGCGCGCTCGCCGGGAAAAAACCGATCGGCGAATGCGCGATTGACGATGAGGACTGGCGGCGACCCCTGGGTGTCGCGCTCGGTGAACTCGCGACCCTCTTCCAACCGGATTCCAGTGGCTCGAAAGAATCCGGGTGTCACGATCGCCATATCCGCGCTGGACCGATTCGCGGGTGCGACGGGGTGTTCCTGAATGCCGAACGCCATCGTCATCTGGTGTCCCGTCAGCGGCAGCGGGGAACCGGCGGCCGCGACCGCGACGCCCGGCAGATTCTGGATCCGCTCGATGAGTTGCGCGACGAACGCCTGCTGCCGATCGTTGCCGTAAGCCTCGCCCGGAAGACTGATGCTGAACGTGATCAGGTGATCCGGTTGGAAGCCGAGGTCGCGCTGCATCAGGTGCAGAAATCCTTCGAACAGGACGGTTGCGCCGCTGAGCAGCGTCAGGCCGAGCGCCACCTGTGCGACCACCAGGCCGCTGCGAAGCCTGTCGCGGGCCGGCGTGTTTCCCCAGCTGCCGGTCCTGAGCGAGCTGTTGACGTCGGCGCGCGACAGGCGCAGCACCGTCGGCAACGCGACAAGGATCGCGGTCACGACCGCAAGGCCGGCGCAGAACGCGAGGACGTGCCAGTCCACCTTGAGGTCGTTGACGCCTGGCAGACCGTCCGCCCATAACGGCGCGGCCGCGCGTATGGCCGCGATCGCCAGGGCAACTCCCAAACTCGCTCCGAGGAGCGCCACCACGAGGTTTTCGGTCAGGATCTGCCTGATCAATCGACCTCGGCTCGCGCCAATCGCTACGCGCATCGCGAGCTCGCGCGCGCGATCCATCACGCGCGCCACTTGAAGATTCGCGGTGTTCGCGCACGCGATGAGAAGCACGAGCGTGACCGCGGCGAGCAGGATCATCAGTGGGACCCGCGTGGGCCCCGCGAGCCGTTCATGCTCCGGCCGCACGTACGTCGTCGTGATGTTACGGTTTTGATCAGGATGCTCGGCGGCGATCGTGGTGGCAAGCGAGTCCATCTCCGCCTGCGCGGCGGCAATTGAGACACCGGGCCTCAGGCGCGCGATGCCGTCCAGCATCCTCGCCCCGCGCTGCTCGGTGGCGGGCTGCGCACCGCCGCCCGCCGCGTCGCGGGCGAGCGTGGTCCAGATCTGGACGCGTCTCCCGATTGGAAAGACGAAGCCGCGCGGCGCCACGCCGACGATGACGAAGGGCTCGCGATCGAGCGTGATGGTCGTGCCGACGATGGCCGGGTCGGCGCCAAAGTATGTCGACCAGAGATCGTGGCTCAGCACGGCGACGCGCGTGCCGGGTTGCTCCTCGGCGGCAATGAAGCCGCGGCCGAGTGCCGGCGTGACGCGCAGCAGCGCGAACAGATCCCACGACACGATTTCTCCGGCCACGTGGACGGCCGGTCCCCGGTCGGTCAACGTGAACGCGTTGTCGCGGTACGAGACGATGTGCTCGAACGAGTGGTTGCCGCGGCGGAAATCGAAGAATGTCGGGTACGACAGGTTGGTCGGGTGCGGCGTTCCTCGAATATCGCGCGAGTGAACCGACACGAGACTGTCGCTATCGGCAAACGGCAGCGGTCGAAAAAGGACGGCGTTGAGGACGCTGAAGACCGCGGCGTTGGCGCCAATGGCCACGGCGATGGTGAGGATCGCGGTGGCGGCGAAGGCCTTCGAGCGGCGGAGGAAGCGGAACGCATACCGGACGTCGGCGACGAGCTCGTTGAGTGGAATCCAGCGCCAGACGTCGCGGCTTCTTTCCGTGAGCACCGTGACGTTGCCGAATTCGCGTCGCGCCCGCGAGGAAGCCTCCTGCACCGGAACACCCCGAGCCACGAGCTCCTCAATCTTCTCCTCGAGATGCTGCCGCATCTCTTCGTCGAGATCGCGATCGATCGAACGCCGCCGACTCAACCAGCTCATGGCCGCACCGGGGCGAGCACGCGGCGAACGCCCTCGAGCATCTGCTCGAAGTGCGACACCTGTGTTTCGAGGTGCCGGGCGCCCTTGGGCGTGACGCGATAGACGCGAATTCGTCGTCCGTTCGCCGACTCGCGCCACGCGGCGACGAGCCAGCCTTCCTTGAGCATCCGCTGCAGCGCCGGATAGAGCGAGCCCTCTTCGACCTGCAGCAAATCGTCGGACGCACGGGTGATGCGCTGGACCAGCGCGTATCCGTGCAGCGGCTCGCGTTGGAGCGTCTGGAGGATCATCAATTCGAGCGCCCCGGGGAACAAGTCTTTGCGGATCCCTTTTTTCATAATACCTGTTTCGTCTATGCCTAGACTAAACAATCCCATGGGACGCTGTCAAATTGCGGCGTCGACAGGCGCCTGCCAGCGAAATCGGGTTGAATGAAGGGATCTATGGCTGCGTTTCCGCTGCGACTGACCTACATTGGGGGTCCGACGGCGCTGCTCGAAGTCGATGGGCTGCGGCTGTTGACGGATCCGACTTTCGATCCCGGCGGCACGGAGTATCCCACGCCGACGTACGTCCTACGCAAGACGCAGGGTCCGGCTCTCTCTGCAGAAGCGATAGGGATCGTCGATGTGGTGCTGCTCAGTCACGACCATCACTTCGACAACCTGGATCACGCCGGCCGCTTTTTTCTGAAGACGGCACGCCACGTCGTGACGACCGCTGCTGCGGCCAGTCGTGTCGGTGGCCGTGCTATTGGATTGGAACCCTGGCAACAGGTACGATCTGCCAAACGCCAACGGGCGCCGTCTGCACATCACGGCCACGCCGGCCAGGCATGGCCCTGCAGGTGGCGACCGCGGGCCGGTGATCGGCTTTGCGCTTGCCGTCTCCGATGTTCCATCGCGAGTCGTGTACGTCTCTGGAGATTCGGTGTGGTACGACGGCATCGCAGAGATCGGGCGCCGCTTCGCACCGGAGGTGGTCCTGCTCTTCGCGGGTGCGGCTCGTGTGCCGGAAGTGGGGCCGGCACATCTCACCTTCACGGCAGCGGAGGCGGTCGAGGCGGCCCAGGCGTTCGAGCGGGCCTTAATCGTCCCGCTGCACTTCGAGGGCTGGGCGCACTTCTCGGAGTCCCGCGACGATATTGAGCGTGCCTTTGCCGAAGCCCACCTCACCGGTCGGCTGCGTTGGCCCATCGCGGGACAGGCGGTCGAGCTCCTGCCATCGTGAGGGTTGGAGCGCATCGATGAGCTGGCATTAATAGCACTCACGAAGCCTTGTCGATTTTCCCCACTACTCAGATTCAAAGCTGGCAGTCCTCTGAGATGGGAGGACAGGAAGCAATGCAGAAACGCAAACTTGGAAGCTGAAACCGACGAAGCGAGGTTTGGACAGTAGACACACCAGCTTTACAATGGCGCTCCAGCATTCCGGAGCATCTCCGGTGAAACGGAGTGATCACCCGTGCGAAACGGCTGTCCGATCAGATGCACGTGGAGCATTTTCAGGTAGTTTCGAGAGACTTGCATGACGTGGCCCAGCGGGCAGTGTGCGGCACGGACTGTGCACCGCGCGCATCACCCGGAATACCGGGTGACCCTGACCATACGGCCGGGAATGCGCGATTCAACCCGCGCTCAGTGAGGCTGTCTGTGCTTGGAGAGTCATCGTGTATTACCGTCAGTGTCTACTCGCGACCTGTCTTCTAGCCGCTGCAATCACGGTACGAACCGGCGCCTTTTCGTTCGCCCCGCAGGCAAATCCGCCGGCGTCCGGCTCCAAGCCGCCAGCTTCTCAAGCGTCCACGCACCCAGAAGCCTTCGGCACCGCAGCCAGGTGGATACGTTGGCACCGCCAAGTGCCTCGAGTGTCACACCGATCAAGGCGACACGCTCAAGGGGACGCCCCACGGTCAGGCGAAGAACCCACGATCCCCCGCGGCGACCCAGGGCTGCGAGAGCTGTCACGGGCCAGGCCAGGCGCACGTCGAGGACGACGCCAGCGGGCACATTCAAAAGTTCAAGGAGATGAAGCCTGTCGAAGTGAACCAGATATGCCTGACGTGCCACAACCGCGGCGACCACGCCGGCGTGGGAAGGCAGCGCGCACGAGCGACGGAATCTGTCCTGCACGACCTGCCATAGCGTCCACAGTCCGAAGTCGTTCGAGCACCAGCTCGTCAAGACGACCCAGACCGAAGCTCTGCGCGACCTGTCATCGGCTGCAGGTCGCCAAGACGGAGCGGGCGGTCGCGCACATGCCGGTCCGCGAGGGCAAGCTGTCCTGCTCGTCGTGTCACAACCCGCATGGTTCGATCAGCAACGTCAAGAACCTGAAGACCGGCAGTTCAGTCTCGGAACTCTGCATCAGCTGCCACACGGAAATGCGCGGACCGATGCTGTGGGAGCACGCACCCGTGCGAGAGAACTGCACGACGTGCCACGACCCGCATGGCTCGTCGAACGATCGGATGCTGGTCGTCAGGATGCCGATGCTGTGCCAGCGATGCCATGTTGCGACGAGACATCCGGCAACGCTCTACGACAAGGATGAAATCACCGCAACAAGAGCAACCGCATGTTCGGCCGCTCGTGCGTGAACTGTCACGCGAACATACACGGGTCGAATCATCCGTCCGGCCAGTTCTTCATGCGGTAGCTCGGAGGGATTCATGCGTCGCCTCGTACTCGTACGTTGATCCTTTCGCTTGGAGTCGTGATCCCGGTTGGCGTGCGGGCACAGACCGTTTGCGACACCCGCCGCTTCTTCGTGACCACGGATGATCAAGCGAAGCCGCCATCCGATCAGGCGAAGCCCACGCCGGCGCCACAGGCCGCAGCGCCGCAGGCTGCCGCCACTCCTACCGTCGAGACACCGCACAGTCTGTTCGATCAGACGTGGCATCAATTCCAATTCGGCGGCCGGCTGACCAGCATTGACGGAGATCCGGCGCGATTCCAGCGTTACCAGGACATACGAGACGGCGTGCTGTTCACCGACGCGAAATACGCAAGCGAGGCGCCCGGAGGAGACTGGCTGTTCCGTGCGGCGGCGGACAACGTCGGCTATCGCGATCAGCGATACTTCGCCGATTACGAGCGCACCGGGCGCTTCAAGGTCGTCGGCCGTTGGGATGAAATCCCCCAGTTCTATAGCGTCGACACCAAGACACGCGTACACCCACACCGGCGACAATCTGGTTCTCGACGATGCGACGCAGCGGCTGATCCAGAACGGGCAGGGAACCCTGTCGTCATGGATCCCACTCGCGCCGCAATTCGACCTGCAGGAGCGTCGCGACGTTGGCATCGTGAGCTTCGTCGCCACGCCGAAGCCGCAGCTCGATCTCACGGCGACCTACACGATGAATCGGCACGTCGGAGAGTTACCGTGGGGCGCGAGTTTCGGATTCGGAAACGACGTCGAAGTGGCGCTGCCATACGACTCGCGGACCAACGACTTCACGCTTGGTGCTCAGTGGACCAACACGCGCAACATGCTGCAGCGTGGCGTACAACGGATCGTGGTTCGATAACCTCGACACGCCGCTGATCTGGGACAATCCGCTTCGCCTGGACGACTCGACGAGCGCTCCGGGCCGCGGCCGGACCGCGCTCTGGCCGTCGAACTCGGCGCAGACGGTGAGCGTTGGCGGCTTCACCAAGTTTGCGCACCGCACGCAGCTCACCGGGTTCATCTCCTTCGGATCCTGGAAGAACAACGAGACGCTTCAGCCGTTCACGATCAATTCCGCGCTGCCGCAACTCCCGATGCCGAGGACCACGGCGGACGCTGAGGCCGGCGTCTTTTCAACCAATCTGAATCTCGTCTCGCGCCCGCAGATGGACTGGCGCTTCAGCGCACGGTTTCGGCAATTACGACTACTCGAACCAGACGCCGCACTTCTCAGCATCACCGCAGTTCATCAATTACGACACCTCGGTCGCGACGTCGGCGACCGGCGGCCCCGAGCTCTACGCGCACAACCGGACGAACTTCGATGCCGACGCGACGTGGACCAGGCTTCAGCCGGTGGCGCTGACGGTCGGCTACAGCCGCAACAACACCGGCCACGACTTCCGCATCTTCGAGAGCACGGGCGAAGAACGTCTTTCGCCTCACCGCGGACGCCGTCGGTTCGCAGTGGGTCACGTTCCGGGCCGAACTACGAGTACGGGTCGCGACCGGATCCGGTCTGGACGAGGATCTGCTCGTCGAAATTGGCGAACAGCCGGCCATGCGCCATTTCGACGTCGCCAACCGGACCCGCAATCGATTCACCGGGCAGATGGACGTCACCCCGAACGAGATGTGGACGTTGAGCGCCTCGGCGGGCTTCGGCAAGGACGACTTTCACGACAGCTATTTCGGCCTGCAGGAATCGACGTTTCAAACGTTCTCGCTCGGCGCCGATTTCCGCCAGCCCGACGGCTTGGCGCGTGGCGCGAGTTACAACTACGAGCACTACTCTGGCGATCAGCGTTCGCGGTCGGCGAGTCCCGGATCACCCCGCCACAGGAAAACGATCCGAATCGCGACTGGACCGGTGAACTCGAAGGAGCGCGTGAACTACTTTTCGATTTACGCGACGCCTCCGAAGATTCGGCGCGAACACCGAGGCGCGGCTCTCCTACGACTACAGCTACGCGCTGGGCAGCTATCTCTACGCGATTGTTCCCGGTGGTCCGCTGGCTCCCCCCAATCAGCTCCCGGACGTCTACAACAAGCTGCAGCAGCTGCACATCGACGTCAGGCACCGGCTGTCGAACCATTGGTCGGCGACGCTTCGTATCTCTACGAACCATTTCGGGTCTACGACTTTGCCTTCGACCAGTCCGTCGTCAACAGCATCGTCCAACCCAGTTCGCTGGTCATGGGGTATATCTACCGTCCATACACCGCGAACTCGTTCGTGTTTGGTGCCCGATATTTCTGGTAGATTCACGCCGCGCGCTCACTTTTGGAGGCTCCATGGTGACGACGTTCACGACACGAAGAATTCCTGCAAGTGGCGGTCGCTGACGTCGGCCGTCGGGTTGGCGGCAGCGTTCGCGGTCTGCGCGCAGGACGCCGCCTAAGAAAGGGCGAGCAGGTCTATGCCGCGCAGAAGTGCCAGACCTGCCATTCCATCGCCGGCAAGGGCAAGACAAGCGAATCCGCTCGACGGCGTCGGCGGGAAGCTGAGCGCCGACGACATCAAACAGTGGATTCTCGACCCGAAGGCGATGGCGGCGAAGGCGAAGTCGACCAAGAAGCCGCCGATGGCGGCCAAGTACAGCGGCCTGCCGGCCGCGGACGTCGACGCGCTCGTGGCCTACATGCAGAGCCTGAAGTAGCGAGTCTCAGGTGAAACGGTTCGAAGCGCTCGCCCGCCATCCGCTCGCGATTGCCGGCGCGCTGATCACCACCGCGTCAGCGGTCGTGTTCATCGCGCTCGTGATCGCCGAGTTCGTGGGGCTGCTCGACAATCCGTACGCCGGCCTCGTCGTCTTCGTCGCCCTTCCCGCGCGTTTTCGTGGTCGGACTGCTGCTGATCCCGCTCGGCATGTGGCTGGAGCAGCGCGAAGCTGCTGCGCGACCCGAACGCCGCCAGCCGATGGCCGGTCATCGATTTCAGACACGCCGCGCGTGCGCCGACGCGTGCTCCTCTTGCCGCGCTCACGGCCGTCAACGTCATCGTCATCCTTGCTCGCCGGTTACGGCAGTCTGCACTGGATGGAGTCGCCGCAGTTCTGCGGACAGGTGTGTCACACTCCGATGCAGCCGCAGTTCACCGCCTGGCAGACGGGCCGCACAGCACGCATCGCGTGCGCCCACTGCCACATCGGAGAAGGGCGCGCAAGGCATTCGTGCAGCGCAAAGCTCGCCGGCGTGCGGCAGCTCGCGCACGTCGTCACCGGCTCATTTCCCATAGCCCGTTCCGCCTGGCGCGCACATGCCGCCTGGCGCACATGGCCGAGACATGTCTGGGCTGCCACCAGCCGCAAGTGCACGGTTGGCGATCGCATCCGCGTGATTCGCGAGTATGCCGACGACGAGCAAAACACCGAGACGGTGACCGTGCTCGAGATGTACATGGGCGGTCCGTCGTCTGAGTGGCCGACTCGATTCACTGGCACGCAGATCCGGCCGTCCGCATCGAATACGTCGCGACGGATGAGGATCGCCAGACGATCCCATATGTGAAGGTGACCGATGCCAAGGGTCAGTCAAGGAATACATCGCGGCGAATACGACCGAGCAAGCGATCAGCAGCGGCACTCGCCGGACGATGGACTGCATCGACTGCCACAACGCGGTGGGGCATCCAATCTCACCGACTGCCGCAAAGAGTCGTCGATCGCGCGATCGCGGCGGGTTCAGTGAGCCGCGACCTTCCGTTTGTGCGGCGTGAAGGTGTTCGACTTCTGACGGCGTCATACCCGAGCCGAAGATGCCGCCATCGCCGGTATCGATCGCGGCCTGAGAGATTTCTATGCGTCACATGGCGGCAAGGCCGATCAGCAGGCGGTCGATCGCGCAGCGGCGGCAATTCAGGACGTATATCGACGCAACGTGTTTCCGACAATGAAGGTCACGTGGGGCGCGTATCCGCGACAACGAAATGCACATCGACTCACCGGGATGCGTTCGCTGCCACGACGACGAGCACAAGGCCAAGGACGGATCGACGATTAGCGGCGACTGCGACTTCTGCCACAAGCAGAAAGACACGTAGCGTCACTCCTTGTGTAGATCTCCTCAGAGAGGTAATGGCTTGCCCCGCGTCTCAATCGCGAGCGGGAGCAACATCAGGCCCAGCACGAACGGGATCGCGGTCAGCGCCACCGGCATCCCGATGCTGCCGTAGCGCTGAATTCCGATCCCGACCAGAAACGTCGCGCCTGCGGCGACGAACCTGCCGATCGACGTGGCGAACGCCAGCGCGCTGCCCCGGCATTCCGTGCGGTATTGCTCGCTGATCCAGGCCCAGTACACCGCGAAGCTGCCGCCGCCGACGCCAACGAAGAACAGACCGCCACGAACGCGATGAGCGCACCGGACGATCGATAGAACGCATAGCCGAAGCTGAACGCGATCGATGCGGCCATCAGGGAGTAAAAGCACGCCAGGGCGCCGCGTCGGCCAAACCGCTGCGCCAACGTCGGCATCACCAGGCATCCGATAATCGTGCCCGTTGCAAGCACCATCGTCGCGCGTGACGCGATGCGCGCGGCATCGGCCGCGTTATAGTCCATGCGGTCGCGACCTGAGTGACCGCCGTTGGCGCGTACACCGATCCGGCCCAGAGGCCGATCATCGAGATCAGCAGGAACACGCAATTGAGCAGCGTTCGCCGCCGGTACTCAGGAGAGAAGCAGCGCGAAGAAGGAGTCACGCGCGCGCCACCCGGCCAATCTCCGCCATCCGGTTGCGCCACCGCTCCGGCTCCTGCACGTAGACTGCGAACGTACGCGATGAACAGGGCCGGCAGTCCACCGAGCGCGAACATCGCTCGCCATCCATAATGCGCGCCAATCAGATAGTTCAGGGCGGCGGCAATGAAGACGCCGATGTAGTAGCCGCTGTTCATGATGCCGGTGCCCATGACGCGCCGACGCTCCGGCAGCTCTTCGACGACGAAGGTCGCCGCGCCGACGAACTCGCCGCCGATCCCGAGGCCCGCGAGCAACCGGAAAACCGCCAACTGCCACCAGTTCTGCGCGAGCGCGCCGAGGAACGTGAACAGCGAATAACAGAGGATGGCGAGCATGAGCACGCGCACGCGGCCGAACCGATCGGCGAGCGGGCCCCACAGGAATGCCAGTCCCCATCCGACGAGGAACACGGAAAACAGGATGCTGCCGTAGAAACTGAGATTGCCGACCGTCGGCTCGATCCCGGATGCCGGCAACAAGCCCCGGAGCGCTGGCACGAGAACCAGCGCGTAGATGAACGAATCGATGCCGTCGAGAACGACGCCGCCCCAGGCGGCGAAAAACCCTCGTCGCTGGTTGGGTGTGAACCGAACGGGGGAGGCCGGTGCAACCGCGGTGCTCATCCTTGCAACACGATCCTGGCGTGAAGGGCTCGCGAATGCATGGGTGACGCGGTTGATTTGTACTCATTAGCACGACCTGATTGCGGCAGCCGCACGGAAACGACACGCACCGCCGCCCCCGACGACCGCGCTGCCGCTCGTTCGACGACTACTGACCTGATAAGCGCTCCTGGCGCAGCCGCAGAATCTCGTCGCTGGCATCCAACCGCGAATCGACGAGCGGGCGAGGCGCGAGCCCGAGCCCGATCAGTGCGATGACGAGTGCCACGAATGTCCATGCTTCGCGCGGCCTCAACCCAAGCCGCAGGCTGGGGTGCGCCAGCACCTCGGAGCGCCCGCAAAAGAGCGAGAAGTACATCCGCAGCACGGCCAGACCGGTCAGCGCCGACGCAATGACGACGGCGAATCCCATGACCGGGAACACGTCGACGGCGCCGTCGACCAGAAGCTCCTGACCGATGAAGCCGAGCGTTCCCGGAAAGCCAGTGCACGCGAGCCCCATGGCGAGAAAGCTGATCGCCAGCACCGGCATGCGCTCGTATCCGCCGTGATACGTGGTCAGATCGAGCCGCCCGCGGCGCGCCTCGAGAACGAGGACGCAGCGGGCGAGTCCTGCAAACCCCAACCCTGCCGACAGCCACACCAACAGGCCACCTGCCAGCGCGGTCACGCTCGTGCAGTCGAGACCGGCCATCACCAGCGCCGACTGACTCATGAAGAGGTAGCCGCATGCCCGACGGGCGCTGCGCTGAACCAGCGCGAGCGCCGCACCGTACACGGCCGTCCCGAGCGCCAGGAGGGCGATGATCCGCAGCATCTCGGGCGAGGCCCGCGGCACGATCAGCACCACGGTCATGTACGCGCCCACCTGCGGGGCGTTGAACAGGATGGCCGGGCCGAGTCGTCCGTGATCGAACACCTCCGGCACCCACGCGTGAAACGGAACAATCCCTTTCCGCACCAGCGCGGCGATGACGATCAACCACATCGCCGCCGTTTCGAACGCGCGTGTTCTGCGCGCCAGGACTGATGAGCAGCGCGACGCCGATCGGCAAACAACAGCGTCGAGACGCCCAGATACACCGCCACGACGCGGCGCTGATACTGATGCGCGGGATCCGCCGAGTGCGGACAGGAACGTCCAGACGGAGGCCGCCGACAAGATGCAGGAGCACGACCGCGCTTTCCGTGAGAAACGACGCCAGCGTGATCAGCGTCGCGAGGGCGGTTCGCCGCAAGCCGCGCTCGATCGAGCGCTGCGCGCGGCGTGACCGCGACGGTGAGCAGCCACAGTCCTGCCGCGAACGGCAGAAGGGCGGCCGAAAGCGTGTCGATCCGAACGATCTCTTCTCCGCCGGGAATCCAACTGAGCGCGGACGTGCGGATCGAGAAGTCGCGCAGAGCTGGCGAGAGCGGGATCACGAGCGCGGCGAGCACCATGGCGATCGCCGAAGCGACTGCCAGTCGTGCGCAGCCGTTCGACATCGACGCGCAGAAAGGAGGCGCCGATCACGAGCGCGGGCAGCGCGACGAGCCCGGCAAGCCACAGCCGTGCGTCACTCATCCCGATCGCCTCCGTCGACAGCGGCCGGCGCTCGCGCCGGCAGCACGGCGTCGCACAGCCACTGGTCGAGGCGTGTGAGCAAGCGTGCCAGTCGAGTAAACGGCTCGACCACTGCACGGTCGAGGATGCTGTCGAGGAATCCGCGTTCGAGCGCGATCAGGAACAGTCGCCGGCGGGCGCGCTCCGATCCGCACCACTCCGAGATGGCCGCCGTCTGGAGAGGCGTGGTCACCGATGGCGTGCTTCGATTCCGTGCAGATCGTGGAGGACGTTCGGCGCGCTCAGGAATTGCAGCAGCCGGAAGCAGGCGTGTCCGGCCAGATGGATGAACGCGATCGTGTACCAGCCGATCGGGATTTCAACGACGATGAGGCCAACCTGCGTGAGGGACGCGTACGCGAGCGACGACTTCACGTCGCTCTGCACGCGGGTCGTGGTCCCCGCAAACAATGCCGTGGCCGCGCCGAGACCGCCGGCCAGGAGCCGGGCCGCAGGCGCCTGTTCGAGCAGCGGCGCCGCGCGCAGCAGCAGAAAGCAGCCGGCGTGAATCGAGAGCGACCCATAGTAGACGGCGCTCGAAGGTGTGGGCCCCTCCATCGCTCGCGGCAGCCAGCTCGAAAAGGGCAGCAACGCGCTCTTGCACGCGACGGCAACGATGAGGAGGATGGCGATGATCGTCGCGTTCGTGGCCGTCAGCGCGGCGGTCGAACCCGCCGCGCCGCCAAACAAGAGCGACAGGCTGTCGGTGCCGGCGACGTGCCGCAGCAGGACCGCGGCCGACAGCATGGCGGCGTCGCTGATGCGGTAGACCGACAGCACGCGAAACGCATTCGCCACCGCGGCCGGCCGCTCGTGGAAGAACGCGACGAGCAGCGCCGAGCTGAGACCGACGAATTCCCACCCGATGAAGAGGACGGCCACGTTCCCGGCAAGCGCCACCAGCAGCATCCCCGTGACGAACATCGCGAGCAGCACGAAATAGCGGTTGTAGCCTGGCTCCCGGTGCAGGTATCGATTCGAAAACGCCGACACGACGCCGGCGATGGCGGTCGAGAGCGCCGCAAACGCAAGCGAGAGTCGATCGACGAGGAACTCGATCGCGATGTCCCCCTCGTGGGACGCCGACCAGGCGCCGTACGACAGGAGATGCGTGCCAGGTCCCCGTCATTCCGTAGACGACGAACGCCACCAACAACGCGGCGCACGCCAGCGTCATCGAGCTGGCGGCGAGGGGGCCCGTCCAGCGCTCCGGCAGAGGGCGGTTGAGCAGTGACGCGCCGCCGAGCAGCGCGAGCAGGAGAGCCGGCGAGCCGACGCCGACGAGCACCAGCACCGCGAGAGGAATGCTCGGCATGTCAGGTCACGCCGAGGCTCGCGTGGTGACACGAGGCTCCCGGCACGATCGCGACCGGAGGAAGAAAGCCGCGCTTGCCCTGGTACCACGCGGCCGATTCGCCCGTGACCGACGCCAGGGCCGTGTTCGGGCGTGTGGGCGACGAAGCCGGTCGACGCGGAGCTCCCACAACGTGCCGGAGTCCGCATCGAGGCAGGCGAGCCAGATCCAGCGGTGTCGCACGAGCCGTTCGATGGTCGGGTTTTCCTGCGACCACGCGATACAGGCGGTCCCGCGTGCCCTCGACCACGATCGCCAGCCGCGTCGGCTCGTGGATCTCGACCATCTGCCAGGGAAGACCGGTCCGCAAATCGCTCTGCGCACCATCCATGACCCCAAGCAGCGACGTCACGTTGTGCGGCAGCTTGGTGCCGCAGCCGTATCCGGTCGGATCGACGTAGCTGAAGTAGTACTCGAGGCTGATCCCGGCGACGACGGGCACGACGGCGGCCATGATGCGCGCGAGGATCGCGCCATCGTCGTCGCGCGACGGATCGTACGAGACCAGGAACGCGCGGCGGTCGAGGAACAATCCTCGCGTTCGCGTCCGCCGGCCGATGATGCAGAACGCGTTGGTCGCATGCCCGTACTCGGGACGCGGCTGCGCCAGATCGTCGGCGCGCCCCTGCACGTGCGCGAGCGCTGCCGCCGGCGGATACCAACGCGGGACGCCGTCGAAACGGCGGCACCGTTCGTGCGCCTCGCGACGCCTCGTCGTCTCAATCGCGTCCACGGCTCGCTCGAACAGCGGTCGGTGAGACGGAGGGAGCGAGATCCTCGTCGAAGAACGTGACCTCGTTATTGCAGGTGTTGCGCTGGGCTCCGACGAACCACGTCGTCGCGTCGATCGACCAGGCCTTCCGCGGCAAGCAGCTGGCGAACGCGCGGGTCGTTGGCCATCTGCGCGAACGCGCGGGCGTTTGGCCCACCTCGGCCGCCGCCGCACGCCCCGCAGTCGTGAGCCGATTCGTGGGGATTGTTGAGGCTGATCGATCCGTGTCCGATTACGAGCACAAGGGGCGAGAGGCGATCGCGAATGCCGAGGTCTTCGATGACGCGACGGACGATATCCGCCATCTCCCGCACGGTGAACCCGGAATACTTCCCAATCGGCGGTGCCTCGTCTTCGCGATCCAGTTGCAGGCGGGTTCGGCTGGCGGTGATGGTGCTCTGCTGGATTCGGCGCCAGCGTGACGAGAGCCATGGGAAGACCACGCGCAGGATCAGTGGAACGAGCGCCAGCCAGCCGAACGCCGTCATCAGCACGCGCGCCGCGCATCGCGCAGTCGGCTTCCGAGATGCACGTTATAGCCGAGGAAGCCAGCGGCCCGCCGGTGCAGTCGCCGCGTGCGCTCGGTGAGGCCATGCCCGTCCGCTTCGATTTCGGCGACGTAGTGGTCGGGACGGATCGCCACAGGGCAGAGCGGCCGCGGATGAGCGTCCGTCACGCCCTTCGTGATACATCGCCACGTTGAAGAACCCGGCGGTGCTGAACGTCTCGCAGGCTGGCTCGACCTCCTCCAGGTGTCGGCGAAACGATTCCTCCCGCTCGTCGAGGCAGAAAATCGCCTGGAACGCCGGCGGCCCGGGAGGCTGCTGCGGTGTGTGGTGCATGAGCGCGTCGTACAGGCGATGACGAATCGCTCGCTCGAACGCCTGGTGCAGGATGCGACGCCGGCGCACACCGTCGAGCTGGCGCAGTTCGGATTCGAGCTCCGTCACGTGCCGCGGCTGTCCACTGCTCGACGATCGACGGATCGAGGCCGCAGAGCTGTGCGATGTGAAAGAGCGGCCACGCGCGTTCGATTGCCGTCGGAGGCGCTGCGACAGGAAGCTGATCCCGAAGCGCAGTCGCGGAGCTCCGACAAGGGTCCACTGAAGGAGAGTTGGCGCGCGGCCTCGTCGAGAGCGGCACGTTCGAACAGCAGGCGTACCGCGAGGTATCCGCGCAACGTGACCGTGAGATCCCGTGCCGGGACACGGTCTGGCCGCTCTTCGATTTGACGCACAATGCCAGCCCAACCTCGCAAGGCGAGAAACTCGGCGCGCAGATAGTCAACGCACTCGTCCGTCGACAACACCGAGCTGGGCGAGGGAGTGGGCGATCGACTCGAGCGCGTTCCGCTTGGCGGCGTGGTCGTCGCCGACGAGGCGAGGGAGAGCTCGAGCCCAACGGCCACACTGCGCCGCCAGCGAGGTGCGGTAGATTTCCAGAAAGCAGCCATGGATCCCGCGGTCCCTGTCGGGCATGGACCAGTGCGCGAGACCCTGATCGAGGTACCCAGCCAGGAATCGAATGAGCGGCGGATTGATCCAGGCATCGGTGTCGACACCGTGCACGGCGAGCAGCCAGTCCCGATGGCGAACTGGAGTCTCACCGCGCGGGAGCCGGCGACGTGTCGGCGCGTCGCACTGCCTCGAGGCACCCGTGCCACAACCGGTGCACCGCCTGGCGTTCGTCGTCCGCGCGATCGCTCAGCTCGCGCAGCGCGGCCAACGCCGAACGGGCGCTCGCGGGCACATCGGTGCGGAATCGGGACAAGGCATCGGTTTCCTCGAGGATCCACGAGAGCTCCGGCCCGGTCGCGTCGGGAATGCCGTGCACGACAATGGATCGCCAGATATCGAGCCGCGATCCCACGCCGGCGACATCCTCCGCCGCGCGTGTGCCCAGTTGTTCGAGGAGCAAGGCCTCGACGTCTCGAGGGCGAATGCGGCCTGACGCCAGCTTCTGCCGATATCGCGACTCGGCCAGGAAGGGCTCGCGCCCGAGCTCGGTCGCGGCCCGCTCGACCGCCTCTTCGAACGGCAGGTGCTCGAATGCGTGCAGGGTATTGTGGTGAATGAAGATGCTGATCGGCCCCTGCGCCGGCAGCAGATGCGCCAGCTGATCGATCACGTGCGTCAGCGGATGGCCCGGCTGAGCGGGCGTCGGTGAGCATCGACGGCCTTGATAGTACATGAATATTACTATATTGTTCTTCAGTAATGCTGCAGAAGCGACGCGCGAGGCGCATCGAGCCGGCCGTCGCCGGCGAGCTGCAGACGTTCAAGGCGCAGTTCTTTCGCGCGCTCGCCCATCCCACCAGAATCCGAATGCTGGAGATCCTCGTGCGCGGCGGACGCACGGTCCAGGAGCTCCAGGAGGCATTGGCGCTGGACCAGCCGATCGTCTCTCAGCAGCTGGCCGTGCTCCGCAACCAGGGCCTCGTGTCGGCGGAGAAGAAGGGGCTGTCGGTACGATACGCGTTGCGCGACCCGCTCATCGGCGCGCTGCTCGATGTCGCCCGGCGGATTTTTGACAATCGGCTGGGTATCTCGCGAGGACTGCTGCGTGAGCTGCGGCGGGAGCGCCCTTAGCACAGGCGGAGCCGCCCTTCCTGCGGTTGAAGCCGCCCGGCTCTCGTTGAGAGTTCGCCGTCCCGATCTGCTCACGCCGAGGCGGGCGGTGCTCAGAGCGGGGCGGTCTAGCGGTGTAGCACCACGCGTCCCCTTCCAACACGACGACGTCGTCTGCTCGGACGATTTTCATTCCAAGGCGTGACACCGGTTTGGTCCTGTGCACCTCGAGGATCTCGACCTCGGCGGTCACGGTGTCGCCGATGAACACGGGATTGACAAACCGCCAGTGCGTTTCGAGAAAGACCGTGCCGGGTCCGGGCAGGTCCATCGCCACGATCGCATTCAGCAGACCGCTGGTCAGGCCGCCCTGCACGATCAGTTTCCCGAACCGCGTGGCAGCCGCGAAGTCGGGATCAACGTGAAGCGGGTTGTAATCGCCGGTAATCTGACTGTACAGACGTACGTGTTCCGCCGTGAGCGTCGCCGTTCGCCTCGCCTTCTGCCCAACCGTTAACGACATGCGCCACCTCGCGCGTCATTTCCTCGCTGAGAGCCTTGTGCAGCGACTGCAGGCGGGGAAGATCCCAGCCATACGACGCGATCTCGTCGGAGATCGTGAACAGCCCCAGCGATAAACGATCGCGGACGGCCTGGTACTCGGCGAGCGCCGCGTCGGTGCCTCGCACCACCGCTCGCGCGAGCGACTCGGCGTCCCTCAGGGCATCCGTGATCCCGTGCGCCGTGATTGGATCCTTGAAGTACCCGGCATCACCGACAAGTGCCCACCCCGGTCCCCACGCCGGCCGAAGAAAACCAGGATGACCGGCAAATCCGCGATATGGCGATAGCTCCACGGCACTTAGCGCCGAGTCAACGGATGGAGCAGTTTCACGAACGATTGTACGGAAACCGGCTGCAAGGTCGAAGCGCAACTCTCGCAGGAACCGATCCCGTGTGGTGGCAGCGAAGACCAGCGTTTGACCGTCGTTGGTCGGGATCACGCCAATGCTGGCGCCCGGGGTGTAGTGCCAGTGGTTGCCGTTGACCGAAAATCCGCTCGCGCGCGTGTAGATGACACCACTCATGTGCGCGCCGACGCGATACGGCTGCGCGCCGACACCTTTCGCAACCGTCGATGTGACCCCATCGGCGCCGATCACGATCGTGGCCGCGACCCGCCGTGCGCGGCCACCGCTCTCGACCAGGACGCCGGTGACACGCCCGTCTACATCACGCAGCAGATCCTTCAGCCGAACGCGATACGCGACGTGTGCGCCCGCCGATGCCGCTGAGTCCGCCAGCAGCGGATCGAGCACAGTACGCCGAGGCGCGTACAACGCGTCGACGCCGTCGCGCGGCTTGATAGGGATTTCGATCGCATCACTGCCATAGTGAAACGTGGTGATTTCAATGCGTGGAGTGCCGGCGCTCCTGATCGCCTCAAGCAGGCGCCAGCGTGAGAGCTGCAGGACGCCGGCCCGCATCAATGCCAGCGTCGACAACGTATCGGCGCCGCGCGCGTCCTGTTCGACGACCAGCACGTCGAGCCCGGCGCGGGCGAGCAGCATTGCCGTCGCCGCCCCGGCACAGCGTGCGCCGACGATCACGGCGTCA
Organism: uncultured Acidobacteriota bacterium; assembly: GCA_963725335.1. Taxonomy (GTDB): domain Bacteria; phylum Acidobacteriota; class Vicinamibacteria; order Vicinamibacterales; family 2-12-FULL-66-21; genus JALZOC01. Next base: position 23,918 of record CAVRYD010000003.1, on the reverse strand, counting down.
TACGAGGACCGCAATGCGTCAATCGCGTCGGTGGTGCGCCGTGCCTCCATCGTCAGCTCGCCGCCGCCCCATCGAATGCCGTGCGGCTCGCGATCCGATCGGCGAGAAACGCTGCGTCGCCTCCGACACCGTCGATGAACGCTGACTTTCGGGACCGCTGAAAGTGCATGCCGAGCGCGAACAATCCCGGCATCGCCGTGATGCCTCCGCGATGGCGGATCTCACCGTGTTCGTCGAACACCGGCACTCTCAGCCATGGATATCGACGGGCGAATCCGGTGGCCCAGATGACGGTCTCGATCCCGGTCGCGCGGAGGTCGATGGTTGTCTTCGTCGTGCCGAGAGTGGACGGCCAGGTCGGTTCGAACGGTTCGCGCGGTGCGATGGTGCCGACCGGCGTGCTCGAGATGAACGCATCAATGCGCATGAGGATCTGCGCGAGCTTCACATCGGACGCCGCGGTCGTTGCGACGAGATCGTCGTTGAACGAGACACGCTCGTGTTCGGCAGCGACGAGCCGTCCAAGCACCTTCACGCCACGCTGCTGGAGAATCGCGACATCCAGCGATGGCCCGGCACGTCCCACGAGCTGTAGCGATGGCTGGCTTCGCGAGGTGTGCACATCGAATACTTCCTCACTGGTGGCATCGAAGACGCCCATCGCGTCGAGCCACCACAGAATGTCGCGCCCGCGATACGTCCGCGGCAGCCGCTGGTGCCGTCCTACGGCGAGCGTCACCGGCCGGCCGGATGCGTGAATCTCGTCGGCGAGCTGAACGCCGGTCGCCGACGCGCCGACGACGAGAACGCCTCCGGGCGGAAGCTGCGCCGGGTTCCGATACTGTGTCGGGACGATCTGGACGATTCGCCGCGACAGGCGCTGCGCGTAAGGCGGTACGTACGGTCGATCGCTGTAGCCTGTGGCGATGACGACGTGATGCGCACGCCACGTGCCCCGGCTGCTCTCAACCCGGAAATGCGTCGCCTCGCGGTCCACCGCGAGAACCGCGGTTTCGAGTTCGATGGGCGCTCGGAAAGACACGGCATACCGTTCGAAAAAGTCGACCAGCTCCGGCATCGACATGTAGCCATCGGGTTCGGGCCCGTGATATCGAAACCCGGGAAGACGGGTCTGCCAGTTCGGCGTCAGCAGCCGAAGGGAATCCCACCGTTCAGTCCGCCACCGCTCGGCCACCCGTCCGCGCTCGAGGACGATGTGGTCGACGGATTGATCGGACAGGCAACGGCTCATTGCCAGGCCTGCCTGCCCTCCGCCGATGACGAGCGTGTCGATGCGATTCACTTGCGTGACTCTGACGCGTCCGGCTAGCCCTTTGTGCAGTCCGCAGTCACATTGACTGTCGTCCCGTTGGTCAGCACGTCGAACACTGCCGACCGCGCCTGCGATTGCGCGACGATCTCCCTGAGCTTTTCCGGTGCCGCATCGCCCTTGATACGGAAGTGCACGCGCATCTGGTTGTAGCCGTTCCGGACCTGACCCGACAGGCCGAGAATGCCGCGAAGATCGATGTCGCCCTCGACCGTGGATTCGACCTCCGTCAAGGTCACTCCGCGCGCCGCGGCGATATTGCCAATCCCCGACGTGATGCAGGCGGCAATGGCGTGGAGCAGGAATTCGACGGGCGTCGGCGCTTTATCCCCGCCGACGAGTACGGCAGGGTGATCGGCGTTGAACTCGATATCGCCCGTATGGCGATGCTCGCTGCCCGCGCCGCTGAACGTTTCAAGTCGGCTGCGGCTGTGGGTGCCCTTGATCCAGTGATTGGTGGCGCGGAACTGGAACTTCGCCAGCTCCGGCTGCGCCTTTACGACGTTGATGGTGGCAAAGAGCTTCGGAGTGTCGACACCATTCAATGGGACGCGCTCACGTATCTTTGCCTCGACTGCCTGTGCACCTGGCATGACTGTCCTCCTTCGAACGAATCGCTTGGGGATGAAATCGCTACTTGAGAAATCGAAAACGGTCGGCAAAACCCGACACACTATGCCCGCCCTGCGGAGGGCGGCACGACAGTGCCCTTTGGGTGCTGAAGGGAACAGCTACCTGGGCTGGAACTGGCTGGGATTGGCGAACGACCCCGCCCCTGGTCGGAGAGCGATCGCTGGTTACTCCAGTCGTCATTAAGCAGGTTCCGATGTAGCGATTCAAATCGCTAGCGCCGGAGCGCGTGTTCGGACATAATCATCGCGCTCCCAGCCTTCGAAAACATGACGCTTGCCACCGGCAGCCACAGGGCCGTACGAGACTGGTGTCTCGTCCGACTCCGCCGCAACGCGGCTTCGTCGAGACCACGTCGAAGCTCGATGGGAATCGCAACCGAGCGGCGGGCCGAAACCCAACCCAAAGGACGCAAATGAAAGCCGGTGACACTCTCGGCTCGTACCGCGTCGTGGGGAAGCTTGGCGAAGGCGGGATGGGCGAGGTCTATCGCGCGCGCGATACGAAGCTCGATCGCGACGTCGCGATCAAAATCCTGCCGGAGATCTTCGCGCTCGATCCCGATCGCCGCGCCCGGTTCGAGCGCGAGGCGAAGACCCTCGCCGCGCTCAACCATCCGAACATCGCCGCGATCTACGGGATCGTGGATCTTCCGGCTGAAGCCGGAAGCCACAACACCGCGCTCGTCATGGAGCTGGTCGAGGGTGAGGATCTCTCCGCGATGATCGCGCGCGGTCCCGCTGCCAATGGATGACGCGCTGGCGATCGCCCGCCAGATCGCCGACGCCCTCGAAGCCGCGCACGAGCAGGGAATCGTCCATCGCGATCTGAAGCCCGCGAACGTGAAGGTCCGCGCCGACGGCCGCGTCAAGGTGCTCGACTTCGGCCTCGCCAAGGCGATGGATCTGCCCGATCCGTCGAGCGCCAACGCCATGAACTCGCCTACCCTCACCGTCCGCGGGACGCAGATGGGCGTGATCGTCGGCACGGCCGCCTACATGGCGCCCGAGCAGGCACGCGGCAAGGCCGTCGATCGCCGCGCCGACATCTGGGCCTTCGGCGTCGTGCTCTACGAGATGCTCACCGGGCGCCAGGCGTTCAAGGGAGACGACATCTCCGAGGTGCTCGCGACGGTCCTGAAGACCGAACCGGACTGGCACGCGCTGCCGCCCGGCATGCCCCCCTCGATCGCCCGGCTGTTGCGGCGCTGCCTCGAGAAGGATCCGCGCCGGCGGCTGAGCGCGATCGGTGACGCGCGGCTCGAGCTCGACGACACCGAGCCCGCCGTGGCGGTCGCCGTGGCGCCGCACGCGGCACCGCGCGGACGCGCGATCGGCCTGCCTGTCGCTGCCGCGCTGGTCGGGCTCGCGATTCTTGTTACCGCGGGAGCGGCCCGGTTCTGGTTCGCGGGACCGGCATCGGGCGCGGCGTCCATCGATCGGCGCGCCACATCTGAGCATCGCGCTCCCCGACGGTGACCAGGTGGCCGCATCCGAGACCGCACCTCTCGCGGTGTCTCCTGACGGGCAGCGTGTCGTCTACGTCGCGCGGCGTGCCGGAAAGATCGAGCTCTACATGCGCACGCTGCACGATCCCGAGCCGAAGGTGCTGGCGGGTACGGAAGGAGCGATCAGTCCGTTCTTCTCGCCGGATGGCGGCTGGGTCGGGCTTCTTTGCGCAGGGAAAGATCAAGAAGGTTGCGGTGGCCGGCGGCGCCGTGCAGATCGTCGGAGACGCGACATACGTGCCGCGCGGTGGCGCGTGGGGCGGCGACGGTCAGATCTACTTCGCGCCGACGAACACCACGGGCCTCTCGAAAGTGCCCGCCACAGGCGGCACCGCGACCGCGGTGACGACGCTCGATCGCGCGCAGGGAGAGGTCAGCCATCGCTGGCCCCTGGTACTTCCCGACGGGACGCTGATCTTCACCGTCTGGACCGGGCCCGGACCCGACGAGCGGCAGATCGTGGCGCAGCCGATCGCCGGCGGTACCCGCCGCGTCCTCGTGCGCGGCGGCGACATGGCCCGCTACACACCGCAAGGCTACCTCGTCTACGCCCGGCTCGACCAGCTGTTCGCCGTTCCGTGGCGTCCCTCGGATCCGGAGATGGGCAGTGCCCCGCCGATCGCGCTGAACGTGTACCCGCGCATGGAGGGCGAAGGCGCGGCGGCCTACGACATTTCCCCGGTCGGCACGCTCGCGTGCGTCACGGGCGGCGCCGCGCGTTACGAGCAGCGCCTGGTGTGGATCGATCCTGCGGGAACGATCGAGCCGCTCCCGCTGCCCGCTCGCGACTACGAATCGGTGTCGATCTCGCCGGACGGCACACGCGCGGTCGTCCAGATCCGCGAGGGGACGATGGGCCTGTGGATGTACGACTTCGCGCGCCACACGCTGACGCCGATAGCCACCGGCAACCGCAGCAGCCAGGCTGGCCTCTGGATGCCCGACGGCAAGGCCATCGTCTACCGCGGGACGCGCAACGGCGATCGGAACCTCTATTGGCGGGCGGCCGACGGCACCGGCGACGAGCAGCGATTGACGACCGGCGACGGCAGCGAGACTCCGACGGCGGTCACACCGGACGGGCGCGTCCTGGTGTTCAACATTCAGGGGAGAAAGGCCGGCGGACGGCAGATCCTGTCGATACGGCTGGACGGACCGAGGCCCGCGACGCCGCAGGTCGTCGTCAGCGACGACGGTGCGAACGGCCAACTCTCGCCCGACGGGCGGTGGCTTGCCTACGAGGTGATACGAGTCGAGCGGCGGCGTCGAGATCTACATTCAGCCGTTCCCCGGCCCAGGCCCGCGGACGCGCGTCAGCGCTAACGGGGGCATCAATCCGCTCTGGTCGCGCGATGGGCGCCGGCTCTTCTACGACGTCGGCGACGAGCTGGTCGCGGTGACGGTCCAGACGTCCCCGGCGTTGTCGATCGGCGCGCCGCACACCGTGATGCGCGGGCGCTTCCGTGTCGGCCCGAACGCGAAGACGCCCTTCGACATTTCGCCTGACGGCACGCGTTTCCTGCGGGTCCAGCAGGCGCAGCCCGATCGTCCGCTCGACCGCATCGACATCGTCCTCAACTGGCTCGCCGAGGTGACGCGTGAACCCCGGTGACATGCTCGGACCGTACGAGATCATGGACGCGCTCGGCGCCGGCGGGATGGGCGAGGTGTATCGCGCGCGCGATACGAAGCTGAATCGCGACGTCGCGATCAAGGTGCTGCCGGAGATCTTCGCGCTCGATCCGGACCGCCTGACGCGGTTCACGCGCGAAGCGCAGACGCTCGCGGCGCTGAACCATCCCAACATCGCTGCGATCTATGGCATCGTCGATCTTCCGGCTGAAGCCGGAAGCTACACGCTCGGGCGCGCGCTCGGTCGATGGAGCTGGTCGAGGGCGAGGACCTCTCGGCGATCATCGCGCGCGGCCCGATGCCGCTCGCCGACGCGCTGCCGATCGCGCGGCAGATCGCCGAGGCGCTCGAGGCCGCGCACGAACTCGGGATCGTCCACCGCGATCTGAAGCCGGCCAATATCAAGGTGCGCGCCGACGGCACGGTGAAGGTGCTCGATTTCGGCCTCGCCAAGGCGATGGACCCGGCCGGCGGCGTCGAGCGCGCAACGTCGCGAACTCTCCGACGCTCACCGCTCATGCGACGGCGATGGGCATCATCATTGGCACGGCCGCCTACATGGCGCCGGAGCAGGCGCGCGGCAAGGCGGTGGACAGGCGCGCCGACATCTGGGCGTTTGGCCTCGTGGTCTACGAAATGCTGACCGGTCGGCGCGCGCTCCAAGGCGAGGAAACGTCGGACGTCGCTCGCTGCCGTGCTGCGCCAGGACATCGACTGGACGGCGCTGCCGGCCGACACTCCGTCACGGCTGCGTCGGCTCCTCGAGCGATGTCTCGATCGCGACGTCAAGCAGCGCCTGCGCGATATCGGCGAGGCCCGGATCGCGCTGGGAGGCGCCGTCGACTCCGAGCCGGTCCCCGGCCGGTCGGCTCGGCAGCCGCTGGTCTGGGCGCTTGCGGCATTGGCGGCCGGTTCCTTGGCCGTGGCGGTCTTCGCGTTGTGGACCCGGCCGGCGGCAGTTCAGAAACCGTCGATTCGCTTCACGATTCCGCTTCCGCCCGGCGAGGAGATCACGTCGTACCCCGCGATTACGCGCGACGGCCGCACGATCGCCTACGTCACGGAGCGGGGAGCCAACGATGCGCAGCTCTATCTGCGCGATCTGAATTCGTTCGAACCGCGCGTCGTGGCCGGATCGAGCGGCGCGCGCCAGCCGTTCTTTTCGCCCGACGGCAAATGGATCGCGTTCTTCGCCCAGGGTCAGCTGCAAAAGGCCGAGGTGAGCGGCGGTGCTCCCGTCCGGCTAACCGAAGCCGCATATCCCTTCGGCGGAACATGGAACGACAACGACACAATCATTTATGCCGCGTCGCTCGGCTCGGGCCTGCTGCGGATTAGCGCGAGCGGCGGCAGTCCTGAATCACTGACCAAACCTGACGGCGCGGCACAAGGGTACGCTCACGTGTTTCCGCAAACGCTTCCCGGTGGACGAAGTGTGTTGTTCACGATGTGGGGACAGGTACAGGGCAGCAAGGTAATGTCACTCGATTCAGGCCAGTCGGATCTGATCCTGCGGGGGCAGAATTTCGCCGCCGCGACTTTCCAGGCAACCGGCGGCTCGAGCGGTCGCCTCCTGCTGTCCGATCAGGTGGCCGGTATCCGGGCGGCGCCGTTTGACGTCGCCCACCCGGTGCCGACGAGCGCCGATACGTCGGTGCTGACGAACGTGAACTACGAGGTGGAAACCGAAAGCGTCGGCTGGCTGGCGGTCTCGAACACCGGCACCGCCGTGTACGCAACCGGCAACCCGTCGCGAGCGTCGCTGGTCTGGGTCGATCGCACGGGAAAAATCGAGTCGCTCGGCACCGAGCAGCAGAAGTATCGGGAGGCCAGCCTCTCGCTCGACGGGCACAAGGCCGTCGTCAGAGATGGTCTCGACCTCTGGATTCATGACCTTCAGCGCGGCACTCGGAGCCGTCTGACGTCGGGCACGGGCAGCAATATCCTTCCGCTGTGGAGCCGCGACGGCACACGGATCGTGTTCGCGTCGAACCGCGGAGGAGACTGGGACATCTACACGCAACCGGCCGACGGCGCGTTGCCTGCGGAAGCGCTGCTCAAACGGCCTCACGATCAGTTTCCACTTGCGCTGCTGGCCGACGGGACGCTGCTCTACACCGAGATCGATCCGAAGACCGGTCGGGACCTGTGGACTCTGTCTCCGGATGGAAAGGCTTCTCCCTTGCGAGTCACGCCCTACAACGAAACCGCCGGCCAGTTCTCGCCGGGTACGGAGGGTAGCCCCCGCTGGCTCGCGTATTCATCCGACGAATCCGGTCGGAGCGAGATCTACGTGCAGTCGTATCCGAGCGGCGCGAACAGGATTCCGGTCTCGACCGAAGGTGGCATCCTGCCGATGTGGTCGCCCGACGGCAAGGAACTGTTCTATGTGACAAGAGACGCGGTCGTGGCCGTGCCGTTGCGGTCGGACGGGTCCTTCGGCGCGCCTCAGCGGCTGTTCGACCGATCGACCGTGCTGTTCAATCACCGGTTCCACAGCTACAGTGTCTCGCCCGACGGCAAACGGTTCCTCATGATCCGACGCGACCCAGATGCCGTACCGCGTCAGCTCAATGTGATTCTCAACTGGACTGACGAGATCGGCCGGCCATGAGTCTGACTGGGGGTACGCGACTCGGTGTCGTACGAAATCCTCGGCGCCATCGGCGCCGGTGGTATGGGGGAGGTCTATCGCGCGCGCGATACGAAGCTGAATCGCGACGTGGCGATCAAGGTGCTGCCGGAGATCTTCGCGCTCGATCCGGATCGCTTGACGCGGTTCACGCGCGAAGCGCAGACGCTAGCAGCGCTGAACCATCCCAACATCGCTGCGATCTATGGCGTCGTCGATCTTCCGGCTGAAGCCGGAAGCTACACGCTCGGGAGCGCAGCAGCGTCGGCGCTCGTGATGGAGCTGGTCGAGGGCGAGGACCTCTCGGCGATGATCGCGCGCGGTCCCCTGCCGCTGGACGACGCGCTGGCGATCGCGCGCCAGATCGCCGACGCGCTCGAGGCCGCGCACGAACTCGGGATCGTCCACCGCGATCTGAAGCCGGCCAATATCAAGGTGCGCGCCGACGGCACGGTGAAGGTGCTCGATTTCGGCCTCGCCAAGGCGATGGACCCGGCCGGCGGGTCTGGCGCCAACATCGCGAACTCTCCGACGCTCACCGCTCATGCGACGGCGATGGGCATCATCATTGGCACGGCCGCCTACATGGCGCCGGAGCAGGCGCGCGGCAAGGCGGTGGACAGGCGCGCCGACATCTGGGCGTTTGGCCTCGTGGTCTACGAAATGCTGACCGGTCGGCGCGCGCTCCAGGGTGAGGAGACGTCGGACGTCCTTGCCGCCGTGCTACGTCAGGACATCGACTGGTCCGCGCTGCCGCCCGACACGCCGGCGCTGTTGCGCGCCCTGCTTCAGGAGTGCCTCGTCCGCGACCCGAAGCAGCGCCTTCGCGACATCGGCGACGCGCGACGCGTGCTCGACCGGTTGATCGCCGGCGCACCCGGTGATGCGGCCGCGGCAGAGGTTCCCGGCGCCGCGAAGCGTGCGATGAGCCGATGGCTGCCGTGGGCGATCGCGGCGATGGCGATTGGCGTTGCAGCTGCGGCGGTTCTGCCGGCACTTCGGCGAGTGCCCTCGGCTTCCGTTCTCCCGGTCATGCACGTCACGCTGTCCGCTGGCAGCGCAAGCGCGTATTACGGCGTCAGGGTCCCGGGCATCGCGATTTCAGCTGACGGCAGGACTGTTGTCTACATGGGTGAATCGAACAAGCAGAAGGGGCTGTATCTTCGCCGCCTCGATCGCGCGGAAGCCACCCTGATTCGCGGTACTGAAGGTGCCGTGGCCCCGTTCCTGTCTCCTGATGGCGCGTGGGTTGGCTTCATGTCGAGCGACTTGAACTTGAAGAAGGTGCCGATAGACGGAGGTGCGCCGACCACGCTGTGTCCGGTCGCCGATATCCGGGGCGCGTCGTGGGGCCCAGACGGATTCATCGTATTCTCGCCGAATTCTCAGGAAGGACTCTGGCGGGTCAAGGATTCGGGTGGCGCTCCAGAACGTTTGACCACGCGTGACGCCGCGAAACACGAGAAGACCCATCGCTTTCCGGACGTCCTGCCGAATGGCAAGGGCGTCCTCTTCATGATCGGGACGACGGATGTCGACTCGTGGGACGACTCGACGATTGCCGTGCTTCCACCCTCGGGCGGTGCTCCTAAACCCGTGGTGAAGGGCGGGATGATGCCGCGCTACGTCGCGGGATACCTGGTGTACGCGCACGGCGGAGATCTCGTCGCCGCGCCATTCGATCTTGACCGGCTTGAAGTGACCGGTCCGGCGGTGTCCGTCACGTCCGATGTTGCGATGACCAGCACGATGGGGGTGGCCGAGGCGGCCTTCTCGGCGGCCGCACTCGCCTACCTGTCTGGTCACGAGAGCGCGCCTCCGCTTGAACTCATTGAGGCGGATCGCGCCGGTGTCGTGCGACCCGTCAGCAGCGTGCCGCGAACCTTTATCCAGGCACGATGGCTGCCCGATGGACAACGCGTGCTCCTCAGCATAGACGCAGGAAATGGGTTCCTCTGGATGCTCGACGTTCGGCGCGACTCGCTCAGTCGGCTGACGTTCAAGAACGACGTCGGGACATTCGCGTGGAACCGGGCGACCCAGCGAGTCCTCTATGGAAGTGTCGGCGGGGTTCTCGCAGTCTCGACGGACGGCTCGGGACGCGAGGACGTCGTGTACCGGCTGGACAAGCTTTTCGGCGATCTCGACGTGTCGCCCGACGGGCGATTCGTGATCTTCGGCATCGCGGAAGAATCGACAGGTCAGTTGTGGCTGCTTGATACCACAACGGGGAAGGCCGCACCGTGGCTGGCCACCCGTTTCACACAGGAGTTCCCGCGGTTTTCGCCTGACGGCCGCTGGATCGCATACACGTCGAATGAGACGGGCCAGCGAGAAGTGTACGTCCGCGCCACCAGCGGAGTCGGCATCAAGGTGCAGGTGTCGACCAACGGTGGCTTGGTTCCCGTGTGGGCGCCGAACGGCCGAGAGTTGTTCTATGTTGATGGCGCGCGCACGCGGCGGGCTGACGCGCCGTCGCACATCTGGGCCGCCGACGTTCGCGGCGAAAATGAGATCGACGTCGGCGCGCCACATAAGTTGTTTGCAGTGCCCGAACGCTCGAACTTCCAGGACGTTTCGCCGGACGGTCAGCACTTTTTGTTCACGCAGGCCCAGCTGCCTGCGGCGCTCCCCGCCATCACGTTCGTCTCGGGCTGGCTCGAGGCACTCAAAGGAAAGGGACCGCGTTGATCCTGGCCACCGGCACCCGTCTCGGCTCGTACGAAATCCTAACGAGGACCTCATGATCGGCACCAAGATCGGGTCGTACGAGGTCCTCGGGAAACTGGGCGAAGGCGGGATGGGGGAGGTCTATCGCGCGCGCGATACGAAGCTGAATCGCGACGTCGCGATCAAAGTGCTCCCTGAGATCTTCGCGCTCGATCCGGACCGCTTGACGCGGTTCACGCGCGAAGCGCAAACACTGGCGGCGCTGAACCATCCCAACATCGCTTCGATCTATGGCGTCGTCGATCTTCCGGCTGAAGCCGGAAGCTACACGCTTGCGAACGGAGTGGGGTCGGCGCTCGTGATGGAATTCGTGGCCGGCGAGGATCTCTCCGCGATCATCGCGCGCGGTCCGATGACGCTCGCCGATGCGTTGCCGATCGCGAAGCAGATCGCCGAGGCGCTCGAGGCCGCGCACGAACTCGGGATCGTCCACCGCGATCTCAAGCCGGCCAACATCAAGGTGCGCGACGACGGCACCGTGAAGGTGCTCGATTTCGGTCTCGCCAAGGCGATGGACCCGACCGGCGGGTCGAGCGCCAACATGGCGAACTCTCCCACGCTCACTGCTCATGCGACGGCAATGGGCGTCATCATTGGCACGGCAGCCTACATGGCGCCCGAGCAGGCGCGTGGCAAAAGCGTGGACAAACGCGCGGACGTCTGGGCGTTTGGCGTCGTGCTCTATGAGATGCTCACCGGACGGCAGGCGTTCACCGGCGACACCATCACCGACGTCATCGCGGCAGTGGTCACGCGCGACCCTGACTGGGCGACGATCCCGGCGTCCACGCCGCCGCCGATCCATCAACTGCTGGTGCACTGTCTCGAGAAGGACCCGAAGCATCGGTTGCGCGACGTGGGTGACGCTCGGTTTGCTCTGGAGAGCAGTCTGCCGCACGCCGGCCGATCCGCCCTGCTCACCGCGCCGCTCCCGCCCGCCAACGTCGCAACCCCCGCGCCCCCTTGGGGATGGATCGCGGCGACGGCGGTCTGTGCGGCGATCGCAGTGTTTTTTGCAGCAACCTCATGGCGCGGCAGCAAACCCTCGTCTGGCGGCGACAACTTTGAGCTGGCCATCGCGCCGCCGGCCGGGGCGGAGTTCCAGATTGGATCCAACCTGGGCAACGTGATCGTCTCGCCCGATGGCACCAAGATAGCGTTCGTGGCCGCGACGCCGAAGGCCACGACGCTGTGGGTGCGGTCGCTGGCGGCCGACGATGCGCGCTCGCTCTCGGGGACGGACGGCGCGTCGAACCCATTCTGGTCGCCCGACGGCAAACGCCTTGGCTTCTTTGCAAACGCCAAGCTGCGCACCGTGGACATCGCCGGTGGACTGCCCGAAGCGATCGCGGACGCGCCCGCCGGCCGAGGCGGCTCGTGGGCGGAGGACGGCTCCATCCTCTTCACACCGACCGGCGGCGCCACGGTTCTCAAGGTCGCGGCGACCGGCGGCGACGTGAAGCCACTCACCAAACTCGACACGACACGCGGCGAAGACGCGCACTACTGGCCGCTGGTCCTGCCGGGCGGATCGCGCTTCCTCTACTTCGCTCGAAGCACGCGCGTCGAGAACAGCGGGATCTATCTCGCGCGTATCGACGGCTCAGCGCCGCCGGTTCGGATCGTGGCGTCGCTGTCGAGCGGAGTGCTCGCCAGCCGGCCGTCGACCGGCGAGCCGTACCTGCTGTGGGTCCGTGATGGGGATCTGCTGGCGCAGCCCTTCGACATCGACGCCGGCGTGCTGCGCGACGAGGCGACGACGATCGCGAGGGGCGTGCGCGTCGAGGAGAGCCAGCGCCTGACGTTCGCCAGCGCCTCGCGTACCGGCATCGTGGCTTGGGCGACGGCGACCGCGGCCGATGCCATCTTTGCGCTGTACAGCCGTGACGGCCGACGCGTTCGCACGCTCGACATCCCGCCGGGCGAGATTGCCCAGCCTGCTCTCTCGCCTGACGGACGGCGACTCCTGTATCTGCACGTGGAAAAGGGACAGGGCTCGATTTACCTGCACGATCTCGCGAGCGGCGCGACGCAGCGTGTATCGACGACGCCCGGCTACAGCGAGCAGCCGTCGTGGACGCCAGACGGCCGCGCCATCATTTATGAAGGCAACATCGAAGGCAAGCGCGTCCTGTACCGCATGGCGCTGGACTCGGGTGCGCAGCCGACGTTGATCGTGAATGGTAACTTCGCCGGAGGATTCGAGACGGCCGACGGACGGTTCGTGATCTTCACGGCGAGCAATCCGAAGACGGGCCTCGACGCGATGGCCCTGCCGATATCCGGTTCCGGCACGCCCGTCCCGCTGGCTACAACCCCCGCGAACGAGCTCGTGGCCTCGATCTCGGACGATGGCCGATGGGTCACGATCACCGATTTTGCTGGCGGATCGAACATCGTCAGACGACTCATCACCAAGAGCGGCACCCCGACACTCGGCGGAACGTTCTCGCTGGGATCCGATGCCGTCAACGGGTCGGTTCTTCGCCGTGATGGCGGTGAAGTGTTCTTCAAGACCGCGGATGCCTCTCTCATGTCCGTGACGCTGACGCCGGCGGGTGAGGGACTGACGCTCGGTCCGCCGAAGACGCTCTTCAAGCTGCCCACCGGAGATGGCAGCTTCAGCCCGAGTGCCCAGGGCAACGAGTTCGTCGTCCACGAAACACCGTTCGCCAAGGGGCAGACGCTGCGCGTGCTGACGAACTGGGAGAAGAGACTGAGCAAGTAGAATCTCCCCGAAGCTTGAAACTGCGAATTACCATCATGGGTGCCGGTTCGATCGCCTCATGAGAAAGCCCCTCATCGCGCTCCTCGCCGTCGTCCTGCTGCGGCCACTGCCGCTCTCGGCGGAGAACTGGCCGCAATGGCGGGGGCCATTGCTGAACGGGGTCAGTCGCGACACCGGGCTTCCGGTGCGATGGTCGAAAACCGCCGGCCTCGCGTGGAAACTGCCGCTGCCCGCCTGGTCGGGATCGACCCCGATCGTCTGGGGCGATCGCATCTTTCTCAACGTCGCCGAGGGTCCAGGGGTGTTTCTCTGGTGCATCGATCGGACGAACGGCTCGGTGCGCTGGAAGCGGCCGGTGTCGGGCGGCAACCGGCAGATTCGCAAACAGAACATGTCCTCGCCCTCGCCGGTGACCGACGGCGACGGCGTGTGGGTGATGACGGGCACGGGCATCCTGAAAGCGTTCGATTTCGACGGCAACGAGCGCTGGGCGCGCGACATCCAGCGCGACTACGGCCCGTTCGGGCAGCTCTACGGCTACGGCTCGTCGCCACTGCTGTTCGAGGATTCCCTCTACGTGCAGGTCCTGCACGGATCGCATACCGACGCGCCGTCATACCTCCTGCGCATCCGCAAGTCGGACGGGCATACGATCTGGCGGGTCGAGCGGCGCACGTCAGCCGAGCAGGAATCGCCGGATGCCTACACGACACCGACGCTGGCGCGTCACGATGGGACGACGGAAGTCGTGGTGTCAGGCGCGGACGTGGTCACCGGCCACGATCCGTCGAGCGGCGCGGAATTGTGGAGAGCGGAAGGGCTCAACCCGAACCACGAGGGCATCTACCGAATCATCGCCTCGGCCGTCGTGCACGACGACGTCATTTTCGTGCCATCGCGCGAGCGCCCGATGCTGGCGCTCAAGGCGGGCGGCCGCGGTGACGTCAGCCGCACGCACCTGCTCTGGCGGTTCATGAGCGGACCCGACGTGCCCATGCCCGTGACGGACGGCACCTACGTCTACGTCATCAACGATCGCGGGATCATGTGGTGTCTCGACGCGAAGACCGGGCGCGGCGGTGTACGAGCGGCAGCGCCTGCGGCCCGCGACCTATACCGGATCGCCCGTCCTGGCAGACGGCAAGATCTACATCACCGATGAAGACGGTGTGACGAGTGTCGTCCAGGCAGGGCCCAAGTTCGCTGTGCTCGCTGAAAACGATTTCGGTGAGTACGTCCTCAGTTCGCCCGCCGTCTCCGACGGACAGATCTTCATCCGCACCGAGAAGGCGCTCTATGCGATCGGTGAGCGGAAGCGTTAGGCTCGAATCACTCATCACTAATCACTGATCGCGAATCCCTGATCCTCGAATCCACCAAAGACACAGCGAATCACCGGATTCAGGGATCCACCGATTCAGGGATCAGCGATTCAAGGATCAGGGATTCAGGATGAGTGATCAGTGATGAGGGATTCAGTTTGCCTTCTTGAACTTGACCATTGTCAGCAGGCTCGGGCACTCGCCGCGGCCGCAGATCTCGGTATCGCCGATGACCAGCATGCCATCGCCATCGAGCGACCATCGCAGGATGTTGGAGAGGTAGGTCTGGCCGTCCGGCAGCGCCGTGTCGGTGCTGATGAGCAGCGTGTTGCCGTTCCATGTTGCCCGTGAATTCCTGATGAGCCGCTGGCCGTTCACGACGTACTCGTTCCGACTCTCCTCGCCGTCGAGCGCGAACCGGGCATCCCGTTGCGGGAGCGGGGCCAGTCGTTTGATGCTCAGGCTCGACGACGTTTGAGTGATGGTGGCTTCGGTGCCGAGCCAGAACTGCTCGTAGCCGGGCCGCACGGGCGCCGCGGATACGAGAACCCACCGACCTGAGAAATCCACAGCCGCGGCGCCGCGCGTCTCGGTGTTGGCGGTCAGCAACCCGACGTATGCCAGCGCGAGAAGTGCGAGGGCCTGAGCGCGCAAGGGAGAGTACACGCCGTGCACTATAAAGGGTCTGCGCGCAATCGGCATCAGGGCCTCGTCACATGAGAAAGCGCCGCACCACGTCCGTGACCGCATCTGCCGTCGCGCGCTCGCTGTGCGGGCTGTGGAACGCTCCCGGCCCGACGCGCCATGGAGGACAACGAGCACGTCAGGTCGACCGATCTTGCGGCCGTCGTCCGAGTCTCGATAACCGATGCGCACAGGCGAGCGACCGGGGACGAGTGGTGAACGTGGTAGCAGAAGGTGGGGCATCGGCGAAGCCGCCTGCATCATAGATCCAGGTCCGGTTCGATTCCTGTTCGGCTCACCATCTTTTCATCAGCAATCTCAGACGGCGCCAAGTAGTTGAAAAGTGGTGCTGTTGCGGCGGTTCGATTGAATCGATTTCCGTCGTACGCGATTCCTTCCGGGAAGAACAACTGCTGGAGCCGCTGCTTGTAGTCAAGCGACGCTTGAACCCACAGGTCTGATGCGCGCGGCAGGATGCGTTCTGCGAACGCCAGGATGCCCTGAACATCGAGTTCGTCGACAGCTTCGGTGTGATGCTCGATCTTGGCGGGTGTTAATTCCTCGCGTAGCTTGTCGCGTTGGCGGCCGTAGCTGGTGAGGTCGATCGATTCGGAGTAAAGGAACGCTTCGTCTAGCCGGTCGAGCTTCTGCTGGATCGCCTTGACTCGGCGTTCCTGCTCCGTCGTCCGCTCGTTCGCATCCGAACGCCGCTGCTCCCAAACGTGGAGGATGCGATCCTTCAACAGGCGCATGTAGCCAGGCGTCGGCTGCAAAAGGGCCAGCTCGTCGACGAACGCGCCTTCGAGCGTCGCCTTGCTCACGTTCACCGCTCGGCACTGGCGCTGGCAATGGTAGTACGCGTAAATGGCCATTGCGGCCCTTCGACCAGCTGCCGGTCAGTGGACGGCCCAGACGTCGCAGCGCACGAAACCGCGCAACGGAAAGTCGGGATGGTTCCGCTGTCGCGGGCCGGACACCACGACGCGGCCGTCGAGCACGGCCTGGGCTCGGTAGAATGTCGCCTCATCGACGACGGGCTCGAAGTCGCCGCGCGTTGAGATGCCGTAGTCCGGGCTGTCAATCTTCCCGATGTAGATCGGGTTTCGCATCATCTGCCCGAAGCTCTGTGGCGACAGCGTCAGGCGCTTCCGGCTTCGCAGCCCCGCCGCGGTCGCGCGTGCAATCACTTCCTGCTTCGTGTACCGCCCGGTCGCCAGATCCTCGAACGCCTGCTTGACCAGCTGCCGCGCGATCGGGATCGTGCACGAGACTCTTGCCAGACCATTTCGGAGCATTCAAGTATCCGAGCGGCGCCGGGAACGTCCATCGTCCGAGCTCCAGTGCCGCCCGCATGCCCGGCGCGCGTCCGATCCGAACGCACGTCATTGTCGAACTGCGCGAAGGCAGCCAGGACGCCTTCCATCAACTTGCCCGTCGAAGTGTCGTCGATCGGTTCCGTCGCTGACCGCAGCGAGATGCCAAGCGATTGGAGGTGTGCACGGAGCGCGAAATGGTCGTACTTCTCTCGCGCGAACCGCGTGAGGTTGTACACGATGACGAAATGAACTTTGCCCTTGTGTGTGCGGCGGTCCTTCAGCAGCACCTGGAGTTGACTGCGGTCCGTGGTCTTGGCGCTCTCGCCTTTTTCGTGGAACCGTTCGAGGATCTCATAGCCCTGCCGACGGCAGTACTCCTCACACGCAGGAGCTGAGTCGGCAGACTGAGGTTCTCGGTCTGCTCTTTCGTCCTGACGCGAACGTAAATTACCGCGCCGACCATCTCTGGCAGCTTAGCCCCATCACCGGTTTCGCACAGCGTCGAGATCCTCAATCCTTCGTTGTAACTGACGCGCGACTCGGTGGTTAAGCAGACCGATCCCAACGAACGTCACTGCTACGAAGATACCCAGAGCCAGCCGTGCGGGCCGCCCGAGCGATTGCCCTGCGGACATGAGGAGCAGGCCTGGCACGAACGGCAGCAGAACCACCACCACACACTCCGCAACAGGTCCCGCTGACGGACGAGCTCGGATCTGTGGAACTCGAGACCGCTAATGACGCCTTGTTCTCCGGCCGGGCGGCGAGCGGCACCGCGACGATGCAGGTGGAACACGACCCAGAGGGCGGCGAGTACCACGAGCCAGCCTCCCAGCGCGACGACAGCGCTCTCGGTGAACCAGGCCCAAACGCCAAACCACACGACGACGAACGCCGCGGCGGCGTACTCGCGTTGGTTTCGCCGGCTGATGGTTCGCTCGAACTTTTCCGCCAACCCACAAACCTCCTGAGCGGACATCTGAACCTCCTCGCTCGGCTGATCTCGCCAGAGTCGTTGAACGTCGTTGTGGACGTCATCAGCGCCCATGACTGGTACCCTCGTGGAATCGCCTTGCGAGAACCTGTTTGATGCGATGGATCTTCGTCGACACATTGCGCGCGGAGAGTCCCGTGATCTCGCCAATCGACGCGGCGTCGACGCCCTCGAGGTAGAGCAGAATCACACGTCGGTCGATAGGTTCCAGCGTCCGCACGAGCGAGAGGAGGCGGTCCAAGGCCAGTTGCCGGTCGAGAGTTCTCTCGTTGTGCAGCTCGCCGGCCTCGAGGCCACCTCGTCCAGGCTCACAAGCGGTGCCGTTCGCCGGCGCAGCACTTTCGACGTTGCAACGTTATGAGCCACGCGATAGACCCAGGTTCGGGTCGAGCACCTCTCATCGAACGCCGCAAAGCTTCGCCAGAGCCCAATCAAGATCTCCTGTAGGAGATCCTTCCGCTTGTCAGGATCTGGCTCGTACGCCGAGCAAGCCGAGCCAGCGCCGCCCCGTACTCCGCCGTCGCTTCTTCGAATCGCGCATCCTGGAGGCTTCGGACCGCTCCAATGGCCAAGCTGTCGGTCCGGTCAGTCGCCACCTGTATAAGGTAGTCGCAACAGAAAGGCGATTCTTACACTCCGATCAGTCGTCGAGTGCTCCGGGAGCCGCGCCAGTGGCCTACCCAGCGTCTTGTAGCGCCGCCACTCCTCGCAACCAGGCCGCCGCCTGGTTCCAACTCGCGAAAATGCGGCTCGCGATGCTGGGCCGCATGACTCGCCACAACGCTCACTTATGAGGATCTGTCTGCTCTCCATTGCCACGACGCTGTGTGCCTCGGGGCCGGCGAGAAGGCTCCGGACGCCGCGGCCGGTTACTCCACTTGACAGCCTAGTAATTCAATGGCATGGTCTGCGCTGGTTCACTTGAATGTCTAGCGAAGTCGAGCTCTTACAGGGCGCTTTGGACCTCATTCTGTTGCGCGCGCTGGAGGCGATGGGCCCCCAGCACGCCTACAGTCTCGCCGCCCGTCTTGAACAAGTGTCCAAGTCCCGTCTCACGCTGAAGCAGGGCACGCTGTATCCAGCGCTCGTTCGCCTCGAGCAGAACGGCTGGATCAAGGGCAGTTGGCGCAGGACCGAGAACAATCGCGAGGCGAAATACCTACAGCATCACCAAGGCAGGCACGCGCGCGCTCGCGAAGGAAACTGAGCGGTGGCGACGTCTGGCCGGATTTGTCGACGCTCTTCTGCTCAACGAGCCGTAGCGATGGCTACTTTTCGACGATTCCTGCTTCGTCTCGTCCATTTCTTCCAACCGCACCGCGCTGAGTCCGAGCTCGAGCGCGAGCTGGCCGCGCACCTCGGTATCCTCGAGGACGATACCAACGTCGAGGGCTGACCGACGCGGAAGCCCGCTTAGCAGCTCGACGCGCGCTTGGTGGAGTGGCGCGGGCGAAGGAGCTGCATCGCGATGCGCGGTCGTTCCGGTGGCTCAACGACCTCCGGCAGGACACCCGATTCGCGGTGCGCGCGCTCCTGCGCGCACCGGGGTTCACTGCGGTCGTCGTCGGCACCCTCGCGCTCGGCATCGGCGCCAACACCGCCATCTTCAGCGTCGTCCATGCTGTCCTGCTTCGTTCACTGCCCTATCCCGGTGCGGATCGGTTTGTCCGAATCGCCATCCAGTTCGATCCAGACGATGGGAGCGGATCGAAAACGTCTGCCGCTCCGGTGAGCTTTCAGAATCTCGAGGTCCTTCGGTCCCACTCTCAGACACTGTCGAATCTGGGTACCTACGTCCCGGAGGCTGTCACGCTGAGCGGACGCGGGGAGGCCGTCCATCTGAGCGGCGTTCGCATATCACCCCAGGTCATGACGATGCTCGAAGCGACGCCGTTGATGGGCCGGTTGCTGGAGCCACGGGAAGAGGCGTCCGGCCTTGACCGAGTCGCGGTCATCAGTTACACCATGTGGCAACGCCGCCTCGGTGCTGACGACGATATTCTTGGAAAAACAATCGTGCTCGACGGCACTCAATACGAGGTTGTCGGCGTCATGCGGCCAGGTTTTCAGTTTCCGAACGCCGACGTGGAGTTCTGGAGGCCGTTCGTCTGGGGCCCCCGGCAGCGGCCGACGGTCGTCGGGCGCCTCACCGCCGGCGCCTCTTTCCTGACGGCAAGCACGGAGGTCAACGACCTGATGCGGCTCGCGCGGGAGGAGCGCCGCTCCGCTGATGGGCCGTCGCCAATCGGTCCTCTCTCTTCTCCGGGAGCGGCCCCGCGGCCGGGCCCTCCCCCATCCGCTGGACCTCCGCCTCCGCCAGGACCAGGTGCAGGACCGCCACCTCCACCGAGCGGGGGCGCGGCCAAGGGCGCTGGGCCCCCCCGTTCGGAGCCGATCCCGACACGGTTCTTGTCGTCGCCCTGACGGTGAGCTGATCGCCGGCGCGAAAACGCCTCTCGTGATCCTGTCCGGCGCGGTCGGGTTTGTCCTGCTCATTGCCTGCGTCAACGTCGGGGGTTGCTGCTCGCGCGAGGCATCAGGCGCGAACGCGAGATCCGGGTTCGGCTGGCGCTCGGTGCGGGCCGCAGCCGGTGGTGCGACAACTCGTGACCGAGAGCATGCTGCTGACGCTTGTCGGCGGTTTCGCGGGAATCTGGCTGGCGGTGGGCGGGGTGCGATGGCTTCGGGTGTTCGGCGCCGGCATGCCGCGACAGGACCTTGGCGTGTCATCCATCGTGCCGCGTCTCCACGAAGTCGGCATCGACGGGACGGTACTGGTGTTTGCCCTCGGCGTTTCAGTAGTCGCTGGGCTGGCGTGCGGGCTCGCGCCGGCGTTGTGGCAATCGCATGTCGAGGCGCGTGGCGAGTTGGCGCGCGAGACGAGCCTGTCCGCGCCGGGGTTCAACTTGTTCCGTCGCTCGCGCGGGCGCGCTCTACTTGTCGTCGTGCAGATTGGCCTGGCGGTCGTTTTGCTGCTGAGCAGTGGACTACTGATCCGGAGCTTCCTCAAGCTCTCGAGTGTCAATCCCGGCTACGCGACGACGCGGGTCCTCACGTTTCAAGTCGCACTGTCGCCCAATCAGCCAGCTCTGAGGTTCTCTGACGAGCTGATCGCGCGCGTCCAGCGGCTTCCGGGCGTGCGGGCCGCAGGGTCGCTGATCACTTGCCGCTCACTCGCAGCAATCTCGGACACGCGCAGCTCAGTCCCCGCTCCCAGGCGCGTCAGTCCACGGTCGCGCCGCCGCCGCCTCCTCCGCCAGGCGTAGCCGGAAAACCAGACTTCCCGGTCACGCACCTCGTGAGTCGTGACTTTTTGTCCGCATTGGGCGTGGACGTCATCGAGGGCCGTGGCTTCTCCGACGTGGATCCCGTCGGCCGGCCGCATAGCCTCCTCATCAACCGAACGCTCGCGCGCAGCGGGTTTGTCGGCGAAAACCCGGTCGGAACACGCGTCTACACGGGCGACGTTCCTTGGGACATCATCGGAATTGTCGAGGACGTCCGAGAACCGGTCTGGCAGACCCGCGGCTCCGCGATCTTTGCCAACCTGGAGCGAGCGGGTGCGGACAGCAGGCTGTTTGAACACTCCTCCCCGTATTTCGCCGTGCGAACCGACGGCTCGCCAACGGCGTTGGTGCCGGCCATTCGCGAGATTGTCCGCCAGCTGGACCCGCGGACGGCACCCGACCGCATCGCGACCATGGAACAGATCCTTTCAACTCGATTCTCCGGCCGCGCTTCTACGCGGGAATGTTCGGACTGTTTGCGCTGATCGCGGGCACGCTTGCGGTTGTTGGCATTTACGGGGGCATAGCCTTCGCCGTCAGTAGTCGAACGCGTGAGATCGGCATTCGGGTGGCGTTGGGCGCCTCGAGATTCCAGGTGTTTCGTGCGATCGTCGGCGACATGCTGCTGCTGGCGGCGGTCGGCATCGCCGCGGGCGTCGCCGGTGGGCCATGCTGACGCGCTATCTGCAGCAAATGTTGTTTGAATTGACGCCCCTCGATCCTGGCGTCTTCATCGCGATGCCCGTCGTCCTCGCCAGCGCCGTCTTGGGCGCGGCGTTTCTCTCGGCACGGCCGGCGTTGACCGTGGCACCGCTGGCTGCGCTGCGGCACCAGTAGACCACTCACTTCAGCAACGAGAGCCGGCTAAGGGTTTTTCTGTCCCCAGTGACGCCGCAACGTTCCCAATGGCGCAGGCGCGAGCAGCGGCAGACGGTTCAGGCCGCTGTCGAAGTCCATCAACGTGTCTGAGGCATTGGCCGATGCGGTTCCAACTGGTGAAAAATAGGGTCGCGATGCTGGAGGGCATCACTCTGCGGGCCCGAATTCCGAGCGGTCACTCCCTGACGCAACGCACGGAAACTGCCATCTGCTTCTGGCCCTGGGGCCCACGACAGAGCGCTTGACTGCCTTTGCCGAAGTTATAGAGCGGTGCGGTGATCGGATCGTTTTCGGATGCCGTCCAGTAGATTCCGTGTGCCTCCAGCCTGTCGTCCTGTCCATCAATGGAGCGATTGCCACCCAGCACGGCATTAAAGCCTGACGTCCCTCCGCTCAGGAGTGCCGTATATGCCGCTTTACCCTTTCAGGCGAGTCGTTCCCAAGTCCACCATAATGCTTCGCCATCTGACGCCATTCGTCGTCGGTCGGCAACCGCCATCCATTTCCTAACGACTGACATCCTCGCTGCGCCGATTCCCACGTATACAAGCGGCCATATCGACGACAGTTCGGTTCCGCATCGTCGTAACAATAGGACGACGACGTGTTGACGTTGAGGTTGGCAGTCGTCCACTCTTTACCGTCCGCCATCCGTTTCGAAGAAGCGATCGTGCCGGACAGGTTCTTGTCTTTCGCTGAACCCTGCGTCGAGCCGGCGCCGCCAACAAACCCGAACGCAATACTCAGCGCGATTGCCACGGCACCAATTCGACTCGTCGTCATGTTATCCTCGCCGCCCTGGTGTGGTCGCGGAGTGTGTCTTCACACATTTGACATCGCCGCACCTAACGGAGGAAAACCTAACACGCATAACCGCTAAACGCCGATCTGGCGACTGTTGTGAGGCCACAAGGGCAGCCAGCAAAGACCGATAGGCTAAAGGCGTTCCTGGACGTGCCTGCTATCCATCTTGGCCGACGAACCAGCTCGGTGTAGTCGGTCTCCGTCGAACCTGTTGAACGCTTGTCCGCCTAGGAACTTCTGAGCCATTCCCGGCGAACGGTGTATCGCTCTGTCAGGCGCTCCGCCGGCCGCATTGGATGACGATGACTTCGGCGGCATCGGCGTCGTTCGGCGTCTCAAATAGCCGGACGCATCCCTCCAGCGTCTCCGGCTCGATGGCGAAGTTGTAGACAGGAAGATTCTGATTGCGATCCGCCAGCCGCTTGCGAATCTCGTCGAGCGGCGTGTCGATGAAGTGGATCTTCGCCTCCGCACCGAGCGCCACGGCAGCATCGACCACCTTCCGGCGATGTTCGCGCAGGAAATAACCGTCGTCGAGGATCACGTCGCTGCCATGCACCAGTAGCTTCTCGGCGGACATCCAGATCACTTCGCGGCACGCGAGGACGCGTCTGACGTGCTCTTCTCCACCAACGTCCGGTACCTCGTAGCGTCCGAACATCGTGATAAGGAAGCGATCCAGCGTGAAGACCACGGCGCCGGTGCGGAGTTGTAGCTGCTGGGCGTAGGTGCTCTTGCCGGCTCCGGGGAGGCCGGAGATCAAGTGGGCGGTGGACATCCGGAATTGCGGCGTATGTTACACGACAGCGGAAACGTGCCACGCGCCTGCGCGCGTGCGTGCCCGCGCAGCCACCTTTGCTCGCGAGTAACGCCGCAGTGTTCAGCAAGTGGCTCGCTCGCACCGAAGAGCTAGCCCTACGCGGCTGGAAGTGACTCGTTAACTCCTGCCCGCTTGACTATGCGGCTCCTTGGAGCCCCTGGAGCTGGCTTAGCCAGCTCGCCATCTGGTTCCAACTGGTGAAAATCTGGGTCACCACTCCACTCGTCCAATACCATCAATCACTTGCACCCCGTCGCAACGGCCACCGCGGATAGGAATCGAACCTTTCAAATATTTGATCGGTCGCCCTCATTGACGAAACCTAGCGGTAGGTTTACGATTTTGAGGTGACGTGGGCCGAGGTGATCCGTAAGCTGAAGGCTGGGGGATTCGTCGAGGTCCGGTCCGGGAAAGGCGGTCACGTGCTATTGAAACATCCCACATCCGGCAAGGAAGTCTGGGTCGCCGTTCACACCAAGAAGGATGCCGGGCGGCTCGGCAATCGCATCTTGCGTGAGGCGGGTGTCGAATGACGATGCTCTATAGGAATCGTCCTTGAAACCGAAGATAGCGGCGCCGTGAGCACCTATGTGCCGGGGGTTGCCCGTCTACGCTGCGGCCGA
>CAVRYD010000002.1:0-623205 GCA_963725335.1 uncultured Acidobacteriota bacterium | reverse complement strand
TGGGGAGGCGGGGCCCCCGCAGGCCGGGAGGCCGCGGGGGTGGTCTATCTCCAATGACGACGTTGCAGAGAATCGTCGCGCCCGAGCCAATCGACGCGCCCTTCTTCACCAGGGTCGTTTCGACCTTCCAGTCATTCGCTGTCTGGAGCGCGCCGCCGGTGGTTGCGCGCGGGTACGTGTCGTTGGTGAACATCACGCCGTGGCCGATGAACACTTCATCTTCGATGGTCACGCCTTCGCAGATGAACGTGTGGCTCGAAATCTTGCAGCGCCGACCAATCGTGGCGTTCTTCTGAATCTCCACGAATGCGCCGAGCTTCGTTTCGTCGCCGATCGCGCAGCCATACAGGTTGATGAACTTTCCGAGCTTGACGTCCTGCCCGAGCTTGACGTCCGAGGTCACGCATGCGTACTCGTTCACAGACACACCTTCATCCACTTGAACCGTCTCCGCTGTTGACCGCTGTTGGGGAACCTGCCGGAAGGACTTACTTGCCTGGGGCACACGCGCGAGGCGCATGGAGGCACCGCAGCGCGTTCAGCATGCGCCCTTTCCAGAAATGACGGCCTTCGGCGTCGCCAGGAGGATTTTGATATCCATCCAGAGCGAGTACGACCGCGCGTATCTCGAGATCGAGACGAACCATCTCATCGAAGGTCGTGCGGCTTCGCCCGGTCACCTGCCACAGCCCCGTGATTCCGGGCTTGGCCTCGAGCACGCGGCGGCAATGCCAGGGCTTGTACTGCTCGACTTCGTACGGAAGCGGCGGCCGCGGCCCGACGAGCGACATCTGCCCCATCAGCACGTTCAAGAACTGCGGCAGTTCGTCGAGGCTCGTGTTGCGGAGAATGCGTCCGATCGGCGGTGATGCGCGGATCGTTGGTGATCTTGAAGACACCGGACTTCGCCGGCCGGCTGCTTTCCGCTCGAGTTGATGAACCAGGTGACGTAGTCCTGATGAATCGCACTGCCGGCGTTCGGCCGCATCGAGCGGAACTTCAGCATCGTGGAACGGCTTGCCGCGTTGTCCGATCCGCGTCTGCCTGAACAACACCGGACCGCGGGATGTCACCTTCACCAGCGCGGCGATAATCAGCATCACCGGCGACAGCGCGATGAGCAGAGCCAGGCTGCCAACGATGTCCAAGGCCCGCTTGAAGGTCTCGTTCAGTGATGCGCCCGGCCCGCGACCGGAACTCTCCGAGCAGCGGATC
Organism: uncultured Acidobacteriota bacterium; assembly: GCA_963725335.1. Lineage (GTDB taxonomy): Bacteria > Acidobacteriota > Vicinamibacteria > Vicinamibacterales > 2-12-FULL-66-21 > JALZOC01. Next base: position 621,990 of record CAVRYD010000002.1, on the reverse strand, counting down.
GACGGCTCGAAATCATTCGCCTGCTTCTGCTGAGTGTGCACGTGCACTCTTGATGAGTATCTGATTGACCGTCGCAGCATCCAGTCGCCGAACCAGTTCGCCTTGGACGCGCCGCTCCAGATCGGGCGCGGTTGATGCGCTGAACTCGCCGAGTTGCGGCAGTATCAGGCCGATGACTGACTGCGTCCTCGAACCATCCCATGACATCGGTTTCGCGCTTGGCGACCGCGACGGCGTCAATCGCGGCATTTCTCGCCGCCCAGGAACCGCGCCGTCGCCGATCTCTGACAGATCCACGAGCATCAGCATGAAGCAGTCCGACAGATCGGTCCGCGCGCTTCCGCTCGCGAATCAGGACGCCGCGGAACATCTCAGCGCTCATCATGTGCGAGCGCCCGTGGCGTTCCGCACACGGCCGGCTGCGTGATTCCTGCGACTGACGACGCCGGTTGGACGTGACGACAGCTGCGCGTCGGCCGGAACCGATGCGCGGAAACAACGGCATGCGCCCCAATCGGCTCGGCGACGTCTCGATCCAGCGGAATCACGCGAACTCCACGCGTTCGCTCGAGGCCGTCGACGTTGCGCCTCGGCGCGGGCGGGAAGCTGATACAGACGAACCTGCACCAGACGATCGCGAGATCGCCGGGAAGATCGCGCTGAAGAAACATTGCGAACCCGCTGCGCGATGTTCGGCACGATCGCCTGCGGAGCGTCTCCCAGGTCGGTCAGCACGGCGCCGGCAATCCGCTGTTCCCGATACCAGCCGATCACGTCCGTGTCGCGCAGCGACTCGGCGAGCGCGGCGAACAGGCGTGAAGCCTCGTCGTGACCAACCGGACGCAGGCCGAGTGCTTATCAAATTCGACCAGCAACAGGAGAAACGGACGCGTCGAAGCCTCTGAGCGCTTGCGTTCGATGGCCAGGAAATGATGAAACGCTTGTTCGTTGTACGCCTCTCCATGGCCCGTGAGGGCGAACCCGCACGAGCACGATCTCGGTCGCTGGATCGTCACCGACATGTCGTTCTCTGAAATCGAGAGTGCACCCGTCAATGATTGGCCGCCACTGTCGTCATGACCGTTGACTCTTCCGGTCCACCATCCGGGCCAGCGAAAGAAGCTGATCCGTCCAAGCCTGCCGGCGTCGATCAGGAAATCTGATTGGTGCGCGGCCGCGCGGTGCAAAGCGATCGCCATCAGACCCTGATAAGTAAGGGGAACCGGTTACCCACCTAAACAGCGGCGCTCGAATCACTTAAGAGGATTCAAATGGTCGCGCGTTATATCGGCTCGTGGCAGCATCCAGCCAGACAGTCGTCCGAACGGAGGCGAAAAGTCTGCCTTCAGGCTAACTACCGGCTGGCTAACTTATGAAGGAAGTTGATGACGAAGAACGGGGAGAAGCGCTTCGGCGAATTCCAGGGCCTCGTCGCGGACCGATTGCCCCTCGTTCGAGTATCCCAGGCAATCATCACGACAGCCCCGTTGCTGCGACGGCGCGTAAGCGTATCCCACACCGTATACCACTTTGCCCGGTAGATGCTTCCGAGAGGACACGGCCGTTCACGTCGTACCAGTAGATAACGCCGCGCCGCCCGTCGTTCTCGTGCTGCACAACCTCACTAACCGGCACCGCCGCCGATCCTGGGGACACCATTACTGGTGACGCCCAATGCTCGAGTCTCGACTGACGTCAGTCTGTCAGCTCCTTCCCATCTTCCTGCCGACTTGGATATCCGACGTAGACCTCAATGCGTGCGCCAGTCGGGCTGCGATAGGTGCCGAAGGATTTCGTCATCCATCCTGTGAAACCGGCGTTGGCCGTCCGGCGTCGGATAGGCACCCACCAGATTCACATCGAATCCGAGAAAGCGAACCGGATGCAGGGTCAGCACTCGAGACCATCGTCCAACGTATCGATACGGGCCGGAAGCGACTGCAGCTGCCGTGGCGCTGGCACGGCCGCTGGCATCGCCAGCAGCTGTCCGGCGCCGACGCACACCATGAGGAAGACCGTGGCAACCTCGACCCAGATGAGTCGCTGTCCGCGGATGCGCGGTCCCGGTTCGGGAGCAGCCGCGAGTGCCTCCGCGCGTCGGACAGTTGTGGTGGTCTTCGCAACCAGCGAGATGAAGGCCCAGATCGCGAGATACGCCAGCGAAACGGTTACAAAGCCAGGCAGAGCTGAATCGCACTGTGCGGGTCGCTGACCTTGAAACCCTTCGCGGTCAGCCATCCGAGTACGGCAATGCGAGTTCCGTTGCTCAGATACCCCGCAACTATCCGCAATCGTGACGAGCATCACTCGACTCGATCGCGAGTTGAGCCATAGATACGCCGCCGGCAATGCCATGACCGTCAAAGCAATGACCTGGTTGATGCCGCTGCACTCTGGCATCACGTCCAGGTGACCGAGGCTAGAACAACTGTCGTTCCATGGTGGAGGGCGGGTACGCCAGACAAGCGAAGTAGACCCGTGGCGATCGCCGGCGGAAAGCTCCTGGCTCTGAGGCTGGATCACACTGAATGCCTGGATCCACACCGGCAGCATGAGAAACAGGTACGCGAGCGGAAACGCGACGGCGCGTAGAACTTGAAGGCCACCGAACGAGACGACCAGTCCGGTGAGCGTCGGAATCATCGACAGAGCTTCCAACGACCTCACGGCGCCCACACGACCCAGGATTAACATCGAGAGTCCCTAACAGCGTGAGGAGCACACCCCAAGGATAGTCCGGGATGCAGGGCGTCGCAGTCACGTGCACCCATTGCGACCAGACGATATAGCCGCTAATCAGCGGAACGGCGATCCCGTACGAAAACGTGGAGTTGGTGGTCCACTGATTCGCCAGCCCTGCGAGAACTCCGGCATAGCAAACCGCAAAAGCAGTCACGACTCCGCAGATTCTTGCTAAGGGGGTATCCAAAGCGTCGGCCATGGACTGAACTCAGTGACGCTGGAGCGTAGCTTCGCCCTCTCGCTCACATTTCAGGAGCCTTCGTAAGAAAGCAGCGGCGCGAAGTAGCCAGGTCTTGCTGGGAAAACTCATCGCCAACCGCGCTCGATCGGCGACGGCGGGACATTGAGCAAGGAGTCTTCCTGACGCAGCCGAATGGCTCGAAATCAATCTGAGGCAATAAATACAACGACTTACAAGTATGTTTAAGTGCAGGACTAACCATCTGCTTTGAACTTGTCTCGAATTCGGCTGACTTCAGTTTGACCGTGTTGGAATCTTCCGGTGCCCCTGATGGAAACAAATGACTGCCATTAGCACCTTCCGTGCGATTCGCAGTTCGTCGACGTGACGGCGGATTCGACGTCCCGCCAGATGTAAGCTGTGAGAAGATCCTCTTGAAGGGGCCAACCGAATAATGACCAGTCGTTGTTAATGCCGGCCGCTGGAAACGCGTCTTGCAGATTGCGCTCGTCGCGCTGGGCGCACTGTTGACAGCGCTGATGTGGAGTGGGATCTCTTTGAAAGACCTCTTTGATGCGATTCGTTGAGATTGCGGCTTTGACGGTTGCGATCGGCGTGAGGCGCCGTTGCGGATCTATCGGGAAGATGCCGCTGGAGAGTAGTAGTCGGTGTATCTCGCCTCCCGCCGGCAGATGCTGTTCGTCGATTCTGTTGAGAACCGTGCCGACGATGTTGTCGCGGCCAATCTCCGCAATTGCGCGCTCAACGGTCCGGTGAGGCGTCATTCCGGCAGCAATGACAAAACGACCGCCTTGACGACCCGAGCCAGCACGTTGCCGTCCGGCATCAGCCCAACGGGTGGAGCATCCAGGAGAACCCAGTCGAACGCGGCAGCGCACTGTTCGACCAGCGCCGGCAAGCGGTCGGACGTCAGCGCGCTCAACGGATCGCCCTCCAACTCTCCGGCCGGCAGAATGCTCAGGAGCGGGGAGAGCTCCAGAAGATGAGGCCGACTGCCGGATCGCAGCGCCTCGCTCAGACCGACGCGTCTTCGGCAGACGAAACACTTCGTGCAGCGACGGACGTCGGAGATCGGCATCAATCAGCAGAACGCGCCGGCGATACGACGCGCTCAATGTCAGCGCCAGGTTCGTGACGGTCAGCGTCTTGCCCTCGCGTGGCATCGCGCTCGTCACCATCATGGTCTTCAGGCCGGTGTCCACCTGCAGCTCGTGAAGCGACGCAGCAAGGCGCCGATACTGTTCAATGACGATCGGAGGCGTGTTCGGGACTGCCAACGAGCTTTCCGTCGAGCGCCGGATCCAGAGACCCAAGTGCCCCGACGATGCCGCTCTCGGCGCCGCTATCGGTCGGGACGGCCTGGACCGGCGTCACACGCTCGGCTGTCGCGACGCTCACGAGGGTAGTCCTCGAGAACAGCCTCGTCGGCCTCGTCGACTGGCGAACGTCGCGTTCGGATACGCGCGATCGTCGTCGATGTCCCGACCCGCCGCGCGCCGACGTGCTTCCTCAACTCTGCTCATGGAACTCTGATCCTCGCTACTCAGGCTTAACGACCGCCAAACAGGATTCGCTTGGGTCGCGCAGGCTGAGATTCCTCGACGTCGTCTAGCACACGCGTCTCTTCAGCGGCTGTCTCAACCGGGCCCGGTCGTCCACGCCTCAGTGCGTTTTGCCGCGTCTCAGGTGCGCTGCTGTCTCTCAGCCGCGCAAATCAAAATCCCGACAGACTTCGTTCACGATCTCGCGGTCCACCGGATGGCGCCCAAGCGCCATCCCTCCAAGCAGCGCGTTGTCGCACATCACGCTGATCGTTCGCGGAATTCCTCTCGAGAACTCGTGAATGAGCACGACGGCTTCCCGCGTAAACAACTTCGACGCTTCCCCGCCGGCGGTCCTGATGCGACTGGCGATGTAGGCCGCCGTCTCGGACAGATCCAGCGGCTTGATCTCGCAGCGAAGCGCGACGCGCTGCTTCAGCTGCCGAAGCGCGGGATCGTTCAATCGCTCCGCAAGCTCCGGCTGCCCGGACAGAACCAGCGGCAACAGCTTTTCCGATGGTGTTTCGATGTTCGCGAGCAACCGCACTTCCTCGAGCAGCTCGAAACTCAGACTCTGCGCTTCATCAATCACGAGCGCCGTGATCTCACCCTTCGAGCGGCGCTCACGGAGCGTGCGCTCGAGTTGTTCCAGGAGCACGGTCTTCGAGCGTGCCGCCTCGGGTCCAAAATTGAATCGGTTCGCCAGCATCTCGATGAACTCGTCCCGCGTCAGCGCGGGATTGTTCAAGTACACGCACCGCACGCTGCGGCATTGTTCGGACTGCAGCGCGGCGCGGAGCAGCGTCGTCTTGCCGGTGCCCGCCTCCCCAATCAACACGGTGACGGCCTTTGCGGTGGACAGGCCGTACTCCAGATTGCTCAAGGCCTCGCGATGACGCGCCGAAAAGAACAGATACTTCGGATTCGCTGTCAGCTCGAATGGAAGCTCACGAAGGCCGTAGAAGCGTTGGTACATGGTCGTCGGCAGTTCCTACTGCATCCTCCACAGCGCCAACGCCGCCAGCCGAGCTGAGAATGACGACGATCGCCGCGAGCCCAAGTCCGGCGATCTTCTTTCGACGCAGGATCTTTCGTTCGCTGCTCGTGAATCAGCGTCGGCACGAGCGCCAGAACCGGCAGGCTCAGAACCCGGACAATTTCCTCTTCGGACTTGAAGCTTGAATCCCAGTACTCGAGAAGCCCGACAAGAGCCAGGCCCAGAAACAGCCCGCCCAATGCCCCACCCACCGCCACTTCCATTCGCAGAAGGTGGTTGTATGGCTTCTCCGGCAGCGACGCCGGATCCAGAATGCGGAACTGCTCGCCGACCTGACGGTGCTCCAGACTGGCGGCAAGTTTCGAGTCCTCCTGTTTGGTCAGCAGGCTGTTGTAGGCCGCCTGCACAGTGTTGTAGTCGCGCGTCAATTCAACGAGTTCAGCTTGCCGCGTCGGCACCGCGTCTACGTTCGCCTGGTACGCGGCAATCGTCTTCTTGAGATTGGATTCCTCCAGCCTGATTCGCGGCGATCTGATGATCGATCACCTCCATGTCGGCAGTGAGGTCTCTGATCCGCTTCTGCCTGGCGGCTTCGGCAGGCGAAACCGGGACGGTCGCCGTTCGGCTGCGGCGGACGACGGGCCTCCTCAGCGGCCCTTGCCTCGAGATCGCGAATCGTGCGCTCGAGCGCGCGGACGTCGGGGTGGTCCGGCGTGTACTGCAGCTTGAAGGCTTCGAGGCGTGCGCGCGCAGCCTGAAGCTGCTGCGCAGTGGTCGGCGGACCAGAGTGTTGCGGTCGCCTCAGGCAGGACGGCAGCAGCCGGCAACGTCTGCGCGTCTGCGAGCTGCCGCTCGATCAGCAAGCGGCGCTCACGCGCCCGATTCAGGGACTCGCTGACAGACTGCAGCTGCATCTGCGCATTCTGAATGGCCTGCAGGTTCGTCGCGAGCTGCGTCGGAAGCTGTCCGGCAGTATTGACGCTGGTAATCCGCCAGCCTCTTTTCGGTCTCGAGCAGCCGTCGCTTGGCGTCTGCCAGTTGGGATTCCAGAAACTGGTTCGTGCCTTCCGCCTGGTTCTGCCGGTCGCGCAGATTCTCTTCGATGTAAAGCGACGCCAGACGCTCAGTCACTTTTTGAGCAACACCGGGATCACTGCTCACATAGCTGAGGCGAAACGATTCCTTTCCTACGAGCGTCGGGCCCTTTGATGTCCGCGCGCATTCGGGCAATCACGTCCTCCATGACGCCCGCGCGCGCTCTGTGGGATACAGATTGAAATCGTTGATGGTCCGTTCGAGGCGCGATCGGCTCAGGATCTGCTCGCTGATGGACGGCAGGCGTTCTTCGAGCCTCGCGGTCACCGTCGACTTCACGATGCTTTCCGGAATCTGCTGCGGAATCACCTGGATCAGCGTTTCCGACCGGTACAAATGCGGTAGACGGCGCGCGACGAACTGCGAGCCGATGATGCCGACGGCGAACGGAAGCACGATCAGCCACTTTCGCCGCAGGGCGATGCGGAGAATCTCGTCCGGAGTGTATTTCCTGCCTGGCAGCACGATGCTTAACCTCTCAACGCAGGAATCAGCAAGCCGCAGCCTTTTAACGTCTCCGAACGGTACAAATGCGGCAAACGTCTAGCAACGAACTGCGACCCGATGATGCCGACGGCAAACGGGAGCACAATCAGCCATTTCCCGCGCAGCGCGATGCGGAGAATGTCGTCCGGAGTGTATTTCCTGCCTGGCAGCACGATGTCAACCTCTGAAATGCGGGAACTAACAATCTCAACCCGACTCGCACGCCGTTTCGCTCCATTCGCTGCGGAGCGCCCGACACCACCAGCACGTCACCAAGAAAATCGTAGAAGTAATACAGGTACTCAACGTGAATTGCCGTGGAATTGGTCAAGGCATACTGCAATCGCGACCGAGCCGTTGTAGGTATCGTACTGCGACGCAGCCGGCGTCAGCGCTGATCGACCTTGCGAGTAGCCGCCGGCAAATCCGATTTCCATTCGGCGGTTCAACAGTCCGTCCAGACCAGCCGTTACGCCATTCGCATAAACCGGCTGAGCCAACCCGGGCACAAACTCGAGCCCACGTCGGAACGCACCACTGCGCCTTCCAGGATCGCGCGAACGGATAGTCGATGCGACGCGTCCGCCGACGCACGGTACAGACGATCGGGCAACTGAAGTTCCGGAGATGCGCCGCTGCTGCTGACGGCCGACGAACCCAAGTTGAAGCTGAAGTTCATCCGACGCGTCGCCGAGAGCGGGCGCGAATACGAGATGCCCCCTTCGAGCCGGTTCTCGTTGGTGTCGACCGATCCGCCATATGCCGAGATTTCCCGTCAAGTAGTGATAGGAGAATCGGAGCGCCAAATTGCGAGTGCGCTGATACGAAAACTGCCCGTCGAGCCCCTGCGATGTCTGGTCCTGTTGAACGGCCGTCTCGTGCGTGAAGTCCGTGTAGCGATAATTCCCGCCAACCGAGGCCGTCGTGCGGCGACTCAAACCGTAAGACACGTCGCCGTCGTGCCATACGAATACGATTCGACGTCGTTCACCGCGTAGTTCGGCGCATCCGGTTGGGTATCCCCGGGCGACACATCAGAGCCGGTCGGGAACAGCCCATACAAGATACGACGGCGAATAAGCGGCCGTCTGATTCAGAAAGATTGTCGTTCTTCTTCCCTGCCTGCGCCGAGAACCCGGCACCGAGGTTGTGACTGATGCTCTTGACCTCGCGGACCTCGGGATAGTACCCAAGCGCCGACGCTTCCGTAACGCCAACCTGGACATCGAGGATGTGTCGAGCCGATAATCGACCCCAGGTTGCAACATGGTGTAGAAGCCGCTGACCGGCCTCGATCGCGGATCGACCGTGCCGCCAAGCGTGGCAAACAGATTGTCGTCGTAGGCCTCGAGCAAAAACGCCGAGACGTCAAGCTTCTGCGTCGAATTCTCGGTTCCGTGCGCACCGAACAGCGCACCATGAAACGGCCGGGCAGACCCCGTCGTCTGCGCCGCCACCGGCACACAGCCAGCCAGGAGCAACGCTCCGAGCTACGAACGAAGAGATCCTTCGATTGCATTGCATTTGTTGGTTAGCTACGGAACGATGACGGTGTCCCCGGGCTTCAACAGCACGTTCTGCTGCAGGTTCTTCTGCTGCACGACATCCTTGTAATTGAACTTGAGCGCGCTGATCCCTGCCGTCCTCCTTACGCATGACAATGATGTTCTTGGCGTCCGCGTACTCCTGCAGGCCGCCAGCTAACGCAATCAGCTGCAGCACGGTCATGTCTCCAGCCAACGGATACGTCCCCGCCTTGCCGACGTTCCCGAGGATGTGAACCTTTCGGCTGTTGATCGTCTTGACGATCGACCGTCGCATTCGGCTCCGCCACGTACTTCGACGCCGCTTTCTCGATCGCGGCGCGGAGCTGCTCCGGCGTCAACCCCGCCGCCTGAAAGATCGTTCAGCAGGGGCAACGAGATCATGCCGTCGGGCCGCACCACGGCGTCCGTCGACATGTCCTTCTCTCGCCAGACCACAATCGTCAGAACGTCTTCCGGCCCGATCACGTAGCCGGGCGGCAACGCGACGCCGCCTGGAGCCGAGCCGTCGCTTGCGGCAGCAGCGGCGTGTCACGGCCTGCGCTGAGCAGCGTCCACGCCGAACGCGGCAGCATCAGGACCAGAAACACCGGCACGACAACAGCCGAACCCCAGACGACTTGATGCGGATACCTTGTGTTCATTGCCGGTATTCCTTGAACGGCAGCTGGCAATCGTGCTTGCGCAGGAAATTCAGGAACCGCTTGTAGTCGCGCGATTCCATGTTGAACAGCTTCGCGACAATCTTGTAATTACCGCGCGCGTCCTCGAGCCCCTTGCGCACCAGGTCGCGCACGTTGCCGCGAGTAATCTCACGCTGCATGTAGAGCGGATAGACAACAGTCCAGAACGACTCGCGCTCCTCGACGAGCTTCTTGTAGAGATCGTCGGCGACGGTCCGGCGGCGCTCCCGCTTAGGCCGGAGACCAATCGCCTGCTGCATCCGGATTTCCATCGGCAGGTTTTCCGGCATCACCGCTTCGGTGCGGCCGGTGACGACCAGCCGCTCGATGACGTTCTCCAGCTCGCGGACGTTGCCAGGCCACGAGTACTCGCACAACAGCTTGTTCGCATCCGGCGCGATGAACTTCACCGGATGGCCGTTGTTGCGGGTGAAGCGGTTCATGAAGTAGTCGATCAGCGACGGGATGTCCTCACGGCGCTCGCGCAGCGGTGGCACCACCAGATGAATGACGTTCAGGCGGTAGAAGAGGTCCTCGCGGAACGTCCCTTCGATGATCATGTCCCGCAGGTTGCGGTTGGTCGCCGCGATGACGCGGACGTTGACCCGGCCGGCAATGCGGTCGGCGCCGACCTTCTGCAGCTCCCCGGTCTCCATGAACCGCAGCAGGAGACCCTGCATCCGCAGCGTCATCTCGCCGATTTCGTCGAGGAAGATACTGCCCCGATCGGCCATCTCGAGCTTGCCCTGCTTGTCGCGGTAGGCGCCCGTGAAACTACCCTTGACGTGTCCGAAGAGTTCGGACTCGAGAAGCGTCTCCGGCAGACCCGCGCAGTTCACCGCAACCATCGGCCGTTGAGCCCGAGGACTGCGCTGATGGATGGCGTGAGCCACGAGTTCCTTGCCGACGCCGCTCTCGCCGGTGATGAGCACCTTGGCATCCGAACGCGCGATGCGGTCGATCTCCTGCGACAGCTCCGCAATCACGCCGCTCGTGCCAATCAACTGTTCGCTTCCCTCGTGTCTCATAAGCGCTTTCCTTCGTTCAGCCGCGCGTATTTCCGAGTCCACCTCGGCGATCTAGCCGTCATTCGACAGTCTGACAATCAGCAATCAGCATTCACCAATCAGCATTTCTTACTCGCTCGCCTTCCTCAGAAAATCCTCGAGACTCCGTCGGCTCCGGTCATCCATCGTCGTAAACATGGCTCCGAGCCGCCGCGTCCCGCCTGTAACTCGACGTTGCGGCGCACCTGCACGTCCGTTCGAAACGCGCTCGCACCGAGTCCGGAGCGCAGCTGCGCGGGTGCGCCGGTGGGAAGCGCCAACTCCGCTGCCAGCAACGCACCGCTGAGACTGATGTCGAGCAGCCGGACCCGCGTGCGGAGATCAAGACGGCACTCGACTCGGCCCTCGAGCGAAATCCGTGGCGCTTGCCGACGCTCTGTGAATCCACCGCTCATCCGTCACGCTCCAGCCGCTTCGCCGCGACCCGATGCCGCCCACCGCTCGATCTGCTCGAGCAATGCAGGTTGCGTTGAGAGAAATTCGACGCCAATCAAGTACGTCCGCTCTCCGTCGGCGGAAACCTGAGCGTCGACGTGAGACACGCGCACCGGAACCGACAGCTCCTGACCTTCACACGGGAAAGCCAGTCGATGCACGGACTGCGACGGCAACGGCACATGCGAATGAATCAGCGCGCCGCCGCGGCTGACGTTCTTGAGCGGCAGTCTGAGGATTGTCTCGAGCGTGCCCCACAGATCGCCCACGATGTCGAAGCGCGGTCGCACGCGCCTGTCGCCCATCTTCCGTCTCACGCCGTCTCCTCCATGTCGATCCAGAAATCACAGCGCCACCGGTTGCGCATCGCGCGCCGCCTGCGAGAGAAGCGCGTCCGCTGTCCGGCATTCCGGCGAGAACGCCGCATGCCCGACGCGAACCCCAGACAAATTCAGCCGGCTCGCTGTTTCGCTGAGCCGCCTCCGAAGCCGCCCCACCACCTTGTGCGAGCCGACGCCATCGGTGTGCGTCAGGATCGCGGCGACCCGGTCGCCGTTCATCGTGCCGAGCACATCCGATCCGCGGAGTTCCTGTCGCACAGCGTCCTGCATCACGGAAGTCGGATCGCTCACGGCTGAAACGGTCTGCGGAATATCGATCAGCACAAGCGACAGGCGGAGATCGAACCGCTTCGCCCGCTCGAGCTCCTCTTCGATGCGCCGGACGAACTCAGAGACTGCTGGTCGCACCCGCTCGCGCGTAACGTCGTGCAGCGATGGTTCGGCGCCCGCCAGCCAGGACTGCACGACGCGGGTGGCTACCCGTGTCACCAGCTCTGCGTCGGTCTGAAAGGACTCGGCGGGAGCCGGACGCAGATCGAGCACGGCGAATGCCTCGTCGCCAAGCGGCAGCCTGCACACGAACTGCGCGGGACCGAACTGCCCCGTGGCCGTGGATTCGGTGGCGACGCCTGGGATTTCGCCGGAAGTGCCGATGCACACGATTCGGCGCTCACGCCCTCGACGGTTCACGATCAGCGAGGCGTACGCTGCGCCAGTCTCATCCGCCAGCTCTCGGATCAGCCGAACCGCGAGGAGCTCCGGCACGGCGCTTCCCTGCTCGACCAGTGATTCAAAACGCTGCCGCACTCGGTCGCGCCGTCTCGATCGAATCGTATCCAGCTGAACGCCGACGATGCGGCCGAGGATTGCGAAGAGCGATTCCGCATCCTGCGGGAACGTGCCGATGAGCGCGAGGACCCAGTCAGGGCTTCCGGTCACCGATAAGGGAACGAGCACGACTTCGGAACCACCGGCGGTTTGCCCCCACTCTGGAATTGGACCGATGCGAATCGGCTCGGCCGCTCCCGCGAACAAGTGTGAGCTCAAGCGCTTCGCGCTGTCCTCGATGTGGGCGCCCGGGAGCGCCGTGTGAAGCACGAATTCGCCAGCCAGGTCGCGGTGGAAAATGCGCGCGTCGACATCGAACCAGACAGCTGCCGCCTGAACGATCGCGTGCGCCAAATCCGCTTCCGTATCGGTCTCAACCAGATGTCGGAGAAACCGCAGCGTGGCCAGCAGGCGGCGCGACTGCTGCCGCTCGTCGGTCAGGGCGTCAGCCGCGGCAAAATCGGCTTCGACGATGGCGCGGGCGAGTTCGGGCCACGCCCTCTCGTCGTCAACGGACTCGATGCCTCGTTCGGTACGCCGCACAGCGACTAGGGCGGATGCCTGTCGCACTCGGGCCGCGCGTCGAAGAGGAAACACCTGATACTGCACACCCGCATCGTCCAACTGCTCCGGGCGGCCGTCGGCCAGCGCATCGAGCAACGATTTCCGAACGACCGGAGACTCCTCGATCATTCGCGCGAGCGCCGTGGTCGTGTCCGGATACACGTGTTGGAGCGTGGCGTCGAGCACCTCGACCTCCAACCCGAAGCGCGTTCGTGCCCTCTCGAGCAGCTGCGAGAGCGAGGATGACAGCATCGACAATCTTTTCAGGAAACGGCGTCCCTTGTGGCCGGGTCTAGACTCAGCAGTTGCAAAGGTATAGCCACGTTTTGGAGAATTTTGTCAGCGCAGGAAAACCTTTGTTTATAGATTGTTACAACTACTTGGCGACTCACGAACGTTCGCCGTCCGCGGCGCCGTCAAATAGTCTGCCTAGAGGCAGACTAAACTCTGCTAATAAGGCAGACTTTTGTCCGCCGGAGCAGCCTGCTTCCGCGGCGGGGTGACTTCTACTTCAACTGTTTTTTCGCTAGGGATTGGGACGCCATCCTTCCTGGCCGGTTCATACAGCCAGCCCCTTGCAGTTCGAAGCAGCAACTGGTCGTAGGCGGGATGGACCGACTTGACCATCTCAACGTTGGTGACCTTGCCATCGGCTCCGATCTGGACGCGGATGGCTCCGTGAAATTCCGTCGCGCGGCTCACCGGGTCGGGCACCCAGGGGGGCAGCCTCTGCTGAATGATGACCGGCGGCGTGATCTGCGCCGGACGAGGTGCGACAGCGGCCGCCGCAGGTGCTGACGGAACCGGGGCCGGTTTGGCCGGCATCGCCTTACTCAGCTCGAGGAACCCGGAGCCGAGTTCCTTAAGTTCGGCAACACTCGCCTCGCTTCGAATGTCTGCATCGTTTGCGACCCTCAGCATCGCCTCGAACTGGTTGATCGCCTCTTCTCGATCCTTCCGCTCCATTGCCGCGCGCCCCTGCTGATACAGACTCTTGACAAGGGCAGGGCCGACCCGACGTCGCACTTGCGTGAAGAGCGTTTGTATGCGGGGCGACGCCTGGGCAGGGTCGGGACGATATTCGGGGCGGGCTTTCAGCAGCGCTTCGACCGCGTGGTCAGCTTCATCCATGCGCCCGAGGGCAACGAGACAGAAGACACGATACTGCTCTGCATCGAGGTTCGGCTCGGCGTCGGAGTCAATCCTGCCGACGGCGGTCAAGGCATCCTCATAGGCCGCCGACGCGTACAAGTCCTTTGACCGCTTGAAGACCGCCCTGCGCTGCAACTGGCGTTGGAGTCGCGAACAGGGCGAGCAGAAACGCAGAACCGATTAGCAATGCCGATGAATGAAGTCGCATGGCCCTACTTCTTCCTGAGGTCGACGCCAACCCGCGCCGGTTTACCCACTGCAATAACGACAGTCTCGCGGCGTTCGCCAAGATCGGGATGACGGAACACCACTTCATGAGTCCCGATGCGCCGAGCAAGATTTCCGATCGGCGTCTCACCCACGCGTTCGCCGTCGATCCACACCTCGGCCCACGGCTGCGCGTTGACGCTGAGCACGCCGTTTGGCGGATCGATCCTGGTCGCGGCCGTTTTTCCTGCAGCGACCTTCACAGTTCGTCGAACGCTGAATCCGAGCGCCTCGTTCGCGAATTCGATGTCGTGATCGCCAGCGGTCAGCATCAGCCGATCGGATTCGCTCGTGCCGATCACCTTTCCGCCCTCCCGGAGCTGGAGTGCGATTGGCGACGCGACTGAAATCCATCCCGCCGCGACTGCGCCAGGCTCTACGGGCGGTGCGGCAGACGAGACAATCAAAGACAGGGTTTCGCGCGGCTGGATCGTTACCGAGCGGCGCAGCACACCTGAGCTCGTGCGTACGGAGATCTCGTGGTTCCCTGGCTCCAGGGAATCGATGGCGACTGGGGATACGCCGTGAGCAGTGCCGTCGACGAATACAGGAAGGTGACCAGGCTCGGTCTGAACGTGCAGACCACCTGTCGTTGGAGCGGCCTCTGGTTCGGAGGCGAACTCCATGCGCTGCACCATGGAGGTTCCGGCGGTGACGTCCAGCTTGACCGTTCGGATGTTCGGCGCAGCACCGACCTGGATCTCATACGAGCCTGCGGCGAGCGTCGTCGTCAGCGGGGTCTTGCCGATTGACTTTCCCGCCAGGACGACGTCGAGCCCTGATGGAGTCGTCTCGAGCGTCACCGACCCCGTCGTCGCCGCCTTGGCAAATCGGCGCTGATAGGTGAAAACACCAGCGATCGCGACCGCCGCACTCAACAGAATCACCGCAAACCACTTTCCAACTGCAGGCGCCCACTTGAGCGCGGCACGATACGGCGCCGGCCTGGAACGCGCAGTTGCTGGCGATTTGCTGACCGACGGTTTGCTGACCGGTGGTTTGGCGACCGGCGGATGGGTGACGGGCAGTTTGGCGACCGGATCCGCTTCTGATCCGAACGCGTCGAGTCCCTCCGGTGAGGGCGCTGGTGATGCTGCAATTGCGTGGGCAGCGGCTGAAACGCGGGCAACCTGCAGTCCTGCCCACAATCGCGGAATCTTCAAAATAGTCACAGTGCGATGTCTCCCCTGGCTCGGCGGTGGGACTCAGCCTGCCCCGAATGGGCGATTGTTTGTAGTGAAGGAACGGCGAGAACTTCAGGGCTGCGCTCGCCGCGGCCAAAACCCACGGTCGCTCCCGTTGGATATCTGAATCGCGAGAGTTCGAGCCAAGGCCGTAGGCGAACGGCGTACCAGAAAGGCAGTAAAAACCTTGCGGAAAAGGCAGTGAAACGAAGGACCGGAAAACTTTAGTCCGCTATTCGGAAGACTTTAGTCACGGAAGAGGCGGAACTAGGCGACTGAGGTAGACATTAAGTGTCACCGCGTGGTCCACGCAGCGCGGCTTTGACTCACACCGCGCGGCCTTAAGTCTTGTCGGAGGAAGAGTAGCGGTAGGGCCTGTGTGTCGACAAGATTGTAAGTCGAGGAATTGAAACAATTTACAGCACGATGCTCTTGGCAATACTTCTGCTGTCCTGATGGCGAGGCTGTTCAACACCGACGCAGTCGAGGTTCACGAGCCGAGCAACGCTGCTGGCTCGCCGGGCTTCAACTAACGATCTGGGAGGTGCTGTTCGACGTGACGTCGAAAGAAGTCGCACGCCTGAATCCCTCAGGCGATGCAGCGAGGGGCGCGAGCGGCCCGTGCATATCGGGCGCCCGCGCCTCTTTTATTATATCCGGGGGCTTCGCCCCCGGACCCCCTACACGCTCTCTCGCGAGCCGCTTCGCCGGCTCGCTTCCGTTCGCGTGGCTCGCTTCGCTGCGCTCGCTCGCGTCTCTTTACTCGTCGGGGGCCTCGCCCCCGGACCCCCTACACGCTCTCTCGCGAGCCGCTCGCCGGCTCGCTTCCGTTCGCGTGGCTCGCTTCGCTGCGCTCGCTCGCGGCTCTTTACTCGTCGGGGGCTTCGCCCCCGGACCCCCTTCACGCTCTCTCGCGAGCCGCTTCGCCGGCTCGCTTCCGCCTCGCGTGGCTCGCTTCGCTGCGCTCGCTCGCGTCTTGCGACGCCTCGCCTCGCCGACTCGCGTGGCTCGCTTCGCTGCGCTCGCTCGCGGCTCTTTTACTCGTCGGGGGCTTCGCCCCCGGACCCCCTACACGCTCTCTCGCGAGCCGCTTCGCCGGCTCGCTTCCGCCTCCGCTGAAGCTACGGCGAGACACCCTGCGACAGGAACGGGCGCGCGCTACGACAGCATCTGCCGAGCGCGCGCCTCGTTCTGTAGCAACGCAGCTTCGAGTCTGCTCTTCTCTGCCTCCGCCGCGCCCTCTGGCACAAAAACCGGCTCCCCAACCACCACCGCCACCGTGCTGAACGGCTTCGGCACCATCGTCCGGTCCCAGCTATTGGACGTCCACGAACGGCTCGCTTCCGCATGAAGGGGCAACAGAGGATTCCCTGTCGCGCCAGCCAGCCACACGGCACCCGGCTGTGCGACGCGGGCTGGGCCGCGCGGTCCGTCGAGGGCAAACGCTGCCGGATGGCCCTGCTCCACCTCGCGCTTCATCGCGATCAGCGCGCGCGCACCGCCGTGGGATGTCGAACCGGCAACCGTGCGGTTGCCGAGCCGCTCGATGATCCTGGCGATCCACTGGCCATCGAAATTCTCACTGGCCATGACGACGACGCCCCGATTGCGGAAGACCCAGATCGCGGGAAGAATCCGCCCGTGCCAGACAGCGAAAATGGGGACGCGACCGGATCGGATGATGTCGTCGAAATGATGGATGCCTTCAACCTTCCAGGTGATCGTCCGGCAAAGCGCGCGGATCGTCGGAGCAGCTGCAGCGGCAATGAGGTGGGTCTTGAAGCGCTGCGATGGGGTGAGCCGCGTATTCAGCATTCAACAATCCACTATTGCATTCCAGCTGAGGGCCGTCGCATGCAAGCGAGTCGCCGGCAGCCGTCGGCGCTCGGACGCCGGCGCTCAACATTTCTCACTTTGCACTGGGGCCCTCCGCCCCCGCGCGCGAAACTAATTCATGCGCGCTACGGCGAGCCCCGCCGTAGCTGGCAGCAGATTCTCCGGCCAGCGGTGGCTGGGCACGCTGCGCTCGCAGCGCTCGCGGCTGGTTCGCGGCAGCAATCGCTTAGAAGCGGTTTCAAAACCCGATGCGGGTGGCCGCGGACGGGGCGCTCCGCCGGGCGCGGAGGACGTCCGCCTTACTTGCTTCGTCCGAGCACCCGGTGGGGCTGGCCGTGGCCAGGACCCGCGCTTTACACGTTTTGAAACCACTTCTAGTCAGCACTTGTCACATCCCCTCATACTGCGGCCCGCCGCCCCCTTCGGGCGGAACCCAGTCGATGAGCTGATAGGGGTCCATGATGTCGCACGTCTTGCAGTGCACGCAGTTCGACGCGTTGATCTGCAGCTTCTTCGTGCCGTCCCCTGCGTCCACCATCTCATAGACGTTGGCCGGACAGAAGCGAGTGCATGGATTGCCGTACTCGGTGCGACAGCGGGTGCGGCACACCTCGGCGTCGTGCACGATGAGATGTGAGGGCTGATCTTCCGGATGGCGCGTGCCCGAGTAGTGCACGTTCGTCAGCCTGTCGAACGTGAGCTGCCGATCCACTTTCGCCGGGCGGATTGGTGCGTCCGGATCGGGGCGCTCGCCAGGATAGTACTCGTCGAGTTTGGCGATGCGCTCGTAGCCGGCATGCGCCGGCATCGGGTCGCGGTACCACCACCCGCCGGTGACGAGCGACAATCCCGAATACGCCAGGCCGGCCAACAAGCCATAACTGAAGCTCTGGTGCACGTTGCGAACGGGATACAGCTCTCGACGCACCTCGCTGCGATCGATGGCGTCGGCATAAATCTTCAGGCGCGCACCAGTGACGTCGCCGGCGCGAACCGCCTCGAACGCGCTGTGCGCGGCGAGCATGCCGGTATGCATCGCGAGATGAATGCCTTTGAGACGCATGGAGTTGAGAAATCCGCCGGCGTCGCCCGCGATGAGCAGGCCGTCCGCATAGAGCCGCGGGATCGTGTACCAGCCACCCTCCGGCAGCGCCTTCGCGCCGTACCGGATCATCTGGCCGCCCTGCAGCAGCGACGCGACGAACGGATGCCTCTTGAAGTGCTGAAAAGTGATGTGCGGATCGAACATCGGATCCCGGTAATCGAGCCCGCTGACGAAGCCGACGGACGTGACGCCGTCGGGCATCGCATAGATGAACGCGCCGCCGAACTCCTCCCTCCGCAGAGGGTAACCCATCGTATGGATGACGGTCCCGGGAGCCAGCCGGCCGGCGGGGAGCTCCCACAACTCCTTGATGCCGATCGCGTACAGCTGCGGCGAGCGTCCCTCATCGAGCGCGAGACGCCGCACGACCGCTTTCGTCAGGTTGCCGCGGACGCCGTCGGTGAGAATGGTCACCTTGGCGTGAATATCAACCCCGGCCTCGAAGGTCGATTTCTGCTCGCCGTGCTTGCCGATCCCGCGATCGCCCGTGCGAACGCCGGCGACACGATCGCCCTCGTACAGAATCTCAACAGCGGGAAAGCCCGTGAATACGTCGACGCCCGCGGCCTCGACGAGCCCGCCGAGCCATTTCACGAACCTGTTGAGCGAGATGATGTAGTTGCCGTGATTCCGGAGCGGCGGAGGGACGATCGGGAATCTCAGCCTGCTGGACTTGGTGAGAAAGTAGACGCGATCGCGATGGACTTCACACGCCAGCGGCGCGCCCTTCGAGGCGAAGTCGGGCACAAGCCGGCGGAGCGCCGATGGGTCGAGCACCGCACCCGACAGCATGTGCGCGCCAACCTCGCGCGCCTTCTCGAGCACGGCGATCGAGAGCGGCTCCCCTCCCTTTTCCTGCTGCAGCTGGGACAGCCGCAGCGCGGCCGACATCCCGGCGGGACCGCCTCCGACGATCAGGATGTCGACGTCAAGAGTCTCGCGTCGCATAAGCTCTCAGCTGTCAGCTCTCAGCTATCAGCAGCTATCAGCTTCAGCAGCTATCAGCAGCTCTCAGCTAACAGCAGCTGACTCAGCGAATTGCTGACAGCTGATAGCTGACAGCTGACAGCTATTAGCTGACAGCTGATAGCTGACAGCTGTTAGCTACTTCTTCAACTCCGCAATCAGGGCCGGGACGACTTCGAACAGATCGCCGGCAATCCCGTAGTCGGCTATTTCAAAAATAGGAGCTTCGGGATCCTTGTTGATAGCAACGATGGTTCGCGATCCTTTCATGCCGACCAGGTGCTGGATCGCTCCCGAGATGCCCAACGCCACGTACAACTTCGGCGCGACGGTCTGGCCCGAGCTGCCAATCTGTCGATCCATGGGGAGCCACCCGGCGTCGCAGATCGGACGCGACGCCGCGATCTCGGCGCCCAGCGCCCTGGCGAGATCTTCGGCGATCTTCAGGTGCTCCTGCCCCTTGATCCCGCGGCCGACCGATACGATGCGCTCGGCCTGCGAGAGATCGACGGCCTGACGCGCCTCCTGGAACGGCGCCTCCGGCTTCTGGCGGATCGCCGCGGCGTCTACCGAGAGGGAAATGGTCTTGATGGGCGCTGGGGATGCACCGCGTTTCGCGGCATCCGCGCGGAATGCGCCAATCTGAATGGTAATAAGGTGCGGCGCAGGTCCAAGCGCCTCGACATCCGCGCTCAGCTTTCCCTGAAACACCGGCCGCGTGTAGACGGTCCGATTGTCGGCCTGCTTGATGCCGGTGACGTCGGTCACCAGCGCTCGCCCGAGGCGGGTGGCGAGCGCCGGCGCAAAATCACGGGTCTGATACGTATGGGCAAAGAACACAGCCGAGGGCTTCTCCTGCTCGATGAGCGAGGCGAGCGCGAGCACGTAGCCGTCGGCAGTGTATTCCGCGAGCGGCGGAGCGTTGACGACCAGCACCTCAGCGACGTCCGCGCCGGCGATATCTGCAGCAGCCGCATCCGCTCCGGAGCCCAGCAGAGCGACCTTGAGAGAGTCGCCTGACTGTTGCGCCGCCGCCACGGCCTCCCAGGTCGAGCGGTTCAACCGTCCGTTCCGCTGCTCACCAACCACCAGCACCATCGCTAAATCACCCTTGCGTCGTCTCGCAGACGCTTGACGAGCTCCTTCGCCGCTTCGGCTGGCGTTCCGCCAATCATCTGCGTCTCTTTGGCCTTCTGCGGAAACTGCACGCTCAGAATACGTACGGTCGGCTCCGCCGGCTGCAGCAGGGACCACCTTCCGGATCTCTTTCTTCTTTGCCGCCATGATCCCCTTCAGCGTGGCGTAGCGCAGTTGGTTGATCCCGCTCTGAATGGTGAGCAGCGCCGGCGTCGGAAGCGAGATCCATTGAAACCAGCCGCCTTCGAGCTCGCGCTTTACGCGGAGACTCCCCTGCCCTGAGCTCTGTCGAAGGGGATGCCTGCACTTCCATGATGATCGTGGCATGCGGCATCCCGAGCTTTTCTGCCAGGATGACGCCGACCTGGCCGAAGCCCTGGTCGTCGGACTGAAGACCGGTCAGCACGAGGTCGAACTTCTCATCGCGGATCGCCGACGCGATCGCATCCCCGATGGTTGCGGCGTCGGCGGTTGCCAGCGAGTCCGCTTCGATGTGAATCGCGCGATCGGCTCCGCGGGCGAGCGCCTCGCGGACCACCTGCGCGGCGCGAGCCGGCCCAGCCGAAACGACCACAACCTCGCCGGTGTGTTTTTCCTTGAGCCGCAACGCCTCTTCGAGCGCATAGGCGTCCGGCTCGTTGAGCTCGAAGCTCGCATCCTGGTCGCGGATCCAGGTCTTGGATTCGTTGACGCGGAGCTGCCACTCTCGCGTCACGACTTGTTTGATGCAAACGGCTATCTTCATTGTCAAAAAGCTCTCAGCTGTTAGCTCTCAGCTATCAGCTAGCTGTCAGCTATCAGCTCTCAGCTGTCAGCTCTCAGCTCTCAGCTCTCAGCTCTCAGCTAGCTCTCAGCTAGCTCTCAGCTGTCCTCAGCTGTTAGCTCAGTTCCCAAGCCCTCGATCGAGCGATAAGTGCGGAGCGGACAGCTGAGAGCTGACAGCTGACAGCTATTCATCAAACCGCTTGAACAGCAATGCCCCGTTCGTGCCGCCGAAGCCAAACGAGTTCGACAGCGCGTACCGAATCGATGCCTGGCGTTTGACGTTGGGCACGTAGTCGAGATCGCACTCGGGATCGGGCGTGTCGTAGTTGATCGTCGGCGGAATCATCTGATGGCGGATCGCGAGGACCGTGATGCCCGCTTCGAGTCCGCCGGCCGCACCGAGAAGATGTCCGGTCATCGACTTCGTCGACGAGATAGCCAGCTTCCGGGCGTGATCGCCGAAGACCCGTTTGATCGCGAGCGTTTCGAGCTTGTCGTTATAGGGCGTGGACGTGCCATGGGCGTTGACGTAGTCCACGTCGGCGGGCGACACCGCCGCCTGCTTCAGGGCTATCTGCATGACGCGCATGGCGCCGTCGCCATCCTCTGATGGCGCCGTAATGTGAAACGCATCGGCGCTCATGCCGTAGCCCACGAGCTCGGCGTAGATGCTCGCGCCGCGCCGTTTCGCGAATTCGAGCTCTTCCAGGATGATGACGCCGGATCCCTCGCCCATGATGAAGCCGTCGCGGTCCTTGTCGAAGGGGCGGCTCGCACGCTGCGGCTCGTCGTTGCGCGTCGACAGCGCGCGCATCGCCGCGAAACCGCCAACGCCCATCGGCGTGATCGCCGCCTCGGAGCCGCCGGCGATCATGACATCGGCGTCGTTGCGCCTGATGATCTCGAACGCATCGCCGATGGCATGCGCCGAGGCCGAACACGCCGTGCAGGTGGCTGAATTGGGTCCTTTCGCGCCGAATCGAATGGAAACCTGGCCGGCAGCCAGGTTGATGATGGCCGCGGGAATGAAAAACGGGGAAATCCGCCGGGGGCCGCCTTCGATCAGCGCCTTGTGCTCGCGTTCGATCGTGCTGAATCCGCCAATGCCCGACGCGATGAAGACGCCGGTCCGCGTCGCGCATTCCGGGCTCACCTTCAGCTTCGCGTCTGCCATGGCAAACTCGGTCGCGGCAATCGCGAGCTGAATGAAGACGTCCATCTTCTTGACGTCCTTCTTGTCCACGAACTGCAGCGGGTCGAAGCCTTTGACCTCGCCGGCGATCCGCGCGGAAAACTGCGTCGCATCGAACCGCGTGATCGGTCCAATGCCGCTCTGTCCCGCGCACAGCGCGTCCCAGTTCGTTTCGGTCCCAATGCCGACCGGTGACACAAGGCCGACACCCGTCACGACGACTCGCCTGCTCAATCCGCCTCCGGAATGGCAGCCCTGAAGGGCTGCACTACATGATGGTTCTGGCAGCCGCTAAAGGGCTGCGCTACATGATGTTCCGGCAGCCCGAAGGGCTGCGCTACTTCTTCTTGCTGTGAGACTCGATGTACTCGACCGCTTCCTTGACGCGCGTAATCTTCTCGGCGTCCTCGTCCGGGATCTCGATCCCGAACTCCTCCTCGAACGCCATCACCAGCTCCACCGTGTCGAGCGAGTCGGCGCCAAGATCGTCGACGAACGACGCATCCGGAGTCACTTCTTCTTCATCGACTCCAAGCTGCTCCACGATGATGCCCTTTACTTTTTCTGCAACCGCCATTCAGTCCTCCATCACGGCTTCCCATCGAACGCCGCGCTACGTGTACATCCCGCCATTGACCGCCAGCACGTGCCCCGTAATATACGACGCCTCGTCGGACGCAAGGAAGCAAACTGCCGAGGCGACATCGGCGGGCGTGCCCAGGCGCCGAAGTGGAATCTTCAACGCCCATTCATCACGCGCCTCGCCGGTCAACGCGCGTGTCATCTCAGTCTCAATCAATCCGGGCGCCACGACGTTCGCGGTGATGCCGCGCGACGCGACCTCGAGCGCCAGCGCCTTGGTAAAGCCAATCAGGCCAGCCTTGGACGCCGCGTAATTTGCCTGGCCGGCATTGCCGCTCTGCCCCACGACGGAGCTGATGCAGATGATGCGGCCACCGCGCTGCCGGACCATCGGCTTCACAACGGCCTGCGTCAACGTAAACGCCGCCGTCAGATTCGTCGCGATCACACCGTCCCAGTCCTCGCGCTTCATCCGCAGCAACAGCTGATCGCGGGTGATCCCGGCGTTGTTCACCAGGATGTCGATGCGGCCATGCCGCTCGAGGGCCGTGGCCACCACGCGCTCGGGCGCGCCCGACTCGGTCACATCAAGGGCAACCGCCTCCGCGCGGCCGCCAGCGGCCTGAATCTCTTCAACGACCGGTCGCGCGTTCTCGCCACGCGCCGCGGCGATCACAACGGCTCCCTGCCGCGCGAGTTGCTGCGCGATGGCTCGCCCGATGCCCCGCGACGCACCCGTAACAATCGCGACGCGGCCTGAGAGATCAATCATATATGTCGATGCGAGCTGTCAGCTATCAGCTGTCAGCTGTCAGCTGTCAGCCAGTTGTCAGCTTCCCGTTCCAGCTACTGGCTTTCCTTACCAGTAGGCCTGATTCTGAAGACCACCGCCCTATAAGCTCTCGCGGTGATCGCAAAGATCTCACGCAGAGGATCGCAGGGCACGCAGAGATCTCAAGTCTCGCGCTGAACGAGTGAGAAGCACTCCCCGGCTCTCCGCGCGATTTCCCGCTTCCAGCTACCAACTTCCCGCTTCCCGCTACCGGCTTCGCTTACCCGTCGGCCTGATTCTGAAGGCCACGGCCTTATAAGCTCTCGCGACGATCGCAAAGATCTCACGCAGAGGATCGCAGGGCACGCAGAGATCTCAAGTCTCGCGCTGAACGAGTGAGAAGCACTCCCCGGCTCTCCGCGCGATTTCCCGCTTCCAGCTACCAACTTCCCGCTTCCCGCTACCGGCTTCGCTTACCCGTCGGCCTGATTCTGAAGACCACCGCCCTATAAGCTCTCGCGATGATCGCAAAGATCTCACGCAGAGGATCGCAGGGCACGCAGAGATCTCAAGTCTCGCGCTGAACGAGTGAGAAGCACTCCCCGGCTCTCCGCGCGATTTCCCGCTTCCAGCTACCAACTTCCCGCTTCCCGCTACCGGCTTCGCTTACCCGTCGGCCTGATTCTGAAGGCCACGGCCTTATAAGCTCTCGCGACGATCGCAAAGATCTCACGCAGAGGATCGCAGGGCACGCAGAGACTTCAGGTTCGCGCTTCGCCGAGCCGCACTCCGTGCGGCAGCAGGGCGTGAGAATCCCCAGATACAAGCGGCATTCGATTCATGAGCCGTTTGTATCTGGGGAACTCACGTCCTGCTGTGGGCCGGCCGACGGCCGGCCCTCGGCGAAGCGCCTGAACGGTCCGACGAGCCCGGATCTCAGCGATCTCTGCGATCTCCGCGCGAGATCCTCCGTGATCTCCGCAGCCGTCCGTTTCACACAATCCCCGAATTTGGACCACTTCTAACTTCAGCGCCAGTCGTCCCTCGACTCCGCTCGGGGCGACCCTGAGCGTAGTCGAAGGGTCGCGAACCGCGAGTCGCGAGTCGCCAGCCGCGAGTCGCTACTGGTGCGACGTCAGCTGCGGCAACGCCGCTTCAAGCCCCTGCTCGTCCTCGACGCTCATGACGTTGACGCCGCGATCGATCTTCTTGATAAGACCCGCAAGCACCGACCCGGGTCCCAACTCGACGAACGTCGTCGCACCCTCCGCGATCATCCGTTTCACCACCTCCTCCCATCGCACCGGCGAGGACACTTGCCTGATCAACGCGTCGATAGCCGCGCGCGCATCGCGCTTGGGTTCAGCATCAACGTTGGCCACGACCGGGATCTCGGATCCGACGTCGGGAGCGCCCGCAGCTCCGGGCGCCAGCCGATCTTCCGCAGGCTTCATCAGCGCACAGTGGAACGGCGCACTGACCGCGAGCGGGATCGCGTCGCTTCGCACCGAGCGCTTTCGCTCGCTCGCTCGCCCGCGCCACCGCGTCAGCATGACCGGCAATGACGACCTGCCCGGGCGCATTGAGATTCGCGGGGACACGACACGACCCGCGAGCGCCGTCATCGTCTCCGCACACGCAACGGAGACCTGATCGGCATCCAGCCCGAGAATCGCAGCCATCGCGCCCTCCCCAACGGGAACCGCTTCCTGCATGTAACGTCCACGACGACGCACCGTGCGCAGGGCATCCGCGAAGGATAACGTACCGGCTGCCACATGCGCCGTGTACTCGCCAAGGCTGTGTCCTGCAGCGAAGGAGGCTCGCACCCCGCGAGATTCGACGAGACGCAGCACCGCCACGCTCATGGCAAGAATTGCAGGCTGCGTGTTTTCGGTGAGCAGCAGCGCGTCGGCGGGGCCCTCGAAGCACATGGTGCTCAGAGATTCAGCCAAGCGCCGCATCCGCTTCCGCAAAGACGTCGCGGCAGATGGGAAACGCTCTCGACCAGCGATTTGCCCATCCCGACCTTCTGCGCTCCCTGGCCCGGGAAGACGAACGCAATCATCGGATGTGACCCTCGGACGCTGTGGACGCGACCTGCCGCGACAGCTGATCGATCAATCCCTGGCTGACGAACCGCGCCGCCATCGCGACACCGTTGCGAACCGCCTTGGCCGACGATTGGCCGTGGCCGACCATGCACAAGACCATTCAGGCCGACGAGAGGCGCCCCGCCGTATTCGGAAGAGTCGACGCGCCGGCGGAACCGGCGAAACGCCTGACGGGACAGCAGGTATCCGACGCGAGTGCCGAATGTCGATGACAGCTCCTCGTGCAGCAGCGCTTGAACCGCATCGACGAGGCCTTCGCTGATCTTGAGGGTCACGTTGCCGGTAAAGCCGTCGCAGACGATGACGTCGACGTCGCCGGCGAAGACGTGCCGGCCTTCGACGTTGCCGGCGAAGTCGATCGGCGCAGTCTTGAGCAGCTGGTGGGCCTCGCGGGTCAGGTCGTTCCCTTTGATTTCTTCTTCACCGACCGACAACAGGCCGACTCGCGGCGAGCGGCAACCGAGCGCCACGCGTGCATATGCCGCGCCCATGATGGCAAACTGCACCAGATGCTGCGGCCGGCATTCGACCGTCGCCCCGGAATCCAGGAGCACGGCCGGCTGCCTGCGCGTGGGAACAATCGTCGCCAGCGCCGGACGATCGACGCCCGGCAGGCGCCCGAAGGCGCCAATCGCGGCCATCACCGACGCGCCCGGTGTGTCCCGCGCTGAAGAACGCCGCCGCCGTCGCCATCGCCGCACGGCCTCAGCGGCGAGCCGGACGGACGCGCGCGGCTTTCTGCCGCAGCGCGGTCGTGGCCGGTTCGCTCATGCCGATGAATTCGGGCGTGTCGAGGATATCTGGAGATCCAGAGCCCCGGCCGGGGATGCCGCGAGAGCTCCCGTTCGATCGTCGCGCGATCGCCGACCAGCAGCAATCCAATCTGCAGATGTCGCGCCGCGACCAGGGCCCCATCAACGATCGTCCCGGCCCATCATCGCCGCCCATCGCATCGATCGCTATGCGCATCAGATTTCAGGTTCTGCAGGGTAGAACCTGATGTCGTTAGGCTTCGTCGATAGGGCGGACCTGGCGGCCCTTGTAGTAGCCGCAGTGCGGGCAGACCTGGTGCGGCGCCTTCGACTCACGGCACTGCGGACACGTGCTCGACCGGCACGGGACTCAACGCGTCGTGGGTGCGCCGCTTGGCCGTGCGCGTCTTGGAATGGCGGCGTTTGGGATTCGGCACGTCTAGTTCTCCTTCTCTCGGTTCAACAGTTCCTTCAACGGCGCAAGCCTGCGGATCGACCCATTCGGCCGCATCCGCACGTCGGCGCGATTCAGATTCGCGCCGCACTCGGGGCACAGATCCCCGGCACGACTCCGCGCACAACGGCTTCATCGGCAACGCCAGCTGAAACTGCTCGCGCAGCATCTCCATCACGTCCAACGTTCCCTCGCGATAGAAGGACGTCGTCAGATCGTCTTCATCGATCTCACGCTCCGCGTCTGCTCGGTATTCTCCACCTGCGGCACGTATCGCAGCTCGAACCTCGCATCGACCGGGACTCCATCTCGTCCAGGCAGCGTCCGCACTCGAGCTCCAGCCGCGTGACCGCCCGCCCGGTGACGCGAAAGACGTCCAGCCGCAGCCCTCTCCACGTCCATCGAAAGCTCGACCGGCGTCGCCACGCGGTAATCCTCGTCCTGCGGGTCAAAAGCCGCGGGCTGAAACGTCCGCTCGAAGTGCTCCCGCTGGCCGTGAAGCCTGCTGAGATCGAGGAGCATGGCATACGACGCCCGTACGGCAGGGCGCAAACCCCTGATTATAGCTGAACTTCTGGATTACTCTCGGATTTCCACCCAGGACTTTGGAATGAAGAGTTGTTCGTACAGGCTGACCGCAAACCGGTCCGTCATGCCGGCGAGGAAGTCGCGGGCGGCAGCGTCCAGGCCTTCCTCCTCAATCGTCCGCGTGTCCAGGAACTCCGCTCGGGCGCTCGCGGACCTTCTCCCACAGCCCGCCGAGGATCCCGCCAGCCTTCTTGAACTCGGCGGTCGCGATGTCGTTCTCGTAAACGGCTTCGAACAGGAAGCTTCGCAACCCGACCGTGGCGTCGAGGATTCGGTCGCTCATTCGAATCTCGGTCAGCCCGCCTTCCAGGCTTTGGACGACGACATCGGTCACCATGCGGCCGATGCGCTCGGAGGAACTTGCGCCCAGGACGTCCACGCGGCTCGATGGCAGATCCTCTTCGCGCAGCAACCCTGCTCTCACCGCATCGTCTATGTCGTGATTGACGTACGCGATGATGTCGGCGACCCGCGCAATCTGCCCCTCAATCGTGCTCGCGCGATGCTCGGGATCAGCGCCGACAGGCATGCCGCTCTTGCCTTTCGAGTGCCGGGCGATGCCGTCTCTGACTTCCCACGTGAGATTGAGGCCGGCGCGATCTTTCTCGAGGACATCGACGATGCGGAGGCTCTGCTCGTAATGATTGAAGCCGCCCGGGATGAGATCGCTCAGCACTCGTTCTCCCGCATGGCCGAACGGCGTGTGACCGAGATCGTGACCGAGCGCGATCGCTTCGGTCAGCTCCTCGTTCAGCCGGAGCACCTTCGCGATGCTGCGGGCGATCTGTGAGACCTCCAGCGTGTGCGTCAGGCGCGTGCGATAGTGATCGCCGGTCGGCGCGAAGAACACCTGGGTCTTGTGCTTCAGACGACGGAACGCCTTGCAATGGATCACGCGATCGCGATCGCGCTGAAACGCGGGGCGGATCGGATCTTCCGGCTCGGGCGCAGCCGCCCGCGCGTGTCAGCGCTCTTCGCGGCCTGCGGCGCGAGAATCTGGCGCTCGCGCTGCTCGAGCTCGAGACGAATATTCGTCACGGGCATGGCTTGGTCGGACGGCGTTCCCTTGTCGCGCTGCATTCGCACCAAGATCTCACAGGAGAACGGGAGAAAGGGAGATCATATTTTCTTTGATTACTCTCGCCGCTGCTCCTGTTTGCCGTCACGGACAGATACCCGGTCCGGCGCTGTTCCCTTGTCGCGCTGCCTTCGCGCCAAGATCTCACAGAGAACGGGAGACAGAGAGCATATTTCGTTTTCTTTGCATCGCCGCTTCTTCTGTGTGGTCCCTACGGACATTTGCTAGATTCAGCGACATTTGCCGTCCCGTATTCGTGAACGATCCCCGAGGAGAAATGGGAGAGCGGGAACACTCCACACTCGTTCAGGCGCTTCGCCGAGGGCCGGCCGTCGGCCGGCCACAGCATGCGACCGTGACTGGTCCGCTGTGACCGCACGTAGTGCGGCTCGGTGAAGCGCGAACCTCTGCGTTCCCTGCGACCCTCTGCGTGAGATCCGCCGTGATCTCCGCAGGCGTCCGTTGCGTACTATCCCCAGGTCTTGAAACTACTTCTGAATCTTCTAGACAGGCGGCGTCGCGTTGTCACACGGCATCAACCGAAGCGCTCGCAGGGGGAAGGCAAAAGAAGTTCGTTTCTCCCTTTCTCTCCTTCTCCTGTGTGATCTTCTCGACCAGTGTCAGCCGGGCGGCGTCGCGTTGTTGCATGGCATCAGCCGAAGCGCTCGCAGGGGAAGGCAAAGGAAGTTCGTTTCTCCCCCTCCTCTGTGATCTTCTCGACCAGTGTCAGCCGGGCGGCGTCGCGTTGTTGCATGGCATCAACCGAAGCGCTGGCAGGGTAAGTCAAAAAAAATTAGTTTCTCCCTTTCTCTCCTTCTCCTGTGTGCTCTTCTCGGGCAAGTATCGCGCCCAGGAAGCTGGTGCCGTGGTCCAGGGGACCGACGCCAAATAGCTCGGCGATCGTCTGGCCGAGGTCGGCGAAAGTTGCTCGGGTGCCGAGGTCGATGCCGTGCCGAACGGCCTCTCCCATCAGGAACACGGGTACGTACTCGCGCGCGTGATCGGTGCTCGCGGTTGTGGGATCGTTGCCATGATCCGCTGTCACGACCAAAACATCACGCGGCGCGAGCGCGGACATCACTTCGCCCAGACGTGCGTCCACACGTTCGAGATTGGCCGCGTAGCCGGCGACGTCGTTGCGATGACCGAACTGCGTGTCGAAGTCGACGAGGTTCGCGAAGATCAATCCATGGTCGGTCGTCGTCATCGCCCGCAGAACCTCGTCGACGCCGTGATCGTCGCTGGTGGTATGGGTGGATGCGGTAATGCCGCGCCCCGCGAACAGATCCTCCACTTTACCGATAGCCACCACCGGGAAGCCCGCCGCCTTCAACCGATCGAGCAGCGTTGACGATGGCGGCGTCAGCGCGAAATCGCGACGGTTCGCCGTTCGCCTGAACGCTCCCGGGGAGCCGATGAATGGGCGCGCAATGACGCGACCCACGCCCAGACCAATCCCGGCGAGCTCGTACGCGATTTCGCACCATCGATAGAGCTCGGGCACGGGCACGACATCCTCGTGCGCGGCGATCTGGAACACGCTGTCCGCCGAGGTATAGACGATTGGCTTTCCTGTGTCGATGTGCTCCGCACCGAGTTC
Source organism: uncultured Acidobacteriota bacterium (assembly GCA_963725335.1). Classification (GTDB taxonomy): domain Bacteria; phylum Acidobacteriota; class Vicinamibacteria; order Vicinamibacterales; family 2-12-FULL-66-21; genus JALZOC01. The sequence continues at coordinate 591,921 of CAVRYD010000002.1, read as the reverse complement.
CTCGATGATCGCCGTTCCGCTCGCGGCCTTGTTCGCCAGCGTGCCGCGGCCGATTCGGCGTTCGAATTGGTCCATCACCTCCCGCGGAAACCCTTTCGGGAAGACGGGAAACGGCCGCTCGAGGACGAGCCCGGTCAACTCCCAGTGGCCGGTGACGGAATCCTTTCCCGGCGAGGCTTCCGCCATACGCCCGAATGCGCCGATTGGATCAGGCTCCGTCGGCAGGCGGTTGACGGATGCGATGCGCGCGAGACCAAGACGACGGAGGTTCGTCACCGAGAGCGGAATGCGCCTCGCGATATTGCCAAGCGTGTCGCTTCCGGTATCGCCGTAATCGCGGGCGTCGGGCAACTCCCCGCACCCCACGCTGTCGAACACGATCAGGATGACGCGGTTTGGAACAGCCGGCGCGCCCACTCAGGCTTCGTGCGAGGAGTAGTAGTTGCTCATCGGCCGCGGCGATCGGATCGCGGCGATGGCATGCTTGAAGATCATGTGGTCGGCGCCGCTGTGCTCCACGATGACCGCGAAGCGATCGAAATTCTTCACGCGGCCTTCGAGATCGGTGCCATCCATCAGCCGAATGTGGACCGGGAGCTTCTCGCGCCGCGCATAGTTCAGAAAGACATCCTGAATGTTGGGTTGAACCGAGGCTGGCTTGGACTCACGGGTAGTCGGCATCGCGGCGAATCTCCTGAGCCGCGAGGATGCGAGCAACCTGCTCCTGGGTCGTCTCGCGTTCGCCAGCGGCGTGAATCCATTGTAGATTAGGCTCTTTCCTGAACCAGATCAACTGCCGACGCGAGTACTTGCGGTTCTCGCGGACGATGAGCTCGCGCGTGGCCTGCTGGTCGCGGACCCCGTGGAGATGCTCGAGTGCCTGCCGGTAGACCAGCCCGGTAAAGGGATGTGCGGACTCCGGGACACCCGAGGCGAGGATCCCTTGGATCTCGTCCAGCAGGCCCTGCTGAAACTGGGAGTCGACGCGGGCCGCGACTCGCTGCGCCGTCAGATCGGGTTCAATCTGCAGCCCAAAGGCCACGACCTCATAGTCGGGAAGCGGGGACTGAGTGTCCGTAAAGTGCGCCGTCAACGGACGGCCGGTCAGGAAGTAGACCTCGAGCGCGCGCACGAGGCGCTTGCGGTCGCGGGCATGAATGCGAGTCGCGGACTCGGGATCGACACGACCGAGCAGCACGTGAAGCCGCTCGGTGCCCCTGCGATCGGCGATCCACTCCAGCCGTTGCCGCAGGGCGGAGTCCCGCGCCGGCCCGGGAAAAAAGCCGCGCGTCAACGCACGGTAGTAGAGACCGGTGCCGCCCACGACGATCGGCAGCTTTCCACGCGCGCTGATCTCCCGAATCGCCGCGCCGGCTTCCCGCGCGTAACGCGCCGCGGAGTACTCCTCCGTCGGTTCTGCCACGTCAATCAGATGATGCGGGATCCCCTGTCTCGCGTTGAGCGGCACCTTGTCGGTGCCGATGTCGAAGCGACGATAGACGGCTGTCGAATCGCAGCTGACGATCTCGCCATCGAAGCGATGCGCGAGCGCAATCCCGAGCGCGCTCTTGCCGGTCGCCGTCGGGCCGACTATCGCGACAACCCGCGGCCGGGCCATCAGCGCCCAGCGAGGGCGCGAGCAAGCGCCAGCGCAACGAGCGCGGCCAGCGTCAACAGCAGGCCGAACTGCTGCGTCCGCGTCGGCTGGATCATGATCCTGGATTTTCGTTGAAGTAGAAGGTGACCGTGAAGAACGCGCGGTCGTCCGGGTACTCGGGCGGAAGAGGATACGTGGGATTGGATGTACGCGAGCGCGTTGAATGACGAATTATTGAACGCGCCCACTTCGGACGGTCTGAGCACCTTCAGCTCGGTGATTCGCCCGTCCTTCCCGACGAAGAACGTGATCACCACATGTCCTCGCTGGAACATCGCCGCTTCCGGAATGAACCAGTTGCGGCGGATCTGCGCGATGAACCGGCGCAGCCAGGGCCCGAACTCGACGCCTTTGGTGTCGAACTGAATCGAAGGCGCGAAATCCTGACCCTGGCCGCCCTGCAGGTTCACGTAGGAATCGCGCGGCGCGTACTTCTGAACATTTCGGATGGCGTCGGCGATGACGCCAGCCGACGGCCCACGAGCGCTCGGCGTCTCGACGCCCTTCGGTTCAACTGCCGTCGGTGACTCCGGCAGCGTGATCGCCTGACGCTCGCTATCAGCCTTCGCGTCGGGCTGCGGGGTTTCCTGCGCTCGCTGCGGCGGCGTCGGCGGAGCACCCTCCGTGCGCTCGAACGTGTTGCCGCGCGAGAACGGCATCGTGTTCGTCGGCTTCTCGGCTCGTTCGACTGTTCTGGCTTTTCGATCGAGGTCGGATAAATCGGCGCGCGGCGGCGGCTTGGGCGCCTGCAAATCGACGCGCGGCTGGATGAACACGAATCGCGCCTGTTCCCGCTGCTTCTCCATCAGCAGCTGCTGCTGCTTCACCAGTTCCTGTTGTCGCTCGGCCTCCCACGCCTTGACGAATGCCAAGTGCGGCCAGACCAGCAAAAGGATCACAACGGAGAGGTAAAAAACGAGCGTGAGAAGAGTGACTTCGAGGCGCGTCAGCGACCGGGGAAGAGTCGGGGTATCCGGGCGGTAATCCTCGAAGTTGAAGTACATCAGGGGGTTATCGATTATAACAAGGTTCTACGGGGTTCTGCAGGGTTCTACGGGGTTCTACCGGGTTCTCCGGGTTCTACGCAGGGTTCTATCGGGTTCTCCGGGTTCTACGAGGTTCTATCGGGTTCTCCGGGTTCTCCGGGTTCGGTTCTGCGTCTGCAGAGTTCGCGCCGACTACCGCTGATCGGACGCGGTCGAGTCCGATACGGCTGTGAACAATTGAAGAGATCGCAGAGCCATGCAGAAGCTGTAGAACCCAGCCGAACCGAGCCGAACCCTATAGAACCCTGCAGAACCCAGCAGAACCCTGTAGAACCCGTAACCCCGTAGAACCCGTAGAACCCAGTAGAACCCAGCAGAACCCGATAGAACCCAGCAGAACCCCGTAGAACCCGTAGAACCCAGCAGAACCCGATTTCTATGCTCGATCGGCCACGAAGAGATAGACGATGCCAAAGGTGAGAGGGACGGCCTGGACGTGTGAAAAACCTGTGGCACCGAGGATCCGCGAAAACTCCGAAGGGGGCGGAAATGTACCAACTGAGGCAGGAAGGTACGAGTAGGCGCTTTGGTGTTTCGACACGAGGCGCCCAACGAGCGGCAGCAGGTAGCGGAAATACCACGAGTAGAGCGTGCGGATTCCGGGAATGCGCGGCTGGCCGAACTCCAGGATCGCCAACCGGCCGCCCGGCTTGATCACGCGCGCAAGCTCGGACAATGCCCGTTCCGGCTCGGCTACGTTCCTGATCCCGAAGGCAATCGTCGCGGCATCGCAGGAACTGTCGCCAAGCGGAATACGAGCCGCATCCCCGCGCACCAGTCGAATGCGGCGATCGAGTGACGCGCCCTGGAGTTTCACGCGCGCCAGACGCAGCATCTCTCCAGCGAAGTCCACGCCGACGACGGTCGCGCCGCGTGCCCGATGGACAGTTGCAATCGCGAGATCCGCCGTGCCGGTACACAGATCGAGCACGCGGGCATTGTCCGGCAACGCCAGCGCATCGACCGCCCGATCGCGCCAGCCACGATCCATCCCCGCGCTGAGCACGTGATTGAGCAGATCGTACCTGTGGCGCGATCGTGTCGAACATGTTCGCGATGCGCGCAGGGGTTTTGTCGGGCGATTGGGTCAACGCGTTCCTCGCAGAGTGCGCGGACGGATCTCACGCGGAGGCGCGGAGGGGATCTCGCGCGGAGGAACGCAGAGGGCGCAGAGAAAAAGATCTCGCGCAGAGAAACGCGGAGGCCGCAGAGAAAAGAAACGTGGCGGTGACCGTCCTCCTTGAGGCTCCTGACCGCTGACTCAAGGAGGACGGTCACCGCCACGTTTTTTCTCCGCGAACTCTGCGATTCTCTGCGTGAGATCCGTTTCTCCGCGTTCTCAGCGATCTCCGCGCGAGATCCCTCCGCGTCTCCGCGTGAGATCTACCCCTTCCACGCGGGATACAGTTCGTGCTCGAAGCCCAGCGCGCTCAGAATCTTTCCTGCCATGAAATCCGCGAGATCGTCGAGCGTCTGCGGCATCTGATAGAACGCCGGCATCGCGGGCATGACCGTCGCTCCCGCCTCGGCACAGAGCACCATGTTCTTCAGCTGTGGAAGGCTCATCGGCGTTTCGCGGGGACGACGATCAGCCTTCGGCGCTCTTTCAGCATGACGTCGGCGGCACGTTCGACGAGGTTGCGCGACAGTCCGTGCGCGATGCCGGCCAGGGTCTTCATCGAGCATGGCACCACGACCATGCCCTCGCAGCCCTGGCTGCCGCTCGCGATCGTCGCGCCGAGATCCTTGTTGCTGTGCAGCCTGGTCGTCCCATTCCTGACGCCGCTGCCGGACCTGGCAGTGAGATAGTCGGTGAGCCGGTCGACGGCCGCGGCCTCGCCAAGCTCGTCGCGCAACAGACGACGGCCGTAATCGGAGACGACAAGCTCCAGATGACAGCCACGCTCGAGCAGCGCCGCGATGGTGCGCATCGCGTACAGGGCGCCGCTTGCGCCGGTAATCGCCAGAGCGATCGAGCGGCCGTGATGTGTCAGTGGACATAGATAGCGACGGCGGTTGCCGCGAGATACAGGAGCCCCACGTATCCGTTCAAATCGAACGCACGCTTGACCTGTGAGAGATCATCGGCGCGGACCAGCGACTGCTCGTACACGAGCAGCACCGCGACGCTTGCAACCCCGGCAAGATAGATCGTTCCGAGATTGGCGATGGGGCCAAGCACGGCAAGACAGATCACGGTCACCACGTGCATTGCGCGTGAAATGGCGAGCGACCGCGCAATCCCGAAATACACGGGTATCGAGCGAAGCCCATTCGCTCGATCGAATTCCAGATCCTGGCAGGCATAAAGCACATCGAAGCCGCCGACCCATGTTCCGATCGCCGCGCCCAGCAGCCACGGTTCGATCCCGGCCCGGCCTCCGGCGGCGAGCCATCCGCCCACCGGCGCCACCGCCATCGCCAGACCGAGGAACAGCTGCGTGTAGTGGGTGAATCGTTTCGCGAGCGAGTACCAGAACACGATCGCCAGCGCCACCGGCGACAACACGAAGCACATCGGACCGAGTTCCCACGCGGCATACAGGAACAGCAGCGAGAACACGGCGACGAAGAGACCGGCTTCGGTTCGAGTCATCACGCCGCGCGGCAACTCGCGCATCGCCGTACGCGGATTGAGCGCATCGTGCGACGCGTCGGCGAGCCGATTGAATCCCATCGCGGCGCTCCGTGCGCTGACCATGGCGACAACGATCCACACGAACCGTCTCGTGACGGTCGCCGCAGTCCAGTCGTTCAGCCGATGGAGCGCAAGCAGGGCCCCGGTCAGCGCAAACGGCAGCGCAAAGACCGAATGACTGAAGCGGACGAAAGAGGCGTATATAACGAGTCGGTTCTGCAAGGTTCTACGGGGTTCCACGGGGTTCTACCGGGTTCTATGGTTCTGCGGGGTTCTATAGGTTCTACCGGGTTCTACCGGGTTCTACGGGTTCTGCCGGGTTCTGCCGGGTTCTACCGGGTTCTACCGGGTTCTGCCGGGTCTGCCGGGTTCAAGGAGGCTGTCAGGTACCGCAGGGCTCGACTGAGGAACCCCGGAGAACCTCGCAGAACCTCATGGAACCCAGGAGAACCTCGTAGAACGCAGAACCTAGTAGAACCTCAGCAGAACCTCGCGGAACGCGGAACCTAGTAGAACCTAGTAGAACCCCGTGGAACCCCGTAGAACCCTTATTTGATCCACGATACCTTGTCCGGTGAAACGGCCCTGACCAGGTATTCTTCCACATCCGTCAGGCCGCGCGGGAGGCGGACCGCGATCAGGTCGGCGCGCTTCCCTGCCTCGATGCTGCCGAATTCCCCACCGAACCCGAGCGCGGTCGCGCCGTCCAGCGTAGCGCTCGCAAGGAGCCGACTGGCCGGGACATCCGGGGCGAGCGTGCGCAGATACCGAAGCTCCTCGAACAGGTTCAGATCCTCGACGCTCGCGAGGCTATCGGTGCCGATCGCCACCCGAACGCCGGAGGCGTAGAAACGATCGATCGGCGGGATTCCCGCGCCAGTCCAGCGATTGCTGCGTGGACATGTGACGAGCGTTGCGCGCGCGGCAGCCAGCCGCGCCAGTTCCGCATCAGGCAGCTGCGTCCCGTGAACAGCGATCAGGTGATCGTTCACCAACCCGAGCCGATCCAGGTATTCCACCGGTCCACAGCCAGGTGGTTCCCAGCGATCGTTCCACACTCCCAGACGTCCCAGCAGCTCCCGCCAGGCTCCGGTACCCCTGCGAAGAAACTCCATCTCGTCGCCTGACTCACCGAGATGGACGCTCATCGGACGATCGCCGGCAGCGCGTTCGATTGCGCGGAACAGGTCCGGCGAAACGGAATACGGCGCGTGCGGCACGATGGATCGCCGCAAGCCCGCTCGTGGCTCGAGGCGCTCAATCGCTGACTCCGCGTTCTTCACGAGGTCGTCAGGCGACGCGGCGCTGAACCCGAGAAGCTCGTAGAACGTCGCGCCCGCGAGCTCGCTGTCGGCGAGCAACCGATCGGCCGCAAGCGTGTTCGTCACGTCGCCAACGAGTGACGTTCCAGCCCGCCGCGCCTCCGCTATCGCGTCACGGATTGGCTCGGGAGGGTCGCCACCGCGCTCCCGCCGGAGCGCCATCAGTCTCGCCGCCCAGGCCGGCAAAGAGTCGGAGGGCGGGACCTGGCCGCGCATCCACGAGAGTTCGAGATGCGTGTGCGCATTGACGAGGCCGGGGAGAATCGCCACGTCGCCGAGATCGATGGTCTCGATCGACTGCGCTTCTCCCGCATCATCCTGGAGTTCTGCGCCGAAACCTGCCGGGAGAGAAGGGCCGTCGAAGACGCCGGCGATGCGTCCACCGATTGTCAGCAGTGATCCGCCGCGAATGGGACGAGCGGCGATCGGCAGAATCCAGGCGGCGCGGTACAGAATCAATGGCCGGTCAGCCGCGCCTTCTTTTCGCCGGCGCTCCGGGCCGCGTAGCGGTTCACTTCCGGAGCACGCGATGTGTCACCGTCCGCGCGCGCGACGGCCAGCTCCAGCATCCGTGGCACGCTGCGTTCGCGGAAGATTGGATCGCCCTGCAGCTCGTAGTGCATGTTCCGGCGTTTGGCGACGAACCCGGCATTCTCGATGTTGCGAACGATCTCGATTTCGTCCATGCAGTAGGCCGCGCCAGCGGCGCGGACCACGTTCTCTTCGATCATGACGCTGCCCATGTCGTTCGCACCGAATGCGAGACTCAACTGTCCGACTTTTCCACCCTGCGTCACCCACGAGGCTTGCAGGTTGTCGAAGTTGTCCAGGACCAGCCGCGCCATTGCCAGCGTCCTCAGGTAGTCGACGCCGGTGGCTTCGGATCCCCCAAGCTCGGTGTGCGCCGGCTGATAGCTCCACGTGATGAAGGCCGTGAACCCGCCCATTTCATCCTGAAGATCGCGCAGCCGGAACAGATGCTCCAGCCGCTCCTCCATCGTCTCCACAGTCCCATACATCATCGTCGCGGTCGTGCGCAGCCCCGCCCGGTGCGCGTGGCGCATCACGTCGAGCCACTCGTCGGCCGTCGCTTTGTTGTAGCAGTTCAACAGCTTTCGAACGCGATCGACGAGAATCTCCGCGCCTCCGCCAGGCACGCTGTCGAGCCCGGCGGCGATCAGCCGTGCGAGAACTTCCGGCACGGGGAGCCGCGACATGCGCGACAAATGAATGACTTCAGGCGGCGACAACGCGTGCAGCTTGAATTGCGGATACTTCTGCTTCACCGCGCGAAACAGGTCTTCGTACCACTCCAACGGGAGATCCGGGTTGTGTCCACCCTGGAGCAGCAGCTGACCGCCTCCGAGCGCGATGGTCTCGTCGATCTTCCGGAAGATCTCCTCGAACCCGAGCACGTAACCGTCAGCGGAACCCACCGGCCGATAGAACGCGCAGAAGTTGCACCGCGCCACGCACACGTTCGTGTAATTCACGTTGCGGTCGATGATGTAGGTGACGATGCCGTCGGGATGTTTCCGCGCGCGGATTCCGTCGGCCAGTTCGCCCAGGAGGGACGTTGGCCCGTGCGAGTACAGCTCGAGCGCCTCGGCCCGGTTGAGCCGTTCGCCGCTTCGCACCTTCGCAGCGAGTTGTTCCACGGTCATCGGTAGAAAAGCGGCGGCACGATGGCGTCGACGACCCCATGCTGCTCAGCCAGCTCGTAGTACTTCATCAATCCGGCCTGTTCGCGGCTCCCCAGCGTGTACTGAATATTCTCTCTCAGATACGACCGGCCGCGCGCGGCTCGTTCCGGGCCGCGGTAGGTGGCGGCTATCTCGTCCGAGGCGGTCACGCCGCGATCGCGCGCGTCAATCAAGGCGTCCACAGCGTCGCGCGAAAGCGCGTCGTGACGTCCAGCCCAGAACGCCCAGACAAAAGGCAAGGCGGTGAGCGCCTTCCATTCTTCGCCCAGATCGATCTTGTTCGCGCCAAGCCGCTGGTGATCGAGAAACAATGCCGGATCGCCGATGAGAAGTGCCGCATCACAACGGTGCAGCATGGCTTCGGGGTCCGGCGCCATCGGCTGGAAATCCGGATCGATGCCGAAGCGCTCCATGCACAGAATCCTGAGCAGTGCGTACGATGTTCGCGAGCTGGTATCGGCCGCAATCGATCGAACGGCGTCGAGCGGTCGAGTCGTGAAGAGCGCGACGGAGGCCACCGGCCCATCCGAGATGATGCCCAACCCAGGCACGATTCGGTAGTCACGGCCTCGCAGGTATTCGATGGACGGAATCATTCCCACATCGATCGAGCCCTCGTGCAGAAGCGCCGCGCACTTGGACGGCACGTCAAAGCGCAGCGAGAAGAGATCGGTTCTCAGCTCGAGCCCGTATACCAGGGGCCGCGCGTTCAGGTAATCCACAGCACCGAGGCGAGCGACGCGCATCAGCCAGCCGCCTCGAAACGCGCGTTTCGCTCCACAGGTTCGAGCCCGGCGGCGCGAATGTTCCCTCGAATCTCCTCGATCGGACTGCGCCGGGTCCCCAACGTGCCGGGATCGACGGCGGCAACATTGTCGACGTCATCAGCTCCGACCGTCAGCGCGAACTGCGCCAGCTTCGGCCCGTACAACTGCCAGTCGACCTGAATCGATTCGATGTTGTCGGCGACGAGGCGCGCCACGGCAATCTGCTTCACATCGTCGTAGCCCGTGGTCGGCGACGCGACCGAAACGACCCGCGGCAGCGGTGCGAACGTCCGAAAACCTCCAAGCGACTCCTGCCACTCGTACGCGCGACGGGCGAGCAGGGCGCGATCCCCACTGGGGACTGCATTGACCGTGAGCCGGACGACGGAGAGCCCGGCTTCACGAGCCGCCGCCACCGCGCTGGCGGGATCGGAAATAGCATCGAGCGGGACCTCGGCGACGGCGTCGAGCCCGGCTGCCCGCAGATCCCTGAAGGCCTGCGCGAAAGACGACACGCCGTCGAGCGCTAAGAGATCGGCGAGTGAGAAGCCCGTCAGCGGGATATCCTCTGCAAGTAACCGTGCACTTTGCACCGCCGCAAGCGCGCTCCTCAGCGATCCGGGTGACCCCACGATCCGGAACTCGCCGGCAGACGTACCCGGTGGCAACGTCGCAACCTGCGTCTCGACGTGGATCTCAAAAACGCGAACGAACGTCGTTCGCGCGCCGTGCAGTTTTCGTCGAACCTCGTCCGCCCTCATACCGATCGCGATGAGGTCCTTGCTCTCGAGCAGCTCGTGCGCTTCGGTCTCCGAAATCATTTCCATCCTTGTCGAATTTTTTGCCAGAGCGCCTCGGCCTTCTCGGCGGCAGCCGGAGTCGTGGCGATTCGCGTCGGCCAGGTGCGTTTGAAGCCTTCCGAGGGCCACTTCCGCGTCGCATCGATTCCCATCTTGCTGCCGTAGGCGGCGAGATCGCTGGCATCCTCCAAATCGTCCACGGGCCCTTTCGTGAACTGGATGTCGCGTTCGGGATCGTAGTGCGTGCCGACGATCCACGCGACCTCGGCTTCGTTCTGGACGTCGACATCCTTGTCGACGACGATGATCGTCTTCGAGAACATCAGCTGACCGAGCCCCCAGAAGGCGTTCATGATTTTGCGGGCATGCCCGGGATAGCGCTTGTCGATCGACACGAGAACCAGGTTGTGAAAGATACCTGCCGCAGGAAAGTGCATGTCGACGATTTCCGGCAGCGTCTTCCGGATGAGCGGCAGGAAGATGCGCTCACTTGCCATCCCGAGGTAGTAGTCCTCCATCGGTGGAATGCCCACGACGGTCGTGAGGTAGACGGGGCGTTTCCTGCGCGTGATGCAGGTCAGGTGAAAGACCGGGTAGTCGTCAGGGTGCGAATAGAAGCCGGTGTGATCGCCGAACGGACCCTCGCGGCGTCGCTCTCCCGGGTCGACATACCCTTCGAGCACGATCTGTGAATTGGCCGGCACCTCGAGATCCGTCGTCACGCACTTGACGAGCTCGACGCGCTCGCGTCGAAGGAATGCGGCGAGCATCAGCTCGTCGAGGCCTTCGGGCATCGGGGCGGTCGCGGAATACGCCAGCGCGGGATCGGGCCCGAGCGCAACCGCCACCGGCAGCCGCCGCTTGAGGCGTTCGGCGACGCGGTAATGCTGCGCGCCGCCCTTGTGCCGCTGCCAGTGCATGCCCGTGGAACGGCCATCGAACACCTGCATCCGGTACGTGCCGATGTTGCGTGCGCCGCTCTCGGGATCCCTGGTGAAGACCAGCGGCAGCGTGATGTACGGGCCGCCATCCTCGGGCCAGCATTTCAGAATCGGGAGCGATTCGAGCGACCCGTCCTGCTCGATGACTTCCTGGCACGGCGCATCGGTCACGGTCTTGGGCATCAAGTCCCGAAGCCGGCCCAGCATGGGCAGCATCTTGAGCGCATCCATCATGCCGCCGGGGATCTTCGGCGTGGCGAGCTCGTCGATCTCGCGCGCGAGGTCGTCGAGCGCGTTCACGCCCAGGGCCATGCAGATTCGCGTCATGGAGCCGAACAGGTTCAACGCGACGGGAATATCGAAACCCGTTGGCCGCTCGAAGAGAAGAGCCGGGCCGCCTCCAGGCGACTTGGATACGCGGTCGGTCACCGCACAGATCTCGAGGTTCGGGCTGACCGGCTCGGTGACGCGCGCCAGCTCACGGGCCTTGTCGAGCGCTGAGATGAACTCGTTGAGATCTTTGAACATAGAATCCTTCCGCCTAAAGGCGGAAGCTACACGCAAATAGCCGCGAGTCGCGAGTCGCGAGCCGCGAGCCGCGAGCCGCGAGCCTCGACGAGTCGCGCATTACCCCATCTTCTCCGCCACGCGAGTCGCCAGCTCGAGAGCTCGGCGGCCCGCAACGCCATCCACGAGCGGTGCGGTCTTCGATCGGACGGCTCGAATGAAATCGGCAATCTCGCGTCGGAGCGGCTCGTCGCGCTCGACCGGCAGCGGGCCCCCTTCAATCGACGGCCGCGCGCCGTCGTGCCGCACGAGCCTCCAGCCCTCGACCTCCTGCGCCGCGTAGTCGATGGAGATGTACGCGTCCGGCTGGAAGAACCGGATCTTGCGCACGCGCTCCTTGCTGATCCGGCTGGCCGTCACGTTCGCGATGCAGCCGGACGCGAATCGAAGCCGGGCATTTGCGATGTCGTACTTCGACGTCAGCACCGGAACGCCGACAGCTTCGATTGATTCCACCTCGGAACGGACCAGCGCCAGAATGATGTCGAGATCGTGAATCATCAGGTCGAACACCACGTCGATGTCGAGACTGCGATCGGGAAACGACGCCGAGCCGATGGACTTCGATGAACCGCGGCGAGGTGACGAGCGGCAGCACCGCCGCCACCGCCGGGTTGTAGCGCTCCGTCTGACCGACCGCGAGGATGGCGCCCGAGGCGCGCGCGGCCGCCACGAGCTCGTCCGCCTCGGCCAGCGACCGGGCCATGGGCTTCTCCACCAGCGCGGCGACGCCACGCTCGAGGAACCGAAGCGCAATGTCCCGGTGAAGCTCGGTGGGCACGGCAATCGAGACGGCATCGACGGATCCGAGGACGTCGTTGAAATCCGCCAGCGCCGGCGCACCCGTCGCCGCCGACGCCGCGGCGGCACGCTCGGCGTGCGTGTCGACGACAGCAACGAGCTCGACGCCCTCGAGCGTGCTCAGAATTCGCGCGTGGTGGCGACCGAGATGCCCGACGCCGACGACGGCCGCGCGCAGCTGATCAGCCGGCAAGCTGCCCGCTCCTCGGCCGCCCGACGATCGCAATGCCAGCTTCGTTTGCCGACTTGAACACGTGCTCGCCATCGAGCACGAGCGTGAGCTCCGCGTCCACGGACAACGCGGACGCTCCCGCAATCCGCATCGCCTGGATCGTCGCTATCCCGATGACCGGCACGTCGAATCGCATGTCCTGTTTCGGCTTGGCGACCTTCACAATCCGCACGCCCGGACCAGCCAGATGTCCAGCACGGCCGATCACTTCGTCGGTCCCTTCCATCGCTTCGACGGCCACGACCGCTTTGTGCTTCACCGCAATCGTCTGCCCGATATCGAGCGCCGCGATCGCGTCGGCCATGCGATACCCGAATTCGAAATCTTCGTGCTCTTGTTCGTTCGGCATGCGATCGGTCAAGGTTCCCGGCTGCGCGAGCAGCGGCCGGAGGAACGTCGTCGAATCAATCAACTCGATGCCTTCACCGCGCATGACGTCGGCGACTGCCGAAATCAACGCGTCGGTGTTACGCGCCTTCAGCCGCGTGAGCACCGAAACCAACGTCAGGTCGGGCATGATGCCGGAAAAGATCTTCACGTGCTTGACCTGACCGGCCATGACCGCATGGGCGATCCCGGCGGCTTTCAGAATCTTGATGCACTTGCCCAGTTGCCCGAGCGATACCCAGTGAAGATCCGCGTGTGCGGCGCGGGCGGCCGTTTCAAGTTCTGAAAAGGCCTCTTCCCGGATCGCCACAATGGTCACGTCGTGGCCCAGACTTCGAGCCCCTTGCAGCACCAGAAAGGGAAATCGCCCGTTGCCTGCAATGAGGCCGATCCTGCTCATGCCTGAAGAGAAGCAGTCTATCAGATGGCAGGGGACCGCCTGTTCCGCCAGCGTCCTCGATTCACGTCAGGAAATCCCCGGATGGAGACAATATGAGCGCCATTTACGACGTATTATTAGAGAGGCGAGCGGAACAGCAGTTGCTTCGAAGCTCGACGTTTCAATTCAAGGAGAGTTAATGCCCCGCTTGCTACCCGGTATTCTGCTGCTCGCCCTCGTGGCGAGTGTGGCAGGATGCAACAATAACAGCAACCCCACCACGCCCACGACCCCGACGACACCGACGACGCCCACGACTCCGACGGTCACAGAAACCTTTACCGGAACTCTGAATTTGAACGGGGGGATCACGTATCCGTTCACGGCCAACTCGGCCGGGACGATTGCTGCGACCTTGACGTCGGTGGCGCCCGATTCGACCGTGGCAATCGGCTTGAGCATCGGCACGTGGACAGGATCCGCGTGCCAGATCGTGATCGCCAACGACAACGCCACTCAAACGGCTGTCGTCGTGGGCACGCTGACATCAGCGGCAAGCGTCTGCGTTCGCGTCTACGATCCTGCCTCGAAGGTCACGACCCCCGTCGATTTCACGGTCACCATCGTGCATCCCTAGACTCTCGCAGCGATCGCGAAGGATCTCACGCAGAGTCCACAGAGGCCGCAGAGAAACGGATCTCACGCGGAGAAACGCGGAGGCCGCAGAGAAAGAACGTGGCGGCGACCGTCCTCCTTGAGGTTTCGGCCACAGACTCAAGGAGGACGGTCGCCGCCACGTTTTTCTCCGCGAACTCTGCGATCCTCGCGCGAGATCCTCTTCTCCGCGACCTCAGCGATCTCCGCGTGAGATCCGTTTCTCTGCGGCCCCTGCGGCCCCTGCGTGAGATCCCTCCGCTTGTCACAACTCGTCGGCCACTTCCTCGAGCCGGCGGCTCGGCCGGCGTAACCCGACGCCGCGGCTCGACGTTCGGATGAAATCCACGAGATAGCGCACCTCGTCGCACTGCAGCGTCGGATCGCGCTCGATCTGAGCCAGGGCTCGGCTCGTGTTCGAGTGCAGCAGGTAGCGGAAGGCGCGACGAAGCTTCGCGATCGAGTCGGACGAAAACTTCCGGCGCACCAGGCCAATCGTATTCATCCCGTAGATACGGGCGCGGTTTCCGACGGTCTTGGCAAACGGCAGCGCGTCCTTCGTAATCACCGAAAAGCCGCCGATGAACGCGTGACGGCCCACCCGGCAGAACTGGTGCACGCCGGAAAAAGCGCTGATCGTCGCGTAATCCTCGACGGTGACGTGCCCACCCAGCGTCGCCGCGTTGCCGAAGATCGTGTGATTGCCGACGTGGCAGTCGTGCGCGATGTGCGCGTACGCCATGAACACGTTGTGATGGCCGATCTCGGTCACGTCCTCCACCGCCGGCGGTCCCCCGATGGATCGTGACGAACTCGCGGAAGACGTTTCGGTCGCCCACGATCAGCTTGGTGGGCTCGCCGCGAAACTTGAGATCCTGAGGGATCAAGCCAATCGACACGAACGGAAAGATCTCGTTTCCGTCGCCGAACTCCGATGGTCCCTCCACGACCGACGACGCGCCGACCCGACAGTTGCGGCCAAGCCGAACATGTGGGCCGATGACCGCGTGCGGGCCGATCACAGACCCGTCGCCGATGACCGCGTCCGGGTGCACCACAGCGCTGGCATCGATCGTCACCCCGGTTCGGAGGCCACTGCGTTCCTCTGCGATCACGCCAAGAAGCAGGTCGGCTTCCGCGGCGATGTTCTCGCCGATGAAGGCCCTCCCGTGCGCGCGAGCGAGGCGCGCGCGGCGAGGGCCCATCGTGACCTCCAGCCGCAGGCGATCACCCGGCACCACAGGAAGGCGGAACTTGGCGTTATCGACGCCCCGGAGGAAGGCTCTCGCGGCGGCGCGCTCATCGCCGGTCTGCGTCAGCAGAATCGTTGCGACCTGCGCGAGCGTTTCAATCATCAGGACGCCGGGCATCAACGGAGCGCCGGGGAAATGCCCCTGAAAAAACTCCTCGCTGACGGTGACGTTCTTGTAGGCGACCACTCGACGCCCGGGCTCGTGTTCGGCGATCGCGTCAACGAGCGCGGACGGATAGCGATAGCAGAGACGATCCAGCGATTCGGGAATATTGATTGACACTCGGACGAGTGTAACAGAGGCGATGCGATCGCGTTCGCGGCTCGCGGCTCGCGGCTCGCGGCTCGCAGGTTCGCCCAAAAACAAGAGGTCGCGCCGTCAGAGACAACGCGACCCAATCGCGAAACCGCGAACCTGCCGCGAATCCTACTTCTTCGGCGCGGTCTTCGGGCCGCGTCGAAGCGCTTGATCACCTCGCTCGACAGATCGAGGCCGGGCTCGGCAGCCACGACGCCAGAGTCGCGGATGCTGAAGATCATCAGCAGGCCCTTGTCGACGCGCAGCTGCTCGATGACCGGGTTGAGCTTCTCCTGAAAATCCGCCTGCAGCTGATTCGTGAGATCCGTCACTTCGGTCTGCGCGTCCTGCTGCGCGAACTGCATATCGCGCTGCGCCTTCTCGATGTCCTTTTCCAGCTGCGCGCGGGCCGTATCGTTCAGGACCGATCCGCCGGCCTGCAGCTTGTCCTGCATCGCCTTCAGCGAATTGTTCTTGGCGAGGAGCTCCGTGTTCTTCTTCTTGCGCAGCTCGTCGAGCTTTGCCGTCGCGGCCTTCCCCTCTGCGGAATTGCTCGCCACAGCCTGGATATCGACGAACGCGAATTTCGCCCCCTCAGGAAATGGCGCCGGGGGTTTCGGCGCCGGGGCCGGCGCGGCGGCTGCTGGCGGCGGCGTCGCGGGCTGCTGCGTGGCAGGCGGCAGTGTCGCAGGTGGCGGGGTGGCCGGCTTCTGCGTATCAGGCTTCTGCGTCGATGGCGCTTGCGCGTAGGCCGGCGTCGCGACAAGCGGCAGGCTCATCGCGGTTATTACTATCATCGTCTTCAACACTCTCATGCAAACAGTCCCCTTAGTCTAAGTTGCCAGCTTCCAACCTTCGCTCACGCTTGCGAACTTAAGCGTGACCTACGGCTGGGCAAGCCAGGCGAAGGTTGTCCGCCGTAGCCGCGTCAGCGGCGAAGGCGGACGTTTCCAGCTCCCAGTTTCCACTCTCCCGCTTCGCGTTCCCAGCCCACCTATGAATAGAGGGCCAGGGTCTCAAAGGATCCCTTGGCCCCGAAACGAACCCTAAAAACGTCAGAACGTTGACCCGACCGCGAAACGGAACTTCAATTGCTTCTCCGGCTGCAGGTTGTTGTCGAGCACGTTGACGCGCGATGGATTCATCGCAAAAATCAGACGGAACGGCACGTTCAACACCGGCATGAAGAAGCGGATTTCCGCTCCCGTTGACGCCTTGAACGCATAGGTCTGGTCAATGATCTCGGTCTGTACCGGCAGCACCACACCAGCTAACGGATTGGAGATTATACCAACGGTCTCGAGGAACCCCGGATAGAGCGTTCCGGGCTGCGTCCGCTTGTAAACCGGCTCCTTCCACGAGAAGTGCTCGCCAATGTTGCGGACCTGACCGGCATCGAAGAAGAGCACGAGTCGCACCGGCCCGGCGATGTGAATCAGGTATTCGGCGTTGAACAACATGCTCTTGTTGCCGCCAACCGGAACACCGGAGAGCTCGTCGCGCGGTGAGACGGATCGGATGTCAAAGCCCCTGATGCTGTACTCGCCACCGAGAAAGATCTTCTGGAAGATTGGCAGCACGCGGGTCTCGCCGTATGGCCGGAGATATTCCCACGCCGCCCGGAAGCCGATCGAGGTGCGTTTGGTCTGTGGAAAGTACCACACAGCCTCCGTGCGCGGATTGATGAAGCTCGTGTTCCCGCCGAAGCCGGCCACATCGAACGACATGGTGTAGCGCTTTCCGGCGGTCGGGAAGATCGGGTTGTCGACGGTGTTGAAGACGTAGCTCGGCCCGATCTTGCTGATCGTCCGCTTGCCACCTTGACTCGTGAGCAGCGAATCAGCGAGGAGCGGATTACCGCGGAGAACCGCCGGATCGTTGAACAGCGGATTCAGATCCGCGACCTGGACGTTCTCGTAGCTGTAGTTGATGAACATCCGCGCGAAGTCGGCTGCACCTGAAAGCCAGTAGACCACGTTGCCGCCCCGATGACTTCTGCGTGTAGAGCCCGATGTACTGCAGGTCGCGGATGAAGAGATCGACGCCGGCGGTCTGGGGCTTATCGAACAGAAACGGCTCGGTGAAGGCGAGCTGATAGTTCGTCGCGCGGCTGCCCTGCTGCGCCGAGACGGTGAAGGTTTCACCGCGGCCGAGGAAGTTCGACGTCTGGAACGCCAGCTGACCGAAGAATCCGTCGTACTGCGAAACGCCGGCGCCGAATGTCAGCTGGTTGCGGTTCTGTTCCTCGAGCTTCAGTTTGATGTCGACCTTGTTGTCGACGCCCGCCGTCTTATCGACCCCGATCGCTTCGCCCTCGAGAGGCTTGAAGTAACCGAGCTGATTCAACCGCTTGATGCTGTACTTCAGCGCTTCGGTATTGAACACGCCGCTCTCGACGAGCCGGATCTCACGACGGATGACGTTATCCCGCGTCGTCGTGTTGCCGACGAACGTGATGCGGTTGACGAAGTACCGCTTACCTTCCTGCAGGCGCAGCATGACGTCGACGATCGGCGGACCGCTCGACGCCGCCGCTGGAGGCGCGGCCGGACCTGATGACCGGGTCCGGCCGCGCCGTCGCGGTTGGCGACGCGCGCGCCGCGCGGAGCCAGATCGGGATACCCGGTGAAGTCCATGTACCCGCCGCCGCCGTACAGCTTCCTTCGCCTTCTCGAAGCCCTTCCGGATCTTCTTCTCGCTGTAGATCTCCCCTTCCTCAATCTTGAACAGCGGACGCAGCGCGGTCGCGTTCACGATCTTGTTGCCGTCGAATTCGATCTTTCCGATCGCGGTACTGCTGCCCCTCCGTCATCGGAATCCGCAGCTCGACGAAGCGGGTCTTGCTGTCCT
Organism: uncultured Acidobacteriota bacterium; assembly: GCA_963725335.1. Lineage (GTDB taxonomy): Bacteria > Acidobacteriota > Vicinamibacteria > Vicinamibacterales > 2-12-FULL-66-21 > JALZOC01. The sequence goes on along the minus strand of CAVRYD010000002.1, from coordinate 573,627 downwards.
TCGAGTCCTCGAGGATCTTCAGCTCCGGCTGGCCGACGCGCGCCTCGATGTAGCCGCGATCGCGATAGTAGGCGACCACCTTGTCGGCATCCTCTTCGAACTTGTCCGCCTTGTACGTCCCGTTACCGAGGATGAAGCCAGAACATGCCGCCGCCCTTGTTCTCCTTCATCTGCTTCGTGAGCTTGCCGTCGCTTGATGGCGTTGTTGCCGACGAAATCCAGCCGAACGAATCTTGACCTTCGGCCCTTCGGTGATGTGGAACGTGACGTTGACGAGTTTCGGCCCACCCTCGATCGGCTTGATTTCCGGCTTCACCTCCACGAACTCGTATCCCTTCTCGGCGTAGACGTCGTGAACCACGCCGCTCACCCGGCGAATCAAGCCGGGATCGATGAACGAATCGAGCCGGATTGAAATCGACTTGTCCTTGAGCGCTTCTTCAATCTTCGATGTGTCGACCTTCTCGGTGCCGACGTAATCGACGATCTTGACGCGCTGGCGCTCCTCCATGTTGTAGACGAGCACCTTGCCGAGCACGCCGTTGGCATACCTGACGTCGCGCACCTCGATCGAGAGGTCGTCGAGGAAATTCGTCGCCCATGAGCCGCTTGAAGTCGGCCATCGCGAGCTGCTGCACGCTGTCGTCGAACTTGATCCACTCGTTCAGCGAGGGCGGCTCCCTTTCGCCTGAATGTAATAGAGGTAGGTGTTCGCTTCGACCACTCGGGCTTCCGCCCTGCTTCTCGAAGCACAGCATCACGGCCGTGAGCACGGGCGCGGAGTTCGGCCGGCGGGTAGCCGCGCCGGCTCCGGCACCTGCTGATTGCAGATGGTGGCCGGGAAGTTCGGCGCCTCGACCGCGCAGCGGGGCCTGCGCGGCGCCGCGACCGCCGGCTGGGAGCCTGGGCGGCGACTAACCTGCGCTCGCGCTGTCGCAGGCCACGCGACACCAGCGAGGGCCACGAACAAAAACGCAAAAACACGCATAACAGGGGTTTGAGAGGGCCGGCCCGCTGCCCGGCGGGACATTCCCGGACAAAGGCCAAGCCACGAGTTTACTGGATCTTAGACGTGCAAGGCTACCCAGTGGCCTTTTGCCCGCCTTCGCCAGGTTCCTGCACGCCTGGCTTCGGCGAAGCAGGTCTGGTCCGAGTCTCAAGAAAGCCGGTGGCCGCTTTCGCTCGATCCGACCGGCCGGTAAGCCAGCGAGCCGGCGTCGAGGTAGACCTGGATGTCGCCCCCCTTGAGTTGCCCGCGAATGAGCTCCTCGGAGAGCGGATCCTCGATGTAACGCTGGATAGCCCGGCGCAGCGGACGCGCGCCGTACCAGCGATCCTTGCATGTTTGCTCGATGATCCAGTCGATTACGTCCGGACTCCAGCTCGAGCCGGAGCCGCCGATCGACCAGGTTGTCGTTCACCTGCTTCACCAGCAGCCGTGTGATGGTCCGCAGGTCGTCGTCCGAGAGCGCCTCGAATACGATGATTTCATCGATTCGATTGATGAATTCCGGATTGAACGTCTTCCGCACCTCGCCGAGGACCATGTCGTTCACGCTCCGGCTGATGACGCCGGAATCGGCCGACTGGAACCCGAGCGATGCCTTCTTCTGGATGAATCGGGCACCGATGTTCGAGGTCATGATGATGATGGTGTTCTTGAAGTTGACCCGATTGCCCAGGCCATCGGTCAGGTGACCGTCTTCGAACACCTGCAGCAGGATGTTGAACAGATCCGGGTGCGCCTTCTCGACCTCGTCCAGCAGCACGACTGAATACGGGTTTCGCTTGACCTTCTCGGTCAGCTGTCCGCCCTCCTCGTGGCCGACGTATCCGGGAGGCGAGCCGATCAGCTTCGAGACCGAGTGCTTCTCCATGTATTCCGACATGTCGAAGCGAATCAGCGCATGGTCGCTGCCGAACAGGAAATTCGCGATCGCGCGCGCGAGCTCGGTCTTGCCGACACCGGTCGGCCCCAGGAAGATGAAGCTGCCGACCGGACCGATTGGGCGACTTCAGCCCGGCGCGCGAGCGGCGAATGGCCCGCGACAGCGCCGAGATGGCCAAATCCTGCGAGATGACGCGCTTGTGCAGCGAATCCTCCATGTGCAGGAGCTTGTCCCCCTCGTCCTGGTTGATCGAGGTCAGCGGCACACCCGTCCACTTCGACACGACCTCGTCGATCTCCGACCTGCCGACCATCGACCCGGCGAGTATTCGACTTGACGTCGAACTTCTCGCGCACGAACTGGAGGTTCTCGCGGGCCTGCACTTCCTGCTCGCGATAGAACTGTGCCTTCTCGAAATTCTTTTCGGAACGGCCGTCTCCATCTGTTCGACGGCAACGCGAATGCTGCGATTGATCTCGCCGAACTCTTCGCTGTATCCCGCCTCGCGCAGCTTCGCGCGCGCGCCGGCCTCGTCGATCAAATCGATCGCCTTGTCGGGAAGGAACCGGTCGGTGATGTATCGATTCGACTGATAGACGGCCGCTTCGATGGCTTCGGTCGTGTACTCGACGTGGTGGAAGGACTCGTAGCGATCCTTCACGCCCGTCAGCACCTCGATCGTCTCGCGTTCGGTCGGCGGATCGACCTTGATCGCCTGGAAGCGCCGCTCGAGTGACCGATCCTTCTCGATGTATTTCCGGTACTCCGACGGCGTCGTCGCGCCAATGCAGCGGATTTCGCCGCGCGACAGCGCCGGCTTCAGGATATTGGCGGCATCGAGCGAGCCTTCGGCCGAACCCGCACCGACCAGCGTGTGGAGCTCGTCGATGAACACGATGATGTTCGGGTTCTCGGTCAGCTCCTTCATGATCGCTTTCAGCCGTTCCTCGAACTGACCGCGATACTTGGTGCCGGCGACGATGAGCGAGATGTCGAGGGCGAGCAACCGCTTGTCGGCGAGAAAATGCGGAACATCGCCGTAGACGATCTTCTGCGAGAGCCCTTCGACGATGGCCGTCTTGCCGACGCCCGGCTCGCCGATGAGGACGGCGTTGTTCTTCGTGCGGCGGCAGAGCACCTGCTGGACGCGCTCGATTTCGATGTGGCGGCCGACCAGCGGGTCGAGCTGATTCTTCATCGCCGCTTCGGTCAGGTCGCGGCTGAACTCGGCGAGCAGCGGCGTTTCCTTCACGCGCGTCAGCGTGGTCTTCTCGTTGAGAAGCGCCACGATGTCCTCGCGCACGGTGTTGAGGCGCATCCCCTTTTCCATCAGGATGGTCGCCGCGACGGAGCGTTCTTCTCGAAGGATCCCGAGCAGCAGATGCTCGGTGCCGATGTAGTTGTGCAGAAGCCGGTCCGCCTCCTCCGCGGCGAACTGCAGGACGCGCTTGGTTTCCGCGCTGAACGGGAATCTCGACCGAGGTCGAGACCTTTTCGCGAAACACGGTGCGCCCCTCGATTTCCTTGCGAATGCTTTCGAGAGACAGATGCGAGCGAGCAAAAATCCGGCTCGTCAGCCCTTTCCCTCCCGAATCAATCCAAGGAGCAGGTGCTCGGTTTCGATCGAAATGCTTCCGAGCTGGCTTGCCTCGTAGCGGGCGAAAAAGAGCACGCGTCGCGCTCGTTCCGTGTAACGTTCGAACATCCGGTTACCTATGTGACGGAGGGACTACCTGCCTTGCATTATACGGCATGGTACCCGTCTCGACCACGGTTTTTCGGTCTAAGTGACCTTGGTCATGCATTTAGGGCCACTCCCAGAGTAGAGATTTGTGTGACGTAGGAGGGAACGCCGGGCGCAAAGCCCGCAGCAAGTCCTTACGGGAGACCCGCCGCCGAGCCAACACTGGGACGAATCTCACGGCTGTACCACTATTCATCGGGCGATCGGCAAGAAAAAATAGGGTTCTACAGGGTTCGACGGGTTCGACGGGGTTCAGCGGGTTCGCGGTTCACGGATCACGGGTTCTGCGAAGAGCCGTGACGGTCGTTCCGCGAGAGAACCTTGAAGAACCCCGAACCCTGCAGAACCCTACAGAACCCTGTAGAACTCTGTAGAACCCTGCAGAACCCCGTAGAACCCTTTATTTGAGTCTTCCGTCTTCGAGGCGCAGCACGCGATCGCAGGCGGCGGCCAGCCGAGGGTTGTGGGTCGCGATGATGGAGGTCAGCCCCCGCTCGCGGTGCATCTCTCGCAGGAGGTCGTGCAGGGAATCGGCGGTGTGCTCGTCGAGGTCGCCCGTGGGCTCGTCCGCAAGCAGCAGCGTCGGCTCCATCACGAGCGCGCGCGCAATCGCGACGCGCTGCTGCTCCCCACCCGACAACATGCCCGGACGATGATCGAGGCGCGCCTCGAGACCCACGCGCCGAGCAGCCCTGACGCACGCGCGCGCCGCTCCGCCCCGCTATGCCTCGCGATCGCATCGGCATCTCCGCATTCTCGAGCGCGCTGAACTCCGGCAGCAGGTGATGGAACTGAAACACGAACCCCACGTGGCGATTGCGAAAGCCACCCGTTCGGCGTCGGACAAATCGGTCAGCCTCGTGTCGCCAATCTCGAATAGTCCCTTCGTCGACTGAATCCAGCCCACCGAGCACGTGCAGCAGCGTGCTCTTGCCGACGCCCGACGCGCCAACGATCGCCACCATCTCTCCGCGGTCGAGCGAAGCGTCCAGCGCCTTCAAGACCGTCAGGCGGGTGCCACCGACGGGGTAGCTTTTGGTCAGGTCTGTGACTTCGATGAATGCATCTTTCAGCTCTCAGCTCTCAGCTGCTCAGCTTTCAGCTGCACTCTGCTGACAGCTGACAGCTGATAGCTGATAGCTGATAGCTGATAGCTGATAGCTGATAGCCACTACTGATACCTCAACGCCTGCGCCGGATCGAGCTTCGACGCCTGTCGCGATGGGTAGATCGTCGCCACGAAGCAGATGGCGAGCGCCGCCAGCACGACGATCGCGAAAGTCGAGCGGCTGCAGAATGAACGGCACGTACGAAATCTGATACACGTCGATGGGCACGTGGATCAGCTTGTAGCGATCGAGGATGTAGATCATCAGCGTAACCAAACGACCGCGCCGGCGGCCGTCCCCAGCATCCCGATCACCAGCCCCTGCAGGACGAAGATCCGCCTGATGCTCTTCGCCGAGTGCCCATCGTTTTCAGAATCGCGATGTCGCGGTTCTTCTCCATGACGAGCAGCACGAGCGACGCGGCGATGTTGAGCGCAGCGACCATCACGATGAGCCCGATCGTGATCGAGATTGCCATCTTTTCCAGCCACAGCGCCGAAAACAACGACTTGTTCAGGTCGGCCCAGTCCTGGGCCATGTAATCGGCACCCAGTCTCGACGGAATCGAGTCCGCCACCTGCTGGGCCGCGAACATGTCGTCGACGCGCAGCTCGATGAAGTCCGGCTGTTCCTTGCCGACGTTGCGCTCGGCCATATCCAGCCGGACAAACGCGTAGCCGGAGTCGTATTCGAGCAGACCGAGGCTGAACGTTCCGGCCACCTTGAAAGGACGTGCCGAAGCATCAGGCCGAAGGGCGTCAACGTCCCCTTCGTCGTGAACACTTTGACCCTGTCGCCGATCTAGACGTGCAACTGTGCGGCGAGATCCTTGCCGAGCGAGGATCGCCGGCGTTTCACCCGGCGCGTGTTCAACGCGTCGAGGCTGCCCGACACCATCGCCGCGCGATCTGCGTCACGGTCTCTTCCTGCTCCGGGATCACGCCTTTCACTTCGATGAACGCCTTCTCCCCGATCTCGGCTGGTGAGCATCGCCTTTCCCTGGACGATGGGAGCCGCGCCGATCACGTGAGGCACGGTCAGCAGCCGCTGCACTTCTTCCTGCGGATTCTTCAATCCGCCGGCCTTCAGCACGTAGACGTGCGCCGCCGATCCGACGAGGCGATCGCGCAGCTCCCCCTGCAGCCCGGTCATCAGCGCCAGCGCAATCAGCACCGCCATCACGCCGACCATGACGCCAATCGGCAGAAATCAGCGAAATCAACGAAATGAACGCCTGCTTGCGCTTCGCCAGCAGGTATCGCAGCGCGACGAAGAATTCAAACGGCAGATCCAAGCTACTTGGGTCTCATCAACGGAAAGAGGATAACGTCGCGAATCGACGGGCTGTTGGTCAGCAGCATCACCAGCCGGTCGATGCCGATGCCCTTCGCCGGCCGTCGGCGGCAGCCCATATTCGAGCGCGTGGATGTAGTCCTCGTCCATCGCGTGAGCCTCGGCATCGCCGGCCGCGCGGTCGGCAAGCTGTGCCTCGAAGCGCCGCCGCTGCTCGGCCGGGATCGTTCAGCTCGCTGAACGCGTTGGCAACTTCGAAGCCGCCGATGTACAGCTCGAACCGTTCGACGGTATCGGGATCGTCCGGCTTCTGCTTGGAGAGCGGCGACACCTCGGTGGGAAATCGTAGACGAACGTCGGCTGCGACGAGATCCTGCTTCGTTCAGCCGCTCGAATATTTCGGTCGCGATCTTGCCCGCTCCCCACGACGGCAGCACCTCGAGGTGGAGCTGGCGCGCAAGCGCCGCCGCAGTGTCCGCCCGGCGCAGGTCCTCGTCGTCGACGGCCGTGTCCAGGCGCTCGCTGGCTTTCACACGGGCTCCCTCGCGCAGCGACACGCGGCGATATGGCGGCGCCAGCGAGATCTGATGGTCGCCAAACGTGATCTGCTCGGTTCCGATCGCCTCGCGCGCGCATGTCGACAGCATCTCCTCGGTCATGACCATCAGCTCCTGGTAATCGCTGTAGGCCTGGTAGAACTCGAGCATCGTGAATTCCGGATTGTGCTGCGTCGAGATGCCCTCATTCCGGAAGTTACGATTGATCTCATAGACGCGTTCGAGACCGCCGACGACGAGCCGCTTCAGGTACAGCTCGGGCGCAACGCGCAGGAACAAGCTGCATGTCGAGCGCGTTGTGATGCGTGACGAACGGCCGCGCCAGCGCCCCGCCGGCAATCGGCTGCATCATCGGCGTTTCGACTTCCAGATAGCCGCGGGCGTTCAGAAACCCGCGAATCGACGCGAGCACCTTGCTGCGGACCTGAAACACGCGTGCGCGACTCGGGATTGACGATCAAGTCGAGATAGCGCTGACGGTAGCGGATCTCGACATCCTGCAGACCGTGCCATTTCTCCGGCAGCGGCTCGAAGCATTTGACGAGAAACTGCAGCGACGAGGCGTGAATCGTCAGCTCGTTGGTCTTCGTGCGGAACAGCTTCCCTTCGACGCCGACGTAGTCGCCGAAATCGAGCAGCTTGAAAACCGCGAAGTCCTTCTCGGGAAGCGAATCCTGACGGACGTAGGCCTGAATCTTCTCGCTGCCCATCCGACAGCACGAGGAAATTCGCCTTGCCGAAGCTGCGAATGGCGAGGATGCGGCCGGCGGTCCTGGTGTGAACGCCCTCGGCCTCGAGCGCTTCCTTCGTCTTGGCGCCGTGGGCCGACACCAGCTCCGCGATCGTGTCGGTTCGCTCGAACTTGTGCGGATACGGATCGACGCCGAGCCGGACGAGCTCGTCAAAGTTGGCGCGACGCTGGCGCAGGAGATCGGATTCGCGGTCGTTGTCGGTCATAAGGAGGATGCGCTCACTCGGGTCGCAGCGCTTTCCGCACCGCGTCCAGCACGCCATTCACGAACCGCACGGCCTCTTCCCCGCTGTAGGTTCGCGCCAGCTCCAGCGCTTCGTTGATGACCACGCGCGGCGGCGTGTCGGGGTCTGCGAGCAGTTCGTAGACCGCGAGCCGCAGGACCAGCCGATCGATCACCGCCATGCGCTCGACGCGCCAGTTCTCGCGCATGCGCCGCGAGAATGCGCGTCGATCTCCGTGACCCGCTCGAGGGTGCCTCGGACCAGCGTGTTCGCGAACTCGCGGAGCGTGTCCGGCAACTCGTGCCTGGGCTCATGGGCCGGCCAGTACGTCGCGATCGCTTCATCGGCGCTCGCCCGGCCGACCTCCGATTGATACAGCATCTGCAGCGCGGCCTCGCGGGCCCGGCGGCGACCACTGGGATCGCCGGCCGTCATGAGTCGCCGCGCGCCGTGCCCGGCTCGAATCCGAACGATCGCGGGGTGGCGCGCGCCGGTGCGCGTCCGAGTTGCACGGAAGAGCACGGCCATCTCGATGCCGGCAGCCGCCGCTTCCCAGCCTTTGTTGTCCCGGCCGGATCCTGCCCGCTCCTCGGCCTGCGCTTCCGTATCCGTCGTCAGCACGCCGAACGCGATCGGAATCCCGGTTTCGCCGGCCGCCTCCATGATTCCATGGGCGACCGCCGACGAGATGTATTCGAAGTGAGGGGTCTCCCCGCGGATGACGCACCCGAGGCAGATGATCGCGTCGAAGCGGCCGGTCTCCGCCGCGCACCGGGCCGCCTGCGGAAGCTCGAACGCACCGGGCACGCTGATCTCCTCGATGTCCGATCGAGGACGCCCCCGCTTCGATCAGCGCCGCGCGCGCGCCCGTCGCCCAGCGCCTGGGTAATGGATCGAATTGAACCGCGAGACGATCACGGCAAACCGATAACCGCCGGCTCCCGGCAGCGCGCCCGGAGGGGTCGCGGAATCCTGGTGGCGCACCGGCTACTTCCCCCTGAACTCCGCCTTGCGCTTTTCGAGGAACGCCCGGTTCCCTCGCGCATGTCCTCGGTTGCCGCGACGAGTCCGAACAACGTGGCCTCGAAGACCTGCGCATCCGCGAGCGGCATCTGCGTCCCGCGATGCACCGCGTCGAGGATGTAACGCACCGCGATTGGAGCTTTCGACGCGAGCGTGTGGGCCAGCTTGCGGGCCTCGCCCATCAGGTTGGCGGGCGTGACGACACGGTTGACGAGACCGAGACGATACGCCTCGGCCGCCGAAATCTGATCGCCGGTCAGCAGCAGCTCGAGCGCGGGCCCCCGGCCGATGAGCCGTGCCAGACGCTGAGTGCCGCCGTACCCCGGGATGATCCCGAGGTTGATTTCCGGCTGTCCGAGCCGCGCCGTGTCGGCGGCGATCCGGATCGTGCAGGCCAGGGCCAGCTCGCAGCCGCCGCCAAGCGCGTAGCCGTTAATCGCCGCGATGACGGGCTTGCCGAGGTTCTCGATCAGATCGAACACATGCTGCCCGCGCATCGCCAGCTCACGGCCGCCCGTCGGCGTCTGTGCGGCCAGTTCGTTGATGTCCGCACCAGCGATGAACGACTTGTCTCCAGCGCCCGTGAGGATGACCGCACGGATCGCCTCGTCGTACTTCAGCGAGCAACGCCGCTCGGCGCAGTTCGTCGATCGTTTGCGTGCTGAGCGCGTTGAGGACTTTCGGACGATTGATGGTGATGGTGGCAGTTGCGCCGTCGCGTTCGACGAGCATGTTCTCGAGCGTATCGAGCGTCATGACGAAGAATCGAGTATACCCCACCGACGCATCGCGCTCGCGAACCAGCCGATCGCCGCGCCCATCGTCGCGCCGATGCAGTCGGCGAGCACGTCGTAGCGATCGGCACTTCGTCCCGGCACGAACAGCTGGTGGAACTCGTCGCTCACGCCGTACAGCGTCGCAAGGACGATTGCGATGACGACGCGGGTCCACGTGACGCCGCGGAGGCGGCCGCCGGCGAAGCGCGCGGAGCAGAACGCCGCCGAGCATGCCATATCCGATCGAATGCCCGGACTTGTCCGACATGCCCCCGGGAAGACTTGTCAGGTTTGGGATGGATGACGCGGCAAAGATCACCGCCATCATCAAGGCGACCGGTCCCCAGAGGAGCCACGGAGACCGGAGATCAACGCGCGAGCGGCGTCACAACGGAAACGGATACATCAACCAGCCGAGGACGAGCGCCGTGGCGATGAATCCGCCGAACATCATGGCGCCGGTCCGGAGCTGCTCCCGCGGATCGTCGCGGAGGAGGACGCCGAACACGAGCGAGACGAAGAAGGAGAACAAGACGAGGAGCAGGAAATGGCTGGTCACTTGCGCCCCAGGGCAATGTCGTAGGCGTCGAGGATCACGAGAAAATTCAGCAGGCCCGAGACAATCAGAAAGCAGTTGCCGTACTCGTAGGTCACCGCCGTGACGATGCCGGCGCCGCCATCCAGCATCCGCGCAAATCACCCAGGACGCGCCCGCAAGCAGATTGGCAACCGCCGCCAGGCCAACGAGCGGCTCGGACAGCTCAAAAGGAAAGACGCGACCGTGCAGCAGCAACCCGATCGCAAACATCAACGGCAGCGCCAGCAGGAAGACAATCCCTTTCTGCCTGCGACCCATCCAGATATGGCCGGCACCCGGAATCAGCCAGGCGACGAGACACAACAGAACGAGCGTACCGGGCTCCGCCGCGGCGCGCGGACGTTCAGCCGCGTCGATTTCGTCGTCATATCCTCCTTGGAATCATAACGCATCCCGTCGGGGCTATTCTGGTCTCCGCGTGGAGCGAAGTAGTTTCGCAGAGATTCGCGAATGATCTCACGCCGAGATCGCGGGGAACGCAGAGATCTCAAGTCTCGCGCTTCGCCGAGCCGCACTACGTGCGGCAGCAGGACGTGAGATTCCCCAGATACAAGCGGCATCCAGTTCATGAGCCGTTTGTATCTGGGGATCTCACGTCCTGCTGTGGGCCGGCCGAGGCCGGCCCTCGGCGAAGCGCCTGACCGAGTGTCAAGAACTCCCCAGCTCAGCGTGCTCTGCGAACTCCGCGCGAGATCCTCGGCGATCGACGGCGACGTCCCTGGCATCACAATCTCCGGGTTTTGAATCCAGTTCCAGAGACGCTCACCGCCGCGGCTTCGGCACGTAACGACTGAATGAAGATCCATGCTGCTGACGCGCCAAGCGGCAGCGCGCACAAAGCCCGAGCGAGATTGGAGGGATGCGCGAGACCAGTGAACTCGATCGCGACGCTCAGCGCGGTCGGCAGGGACGCGAGCAGCAGCACGAGTCGCGTTCCGGCGGGAATCCGCGGGCGGCGCGACGCAAACCAGGCGATGATCGCGCCGATCGCGCCTGAGACATACAGCCCGGCGCATCGGGCACACACTGGCTGCTGCACGCCGCCGAGATGAAAGGAGCGCGTCGGCGCGCTGGTGACAGATCAGCCCGGCGCCGCTGTAAACCGTCGCCGCCGCCGAAACGAGTCGAGCGTTCCCGCTCGTCAGCGCATACGGAGCCGCAACAATCGTGGCGGTCCAGAGAGTCGCGGCAACCGTCAGAGCGGCAGAAAGAAACCGGGCCACCGCGTGATTGTACCGCGCTGATTCAGGACGCGCCGGCTGAATGCCCGCCCGATGGGAGGACGCGGAGAGCGCCGTTTCGGAATCCGTTGCGCGCCGGGTCTTCAGACCCGGCCGGAATCATCGCTCAGGACTCTGCAGAGACGTGGTGTGGGGCGTCTCGGCCGTATATCCTTGACGTGCGCGCGGCTGGAACTCGGGATGCGAGTTCACCTTGACGACGATCCGCCGGAATCGGCCATCGGGGCGCCAGTTGGACGGCGAGTAGCCGATCGAGTACTGGTTCAACAGCTCGTCCGAGATGCTGGCGTAAATGCCCTTCAGCTCCTGGACCGACTGCGGGAAGTACGAGAGCGCTCCGGTCTCCTGCGCGAGCGTCTTCATCGCGAAGTCGGATTCCGAGAAAGTATCGATGCCCGCTCTCGGCCCGAGCGACCACGAAGCGGTTCTGCAGGCAGATCGTGTAAATATTGATGCCGCTCTTCCGCGCCATCGCGAGCACATCATCGAACCCGATCACGCTCGAGGTGTCCTCACCATCCGAGAGCACGGCAATCGCCTGACGCCGAATCTCGCCTGCCTGCTGTGCCGCATGCGCGAACTGCTTCATCGCCACGTAGATGGCGTTGTTGAGCGCCGTCGAACCGTGCGCCTGCGCGCGCTTGACCGCCTCCTCGAGCGCGGCCCGATCGGTTGTGAGCGGCTGCGAGATGTTGACGTTGTCGCCGAAGGTCACGACCGCCCCACGGTCTTCGAGTGCGCAGCGTCTTCAGAAAACCAATGGCCGCCTCATGCACGAAATCCATCTTGTCGGACATGCTGGCGCTGGTGTCGATGAGAAGGATGAGATCGATCGGCACCTCGTGCGACTCGAAGAACTGGACGTGCTGCAACACGCCGTCCTCGTATACGGAGAAGTCGTCCTGCGCGAGGCCCGGCACGAGCCGCTTGCCGTCGGTAACGGTCACGTTGAGCGAGACCAGGCTGGCGCCGCTGCGGAAGACTGATCCCTGTGATGGCTGATTCGGGGCGGGATCTGAGCGCTGGCCGACACTCCGAAGATGAGTGCGAGGATCGACGAACCCAACGTGAGGTGTTTCAATGCTCCCTCCTCATCGCGGCGCCGTGCAAGGCGCGTTCCGAGCGTGACGATAACGAATTATTGAGGAAATAGCAAAGACGAACGTGCGGCGATCTACGCCGTTACGTAAGTTTGCCCCACCGAACGTGTGGGCGAACCGTATTCCGCGGAGGTTGCGTCCGCGCTACAGACCCGTGACGTCGCCAAAATGACGTTCGTAGCGCTCGAGGAACTCCGGCCACGTATAGGCGTGGCTCTGGCCACCGAGATGCTCGAGCGCATACGTCGCCGCCACGCTGCCGATTTGCGCGCAGACGCGGTAGCCGGCGCCAAGCGCCAAGCCCTTCAGCAGTCCGCCACGGAACGCATCGCCGACTCCCGTCGGATCGACGATGCGATGGGGCGGAACTGCCGCCACGTCGGTCGAGCCATGCCGCTCGATGATCGAGCAGCCGTGCTCGCCTCGCGTGACGACGAGCGCGCCGCTTCTCTCGAGAATCGTGCTCTCATCAAAGCCGGTCTTCTGCCGGATCAGCTCGAACTCGTAGTCGTTCGAGATGACGATCATTGCCCCTGCCATCCCGTCGGAGAGTTCGTCGCCCGACATCCGTGCGCACTGCTGGCCCGGATCCCAGATGAACGGAATCCCCAGCGTGCGGCATTCTTCCGCATATTGCAGCATGGCACCGGGATCGTTCGGCGAGACGATCGCCAGGCCGCAGTCGGGCACCTCGCGGAACGACAGCTCGCCGGCGTTGGACATCGCACCGGTGTAAAAGGACGCAATCTGATTGCTGTCTTCGTCCGTGCTGCAGAAGAACGACGCGGTGAACTTGCCGTTGACTTCGCGCACGAGCGATGTGTCCACGTGCGCGGCTTCGAGCCATCGCCGGTAATCGCTGAAGTCCTGACCTGCCGTCGCCATCAGGCGCGGCCGCTCGCCGAGCAGCGCCAGCGTGTAGGCGATGTTCGGGGCGCACCCGCCGCGCCGCTTGTCCATGGAGTCCACCAGGAAGCTCAAGCTGATGCGAGACATGTGCTCGGGAAGAAAGTGCTCGGTGAACCTCCCCGGGAAGGACATGAGGTAGTCGAAGGCAATCGAACCGGTCACGACAATGTTCATCTGTACTCTGTCTCATCTGAATTCATGTCAGCATCCGTCGAATCCGCGGATCCGCGAATCCGCGAATCGCGAATCCGCGAGCCGCGAACCGCGAACCGCGAACCGCGAACCGCGAGCCGCGTATCACGCAGAGATACTTCCCCACGAGCGGCGCGAGTTCGCGCTTGATGTCCGGCGGAATCGCCTCAGGCCGCGTGATGATGGCGTATTTCAGCGCGGAGGCGCATTCGCAGGTGCGCTGAAACGGGAGCCGTGCGACCGCTTCGGCAATCACCCGCTGTGCGTTCGCGGCGTTCTGCATCAGGTTCGCGACGATCATCTCGACCGTCACATGGTCGTGCGAGGGATGCCAGCAGTCATAGTCGGTAATGAGCGCGATGGTCGTGTAACAGATCTCCGCCTCGCGCGCGAGCTTGGCTTCCTGAAGGTTCGTCATCCCGATGACGTCCATTCCCCACGATCGATAAAGCTGCGACTCGGCGAGCGTCGAAAACTGCGGCCCCTCCATGCAGACGTAGGTGCCGCCTTTGTGCACGACGGGAGACGCCGGCAGCGTCGCGCTCGTTTCGGCCAGCCCCGCGGCTCGGGCCGCGTCATACGCGACGGCGCTGAGCGTCGCGCAGAACGGATGCGCGAAGCCGACGTGAGCCACGAGTCCGCGGCCGAAGAACGTCGACACACGTCCCTTCGTGCGATCGAAGAACTGATCCGGCACGAGCATGTCCTGCGGCCGGTACTGTTCCTTGAGCGAGCCGACGGCGCTCGCCGACAAGATGTACTCGACGCCGAGCGTTTTGAACCCGAAGATGTTCGCCCGGAAGTTCAGTTCGCCCGGAAGAAGCCGATGGCCGACCCCGTGCCGCGCCAGAAACGCGACTTGCTGCCCGCGCAGCGTTCCCGTCACGTACGGGGCTGAGGGTTCGCCGAACGGCGTCACGACGCGCTGTTCGCGGCGGTCGGTCAACTCCGCCATCTCGTACAGACCGCTGCCGCCAATAATGCCGATGGTGGTCATGGATATAGGAAAATCAACTCACAAATCCGTCGATTGTACTTCAGACTGCCACCGGTTCGACGTACTTCCGTCCGTCCTTTTCCCTGACGTAGCCGGCCGCAATCGACGGATCGTGCTCGAAGAAAATCAGATACTCGCGATCGATCGCCTCACGGATGAACGTGCGTTTGAATGCGAGCGTGTCCATCGGGTACAGGTCGTATGCCATGATCCACGGCTCGTCGACGTGCGCCGTAGTCGGGATCAGATCGGCGGCAAAGACCGCCGTTCGACCGCCCGACTCGATGACGACGATCTGGTGGTGCATCGTGTGGCCGCCCGTACGAACCACCCGAACACCCGGCGTAATCGCCCCATCGCCTGGACGCAGGTCGAGCACGCCGGCCGCCATCAACGGAACGAAGTTCTCCTGCAGGTAGCTCGCGCGGTTGCGCGCGTGAGGATGCGTCGCATCTTCCCACTCGGCGGTCCTCGCGACGTAGCGCGCCTGTTGAAAGCGCGGACGAATCGATCCGTCCGGGTCTTTCACGGTGAACCCTCCGGCGTGATCGAAGTGCAGATGCGACGCGAGCACCAGGTCGATACGATCCGCATCCACCCCGGCATCCGCGAGCGAGTGCGTCAGATTGCGCGAGCGATCGATGGCATAGATCGTCGTGCTCTTGGCGTCCATCTTGTCACCGATGCCCGCGTCGATCAGCAGCGTCCGCTCGTTGCTCCGCACGAGAAGCGGCCGGGTCGCGAGCGTAATCCGGTTCTTGTCGTCAGCCGGGATTCGCTTTTCCCACAGCGGCTTGGGCACAACGCCGAACATGGCGCCGCCATCCAGGCGGAAGAGGCCGTCGAAAAGAGAAATCAGTTCGAGGTCACCGAATTGCATGCGCTCATACCGGCCACGATACCGTCCCGCTGCACGAGCCGACGGCAAGCGGCGAAGAAGCGAAGATCCGAAGATCCGAAGGAGAAAGAAAGAAGAGCCGCGGCTCAGCGTACATCGTCGATAGCGACGACGGTCTGGAGCAGCGTTGACGCGCCCGCGCTGCGCGCGGGTCGAGCGGGGCAACGATCCAAAAACGCAAGCACCTTTATGTTCGAGTGGTGCTTGTGTTTTCGGATCGTTGCCTCGCTCGTGCCGCCGACCGAAGGTCGGCGGCGCGTCAACGCTCGGAGCACGCCAGCGCCGGTTCCCTACGCCTCTCCGTTTCTTCTCCTTCGATTCTTCGATTCTTCGATTCTTCGACGTTGACCGTCGGTGCGTTCATCGGACAAGTGCCTGCTTCAACTCAACCAGCACGCCGTGCGCGCTCGAGGGGTGAATGAACGCCACCAGCGATCCGTGCGCGCCAGGACGAGGGGCCTCATCAATCAATCGCACTCCTCGCGCCTTGAGCCTCGCCAGGGCATCGGCGATGTCGTCGACACGAAGCGTGATGTGGTGAAGGCCCGGTCCGCGCCTGGCGACGTACTTCGCGATCGGCGACGCCGCGTCAGTCGCCTCGAGCAGCTCGAGAGACGACTCGCCGACCGGTATGAAATGCGCACGCACGCGCTGCGACTGAACTTCCTCGGGGCTCTCGACCTCGAGTCCCAGGGCGTCCCGATAGAACCGCAGCGCCTCGCCAAGGTCGGCGACCGCGATTCCGATGTGATCCAGCGTCGCCTTCATATCGCCCTTTTCATGATGCCGTCGACCGCGGTATACGGATCGATTTCACGCGCAGCGATGCGGTCCAGAATCCCATCGAGCTCGCCAACGTCGAGCACGGCACGCTCGACATGCTGGACGAATCTCTGCGCCAGCAGCTCGCGCAGACGATACTCGGCACGTGCACGCCGCCTCGAGCCCTGGCTTGCGGCCGTGTGCGTGCGGAACCGGTCGATCGCCTCGAGCAGCTCGGGAACGCCGCGACCGGTCGTCGCCTCGGTTTTGAGCGTGGGCGGCCGCCACTCTCCCGGCGCGAACGTCTGCAGCGACAGGTTCGCCTCGATCGACGCCACGGTGCGGTCGGCTCCCTCACGGTCTGCCTTGTTGACGACGAAGATGTCCGCGATCTCCATGATGCCGGCCTTGAGCGCCTGCACCTCGTCGCCCGACCCCGGAACGAGCATCACCACCGAGACATCAGCGGTGCGCACGATGTCGATTTCGTCCTGCCCCACACCGACCGTCTCGATGATGACGACGTCGCGTCCCGCGGCATCGAGGACGAGCGCCACGTCGCTCGTTGCGCGGGCGAGCCCGCCCAGGTGCCCGCGCGTCGCCATGCTGCGGATGAAGACGCCAGCATCTCCCGCATGCCCCTGCATCCGCACGCGATCGCCGAGAATCGCTCCCCCGCTGAACGGGCTCGTCGGGTCGACGGCAACAACGCCGATTGTCTGTCCACGCCGCCGGATTTGCGCGGTGAGGCGATCGACCAGCGTGCTCTTCCCGGATCCGGGCGGCCCGGTAATGCCAATCAGATACGCGCGCCCGGTGTGTGGATAGATCTGACGCACGAGCTCGGCGCCTGCAGGGGACTCGTCTTCGATGAGCGACATCGCACGCGCCAGCGCGCGCACATCGCCATCGAGCACGCGGGCGGACAGGCTTGACGAGGTCACTGGCCGAGGAGCTGACGCGCAATGACCAGCCGCTGGATCTCGCTGGTGCCCTCGCCGATGGTCACGAGCTTCACGTCTCGAAAGTATTTTTCGGCGGGATAGTCCTTCACGAAGCCGTAACCGCCGTGAATCTGGACGCAGTCGTCGGCGGCCTTCACCGCGATCTCGCTCGCAAACAGCTTCGCCATCGACGACTCTCTCGTCGTCCTGGCACCCTGATCCTTCATGTAGGCGGCACGATAGGTCAGAAGCCGCGCCGCTTCAATCCGGGTCGCGTTGTCCGCG
Organism: uncultured Acidobacteriota bacterium; assembly: GCA_963725335.1. Classification (GTDB taxonomy): domain Bacteria; phylum Acidobacteriota; class Vicinamibacteria; order Vicinamibacterales; family 2-12-FULL-66-21; genus JALZOC01. Next base: position 556,335 of record CAVRYD010000002.1, on the reverse strand, counting down.
AGCTTCCAGCGAATAGCCTGGAACGACGCAATTGGCTGACCGAACTGGCGGCGCTCTTTCGCGTAGCGAAGCGCAGCCTCTATGCGCCCTGCGCCAGACCTACAGAAAGGGCGGCAATGCCGATGCGTCCCGCGTCGAGCACCTGCAGCGTGTTGATGAACCCCTGCCCTTCTTCGCCGAGGAGGCGAGACGCTGGTACGCGACAGTCCTCGAACACCACTTCGCTGGTATCGCTGGCGCGCATACCGAGCTTGTTCTCTTTCTTGCCCGGGCGCATGCCCGGCGTGCCGTGTTCGACGATGAATGCCGAGATGCCGCGATGGCCCTTGCCGCGATCGGTGACGGCGATGACGACCATCACACCGCCGATGCGTGCCATGCGTGATGAAGCTCTTCGATCCATTCACAACCCAGCACTGCCCCTGGCGCACGGCCGTCGGTCCGCATGGCTGCCGCGTCGCTGCCGGCGCCCGCTTCGGTCAGTCCCCACGCGCCGAGCACCTCGCCCCGAACGAGGCGCGGCAGAAACTCCGCCTTCTGCGCCTCGCTGCCGAACATGGCGATGTGGGAGGTACAGAGCCCGTTGTGCGCCGCCACCGACAACGCGATCGCCGGACAGACACGGGCCAGCTCTTCAATGCAGATGCAGTACTCCACCGAGGACATCGCCGCTCCGCCGTACTCGTCCCGGAACTGAATCCCCATCAGCCCGAGCTCAGCCAGCTTCGGCAACAGCTCCATCGGGAAATGCTGCGATTCGTCCCACTCCATCACGTGCGGACGCATTTCGGCTTCGGCGAACTCACGCACCGTCTGTCGCAGGAGTTCCTGTTCTGCTGTCGGACGGAAGTCCATCAGTGAGGAATGTACAAGGGAAAACGGAAAAGGGAAAGCGCCTGCGGCCCGAGCGGACTATGCTCTTGCCATGCGCATTCGCTCATTTTCCCTTTTCCCTTTTGCCTTTTCCCTTTTCCTCCTCCTGTCCGTCCCCTCACCGCCTCGGCCGACTTCACGGCGTTCCTCGGCTCCAATCCGACGCCGACCGCTCGCTCTTCGAGAGGGCTCGCGTTGGGCATGGGCCTGCTGATCTTCGGATTCGAATTCGAGTACGGGCACACGAACGAGGACCGCGTCCAGGCGGCGCCCGGCCTTGTGGACCTACATGTTCAATGGCCTGGTTCAGACGCCGATCCCGATCGCGAGGATGCAGTTCTACGGCACCGCCGGAGGCGGCGCGTTTCACGAGACGCTGAATACCTTCTCGGAAACGAACGTTGGAATCAACGTGGGGGGAGGCATCAAAGTGTCGCTCGCCGGGCCGCTCCGATTGCGACTCGACTACCGGATCTATACGCTACAGGGCTCGCCGCTCTACTCGAGGCCGCAGCGTTTCTACGCAGGGGTTAACCTGAAATTCTGACAAGGGAAAAGGGCCTTACCCTTCTCCCTTGTCCCTTTTTACTGTCCGATCGGGGTGAGGCTGAGTCGGCTTGGGCCGGATGCGAACGCGGCTGCGTATTTTTTCCACATCTCGGCCGCGTCCGGCGCCCGCAGCTCCTCCGGCGTCATCGTCTTCTGGAGCATGGCGAACAGCTCGTACTCGGAGTTCGGAACGACCGGCTCGATCATGACGACATACAGCGCGTTTGGACCGAACGGCTCGGCGGATTTGTAAATCTTCAAACCGGTCGCCTGCTGCTTCAGGACGGGGTCCTGAGACTTGGCCAGGCCGGCTTTCAGTTTTCCAGCAAATTCCTCGAAGACGGCCGTCTGATCCGGCTTGATCGGCACCAGCAACACCCCGGCAGGACTCGTCAGCGACAGCTTAGGCGCGGCGGGCGGCGGCGGCGCAGGCGTCTGCGCGGCGGGAGCCTGTCCGGCGGGTGGTTGTTGCGCGGGAGCCGCCTGAGCAAAAAGCACGGCTGGAACGAGCGCCAGTGCCAGGCCACAAGTCGAAATTACGAAGGGACGACGCATTCAATCTCCTCCTTAGCCGAACAACGAGGTAACTCAAAAGAGCACACTTTACCGTACACGGCGGCAAGATGCCTAACAGAACACGCCGGATTGGACCCTATACAAACACCGACAGGATTTCATTAGCGAGAAGCATGCCGTCACGAGAGAGGCGCAGCCGCGATCCGTCGCGAATCGCGAGCCCCGCATCCAGGGACGGTTGAAGCGCCGCACCATACCGCGCCCATATGTCGGTGTCGTAACGGCGTCCGACGGCGTCGAGGTCGAGTCCTTCGGCCAGCCGCAGTCCGGTAAACAACGCCTCTTCGAGCCGGTGCTCTGGTGAGAGCTCGCGACGATCCACTGCTGGCGTCTGTCCCGCATGGAGGCGACTAATGTACTCCTCCGTGGAGGACACGTTCTTCCATCGCACGGCATTCCTGGTCGAATGCGCACCGCAGCCGAAACCGAGCCACTCGCCGTCCTGCCAGTATTTCAAATTGTGCCGCGATTGAAATCCGGGACGGGCCACGTTGGAGATTTCGTAATGGGCGTAGCCAGCATCGCCGAGCCGTTCGAGGCTCCAGAGATACATCTCTGCCGCCTCGTCGTCTGGCGCGAGCGACCAGCCTGCGCGCGCCATGTCTTCCTTGAGCGGCGCGTTGGGATAGAGCTCCAGAAGATATAGAGAGGCGTGCTCGGGCGAGACATCGATCAGCGCCTCGACGTTTGCGCGCCAGTCCGCCTGGGTCTGCTCGGGCAGCCACATCATCAGATCGAGCGAGATGTTGTCGAAACCCGCGGCGCGCGCTTCGCGTACGGCCTCGCGCGCCCGTCCCGCGGAATGAATCCGCCCTAGTCGCTTCAGTTCAGAGTCCCGGAAGGATTGGACACCGAAACTGATGCGATTGACGCCGGCCTCGCGAAAACCGCTCATCCGGTCGAGCGTCGACGTCTCAGGATTGGTCTCCAGCGTCACTTCGACGTCACGGACGACGGCGAACGCGTCACGGCCCGTCGTGATCAGCTGCGCAATCTCTGTGGGATCGAGGAGCGACGGCGTGCCGCCGCCAAAGAAGATCGTATCTACCGCTTCGCCTCGACCCGCCGCGGCGATCTCCCGCTCGAGCGCCGCGAGATAGCGGTCTTTGAGACCGGAGTCGAACAGCCCGCGATTGAAATTGCAGTAATTGCAGATCGACGAGCAGAACGGAATGTGGATGTAGAGGCCTAGCATGAACCGGGAAATGCTGAGTGCTGAGTGCTGACTGTTGAATGCTGTTAACTTCCAGCCTTGCCGCCGGTCCAGCCGAGGTCGCCTCCCTTCACCTCGGACTGTTTCAGCTGTGCCCGAACGGGCCCCTTCGGATCGTGTTGGAAGCGTGCGACGGCCCGGTGAACGCTTCCACAACATCACGAGGTCGTCGACGCCACCGTTCGGCGGAAGATGACGGTAGTCGGCGCCGTCATACTCCAGAAACTCGCACATCTCGTGCAGGCGCGAATGAATCCGGAAGCCGATCCGCGCCTTCAGGCAGTCCGGGTCGGCGTCGTCGGGCGTGTCTTCGTAGTTGGACGTGAAGATCGTGTGGCGCCGCTCGTTGTAGCGCGTGTTCACGATCAGGTTCATCGTTTCCTCGACCCACTCCGAGGTCTTCTCGGATCCGATATCGTCCAGCACGAGCAGATCGGCTTCCATCACGGGCCGGAGCACATCCATCTCGGCGGTGCGCACGAGCGGGTTGTACGTGCTGCGAATCACGCGCAGCAGGTCGCGTACGTCGTAAAAAAGGCCGCGCACGCCTTTCTTCATGATGACATGGCGCAAAACCGCCACCGCGAGATGAGTCTTGCCGATTCCAGGGGGACCGATCAGGCAGAGCCCTCTGCGGGGTTCGGGAAACTCCTGCGCGAAGGTTCGCGCAAGCTTCACCGCGCCCAGCAGCTTCTCATTAGGGTAAGTGACGAACGTCTCGAGATCGCACCGGCGATACCGTGGCGGAATGCGCGCGTCTTCCAGCAAGCGTGTCGCGAGCCCCTCGCGCCAGCAGTCGCAGCGGACAACCCGGCGAACGCCATTGGCCTCGACAGCTTTCCAGCCGGTATCGTCGCACAGATTGCAGGACATGAGGGACGGATGCAGGTGCGTGAGTGCTGATTGTAAGTCGCGCGGCACGAATGCGCAACCGTGATGACGGTCAGTTGAGATAACTCCGCAGTTCTCCCGCCCGCTTCGATCGGCGGATCTTTTCCATGGCGCGCGATTCGATCTGCCTGATGCGCTCGCGCGAGAGATGAAGTATGTCGCCGATTTCCTGAAGCGTTCGCGGCTCTCCATCGCGATCGAGACCGAACCGCAAGGCAATGACCTCGCGCTCCTTCTCGCCGAGGTCGTCAAGCGCGCCGCGCACGCCCGCATGCAGCCGTCGATGCACGAGAATTTCTTCCGCGGGCGGCACGCTGACCTGCGGCAACATTTCACTGAGCTCAGGACTGTCGGTTTCGTTCGGGCCGCCGACGTGATCGGAGAGTGACAGATCGCGATCTCCGATGCGTATGAGCGCCTCGACTTCTCCTTCGGAGATGTCGAGGTCGTCGGCAATCTCGCGAGGGGTCGGCGAGCGCCGCAGTTCGTCGGTCAGCTCGGATACTTCGCGGCCGAAGCGGGCCGCCACCGCCGACAGCTTCTGCGGCAGCGTAAATGCCCGCGTCTGCCCCGAGAGTGCATGCGTGATCGCCTGGCGAATCCACCACACGGCGTAGGTGATGAACTTCACGTTCCGCTCGGCGTCGAAGCGCCGCGCCGCTTCCATCAACCCGAGGTTCCCCTCGTGCACCAGATCGAGGAACGGCACGCCCAGACCGCGATACCGCTTGGCGTAGCTGACAACGAAACGGAGATTGCCCTCGACGAGACGCCTTAACGCGGCCTCGTCGCCATCGCGCTTGATCCGTATGGCAAGCTCGCGCTCTTCGTCGGCGGTGAGTCGGGGGATTCGCGAGATCGCGCGAAGGTACGCCTTGAGCGCGTCGGAATCGTCGGAAGCGGTGCGCGCCATTCCGTCGATCTTACCTTGGCAGCCCTGAAGGGCTGCGCTACATAAGAACGGGCGGGCTGCGCTTCAGATTGAAGTCGGGGGTTTTCCTACGCTTTGCGGCGAGGCTCCTCGACGTGGTCGGGCTCGATGGTGGTTTCGGGGGTCGACGAGGGGGCCGACCGAACGAGATCGGTGGGTGAGGATTTCACGAGCGCGGTGCTCAGCCGCTGCTCCCAGTCGCCGATGCCGCGCGACAGCTCGTGCTTCACGTAGTCGATGAACTCATTGACCTCGTGCTGCATCGCCTCAATCTTGCGCCGCATGTTCAGGATGATTTCAACGCCGGCGAGATTGACGCCGAGATCCCGTGTCAGCGACAGGATCGTTTCCAGCTGCTCGAGGTCCTCCTCGGAGTACAGACGCGTGTTGCCTTCCGTGCGCGATGGCTTCAGAAGCCCTTCCCGTTCGTACAGGCGAAGCGTTTGCGGGTGGATGTTGTACTTCTGCGCCACCGCGCTGATCATGTAGTACGCCTTGCCCGAGCGTTTCGCCGTCATAACTGCAAATCCCGCCTGACGTCTTCCGCGTTCAGCCGGCCGAATTCACGCATCAACTCTTTCGATCGTTCATCGGCGACGGCCGGCAGCACCAGCCTGACCTCGACGATCAAATCGCCATGCGAGCCGGACGCGGTTGGGACACCGCGCCCGCTGATCCTGAACTGCTGCCCCGCCTGCGTTCCGGGCGGGATCCTCAGCTTCACCGGACCCTCGAGCGTCGGCACGTCGATGCGAGCGCCCAGGACAGCCTCGTGCACCGCGACCGGCACCTGGAGAAACAGATGGTCCCCCTCGCGGCGAAGGCGCGGGTGCGGCTGCACGTGCACATCGATGAACAAATCGCCGCTCGACCCACCGCGCCGGCCGGTGTTTCCACGTCCCGCGATACGCAAGCGGGAACCGTTCTGAACGCCGGCCGGGACATGCACCGGTATCGGTTCGCTCCGCACGAGCCGCCCGTGTGCGCTACAGACATCGCAGCGCTGGAATCGCTGCTGGCCGGTGCCTGCGCACGCGGCGCACGATTTCGAAAACACCATGTGTCCGCGAGCCCACCGAACTTTTCCGGTCGCGTGACAGTGCGCGCACCGACCTTCCGGTGTACCGATGCGCCCGGCGCCGCCGCATGCACCGCAAGGCACCTGTCTCGTCACGATGACCTGACGCTCCACCCCGCGCAGCGAGTCCTCGAAGGTGATCGTCAGCGAGGCGTGCAGATCCGCGCCAGCTTCCGCCTTCCCTTCCTGCTGCGCCGGAGGGTGCAGGACTTCCGCGAACAACTCACTGAATGTCGCCGCGTCGGTTCCGCGCGCCGCGAAAGAGAAATCGAACCCCGCAAACTCGAACGTGCCCGCTCCAGCGATGGGCGCGGACAATCCGCCGGCCGCGTCGTACTCTCGACGCCGTGCCGGATCGCTGAGCGTTTCATACGCCTGCGTCACACGCTCGAACACTGCCTCGGCCTGCCGATCACCGGGGTTCACGCCCGGGTGATACCGCCGAGACAGCCGCCGATACGCGCGCTTGATCTCGGCCGCACTCGCACCCGGCTCGAGGCCCAGGATGATGTAGAAGTCCATGATTCAGAGGTGCCAAGGGTGCCTAGGGTGCCAGGGGTGCCATGAGTGCCAGGGGTGCCACGAGTGCTACGGCACTCGTGCGTTTACTCGGGCACTCGCGGCACCCGTGGCACTCCAGCACCCGTAGCACCCCAGGCACCCGACGGCACCCTTGGCACCCCTGGCACCCGTGGCACCCAGGGCACCCTTACTTCTTCTCCTCTTCAACAACCTCCGCGTCGATGACGTCGCCCGACGCGCTGCCCGACGGACCGGCGCCGCCCGAACCTGCCGCGCCGCCGGACGCAGAACCGCCTCCGCCTGGGCCAGCCCCACTCGCCGCCTTGTAAAGCGTTTCGGCGGCCTTGTGCTGCGCCGTGTTCAGCGCCTCCATCGCCCGCTTCATGTCCGCGACGTCGTTCTTCTCGATCGCGCGCTTCAGTTCTTCAATCGCCGACTCGATCGGCTGCTTGTCCGATGCGGACAGCTTGTCGCCGTTATCCTTCAGCATCCGCTCGGCAGCGTAGGCCGCCTGGTCCGCATGGTTCCGAGTCTCGATCTCTTCCTTCCGCCTGCGATCCTCCTCGGCGTGCGATTCCGCCTCTCTCATCATCTTGTCGACCTCGTCCTTCGACAGGCCGCTCGATGAGGTGATGGTGATCTTCTGCTCCTTCTGCGTCGCCATGTCCTTCGCGGACACGTTGACGATGCCGTTGGCGTCGATGTCGAAGGTGACCTCGATCTGCGGCACGCCTCGCGGCGCCGGTGGCAGCCCTGCCAGGTGGAACTTGCCAAGTGGACGGTTGTCGCGCGCCATCGGCCGCTCGCCTTGCAGCACGTGCACCTCGACGCTCGTCTGGTTGTCGGCCGCGGTCGAGAACGTCTCACTCTTGCGCGTCGGAATCGTCGTGTTCCGCGGGATCAGGGTCGTCATCACGCCGCCCAGCGTCTCGATACCGAGCGACAGCGGCGTCACGTCGAGCAGGAGCAGATCCTTGACCTCTCCGGCGAGCACGCCCGCCTGGATCGCGGCGCCGACCGCCACGACTTCGTCCGGGTTCACCCCCTTGTGCGGTTCCTTGCCGAACAGATCCTTGACGATCGCCTGCACGCGCGGGATACGCGTGGAGCCGCCGACCAGAACGACCTCGTCAATCTTCGACCGATCGATGCCGGCATCCGCCAGCGCCTGCTTGGTCGGTCCGACGGTCTTCTGGAGCAGGTCCTCGACGATCTGCTCGAACTTCGCCCGCGTCAGCTTCATCGTCAGGTGCTTGGGACCGGTCTGATCCGCCGTGATGAACGGAAGATTGATATCGGTCTCCATGCACGGTGGAAAGCTCCATCTTGGCCTTCTCCGCCGACTCCTTCAGACGCTGCAGCGCCATCCGATCCCTTGACGAGATCGATGCCTTCCTGCTTCTTGAATTCCGCGACGATCCAATCGATGACGCGCTGGTCGAGGTTGTCGCCGCCGAGATGCGTGTCACCGTTGGTCGCCTTCACCTCGACGACCCCTTCCCCGACCTCGAGGATCGAGATGTCGAAGGTGCCGCCGCCGAAGTCGTAGACCGCGATCGTCTCGTCCTTCTTCTTGTCGAGCCCGTAGGCCAGCGCAGCTGCCGTCGGCTCGTTGACGATCCGCATCACCTCGAGGCCGGCAATCTGGCCGGCATCCTTCGTGGCCTGTCGCTGCGCATCGTTGAAGTAGGCAGGCACGGTGATGACCGCCTTCGTGACGGTCTGGCCGAGGTACTCCTCCGCCGCCTGCTTCAGTTTCTGCAGGATCATCGCGGAGATCTCGGGCGGCGAGTATTCCTTGCCGCCAGCCTTCACCCGCACGTCACCATTGCCCGGCGCGCGCGACGGTGTAGGGCACCATCTTCATCTCTTCGTTCACTTCATCGTACTTGCGCCCCATGAAGCGCTTGATTGAGAAGACGGTGTTCTCCGGGTTGGTTACCGCCTGGCGCTTGGCCACCTGGCCGACGAGCCGCTCGCCGGACTTGGTGAATCCCACAACCGACGGAGTGATGCGGCTGCCCTCCGGATTGGTGATCACCACCGGCTCTCCGCCTTCCATGACAGCCACAACCGAGTTGGTGGTCCCCAGGTCGATACCGATAATCTTGCTCATGCCGTTTGACCTCGCGTCCTGCCGCTCGAGCTGAAGCGGCAAATCTTTATAACGTTCATAATATAAAATATGAGCGACAAACAGTCAAGCTGTTCTGCTGGACTTCCGCTAACCTGGTGGTAAACTGAGGGTTGCCAACCTGCTACGCCCGGACCGAGGTTTTTATGGGCCGCCTCTTCGGTTTCTTGAAATCTCAGTACACTTCGAGTTCCCCTGCTCGCGGTGCTCGGGGCGGTGATCGCAGTACCGGCGCTCGCGCAAGCACCCGACGCGGGGTCGACTTCTCAGAGGCTCTCGGCGGACCCACCTGCGCACGTGTCGTTCGTGGACGGCACGGCCGTTCTCGAGCGGGACGGTCAACGCGACACATCGCCGACGAACATGCCTTTGCTCGCGGGCGATCGCGTGCGCACGCAGAACGGCCGCGTGGAAATCCTGTTTGCCGATGGCAGCACGCTTCATCTCGATGCCGACACAACGATCGATTTCCAGTCGGACGAGCTCGTACGGCTGCTCGACGGACGTGTCCGCCTGGCAATACCCGGCCCTGATCGGGAGGTGTCGTACCGCATCGACGCCCCCTCGGCGTCCGTGCTGATGAATCAGCCAGGGGAGATCCGGGTCTCCATTCTTCACAGCGTGAGCGATGGAGAAATCGAACTCGCGGTCATTCGTGGCGGCGCCGAACTCGTGAATAACGATGGGCGAACGGCGCTTCGCGCCGGTCAGCGCGCGTACGCACGGGCCACCACGGCCCCCTCATATGCCTATGCCTACAACTCGGCATCGTGGGATGCGTTCGATCGATGGTGCGAGATGCGTCGCGATCAGCGCCTCGGCGTATCCACGCAGTATCTGCCGAGCGAGGTCCAACCGTATGCGCCACAGTTCGATCAGTACGGCGCGTGGCAATACAACTCGTCGTACGGTTACGTCTGGTACCCATCGGTTGCCGTCGGCTGGCGTCCTTACTATCGCGGCCGCTGGGTCTCGGTGCGACCGTACGGGTGGACGTGGGTGGGACTCGATCCGTGGGCGTGGCCGACGCATCACTACGGCCGATGGGGCTTTTCCGCCGGGGCGTGGTTCTGGATTCCGGGACACAGCTGGGGACCTGCCTGGGTTTCGTGGGCGTATGCGCCCGGTTATGTGAGCTGGTGTCCGCTCGGCTGGAACAATTATCCAGTGCTGCAGTTCGGGTTCAGCTTCGGGTACAACCCGTGGCACGCCTGGACGGTCGTGCCGTATCGGCACTTCAGTGGCGGCTACGTCAACGTGCACTACGTCGCCGGTCACACGTTCGATGCGCACACACGTGCCGCGTTCGTTCCACGCCCGTCAGCGCCATCGTGGGGCGGATATGCGGTCCCGAGATCGTCATCGCCGATTCACGTCGCGGGAACCGCGCGTCCGCGCGGTCCGTCTTCGACGGTCTATACGAATCTCGAACCGGCCGCCTCGCGTGTCGGCCAGGGCGGACAGCGCGTGATGGTGGGACCGCCGAGGAGCACGCGCGCCGAACCGTCCACCGGGTCGGTGTCGACCGATCGCAGCCGCGCGATGGTCCGCGGCGTACCGGCAGATCGATCCACGACCGGGATGAATGTTGCGCCACGGACGGAGGCTTCAGGCGTCGCGGATCGGAGCGCGAGCGCTTCCCGCCAAGCCGTGCCCAGAAGCGATTCGGGTTCTCGCGCGGCGCCTCCGACGCAGGGTTCGTATGGCATGAGCGTCGAACGCGTTCAGACAGGCAGCCCACGGCTGAGCGACACGCCCGCGTATCGCGGTAATGGCCGGCCGGCCGATCCGGTGGGGTCTTCACCGCAAAGCCTGGGAGTCGAGCAGCGGATCCGGCCCGGAGCTCCCGACTATCAGTCTTATGGCGCTTCTGGTGCGGCGATGCCGGGGACAGCCCGTCCGCGCGGGGCGGACTACCCTGGCTACGCGAACGTGCCGCGCAGCGCGCCGCAAGGCGCTCCTTCCGGCGGGCCGGACAATCGGTCCTACGGCTACGGCGGCGACCGCACGGCTCCTGCGGCGCAGAGGCCGTCTGGGCCACCTCCCGCGAGCGCCGGACCAGCGCCGCGCGAGTACCCGCGTGAACCCCGGAGTCGATCGCGGCGCCCCGGCACCCGACAATCGAGGCGGCGGATCGCCGTCCGGCCAGGGCCATTCGCGCGGCGGACAACCATCTGCCGGCACGGCGGCCCCGCGCGGCCGAGGGTAGTGACACCCGTAGCGCGGGGCTTTAGCCCCGCGTCAGTCGCCCAGCGTCAGTGACGTTATCATCGGCTGTGCCGCGAAGCTAAAGCTCCGCGCTACGGGCGCATTGTGTTCGAGCATCCGACGTGAGCTTCAAACAGTACGCAACACTCGCACTTCTATGCGCGTCGACACTGACCGCCGCGCCCAGTCCGAGTGAAGATCCCGCGCGGGGCCGACTCTACTTCCTCGACATTCGTGGCGGCCGCGTCGTCTCGGCCTCGCCCGACGGCTCTGACGTCAAGGTTCTCATCTCGGGACGCACCGGCATCCCGGATGGCATTGCTGTCGACGTCGATGGCGGCCACGTGTACTGGACCGTCATGGGCAAACCGGCGGCCGACGACGGGATGATTGAGCGTGCCGATCTCGACGGCGAGCACGTGACGACGATCGTGCCGGCCGGCGGAGCGTTCACACCAAAGCAGCTGAAACTCGATCCCGTTCATCGCAAGTTGTACTGGTCGGATCGCGAAGGCATGCGCGTCATGCGAGCGGACCTCGACGGCACCCACATCGAGACGCTGGTTGAGACAGGACATGGAGAAGAGGATCGGCGCGATGCGGGAAACTGGTGCGTGGGCATTGCGCTCGATGTTGCCGGCGGAAAGATTTATTGGACTCAAAAGGGGGGTGATAACGCCGGCATTGGCAGCATTCGGCGAGCCAACCTGGAAATACCACCGGGCGAGAATCCCTCACATCGGTCCGATATCGAAGTGCTGTTCCAGAGGCTGCCGGAACCGATCGACCTCGATCTCGATCTGGCGCGCCGGATGATCTATTGGACCGACCGAGGCGCCAACATCGTCAGCCGCGCCGCAATGGACCCGCCTCGCGGCACGTTTCTGCACGCGCGAACCGATCAGCAGGTCCTCATGAGCGAGCTAAAGGAGGCCATCGGCATCGCGCTCGACGTGACCGGCGATCGTCTGTACGCCACCGATCTTGGCGGGTCGGTCTACAGCGCCAGACTTGACGGATCCGACAAGAAGACGATCCTGAGCGGCCAGGGCAGCCTGACAGGTATTGCCTTTGTCGGGGGGCGGCGATCGAACAAATAGCGAACGAAAGGTGGCACCGCCCGTGGAGGCCGCTCGGCTCCTCGAGGAAGAGGTATTCGACCGGCTGGTCGTCCACGATCTGCCAGACGCCGATCGCTTGCGCCTTCTGCGGGCTGCGGCCGAGGATGCAACCGCCGGCGGACGCATCTACGACGCGCACATTGCCGAGGTCGCCCGAGCTGCCGAGGCCATAGTCATCGTCACCGATAACCGCCGGCATTTCGTCGGCGCGTTGCGGCACGGCATTCGGGTTGAAACGCCGGCCGAATACCTGAAGACCCTAAAAGGCCGTCGGAGTTAAGATCGGACAGGCGACCTGCGGCGCCTTCGATCGCATCAATATGGCCACTTACGTCGTCCGGATCGCGCGCAGCGCCGGCCTCATCGCACTTTTCATGATCGCGGCGCTCCTGGGCATCGCGACCGGGGTCATCTTCGCGTACGCGCGGCGACGTGCCGCAGATCTCGGCGCTCGACGACTACGCGCCAAGCACCATCAGCCGCGTCTACGGTCTCGCAGGCGAGGTCGTCGGCGAATTCGCCATTCAGCGGCGCGAGGTGATTCCCTACGACGCCATCTCCCCGAAGCTCCGGCAGGCGATCATCGCCGCGGAGGACTCCGAGTTCGAGCGGCACTTCGGGCTGAGCATGCCCCATATCCTCATGGCGGCGACGCGCGATGTGCTCGGCGCGATCCGCGACAGGATCACCGGACAGCGCTCGCGACCCAAGGGCGCAAGCACGATTACGCAGCAGCTGGCCCGCGGCCTGTTTCCGGAGGCTGTCGGGTTCCAGACGGGCGACGTGAGCCTCGAACGCAAGATCAAGGAAGCGCTCGTCGCCGTTCAGATCGAGAAGCGCTACACCAAGCGCGAGATCTTCACGCTCTACGCGAACCAGATGTACCTCGGCGAGGGCGCCTACGGCGTCGAAGCTGCCGCGCGCACCTACTTCGGCAAGTCGGCGCAGCGATCTGAGCGTCGACGAAGCGGCGACGATCGCCGGCATCTTCCAGACGTGGCGGAATGCCCCGACGGTCAACATGGACCGCGCGAAGCGGCGGCGTGCCTACGTGCTGCAGCGGATGGCCGAAGAGGGCTACATCACGCAGCAGGAAGCCGACGCCGCCATGGCGCGGCCGATCGTGCTCGCGGCACCCGCCAGCGCAGCCAATTCGGTCGCGCCCTACTTCGTCGAGGAAGTGCGCAAGGACACTCGAGAGCCGATACGGCGCAAAGCCGCTCTACGAGAACGGCCTGTCGATTCAGACCGGGCTCGACGTCAAGCTGCAGGAGGCGGCGAAGCGCGCGCTCGACGAGGGGCTGCGACGGATCGACAAGCGGCGCGGGTTCCGCAAGCCGCGCCGGAACATCCTTGCGGAGGGCCAGACCATCGATTCGTTCAAACACGCGCGGTGGGATCGTCCGATCGCGGTCGGCGACGTGGTTCCCGCGGTGGTGACAGACGCCGACGGCGCGGCAATCCAAGTGCGCGCCGGCCCGCTGCATGTCGTCGATCGATCGCAAAGGCTTCGCGTGGACCGGCAAGACCACCGGCGCGCAGCTCGTCAAGGCCGGGGACCTCGTCGAAACGCGGCTCGCTCACCGTGGATGACACGGCGCACACCGCGACCGGAACGCTCGAGCAGACGCCGCTCGTCGAAGGCGCGGTGCTCGCGATCGACAATCGAACCGGGCAGATTCGCGCGATGATCGGCGGCTACAGCTTCGAGCGCAGCAAGTTCAACCGCGCGACCCAGGCGTATCGGCAGGTCGGCTCCGCATTCAAGCCGATCGTCTACACCGCCGCGATCGATCGCGGCTACACGCCCTCGACGCATCATCATGGACACGCCCGCGAGCTTTCCCGGCGGCGCGGGGTCGCCCGTCTACGCGCCGATGAACTACGACAAGAAGTTCGAGGGCCCGATCACGCTTCGGCGCGCGCTCGAAGACTCGCGCAACGTGCCGGCGGTGCGGGTGATGGAGCAGCTCGGCCCGGAGCAGGTGATTCAGTACGCCCGGCGGCTCGGACTGCAGTCGCCCCTTCCGCCGTACCTGGCCGTGGCGCTCGGCGCCGCGGAGGCCACGCTGACGGAAATGACCAGCGCGTACTCGGTGTTCCCGAACCAGGGCGTCCGGATGCGGCCGTATTCCATCTCAAAGGTGTCCGATCGCGAAGGCAACGTGCTCGAGGAGAATCGCCCGGAGCCGAAGGAGGCCATCCGCGCCGACACCGCGTTCGTGATGACGAACCTGCTGCACGGCGTCGTCCTGCGCGGCACCGCGCAAAAGGCGGCATCGCTCAACTGGCCGCTCGGCGGCAAGACGGGAACGACCGACGACTACACCGACGCGTGGTTCGTCGGCTTCGATCCCGACATCACCATCGGCGTCTGGGTCGGCCTCGATCAGAAGAAGCCGATTGGACCCAACATGACCGGCGCGGAGGCCGCCCTGCCGATCTGGATGGACATCATGAAGGCGTGGATCGGCGACCGCAAGGATCCGCCGCAGTTCGCGTCGCCCGGCAACATCGTCTTCGTGACGGTGGACAAGGGATCGGGCGAGCCTGCCCCGGAAGGCACGCCGGGAGCCATTACCGAAGCGTTCATCGCCGGCACGCAGCCGGGGTCCATTCGCTGAAGTGCTTGGAAGTGGTGAATGCTGAACTCGTTTCAGTCGCAGGTTTCGGCACGCGGCCAGCGCCCGAGTGCTCGAACGAAAGCACGTAACGGCGGACGTCCTCCGCGCACTGGCGAGGCGCACGTCCGCAGTCACTCGCTATCGGATTCGAGACCACTTTCGCTACTCCTCCTCGCCGTCAGCCTGCCCCAGCGTGCCCGCGGCCTTCTTCATCAGATAGCTCTTGATGAAGAAGTCGATGTCGCCGTCGAGGACGCGGTTGACGTCGCCGACCTCTTCCTTCGTCCGGTGGTCCTTGACCATCTGATACGGATGCAGGACGTAGCTGCGGATCTGGCTGCCGAAGGCGATGTCCTTCTTCTCGCCGCCGAGCTGGTCGAGCTTGGCCTGCTGCTCCTTCATCTTCAGGTCGAACAGGCGCGACTTGAGCACCTTCATCGCGGAATCGCGATTCCGGTGCTGCGACCGCTCGTTCTGCGACGACACGACGATGCCGGTCGGCAGGTGGGTGATGCGGACCGCGGAATCGGTGACGTTGACGTGCTGTCCGCCGGCGCCGCTCGAGCGGTAGGTGTCGATGCGCAGGTCCTTCTCTTCGATCTCGACGTCGACGTCGTCCGGCAGCTCGGGCCAGACGAACACCGACGCGAACGACGTGTGGCGGCGCGACGCCTGGTCGAACGGCGAGATGCGCACCAGCCGATGGACGCCGGCTTCGGCGAGCAGCATGCCGTAGGCGTAGTCGCCGATGATCGTCAGCGTCGCGCTCTTGATGCCGGCCTCGTCGCCGGGCTGCAGGTCGATGACGTCGCGCTTGAAGCCGCGCCGTTCGGTCCAGCGCAGGTACATCCGGAGCAGCATCTCGGCCCAGTCCTGCGACTCGGTGCCGCCGGCGCCCGGGATGGATGCGTGACGATCGCGTTCTTGCGATCGTGCTCGCCGCCGAGCATCTTCTTGGTCTCGCCGGCGTCGACCTCCGCGGAGAGCTCGTCGAGCCCGCGGGCGAGGTCGTCGGCGACCGGCTCGCCCGCTTCGGCCCATTCGACGAGCACGGCGAGGTCGTCGGCGCGGCGCCGCAGCGATTCGCTGAGATCGCGGTCCTCTTCGAGGCGGCGGCGGCGCTGCAGCAGCTTCTGGGCGGCCGCCTGATCCTTCCAGAAGTCCGGATCGGCGACGCGCTGTTCGATCGTTGCGAGTTCGTCGGCGGGACGTGCGGCGTCAAAGATAGCTCCGCAGGTCGGACGGCGCGGCGCGCCAGATCCTGATACCTGCGAAGCTGTTCGTCCAGTTGAACGGCCATAGAGGATTGCTGATTGTTGATTGCTGATGCGATCGTGTCAGAGCCAATTCGCCTGAAGGCGAGCTACAGACTCGGTCGTCGGTCGACTGTCGTCTCGCGCCCACGGATCCCGCATCCGGATCCGACCGGCTAGTCCACGGCTATAGTCTATCGAAGTCTCCACGCCGCGAGAGAGCCGCAGCGTCAACGCCAGCGACAGCCACGCGACCAGATCACCGATGCGGCTGTAGATCGTGCGATCGGTGAGGAAGCGCACGTCCTGGACGACGATCGCCTGCTCGAACAGCGGCGTCTTCGCGATCACGCGGCCGTAGGGATCGACGAAGCCGCTGATCCCGGTGTTGGCGGCGCGCGCGAGGTACCGGCCCTCCTCGATCGCGCGCATCGACGCCTGCTCCCAGTGCTGATAGGCGGCCGACGACCGGCCGTACCACGCGTCGTTGGTGATCGTCGTCAGCAGCTCGCTGCCGTCGCGGACGAACCGGCGGATCAGGTCCGGGTAGATCACCTCGTAGCAGATGGCCGTGCTGGCCATGTGGTCGCCGACCGGCAGCAGCACCGGCTCGGTGCCCGGCGTGAAGCGGAAAATTCGGCGACCGCACCGATGATCGGCCCGGCGAAGAACAGCACCGACTGCAGCGGCACGTATTCGCCGAACGGCACGAGGTGCATCTTGCGGTACACCGCGCCGACGGTGCCGTCCGGCTTCACGAGGAACGCGGCGTTGTAGATGACGCGCGTCCGGCCTTCTCGCCCGGAGCAGCAGCCTTGACCGGCTCGACCTGATCGCTGCCGACGAGCAGCGTCGCGTGCGCTTCGCGCGCGAGCCGCCGGATCGCGCGGCCGCGCGACAATGTCCTGCTCGAATGGAACGGCGTCGCCGACTCCGGCCACAGGATGAACGTCGCGCCGCTGCGCGAGCGCCTGTCGCGTCATCGCGAGGTAGCGATCCGTGATCGCGTCGCGCATGCGCCGGATCCCACTTCTCGTCCTGCGCGATGTTGCCCTGCAGCACCGCGACGCGCACCGGCGTGCCACGACTGAGCAGCGTCGACGACCGCAGCCGCGCCTCGCCCCAAATCGCCAACGGCCGCAATCAACGACGACAGTCGCCGCGCAGACGCGCCAGCGCGACCGCGGCTGCGATCGACGAGCAGGAACGCCGCCGCGGTCGCGGTCAGCGCGAGCAGCGCCGAGAGACCGTAGACGCCGACGACGCTGCCAGCTGCGCGATCGGCAGCACCGTCACCTGGCTGTAGCCGAGCAGCGCCCACGGGAAAGCCGTCCCAGACGTACTGCCGTCCGAGCTCGCGTCGCGACCCAGATCGACGGGGCGAGCAGCAGCGCCGCGCGGGCCGAACCGTGCGTGCAGACGCGCGAGGATCGACGCGCGAAGGCCGCGGGAAACAGCGAGAGGTAGGCGACGAGCAGCCCGCCGCGACGACGGCGCCGGCGGTCGGCAAGCCCGCCGAACGTCGTCATCGTCTCGACGAGCCAGTAGAGCGTGCCGGCGAAGTAGACGGCGCCGGTCAGCAAGGCCGAGGAGGAAGCGCGGCGCGCGGTGCGGCGAGGCCGGCGCGCGGACGACGGCGACGACGAGCGGCGTCAGCGCGAGCCACGCGCACGCCGGATGGCCGAACTTCGGAAAGCTGAGCGCGAGGAGCGCGCCGGAGAGGAGAGCTAGCGCGTAATCCAGGACTTGAACTGCTCTTCCTTCTCGATGCGCGTCGAGACCTGCTCGGCCTCGCCCGATCGTTGTAGCGGCCGACCTGCACCCTGTAGACGCCGGCGTCGCGCCCGCCGACGGATTGACGAGGAACGCGGGATAGCCCTTGCCGATCAGCCGCTTCAGCACGGAGACGGCGACGCGCGATCGCTGCAGTCGCGATCGACCTGCACGACCCACGTCGCCGGGACGCCCGGACGTCGGGAGGTCATCCGTCGCGGCGGCGCGGAGGCCCCGGCGTGGCCGCCGGTGGCGCGCGGCGCCGGCGGCCACGCCGGCTTCGGCCGGCGGCGGCCGGCGGCTTCGCCGGCGAGGCCGCTTCGGTCTGCGGCTGCGTCGGCCTTCGGCTTCTTCAGCTTCGCCGGTGGCGTTCGTCGCCCTGCCAGTCGCTTGGGGTAGCGACAGCTCGTCGTCCGGCGATCGGCGCCGGCGCGGGCGGCTCCGCGGCGCGGCGGCGACCACGGCGTCGGCGCTGGCTGCGGCGGCGGCAGTCGGCGTCGCGACGGACGGCGTCCGGCTCATCCGCGCCGCGCGACGCGCGCGCCGCGGCCGACCTGCACGCCACACAGGAAGATCACGACCGAGCACGGTGGTGGTCACGATGAAGAGGAACGACGAGCTGCTTCCCGCTCAGCTGAATCTCGTGGAAGCCGTCGTCGGCTGCGTCGTGTGTGAGCTCGGACACGCTTACGCCTTGTTCCGTCCGCTTGATGCAGATTCATCAGCTCGATCGGCAGCGGGAAGATGATCGTCGAGTTCTTCTCCGACGCGATTTCCGTGAGCGTCTGCAGGTAGCGCAGCGTGATCGTCATCGGCTCGACCGCCATGACGGTGGCCGCTGACGCGAGCTTTTCCGACGCTTCCAGTTCGCCCGCTGCGTGGATGATCTTAGCACGCTTCTCGCGCTCGGCCTCCGCCTGCTTGGCCATCGCGCGCTGCATGTCGGGCGGCAGATCGACGTGCTTCACCTCGACCGACGACACCTTGATGCCCCACGGATCGGTGTGCTGATCGAGGATCTGCTGCAGCTGCTGGTTCAGCCGCTCGCGCTCCGACAGCAGGTCGTCGAGCTCCACCTGGCCGAGCACGCTGCGCAGCGTCGTCTGCGCCAGCTGCGACGTCGCGTAGTGATAGCTCTCCACCTCGACGATCGCCCGGCGCGGATCCATCACGCGGAAGTAGACGACCGCGTTCACCTTCACCGAGACGTTGTCGCGCGTGATGACGTCCTGCGGCGGCACGTCCATGACGATGGTGCGCAGGCTGACGCGCACCATCCGGTCGATCGGCGCGAACACCAGGATCACGCCGGGCCCCTTCGGCTGCGTCCAGCAGCTTGCCGAGCCGGAAGATGACGCGCGCGCTCGTACTCGTTCAGGATCTTGATCGAGCTGAGCAGATAGAACGCGACGATGACGGCGACGATCAGAAGCGGCGGAAATCAGCACGGCAGGCCTCCGGCGCGAATCATACGATCTTTCGCCAGCTTAGCGGCTCCGGCTTCAGCGCGCCATCCTGTAACTGGCTACGGCTGCCGGTTACTCCCTGGCCGCGACCGTGCAGCCGCAGCCCTTCGACCGCGCGTCGACGCGAACCGGTGTCGCCGGCTTCGTATCGGCGTCGATCGGCGCGTCGCCGTCCAGATCTCCCCGTGCGTCCGGACGCTGCCCGAGGCCGCCTGGATCGATCGGCGTCAGGGCCTGCCGGTCTCGTGCAGCATGCCGACGCGCCGGTCACCGGCGGCGTCCGCTGGGCCTTGACCGCCAGCGTGACGAGAAAGACCAGGATCGCCGGCGATCGCCGAGCGTGACCGGCACGATCAGCCGCAGGCCGATCTGCAGCTCCGGCAGCGGCGAGTCGATGAGCATCATCGAGCCCAGGAACAGCGACGACGACGCCGCCGACCCCGAGCAGGCCGTAGCTCGTCACCTTCACCTCGAGAACCAGCAGCACGAGGCCGAACAGGATCAGCAGGACGCCGGCGTAGCTGACCGGCAGCACCTGGAACGCGAAGAACGCCAGCAGCAGGCAGATGCCGCCGGCGACGCCCGGCAGGACGGCGCCGGGACTCCACAGCTCGATCGTCAGGCCGAGCGTGCCGAGCGTCAGCAGCAGGTAGGCGATCTGCGGGTGCGCGATCGCGCTGAGCACGCGCTGCGCCAGCGTCATCTCGACGTCGCGACCGTCGGCGCCGCCGCCGTGTGCAGCGTCTCGGTCCGGCCGTCGAAGCGCGTGATCGTCCGGCCGTCGAGCTTCCGCAGCGAGATCGGGCACGTCGTTGGCGACGAGGTCGATGAGCGGCGGCGTCGGCGGACAGCGCCTCCTGCTCGGTGAACGACCGGCTCTCGATGACCGCCTGCTCGACCAGCGTCACGTTGCGCTTGCGCTGCGTCGCGAGCGTGCGCGCGTACGCCGGCGACGTCCGACGCCATCTTCTTGGCCATCGTGTCGTCGATCTTCTCGCCGTTGCCGGCGACCGGATGCGCGGCGCCGATGTGCGTGCCGGGCGCCATGGCGGCAATGTCGGCGGCGATGGTGATCAGGAACCCGGCCGACGCCGCGCGGTTGCCGGACGGGCCGACGAACACCGCGACCGGGCGTCTTCGCGGGGATGATGGCGTTGTTGATGTCGCGCGTCGAGTCGACGAGCCCGCCGGGCGTGCGCAGCGTGATGACGACGCAGCGCCGCGCCGTCGCGGCGTCGGCCTTCGCGATCGCCCCGCGCACGTACTCGGCGGCGACCGGATGGATGATGCCGTCGACCTCCGCGGTGATAGACGATGCGGCGCCTGTTGCCCTGCGCGCGCGAGCTGGCGCGCGCGAGGAGCGCCACGACCGCCGCGACGAGACGACTGCAGGCGCGCATGTCGATCTCCGTCGCAGCTATCAGCTTCAGCTCAGCGCGGCTAGTCAGCGCTACAGCTGTCACTGCCAGCGAACCGCGCTATCAGCGAATTGATTTCCTCGCCAGCATCCGCTTCGCGTCCGCGGAGTCGGGATCGAGCACCAGCGCCCGCTCCAGCTTCCGCGCGCGCGCCGGCGGTATTCCCAGCTTCAGGTACGCCTCGGCCAGCGCGACGTGCGCGGCGGCGGTGTCCTCGCTCCAGATCGAGATCTTCAGCGCGTTCGACCGCCTCCTGCGGACGGCCGGCGCGGAGGTGGATGCGGCCGATCAGCAGGTGCGCCTGCGCCTCGTACGGCGACAGGTAAACCGCGCGCCGCAGCTCGGACATCGCTTCGCGCGTCCTGCTTCGCGCTCGAACAGCCGCCGGCCGCGCTCGAGGTGGAACGTCGACCAGCTCGCGCTGATCGCGCTGCGCCGTGCTGACCATCGCCGGGTCGACGCGGAGCGCCGCGGACGCGTCGGGCTCCGTCGCGCAGCCGCTCGAGGCCTCTCGGGACCGGCAGCTTGTCGGCCGCGGCGCGCCGTTCCAGCTCCTCGTACCGCGACGACAGCTGCGCGCCAGTTCCCGCTCGCGCTCCGCCTCGACGTCGCTGCCCGATCCCTGCAGCGCCGCGGCGAGCACGAAGTGGGCGTCGGCATCGCCGGGATCGCGCCGCACCGCCTCGCGCAGCCAGTAGATCGCCCCCTGGTTGTTGCGATCGAGCATGTAGGCGTAGCCGAGATTGAAGAGAGAGTCGGCGTCGCCCGGATCGGCGTCGGCGGCCTTGGTCAGGTAGAACGTCGGCGGTCCCGGTCTCCGGCGTCGCACCGCGGCGGATCTGGACGACGCCGAGGTTGTTGAACGCCGCGGCATCGGCCCGCGGTCTTGTCCGCCGGCGGTGACGGCGCTCGTCCAGCCAGCGCCTTGAACACGTCGAACGCCTCGTCGTAGCGCTTCAGCTCGACGCAGCGAGACGCCGGCAAGGAACCGGGCGCGGCGCGACGAGCGGCGACGACGGCGGGCACGGCTCGCGCGGCGGCCAGCGCCGCGACATGATCGTCCTGCGGCCGGTGCGCACATCCCAGAGCGCGAGCTCGGCGCGATCGTAGCCGGGAAACGCCTTGATCGCGGCCTCGAGAAACGCCGCCTGTGCGGCAGGGCTCTCCGCGAGGAGCCCCTTGATGTAGTTCTCGAACGCGTCGAGCGGGTGGAGTGGACGCGGCGGCGCGGCAGGCGCGGCCGCATCCGGCGCGAGCCGGCCCGGCGAGCCGACCGAAGCTCGCGAAGAGATCCGTCAGCGGCGCGCTGATCCGGACACCTCGGCTTCCAGGCGCCCCACGTCGATCCGGATCGCTGTGCGCGTCGACCTGACAGTCGTGCCG
Organism: uncultured Acidobacteriota bacterium; assembly: GCA_963725335.1. Taxonomy (GTDB): domain Bacteria; phylum Acidobacteriota; class Vicinamibacteria; order Vicinamibacterales; family 2-12-FULL-66-21; genus JALZOC01. The sequence continues at coordinate 534,322 of CAVRYD010000002.1, read as the reverse complement.
CCATCGAGCGCGAACTGCCCGACGATGACCTCGGTGGCGCCGACGAGCTGCCCGACCTTGATCACCGTCGCGCGGCTGAGCGAGGCCGTCAGCGGCAGGTGCAGCTCCTCGAACGCGCGCACGCGTTCGTCGCGGCGTGATCGCGCCGACGCCGCGCGCGTCGAAGTTCGTCCGCCAGGAGCACGGCGCGACGCCTCGCCGAGCCAGTGCAGGCGCGGCTCGTGGCCGCGCGTTCTCGAAGGGGACGACGAGCATGCGATCGGTGCCGCGCGCTGCGCGACGGCCGGCTGCGGCGCGACCAGCAACGCCGACGGCAGCAGCCACGACCACCGCAGAGGCGGCACTGTGAAGAGGCGGCTAGCACGCTTCTCGTGGGCTTGTTGTTCGTCACGCCGCCGCGGCGGGCTCGTCGGCGTTCGCGCCGATGAACGACGACCGACAGGAGACAGCCCTTCCGGCCGCCGGCGGCGCGGCACTCGCTGACCCGCGCGTCCGCGCGGCAGGTCGAACAGCTGCAGCACGCGCGCGATCGCCGACGGCGTAGAACCCGCATAAGCGGAAGAATAGACGTCTCGCGAACCTCGCAGAACAGCGATCCGCGCAGATCGACCGACGCCGTCCCGCGCCGCAGCCGAACGATGGCGCGCGAGCCCGGGTAGGTCGTCGCGCACGAGCGCGCGCGCGGTCCGCAGCGCGGCACGCGTGCGCAGCGCGGCCGGCAGCGCCCGGATGACGCGGCGCTCGAGCGGCGAAGGCCGTTGACCGTCCACTCGGCGGCGTACTCGCCGGCGCGTGCCGTGATCTGGTTGTACGCCGTCCCCTCGGTGCGCAGGAAGCTCGAGCACGGCGGACAGCGGCGCGAGTCCGATCGTGCCCTCGCGCAACCCGGACACGTTCAGCCAGTTCTCGTAGAACTCGAGCCGGGTCGGCAGCACATCGGCGATCGCCTGATGCAGGCTCGCCACCAGCACACGGCCGATCCGCGGCTCGCTCATCGGCACGACCGGCACCAGGCTCGACGTCGGCGCGCACGGCCGACGTCCGATGCCAGGTCTGATAATCTTGACGATCTGGACATGACGGAAGAAGGCGAACTGGCGGCAGCCATCCTCGCCGGAGGACGCGCCAGCGCGCTTGGACGGCGTGAACAAGGGCACCCTCGTGATCGGCCGGCGCGCGCGATCATCGATCGTCAGCTGGAAGCGCTGCGCGCAGGTGTCGCGCGAGATCTTCGTCGTCGGACGCGACGATCCCGCGTGGACGTCCAGGGGACTTGCGGGTCGTCGCCGGACGACATTCCGGGCGCCGGACCGCTCGGCGGCATCTATACCGCGATCGTGCGCTCGCCCGTGCGAGCGGACGCTGGTCGTCGCGTGCGACATGCCGTTCCTCTCGGGCAGCCTGCTGCGCGCTGGCTCGCAGGCGATCGACGCCGACGTCGTCATGCCGCGGCACGCCCGCGGCTACGAGCCGCTGTGCGCGATCTACTCGCGCGCGTGCGCCAGCGACATTCGCGACCGGCTCGATCGGGGGATCAACGAGGCCTCGAGGCTGCCGAGCCGGGGTGCGCGTGACGGAGACTCGACGTGGACGACCGATGCTGATGTTCGTGAACGTCAACACGCCGCATGATTACGAGCGCGCCAGGGATTGAGTGAGTGATGCCGCAACCGCCGCAAGATCGTATCACGACTGGACGAACGCCGCATGACGCGCTGATTCATGATTCTGCCGATCCACACACTGGTCCGCGCGCCGGATGGCGGAGGCCGTCGGCCGCCTCTACGACCTGCCGCCCGACGACCCGGTCCTCGCGGCCATCCCCGTCGAGCCGCGCGCCACGCCGCGCGCTCGGCGATCTCGCCGTGCCGCTCGCGTTCGAGCTGGCGCGCCGGCTGCGCAAGGCGCCGCGCGTCATCGCGCAGGAGATCGTCGGCGCCCTCGGGACGATCGAGGGATTCTCGCGTGTCGAGGCGGCCCCGAACGGCTACGTCAACTTCTTCCTGGACCGGCCGGCTTTGGCACGCGGCGATGGCTGAACCACGGAGGCGCCCGCAGTCGCGTCCGGCGGCAAGGCGATCGTCGAACACACGGCGATCAACCCGAACAAGGCGGCGCACATCGGGCACCTGCGCAACGCGGCGCTCGGCGACGCCTTCGGACGGCTGCTTCGATTCCTGGGACGCAGGTCGAGATCCAGAACTACATCGACGACACGGGCGTGCAGGTCGCCGACGTCGCGGTCGGATTCCGCGAGCTGGAGCACAAGACGCTCGACGAAGTCCGCGCGATCGCCGACGCGGCACGGTTCGACTTACTACTGCTGGGACCTCTACGCGCGGGTCACCGAGTGGTACGGAGGAGATCCGGAACGGCTGAAGATCCGCGCGAAGGCGCTGCACGACATCGAGCACGGCAACAACGAGACCGCCGCGCTGGCCGGCTTCATCGCCGATCGCATCGTCCGCGCCCATCTGCGAGACGATGCGGCGGATGAACATCGGCTACGACCTCCTGACGTGGGAAGGCGACATCCTGCGCCTGCACTTCTGGACGCACGCGTTCGAGTTCCTGAAGAAGACCGGCGCGGTGTTCCTCCAGACCGAAGGGAAGCTCAAGGGCTGCTGGGTCATGCGAATCGACGACGACGGCGGGCGACGCCGCGCCGACGAAGGACACGCCGGACCACCGGCGACAGAGGCGACGAAGAAGAGACGCGCGAAAAAGTCATCGTCCGATCCGACGGCACGGTCACCTACGTCGGCAAGGACATGGCGTACCAGCTGTGGAAGTTCGGCCTGCTCGGGCAAGGACTTCCACTACCGCGTCTTCGAGCGCGGAGCCGGCGCCGCTCTGGTCGACGACCTCGACCGCCGCGTCAGCGAGCGCGGGCGCGCCGCAGTTCGGACGGCGCATCGTGGGTCTGCAACGTGATCGACACGCGGCAGTCGTACCTGCAGAAGCTGCTGAAGCAGGCGCTGGCGGCGCTCGGCTACGAGGAGCAGGCCGCGCATTCGATCCACTACTCCTACGAGATGGTCGCGCTGTCGCACGCGACCGCGCGCGAGCTGGGCTACGACACGAGCGAGGACGCCGATCGGCCGTTCGTCGAGGTGTCGGGACGCAAGGGCCTCGGCGTGAAGGCCGACGACCTGCTCGATCGCCTGACCGACAAGGCGGCGCGCGGAGGTGGCGAAGCGCAATGCTGACCTGCCGCCGGACGAAGCGCAGCGGATCGCCGAGGCGATCGCCACGGCGGCGGTGCGCTACTTCATGGTGAAGTTCTCGCGCGGCAAGGTCATCGTCTTCGACATCGACGAGGCGCTGAGCTTCGAGGGGAGAGCGGCCCGTACCTGCAGTACGCGGTGGTTCGCGCCAACAACATCTTTCACAAACTGAAGGAGCGCCACGGGCTCGACGCGTCCGACGTCATCGCCGCGCTTGCCACCGCGCCCTCGATCGGTCCTGACGGCAGACGATGACGAAGCCCACGACCTCTGGGGCCTCGTGTTCGAGGCGGCGCGGCTCGACGAGATCGTCGAGCAGGCCGTGCGGACGCTGGAGCTGTCGGTCGTGGCGAAGTACGCGTTCGGCCTGGCGCAGGCGTTCAACGGCTTCTACCACAAGTATTCAATCCTGAACGAAGAGCGCGAGGATGCCCGCGTGTGGCGGGCCGCGGCGGTTGCGTACTACAGCGCTCAGCTGGCCCGCGCGCTTGGATCTCATGGGATGCGGCGTGCCGCCGAAAATGTGAGTCATGGAAAACATTCCCGTCATCGGCGTCACGCGGTGCAGCCGGCTCGATGATTACCTCGCATCGATCGAACACTCGGGCGCCAGGGCCCGCGTCCTCGAGGTGGGCGAAAGCCCGCGGGCCGTGCTCCAGACGATCGATGGAGTCTGCTGACCGGCGGCGGCGACGTCGATCCTGCCTTCTACGGCGAGGACCGGCACGCCAGCGTGGAGGATGCGGAGCCGGGACGGGATGAGTTCGAAATCGATCTCGCGAGGCGCGCGATGGAGGCAGATTTCCCGCTCCTTGCCATCTGCCGCGGAGCCCAGGTGCTCAACGTCGCGGCAGGCGGCACGCTCGTGCAGGACATCCCTACGGCGGTTTCGACCGATCTGCCGCACAGTCTCAGGGAACCGAGGGACACGATCGCACACGAGATTCGTATCGCCAGCGATTCACGCCTGCATGAAGCCCTCGGCCCCGCCGTCGACCCGTCATGTGCGTGCCGCGTCAACAGCCGGCATCACCAGTCTGTGGGCAGACTGGGGCAGCACCTGGTCGCATCCGCGACGGCCCCCGACGGCGTGATCGAAGGCATCGAGGCGCCGGGCGCGAGTTTCTGCGTCGGCGTTCAGTGGCATCCGGAGAACTTCTGGCGGACCGGAGAATTCAAGCCGCTGTTCGACGCGTTCGTCGCCGCAGCGCGCGAGCGCCACGCATCGAGATAACCGAGTCTCTCAGCGCTCACCGATCGAACACTCCCATCGTCTCCACGTGCGGCGTGTTCGGGAAGAGATCGAACGCTCGCAGAGACACGAGCCGGTATCCCGCGTCGAGAAGACGACGCGCATCGCGCGCCATCGTGGGCGGATCGCACGATACGTAGATCGACACGCGTGGCGCTCAGCGCCGTGATGGCATCCATGGCATCGCGAGACACGCCTGTCCGCGGAGGATCGACGATGATGGTGTCAGCGCGTCCGCGCGACCGGTGAACGTAGTCTTCAACTCGACCAACGATGGCATGGATAGCGGCGGGATACGCCGCGGCGTTGTCTCGCAGATCGCTGCCGCTCACCTTGTCCCCTTCGACCGCGGTGATGCGATCGCGTCCGGTTGCGGCAAGCGCGACGGAGAAAAGGCCGACGCCGGCGTAGAGGTCGAGCACGGAGCCCGCCGCCGGAGTGGCGTCGAGAACGCTCACCACGAGCTCGCAGAGCAGAAACCGGTTGCCCTGAAAGAATGACGCCGGCTGTCGCCCGAGCCTGCCTGACGCCACGGCTCCGCGAGTCAGGGTCGAGAGCGGATCGGAGATCGCAGGGTTGCTGACTCGCACGACCGGACCGAGAGGGCCGCGCGCCGTGCACCCGGTAAAACCCGCGGCATCGACGGCGCGCACCAACGATGGCTCGGCGGCGCGTGCATCGGTCGTGAGGTCGACATGGACCGCGCGTTCGTCGCCGGCGATGTTCTCGCTCAATTCAATCGACGCGACTGCTTCCCGTCCTTCGCCCAAGCGCTGCAAGTGCAGCGTCGATCGAGTCCATCGCAGCCGTCGACAGCTGATTCGTCGCCCGAGCGTCGCAGAGCTGATGGGTGCCTTCCCGGTAGAACCCAGCCGCATCCTGACGAACCTGCAGCCGTGCGCGGAGCCGATAGCCCGACTCTGGCGACGACGAGACCATGACGCGTTCCGACAGCGGGATGCGCCCGAGACGCGTGAACGCGTCGGCAATGATGTCCGCCTTCAAGCTGACCTGACGGGGATAGGCGATGTGGGCGTACACGCAGCCGCCGCACAGCGGATCGGCGGCGTCACGGCGGTCAGGCGATGTCTCGAGCACGCGCGTGGTCGACGCGAACGCGAGCCTCTTCTCCACGCGATCGATGCGAGCGCGCACGCGCTCGCCCGGAATCGCGCCCGACACGAGCAGAATCTGTCCCTCGTGACGAGCGATCATCCGTCCGCCGGCGGCCGGCTTTTCGATCGCGACCGCGACATCCTCGCCTGTCGTCAGCACGTCACTCGTACGTCAATCGTGGCAGACCAAACGCATCGCGCAAGAGCCTGGCACACGCCGCGGTGCGGGCACGCGCGAGCTCCTGCTCCGGCATCCGCGCGAGAAACGGCGCAAGCTCGGCGTCTGCCTCGCTCATCACGGCCGCGGTCAGTTCCTGACTCGCCTCTTCGGTTGCTGCATCACCGAGCTCGTCGTCCAGAGTTTGCAGCCGCTCAATCAGTGCAGCGCGCGCAACGCCGCGGGCCGCGCGTCCATCAGCCGCGAGATGATCGAGTTCACGCACGACGCGATCGAGCCGCTCGTTGAATGCAGCGCTCCGCGCCCCTCCGGCGCGCAGCGCTGTGAGCCTGGCGATCGCCCGCTCGATATGTGCGGCCAGCGTCGGCTTTCTCGGCGCGACTTCCTCGATCGACCGCTGCTCCGTCGCTCCGAGGCACTCCAATCGCTCTCCGCCAGGCATCGAACAGATCGAGGATGTCCGCCTCGCAGAACTCTATCCGCACAGGCCGCCGGCGAGGCCCCTTGCGTAGTACCGATCGCAATACTGATCGATCCCGCGAAACGCCACCTTCAACGGAACCCCGAGGTTCGCCCAGCCGCAGACCTGTTCGAAGGCCGGGCCAACGATGCGAATCAGGTGTCCTTCGTTCTTGCGGCAGAGATACGCTTCGATTTCGCGGCAGTAATCGGATGGGTCCATGGGTCTACACAAATGAGCGCAGGGGTGCCTGGACTGCCAGGTGCCTGGAGTGCACGGGTGCCTGGAGTGCCACGGGTGCCTGGAGTGCCACGGGTGCCTGGAGTCCGCCTACCTGGAGTGCCTACGGGTGCCTCGGCGAGTGCCTGGAGTGCCACGGCGTGCCTGGAGTCCACGAGTGCCTGGAGTGCCGCGAGTGCCTGGGGTGCCGCGAGTGCCTGGGGTGCCGGCAATTCGCTCGCAGCCCCCCGTGGCACTGCCGGCACTCCTGTGCACTCCCGCAGGCACTCGTGGCACTCCAGGCACTGTGGCTTTCCGGCACTCGTGGCACCCTTGGCACCCCTGGCACCCCTGGCACCCTTGGCACCCTCTGGCACCCTTGGCACTCCTGGCCACCCCTGGCACCTGGCACCCCTGGCACCCCTGCACCCCTATCGATTCCTCTCCCAGATCAGTCGGAGCCCCTGCAGGGTCAGATCCGGATCGACCCGCTCGATGACCGTCGTCTCCGCTGCAATGATGTCCGCCATGCCGCCGGTCGCGATGCACGCAGCGCGATCGCCCCCGTCCATCTCGCTGCGCATGCGACCGACGATGCCATCGACCATCGAGACGTAGCCGAAGAACAGACCCGACTGCATCGACGTCACCGTCGTCCGGCCGATCACCGATCGGCGGTTTGCGCACGTCCACGCGCGGCAGCCTGCGCCGCCCGCTGAAAGAGCGCGTCCGCTGAAATGCCTATGCCCGGACAGATCACGCCGCCGATGTATTCACCCGCCGCGGAAATTGCGTCGAAGGTCGTCGCAGTGCCGAAATCGACGACGATCACGGGCGCGCGCGTTCTTCCGACCGTACGCCTCGTACGCCGCCACCCCGTTGACGATGCGATCGGCGCCGACATCCGACGCCGGCGAATACAGGACCGGCATGCCGGTGTTGGCTCCCGGGTCCACGGTCAGCGGCGTGTGGCCGAAGTACCGCTCCGCCATTTCCTCCATCGTCCGCGTCAGCGGCGGCACGACCGACGACAGGATGATGCCGCCGACACGGTCGAGCGGGATCGCGCTGCGCGCGAACAGATGCGTGACGAGGATCCCCACTTCGTCCGCGGTGCGCTCGCGCATCGTCGCCAGCCGCCAGCTCTCCGCGAGCCGGACGCCGTCAAAAACCCCAAGGACGATGTTCGTGTTGCCGACGTCAATCGCTAAGAAGCATGTCTTCAGTTCTACTGGGTCACGTCTACGTGGGTTCTACAGGGTTCGACCAGGGTTCTACAAGGTCGCTATTTCCAGCGCAGTTCACCCGAGATTATGCGCTCGAGTGCGGTCACCCACGCGCACGAGCAGCGCGCCATCGTCGGCGAGTCCAGCCGAGATGCCGCTGGCCGGACCGTTCGGCGTGTCCCACTCCACCGGTGCGCCGCGCGACGAGGGAGCGAGCTCGCGCCATCGCGCTCAGCACACCGCGCGACTCTGCCCGTTCGAGCTCGCGCGAACCGCTCGGCAAACGCGACGAGTGTTTCGGCGAGCACGGCGGAGCCGTCCGCCGGACGCCCGAGCTCCGCTTCGATTGACGTCGCGCGGTCCGACAACTCCGGCGGATAAGCGGCGGTCCGCAGGTTGATCCCGAAGCCGAGTATGACGTACTGCAGGCCGTCAGCCGTGCTCGTCGCCTCCGCAAGGATCCCGGCGAGCTTACGGCGCGCGCCGGCGGCCTCGGCGGCCCTCGACCACGATGTCGTTGGGCCACTTGATCTGCACCGGCAGGCCGGTGGCGACGCGGATGCCCTCCGCCACCGCGACTCCGCCGGCCAGCGTCACGAAGGGTGCGGCCTCCGCTCGCGGCACACGACCGACACGTACAGGCCGGCTCCGGGCGGCGAGAACCAGTTGCGACCGAAGCGACCGCGTCCAGCTGTCTGCGTCGACGCCAGCACCGTCGTGCCGTGCGGCGCACCGTGTTCCGCGAGTGACGCGGCCATGTCGTTGGTCGAGGCTGTCTCCGAGAAGAAGTAGAGAGGCGTGCCGAAGGAGCCGCGTCGCGGCGCCGTGCGCGCGAGCGCACGCGCCACATCCTGCGGGAACCGGATCGGACATTCCGTCGCTACGCTTCGACCGACGAGCCCGCCCTGGTGGACTCGTGCGGTGAGGCATCGGGTTCGAGCTCGAAGCTCAAGTCGACCGCCGGCGCTGAATGCGTCAGCGCGCCGACCGAGACGTAGTCCGCGCCGGTGCGCGCGAGCTCGGCGATGCGATCGAGCGTGACGCCGCCGGACAACTCGACCTTCGCGCGGCCCGCGATCCGGCGAACGGCAGCGCGAATCTCCTCGAGCGGCAGGTTGTCGACGCAGGATGATGTCGACGCCCGCGGCAAGCGCCTCGTCCACCTGGTCGAGACTCTGCGCTTCGATCTCGATCGGCATTTCGAGATGCGCGGCCTTCATCTTCCGCACGACCTCCGCGACGCCGCCGCCGAGCCGAATGTGATTGTCCTTGATCAGAATCCCATCGTCGAGGCCAGCGCGATGGTTGGTGCCGCCGCCGGCGCGGACGGCATACTTTTCGAGAGCGCGGAGCGTCGGGGTCGTCTTGCGCGTGTCAAGGATGGTGATGCCTGCCGCCGGTCGCGTCCACGTACCGCCGGGTCACGGAGGCGATGCCCGAGAGTCGCTGCAGAAAATTCAGAGCTGTGCGCTCGGCCGTCAGCATCGAGGCCGCGGAGCCGCGAACGACCGCGACGGAGGTTCCTGGCGTGCATCGTTGACCGTCCTCGACATTCTTGGTGAAGACCGCGGCGGGATCGAGCTGACAGAATGCTTCTGCCGCGATGTCGAGGCCGGCGATCACGCAGTCACACTTCGCGAGAATGACGCCTCGGGCGCGCAGCGACGAATCGACAGTCGCTTCGGTGGTGACGTCTCCCCATCCCAAGTCCTCGGCCAGCGCCCGTCGGACGGCTTCGCGATAGAGCGCCGGCTCGAGCGGCGCGAACGGTACCGACCTCATTGGGGCCGCTCCTGTATTGTCGGTTCCGGTGGCTCCAGCTCGACATGCACGTGCAGCGCCTCGGCGGCGGACGTTTCGAGCTGCCGAATCAACCCCGACGCGCGCAGGTCGTGCTCGACCTCGGGCAGCAGCGAGAGCAGCGCCGGGGGACCGTGGACAATCGCACGCGCCACGGGCGTTTTGAGCGGCCGCTGCTCTTCCGACTTCTTCTTGCGAATCGCGCCGAGCACCGCCGCGGCAAACTCCAGCGCCTCGACGCCGCGCGCATCCTCCCCGCCAGCCACAGCGAGAACTTCGTCGGCGGACGGCCATTCAGCGCGATGAATCGAACCCTCACGCCACCACGACCATACTTCCTCGGTGACGAACGGCAGGAACGGCGCAAACAGCCGGAGCATGGCCGAAAGGGCGCTCAGGAGCGCACCGTTCGCCGAGGCCGCGAGCGGCATACCCTGATCGCCGTATCGGCGCCCTTTGACGAGCTCGAGATAGTCGTCGCAGAAGAACCAGAAGAACGTCTCCGCCACGCTCGAGGACACGCGTGTAGTTGAAGTCCTCGAGATCAGTCGGTCGAATCGCGCACGATTCGGGCAAGCATCGTGAGGAGGCCGCGATCGACCGACACCGTCACCGGGCCATTCGGCTCGGGTTTCGCCAGAACGAAGCGCGAAGCATTCAGCAGCTTGATCGCCAGCCGCCGGCCAACTTTCATCTGGCCGGGATCGAATGCCGTGTCGGCTCCTGACCTGCCGCTCGCAGCCCAATAGCGGACGCCGTCCGAGCCATGTTCCTCGAGCAATGCCATCGGCGTGACGACGTTCCCCTTCGACTTCGACATCTTCTTGCGATCGGGATCGAGAACCCAGCCGGAGATCGCGGCATGTTTCCATGGCAGCGATTCGAATTCGAAACACGACCTCAAAATCGTGTCGAAGAGCCAGGTACGAATGATGTCGTGCGCCTGCGGACGGACGTCCATGGGGAACACGCGAGCGAAGAGGTCAGAGTCCTCCTCCCAGCGCGACACAATCTGGGGCGTCAGCGACGAGGTGGCCCACGTGTCCATCACGTCCGTGTCGCCAGAGAACCCTCCCGGCGCGTTGCGCTGATCGTCCGTGTACCCGTCGGGGACATCCGTGGACGGATCCACAGGCAGCCGGTCGTCCGCCGGCAGCAAGCGCGCCTCGTAATCGATCGATCCGTCGGCGAGAACCTTGTACCAGACTGGGAACGGGACCCCAAAAAACCGCTGGCGGCTGATGCACCAGTCACCCGCGAGGCCAGTAATCCAGTTCTCGTAACGAGTCTGCATGTACGGCGGGTGCCACCGCAGCTGCCGCCCCAGCGTCAGCAAGGCCTCGCGGAAGTCCATCGTCTTGATGAACCACTGCCGGCTCGTCACGATCTCGAGCGGACGATCGCCTTTTTCGTAGAATTTCACCGCGTGCGTGATGGGCCGCGGTTCCCCGAGCAGATCGCCCGACTCCTTCAATTGCTCGACCACGCGCGCGCGGGCCTTTACCGCCGACAAACCCCTGAGCTGATCGTAATGCGCCTGCGCCCGCGCGGCGTCGGTGGATTCCCAGCCGCGATCGCCCCAGGTCACGGGCTTGAATGCTCCATTCGCCTGAATGATCGCGCGCACCGGCAGGTTCAGTTCACGCCACCAGGTCACGTCGGTGATGTCGCCGAACGTGCAGATCATCGCGACGCCGGTGCCCTTCTCCGGATCCGCCAGCGCGTGCGGCCGAACCGGCACCCGGACGCCGAAGAGCGGCGTCACAACATCGGTTCCGAAGAGCGGCTTGTACCGCTCGTCGTCAGGATGCGCCACCAGCGCAACACACGCGGGGATCAACTCGGGACGTGTCGTATCGATCGTCACGAAGGTCTCGCGATCCGCGATACCGAACCGGATGCGATGGTATGCGCCTGGCTGCTCGCGATCCTCGAGCTCCGCCTGCGCGACTGCGGTTCGGAAGTCCACGTCCCACAGTGTGGGCGCCTCGAGCTGGTACGCGACACCGCGACGGAGCAGACGCAGAAAAGACAATTGGGAAATCCGCTGCGCACGACGGTCGATGGTCGCGTACGTCATCGACCAGTCGACCGAGAGCCCGAGATATCGCCAAAGATGCTCGAAGGCCTTCTCGTCCTCAGCGGTGAGCCGGGCGCACAGCTCGATGAAGTTCGGTCTCGAGACGGGTATGGCGTGCTTCCCGGGCTTGTCCGGCGGCGCAAACGACGCGTCGTACGGAAGCGACGGGTCGCAGCGCACGCCGAAATAGTTCTGCACGCGGCGCTCGGTCGGCAGACCGTTGTCGTCCCACCCCATCGGATAGAACACCGCTTTGCCTCGCATACGCTGAAAGCGCGCGATCACATCGGTGTGGGTATAAGAAAAGACGTGGCCGACATGGAGCGAGCCGCTGACGGTCGGCGGGGGCGTATCGATCGAGAACACCTCGGCCCGCGGCCGCCGGCGGTCGAAGCGATAGACGGCATCCGCATCCCACCGCGCCATCCATTTCTGCTCGAGCCCTTCGAGCGCCGGTTTTTCGGGAACAGACACAGGGTGGTTCAGGTCGAAACCAGCAGGCATAGGAGGCGACTTATCGCGGTCTTAGTTGTTTGATCTGTTCAATCTCTTCCCGAACGAGCCGCTCGGCGACATCGACGACGGTCTCGCGTACGGCCTGATCCGTCATGCGCGCAATCACCCGCCGCACAATCTCTTCGACGGTCTCGTCGGAAACGGTCGACGGACCCGACGTTGACGGCGACACAGGACGTCCTTGCTCGACCGAGAGCAGCGTCGCGAATGCGTCGGCGAGCGAAGGCATCGTCACGACGGCCGCGGCTGGCGCCACACTCGCCGCGGTCTGCGCCACGGGCGCGGGAACGGGAGACGGCACCGTCTCGATTGGTGCCTGCACCGTTGTCAACGGAACCGATGCCGCGGCCGGTTGGGGCGCCGGAACGACCGGAGCAAACGCGGAAGCGGGTGGCGCCGGCGATACCAAAGCAGGCGCAACAGGCGGCGCTGGTGTCGCGGGAGTCGGCACCGCCGGCTGAGCGTCCAGCGTCATCGGCGTGGCGTGAACTTCTCTCTCAGGATCGCCGGTCAGATCCGGATCCCATCCGGCGAGGTCGTCTGCGGCCAGGCCGGACCCGGTCATCGGTTGCAACCCGGATGGAACAGATCCGGCAGCCGAACGCGACGGCGCAGCACCGGAGGCGGCGCCTGCCGGCGCCGACCGGGCCTCCGTGGCGGCCTCAACACTTGCGAACGCCGCATCGAGCCGATCGAAGTAGTCTTCGAGCGAGGCTGACGTCGATGCGCCCTGATCGGATGCCGCAGGTTCAGCGCTCACATCGTTTGCAGCGGGTGGGCGCGGAGCTTCTCGAATCGGCGGTGCCGCCGGCTTTGCACCCCATAACCCGCCAGGACGACGACCGGCCAGCAGATCTTTCACGCGGTTGATGACCATTTGAGGCTCGAAAGGCTTGACGAGCACACCGTCGCATCCGACGGCGCGCGCGCGAGTTTCATCGATCGGCTCGAATGCTCCGGTCAGGAGCAGGACGGGAATACTCGCAAACTGCGGATTCCCCTTGATGAATTCAGCGACCTCGTACCCGTCACGTTCTGGCATGCCGATGTCGGCGAGCACGATGTCCGGACGATCGGCCTGAATGCTGTCGATCGCTTTCTTGCCATCACCGACCGCCAGCACCTGCACATCCTCGTCGGCGAACGTCAGTTCGATGACGCGCTGGATGGTCACGCTGTCGTCCGCGAGCAGCAGCTTGTGCGGCATCAGACCTGCTCCACTCGAGGCCTGACGTTTTCAGTGATGAAGGTGATGATGTCCTGCATCGGACTTCCCGGCAGAAAAATGCCCTTGATTCCGGCTTCACGAAGCTTGGGAATATCCACGTCGGGAATGATGCCGCCGACCACCACCAGCACGTCGTCCAACCCCTTTTCCTTCAGAAGCTCCATCACACGCGGACAGATGTGCATGTGCGCGCCCGACAGAATGGACAAGCCGATCGCATCGGCGTCCTCCTGCAGCGCGGCCGCGACGATCTGCTCGGGTGACTGGCGCAGCCCCGTGTAGATGACTTCCATGCCCGCATCGCGCAGCGCACGCGCGATCACCTTCGCCCCACGGTCATGACCGTCGAGACCGGGCTTTGCGATGACGACGCGGATCTTCTTCATTCTGATCAGCTGTCAGCTATCAGCCGTCAGCTATCAGCTGCGAGCCCTTAACTGACAGCTGAAAGCTGACAGCTGAGAGCTGAGAGCTGACAGCTAGATCAGCGGCACTTCCTCGTACTCCCCCCACACGTCGCGGAGTGCGTCGCACATCTCGCCGACGGTGGCGTATGCGCGGGCGCAATCGAGCAAGGGGTACATCGTGTTGCCGGTGCCGCGCGCCGCTGCACGCAGTGCCTCGAGCGCGCGTTGAACGGCGTCGCCATCACGCGTCCGCTTCAGCTCTTCGAGCCGGGCCAGTTGCTTGCCGGCCGTGGTCTCATCGATGTAGAGCGTTTGCACGGCTGCGTCGTCTTCCTGGACGTACTCGTTGACACCGACGATCACCTTTTCGCGCCGCTCGACTGCCTGCTGGAACTTGTACGAGGCATCGGCAATTTCGCGCTGCGGAAAGCCTTGTTCGATCGCTTCAACCATGCCGCCCAATCTATCGATCGTCGCAAAGTACTCTTTCGCCTCGCGCTCCATGTCGAGCGTGAGCCGCTCCACACACCAGGATCCGCCGAGCGGATCGACGGTATTCGCAACGCCGCTCTCGTGGGCGATGATCTGCTGCGTCCGGAGCGCCAGGGTCGCGGCGGCGGCGGTCGGCAGCGCGAGCGCTTCGTCGAGCGAATTCGTGTGCAGCGAGTTGGTTCCTCCGAGCACCGCCGCGAGTGCCTGCAGCGCGGTGCGGACGACATTGTTGTAGGGCTGCTGGGCGGTCAACGAGACGCCGGCGGTCTGGGTGTGGAAGCGCAGCTTCCACGATCGCTCGTCCTTCGCGCCGAAGCGCTCGCGCATCACCTCGGCCCACAGCTTACGCGCGGCGCGGAACTTCGCGATCTCCTCGAAGAAGTCGCTGTGGGAATTGAAGAAAAACGAGATGCGCGGCGCGAAATCGTCGACCTCGAGCCCGGCATCTACGCCGTACTGGATGTACTCGATGCCGTCCCTGAGCGTGAACGCCAGTTCCTGCAGCGCCGTAGAGCCCGCTTCGCGGATGTGGTACCCGCTTACCGACACGGTATTCCACTTCGGCACCTCATTCGAGCAGAAGGCGAACACGTCGGTGATGAGGCGCATCGATTCGCGCGGCGGGTAGATGTACATCCTTCTGTGCGATGAACTCCTTGAGGATGTCGTTCTGAATCGTGCCCGACAACTTCCGCCAGTCGGCCCCCTGTTTCTCCGCGACGACCAGATACATCGCGAAGATCATCGGCGCCGGCGAATTGATCGTCATCGACGTCGTGATGTCGGCCAGCGAGATTCCGTCGAACAGTCGCTCCATGTCGGCCAGCGACACGATGCTGACGCCACACTTACCGACCTCGCCCAGCGACAGCGGATGATCGGGATCGCGGCCCATCAGGGTGGGGAGATCGAACGCGACGCTCAATCCCGTACCGCCAGCGGCGAGCAGCGTCCTGTAGCGCTCGTTCGTCTCCTCCGGCGTCCCGAACCCGGCAAATTGCCGCATCGTCCAGAGCTTGCCGCGGTACCCGGAGGGATGAATGCCACGCGTATACGGAAATTCCCCAGGGGCGTTCAGATCGCGCTGGTAATCGAAACGCTGGAGGTCATCAGGGGTATAGAGGCGATCGATGGGCCGTCCGGAGATGGTCGTGAACGGCACGTCGCGCTCAGGCGACTTCCGAAGCGCCGGCTCGAGCACATCGCGCACCCATCGCTCTTTGGCCGTCGCCGACGCAGCGCCCTTCATCGTGCATAGATTATAGGCTACCGGCGACCCGCGGCTCGCGGCTCGCTGGCTCGCGGCGTCCGCCTCCGCCGCTGCGCGGCTTCGGCGCGACACCCTTCGCGTGGCTTGCCGAGCCGAAGCTCACGCTTCGGCATAAGCGCGCGTGAGCGAAGGCTGGCTGAGGAGCTGGGAGCCGGAAGCTCCGGAGCCGGAAGCTGGGAACCGGAAGCTGGGAGCTGGAAGCTGGGGAGCTGGAATCGACCGGCGGCGAACAGCACTGCTCGCCGCCGATCGATCAGATCAATTCGAGAACGCGCACACGGCGTAGACGCGGAACGTAAATGTCGCGGCCGTAGCCTGACTGAGTCGAATGGTAACTCGCCATGAACTCTGCGTCGGAGGAAACGACGCTATCGCGTTAAGTACCGCATTGGCGTTCGTCTCGTACCCGCCCCCGAGCACCCTCTTTCCTGTCGGGCACGCCAAATCCACCGTGTATGACTGATCCGCCGCCAAGGTCAATGTCAGCAGCGCCGTCGATGCGACCTGCTGGCCACTGAGCCCCGGGGGCCCCTGCGGACCGTGCTGGCACCCGTGGCACCCGTGGCACCCGTGGCACCCATGGCACCCGTGGCACCCGTGGCACCCGTGGCACCCGTGGGCACCCGCTGGCACCCGGGTCCCTGTGGACCCGCGACGCCCATCTCGCCTTGCGGTCCGACCGAACCGGTGTCACCCTTCGGCCCTACAGGCCCGGCGGGGCCTTGGGGTCCCTCGGGCACCGGCGGGCCCCGTCAATCCAGTCGGCCCTGCTGGTCCGGCCGGTCCGGGCTCACCTTGAGGTCCAGTGGCGCCGGTATCCCCTTTCGGTCCTGCAGGTCCAACTGGTCCGGCAGATCCTGCTTCACCCTGCGGTCCCGCTGGCCCCACGGGCCCCGTGTCGCCTTTAGGGCCCACAGCTCCTGTGTCCCCCTTAGGTCCCACGGCGCCCGTGTCCCCTTTGGGGCCAGCGGCACCGGTCGCGCCCGTGGCGCCGGTCGCGCCCGTCGCGCCCGTATCACCCTTCGGACCGGCGGGCCCAGCAGGTCCCTGCGGCCCGGCAGGTCCCGCGGGACCGGCGGGTCCCTGCGGCCCCGCAGGCCCTGCGGGACCGGCAGGTCCCGCTGTTCCCTGACCTGCAGTGCCAACCGTCATGTTGAACGTTGCGCGGTCCTGCGCGCTTGGTCCACGGACAACGGTCAGCAGGTGGGTCCCATCAGGAATCCCGGCGGGCAGGAATACCACCAGCTGCGAATCGGTCGCGCTGATGACTGTCATCCCAAACGTCTCGCACCAGACCTGCGGCGCCTGGGCGCCAAAGCCAATCCCCTGCACCGTCAGGGTTTGGTTCACCCGGTCGACGGCCGTGCTGAGGATGATGACCTGATTCGAGGTGGTCACCAGCGGCTCGGATTGCTTCTTCTGGGCGTACGCGAGGTCCGTCCCCAGAATCATGATCAGAAAGGACAGCATGACTGTCCGGCTGGATAAACGCATAAGGCCTCCCGGCACGACGGGAAGGGAGCAACCCGGAGGCCAGCCCTGCAATAAATGTCAAATACTTGAATTTAAAGCACTTATCGTCTATCGTCGAAACTAGCTCGAGTGTGTGGTTTGTTCATTTTTGTGCACTTATTGACGTTTTTGATATGCCATTGAAGTACTTTAAACGACAACATAGTCAGATAGTCATCGCCTTGACTTGGCGCAGGGCCCACAGTAGCTTGACCTGCTTGGGTTCCGGATCGGGTGGCCGAGCGGGATGACAAACCCTGAAGGCGGTACAGGAGTCACATGGAAGCAGGCGGCAATATCTTCAATGCGATGCTCCAGGAGTTCGATGGAGCGGCGCGGCTGTTGGGCCTCGATCCCGGGATCTGGAAGATTCTCACGCACCCGAAGCGGCAAATCACGGTGTCGTGCCCGATTCAGATGGACAACGGGGAAATCGAGGTCTTCACCGGCTATCGAGTGCAATACAACATCACGCTCGGGCCGGCAAAGGGCGGTATCCGATACCACCCCGACGTGACGCTCGACGAGGTGACGGCGCTCGCTGCGTGGATGACATGGAAGTGCGCCGTGGCGCACGTGCCCTTCGGCGGCGGCAAGGGAGGCGTCATCTGCGATCCCACGCGGATGTCGCGACGCGAGCTCGAGGCGCTCACCAGGCGATACGTGGCGGAGATCATCGACGCGATCGGGCCGGAGAAAGATGTGCCGGCGCCTGACGTCAACACGAACGATCAAATCATGGCGTGGGTGATGGACACCTACAGCATGCACGTCGGCCATACGTCGACTGCGGTCGTGACGGGCAAGCCCATCGAGATGGGCGGGTCGCTCGGCCGCCGCGAGGCGACCGGACGCGGCGTGATGATCGTGACGCGCGAAGCCGCCAAACACCTGGGATTCGACATCAAGGGCGCGCGCGTCGCCGTCCAGGGATTCGGCAACGTTGGATCGGTGTCGGCCGATCTGCTGTCGCGCATCGGCGCGAAAATCGTCGCGGTGACCGACTGGAAGGGCGGCGTCTACAATGCCGACGGCCTCGACATCACGAAGATGCTCGACTACGCGAAGCAGCACAAGACGATCGATGGATTCCCCGGCGGCGAGCCGCTCGAAAACGATCAGCTCTTCGCGCTCGACGTCGAGGTCCTGGTTCCCGCCGCGCTCGAAAACCAGATCACGATGGACAATGCCCCCTCCATCCGTGCGCGCGTGGTTGCCGAGGGTGCCAACGGTCCGACCACCCCGGACGCGCACAAGCACCTGCACGAGCGCGGGGTCTTCGTCATTCCCGACATCCTCGCGAATGCCGGCGGCGTGACGACGTCATATTTCGAGTGGGTCCAGGATCGCCACGGCTATTTCTGGCAGGAGGACGAGGTCAACAAGCGGCTCGAGGACGAAATGGTCGAGGCGTTCGAGGACGTACTCGAAGACCTCGATGAAGTACAAGACCGACCTGCGCACCGCCGCCTACATCGTCGCCATCAACCGCGTTGCCACCGTGACGAAGATGAGAGGCATGTACGCATAGCAGTCGACTGCGGATTGCGGATTGATGATTGCGGATTTTCTGATTGCGGATTGGCGATTGAGATTGCGGATTGCTGATTTGGATTGCGGATTGCTGATTGAGATTGAAGATTGGTGATTTGTCACCAAATCCGCAGTCTCAATCGCAAATCTCAATCCGCAGTCCACAATCTCAATCTCCAATCGACAATCAGAAAATCCGCAATCATCAATCCGCAATCCGCAATCTGTCAGCGTCAGCGTCCTACCCTGAAGGCGACAAGCTCCTGTGCCGTGCTCCCCCCTTCGCTGCGAGCGTTCAGTTCGATCAGGTAGTCGCCGGCGGCCAGTGGGGACAAGGGCAGCTCGATTTCCGCCGGACGCCCCGGGCCCTGCTGCACGGTGAGATCGGACATCGACTGTCCGGTCCGATTGAGGAGTCGCGCGGTCGACCGGCGGAGTGACTCCGCCCGGCGCGTACGCGTCGACCCGGAGGTACAGGCGATCGGTGCGGCTGAACTCACGCTCCGTCGTCGGCACCGCATCGCGATTGTTCTTTATCGCTTGAAGCTCGGGAATCGTGCGCACGCGGAATAGTCGCGGCGTGCCGAGCGACATGGTCACGTTCGTGAAGTCCGGCACGGTGACCTGTCGTCCGACGGTATCGATGACCTGACCGCGAGTGCCTTCGACGACCATCTTCAGCTCGAGCTGCCCGGGCGGCACGTCGAACGAGACGGCGCCTCCCTTGCCCCCTCCAGGCGGTGGCGGTGCGCCAACGTCTTCCGGAACCTTGCCTCGAAAGACCGGCCGGCCGTCTGGCGCAATGGCGGTCAAGGCCACCCTCCACGGCGGATCCTCGGGCCGCTGGCCTGGAACTGAGCGGGGCAGGCTCCCATGAAAAAGTGACGTGCGTGAGACCCTTGTCGCCGCGCGTTGTGCCGATCCAGAAGTGCGCGGCCCTGTCGCGGGCGGGCGTCGCAGATCGTTGAGTGCCGAGGCGACTGCGGAGGGCGCCTCGTTCTTGCTGCTCGCCGCGTTGGCGCGTGCGACGTCGTCGACCGTATAAGCCCAGTAGCCTTTGCGGGCGCGGATTTCAACCCCCTTGCGCTTCACGTTGACCTTGATGTTGTGAAACTTACCGTCGGTCGGCGCCTGCGACGAGGTGTAGCCAAGGAGGTAGTAGCCGCTGGCGTCGCGAATGATCTGCTTCATCCCCGCCGCAAGATCGTTGCGGTTGATAATGGCGCGCCCGTCGGTATTCGACGCGAGCACGTGCAGCGTGTCCTGAGTCTGGCGCAGGCTGGTCGCGTCTTGCGTAATCGTGACGGCCTGCTCCACGCCATACTCGAACACCGCGAGCCCTCGAGGATCGACCGGATAGATTGACGTGTTCTCGCGGGTCATCGCAGCAAACACCTGCTGCATGTCGTACAGCATGTCGGAATCATTGAGCTGCTGTTCCCGGGTCGTCGGTTGCGGCGTGTTGCTGGATCCGCGGTACGGGTTGTTGTAGCCGGGCATCGATGCCACCGGATCCGACATCTGGGCGCGGAGAATGCCCGTGAACCCCTCGCTGACGAAAATGACCGATTTCCGCCCCTCGCGCAGCGCCCCCATCCGCATCGCCGCCGCTTTGAGGGCGTCCATTGTCGACCTGGTTACGCACTCGCTCGACGACCTGCGCCGGATACATCGCGTACTTCTCCTCGAACTGATTGCGCGGCTGGTAGTTGAACTTGCGTCCCTCGAAATGCTCGATTGCCCCGATCGCGGCGTCTCGGTTGCGGCTGAACCGGAGGTCGGTGACCGGCGTGAGCGGATACATGATCGCCGACCATGTCGGCGGGCGCGAGCTGGTTCTGCAGGAACTCGATCAGTGGCTTCTTGACCGAGAGATCGTTCCCGCGCTGAACGTGGTAGTCATCCAGCAGGATCAGGAACAACCGCACCTCGGGCTTGGCCGCTTCTCGTTCTTCGTCCAGATCGTCGCGAATGGGGCGCGGCGGTCCGTTCTCCATCGTCTCGAGCGCGTCAATTTTCACGATCGAGAAATTGTCGATGGTCTGTGGCTTGCCGTCTTCGGCCACGGCGAAGTCGTTCTGGGTCAGATCGAGAACGGGCTTGCCGTCCTTGTCGCTGACGATGACGTCGACGCTGACGTAGTTGATGCCTCTGCGGAAAGTAGTCGGTGGCGGCTGCTGTTGATCCGCAGGCTGCTGGGCAGGCGGAGGGGATGTGGCGGGGGGTGACTGGGTCGCGGGCTGCTGCGCACCCGCTCCGGCGCCAACGCCCTGCACAACCACAACAGCACCCAGAATGGTGAAACCGAGAACGGCAGATAGTGCGCGCGCAGAGGTATTCATAACGCTTTAGACTCCGGCCTCAGGCAGGCGGCTTCAAGACGCGCGGGCTCGTCGCCCAATGATAACATTGGCGATCGGCCCCAACGCCAGCCTTCCAGGAGAGACCGTGACCGAAGACACCGCCGAGCGTGCACATCCCCTAACCGTTCTGGCCGAGGACGAGGCGATTCTGCGTGACAGCGTCCGGGAGTTTGCCGAGGCGCAGGTCCGACCGCTCGTGCGCGAAATGGACGAGCACGCGAAAATACCGCGCGCGCTCCTCGACCGCCTGTTCGACCTCGGCGTCATGGGTATCGAAATTCCGGAGAGCTATGGCGGCTCGGGCGGCACGTTCTTCCATGCCGTGCTGGCGGTCGAGGAGCTCTCCAGGGTCGACCCATCGGTTGGCGTCCTCGTCGACGTGCAGAACACCCTGGTCATCAACGCCCTGCTCCGCTGGGGCAGCGAGGAGGTCAAGCGGCGATACCTCCCGCGGCTCGCCTCGAGCACTGTCGGCGCCTACGCACTGTCGGAGGCGGGTTCCGGCAGCGACGCCTTCGCGTTGACTACATCCGCACGGGCGGACGGCAACGCGTTCATCCTCAACGGTCGGAAGCTCTGGATTACGAATGGCAACGAGGCCGACCTCTTCATTGTCTTCGCGACAGTCGATCCCGGGGCGGGGTATCGAGGGATCACGGCGTTCCTGGTCGAGCGCGGCTTTGCTGGATTCACGGTAGGCAAGAAAGAGGACAAGCTGGGCATTCGTGCGAGCAGCACGTGCGAGCTCATCCTCGAGGACTGCCGAGTCTCGCGAGAGAACGTGCTCGGCGAGATCGGCAAGGGATACAAGACCGCGATCGAGACGCTCAACGAAGGACGCATCGGGATCGGCGCCCAGATGATCGGCCTCGCGAAAGGGGCGCTCCAGCATGCGATTTCGTACACGAAGGAGCGAAAGCAGTTCGGCAAAACGATTGCGGAGTTTCAGGCGGTTCAACATCAGCTCGCCCGCGCAGCGGTCGACGTGGAGGCCGCCACGCTCGCTGTCTACAATGCGGCCCGCCTGCGCGAGGCTGGCCGGCCTTTCTTGACCGAAGCCGCGATCTGTAAAATCCTGTCGTCCGAAGTCGCCGAACGCGTGGCGTCGCTCGCCGTGAACCTGTTCGGCGGAAACGGCTTCGTCAAGGAATACCCGGTCGAAAAGCTCTACCGCGACGCGAAGATCGGTCAAATCTACGAGGGCACATCCAACCTGCAGCTGCAGACCATCGCCAAGCAGATCCTCGGATAGAGGATCTGCAGGACGCCGCCGGTGCGCCAATTCGGTCTCGCGCTGGTTCTCCTCCTCGTCGCCTCGGGCTCCGCGATCCTGCTGCACGGCTCCACACTGTTGTACGGTTTCGATTACGACGATTACCACTTCGTGCGTCCGTATTCGCGCGCCGAGGTCGTGGCCGCGTTTCATGGCCCGTGGGACCCGGCCGGCATCGAGCGTCCCTACTACCGGCCGCTGACGATCGCCTTCTACGGAGCGCGATTCGAAGCACTCGGCATCAACGCCACGGCGCACCACGTGTTGTCGCTGTCGCTCTTCTCGATTGCGGCAGCGCTGGCCGGCTGGTTCGCCTTCCGCCTGACCGCGTCGTCGCTCGCCGGCGTGCTCACAACGATCGTCTACGCCGCGCACCCTGCGATGCCGTACTCGCTCGTGGCCTGGGTCACCAATCAGATGCACCTCATCGAATCCATCGTCGTGTTGAGCGCGCTGATCTGGTGGGACGCGGTGCGACATCGCGGTTTTCGCTGGTGGTTGCCTCTCCTCGGATTCGCGGTGGTGGCCTTTCTGATCAAGGAGGACGGCATCATGCTGCTGCCGGCCATCCTCGTGCTCGAGGCGATTCGCCGCCTGGTTGGCGACGACTATCGGTCGAACGTTCCAGCAGCGTTCGTCGTCGCCGCGGCGATTCTGATTCTTCTGCTCGTCGGCATCCGCGGGTGGGCGCTCGCCAGCGCGCTCAGCGAGAGACGGCCGTCCACGAGCATCGCCTGGCACAACTACGTGCACGGACTCAACGGCCTGCTGCGGCTCGTTCCGGCCGATCGACGATGGCAACCCGCCGCCAGCTGGTTCGTCAGTGTGGTGCCGCTGGCGGCGCTTGCCCTCTGGCGGCGACTGCCGAAGGGCCCGCGTGTGACGCTCACCTGCGGGATTGCGATTACGCTGCTTTTCAATCTGCCGTTCATCTTCATCACGAAAGCCGAGCAGATGCACCTCGTCGCTCTCGGGGCCGTGCTCTCTTATTGCCGGTGCGTCGGTTGGAGTGCTGTCCGCGTTGCGGGTTCCCGCGGTCCGATACGGCGTCGCGATCGGGTGCGGGCTCGGCATCGTCTGCCTGGCAGCGGTCGCGCGTGACGTGGCCCGGGACTTTGAACCGTATGGCCCGATCGTGCTCGCACACGATGAGATGGTGCGCGGCTGGGCGGCGGTGCCGGTCGATCTGCGCGAGTACCTGGCACGCAAACGGATGCCCGGCGCAGATCGCACGTTGCCATCCGATCCCTCGCTTGCGCTCGATCTCGTGACGTTTGGAACCCACGGACCCGAGACATCGCCGGACGGCGTCCGCTACCAGTGGATGGCAGGCCCACGTGTGGAGATGCTGATCGCCGCCGGCACGCGCACCGTGACTATTCCACTGCGCCACGCCATCGAAGCGTTTCGCGAACCCGCGCACGTGCGAATCACATCGGACGGCCACCTCGTCGACGACATGATCTTCGACACGTCGACTTGGCGCATCTCGAACACCGCCATGCGACCCGGCAAATTCTCCGGTTTGTCACGAATGCATCGCGTCGTGATCGCGATCGACCACGCGTGGCGTCCAGCGGCGATCATCGCCGGTTCCCGCGACGGCCGGACGCTCGGGCTTCAGATCGGCGAGGTCCAGCTTCACTGAATGCTGAATGTTGAATGCTGAATGTTGAATGAATGATCCACATTCATCATCATTCGCATTCATCATTCAGCATTCAGCATTCAGCATTCAGCATTCAGCATTTCACCGTTATGCCAGGATGGCTTCGGAGATCACCATCCGCTGTACCTCGGAGGTGCCCTGATAAATCTCGGTGGCGCGGACGTCGCGGAATAACCGTTCGACCACCGATCCTCGGCGGTACCCGCTCGACGCCAGAATCTGCATCGCCTTATCGGCGGCACGGTGCGCGGCTTCTGACGCAAACAGCTTCGCCATCGATGCCTCGAGGGTTGGGCGCTCCCCGCGCTGACGGGCGTCGGCAGCTTTCAGCGTCAGCATCCGGGCCGCATCGAGCTCCGTCGCCATGTCGGCCAGCATCCACTGGATCGCCTGATAGTTTCCGATCGGCTGGCCGAACGCTTCGCGCGACTTCGCGTGGTTCAGCGCCTCCTGCAGCGCTGCCGTTCCAACGCCCAGGGCCTGGGCCGCGATCGCGACGCGCCCCCCGTCCAGCGCCCACATTGCGATGCGAAAACCATCACCCGGGTCGCCGAGGAGCGAATCCGATTCGACACGGACGTTCGTCAGCTCGAGGTCCATGCAGCCGAGACCCCGGACGCCGAGGGAGTCCGCCGCCGCGACACGCTTGATCCCTGGCGTGTTCATCGGCGCGACAAACGCACTCACACCGCGTCCTCGAATGCCCGGCTGGGTGGAGGCAAAGACAACGAGAAGATCGGCAGCTTCGGCGTTCGCGACCCAGACCTTTCGACCGTTGATGACGTAACCGCGCTCGTCGAGCCGCGCCGTCGCCTGCTGGTTCGCCGCGTCCGAACCGGCGTGTTCTTCAGACAGCGCAAACGCGCCGAGCGATTCGCCTGTTGCAAGCCGCCGCAGCCAGGTCTCTTTCTGGACCGCGGTTCCGAACTCGGCCAGAGGCTCCGCCACGAGCGAGTTATTGACCGCGGCGATGACCGCAAGGACCGCACTCACCGACGAGATGGCCTCCACGGCCAAGGCGTAGCTGACGTAGTCGAGTCCAGCGCCGCCCCATTCACGCGGAATTGTCACGCCCATGATTCCGAGCGACGCCATTTCAGCAACCAGTGCGCGTGGAAAGGCCCCACGTTCATCGATCAGTGCCGCCTCGGGCGCCACCCTCCCACGTGCGAATTGAGTGATACGCTGCTGATAATCGCGCTGCGCATCGGTAAGGTCCAGATTCATGGAATCTTGATTCTAATGGCTGGTCGCCAATTCAACAGTCAGCATTCAACATTCGCCATTCGCATGAACCAATTCGGCCCACCGTCCGTCCTAAACGTATTGCCGGGGACTAACGCCATTCATCCCAACCAGCCGGAACCGGAGGATATAGGTGGCATGTAAGCTCGAGGGTGTCGGGGCGCTGTGGGCTGCGGTTCTGGCCTGGGTAATTTTCATGGCACCGAGCCCGGCGGCAGCCCAGTCCACACTCGTGCATCTCGACGACTTTGGCCCTCGCCAGGTGAAATCTCAGTCCTTTACGCTCGCCTCCCCGCAGGACGTCCAGATTGAGGCAGTCGGCGCGGAATCTACGGACAAAGCTGGCAAGACCAGCTGGATGGGCTCGATGTGGGAACGCGATGGCAAGGCAGTCCCGCCGTGGACCGGGAACGCCTGGATCCTCGACCTCCGGTCCCGCAACCCCGTCTGGGTACTCAGCGAGGCCGCGACCACGCATGGCGCCCGCGGGGTGCGCGAGTTCAAGGGCAGCGTCCACCTTCCAGCCGGGTCCTATACCGCCTATTACGCCTCTTTTCCTGATGGAGAATACTGGACGGACGACGGGGCGAAAACGAAAGCTGACCGCAAGTGGCACTGGTTTGGTGACCAGCCCGTGGAGAACTTCAAACTGATCGTCAGCGGCAGTGGCCAGATCCTCGCGCCCGCCGAACTCGATCGCTTGCGCGGACTCGCGGCGGGCTCGGCGATTGTCTCGCTTCCTGCCCTGTCGCGCGAGCAGTTCACAGAAGCCGGCTTCGTCCTCTCGAAGCCAACCGACGTTCAGATTTCTGTGGAAGGAGAAGCTCGAGAGGACGGCGAGTTCGACTTCGGATGGATCATCAACGCCGACACTCGCGCGACGGTCTGGCGATTCACGTGGCGCGATTCTCAGCCTGCGGGTGGCGCCCCGAAAAATCGCATGGTGCACACGTCACGCGTCCTGCCTGCGGGTCGCTACGCGGCCTTCTACGCGACCGATGATTCGCACGATCCATCGGAATGGAACGCGCAGCCGCCGTACGATCCTGACTCGTGGGGACTGACATTGACCGTCAAGGATCGCGATGCCCGCGACGCGATCAAGGCCTTCCCGTACGAACACGTTCCGCAGAACGCCACGATCGTCGCGCTCACGAACATCGGCAACGGCGCTACCAGAAAACAGGGATTCACGCTCACGCGAGGGATGGACATCCGTATCTATGCGCTCGGCGAAGGGCGGAACGGACGCATGTACGACTACGGGTGGATCACCAGCGCGGAGTCGCGCAAACACGTGTGGACCATGACGTACGACGCCACCGACGCGGCAGGCGGCGATCGAAAGAACCGCCTCGCCGACACCTCGATCCATCTCGAGAAGGGCAGCTACGTCGTCCACTACATCTCCGACGACTCGCACTCGGCGGAGGAATGGAATGCCGCTGCCCCGCCTGACGGCCATCGATGGGGAATCACGGTGCTGGCTGCCGAGGGGCCGATCGATCGTGCCGCCGTGGCACCGTACGACGAGAAAGCCGATCCGGCGATCCTCGCCCAGCTCACCGAGGTTCGCGACGACGACCAGGTCCGAAAGACGTTTTCGCTCGACACGGACACCGACATTCGCATCTACGCGATCGGCGAAGGATCGGGCGGCGACATGGTTGATTACGGCTGGATTGAGGATGCGAAAAGCGGCCGGCGCGTCTGGGAGATGACGTATCGGGTCACCGAGCATGCCGGCGGCGCGACGAAAAACCGCCGCTTCGATGGCGTCATCCGGCTTCCCGCCGGCACTTACGTCGTCCGCTACGAGACGGACGGATCGCACTCGTTCGGCGATTGGAACGCAGCGCCTCCCGACGATCCCGAAGCCTGGGGTATTACGCTATTCAGAAGTGCTTTCAAAACCCGATAGCGGGTGGCCGCGGACGGGGTGCCCCACCCCACCCCAGCGCGCACAAACCGCGCGCCGGGGACCCCGGGCCGGGCGCGGAGGACGTCCCCCGTTACTGTGCTTTTCGTCCGAGCACCCGGTGGGGCTGGCCGCGGACAGGCACGACCGCGCCTGACACGGGTTTTGAAAGAGCCGGTGAGTCGGTTTACGAATTCGCCAACTTCGCGAAGATCGGTCTGAGCTTCTCCGCGGTGTCCGGCAGTTCTTCTGGCAACACTCGCGTTTCACCCACAACCGTCATGAAATTCGTGTCGCCCGACCAGCGCGGCACCACGTGCATGTGCACGTGATCGAGTACGCCTGCGCCGGCAGGCTTACCAAGGTTGATGCCCATGTTGATCCCGTGCGGGCTGTATGCCTCGGTGAGCGCAACCTCCGAGCGGCGCGTCAGCTCGATCAGTTCGCACAATTCCTCTTCAGTCGCAGCCGCGAGCGATGGAATGTGGCGGTTCGGCACGACCATGAGGTGGCCGTTGTTGTAGGGATACAGGTTGAGGATGATGTAGCAGGTCCTGCCGCGGAACACGATCAGGGAGGACTGATCGAAGAGTGCCTGATCAGGATCGGATGCCTGCCCTGAGCCTGTCGAGAGGGCCTGTCCTGAGCCTGTCGAAGGATCGCAAAAAATACAGCCCCTGGCGTCTCCCCCGCTGAGAATGTAGGGAAGCCGCCAGGGGCTCCAGAGCCGGTCCATTGTTCACACGCCGGCGATATCGGGATCGACGCTGACCGGAGCGGGCGCCGGCGGTGGCGCCTCGGGCTCGCGGTTGATCAGCTCCTTGAGCTCTTTCCCGGGCTTGAAGTACGGCACCTTCTTGGGCGGCACATCGACCTTGTCGCCGGTCTTCGGGTTCCGCCCCTTGCGGGGTTCACGACGACGCAGACGGAAGCTCCCAAAGCCGCGCAGTTCGATCTTCTCGCCTCGGTGCAGCGCGTCGATGATGCTCTTGAACACGGTGTCGACGATGACCTCGGAATGCTTCTTGGTGAGGTCCGACACGCGCGACACTTCCTCGACGAGCTCCGCCTTCGTCATGCTGCCGTTGGTCATATGCTCGCTCCCTTATGGTCGCTCGCTCTTGGCTCTCAGCTGTCAGCTCTCAGCTGTCAGCGGCTCTCAGCTGTCAGCTCTCAGCTGTCAGCGCTGATAGCTGACGGCTGAAAGCTGAGAGCTTCGTCTCAGTTCTGATGCTTGAAGTGATCCCCCAGTGTCACTTCAGGCCGTCCCGTGGTCTCGGTATACGCTTCCCAGTCCGCGCGGAACTCGTCGTTCTTCAGCGCGCGGATGCTCAAGCCGACCTTCCGCTCCGTGGGGATCAGCTTGATGATCTTCATCTGGTAGCTGTCGCCGACCTTCAGGTCGAGCTTCTCATCCTTGCCGGCATGCTGCGAGTCATCGAACTCGGAGACGTGAATCAGCCCTTCGATGCCCTCCGCGAGCTCGATGAACGCGCCGAAGTTGGTCAGCCGGACGACCTTGCCTTCCACCACGTCGCTGACGTGATGCTGCTGGAAGAACTCATCCCAGACATCCGTCTGCAGCTGCTTGAGTCCGAGCGAGAGCCGCTGATTCTCGGCGTCGATGTTGAGCACCATCGCCTCGACCGTGTCCCCCTTCTTCAGCACTTCGGACGGATGCTTGAGGCGCTTGCTCCATGACATGTCGGAGATGTGAATCAGGCCGTCGATGCCCTCCTCGACTTCGACGAACGCACCGAACTCGGTCAGGTTCCTGACTTTGCCGGTGATGGTCGTGCCGATGGGATATTTCTCCGAGAGCTCGTGCCACGGGTTGCTCTCGACCTGCTTCAATCCGAGTGAGATCCGGCGCGCACCGGGATCGACGCCGAGCACCATGGCTTCGACGCTGTCGCCCACGTTGAGAATCTTCGACGGGTGTTTCACGCGCTTGCTCCACGACATCTCGCTGACGTGGATGAGCCCTTCGACGCCCGGCTCGAGCTCGACGAATGCGCCGTAATCGGTGAGGCTGACTACTTTGCCGCTCATGCGCGCGCCGACCGGATACCGTTCGATCACGTTCGACCACGGATCGTTCATCAGCTGCTTGTGGCCGAGCGACACGCGCTCGGTCGCCGGGTCGTACTTGAGCACGATGACGTCGATCTCGTCGTTGACCTTGAAGAGCTCTGACGGGTGCGACACGCGGCCCCACGACATATCCGTAATGTGGAGCAGCCCGTCGATGCCGCCGAGATCGATGAACGCGCCGTAGTCCGTGATGTTCTTGACCACGCCGCGGAGCACCTTGCCTTCGGCGAGCGTGTCGAGCGTGTGCTTCTTCTTCTCGGCGTTCTCTTCCTCGAGCAGCACTTTGCGGGAGAGCACGATGTTGCCGCGCTTCTTGTTCACCTTGATCACGCGCATCCGCAGCTCCTGGCCGCGCAGCGCGTCGAGGTTACGGACCGGGCGAACGTCGATCTGAGAGCCGGGCAGGAACGCGCGGACGCCAATGTCGACGGCGAGCCCGCCCTTGATGCGCTCGATGACCCGGCCGATCACGACCTTCTTCTCGGCGTACGCCTTCTCGACCTCGTCCCAGATCTTCATCTTCTCGGCTTTTTCGCGCGAGAGGACGACGTAGCCTTCACGGTCTTCGGTGCGCTCGAGCAACACATCGACGGTATCGCCGGGCTGCACGGAAATCTGTCCCGTCTCATCCACGAACTCGTCGACGGGGATGATGCCTTCCGACTTGTACCCGACATCCACGATGACTTCGGACGGCGTGACTTTCAGGACGGTGCCCTTCACGACCTCACCTTCCGCGATGTTGCGGAAGCTGTTATCGTAAAGGTCCAAGAGGCGCGCGTATTCCTGGGGATCGACTTGGTCGTCCATCTGGGAGAAACCCGATGTCTTCAAATCAGCGGTTCCTGCGCCACCTCCTCTGGGATTGTTGAGCGATGAATTGTCAGTTGCCATGCTAAACGGGTCCTCCTCGATCGGTACTGGCCGGATTTCAGCTCCGGAGGGCTGTAGGATTGCTTCGCCTCGATTGCGATAAGCAATAGAAGATACATCACTTAGGAGCCTGCAGTCAATGCGCACGGCGGCCGGAGTGACCCTCCGGATCGCCTCACCAGACAGGGGTCAAGCACCATGGCGAAGAAAGCGTCGCGGCGAAAGGCCGCCGGCTCTTCCAGAAAGGGTTCCAGTAAGGCGCAGAAGCGGACCCCGTCGAACAGACGCGCGGGTTCCGGCAGTCGGGCGTCTGCCCGCAGCAGTGCCGAAGCGCGACGGAAAACGGGGAAAAAAGCCGCTCGACCGGCCTCGCGATCATCTGCGGCCGCAAAAACACGCGGCAAGAAGAAACAGGCGAGCGCCCGCCCGACGAAGCGCTCCCTACAGGATCTGCGCAGTGCCGGGGCACGCGCGAAGAAGCGTGCCGCCTCCGCTTCGCGCCGCGTCGGCGGGACCGGCATGGAGCGCGATCTGGCGCAAACACCGGAAACGGGACGCTCGGTGCGCGGTCCCACGAATCCGATGCCGACCAAGCGATCCACCGGAACGGCAGCAGGGGCCGGCGGCATGAAACGCGCCCCTGGCCTCGAGCGCGCTCGACGCCAGCTTCGCGAAGTCGAGGAAACGCTGCCCGGTCCTCCATCGAGCCTCGATATGGATCGTCGTCCGTCCGCGGCGCGAAGCGGCCGGCACGAGCTGCAGGAGAGCCGGCGCGAACACAACGAGGTCAGCCCCGAGCTGACAGCCGGCGACGTGGACGCGGATTGGGAAGACGCATACTCAGTCGGTGATGAGACCCCCGGCGGTGACAACCCGACGCCCGATCAGGACCGCGTGGACGATATCGGCAAAGCGCTCGGCGTGCAGTACGAAGACAACGAAGAACTGAAGGCAGCCGACAAGATCACTGAGCGCGATCGCCACCGTTGGGAGCTCGACCCGGCCTCGTCGGACGACTATCGGGAGAGAGAGTGAAGAATTGCGGATTGCCGAATCGGGGATTGCGGATTGATGTGATTGCGGATTGAGGATTGAGATTGAGGATTGCACGATTTGTCAGTCAGCAATTCTCTTGATTTCCGCCATCACTCGATCGACAGCCTCATCGATCGACAGCTGCGTGGTATCGATCACTACTGCGTCGGCGGCAACGGTGAGCGGCGCTGTCGCGCGCGTGCTGTCGAGGCGATCGCGTTCGGCGAGTGCGGTCGCGACCTCCTGGATGGCGGCGGTTCCTTTGCCGGAGGCGTGCGCAGGATCGGTGGCTCGTCGCCGTGCACGCTCCTCCGGGGAGGCGTCCAGATAGATTTTGACGTCGGCGGCGGGAAAGACCACCGTGCCGATGTCCCGTCCTTCCATCACAATTCCACCGTCCGTGCCAAGCGCGCGCTGCCGTTCGACGAGCACGCGGCGCACCGCGGGCTGACGCGCGACCACTGACGCGGCGGCATCCATTTCCGGCGTCCGGATCGCACTCGCAACGTCGTGGCCATCGACACCGACGCGGCCGTCGCTCACATCGAACTGCGCCCGCTCGGCCAGCGCAGCCACCGCAGCGCCGTCTGCGAGGTCGATCGATTCGTTCAGCGCTTTCCAGGCGAGCGCGCGATACATGGCCCCGGTATCCACGTGATGAAATCCCAGTCGCCTCGCGACCGCACGCGCAATCGTCCCCTTCCCTGCACCCGACGGCCCGTCTATTGCGATGATGGGTTTCATATGAGCTAATCGTCCGGATCCGCGTGCGAACCGCGAATCGCGAACCGCGAATCGCGAGCCGCGAGCCGCGAGCCGCGAGCCGCAGTATTATCCACCGCAATGCACAGGAGAACGAAGGCCGCCGGCATCATCGCGGCATCCCTCCTCGTCGGGGCCTGGGCCTCGAATGGTTATCTGCGTGCCGCGGCGTTTGTCGTTCAGGCGTCTGGCATGCAGGGATATGCGCGGCGAGCGGCCGCCGTCGAGACCGGCACCTTCGACGAGCGCCCGCTGACGATCCCGTGGCGCGGCGGGGCGCTGCGCGCGCGCCTCTACGTGCCGCACGGGACGTCAGACCGCGCGATGCTCCTCGTGCCCGGCGTCCACGCTGCTGGCGTCGACGAGCCCAGGCTCGTGCAGTTCGCGCGCGATCTGGCATCGGTACGACACACCGTGCTCACGGTGGAGTTGACCGATCTCACGCAGTATCGGATTACGCCACGTACGACGGACATGATCGAGGACGCGGCGTCCTGGCTTACGGGCCAGCGCGATCTTGCCGCCGATGGCCGCGTCGGCATGATGGGCATCAGCTTCGCGGGGGGACTGTCGATCGTCGCAGCTTCGCGAGCGCCGCTGCGCGATCGCGTTGCGTTTGTCATGTCGTTCGGCGGCCATGGCGACCTGCCGCGTACGCTGCGGTATCTGTGCACCGGCATCCAGTCAAACGGCGAGCATCGCCCGCCCCACGATTACGGCGTCGCGATCATCCTGCTGAGCGTGGCCGAGCACGTCGTGCCACCCGACCAGGTAACTCCACTCCGCACGGCGATTCTGACCTTTCTCGAAGGATCGCGGCTCGATATGGTCGACAAGGCGAAGTCGGCCGCCGAGTTCGAACGCGCGCGTGCGCTCGCGGCGGCGCTGCCCGAGCCGGCACGCACGCTTATGCGCTACGTGAACGACCGCGACGTCGCGCACCTCGGGCCCATCCTGCTGCCGCACGTGACGGCGGTTGGCGACGATCGGATGCTCTCACCCGGACGCGAGGCAA
Organism: uncultured Acidobacteriota bacterium; assembly: GCA_963725335.1. Lineage (GTDB taxonomy): Bacteria > Acidobacteriota > Vicinamibacteria > Vicinamibacterales > 2-12-FULL-66-21 > JALZOC01. Next base: position 501,560 of record CAVRYD010000002.1, on the reverse strand, counting down.
CGCCAACAGCCCCCGTCTATCTGCTCCACGGCACCGACGACAACGTCATACCCTCGATCGAGTCGTCCCTCCTGGCTGACACGCTTCGCGGACGAGGCGTCACCGTCCATCAACTCGCAACGCCACTCATCACACACGCGGAAGTCGATCGTGCCGCAACCACATCAGCGATGTGGCGACTCGTCAGTTTCTGGGCGGACTTGCTCGCAGAGTGACGCGACTCGCGGCTCGCGGCTCGCGATCGCTGACTCGCGCTCGCGGCTCGCCCGATTGCCGATTGCCGATTGCCGATTGCGCTCACAAAGCTGCGTCCTGTAGCTTCCGCCTTCAGGCGGAAGCTGATAGCTGATAGCTGATAGCTGATAGCTGATAGCTGATAGCTGACAGCCTACTTCGCCGCCCGGCGGAGTGCGGCCACTTCTTTCGCATCGAGTTCGCGAAACTCGCCCGGTCGGATGCGGTCGTCGGTGATGGGGCCGATCCTGACGCGTCGCAGTCGATCGACCGGATGGCCGATCGCCTCGCACATGTTTCTCACCTGACGATTGCGCCCTTCCTTCACCACGATCGACAGCACCGCGTGGTCCGCGTCGCCGCTGTGGACGACGTTGAGCAGCGTAACCTCTGCGGGAAGCGTCCTTCGGCCGTCAATGACGATACCCTTCGAGAGCCGTTCGAGGTCATGCTCGTCTGGTACACCCAGCACCTTGACGTGGTATTCGCGTTCCACCTCATGGCTCGGGTGCGTCAGCCGCGCGGCGAGGTCGCCGTCACTCGTCAGCAGCAACAGGCCTTCGGAATCGTAGTCGAGCCGGCCGACCGGGTACACGTAGTCGCGCACACCGCCCTTCGCCAGCAGGTCGATGACCGTCGGCCGTCGCTGCGGATCGGAGCGGCTGGCAATGTAGCCGCGTGGCTTGTACAAAAGGAGGTAAAGACGGCGCGAGGCGGTCTTGATGCGCCGGCCGTCAACCCGAATGTCGTCGACTTCGGGATCAGCCTTCGACCCCAGCTCGGTGAGCGTCTCTCCATTGACGGAAACGCGTCCCTCGGTGATATAGGACTCCGCGGCCCGGCGAGAGGCGATGCCGGCGGCGGAGAGAACCTTCTGGAGACGCTGGCGCACGGGTCAGTCTCTATACCCGGGGCTTCGCCCCCGGACCCTCTTCGCCTTTCCGCCTCCGCGCGAAGCGCTACGGCGAGACCTCGCGCCCGTGGCGCGCCTAATGAACGGTCTTGTCCGTGACGGAAAGGCAATCGTCACCGATCGCGGTCTCAGGAACTTCGGTCTGCGTATCGAACGGCAGCGCCTCGGTGGTGACGGTCGGTTCCGCCAGCGCGCTCGGCAACTCGAAGCCAAGCGCATCCGACATCTCCTCGACCTTCGGCAGATCGGTGATGTCATTGAGTCCGAACCGATCGAGGAACTCTCGCGTGGTGGCGTACATGAACGGACGCCCGACGACCTGCTTGCGGCCTACGGTCTTGATCAGATGTCGCTCGACGAGCGTGGTGAGGACTCCACCGCTGCTGGTCACGCCGCGGATTTCGGCAATCTCGGGCGCCGTAATCGGCTGCTTGTACGCAATCACCGCAAGCGTCTCGAGCGCCTGGACCGACAGCTTCTGTGTCGTGCGCTCGTGGAACAGCTTGCGCACCCATTCGTGCAGTTCGGCGCGCGTGACGATCTGATAGCCTCCGGCGACTTCGACAATCTGCAAACCTCCCGGGCGCTCGTAATCGGCTTTCAGCGCTTCGAGCGCGGCCTGCACATCCTCGCGCGGCTCGCCGTCGAGGAGCTTGCAGAGCGTCTTGGGAGTGATCGGCTCGGGGGAGGCGAATATCAGGGCTTCGACAATGGGCTTCAGGTGGTCAGACACGATCGAGAACCTCGTGGTGGGCGTCAGAAGTCAGCCGCGCCCTGAGCTGGGAATCATTACCTACTCGGTGTCGGACGTTTTCGCGATCGCGACGACCGCTTCGTCATCGCCGACCGATGCGTGAGCGGCGACTTCATGAGCATGCCGCTCCTCAGGATCGAGCAGCGGCTTCGGCGCATCGGACGGCCGGGCGCGTTTGTAGACGCGGATGGGACCCATGGCGCTCGACTGGAACACTCGAATCAGCTTCAGCCGGATCATTTCCAGCATCGCGAGGAACGTGACGACGATGCCGGCGCGGCTCTGGACGTCGGCGAACAGATCTTCGAACCCGCAGGCCTCGGTTTCGGACAGCTTCGCCATCAGCTGTTCGATGCGATCCTCGATCGGAATCTGCTCGCCGGGCAGATAGACTTTCGGCCGCTGCTTTGCGCGTTCCACGACGCTGCGAAACGCGGCAATCAGGCTGAACAGATCGACCTCGACCTCGGGTTCTGGCGCCTCTCCGGCGATCTCCGCGATGGGACCATCGGGCCTCGTCCACTGCGCGCTGCGCAGGGTTTCGCGCTCGTGGAGCAGCTCCGCCGCCGCCTTGAACTTCTGATGCTCGAGCAGGCGACGAACGAGCGCCTCGCGCGGATCCTCGTCCGGATCCTCCTGCGTCGGGTCGATGCGCGGCAGCAGCATGCGAGACTTGATGTGGATCAGCGTCGCCGCCATCACCAGGAACTCCCCGGCGACATCCAGGTTCAGCTCCTGCATCATGTCGATGTAGTCGAGATACTGCTGCGTAACGGTCGCGATCGGAATGTCGTAGATGTCCACCTGGTGCTGCTTGATCAGGTGCAGCAGAAGATCCAGCGGCCCTTCGAACTTGTCGAGCCGCACCGGATACGCCTCGAGGATGGACTCAAAGTCCTGTTGGTATTCCATATTGGACTTTCACGGCGCTTCGCACGCGCTCCATCGTTTCCTGAGCCACCCTGCGCGCCTTCCGCGAGCCTTCGTGCAGCACTTCTGTCAGGAAGGACGGCCTCGCGAGAACCTCGGCCCGCCGGGCGCGAATAGGCTCGAGGTGCGTATTCAGCGCTTTTGCCAGCTTCGTCTTCACCTCGACATCGCCGACCTTACCCATACGGTATCGCGTTTTGAGATCCTCGACTTCCGCGACGTCCGGGTTGAACGCATCGTGGTAGATGAAGACGGGATTCCCTTCGACCGTCCCCGGAATATCCGCGCGCACCCGCTTCGGGTCGGTGTACATCTGCATGACCTTCTTTCGGACGGTATCTGCATCGTCGGAAAGATCGATCGTGTTCCCGTAGCTCTTGGACATCTTCCGGTTGTCGAGACCCGGGAGTCGGGGAAACGTCGTGAGCAGCGGCTGGGGCTCGACGAACAGCTCCCCGTAGAAGTTGTGGAACCGTCGCACGATTTCGCGGCTCAGTTCGAGGTGCGGCACTTGATCTTCACCGACCGGGACGTACTGCGCGTTGTAAATGATGATGTCGGCGGTCTGCAGCAGCGGATATCCGAGAAACCCCAACGTCGAGAGGTCCTTCTCCGCCAACTGGTCGATCTGTTCCTTGTACGTGGGCACGCGCTCGAGCCATGGAATCGGAATCGTCATCGACAGCAGCAGAAACAGTTCCGCGTGCTCGGGCACGAGCGACTGGATGAAGAGGGTGGTCCGTTCCGGATCGAGGCCCGCGGCAATCCAGTCGACCGTCATGTCGTACGCGTTGGACACGATCTCCGACGTGTCGGCGTAATCGCTCGTCAACGCATGCCAGTCGGCAACGAAATAAAAGCAATCATACCGATCCTGAAGCGCGGCCCAGTTGTTCAGCGCCCCGACGAGATGGCCGAGGTGCAACTTTCCTGTCGGGCGCATGCCCGAAACCACGCGAGGCTTCATTCAGAGGTGCTGATTGTCGATCGCAGAGTGAACGGCGAGGCGCGGACGTGCGCGCTCGAGATGCTCAAAAGAATACGGTAAGAATGCGGCAGTATCAAGAACTTGATGGCCGTCCCTCTCTCGCGAAGTAGGCGAGCACGGCATCGGCGGATTTCCTGCCGACCACTTTGACCAGGTCTTCCCGGGTCGCACGCCGGACGCCCGCGAGGCTGCCGAACGCAGTCAACAGGGACTTCCGTCGGCGAGGACCAATGCCGGCGATGGCATCCAGCTCCGACCGCAGATCGCGCTTCGTGCGCGAAAGGCGATGGAACGTGACCGCGAATCGGTGCGCCTCGTCGCGTATCCGCTGGATCAAGAGCAGCGCGGGGCTTTCGGTCGCGAGCGCGAGCGCATCCTCGCGATCGCGCGTGAACAGCAGCTCCTCCTTTTTCGCAATCCCCACGGCCACCAGGTTTGCGAGGCCGAGCTCCTCGAGGGCGGCATAGGCGGACGACAGCTGTCCCTTGCCGCCGTCAATCAGAATCAGGTCGGGAAATGGTCCACCCGCCTCGAGCAGCTTGCGGTACCGGCGCAGCACAACTTCGTGCATGGCCGCAAAGTCGTCATTCACTGCGCGCGGGGCCCCACCCCCGCGCGCTGCCGCTGCGCGGCTCGAAGACTCGCCGCTCGCGGCCGCCGCAGGCGCTGGCGTCTCGACGATCTGGCCAAAATCAACGTTCATCGCCCTCGCAGATTCGGAAACGGCGTCATCAGTCGCTACCTCAGCGAATCGCGAGTCGCGAGTCGCGAGCAGCGAGCCGCCGCGGATCCTGAATTTCCGATACTCCGACCTCTTCATCCGGCCGTCTTCGCACACCACCATCGACGCGACCGTTTCGCTGCCTTGAATCGTTGAGATGTCGAAGCATTCGATCCGCCGCGGCGCGCCTGGCAGCGCAAGAACCGCGCGCAGCGTTTCGAGCGCGTCGTAGTTGGCGGCGACGTTCTCGTTGAACCGTGCCTGGTAGGCGACCTGCGCATTCCGGCTGGCGAGTTCGAGCAGCCCCCGTTTTTCTCCCCGCTTCGGCACGACGAGCTTCACGCGCCGGCCCGCTTCGCCGGAAAGCCATCCTTCGAGCAGTTCGCCGTCGGCGGCTGGAAACGGCACAGGGATATGAACCTCCGGCGCCGCGATCCGTTCGGCGTAAAACTGCTGCAGCGCGGCCTGGAGCACGTCGCATTCCGGAAGATCTTCGGTCTCGGATCCGCGAAGGCCGGCGCGCGGGTCGCGAAACTCGGTCACCAGCTCGATCCGCTCGACGACTTTCCCGCCCCGCATTTGAAAGATCTGCACGACTGCTCCCGCGGGGCCAATCTTCAGCCCGAAGGCATCCCGGTCGCCCAAGGCCGGTGACGCCATCTTCTGCTGACGCGCGCGTAGGGTTTCGATCGTACCGAATCGCGTCGCGCAGCTGGGCGGCCTGTTCGAACCGTTCGAGCGAGGCTGCTTCGGCCATCCGCTCCCGCAGGGTGATCAGCAGCTCGTCGTTCCGACCTTCCAGAAACAGCTTCGTGTGTTCGACCGCGGCGCGGTATTCGTCTGCCGAGCACAGCTCCCGGACGCATGGCGCGATGCATCGCTTGATGTCGTATTCCAGGCACGGCCTGGCACGGTCGCCCGTGATCGCCTCGTTGCACGATCGGATGCCGAAGAGCTTGTGCGTCAGAGACATGGTCCGGCGCGCCAGCGAGGCGGGCATGAAGGGGCCGGCATAGAAGTGGTCGTCGCGTTCGACGCGCCGGGCCACCAGCACTCGTGCGAACGCCTCCCCCGTGGTCAGCTGGAGATAGGGGTAGGTCTTGTCATCCCGCAGCAGGATGTTGTATTTGGGGGACCGTTGCTTGATGAGATTGTTCTCGAGGGCGAGCGCCTCGACGACCGAGTCGGTGACGATGACCTCGAGGCGCTCGGCTTCATCGAGCAGGGCGTCGATGCGGGGGCTCGTCCCGTAGGCGCCAAGATAGCTCCGGACGCGGTCGCGCAGGACGCGCGCCTTCCCGACGTACAGGGTGTCCCCCTGGCCATTGGAATACAGGTAGACGCCCGGTTGTTCGGGCAGCCGTGCTATCTGGGTCTTGAGATCACGGATCGGCATACGGTACACTGCGCATTTTGGCGCACCGTGAACCTTCCATTCTACCGCGGCGCGACGCACTTCTATGACCTTTACCGGACTCATCGGCCGGATTTGCATGTTCCCGCTCCGGCTCATCATCAACACGTGCGTCGCGCTCAGGATTCATCCGAACGTCCTGACGTTCGTCGGTGTGCTCGTCAATGTCGCCGCCGCCTTCGAGCTGGCGCACGGGCATTTCATCCGCGGCGGCGTCATCATGGTCGTGGCGAACATCTTCGACTTCATCGATGGGAAGGTGGCCATCGAACTGAACGCCGTCAGCGCGTTCGGCGGGTTCTGGGACTCGGTCATCGACCGGTTCTCGGACATTACCCTGTTTCTCGGGCTGATCTACCTCTACTCCAGCCTCGGGCGTACCGACTACGTCATGGTGGCGGCGATCGCGATGATGTTCGCGATTATGACGAGCTACACTCGGGCGCGCGCCGAGTCGCTGATCGAGAAATGCAAAGTCGGCTTCATGGAGCGGCCCGAACGCATCGTCCTCTTCATGATCGGCGCCTTCACAAACCGTATGGCGGCGGTGCTGTGGGTTATCGGGGTGCTCTCGGTCTTCACCGTCGCCGATCGGATCATTTACACCTACCGCGAGCTGCGGAGCACCGAGCAAGCGATCGCATGACGAACCCCGTTACGCTCCCGATGCGCGTGCTGTGGAATGCGTTCTTCTGGACCTACGAACGCGCAACGTGGCAGTACGACCTGATGGTAATCGCGATCCTGGCCTTCGTGTGGCTCACGCCTCCCGGGTGGCTCGGCGATCCGATGGCGTCGGGCGGCGGACCCGTGGGCTGGCTCCTCAGAATGCTGAATGTTGAGTGATGAATGCTGAGTGATGAATGCTGAATGCTGGAGAACACTCCGCATTGAACATTCAGCATTCAGCATTCACCATTCAGCATTTCTCGGTCAGACGTCGTCCCGTTCGTCGTGCATTCCAAGATCGAGCGTCTTGCCGGTGAAGTGAATGTCGTGCGCGGCAATCTTGTCGCGAAGCAGCCGCCGGGCGGCGCCGTAATACGACTGCGGCACGACCAGCCGACGTGCGAAGGCGCGCATTCGATAGATCAGCACGAGCGTCAGCTGCTCGCCTTCGCGCCAGGTCAGCCCTCCAATTCGTGAGTACGGGATGAACCCGGCGTCAGCCCAGATGCCATCCTCGTAGAACCCCCGACCAATTTTCAGGCTGAGCGGCAACGCGTAGCCGTAATAGACGAGCATCATCGTTTCGCCGAAGACGTCTGCGGGGCGCAGCCGGAGAAACGCGAGTTTGTAGACGATGAGGACGCTCAGCACGGCGCCCATCGCGAGCAGCAAGCCGTAAAAGGGCGGGCGGGGACCGGGCCAGGTCAGCAGCGCCGACCGTCTCAGCCGCTGGAACCTGAGAAATTGAAAGAAGAGGCGGATGTCCGCTACGAAGAACCCGACACCCAGAAAAAACAGCAGCTGCGGCAGAAGAGCCGTCGTAATTTTTGCGTCGGCGGCAACAGGTGGCATAGTCGCAAACGATGCGCGGACGATCGTCCCGCACATTCTAACAATCTGACACCTGGAGACAAGATTAGTTCGCTAAATTCGGCGACAGCCCCTTGTCCGATGAACGCACCGACGGTCAACGTCGAAGAATCGAAGAACCGAAGAATCGAAGGAGAACGCGGGCAGAGTCGCGAAGCTCGATGCGGCGACGGCTGGCGGGACCGCGCTCGCGCGGTTGACCGAGACGCTGATCCAGAAACACAAGGACCACTTGATCGGGAGGTGCTTGTGTTTCTGGATCAGCGTCTCGGTCACACGCCGGCCGGAACGGCCGGCGTCCCGCCAGCCGTCTTCGTTTGTCTCTTCGTTTCTTCGAATCTTCGTTTCTTCGAAGTCCGCCGTCGGCCCGTGCAGCGTGGCAGCGGCTGACGCGGAATAGACCGATGCGCTACTGGCCGAGGGTGGGATCGAAGCAATGGCGGCAGCGAGCCTCGTAGGTGCCCTGCGCGCCCACGAGCACGCGGGCGTTGCTGGCGACCAGCCGCTGTGTATGGTTGGCGGGCGCGCCGCAGACCATGCAGATTGCGAGCGTCTTGGTGATGTACTCCGCTATCGCCAACAGCTGCGGCATCGGCTCGAACGGCTTCCCCAGATAATCCTGGTCGAGTCCCGCGACAATGACGCGCTTGCCGCGGTCCGCCAGCGTGCTGCAGACGGCCGGCAGATCGGCGTCGAAGAATTGTCCCTCGTCGATTCCGACGACTTCAGTATCCGGCAGCACCTGCGCCAGCAAGTCGCGCGACGACGACAGATTCACTGATGGAATCCGCATGTCGCTGTGGGAAATGATGTGATCGTCGGCGAACCGATCATCGAGTTTCGGCTTGAAGATCTGCACTTTCCGGCGGGCGATCTGCGCCCGGCGCAGGCGCCGGATCAGCTCTTCGCTCTTGCCGCTGAACATGCTGCCGGTGATGACCTCGATCCAACCGGCATTCGGTCGATGCTGAGTAATGTCCATTTATTACTTCGCTCGGTGGGCCCACTAGCGTTCCCCACCTCCCGCCTCCGCTCGCCCCATCGAGGTGAGCTTCGGCGAGGCAAGCGCTGCGCAGCCGCGGGCGCTTCGTCACTTCTCAGTACGTCGCTCGGGGCCTCAGGCCCTGGACAGGTACTCTCCGGTCTCGGTATTGACCCTGACTTTGTCGCCGTTGTTCACGAAGGGAGGGACGTTGACGATGAGGCCGGTCTCGAGCCGCGCGGGCTTGATCTGGTTGCTGGCGGTGGCGCCTTTGATCCCGGGCGCGGTGTCCTCGACGACGAGATCGACCGTCTGCGGCAGTTCGATGCCGACCGGTTCGGTGCCGTAGAACTCCACTTTGATCAGCGCGTCCGGAATCAGGTAGTTGACGTTGTCGCCGAGCGCCTCGGCATCGATGTGCAGCTGCTCGTACGAGCTCGTATCCATGAAGTGGAAAGCGTCGCCGTCACGATAGAAGTACTGCATTTCGCGCTCGTCGAGCGTCGCGCGTTCGACGAAGTCTTCGGATCGGAGCTTCTGATCCGCAAGTGTCCCGGTGCGGATGTTTCGAAATTTCACGCGCACGAAACCGCGAAGGTTGCCGGGGGTCACATGCTGCAGCTCGAGCACGCGGAACAGATCCTGCCCGACCTTGATCAGCATGCCCTTCTTCATTCGAGTTGCCTGTATAGAAGCCATATTCTCAGTGTCCAGAACCCTCGGATCGTAGCACAGGAGGCCGTGCTACGATCCAGCGTATGCCGTGGGACCCGATGCGAGACCTGCGCGTATGGCAGGAACGGCTGGAGCGATTGTCCGCCCACCACCCCGACTCGTGGACGCCTCCAATTGATGTGTACGAGACCGAGGATCTCTACGTCGTCGCCGCTGAATTACCCGGCCTGTCGCGCGAACACATCGACCTCGCCGTGGAGGATTCGCGGCTGACCATCCGCGGCCAACGGCTCGATCGAGCCGGCGCGGCCGACGACGTCGTGCACTTCCATCAGGTCGAGCGCGGACACGGCGCGTTCGCGCGCACGTTCGAGTTCGGCTCGAAGATCGACGTCGAGGCGGTGTCCGCCGATCTGACGAACGGCGTGCTCACGGTCACGCTGCCCAAGGCGCTGCGATCGCCCGCTCGCAAAATCGAGGTTCGATAATGGTTCGACGCGTTGCCGTCTTCGCGCTGTTCATGTCGATCGCGTTCTTTGCCGGCCTGGTCGTCACCGGCCGTATGCGAAGCGCCGGTGAAAGCACCGCCGCCAGCGCGACGCAGCCGGCTCCCCGTTCGGCCGTGCCCGCTGTGTCCGGGGCCATGCCCGACCTTACTGTCGTCGCCCAGCGGGCGATCTCCAGCGTCACGAACATCTCCTCGACCCAGATCGTGCGCACGCCGAACTCGCCGTTCGCGAACGACCCGTTCTTCCGGTTCTTTTTCAACGATCAGGACGACGCGTTCGGATACCGTGAACGCCGCGCTCAGAGTCTCGGGTCGGGTGTGATTGTCTCGCCCGATGGCTACGTCCTCACGAACAATCACGTCGTCGATCAGGGCGTCGAAGTGACGGTGACGATGCCCGATCAGCGCGAGCTTCGCGCGAAAGTGATCGGAACCGATCCGGCGACCGACATCGCCGTGCTCAAAATAGACGCGAGAAACCTCCCGACGATGCCGTGGGGAGACTCGTCGCAGCTGAAGATTGCGGAATGGGTACTGGCGATTGGTAACCCGTTTCAGCTGAATCAGACCGTCACGCTCGGGATCGTCAGCGCCACGGGACGGCGGCTCGAGGGGCGGCTCGCGACGTACGAGGATTTCATTCAGACGGATGCGGCGATCAATCCTGGGAATTCCGGCGGCGCGCTCGTCAACGCGCGTGGAGAGCTGATCGGCATCAATACCGCGATTTTCAGCGAAACCGGCGGATACCAGGGGATCGGATTCGCTGTGCCGAGCAACCTGGCCCGGCATGTGATGGACGAGCTGCTGCGGTTCGGCGAAGTTCAGCGCGGCACGATCAGCGGCATCATCCTGCAGCCGCTGACCACGCGGTGGGCCGAGCAGCTCGGTGCCCCCAACACCCATGGCATGGTCGTCGTGAGAATGGAGCAGCGCTCCGATGCCTATGCCGCAGGACTGCGGCCGGGCGACGTGATTGTCAGCTTCAACGGGACCACGGTGGAGGATCAGTCCCATTTCGTCCGGCTGCTCTCCGACGCCAAGATTGGCACGACCGTTTCGCTGGGTGTGCTACGGGAAGGCAAGTCGATCTCGGTCAAAGTCCCGATCGTCAAATCGACCGGGCAGGCACGCCGCCGTTAGGATCTCGCGCGGAGATCGCGGAGGGCGCAGAGAAGACGGACCTCACGCAGAGGCGCGGAGGCCGCAGAGAAAAACACCGTGGCAGCGGCTGGCGGGACGCCGGCCGTTCCGGCCGGCGTATGACCGAGACGTTGATCCAGAAACACAAACACCTCCTGATCCTGTGGTGCTTGTGTTTCTGGATCAGCGTCTTGGTCAACCGCGCGAGCGCGGTCCCGCCAGCCGCCGCCACGTTCTTCTCCGCGAACTCTGCGATTCTCCGCGTGAGATCTGATTTTCTCCGCGTCCTCTGCGGTTCTCCGCGCGAAATCCTCAGCGCGCTCCGCGCGAGACGGCGCCCGACAACGCCTTGCTTCCGACCGCGACGCATCGCCACTCGGATTCCACGCCGACAGTGATCCCGATCCGTGGCGTCCACGCGACGTCGCGTGCCGGAAGGCGGCGATCTTCGATCCGCAGCGCGCTGCCGGTGAGATCGCTCAAGTTCTGCCGAAGTGAAATCCCGAGCGCGCGCGTCAGGTTGCCGGGACCGCGACACAACTCGGTCGTGGTGAAGTCGCGCGCAGAACGCCCAGAGCTCCGCGCCCGGCGCCGCCGCATCATCAATTCGCCATCGAGCGGTTCAAGGGCGCGGATCAGGACGGCCGCGGGCCAGCCTTCCGCTTCTGTCACCGCGTTGACCAGGTAATGAATTCCGTAGTTGAGATACACGTAGGCGATCCCTGGCGGGCCGTACAGCGGCGCGTTTCTCGTCGTTGGTCCCGGAGCGGCGTGACATGCGGGATCGGACTCGCCGATGTAAGCCTCCGTCTCGACGATGACCCCGGATGCCGTTCCGGAGGGGGAATCGTGAACGAGGACCTTGCCGATGAGCGCACGCGCGACCTCCAGCGTCGGGCGCGCAAAGAACTCGCGCGGCAGTACGGGCATGCTACGGCGTCGATCCCGCCTTCGACGACGGGGCGTGATGTTTGATGCGGTCGATCGCGCGCGTCGCCGCCTGCGCGACGTCGCGATCCTTGTCTCCGGTCAGCGGCTGCAGCGCGCTCACCGTGCTCGCATCTCCCAACACTCCCAGCACCGTCGCCACGTTCCCGCGGATCATCGGGCTTGGGTCCTGCAGGTGCGGCACGAGCGTGGAGGCAATCGTCGGGCCGAGCTCGAGCAGGTAGCCGGCAACCTGCGGCGCCATCTTTTCCGAGTCCAGGAATTCGACGAGCCGGGGAATGTAATTGCGTCCGAGCTTCTGAAGCGCAAATGCCATCGCGGCGCGCACCATCTCCGATGCGTCGTTGCCGGCGCCGATCTCGAGCGCTGGAATTTCCGATGAATCCCCGGCCCGACCCAGTCCTTCAGCCGCGGCGCGGCGAAGGAACTGATCCTTGTCTGCGATCCGGGCCTTGAAGAGAGGAACGCTCGAAGGGTCTGCGATGTGCGCCAGGGCATCGAGCGCCGACCATGCGCCTTCACCCTTCGCGTAGAAGTTGAACTGCTCGGTGAGCGCCTGGACGGCGCGGCGCTCGCGGAGGCCGCCCAACGCCCGCATCGCCGCGTAGCGGACTGGCGCTTGCGAGTCGTTGATGCTCTTGATCAGAACGTCCCCTGCGCTCGTCACCTCGAGACGGCCGGCAACCCGCGCGGCGGCTGCTCGGATCGACGGATCGTAGTGATCGAGCGCCTTGAGCAACAGTCCGGCTTCCCCCTCTGTCAGCGGCACCCGCGCGATGGTACCGACCGTGTAGATCGCCTCGGTTCGAACCTTTGGATTCTCGTCATCGACCGCTCTTAACAGCGCGTCGAGGAGTTCCGGCGGCGCCACGCGAGGCTCCACCGCGAGCGTCCCCATTTCGAAGGCCGCCGCGGCGCGCGCGGGATTGCGGACCTCCACGACGAACCCGACGTGTTTCTTCGTCGGTACGTCCTCGACGAGAAAAAACGACAGCTCGGCCGCGATCGCCTCCAGTTGAATCTGATCGATCGGATCGTTGACGAGCGGCGCGATTGGGACGATGGCTTCCGGGTATCGCGACTCGTGCAGCAGCTGCACCGAGGAGAGACGGACTTTCGGGTCCGGGTGCCTCAAGTTTCGAATCACATCGTCGAAGCGGACCTGCTGTGCGAGGAGGACCGGCGGGCCACACAGGAGCGCGGCCGTCCACGCGAATCTCTTCAGATGTCGGATCATGGGGACTACCGGGGGAGTGGCTCTATTTTACGACACGCGCGATTAATTCCGCGCCGTGCCGTACGCGTTGGCGCGGCCGACGGCAAGCACATCCTTCAAATACCGTCCGGTATGCGATGTCTCGACCTTCACGATCTGCTCGGGAGCGCCTGACGCGACTAATTGGCCCCCTTCCTCGCCGCCTTCGGGACCGAGATCGATGACCCAATCCGCGGTTTTGATCACGTCAAGGTTGTGCTCGATGACCAGCAGGCTGTGGCCCGCGTGCAGCAGCTTGCGGAATGCCGCCAGGAGCTTGGCGATGTCGTCGAAGTGCAGGCCTGTTGTCGGCTCGTCGAGGATGTACAGAACGCGGTCGCCCGTATGTGACGAGAGATGCGCGGCGATCTTGATACGCTGCGCCTCGCCTCCCGACAGCGTCGTCGCGGGCTGGCCGAGGCGGAGGTATCCGAGCCCGATCTCGTCGAGCACCTGCAGCCGGCGCAGCACTTTCGGCGAGCTGCTGAAGAAGGTGAGCGCCTCCCGAACGGTCATGTCGAGGACCTGGTCGACGCTCCGTCCGCGATACTTGACCTCCAGGACCTGAGGCTTGAAGCGCTTGCCTTCACACTGGTCGCAGGGCACGAACACGTCGGCGAGAAATTGCATCTCGACCTTGACTTCCCCTTCTCCTTCGCACGCCTCGCACCGGCCTCCGGGAACGTTGAATGAAAAATGGCTGGCCGTGAGCCCTCTCGACCGCGCGTCCTTGGTTGCCGCGAACAGCTCGCGGATCGGATCGAACGCCTTCAGGTATGTCACCGGGTTCGATCGCGGCGTGCGCCCGATCGGAGCCTGATCGACGAGCACGACGTCGGTGACGAACTCCGCGCCTTCCAGCTTTCGGTGCGTGCCGACCCGCCGATCCCAATCGCCCTTGGCCTTCTTCAGCGCCGCATAGATCACGTCGTGGACGAGCGTGCTCTTGCCCGATCCGCTCACACCGGTGACGCAGGTGAGCACGCCGAGCGGAATCTCGACGTCGATAGCCTTGAGGTTGTGCTCGGCGGCGCCGAGCACGCGCAGCTTCTGGTTCGTGGGTTTGCGTCGCGTCGCCGGGACCGGTATCGCGAGCTCGTCGCGCAGGTACTTTGCCGTCAACGAGCGAGGTTCGTTCAGCAGCGACGCCAGCGTACCACTGAAGATCACGCGCCCGCCCTGCTCGCCGGCGCCGAGCCCCATGTCCACGACAGTGTCCGCCACCTTGATCATGTCGGCGTCGTGTTCGACGACGAGAACGGTATTCCCCTGATCGCGCAGTTGGCGAAGAATCGCAATCAGACGCTCGTTGTCCCGCGAATGCAGGCCGATTGACGGCTCGTCGAGGACGTAGAGAGTATCGACGAGCGCCGACCCGAGCGAGGTCGCCAGATTGATCCGCTGGGACTCCCCACCCGATAGTGAGGACGACAGGCGATCGAGTGTCAGGTAATCGAGACCCACGTCGCGCAGGAACCCAAGGCGCTTCCTGATCTCGCGGAGCACTTTGTCCGCGATCGCCGCATCCTTCTCCGAAAGCGCCAGGTTCGCGAAAAACGCGTCCGCCTCGCGCACGGTGAGGCCGCAGACCACGTCGATCGTTCGCCCGCCCACTTGCACGTCGCGCGCTTCACGCCTCAGACGTGCACCGCCGCACTCGGGACACGTCAGGTAGCCGCGATACCGGCTGAGGAAAACCCGGACGTGAACCTTGTACTTCTTGCGTTCAAGCCATCGGAAGAAGCCCTTGACGCCTTCATAGCTGGCGCCATCACCATCGATGACGAACCGGGTCTCGTCTTCGGTCAGGTCTGACCATGGCACATCAAAGCGGATGCCGCGCGACTTTGCAGCGCGCTTGAGATCAGCCAGCTGTGAGCGATAGTGCGGCTTGCTCCACGGCTCGATCGCATTCTGGGCGATCGACTTCGACCGATCGGGCACGACCAGATCCATGTCGAGCTCGATCACGTTCCCGAAACCATGGCAGAGTGGGCACGCGCCGAAGGGATTGTTGAACGAAAAGAGGCGCGGCTGAGGCAGCTCGTAGCCGATGCCGCAGTCGCGGCATTCGAATCGTTCGCTGAACCGGAGCGTGACGGTCTGCTCGTCGCCTTCTGAGGGAAGCTGAATCGCGAATGCCGCACCGCCCCCTTCGGTGTAGGCCGTTTCAATCGAATCGGTAAGCCGGGCGCGGAGATCGCCCTCGATCTTCACGCGATCCACGATGACTTGCAGCGTGGCGCGATCCTTCAGCGCGGCGGCCTCCACGTCCTCGAGCGATACCGCGCGGCCATCGAGATACAAGCGCCCAAAACCCTTTCGTCTGAGGGCAGCGAGCATTTCCGCGACGGGATCGACGAGGTCGGGCAGATCGGGCTGCGACGAGTCGTCGGAGCCCTCCTCGACCACCGTCGCTTCCTCATCCTCGGGCTCAGGGAGCGGAGCCATAACCGGCGCCGTGACGACCGGCATATCGAACCCGATCAACAGCCGCGTCCCTTCCGGCAGCTCCGTCAACCGTCGCGCGACGACCTCCGCCGTTTCACGGATGACTTCACGCCCGCAGTTTCGACAGTACGTCCGGCCGATACGTGCGTAGAGCAGCCGCAGATAGTCGTGAATCTCAGTAGTCGTGCCGACGGTCGATCGTGGATTGCGGATACTGTTCTTCTGGCGGATGGCGATTGCCGGACAGATACCTTCAATCGAATCGACATCGGGCTTTTCCATCCGTTCGAGGAACTGCCGCGCGTAGGCCGAGAGCGACTCGACGTAGCGGCGCTGCCCCTCGGCGTAAATCGTGTCGAAAGCCAGCGAAGACTTGCCAGATCCACTGACGCCGGTCATCACAACCAGCGATCGTGGGGGCAACGTCAGGTCGACGTTCTTGAGGTTATGCGTACGTGCGCCCCGGATGACGATCTGCCCGCGCTTCGGGGTCTCGCTCGTGGTCTGCATGGTTTGACTCGACGGTTCAGCGGTGACGGTCCTGAAGCGCCCAACCGCCCAGCCGGCCCGGCGGCATGGCGAACCCAGTCACGACTATCGGCTCTTTCAGGAAACCCAGAACAGTCCATGCTAGCGCACGCCTCCGATTCCCTCAACCTCGGCGGCAACCATTTGTGCTATTTTGTTGGGGCTTTGCCAGTTGGGGGTGGCGGGGTAGTCCGGCCGCCCGCTTCTCGGCGCGAACCAAGAGGGGGCTGTGTCAGTCCGTCTGTTTATAGGCAATCTGCCGTACGCGGCATCCGAGGCAGAGTTACGCGAGCACTTGTCGAGCGTCGGTCAGCCCACTCAGATCGTTCTCCCCGTTGACCGTGAAACCGGCCGTCCCCGTGGATTCGCATTCGTCGATTATGCGGATCGTGCGGTCGCAGAAGCGGCCATCAGCCGCTTCGATCAGCAGCCTTTCAAAGGCCGCCCGCTGGCGGTCAGCGAAGCGCGGCCGCGCGAAGAGCGTCCGGCGGGAGCTCCGCGGCCTGGCGGGTACGGCGGCCCGCGACCTGGCGGAAGTCCAGGTGGCGGGGGCGGGGGTGGCTTCGCGCCACGGCCCGGAGGATGGACGCCGCGCCCCGACGCCGGCGGCCCGCCTTCAGGTGCACGCAACCGGAATTTTGGGCCGGATGCGCCGCCGAAAAACAAGCGGAAGCAACCGCGCAAGGACTCGGATCGAGGGCCGAAGGGCCCAATCAAGGAGCGTCCAGTGAGTCGTCTGTACGAGAACGACGAAGACTGGCGCAACGAAAAAGACGACGAGCTGGAAATCGACGACATCGCGACCAGCGCCAAGCACGACGACGACGCCGAGGACGAATAGGACGTCAGGCGCGACAGCGTCGCAACATCGCAACAACGCTGAGGAGGCCGAATGCAGACGCATGTGAAAGTCCTTGGCGTCGTTTACCTCGCGGTTGGCGGCTGCATGCTCCTTGCTGCGTTGTTTCTGGTGCTGACCATGGGAAGCGTCGCGGGGATCGTTGGTGCCACCGCGGAACCGGAGGATGCTGCGATTGCCATTCCAGTGCTTGGACTGGCTGGAACGGCGCTTGCGGCGTTTCTTGGAATCTTCGCCCTGCCCAGCTTGATTACGGGCTACGGCCTGCTCAACTACAGGGCGTGGGCCCGGATTGTCGGGATCGTGTTGTCCGCAATCAGCCTGATTAACGTACCAATAGGTACGGTCGTTGGCGCGTATGGCCTTTGGGTATTGCTGAATAAGGAAACAGAACAGCTCTTCAATAATCTTCCAGCGTCTTCCTCGACACCTTCCACTCCTGTCTAACTCTTATAGAACTCTGCCGTAGCACATCTCTTGCATAGCTCGTCGGCGTGCATGACCTCAGCGTACCGGCTGGCGATGGCCCCGGCGCGCATGTCGCAACGCCTCAGTGGCAGAGCTTCGAAACCCGGATGCGCGCTCGGAAAGCCGAGCGTTGCCTGCAGCGCGCAGCGGCCGCGCTGGAAAACCGATCGGTTGCCGAGGTGAGCGATGCGCTGGACGAAGCCCGACAGCTCGATCCAGCCAATGCCCGGCTCCATGAGCTGACAGCGCAGCTGGAAGCACTGACCAACCCGCCGCCGGAATTACCGGCGCCGCATCATCGCGGCTGGGCCGGTGTCGCGGTGGCGTTCGGACTCGCGGTATTGAGCATCGCGGGCTGGGAAGCATGGGCGCACAAAGACCGTTTGGTGGCGCTGTTCCCGCAATCGCGGCCAGACATTGACACGAATATCGGGTTAGCAGCGAACGTGCCGTCGCCCGCGAGCGACTCGAGCCCCCCGACAGCCTCGCCAGTCGCCGAAACGGCCTTGGTTGATCGGGAAGCTGTAGCACCATCAGCTCCGACGCCGACGGAGCCCACAGCGTCCAGCACACCACCCGATGCGATCGCTGCTGCCAAACCGCCGCAGGCGCCGATCGGCACGCCGAGTCAGATCGAGACCTCGAAGGTTCCCTCTGCGCCTCAGCGGGACGCCGACGTGCTCGGACACCGCGATGTGGCTTCCGCGGGGCAGCGCAGTGTCGACGCCACGCCGCAGCGTGATATCGGTGCCGCGCAGCCGCGCGATGTCGCTGCCGCTCCGCGGCGCGAGCCCAAGAGTCCGGCTCTCCAGTACGCGCCCCCTGCGTCGCTTCCGGCGCCCTCAACGTCGGATGCCACGAACTTCATTCCGGCAGTGATGCCATCCTTGGACTCCGGGAAAACGGCCAACCCATCGCCCGAGCCGAGTGCTCCGCCAGCCGTTTCGTCGCCTCCGCCGCCGGCACCGGTCCCGTCGTCACCGACGCAGGATCAAGGAGCGGCGATACGGGCAGCCCTCGGCCGGTACGAAGCGGCTTACAATCGCCTCGATGTCGATGGGGTCTCGTCCGTCTGGCCGTCGCTCGATCGCCGCGCGTTGTCCCGCGCCTTCGACGGCCTCACATCGCAGCGAGTATCTCTGCGCACCTGCAAGGTCGACGTGAACGGAACAACCGCCCATGCGAACTGCCTCGGCAGTGCCTCGTGGACGCCGAAAGTGGGTGGCGGGCAGCGCACGGCCGCGCGGACGTGGACATTCGACTTGAGTGAATCAGACGGCGCGTGGCGGATCAACCGCGTCCAGGCACGGTAGCGGGCTCGCGGCGGAGCCAACTACGGATCTCACGCGGAGAAACGCAACGTGCGGAGCACCCCCACAAAGATCTCACGCGGAGACACGCAGAGTGCGCGGAGAACCCCAAAGATCTCACGCGGAGAAACGCGGAGCGCGCGGAGAAACCCACGGATCTCACGCGGAGACACGCAGCACGCGGAGATAACCACGGATCTCACGCGGAGACACGCCGAGCGCGCGGAGAAACCCACGGATCTCACGCGGAGACACGCAGCGCACGCGGAGATAATCACGGATCTCGCGCGGAGACACGCAGAGCGCGCGGAGAAAACCCACGAGATCTCACGCGGAGACACGCCGAGCGCGCGGAGAAACCCACGGATCTCACGCGGAGACACGCAGCGCACGCGGAGATAACCACGGATCTCGCGCGGAGACACGCCGAGCGCGCGGAGAAACCCACGGATCTCACGCGGAGACACGCAGAGCGCGCGGAGAAACCCACGGATCTCGCGCGGAGACACGCCGAGCGCGCGGAGAAACCCACGGATCTCACGCGGAGACACGCCGAGCGCGCGGAGAAACCCACGGATCTCGCGCGGAGAAACGCAGAGCGCGCGGAGAAAACCACGGATCTCACGCGGAGACACGCTGAGCGCGCGGAGAAAGACCGCGCACGTGGAGTCGATCAGAACGCGTATTCGAAGGCGAGCGTGGGCGTCAGCGGCGCGGTCAAGCCGGTATGCGTGAGCGACCAATTGACGTGCCCGCCAACGACGAGCGTGTGGGTCACGTTCCACTTCATCCCCACCACTGCACCAGCGACCGTTTCCCCGCCGAGTCCGGTGTGAGCCGGAACGTGTCGACACCTCGCAGCGTGGGGTGTGGCGCCGACACGAGATCGAGACCGTGAAGCTCGGCGACTTTCCTCACCAACGTCTCGCCTGAGACCGTCACCCGCGGATGGACAGCAATCGAGACTGCTCCGGCGAAGTCGTACTCTGAAGAGATCCCGCCGGTGAGCGCCGACGCATTCCCGTGCAGGGCGACGGGCCCGTGCTCGATAGAGCCGATGCCCATGACGCGGATCGAGGTTTTCCCGGTCCCGAGCAGATTGGACGCATCGCCGGTTGGCAGGCGAACCTCTCCCGCAACGGCAAACCCGCCAGAACGCGCCGCAACGAGATTGACTTTGCCGCGAAGCGCAACATCGGCAAGGCCGCTGGCTGTCGCGTTGCCTGACGCCTGGATCAGCGTCGAGCCCCGGTAGACATTGACGCGCTGACCGTCGAGCGTCAGCTGCACCAGCGGAACGGCCGCGCCAATCTCCACGTGGTTCCCAATCCCGACACTGCCGAAGATCGTCATCGTGCTGCTGCGCAGGTGAAGAATCAGCGACTCCGTGTCGAACGGCGCCGCCTCGTCGTGAAACTGGTTCGCGATCGTGACGAGCGCGCCGTCATGGAGACCGCGACCGTCGAATTGATCAAACGATGACGTCGATGTTGAAACCCCGAACGAGGCATGGCCGTTACCAGGAGTCAACGCGCGCTCGACGAAGAAGCCTCCGAAGCTTTCGGTAGCACGCTCGACGGTGCCAAGCTCCGGGTTCAACCGGTAGAGAAACCCACTGGAGGCGGTCGCCAGCGGCACCGACGTCAAATCGAGCAGGAGCGCTGTGCCGATCGCGTCTCTTGCGGCCTCGGCCGCCGCGCGATCTTTCTGGAAGTCGCCGGTTGGAACAGCCTGGTTCGTCACGAGAAAACCAATGACATCGTTGACAGTTCCCTGTGCGTCGGCGCGACCGCAGAGTGCGAGCACGAGCACGGGAACGAGCACTGGCAGCGTGATCGGTCGGGTCATTTCTTGGTCACCTGATCGGCGCGAATTCGGTTGTCCGACATTTCCATGCCGGTGATCTGGAGGTCCATTGCTTTATCGATTCGATCGCAAGAGGTTTTTGCTGTACACGGTGAGAACCGTGGTGTAGATCGTTCTGTCTTTCAACTGAAACGTAATCGTCGGGCACGTCCCCGAGACAGCGCCGGCCTTGCCCGACAAGGTGATTGGATTGACCGGCACCGGCAGCGGAGCGGGTGGCGGCGGTGTGGGTGTCGGTGTGGGCGTGGGTGTCGGCGTCGGGGTGGGTGTCGGCGTCGGGTGGGTGTCGGCGTGGGTGTCGGTGTCGGTGCGGTGGCGGTGTCGGGCAGGTGCTGGCGTCGGTGCGGGTGCAGGCGTCGGTGTCGGAGCAGGTGTTGGTGTCGGAGCAGGTGCGGGAACGGGCGTCGGTGTTGGCGCACTCTGCATTGCCGTGACAGAGGTTCCGGCGACCATGAGCGAAACACGTCGAGCGCTGCCCGCATTCGCCGATACAACGACACGCACTGTTGCATCGCCGCGCCCGGAGTCGGGAGAAACCGTGGCGAACGCCACCTCGCTCTTTGCGGTCCATGCGCAGGCCGAGTTCGCACGCACGGAGACCGTCAGTTCGCCTCCTTGTGCTTGAACGGCCTCCGCGCTTGGCGTGACGTCATAGCGGCACGGAGCTGCCTCCTGAGCGATGGACACGTGCCGATCGCCGACATCGATCCCGCCAGTACCGGGCCAACCGGATCGGCATTTGACGAAACACGATAGTTAACGGTGCCGTCTCCTTGTCCATTTGCCGGGGAGGTGAAAGCGATCCACGACGATTGCGTCGTCGCGCTCCATGTGCAGTCGCGATCCACAGTGACTGACACGGTGCCGGTCCCGCCGCCCGGCGCGAACGAGGACGTTGACGAGGAAACGTTCGACTGACATCTCGACGTCGTCGCATTCGACGGCGCCGTGACGCTCGTCGAGGTGGAGCTGCCGCACCCGGTGGAGAACAGCAGGCACGCAAGGCCGCCGATCGCTACTGGGCGCAGGAACACCGCGAAGGACAGGCGGACACGGCAGAGGTACGGCGGCCATCCGTCACGCTTCAGCTGCCATGCACGAAAGTCGCCATGTTGCTGCGCGCGATCGTGTTATAATCAAGTCACTCCAGCGGAACAAATTTTGATGAAGTCCTGGCGTTTCAGCCGATCGGGCTGGCGTCCCTATCCCTTCTTTTTCCTTTTAGTGGTCGCCGCCGTCTCACAGGCGTGTGTCGCCGGCACCTCTGTCGCTCGGCGCCCTACGGCCGAGCTGGAGTCGAGCGGATCGGCCCCTGCCGTCGCATGGTTCGCTCCTGTTCTTTCCGGTGACAACCAGTCTCTCGATCGCTGGCGCAAAAACGTTGGCCCTCCAATCACGCCTCCGCTCGCGATCGACGAGCGCGCGCACGACGCGATCACGGTCGTGAGCTGGAATACCGCGGTGGGCGACGCCGATGTTGTCAGTTTCGTTCGCTCGCTGCCGCGACTCGAACCGTCCGCTGGTGTTGCTGCTGCAGGAGGTCTATCGCGGAGGACCTGCAGTGCCGTCGCAACTCGAACCCAAGTCCGCATTCGCTGGGCGACTCGGCGGCGTCGGCCAGGACGTCGAAAACGTTGGACGTCTGCTCGGGTTGGGCGTGTATTACGTGCCTTCAATGCGGAATGGGGACCGCACATCACAGGAGGATCGAGGAAACGCTATTCTCTCGAATCTTCCCCTGACCGATCTCCAGGCGATCGAGTTGCCGTTCGAGCGTCAGCGGCGGGTCGCGATCGCGGCAACGATTGTGGGATTCGCTCTTCATCTGGTGCCCCGTGGAACCTTCGCGTCGTGTCCGCACATCTCGACAATTTAGGGAGCATCAAGCGTGCGTGGATTGCCTCGGAGTACAGGTCGAGCACGACAGGCCCGCGGCCTGGCCGCGCTCCTGCAAAACGATCAGCCCACGATACTCGCGGGCGACTTCAACACGTGGTTTGGCTTCGCGGATCAGGCGTACATCGAGACGGCGCGTGCGTTTCCCGAGACGCGTGTCACCGATCGCCGCCCAACGTTCCATGGCGTGCTTCGGCTCGACCACGTGTTCTATCGCCTGGCGCCCGGCTGGCATCTGGACGTTCACCGGAGTTCATCGCGCTTCGGCTCCGACCACTATCCTCTCGTCGGCTCACTTCAGTTCAATTGATATAATCGCGGCTGTCTCCTCGAGAACTGCGGGCTGAGCTCGCGAGCACTAAGAAAGCCCTCTTCGCATGGCACTTTCTCCAGGCGCTTGTGTCGGACCGTACCGTGTTCTGAGCCAGCTCGGCGCGGGCGGCATGGGCGAGGTCTATCGTGCACACGATCCGCGCCTCGGCCGCGACATCGCGCTGAAAGTGATTCGTCGGGCGCTCGTCGCCGATTCGGGCACGGAGGAAGACGCGCTCGAGCGTCTGCTGCGTGAGGCCACCCTCGCTTCCGCGCTCAATCACCCGAACATCGTCACGATTCACGAAACCGGCATCGTCGAGCACGACCGCTACATCGCGATGGAGCTCGTTGAGGGACGGACCCTTCGCGAACTCGCGAACGAGGGCCTGCCGCTCGAGCGCACGGTTGCCGTCGTGAGACAGATCGCCGAAGCCCTCGCCGTCGCGCATGCCGCGCAAATCGTGCATCGCGACATCAAGCCGGATAACGTCATGGTGCGCCCGGACGGCTACATCAAGCTGCTCGACTTCGGTCTGGCGCGCCTGCATCGCGCCACGATCAACGCGGGGTCGACAGGAATAGCGACCGAGCCGGGTCTGATCGTCGGCACGGTGGCCTACATGTCCCCCGAACAGGCGCGCGGCGAGACGGTCGCGCCCGAATCCGACATCTTCGCGTTCGGGACGATGCTCTACGAACTGGTCACGGGGCGGCATCCATTCATGGCTGCCTCGCAGATCGGCACGCTGCACGCGCTGCTGTGGGAGACTCCCGAGCCTCCGTCGCTCATCAACCCTGAGGTTCCACGGGCCCTCGATCAGCTGATCCTCGAGACGCTGCAGAAGGACGCTCGCCTCCGCCCCGGCGCCGGCGAGGTCCTCTACCGGCTCGGACTCTCACACGACGCATCGATCGCGACCGCTCTGTCCGTCGGTCACCGTCTCGCATCGCGCCACGCGCATCGACCCGCGCGCTCGTCGGCCGCGATCTGGAGATGGACGCGCTGCTGCACGAATTCGAACGCGCAGAACGAGGCAAAGGGCGGCGTCATCGCCCTCTCGGCGGAGGCCGGCGTCGGTAAGACGACGATCCTCGACGCATTCGTCAAGCTTCTCGAGGATCGAGGCGAGGTCGTACGAATCGGCCGCGGCCGCTGTTCGGAGCGGCTCGCCGGCGCCGAAGCCTACCTGCCAGTGCTGGAAGTGCTCGACAGTCTGCAGCACAGCGAGAGAGCACGGCAGCCTGTCCCGACTGCTGCGGGCGCTTGCGCCAAGTTGGTACGTCCAGATCACTCCGCTGTCGGAAAACGACTCCTCGGCGGCGCGCCTGGCAGCCGATGTGGCTATCGGATCGCCGGAGCGCCTCAAGCGCGAGATCGCCGCATTGCTCGAAGAAGTCGCACGCATGCACCCGATCGTCCTCTGTTTCGACGACGTGCATTGGGCCGATCCCTCGACGACTGACCTGATCGGCTACCTCGCGCGCCGAATCGACTACATGCGTCTGCTGATCATCGCGACGTATCGTCCATCCGAGCTGGCGCAGACGAAACATCCGTTCCTGTCGCTGAAGCTCGATCTGGTGGCGCGTGGAGCCTGCCGGGAGATTACTCCCGGCCCTCTCGACGAAGCCGCCATCGGGCGTTATCTCGCGCTGCAGTTCGTCGATCACGCATTCCCGCGCGGCCTTGCTGCGCTGCTTCACCAGCGCACCGAGGGTCATCCGCTGTTTGTCGTTGATCTGCTGCGCGACCTGCGCCGGCGCCAGGTGCTGAAGCAGCAGGACGGCAAATGGATCATCGTGCGAGGAACTGTCGTCGCTCGAGAAGGCGATGCCGGAGTCCGTCCGCAGTCTCGTCCAGCGAAAGATCGACGCGCTCGACGACGACCGATCGGCGACTGCTCGGTGCCGCCAGCGTCCAGGGCGTCGATTTCGACTCGGCGATCTTTCGCTGGCGTCCTCGAACGCGAGCAGGACGAGGTCGAGGATCGCGCTGGAGCGGCTCGAGCGCGAACATGCGCTGGTGCGTTTCGTGGAAGAACACGAAACCGACAATCGTGAGCTCACGCTTCGGTATCGGTTCGCCCATCACGTCTATCACAACGCATTTGACGCCTCGCTGCGCGCGACGCGCCGGGCGACGCTGAGCCGCGCGATTGCCCAGCGCCTGATCGGCAGGCTTGGCGGTCAGCCGTGCGACTGCGCGGCCGATATTGCGTTGCTGTTCGAATCCGCGCGCGACAACGTTCGTGCCGCCGAATACTGGAACCGCGCGGCGCAGGCGTCCGCCCGGCTCTACGCGCACGACGAAACCGAGCGGCTCGCGCTCCGCGGCCTGGCGCTGCTCGAAGGTGAACCGGACTCGACTCAGAAGGCCGCCGCGGAGCTCGGGCTGCAGATGACCTACGGCCTGTGCATGAAGACCAGCCGCGGATACGCTGTGCCGGAAGTCGGTCGCGCGTACGCGCGTGCGCGCGAGCTCTGTCACCGGATCGACGATCCCGCACGGGTCGTGCCCTGTGCTGATCGGTCTGTCGGCGCATCACATCGTGTCTGGCGAAATCACGACCGTCGCGCGACGTCGCGCTGGAGATGCTCGAGCTCTTCAACCGGCTGGGCGATCCCGAACCTCCAGATGATTGGCCAGTGGTCGCTCGGCGCGGCCCTCTTCCACCTGGGCGAGCTCGAAGTCGCGTCACGAGCACCTGGCGCGGGCGATCGAGCTGTATCAATCCCTCGTTTCACAAGCCCCGCGTCTGGGAGACCGGGATCGATCCGGGCATCTTCTGCCGCTGCGAGCTGGCGCGCACGCTGTCGATGCGAGGCTTTCCGGATCAAGGGCTGCAGATGTGTGCAGACCGCCGTCGCCGAGGCACGGGCGCTCGAGCATCCGCAGCCGCTGGCGTTCGCGCTGCTGTTCAGCACGATCATCCACCTCGCTCGCCGCGAGCCGGCCGAAGTCTGCCGCGTCTTCGACGAGCTCGCGGCCCTCTGCCGGGCACACGGCATCGCGCAGGAAATGCAATGGGGCGCGCCCCTCCGGGGCCGGGCGCTCATCGAGCTGGGACAGATCGAAGTCGAGGCATGGAAGAACTGCAAGCCGGCCTTGCCGCGCACGCGATTACCGGTCCGCCCTCCTGCGCCCGTACTATCTGGTGCTGCTGGCGGGTGGATTGCTGCGCGCACAGCAGCTGGACGAGGCGCTCAGCGGCGCTCACCGAATCGGCGCAACGTTCGCGGACGCAGACCAGTCAGCATGCGTATGATGCCGAGAATCGACGGCTGCAGGCAGAGATCCGGCTGGCCACGGGCGACCACGAAGGCACCGAACGTGCCTATCTCGAATCGCTGAGATCGCGCGCGTGCAGGGCGCGCAGTGGTACGTGCTGCGCTCCTCGCGCGGCTATGCGAGTTTCCTGATACGGTTGGCCGCAGGAAGAAGCGCGCACGGTCCTCTCGTCTGCGACTCCATCATCGAAGGCCGCGACACGCTACGACTTCGTGTATGCGGACGCGCTGCTGAAGACGATCTGAGCAGATCAGACAGGAGAAAGCGAGTTCGCGAGATCAATCTGTTCGCAATTGTGTAACTGAGCGCAACGCATCTCGTCGAACATGCAATATCTCCCGTTCTGCCAACTGCGATCCAGCGAAGCTCACTCCACTGACATGGCTTCCAAGCGTCGGGATGCGCGATGCCTGGTAGCCGGGCCACCAGGAGGCAAGGGCGGCGATGGCCATGAGCGCGCTGGCGATCGTCACAATGGCGAGGCCGCCTGCGTGCTGAATTCCAAATGACGACGTCGACAGCCATTTGCCCGGCAACGACGGCAAGCCCGACACCGACGCACGAACCCGCAATGGCGTAACGCACGCCTTTCCGCACGACCATCAAGGCCATCGCCAGAGGCGTCGCGCCGAGCGCAAGCCGCACGCCGATATCACGCCGCTGCTGGCGGACGAGGTACGACATCAGGCCGAACACACCGAGCGCCGCGAGCGTCCCAGCGGCGGCGGCAAAACTACTGACGAGTGCCGTCCAGTGCCTCGGCTCGTTCAGTGCATCGCCAAGCTTCGAACGAAACGTAGAGGCCTCCACGAGCACTTCCGCTTCGATGCCGTGCACGGTGTTCGGTCAACGCGCGTATCGTTTCGTCTTCCGAGATCAGTGTGCGCGCGACCAATCGAAACGAGATCCGCCTGGCCCAGGTCTGTCGCCTGGTACACCGCATCGCTGTTGCCATCGAGCCCAGATACTTGACGTCGCTGACGACGCCCGACGACCTCTGTCAAGGGACAGTCCGTGCACCCCCCTCCACCATCTTGCGACCCGACGCCGACTGGCCCGGGAAATAATGGCGCGCCCAGGAGCGCTCACCAGTGCGCCGGTGTTCCGGAAGCGTACTCCGCCGGCGTGAAATCTCGCCCCTCCAACAGCCGCACGCCGAGCGCTTCGAGAAAACCTGGCGTGATGACGTTCCAGGGCGCGGTGGGTTCGGCTCCGCCACGCGCGGGAACATCGATCAAATCGAAGTTATTGACCAAGTCGGCATCCTCTGGCGGCATGTTGGCGGCGATACCCGCCGACGGTCGACGCCCGGAACTGACCGCGCGCGATCCTCGAGCCGCTGCCAGAACGCGGCGCGGGCCTTTCCCGTCCGCGTAACGAGGACCGGCAAGCTCAACGTTCATCGTGACCGCCCCGGCGGCCCGAAACCGGGATCCACTGATTGCAGGCGCCAGATCGCTCTGCACGAACCAGAACGCGCACGCCACGAGCGGCAGCGCCAGCGCGAATTCGGCGGACACGAGGACGGCGCGCAGCCGGCTCGTCCGGAGGTCGCGGCCCATGCGGCGCGAATCGACACGTATGCGTCCAGCGCGGAGGCCGCTCGCAAACAACGCCGGAATGGTCACCAGAACGCCGCTCAGAATCGCCGCACCGGCGGCAAACATCACGGCGCGTCCGCATTACAGATGCGTCAACGATGTGTGGCAGCTCGGGCGCGGAAACACGCGCAAACGGCACGATAACAGCCGCGACAGACAGGCCTGCAAAACCGCGGCGAGCGTGAGCACGAGACTGTCGGTCACGAGCAGGCGTGCGACGCGCCCTCGAGTGGCACCGAGGCAAGCCGGATCGCCAGTTCCTGCTCGCGAGCCGACGCGCGGACGAGCATCAGCGTCGCCACATTCGCGACCGCAATGAGCCAGACGAGCAGCACCG
Source organism: uncultured Acidobacteriota bacterium (assembly GCA_963725335.1). Taxonomy (GTDB): domain Bacteria; phylum Acidobacteriota; class Vicinamibacteria; order Vicinamibacterales; family 2-12-FULL-66-21; genus JALZOC01. Next base: position 473,636 of record CAVRYD010000002.1, on the reverse strand, counting down.
CTCCGCCGAACAGGGCCATGCGCTTCGGCGCGTCCCCGACGGACCGTGTCGCGCAGAGGAAACGGCGTCATCACGGCCGATGCGTCGCGAAAGCTCGAGGCCCAGAGCGGGAAAATCCGCTGGCTGATGCCAGCCAGATCGCGCGCGGCCGTGCCGATCGTCACATCGGCACGGAGACGTCCTATCGCCGCGGAGCCAGAACGGTCCGCTGCCGACTGTGGCGTCCGGATTTTCAGAGGCAGCCAAATCCGGCTGCGGATGCCGCCGAGTTCCGCGACCCCGGCCGGCAGCACCCCGACTATCGTATGAATAACGCCGTCCGTGACGATGTCCCGGCCGACAACGAGCTGTATCTCCGAAGCGCTCCAGCGCGAGCGCGTGCGACACCACCGCGATCGGCGGCGCCGACTCGAGTTCGTCAGCACTTGGTAATGAGCCGCCCGTCTTGCGCTTGCGCGCCCACGGCGGTAAAGAAACCCGACGTACCCCACGCCGCCACGGCACGTTCGGTTCCGCCTGCGCCCGCGAGCGCGACGTCGCCCCGGCGCACCAGCCGACCGCGTCGAAGCTGCGCTGCTGCTCGAGGAGCGCGAGCGCGTCCACGCTCGACAGCCCCCATCGTTGACGTGGCCAGTTGCTCTGATAGATGCGGACGAGGCGATCCGAGATGCCATACCGGCCGTCGGAGAACAGCGTGGCGTCGGCCACGGCAAAAACAGCAATCGCGTCCCGAGCGCACCTCCGAGCACGAGGATCACCGTCAGCGCGAACATCGGGCTCGCGCGAAGCAGTCGGATCGCGTGACGGATGTCGCCGGCCAGATCCTCGAGAGGTCGCACGCCCCGGGCATCGCGGACCTGCTCTTTGACTTGGTCCACGCCACCAAGAGCGAGCACTGCCTGGCGTCGCGCATCGTGGGGGTCGATCCCTGCGCGATCCGTTCCGCGATGTCGCTGCTCGAGATGGAACGCCAGCTCGGCATCGAGTTCCGTGTCGGCGCGGTCGCGATGGAACAACGCACGCCAGCGCTCCGTCCAGTCGGTCATGAGTGACATAACAAACCCTCCAGCCGATTCGTCAACGGTCTGGCATTTTTCGGATCCCGGATCCCGCATCCCGGATTCCGGCTGTCGTTACTCTCACTGCGCGAGTATGCCGTTCAACGCGGCGGACGCCCGGCGCCACGACTTGATCTCCGCCTCCAACTGCCGTCGTCCTGCCGGCGTGATGACGTAATAGCGTGCGCGGCGGTTGTTCTCGGTTGTCCGCCATTCCGACCGAATCGATCCCTTGCGGAGCATTCGCTGCAGCGCCGGATAGAACGACCCGTGCGGGAGCGTGAACACCTCGCCCGACATCTGATCCAGGCGCTGCCCGATGCCCCATCCGTGCATCGGCTCCAGCGAAAGCGCCTTGAGGACCATCAGCTCCACCGTGCCCTGCAGCAGGTCGCCACCCATCTGTGCTTCCTCCAGATTATCTGGAGGAACGATAACACCTGGGCTCTGCTCGATCAAGCTCTGGGTCGACTTGTTTCGCGTCGAGCTGATTTCTTGAGAGCGATGGCGGGCATCGATTGGCAGCCTTGGACGCCGTCAATTGCTGCCAGATTATTTCTTGAGGGCGATAGTCCGCATCTCGCCGGACTGCAGATCCAGAACATCCCGCGCCGCGGTCGGGGCCAGGTTTATAGCCGTCGTCCAGTGTCAGGACGCGGCTGACCTCGACGCGGCAGCTTACCCGTGGCGGGCTTCGTCGGGGTAGCAGACGAAGCCGATCATCTGTCGCCCCTCGCGAGCTGAGGGATGGCAATCCGCACCCAGCCATTGCGATCGACCGCGAAATCCCTGATGCCGCGATCGGACGAGCGCCATGTGCCATCCTCGCCGCGCGCAACCGCCGCGACAGCACTGTCGGAGAGCGTCAGCTTTCGCGTCGACATACAGGTACTCGCGCACGTCGCCGTAGACGGCCGTCTTTCCCTCTTCCTGCAGTTCGTCCGCCATCCGGCGATAGATCCACGGCGTGCTTGTCCATCACCGACTCGCGAGTCGCCGTTTCCAGGTTCGACGAGCGTCGGCACCATCGTGATCGCGTACCGCCGTACGACCCCGATCGAGGAATACGTTGTTGAGCGTGGCATCAACGAGTGACGGATGTTCTCCCTTGCCTCGCGCCGGCATACTCGATCACTTTGTGATCGGGCGCCTGGTATCGTGCGCCCACCATCTTCGCCGCCGCGCCACTCTTCCTCGTATGCCATCTCGATGTCGGTCGTGCGGCCCCAGCGCGCGAGCAGCGCAGGCGTCGCGGTGCCGCCATCCTCATTTGAGAAGATCACGTATATCGGAGGACCCCCGTTCCGTTGACGCGCATGTCCTCCGCATACATCGCCAGCGGCAGATCGGTCGACACACCAATCGTGTCGGACCTCAGCCACAGCGCAGGCGCGTGCGCAACTACGACCGAGTCGGGCGCAGGTGATGACCGTCAGTGCAGGCGCGGCCGCCGCCGTGGGCCACGCCCAATAAGCTGACGGGTGCGCGGAGATCTCGTGGCGGCCTGCTGGAAGCGCGTGCAGCAGTGCCGAAATACGGTCCATGGCCGACCTTGCCGAAAACAAGGATCGTCGTCCGAACTTCGCCGTCCACGGCAATGTCGAGCCCGTTGCGGCGGGAAATCCGGCTATCGTCGATCTTCAGCGTGACCACAGCGTCCCCCGCCTTCGCCATCACCATCGTCGTCGTCGCCAGCGCCGGCGGCGGAGCCGCCGACATGAAGAGCGCAAACAGCATGTGCACCATGCTGCCCATGCTACTGCACTGTTTTGCCGTTCCCTGTCCCTTGTCCCTTTTCCCTTTTTACTTTTCCTCTACTTTTACTTCTCCCATGAACGGGTAGGTGAAGTCGCGCGGTGGGACGAACGTCTCTTTAATTGTTCTCGCGCTGACCCAGCGAACGAGATTCAGCATGGATCCGGCCTTGTCGTTCGTGCCCGACCCGCGTGCGCCGCCAAATGGCTGCTGGCCGACGACAGCACCAGTGGGTTTGTCGTTGACGTAGAAGTTGCCGGCCGAGTTCCGAAGCGCACTCATCGCTTCCCGCACTGCGACGCGATCCCGGCTGAACACCGCGCCGGTCAACGCGTACGGGGACGTGCGGTCGACGATCATCGAGCGTCTCATGCCATTCGTTGTCGGGATAGACGTATGCGGTTACGACCGGTCCGAAGATCTCTTCGCACAGGCACGCGATACGCCGGGATCGGCGGTCTCAATGAGCGTGGGCTCGATGAAGTACCCGTCATCGCCCTTCGCCGTGCCGCCGGCCACGATCTTCGCGTTCCGCTTCGCATCGTCCAGGTATCCGCTGATCTTGGTGAATGCTTTCTGATCGATGACCGCTCCCATGAAATTCCGGAAGTCGGTCGACGTCGCCGACCTTGATTTCCTTCATCATCGCGGTCGTTGCGATCGCGAATGTCGTTCCACAACGATCGCGGCGCGTACACCCGGCTCGCCGCCGAGCACTTCTGTCCCTGGTACTCGAACCCCCCTCGCGCAATCGCGACAGCCACCTCCACCGGATCCGCGGATGGGTGGATGACGATGAAGTCCTTGCCGCCCGTTTCGCCGACGAGACGCGGATAGCCGCGATAGCGGCCGATGTTCTCGCCGATCTTCTTCCACATCCCGTTGAACACTTCCGTGCTGCCGGTGAAATGGACGCCTGCAAGCTCCGGCGAATCCAGAAGCTGATTGCTGATCTCCCGCGCGTCGCCGGGAATGAAGTTGATCACGCCGGGCGGCATGCCGGCTGCTTCGAGGACCTTCAGCGTGTAGTAGCCGCTGAGGATTGCGCTCGACGCCGGCTTCCAGATGACCGTGTTCCCCATCAACGCCGGAGCGCGTCGTCAGGTTGCCGCCGATCGCGGTGAAGTTGAACGGCGAGATCGCGTAGACGAACCCTTCGAGCGGCCGGTACTCCATCTGGTTCCAGACGCCGGGGCCGCTGATGGGCTGCTCGCTGTACAGCTCCTGCGCGAAGTACGCGTTGAAGCGCCAGAAGTCGATCATCTCCGACGCAGAGTCGATTTCGGCCTGAAACGCTGTCTTCGACTGCCCAAGCATCGTCGCCGCATTGAGCGTCGAACGCCACGTCGTCGCGAGCAGCTCGGCCGCGCGCAACATGCACCGCCGCGCGATCCTCCCAGGGCCAGCTCCCCCACTCGCGCCGCGCCTCGGCCGCGGCGGCAATCGCCTGCTGCACGTGTTCCGGTCCGGCCAGGTGATAGTCGGCGAGCACGTGTTTATGGTCGTGCGGCATCACCGACTGCGCGGTTCGTCCCGTGCGGACTTCCTTTCCGCCAATCACCAGCGGGATGTCGAGCTTCTCGGACGCCATTGCTTTCAGCCGCGCCTTCAGTTCGGCGCGTTCGGGTGATCCTGGCGCATACGATCGATTCGGATCGTTGACGGGTTGCGGCACGCGGCGAACGCCGGCGAACGCGGCGAGCGTACTGGTGGCGGTCGATTCGGTCCTGGGACTCGTTGTGGTTGGCGTCGGAATTGTAGAAGTCGGTGTGGACATGGCTGCTCTCACTGGTTGGTGCAAAATGCAATTGTACTCTGTCGGGACCCCAGCGTCCGGTGGTCCGCGCCGACGCAAAGACCACGTCTATCGATGCCACGCGACTCCAACAGCCAGATGGTGGGTGGTGAACCGCCCCTCCATCGTCCCGCCGACGACGCTGACGGACTGGGCTGTGGTCGTCAGTTTGTATTCCGCCGTCGCGTACACGTGCCCCGCCACGCGCAGCTCGCCTCCAAACGCGACCTGGACCCCTGGCGCGCCTCGCTCGTACTGTTCCTGCGTGCGTCCACGGATTTCGCTTTCTGCATGAGGAATCGTGAGCCCCGCGCCACCGCGCGCCGTGAGCAACCATCTCGGTCTGGTGCCGTGATCAAGCTGGTGTGTGAACACAGCGTTCACCAGCAGGAGATTCAGACCGTGTGAAATCGAGAAGCGCTCGACAAGAGAATCCATCGGAACGGATGCATTGACGGATTCGGCGGCAACAGTTCCTGTGGCATGAACCATCTCGCGAGTGCGCGCGAACACCTTCGGGTGCATGAACTCCGCTTCGAGTCCGAAGTGCCGGCGCATGAACCAGGTCACGCGATAGCCGTAATAGATCGGAGGCTGGAGCGACTTGGAGTCGTAGCGCACCGGATCCATCGACACGTGCGTCCCGGCTTCCTGTTGCTCTAACGTCAACGTATTAGGACGAGTGCTGGTTGCACCGAGGAAGCCGCCAATGGCCCAGTCGCCTGCCTTCAGTGGCGCGGCGGCGAACAGACAGCACAGAAGCGTGATGAGCGGCGTGCCTGGACGAATCAGCCTCTCCACAGAACACAAGAAACGCGGCGGAATGGGGGTTGTCAAGCAGGTCCCGACAATGGCGTGCTAAAATACAACGTTTCCGTGCGCCGCCCGGCGCACGCCGATCACACGCCTTCGAGCCGGCGTAGCTCAGTTGGTAGAGCAGCTGATTCGTAATCAGCAGGTCCTCGGTTCAAGTCCGAGCGCCGGCTCCAATAGAATCAATAACTTACCAGTAATTAGCGGTTTCGGAAAAGCTCGTAGCTACCGCATAGCTACCATCGGAGAAGGCAGGAGAATGGTCAACGCCGTCAGCGGATTGGCGCGAATGTTGATCGCAGTTCACACCCCAGTGCCCATGGTCGTTCTTCACGACCCATAGCGTGTCGAATGACTCGATCACCGAACCGTCTGCTCTGAATCTGGAGACGGTCATCGCCATGTGCACCTTGAGGCCTGGATGATCTCTCGTCTTGTGATCGCACCGTGATGAAAGTCCTTCGGGAGAGATGACGGGCGCATCTGGTCCGGCGTGACCTGTCCAAGCTTGTCGAAGATCAGCAACTGATCGTCGAGGAGACGGTGGATGCTTTCCTTAATGATTCCGTCCATGCGTGTCCACCACTTTCGCCCCGCGTCTATCGCCGAGTGGGTCAGATAGTGGGTCACCCTGAAGAATGGCGGGCGGGGGTAACCCCGGCTGCCGAGACCTTTAGATCGTCAGCGGCGACTCTGCCAGAGCTTGCGGAGCCCAAGAGCCGCTGCGCCGCCGCCTAGAAGCAGTAGTGTGGCGGGTTCTGGGACCGACACCGGGTTTTTCGGGTTATTCGGTATTCCTTGCGGAGGTGGCGGGTTCGATCGTCCTCGCGCCGGGTTATTCGGTATTCCTTGCGGAGGTGGCGTGTTCGATCGTCCTTGCGCCAGCAATCCGACAGGTAATGCGACCAGCGTAAGCAGGAAGACGGACTTGGTCAGACCGCGCATGGATTCCTCACTGAATATCCGAATGGAATTCCGCTGGTCACCTAATAGCGCTTTGCGCGTGCGCACAAAAATGCGCGCACGAGGAGGTGACGAGACCTCAAGCCGCAACCGACATGCCATTAGCCGAGCGAACAAACCCTCAAGAAATCGTAAGTACCGGCGACACAAGTCCTCCTCTGCGCAGCCAGAAGGCGCGCTCATGATGTTCCTGTAGCTCTTCATTACGCACTCCGTTGACCGACGTTCTATTCATACGCGGTCGAGCCTCGCGTTGAGACTGCGCGGAGTTACCCTAGTCAGGACGGAGTCCTTAACGACCGGCGAGCAGTGGAAGGCCAGGATGATCGAGAAGGGGTGGACTTGATGACTGGCAACAAAACGCGGCTTCGACTCGTTTTGACGGTGACCACTCTGTGTTCGATCGCCGGAGCAGGTATTCAAACCGATTCGCCGACGTCGCAAATGAAGGCCGACGTCCACCGTCTGGTCGTCCGCGCCAAAACGCTGAAGCGATTGTGGCCGTGGCAGCCAGCCATTCCCGAGGTCACGCGTGTGGCACGGCACGGGAAACAGGTCGCGCCATTGTTGATCGAACTGCTCGATGATGATCCCGATCCGGTGCTTGAGGATCGCATCGACCATGGGGTTCAACAGCAAGCGGCTTTAGCAAAATCGATGGAGTCATTGACCAGTGCGGGCGTGTCTACTGCGATTGCGCCTCGGTTGAGGAAAACAAGGTTGTGAAGCAGTAATGGCTAGCAAAAATTCCGGAGTTACGCTGTGGGAGTTACGCTGTGCTTGATTGCGAGAAGCTTTTTATCCGAAGCTGGCAGTCTCGGTGCGCCGAAATCTTTAATGAAGTACTGACGACTGGCGAGCAGTGGATAGCGGCGATGATTGAGAAGGGCTGGAAGTAGACTTCGGCGATCGAGCATCGCGAAATTTGCAGGGCTTCTCAGCGTCCCGCATTTCATTGCGGGGATAGGCATCGCCGCCTTGATTGCATTCGCAATTCCAGCTTTCAGTGGTACACACCGCGCGTCCGTCGCCCCCATCGTGGCGGCAGACTCGCCGCACTCTGTCACAGTCGCCTCCGATCACGTTTTTCGCCATTTTGGATTTTCAGCGACTTTGTTCGCTTTGCGCGCGAACAAAGCCATTTAAGTCTCGAAATCGCCGGCATACCGTCAACCGATTCCTGAGTGATTTCGCCTACTCACTACCCCGGCCGTATCGGCAACGCTCTTGCGATAGCTACTAGTGCTCGGCTCAATTCACTGCCTCCCGCGGGAGAGCCCGGAGCGGGGTGCGTGGCGCGCCCTGGGTCGGCCTCGCTCGTTACAGTGGGTTCAGTCGCTATGTCTGATCTTCCGAAGCCATTTCCGCAGGATCGTTCTATCCCCACAACGTCCACCACGCGGTCGGAGAATGGCCGGTGTCGATTCTGTGGGCTGCCGGTCAAAGCTGATGCCCCTCATGGCCGTGACACCGACTGCATCGCGGCGCTTCGGGCACTGGTTGAGCGCCTTAAACATTCGCAACTCCACAATCCGAAAGTACAGGCCGCGAGACTGACCCGCAGCGTTGGAAAGACCGGATGACGTTACTGATCGAACAGCACCAGGAAGATCAGCCGCGCCAGTGGCCCGATCGCCAGCCCCGCGAGCGCGAGCACACCGAGCCGCAGCACGCCGATCCGTGCGATGTCATCAGGAAGCGCCATCAGTCAGACTCCAGCCTCCCGCATCACGGAATGGTCGCTTCCATCGCTGTTCAATGGACGGTCAGCCCGTTGCGGGCAATCAAGAGATCGCGCAACTCATAGCGCACCGACAGCACCAGCCGCGCGAGTCGATCGGCCCGCGTCGCGTCCATGTTCGGCAGCGGAACGAGATTGACGCGCAGTCGCTCGCCGTCCAGGGACAGGCGGGCGCCGTGCACCTCGAGGTATGCGAGCAGCATCGACGCGGCTTCCTCCGGCGTGATCGTGATCGCCTCGTTCGTATCGATGGCGTGTATCATCGCAAGTCCTTTCCGTCGCGGCCGCGTTTAACCTGTAAGAGAAAATGCTCGTGCGAGAAGCTCGCGCCAGACCCGTGCGTCTCCACGCATTTCCACAAACCCCCGTCATGCTGGACGACGTCATTCACGGTATACAGCACCTCGCGTTGCCACGCCGCCCCGCCTTTGAGCGCCTTGGACTCCAGAACCGCATGCGCGGATTCGAGCTCCGCCACGCGCGCCGACAATGTCGCAATCGTCGCGTCGCGCTCGCCCAGAACCTCCATCAGCGGCTCGGCGTTCCGCACAGTGTCTTCAATGGCTTCAAGAGCGGATGCGAGGCTCGAGAATGCGCCACCACCGCCCACGTACGTGGATCATCGCGTCCGTCAGCGCGGTCCTCTTCTGGTTCCTGTTCCTGCGAAAACGATAGACTGCGGGGATCGCGCGCGGTCTCTGAAGTGACGGCCTCAAGGGCGCTGCTGGACGCTTACTATTCGGCCGTCTTTGAGTATCACTTGAAGGAAGTCCCAGATTAACCGCGGCCGCTTTCTTGCCAGGCCAAGACGCTGCGACGATTGGAAGATCCGTGTGCTGCGACCGCCGCCGCGGCCCATACTCGCGTCATAACTTCTCCTTTTCTTGGAAACAGAACGGGACTGCCGTGCAGACATGTTCTGTCTTCCAGCACGCGTCGACGAACTCTCGAGCCATCCCCCATCCGATGTCCTCGCACACCCCGCCCGCCACGCACCTGATCGGCCCGCCACCTCGCCGGCATGGACTGAGGCTCCAGGCACGAGGGGTGGAGCGTCGCGTCGAACCGTCTTCTGCAAGATCGCGGGGCGTCTCACGCGGGAAGACTTGACACCCTACTGACACCCTCGGCGTTGGACACCAGGCGAAAGTGATGGACACCAGTGGACGCAATCATTAGTAAGAACATCCAGCCATGTCCATCGGAGTCCACGACTTTCGCCTGCCGACCGTTCGTAATCAGCAGGTCCTCGGTTCAAGTCCGAGCGCCGGCTCCAAAACCATCAAAATGCGGCCACTGTTCGACTGGTGAGAGTCCGTCAAGGGATCGAAAACGCGACGGAAGCAGGCGGTGACGTCTGCCCACGCGCATCAACCGCTCGCACCACGGCGACGTGATTCCCACGCGATAGTTCGGCAGGCACGCGCACACACTCTATGGTGGTGACTATCGGAGTTCCGCCATCGAAGGCCACCAAATACTTCACTGGGGGGGTTCCACTGCTCGGGGCGTCCCAGCAGACATGTTCTTGTTCCCGTGCCGGTCTGGTTAGGGCGGCGATGGATAGACCTATACCGATACCGACGATGGTTAGAGCGATGACGAGAACAATCCACCGCCGGATCTTCGGCGACTGCATACTTAACTGCTGAGGCCGTCAGAAGTCTGCGGACACAAGGACTTTGCTCGTATTGTCAGAGCTCAGGACTCGTTGCTCAACACGATAAGCAATCGAGGTACCCGATACCTTCGAACCTTTCCAGGCAATTCGGACGATGTACGTGGGGAGCGAGACCCCGGATGAGCTGGAGTTGTCGAGCGCCCGACTAACCGTCGCCGCGAAGCCCGACGTTGGGATCGACGCGCGACGCCGCAAGGGACTGAACTGATCGATCCCCCGACTTGGCGTACGAGCGCCAGACCTGTAAGTGAATGACAATTCTGTGCGCTCGCCGCGCCTACGTGTAACTGTGACGCGTGAGTTCCCGTTCCTGACAACCACTTCTGAAATCGAATTTCACAACGGCAGGCCGGTGTTTTATCGACCAGTGTTGAGGATGCACCCGCCGTCATGCGCAAATCTGTGCCTTTTGGTACGGTCGTTGTAACCCCCATCCCGAACGCGCAAAACCCAACAACTCACGACAGGATCGAGGCGGACAACCGCCGTTGGACGTCGAAGTCTGCCCTGATCAAGCTCTCGTCCGCGTTGGAGAAAAGCAAGATGGCTCAAAACAATGATTCGGATGATTGTGTCACAGCACTCGCGCCAGACGTGTTGTCATCGGATCGCACGCCCGATGACGTCGCGATCTTCTCGGCTCCCGCGCTTGGCGTCGTGTTTCACTGGTGGGCCGAGAGCAATCGTCGCTGGACGGCGCGCAACGACTCGAAGATGTTGGTCGTGGATCGTGTCGTCCCGCACGGCGGAAGCCACACGCTTCCCGTCGATTCAGATCGAGACTAATCAGGAGCCGTTGAAGCGTGACGGCCACTGTGGGTACAGGCACTGCTTGATCTGATCGCCCGCACACGCGATCGGCCCGAGGAGTCGGCCGCTGTCGTTGATCACGCGGTCGCCGTGGCCGAATTGACGACTGATGTCGAGTTGGACTGGCGCAATAGCCTTCCGCTCAGAACCTCAGAATCAAGCCAGCCGATGCTCTTGTGAAGTCGAGTTTCTCAGATCTGCTAATGCCAGTGGACAGATCGAAGGTGACGTCGCCCAGCGTCCGAAAGTAACGAACGTCGCCACGCAGGCCGACGTGCGTGCCGAAGAACAGCATCGCGCCGCCGCCAAAGTCCCACGCGGCTTCGCTGTTGTCGAGGCTCAGGACGTCGCCGAGGGCGTCCACCTTGGAGCGGAGCACGCCGAGGCCTGCCAGCGCGTACGGCCGAAAGCCGAATCCCTTCTGGCCCCCGAGAGGAATACCAAGCAGCAGGTTGCCCGTCGCAGTCAGCACGCTGCTGCCGCCGACGTCGGTCTTGCCATAGAAGTCCGGAGAGCGGGCGATATCCCCTTCGATGCCGAACACGCCGCCACCCATGTAGGCGAAGCTGACGCCCCAGTCCAGGCGCTTCGCGTCGATTGCCGCCGAAAGCTCCTTCCCCGAGTTGCCGCCGAAGTTTGCGCCAACGAACGGGATGATCAAACCGTCAGCTCGCGCTGCGGTGGGCACCATCAGTCCGAGCAACAGGGTCAACGCGAGCACTGGTCTCAATGACATGCCTTCTCCTCCCATGACCGCGTCGGTGCGCGGCCTGTAACTCTCATTGTGACTCGGGAAGGTACGAATAGGTCGATCGAGGACGTAGCAGTCCCGCTGAGCTGGTGAGCGTCAACCTGTCTTGGAAAGTGTTTTCAGCGCTATCTCGCCAGTGGGCGGACCCTGATGTTGCGCCATTTGATCACGAGCGGCTGCCGTGTCGTGATTCCCGAACCCGCATGAGCGGGGAGGCTGACCTCGCGTTCGCTGAGGCCGTGAATCTGCAAACCGATGAATCCTCGTGGGTGGCTCTTGTAGACGTCGTCGTTGACGAGATCTTCGACGAGATTGCCATTCACCCACGTTTGAATGCGCGGTCCCTTTGCGACGATTCGCAGCTTGTTCCAGCCTTCGTCGACGAAGTACCGATGCCCTTCGTCAATCTTCTGCTGGGAGGAGAGCCAGTTCGTGCCCATCGCTTCGCCATAGAGCAGACCGGTTGCCGGCTCACCTTTGTAATAGCGCCGGATCTCGACCTGAGGACCATAGACACGCCCGGCAGCGGATTCGAAACTGCGACCCGTTGTTTGGAGCGGCCTGACCTTGCTCCTGATCTGGACTCCGGAGTTGGTGACAGGATCAATGGCGGTCTCGAGCTCGAGCTCGAAGTCGTCGAACTCCTGCAGGGTGCACAGGAAGGAATTCGTGCTGGCGCTGCTCTCGACCGTGCGGCCGACGATGGCACCATCCTCGACGGTGAAGCGGTGGGCTCCGTTCATCTGTACCCAGCCATTGAGCGTGGACCCATCGAACAGATCGATCCAGTCGCTGGACGGAGGGGTCGTCACCGCTGACTGCGGCCCGTCGCCGGCAGGCAGCGCGAACGCGATGATCGCATCGCCTGATTTCGTCGCGTTCTTCCCGCTGCCACCAGCAGCGATTGCGACGTATTCCCGTCCGTCAACCATGTAGACGCTCGGCGTGGCATAGCCGCCCGCCGGGAGTTGGTATTCCCAGAGTGTTCGGCCCGAAGCCTTTTCGAACGCACGGATCTTTTCGTCGGCGGTCGCCGCTATGAAGATCACTCCTCCCGCCGTCGCCACGGCGCCACCGAAATTGAGGCTGCCGGTGTTACGGATTCCCTTGGCGACCAGTTGCGGGTACTCGCCGAGCGGAACCTTCCAGACCAGATCGCCTGTCACGAGATCGAGAGCGTTCAGCGTCCCCCATGGCGGCGAGATCGCCGGGACACCGTTCTGATCGAGAAAGAGCGGATAGCCGTCAATGGTGTATCGATCGGCTATCGCGTGTGCAGTGGCCGTCGTGGCCACCTCACCCGGTGCCGTCTTGAGGTATGCCGACAGTGCGTGCAGCTCGCGAGGCTCGAACTGACGGAACGCGGGCATGGCGTTTCGCCCCTGAACGATCACACTCTCGATCTCGCGATCGGTCCCCTTCACGTTCACGAGCGCAGGCGTCTGCGGCGGGGTTCCCTGTCTCTCCATTCCATGGCACGCGGCGCACGTTCGCTCGAAGATCCGCTGCCCCAACTGCGCGGGGGTCAGTGTTTCACCCCTCGTATCGTGAACCGGCCGGAGCCGGTTGATGGTGGGGGCTTCGTTCACGTTCACGTACAGCATGTTCAGCACGGGGTCGAAGCTTGCCCCGTGCCATTCGGCGCCGCCGAGATGACCCGGTATCGTGATCGTGCCTTGAAGGCTGGGTGGCGAATAAATCGACCCCGACAGATATCTGCGAAATTCCTTCAGCGCATATGCGTGCGATTCTGGCGTGATGTTCGTCAGATCGGCTTCGCTCAGTGACTGACGCACGAGCGGACGCGGCTTGAGCGGAATCAACTGCGTGGGCGACGTCTCCTCGCCGGGCATGGTGGATTGCGGAACGGCGACCTCCTGGACAGGAAACAATGGCTGCCCCGTTTCCCGATCCAGGACGAACGTGAAGCCCATCTTCGTCAACTGAACCACGGCATCCCGCGTCGTCGTACCGCTCCTGAGCGTCACCAGAATTGGCGCGGGAGGATTGTCATAGTCCCAGATGTCGTGCCGGACGGTCTGATAGTGCCATTTCCGTTCGCCGGTGGACGCATCGAGCGCGAGGACGCTGTCGGCGAACAGGTTGTCGCCCTTGCGGAAGCCGCCGTAGAAATCGTCAGTCGCCGAACCGGTGGCGGCAAAGACCCAGCCGCGCTGCTCATCGATCGTGAGGCCTCCCCAGGCATTCGCGCCGCCGTAGGTCTCCCCCTTCACCCACTTCCACGTGTCGTATCCGAGCTCACCCGCCTGAGGAATCGTGTGAAAGATCCACTTCATCTCGCCGGTGACGGTGTCGTATGCCCGGATGTGCCCCGGCGACGCGTCGTACGTCTCGTTGACGCGTGAGGCGATGATGAGGAAGTTCTTGAAGATCGCGCCTGGCGAGGTCATCTCGATAACAGCCGTCGCGGGATCGACGCCGAGATTCTGCCTGAGATCGATGAACCCTCCCTTGCCAAACGAAGTGATCAGCGCACCGGACTTCGCGTCGAGCGCGTAGACGCGGTCTCTGACGAAGTGGAAGATGCGCTCACCTTCCGCCCCTTTCCAATACGTCACTCCCCGATTGCGAAGGCGGACGACCTCCCCGTTGTTATATTTCGCCGGATCGAACACCCACACTTCGCGGCCGGTCGCGGCGCTGAGCGCAACTGCCTTGAGGGCGGGCGTGGTCACGTACATGATCCCGTTCACCACCAGCGGATTCGCATGCATCGTCGAGCGCTCGTTGGCATCCCCCGTGTGGTATTCCCACGCCGGTCGAAGCCTGTGCACGTTCGCCGCATGGATCTGTGCGATCGCGGCGTATTGATTGCCTTTGGGATCTCCGCGGTACACGGGCCAGTCCACAGCGCCCTGACCGGACGCGGCACGCCCGCTCCGACCGGTCGCGGCCATGGCGCAGCACAGCGCGACGACGATCAGGCTGAAGCTGGTTCGTTTCGCCATGATTCGCATCACCGGTCGACCCGCTCGTTCTTCACGACGCCATTGATGCGCACATTCGTGAGCGTCAGGCCTCGTACGCCTTCGAGTAGGTCGGGCTCGGCGGTGCCGTTGAAGGTGGAGTCGATGACTCGAACGTTTTCGATCGGCGACTTCGCGTACCCGCGGAGCCGCAGCGCGTAGTGGCTTTTCTGGCTCGTCACGTTTCGCATCTCCACGTCGCGCAGCACGGGCGTGAATTCACCGCGGTCGCCTTCTTCATAAAAGAAGTCCGCGCTGAGGACTGCCTCAGCCACCTGCCCGACAGTGACGTCCCGCATGTAGACGTGCTCGATCACGCCGCCGCGAACCGAGTTCGTCTTGAAGCGAAGCGCCCGCTCGAGGCGAGGGCTGTCCATCCGGCAGCGTTCCGCAAAGATGTTGCGCGCGCCGCCGGAAATCTCGCTGCCGATCGTCACGCCGCCGTGGCCGTCCTTCATCACGCAGTCGCGGACGATGATGTTTTCGACTGGAACCGCGACGCGTCGTCCGTCATTATTGCGCCCGGATTTGATCGCGATGCAGTCGTCTCCGGTGTCGAACCTACATCCCTCGATGAGCACGTCCTGGCACGATTCGGGATCGCAGCCGTCATTGTTGGGCCCGTGGCTGGAGATCGACACGTTCCGCACCGTCACGTTCGTGCACAGGACCGGGTGAATCTCCCACATCGGAGAATTGACGATCGTGACCCCGTCGATGAGGACGTTCTGGCAGCGGTACGGCTGGATGAAGTTCGGCCGCAGATAGGCCCCTTCGCCGAACACACGCTCCGCGACGGAGACGCCGCGCTCACCCATCTCCATCAGTCGGTTCCGAGCTGCGGTCTGGCCGGGGAGGTCGCTCCCGCGCCCGCCGCGCACCCACAACCACCACGCCTCGGCGTTCGCCTGTCCGTCGAGCGTGCCGTCGCCCGTGACCGCAATGTCGCGCGCCTCGAACGCGTAGATGAACGGCGAATAGTTCATCAGCTCGGTCCCCTCCCATCGCGTGAAGACGACCGGCAGGTAATCGCGCGCATCGCGCGAGAACTTCAGCACCGCGCCCTTTTCCAGATGAAGGTTCACACGGCTCTTGAGGTGAATCGCTCCGGTCAGGAACTCTCCGGCGGGGACCACGACGCGGCCACCGCCAGCGGCCGAGCACGCCGCGATCGCGTCGGCTATGGCGGTGGTCGACTTCACATCGAGGCCCTGCTTCGCGCCGAACCGCGTAATGGGGAACTGTTTATCGGGGAAGGTGGGCGGCACGATACGGGCGAGGATGCGATCCACCTCCGCCCATCCGCTCACGGGACTCTGCGTCAGCGCCCCGGCCGAGAGCAGGCGGGGCGCCAGCCATGCAGCAGCCCCCAATGATGTGGTTGTGAGGAACTCGCGCCGATTGAGCGACATGACGATCCTTAGGAGATCACGAGTGGCCGACAGGACCGCTGGTAAAGCCAGCCGTAGCTTGCCACCGAACGCGCGCGGGAACAAATCGACTTAGAATCCGACCCAAGCCTCTCCGGCCCGACCGTCTAAGCCGTCATGAAAGAGGATCTGCGAAACGCCGTGCGGTCTCTGCGTGCGACCCCGACCTTCACCGCGGTTGCCCTGGCCGTTCTGGCGCTGGGAATCGGGGCGGGGACCGCGATATTTTCGGTGGTCGATGCGGTAGTTCTTCGCGGCTTGCCGTTCGATGAGCACGACCGGATGGTAGCCGTGCTCGAACTGGACACTCGCCGGCCCGAAACCTTCGGCGGTGGCCAGACCACGCCCCAGACCTATCTGGACTGGCGGCGTCTTCAGGAATCGTTTGAGGCCATCGCGGGCGTGGGAGGTTCGGGTGCCCTTCGGATGCGTACACGAAACCGGGGAGTCTGCGGAGGCACGCGGGCTTCGCATCACCCACGAGTTCTTTCCGGTGTTTCGTGTCAGCCCCCTCCTCGGCCGGGCCTTCACGGCCAGACGACGAGATCGATGGCCGTCATCGTGTGGCCATTCTGAGCTACGGCTATTGGCAGCAGCAGCTTCGGCGGATCGCCTGACGCGATCGGAAAGCGCCTCGATATCAACGAACAGACGTTTGAAGTCGTTGGCGTGATGCCGCGCGGATTTGCCTATCCGGTTGCGAGCGACAAACCGACGGATATCTACTGGCCGATCGCCTTCAGCCAACGAGGACAAGGTGCGCGGCGGAATCAGAATTACAACTGGTATGCGATCGCTCGGCTGAAACCCGGCGTCAGCATCCACGCAGGCGCACGAGCAGATGAACCGCGTCGCCAGAAGCCTCGAGGAGCAGTATCCGAAGTTCAGTCCCGGCCGGCGCGTCCAGGTCGTCACCCTGCATCATCATCTGGTTGGCAAAGTACAGCGGTTGGATGTTGATGCTGCTCGGCGCCGTCGCGCTGGTGCTGCTCATCGCGTGCGCGAACGTCGCAAACCTGATGCTGGTGCGGGCGACGATTCGATCGCGCGAGATGGGCATCCGATCCGCACTTGGCGCCAGTCGATGGCGTCTCGTGCGGACGCTGTTGACCGAAGGTGTCGTGCTATCCGTCCTCGGTGCGGCCGCTCGGCATTCTAATCGCGTATGTCGGCGTGCACGCGATCCTGCGCGCATGGCTGCCCAGCGGACTGCCGCGAGTTGCGGCGATCGGCATCGACTTGCGCGTCCTGACCGCCGCGGTGGCGGTTTCGCGTGACCTCAGGCGTGCTCTTCAGTCTGGTTCCCGCGTTTCAATCGTCTCGTGGCTGACCTGACGCGCGCCCTCAACGACACGCGGCCGCGCGACAACCGCCGGGCGCCGGCACTCACAGGATGCGCGGAGTCTTCTCGTCGTCACGGAGATGGCGCTGGCGGTCGTGCTTCTTGTCGGAGCCGGTCTCTTCATCGGCAGCTTCGTGAAGTTGATGCGCATCGATCCCGGCTTCGATTACCGCAACGTGCTCCTCGTGAACGTTGGAATCCGAATCCCTCCAGGTCCCTACGTGCGCGAGGTCTACCAGGAGGCGGAGAAGCGCGGGCGCCCATACGCCATGCAGATGCTCGATGCCGTCCGAGCGGTTCCAGGAGTAGACGCCGCGTCCGCCGTCACGGGTGGGTACCGCTCACGGGAAGCTGGAGCCGGACGCGGGTTGAGATTCCCGGCAAGGGGGAACAGGGCGGTGACAACTCCATCGATCGGCGGATCGTGACGCCGGAGTACCTCCAGATGCTCCGCATTCCGCTGGTCCGCGGCAGATACCTGTCAACGGAGGACAGCGAAACTTCTCAGCCGGTTGTCGTGATCAACCAGGCCGCCGCGAAGAAATACTGGCCCGACACCGATGCGCTTGGCCAGCGGATGAAGATCAACAATCAGGAATTGACGGTTGTCGGCATCGTGGGCGACATCCGGCATCTCGGTCCCGAGATTCCGCCGCGGCAGGAGAGCTACGCCCCGCTGTCGCAGAACGGTGCGATCGGGGTGACGCTGGCGCTGCGGACCAAGGGAGATCCGATGGCTCTCCTGCCCGCGGTCAAGGCGGCAATCTGGTCGATCAACAAAGAGCAGCGCGTCTCTGGAGACACATTCACGCTCGAGCAATACATGGACCGGCTGATCGCGCAGCGTCGCTTCAACATGACCCTGCTTGCGTTGTTCGGCGGGTTGGGGCTCGTGATAGCCGCAGTCGGGATCTACGGCGTGATGGCCTACATCGTCGCGCAGCGGACGACCGAAATCGGGATACGGATGGCGCTTGGTGCGACTCGTGCGAGCGTGGTTGGCTTGGTGCTTCGGCGCGCCGGCTTGCTGATGGTGATCGGCCTCGCACTTGGCGGCATCGTCGCGTGGTATGGGAGCGCCGCCCTGAAATCGTTCCTGTTCGAGGTCCAACCCAACGACGTCAGAATCCTGCTCGGCGCACTCGTGACGCTATCGGCCGCTGGGCTTTTCGCAAGCGCGGTGCCCGCGCGGCGCGCCGCGTCGGTCGACCCGCTCGTCGCGCTCCGTCATCAATGATGGCGTCAGAGAGTGGCAGGGCCGAAGCCCTGCGCTACGAGAGTCGAGGTTCGCACACGCCGCTCGCAAATTGATGGCGTCAAAACGTGTAGCGCAGCCCTTCAGGGCTGCCCGAGTGGCAGGGCTGAAGCCCTGCGCTACGAGATTCGGCCGTTCCCGACACGTCGCGAAGCCAGTTTAAGTACGGTATGGTCAGCAACTGACCGGCAGGTTCTGTAACCCGCCGATCGGTTGAACCCATGCGCGTCGCAGACTTCCGTCCGGTCTTCGCATCCGGATCCCGTCCAAAGAGGCTGGAGTGGCTGTCGCTGCTCGTGGCCGCGTGCGGCGTGTTCGCATTGATCGCTCCGTTGGGGGCCGCCGAACAACCGCTGCTACGCGTCGGCGCGCTGCTCGCGCTTTCCGGTGGCGTCGAAACCCTGCACGGCCTCCGTCGCGACAACTACGCCGCGGTGCGCCGCGCCGTCACGAGCGGCCTCATCACACTGCTGATGGCGCTCCTGGTGATCAGCGCCCCATTTCTCGCCGGAACGGCCCTCGTCATGTTCCTGGCTGTGTCGTTCGCGCTCGACGCGGTGGGCCACTGCCGGGCGCTCTGGCGGGCTGCCGATCGTCGCGCACGATGGCTCGCGACGCTGGGCGCGCTCGGCGACGCAGGGGCCGCGGTCCTGCTGCTCGCGATGCGCGGCCGTTCCGTGACCTGGCTGGTGGCGGTCGCGGCGGCGCTCCGCTGTTTCGGCATCGCCTGGACGATGACCACGACGCCTGTGTATGCGCCGGAAGACGCGGCGCGGACCGTGGTGGACGACCTGGAGCTCGGCGACGATCGTCGAGCGGCCGCGCTTCAGGAGCAGCTGTCCGCCGAAGAGAAGGCGCGCGCGCCGGCCGACCGACACTGGATCGTGTCCTTCATCGTCACGCTGTTCGCGATTCACATCGCGCGGATGCAGCCGGATGGCACGCTGCTCGGCCTGGTGGCGCCCGCGGTCGCAGTTCTCGGCGACATGCTGCTCGCGGTGATGTTCGCGCTGGTTTTCTTCGTGCCGGTCATGCTGTCAGTCCGGTCCTCGACGCGATGGCTCGAGCGCCGGGTCTGGCGTCGCCGCACGCGGCTGGGCGACGAGGCTCGTCGGGGCTGGATTGATTGGGTTGCCGACGCGTGGCTCAGGCACCGGCTGCGCGTCAGCATCCGGTTGCGCGAGGCACGATACTCGCTGCCGGCCGCGCTGAAGCGGAGTCTCGCCACGGGCCTACCCGTGGCCGCCGTCGTCGCCGCGAGTGTACCGGTGTGGGGCATGAGCTGGTTCTTCGACACGGAGAACTGGGCATCGGGCATGTGGAACTCGTGGGCAGAATCGCGGACCGACAAGTGGCGTGCGGCGATGGTGCACGATGTCATGGCAGCGAACCCGGACTCTCCAACCATGTTCGCTGTCAGCCCTCCCGGCATCGCCAGCGGCGATTTCTCCTTCGTAGTCATCGGCGACACGGGTGAAGGAGACGCGTCGCAGCACGTGCTGCGCGATCAGTTGCTGTCGGTCGCCAATCAGCCCGAGGTGCAGTTCGTCGTGATCTCCTCGGACGTCATCTATCCGAACGGCTCGATGATCGACTACGAGGCCAAGTTCTGGCTGCCTTTCAAAGGCGTGACCAAGCCGGTCTACGCCATTCCTGGCAACCACGATTGGTACGATGCGCTGGAAGCGTTCGCCGCGACGTTTCTCGAAGCCGATGCGGCGCGCACCGTGATGCGGGCGAGGGCCGCCGCCGATCTCCGGCTGACGAGCACGACGGACGCGCGGATCGAGGGGTTGATTGCCAATGCCGAACGTCTGCGCGGCGAGTACAGCGTGCCGACCGGATTCCAGCGCGGCCCCTTCTTCGAAATCCAGACGGATCGTTTCGCGCTCGTCGCGATCGACACGGGGATCGTCAAACGGATTGACGACCTGCAATGGGCGTGGCTCGAATCCGCGCTCGCCAGAGCGCGCGGCAAGGCCACGATGGCAATCCTCGGACATCCGTTCTACGCAGGCGGAAGCGACATGACCTCCGCAGACGAGGACTTCGCCCGACTGAAGCAGCTTTTGCTCGATCGCGGTGCCACCATCATGATGGCCGGAGACACGCACGACCTCGAGTCCTACGTCGAGCGGCGATCCTCTCCGGCGCCCGCCGTCCACTATTTCGTAAACGGCGGCGGCGGCGCGTATATGAGCTTCGGCACCGCCCTGGCGTGGCCATCAAGCCCGGCGACATCCGAGTGGGCCTACTACCCGGATCGTGATGCGGTCTCGAAGAAGATCCAGGCGCGGACGCCTGCGTGGAAGCGTCCGGCGTGGTGGTGGACGACCGAGTTCGGGGCATGGCCGTTTTCAGCGGAATGGCTGTCGGCCGCATTCGACTACAATGTCGCCCCATTTTTTCAGAGCTTCGTCGAGGTTCGCGTGGAGCCCTCGGCACATCTGATTCGACTGCGGCCGTACGGGGTTCACGGCCAGTTGAAGTGGCGCGACGTTGCGCATTCCTCGAATCTTCAGGCTGGTGCCACCGACCCGGCCGGACTTGTGGAATGGGTCGTGCCGATGCGGTGAAGAGTAATTGCTGCACCTGTAGCGCAGCCCTTCAGGGCTGCCAGTGGCGGGGCTGAATACGCATTTGAAACAGTTGCGATCGCTACCGGACGATCAGCGGACGGAGCGGACGGATGTAAACATTTCTGAATGCGACGGGACCGTGATCCCCCTGCAGCATGAGCGGATGCTGCGGGGCTTCGGGCATCGACAGCGCCGCTCGCGTCGGCCCCTGCACATCGACGTCCTGCTGCACCAGCTGTCCGTTGAACAGCACGCGCTGAAACCGCGCCGGCTCAATCTTTCGGCCGGCGCCGTCGAACCGGGGGGCGCGGAACCAGATCTGGTACGACTGCCATTCGCCCGGCGGCCGCGCGGCATTCACCCGCGGCGCCGAGCCGCCGACGCCGTGTTCGTCGATCCACTGGTGATACACCGCGCCGCCATCGGAACTCGTCATGGGCTCGGTGGTTCCCCAGCTGTCGAAGATCTGGACTTCATAGAGGCCTTGAAGGTAGACGCCGGAATTCGAACCCTTCGCGAGCATGAATTCGAGGTAGAGCTCGACATCGCCGAACGAGCGATCCGTGCACAGGTTGGCGGTGCGCCCCGTCGTGCCGTTGAGCATCGTACCGCCCGTGCCCTGCCGCCCTTGCAGCTGCGTCGGTCCGAGATGTCGCTCGAATCGAACGGCCTTCGCGGTGTACCACTCGCTCTTCGCATTGGCGTCGCAGGCCTTCCACCCGGAGAGATCCGTGCCGTTCAGGAGCGGCTGCCACCCGTCCTCGAGCAAGTAGGGCGGGTCGCCGTGCGCATCGCCGTCCTGTACCGGTGAGTAGCTGGGCTGCTGCGGAGACAGGAGTGAGCTACGACACGACCGCGATCAGCGCAATCAGTATTTGCATAGGCGCTTACTATACTCTCCGCTGCCGTCCCCTCTCAGATATCCACGGCGTCACAAACCCCAACTCTTTCGCTCAACGATCGTCTAAACTCCGATACGCATCCGACAAGGAGAACGAGTATGACGCTACTTGCTGGGATATTCGTGGGGCTCCTCGCCGCTGACATGTCCGGCACGTGGACATTGAAGTACGAGAAGGATTTCAGCGGCAATCCGGCAAGCCATGAATGCACGCTTCAGCAACAGGGAGAGAAGCTGACCGGCACGTGTGACGGCGAGATGAAGTTCACCGGCCGGGTGAAGGACGGCAAAGTTACCTTCGAGCACACAACCGGCCGAAACAACGAGATTGTGGTCCACTACACGGGCGTCGTGAACCAGGAAGGGTCGTTCATGAAAGGCGTCTGGCAATTCATCGACCCGCGGGACAACAAGGAAAGGACCGGCCGGTTCGGATTCGAGAAGCACTAGCGCACGATCCGACGGTCAGGCACGGCCCGCTGCTGAGGCAAGGTGCGCCTTCAGGAAGCGGCCCGTGTACGACGCCTTGCACCGCGCGATTGCCTCGGGTGTGCCCGTCGCCACGACTTCCCCGCCTGCATGGCCTCCCTCCGGGCCGAGATCGATCACATGGTCCGCCGTCTTGATCACGTCGAGATGATGCTCGATGAGCAGCACCGTGTGGCCGGCATCCACGAGGCGGTTCAACGACTCGAGCAGACGCTCAACGTCCGCCAGGTGCAGGCCGGTGGTGGGCTCATCGAGGATATACACCGTGTGCTTCGATCGCTGCAGCGTGGACATCTCGGTCGCGATCTTGACGCGCTGCGCCTCGCCGCCTGACAGCGTCGTCGCCGACTGACCGAGCGTCAGATATCCGAGTCCGAGATCGTTCAGTACCTGGATCTTCCGGCTGATCGTCGGCTCGCTCGCGAAAAACGTCACGCCCTCCTCGACCGACATATTCAGCACGTCGTCGATCGTCTTGCCGCGAAGCGTGACCTCAAGCGTCTCGCTGTTGAAGCGCGCTCCCTTGCAGGCAGCGCAGGTGACCTCGACGTCCGGCATGAAATAGAGTTGCGTGGTAATCGCGCCCTCGCCCTGGCACTCTTCACAGCGTCCGCCCTTCACGTTGAAGCTGAAGCGACCCGGCTTGTAATCGCGTTCCACCGACAACGGTGCCTGGGTGAACAGATCGCGGATTG
This sequence comes from uncultured Acidobacteriota bacterium, assembly GCA_963725335.1. Taxonomy (GTDB): domain Bacteria; phylum Acidobacteriota; class Vicinamibacteria; order Vicinamibacterales; family 2-12-FULL-66-21; genus JALZOC01. Next base: position 450,591 of record CAVRYD010000002.1, on the reverse strand, counting down.
TGTCGTAGAACCCAACATAAGTGGCAGGGTTCGATCGACTGTTTCGTCCGATGGGCGACTGGTCGATGTTCACGACCTTCTGAACGTGCTCCATCCCTTCCAACCTGTCGTGGTCGCCAGGCAGCGTGCGCGTGTCGACGAGCTGCTTCCAGAGCGCTTTGTACAGAATCTCGCTGACGAGAGTGCTCTTGCCCGATCCCGACGCGCCCGTGATCGCCGTGAGCGTGCCCAACGGGAACAAGACGTCGATCGACTTGAGGTTGTTTTCGCGTGCGCCCTTGACCACGAGCGTCTTGCCGTTTCCGGCGCGCCGTTTCCTGGGGGTCGGTATAGAACGCTTTCCCGACAGGTACTGCCCGGTCGGAGAAGGCTTGCACGCGATCACGTCGTCGATCGTGCCCTGCATGACCACCCGTCCGCCGTGCACGCCGGGTCCCGGTCCCATTTCAACGATGTGGTCGGCCGCCCTGAATCGTGTCTTCGTCATGTTCGACGACGATCACAGTGTTGCCGATGTCGCGGAGCCTCTCGAGCGTTGCGATCATCTTGACGTTGTCTTTGGGATGCAGCCCGATGCTCGGCTCGTCGAGGACGTAGAGCATCCCCATCAGTCCGGATCCGATTTGCGTGGAAAGGCGGATGCGCTGCGATTCTCCGCCCGATAGCGTTGCCGAACGCCGATTGAAACTCAGGTAGTCGAGGCCAATACCGAGTAGCAGCTCGAGACGACCGCGGATTTCCTTCAGCACCTGCCGGCCCGCATCCGCGCCGCGCCCCGATGTTTTCACCGTGCCGAGAAACTCGTGCAGCTCGTCGAAATGGAGCTGACCGAGATCGTGGATACTGCGGCCATTGATGGTGAAGAGCAGACGCGTCCCCCGGAGACGTGCCCCGTTGCACTCGGGACAGGTGCGCTCGACCATGACCTTGTCGAGCCACGCCTCCATACGCGAGTTCGCCTCGCCGCGCTGCCGGTATCGACGATAGTAGCGCTCGATTCGCCTCGCAATGCCGTGGAACCCAATCTCCCGTCCTTCCTGATCGTCGCGCCGCACCTTGGCATCCGGTGGACTGACGATCGGGATTTTGCCGACGCCAATCCCATACAGGATCGCCTCCCGCGCCTGTTCCGGCAGGTCCTTCCAGGGCGAGTCGAGCGGGAACCGCAGTGCACAAGCGAGGCTGTGCATGATTCGGCCGTCCCAGGTATCGGGGTTGTATTTGAACGCCTCGCGGACGAAGCAGCCGCCCAGGATGCTGCGCTGGGGATCGGGCACGAGCAGATCGGGATGCGTGAGCTTGTCCACGCCCAGACCGCCGCACGTTCGGCACGCGCTCTCCGGATTGTTGAAGACGAAGTAATCAGGCCCGATCTCGCCGTACATGAAGTGGTGGGTCGCGCTGCACGACTCCTTGTAGAAGCGGGCGGTCTCCGCCTTGCTGGCGCCCTTGGTGACGTGCACCTGCAGGAGACCGTCGCCGACGAGCAGCGTCGCCGCGATTCCGGCTTTGATGGCCTTCTCGTGTTTCCGTCCGACGATGAACCGGTCGACAACAGCGTCGAGATGCATCTTCGCTGACGCCTCGTCGCCGGTGTCCACCTCGGGTGCGCCGTCCTTCGGCTGCGAGATCTCGACGCGGTCAGCAAGATCGAATCGGCTTGCCGTCGACAATCATCCGCCGGCAGCCTTTCCGTCGAACCTCGGCGAACAGCACGTCGAGGTCCTCGCCGTAGATTGGAAACACCGGGGCCCGCAGCTCGATCTCGCTACCTTCCGGAAGAGACAGGATGGCCTCGAGAATCTGGCTCGATGAGCGGCTCGGCGCCGGCTCGCCAGTCCGTGGACAGTGCGCCTGACCGATAGTCGCGTAGAGCAGATTGAGATAGCTCGCGATATCCGTCATCGTGCCGACGGTCGAGCGCGGATTGCTCGTCAGCGTCTTCTGCTCGATCGAGATGACCGGCGACAATCCGAACACGAAATCCACGTCCGGCTTCGCGACTTGCGCGACAAATCGCTTGGCGTAGCTCGACAGCGATTCCATGTACCGCCGCTGCCCTTCGGCGTAGATCGTGTCGAATGCCAGGCTCGACTTGCCCGAGCCCGACAGCCCGGTCACGACGGTGAGGCTGTCGCGCGGAATCTCCACCGAGATGTCCTTCAGGTTGTGGACCCGTGCGCCCTGGACACCGATGGTCGTGCGAGCAGCAGGCGTTCGTATTTGAGATTTCATGTCGAGGGATCCGATTCGTGCTGCGTCGTATCACACGCGCGGGTCGGCGATGTAGTAGAACGCCAGCTCCTGCAGCTCGACGTTGCTTCGCCGCGTGAGCCGCACCGGCAGCGATGCCTTGCCGATCACTTTTTGATCCGCCAGGTATTCACACGCGGTCGTCACTCCGGTCACGTCCATATGACGCGCGAAATGGTTCTCAATCTCGCGTGCGGAACGCGCCTCGCCCACGTCGCGCAGGTGGTCGACGATTGGCGCGAAGATCGTCGCCGCACGGTCGGCGATGTAGCCGTCGACGGCGCGCAACGCGTGCTGGACGGATTGCCGCGTCTTCTTGCCATTGAGGAGGTCGACGTAGATCGTCTGGAAGAATTCTGGATTGAGCGTCATGGCCTGCGGCAGCACCTCGCGGTCGGCGATCAGGCGCCGGGAAAGCACTTCAATCCGTGCGAGCGACGTCGCGGCGTAGAGCACCCACAAAGCCGTGTACTCGAGGTCACCGCGGGTGAGAAACCACTTGTGCGCCTTGTAAATCGAGGGCAGCGCATGCGTCGCCGCTCGAAGCAACTGCAGCTCGGTATCGCGGTCCCCGATCTCGCTGAGCCGCCGGAAGAGATCGGCAATCGTCTCGTCGTGGGTATACAGCAGCCGGCCTTTCACCAGCAGCGCGTGAATGAATGAGTTGTGGAACGATCCCTCGATTGCCTTGCGAAACTCTGCCCGCGGGATCAGATTGGCGTGGACGTTCACGCCATCGGCAAAGAGCGGCACATCCGAGGCCTCGACCTTCCTGTCGTCGATGGTCACGAAGATCAGGTCGATATCCGACTTCTCCCAGACGACATCGTGGGAGAGGCTGCCGCAGAGGATGGCGGCCAGGATCGACCGGTCTTTTCTGACCTGGTCGACGACCGCTTCGAGTGCGACGGTGAACCGCTGTTGGGTCGCGTCGATATGGCTCATGGCTCAAGTCTTCGGCCTGCTGGCAGGCCCGGAATCGCAGATTCGTCGATCATTGAGCATACAACCGCGCGCGCCTGCCGGAAATCCGTCACCGTCGTCGTGCGGGTTCGACCGCATCGATCCCACGTGCGGACGATCTGCGCGGTCGATCTGAACGATTTCGGCGGACTAAAGCCTCCGCCACGACGGCACGCCTCTTGGTTCATTCCTGGCACTCGTCCTTCATATTGTCGGGAGGAGTCTATGCTCGCTTTCCTGCGCGACCTGCGATACGAGGCCCGAGGCTTGCGCGCCCATGCGGGATTCACTCTCGCCGCCGCAGCGACGATCGCGGTCGCCGTGGGGGCAACGGCCGCCATGTTCAGCATCGTCAACCCCGTGCTGCTGCGGCCGCTCCCGTTTCTAGAGCCGGAGCGGCTCCTCGCCGTCGACACCCTTCGGGCCGACGCCCCGGAGCGGCTGCGAGGGGTCTCGCTCCAGGAGCTTCAGGACTGGCGCGCGCAGAGTCGTGCGATTGCCGCCTTTGCCGGCTGGCGGGATTGGGGCATGTCGCGGCATGACGGTGTCGCCGGCGAGAGCGTCTCCGCCGCCATCGTTACTCCAGACATTTTCAGGGTCCTGCCTGTGCAGCCTCAACTCGGACGCCTGTTCGACGACGCGGACGACGTTCCGGGAAAAAACCAAATCGTGCTATTGAGTGATGGCTACTGGCGCACTCGATTCGGGGCTGATCCAACGGTCGTCGGCCGCACGCTGGTGCTCGAGCGAGGCCCGCGCGCGGTTTACACCATTGCTGGCGTGCTGCCGCCCACGTTCACGGAGCTGCCGTCGTTCGAGGACGTCCAGTTGTTTGCGCTTTCGTCAATCGATCCGGATGCCGGTCATGGTCGCGACCTGCGCAACCGGCGGGTTCTCGCGCGCCTGCGCCCCGACACCACGATCGAGCAGGCACGACAGGACATGCAGCGCATCGGTCGTCAACTCGCCGTTGAGTACCCTGAGTTCAACACGGAGTGGGATATCACGGTTCGACCGCTGATTCAGTCGGAGGTTGGTCCCATCGGCTCTGCCCTCCGTGCCCTGTTTGCCGCAGTCGGGTTCGTTCTGCTGATCGCGTGCACCAATGTCGCCGCGCTCCAGCTCGCGCGGGCGTTGTCGCGACGGCAGGAGTTCGCAATCCGGCAGGCCATAGGAGGCGGCCGCCTCGATCTTGCGCGGGCGCTGATCTCCGAAGGACTACTCGTCTCACTGCTCGGGGGGGCGGCCGGCATCGTCCTGGCCGCGTGGCTCCTCGATGCTATGCTCGCGTCCGGTCCGGCAATTCCCCGGGCGGCGCACGTGGCCCTTGATGCTGCCGCTCTGGCATTCACCGCAGCGGTGTGTCTGCTGGCCGGGTTATTCGTCGCGATCCCTGCCTCGCTGTTGACGACGCGATTGGATGTGCCGGGCGGCCTGCGCGAGGGCGCAGGCCGCCTGCCCAACGCACGCGCACAAAGGTGGCGGCTGGTATTCGTGGGCGCGCAGGTCGCGATGGCTCTGGTGCTGCTGACCGGCGCGGTCCTGTCGGCACAGTCATTCGCTGCGTTGATCAGGGTGCGTCCCGGATTCGATCCGGCCAACCTCGGGATGATGTCACTCGTCGTTCCTGCCGACAGGAAGGGAGCCGACGTTGCGACTCTTTACGGACACGTGCTCGAGGAGATCCGGACCATCCCACATGTGCAGGCAGCCAGCGCAGCATCGGCCGGGCCGCTCTTCGGCGGTGTCGAAACGACTGACATTCGCATCGAGGGTGCGGCATCCGATCCGGCACAGCCAGCACGCTACTTCAACATTGAGCCAGCCTTCTTCAAGACGATGAGTGTGCTACTGAAGTCGGGTCACGACTTTACGCCCGAGGATCGGGCGGGCACTCCGCCCGTCGCCATCGTCAATGAGGCGTTCGTCCGACGTGTGCTCGCAGGCCGCGATGCCATTGGTGCGCGGGTCATCTTGGGTCGGAGCCAGGACGTCGTCAGCGTCGTGGGCGTGGCGAGCGATGTCCTGCAGGATGTGCGAAGTCGCACGCCGATCGGGCCGGAGATCTATTTCCCCTACGCGCAGCAAACGCGATGGGCCGCCTTCGTTCTCGTCCGCAGCGACAACCTGTCGGTGACGATGCCGCTCGTTCGGGATCGGATTCGAGCAGCGGATCCGATGGTTCGAGTCGGATCGCCGGCCACCATGCCGGATCTCATGGCTCGTGCAACGCGCGCGCCCCGCTTTACGCTGCTGCTCCTTGGCGGGTTCGCCACCGTCGCCGTCCTGTTGAGCGCAATCGGAGTCTACGCCCTGGTCAACTACTCCACCGCTCAGCGAACCCGGGAGATTGGTGTCCGACTCAGTCTCGGCGCCAGGCGCCGCGACATCGTCGTGTTGCTGGCGCGGAGCGGATTCGCGGCGATCGTTGTTGGCAGCGTAGCCGGGTTGGCGGGCGCCGTCGCCGTCAACCGTTTGATGGCCTCTCTGCTGCCGCAGATGGAGCCGCTCGGTCCGGGGGCTTTGCTTGTCGCGTGGGTCGTACTGGTGGGCGCCGGTGGGCTCGCGTGTTACATCCCGGCTCGTCGCGCAATGCGCATCGATCCGGTCGCCGCGCTGCGGGCATCGTGAGCGACGCATCGAGATGAGGCCTGTCGCCTCTCTGTGACACTCGAAGCACGATCGAGGACAGGTCATCCAACCGGTTTTTCACAAATTCGCCACACTTTTGCCGCACACACTGCGGTGCGGCGTGGCGCGCGCGCCACACGGCTCGACACGCGCGTGATTTTGAACACGGCCGCCGATTGCCTATTTGCCACACGTCTGCTGGCCAGCAACTTGCTCCGCGTTCAGCGTTCAAACGAACAAGGAGAGCAATGCATCGACTCTACGACCGCGCGATGGCGCCGGATTCTATGAATCGCGCGACCACGCCTCGCTTCAAGCGCCGCTGGGCGGTGCTTCTCGGAATCGTGTTACTTCCAGCGGCACTGGAGCTGTGGGGATGCGGCGGCGGCGGTGGATCCCCGACGGCGCCTTCCAACTCGATTACAGTCTCGGATCCTTCGACCGCGACGTCGCTGACCTATTCCGCGAACATCGCGCCAATTCTGGCCAGCGACTGCACCTCCTGCCACAACTCGTCGACTCGAAATGGCAGCGTCGACCTCAGCAGCTACTCGGGCGTGCTCCGCACGCTGACTCCGGGAAGCGCGAACTCGCTGCTCATCCAAGTGACCCGCCCAGGCGGGCTGATGTACTCCAACTTCCGCTCGACGCCCTCGGAAAAAGCAGAGACAATCCGAAAATGGATCGTCGAGTTCAACGCCGCCCAGTGATCGTCGGGAGAAGGATCTCCATGAAAGGAGTGCACTCAATACTGTCCGTCGTGCTTCTGTGTGCGACGGCGACGGCCTCGAACGCAGCGACGGCGCCAGTGCTCGAACCCGAGTCGACGATCTCCTTGTTCCCCGAGCAACCAACGCGGGTCTGGCAGATCGACTGGAGCGGATCGGATACGAAATCAATGCCGCTTCATGTAGCCCTGGCGAGCGCGATGGCCTCGACAACGAATCAGACCTCGCCTCCGCCGCGCGCCACGGAGTACAGCCATGCCTACCAGGTCAGGGCAAAGATTCACAAGTACGCGAGCTTTGCGACGCTGCCGCTGTTCGCGACAGAGATCGCGCTCGGGCAATCGCTGTACAACGATCCGGGCGGCGGCAAGAAGACTGCGCACGCGGTGGTTGGCGCAGGCATCGGCAGTCTGTTTGCCGTCAATAGCGTGACCGGCGCATGGAATCTCTGGGAAGCCCGAAAGGACACCGCCGGCCTGTACGAGACGCCTCACACACGGGCTGCTGATGCTGGGGGCCGACGCCGGATTCTTCGCAACCTTCCTCACCACCCCCGATGCGGAACATGGCGACTTCTCCGAATTCAACGACTCGCGCAGCACGCACCGGACGGTCGCGATCACATCAATCGCACTCGCGACGGCAGGCTATTTGACAATGCTCTTCGGAGGGAAATAGGCATGTGGGGATCACACCTCATCGAGGCATGGGCCTCGGTCTACGCAAACTCGAGCACGATTCTGTACGCTGCTCGGATTCGCTCACGTCGCTGGCTTAGTCCTGGGCGGTGGCTCGGCAATCGCCGCCGACCGCGGCGTGCTCCGTGCGGTCCGGCACGCCCGGTCAGAGTTGTCTTTACATCTGGCGGCGATTCGTGGTGCGCACTCGATCGTCCTGGCTAGCCTGGCCGTCGTGATGGCGAGCGGATTGCTGCTGGCGGCATCCGATACCGGGACATTTCTGCACGCGCCGTTGTTCTGGCTGAAGATGGCGCTCGTCGGTCTTCTGATCGTAAATGGCGCGTTCATGCGGCGGCTCACCGAGCGCGCTGCCGCGGGGGCGCGGCCGCGATGGAAGCCCCTGGCGCTCACGGCGGGCGCAAGCCTGACCCTGTGGCTCCTCACAACCCTCGCCGGAGCCGCGCTCCCCAATGTCCACTGACGCGTGCGGCAGCTGCCCGCTCCACGGCGAAACAACGAGCCGGCGCGTCTTTCTGCAAGAGGCCGGCGGTGGCCTGATTTCCGCGCTGCTCCTTGCGATGACGGCGACCGATGCCGTCGCGGGCGCTGCGGAGCGCAGATATCCGGTCCCGCCTGCCGACGGGGCGACAATCGATCGTGATGCTCAGGTCATCCTCGTTCGCCACCAGAATCAGATCGTCGCGCTCGCTCTCGCGTGTCCGCATCAGAATGCGGCCGTCAAGTGGTTGCCGAGCGACGGACGATTCCAGTGCTCGAAACATGATTCGCAGTACACGCCCGACGGCGTGCACACCACCGGCCGCGCAACCCGCAACATGGACAGATTCCCCATCACCCGCGACGGCGCATTCGTGGTCGTGGACGTGAGCCGTGTCTTCCGATCCGATCAGGATGGAGCCGGCTGGGCCACCGCCTCGATAGCAGTCTGACGCCTGCTGAGACCCCGCTCGGTCTTCCAGCCCAAAATGCGATTAGCGCTCCAAGCGCCGATGGAGATGTCGACCGACTCCCCCGTCCCGTAAACTAAGAACGGTTTGGGAGCAGCATGCCGTGAATGGCCAGCGGTCATTCGCGGGGGATGATCCACGCCGGCACAGACGGTCGCAACCATGACAGACTCGCACGCCGAGGCGCGCCGCCTCGAGGAAGCCCGATTGCGCCGGAAACACTGGAAACGCTGGGGACCGTACCTCAGCGAACGCGCGTGGAGCAGCGTTCGCGAGGATTACAGTCCCGATGGAAAGGCCTGGGATTATTTCCCGCACGAGCACGCGCGCTCACGCGCCTACCGCTGGAACGAGGACGGGCTTGGCGGTATCTGCGATCGCCACCAGAGGATCTGCTTTGCCATCGCGCTCTGGAACGGTCGTGACCCAATTTTGAAGGAGCGCCTGTTCGGCCTGACGGGAACCGAGGGCAACCACGGGGAGGACGTCAAGGAGTACTACTTCTACCTGGACAGCACGCCGACGCACTCCTACATGCGTTTTCTCTACAAATACCCGCACGCTGAATTTCCATACGTGCGCCTCGTCGACGAAAACCGGCGTCGTGGAAAGCGATCACCTGAGTTCGAGCTGATGGACACCGGAGTGTTCGACGGCAACCGCTACTTCGACGTCGAGATCGAATACGCGAAGGCCGATCCCGAGGACATCCTCATTCAGATCCACGTCACCAACAGAGGGCCCGAACCAGCGCCCCTTGATCTCCTGCCGACGATCTGGTTCAGGAACGTGTGGGCGTGGCAACCGGGCATGGATCGACCAATCGCGGAGATCGCACCCCGACCGTCAAGCTGTATCGCGCTCAGCGAACCGACGTATGGAAGCCGCTTCCTGCACTGCGAAGATGCACCAACGCTGCTCTTCACCGAGAACGACACGAACACGCAGCGGCTGTTCGGGCACCCGAACGGCTTCACGTTCACAAAGGACGCATTTCACCGATATCTCATCGACCACGAACGAGGCGCGGTCAACCCAGCGCGTCGCGGGACAAAAGCCGCCGCTCACTACCCGTTGCAGGTGCCGTCTGATGGAACGGTCACAATTCGTCTTCGCTTCAACGAGTCGCTACCTGGATCCGGGACCGATCAGCTGGGCCAGCAATTCGCTCGGCTTGTCGACGATCGCCGGCGCGAGGCTGACGAGTTCTACGCGAGCGTGCTTTCTGCCAGCTTGTCAGACGATGCGAGGAATGTTGCGAGACAGGCGCTGGCGGGCCTCCTCTGGTCGAAACAGTTCTATTACTACGTCGTAAAGGACTGGCTCGAGGGAGATCCCAGTCAGCCGCCGTCCCCGGATGAACGCCGCGATGGGCGGAACAGTCAATGGACGCACCTGTACAACGCCGACGTCATTTCGATGCCGGACAAGTGGGAATACCCATGGTACGCGTCCTGGGATCTCGCGTTTCATTGCGTGCCGCTGGCGATGGTGGATTCGGAATTCGCGAAAGACCAGCTGCTGTTGCTGCTGCGCGAGTGGTATATGCACCCCAACGGGCAGCTGCCGGCCTACGAGTGGGCGCTCGGCGACGTGAACCCGCCGGTTCATGCCTGGGCGGCGCTGCGCGTCTACAAGATTGAGAAGAAGGCTCGAGGCATCGGCGATCGGAGTTTTCTCGAGCGCGTGTTTCAGAAGCTGCTCCTGAACTTTACCTGGTGGGTGAATCGCAAGGACGCAGAAGGCATGAACGTATTTCAGGGAGGGTTTCTCGGTCTCGACAACATTGGCGTCTTCGATCGCAGCGCGCCGCTCCCGGCGGGCGGACATCTCGAGCAGTCGGACGCCACGAGCTGGATGGCGATGTATTCGCTGAACATGCTCGCGATTGCGACGGAACTCGCGCGGGAAAACCCCTCTTACGAGGATCTTGCGTCCAAGTTCTGGGAACACTTCATCAACATCGCGCACGCCATGAGCGGAGGGCGCGTCCACGGCGGACACGCGCACGATCTGTGGGATGAGACCGATGGCTTTTTCTACGACGTCCTGCACACGGCAGAAGGGCGAGTGCCCTTGCGGGTGCGATCGCTCGTGGGCCTCATTCCCCTGCTCGCCGTGCAAACCCTCGAACCCAAAACCCTCGATCGAATGCCGGGCTTCAGCAAACGACTGCACTGGTTCATCGAGCATCGCCCCGATCTGACCGACAATGTCGCCTGCATGGAGACGCTGGGCGACAACAGGAGACGGCTGCTGGCCATTCTGGACGGCGAACGGCTTCGACGCGTCCTGCAGGTGATGCTGGATGAACGCGAGTTCTTGTCGCCGCATGGAATCAGGGCCATTTCGGCGATCCATCGAGATTCCCCTTATGCGTTGAACGTCAACGGCTTCGACTATGAAGTCCGATACGAGCCGGCGGAATCGTCGAGCGGCCTGTTCGGCGGCAACTCGAACTGGCGCGGACCAGTCTGGTTTCCGATCAACTACCTCCTCATTGAGGCTCTGCAGAAATTCCACCATTACTACGGTGATAACTTCCGCGTCGAATGCCCGACGGGCTCGGGCCAACTCATGACGCTGTCGGAGGTCGCGGCAGAATTGTCGCGGCGCCTCTCGCGCATCTTCCTTCGCGACGAGCGTCAGCGGCGCCCGGTATTCGGAGGACTCCAGACGTTTCAGAACGATCCCCATTGGCGGGATTTGATCCTCTTTCACGAGTACTTCCACGGCGACAACGGCGCGGGCCTCGGCGCCAGCCATCAGACCGGCTGGACCGCGCTCGTCGCAAAACTGCTTCAGCAAAGCGGAGAATGATGGTGCATGAAAGAGTGGCCCGACGAGCGCCCGGCATAACGTAGAGCCCGCGTGCTGACCGCCATCTTCATCCTCGTACGGATTCTCGCCAACCCGGTTGCCAACGTCTTTCAGAAGCAGCTGACCCAACGGTCGGCCCAACCCGTGTTCATCATCGCGATCGTCCACGCGTTTTTGGCGGCGATCTGCCTGCCCTTCTGCTTCGCCCCCGGACTAGGCAGTCTTCCTTCGGCAGTCTGGATGAACATGCTGATCTCGGCGCTGCTCGCCGTCGTCGGCAACGTGCTGCTGATCTCTGCCTTGAGGGGAACGGATCTCTCGATTCTCGGTCCGATCAATGCCTATAAATCGGTGGTCAGCCTCGTCCTCGGGATCTTCATGATCGGCGAGTATCCGACCGGCGCGGGGGTGGCGGGCGTGCTGCTCATCGTGGCGGGCAGCTATTTCGTGATGGACAGGAAGGTCAACCAGCCGCTCCGCCATGATTTCGTGCGTTTCTTCAGCGAACGTGGCATTCAGCTCCGCTTCGCGGCGCTCTTTCTCTCCGCAACCGAAGCAATCTTTCTCAAACGCGCCATCCTGCTCTCGTCCCCCTGGCTCGCCTTCGTGTTGTGGTCGGTGCTCGCGCTTCCTATCGCGCTGACGGGCACGGTCGTCTTGTTATGGAACGAGTTGGGCGCGCAGGTTCGCGTTCTGCGAAACACGGCCGGCATCTACACGTCGCTAGCCGTCGCGACCGCCCTGATGCAACTTGCGACCATGCTCACCTTCCGAGATCTTCAGGTCGGCTACGCGCTCGCGCTCTTTCAACTGTCAACCATCGTTAGTGTTGTTCTGGGGCAACGGTATTTCGCAGAACGCAACGTCCGCGAGCGGTTCATTGGCTCTCTCGTCATGGCGGCTGGCGCGACATTGATCGTCCTCCTCGGCCACGAGAAGTGACCCTGATCCCACGACCATGTGCTCAAGAGCGCCTCACGGGTGTTCAATGTGTGACAGGATAGAACATGCTGTTGTTCCCTTCTGGAACAACTCTCAGGCAACCATTTCAGAAAACCTCAGGATTTCTTCAAAGCCTACCTCGGCACTTTTCTTGATACTTCAGCTGGCGGACGTATTTACAGGACGTCATTGCCGGCGAGTACAGGCCGCGGCGGCGCACCCGGAACCGCTCTGAAATGTACGGTTCTGCGATTGCGCTCGTTATGACCGGTATGGACGTCATCAAATTCGAAAGTCCGCGAGCTTCGCAGAGGACCTTGTTTATGGCTGATGACTGCCCGCATTGTCGCGAGGAACTCGCTCGCCTGAAGGAAGAGAACGCGGCGCTTCGCCGTGCGGCGCTCGCATTCGGTGGGCTGGCGGAGCGGTTGAACGTCGCGCTCCAGGAAGAACGCCGATTGCAGCCATCGGGCGAACGGCCCTCGCGACGCCGCCGACGCGATCAATTGCCCGATTCCAGGCGCCCGCGCGCGGTCGCATAGCCGACTGCAGGGATGAATTCGGATTGAGGACGCACACACGTATGTCAGGAGGATCGACAGACCGATAACGCTCGACCACGCGGATAATAGACGCCGGCACATGTCGATCCGCAGGATTCTGACCGATCGCGGCGATACCGGACGGCGGCTGGATCTCGTGCTTCGCAGACATCTGGCGAACCTCGAGGCCACCCGCACCCGGTTACAGACGTGGATCGATCGAGGAACCGTCAGCATCAATGGTCACACCGTTCGCCGGGTCGCCACGCGCGTCGCGGCAGGAGACGTGCTGACCGTCGATATTCCGGAAGCGCCAGGGACTCCGAGATCGATCGCACCACATCGCGCCGCCCTTCCCGTTCTCTTCGAAGACAATCACCTTCTTGTCGTGAACAAGCCTGCGGGGCTGGTCGTGCATCCGACGCACGCGCAGCCCGACGCCACGCTGATGAACATACTCGTCTGGCACGCGCGTCACTGGCCCGCCGCCAGTCGTCCATCGATCGTCGGCCGGCTCGACAAGTTGACATCGGGCATCGTGCTGGTGGCGAAAACCGCGGCCGTGCATGCGGCGCTTCAGCGCAGGATGACGGCGGCGGTTGCAGCGAAGGATTACCTGGCGATGGTCTACGGCCACGTCCGTCCTCGGCAGGGCTCGATCGATCTGCGTCTGCGGCGCGATCCGACGGATCGCAGAAAGATGAGCCACGTCGAGCTCGATCGGCGCGCCGAGCACGACTCAATTCGAACGGATTGCTCAAACGCCTGCGCCGCGGGCGGGTCTTGCACTCCTGCGGTGCCGCCTCATGACCGGCCGCACGCATCAGATTCGCGCGCACCTTGCCGCACGAGGATGGCCGCTCGTGGGGGATCCGGTGTATGGAGAACCCCGGTGGGCGCGGATCGTTGACGCCGACCTGGCTGAAGCGTGTCGCACATTCCCGCGCCAGGCGCTTCACGCGTGGCGCCTGGCGTTTGTGCACCCGATGACATCAGAACGAATTGAAGTGCGCGCACCGGCGCCGGAGGACATGCGCGCGCTGATCAGGATGGCCGCACTCGAGCCCTTGGAGCGCGTGTAGGGCGCGCGAACTTCCGCCTGAAGGCGGAAGCTACATCAAGATGGTGGGGAGGGCCACTCTGTAGCTTCCGCCTGAAGGCGAAGACCCGGCTGCCATCACCGAATACGCACTCGCACGGAATACTGATCGGGCAGCGTGGCCTGGCTGTTTGGGATGCGAATCGGCGGCAGCTCGAACGACAGCACTTCGTCGGGACCAGGCATTGGGTTCGTCGTCGTGCTGCTTCCTGAGCTGGTCGAGACCGCATCACGATTGGGCCCGCTCGTCGAGTACCTCAACTGGCGCGTCGTCGAGAACACGAGTTGCGGGGAACTCTGTTCTGTCGCTACCCGCAACCAGCCCGATATCTGCACGCTGACGGGGCCGGCTGAAGTGTCATAGTGAACGGCGTGAAAGCGAACTCCGACGTGCCATGGACCTTTTGCAGGATGAGACCCTGCAGGTTGAAGTCAGGTTCCGGCCGCCCCGGGTCCGTTTTAACCAACCAGAGATCCGCGCTGAACTCGCGCGTATCGGCGCTGTCAGTCTTAGGAACATGGACAGCGCGAGACGTGACATCCGTTTGCGACATTTCTTGTGCGTTCGACGTCGAGCCGACCTCCGTCCGAACAGCCCCGCCTCCGCCACCTCCTCCACCCGATCCTCGTCCAATCCCGCCTCCGCTGCCGGACTGGACGCTGGTGCCCGCAAGCGCGCGCACTTGTGATGATCCACCGCCGACGAGGGTAAAGGGACGTGGTCCATAACGCGCTTCAAACCCAATCGTCCTGCCGGCGCACTGCGCAGTTGCGTCCCGGTTTACCGAGTCGAGCGGGACACGATCGCCAGGATGGAGCGTCAACTGCAGCGACGCACCCGGGGAATTCACGGCCACGCCGTCCGCACGGATACGCCGCCAATCGAGTTGAATGATCGCCTCGTCGCCGCTGATGCTTTGCACGCTGCCGGATACCCGCCACGCATCCGTTGCCGTATCCGGAACCGGCCGATTTCCGCCTCCAAGCCCACAGCCCGCGATGTACTGAAACGATGGCTCACCCAGGCTCGTAGCGTACGTCGAACCTTGCACGCGACCGTCCGAGCGCGTACCGAGAAAAGACCGATTTGCAGCACTGGCGTCGAAGGAGAGTTCGACGGTGTACCGGATACCGCCTGACCCAGTGCAAGGAGAGCTATCGGGGACAAGGCAAACATTTCAGTGTTCTCCTGCTTTCTCGGTCCAGTTGACGCCTGGACGAAGCGAGATTACGTGAGTCGGCTTTGGTGCTGCCGGACTCGTTCCCAATTCCACGAACGTTTCGACAATCGGTGCGGGCGCTGCCTGCACCGTTCGCTGGCCCGCAAAATACCCAGCCGTCACACTGAGGACGATCGCCGCCGCGGCGGTCAGCCATCCAACGCGGGACAGGAACGAACGTCGCTCGTGCCAGCGCACAGTTGGCAACTCTCCCATCGTCCCGACTGCATGTCGAAGGGCGACCAGGTCCACGAGGTACTCACGCACCGCCGGATCGTCGAGTGCGGTCTTGAGCGCAGCCGGGTCGACGCGCTCGCCGTCAGCAAACGCCGCGACAACCAGGTACGCCTGTTCGCCCGGTGGCCGGAGCCCGCTATCATCACATGTCGTCATCACTCATCTCCACGATCCATCTCGGTGTCCAGCGCTGCCTGCTAGCGCCGATCGGAGCTGCTGTCGCGCACGATGGAGGCGCGATCGAACTGCGTCCGACGTCAGCTGGCACGCGAAAGCGATCTCGTCGTAGCTGAGGCCACCAGCTTCGCGCATGAGAAAGACATCGCGATCGACAGCGTTCAACTGGTCCAGCGCTTGGCGCAGTGCGGTAGCAAGCACCTGCGTGGGCGGCGTGGCCGCGTCAGTCGTCAGTTCGACCGTGGCGCCCCGCCTGCGATCGTCGCGTACGTGGTTGAGCGCAAGGTTCCGAGCAATTCGGAACAGCCACGCACGGCGTCCTCCTTCGCCGCTGTCAGGCGCTGTCGCCCGGGCGACGCGGAGGAACACTTCCTGCGTCAGCTCGCGCGCATCCTCGTGCCCGACGATACGGCACAGATAGCGGAACACGCCGTCTCGATGCGCAGTAAAGAAGACATCGGCGTCTGCCACGATGCGACTCTATCCAATAAGAACACCGGGTTGGGCCGATCCTCTCGTCCCCAGGTTCTCCGGGCGCCTTGCTCCCGGAGAGAGATGGGGTCAGACCCCGGCGCCGCAGTTGGGGTCAGACCCCGCTTGGTGGGGTCAGACCCCTTCCTTGGGGTCAGGCTTGGTAGTGGCAGTTAGACGCTGTTGACGAATTCAACACAAGATCTTGTGGTCGACACTCGCCGCGCGCCGTTTTTGGTCCAAAAACGGGGTCAGACCCCGGGGTCCGTCTTTCGGCAGTGGTCCAAAAACGGGGTCAGACCCCGGGTCTTTCGGGAGAACGGGGTCAGACCCCGAGGGGGCGTTCCGGAGAGGCGGAGCAATCACTTCCGTTCCAGCTCGCGCCGGCTGAAATCGCTTTCCTTGAGTCCGACGTTGTAACGCGTGCGTAGGTACAGGACGATGTTGGGAAATACGGCGAGCGTCACGACGCGTGCGAAAGGGAACGAGACAAGGGACAAGTGAAAAGGGGGGGCAAGAAAGCAGCGATTAGGTCAGCGGCTTGACGTCGATCCGCCGGAAATAGATCTCCGCGTACTCGATCTCGATCGCGATCTTGCCTTTGGAGAAGAGGAACGAACTGGCCAGAATTCTGCGCATCGGGCTGCTGGATTCTCGAGACCAGGTTCACGATGCGGCCGTTGACGAGATGGGTGGACCGATCGCCGAGCGCGATGACCTCCACTGTGTTCCAGTCGTCGCGATTCTCGAAATCTCCATCTTTCAGCTTCCGCCCGCCGGAGGGTTCGATTGGCGTACCGCCTCGTCCGCGTCCGGCCGCGACGCCGGGGACCGGTGCCGCCTCCGGCGATGCGGGTCTGTTGATGCCCGCATTGATCAGGGCCACGTACCCGGCACCACCATTGCCGGGCAGGTTGCCCTGAACGGCACGTGTCCCACCGAGCATGAAATAGTCCCCGACGTCCGTTTCCTGAATCTGACACTCGACACACGTCGGCCAGACTCGATCAGGACCAGTGAGGTAGTAGAGCAGCCCGTTGTCGCGTTTGTTTTCGAGCCGCGGCGCAAATCGCTTGATGCCCCATTTATATTCCACCCGGATCCGGCAATTCTCGTACTCCTGAGTGGTGGCGATGTAGCCTGATTCCGCATTCTGGGTGGTGGGCTCGTTGCCCATGACGTGCAGCAGCCCGTTCTCGACGGTCACCATACCGCGCGTCTGCGCCACGTCCTTGCCCGATGTCTGCAGGAACGTGTACCAGCCATCGAGATTGCGGCCGTTGAAGAGCGGAATCCAGCCGTCCGCTGCGGGCGCCGCTGGCGGACGCTGATTCTGTCGGGGCTCCCGCGACAAGAGCAACGGCGCGGTCAGAATCGGAGCGCCTGCGCGAAAGAAGGACCGCCGATTCATGGTGCGCCCTTGGTGCGGAGCGCCTCGCGGATACCTTCAACCAGGGCATCCGTGTCGCCGCGCATCTCGCCGTTCATTTCGACAACGGGCACAAGTTCCGGCGCCTCGAGGCGGATTCGAGAGGCCGCTTCCGGTTCCGCAACGACGACGTCCGGGCGTATCCCCGCCATGACGCGGAGCGCTTCTTCGACGGTTCCGCTGGTCGTGACCGCGAACTTGAGCCGCGCGAGCACGGCCTCGGATTGCGCCACGACGGTTTCACCTCGGCCGACCAACAGGACCAGCGGGGCGTAGCCGGCAACGTCCTCCGCGCGTCGGCCCCCTCGGGGCAGTCTACGGCGTTCGGGTCCACGGGCGTGCTCGAAAGAATGTGCCATTCTCAATCTCACCTCATCCGCGTGCCGCGGCACGCGGCGTGCAGTCCACTACTCTTGTGACCTTTGTCGAGCGCAGAAAAGGTGACGGGCACCGTACCTTTGACCGTCGCCGCACGTATATCGACGTTGTCGAGCGCGTGCTGGGAAGTACGCTTCCTCCCGACTCCCTTCGCTCGCCGCGCGTCTTCAGCCGTTTCGCGGTTGGTCAATCAGTGATTGGCTCAACCGTATCCGAGGTCCAGGTTCACGTGGTCGATCTCAACGGTATCGATCGTCCCAAGCACAGCTGAGCGCGCTGGCACCGGGACTAACGACGCGCCGGCGGCCGCTCGTTCATCACGAACGCCCAGAGTGAATCACCGGCGCCGACAATCACATACTGATTCCCATCGAGCTCATAGGTAATGGCGCCATTGCTGACCGACGCGTTGAGGCCAGCATGCCACAGCGCGTCGCCTGTCGTCGCATTCAGCGCCACGAGATCGTTCGACGCGCCGCCGCTGAACACCAGATTGCCCGCCGTGCTGAGAAGGCCCGCGCGCGATCCGCCCTCCCACTTGTGGCTCCACTTGAGCTTGCCCGTCTTGTAGTCGATCGCCTGCAGCATCGCTTCGCCGTAACCGCCGCGATCGGTCCCGCCCCAACCCTGCGGGTTCTCGCCGGGATCGTAGATGTAGTACACGCTGAACGCACGCGTGGCGTTCACGTAGAAGAGTCCCGTCTGCGGACTGAACGTGGGCGGCGGCCAGTTCGCCGCGCCCCCCTGATTCGGCGACACGAGCGCACCATCGATCTGCGGGTGCTTCTTCGGATTGGGCACGGGCTGTCCCTTCTCGTCGTACCCGCTCGACCAGTTCGTCTTCACGTATTCGGACGAGACGATCGCGGTACCGTTGGTGCGGTCGAGCACGAAGAAGTGACCGTTCCGCGCGGCCTGCGCGACGAGCTTTCGCGGCTGCCCGTTGATCTGGCCGTCGAAGAGCACGGCGGTCTGAGTCGAATCCCAGTCGTGCGTGTCGTGCGGCGACGACTGGAAGTACCAGTTCATCTTGCCCGTGTCGGGATTGAGCGAGACGATGGAGGCGGTGAACAGGTTCGCTCCGGCACGGTTGACGTGCGCGATGACCGGCTGCGGATTGCCGGTCGTGACGTACATCTGATTCAGCTCCGGATCGTACGTGAACGGCTGCCACGTCATGCCGCCGCCATGTTTCATCGCATCTTCATTGGGCCAGGTGTCCGATCCCGGGTCTCCCTTTTTCTGCGGCACGACATACCAGCGCCACTGCATCTCGCCAGTCTCCGGATCGTGCGCCTGGAGGTATCCCGGGACGTCCAGGTCGTCGCCGCTCACGCCGGCCATCACGTGGTTCTTGACGATAAGGGGGCCACCGACCCGTAATAAAACTGATCCAGATCGCATATCTGCTTGTGCCAGCGCTCGGTATCCATCCTTGATGTTCAGCGACACGAGATTACAGTCCGGCGTCTCGAAGTACAGCCAGTCTCGATAGATCGCCGCCCCGCGATTGCCGATATGGATGCCCCCGTTCGATTTCCAGGTGTAATGCCACATCTCGCGCCCGGTCCGCGCATCGAGCGCCCACACATGATCGGGGGCGGTGAGATACATCACGCCGTTCACCTGCAGCGGCGTCCCCTTGATGCTGCCCGGATTGCTGCCCGCGCCCGCGTTCATTCGGTACACCCACGCAAGGCTCAGCGCACCGACGTTGCCGTCGTTGATCTTGGTCAACGTGCTGTAGCGCCGGCCGGTGTAGTCACCGTTGTAGCTGGGCCATGAATCCGTGCCGGGATTGAGCAGTTTCGCCGGATCGAGTCCGGTCTGCGCGGCCGCGACGAGCACGACAGCGAAGACGAGGCCGAAGGCCGCGAACGTGACGCGTCTCATTTCAACGTCTCCAGGTAGGCAACCACGTCATGAATGTTCTTGTCGGTAATCGTCTCGAGCAGCGCGTGATGCGCGGCAAGCGGATCGTCTTTCACGACTTTCACAGCCGGACCACGCTTGAACGTCCGGTACGCGCCGGAGTCATCGCGCAGCGACACGTTGAAGTCATCCATCTGCAGCAGCATGCCGCTAACCGCTTCGCCGTTTGCCGGTGTCACTGTAACTTTCACGGTGCTCGCCGAGGGCGGACCGCCGCGTCCGCGCCCACCGCGTCCCCCGCCAGGAAACAGGAACCGCTGCTGGATCTCGATGGGTTCGTAGTCGTCCGCCGATACCGGCCAGGCTGAGCGTGGTTGCCGTGTGGCAGCTCCCGCACTTCCCTTCGCCATTGAAATACGCCGCACCGGCGGCCGGATCCCCAGTCAGGACGTTCTGGGCCTGGAAGATCGGCGAGCCGCGGAACGAGTCGTTGACCCGCTGTCTCAGGAAATGCGCGAGGTTGACGATTTGATCGTCGGTAAGCGTAGCGGAGGCTGCGCCGCTCTGCATCTTATGGCCTTTTTTCAGGTAAGGCCCAAGCTCGCTGCCGTATCGATCGCGCAGCACGACGAGCGAGCGCGTCAGGTTGGGACCGTTATCGGTCCCGCGGGCCTGGGTGCCGTGGCACGTAATGCACTCGGCGGCCCAGACCGTCCTGCCTTTATCTGCCAGCGCTGAATCCACGTAGGGGGCGTCGGCGGGCCCCGCGCCCATCACGCCGCCGCGGGCACGACCCCCTCCCGCGGGAGGTGTCGTCTGCTGCCCGCCTCGTCCGCCCGCAGGTGGCGCGGGCGCTTGAGCGCTGAGGATCGTGACGGCCCCGGCCAGACCCAGCACGGCCGTTCCGATCCAGGCTCCAGACTTGAACACGTTCGGCATCGATATCGTCTCCGGTCGCGACATCATACGACAGCTCTTGGGGTTCTGCAGGTTCGGCAGGGTTCTGCGAGGTTCTGCAAGGTTCTGCGAGGTTCGGAAGGTTCTGCAGAGTTCGAAGCGTTCGACTGCATACTGATAATGTTCACTCCATGGGCTCACGTATCGTGTACCTGCTCGATGTGGACAACACCCTGCTCGACAACGACCGCGTCGTCGCTGACCTGATGCGCCACCTCGATCGCGTCGTCGGCCACGAGTCGGAGCAGCAGGACCGGAGCATCTTCGATCGTCTTCGCGCGGAATTGGGCTACGCGGATTATCTTGGAGCGCTTCAGTCGTACTGCGCGGCTCAGCCGCGCGACTTGAACATCCTCAAAGTCTCGTCGTTCCTGGTCAACTACCCCTTCGCAAACCGTCTGTTTCCAAACTCCCTGGACGTCATCGATCGGCTGAACGCCTGGGGACCGTCGGTCATTCTCAGCGATGGCGACGTCGTCTTTCAGCCGCGCAAAATCGAGCGTTCGGGACTGCAAGAAGCGGTGGACGGGCGAGTGCTGATCTACGTGCACAAAGAACTCGAGCTCGACGACGTGGAACGCCGCTACCCCGCCGATCATTACGTGATCGTGGACGATAAGCTGCGTCTGCTCGCCGCGCTCAAGTCGTGGTGGGGAAACCGCGTGACGACGATCTTCCCGCGACAGGGTCATTACGCGCACGATCCGGAGATCCTGCGGCAGTATCCGCCGGCCGACATCACCGTCGAGCGAATCGGCGACCTGATGGGTCTCGACCTCAGTCCGGACACGCTTTCGAGGCCCTAGCGGCGTGGTCAGATCCCAGGCGGCGGGGTCAGACCCCAGGCGGCGGGGTCAGACCCCCAGACGGCGGGGTCAGACCCCCAGACGGCGGGGTCAGACCCAGCGGTCAGACCCGCGGCGGGGTCAGACCCCCAGACGGCGGGGTCAGACCCCAGACGGCGGGGTCAGACCCCAGCGGCGGGGTCAGACCCCAGACGGCGGGGTCAGACCCCAGACGGCGGGGTCAGACCCCAGCCTGCGGGCAGCAGGACGCCTTCACGCCGCCAATGAAGAAGTGCTGAATGTTGAAGGCTGAATGATGAATGGCTGCTGATGCCTTGACGTCCGTGGAAGGAGGATCAGCAGTTCACTCAACATTCAACATTCAACACTCAGCAATTGACGCGGTGGCAGAGTAAGAAGAAGTGCTGAATGTTGAAGGCTGAGTGTTGAATGGCTGAATGTTGAATGGCTGTGAGTGCCTTGGCGTCCGTGAAGGAGGCAATCAGCGGTTCACTCAACATTCAACACTCGCCATTCAGCATTGACCGTTACTCGTGCAGGTACGCTTCCTCTCCGTGGAGGCTGATATCGAGGCCCTGGGTCTCCTCATCGTCCGACGCGCGCAACGGCGTGACCAGGCTGATCACCTTCAGGATGATGAAGCTGACGACGCCGCTGTAGACGATCACCGCGACGACCGCGGTCGCCTGAATCACGAGCTGTTTGGGGTTGCCGTGAAGCACGCCGTCTGCGACGCCGTTCCAGGCCTTGTCGGCAAAGATCCCCGTCAAGAGGGCGCCGACGGTTCCGCCCACGCCGTGAGCCGCCACGACATCCAGTGAATCGTCGAGCGGTGTCTTGACGCGAATCATCAGACCCAGATAACTGGGAACTGCGGCGATCGCACCGAGCGCGAGCGCGCTCATCGGGCTGATGAACCCCGCCGCAGGCGTAATCGCCACGAGACCCACGACGATGGCGGTCGCGGCGCCCACCGCGGTCGGTTTTCGCGATCGCGCCGCGTCGAGGAACGTCCACACCAGCAGCGTCGCCGCAGGTGCCAGCATGGTGGTGACAAACGCGAGGCCCGCGATGGGGCTCGCGGCGAGCGCGCTGCCGGCATTGAACCCGAACCACCCGAACCAGAGCAGCCCCGCACCGAGAAGTGTCAGCGGCACACTGTGCGGCAGCAAAGACGACGAAGGATACTCCTGGCGCTTGCCGACGAGCATCGCCGCGACCAGCGCCGCAATCGCCGCGTTGACGTGAACCACCGTTCCGCCGGCGAAATCAAGCGCCCCCCACTTCGCGAGCCAGCCGCCGCCCCAGACCCAGTGCGCAATCGGAGCGTAGACGAGCATGGCCCACAGGGTGATGAAGAGGACGTAGATAGAGAAGCGCATGCGCTCGACGATCGATCCGGAAATCAGCGCGGCGGTGATGATGCAGAACGTGCCCTGGTACGCCATGAAGAGCACGTGAGGGATCGTGCCCTGCGGTTCGAGACCCACGCCACGCAGGAACACCTTGGACAGGTCCCCAACCCATGCGCCGCCGGTCGAGAACGCCAGCGAATAGCCGATGAGCGCCCACATCACCCCGACGAATCCGAGCGCGACGAAGCTCATCATCATCGTATTGAGCGCATTCTTCGATCGAACGAGGCCGCCATAGAAAAACGCCAGTGCCGGCGTCATCAACAGCACCAGCGCCGTCGCGATGAGCATCCATGCCGTGTCCGCCTGATTGATGGTCGCCGGGGGCGCCGCGGCCTGGGCCGCCGCCACCGCGGGGGCGCCGAGCAGCGCCGCGACGGTTCCCGCCAGGGTCTTGCTGGTCACGAACGCCATGCGCCGTCGATCCATGTGCCTCCTGAAAGGCGCGCCCGACTCGCCGGGACGCCGTTTAATTGGTTTCACGCGCGCCGGTGCGGATGTTGTGGCTCTGTTCCACGGGAAGGACGAACACCCGGCCGTCTCCGATTTCGCCCGTGCGCGCCGCCGCCATGATCGCTTCGATTACCTCGTCAACCACGTTGTCCGGCACGACGACCTCGATCTCGACCTTCGGCAGCAGGCTCACGCTGTATTCCTTGCCGCGGTACACCGCGGTGTGACCCTTCTGACGCCCATGACCGCGCACATCGGTCACGGTCATCCCGGCGATGCTGAGTTTTTCGAGCGCCTCGCGGACATCGTCTACCTTATGTGGGCGCACGATACTCTTGATCAGTTTCATACCGCTCCTCCATCCAAGGCCGGCGCACACGGCGAACCTGCCGCTCGAACGCCGCACACAGTAACACGAGAAGCCGGCCGATGGACGGTTCGTCGCCTCATTCGCCAACCTCCAGGACGTCTTCCAACTCACGCGCGACCGAGTCCTGTTCGGCCTCGGTCAGCTTGCCCCCGGCGCGGGTGACGTGCAGCACGTCGATGGCGCGCTTCCCCTCGGTCGCAATGAGCGCCAGGTGCAGGTCACACCCCTGGGCCGACAGCGCCCGGGTAATCCGATGTAGCAGGCCCGGCGCATCGTCGGCCACGATCTCCAGCACGGTAAATTTGCGGGAGTGCTCGTTGTCGAAGTGCACGACCGGCGGCCGCCGCACGCGCCGCCGATTGAGCAGGCTGCGCTCGCGCCCTTTGAGCAGCGACGTGACATCGACGGAGCCGGCGACGACCTGCTCGAGCATCCGCGAAATCTCAGAGGAGGAGGCGGCGTTCTGCCTCAGGAAGCCCTCTTCATCAGAGAATTCGAAGACGTCGAGCACGAGGCCCTCGGGCGTGGTCATGGCCTGGCCCCGGAGAATGTCCATTCCGAAGTACGACAGCACGCCGCAGACGTTGGAGAACAGGAATGGTTTGTCGAGCGTGACGAGCGTCAGCGCCCAGACCTCGTCGTGGTTTTCGAGGAATGCATGCACCTGGTCGGGATGGATGTCCCTGGCCAGGCGCACATGTCGGTAGACGGCGCCGAGGCCGAAGGTCGTGAGGTACCGCCGTGGCAGTCCCTCGAGAAACGAGACGAGCTCCTGTTCCGAGATGTCCGACGGGCGTCCGGCAATCAGCACCGAGAGTCCCGCGCGGTGACCCTCGAGGAGATCGTCGGCGTAACCGAGTGTGAGACGGTTGTAGGCATCGACGTACACGCGCCACAACAGGTCTTCCTTCCAGGGCGTCAGCGTGTCAGGAGACACGGCGCCGACGTCGGCGAGCGTCATCAGGCACAACAGCTTCAGGTGCTCCTCTGTACCGACGAGCTCGACGAACCTCGAGGCAATCTGCGGATCCTCGGCATCGCGTCGGAACGCCACCTGCGACATCTGCAGGTGTTCGCGGATCAGGAATTCGACCGTTGCGCGTTCATCGTCGGGCAACTCGAGCCGGTCGAGCATGCTTTGCGCGAGGCGCACGCTCTCTTGTGCGTGATCGGCTTCTCGCCACTTGCCGACGTCGTGAAACAGGAGCGCGAGCGTCAGGAGTTCCGGGGCGTGCAGTTCCTGCAGGATCGAGCCGAAGCGACGCCGGCTGGCAGTCGCCGGCTCGAGGAGCGACTCGACGCCGCGAATCGCGAGCAGGGTGTGCTCGTCAACGGTGTACTTGTGGTAGAAGTCGCGGACGACCCGGCAATGCACCTTCGCGAATTCCGGGAAGATGCGATTGAGAAGACCGCAATCGTGCATCTCCGACAGGCGATCGGTACAGCCCCGTGCGCGGCGTCAGCAGACGTCTCAGCTGCACGCGGTCGCCTTCGGTCGTCACGAAGTCGTCGGCCGTACAGCGATGCGCGTTCTGCTCAATGAGCATCAGTGCCTGTTCGGACATCGGGCAGTGATGCTCGAGTGCGATTCTGAAGGCCTCGACCCAGAGCGCTGGCTGCTGCTTCGCGCGATCGTTGTTAGCGAACTGGACGCCGTCGGGCGTGATTTCGAACTGCTTACCGACGCGCCGCACGGCTCCCTCAGGGCGAGGACGCAGCGCACGCCGGGCGGACGCCAACGCGCGCGTGACGACGCGGGCGCGCAGGAAGTACTCGCCCATCAACGCTTCGACGCGGTGGTGCGGGTGCGATCCGGCCGAGCCCAACGTGTCCGCGACCTTCTCCTGGAGCTCGTGCGTCAGGACGTTCACGTCACGTCCGCCGAGCACGTGAAGCACGGACCGAATCCGCAGCAGAAAGTCTTCCGCGCCGGCGATTCGATCGGCGTCACCACGCCGACCGTGCTCGAGCGCCTCGGGCGCGAGCGCGTGCAGATGCCTGATCACCGCGATATCGCGGAGCCCCCCCGGTGCCTGCTTGATGTCTGGCTCGAGCTGATACAGCGTGTTGTTGAACTGCTCGTGGCGCTCGGCCACCAGACCGAGCAGCGGCTCGAGTGCCGCGCGCGCGTGGGGCTCGACGCTGCGAGCCACGCGGTCGTAAAGGGCGACATCGCCGGCGAGGTAGCGAAGATCGAGGAGACTGACGAGAAATTCCGGGTTGGTGAGGTCGGGTTCTGCGAGTTCCGCGAATTCGCGCACGTGCTGGCCGAGCACCAGCCCGACATCCCATAGCGGCTGCAGGACAGACTTGACGAAGCTTTCTTCCGCCTGACCGATCGTCCCGTCACAGACAATCAGCAGATCGACGTCCGAGTGGAGACACAGCGCTCGCCGGCCGTAGCCGCCGACGGCGCAGACGGCAACGGGTGTGGACGTACGGTCGCGGGCGGCGTCCACGACCGTCTGCACCACCGCGTCCATCCGATCGGCAAACTGCGACGCGGCCTCGCGGCCGGCGCGGCCGCGTCGCGCCTGCTGGACGTACTCCTCCCGCGCCGCCGCCAGGCGCGCGGCGGCGCTCTCTTTCAGTTCCGTTCCCTTCGTATCGGTCTGCCCGGTCATTGCCTCATGATGTACCGCCCCGGGGGAAGTGCCACGCGAAAGACTACCTCATCCGGAGCCAGAGGTCCGCCGGACCCGAAAGCCGCTACCGCGCCTCGCCGATCAATAAGTAAAGGTGAACCCGATGAGCGACACCGGTTTGAAGTTGTCGCCATCGTTCAGGAGCTTCATGTTGTCGCCGAGCCACAGAAAGTCGATCCCGCCGTGGATCTCGAGCGCACCGCCCTTGCCCGATACCACCGGCACACTGAGCTGCGCTCCGAGATCGAAGTACCCGAACGTGTTGTCGCCGGTCGGGCCTTCGTAATAATGGTTGACGCTCAGACCTGTCTTCACCGGGATGTAGAGCGTCGCCTTCGGGGCCAGCTTTACGCCCGGTTTAATGCCCATCTCGAGATAGGTGCCTTTGTTATCGCCGCCGTCCGCCTGCCCGTCGGTCAGCTCGAACGCCAGCACGATTTTCGGCGCGAGCGGGAAGGGACTCTTGCTGTCGTCGACCACGAGTGTCCCGGCCAGCTCATTGACCGTTGCGAACCGGTCCGCAGGGCTCGTGTACGAGGTGTAGAGCAGTCCCGGCTTCAGTTTGCCCGTCGTAAACGTCACCGACGCGAAGTAATCGCTCTCGTACCAGTTCCCCAAGTCGGCGGTCGAATGGATGCTGTTCCACGTCCCCACGTCGGCGGTAATCCCGTGCTTGAGGCTGAACGCGATATCGCCATAGGGCTGACCGATTGCGCCGCCGGACTCCTGCAGAATGCCGCGGAACAAGTACGCCGACGTGAAATCCAGGCCGGTGGTGACGGTGTAGATCTTCGCCGGCGCGGCGGCCTCTGCAGGCGCCTGCGCCGGAGCGGCCGCGGCCGATGACGCCGCGGTGGCTGCGGGTGCGGCGCTCGTCTGCGCCAGCACCGGTGCGGATATCGCTGCCGTCAGGCAGATACTTGCGGCCGTGATTCCAAGATTCTTCATACTGCTCCTTAATCTGCCGCGCGCGCCGGCAGCCGACTCCGTCTTCGCTTCAGGGCTAGATATCAAAGTGTGTGTCCTCCCGTTCATCAATCGACGACCGGCACGGCGGTCCGTGCGATCGAGGGCTCCATCGGGCGCGGCCGCGCAGGCGCCCCCGCGGTGGTGTCTACGTTGCCAGCATCGGGATAGCCCAGAACCCCCATTTCCGGCACATCGAGACCTTCAATCTCCACATCCGCCGGAACGCGGTTGCCGATGGTGGCGCCGAGCAGCTTGAAGAACAGAAAGAATGCGGTGAACGTGAACGCGACGCACGCAGCCACACCGATGCTCTCTGCCACGAACTGAGACGCATCGCCATAGAACAGGCCGCGGACGGTTCCGGGAACGCCGTTGAAGCCGTCGCCATATGTGCCGTCAGCGAGCAGGCCGAGCGCGAGAACACCCCAGGCGCCGTTGACGCCGTGCACCGCAATGGCGCCGACCGGATCGTCAATCTTCAGTGTCCGCTCGATGAAGAGCGCCGCCATGACGACCAGTACGCCCGCGACCGCACCGATGAAGGCGGCCGACACGCTGTTGACGAACGCGCACGGCGCCGTGATGGCCACGAGTCCGGCCAGCATGCCGTTCACCAACATGCTCGGATCGGGTTTCCCATAGCGCGTCCAGACATAGAGCATGGCCGCAAGCGCGCCGGTGGCCGAGGCCAGCATCGTGTTCACGGCAATGACGGAGATCCGGAGATCGGTGCCAGCGAGCGACGATCCGGCGTTGAAGCCGAACCAGCCGAACGCCAGAATGAACGTGCCGGCAATTGCCATCGGCAGGTTGTGGCCTGGAATCGGATTCGGGGTGCCGTCCTTCGCATACTTCCCGATGCGCGGGCCGAGCACGATCGCACCGGCGAGCGCCGCCATCCCGCCCACCATGTGCACGACCGATGAACCCGCAAAGTCCACGTGCCCGTGACCGAGGCCGAAGTTCGAACCGAGCTGCGCGAGCCAGCCGCCGCCCCACACCCAGTTGCCGAAGATCGGGTAGATGAACATCGACAGGAAGAAGGAAAAGACGACGAAGGACGACCATTTCCAACGCTCGGCGCAGGCGCCAGTGGGAATGGTCGCGGCGGTATCCATGAAGACCATCTGGAAGAGAAACAAGGCGAAGACGCCGACGTCATAGGTATCACCGCTCAGGAAGAAGCCCTTCATGCCGAACAGCCCGAACGTCTTCCCAAAGAGCGTGACCGTGAACTCGTGATTCAGTCCGGGCGTGCCGCCGAGCGCCGCCACGGCGCCGACGCCACCCATCTGCAGCGCGTAGCCGCAGACCCAGTAGCCGAACAACCCGATCGCGTAGACCATGAAGTTCATCGTCATGGTGTGCGCGACGTTCTTGGCTCTCGTGAATCCCGTCTCCACGAGCGCGAACCCCGCCTGCATGAACATGACGAGGAAGCCCGCGATCAGCGTCCACACCATGTTGATTGCGATCTTGTTGTGGCCGACCGTCTCCATGACTTCCGCGAGCTGCGGGTTGGCCGCATCCTTCACGGTCACGTCCTTGGCCGTCCCAGTGGCTGCACCAGAGGGATCGGCGGCGGGTGCCTGCACGGGCGCCTGTGCCTGCGCCATTAACGGCCTGGCCACAGTGGACACGAACACGGCCAGCGCTGCGGCGATCAGCAGGACGCGGGTTAATCGGAGAGCAAGTCGCATAGGGGCAGTCCTCCAAGAATGAAAGCGTGCCGGCGGCGGGAGACTCCCCGCCACCTAATACCTTCGAATTGAGCAAGTTGGACGCCAAGGCGCGTGAGGCGAGATGAATCGGTGAGATCGACGGATTCACACCGGAAATGACCGGATCCGGAGCGGTTCGACCCGCGGCGGCCGGCCGACGAAAAGCAACAAAACGCACGCGTCAGCCGGGGCTGGAGACATTTTTGTTGATTTAAGGGAAGTGACCTCAGGCGGGATCACCGCTCGAAAGAACGCAAGAATGTCAGGGAGGGACGATCGCGACAACAAGAATTCTGAGGAATCTTCGAACAGCTCGCCGACGGCGGCGATCTTTCTGTCGGATCCGACAACTTTGATGGTCAGGCCAATTCGCTACAAATTTGTCTCAGTCGATTGAGGGGGATGGGAGTCAGGCGACCGCGGCAGGGAGGCTCGACGTGCCCATGAGGAACGCATCGACGCCTCGCGCCGCGCTCCGGCCATCAGCGATCGCCCACACAATCAGCGATTGACCGCGCTGCATGTCGCCCGCTACGAACACGCCGCGCGCGCTCGTCATCCAGTTGGCGTCGCGCCAGACGTTGCCGCGATCGGTCAGCTTCACACCGAGATTCGCCAGAAGGCTTCCCTGCTCTGGCCCGAGAAACCCCATCGCCAGGAGCACGAGATCCGCCTTGACCTCGAAGCGGCTGCCGGGCATCGGCACGAATCGGGTTCGTCCCCCCTCCCGCAGCATCTCGACCCGCACCGCTTCGAGGGAACTGACCTGTCCGCGGCCATTGTCGACGAAACGTTCGGTCGAGACCGAGTACAGCCGCTCCCCGCCTTCCTCGTGCGCCGCCGACGTTCGGAGGATGGTGGGCCACAACGGCCACGGGTTATCGGCCGGCCGCGCATCGGGAGGCCGGGACAGCAACTCGAACTGCGATACTGAGGCGGCTCCTTGCCGATGCGTGGTGCCGAGGCAATCCGCGCCGGTATCGCCGCCGCCGATGATCACCACGTGCTTGCCCTGGGCCGAAATACGATCGTCTTCGGCGACCGAGTCTCCTTCACACAGCCGGTTCTGCTGGGTGAGGTAGTCGACCGCGAAATGGATGCCGCCGAGATCGCGCCCCGGAATCGGAAGATCGCGAGGTGCGGTGGCGCCGCCGCACAAAACGATCGCGTCGAAATCACGCCGCAGGGCCGCGACCGGAACGTCGACGCCGATGTTCAGCCCTGCCCGGAAGACCACGCCTTCCTGCGCCATCAGCGCCAGGCGCCGATCGAGCAGGCGTTTCTCGAGCTTGAACTCCGGTATCCCGTACCGAAGCAGCCCCCCGATTCGATCGGCGCGCTCGAACACGGTCACCTGATGACCGGCACGATTCAGCTGGTCGGCCGCGGCGAGGCCGGCAGGACCCGAGCCGATAACGGCGACGGTTCTCCCGGTACGCGACACAGGCGGATGCGGACGGATCCAGCCTTCCTCGAAGGCACGCTCGACGATCGACAGCTCGATACTCTTGATCGACACCGGATCGTCGTTGATGCCGAGGACGCACGACCCTTCACAGGGAGCCGGGCAGAGACGCCCCGTGAACTCGGGGAAATTGTTCGTCGCATGCAGACGCTCGATGGCCGTCTGCCAGCGGTTGCGGTACACGAGGTCGTTCCACTCGGGGATCAGGTTTCCCAGCGGACAGCCCTGATGGCAGAACGGGATGCCGCAATCCATGCAGCGGGCACCCTGCTGCCGCATCTCCGCTTCCGACTCGAGCAGATACACTTCCTTCCAGTCCCGCACGCGCACATCGATCGGACGCGAATGGGGCTTGCTGCGACGGATTTCGATGAAGCCGGTCGGTTTACCCACGCGCCACCGCCACGAGTTCCGTGAAAGCCGCCTCGCGATTCTCCGATCGCGCGCGTGCCTCGGCGGTGAGGATGCGCTTGTAGTCGCGCGGGATGATCTTGATCGTCCGTGATGCCGTTGATCCCCAGACCGACAGCAGGTACTCGGCCCGGCGGCTGCCGGTGTTGGCCGCATGCCGCTCGATCATCGACCGCACGAAGTCGATGTCCTCGTCCTCTTCGAGCGATTCCAGTTCAACCATCCCGCGATTGCACCGCCGCGCGAACAGGCCATCATCGTCGACCACGTAGGCGATGCCGCCGCTCATGCCGGCCGCGAAGTTGCGACCGGTGCGGCCAAGCACGACGACGCGGCCGCCGGTCATGTACTCGCAGCCGTGATCGCCGACGCCTTCAACGACGGCATGCGCGCCGCTATTGCGAACGGCAAAGCGCTCACCGGCGATGCCGCGCACGTATGCCTCGCCACTGGTCGCGCCGTAGAGCGCGACGTTGCCGATGATCACGTTCTCCTCGGCGGCAAACGTCGCCGAGCGAGGCGGATAGACCAGCAGGCGTCCGCCCGACAACCCCTTGCCCCAGAAATCGTTCGCGTCCCCTTCCAGGCGGAGCGTCACGCCACGCGGCACGAACGCGCCGAAGCTCTGGCCGGCAGACCCTGTGAACTGCAAAGTGATCGTGTTGTCGGGCAACCCGGCCCCGCCGTACCGCCGGGTAATTTCATACCCGAGCATCGTCCCCGTCGCGCGATTCGCGTTCCGAATCGGAAAGTGCAGCATCATCGTCTGTTTCCGCTCGATGGCGGGCCGCACAGCCGCGATGATCTCGCGATCGAGGATATCGTCCAGGCCGTGATCCTGCGAGCGTATCTGACGCCGCGCCGCGTCCGGTGCGGCAACCGGCTGACGCAGGACGTTCGAGAGATCCACGCCCGAGGCCTTCCAGTGATCGACAGCCGGCTTCACGTCCAGACGATCGGCGCGGCCAACCATCTCGTCGATCGTTCGAAATCCCAGCTCCGCCATCAGCTCGCGCACCTCTTCCGCGAGGAAGCGGAAGAAGTTCTCGACGAACTCCGGCTTACCCGAGAACTTCTTTCGAAGCTCGGGGTCCTGCGTCGCCACACCGACGGGACAGGTATTCAGGTGGCATACCCGCATCATGATGCAGCCGGACACGACAAGCGGCGCCGTAGCGAAGCCGAACTCCTCGGCGCCGAGGAGCGCCGCGATTACGACGTCTCGACCGGTCTTCAACTGGCCGTCCACCTGGACAACGATCCGATCGCGAAGATCGTTGAGCATGAGCACCTGCTGCGTCTCGGCAAGGCCCAGCTCCCACGGAATACCGCTGTGTTTGATGGCTGTGAGCGGCGACGCTCCGGTGCCGCCGTCGTGCCCCGAGATCAGCACGACGTCGCCGTGCGCTTTCGCGACGCCTGCAGCGATGGTTCCGACGCCGACCTCGGCGACCAGCTTCACGTGCACGCGCGCGACGGGGTTCGCGTTCTTGAGATCGAAAATCAGCTGGGCCAGGTCTTCGATTGAGTAAATGTCGTGATGCGGCGGCGGCGACAGCAGCGTCACGCCAGGCGTCGAGTGCCGGACCTTCGCAATCCACGGATAAACCTTGGGCCCGGGCAGCTGGCCGCCCTCGCCCGGCTTCGCACCCTGGGCCATCTTGATCTGGAGGTCGTCGGCGTTCACGAGATACTCACTGGTGACGCCGAAGCGAGCCGATGCCACCTGTTTGATGGCACTCCTCCGCCAATCACCATTCGGATCGCGCTCATTGCGCGCCGGATCCTCTCCGCCTTCGCCGGTGTTGGATTTCCCCCCCAGCCGGTTCATGGCAATCGCGATCGTCTCGTGCGCTTCCTGGCTGATCGACCCGTACGACATCGCTCCGGTGGCGAAGCGCTTGACGATCGACTCGACCGGCTCGACCTCGTCGAGCGGGACCGGCGTGCCACGCTTGAAGTCGAGCAGCCCGCGCAACGTGCCGAGCGTTCGGCTCTGGTCGTTGACGAGCTTGGTGTATTCCCGGTACACGCTGTACTGCCCGGAGCGCGTCGCGTGCTGAAGTTTGAACACCGTCTCCGGGTTGAAGAGGTGGTGCTCGCCATCGCGGCGCCACTGGTATTCGCCGCCCGTGTCGAGATCCGACGGCGCCCCGCTCCGGGACGGAAATGCCCGATCGTGGCGCTGTCGCACTTCCTCGGCGACGACGTCGATGCCCACGCCGCCGATGCGGGACGCGGTCGAGGTGAAATAGCGATCGACGAACGCCTGATCCAGACCGATCGCCTCGAAGATCTGCGCGCCGCAGTAGCTTTGCAGGGTCGAGATCCCCATCTTCGACATCACCTTCAGGATGCCCTTGTTCAGACCCTTGATGTAGCGCGAGACGGCGCGCGCATGCGTGACGTCCTGCACCGCCTGCTGGCGGATCAGATCGTCGAGGCTCTCGAACGCGAGATACGGGTTCACCGCGCCGGCGCCGTAGCCGATGAGCAGGGCGACATGATGCACTTCGCGCGCGTCGCCGGACTCGAGTACCAGGGCGCACCGCGTTCGCTCGCCCTCGCGAACGAGATGATGGTGCACGCCGGCGGTGGCCAGGAGACTGGGAATCGGCGCGAGCTCACGGCTGACGCCGCGGTCCGACAGAATCAGAATATTGTTTCCCGCGCGCACCGCCGCACTCGCCTGCATACACAGCTGGTCGAGCGCCGCGGCAAGACCCGCCCCGCCCTCATGCGGCCGGTACAACATCTGCAGCGTGACGGACCGAAACCCCGCGATCTGGATGTGGCGAAGCTTCGCCAGCTGATCGTTGTCGATCACGGGATCGGGAACGCCGATCTGGCGGCACGACGCGGGCTCCGCCTTCAGCAGGTTCCGCTCGGGACCGATCGTCGACGCCATCGACGTCACCAGCTCTTCGCGGATGGCGTCGAGCGGCGGGTTCGTGACCTGGGCAAACAGCTGCTTGAAGTAGTCGTACAGCAGACGGGGCCGCTCGGACAGCACGGCCAGCGGCGTGTCCGTGCCCATCGACCCGACCGGCTCTTCTCCATTCGTCGCCATCGGGCCGAGCACTATCCGCAGATCTTCCTGGGTATACCCGAACGCGCGCTGACGCCGCACAACGGTGTCGTGGTCCGGCGGCGGCAGGTACGGCGCGGCAGGCACGTCTTCAATCGCGATCAGGTTCTCGCGCAACCAGTCCTCATACGGATGCGCAAGCGCCAGTTCGGACTTGATCTCCTCGTCCGCGATGATCCGCCCCTTCACGGTGTCGACGAGGAAGATGCGGCCCGGGTGGAGACGCTCTTTGACGACGATCTTCTCGGCAGGAATGTCGAGGACACCAACCTCGGACGCCATGATCACCAGGTCGTCCTTCGTGACCCAGTACCGGGACGGCCGGAGCCCGTTGCGATCGAGCACCGCGCCAATCACCGTGCCGTCGGTGAACGCGATGGATGCCGGGCCGTCCCACGGCTCCATCAGCGACGAGTGATACTCGTAGAAGGCGCGCAGCTCCTCGGTCATCCCCTCGTGGTTCTGCCACGGCTCGGGAATCATCATCAGCACGGCGTGCGGCAGTGAGCGGCCCGCCATGACGAGGAACTCGAGGACGTTATCGAACACCGCGGTGTCGCTGCCACCTTCCCGGATGACAGGAAGAATCTTCTTGAGATCGTCGCCGAGGACATCGGATTCGAGCAGCGCTTCACGTGCCTTCATCCAGTTGATGTTGCCCCGAAGGGTATTGATTTCTCCGTTGTGCGCGATGAAGCGATAGGGATGCGCGAGCGGCCAGGACGGAAACGTGTTCGTGCTGAACCGCTGGTGCACCAGCGCCAGCGCCGACTCCACGTCGGGGTCGGCAAGATCGGGGAACATCGGCGCGATCTGATTCGCCGTCAACATCCCTTTGTAAATGATGGTTTTCGAGGACAGGCTTGGCACGTAAAAGGCGCTGCGATCCGGCAACGCCATCGCGTCAACGGCATGCTCCACGAGCTTGCGGATGACGTAGAGCTTCCGCTCGAACCGAAGATCGACCTCGGGACTGTCGGACAGCCCGTCAAACGCCGGCCCCCGGCCGATGAACAGTTGACGGAAGCAGGGCTCGACTGCCACCGCGCTGGGGCCAACCATCGAGTCGTCGGTCGGCACGTCTCGCCAGCCGAGGAACCGCTGCCCCTCCTCGACGATAATCTGCTCGAAACGGGCCTCGATACGCGCACGCAGCTCGGGATCGCGTGGAAGAAAAATTAGGCCAGCTCCGTACTGACGCTCGGGGGGAAGCGAAAATCCGAGCCCGGCTGTCTGGCGCCGGAGGAAACGGTCCGGCATCTGAATGAGGATCCCCGCGCCGTCCCCGGTATTCGCCTCGCAGCCGCAGGCGCCGCGGTGCAGCAGATTGATGAGGACCTTAAGGGCCTGCTGCACAATCGAATGCGAGCGCTGGCCCTTGACGTGGACGACGAACCCGACACCACACGCATCGTGCTCGTGGGCGGGATCGTACAGTCCCTGCGCCGGCGGCAATCCTGGCATCTTCACAGACGTGTTATGCGACACTCCGCGGCCAGCGCAAAACGGAATCTACAGATGCCACCCATGCGTTCCGCTTCTGCGCTCGTTATGCACCCAGCGCATGGATGACATGACTGTCGCGCGGTCTGAGCCGGTTACGTGCCTCGCTGAGACGCGCCGACGGCTCACGTCGAAGACCCGAAGATACGAAGATCCGAAGGAGAATCGAAGGCCGGAGAGATCACGCTGTGGGCTGACGGGGCGCCGGCCGGAGGCAGCCGGAGGCCGGCGCTAAAGCGAGACGCTGATCCAGAAACGCAAGCACCCGCTTGATCAGGAGGTGTTTGTGTTTCTGGATCAGCGTCTCGCTTTCCGCGCGCAGCGCGGCCCCGTCAGCCCTCGTCTTCCGCGGCTTGACGACGCACGCTTACCAAGCCTCGTCTTCCAGCTTTCCTCCTCGCTTCTCCTTCGATTCTTCGTTTCTTCGGCTTCTTCGCCGTGAGCCGTCGGCGCGTGCAGCGCGGCAGGGGAAAACGCGACGAAAGAGTCCCTACCGGCTCTGACCTGCTGCTGTTGCCGTCGCCGGCCGAGTCGTCGCGCCGAGATCGTTCCAATTGAGGAGGGCGTTGAACACCATGTTGAACTCGCCGTGGTTCTGCCATCGGTAAATCGGGTTATTCGCAAACAGAATCACACGCCCCTTGCCGCTGTAACCGCCGGGCACGTCGACGACCATGGGGCGCTGCCGGATCTCGTCAGCCCCCTTCATCAGGCCGCTGAGCACCGATGCGTCGCCGCCGACATATCGCGCGAGGATGCCGGCCTGATCCGGTGCGCCAACCGTCAACAGGGGACCGTTCTGGTACTTGACGGGTAACATGCGATCCGCATAGCCGTAGAACACCGGATGATCGGAGCGCAGCACTTCCGCGTTGACGAGCGGGCGCGGCGCGTAGAAGTCGCGCGACGTCGACGCCGACGCGTCCACGGTGCGCGCAAACCCAAGCTCCGTCGCAAACCTGACGGCATTTCCCATGGCGATGAGCGTACCGCCTGCATCGAGGAACTTCGCAACCGCGGCAACCCCCTCGCCTCCCATCCCGCCCGTGATATCTGGCGACTCGCCGTACATGCCGAGAAACTTGTACTTCGCAGTCCTTCATGTACGGCACCGGCCGCGAAGCGGCAGGCTGGTACACGGACTGCCGCGATGCGTTCTGGTTCGGCATCAGCAGCACGTCGTAGTCAGCGCGCAGGTCTCCCTTCCTCAAGCGCTCCTTGTAGACAAGGTCGTAAGGGATGCCGAGCTTGTCGAACGTGAACCGTACCCAGCCGATCTCCTGCGTGTCGTTACCCGACCACGACGAGTACATCGCGATCCGCGGGACATCGGCCTCGTGCAACGCCACCGACGGGAGCGATGACAGCGCCGACGCGGTCAGGCCTAGTTGCTCGACGGCTGCGCGGGCTGCGGCAAAGTCGCTCGGCGGCACAATGACGAACGAACCCGCGGGAAATTCGGTGCCGTCTGACGTGAATGGCTTCTCAGCGATCCTGACGACGGCATCTCGTAGTTTGTAGCGGAGCACGATCATGTTCGTTCGAGCCGAAGTCGGCGACGGCCACCGCCGCCGTTCCACTACCGGTCACCTTGCCCTTCGCCACGGCCTTCTCGATCGGCGTGGTCCGAACGTCGAGGATCGATTTGTCCGTGATCTCCTTGACGTCAACGAGCATCGCCAGCCCCATCGTCCAGCCGCTGTCATCATAGGTACGCAGCTCGGGATCGGGATAGCTTTGTTTTTCCAGCAGATTCTTCGCCAGTCGCCCGTACGGCTGATCGCGTTTGATGACGTAGGACCCGGCAGGAAACGTTCCATCGCTCGTCTTGATTTCACTGAGCGCCTGTCCGACCTCGATTCTCTGGGCGCGCAAGAGATTGACGAGCTCCGCCGCGCGGGTCATGTCGCGCTGGACAGGGATGACGAACCCGTACGGTGCGTCCTTCTTCCCGGACTCGATCGAGTTCTTCGTCTTCTGATAGAAGTTCTCGACGACGAGATTCGGAAATGCGGCCGTCAGCTGCAGCGCACTGAGGACGCCGGTCTCCATGTAGTTGGTGTTGTTGCGACGGGAGAAATTCGCGACCGCGCCAGGCGGAATCGGCAGCCCGCGATACCACTCGCGTGGCTGGCCACCGCCTCGACCGGTTGGGACGGTGGCACCGCGTCCACGGCCGGCAGTCGAATCAGCAGTGCCCCCATCTCCTGCCCCCCGCGTCTCACCGCCGCGACCCCCCCTCCCGGTATCGGGCGCCGCTGAAGCGTCGGCGCGGCCGCCGCGACCGTTGGCGCCTCGACCTCCAGCGCCCGTCTCGCGGCCGGACTGCGTTTCATACATGCGCATCATGCCGTTGTGGTTATACGCGACCGAGCCGAGATAGCCGGGAGACCATCCGTCCATGAAGGCGTGCGTGTAGACGCCGGGCATCCCCCACTTCGTCATCTGCGCGAGCTCGAAATTGGAGAACCACGGAAGCTCGGCAAAGAGGATCGGATCCAGATTCGGATTCTGGGGCGCCGCGCCGCTGAAGGTGTACATCAGCGCCTGCGCCTCGTGCAGGTCGTGCATGATGGGCGGGTGCGCGGTGAAGTACCAGTCGGCCAGGGCGCGCATCGACACCTGCGACAAATTGATGTCGCGGTTGTTGTCGTGATACACGTACTTTCCCCAGTACGGAAGGCCAGCACCGGCCCCGGCACCGACACCGCCGGCTGCAGCGCCACCTCCCGCACCCGCACCACCGCCACTTTCTGCACCCGGAGCGC
Organism: uncultured Acidobacteriota bacterium; assembly: GCA_963725335.1. Classification (GTDB taxonomy): domain Bacteria; phylum Acidobacteriota; class Vicinamibacteria; order Vicinamibacterales; family 2-12-FULL-66-21; genus JALZOC01. The sequence goes on along the minus strand of CAVRYD010000002.1, from coordinate 412,610 downwards.
TGGACGGCGTTCCAGGCGGAGCAGGCGTGGGTGGTGCGGGCGCGGCGCCGGCGGTTTCAAGTCCGCGATAAAACCAGTCGACGTTCCGATCGCGGCCATCCGCATCCGCCACAGGCGTCACCGAAACGATCACGGTGTCGCGTATTTGCGTAATGAGCGGTGAGGTTTCCGTCGCGAGGCGGTACACCAGCTCCATCAGCATTTCAGATGGGCCGGTTTCCCCGCTGTGCAGTCCGCCCATCAGGTGATAGTGCGGCTTCGTTGTCGCAATCAGCTGTTTGATTTGTTCGGCTGACAGCCCGCGGGGATCGGCGATCTTCGCAAGGTTGTCGCGATTGCGCTGCAGGGTCCGCATGTTCTCGTCCGACGACACCCAGACGACCACCAGCTCGCGGTCCTCGTCGGATTTCCCGATCGTCTCCACTGTCACACGGGGCGTCGCAGCGGCCAGCGCGCGGTAGTACTTGAGGATGTCCGCGTAGTAGGTCAGGGTCGCGGGCGCGCCGATGTGATGACCGAGCACGTCCTTGGGCGACGGAATGCCTGCGACTTTCGGCAGGTGATCCACCAGCGGGCTCAGGTAATACGGCGCGGTGGTCCACTCGGCGACGACTTTGGCAAACTCTTCGTCCTGTGGCTGCAGAGGATCCCGCGTCTCGGTGACCATCTGCTGGGCCGGCAAGGCGAATCGCGGCGGCCAGCACGGCGGTCATCACGAGCAGCCCGGCCGCGAGACGCCGGGACGGATACTGGACGTTCATCGATCAACTCCTTCAAGCCACTGGGGTTCGTGCCGTCGAGGCGGGGAATGTTACCAGACCTGTCGCGGAGCGCAGCGAGCAGTCGGCTCTATAATCCGACCCTTGGGAATGTACCGTCGGCCTGCAGGGTTGAGGTCAATATGAGACTATTTGCGGCTTTCCTCTTTGCCACAACCATCGTCGTCATCCCCCGCGCGGCGTCAACCTTCCCGGATCCCGTGAAGGACAGCAAAGTCACCGGTTCGGTCCCGGCGCAGACGGCCGTGCTCGCCGGCGGCTGCTTCTGGGGTGTCGAAGCCGTGTTCGAGCAGCTCAATGGCGTGTCCGACGTCGTCTCGGGATACGCTGGCGGGAGTCAGATTGACCGCGCACTATTCGGTCGTGAGCAGCGGTGTGACGGGCCACGCAGAGTCCGTGAAAGTCACGTACGACCCCGCAAAGATCTCGTATGGACAGCTGTTGAAGGTGTTCTTCGCCGTCGCGCACGATCCCACAGAGCTGAACCGGCAGGGCCCGGATGAAGGACGTCAGTATCGGTCGTCAATCTTCTACGGGAGCGACGAGCAGAAGACGATTGCGGACGCGTACATCGCACAACTGAACAACGCGCACGTGTTCAACAAGCCGATCGTCACAACCGTGGTGCCGCTTCAGGGGTTCTACGCTGCCGAGGATTACCACCAGGACTTCCTGGCGAACCATCCCGATTATCCGTATATCGTGGTCAACGATCTGCCCAAGCTACGCGCGCTCCGCGCGGAGTTCCCCGCGCTGCTCAAAGCTGCTCCGGCGGCGGCCGCGTCGAAGAAACGATAAGAACTGGTGGGCAGCCCTGAAGGGCTGCGCTACGGTTTCAAAACGTTGTAGTGCAGGCTACGGCTTCAAAACGTTGTAGCGCAGGCTACGGCTTCAAAAACGTTGTAGCGCAGGCTGTACCTTTCAAAAACGTTGTAGCGCAGGGCTTCAGCCCTGCCCAGCAAGCCGAAGGGCTGCGCGCTACGGGTTCCGAAAAACAGTTCTCGGTTCATTGCATCAGGTACTTCACCGTCAGCAGGAGCGACATGGCGATGACCGCCAGAAGGGTGCCGCGTTCGCTGAAGGATACCGCGCGCCACGGATGAAGCGGCGCCACGGGCGCGAGCGCGGCGGACGGAGGCCAGCGCGGAACCCAGGCCCTCACCTCGTGCGCATACGCATCGTACGAGCCAGGGTACTTGCTACGGATGAAGGCTGCTTCCCATCGAGCGATCGCGCGGGTACTGAGCGAAGAAGACGACCCACGCCACCGGAACCATCCACAGCAGCCGCGACCACACCGCGAAGCCCGTCCATAGGAGCCAGTTACCTACGTAAAGCGGATTACGGACGATTGCATACGGCCCGGCGGTCATCAACGGTCCATATCGCGTGGTCCGCGTTCGGGATATCGTGCCGATGTGGCGCACCGCCCACAGCCTCAGTGATTGGCCCGCGACGACGAGCAGCGCGCCCGCGGGAAGCGGTGAGAAGGCTTCCGTTTCACCGGTCCGAACGAGCAGGAGAATCAAGGCAAGGGGAACCGGCAGGAAGGACCGGTAGCGGAACAACCAGGCCCCGGCTGGGGCTTCTGAAGTCATCCACTCGATAGTACCATTCGGCCATGCGGTTCCTCGTGCGGATGCTCCTGAATGCGTGCGCCATCATGATCGCGGCCTCGTTCGTGCCAGGCGTTCAGTTGTCCGGCATTGCACCGGCGATATTCGCGGGCATTCTCCTCGGCTTCGTCAACGCGCTCGTCCGTCCGGTCCTTCTTCTGCTGACTTTACCGTTCACGCTCCTGACGCTCGGGCTCTTCATCTTCATCGTGAACGCCATCTGCTTTGCGCTGACGGCGGCGCTTGTGCCAGGTTTCGATCTCACCGGCTCGTTTGCAGCGTTCTTCGGCGCCCTCGTCGTGACGATCGTCAGCTGGATCGTGAACGCGGTGTTCGCTGACAGGCGCCGTTATTGAGTGCGCCTGTCGGATCCGGATCCGCAATCCGGATACCCGCCAGCGAGAATGTTCTGAGCCGGATGCTGAGGCGGGTCAGCGTCGTTCGGTGCGTTCGGCTCCTACGAGACCGGGACGCATCGGCGGCGCGTCGGGCATCCGTTCGAACCCAACGAGCTTCCATCCATCCGACGTGCGCCGGAAATATGCGCGGACGGGAGCTGACCATGACGGGAAGGTTCCACCTGTGGCGCTGATGTCGGCGCGCACGAACTGGCCACGTCCGCCCGGCAGGGACGTGTCGGGTCGAACCCGCACAAGCGCGGAGGCAGGAGCCGCCGCGCCGCCACCGGTGATATTGGATTCGCCCACAGGCGTCGACTCACCGGTGACATTATCGAACCGGTACCACGCCACGTGATATCCGGAAGGGGCCGGGGCAAAGTTCAGATCGACCGCGACACTGCGAAATGTCAGCGTTCCATCATTCGACAGCGAGGGATCGACCACAGGGTTGACTGCTGTGAGCCACGCGCGGCCGATCTTGTCACGTCGTTCGATGAGCGCGTTGACCAGGAATTCCTCCGCGCGCGGATCGCTGTAGTGGCCAGCCTTCACCGCGGCACGAATCAAGTCGTCCGAGATCGTCATCAGTTTCCGCGCGGCCCAGAACGTGTCGTCAGCTCTCGAGCGGACGTAGGCTGGGTTGGGCTGACGCGGCCGCCACGCTTCCGGCACGAACCGCTTGGACTCAAACCGGCCGATGCCTCGATAGGACGGATAGTCGATAGTCATCCATGGCCGCCAGTAGAAGCCGAATGCCGGAAGCGCCTTGAATGACGGGACCGAATTCCGCGAGGTATTCGTAACCGTCGCGACGCTCGCGGGGTCCGATGCCAGCACTTCCGAGCGCCGCATTGAAATCGATCAGATGGTGGCGCACGACAGAACGGCCGTTCTGGGTAATGAGCGTATCCAGCGAATTGATGGCCTTGGCATCCGTGTGGTTGACCCACGCGCTGAACACGCGCAGCCCGCGCAACTCGCGACGGTTCTCGTGGGGAATCACGTCGTTTGGATCGTCCGGTCTGGTCCCTTCGTACTTGAACCCCTCGAGGCTCTTGCCGGGAAGCCCCTCAGCGAGCACCACGCGATAGCTTCCGTCGGGGTTCCGTTCGGCGCGGTGTAGTTGCTCGTCGACGTCGCTGATCCGCATCCGCCGGCGTCCGCCGTTGGGGAGCGGCACAGTCGCGTCCTTGCCGATCACCAGGTCTTCACGACGAAGAGTGCCGACGATGGTCTGCGGTACGTGTACCCGAGCGCATGAAAGAGTCGGGTGACGACTGCTTCGGCGCCGGTTCCCAGCTCGGGGAAACCCGGAGGATCGAACTTGACGAAGTAGCGCCGGTTCCGCGCATCGGTGATCGTGAATCCGGGAGAGACGCCGTTCGCCTTGCGATTGACCGTCAACTTGCCGGCTGCGGGGCCGGTGTCATCATTCGGCCCGCGAAGCATTTCCTCGGCGTGATCGAGCGGGACCCCGCGCGATTCGTGAACCAGCTGGAATCGGGGACTTCGTCGATGGTATTGACGTCCTCCGCGCGCCCGACGTCCTGCAGCCCGGGACGGCCGAACAGGTTGACGACGGAATCCAGGAGGAGCGAAATCTCTCGCGGCTCTACCTTGGATGCATCCTGTGTGTCCGCCGCCCGCGCGATAGGATCGTCGTCGTAGAACCTGGGCGCGGTCCGAGGCGCCGCGCCATGCGCCGCCATGGGCACGTGAGGCAACAGAACGTCTGCGGCCGACACCAGGACGGCGATGGCGACAAGCGGGCGAACCAGTGAGCGCGCAGACATCGCTACTGTCCCACCGCGCTGAATCCAATGATGAAGCGCGTCCCTTCACGGCTGTGCGCCACCTCGGCACGCACCAGCGTCGCGAGCGGCGTGTGCAGCCTCACGCCGGCGCCAATCGACGAGTGCAGTCCGTTGAAATCAAGCGATGAGCGATCGGGCACGGTCTTGCCAGCATCATAGAAGATGGCCACATCCAGAAACTCCTGCGCGTACCATCGATACTCGGCGGTCCAGTTGATCGAGTGACGATCGCGGAAACGATAATCGGTGAAGCCTCGGAGGTCGTGGCTTCCAAGATTCGGCAGGAGAAAAAATGGAACCTGCTGGCCGGCGTCGGTCATCGTCGTCGACGCCCAGAGGCCGACGAACAGCACCCAGTTGCCATGGAGGATCGGCACATACTGCTCTGCTGCACCGTCGAGTCGCCTGAACGAGTACGCGCCGTTCCCGTCCTGGTAGTAATCGTGGAAGGTTGCGCGCAGTAGAGTCCCATGACGGGTGTACCCCTCGCTATCACGAAAATCGATCGCCGCGAATGCGTGGCTGTGAAGGTAGTGCGGATCGACCGTGGCTCCCGGCAAGCCGTCGAACAGCAGCCGGGCGCCAGCGGGAAGGTCCCGAGAAGGGCCCACGTCGAACCACTCCAGTCCGACGCCGGCGCCAGCACGAACGAATGACACCGGCCTCAGGAGCGCCTCGCTGCTGACCTCCGTCTTCGTTTCCGCGTAGGAGAACCGAACTTCCGGTGAATCGGGTCCCAGCGGGTATAGCGCCACTTCCGGCGCATCCTGCCAGCGCGCGCGGCCTCGAAACAGCACACGCCCTTCCGACAGCGCGGGAGACTGCGCCGAGACTTGCGCGAGTTTGTAGTTCTTGATCGAGTACAGGCCTTTGGCCGCGAACACGGCGCCGCTCGCCATCGTGCGCCCGTACCCGATTCCGGGAGCGAATCCGGAGCCGCGCTTGATATCTCCAAACTTCACGACGAGCCCGCGTGCGACACCGAAGCCGCCCGCCTGCTCGATCGACAACAGGCGCTGCTCGATCCAAGGCGATTGATACGTCGTCAGGCTGCGCGCCTTCTCCTCCTGCTGCCGAGCCTGCTCTTCGGTCCGCGAGCCAGGCTCCTGCGCGGAAGATGTTCGGCCAAGTGTCAGGACGAGAAGGGCGGGAAGGAATCTCAACAGCAGGCGAGTCATGAATCCCGTCATTTATAATTCAAAATTCAAACCACACCTGTGATGAAGTCATTGACGGTATCGCTCGTTTTGACGGGCGCGCTGTTTCTCACCGCCAGCATCGTCCTCGCCGTTACGCAAGCCCCTCTCGGCTCCCCGTTGTTCTTCGCGTGCGCGGCAGCCGCCGCGATCGCATACATTGTGATGCTCACGCGCGTCTGGGACGAGCACCGCGTTCCACCACGTCTGTTCGGCGCTGCGCTTCTCCTCGCGCTCGCTTTCCGCGCACCTCTCGCGGTGCCTTCCGTCGGTTCGGACAGCGACATGGTTCGGTATCTCTGGGACGGCCGAGTTACAGACGCTGGGCTACAGTCCGTATCAGGTGGTGCCTGCGGATCCTTCGATGGCGGCCATGCACACCGACGAGACGCGTCGAATGCCAAGTCTCGGCACGCCGACGCCGTACCCTCCCGGCGCGCAGCTGTTCTTCAGACTCATCGTCTCGATTCACGATTCGACGCGGACGATGAAGTTCGCGCTCGTCGGGTGCGACCTCTTGACGATTCTCGTCCTATGGCGATGGCTGGCGGTGACGGGCCGGCGGGAGTGGCTGGTTCTGGCGTACGCGTGGAACCCGCTCGTGATTCTGGAGATCGCGCATAGCGGCCACCTCGACGCCCTCGGCGCCCTCTGGATCGTCAGCTCCGCGTATTGGCTCGCGCGACGTCGGACGGCGCTTGCGTCCATCGCCTTCGCGCTTGCGGTAGCAACAAAGCTTCTGCCAATCGTGCTGCTGCCGATTTATTGGCGGCGCGTCCGCGTACGCGACGCTGCTGGTGCCGCCGCGCTGCTCGCGCTTCTGTATCTTGCCTACACGCGCAATGGCGTCCTGCCTTTCGGAGCCGTGCCGAACGTCGTGGCCCACATCCGTTTCAACGGTCCGCTGTTCAGGTTTATCGCAGGACTTGCTACGCCTCGAGGCGCTGCGGCGTGGGCGGTCGTTTCCGGCATGCTCGTAGCTGCGTGGGCACGCCGGCGGCTCGACGCAGACGACCCCACCTCATGGGCGTGGCCTATGGCCACCGCCCTCGCGGGCGCGCCGGTAATCTATCCCTGGTATCTGCTGTACTTCACGCCGTTTCTTTTCAGCGTCGCGACCATGCCTCTGATCGCTTGGACGATCACGGTGATTCCCGCTTACGTTGTGTGGCAACTGGCTCGTGAAGGTGCCGGATGGGTGGTTCCAGGATTGGTGATGGGCTGGGAGTGGGTCATTCCACTGGGCTTCGCGGCAGTTCTGCTCTGGCGCGCCCGAACCCGAACCCGCCAGCACTCTGTTGAACCCAGCCGAACCTTGTAGAACCCAGCCGAACCTTGCAGAACCCAGCCGAACCTTGCAGAACCTACTGCTCCTGAGGCATGACCGCCCAGAGGATGAGGTATGCAAGGATGCCCGGAAAAGCTGCCGAGAATATGGAAGCCACTACATAGATGATGCGGACAGCGGTCGAGTTCCAACCGAGGGCCTTTGCGAATCCCCCGCAGACTCCGGCAATCACCCTGTCAGTGCGCGACCGCTGTACCGCCATGGGATTTCACCTCGGAGGCCACTATATCGCAGCGATATTCTTTGCGAATGGCCGTGCTTCAGGGTGTAGCATGGTTCTTGCGTGGACGGCAGACGGAGCATGTGGTGTTGCACCGTGGAATCGGAACCGAGACGCGCAGGTGGGGCCGGTGGGTGATCGCCGCCTCGCTGCTCGCGGGCGCCGCCGGCGTGAGTGCCTCGAGCCCCGTTGAGCGTGCCTCTGATCGCTTCTCTTCACTTCGTGAGCAGCCGCTCACGCAGTATCGCGCCTACCGCCGGATGCATGCCCGGAGCGATCGTTTCAACCAGGAAGCCTGGCTCGAAGCCTGGACGGAAATGGATGCTCGAACCTTCAAGTACACCATCGTCTCGGAGTCGGGATCTGACTACATTCGGACGAAAGTCCTCAAGAGTGTCCTGAAGCGCGAGCAGGACCTCATCGCGGCCGGCGAGTGTCAGCGCTCCGAGCTCACCTCAGACAATTACGAGTTCGAAGCGGCCTCTGGGGGCAATGGCGAGCGATATGTGACCATCAAGCCCAAGCGAAAAGACGTGCTGCTCGTCGACGGCCGCATGGTCCTGAGCGGCGACGGCCGCGAGCTCCTGCGGGTGGAAGGCCGCCTGTCCAAGAATCCTTCATTCTGGACGAGCCTCGTCGACGTGATCCGACACTATGCCCGCGTCGACGGTGTCCGTGTGCCAATTGCGACCGAGTCCACTGCGAAGGTGAAATTCGCCGGAATCTCCTACCTGGACATGCACTACGAGTACGAGACGATCAACGGCCGTCCGGTGAGCACGGCGGCGCGGCGGACCATACCTCCGGTCACGATGCGCTAGCGCCGCAGCGATTCTCAGAACAACCGATCGATCTGCGATAGCAGAAACCGCGCCCGCTTTTGTGCAATGAGATTGGCCAGGCGGATCGAGGGGCGCTTCGATACGTCGATCGCCAGCGCGGTCTTGAGGAGGCGTTCGAACTCGGCACGGTCCTTTGCCGGCTGCGCCACGCCGGTGGCGAGCGCGACGTAGGCAAACGCTGACTCCCCATTGGCGAGCGCCACGGCGCGGTTGAAATGTTCCCGCGCACGCGCCGCCGAGCCACCCAGAAGGATCGGCAGAGACTCGAGCGCAATCATCGCCTCGTGAATCGTGCCGCCCTCCCACGTTTCATCGAGCTGCAGCGCCCGAGAGAAAAGCGCCCGGACCGTGGCGAGCTCGCCAATCCGAACGAGCGGGTTGGCAGTGAGCAGCAGCCCGCCGCCCCACGACACGCCGGTCCAGTACAACGCCGGCACGTCGGGCACAGACATCGAGGCCAGCACCGTTTTCGCGTCTCCCTGCAGTCCGCGGGCGGCGCCCGGGTGGCGCACCTCGAGGGCGCGCAGGCAATATCCGCGCGCGCGGTCGTACATCGCCGCGCCGCGCGACTTCAGCTCCTTGGCCGCCGCACTCGATGGATCGCTGACGTCTGCATCCGATTGGAGAAACGCGTAGGCATACTGGGTGAACCCGCTGCACGCGGTCATCAGCAGCCCGGGGTGCGTCGGCGAGTCCTCGAGCATCATCTCTACCATCTTGAGTGTCGAAGGGGCCGCCTGCCGCACGAATTCGGGATCGTTGTCGCGCGTGAAGGCGGAGGCCGTGGAGGACAGCGCGTCGGCCATCCGGCTGATGCCCATCTTCTTCGGTGAACAGGCGGCCAGCGTCACCGCGATCGCCATCACCACCCATCTCCTGCTCATCGCACTCAATACTACAGGGGATTGAATCTCGCAGAACCTCGTCGCGCACCTGTGCACTCGTCGCCGATGGATCGTGCGCGGCAGTTGCGTCTGGTGCGGAGCAGCTCGTCCCCGCGACCACCGTGAAAACTAGCCAGAGTGAGACAGTGCTTTTCAATCCGGGCATCGAGCGTCTCGTCAGTTGCCCACTCGCGCTCGTCGAAGGCAACAGCACGAGGCCGACCATATAGACCGACAACGTGAGAAACGCGACATAGCCGGTTGCCGCTCCGGTCGGGTCGTATTGAATCGTCCCAAGGCTCGCTCCCTCGACCAGCGTCGTCAGCAGCCGCTTCGCCAGACCCCCTTCGCGCGCGTAGAGACTGTCAAGGACGATGAAGCGGACGACAAAGGCGGAGCCCAGAAGCACGGCCAGGCTGCGGAGCATGTTGCGTCGGCCCCGGACGCCGGCCATGGTGGTCGTCAACTGCACGAAGAAGCAGACACTGAACACGAGATGAAGTAATCCGTGCTCAGGCGTGACCAGGGTGAAAACCTGCGCCGAGCCGGCGAACAGCGTCACCAGAACCGTCAGGCCGGACACGTTCTCCAGCGCGCGTCGCTCGACACTCAGGATGGCTTCAGGAGCGAGCACGCCTGCTCGCACGAGCGCCGACAGCAGCATCACCGCGAGGACAAGGGATATGAGTGGGGGCGGAACGAGGAGAACGGCGGCGCCTATGCGGAGTCCTCCGAGCAATGCCACCGTCAGAAACATCGTGGGCAGAACGACGGCTTCGCGGGTGGCCGTCATTTCCGCGTCCTGAAAATCTTGAACGGGTTCAGATCGGAGGCCTCATGCTTGACGCCTCGTTCGAGCTCCGCCTTCAGCTCGTCGGCGCTGTGCATCCCGAGATCGGGATCATCGACGATCAGCCGATGATCCGGGCCGAGCGCGATCGCACGATCGACCGCTTCAATGCCTTTGCGAAACAGCGTGTCATCGTTGTAGACCCGCCCCCAGCCTTCGCGGTAATAGCTGTAGGCGATATAGAACTGCGTGCGTGCGTCGCGGTGCGCCGGATCCGCGCGCTCGAACGCGAGTCGCGCCTCCGCGAACGCGTCCCGACGGAAAAATGCCAGGGCATCTGACGACGCCTGAGCGTCCACGCTATACGCTCCGACGCTCGAGGACAGGCCACCTGTCATCTCGGCAACCGTTTGTGGCTGAGCTGAGTACAGCCAGACGATCAGTCCGGCATAGGTAATCGTGAGCGCCAGCCCTGCCAGGCGAACCATCACGGAAAGCAACTCTGCAGTAACCGTGCCGATTCTCTCCGCCGACAGTTCCAGTGGCAGCCCTGAAGGACTGCAACGAGAGCGCGGCCAGCCAGGCTGTGCCGCGCGCGAACCGCCGCATTTAATCAGGGTCCCAGCCCAGTGCGATCAGCTGGACGCTCACCTGCCCGCGCTTCGGGAGCAGGGTCACCTGCTCGAGGACCGGCGGACGCTCGAACTCCGCCGCAATCGATTGCGTCTCCTGCCGCACCTGATCGTCAAGCTCCGTGATCTGCTGTCGAACGGCGTCGACGCTCTCGGCGGCGCGCTGCACGTCCCCGGATTCCTTCATCGTGCGGCTCACCCCGCGCGCCGCGGTCGTCGCTCGCCCGAGCGTCCCGGCGCTGATGGCTTTGCGGCCCAGAAGCGCGCCCATCAGTGTGGCGCCGATCGAGACGACGGTCTGCAGCTTCTGCTGGGAGGACTGTTCGGATTCACGATCACGTGCGGCTTCAGCGCGGCGAAGCTTCTCCGCCAGCGCCGCCTGACGCGCGGCATACTTCTGTCGCACGGCGTCGACCGCCGAGTCCCTCGATGAGCGGGACGCATCCTGCACCCGAACCTTGAACTCACCTTCCGACTCACCGGGACGCGATGTCAGCCCGGTCTCCCGATGCCGCAGTAGTTGTATCCGCTCGTTCTGCGTCAGCCACTGCTTGAACGACTTCTCCCACACCGGGTAGTTCTTGGGTTGCGACGCCGGCGCGGGCAGCGGTTCGAACGACGCGCCGCTTTCCGGCGACCGGGCCAGCGCGGTTACGCCGACGTCGAGCCGTCCGGCGCGGGCCCAATCGACCGCGAGCGGGCCTTCTCCAACCGTCGCCGCGTAGACAATGTCACGAACTTCGTCGACACCCAGCTTCGTATCCGAGAAGCCGATGCGAACGGCGGCGAGCACGATCGGCGAGTACACGATCGGTTTCGCGGTTGCTGACGCCGCGCGCGGGATGAAGAACTGCTCGATTCCGGGCGGCAGCACCGGCAATCGATCCGAGGGACCATCCGGCGAGACGGCGCGCTGTTTGGGTGCCGAGGGCGCGTCGGCGGCCTGACGCGGCTGGGCCGCCGGTGTGGCACGCCCCGCCATCAATGTGCGGATCTGATCGCGCGACAGCGGTCCGCGCAGGTACGAGAGCGTCCAGCGCGTCTGGAACGTCACGAGGCGTTCTTCGTGGACGTTGTGCAGCAGGAACACGCGCTTGCCGCAGCGCGGACAGGAGGCGCTCGACTGTCGCGCGATCGAACGGCCGGCCGCCGCCGCGCCCTCGAGCCCGTCGAGCACCCGCGCCTTGTCGCGCTCGGTCTGCAGCCGGCCGAGGAACCAAGTGCCGATATTCGCCAGCCCCTTGTAGTCGAGGTCGACCGGGTTCTGCGTCGCGAGCACCACGCCGAGGCCGAACGCGCGCCCCTGTTTGAGAAGCGTCAGCAGCGGCGCCTTCGACGGCGGATTCGCGACCGGCGGAAAGTATCCGGCGATCTCGTCCATGTAGACGATCGCGCGCAGGCTCGTGGTGCCCGTCTGCGCGCGCATCCAGCCGACCATCTGGTTCAGCAGCAGCGAGACGAAGAACATCCGCTCCGCGTCGCCAAGGTGCGCGATCGAGAAGATCGGCGACCCGCGGCCTGCCATCTGCCGTGTAGAGCAGGCGCGCCGGATCGAGCGGCTCCCCTTCGAGCCACTGCTCGAATCCGGGCGCCGCAAGCAGGCGTTGAACCGCATCGCGAGATCGAAGCGCTCCTTCGCGGGAAAGAACGCCTCGAGGTCGACGACGCCGACCTTCTGAAACGGCGGCGTCTGCACCTGCTGGATGAGCGACGCGAGATCGAGATCCTGCCCGGCATTCCACGCGGTCGACGAGCACGTTGGTGACGAAGGTGTGCTCGCGGCTTCGAGCGGCGGCGTCGACGCCCGCCAGCGACAGCAGGCTGGTCGCCGTGCTCGACGCGCGTTCCCCCATCAGTTCCGCATCGTCGCGGATCGCCGCGGGCGGCGCGGCGAACGACTGCAGGAGCGAGACGGGAACACCGGCGCGGCTGCCCGGCGTGTAGATCGCGAAGTCGGCGGACTCTGCGAAGCCGCTCGATGCGCGCGCCGTCCTCCCCCCAGTCGGCGAGCCCCTTCTGCCACAGCGTCCGCCTGCTGCGGCCGCGAAGTCATCGGCCGATACCCCTGCGCGCCGCGCCTCGTCCTCGTCGATCCAGGGCCGGAAATCCTCGGCCGCGAGTCCGGGAAACGTCAGCAGCAGGTTGCCGAGATCCCCCTTCGGATCGATCGCGATCACCGGCACGCCGTCGATGGCAGCTTCCTCGATCAGAGACAGACACAACCCGGTCTTCCCGCTCCCGGTCATCCCGACGCAGACCGCATGGGTCACGAGGTCGCGGGAATCGTAAAGAACGGGGGCATCGAGCCGCTTTCCTGCAGCGACGTCGTACTCACGACCGAGGTAGAAGAGGCCCAGCTTCTCGAAGTCCTGCATGCTCCTGATGGTAATCCAAACGTCCGACGTCGCTCACGGGGCGAGCCAGAGCTGCGTAGGGACCGACAGCAGCCAGTATCGCTGGCGCAGGGCCACGACACGTCCGGCGTAGTCCTGCTTGGGGAACTCGCCGGCGATCAGGCGATCGCGAAGGCGGCGGATTTCATACTTATACAGGTCGCGCAAGGCGTCCCGGAGCTGCTGCGGGGAGGTCGCTCCGGTGGGAATTAGACCATGTGCCGCCAGCGCATCGAGCACGTGACCGTGATAGGTATACACGCGAAGTCCACATTCACTCTACATTGACTGCACCGTTTCGACGGGCCTCTGCTAACATGCGCTGCACCAACGCCGCAGTTGTGCACTCATCACTCGACAAGGAGAATCTATGGCTGATGATTCGTACCTGGACGCCGACGACAGCCTGCTAGGGCAGGCGGCGGAAGCGGTCGGCACCACGCCCGGAGCCGCGCCCCGCACGGTCGTCGATTCCGGGCAGACGCCATCCGGTGCGCCAAGTTCCGCAGCGTCCGCCGCCACCGACGCCCCGGCTTCCGCCGTCGCGCCGTCCGAAAAGCCACGCCGGGCTACGGCTCGGGCGGTCAAGAAGGTCCGCCGGCCGGCAAAGGCGGTGGCCCGCCGCGTGAAAAAGGCGACCAAGGGAGGCGGCGGCAAGGCCGCGAGGAAGGGAGCCAAGAAAGCGGGCCGGAAGGCAGCGTCGAAGGGACGATTGGCAGGCAGGCGCACCACGGCAAAGCGCTCGTCCGGCCGAAAGGGTTCCAAAGCTCGCGGTGGCAGCAAGAAACGCTGAGAGACAGCCCAGTCACGTCGGGAAGGGCCGGCCTTGTTCAACAGCCGGCCCTTTGCGTTTTAGCGGGAGGCCTGTGCGGTCGTCGAGCTCGCGCTGGCGGACGCGGTGCTCAGATACAGACCATTGAACAGAAACTTGAACGTTCCGTGCGGCTGCGCGCGAAATGTGATTTCGGGCGCGAACATGAACAGGTTGCCTTTTCCAATCGTTGCCTGAAGGATTTCGATGCCCCCATTCAGGTACCCCTGCCCGAACGCCCACCCACTCCGCAGCGGCGTCGGCGTATCGAACCACGCAACCGGACGCAGCCCTTTTCTCACCGCCTCGGCCCCAAGGCTGAACACCGGACTGTTGTCGAAAAACACATCGACGTGATCGTCGAACCCGTTGGCGATCGGCACCGAATTGTCCACGGCAACTCGGAGAATCGATCCAGGGACGTAATACTTTTCCACCGGTATCTGCCTGGCGGAACCGTCCGCGCTCCGCTCAACGAGATGATTCTCGACCGGCAGTCCAAGCACCCGCGCAAGATTGATGGAAGAGCGGCCCACCGCGAGAACCGTGCCGCCGTCTTCCAGGAACTTCTTGAGCGCGGGACCGCTCTGCTCAACGGTGTAGGCCCCGAGCATCGGCTGGAACTCGGGAGGAATGTTCGCAGCGCCGCCGCCAGCGCCCCCGCGACCACCCCCTCCTCGTCCGCCCACCGCGGGAGCTGGCCCTACATCTGACGGAAAGATCAGCACGTCGAAGCGGCTCGATAGGTTTCCCGCCTCGATGGCCTTCGGGTAGACGACCTCGAACGGGAACTCGAATTGCTCGAGCACGAACCGCGTCCAGCCTGACGGAATCGATCCGCCGGTACTGGTCGGCTAGTCCGATCCGCGGCTTACGGAGCTTGACCCCGGCGCCCACGGACTGTGCCGGTATGAAACTGACTCCGAGTTCGGACGCAAGCTTCTGCAACTCCGCGGGCGAGGCGCCGGCCACGTAGAAGGGGTTATCGCCACCTTGTACCCACCGGACGTCCCGCCCCGCAGCGAGCAGTCGGTTCACGGCGATGAAGGCATTGTTGCTCGCATGGCTCAAAAGCACAGGGCCAGCTGAAGATGATTGCGGCGTCTTTCCTGCCACCGGCGACTGGAGCCCGGAGACCTTTTCAAAAGGCCCGTCAAACCCTTCCAAGAGTCGATCGAATTTCACGCCCATTTGATACGCCAGCGTCCAACCAGCATTGTCGTACGGACGCGTCGGCGGCCCCCCAGGATACGGAATGTCGTCGGGGTGATCCTGCGGTTCGAACATGTCCAGCACGTGCGGCCGGAACGGCTGCGCGGTCTTGACGACGTAGGAACCGGCAGGATACGACTTGCCTCCAACGGTGAATGCGCTCGTGGCGCGATGGACGACGATGCCTGTCTTGATTAATGCGTTGATGAATTTGGTGGCGGTTGGAAAGTCCGGCTGATCGGACGGGATCACGAACCCGCGCGGATCTCGCAAAGCGGGATCGCGCAGCAGCGTCTTGAACTGCGTGACCGTCCCGCCTCGGCCGGCGCGTCCGCCGCCCGCCGCGGGTGAGGGTGCTTCATCGCTCGCCGGTTCGGCTCCCCGCCCACCACGACCACCCGCTGCGGGCGCAAGCGCGGCTTCCGCGGCCGCAATCCGTCGTGGGCTCGTCGTCCAACTGTCGTGACTGCCCCGCTCGATGGAGTTCTTCCCCATCAGATAGATGTTGAACAGGAATGTATCCTTGTTGCGGGACGCGACGTCGAAGACGGCGTAGTTGGCGGTCACCGAATAATCGATCGACTGCCTGAAATGCCACGTCTGCTGCGGTTCGATCGGGAAGTACAGGTTCGAATCCGGAAGCTGCTTGGACGGCACGAAGGGAATCGTGATGGGCGTCGGACTGCCGATCGTCTCGGTCAGCAGCCCGATCATGTTGTGAAAGTAACACGGTCGTTCGCAGACCGCCGTTCCACCAGGTCGAATAGCTGGATCCCTTCCGGCTCGTGAGGCCCGGTTTCCCTTCTGCCGCCATGCGATTCGCCATGGCGGCGCCGACGATGTCGATGCCGATTGGGACGAGCGGATCGAAGTTGAAGTTGAACGGGTCGCGGAATGGCGGCGCGAACATCACCGCCCCCGGGGGCCCGGTCTGGTGGTGGTTATACATGATCTGCGGGAACCACTCCGCATAGAGCACCTTGTTCATGTTGATGCTCTCCGGAAGGTTCGACATGTAGAAATCGCGATTATTGTCGTGGCCGGCGTACTTCTCGTAGAGCCGCGGCAGCGCCGTTCATCGATCGCTGCGCGGGATCTTTTTCGCGCATATACCAGCTCGACACGAGTTGCATGCCGTCCGGATTCGCCTGCACGGCCAGGATGACGAGATCGTTCAGGAACCTGAGCGTCTCCGGGTCGTTTCGGCTCACCAACTGGTACACGGTCTCAATCAGCTGGTGCGCGCCCAGCACCTCGGTCGCGTGCAGGCCCCCATCGAACCAGACAACGCCCTTGCCCTCTTTCGCCAGCGCGTGAGCCTGTTCGTCGGTCAGTCCATCGACCGTCGCGAGCCGCCGCGAGATCTCCTTGTACCGATCGAGCTTCTTGAAGTTCTCTGGCGACGTGATGATCGCCATCAGCTGCGGACGGCCTTCCGCCGTTTTGCCAATCTCGACGACCTTCATCCGGTCTGACTCTTTATCGAGCTTGTGCCAGTACTCGACGAATTGGTCGTAGGTGGCGAGTTGATAGTCGTCGCCGATGTTGAAACCGAACTGCTGTTTGGGAGAAGTAATTCCCTGCGCTACCGAGGACGCGCTCGTCGCGACGACGAGCGCGATCGCCAGGATGGCGAATCGGGATGTGCACCTGAGCATCGTTGGGGCCTCCAATCGGAGGGCCCAACGATACTACGAAGGCTCCGGGCTCAAGGCAGTACGGGCCCTGCGCCTTATTGAATGGGCGTTCCGGCCGGCGGCCGCCCGGTCTCGGGCATCGTCGCCGACAGCGTGGCCGTGTGCTGATAGATCACAGCGTCCGAGTTCGTGCCGAAGAAGCGCGCGACGGTCGGATCGAGCGGGTCGCCCACGGTCGCGTAGGCGGGTGATGCCTGTCCAGCTCCGAGGCCATTGCACGATGCCGGCGCGCCAGCCAGCGGCGTACCCGCGAGGCTGAAGTTGTATCCGCTCTTGATGAACGTGAAACCTGCCACCATCTCGTCAGGTAGAAAGGCTTCCACGCTCCCCGGAGGCGCGACCCCAAGCGTCGGCAGGTCCGGCGAATAGAAACCCAGCCCGCAGGTAATCGCGAAGCTCAGTTCAGCGCTGTTGAGGACGCGCAGCGTGCCGATCGCCGACGACGCCTGCGCCGCGCCGCGAGCCTTCATCAACCCGGGAATCGCCATCGAAGCGAGCAAGCCAATCAACGCAACGACAAACAACATGTCGATCAGCGTAAAACCCGCTTCACTCCGTCTCTTTCTACGAGGGCTCAGTTCCATATCGGTATCCATCCCCGTCCAGGGCCCGCCTTGCCTTTCTGGCCTTGGACAATTTTCGGCAGCCTTGCCACTTTTCGACAGGCCGTAAATTGTCCCCCGGGTCCGCCGCTCCATCCGGCCATCGTCCGGGAGATGCTGCAAGTCATTGTGCCCGCAGCCTTTCTTGTTAGCGCTTGGCGGCCGGTCGCGGCCGTTGCCAGGAAAAGTGCAAGATCAGCACCACGGCCCGCTGGGAGGTGGCTGGCACTTTTGTTGAGAAGGTGGCTGGCACCTTTTCTGGGCTGCGGCGGGGTTCCTTTCTGGGCGGCGGCGGCGTTTGCAATTGTACTAATACACTAGTATAATAATTCAAGTGGCGACAATCTCCATCGATCCGCAGGACGCGACGCCCATCTACGCGCAGCTCGAACGGGCGCTCCGGGCAGCGATTGCAACGGGGCGGATGCGGCCGGGGGATCAACTGCCGACGGTGCGGCAGCTCGCAGTCGAACTGCGCGTCAACGCCAACACGGTGGCGCGCGTCTATGCGGAGCTCGAACGCGCAGGCGTGATCGAGACGCGCCGCGGCGTCGGCTCGTTCATCACCGCGACGCCGACCGAGGCCCGCCCACCGCGAGAGCATGAACGCCGACTGCGCGCGTTCGTGACGCGCGTGCTCGCCGACGCTGACGCCGCGGGATTCACGGTTGACGAGATCGCTGCTGCGCTTCGTGCGCACAAGGGAGGAGCATAAATGGTTCCGGTCATTTTTGGACGCGGACAGGAGTCGACCGTCAGAGTGCCACGGATGAACATCGTCTCCATCGTGATCCTGCTCGCATCGCTGGCGATCGGGTGGCTGGGCGCGCGCGCGTTCAACAACCCCATCCCGCTGCTGACGATGGCGATCGTCGGCATCGTCAGCATGCAGGCGCCCAGGATCGCCGAGCAATGGGAGCGAGCCGTTGTCCTCCGACTGGGACGGTTCGTCGGGCTGCGTGGACCCGGACTCTTCTGGATCCTGCCGTTCGTCGATCGCGTGTCCTCGTGGATCGATCAGCGGACCATCACCACCACGTTCGCCGCCGAGCAGACATTGACGTCCGACACGGTGCCCGTCAACGTCGATGCCGTGCTGTTCTGGATGGTTCATGACGCGCAGAAAGCCGCGCTGGAAGTCCAGGATTATCCGCAGGCGGTGAGCTGGGCCGCCCAGACGGCCCTTCGCGACATCATCGGGCGCACCGCGCTCACCGATCTGCTGCGCGGACGCGAGCGCATCGAGTCGGAGCTTCAGCAGCTCATCGATCAGCGGTCGAGCCCCTGGGGTGTGACGGTCTCGTCTGTCGAGATGCGCGACGTCGTCATCCCCGTCGCTCTTCAGGACGCGATGTCGCGCGAGGCGCAGGCCGCGCGCGAAAAGCAGGCGCGCATCATCCTCGGACAGGCCGAGCTGGAGATCGCGCACTCATTTGCAGAAGCGGCCAAGTCCTATCACGACAATCCAACCGCCCTGCATCTGCGCGCGATGAACATGCTGTACGAGGGACTCAAGGAGAAAGGCGCGCTGATGCTGATCCCGAGCAGCGCGGTGGAATCAATGGGGATGGGCGGGCTGATGGGAGCCGCCGCGTTGCGACAACAGACTCTCACCGGCGGGGGCGGCGACGAGACAAGTTAAGAGGAGAAATGTCATGGAATCCAACGTTCCCGATCGCCTCAATCTCCGCGTGCGGCTGATGCTCGCAGTGCTGGGCGCAATCCTCGCCGTCATCGGCTGGTATCGCTTCTTTCAGTGAACGGCCTGTTACCTTGTCAGTTTTCTGTACTTGATGCGGTGCGGCTGATCGGCTTCGGCGCCGAGACGGCGATGCCGATCGGCCTCGTAGTCCTGGTAGTTCCCTTCGAACCACACGACCTTGCTGTCCCCTTCGAACGCGAGCATGTGCGTCGCGATGCGGTCGAGGAACCAGCGATCGTGGCTGATGACGACCGCGCAGCCGGCAAACGACAGCAGCGCCTCCTCCAGCGCGCGCAGCGTATCGACGTCGAGATCGTTGGTCGGCTCGTCGAGCAGCAGCAGGTTCGACCCGCCCTTGAGCAGCTTCGCCAGATGGACGCGGTTGCGCTCGCCGCCCGACAGCGCTCCAACTTTTCGCTGCTGATCGCGCCCTTTGAAGTTGAACCACGACACGTAGGCGCGCGACGCGACCTCGCGCTTTCCCAGTTCGACGGTGTCGCGCCCGCCGGTGATCTCTTCCCAGACGCTCTTGTCCGGCCGACAGCGCGTCGCGCGACTGATCGACGTAGCCGACCTGCACCGTCTCGCCGAGCCGCAGCGTGCCGGCGTCGGGCTGCTCCTTGCCCGATGATCATCCGGAACAGCGTCGTCTTGCCGGCGCCGTTCGGGCCGATGACGCCGACGATCCCGCCGCGCGGCAGCGTGAAGGTGACGTCGTCCATCAACAGCACGTCGCCGTAGCCCTTCCGCAGGCCTCGCGCTTCGACCACGATGTCGCCGAGCCGCGGGCCCGGGGGAATGTAGATCTCGACCTGCTCGATCTTCTGAGCCGTCTCCTCCTTGAGCAGGTCCTCGTAGGCGTTCAAGCCGCGCCTTGCCCTTCGCCTGCCGCGCGCGCGGCGACATGCGGATCCAGTCGAGCTCGCGCGGCAGCGTGCGCTGGCGCTTGGTTTCCGCCTTCTCCTCGATCTCGAGCCGGTTCTGTTTCTGCTCGAGCCACGACGAGTAGTTGCCCTTCCCAGGGAATGCCCGAGCCGCGATCGAGCTCCAGGATCCAGCCGGCGACGTTGTCGAGGAAGTAGCGATCGTGGGTCACGGCGACGACGGTGCCGGGATAGTCCTTGAGAAACCGCTCGAGCCACGCGACCGATTCGGCGTCGAGATGGTTGGTCGGCTCGTCCAGCAGGAGCAGGTCGGGCGACTTGAGCAGCAAGCCGGCAGAGCGCGACGCGGCGACGCTCGCCGCCCGAGAGCGTCGTGACGTCGGCGTCAGCCGGCGGAAGCCGCAGCGCGTCCATCGCGAGCTCGAGGCGCGAGTCGAGGTCCCAGCCGTTCGCCGCCTCGATCCGATCCTGGACCTTGCCCTGCTCCTCGAGGACCTTGTCCATCTCCTCGGGCGACAGGTCCTCGCCGAACTTCGCGTTGATCTCGTCGTAGCGAGTCAGCAGCGCCCTGATCTCGGCGACGCCTTCCTCGACGTTGCCGAGCACGGTCTTCGACGGATCGAGCCGCGGCTCCTGCGGCAGGAAACCGACGCGTGATCCCTCGGCCGGCCACGCCTCGCCGACGAACTGCTGATCCTCGCCGGCCATGATCCGCAGCAGCGTGCTCTTCCCCGCGCCGTTGAGCCCGAGGACGCCGATCTTCGCGCCGGGAAGAAACGACAGCCAGATGTCTTTCAGGACGACGTGGTCTGGGCGGATGGACCTTGCCCAGACCTTTCATGGTGTAGATGAACTGCATGGACGATTGTTGGAATGCTGACTGCTGACGGTTGAGTGCTGATTGTCGACTGAGATCTACGCGAATCCTGGACGGATCTTACCGGCTGAACTTCGCCGAGCCTTCGCGACAGCGATCCAGTCGCGAAGGCATCGTCATCGCCGAACGCGAGCGCAGCTCGCGAACGCGGAGACGCTACAGCGCCCGGTCCGGGCGCACTGGCACCGACACTTTCGCCTTCGGCAGATCGGGCGTGAAGTCTTCGCCCGGGTTGATGAAGCGATCCGATTCGAGCTTGTACTGCTTGTCGTAGAGCGTGCGGTAGCGGCCGCCGAGCGCGAGCAGCTCGGCGTGGCGTGCCGCGCTCGACGATCTCGCCGTGCTCGAGCACCAGGATCTGATCGGCGCTGCGAATCGTCGACAGCCGGTGCGCGATCACGAACGTCGTCCGGCCGGCGCCGCAGCGATCGCAGGCCGTCCTGGATGAGCGCCTCGCTTTCGCTGTCGAGGCTGGAGGTCGCTTCGTCGAGGACGAGGATGCGCGGATCGGCGAGAATCGCGCGCGCGATCGCCACGCGCTGGCGCTGACCGCCCGAGAGCTTCACGCCGCGCTCGCCGACGACCGTGTCGTACTTCTTCTCGAACGCTGTCGATGAACTCGTCGGCGTGCGCGACGCGGCTGACCGCCGCGAATCTCGTCCATCGTCGCGTCCATTCGCCCATACCGGATGTTGTCGCCGACGGTGCCGTCGAAGAGGAAGTTGTCCTGGAGCACGACGCCGAGCTGCGATCGGTAGTCGCGGAGGCGCACGGTCGCCAGGTCGCGGCCGTCGACGAGGATGCGTCCGCCCTGCGGCCGGTTGAACGCCATCACCAGGCTGATCAGCGTGCTCTTGCCCGACCCGCTCGACCCGACCAGCGCGGTCGTCGTCCCGGCCGGCGCGCGAAAGCTCACGTGCTTCAAGACCGGCACGCCGGCGTTGTACTCGAAGCTGACGTCATCGAACACAATCTCCCCGTCGATCGTCGTCGAGCGGCGCGCGTGCGCTGTCCTCATCGTCTTCGGTCGTCATCGTCATCAGCTCGTGGATGCGATCGAGGCCGGCGAACGCTTCGCTGATCTGCGTGCCGATCGACGCGATCTGCACGACGGGCGCGGCCATGAGCCCCGTGAACAGGATGTAGTTGATGAAGTCGCCGAGCGTCATCGTGCCCGCCATGATCGACCGGCCGCCGACGACGATCATGATGACGCCGATCACGCCGACGACGACGGTCGAGAACGCCGTGATGCCCGAGACGCCGGTGATCGACTGCGCGACGTTGCGGAACAGCCGGTGGACGCCCTGCGTGAAGACCAGCTCCTCGCGCTTCTCGGCCGTGTAGGTCTTGACGATGCGGATGCCGCCCAGCGTCTCGTTCAGACGCCCGGTGACTTCGGCGTTGATCTTTCCGCGCTCGCGGAACAGCGGCCGCAGCCGGTTGAACGCCAGCGCCATCGCGCCGCCGAAGGCGGCGAGCGCGACGATGCGTGATACACGTCAGGTACCAGTTCAGGTAGAAGAGGTACGCCAGCGCGAACAGCGCCGTGACGACGCTGCCCGTCAGCTGGACGAGGCCGGTGCCGACCAGGTTCCGGATGCCTTCGGCGTCCGTCATGATGCGGGAGATCAGCACGCCGGACTGCGTCGAGTCGAAGTAGCTGATCGGCAGGCGTGCGACGTGCGCCTCGACGCGCCGGCGCATGTCGGTGATCGCGCGCTGCGCCGCCACGCCGAGCACCTGCGACAGAGCGAACGAGCGTCACCGCCTGGACGAGCGTCGCCGCTCCGGCGGCGAGCGCCAGCGGCATCAGCATCTCCGCGCGGTGCTTCCCGATGACGTCGTCGATGAGGTACTTCGAGGTGGCCGGCAGCACCAGACCCGACGAGCCGGTTGACGAGCATCAGCGCCAGGCCGAGCGACAGCCGTCCCCGGCGCGCCCAGATCGAGCGCCTTGGCTTCCTGCCACGCAGCGGACGTGAGCTGTCTTCTTCTTCTTGGCGTCGCCGCAGTCGTCAGCCGCAGCCTGCGGCCGCTCGCCCGGCGCCCGCGGCCGCCTTCCGATTTCGGGAGCCGAAGCCCCATACCCATTGCCATGACGACTAGGACGCCTTCATCGCACGGGGCCTCAGCCTGACCCCTAGGCCATTCAGCACGTAGCGCTCAATCGCCTGCGCAACGCCCGCTCGTCGTTCCGGCCGCTGACAGGCCAGCCGCGCGCCTTCAACTCCGCCAGCGCGTTGCCCATGACGACCGGCGTTCCGGCGAACTCGAGCATCTGCAGATCGTTCAGATTGTCTCCCATCGCCATCACTTCCGCATCGCGCGAGCCCGCGGCGCTCCGCCCAGGCGCGAAGCGCCGACCCTTTCGAACAGCCTGCCGTGACGACATCGACCAGCGAGAAATCGCGATGCTCGTATTCGGTCAGCGCGACCGAAAAGCCGCCGTCCGACTACGACATGCTGCAGGCCGATCGAACAGCGCGCCGCATCTCCGCGCATCCGCCCGTGAACATCACCTGGATCGGATCCTCGGTCAGGCATTCTTCCAGCGGCGCGACTTCGCGCAGAAAGGGCCGGTTGGCGGCAAAGAACCGGCGGTGGCGCGGATGCTCCCAGTCGATCGCTTCGAAGACGACCTGGCCCTCGCGGGGCCGATCGAACACGACCGCGGCGCTGGCGCGATGATCGGGCACGTCGCGCGAGCACCGACGCGGGCGATCTCGCGCGGCAGCAGGCTGCGCATCAGGGTCTGCCCGTCGCGCGTCTTCACGATGGCGCCGTTGCTGAGGATGAGCGTCAGCGGCGCAGGGAAGCTTTTCGAAAATCGGACGCGCGAAGTCGTAGCGCCGCCCGGTCGCCAGCGCGACCTCGACGCCCGCAGTCGATCGCCCGGGCGATCGCCTCGCGGTTCGCCTCCGGGATCCGGCCTTCGCTGTCGAGAAGCGTGCCGTCAATGTCGAGCGCGATGAGGCGGATCATCAAAGTGAAGTTAAAGGTTGAAGTCAAAGGTTTGAAGTAGACGAAGGCAAAAGGGACAAGCCCGCCATGACTCGGCGGCTCGCGCCCTTGCCTTCTACTCTTAACCCCTAACTCCTCACTTCCTAGAACTGCACCCGGAACTCGCCGACGATCTGGCGCTTCGTGATGTCGCCGAAGACGTGCTGCTGCACGCTCTGGTTGGCCAGGTTGACGCCTTGATCGACGTGGTGATCGATCCTTGCTGGCCCCACTTCGACGCCGAAACCGCCGTTCACGAGCGTGTACGGCTTCGTCGTGCCGTGGTAGGGCGCATCGAGCACGTCCTGCCAGAACGCATCGTCGGTGTAGCCGACTGAAAAATTCCCGAGGTAACGGTCATAGACTGAACGACGAAGCCGGCGTTGAAGCGGTTCTTCGGCGGCAGGTTCAGCTCGTTGAGCTCGAAGTCCTTCGGATCGGGCGTCGCCTGATACGTGTAGTTGGCAAACACATTGATGTAGTGGTTGACCGGGTTTCGACACCCAGCTCGAAGCCCTTCTGGACGTACCGTGCCAAAGTTCTCGTACGTGAAGCGTCCAGGGCAGGGTTCGTCCTGCCGCATAGATGAAGTTGATGACCGCCGGCGGAAGGCTGCATCGGCCAGTTCGGCGGGGGATTGGCCGCCGTGTACCGACCGGTCGGATCCTCGGTGAACAGAATCTCCTCCTTGACGTTGTTGACGTAGAAGGCGGCCGAGATCACGGCGCGGTTCGGCAGCATGCCCGAGTAGCCGATTTCGTACGCGTCGAGCGACTGCTCGGTCAGGTCGGTGTTGCCGACGATGTTGACCGGAAGCGCGTAGATCGGCCGGGCCGCCGAGCGCTCGCAGATCCACCGGGTCGAGCGATCGACGGTCGACAGCCAGTTGTTGATGACCGACGGCGCCCGGTAGGCGCGGTTGTACGACAGGCGAATCGTCTGATTCTCCCGTGGCTTGATCAGGAACGCCGTGCGCGGCGAGAACACCAAGCTGTCCAGATAGTCGAACCGATCGACTCGGGCGCCGAGGTTCAGTCGGAAGTGGTCGGAGAGAAAGATCTCGTCCTGGACGTACGCGCCGAACTCGGTGCGATTGTCCGCCTGCGGCGCAATCTCGAGATCGTATGTGTTGAACCGCAGGTTGCCCCCGTAATTGATCGACGTGGTGCTGGCCGAGCGGCGTGACGTTCGAGGCCTCGAAGTCGTAGGTTCGGGTGTCGAACGCGAACGTGATCGGTTTTCCCGTAGTTGGACTGCGCGGCGAGCAGGTTGGTCGGCGTCGCCGTGAAGAATGTTCGTGAAGAACGCCGCACGCAGCGCCTTCTTCGAGTAGTTCGCCTTGCCATAACCCATCACCGTCCCGCTCTTGATGTCGAACGGGCCGATGCCCGAGTGCATCATGCCGTCGGTCCCGGCGACGCCGCCCGAGAACGACAACTTCGCGCCGTCAGGATAGTCGTAGTCGACACGCGCGTCGAACTTCGGCTGCGTCGTCCCGGTGTTCGTGTACGGCGGATACGTCGTCGTGGGCACGATGCAGACCTCGGGGCGCTCGCAAGGAATGGTGCCCGGTCGGGCGCGAGCAACGGATCCTGCGAGTAGCCGCCGCGCCGACAGCTTGAACGCCCAGCGATCGTTGATCGCCTGCGCGTGTGTGCCGCTGACGTACCACAGCGGAGCCGAGTCTTCGCCGTTCGCGCGCGATCGAACGCGCCGATACCGAACGTCGCGCTCGTGCCCTGCATTTCGCGCGGCGACTTGCTGATCACGTTGACGACGCCATAGAGCGCGTTGGCGCCCCACACCGCTGATGCCGGTCCGCGAATCACTTCAATCTGCTTGATCTCGTTCAGGTTCACCGGCAGGAAGTCCCACATGACGAACCCGAACATGTCCTGGTACAGGCTGCGGCCGTCCAGCAGGGCGAGCAGGCCCGTCGCGAGCGTTCCGGTGGCCGCACGGCTGGTCACGTTGATGTCGCGCGCCGAAACCTGCGTCATGTTCAAGCCGGGAATCGGCCGCAGCAGCTCCGCAAAATTCTGCGAGGTCGCGTGCTGAATCGTGCTGCGCCGTGATCACCGACATCGTCACCGGCGCATTGGCCAGCTTCTCCTCGGTCCTCGAGGCGCTGACGACCACGGTCTCTTCGTACTTCTGTTGCTCTTCAGGCGGCGTCGTTGGCTGCGGGGGCGTCGGCTGCTGGGTCGTCGGCGGTGGCGGTGGCGGAGGCGTGGGTTGCTGGGTCGGGGGTTGCTGCGTCGTGCGGCTGCTGTGCCGCGGCAGGCTGCGCCCCTTGCCCCGCGACGAGCGGCGCGGCAGCGAGACGATCCCGACCGTCGCCATCAGGGCGACGCGACAGACCAGTTTCATACACGCTCCTTTGATTCCGGGCCGCGTCGCCCGGAACCGGAAAGTTCCGCGAATGGCTGGGGCTCATGATTCAGAGTATCGGCTCGACCGTCGAGAAGTCGTGAACAAACAGTGAAGAAACACTGTCTCCGCAAAAGAGAGGCAACGGCGCTGGGGGCCTCTGGATATACCACAGGCCAGAAGAGGGTTCAACACTGCTAGACTGAACGGCTGCAACCACCGAGATCTGTCATGACCGTCGATGTCCCAACGCCCACGACTGCCGCGCGCGACGCCATTCCGGCCGACGATGGGCCGACTGGCCGGATGAGAAGCTCCTCGATCTGCGGATTTCGCGAGCTCGGCGTGACAATCGAGGGCAGCGTGCTCGAATCGCGGATTGCCGAGCTGCAGCGCGAGCTCGATGCCCGCGGCCTCGCGTTTCAACCCCACTTCTGGCTGTCGGCGGAATGGTTCTCGCCAGATGGCGTCCCCGGCGTCGCAATTCCCTTCTACCTGGCGCACCCCCGGCTGGAAAAGCTCGAACGCGCGCAGATGCTCGAGGTCGAAGGGGGCAACGAGGCCTGGTGCATGAAGATTCTGCGCCACGAGGCCGGTCACGCGATAGACAACGCCTACAAGCTCCGGCAGCGTCGGCGTCGCCAGCAGCTGTTTGGCCCGTCGTACATGCAGTATCCGGACTACTACACGCCGAAGCCGTACAGCAAAAGCTTCGTGCTCCACCTTGACAGCTGGTACGCGCAAAGCCATCCCGATGAAGACTTCGCCGAGACGTTCGCGGTGTGGCTCGCACCTGAGTCCGACTGGCGCGGACGCTATGCCGGCTGGCCGGCGCTGCAAGAAGCTCGAGTACATGGACGCGCTGATGACGCGATCTCGCCGGCAAACCGATGATCGTCCGGACGCGCCGAAGAGTCGAGCCGCTGCACAGCCTGCGCAAGACGCTGCGGGCGCACTACGAACGAAAGCGGCGCCACTACGGCGTCGAACATCCACACTTCTACGACCGCGATCTCGAATCGTCTCTTTTCCGACCGGCCGGAGTGCGCGGGCAACATGAAGGCGGCACGGTTCATCGCACGCGTCCGGAAGGACGTTCGACGCATGGTCGCCGCAGGCACGGGCGAATACCAATACACGATCGACCAGGTGCTCGAGAACATGATCAAGCGCGCCAACGAGATGAACCTGCGGCTGAAGACAGCCGGAAGATCAGACGAAGCTGGACTTCACGATCATGCTCACCGTGCAGACGATGAACTACCTGCACAGTGGAAGACATAGGGTCGCACTCTAGGTCGAGAGGTGCTCGGGATGCGGGATCCGGGATCCGATCCGGAGTGCCGAACCGACTTGCATGGTAGAATGGCGCCTCCTCAATCGATTCCGGGAGCGATTTCATGCGAAATACCGTGCCTGCTGGCTGCCGTGGCGGCCCTGTGTTTCAGCGTGATGACCTGCAGCCGAACCCCAGAGCTCGAAAACGAATCCGGCCGGCATTCCGACCTATACGAAGGACGTCGCCCCGATCCTTTTCAAGAACTGCACGAGCTGTCATCAGGCCGGGCGAGATCGCGCCCGATGTCGCTTCTCACCTACGACGACGTGCGGCCCCGCGCCAAAGACATTCGCGACAAGATCGACGAGGGGGCGATGCCTCCGTGGCACGCGGACATGCCCCATGGAACGTTCCTGAACGAGCGCGGCCTGACGGAGCAGGAGAAGAGCACGATCTTCCGATGGGTCGCGAATGGCGCGCCGAAGGGGGATCCCAGGGACATGCCGGCCGCGCCGGAGTACCCGAAGGGCTGGTCGATCGGCACGCCCGACGTCGTGTTCGAAATGCCTGAGGATACCACGTCCCTGCCGACGACGTCGTGCAGTACCAGTACTTCTACATTCCGACCAATTTCACAGAACCCAAGTGGGTGCAGGCCATAGAGGTGCGACCGGGCAACCGGAATGTCGTTCACCACGTGCTCGTGAGGTACAAGGCGAAGCCCGACATTCAGCGTGCGCCTGTGCTAAAGGTCAACCCTGAACTGACAAAACTGCCAAAGGCCACTCCAGGGCTCCGTCCCGCAAAAGAAGACGACATTCCTGCCCGGCTGCTGGCCACGTATGCGCCCGGCACGAACCCTCAGGTGTTTGCGCCAGGAACGGCGCTGCGCCTCGAAGCGGGCGGCGTGCTCGAGCTGCAGATGCACTACACGGCGGCCGGCCAGGATGAAACCGACCGTACCAAGGTCGGCCTGATCTTCTCGAAAGATCCAAACCCACGCGAGGTCCGCGCGTCGCAGTTCTTCAATGCAACACTGCGCCTGCCAGCAGGCGCGCCAGACGTCGCTGTGGACGCGGATGTGGAATTCGTGCAGGACGCCACGGTCTGGGGACTGTTTCCGCATACCCACGTGCGAGGGAAGAAGTGGGAGTACGTGCTGCAGCTCCCGGATGGATCGAAAAAGACGATCCTCTCGGTGCCGCGCTACAACTTCAATTGGCAGACGTACTACATGTTCAAGGAACCCCTGCAAGTGCCAAAGGGATCCAAGATCGTCTCGACCGCTTGGTACGACAATTCACCAGGCAATCGCGCGAACCCCGACCCGACCGTCGACGTAAAATGGGGTGATCAGACCTGGGAAGAGATGCAGTACACCGGGATCCTGGTCTCACCAGCCGTGCAGGGTGGGACAACGGCCGCAGGACGGTTGAAATAGAGTGGGCGTGAGTCAAACGAAAGGTTAGATGCATGAGAGCGTTTCTTGGTATTGGAGCAATGACAATCTTGCTCGGTGCCGCGATCGTCAGTGCGAGCGGTTCCCCCGACCAGACACCCTCGAAACCAGCGATCCCGACGTTCACGAAAGACGTGGCGCCCATCCTCTACAAGAACTGCACTGGGTGCCATCGTCCCGGCGAGGTCGGGCCGATGTCGCTTCTGACGTACGACGACGTGCGGCCTCGCGCGAAGGACATCCGGGACAAGGTCGGCGACGGGGTGATGCCGCCGTGGCACGCCGACAAAGCCCACGGCAAGTTCGCCAACGATCGCAGCTTGACCGACGAGGACAGGTCAACACTGCTGCGGTGGGCGAACAACGGCGCCCCTAAGGGGGACGACAAGGATCTGCCCTCGATGCCGAAGTACGTTGATGGATGGACGCTCGGGGAGCCCGACGCGGTCATCCAAATGCCAGTGGATTACAAGGTCCCGGCGGACGGGTTCGTGGAGTACCAGTACTTCGAGATCCCCACGAACTTCACGGAAGACAAGTGGGTGCAGGGACTCGAGGTGCGACCGGGCGCACGAGCGGTCGTTCACCACGTGATCGTCACGGCGCGGCCACCGCAGCCGGAACGGCGGCCTGGCGGCTTCACTTTCGCAAAAGGCATGGATATCCCGAAGGGGCAGACGGGCAGCGAGGCGACGGGAGAGAAGCCGGTCGATCCGAAGCACGGGAAGCCTCAGGGCCTGTTTCCCGCTCCCCAGCGGCTCGGTGCGTTCATTGGCGGGTTCGCTCCTGGGACGAGCGCGTTCAGCTTCGAGCCGGGGGCCGCGGTGCTCATTCGCGCCGGTTCCACGATCGTGCTACAGATGCACTACACCACGAACGGGAAGGAAGCGATCGATCGCACGAAGGTCGGGTTCTTCTTCGCCAAACAGCCGCCCGAGCGCGAAGTGCGGCTGGGCACGCTCATCAATGGACAATTGAAGATCCCCGCCGGGGAAAAGGATTATTCGATTTCGGCGGACATGACCACGTTGACGGACGTGACCCTGCGTTCGCTGCTGCCGCACACCCACCTGCGGGGCCGCAGCTGGGAATACTCCGCGATCTACCCTGACGGCCGTTCCGAGGTCATCTTGTCGGTGCCCAAGTACGACTTCAATTGGCAGACCGAGTATATCTTCGCGCAGCCGTTGAAGCTGCCGAAAGGGACAAGGATTCACGCCGTCGCCCATTACGACAACTCCGCATCGAACAAATCGAACCCCGATCCGACGATCGACGTCGCCTGGGGCGACCAGACGTGGGAAGAAATGATGTTCACCGGTATCACCTATTCCATCGACGGGGTGAAACCCGGCGAGAATTACCAGCTGCAACTCGGCGGCGGTCGAGGCGGTCAATAGTCGTTCATCGAAGGCCAGGGCCGTTGAACCCTGGTGAGATCACATGACGCGATCGTTCAAGGCCCTGGCGGCATGCGCTGCCGGGGCCTTTATTCTTTGCACTCTGCCTCGTGCACTCGGCGCGCACGATCGCATCACGACCAGAGTCACGTGGACTCGCGAGATCGCGCCGATTTTCGAGGCGCGGTGTATCGAGTGTCATCGCAGCGGTGGAAGATCGTCGATTGCGTTGGCGAGCTACCAGCAGGCGCGACCGTGGGCCGTGGCGATCAAGGAGGAAGTGCTCACGCGACGGATGCCGAAGTGGAGCGCGGCGAGGGGCTACGGGGAGTTCGCGAACGATCCTTCACTGTCACCGTTCGAGATCGCGCTCATCGCGGCGTGGGTCGACGGGGGCGCGCCAGAACTCGACAAGACCAAACCATCGTCTGGGGCGGCGCCTGCACCGCTGAAGGCTCAGCCCTTCACCCCTCCTGGTGGTTCGGCGATTCGCACCACCACTGCGCAGTGCGGAGATGAACCGGCGAGCGGCCGGCTGCTCGCGATCCGTCCGACGCTCGACAAGAAGGGATCGGCCGGCGTCGCGGCAATTCTCCCAGGCGGACGTCAGGAAATCGTCGCCTGGATCCGCGACTACGATCCCGACTACGCGCCAACCTATTGGCTGCGAAGGCCACTCCTCCTGCAACCTGGGAGCCGGCTCAGGATCGAAAGCAGTAGCAATCGGTGTTCGGTGGAGGCGACCTTCGCGAGATGAACGTGCTACGGGGCAGCGACTGTCACGACGAACGCGACCGTATGGACGCTGCCTTGCCTCTGGAATTGCAACCACACCTTGTATAGACCGGCCGAAGGCATCAGGGGCAGAAATGTGACCACAGGCCCTCTCGTCGCCGGCTCTTCCGGGTGTACGTGACTGGCTTCGGTGAGGTCGGTGTTCACAATCAGCATGTGCCCTGGTGCGCCAAGAAAAGGCTCCAGATCCGAAACTGGCCCGTTGCTGTAAGCGTCAGTCAGCGTGAACTTCAAGGTCGCTTCCTTCCCTGCCTTCAGCCCGGTCGCCTCCAGTCTGATTCGGACACCCTGTTCCACCTTCTCATCGGCCGCGTCCGGCGTCAGATTGGGCGCCGCGGGAAACAGGCTGCCACGGTAGCCCGGCGTCACGATGGCGCGCTGCAGCATCTGCGCGCGACCGCCCTGGGGAAGAAAGTCGGCAATGAGGACAAACTCTCCGGGAGGCAACTCTTGCTTCAACTCGAACGTGCCGTCTCCGGCTGGCTCCGGATGCACGTGCTGGAAATAGTCTAGCGTTCGGTCAATGACGAAGAGGTGCAGCAGCCTCTCGTGAACAGTCGTAAACTCCGAAACGGGACGATTGGTCACTGGGTCACGTACCGTGATGCGAAGTCGTGAGGCACCGCGGCCGCCTGCTCCCGGCGTCAGAGCCACCTCCATTCGATACTCGCCGAGGCGCGGTGGCGGAATCGCGACGAGCTGCATTCCGCACAACGGACA
This sequence comes from uncultured Acidobacteriota bacterium, assembly GCA_963725335.1. Lineage (GTDB taxonomy): Bacteria > Acidobacteriota > Vicinamibacteria > Vicinamibacterales > 2-12-FULL-66-21 > JALZOC01. The sequence goes on along the minus strand of CAVRYD010000002.1, from coordinate 380,884 downwards.
TTTTCCGGCGGCTGACGACCGAATGTCGGGGTGCATGGGACACCAGAATGCGTCCGGGGCATCGGGATCCCGCACAATCTCCACGTCAACCGAGTTCGTTCGGAACAGCCGGGACTCATCGCTCTGTCGAAGCGGCTTCGCGCCGCGACTCAGGAGCGCCGCGACAACCACCGAGGTGTCGGCCGCGGTAAAGGCGATGTGATCGAGCGTCTCCCCCTCGAACATCGAGGCCAGCTGGTTTCGCCCGGATCCGGTCTCCGGCTCAACCTCGACGCCGCGGTCAGCAAGCCATTGCCGCGCCGAACCGTATAGCGTCTCGATCGGCGTCCGCGCGCCCGCCGCTTGGCTTGCGTCGAGGCGATCGAACAGCGCGTATTCTCCACGCACACGGACCCCGACCCCGAGGCCTCTGAGTAGAACTCTGGTGCCATTCAGGGTTGTCGCAGCGGCGTTCATTGACGCAGCCGGATCCATCACGCGGAAATGAAAGTGGTGAAACCTGACCGAGAGAGTGACACCCTCTGACAAAGGACGGCCGGAAGCGACGACGCACAGTCCGCACGCGGCAGCGATGGCCGCCAGGCCGGGCGACTTCAATCGGCCAACGACAGTACCCATCCCACTCGCGATTATAGGGCACGGGTTTCGGCACCGGCGAGACGTCTGGCTTCACTACAATAGGGCATGCGCAGATCGCATCGGTTGTCCGTTCTGTCGTTCGCTGTTCTTTCCGCCTTCTTCTCCACGTCAACACACGCGGCGCGACCTGCCGACGCCTGGATCAACGCATATCGCGATTCGGCCGGGCGTCTGATCGGCGAAGCCATGTCCACCACCTTCGCCTGGGAACGGCTGGCACTGCTTGGCGATACCTTCGGCAATCGTTTGAGCGGTTCCAAGACGCTCGAAGACGCGATTCAGTGGGCGGCGGCCGAGATGAAGAAGGACGGCCTCGAGAACGTGCACACGGAGCCTGTGAAAGTGCCGTTTTGGGTTCGCGGTCGCGAAAGCGCCGAGATCACGTCTCCCCGGCCGAGGCCGCTTGTGATGCTCGGTCTGGGCAATAGCGTCGGCACGCCCGCGGACGGCGTGGAGGCAGACATTCTGGTCGTTCACAGCTTCGAGGAGCTCGACGCCAACGGCGCACGAGCCAAGGGGCGCATCGTCCTCTACAACGTACCGTTTACCAATTATGGAGATACTGTGCAGTTCCGCAGCACCGGTCCGTCGCGTGCGGCCGCGCTTGGCGCCGTCGCCGCGCTCGTCCGCTCGGTGGGACCGCCGGGGCTTCGGCTCCCCCACACAGGCGCGCTTCGCTACGCTGATGGCGCTCCGCAGATTCCCGCCGCCGCGATCAGCACAGAAGATGCGGACCTTCTGCAGCGCATGCAGGATCGCGGCACGACCGTCCGCGTCCGCCTGCGGATGGAGGCGAAGTTCATGCCGGATGCCGACTCGTTCAATGTGGTCGGAGAGATTCGCGGTCGCGAGCGGCCCGATGAAGTCGTCGTGCTCGGCGGACACATCGACTCATGGGACGTTGGCACCGGATCGACCGACGACGGGGGCGGATGCGTGGTGACGTGGGAGGCCCTGCGCATCATGAAGAAGCTCAACCTGCGCCCGCGGCGCACGGTGCGGGTCGTCTTGTGGACGAACGAGGAAAACGGTACGCGAGGGGCAAACGCCTATCGCGATCGCTACAGGGACCAGCTCGCAAATCACGTCCTGATGCTCGAATCCGACGACGGGTTACTCCGGCCAACCGGATTCGGGTTCACCGGGAGCGACGCGGCGCGGGCCCGCATCAAAGACATCGCGACGCTGCTCCACGCGATTCAGCTGAACCACATCGGCCCGGTCGGCGAAGGGGCCGACATCGGTCCGAGCGTCCAGGCGGGGAACATTCCGTCGATGTCTCTCGATGGAGGCGGCAACTATTTCCTCATCCACCACACGCCGGCCGACACCATCGACAAGATCGATCCCATGGACATGGCGCGAGCTTCAGCCGCAATCGCCGTCGTCGCGTACGTCGTTGCGGAAATGCCGGACCGGTTGAGATAGGGGAGGAGAATTCAGGAGGAATTCAGGGAATCAGGAGGAATCAGGAGAAAATTCGCGAGCAGTTCAGAAGGCGATCGCGACGAGTCCGCGAAGGACTACTTCACGGTATAGACCAGATAGTCGGCGCGCTTCAGATCGCCCGGATCTGGAACGATCGTATCGAGATTCTCGATCGGCATCATCGACACGGTCGCGACGCGGCGGCCCGCCAGCCGACGTCGGACGCGTTCGCCGGTACCTTCGCCGTAGTCACTGTGAAAGGAGCCGGTCACGTGAACCACGACACCGGGCCGGCCCTCCTGTTTCGCGAAGGCCGCGGCGATCGATTCGGCCATCGTCTCGTCCTTGATGCACTGCGCCCAGTAATAGCGTTCGGTCGTCGAGTCCGAGCTGGTAGTTGGAGCGGAACCGGACTGGTGCCCTCCCATCTGCTCGGCGAATCGATCGAAATAGTCGTCGTGCGGGCACTGCAGATCGGCAGCCGCAAGCGACCGATCGGCACTGGTCAGCGAATCAACGACGGGCTTGCCCCCTTTGGCAACATCTGCCGCGATGCGGCGGGGCACATTGGCGGCGATAACCGGCCAGTGCTGACGCCGTGCGAACTCGACTAGCGGACGATAGTCTGTCGCGTACCGGGGCCATGGGCGGGAACTCTTCAGAAAGTCGTCCTCGCCCGCGGAGCCCGATACGTACGTGTCAACCGAACCCTGAACGTCACGTTCGAACATTTCGAGCGAGAGCGTCACCGCAACATGCCGGCGTGCGAGCCCTTCGAGAACAGCGAGTTCGAGCCGGTGCGTGTTCGCGTCGTCGTGTTGCTCACCGATCAGGACGACGTCGGCGCGGGCAAGGTCCGCCTCCATCATCTCGAAGTCGCCAAAGGTTGCCCGTCGCGTGTCGTAGACGCGATGCGGAACGTACGCGCCGGGAGTGGACGTAGGGGGATCCTGCGCGGCAACGGTGGTGAGTGCGCCGGACACGATCACGAAACAGGCCGTCAGTAATGTCTTCACATCTCTCGCTGCAGCTTTCGATTTCGACCCACGCCATCTGCATCCGGCATGCCGCGTTCTACGCTGGCTGACCCGTCGCGATGGCCCCAAAACAGCGGTTATCCGGCACAGGTGGCGGAAATCCGTCAACCCAGCCCTGATTGTAGGACGTCCAGACCTCCGGCGCCATCTTATGCGGGCGGCGTCTCTTCGTTTTTGATGTAGGCGTCGCGCAGATGCACAGGAACGGCTGCCCTGCCGCGCAGGCGCAGGTTGATCATCTCGACGAACACCGAGAACCCCATCGCGAAGTAAATGTAGCCCTTGGGGATGTGCTGGCCGAATCCCTCAAGCAGCAGCGACATCCCGATCAGCAGCAGGAAGCTGAGCGCCAGCATCTTGACCGTCGGGTGTTTGTGCACGAACGCGCTGATCGGCTCGGCGGCGACCATCATGATCGCAACCGAGACGATGACGGCGGCGATCATCACCCCCAACTCGTCGACCATCCCGACCGCGGTGATCACCGAGTCGAGCGAGAAGACGATGTCCAGCAACATGATCTGGATGATGACGCTGGTGAAGGAGGCCACGACGCGTCGCGGTCCGTGTCCCTCCTCGCCTTCCAGCCGCTCGTGGATTTCGAAGGTGCTCTTCGCCAGCAGGAAGAGGCCGCCGCCGATCAGGATCAGATCACGCCCGGACACGCCATGACCCAGCGCCGTGAACAACGGCGTGGTCAGCTTCACGATCCATGCGAGTGAAAAGAGGAGCAGCACGCGCGTGAGCATCGCGCCCAGCAGGCCCCACCGCCGCGCGCGGGGCTGCTGCGCGGCCGGCAGCTTCCCGGACAGAATCGAGATGAAAATGATGTTGTCCACGCCGAGGACGATTTCCAGGAATGTCAGGGTTGCGAAGGCTATCCAGATTTCGGGGCTCGTGATCCAGTCCATGAGTAGTGTCGTCCTCTTGTCGTGAATGAGCGATCTCAGCGGCGCTGAATGTCGAACCGCAGCTCCGCAAATCCGCCGATTTCGTAGTACTCGACCCTGAACTTCCTTTTGCCGCCGCGAATCGTCGCCCGATCGACTTTCGACTCGTGCGGTGCCCACGCGTCGATGATCTCTTCCCCGTCCACCCACACGCGCGCGCCGTCGTCCGAGATCAGCGTGATGACATAGTCGCCGGTCGGAAGATCGGCCGTGCCTTCGGCCACGAGCGCGAACTTGTCACGGCCGATGCCTTCTTCAATCGATCCGCCTGAGATGTAGTCGAGCCTATCGTGCGCGACCTCTTTCTGGGGAGCGGCCGTCAGCAGCTTCGCAAAAGCCTCAGGCTGCTTCACCGGATCGGTGCTGTCGGTGTACTCGAACAGCTTGATGTTCCAGTCAACGGGAGCGAAGAACCGCGACCAGGAGAATGTGGAGGGCTCGTCCGCCGCCGTCTTCACGCCGCGAGGGGAAACGACCGCGGGACCGCGATAGAGCATGACGACCTTGTAGTCGACGACGGGGCGATCGTTCGGCGTAACGGTCACCACGTCGCCCACCTTCCCGGTGCGCGGAGCCAGCGTCGCCCCCCGGAGCTGCATGACCTGCCACAGTCCCGGCGGTCCGAGCACGCGCAGCTTCAGCGTCTTCCCGTATACCGGTCCCTTCAGTCCCGGCTGATCGAGGACAGGCCAGAGCTTGGGGGACTTCCAGTCGTACGGACCCCACTCGTCCACGATGATGGTGTTTCGGCCTCGGCGTTCGCCAGGCTTGATCATCGCGTCCATGCCGCCGGGCAGCGGTATCGCGGGATCGCTTGTGAGAACATCGCCGGGGCCAAACCCTGGCTGATCGAACCGGAACTGGAATCCAGTCGTGTCGCCCTCACGAGTGATCGACGGCGCGTCTTCTGCTTTCCCGACCAACGCTACCTGAACGTCAGCGGTGTCGCGCAGGTATATCGGGGTCTTGTTCTCGCGAAACGTGTTGTAGTCGATGCGATACCCGCGACTCCGCGTGTCACGGTACTTCGGATATCCCCAGTCAGGATCCTGCGCCGGATTCTGCCAGAGCCGGATCGCCGTTTCGTCGTGGTCGAAGGTGTTCTCGCCGATGAAATTCTGCTGGCCATGCTCGATCGCGATTCCCTCGACATTGTTCGCGAACCGGTTGCCTATCCAATACGAGTTATAGCTATAGCCACCCCAGACTCCGTGCCAGCAATCTTCGATTCGATTCTGCTCGAAGATGTTCCTACTGAAGGTCGCCTCGATCCCGTTGGCCACCGCGTGGCTGAAATCGTTCTTGAAGAAAATGTTGCCGTTGGAGCCGCCCTTCCCGGTGTCCATCGTCGACTGACCGGCCCAGAGGAAGAGCCCATCGCCGCCGTGCGTGATCGAGTTGAAGGCGACGCGGTTGTCGCTGCTCTGCTCGTACATCAGCAGGCCGGCCGAGTCCTGGCCGCGGTAGTAGAAGCCGTCGCTGTAGCCCCGCACGCACCAGTCGATCTTGTTGTGCATGATCGTGCTGGTCGTGACGCGGTAGAGGCCGACGCCGATGCCGGACAGAAACTGAAACGTGTTGTTCCAGATCTTCAGGCCTTGTGACGCCGTCACCATCAACCCGTTCTGTCCCTGAACCGCAGTATTGTGATCGACTTCGGCATCGTTGCAGCCAGAGAGATACATCGCCGCCCCGTAGCGCAGCCACTCGTCTTTTTCGTTCTGGTGGTACGACATCCAGTCGACGAGGCTCTCCTTTTCGATCCCGCTGTAGAGCCGCTGCTTCCAGTTGTATGAGAGATCGTTGTGGGTGAGATGTAGAGCGTGCGAGCGTCTTGCCAGGATCCCGACCTTGTATCCACGGATCACCGCGTTCTTCAGGGTGACCTGCGTTCCGCCGTCAATCAGAATGCCAACGCCAGCGAAGGTATCCGGGTCGGCGGCGTCAGCGGAGCCCACCAGCGTCGCGCCGTTGAAGTCGATCGTAATGTTCTGTCCGCGTATGGTGATCGCCGGTGTCTGGAGATCCGCCGACGCGGGCAGCCGGTACACGCCCGGGCGAACAGTGATGGAGCGGTCGATAACCATTCCCGCCGTCACAGACATCGTCGGTGTTTGAGGAACTTCGACAGACGCGACTGTGACGATCAATCCAAAAAGCAGCGACAGCCACCCCCAAGACCTCACGGGAGAACGGGAGAAAGGGAGAATAAAGCGGCTGCCGCTGAACCCGCACCACCTCACAGAGAACGGGAGAAAACGAGACAACAAAGTTAGCTCCCTTTCTCCCCATCTCCTGTGAGTTCTTTCAGTGGCTGTCGCTGACTGAAATGGCACCTCACACGCCAAACGCCTCCGGATCCCATTCCAGCCCGAGCTCCGACGGCGGCGCCATGTAGCCAAGCAGCGCTGAGGCGGCGACGACCGCGGGGCTCGCGAGATAGCCCTCGCCGCCGAACCCCATCCGGTTTTGCCAGTTGCGATTGAACGACGTGATCGCGCGCTCCCCAGGGGCAAGCGCATCAGGACCCTGACCGAAGCAGGGACCGCACCACGATTGGCGGATCTGCCCGCCGACCGAACGAAACACCTCGGCGATCGACTCACCGCCGAGACGCGGATCAGGCGTTTCAATCTGGCGTCCGACTCCGCCTGACCCTGGAAAGATCGCGAAGTCGCGTTCCACCCGACGCGCTCCGGCCCTTCGTGCGGCGTGAAGGACGAGTGCTGCCTGGAGCAGATCGTCATAGCTGCCGTTCGTGCAGGAGCCGATCAGCGCCTTGTCGAATGACAGATGCTCGCGGGCGACCTCCTCGGCGGGAAATGCGTTGCCGGGGCTGAATGGCTTCGCAATCATGGGACGCACATCAGCGAGATCGATCGACTCGTCGATCTCGTAGTGCGCCCCCATGCCCGGAGCAATCCGCGGATACGGCAAAGCCGTCACACCCTTTCGTCGATACCACTCGTAGGTCACGTCGTCGGCGGCGAAGACACCGTTCAGCGCTTCGGCCTCGGCCATCATGTTCGCGATCGTGTTTCGATAGGCGATCGGCAGCTGCCGTTCGGCATCCACGAGCTCCACCGACATGCCCTGCGACTGCTTTGCTCCCCACCGCCGCAACAGTTCGAGGACGATGTCCTTGCCACCGACCCAGGGCTGGAGCCGGCCGGAAAAAATCACGCGCCGCTGTCGCGCCAGCGTGAAGTAGATGTAGCCGGTCGACCAGCCAAACCCCAGCGTGGTCGAGCCGACGCCGATGCCGACGGCGCCGTACGCGCCGTACGCCCGGCTGTGCGAATCGGCGCCCGGGATGAATTGGCCCGGCATCACGAGTCCCTGTTCGGGGAAATAGAAATGAAAGATCCCGTCGCCGGGCGTCGCGTAGTACGGCTTGGTGATGCCGTGCAGCTCCGCAAACTGCCGGCCGATTCGCGTCTGTTTGTCATCTGCGGCGACGCCCGTGAACACGAAGTGATCGTTGGCAATAGCGGCCTCCCGCGGATCGATGGTGTTGCCGCCCGTGATCTGATTGAAGGTGTGAATGGCGAAGGGCGCGGTGCCGTCTGAGGCCGGCAGCAAGTCCGCGTACACGCGAAGGGTCATCCCGGGTTTCAGTCCGTCAGGCCTGAGCTGTTTGTCCACCCGATGCGCCCACACGATCTGCTCGGTCGTGGTCATCCTCCGGGCATCGCGCTCGTCCGGCCAGTCCACGGAGGGCGTCGCGAGCACCGAGGACTTGAACTCACGGCGCCCGACTTCGAAAATGCCACCGCTTCGTCGGATCTCCTCTTCCTTGTCAGACAGCGGCACCGGCTCGTACGTCCGGCCGCGGGTCACGTTGGTGAGGCGCCGGGTGACCGGATCGAAGCTGAACTCGTCGCCGTCCTGTGCATCGGCTACAGCCTCAGGGCTCTGGACCACATGCAGGCCCAGATTGAAGCTGTTGCGCCGGAAGATGTCCCCCATGTTCTGGCCACACACGACCACCATCTCGAGCCCCGCTTCTTCCGCGACTCCCTTGAGTCCAGCCGGGCTCATTTCGCGCGACGAACCGATCGCGAATCGATCGCCGGCAATGACGAAGTTCTCTCCGCGATGCACGCGTGCGCGAAAATCGGGCATGAGATGCCGGAACGACCCAGCCTTCCATTTCTCGTCGAGCGTCTCGAGGCTCTCGGAGACGCAGTCGGCGGCAGGCGTGATCTGGTCGGTGTCGATGGCGTCGCGCTTCTTGGCGAACTTCGTTCCTGGCAGACTCATCGGATCCCAGAAGATCAGTGCCTTCCCGGTGATGATTTTTGCGGCCGTCGCCTCGTGAGTGGCAGGCGCGGCAACCGGCAGCGACTCGGGCCTAACGCCTGTCTTCAGCCGGGCGCGGTCAATCGTGTGCATACGATCTCATGCTAGTGTCCTGACCGCGTGGTTCGCGACATAATTCCCGGGCGGGGCATCCCGGCTGGCGGCGCCCGCCTTCGCCCGATTCGAGAGGCGTCGGGCTTCGGCGAGGTCTCGCCGGAGCCTTGGCGCAGGCGGATTGCTCCTCCCTCAAATACTCCCGGTATTCTCGGTCGTCGCGCCTTGCCAGCCGGGCGCCGCGCTCCGGGACTTATATCGCGATCCACGCGGCCAGGACACTAGCAGGGGCCGTCCCGGTCGGTCGTCCGGTAACCTGGACAGTGCCGGACAGGCAGCGTCGGATATCGCGGGAATCGCCCGTCCGTGAAAGAGAGCCGACACATATAAAATTCAGATCCACGGGCGCTTCGTATGATCCGTGCGTGTGCGCAAGTGGCACATAACCCCACATCCGCGTCTCGCGCTTGCCCGGACCCGCGCGGATCGTTCATCATGCATCCATGTTCATTTCGGAAGCGCTCACTCGAGGCCTGCGCGTCAGGGTGCAGTCCGAGTACTCAGCCGACCAGTCCGCGCCAGCCAAGAACCAATGGTTTTTCCTGTATACCGTCACCATCTCGAACGAAAGCGCCGAAACGGTTCAGTTGCTGACACGGCACTGGATCATCACCGACGGAACCGGCCACATCGAGGAAGTCCGCGGTCCCGGCGTCGTTGGCAAACAGCCAACCATGAAACCCGGAGAGTCGTTCGAGTACACCTCCGGTTGCCCGCTGTCCACGCCTTTCGGCGTGATGGAAGGCACCTATCAAATGGTGACGCAGAACGGCGAGCGGTTCGACGCGAAAATCGCCCCCTTTACGCTGAGTGAACCCTACACGGTGCATTAGAGCGCTTCAGGCCCCTCTATTCCCTCCCAACGCTCACGATGGGCCCACGAATCCCGGGTCGACGGCGAGGGCACCGGCCGAGCTGCCTGAGATACCTCGTCCGCGAGATCTCGATCGCGCCAAACTGCTCGAGATGCGGCGTGACCCACTGGATGTCGAGCAGACGAAACCCTCGTGCGCGCATCCGCTCGACAAGCGACGCGAGCGCGACTTTCGACGCGTCGGTCACACGGTGAAACATCGACTCACCGAAGAAGGCCCCCCCGAGCGCGACGCCGTACAGCCCACCGACGAGGCGACTGTCCTGCCAGGTCTCAACGGAGTGCGCGATCCCCTGCCGGTGCAGTTCGACATAGCTCTCCAGGATTTCCTCGTTGATCCAGGTGCCCGGATCGTTGTCTTTCCGATCGGTGTCAGCGCACGCGCGAATGACGGCTTCGAAGTCGCGATCGACTTCGACGCTGAACTTGTCGCTCCGCATGACGCGGGCGAGCCGCGATGGCAGATGGAAGTGCTCCAGGGGAATCACGCCGCGGGGATCGGGAGAGTACCAACGGATCTCGCCGTCGTCGACCGCCATCGGAAACCAGCCGCTGCTGTACGCCGACACCAGCAATGCCGGAGCGATCATGACCGCCTCATCGCCAGGACAGCCTTCCGCGGCGAGCGGCGTCGGGCACGATGTCGTGGGCGTAGCCGCATGTGAGTCGACGTTTCGATCGAAAGGCCTGCGAGGGTGCTATTCGGCGCGGAGCGCAATGGCCGGATCGACGCGCATCGCGCGGCGTGCAGGCGCGAGGCAGCCGAGAAGCGCCGCCGCCAGCAGAATCGCCGGAGCGAGCACGAATGTCGATCGTGTCCCGCGCGTCCACGCCAAACAGGAGCGTCTCGAGAAATCGGGTCAACAACAGCGCCGCGCCGACCCCGACCGCGAGACCGACGACTACCAGGCGCAGACCCTCGCGCAGGACGAGGCCGAGCAGGTTCGCTGGGCGTGCCCCGAGCGCCAGCCGCAGGCCCATCTCGTGAATCCGCTCGGCCACCGAGTACGAGACGACCGCGTACAAGCCGACCACGGCGAGCGACCACAGCCAACAGCGCGAAGATGCCGATCAGCACCATCTGGAATCGCCGATTGGCGACCGACGTCGTGACAATCTGCTCCATCGTCCGGACGCGGGCGACGGGCTGATTCGGATCGAGCGCCAAGACCGCCAGCGCGCGCCGCGTTGACAAGGAGAATCGGGTCGCCAAACGAACGGAACACAACAGCCATCTGTTCCCTGGGATCCTGGCTGAAGTGCACATACACCTGCGGACGCAGCGCCCGATCCAGCCCGGTATATCGTGTGTCGCCGACGACACCGGCGACAGTGTACCAAGGGCCCTCCCGATCGTAGTTCGTCAGCTTGAAGCGCCGTCCAACCGCCGGACGGTCCCGGCCAGCCGGAACGGGCCATCGTCTGGTTGATCCAGACGCGCGGCGAGCTCGGCGGGAGACGGCTGAATCGGATCGCCCTCCAGCAGTGGAATGCCAAGCGCTTCGAAGTAGCCCGCGCGTGATGACACGATAGTCGGAGATGATCTCCTGCCCCGGCTGTGGGCGCGGCTGCCCCTCGCGGTCACGGGCAGCAGGTTCTCGCTGCCGCTCAGCGGCACGCCCGACGTTAAGCCGGCGGCCTCCACGCCAGGGAGCGCAGACAGACGGTCGATGAGCGACAGGAAGAACTCGGATGCCCGCGCGGGCGGTATACGCCGACTTCGGCAGCGCGATTTCCATCGTCAGGATGCGATCGGTCCGGAATCCGGTGTTCACATGGATCAGCCGGACGAACGTCTGAACGAGGAGCACCGACCCGATCAGCAGCGATCACCGCGAGCGCCACCTCGATCACGACGAGGACGTTGCGCGTCCGCGTGGCGCCTTTTGCCGCCAACCATCCCGCGGGACCCTTCGCGCAGCCCTTCAGCGGTGTCGTAACGCGTGCAGTACCACGCGGGCACCGCACCGAACACCAAGGCAGTCACAAGCGACAGCACCAGCGTGAACGCGAGCACACGCCAGTCGAGGCTGGCCTGGGCGGCGGCGGGCAGCGACGCTGGCGCCATCGCGAGCAGCGCACGGAGCATCCACCACGCGATCGCCAGGCCCGCCGACCCTCCACCAGCCGCCAGGAGCAGGCTCTCGGCAAGCGACTGCGCGACGAGCGCCGATCGGGCCGCGCCGAGCGCGTAGCGCACGCAAATCTCCCGCTGCCGGGCAGCCGCACGCACCGAGCAGCAGATTCGCCACGTTGGCGCACGCGATGAGCAGCACGACGCCAACGGCAGTGAGCAGCGCGACCAGCGCGGGCCGGAGCGGACCGACGAGTTGTTCGCGAAGCGAGATCGACGCGGACCGTCCACCCGGCGTTCGTCTGCGGGAAGTCGCGCGCAATGTCGGCAGCGATCCGCGCCGAGATCGGCCTCCGCGTCAGCCGGCGTGCAGCCCTGGCTTCAGACGCCCGATGAGCGCGAGAGCTCTTGCCGCCGCGATTGCGGCGCTGTTCGGGCGTCAGCACGTCCAGGGTCCAGATGACTGGGCTCAGCGAAAACCCGAAGCCCTGCGGCAGCTCGCCCGCCGCCGGAAACCGGAACCACTCCGGGAAGCACTCCGAGAATCGTGGCGGGCTCGCCGTTGAGCGACACGACGCGCCCGCTGACAGCAGGATCGCCGCCGAAGCTGCGCCGCCACAGGCTGTGCGCGATCACCACGACGCGGCCGCGTGATTCGTCTCCGGCTGGAATGAGCGGCCGACGATCGGCTGGACGCCGAGCACGTCGAAGAAATCGGAACTGACGCGCACCGCGCCAATCCGCTCAGGCTCGCCGCGCCCCGTCAGGTTGACCTGTTCGGTGCGCATCGACGCAAAGTGTTCGAAGGACGTGTTTCGAGCGCAGATAGTCGACGAAGTCGGCGGGTGACGACGGCAGCCGATCGAAACCCAGGCGTTGCTGGATGTCGGCGCTGAATTCCCAGGGCATGACGATGCGATCCGCATCCGGGATACGGAAGCGGGCGCAGCAGCACCGCGTCGAACACGCGGAAGATGGCGGCGTTGGCGCCGAGACCCAGCGCCAGAGCCAGAATCGCGACAGCGGCGAAGCCGGGCCGCCGGGTCAAGCGCTCGAAATGCGTAGCTGAAGCTCTGCAAGGCGTTGGGGAACCGATCTCTATTCTGTATGATGGCGTGTTCACCGGACAAAGGAGAAACCAGACGTGCCGAAGCTGACGGTCGAAGGATTCGGAACGGTTGACGTCGAGAACGGCAAGCGCCTCGTGCTCGCGATCGAGCAGGATGCACATGTGGACATCCTGCACGCCTGCGGCGGCAACGCCCGCTGCACGACGTGCCGCATCGAGTTCATCGACGGAGAGCCCACGCGGATGACGGTCGCGGAACGGCAGGTCCTGATGGCGAAGGGAGCGATCGGCGTTCGGCTCTCGTGCCAGATCGTCTGCGATCACGACATGACGGTTCGCGCGATCAGCCGACTCGACGGGCAGCGGCCGTCCCGACCCGGGCCCGACGCCGGAGTCCATCATCACGCCGCCGGTCGAATGGAGCGAACCGCATATCACCGATCGGTAGCCGGGAGCCGGATTCGGATCCAGGATGCGGATCGCGATCCAGGACGGGATCCGGGATCCGGATCCGGGATGCGGGATCCGGGATCGGGATCAGTGATCCAGGATCAGCGATCAGTGATTAGCGATTCGCGTATCGCCGCCGATCGTCGGGACCAGGTATTCGCCGAACGCGCGGTCGAAATCGTAGCGCGGCGCGAAGCCCCAGTCGCGCCGCGCCGCGAGTCGTCCACGTCCGCGGGCCAGGAGTCGACGATGCCCTGGCGCTTGCGTCGACATCCCAGTCGATCTGCGCGGACGGGAACGCCTCGAGCACCACGCGCGCGAATCTCCTCGGCGGACGGATTGAAGGCGGCGACGTTGTATGCCGTGCGCGTCAGGCGCTCGCGCGGCGCGGCCGCCAGCGTCACCAGCGCATCGACGCCGTCCGGCATCGCCATGAACGGGATGCGCGTGTCCGGCCGGACGAAGCACTCGTAGCGCTCCCCTTTCGCCGCCGCGTGAATCATCTCGGGCGCGTAGTCCGACGTGCCGCCAGACGGCATCGTCAGCGCCGAAATCAGTCCCGGAAAGCGCACGCAGCGGAAATCCACCCGGCCGCTCGTCGGCTCCGCCGCGAGCTGCTTGTAGTGCCGCGCGTAGTAGCGCCCGATCTGCTCGCAATACAGCTTGTTGCACCCGTACATCGTCGTCGGATGCGTCCATTCGTCTTCCTTGACTCTGCCCGCGCGCGGCCTTCGTCGCGCGATCCGGCAGCCCGTAGGCCGCAATCGACGAGGGATACATGAAGACGACCGGACGGCCGTGCGATTCCGCCTCGTGCTGCGCGAACTCGAGCAGGTTGAGCGTGCCCTCGACGTTGACCTGGTGTGCGGTGACCGGCGTGAACTCGGAGCGCGTCGACAGCAGCGCCGCGAGGTGGAACACCAGCTCGACCTGGAACTCGGCGAGCACGCGCTCGAGCAGGCCGCGATCGAGGATCGAGCCGGTGATCTCGCGATCGACCTTGCCGGCGATCGACGCGTCGAGGCGGCTGAGGTCGAGCGTGACGATGCCGCGATCGGCGCGTTCGGCCAGCCGCTCGATGAGCCCGTGACCGATCTCGCCGCCGGCGCCGGTGATGAGCACGACAGGTTTGCGCACGCACGAATTATACTGGACCGGATGCGCGATGTTGTTCCTGCGCTCGCCCGTCTTGACCGTTCTCGCCCTCGCGGCGTTCATCCAGTCGCCGCCGCGCTCGAACCCGGCCTTCGACGCCACGTTCACCGGCGCGACCATGCGCGTCGACTACTTCCACACCGGCGGTCCGAACTCCGGCGAGACGATCTCGCTCGACCGCGTCGTCAACGACGGCGACTGGGCAGGCAGCCGCACGCAGCTCGTCGACCCGACCAACCTCGGCAAATACCTGTTCGAGGTGCGCGCCAAGGCGACCGGCGCGCTGGTCTACTCGCGCGGGTTCGCCTCGATCTACGGCGAGTGGGAGACGACCGGCGAGCCGAAGACCGCGCATCGGACGTTCCACGAGTCGCTGCGCTTCCCCTGGCCGACGAGAACCGGTCACGGTCACGCTGGAGAAGCGGCAGGCCGACAACAGCTTTTCTGCCGCTCTGGACCACCGAGATCGATCCGGCGTCGCGCTTCGTCAATGCGGGCGCCGCTCAAGCAGCACGCCGGACACGTCTGGACGGTGTTCGACAACGGACCGGCGGCCGAGAAAGTGGACCTGCTCGTCATCGGCGAGGGCTACACCGCGGCGGAGATGCCGAAGTTTCACGCGCGACGTCAAACGGCTCCTGCCGTCGCTCTTCGCTCGAGGAGCCGTTCAAGAGCCGCCGCGCGGACTTCAACGTCCGCGGCGCTCGACCTTCCGTCGGCGGAGAGCGGCATCAACCGCCCGAACGCCGGCGTGTTCCGCCGGACGCCGTTGTCGGCCGAGTACAACATCTTCGATTCCGAGCGCTACGTCCTGACGCTCGACAATCGCGCGCTGCGCGATGCCGCCTCGGCGGCGCCGTACGAGTTCATCGAGATTCTCGTCAACGACAAGACCTACGGCGGCGGCGGGATCTTCAACGATCAGGCGACGGCGTCGGTCGACAGCGCGTTCTCGCCAGTACGTGTTCGTCCACGAGTTCGGCCACCACTTCGCGGCGCTCGCCGACGAGTACTACACGTCGGACGTCGCGTACGAGACGGGCGCCGCGCCGAAGCCCGAGCCGTGGGAGCCGAACGTCACGGCGCTGCACGATCCGGCCACGCTGAAATGGAAGGACCTCGTCACGCCCGGCACGCCGCTGCCGACGCCGTGGGAGAAGGAGGCGTTCGAGAAGCACACGGCCGCCATCCAGGAGCGGCGCCGCGAGATCCGCAGCGCGAAACGCGCCCGAGGCGGAGATGGATGCGCTCTTCCGCGAACAGCAGGCATGGGACGACGAAGTTCCTGGTCGTCGATGACGTACTCGGGCGCGGTCGGCGCGTTCGAAGGCGCAGGCTACGAAGCGCGCGGCCTCTACCGGCCGGAGGCCGACTGCATCATGTTCACGCGTGACCCCGTCGGCTTCTGCCGCGTGTGCCGTCGGGCGATCGAGCGGATCATCGATCTGTACTCGCGGTAGGGCCCTAGCTCGCGTCGGAGGCTGGTCGCTGTCCCGCTGCACGCGCCGACGGCTAACGTCGAAGATCCGAAGGTCCGAAGAAGCGAAGGAGAAGCGAAGACCGGAGAGTCGCGCTGCAGGCTGGCGGGGCGCCGGCCGGAGGCAGCCGGAGGCCGGCGTGACGAGTGGCATGGCAACCGCAAACACAAACAGCACCGGAATGCGACAGCTGCTTGTGTTCGTGGTTGCCATACCACTCGACCGCGCGTTGCGCGGCCCCCGCCGCCTTCCATCTGCTGACTTTTAGAGCCGCTGGACCGGTGTCACATTCCTTCTTCGTCTCTCTCTTCGCTTCTTCGTTTCTTCGATTCTTCGACGTAGCCGTCGGCGCGTGCGCCTCGCGAGTCGCCCCTGTGGCCGCGACGGGATCAGATGGCGCGCAACGTCGAGATGATCGACGCGAGGATGGCGAGGACGGTGGCCAGCAGGCAGGCAAGCGCGCCGATCATGTGGTTCATGCGCTCCGGCTTCAGCGGATCGAGCCACACGCTGGCCAGATAGCCGCCGACGAAACCGCCGGCGTGCGCGTAGTTGTCCACCCCCGGCATGATCAGTCCGAAGACGAACATCGACACGGCGTAGCTCAGCGCATGCGATCGGATCATGCTGCTGCCGCCGCGCCGGCCGTAGTGGACGAGCGCGCCGAGCAACCCGAAGATCGGCCGCCGACGCGCCCAGCGTGTACGGCGCGCCGCCGAGCAGCGGCACGCCGCGGCAGGAGTAGCCCGCCGTCGAAGCTCAGGAGGAACCCGCAGGCGGAGGACATCGTGTAGATGATCACCATCCGCGCGCCGCCGTAGATGTCGGCCACGGGCGGGCCGAGATCGCGCACCCACATCATGTTGAACAGGATGTGCAGCGCGCCGCCGTGCAGCCAGCCCGCGCTCAGCACCGTCCACCAGCGGCCGTACACGAACACGGGATACGCGCCGCTGACGCCGAGCATCATCGTCGCGACGCCGCCGGGCGACAGCAGCGAAAACAGCCCGCAGCCCATGATGTTGCCGCCGGCGACCACCGTCACGAGCAGGCTGAGCATGTACAGCGCGATGCAGCCGTAGATGACCAGCGGAACGAACCCGAGGTCGTTGCCCAGCCGTCGCAGCACGGGCCCGAAGCCCCACAGACCGGGATTACGGCGTCCGCACGTGTAGCACTGCTCGTCGTTGACGCCGACGAGCGATCCGCACGACGCACAGACCACGGACCCGGTTCTCTGCCGCTTGAACATCGATCGAAGCATATAACAATGGTTGGCGGTTCGGCCGGGTTCCGGCGGTTCGCGGCTCGCGGATCGCGACTCGCGGCTAGCGGATCGCGGCACTGAAGTGCCGCGCTACGGGTTCGGAATTCAGCTCGGACACACCGCAGCGCGGCAGCTGATAGCTGACAGCTGATAGCTGATAGCTGAGCAGCTGATAGCCGATAGCCGACACTGATAATGCGCATCCTCGTCACCGGCGGCACCGGCTATCTCGGCGGCGCGATCGTTCGCATCGCTGATCCGCCATGGGCACGAACCTGTGGCGTTCGCGCGGCACGCGTCGGGCTCTGGCCTGCCAGGACGACCGATTGACGGGGACATCCGCGATCGCCGCGCGATTCGGCGCGCGGCGGAGAGCGTCGACGCCGTGATCCACGCCGCGGCGCTCGTCAGCCTCTGGCAGCCCAGAGCCCCAACGTTCGACGAGATCAACGTCGGCGGACTTGAAGCGATGCTCGACGTGGCGAAAGCGGCGGGCATCCCTCGCATCGTCTACACGTCATCCTTCCTGGCGTTGCCGCCGGCGGGTTCGACTGACGCCTCTCTTGGCCGACCGATTACCAGCGAACGAAGGTGCGGGCTCTCGAGGTCGCACGGGCGGCCGCCGCGGCGGGTCAGCCCGTGGTCACGCTGGTGCCGGGAGTCATTTATGGGCCTGGGCCCGCGACCGAGGCGAACCTCGTCGGACGGCTGGTCACGGAGCATCGTCGGGGACGGCTGCCGGGAATCGTGGGCAGCGATCGCCATGGTCCTATGCGTATGTCGATGATATCGCTGACGCACATGTGACAGCTGTGTCACGGCAGCTCCGTTCGAGCGAATATCTGCTCGGAGGCGAGAACGCCCCACAGATGCGCGTGTTCGAGATTCTGCGTGAGTTGACCGGCGCAGCCTTGCCGCGGCGGATCCCGTTTGCCACAGCGGCTGCAATAGGATGGCTCGAGGAGATGCGCGCGGCGATGACGGGGCGTCCGCCGCTCATTACTCGCGGCGCGGTCAGATATTTCGCTACGACTGGACACTGGACAGCTTACGTAGTGGAGACGAACTCAGCTATCATGTAACCCCTCTCCAAATGGGGTTGAAAGCAATGCTTTCCGCCGTCTGAAGGCTGCCAGCGCCGTGGAGATGTATCTTGCAACAGATGAGGCCGACCCTGCGAAGCAGTTCCGGAAGGTGGATTATCGTGCCGACGTCATGTCCATTTTGCGGGGCGAGTACGAACCTCCCTCACGAAAGCGAGCAGGCGTGCATCGCTGCGCTTCACGAAGAAATCGCCTGCACCCGGGCGATGGTAGCCCGCGTGAAAGCGCATGCCGCGGACGCGGTTCTGCGCGATGAGCGTTCCGAGGAAACCCTTATCAAACGCAGAGCCTGAACCCCTTTCGACCCCTCGAGCTAACCCCCGCCCACAACTCCCGTCTAAGCAATTGGATGCCGCAAACGGACGCCGCCACCGTTGCGCTGGCGCGCGACGGCGATAGCGAAGCCTTCCGGGCGCTCGTCGAGCGCCACAGCCGTGCTGTCTACAGGCTGGCGCACCGGATGACCGGCTCCTCGGAAGACGCCGAGGACGTCGTCCAGGAGACTTTCTTGAAAGCCTATCGACAACTGAGCCGTTTCGAATCGCGGGCGAATTTCAGCACCTGGCTGCATCGCATCGCCGTGAACTGCTCGATCGATCTGATTCGTTCGCGGCCGCACCGTGAATCAGGACAGGACGGTGCCGAGCTCGATCAGCTTGGTGGCGGCGACCGCACGCACTCACGCACCTCACCTGAGCGGCTGATGCTGAGCACTGAGGTGCAGGACCGAGTATCGAGCGCAATGGCCTCATTGAGCGCCATGGAACGGGCCGCGTTCGCTTTGCGGCACTTCGAGGGGCAGTCGATCGAAGAGATCAGCCGCGCGCTCGGGCTCAAGACGAATGCGACGAAGCACAGTATCTTCCGGGCCGTGAAAAAGATGCGCATTGCGCTCGAACCACTCGTGTCAACGGAATGAAGCCAAGGACGTTCATGCATCTGAGCGAAGACGACCTGATTCTTCATTACTACGGCGCGCCGGAGGCGACTACGGCCGGGCGTGCGGCCGATCACTTCATCCACGGACTGAGACCGAGAGCGTCATGCATCTGACCGAAGACGACCTGATTCTTCATTACTACGGCGAGACGGAGGCAACTACGGCCGGGCGTGCGGCCGACCACCTCCGCGAGTGCGCCACCTGCCACGCCAGCTTCACCACCCTGCAGCGTGTGCTGGCGGCAGTCGATGCGGCACCCGCGATGGAGCTTGGAGACGGTTTCGAGCGGACGGTGTGGGCGCGGCTGCAGCCTGGCTTGAATCGGGAGCAGCGGACCGGGTGGCTTTCGTGGTTCGTTCTCTCCCCGGCGCGTTTGGCCTGGATGGCCGCCATCGCGCTGCTGGTCGCGTCGGCGTTCTTCGCGGGACGAATCTCTCAGCCCCCGAGCGTCGCCACTGTCGCTGACAAGGGAGCCAGCTCAAAGGACCTGAGCGAGCGGATCCTGCTTGCCGATCTTGGCGACCACCTCGATCGCTCACAGCTGATGCTGATCGATCTCGTGAGCGCCGATCCCGCCGACCGTAGGGATCTCGCGCTGGAGCGAGCGCGAGCCCAGGAACTCGTCGCGGACAACCGGCTCTATCGCCAGACGGCGACGGCGAACGGCAACACGGCGCTCGCTGCCGTGCTCGACGATCTCGAGCAGGTGCTGGTGGACGTGGCGGCCAGCCCGGATACCATCACCGCCGCAGAACTGAACGTTGTGCGAAACCGCATCGAAGACAAGGGACTGCTGCTGAAAGTGCGCGTGCTGTCTTCTGAAGTGCAGAAACGGCAGAAAGCGCAAATGCGATCGCGGGCCGGCCTGAGCTCGTAGCGCCTCGAATCACGAACCTGTATGCCGGATATTCCGGCATTCCGGATTGCGCGGGCGATGACCCGCAGAGGGACGACAGGATCGAATCATGGGCAACAACAGCTGGTTGATATGGAGCCTCGTATTCGCCGCAAACGTGGCGTTCGTCGGGCCGTCGTCGGCGCAACCGACCCCCCTGGCCCGATCGGTCCCGGCCCCACAGGTCCTGGTCCGACAGGCCCTGGTCCAATCGGGCCGGGTCCGATGGCCCCACCACCGATCTCCGGCGTGATTGGCCCCATGACGATCGCCATGCCGCCAACGGCCATGCCCTGGAGCGATCAGGATCGCCAGGACCGCGAGAAGGAAGCAGAGCAGCGCGAACGCGAGCGCGAGACACGACTCTACGAACAAGGCCGCGACGATATCGATAACGCTCGATATGACCGCGCCATCGAGCGCCTGAGCGACGCCGCGTCCCTCAAAGGCGCACATGCCGACGCCGCGCTGTACTTCAAGGCCTGGGCGCAGAACAAGATTGGCCAGCGAGCCGAGGCGCTCACGACGATTGCCACCCTGACAAAGGAGTATCCCAAGAGCCGCTATCTGACTCAGGCGAAGGCGCTCGACGCCGAAGTGCGCCGCAACAGCGGACAGCCGGTGCGCCCCGAGAACGAAAGCGACGAAGAGTTGAAGAGTTATGCGCTCGCGGCGCTGATGAACTCCGACCCCGAGAAGGCCGTGCCGATGATCGAGACGCTCCTGCAAGGCACCGGCTCCCCACGGGTGAAGTCGAAAGCGCTCTTCGTTCTCGCGCAAAGCGATTCGCCGCGGGCGCGCGAGGTGCTCAAGAAAGTGGCGATGGGCACGATCTCTCCCGATCTTCAGAACCGCGCGATCGATTACCTGGGCACGCAGGGAGGGCGGGAGAGCCGCGCGACGTTGGCCGAGATCTACGCCGCAACAACGGACGTCGACGTCAAGCGCCGCATCCTGCGGGCCTTCATGGTGGCAGGCGAACGCGATCGGCTTTTGACCGCCGCGCAGACCGAACAGAACGCCGAGTTGCGCGCCGAAGCCGTCCAGCAGCTGGGCGTGATGGGCGCGCACGATGCGTTGTGGCAGCTCTATCAGAAGGAAAGCTCGATCGATGTGAAGAAGCGCATCATCCAGGCGATGTTCGTCGGCGGAGACGCCGACCGGCTGATCGAGCTGGCGAAGACTGAAAAGAACCCGGAGCTTCGCCGCACGGCGATTCGCAACCTCGGCGTCATGGGCTCGAAGAAGACCGGGGACGCGCTGGTTCAGATCTACAGCACGGACAAGGATCCGGAGATTCGCCGCACGGTCATCAACGGGCTCTTCGTCCAGAGCAACGCGACCGCGCTCGTCGATCTCGCCCGCAAGGAGCAGGATCCGGCGATGAAGAAAGAGATCGTATCGAAGCTCTCGGTGATGGGATCAAAGGATCCGGCCGTCATGCAGTACATGATGGAACTGCTCAACGGAAAGTAGAGGCGCACATGTCGACGCCGTTCAAACTGATCGCGTCAGGACTCGGCATGGCGGTGGCTCTGGGCGCCGTCGTCAGTGCGCAGCAGCCGCGGATCCAGAACGGAACCGTCACGCGTCAGCCGGCTGGCACCCCGTTCGCCCAGTCCTTCCGGTCGCTGGTCAGCTCCGCGCCCGACGTCGGGTGGATTGGCTACTCCGTGCCGGTTGCCGACGGCGAGCGGGTCATGTGCTGCTTCGATTCCGGCACGTCATTCGTCGACGGCACGGCCGCCAACGTATCGGGGTGCTGCGGCCTGTGCCGGCTCGAGAACTCCTCGGGCACGACCCTGTCATCACGAGCGCAGGCGCCGTCGCCGGCCGGTGTCATCAAGCTGGAAGGCTCCGATCAGATGATCGTTCTGTTCCGCATCGCGGAGCGAGCAGTCGAACGCATCCGCGTGTTCTCCGAGGACTGTCAGCTCGACGCCGGTGGCCGGCCCGTGCGCTGGCTGGACAACGTGCGGCCGTCCGACAGCATCGCGCTGCTCGAATCGTTCGCGGTCACGCAGGGAGATGTCAAGAATCGCGTCACGGACGGCGCCATATCGGCGATCGCAATGCACGGCGATCCCGCGGCCGACGCGTCGCTCGAGCGTCTCGTCAGTCGAAACCAGCCGGAGAGCGTGCGCAAGAAAGTCACGTTCTGGCTCGGCAACTCCCGCGGGCAACGAGGATTCGAGATCCTGCAGCGCGTGCTTCGGGACGACCCCAGCGTCGAGGTGCGGAAAGGCGCAGTTTTTGGTGTGACGCAGAGTAAGGTTCCGCAGGCAGTCGACGCGCTGATCGCAATCGCGCGCAACGATGCGGAACCGCGCATTCGAAGTGAAGCGCTGTTCTGGCTCGGGCAGAAAGCCGGTGCGAAGGCCTCTGCCGCGATCACCGACCGCATCGATCAGGATCCGGATACCGAAGTGAAGAAGAAAGCGGTCTTCGCGCTCAGCCAGCTGCCAAAGGATGAAGGAGTGCCACTCCTGATCAAGGTGGCGCGTACGAACACGAATCCAGAGGTTCGCAAACAGGCAATGTTCTGGCTGGGTCAGTCGAAGGATCCGCGCGCAACCGACTTCTTCGCGGAAGTGCTGCGCAAATAGAACCGCGTAGAACCCCTTAATGGACGCCGTGGCTCATCTGCAACGCTGACGGATCGGCTCCCAATCGCCGGATCGCTGCTTCCCACATGCGTGCGGGCTCGGTGTCGAAGACCAGATCCAGATCCACGTCACACATCAGCCATGCGGACTGCGACAGCTCCTCGTCGAGCTGTCCCGGGCCCCACCCCGCGTAGCCCGCCAGCACGAGTGCGCGAGGCGCGGGTCGTGTTTCCAGGACACGGCGAAGCAGGATCGGCGATGTCGAGAGAAACAGGCCCGGCACAATGGTCCGGTGCTCCACGTCGATCGGCTTCTCGCCGCTCAGAATCCAACCTCTGTCGGGCTCAACAGGGCCGCCCGTGTGAAGCCGGAGATCATTCCCGTTCTCGACTGGCGGCTCCAGCCGGACCATACCGGTCGCCGCTTCGTCGGTGGGTCGGTTCAGAACGAGGCCGAATGCGCCTTCCGGCACGAAGTCGCACAACAGCACCACCGTCTTGGCGAAGTTCGGATCCTGCAGCTGTGGCATCGACAGCAGCAGGGTAGGCTCAAATCGTTCCGACATGATCCTATTCTCTCGCGATCTCAGGGTTTGATGCGAGGCGGCGCGCCCGCCAGCTTCTTCAGGTCCGCCACGAAGCGCTCCATCTCCTCTCGCCTCGCTTCATCGTCCTGCGCACGAAGAATTGACGAGGGGTGGACGGTGGCCATCTTTCTTAGCCACGGAGTTTCTCGACCGCCCACGCGACATGCTCAACGACGAGTGGATCGCCGGCAGTTGGCTCGCGGCTGCCCGTGAGCGCAACCGCGGCGGCGGAGTTCCCACTGTTACCTATCGCGACGGCCAGATTACGACGAAGCCTTTTCACGCCAGCGCGTTTCATCGCGCTGCCCTTCAACAGCGCGCGCAGCTCATCGTCTGATCGATTCCATAAATCGAGCAACCGCGCATCATCAAGGCCTGGGCGAGGCTGCCATTCGGGTTCGCACGTCTTGCCGGTGCCTGGGGAGATATTCCACGGACAGACCTCCTGGCAGATGTCGCAGCCGTACGCATGATGACCGACGGCGCCGCGAAGTTCGCTCCGGAACAGCGCCCTTCAGCTCGATCGTGAGATACGAGAGGCAGCGTGTCGAATCGAGCACACCTGCCCCGACGAGCGCCCCTGTGGGACAGGCGTCGAGACATCGCGCGCAGCTGCCGCACTGGTCGAACGCCGGGGAATCAGGCTGTAGCGGAAGGCTGCAGATGATCTCGCAAAGGAATATCCACGACCCCAGGTCCTCATTGATCAAACAGGTGTTCTTGCCGATCCAGCCAAGGCCCGCCTGCTGCGCGTAGGCGCGTTCCTGAACGGGCCCCGTGTCGACGTAGGCGCGCGCCTCGAAGGCCTCCCCGGCAACGTCTCGAAGACGCTCGCACCAGCCGCTCGAGGCGATCCTCGATAACCGTGTGATAGTCGTCTCCCCAGGCGTATCGCGCGATCGCCGCGCGTGAGGGATCGGTATTCTGACTGGAATACGGCCGATCGGTGTTGTAGACGACGCCGAGCGAGATGACCGACTGCGCCGACGGCATCACGTGCACGGACGTCGGCGCGCCGCTCCGCCGTCCGATGCATGTACTGCATCTCGCCCGCATAGCCTTGCGCGAGCCAGTCGCGCAAGAATCCGAGTTCGGGAAAGTCCGCGACTGGACGCGATGCCGCAGAGGTCGAAACCTGCAGCCGCCGCCTCAGCCTTGACGATAGTCGAGGAGAGCCGCACAACGTCGCGTGGCGCGATCAGCATCGCGCATTATAGGCCGTCAGTTCTTCACCAACTGCCGCAGCGACGTACGGCAGGATCCCGCCGTTGCGGAACGCGACGAGCTCTTCGGGCGTGTCGATGCGCGCCATGGCGGTGATCTCCTGAATCGTGCCGTCCGCGCAGGTGACGCGGACGGTGACGTCGCCGCGCGGCTTGAGCGTTGCGCCGCCCATCCCCAGCACGTCGAATCGTTCGCGGCCGGTGAGCTTGAGCGACGCGGCATTCTCGCCGGCGCGGAACTCGAGCGGCAGCACGCCCATGTTCACCAGATTGCTGCGGTGGATTCGCTCGAAGCTCTCGGCGAGCACCGCCTTGACGCCGAGCAGCAGCGTGCCCTTCGCCGCCCAGTCGCGCGACGAGCCGGAACCGTATTCCTTGCCGGCGATGACCATGAGCGGCACGCCCGCGCCGCGATACCGGACGGAAGCGTCGTAGATCGTCATCACCTCGCCATCCGGCAGCAGCGTCGTCCACCCGCCTTCGGTGCCCGGCGCGAGCTGATTGCGCAGGCGGATGTTCGCGAAGGTGCCGCGCATCATCACTTCGTGATTGCCGCGGCGCGCGCCGTACGAGTTGAAGTCTGCCGGCTTCACGCCCTTCGCAATCAGATACTTCCCCGCCGGGCTGTCGGCCGGAATCGATCCCGCCGGCGAGATGTGATCGGTGGTCACGCTGTCGCCGAGCACCGCCAGCGCACGGGCGCCCACGATGTCGGACGGCGGCGATCGGCTCGAGCGTCAGCCCTTCGAAGAACGGCGGGTTGCGGATGTAGGTCGAGTCGTCGTCCCACTCGAACCGCTCGCCCGTCGGGCTCGGCAGCGATCGCCATCGGTCGTCGCCGTCGAACACGTGCGCGTACTTGGTCCGGAACATCTCCGACTTCACCGCCTTCAGCATCGTCTCCTGGATTTCGCGCTCGGTCGGCCAGATGTCCTTCAGAAAGACCGGCTGGCCGTCGCGATCCGTGCCGAGCGGTTCCGTCGTCAGGTCGATCTGCATCTTCCCGGCGAGCGCGTACGCCACGACGAGCGGCGGCGACGCCAGGTAGTTGGCGCGCACCTGCGACTGGATGCGTCCCTCGAAATTCCGGTTGCCGCTCAGCACCGAGGCGACGATGAGGTTCCTGTCCTTGACGATGCTCGACACCGGTTCCGGCAGCGGGCCGCTGTTGCCGATGCACGTGGTGCAGCCGTAGCCGACGATGTTGAAGCCGAGCTCGGCGAGATACTCGAGCAGCCCGGCCGCCTTGTAATACTCGGTGACGACCAGCGAGCCGGGCGCGAGGCTCGTCTTCACCCAGGGCTTCACCTTCAGCCCGCGCTTGACGGCGTTGCGCGCGAGCAGGCCGGCGCCGATCATCACGCTCGGGTTCGACGTGTTCGTGCAGCTCGTGATCGCGGCGACGACGACCGAGCCGTGATCGAGCCCCTCCATGCCGGGAACGACGTCGGTTGCGGCAGCGACGGCCGCTGAGGCCGCTTGCCGCGGCGGGCGATCCGATCTCGCCCGGCTTCTCCGGCGCGGGCTTCGGCTTGCGCTCGGTCAGCATCATCTCGAGCGCCTGCTGGAACTTGAACTTCGACTGGCGCAGCGACACGCGATCCTGCGGCCGCTTCGGGTCCTGCAAGGCTCGGCTCGACCGTCGAGAGATCGAGCTCGAGCGTCGCGGTGTAGACCGGATCGGGCGAGTGCGCTGTGCGGAAGAGGCCCTGCTCCTTCGCGTACGCCTCGACCAGCTGCACGTGCGATTCGTCGCGGCCGGTCAGGCGCAGGTAGTCGAGCGTCATCTCGTCGATCGGGCAGATCGCAATCGTCGCGCCGTACTCGGGCGACATGTTGCCGAGCGTCGCGCGATCGGCGATGGTCAGGAACTCGAGGCCCGGTCCGTAGAACTCGACGAACTTGCCGACGACGCCGAACTTGCGCAGCCGCTCCGTGATCGTCAGCACGAGGTCGGTCGCGGTCGCCCCTTCCGGCAGGCGGTCGACGAGCCGGAACCCGACGACCTCCGGAATCAGCATCGAGATCGGCTGCCCGAGCATCGCGGCCTCGGCCTCGATGCCGCCGACGCCCCATCCGACGACCCCCAGACCATTGACCATCGTCGTGTGGGAGTCGGTGCCGACGAG
This sequence comes from uncultured Acidobacteriota bacterium, assembly GCA_963725335.1. Classification (GTDB taxonomy): domain Bacteria; phylum Acidobacteriota; class Vicinamibacteria; order Vicinamibacterales; family 2-12-FULL-66-21; genus JALZOC01. Next base: position 354,565 of record CAVRYD010000002.1, on the reverse strand, counting down.
CGTGTCGGGATACGCGAGCGACCGATCCGCCCGACGACTCCTTGAAGATCACGCGCGCGAGGTACTCGAGATTGACCTGGTGGACGATGCCGGTGTCGGGCGGCACGACGCGGAAATTCTCAAACGCCTCCTGGCCCCAGCGCAGGAACGTGTAGCGCTCGCTGTTGCGGCCGAACTCGAGCGCGGCGTTGAGATCGGCGGCATTGCGCTCGGCGTAGTGATCGACCTGGACGGAGTGATCGATCACGAGCTCCACCGGCTGCAGCGGATTGACCTTCTTCGGATCGCCGCCGAGCCGGACGATGCCGTCGCGCATGGCCGCGAGATCGACGACCGCCGGCACGCCGGTGAAGTCCTGCAGCAGCACCCGCGCGGGCGTGAACGCAATCTCCTTCTGGGTGCCCGACGTGACGTCCCAGCCGGCCAGCGCCTGGATGTCCTCGGCGTCGACGAACCGTCCGTCCTCGCGGCGCAGCAGGTTCTCGAGCAGGATCTTCAGCGAATACGGCAGCCGCGCGACCCCACCGTAGCCGGCCCGCTCGAGCGCGGGCAGGCTGAAGATATCGAAGGCGGATCCGCCGCCTGACAGCCGGGTGCGTGTATTGAACGAATTCTGAGAGGCCATCCCTGATCATCCTCTACTGGACGCGGCGAGTGCAAGCGGACGGGCGGCTCGCGGCTCGCGGTTCGCGGTTCGCGACTCGCGGCTCGGCGGCTGCGGCTCGCGCGACAGTCAGCAGCCGATTCTAGTGCCCCGCGTTTAGAAATGCGCGCGCGACCTCTGCCGGATCTCGATGATCGGCGTCGACCGCCCGGTTCATGCGCCGCATGTCGGCGATGGTGATCCGGCCGGCCAGGCTGGCGAGCGCCTCTCTCACCTCGGGATGCGCCAGCAGCGTCGCTGAGCGCGCGACGACGGCCGGCGTCGTAGGGCGGGAAATAGTGGCGATCGTCCTCGAGCATCGCGAAACCGTAGGCGTCGATGAGCCCGCTGGTCGCGTCGCCGGCGATCAAATCCACCTGCCCCTCGGCCAGCGCGCGATAGATGAGCGACAGGTCCATCGCTGTCGGCGGCCGCGTGAAATGCAGCCCGTAGGTTCGGGCCAGCCCGGGATAGCCGTCTGCACGCTGCAGGAACTCGTAGCCGAACGCCGGCCCGCCATGAGGATGCGAACGATGCCGCCTGCGACAGCGTGCGCACGTCCGAGACGGCTGGCCGTCGTCGCCGCGAACCAGCATCGCGAACGTGTTCTCGAAACCGAGCGGATCCAGCAGCGTCAGGCCCGGCGGCGGCGTATCGCTCTTTGACGGCGTCGAAGCACGCGTCGCGCGTCGGTGTCGACCGGCTGATGGAAGACCGCCGTCTGCGCCGTGCCCGAGTACTCGACGTAGGCGTCGATGTCCCCGGAGCGCACAGCGCGATCGCAGATGAACGTGCCGCCGAGGTTCAGCCGGCGTTCGACCTGCAAGCGACGTGCGCGTCTCGATCGTCTGGGCGAGGATCTCGCCAAGAATGATCTGCTCGGTGAAGTTCTTCGAGCCGATGCGAATCGCTGTCTGCCCCTCGGCGCGCGGTCAAGCGCGAGGGCCGCCGTCGGCGCCGGCGATGACGATCAGCATCAGCGATCGCCACGGCCTGGCAGACCTCGACGACCGCGCGCCGCTGAAATCCTTCAGACCCGCGTTCGACGAGCGTCAGCACGCCGTCGATCGTCAGCGCCAGCAGCGCCGCGGGGACCGCGCCGGCGAGGATGACGGTCGATCGACCATCGACAGGCCGCGGAAGATGTATTCGCCGAGGCCGCCGGCGCCGACCGCGGCGGCAATCGTCGCGGTGCCGACGCCGATCACCGCCGCCACGCGGATCCCTGCCACGATCGACGGCAGCGCGAGCGGCAGCTCGACCTGACGCAGCAGCTGCCCGGGCGTCATGCCCAGCGCCGTGCCGGCTTCGACGAGCACGGGATCGACCGAGCGAAGCCCCGCGGTCGTCGTGCGGACGATCGGCAGCAGCGCGTAGAGAATCAGCACGATGATCGCGACGCGCGCGCCGAGACCGCCGACGAAGGGCAGCGGCAGCAGGAAGCCGAACATCGCGAGGCTGGGAATCGTCTGGACGACGTTGGCGAGCCAGACGATCGGCGCGCCCAGGCGCGGCCGGCGCGCGGCGAGGATGCCGATCGGCACGCCGACGAGGATCGCCGACGAGCGTCGAGCCGCCGACGAGCAGCACGTGCTGCCCGAGCAGCGTCGACGAACTCGCGGCGTGCGCGCGCCAGAACTGCACCAGGCTCATCGCGCGGTGTCCAGCACGGCCGTCGCCTCGAGCAGCGGCTCGAGCAACGGCCGGACGCGCGGGTCGGTCGACCGTGCGACCACAGCGACGGCTCGCCCACAGCCGCAAGCACGCCCTCCGCCAGACACGCCGACATGTGTGGCCAGCGCGAACGCCTCCGCCATGTCGTGCGTCACGATCACGACGGTTTTGCGCACGCGCTGCTGGATGCGGCGGAACTCGCTGATGGATCTCGGCCCGCGTCACCGGATCGAGCGCGCCGAAGGGCTCGTCCATCAGCAGAATCGGCGGGTCGGCCGCGAGCGCGCGTGCTACGCCGACGCGCTGCCGCTGCCCGCCGGAGAGCTGGTCGGGACGGCGCGCGGCAAAACTCGAGCCGCGTCGAGTCCGACCAGACTCGAGCAGCTCGCTCGACTCGCGAGCGCAATCCGCCGATCGTCCCAGCCGAGCAGGCGCGGCACCGTGGCGATGTTCTCGGCGACGCTCAGGTGTGGAAACAGCCCGACTTCCTGCATGACGTAGCCCGCCCGGCGCCGGAGCTCGAACGGGTCCCATTCACCGGTGCTGCGCGATTCCACGAGCACGTCGCCGGAGTCCGGGAGAAGAAGCCGGTTGATCAGCTTGAGGATCGTGCTCTTCCCGGCGCCGCTTCGGCCAACCAGCGCGAGCGTATCGCCTGAGGCGATGTCGAGGGAGAAGCCCCGAAGAATCGGCTGGGTGCCCCGCGCGAAAATGTGTGTCGCGGAACTGAATCGCGCGGCGCTCGGCCAGATTCGCTCACGGCTCGACTGTACCGCAAGTCACGCGGTTCCGCGAGCCGGCGGGTACGCGGATTGCGACCCAGTCCGCGGAGGTCACCGATGACTGACAACGATACGCCGAACCGAGCGGCGAACAAGGAAACAGCGGCAGGACGACGAAGGCGAGGACATCGTCAACGGCCACCAGCGTGGACACGACACGCCGCGACGCTACGATGAACCGTTGCCGGAGGGGAGACTCCTCGACAGACGACCCCGCGCTCAAGACGCAGATCTGACGCGGCTCGCGACTCGCGGTTCAGCGGCTCGCGGCTCGCGATCGGCGGCTCGCAGTGCCGAATTGCGATTGCCGATTGTGATTTGACGACTCGCGACTCGCGACTCGCGAACTCGCGAATCGCGGGTCGCGCCAATTAGAAAAGATAGGCGATCGATCCGGCAACCGTCGGGACCGTGTGCGCTCGTGTCGGTCAGCGTCAGCGCCGCCGCTGCGATCGAAATGCCGACGTCGGCGCGGACGCCGACGCGGTGCTTCCCTTGCCCGAACCAGAAATGCACGCCGCCAGCCGACGTGAAACTCGTGGCCCGGTCTCGACACTTCGTTCTTCTCATGCGGCATCGCGCAGGTAACCGCCGCCGCCGCAGCCACGAAGGGAACCCCCTTGCCGCCCGCAAACGATGCGCCGTGAAATGAAACAGGACCGATCCGTCAACAATCATCCGCGTCAGCGTTTCCGTCGCCGTCAGGTCGGGCGCCGATTCGGCATCTCCAGTCAACGCCGTGGATAGCTCGGGACGCGACACGAACACGCCCCCTTCCACAGACAACGAACGCGCGAGATAAACGCCGAACTTGCCCTGCAGGCCCGCCGAGGCATCGGTGCGTGAGTCGGTCTGTGAACAGCACGAACGGCCCGGTGCCCGTCCCGGGAGTTACGCGTCTCATTCGCTGGGCGCCGTTCCGAGGTCGTATCCGGCCGACCAGACGACGCCGCCGCTGATTTCCAGCTGACCCGCCGCGCGGGATGTCGTGACCGATGTAGACCTGTGCCCTGGCCGGCATGAGGGCACGCCGCACCAGGCGATCGGCAGGTGAGCGCGGCACCGGCCGGGCCGCGCACGATCGCGGCGCGGCGCGATCACTTCGCCACCACTTTGAGCTCGACGCCGGATGTGCCGCCGCCTTTGGGCACGACGACGATCTTGTCGTAGAACTGCGGCCGGAAATTGATGTCGATGTTCGAGCGTCGCGTCGAAGAAGCTCTCGATGTCCGCCATCGTCCAGCGGCTCGGCGCGGAGGATGTGCGGGCCCGGATCGAGGCCGGCGATCACGAAGCTGCCGTCGTCGCTCAGCGAAAAGCCGCCCGACGAGCGTCTGCGGTTCGCGGTGTCGAATGCGACGACGTGCGCGCCGAGCACGCCCTTGCCGCTCTTCGTCACCTTGCCGCTGATGCTGCCGGTGTTCTGCGTGTAGCTCGTGCCGGATAGATGTCGGCGATGCCGGCGATGTCGTCCGCTTTCAGCGTGCGGCCGAGGATGCTGCCGGCCGAGAATGCAATCGGGAACATCACCGCTTCCGCCGCGATCACGCGGCGGCCTCCGGACCGCAGCTCCGTCTCTCCCATCGCCGAATGCGCCAGCCCGTGCAGATGGCCGATCTCGTGCAGCGCGATCGACTGGAGGTCGAACAGGCCGGTCTCGCCCTGCGGCGGCGACGGACCAGGGAAACGCCGAGTTGAAGAAGATGTCCGACTCGACGATCTCGCCGGTGGTGGTGTCGATCATGAAGTTGTCGCGCCGAGGGTGCGATCGAGGTCCGGCCGGTTCTGGAAGCCGATCACCGTTGCGTCGCCTCGATGCGGGCTCGCCAGCGTGAAACCCGACGAACTGCGAGGACGTCTGCGCGGTCGGCACGGCGTCCCACGTGTTGAACGCGGCGACGCACCGCCTGTTGAACTGCGTTGAGGTGACGCCGGTCGTGCCGCGATCGGTCACGAAGTAGCGGATCGGCATGCTGCGCCCACTTGAGCGTGACGGTGCGGGTGCCGACCTTCGTGCCCAGCTTCAGATACGCGAGCGGCGGGGACCGAGAACGCGGCGAGGATCAGCGCCGTGATGAATAGCGTCGGCACGCGGCGCTTCATCTGGGCGGCTCCCGGCGAGACACGCCTGTCGCACGGTCGCGGCGAACTCATCGAGCGACAGCTGCCGGCGCGTCGAATCGCCGCGCACGATGGTACGACACCTGCGTCCGCTGTCGGACATCAGCACCGGCGGCACCACGAGCCGCTGGCCGGTTCGCGCGTCCACCCTCACGCGGAACAGCGCCCTGGCTCAGACCGAAGATGTGGGCAATCGACGGGCCGGACGCGCTCAGGAACAGGACCGCCTCGTCGCCGGCCTGAAACTGCGGCGCGCCAACCATCACATTTCGGTAGCGGCCGATTTGCCCGCCGGGCACGCGGAACGTCACGGTGTCCGCCGGGCCCGCCTTTCAGATAGGACCCGGCCGTCACGGTGACGACCGTGTCGATGCGGCTGCGATCGTCGGACCATTCGGCGCGCACCGATGCGACACGGCCGTAGACGATGATCTGCGAGCCGGCGACGATCTCACGGAACTCGGCGGGCAGCAGCACGGTCGCGCGCAGCTCGCGCGCACACAGCAACAACACGAGGACAACAATGAATCGGCGCATCTGAGCAGTGTACTCGAAGGTCTCGCAGCCGCAGCGGCTCGATGAATCTCAGGCCACAGCGAGTCGCGAGACCGAGCCGCGAGACGCGGGCAAAACAGCCGCGAGACACAGATGCACGCGAGACGCGAATCGCGAGTCGCGAGCTCGACGAGGCGCTAGTCGTCGAGTCGCGAGCCGCGTAGCCGCGAGCCGTCGAGTCGCGCTGGTGGCTGATGCCGGCGCGATCTCGATGACCGCTTCGGCGGCGCGGCGGCTCGCGCCGGGCGCGCCGAGCCGTCCGCGCACCTCGTGCAGATCGCGCCGCACGGCCGCCGCATGCGCGGGATCGGTCAGCACTCGCAGCGCTTCGGCGGCGACACGCTCCGGGCGTGAAGTCGTCCTGCATCAGTTCGGGGACGACGCGGCGGCCGGCCACGAGATTCGCCATCGCGTACGTGTCGACCTGCACGAATGGCTTGCCGAGGCGGTAGGTCAGCGGCGACAGACGGTACACGACGACCATCGGACACTCGTGCAGCGCCGCCTGCACCGTCACGGTGCCGGACGCGACGAAGCGCCACGTCCGCGGCTGCCAGCACCTCGTCCGCATGCCCCTCGACGATCACGGCAGTCACCAGGCAGGCGCTCGAGCGGCGCGAACAACACGTCGTCCAGATGCGGCGCCCGCGCGACGACGAACTGGACGTCCGGGAAGCCGCTCGCGGACCAGCGCCGCCGCGCGGACGAGTCGGGCAGGATCGCGTGCAGCTTCGTTGCGGCGGCTGCCCGGCAGCAGCGCCACGACTGGGCGCTGAGGGTCAAGCTCCAGACTTCTCAGGAACGCGTCGCGCGGCTGCGGCGGCGGGCGCACATCGAGCAGCGGATGTCCGACCCACTGCACCGGGAACGCCGGCCTCTCGTAGATGGCTTCCTCGAACGGGAAGATCACCAGCACCCGATCGGCGATCTCGCCGCATCGTCTTCATCCGGCCGCGGCGCCAGGCCCACAGCTGCGGGCTGATGTAGTAGACGACCGGGACGCCGAGCTTGCGGACCGCACGCGCCAGCCGGAAGTTGAAATCGGGAAAATCGATCGCGACGAAGACGTCCGGGACGATTCGGCCTTCGCCTGCGCGCACCAGCGTGCGATAGGTCGCGTACGTGCGCGGCAGCACGCGGGCGACCTCGAGAAGGCCGGTGACCGACATGCCGCTGAAGTCCGCCGTGAGCGCTGCGCCGGCGCCGCTCGAGGCACGGCGCCGCCGAGGCCGACGATTGTCGTCGCGGGATCGAGGCGGACGGATCTCGGTCGCGAGCGCACCGGCATAGAGATCGCCCGACGGCTCGCCGCACGAGATCATCACGCGCACGGGCGATCAGCTTGGCTTGGCGAAGAGCGCAGGATCGACCGGGACGTTGAACTCGAAGGTTCGGAGGGTCCGGTGCACGGTGGGCGCGCCATCGCGCCGCACGTCGGTCGCGAAGGCCACCTTCAGACCGTGACGTCGCGGTAGTCCGAGTAGATCTCTTCGACGTTGATGTCGCCGGGCGAGCCGCCGAGCGCGATAGCTCGTCCTTGCCAGACAGCGCCGTCGCCGGATCGAAGACGAGCGTCAGCGGCGAGCTGCCGGCAGCGCGACCTCGAGGGTCGGCATCGTGCGGCCGTCTTCGGCGATTCGCTGACGGCGGCGCGTCACCTTGCCGTCGATGCAGCGCCAGGAGCAGCGGAATCGGTGTCGCGCTGAACGTTTCCGCGGATCACCGCACGCCATACTCTCGGGCGCGTCGTGGATGCCGCTGCGGTCCTGACCCAGTATCTGCCCGCGTTGAACACCTGCACCAGCCGGCCCGGCCGGCGTCGTCGCGTCGATCCTGAACGACCCGGGTAGCGAATGCGTCGTCGTGCTGGGCAGATCGGTGGTCATGCCCTCCGACTGGACCGTCGCGACAGACTCGGCGCGGACGGTCTGTATCGAGCGCAGCAGGTTCAGTCCGCCCTTCGCCGCGACGGCCCTGCTGATCAGCGCGCGTCGCACCATTCTCGACCGCCTGTCGTGGCGGACTGTCCACGGCCCGCTGATGGAACACGACGGGCTCGAGACGCGACCGGGCCGCGGTGCGGCGTGACGCTCGAGGTCCGGCGACGCGAGATCCAGTTCAGCAATCGGGATCCGCTCGACCTGGTCGAAGCCGACGCCCGACAGCTGCTTCGCGAACACCGACGCGTCGCCGACGAGGACGATGGACAGCTTGTCGGGATGCAGATACTGCTGCGCGACGCGCTGGATGTCGTCGACGGTGATCGCGTTGACGCGCTCGCGATACGTCTGCAGCTCGTTGAGGTCGAGCCCGTAGAACACGGCGTTCAGGACCTGCAGCGCGATCGCGCTCGGCGTCTCGATGGTCAGCGGGAAGCTGCCGGTCAGATACTCCTGCGCGTCCGACAGCTCGCGCTGCTGCACGCGCTGCCGCTGCAGCTTCACGATCTCGTCGACGATCAGACCGCAGCGCCTCGGCCGTCGTCTCCGACCGCGTGTCGGTCTCGGCAACGATGTCGCCGGCCTCCTTGAGCGCGTTGAGATCGGCCGACGCGCCGTAGGTGAGGCCGCGCTCGGATCGCAGCACGCGGTGCAGGCGGTTGCCGCCCTCGCCGCCGAGAATCTTCATCGCGATGTCGAGCGCCAGGTAGTCGGGATGTCGCCGCGGCAGCGACGATGTTGCCGACGCGAATCTCGGTCTGCACCGCGCCCGGCGATCGACGATCACGACCGCGCCGGGTGGGCGGCGGCGGCTCCTCCGCCTTGACCGCCGGCAGCTCGACGCGTTCCCACGAGCCGAACGCGCGCTCGGCGCCCGGCAACGCCTCCTCGGGCGTCACGTCGCCGACGATCGCCAGGATCGCGTTGTTGGCGCCGAACCAGCGCTTGTGGAACGCCAGGAGATCCTCGCGCGTGATGGCCGCAATCGAGTCCGGCGTACCGGAATCCGGGCTTGCCGTACGGATGAAACCCGTAGACCAGCCGATCGAAGACCACGCCGGCGAGATAGTCGGGATCGTCGTAGCTGACCTTCAGGCCCGACAGGATCTGCTGACGCTGCCGCTCGATTTCCTCGGGGGCGAACGCCGGATGGCGCGCGAGGTCGGACACGAGATCGAGCGCGAACGCCCAGGCTGTCCTTCATCACGACCGCGTTGATGAAGGTGATGTCGCTGCCGGCGCCGGCGCCGATGCGCGCCGCCGATCGAGTCGATCGTCGTGGCGATCTGCTCGGCGTTCTTGGTCGTGGTTCCCTGATCGAGGAGCGACGCCGCGAGGTACGCGACGCCCGGCTTGTCGGCCGGATCCTGCGCCCCGCCGGCGCGGACGAGCAGCCGCAGGCTGACCGCCGGCTGCTCGTGGTGCGACACGGCGATCACCTGCAGGCCGTTCGCGAGCGTGCGGATCTGATACGGCGGAAACTCGACTGCCGCGCCGGCAGCGGCCGCGGCGGCCGCTCGGTCGGCCAGTCCTGGACCTGTGCGGACGCGGAGCCGCGCCATCGCCAGCGCCAGCGCGAAGCGACAGCCATCGCCGCGCGAGCGCCGCATCAGCGCGGCTCCCCGCCGCCCGTGGCGCCCTTCGGCATGATCGTCATCACCAGCCGGTTCTCCGGGCGTGAAGTACTTCCGCGCCACGCGCTGCACGTCGGCCGGCGTGATGTTCATGAAGATGTCGAACTCGCCGTCGGCGGTCTTGATGTCGTTGTGGATGACGACCGCGTGCCCGAGCTGCATCGCCTTGTCCTTGTTCGACTCGCGGCTGAAGATGTAGTCGCGCGCGAACTGGTTCTTCGCCTGCTGCAGCTCGGCCTGGCGTGATCGGCTCGTTCCGGAGCCGATCGAGCTCGGCGATGAGCGCGTCGATCGCCTCCTGCGGCGTGTGGCCCGGCTGCACGATCGCGACCGCGTAGAACAGGTTGGGATCCTCGATGATGTTGCCGCCGCCGAACGCGGCGAGCGCGATCTGCTTCTCGTAGACGAGCTTGCGGTAGATCCGCGAGCTCTGCCCGTCGGACAGCACCTTCGACGCGATGTGCAGCGGATACGAATCCGGGTCGCCGTCGAAGGTGATGTGGTGCGCGACGACGACCGCCGGCAGCGGCCAGGACTCCTCGAGCCGTGACGCGGCGTTCCTTGGTCTGCGGCGGCTCCTTGGGAATGTCGCGCGGCACCGGGCCGCTCCGACTTCGGCACGCGCCCGAGGTACTTCGTGACCAGATCCAGCGCTTCCTTCGTGTCGAAATCGCCGACCAGCACCAGCGTCGCGTTGTTGGGCACGTAGTAGGTCCGGAAGAAGTCGCGGACGTCGTTGATCGACGCCGCCTCGAGGTCCTTCATGCTGCCGATCGTCGGGTGCTTGTACGGATGAACGGTGAACGCCTGGTCGTAGATGATCTCGTTCAGCCGGCCGTAGGGCTGGTTCTCGATGCGCATCCGGCGCTCTTCCTTGACGACCTCGCGCTCGGTCTTGAAGACGTCCTCGTCGATGCGCAGCGACGCCAGGCGATCCGCCTCGAGCCACAGCACCAGCGGCAGGTACTGCGCCGGCACCGTCTCCCAGAACACCGTCGCGTCCTCGGTCGTGTAGGCGTTGCTCTGCCCGCCGATGCTGGAGATCCACGACGGATGCCCCTCGGGCTCGACGTTCTTCGAGCCCTTGAACATCATGTGCTCGAAGAGGTGGGCGAAGCCGGTCCGGCCCGGCTTCTCGTTCTTCGACCCGACGTGATACCAGATCTCGGCGTGCACGATCGGCGTCGAGTGATCCTCGAGCAAGACCACCTGCATGCCGTTGGCGAGCGTCGTCATCGTGTAGTCGAGGCGCGTGGGGCGCGTCGCCGCACGCGCTGGGAGGGTTCAGCGCCGAGAGCGCCACGCAGCGACAGCACCAGCGCGGCTCAGCGGACGGAGCAAAGCGTGTCGACATGAGTAATGGCCGGGCGTATTCGGGCAGCCATCGATTATGGCACGGACCGAAGGCCGCGCGGGCTCCGGCGTATTTCAGGCGGCGCTTCGAGCTTCGGCGAGTCGCGCGCTCGAGGTCGGCGATGGCCTTCCGCAGCTCCGGCAGCTTGCGGAACACCGCCGACGACTTCAGCCAGTCGCGGTTGCGGATGGCGGGATAGCCGGAGATGAACGAGCCGGCTTCGACCGAGTTGGGGATCCCGGTCTGCGCCGTCGCGATCGTTCCCTTGCCGATCGTGATGTGCCCGGCGACGCCAACCTGGCCCGCGAGCGTCACGTCATCCTCGATCGTCGTGCTGCCCGGCGATGCCGACCTGCGCGGCCAGCAGCACGTTGCGCCCGATCGTCACGCCGTGCGCGACCTGCACGAGGTTGTCGATCTTCGATCCGGCGCCGATCCGCGTCTCGCCGACCGCCGGCCGATCGATCGCCGCGTTCGCGCCAATCTCCACGTCGTCTTCGATGACGACGCCGCCGACCTGCGGGATCTTGTGGTGAGTGCCGTCCGGCCGCGTCGCGAAGCCGAAGCCGTCGCTGCCGATGACCGCGCCGTCCTGAACGACGACGCGGTTGCCGAGTACGCACGCGCTCGCGGATCGAGACGTGCGCGTGGATCACGCAGTCGTCGCCAATCTGCGCGCGCCGCGCCGATCGTCACGTGGGGATACACGATCGTGCGTGCGCCGACGTGCGCGCCGTCGCCGATCGACAGTGAAGGCGCCGATAGACGGCGTCGGGCGCCACGCCGCGCTGTCGCCGCGACATCAGCAAGCCGATGGATGCCCGGCAGGCGGACGATCGTCGACGGCAAACAGCTCGACCGCCTTGCGCGAACGCGAGATACGGATGGCTGCACCCGCAGCATCGCGCACGGCGCCGCCTCGGCCCGCTCCGACAGAATGACCGCCGACGCCGTCGTCGTTCTCAGCTCGCGCGCGTACTTCGGGTTGGTGAAGAACGTGAGGTCGCCCGGGCCGGCGTCTTCGATGCCGGCGACCCGATGGATCTCGATCTCGCCGTCGCCTTCGAGGCGGCACTCGAGACGATCGGCGATCTCTCTGAGTTTCAAGGTCCGAAGTATATGACACCCCACCGGTGCTTCGGCGGGTGGAGACGACAGCTCGTGATCACGTCAGGAAGGAATCGCGGTCCGCTCGAAGAACTTCACCAGGTGCTCGAGCTTCAGCGCAGCCGGCGACGTCGTGCACCCGGCGCTCGCGTTCTTCGGCATCGAGGCCGATCGCACGCCGCAGCTCGGACAGCGGCGCGCTCGGCTCGCTCGTCCAGTCACGGCGTTCAAGCCCCTGGCGCGCGCCGCGCATGCGAGAGATAGTGACCGACCATGCGGAAGGCGAAGTAGTAGGCGACGATGTTCGGACCCGGGAGAAGGAAGAGCGCGCCGGATGCGACGAAGCCGAGCGAGTCGACGATCAGCCAGAACCGGTGCTTCTCGAAGTCGCGTCCGAGCTGGCGGCGCAGAAGCGTGATGGCGCGGCCCCCGTCGAGGTCGTCGGGAAAGAACAGGCACGCGCTGCGTTCTGCCGACGGAGGTGCCACAGCAGCCGCTGCTCGGCGATGCTTTCCGCGACCTACCGCAGTGTGCGCGCCTTGGTCGCGCTGCCAGCGCGCTCTGCGGTTGCTCCGTGATCGGCGCCGTGCGCCGTTCGCGCTCTGCCTCGGCGAGCATCGCGCTGAACCGCTGCTTCATGCGCCTGAAGAACCCCGACGGCGGCGCTTCTTCCGTCGGCTCCCGGCTCGTCCGGCACCTCGCAGTACAGCTCGTACCGATCGCGGCCGACCGGCACCAGGTACACGTCCATAATCCTCGTCGCGTCCGCGAGGCGCCAACGCGATGCTACCCGCTCAGATCCCTGGTGCCCTTGCGGGCAGTCGAACAGCCTCAGACCCGCCGGCCGCTCAGGAGCCGCAGCACGATCACGACGAGCGCGACGACGAGCAGAATGTGGATCAGACCGCCTGCGACGTGCATCGTGAAACCGAGAAGCCACAGAATCAGCAAGAGAACGACAATCGTCCACAGCATGGGTAATCCTCCAACCGCCTTGCAGGCGGCAAGGCTCAGCTGTGCAAGCGGAGTGCCACGAAACGCCGCTGCTTCAACAAAGCCCAGGCACAGGTCTATTTGCGACGAACCGGACGAGGCGACGTGGAGACGTCACGCGGTACGGCCGGGCGGCCCGCGTCCGACCCAGGCGGCAGCAATCACCGCCGCAACGCCCGCGATCGAATCCGACAGCCGTTTCTCGATGATTGGCTTCACGCCGCAAAGAACCTGACGAAATAGCCATCGTCGTAGAACTCGCGACCGGCCACCGCGGCCTTGTCGGCGTCCAGCATCTGCTGGACCAGTGGAAAGCTGGCCGTCAACGCAGCGAAAACGAACTCCCGCGGGCTGCCCACCGGAGAGACAGGCCTGGAGAGACTTGCACCCTCGATCCGTACCGCTCGAACAGCTCGGTCTCGAATCGGGAATGCATCACCCCATTGGCCTGTCAGCTGGCCGTCGTAGTTCACCGCGGCGTGAAACGGCTGGTGCGCGTCGGCGACATAGTGCGCGAGCACCGACGAAAACAGACGGATGTTTTCGCGCGAGTAGCGGTCGCCTTCTGGGTAAAGGCCTCGACGAGCTTCCGGTAAATCTCCTCGGAGCGCCACGGCAGCGTGCCGTTCTTCTGCACGAACTCTACGCCGTATCGCTTCACCGCTTCGTCGTAGTCGTGCGGCAGTTCCTTGAACGGGTATGGGCCATACGCGTCCATGTCGAGGAAATGCCGCGGCGGCTCCTCGACCCACCCACCGTTCGCCACAGATCGGGATCGCCAGCATGCTCGACGATCGACGCCTGGTACTTCTCGAAGTAGGGACGAATCTCGCTGGGAGGCAGCGCAATCGCTCGCGACATGATGAACTTGTGCACCTCGATGCCCCAGGCGTCGGCGCGGGCGAGGTGACGGCCATCAGCGACAGCGATCGCAACCGCGACGATGAGAGCGTGTTCGCATGGTCCTTAACTATACCGTCCGGATCAGCTTTCGAAGCGTCCGAAGGTTCCGCGCATCCCACGGATCCACGTCGCTCCGCCGTTTGCTCGCGGCGGTTTCGAGTTTCGGCGTCTCGAGCAGCATGGGCAGATCCGCAAATCGCGGATCGTTCAGCAAACGCCGGAACGGTTCGAGCCCAAGACACCCCTTGCCGATGTGTTCGTGACGATCGACGCGGCTGGCGCACGGCTTCTTCGAATCGTTCAGGTGAAACACCTTGATGCGATCCAGGCCGACGATCCGATCGAAGTCGCGAAATGTGGCGGCGTATCCTTCGTCCGTGCACACGTCGTATCCGGCAGTCGAGCAAGATGACAGGTGTCGAGACACACCCCGACGCGCGGCGATCCAGTCGACTTCTTCCAGTATCGCGGCCGAGATGCTCGAAGCGATACCCGAGATTCGTGCCCTGGCCGGCAGTGTGCTCGAGCAGCACCTTCACGCGGTAGCGCGCGCCGCGCCTTCAGCAGACCCGCGATCGCGCGGCCAATCGCACGCAGGCCATCCTTCCTCGCTGCCGGTCGTGTACGAGCCCGGGTGCATGACCAGTCCGTCCAGCCCGAGCAGCTCCGCGCGATCCAGTTCCTCACCGAGCGCCGCAATCGACTGCGACCGCAGTGCCGGGCGCCGCCGCACGCCACGTTGATCAGATAGCTGTTGTGCGCGACGACCGGGGTGATGCCTGTTTCCTCGACTCGCCGCCGGAAGCAGCGCCACTTCATCGGCGGGCAACTCGCGCGCGCGCCACTGGCCGGCGGACTTGGTGAAGATCTGGAGCGCCTCGCAGCGCGAGCGCCTCCGCGCGATCGACCGCGCGCGGCAGTCCGCCCGCGATGGACATGTGCGCGCCGAGGCGTGGCATGCAAGCAAGCTGAATGCTGAATGCGGAGTCCGGAATCCGTGAATGCCGCGATCGGGTCAGTCGCAAACACCTCGGCCTCGAAACGTGACATCTTCGCACCGTGCTGCCAGGCGTCGGGCGGCGAGGCCGGCCTTCACGCAGGTCTGGCGGAGAAACTGACTCGACGGTCCAGCCCCACTCGGTGGCGACCTGCGGCAGCAGCAGGCCGCGACGAATGCCCTGTTCCGACGACAAGGCCGTGACGGCCGATCGCGATCGCGTCCGGGATCTGCGCGGATCGATGCGTTCGAGCGGACCGAGCACGGACACTTCGACGAGAGGTCTGGAAGTTCGTCGAGCGTCGACCGGGGAAATCGCGGATCCTCGAGTGGCCGCGTCCGCCGCGCAGCGCGCGACCTCGCCGGCCGAGGCCCGCGCTGGCACTGCAGCGTGCCCAGGCAGCCGCGCAGCTCGCCGCGACGCTTGATCGTCACGAAGACGCCCGACGCGTCGGGCAGCGGCACGCCGAGCGCGCCCGGCATCGCCGGATCCCGTAACGGTCGCGCCACGACGGATCGCCGCGCCAGATCGATCAGCGCATGCCTCTGCACGTCAGTGAGCATCGGCGAACTTGTCCGAACGCGGCCGCCAAATACCCGACGACGCCGTCGTAGTCGCCGGACACTTCCCCGGAGTGCGCGTACTTCAGCACGCGGCCGTCCGTCGCGCCAAGCCCGCGCGCGGCCTTCATCACCGCGATCGCCGCACCGCCACCGCACGCGACGTAGCGGCCGCGATCGTGCTCGGGATATTGTTCGAACAGCTCCAGCAGCCCGTCGGGATCGAAGGCCGCGACATGCATGCCCGCACCCGGCCATCGAGCGTCGTCAGCGGTCTTCGCATCGAAGTAGTGCGACAGGTCGGTGCTGGCGACGAGCAGCGCACGGCGGCCGGCGAACGCGCCGACGATCGCGTCGGCGAGCGCCTCGATCGTTTCGCGCCGCTGGAACCCGATGAGCAGCGGGACGATAGGCAGTTCCGGATGCACTCGCCGCAGGAACGGCAGCTGCATCTCGAGCGAGTGCTCCCGGCGGTGCGCCGACGGCATGTCGCGCGCACGACTGGCAGACCGGCGAGCGCACGCGCACCCGCCTGATCGATGCGCGCCGCGCCGAGCGGAGAATCGAAGGCCACCGTCCGGCCACAGCGCCGACGCCTTCGAACGCCACGAAGTGTGAAGGCCCGACCAGCACGGCCACGTCGAAGTCTTCGCGCGGCGGTCGCCTTGTACGCGTAGGCGCCCACCGGGCCGGAAAACATCAGGCCGGCGTGAGGTGCGATGATCGCGTGCACCGTTCCCGGCAGGCGCGTCGCGGCGCTGCTGTTCAGATAGGCGTCGACATCGCGCGTCAGCGCGCCGGCCGTTCCCGGATACCAGGTGCCCGCTACGGCCGCAGGGCGAATCGGTCATCTCGTCAGAGGCACTTCCGCCTAGACGGGCTTCCGCCTGAAGGCGGCACGCTACATATCTAAGAAGCTTGTCGCGAACCGCGAGTCGCGAGTCACGAACGCGAATCGCGAACCGCGTCACGAGCCAGCCGCACTGGTGATAGCATCGCGTCGATGTCCGATACCGTTCTCGCGCGGCGGACGTCGAGCGGGTCGCGCGCCTCGCGCGGCTCGATCTGACCGACCGAGGAGAAGGATCTCTTCGCGCGCCAGCTGGCCGGCATCCTCGCGTACGCCGAACAGATTCAGCGCGTCCCCACCGAAGGCGTCGAACCGACGTCGCACGCGGGCGATGTCGACGGCGCATGCGCGACGACGTCGTGATGTCCATCGCTGCCGCGGGAGGATTCGCTGGCCGCAGCCCCGGACGCCGATCCGGCGGCCGGACTCTTCAAAGTACCACGGGTGCTCGGCTGATGGACGCCCCAATCGACGCCGACGCCATTCGTGACGCCGTGGCACACCGCCGCTTCTCCGCCGTCGAGGTCTGCCGAGCGCCGCTCGGATCGCATCGCGGCGCTGGACCCGCCACTGAACGCCTTCCGCGCGGTGGCCGCGCGAGCGCGCGCTCGCGCGCGCCGCCGAGCTCGACGCGCGCCCGGACGCGCGCGGCGCTGCCCCTGCTCGGCGTCCCGATCGCGCTCAAGGACAACATCTGCACGCGCGGCATCGCGACGACCGCTTCCTCGCGCATCCTCGAGGGCTACATGCCCCCGTACGACGCGACCGTCGTCGAACGGCTCGAGGCCGCCGGCGCGGTCGATCGTCGGCAAGACCAACTGCGACGAGTTCGCGATGGGCTCCTCGACAGAGAACTCTGCGTTCGGCCCGACCCGCAACCCGTGGGCGCCCGATCGGACACGCCGGAGGATCGAGCGGCGGATCGGCCGCCGCGGTGGCGGCGGGCATCGTGCCGCTGGCGCTCGGATCGGATACCGGCGGATCGATCCGCCAGCCCGCGGCGCTCTGCGGCGTCGTGGGCTTCAAGCCGTCACTACGGCCGCGTCTCGCGATATGGCCTGCTCGCCTTCGCGTCATCGCTCGATCAGATCGGGCCGCTCGCGCGATCGGTCAAGGACGCGGCGCTCGTCATGCGACGTGATTGCCGGACACGATCCACGCGATTCGACTTCGTCGCAGACGCTCCGGTGCCGGATTTTTCGAGCGCGCGCTCGACGACTCGCGCGACTCTCGGCGCGGCGTGCGGATCGGCGTGCCGCGTCATCTTTTCCGCGAAGGGGTGGACGCGCGAGGTCATGGCCGCGTTCGACGCGGCCATCGAGGTCACGCGCAGCGCGGGGAGCCGAGATCGTGGACGTCACGCTCGAGCACAGCCCCGAGGCCATTCCGGTGTACTACGTGATCGCCACGGCGGAGGCCAGCGCGAACCTGGCGCGGTACGACGGCGTGCGCTACGGGTACCGCGCGAGCGACGCGCAGACGCTCGGCGAGATGTACGATCGCACCCGCGGACAGAGGCTTCGGCCGAGAAGTGAAGCGGCGGATCATGCTCGGCACCTACGTGCTGAGCGCCGGGTACTACGATGCGTACTACCGCAAGGCGCAGCAGGTCCGCACGCTGATTCGGCGCGACTACGATCGAGCGTTCGCAGCGTCGATGTGATCGCCATGCCGACGAGCCCCACCGCCGGCGTTCGCGCTTGGCGAGCGCACCGAAGACCCCGTGCAGATGTATCTGTCGGACGTGTTCACGGTCGGCGCCAACCTCGCCGGCCTGCCGGCCGTCAGCGTCCCGTGCGGACTGACGGCGCGCACGACTGCCAATCGGCCTGCAGTTCACCGGCCGCGCCATGGAGGACGCGACCGTGCTCCGAGTGGCGCACGGCTACGAGCGTGGCACATCATGGTCGAGCGAACGCCCGCCACGGCTGACCTCACAGCCCTTACGCGCTGACGCGCGTCCCGGACGAACCGCGCTGGATCGACACACGCGGCATGCTGCTGTCAGGCCGTGCCTCCGTGTTCGCGCCGTCCTCAGCCGACGGCGTCAGGCCGGGGGCCGTCGTGGTCGTCGCGGACTCCGCACTCGCCTCAATCGTCGATCGACCGGAGCCAGAGACGATCGCCAGCACGATCGCCACCCTCTCGGGCGACGTCAACGTCCTCTCTCAGATGGAAGATGCCGATTACGTCGGCCGCGCGCTCCCCGGATGGACGCGCCGCCGCGCGATTATCCACGTGCTGGCGCGCGCGCCCGACTGGGAATCGGACGTTGAAGCGAACGCACGCGTGTTCACGCTCGCGAGCGCGCCGCGCTTCGATCACGTTCCGGAGACTCTGCGGCGCGACTTGCTCGACGCGCTGCACGGGAGAACGGTGTCGCGTTTCGTACCTGGTGATGTCCCTCGGGCGCCGGCTCGCGCGAGCCGCGTCACGGTTCCGATGGCCGCCGTGTGGGCGGACGGCCGTCCGGTGTCGTTCTGTTATCCCGTCTGGCAGACCGAGACGCTCTGGGACGTGTCGATTGAAACGCTGGAGGCGTATCGGCGGCGCGGCCTCGGGGCGACGGCCGCGCGCGCGCTGATCCGTCACATGCAGCACACCGGACGCGCGCCGGTGTGGGGGGCGCTTGAAACCAACAGCGGGTCTCGTACCGTCGCCGCGCGGCTCGGATTCCTCGAAACGGCAGGGATTGCGGTCTTCACCGCGTCGTAAGCGGTCCGCGCGATCGCAGGTTCAGCGCGCGATGGCGGTGGTCGTCGAACCGGCGCGCAGCACGAGCCAAATCACGAACCCGACGAAGAGCAGCGGGAGAAGGGGGATCGCGATAGCCGCGAGGACCGCGACGGCTGCGGCCACGAATGCGACGATCAGCACGGGCCCAAGAACGACCAGCAGGAACCCGGCGACCAGCGCCTTCAGCAGCAGCAACGGCAAGAGGATCACGTGCAGCAGCAGCCGCAGCGGCAGCAGCACGAGCCAGAGCAGCATCTTCAGCAGAACCATGGCGACCGCAAAGACCACGATGGCCACGCCGGCCAAGAGAGCCAGCTCAATCATCGTTTGCCCTCCGGGCGCTCAACAGGAGCACCTACGCGGACTTACGCGATCGGGACTGGAGAAGTTCCGGTAGCTGAACCGCGATCGCGCCCTACTCCTTGGGGACTCCGCGGGGCGAGCCTTCGTAATTGGTGGGAAGCGTGTACTGGATGACGCCGGTCCGCACTTCTTCCATCGCCACGCGTTCGAGTTTGTGCGGGCCGTGGGAAAAGGCCGATCTGTCGAGACGGGGCAACGCGCCGCGTCGCAGCTGTTTCGCGCGCTGCGCGGCGACATCGACAAAAAGAAACCGGCTGGTGATGGGTGCCGCGCGCTCGATCTCGACAACGGCGGCACCTGCCTGGGAATCCACTTCAACCATGACGTGTCAGAGTACTTGAAACAGCCGCAAAGCGCCACCTCCTCAGCGTATGCGTGACCGGCGCACGCCCGGCGACCGATGCGCTGAAAACCACAAGGGCCGACCTAAGGCCGGCCCTTGCGGACGATCCCAACTCCGAACGCATTCCGCGTCCGGCCTTACTCGCCAACGACAATCTGCTTCGGCTTGGCTTCCGCGCGCTGCGGCAACCGCACCGTCAGCACGCCGTCCTTGTAGGTCGCGCTGATGTTGCCCGCGTCGACCGTCGCCGGCAGCGTGAACGAACGGCTGAACGCTCCCTGGAACCGCTCCAGGCGCTGGAAGCGATCGCGCGAGATTTCCTGCTCGACCTTTCGCTCGCCCTTGAACGTCAGCACGTTGTTCTCGAAAGTGACGCTGATGTCCTCCCGCTTCAGCTCGGGCAACTCGGCCTTGATCACGAGCTCGTGCTGGTCGGTTTCGAAGATATCCACCGGTGGCACCCAGCCGCGCGAGAGGCCTTCGCCATAGAAATTAGAGAACATGTTGTTGAGCCGGTCGACTTCCATTGTCGCCAGCTCACGAAGGGGATCCCAACGAACCAGAGCCATTGCCAAACCTCCTGATGTCATCTCAAATCCTCGGCTGCCCCGCAGCCACGAGAATAAATGTAGTCCATATATTAGCGTTTGTCAAGCATCTTATATGAGTGTATACGACTAACATAATTACTATGCTTGGCTTCTGGCGGCTGGCGGACAGGCGACTCGGCGGGCTGTCGGGTGACGGCTGGCGACAGGCTACCGAGCGGCTGAAGAGCTGATCGATGCGGGAAGCTGGTACCTAGTAGCTAGCGGCTGGAAGCTGATAGCTGATAGCTGACAGCTGACAGCTGACAGCTGATAGCTGATAGCTGATAGCTCGATAGCTGATAGCTGGAAGGATAGAATGCTTCCGTGGCTCGCATTTTTCTCGAACGGCGCGAGATGGACGACGACCTCAGGCGTTTGTTCGATCAACTGATCCGGCACCGATGGGGCGACGCACGCCGAGTGCGCCGTGCCTCTCGATGTCGTGGAGACATCCCAGCGGCATAGAGGTGGTGGTGGATCTCGTCGGTGTGCATCCTGACGCCGTGCAGGTCGTCGTCGCGCGCGACACGCTGGTCGTCAGCGGGCCACAAGCAAGCCAGGCTGCGTGCGCGCATCACGGCGAGGCCGCTTTTCATGTCGCCGAGCGCGTGTTCGGGCGGTTCGCGCGGGCGGTGCGGCTCACAGGAAGCGCTTCGACGTCGGGCGCGCCGAAGCCACGCTGCGCGCAGGCGAGTTGCGCGTCACATTGCCGCGGATCGAGGACCGGCGCGGCCGCGAGCATCGCATTCCGGTACGGACCGACTGACGTGCGGATCCTGTTCATCGGCGACATCTTCGGGAAGCCGGGGCGCGAGATCGCGAAGCGCGCGATCCCTGCGCTCGTCGAGCGCAGCACGATCGACTTCGTGATCGCCAACGTCGAGAACTCGGCCGCCGGATTCGGCGTCACCGGCGACATCGCCGACACCATCCTCGGCTTCGGCGTCGACGTGATGACGTCCGGCAATCACGTCTGGGACAAGAAAGAGGTCCTCGACTACATCCCGCGCCAGCCGAAGCTGCTCCGGCCGGCGAACTTCCCCTCCGGCGCGCCCGGCCGCGGCAGCTACCTCGGGCGCACGCGCACCGGCGAGCCTGTCGGCGTCGATCAACCTGATGGGACGGATCTTCATGACGCCGCTCGACGATCCCTTCGCGGTGGCGCTGCGGGAGATCGAGGCCCTCCGCGCCGAAGACGCGCGTCATCATCGTCGACTTCCACGCCGAGGCGACGTCAGAGAAGGTCGCGATGGGCTGGCACCTCGACGGCCGGGTGACCGCGCGTTCTCGGCACCCACACGCACGTGCAGACGGCCGACGAGCGAGTGCTCCCGAAAGGCACGGCCTGCCTCACCGACGTCGGCATGACCGGGCCGCACGACTCGATCATCGGCGTCACCGTCGAAGCGGCGCTCGGCCGGTTCCTCACCGGCATGCCGGCGAAGTTCGAGGCCGCGACCGGCCCCGGCCGGCTGAACGCCGTCATCGTCACCGCCGATCCGGCGACCGGAAGGCGACCGCGATCGAGCGGCTGAACCTCTCGGCGCAGGAGGTCGAAGCCCTCGCGCGAGTGCGTCGCGTGCCCGCGCGATAATCCATGTCCGATCTCTTTTCACTGCCCTTCGAAGAGGACACGCGTCGACGGCAGCACCCGTCGCCGCCGCGAGCGCCGCATCTTCTCCGTCTCCGAGCTGACCGCCGCGATTCGCGGCGTGCTCGAGACCGGCTTCGGCGAGGTCTGGGTCGAAGGCGAGATCTCGAACTGCCGCGTGTGGAATACCGGCCACGTCTACTTCACGCTCAAGGACGGCGACGCCCAAATCAAGGCCGTGATGTTCCGGTCGGCCGTCCGCTACCTGAAGTTCAAGCCGGAAGACGGCATGCACGTGATCGTCGCGCGGCCAGCTGAGCGTCTACGACCGAAAGGGGAATATCAGATCGTCTGCGAGCACCTGGAGCCGCACGGGCTCGGCGCGCTGCAGCTGGCCTTCGAGCAGCTGAAGAAGAAGCTGCAGGCGGAGGGCTGTTCGAGCGCATCGCGCAAGCGGCCGCTGCCCGCGCTGCCCCGGAAGATCGGCATCGTGACGTCGCTCGACGGCGCGGCGCTGCGCGACATCATCAAGGTGCTGCGGCGCCGCCATCCCAACGCGCACCTGGTGATTCGCCCAACGCGCGTGCAGGGAGAAGGCGCGGCGGCCGACATCGCGGAAGCGCTGCGCGCAATCGTGCAAGTCCACGGCGTGGACGTGGTGATCGTCGGCCGCGGCGGCGGATCGCTCGAGGATCTGCAGGCGTTCAACGAGGAGCCGGTCGCGCGCGCGATCGCGGCATCGCCGGTGCCCGTCGTGTCCGCGGTCGGGCACGAAGTGGACGTCACCATTGCGGACTTCGTCGCCGATCTCCGCGCGCCGACGCCCTCGGCCGCCGCAGAGCTCGTCGTCACCGCGAAGGACGAGTTCTGCGCGCGGGTCGTCGCGTCTGGCAGCAGCGGCTCGGCTCGTCGGCCGCGCGGCCGGCGTGCAGCGGCGGCGAGCCGACGTGCACACGCTGAGCAGCCGACGTGGTCTTGCCGGCTGGCACACCCGCCTCGCGATGCGCGGCCGACACGCGGCGGAGCTGACCTATCAGCTGCGACGGAATGCGGGGGCGCAGCGTCGGCCGACGCGAGCGCGCGTTTCGCACCCTGCGGCTGCGGCTCGAAGCGCGCGACCTCCGGCGCCACCTCGTCGGCGATTCGGTCGCGCCTCACGGCGGCGACAGCGGTCGCCTCGGCACTGCGGCGGACGGCGTCCGGCACCGGGCGGACTCGCGCCTGGCATCGCTCGCCGGCCGGCTCGAAAACCTCAGCCCGCTTGGCGTGCTTGCGCGCGGCTACGCGGTCTGCTGGAATGTCGACCGGACGCGCGATCATCCGGCGGCGCGGCGTCGGTCAGCTCCAGGCGATCGCGTGCACGGGTGACGCTGCAGCGAAGGCGAACTCGACTGCCAGGTTCGCGCTGAGGATGAGCATGGATCCGACCATCAAGGACTTCGAGTCGGCGATCGCGGAGCTCGAAACGATTGTCAAGCGGCTCGAGGACGGCGACCTCGCGCTCGAGAAATCGCTGGAGCTGTTCGAGCGCGGCGTGCAGCTCTCACGCTTCTGCCACTCGAAGCTCGAAGAAGCCGAGCGCCGCGTCGAAATCCTCACCGAACGTGGCGAGGTCAAGCCGGCGCCGCCGTCGCTCGGCCTGAGGCCGGCGAATCCGATCGATCCCGGTGACCTCGCCCCCGACGGAGTTGCGCGCGTGGCTCGAGGCCCGGCGCCTGGACGTCGAGCGAGCGCTCGAGCGGTATCTGCTCGCGCCAGGTTCCACCTCTTTCATACCCGGCTTCCTCCCGGCGTCGCAGCGGGCGCCGGTCCGCGTCGCCGAGTCCATGCGCTACAGCGTGTTCGCGGGCGGCAAGCGCCTGCGGTCCGATGCTCGCCCTCGCCGTCAGCCGAGGCTGTCGCCGAGCGTCTCGGCGCTCCCGGCGCCAGCGCTGAGGGGCTCGCCATGCCGGCCGCGTGCGCGCTCGAGATGATCCACACCTACTCGCTCGTCCACGACGACCTGCCGGCGATGGACAACGACACGATGCGCCGCGGCCGGCCGACCGCGCACGTCGTGTTTGGCGAGGGGTTGGCGATTCTCGCCGGAGACGCGCTGCTGACCGAGGCGTTCGCGCTGCTCGTCGCGCGAGCCCGCCGACTCGGATCCGGATGTCCGGCCGACGAGCTGAACCGGCGCAAGCTGCAGACGGCTGCGGTCGTCGCGGACGCGGCCGGCGCCGCCGGAATGGTCGGCGGCCAGGCGATCGATCTCGATGCGGCTCGCCCGGGGCAGCAGCCGCTCGACGCGGCGGGACTCCGCGAGATGCACATGCGCAAGACCGGCGCGCTGATCGTCGCATCGGCGCTCAGCGGCGCCATCATGGCAGGCGCGACCGAGGCGCTCGCCGAGGCGATTGGCCGCTACGGTGTCGAAATCGGCCTGGCGTTCCAGATCGTCGACGACATCCTCGACGTCGAGGGCGCGTCGGCGGAACTCGGGCAAGACCGCAGGCAAGGATGCGGCCGCCGGCAAGCCGACGTATCCGGCGCTCTACGGCCTCGGAGGCCTCGCGGCGGCTTGCGTCCGACTGCGTCGATGCGCGCGATCGACGCGCTTCGAGCGCGCGGGCCTCGGCGGGCAGCTGCCGGCGATCGCCCGCTGGGTCGTCGGCCGAACCCATTGAAGAACGCCGTCCGGCTCGACACGCTCGCTCGTCGACCGCGGGCTCGCCGCCTCGCGCGAACGGGCGCGCGCGCTGATCCTCGCCGGCAGGTCCGCGTCAACGGCCAGCCCGGTCACCAAAGCGGGGACGCCCGTGGCTCGCCGATGCAGACGTGACGCGTCGCCGGCCCGATCATCCGTACGTCGGCCGCGGCGGGGTCAAGCTTGCGCATGCGCTCGACACGTTC
The DNA here is from genome assembly GCA_963725335.1 of uncultured Acidobacteriota bacterium. Lineage (GTDB taxonomy): Bacteria > Acidobacteriota > Vicinamibacteria > Vicinamibacterales > 2-12-FULL-66-21 > JALZOC01. The sequence continues at coordinate 329,936 of CAVRYD010000002.1, read as the reverse complement.
GGCATTGCCGTCGAGGGACGCTCGGCCCTCGACATCGGCGCTTCGACGGGCGGGTTCACCGACGTGCTGCTGCAGCGCGGCGCGTCGCGCGTCGTCGCGCTCGACGTCGGCCACGGCCAGCTCGATTGGAAGCTTCGCAGCGATCCGCGCGTCGATCGTGATCGAGCGCATGAACGCGCGGACGCTGACGCGCGCCGATCTTCCTCCGGCGCGCGCGCCGTTCGACATCGTCACCATCGACGTGTCGTTCATCTCCCTCCGGCTCATCCTTCCGGTCGTCGCCGCCGCTCCTCGACGGCCGCCGGCGACGTCGTCGCCCTCGTGAAGCCGCAGTTCGAGGCAGGACGCGGCGAGATCGGCAAGGGCGGCATCGTCCGGGACGCCGCGGTGCACGCCCGCGTGCTCGAGGAAGTGGCTGATGCGGCGGATGCGCTAGGATTGAGGCGCGTCGGGCACGACCGAATCGCCGATTGCCGGCATGGAAGGCAACCGGGAGTTCCTGCTGCACCTTCGCCATCGGCACGTGACGTCTTGACATGCCAATCACACGAGTAGGTCTGGTCGCCAAGCATCAGCCTCGATGCCGCCGCCGGGGCGCTCGCGGAGCTGGCGGGGTGGCTCGAGGCGCGGGACGTCCACGCGGTCTTCGAGACCGAAACCGCGGCGCTCGCGGGCCTGCCGCCCGGCCGGCGGACCGTCAGCCGCGACGACCTGCCGCGCGCGTGCGATCTGGTCGTCGTGCTCGGCGGCGACGGGACGTTCATCGGCATGGCCGATCGGATCGCGCGAATCCGGCGCCGACGTCGCCGATCCTCGGCGTCAACTTCGGCAGCCTCGGATTCCTGACCGAAATCACGCTGCCCGAGCTGTATCCGTCGCTCGAGTCGGTGCTGGAGGGCACCGCACAGATCGAAGAGCGGATGATGCTGCGTTCGCAGACGCTGCGCGGGGGCGCCGTGCTCGCCGATCGGCTCGCGCTCAACGACGTCGTGATCACGAAAGGGGCGCTGTCGCGGATCATCGATCTGGCAGTCGAGATCGGCGAGCAGCCCGTGATGCGCGTGCGCGCCGACGGCCTGATCGTCGCGAGCCCGACCGGCTCGACGGCCTACAACCTCGCCGCCGGCGGCCCGATCGTCCATCCGGAAGTCGATGCGCTGCTGCTGACGCCGATCGCGCCGCACATGCTCACGAACCGACCCGTCGTCATCCCCGCCTCGTCCGAGGTCCGCGTGCGGCCCGCCGTGAACGGCTCGAACGAAGAGGTATTCGTCACGATCGACGGTCAGTCCGGCCATGCGCTTCAGAGCCGACGACGTGATCAGCATCACGACGGGCCGAGCGGCCGCTGCGGCTCGTGCGCGCGTCGACGCGGACCTACTTCGACGTGCTGCAGGCAGAAGCTGAAATGGAGTGAGCGGTGAACGAAGATCGCTTGCGGGGACCCTGACGGATCTCACGCGGAGATTGCGGGGACACAGAGAAGACGGATCTCACGCAGAGACACGCGAAGGCCGAAGAAAACGTGGCGGCGACCGTCCTCCTTGAGTCAGCGGTCAGGAGCCTCATGGAGGACGGTCGCCGCCACGTTCTTCTCCGCGAACTCTGCGATCCTCTGCGCGAGATCGTTTTTCTCAGTGCTCTCCGCTTGAGATCCGTCGCCGATCTCCGCGCGACACTACCGTCTATTCGGTCTTTTCTGAAACTCTTCGACGTTCCGATTGTGCTCGTCGAGCGTCGTCGCGAACGCGTGCGATCCGTCGCCGCGGCTGACGAAATACAGATACGGCACGTCGGCCGGATGTGCGGCCGCTTCGAGCGACGCGCGGCCGGGATCGGCGATCGGGCCCGGCGGCAGGCCAGGTAGCGATACGTGTTGTACGGGGAGTCGAATCTGAAGGTTTTCCTGCGTGAGGTTGCCGTGATAGCGATCGGCTCGCTCAAGCGCGTAGATCACGGTCGGATCGCACTGCAGCGCCATCCCGATCTTGCAGGCGGTTGCTGTAGACCGCGGCGACGAGCGGCCGCTCCTCGGGCTTGCCAGTCTCCTTCTCCACGATCGACGCGAGCGTCACGAGCTGCGCGCACGCTCAGCCCGCGCGCCGGGCGGCCGCGCGCAGCTCGGGTGTCAGCGCTTTCTCGAAGCCTGCGACCATCCGCGGAACCAGTTGCACCGGCGGTCGTCGTGGCGCGGCGTCGCGTAGGTGTCCGGGAAACAGGTAGCCTTCGAGATCCTGGCGCTCGGGATCGAGGTCGCTGGATCAGTTGTCGGATCGGACGCGAGCGGTCGAGGAACTCCGCCGCGGGTCCCAGGCCCTTCGCCTCGAACAGCTGCGGCCATTTCGCTGGATCGTCAGGCCTTCACGAAACGTGATCGGCACGAGGTAGACGTCGCCACGAGCGATCTTGGCGACGACCTCCTGCACGGTCATCGGGCGATCGAACCGGTACTCGCCCGCCTGAAGCCGCCGGCCGATCCCGACGCGCGATCTCGAACCGGAACCCAAGCGTGTCGCGGATGACGCCCGGCCTCTGCGAGCCGCGTCCGATGGACGCAGGTCCCGATCCCTGGGGGATCTCGACGAACTGCTCGCTGCTCTTCGTATCCCTTGTAGGGCCTGAGCTTCCGCAAGGACGACGCGCACGGCGACGAACCGACCACCGCGAGGACCAGGACGAAGAGCCAGATCGCGAGGCGCTTCACGCGTGTTCGCCTTCAGATCCGATCGCGCGAGCATGCGCCCGCTCGTCGAGATAGTCCTGCAGGATGATCGGCGGCCGACGCCGCATCGAGCATCGGCTTGCGCTTCCGCCAGTCTTTTTCACGCCGCGCGAGCACGCTCTCGGCTTCCCGGCTGCTGAGCCGCTCGTCCTGCAGGACGACCGGCACATTGACTGCGGATCGCAAGCGCTCGACGACGATCGCCTCGACCATCGCCGTCTGGTCGGTGGCCTGCGCCGTTCAGCCGCCTGCGGATATCCGAGGGCGATCGCCGCCAGTCCGTCCTCCTCGCGCAGCCAGGAGCGCGCCGCCTCTGACGCGAGCACCGCGGCAACTCGTCGCGGGATCGCCGCTCGCCGCGATCGTCTTCCACGGGCGCGCGAGCAGGCCGTCGCGTCAGACAGCGCGAGACCGATGCGGCGCTGCCGTAGTCGATCCCAAGCGCGCGCACTCGCAAAGCGTACACCATCACCGTTGCTATAATCGCGGGCACCATGCGCACGCGATCACTCGTCGCCGCGCTCCTCGCGGTCGCGGCCATCGCGGTGGCCGTCGCGCTGACGCAGACGTCGCTCCTCCGCACGCCGCCGGCCGCCCAGCCAGTTACGCGCAGCGGCTCGTCATCCTCGGGTTCGACGGGATGGATCCAGCGCTCGTCAGCCGGTGGATGCGCGAAGGCAAGCTGCCGAACCTGAAGCGGCTTGCCGACCAGGGCGGCTTGTATCCGCTCGGCAACGACGCATTCGCCCGAATCGCCGACGGCCTGGGCCTCGTTCGCGACCGGCGTGAACCCGGGCAAGCACAATATCTACGATTTCCTCGTGCGCGACACGACGACCTACCTGCCCGATCTCGGCATGGTGCGGCGCGAGCCGGCGCGTTTCCTGTTCGACTACATTCCGTATCGCCAAGCCGAAGCTGTTTTCGATTCGTGGCGGCACATCCTTCTGGGTGACGGCCGGCCAGGCCGGCGTGCGATCCAGCGTGCTCACCGTCCCGGTTACGTTCCCGCCTGAAACCGTGCCGAACGGCGAAATGCTGTCGGGCCTGCCGCTCCCGGACATTCGCGGCACGATGGGCACCTTCTATTACTTCGCGACCGATCTGAGCCGATACGAGGAAGGGAACACGGAGTTCGGCGGCATCCTGAAGCGGCTGGTGGTCGACAACGACGTCGCGCGGACGGAGCTGATCGGGCCGCCGAACCCGATCATCAAGCAGAAGATTCAGGCCATCCGCGCCAAAGGCCGACGCTGAGCGCCGGCGGATCGCGCGACGATCGCGGACCTGCAGGCCCAGCGAAGACGTGCGCATACCGTTCACGATCCGCTGGAACCGTGCGGCCAAGACCGCGACGGTCGAGATCGCGGGCGAGTCGCTGCTCCTCGAGCCGGGAAAGATGAGCCGATGGGTCGACCTCGACTTCAGGGTCAACTTCCTCGTTCGCGTGCACGGGATGGCGCAGCTGCTGCTGCATGAATGCGGGCAACGAGCTGCAACTCTACGTCTCGCCGGTCAACTGGAAGCCGGACAACCCGCCGGTGCCGATGTCCTCGCCGCGCGTCGTTCTCGGGCGATCTGTTCAAGCGACTCGGGTACTACCGAACGCTCGGGTGGGCGGAAGCGACGTGGCCGTTGAACGAAGGACGCATGGACGAGAAGACGTTCATGAGCGATCTCGTACAAGGCGTTCGACGACCGGGCGCAGGTGATCCTGAACCGCATCGACTCGCGCGACTGGGACGTGCTCGTCGGCGTCATCGAGTCGACCGACCGGGTGCAGCACATGATGTGGCGGCTCATGGACCCCAAGCACCCGATGTACGACGCCGCGCTCGCGGCGCAGTTCGGCGATTCGATCGAACGCGTCTACCGGCGCGCCGACCAGTTCGTCGGCGAGGTGCTCGAGCACGTCGATGCCGGGAACGCCGGTGCTGATCGTGTCGGATCACGGATTCCATTCGTGGCGGAAGGCCGTGAACCTCAATACCTGGCTGGTGCAGCAGGGCTACATGGTGCTGCAAGGGCAGCAGCCCGGCGAGAAGAAGCTCGACGACCTGTTTGGCGGCGGCGAGTTCTGGGAAAACGTCGACTGGAGCCAGCACGCGCGCGTACGCGATGGGACTCGGACAAATCTACTTCAACCTCCGCGGCCGCGAAGGCAAGGGCATCGTCAGCCCGGGCGCCGAAGCGCGGCAGCTCGCGGACGAATTGAGCGCGAAGCTGCTCACGCTGAAGGATCCGGACGATGGGTCGCCGATCGTTCGTGCGGTCTACAAGCGCGACGACGTGTATTCGGGCGAGTACCTGGCGAACGCGTCGGAGCTCCAGGTCGGCATGGAGGACGGCTATCGCGTGTCGTGGCAAACGACGCTCGGCGGATCGCCACAGGGCATCGTCTATCCGAATATGAAGAAGTGGAGCGGCGATCACGGCGGGTATGATTACGCGACGACTGCCGGCGTGCTGATCTCGAGCCGGCCCATTGCACGGCAGGATCCCGGTCCGTCGATCATGGACATCGCGCCGACGGTGCTCAATACTTTGGCGTTCCCGATTCCTGGCAACATCGATGGCAAGTCGCTTTTCTAGAGCGCTCTCGCTGCGCCCGCCCTTGCGCTGGCCGCGACGCTCTCGGCTTCTCGCGCAGGCGTCGGCCGCCCTGCGACAGATCAGACCGAGACACGGACGCCGCATCGAAGCGCGCGGCCGAGCGGATCCGTGCGCTGCAGCGCGAATCGGATACGCTCGCGTCGCAGGAACGCACGCTGCTGGTGGAGCTGCGGAAGCTCGAAGTCGACCGCGAACTCAAGTCGGCGGAGCTCGCCAATGCTGAGCGCGAGCTGCGCAGCACGCGCGAGAAAGTCGCTGAAACGAGCGCCCGCGCCGCAGCGCTCGAGAGCAGTGCCGAGACCGAACGGCCGGAAGTCGAACGCCGGCTCGTCGATCTCTACAAACTCGGACAGGCAGGGTACTGGCGACTGCTGCTCGACGTCGACGACCTGCGGTCGATCGGACGCGTGTATCGAACGGCCTCCGCGCTGAATCACCTGGACCGCGAACGCGTTCAACAGCACGAGCGCACGCTGCAATGCGCTCGCCCATGAGCAGCAGGCGCTCGAGGCACACCTCCGCGAGATCACCCATCTTCAGGAGCAGGCTCTGGCCGCTCGTGCGGCGATCGACCGCGCCGTCGCCGCGCGAACCGCGCTCGTCGCTTCGATCGACGAACGTCGCGATCTGAACGCGCAACTTGCCGGAGAGCTGGAGGCCGCGCAGCAGCGGCTGCAGGGTACCGTCGCACAGCTTGGCGGCAGAGGCGGACCGGTTGCGCTGCCCCTGGCGCCGTTCCAGCGGCGCGCTTCCGTGGCCGGCGCAGGGCATTGTCATCGGGCGCTTCGGACGTCAGACCAACAGCCGCTTTGGCACGGCCATTACGCGCAGCGGAATCGAGATCTCCGTCCCCGAAGGTCAACCGGTCCGGGCGGTGCACGAAGGGACGGTCGCCTATGCCGACCAGTTCACCGGCTACGGCAATCTCGTGATCGTCGATCACGGCGATAACGCCTACTCGCTCTATGGGTATCTGGCCTCGCTCGATGCAGCCGCGCGGAGCCCATCTGGACCTTCAGGCTCAGGTTGGCACGTCGGGCCGCGACCCCAACGGCAACCCGGCGCTCTATTTCGAGCTTCGCATCGACGGCAAACCGGTCGATCCCTTACAATGGCTTAAGCGTTGAAAAGCGGAATTTGCGCAAACTCACGAATTCACCAATTTGTAACCATGACCCTGAAGACCCGCCTGTCCATCCTGTTGCTCTCAACGCCGGTCCTGATCTTCGTCGTCGTGGGCGGGCTGATTGGGCGTGCGTCGGCCACCGGCGGGGACGAGACGTTTCAGCACCTGCGCGTGTTCGACGATGTGCTGACGCTGGTGATCAGCAATTATGTCGAGGAGGTCAAGGTCGACAAGGCCATGGAAGGCGCGATGCAAGGGGCTCGCGGAGGGCCTCGATCCGGACAGCGCATACCTGAATGCGAAGCAGGTCGCGGAGGTGCAATCGGGTGCAGCGGCTGCCTGAGGGTGACGTGGGTCTGGAGCTGACGCGTCAGTACTACCTCCGCGTAATCGCGGCGCGGGACGGCTCGCCGGCAGCGAAGGCTGGACTGCAGACCGGCGATTACGTCCGCGCCATCGATGGCAAGCCGACGCGCGACATGTCGGTCTTCGAGGGCGTGCGACTGCTGCGCGGGCAGCCCGGCTCCAAGGTGACGCTGACCGTCATTCGCGGCAACGCCGCGGACCCCCACGAAGTGGCGCTGGTTCGCGAGAAGCCGCCAACGACGGTGGTCACAGGCAAGGCGGCCACGCCTGAAGTCGGCTACGTGCGCATCTCCAGCTTCAGCGAAGGCGTCGTCGAGCAGCTCAAGCGACAGATCGCGGACCTCTCGAAGAGTGGGGCGAAATCGCTCGTGATCGACGTCCGACACACGGCGGAAGGACCGCTCGAGAACGGTGTCGCAGCGGCAAGGCTGTTCGTGAAGTCCGGCACGCTGACGATGAAGGGCGGACGCGAGCCGGAGAAGGATGGAGAGAAGCGGAAGGGAAAGGACGCCGCCAGCACGTCATCGAACCGCGAAACCATAACTGCCAAGCCGGGCGACGGCGCGATTGATCTGCCGGTTCAGATCCTGGTCACCACCGGCACTTCGGGCGCGGCTGAGATTTTTGCCGCGGCGCTCGACGGCAACAAACGCGCGGACCTGGTCGGCGAGCACACGCTGGGCCGCGCTGCGGTTCAAAAGCTGGTCAAGCTTCCAGACAACCGCGGACTGTGGCTCACGTACGCCCGCTACCTCACACCCTCGGGCGAATCCATTCAGGGGAAGGGACTCAAGCCTGACGTCGAGGTCGAGGACAGCGACGCCACCGAGTTCGGCGCGCCGGCCTCCGACAGCGATCCGATCCTGGACGCCGCGCTCGCGCGAGTCGCGAAAAAAGCCGCGTAACCGCTGCGCAAAACTGCACGGAATTTCTTGACACCCCCGGATCCGTCGCGTATAACGCGGGCACACCGAAGATCCGCGCGAGGCGCACTTCCGCCAATCGAGCGCTCGCGGGGCTTTGTCACCCGGAGGGTTTCATGAACAAGCAGGACCTCATCGCAAAGATCGCGCAGGAGACTGGCATCACGAAAACAAATGCCACGGCAGCGGTCGAGTCTTTCTTCGACGGCATCACCAAGTCGTTGAAAAAGGGGCAGCCCATCACATTCGTCGGGTTCGGCACGTTCAAGACCGCGCAGCGCAAGGCGCGCATGGCCCGTAACCCGCAGACAGGCGCCGCCATCAAGGTCCCGAAGCGCCGGGTCGTCCGCTTCACGGCCGGCAAAGCCCTCAAAGGCGCTGTGAACTGACGCTACGAAGGGAGAAGGGAAAACCTTTTCCCTTTTCCCTTTTCAGGTTACACTTACTGTTCGGTAAGGCCAGTGTTTTCAAGACATAGGCGCGTAGCTCAGTTGGTTAGAGCGCCTGCTTGACACGCAGGAGGTCAGCGGTTCGAGTCCGCTCGTGCCTACCACTCGACTCCGCCGCTGCACGGCGTCGCTCGTGGCAGGCCGCGCCAGGGACAGTCGAGTGGCCCTGAGCGAGCCCGCGTCACGCGCGAGTCGAAGGGCCCGACAGGCTGTTCGTCGTCTAGAGAGACGCCTTCCCGTCATACTCAATGTCCGAGATTTCCGTCACGCTGCCCGACGGGTCGAGCCGTCGCGTGCCCGCAGGGTCCACACCCGGCGACGTTGCGGCACAGATCTCTCCGCGGCTCGCCAAGGCGGCGTCGCGGCGGTGGTCGACGGCAAGCTGGTCGATCTGACGTTCCCGCTGCGCGAGGACGCGGCGGTGCGAATCGTGACGCCGGAGAGCCCGGAGGCGCTGGGGCTGTATCGCCACAGCACGGCGCACCTGATGGCCGCGGCGGTGACGAACCTCTTTCCGGGCGCGCAGTGCGGCATCGGTCCGGCGACCGACGAGGGCTTCTTCTACGACTTCGTCGTCGATCGTCCGTTCGTGCCCGAAGATCTCGACGCCATCGAGAGGAAGATGAAGGAGCTCGCGGCAGCCGACCTGCCGTACGAGCGGCAGATGTGGCCGCGCGACGAGGCGAAGCGCTTCTTCGCCGAGAAGGGCGAGCCGCTGAAGGTGCAGCTGATCGAGGAGAAGACGGCAGGGCAGTCCGAGGTCTCCTGCTACACGATCAAGGATCGCGACACGTTCGTCGACTTCTGCGTCGGGCCGCACGTGCCGTCGACCGGCCGCCTGAAGGCGTTCAAGCTGCTGAACACGTCGAACGCGTACTGGAAGGGCGACGCGAACAACCAGCCGATGCAGCGCATCTACGGCACCGCGTTCGCCAGCGATGCCGAGCTGAAGGCGCACCTGCAGCGGATCGAGGAAGCGAAGAAGCGCGACCATCGCAAGCTCGGGCGGAGCTCGGGCTGTTCTGTTCCATCCGTGGGCGCCCGGTGCGAGCCGTTCTGGCTGCGCGAAGGGGACGACGCTCTACAACCTGCTCGCCAACTACATGCGGAGCGTGCTGTTCCCGGCCGGCTACGTCGAGGTGCAAGCGCGCCGCTCGTCTTCAACAAGGCGCTGTGGGAGACGTCCGGGCACTGGCAGCACTACCGCGAGAACATGTTCCTGATCGAATCGCCGAGCGGGGAGGAGACATGGAGCCTGAAGCCGATGAACTGCCCGGGGCACTTGCTGCTCTTCGGGAGCGAGGTGCGCAGCTATCGCGATCTGCCGCTGCGATATCCACGAGCAGACGCCGCTGCATCGCAATGGAGGCGTCCGGCGTGCTCTCAGCGGCCTGACCCGCGTCCGCGCAGTTCATCCATGGACGACGCGCACTGTTTCGTGCGGAGGACCAGATCGGCGAGGAGGTCGAGCGCCTGCTGCGGCTGGTGCAGCGCGTCTACGGCGACTTCGGTCTCACGCCGGAGATGAAGCTGTCGACCCGACCGGCCGAGTTCCTCGGCGAGGTGGCGACGTGGGACCACGCCGAGGCGCGAGTTGAAGAAGGCGCTCGACGCGGTCGGACGTGCCCTACACGATCAACGAAGGGGACGGGGCGTTCTACGGGCCGAAGATCGATTTCGCCGTCACCGACGCCCTCGGCCGGAAGTGGCAGTGCGCGACGATTCAGCTCGATTACCAGCTGCCGCGAGCAGTTCGAGCTGAAGTACATCGGCGCCGACAACGCCGAGCATCGGCCGGTCGTCATCCACCGGGCGATTTTCGGCAGCTTCGAGCGGTTCATCGCGCTGCTGATCGAGCACTACGCCGGCGCGTTTCCGCTGTGGCTTGCGCCCGGTCCAGGCCATCGTGCTGCCGATCGCGGATCGACATCTGGACTACGCGCAGTCGGTGCGTGCGGCAGCTGGCCGCGGCGGGCCTGCGGGTGGAGCTCGACGAGCGGCAGGAAAAGATCGGCTTTAAGATCCGCGAGGCCCAGCTGCAGAAGATTCCCTATATGCTGGTGGTCGGGGATCGAGAGGCGGCCGAGGGGACCGTCGCCGTGCGCAGCCGGGCCGGCGGCGATCAGGGAGCCCAGGCGGTCGCGGCCTTCATCGAGGCCGCACGGAACGAAGCGCGGCAGAAGAAAGCCGCCTAGAGTTGCTGATTGTTGACTGTTGATTGCTGATTGACCGCTGATGCCGGTTGAGTCGGTTGAGGACTCGCTTCAATCCGCATTCAGCAATCAGCATTCAGCAATTCTTTGGGAGGTTTTTATCGCTTTCGACCGAAGCCCGCGGCGGGACGACCGCACGCGGGTGAACGAACGGATCAGGGTGCGCGAAGTCCGCGTCATCGACGACACGGGCCAGCAGCTGGGGATCATGCCGCCGCAGCAGGCGCTGACGATCGCCAAGCAGAAGGGGCTCGACCTGGTCGAGATCGCCGCGACCGCAACGCCCGCCGGTCTGCCGCATCATGGACTTCGGGCGCTACCAGTACCAGGAGCAGAAGCGCGCCCGGCAGGCCAAGAAGCACCAGAAGATCATCGAGGTCAAGGAGATCAAGTTCCGGCCGAAGGTCGACGAGCACGACTACCAGTTCAAGAAGAAGCACATCGAGCGCTTCCTGGCGGACGGCGACAAGGTCAAGGCGACGATCTTCTTCCGCGGACGCGAGATGGCGCACCCGGAGATCGGGCGCCGGATCCTCGAGCGGCTGATCGAGGACCTGACCGAGGTCGCGATCGCGGAGACGTCGCCGCGCCAGGAAGGCAACCAGATGCACACCATCCTGTCGCAGCGCGCGGGCAAGAAGCCGGCGACGCGCAAGGACGCGGAGCCGACGCGAGACCGAACAGTAACGAGTCAGCATCAGTAGAGGACACAGGGATCATGCCGAAATTGAAGACGCACCGGGGCGCCGCCAAGCGGTTCAAGAAGACCGCCACCGGCAAGTTCCTCCGCAGCAAGGCGTTCAAGCGCCACATCCTGACGAGCAAGACGCGCAGCCGGAAGCGCGGGCTCGGGGCACCTTTGTGACGTCGCCGGCCGACACGGCGAAGCTGCGGAAGATGCTGCCGGACTGAAGCGTCCAGCTACCAGCTGCCGGCTCCCAGCTTCCGACAGGAGCCGCGATGGCGATATTGTTGTGCGAGGGCAGGCGGTAAGACGCCAGCGCCTGCGGCCGCAAGCGAGCGCCGAGGGAAGTCGCCGAAGGCGACCGCGAGCGCGCAGCGAGGTGGGGATCGAAGGAGCCTCACGAGCGGAGAAAAAAATGCCGAGAGTAAAACGAGGAAATGTCCGGCGCGCGAAGCGGAAGAAGCTGCTCGCACGCGCCAAGGGCTTTTATCAGACCAAGAGCAAGCTGTATCGCTCCGCGAAAGAGTCGGTCGACACGGCGCTGAAGTACGCGTTCGTCGGCCGCCGCAACAAGAAGCGCGACTTCCGCCGGCTGTGGGTCATGCGGATCAACGCCGCCGCGCGCGAGAACGGCCTGACCTACGGGCAGCTCATCGCCGGACTCAAGGCTGCGGGCAATCCCATCGATCGCAAGATCGCTCGCGGAGCTCGCGGTCAGCGAGCCGGCGGCGTTTGCGCAGCTGGCGAAGGTGGCCGCTGACGCCAAGCCCGCGCCTGCAAACGCGTCGCCGGCGCGAAGCCTGTGCGACCAAGGCGCGCGCGCAAGCGTCCGCGAACGCCTGCCCGTCGTCATCGTGCGGTGCGATGCGCGCCGACATGGGCCGACGCGCCACGAACGGAGCGGCGTGAGCCCTGAGCCCTGAACCGCCAGCCTGCATGTCTGATTCCCAGATAGATGCGCTCCGCGCCGACTTCGAGCGCGACCTCGCGGGGGCCACGACCCTGAGCCGGCGCTCCGCGCGCGTCCGCGACCGGTACCTGGCGCGCAAGGGCGGGCTCGTCTCGGCGCTGCTGAAGGCGCTCGGGTCCGCGCCCGCCCGACGAGCGTCCGCGCCTGGGCAAGCTCGCCAACGATCTCAAACAGCACATCGAAGCCGCGCTCGACGAGCGGCATCGACTGCCGCCGAGCGCGAACCGCCGGCCAGCGGGCGCGGTCGACGTCACGCTGCCCGGCCGCCAGCCCGCGCTCGGCCATCGCCATCCGCTGACGCTGCTGCGCGAGCGCATCGAGGCGATCTTCAGCCGCTATGGGTTCCTGGTCATCGAAGGCCCCGAGCTCGAAGACGACTACCACAACTTCGAAGCGCTCAACATGCCGCCGGAGCATCCCGCGCGCGACATGCAGGACACGCTGTACCTCGCCGTCCCCGGTGCGATCCGCGGCCGGCGCACCGGCGACGCTGCTGCGCACGCACACCTCCGGCATGCAGATCCGCTACATGGAGCAGCATCCAGCCGCCGGTGCGCCTGATCGCGCCGGGCCGCGTCTACCGCCGCGACGACCTCGACCTGACGCACACGCCGATGTTCACGCAGGTCGAAGGGCTCGTCGTCGGCGAAGGCGTCACGCTCGCCGATCTGAAGGGCACGCTGTTCGCGTTCGTGCACGAGCTGTTCGGCGCACGAACGCGAGCGTGCGCTTCCGTCCGAGCTTCTTCCCGTACACCGAGCCGAGCGCGCGAGGTCGACATCAGCTGCGCCGCGTGCGGCGGCGCGCGGCTGCTGCGATGTGCAAGCGCACCGGCTGGCTCGAGATCCTCGGCAGCGGCATGGTGCATCCCGGCGGTGTTCGAAGCGGTCGGCTACGATCCCGAGCGCTACACCGGCTTCGCCTTCGGCATGGGCATCGAGCGCGTCGGCGCTGCTCAAGTGGGGCGTCGAGGACATCCGCCTGTTCTACGAAAACGACCTGCGCTTCCTGGAGCAGTTCCCGCTGTGAGGCTCGTCTACACCTGGCTGTGCGAGCTGGTCACGTGTGCCGGGCGACGTCGAGTACGGTCGCGCGCGAGATCAGCCTGCGCGGGTTCGAGGTCGCGTCGGTCGAACACGGCCGCGCAGCCGGTCATCGACTTCGAGATCACCGCGAACCGGCCGGACTGCCTCAGCCACCTCGGCCTCGCGCGCGAGGCGTCGGCGATCTGGGGCCTGCCGCTGCAACTGCCCGACATGCGCCGAGCGCCATGGCGGACCCCGACACCGCAGATGCCGGAATCGCTCGACGTCACGCATCGAAGACGCCGACGCTGTGCCCGCGCTACTGCGCGCAGGTCTTCGACGTCAGCGATCGGCCCCTCCCCGCGACTGGCTGCGCGAGCGGCTCGAGGCCGCCGGCGTGCGTCCGATCAACAACATCGTCGACGTCACCAACTACGTGATGCTCGAGATCGGCCAGCCGATGCACGCGTTCGACCTCGAACGGCTGCGCGGGCCGGCGCTCGTCGATCCGCCGCGCGCAGGCCGGGCGAGACGCATTCGCGACGCTCGACGGCGTCGAGCGCACGCTGGACGCCGACATGCTGGTCATCGCCGACGCCGAGCGCGCCGTCGGCGATCGGCGGCGTCATGGGCGGACGCGACTCGGAGATCGGCGCAGACGACGACGGCGATCGCGCTCGAGAGCGCGTACTTCGAGCCGACGTCGGTTCGGCGCACGAGCAAGCGGCTGGGGCTGAAGACCGAAGCGTCGATCGCGTTTCGAGCGCGGCGGCGACGTCGAGGCGCCGCCGCTGGGCATCGCCCGCGCGGCCGCGCTGCTTCGCGGCAGATCGGCGCCGGCGAAGCCGGTCGGCGCGCGCTCATCGATCGCTATCCCGCGCCGCAGCCTCGCCGGCACGCGTCGAGCTGCGAGCGTCGCGGATCGCGCGCGTGCTCGGGCAGGCACGTGCCGACCGGAGGACGTTCCGCGGATCCTCGAGCCGCTCGGCTTCGACGTGGACGTCGACCGACGTGGAGCGACGGACGGCTGGTCGGTCACCGTGCCGACGCTTCCGCGTCGACGTGCCGCGCGAAGATGGATCTCATCGAGGAAGTCGGCCGGCACTACGGCTTCGATCGGCTGCCGGCGACGTTTCCCGCCGCTGCTCGGCGCCGCAGGCGCCGCCCGATCCAGCGGATCGCGCGCGATCGGCTGCGTCCGGCAGGCGCTGACGTCGGCGGGCTTCTCGGAGTCGATGACCTTCGCGTTCATCGAGCGGCAGGCGGCGCTGCCCTTCTGCGAACCGGGAGTCGAACCGGCCGCGATTCGCGAATCCGCTGTCAGAGAAGTTCGCCGTCCTGCGGCCGTCGCTGCTGCCCGGGCTGGTCGACGCGTGCGCGCACAACCGGCGGCGCGGGCGGCAAGGACGTTCAGCTGTTCGAGACTGGGCAGCCGCTTCACGTCCGACGGCGAAGGACGCGCGGTCGCGTTCGCGTGGTGCGGCGCGGCCTCGCCGGCCGCACTGGTCCGCCGCCGACGCGCACCGTCGATTTCTTCGACGCGAAGGGCGCCGTCGAGCTTCTCGTGCGGCGCTTCGGCGTGCGCGGCGTCGAGTGTCGAGCCATCCGGTCTGCCCTACCTGGTGCGCAGGACGCGCCGCTGAGGTGCGCGTCGGCCGACGTACTGTCTCGGTGTCGTCGGCCAGCTCGCTCCCGGCGGTTGCCGAGGCGCGCGGCTTCCGGCCGGCGAGGAGCGTCTACGTCGGCGAGATCGATGTCGAGGCGCTGCGCCGCGGCTGCCGCCGGCGACGACCTGCGCGCGCGAGTCGCTGCCGCGCTTTCCGTCGATCGTCCGCGACATCTCGATCCTCGTCGATGAAGCCTTGCCTGCCGCTGCCGTTCGTGGCACTATCCGTTCGGCGGCCCCTGCCACGCTCGTGTCGATCGCAGAGTTCGATCGGTATCAGGGCAAGGGCGTTCCGGAAGGCCGCGTCAGCCTGTCGCTTCGGCTGACGTTCCGCGCGCCGGATCGCACGCTGACCGACGACGAGGTGCAGGCGGCGACCGAACGGATCGTCGAGGCGCTCCGCAGCGCGCACGGCGGCGGAGCAGAGTAGAAGCAGCGGAACGGAACGTTCAGTCGGATCGCAAAGGAGAACGTCTTTGGCGAAAGTAGCAGTGACGCGGCGTTGATCTCGAACCGATCGATCGTCTGGAAGAAAAGCTGAAGCTGCTGGTCGGCATGATCGAGCGGCTGCGCGCCGACAGGCGCGGGCCGCGGACGAAAACACGCGGCTGACGCGCGAGCTCGATGGGCGCGGGCCCGCTGACCGAGGCGGAAGGCACTCGGGCGAGCTGACCGCGCTGCGCGAGGAACGGGCGCTGATCCGCTCGCGTGTCGGCGAGATGCTGCAGCAGATCGAAGAGCCTCTGAACTCTGCTAACCGACATGGAACAGCACGGGTCCCGTGTCGTCCACCGTCGAGATCCACGGGCAGCGGTACCCGATCCGCAGCGCGCTCGATCCGGCGTACGTCGCCGAGCTGGCCGCGTACGTCGACGAGAAGATGCGGCTGGCGCTCCGCGAGTCGCCCGGCGGGCGACACGCTGAAGATCGCGGTCCTGGCGGCGCTCAACATCGCCGACGAGTACTTCCGCGTGCTGGACGACGAGCGGCGCCAGAACGACCAGGTCGCCAGCTCGCGCCGGGAGCTCGAGCGGATGCTCGACCTGGCGCTCGGGCTGGACCACCCGGCACGCCGCCGCGCGACCGCCTGCCGCCCGGCAGACCGCCGTAGCGTCGCGAAGGCGAACATCGACGAGTCGGCCTCGAACTGCAGTAAGATCCTTCACGGAGTTTGAGTTCCCTGCTTTGCTCGTGATGGTTCGGAGGCTCGTTTGAGCCAACGTTTCACCCTAAGAGAATCGCGACGCCGCGTGGTGTGCATGCCTCTGTAAGAGGAAGCCTGAAGCGCGGCTTGTGCAGCGGTTCCACCTGCTTTACGCAGGTTCATCCGACCTCCCCACACGGCAAAGCGGGGCCTTTCCTTCTCTTCTCCACCTGACGTTCACGAGCTGACCTCCGGGCCGCGCGGCCCGGTTATGGGGACCTTCTGCGATGCGCACCATCGGGTCTAGCTGCAGTCGCCGACGCTGCTCGTGAGCGCTGATCGCGAGCGGCGCACTCGCTCTGGGGCGCTGCGCATCGAAGCGGCGACGCCGCGGACGACGCCCTCAGGAACGCCAGGAGCGAAGTCGATCGCGACCCTCAAGCAGGCCGAGCGCGACGCCGAGACGCTTCGGAAGGAAGCGGCGCTCGAGGCGCGCGAGAAGGCCCACGAGCTCGCGGCCGAGGCCGAGAAGCAGGCGCGCGAGCGCCGCCAGGAAATCGTCGGCCTCGAAGCAGGCGCTCGCCGACAAGACCCGCGCACTGGCCGATCGGCTCGCCGCAACCGACCGGCTCGAGCAGGAGCTGCGGTCCCGCGAAAAGGCGGTCGCCGCGGCACGAGCAGCGCGCGGCCGCGGCCGCGGCCCGCGCCGAGCAGCTCGTCGCGGATCGACAGCGCGAGCTGCAGCGCGTCGCCGGCCTGAGCGCCGACGAGGCGCGCGAGCTGCTGCTCAAGCAGATCGAAGGCGACGCGCGGCGCGACGCCGCCAACCTGGTCAAGCGTCTCGAGACCGAGGCGCGCGAGACCGCCGCGGTGCGCGCGCAGCAGATCATCACCGACGCCATCCAGCGCAGCGCCGCCGAGCACGCCATCGAGACGACCGTGTCGGTCGTCGATCTGCCGAGCGACGATCTGAAGGGGCGCATCATCGGCCGCGAAGGCCGCAACATCCGCGCGCTCGAGACCGCGACCGGCGTCGAGCTGATCGTCGACGACACGCCGGGCGCCATCATCCTGTCCAGCTTCGATCCGTTCCGGCGCGAAGTCGCGCGGCAGGCGATCGAGCGGCTCATCGCCGACGGCCGCATCCATCCCGGCGCGGATCGAGGAAGTCGTCGAGAAGGTCAAGACCGAGATGGAGGAGACGGTCCGCAAGGAAGGCGAAGCGGCCGCGTTCGAGCTCGGCCTCTACGACCTGCATCCCGAAGTGCTGCGCCTGATGGGACGGCTGAAGTTCCGCACCAGCTACGGCCAGAACGTGCTCAACCACTCGAAGGAAGTCGCGTTCCTGGCCGGCATCATGGCCAAGGAGATCGGCCTGAACGGCCACGTCGCCGCGCGCGCCGCGTTCCTGCACGACATCGGCAAGGCGATCGATCGCGACCTGCAGGGCACGCACCTCGAGCTCGGGCCTCGACTTCCTGCGCAAGCACGGCGAGAGCGAGCCGGTGCTGCAGGCGGTCGCGGCGCACCACATGGACATCGACTGGCCGTCGCTCGAGGCGATGATCGTGCAGGCCGCCGACGCGATCTCGGCGGCGCGCCCGGGCGCGCGCCGCGACATCCTCGAGTCGTACGTCAAGCGGCTCGAGAAGCTCGAGGGCATCGCCGACTCGTTCCAGGGCGTCTCCAAGGCCTTCGCCCTCCAGGCCGGCCGCGAAATCCGCATCGTCGTCGAGAGCGAGCGCGTCTCCGACGAGGAGACGGTCTGGCTGTCGAAGGACATCGCGCGCCGCATCGAGAACGAGCTCGAGTACCCCGGCCAGATCAAGGTCACCGTCATCAGGGAGACCCGGGCCGTTGAGTTACGCCCGGTAGCGCCGCAGGCATCAGCGAGTCTCCGATGCCGGCGAGCGCGCCCTGATCGAGCGGATCCGCGCGCCGCGTCCCGCCGCCCCGACCGCACGCTCATCGTCGGGCATCGGCGACGATGCGGCGGTGGCGGCGCCGGAGCGCGGCGCGCTGCAGGTCCTGACGACCGACGCGCTCGTCGAGGGCGTCCACTTCGACCGGCGCTTCTGCACGCCGGCGCGATATCGGCTACAAGGCGCTCGCGGTCAACGTCAGCGACATCGCCGCGATGGGCGGCACGCCCCGGTTCGCGCTGCTCTCGCTGATGCTGCCCGCGGCAGATCACCGTCGACCGAAGTCGACGCGCTGCTCGGACGGTCTGCTCGACTGGCTGCGCGAGGCGGCGTGCGCATCGCTGGCGGGCGGCAACATCACGCGGTCGCCCGGCCCGCTGATCGTGGACGTGACGGTGATCGGCAGCGTCAGGCCGCGGAAGATTCTGACGCGAGGCGGCGGCCGGCCGGGGGACGATCTCTACGTCACGGGCCACATCGGCGCCGCCGCCGCCGGGCCTCGACTGGCTGCGCGAGCCTCGCGAGCGGCGCAGGCAGCGGACGCCGCAGCCGCGAGGATCCGACGATGCGCTGGCGACTGCGTCGCGCGGTACCGCCGGCCGGACCGCGCGCCCGGCTCGGGGCGCTGCTCGGACGCACCCGCGCCGCCCGCGCCTGCATGGACCTGAGCGACGGGCTGGCGGACGCCGTCCGCCAGATGGCGGCGGCGAGCCGGACGCGGGCGTCCGATCGACGCCGCAGCTCTGCCGATCGACCCGGCGCGCGCAGGCATGGTTCGGTCGCGACGGCGGCGATGCCGTCGACGGCGGCGGTCGCCGGGCGGCGACGACTACGAGCTGCTGTTCGCGGTGCCGCGCGAAGGCGCGGCCGGCTGCGTGGCTGTCGTTCGCGAGGCCCGGGGCGTGCCCGTGACCCGCATCGGCGAGCTGACCGCAGACCCGTCGGTCGTCCTCCTGCGCGACGGCCGGCCGGAACCGCTGCCCGCAGGGTTCGTCCACTTCTAGGCGGTCATGCATCCGTCCCCGGACATCCGCCGCTGGCTCGACCAGCTTCTGCACACGCACGACACGCCCAAGCGGACGGCGGCGGCCTACGCGCGTCGGGGTGTTCTTCGGCTTCTCGCCGTTCCTCGGCCTCCACACCATCCTCGGGCTGGTGGTCGGCGTTCGCGTTCAACCTGAATCGGGTCGCGGTGCTGCTGGGGATCTACTCGAACCTGCCGTGGATCCTGCCGGCCTACTACACCCTGGCGACGATGCTCGGCGCCGCGATCCTGCGGGTCGACGTCCCGCCGGGGCTGCTGAAGGATCTTTCGCGAAGCGCTCACGCGCCGCGTCGTGGGGAGAGTTCCGGCGCTTCGCGCATGCCGCTGACCCCGCTCGTTGGGCGTTCGCCCTCGGTTCGACGATCGGCGCCGTCGATCCTCGCCGTGCGTCGCCTATCGGCCGTCCCTGACAATGATCGTCGCGCATCGCCGGCGCCTCGCCAATTCACAGCAGCCGGCAACATCCTGACCAATAGCAACTTAGTACATATACACATACTCGTTATCTGCTTTGACCGCAGCGGCCTGGCGGGCGCTATAGTTGGAGGTCCCGGCAGCGGCGGCCGTCGCGCCACTCGCGCCATGATGTTGCTCTCGCGGTCGACTCGGGCGGAAGATCGTCGCAACAGGCACCGCGGCCGTCGCGTTTGCCTTCGCTGTACGAAGTCACCGATCCTCGACTCGCGCTATGCCGCGCGCCAGGCTGGAGCTGCGCGAATCCACCGCCACGCCGGCGCCCGGCGCCCGGCTCCGATTCACCGCCACCGCCTACTGCAAGGGGACGACGACCGCGTCCGGGGTCAACGTCCGGACCGGCATCGCCGCCGCCGACCCGGACCTGCTGCCGGTCGGCTCGGTCATCCAGGTCGACCGGCTCGGCGAGCGCTACAACGGCATCTACACGATCATGGACACCGGCCCGGCGGTCCAGGGCCGCCACATCGACATCTACATGTGGAGCTGCAACGAGGCGCTGGAGTTCGGGCCGCCGCGACGCCGGCATCACCGTCCTCCGCCTCGGCTGGAACCCGCGCGCCAGCACGCCGAGCCTGATCGACCGCCTGTTCCGCCAGCGCGAGGCGCAGCTGCCGCCGCAGCCCAGTCGGAGGCCGGCTCCCGCCGCAGGTCCAGAGGCAGGCTGCGCTCGCGGATGGCGGAATCCTCGGCGCCCGAGCGTACCGGACGTTCTGAGGGTCGAGCGCCGGCGATGACTGCCGACGCCCGCTGACGGCGCTACGCGCTCGGCTCCCGTCCCCGTCTCCTGATCCTTGTACTGCAGCTGATACAGCTTGTAGTAGATGCCCCGCTGCGCCAGCAGCTCCTGGTGGCGTGCCCGACTCCCGCAGCTGCCCCTTGTGCAGGACCAGGATCTTGTCCATGTCCTGGATCGTCGACAGCCGGTGGGCGATGGCGATCGTCGTCCGGCCCGGCCATCAGCACGTGCAGCGCGTCGCGAATCAGGAGCTCGGTCTCCGTGTCGACGCTCGACGTCGCCTCGTCCAGGACCAGGACCCGCGGGTCGAACGCCAGCGCCCGGGCGAACGACAGCAGCTGCTTCTGGCCGACCGACAGCGTCGCGCCCCGCTCGGCGACGGCGCTGTCGTAGCCGAGCGGCAGCCGCTCGATGAACGCGTCGGCGTGCACCGCCTCGGCGGCCCGCCTGCACCGCGTCGTCGGTGATGGACGGCGTCGCCCCAGCCGGATGTTCGCCGCAATCGTGCCGGAGAACAGGTGCACGTCCTGGAGCACCAGGCTGAAGAGCGCGCGCAGCTCCTGCAGGTCCATCTCCCGGACGTCGACGCCGTCGACCAGGATCCGGCCCCGTGGTGACGTCGTAGAAGCGCAGCAGCAGGTTGATCAGCGTCGACTTCCCGGCGCCGGTCGCCCCGACGACCCCGACGCGCTCGCCCGGCCTGACCTCGAACGACACGTCCCGCAGGACGAAGTTCGGCTCCGCACCGTCAGTCGACCCGGTGTTGTAGGCGAACCAGACGTGGTCGAAGACGATGTGGCCGGCCGACGCTTGCTCGGGATCCGGGATCCGCGGCTCCGGGATCCGACGGTCGCGCGTCGATCGGCCGCATCCGAGTCGCCGGCTCGTGCCTCGAGCCGCGCGCCTCGGATCCCGAGTCCCGAGTCCCGGATCCCGACTCGATCTTCACGGGCGTATCCAGCAGCTTGAAGATCCGCTCCGACGAGGCCATGGCCGCCTGCAGGACGTTGAACTTCTCCGACATGTCGCTGATCGGGCGGAAGAACCGCTGCGAATACAGCAGGAACGCCACGAGCGAGCCGAGCGTCAGCGTTCCCTGCATCGTCCAGCCGCCGCCGAACCAGATGATCAGCGCCGAGGCGAGCGCGCCGATGATCTCGATCGCCGGATAGAACACCGCGTAGTAGAAGATCGAGTCGATGTTGGCGTCGCGGTGGCGCCGGTTGATCTCGTCGAACCGGTCGAAGCGTGCGCCGCTCGCGCCGGAACAGCTGCACGGTCGACATGCCGGTGATGTGTTCCTGCAGGAAGGCGTTGATGCGCGCGATCCAGGTGCGGACGGTCCGGTACGACTCGCGCACGTTCCGCCGGAACCACTGCGTGACCAGCGACGATGAGCGGCAGGACGGCGAAGGCGACCAGCGCGAGCCGCCAGTCCATCGTGACCAGCACGATCATGATGCCCGGCCAGCGTGAACACGTCGCCGAAGATCGACACGACGCCGGCGGTGAACATGTCGTTCAGCACGTCGACGTCGGTCGTCACGCGCGTCATCAGCCGGCCGACCGGGTTGCGGTCGTAGAACTGCAGATCGAGCCGCTGCAGATGCCGGTAGATCTGCAGCCGCATGTCGAACATGATCCGCTGCCCGGTCATCTGCAGCATCCAGGTCTGCAGGTATTCCAGCGACGAACGACCCGATCAGGATGACGCAGGAACGCGACCGCGATGCGGTTCGACGCCCGCGAGGTCGCCGGTCGGCGATGTAGCGGTCGATCGCCAGCTTCATCAGGTACGGCTGCGCGAGCTGCAGGACCGACGCCGAGATGATCGCCGCCAGCGCCAGCGCCACCTGCGGCTTGTACGGCCGCAGATACTGCAGCAGCCGCCGCATCAGCGCGGCGTCGTAGGCCTTGCCGAGGACTTCTTCTTCGTGGAAAGACATGGGTCTGCTACCAGCTCTCAGCTTCAGCTACCAGCTCTCAGCTATCAGCTCTCAGCTCTCAGCTCTCAGCTCTCAGCTCGCCGCCGGACTACATTGCGGATAGCTGATAGCTGACAGCTGATAGCCTCTGATTCTCAGCTCGCCGCCAGCTCCTCTTCCAGCAGCTGCTTGCTGTACAGCGTCGCGTAGAGTCCGCCGCGCGCGACCAGCTCGTCGTGCTGTGCCGCGCTCGGCGATGCGGCCGCGTCGAGCACGAAGATCTGATCGGCGTCGCGCACAGTCGAGATCCGGTGCGACACGATGATCGACGTGCGCTGCCGCATCACCCCTCGCAGCCGCGACAGGATCTCCTCTTCCGTGTAGGTGTCCACTGCCGACAGCGCATCGTCCAGGATCAGGATGCTGCGGATCGACCATCAGCGCGCGGGCCAGCGCGGTGCGCTGCTTCTGGCCGCCGGACAGCGTGATGCCGCGCTCGCCGACGGCAGTGTCGTAGCCGCTCGGGAAACGCCTCGACGTCCTTGTCGAGGCGGCCACGGCGCCACCTCACGCAGACGAGGGTCCGACGCGGCGCGGTGTCACTCTCCCGTTTCCTCGACCGCGCTTCCGTGGGCTGCGAGGTCTTCAGCGTCTTCGGGCTGCTGGACGCCGAACGCGATGTTCTCGGCGATCGTGTCCGAGAACAGGAACGGCTCCTGCGGCACGAAGCCGATCGCGCCGCGCAGCGCGCCGAGCGGAATCTCGCGGACGTCGACGCCGTCCATGAAGACCGTGCCCGGCGGCGGCTCGTGCAGCCGCGGCAGCAGGCTGATCAGCGTCGACTTGCCGGAGCCGGTCGCCCCGACGAACGCGACGGTCTGCCCCGGCTTCGATCGTGCAGCGACACATCGTCGAGCACCGGCCGCTCGGTGCCCGGATACGTGAACGTCAGGTCGCGGATCTCGATCGCCGCCGTGTCGAGCGCCGCGTCCTGCCGGCGTCAGTCACCTCGGCGTCGCCGATGCCGGGCACCGCGTCGAGCACCTCGAGCATCCGCTTCCACGACGCCATGCCGCGCTGCAGGATGTTGGTGACCCAGCCGAACGCGATCATCGGCCAGCTCAGCATCACGAGGTAGGCGTTGAACGCGACGAACTCGCCGAGCGTGATGCGGCCGCGGATCACCTCGCGGCTCCCCAGCCACAGCACCAGCAGCGACGCCGAACCCGAGAAACAGCGTCATGCTCGGATAGAACATGCCCTGCAGCCGGATCAGCACGCGGTTGCGGCGCACGTATTCCTCGTTGGCCGCGCGGAACCGCGCGATCTCGTGCGCCTCCTGGCTGTAGGCGCGGACGACGCGGACGCCCGACGAGCGCCTCCTGGACGACGGCGCTGAGGTCGGCGAGCTGCGCCTGGATCGCCTCGAACCGGGTGTGGATCGCGCTGCCGAAGTACTTCACGCTCGATCGACACGAGCGGCAGCGGCATGCAGCGCGATCAGCGTCAGCCGCGCGTCGATCGACGATCATCAGCATGATCGCGACGACGAACACGAGCACGGTGTTCGCCGAGTACATGACCGCCGGGCCGATCATCATGCGCACGGCGTTGAGGTCGTTGGTCGCGCGCGACATCAGGTCGCCGGTGCGCCGCGCCTGGTAGTACGCGAGCGGCATCTGCTGCAGCCGCGCGAAGAAGTCGTTGCGGATGTCGTACTCGATGTCGCGCGAGGCGCCGATGAGGATGCGCCGCATCAGGAACCGGAACACCGCGCGCACGCACGACGACGCCGAGCAGCAGCCCCGCGTAGATGACGAGCTTCTGCCGGGTGACGCCGCGCGTCGAGATCGTCGATGGCGTACTTGAGGACCCACGGAGAGAGCAGCTGGAGACGTCGTGACAGCACGACGCAGATGAGACCGAGAAGGAACGCGCGGCGGTAGCGAAGGACGTAGGGAAGGAGTCGCCGGAACGCGGGACGCATCGTACCGAGTATACCGGTCGCGAGTCGCGAGTCGGCGAGCTCGCGGGCTCGCGGACCGCTGACTCGCTGAACCGACGAGTCGCTGCGTGCAGCTGCGGCCGAGCGGCCGGATCCTGCTGCGATCGCCGGCGCGCTCCAACCCGCGCTTAGAACTCGAACCGCGCGCCGATCTGCACCTTGCGCGGCGCGTAGCTCGTGTTGTACGCCGTCAGCAGCAGGAACTGCGTCGACGCCTGGTTGCCGGTCGGATTCGCGAAGTTCGTGTGGTTCGTCAGGTTGAACACGTCGGCCGAACACCTCGACCCGCCGGCGGTCCGCCAGCGCCGAAGACGTAGCCGAACCGCATGTCGAGCGTTGAAGAACCCTGGACCGTGCGCGCCGTTGCGCTCGGCTCTTGTAGTCCTTCACCGTGTACGGATCGGTGCCGGTGCCCGAGTAGTCGCCCGCCGGCAGCGGCTCGGCCTGGATGCCGTTGCAGATCGGGATCGATGTTGCGCGTTGGTCAGGCTGAACGGCGAGCCGCTCAGCGCCCGCGCGACCCAGCTCACGTTCAGCCCGCCCGTGTGCGGCACGAGCGCCTGTGCCGCTGACCACGAAGTTGTGGCGGGTGTCGAAGTCCGTCGGCCCTTCGTTCAGCTCGAGGTGCATGTCGTCGAGCACCTGGAAGCCGCTGGCCGGCACGCCGTTGCCGGACGTGTTGCCGCGCGAGTTGCGCGAGCGTGTAGGACACGCGCGCGCTGTAGTTGCTGGCTGAACCGCTTGTTCAGGCTGCAGCAGCAGCGCGTCGTAGTCGATCCTGCCGACGTTCAGCGGCTGCGTCACGGCCGTCGTGAACGGCGCGAAGCCGGGATACTTGCGCCTGCAGCTCCGCGGTCGCCGCGGTCAGCGTCGCGCTCCCGCTGCCGCACGCAGCGGTCGAGGTCGACGCCGTCGT
This sequence comes from uncultured Acidobacteriota bacterium, assembly GCA_963725335.1. GTDB lineage: Bacteria > Acidobacteriota > Vicinamibacteria > Vicinamibacterales > 2-12-FULL-66-21 > JALZOC01. Next base: position 305,008 of record CAVRYD010000002.1, on the reverse strand, counting down.
CGCGCGCAGCCGCGGGTTCAGGTCCAGCGACATCAGCAGGTCGCGGCTGAACGCGTGCACGTAGTCGGCGCTGACCGCCATGTTGCCGGCGAGCTGCCGCTCGTAGCCGGCGGTCACCTGATCGGTGTACGGCGTCCGGCGATCCGGATTGTCCCAGCTCGCGCCGGTGTTGCGCAGCAGCTGTCCGCCGGGATACAGCGTGTTCGAGCAGCGCGCGGTTGATCGTCGGGCCGTTGACCAGAAACGGATCGGTCGGGAACTGGCCGTTGCGCGGCCCGAGATCGGCAGCCGCCGTCGGGAAGTTCACCGTGAACGACGATGGTGAACGGCGTGCCGGTGTAGAAGCCGCCAATCAGCTCGAAGTGCGTCTTGTCGTAGAAGCGGCCGTAGCCGCCGCGCACGACGCTCTTGCCGCCGCCGAGGTCGTAGGTCACGCCGACGCGCGGCTGGAATGTTGTTCTTGTCGACCGGATAGCTCGTCGACCAGCGGATCGTCGGTCTCGGGGATCGGGATGATCTCGAGGTCGTAGCGCAGCGCCGAGGCTGAGCGTCAGCCGCTGGTTGAAGCGCCACTTGTCCTGCGCGAACGCGGAGAAGTAGTGCGCCTTCTCGAAGAACGTGCTCGGGCCGCCGACGCGGATCGGTGAAGCGGTCGGGATAGGTGCGCGGGATCGGCGGCGTTGAACGGCGCGTTGCTGCGGCCGAACGCGAACGTGCCGTTCAGGTTGCCCTGGTTCTGTGTTGCCGCGCCGCGAGTACTGGTACTGGGCGCCGAACTTGATGTCGTGGTCGCCGTGCTTGCTCGGGCGATGAACCAGGCCAGCGTGTCGTCGACCTGAATGCCGTCGTTGATGCGGGCCTGCGCGGTGTTGTCCTGCTGGTCGATGAAGTCCTGGAAGGCCAGCGTCGGCTCGCACTTCGACAGGTCGCGGCCGTTCGTGTTGAAGCAGTGGTTGGCGAACGCCACGTTCTCGCGCGTCCACGTCAGCCGCAGCGTGTTGACCTTGGTGTTCGACAGCACGGTGTTCAGGTTGGTCGCCAGCGTCTGGTCGACGTCCGATTCCTCGCGCGCGGCCGCGGGCGTGACCGCCTGCGCGGCGTCGGGATGATCTGGTTCGTCTGCGGCGACGTCTCGCGCAGCCAGCGGACGCTGTAGGTGTTGCTGCTGTTGACCTGGTGATCGCCGCGGATGATCGTGTTCCACACGCGGTCCTGCGTGGTCTGCTGGTCGTTCAGGTCGGGCCGCGCCGGGATGTCGATCGTGTTCGGCCGATCGATCGAGAACCGCTCGAGGCTGCCGAAGTACTGCATCTTGTCCCGGACGATCGGCCCGCCGACGGTGCCGCCCCAGCGCTGGTAGCTGCGTGTCCGGCCTTCGTCGAGCCCCTTCTCCTTCGCGAAGAAGTCCTTCGTCGTCAGGCTGCCGTCCTGGAAGAAGCCGAAGGCGCTGCCGCGCAGGTTGTTCGTGCCGGACTTCGTCACGGCGTTGACCACCGCGCCGGACGTCCGGCCGAACTCGGCGTCGAACTGGTTGGTGATGACCTGGAACTCCTGAATCGCCTCGATCGGCGTCCGCGCCTGCATGCCGGCGCGCTGACCGATGACGTCGTCGTTGTTGTTGCCGCCGTCGACCGATGTAGTTGTTGTTGCGCGGATCCTGGCCGTTGACGCTGATCGAGTCGCTGCCGAACGACTCGGTGCTGATCGACGGAACGATGCCCGGAAGCAGGCCGATGAAGCCGATGAAGTTGCCGTTGACGCTCGGCAGCTGGTCGAGCGTCTCGCTGGTGATGTTGCCGCCGATCTCCTTCGAGGTGACGTCGACGAGCGGCGATTCGGCCGTGACGGTCACCGTCTCTTCCACCGAGCCGACCTCCATCTCGACGTCGATGCTCGACGTCTTGCCGACTTCGAGCGGCAGATCCTTGGCGCTCGAACTTCTTGAAGCCCTGCAGCTCCGCGTTCACCTGGTACGTGCCGGGCACGAGGCCGCTGGCGATGAACGAGCCGTCCTGACCGCTCACCGTCTCGCGAAACATGCCGGTGTCCTGGTTCCGCACCGTGACCGTCACGCCGGGCAGCACGGCGCCCTGCGCGTCGACGACCCGGCCGCGAAGCTCGGTGGTGCCCTGCTGCGCCGACGCCGACATGGCCATGAGCAAGGTCATCAGGACCACGCCCATTACACGCTGCCTCATATCATTGCCTCCTGAGCTTACAGGTCCGGAAAGCACTTACTGAAACGGTAAAGTGCACGGACGGGACTTCACCACACCGTCCGTCCCGGGCACGCGGAGCCGATCCGAAAAATGGAAACGCACGCCAGTTTTCCGGATTCGACGTCCGAGAGACGCCCTGAAATCCGAGGTCGGACGAAGAGCGCGCGTTTCGTTGCGCGTTGTTGAGCAAGCGCGATGCCGCGTGCGTATCCTTGGGCCGCCTTCCCAGCAGGCTGCCAGCGCTCCTGCCTCAGCGAGCCTGTCTTCCGTAACTGAATCCGGGGCGAGACGAATCATGCGCACACGTGCCGCGACGATATTGGTCTGGTCAGCAATGCTCTGTCTGGCGGCCAGCGCCCGCCGGCGCCCAGTACGGAGCGAAGCGAATGGCAGATCCGCGCGACCGGCGAGACATATCACGTCGAGATCGGCGGATACTTCTGGAACCCGACGCCGGATCATCATCATCTCCAGCGAGGCGCTGGGCATCATCGGCTCGCGGATCGACTTCGTCAACGACCTCGGCATCGAGAAGACCATATTCAGGCAGCTGAAGATCGTGCTGCGTCCCGATCACCAGCACAAGTTCCGATTCGAGTACACGCCGATCACCTACGAGGCCGGCGGGGACGCTCAAGGCCGACGATCATCTTCAACGGCATCAGATACCCGGTCACGCTGCCGGTCGACGACCGACTTGAAGTGGAAGGCGTACCGCTTCGGGTACGAGTGACGACTTCCTCTATAAGGACCGCGGGTTCTTCGGGTCTGGTGGTCGACGCGAAGTACACCGACGTCGAGGCGACGCTGTCGAATGTCGTCGACACCGAATTCGTCCACGCGAGAGCGCCGATCCCGACGGTCGGGGTCATCGGCCGCGGCTACGTCGCGCCGAACATCTCAATCACCGGAGAGTTGACGGGACTCGGAAGCGGCGGATCATTCGGCGAAGACTACCGCGCGCACTATGTCGACTTCGATCTGTATGGCACGGTCAACTTCACCAACAACGTCGGCGCGCAGGTCGGATATCGCTCGTTCAACGTCTTCTATCACCTCAAAGAAGACGAGGGAAACCTCGAGCTCAAGGGACTGTACTTCGGTGGCGTCGTTCGGTTCTGAAATGATTATTCGAACTCTGACGAAGACCCCGAGGAATCGATCGTCGCGACTTTTCGGGTCGACGGCGGATGGACGGAATCCAGCCGATATCTTCACGGTCAACAACGCCGCACGCCGTCGAGGGTCGATGGGAATCTGAACGCGGCGTTCCTCTCCGGGCGCGAGCGACACGTCTTCATGCCACGTCCGCGGACTCGAACGTCACCTGATTGTCGACCGGCGCATTCCGCACGAGGAGTGACACGCCCGAACCTGCAGTACTCGCATCGCTCTGGAGGGCAATCGTGCTGCTGCGCGCACCGCCCATCCAGAAGGCTTCCGGTTCCGGGAAGCTGCGATCGTCAAGGAAAAATGCCGTTGCGGTCCCGTAGCGGGCCGCGCGACGAGCGACGAGGTTGGTCAGCCGTGAACCAGCTGGCAGAACCGACATCGGCTCGATCGTGAGCGCACGGACGCTGCGGCGCGCCTGCTCGTCGCCGCGCACGATGATCGCGCGCACGTCGACAGGGAAATCAAGATCGACGGGCTGCGGTCGGACTGCTCGAGCGGACCGGTTCTCAGCGAGAACTGATCGCGACCGATACCGACCATGAGCCATCCCGTCGTCCCCGCTCCGCGCGGTCGCAGCCGGTAGCGGCCTGCCGGTATGGCGGCGATCTGATACAGCGGGCGATCGTCGGGACCGGCGCCGCCCGGGGCCGTCGATGGTCTCGGGTCGATCCGGACGAGCGGCGGCACATCGTCCGCGCGCTGTCGGCGCAGACTTGGCCACTCCATGAGCAGCGGATGCCGCTCGGATCCCAGTCGGCGCAGAAGATCGAGCTGCGCAGGCATGATGTTCCGGCCATCCGCGCCCGCGAGAATCCAAACGATGGTGAGTGCCAGCATGCCGGCCGCGGCATAGGCACCTCCGACGGCCGCCACGAGCGCTCCGCGACCGCGTAGCCAGCGCGACGACTCCGCCGCGCGCAAGCCGGCCCAAGTGCCGGCCAATACGACCAGCCAGATCGCCACGTCGCGATACAGGAGCGTCTCACTCCCGCGCCACCAGGCAGGGAGGCCCCGCGCCAGATCGGTCGCGCTGTTCAGCCATTCGAGCCACACCGCATAGGTCTCGCGAACGTTGAACGCGAGCCTTCCGCCGTCCACGAAGACAAGCGCCGTGGAGATGAACGCCGTCAGCGCCAGCGCGAGCACTACAGTCGCGCGCGTCGCGCGATGCCGGATGCGCATCCAGCCGACGCCGGCCGGGATGGCGAGCATCGGGAGCATCGGGACGAAGAAACGCGCGGGTGCACTGTGGCCACCCCACCACATCGCAAAATGCGTCACGGCGAGCAGATACGGAACGAGAACAAAGAGGAGTTCGAGACCGAGGCGCCGCCACCGTGCCTCGGTCAGCATCGCGATGAGCCCGGCAAATGCCACGACCAGCACCGGCGTATACGCAAGAAGACCGAAGCGCTGATCGAAGAAGAGTCCCGCCAGCCCCCCGGAATGAACGACGCCGATCCTTCTTCGTTTGCGTAAGGCGCCGATGGATCGGGCGTGCCGTACACGGCGATGAAGAAACCGATCCAGCAGATGGCGCTGATTGCGGGGATTGTCAGAAATGCCACCGCCTTCCCGGCGGCGTTGCGCGTGTTCGAGAGCCGCAAAATCACCAGGGCCCCGATGCTGCCGGCAATCAACGCAAAGCGCGTGTGAATCCATGGCAGGAGCGAGAGCGCGGCGCCGTGCAGCCACCATGGCCACGTCCGCTCATCGCGGGTTTCGCTTTCCTGTTCGGTTCTCAGCAGCGCCCAAACCCCGGTCAGCGTGAGAACACCTCCAGGTCCATCCGGATACACAGTGAAACTGTGAAAAATCCCGCTCACCGACAGCGTCACCGCCGCCCATCCGAACCACGCGGCGTCCAGGCGCCGAGTCACCTCATGGGTCAGACGCCACGCCAGCGCGCTGCCTGCGGATGCGAGCAGAATCAGAAACACCACCACGCCGCGATAGCCCGCGATCGCGAAGGCCGGCGCGATGAGCGCTGGCAATCCGGGCGCATGAATGGAGTAGATCTCACCGTTTCGTCCCTTACGACGATAGTCCGGCTTCGGCATCTCGCCGGCGAAGTACGCCCGGTAATCACCGTTACGGTGGTTGTTCTCGATCTTGAGATCGTGATCCTCGAGCAGACTCTGCGTGATGATGAGGTAATGCGGCTCGTCGCCGTCTGGCACCAAGGTCGTCTGCCACGCTGCAATGGAGTAGATGGCGCAGGCCAGCGCGCCGGCCAGCAAGACTGGCCGCTCGAACACCCGGAGCGATACCCATCGATCGCGCGCCGCGCTAAGCGCCGCCGATGAGGAGGCCGCCAGCGACAATCCGATTGCCAGCCAGACCGTCAGCGAGAGAGGACCCGACCAAATCAGCAGCGCCGAGGGCAGCGATGATGAGAGCCACGGCAATGCGAGGAGACTGAGGAGCCACAGTGGACCGAGCGACGCACCGGATCGCCACGCCACCCACACGCCACAGACGGCGAGCATTACAATGAGCGCCGATGAGATCGAGAGCGGCAGAAGCGCGAGGCGTATACCACCGTCGACGCTCGTCAGCGCGAGCGTGCCCTGCGACATCCAGGCGGCGAGCGCGGTTGCGAGCAGCGCTGCCAGGAGAGCAAGGCGGGATACGGCAGATCCGCGTGTGATTGGCAGTAGAATGTCCCGCATTCTACATGGAGCGACGTCTGGATACCATCGCGGCACGCGCGCGCAGTGCTGCGATCGCATGCGGCCTTGCGCTCACGCTCGCCGTCGTCATGACGTGGCCGCTTGCGTCCGGCCTCGGGCGTCTCGGCCGCACGACGAACATGGATGGGCTGTACGGCGTCTGGAACGTCGGGTGGGTGAGCCACACGCTCGTGAGCGATCCCACATCACTCTTCGACGCGAACATCTTCTATCCGCATCGCGCTACGCTCGCCTATTCGGAGTCCAACATCGTCGCCGGTGTGATTGGGATTCCCGCCTGGGTCCTGACGCACAACGCGTACGCCGCCCATAACAGCGCGCTGCTCTTCGCATTCGCTTCCACGTTCCTTGGCACGTGGCTGCTCGCGCGGCGCCTGAGTGGACGCACGGACACGTCAATCGTTGCCGCGATCCTCTTCGCGTTCTGTCCTTACTTCTACTCACACAGTGCGCACGTGCAGCTTCTGATGGCAGGTGGCATACCGCTGTCGATGCTGGCGCTGCATGGGTTTGCCGACAGCCCCTCAGCCAAGCGCGGTCTGCTGCTTGGCGTCGCCCTTGCCGTGCAGGCATTGGCGTGCGCGTACTACGGCATCTTCGCTGGGCTCATGGTGAGTTACGGCACACTCTTTCTCGCGGCACGGCGGCGGCTCTGGCGCATACGGTCCTTCTGGGCCGGCATTGGCATCGCGATTGTCGCCGCCGGCCTCATCGTGCTTCCCTTCCTTCTGCCCTACCTCGAACTTCAGCGTGAGGGCGGCTTCGTACGATCGCTCGACGAGGCGCGGAGGTGGTCGGCGACGTGGCAGAGTTACCTCGCGTCCCCCGCGCACTTGCACCGCCCGATTCTGACGATCGCGCGGGCCGTGGGATGGCGGATCGGGGAGGTGCTGTTCCCTGGCATTCTCGCGATCGTGCTGGGGGTTGCGGGAGTTGTGCTGGGGTCGAGGCGCGAGCCGACACCGCCCACCTCTCGGGACGACCGTGAGACCCTGCTGCTGTACGGCTCGCTCGGCGCGCTTGCGCTGTGGGGATCGTTTGGCCCCAGCCTCGGTCTGTACACCGTCCTCTATCGTGTGGTTCCGCTCTTCACGTTCCTGCGGGCCCCTGCACGCTTCGGACTGCTCGTCGCGTTCGTCCTCTCGCTCTTTGCGGCGCTCGCGCTCGACCGTCTGGTGTCGAGACGCCGGGGAGGTGCTGTCGCCGCGGTTCTCTCGCTGCTCGCGATTGCGGAGTTGAACGTGATCCCGTTTCCCTGGGAACGCGCGCTGCCGGTCTCGATGAACTACCGGGTGCTCGCTGCCATGCCGCGCGCCGTCCTCGCCGAGTTTCCCTTTTACGGCGAGCGGATGGCCTTTCCGCTGCACGCTCAGTACATGGCGCTCTCGACCACACACTGGATGCCGATGGTCAACGGATACAGCGACTACATCCCGCCGGATTTTCGAGAGGCCGCGTCCGTCCTCGACTCGTTCCCCTCATCGGACACCTTCACGGGTACTGGCGAAACATCGTGTCAGGTATGTGGGCATTCATTGGGACATGTACGGCCCGCGCGCCGAGGAAATCCGGACGAAGCTGAAGGACTTCGCGCGTTACCTCCGCCCTCTGGCCAGCGACGCCACGATGAGCTTGTACGAAATTGTTTCGTTCCCGTGAAGCTGCAGTCTAGTCTTATCCGAGGGGCTTTGCCCCTCGGACTCCCCTGCACGCTCTCTCGCGCGCCGCTTCGCCGGCGCGCTTCCGCCTCCGCGCGAAGCGCTACGGCGAGACCTCGCCGAAGCCTTGCGCGTAGGCGGGCCGTTCGCGTGGCTCACTCGCTGTCGCTCGCTCGCGTTGCTGGCATTTGTTTACCGAGCCCGTTTGGGTTTATGAGATAGCTTCTAAGTGTGTCGTCATGTCGCCCGGATGTAGTATTCGTGATCACAGGGATCCCGACAACCAGTGATCCCGCGCGGCGGAGGAACCGATGACGATGAGAGTCGCCAGCACTCAGGCGCAGGCGATTTCCGCTGAGCGTGCCGCCGGTTTCGTCAGATCCGGCATGTGGCTCGACTACGGCACGTCACTGTGCCAACCCGATGTCTTCGACAAAGCGCTTGGCGCCCGCATCCAGGAAGTCACCAACGTCAAGATCCGCCATTGTTTGACGATGCGCCCCCGCGCCGTGCTGGACGCGGATCCCGAAGGCCATCATGTCCATTCGTTCAGCCTGCATTACTCCGGCTACGACCGGAAAAAGCACGATGACGGACGCTGCAATTACATCCCGGTCAATCTTGGTGAAATCCCGGATTACTATCGGCGCTTCATTGACCCGGTCGACATCGTCATCCTCAAGACATGCCCGATCGATGAAGGCGGCTATTTCAATCTGAGCGCGGCGAATCTCTGGCACCGCGCGATCATCGAGCGCGCCAGGATGGTCATCGTCGAGACGACCCGCGGCCTGCCCTATGTGTATGGTGAACAGACCGGCGTGCACGTCAGCGAGGTCGACTACGTGATCGAGGGCGACGACGCCCCGGCGCCCGAATTGCCGAATCCGCCACCCGAGCGAGATCGACTGCGCGGTGGGGCGGCTGATCGCGGCTGAAATCGACGACGGCGACTGCCTGCAAATCGGCATCGGCGGCATGCCCAATGCCGTCTGCGCGCTCCTTCTCGAAAGCGGCGTGCGCGATCTGGGCGTGCATACGGAGATGATGACCGACGGCATGGCCGAGCTGTACAAGGCCGGACGCATCACCGGCGCCAGAAAAACGCTGAACCCTGGCAAGATCGTCTACACGTTCGCGCTCGGCTCGCGCGATCTCTACGCGACGCTCGACCGCAATCGCGACATGCACTGCTGCCCCGTCGACTACACGAATACACCCGACGTCATCATGCAGAACGACCACATGATCTCGATCAACAACACGACGCAGGTCGACTTGCAGGGACAGGCGGCCTCCGAATCCGACGGTCACCGCCATCTCAGCGGCACCGGCGGGCAATTGCAGTTCGTGCGCGGCGCCTACGCCTCGAAAGGCGGCAAGTCGTTCATCTGCCTCTCCTCGACCTACGACAAGCGCGGCGAGCGCCGCAGCCGGATCGTGCTGAACCTGACCCAAGGCAACGTCGTGACCACACCCCGCTCTGACGTCATGTTCATCGTCACCGAGTACGGGATGGTCAATCTGAAGGGGAAGTCCGTCGCCGAACGCGCCAAGGCGCTGATCGGCATCGCGCATCCGGACTTCCGCGAGGGTCTCGAACGCCAGGCGTACGAGCACCGTCTGATCCCGCGCGGCGTTTCGTTCTGTGACGCGTGCTCGATGTCGGAGGGACGAGCACCGCGAGCCGTACGGATCGGAGATCACACCACAGGGGCACGCACATGACATCGAATGCCACTACGCAAACCGAGGCTCTGCTGCTGACCGAGACGAAGGACGGGGTCGCCACGCTGACGCTCAACCGTCCTGGCCAGTTCAACGCGCTCTCGAGTGCGCTCATCGACGAGCTGCAGTCGACGTTCGACCGCCTCGCCGCCGACCCGACAGTCCGCGTGGTCGTGCTCGCGGCAAATGGCCGGGGATTCTGCGCGGGGCATGATCTCAAGGAGATTCGGGCCATGGGCAATGTGCCCGAAGTCGAGTCGCTCTTCGCGCGCTGCAGCCGCATGATGATGACCATCACGACGCTGCCGCAGCCGGTCATCGCGAGGGTGCACGGCATCGCGACGGCGGCCGGTTGTCAGCTCGTCGCCACCTGCGACCTCGCGGTGGCATCCACGGCGGCGACCTTCGCCACGCCGGGCGTGAACATCGGCGCGTTCTGTTCCACGCCCAGCGTCGCGCTCGGCCGGGCGGTCGGCCGCAAACACGCCATGGAGATGCTGCTCACAGGCGAGACCGATCAGCGCCGTGCGTGCCTACGAGATCGGACTCGTCAATCGCGTCGTGTCGCCCGAGGCGCTCGATGCCGAGGTAGAGACGCTTGCGAGATGTATCGCGTCGAAGTCGTCGGCCGTCATCGCGTCCGGCAAGCAGGTCTTCTACCGTCAGCTCGAGCTGTCGCTCGGCGACGCCTACGGCATGGCCGGACACGCCATTGCCTGCGATTTCTTCACTGAGGACGGCAAGGAAGGCGTGGACGCGTTCCTCGGCAAGCGCGCACCACGGTGGAAGAACCGACAGTAGTCCCGATGCCTGACGCAAGCAAAGCAAAAGTAGGAGGGCACATAGCTCGCTCGGTTCGAGGCTTCATCGCGATTCTCTCGGTCGGCCTTTCCGTTGGCTCCGGCGCGCAAGCCCCATCTGTGGCCGAATGGGTTCGCACGAACGCCATTCGGCTAAAAGTTGTTGCTAATACCATGGAGGTAGAACATGCCCAAAGTCGTAGTCACGGCGCAGGTTGAGGACCCTGTGAAATGGGAAAAGAATTTCCGGACACACGGTAGCCTCTTCAAGAGTCAAACCGTCAACAAACCCATCAGTTTCGCGACAATCGCAGGCAATCACGTTGCGGTCTGTCTCGAGCCGGATGACCTGGACACTTGCATGAAGATCCTGGATTCCCCGGCGACGGTGCAGGCCATGACATTTGATGGCGTCAAGCGAGAGACGGTGAAAGTGTTCGTCCTGGACAAGGAGCTAAAAGTCTAGAGCATGCTGGCGGCGGCGATGCCTTGGCACTTTGGCCCGGCGGTTGTGCGAGGTGGGATGTCGTCCGCACGGCGGCAGCTCGCGCCAGCATCGACAAGCTGGCACTGCACGATCTGCGACGCACCTGTGCCGTCTGAGCCACCAGGCCGGCGGTGAACTGGACCAGATCCAGTTCCTGCTCGACCATGTCTCCATCCAGACGACGGAGCGCTACCTCGGATGCAAGCAGAAGCTCCGGATCGCCGTGAAGGATCGATTGGGAATCGAACCTGATCCGGTTTGAGCGCCTCACCGCCACGCGGTTGCTTCAATCCGCCTGGGCGACAGTGAGGAGTGATCTTGCGCGAAGCTATTTCTTTGTCTCTGGACTCCAGTTCTGCAGCAACGTGATCGGCGGGGGGCAGATGGTAACAGCGCGTGTTGGCAATCGGCCGCCGGTTGAAGTGCCGTGCGACTCCGCACTAAAGTCACGGCGACGTGCTATCGGCCTTCTCTCAAGCCTGGGCCTCCTGGAAAACGGCGCCCGGCGTCGCGCTGCTCGCGGTGGTCGCATTTGCCGTCGGGATCGGCTCAACCACCGCAATCTTCACCGTCGTCAACGGCGTGCTGCTGCGGCCGCTGCCGTACCCGGACGGCGAACGCTTCGTGTCGCTGTACACCGTGAACACGACCAACCCGGGCGCGTTCAATTTGATGTCGGTTCCCGAGCTGCAGGACTACCAGCAGCAGACCACAAGCTTTGACGTGTTCGGCTGGCTCCGCTCCGGCCGATATCTTCTGACGGCCCCTGGTGAACCGCGATTCGTTTCCGGCGCGGCGGTGACGCCAGCGCTCGCGCGGCAGCTCGGTCAACCGCGCCTCGGCCAGTGGTTCGTCGACGACACGAGCGCCGTCATCTCGACATCCCTGTGGCGCCGTCTCGGCGGCGGGCGCGAGATCATCGGCCGCGCCATCACGCTCGACGAGCGTCAGTACACGATCACCGGCGTCATGCCGCCAACGTTCCAGCTTCCCGTCGTGAGTCTGGGGATATCACGCGGTGACGCCGAGGTGTGGATTCCACTCGGTCCGTCGCCATCCGACGCGAACCGGGGCAGCGGCAACAACATCGCGTACGCCCGCCGCAAACCCGGGGTATCGCTGGAACAGGCGAAGGCGGACGCCACGCGAGTCGCCACAGCCGTCGCCGCCATCGATCCCGCACGCTACCGGAACTACACGGCGGGCGTGGCCGACCTGCGCGAGTCGACGATCGGGTTGGTCGGCGTCCACCGTCCGCGCCCCGCTGCTGATCCTGCTCGGCGGCGCAGGGCTGCTGCTGCTCATTGCCTGCGCCAACGTCGCCACGCTGCTGCTGGCGCGATCCGTCGTTCGCGCTCGCGAGACGGCGATCCGCGTCGCGCTCGGCGCGTCGCGACGGCAGCTTGCGCTGCGCTACTTCGCCGAAGGCGCGCTCGTCTCCGTCGCTGGCGCCGCCGCCGGCGTCGGTCTGAGCGTCATCCTCGTTCGGCAGATCCTGGCCGCGGCGTCCGGATTCATCGCGCGCGTCGACGATATTGCCATCGACTGGAAGGTGCTCGGCTTCAGCGTGGCGGTGGCGGTCGCCACCGGCGTGCTCGCCGGCCTGGCACCGCTCTGGCAGGCGATGCGCACGGCGCCGAACGCGGTGCTCTCCGAAGGCGTTCGCGCATCAGCCGCTGCGCCTGCGCAACGCCTGTCGAAGGCGTTCGTCGTCGCCGAAATCGCCCTCGCCTTCACGCTCCTGACGACGTCGGCCATTCTCGTCGTTCACATGCGCAATCTCGAACGCGTGTCGTTGGGGTTCGACTCCGACGGTCTCGTCGCGTTCAACCTCACCTTGCCGAGAGGCGCCGGCACATCGGAGGAACGTGCCGAGCAACGGCGTGCGGCGCAGGCGCGGTTGATGGACGCGCTGCGGCAGACGCCAGGCGTGACGGGCGCCGCGTTCGCGAGCCGGCTGCCAGCCGGTCCCTTTTGCGGCGACACCCCCATCTACGTCGAGGGCCGGCCGCCCGATGCTCTCGGACAGCGCGTGTGCCCCGTCGGCGCCACACCGGACTTCTTTTCGACGATGCGGATCCCGCTTCGCGCCGGCCGGCTGCTGAACGAGTCCGACAGCCAGCAACGTGATGCGCCGGCCGTCATGATCAACGAAGCCGCTGCGCGCGCGTACTGGCCCGGGCGCAATCCGATCGGCGCCTCGGTGCGCCTCAGCACCCCCGATAACGACCGCTTCGAGGTCGTCGGCGTCGTCGGCGACGTGCGCAACAGCGGCCTGAACAGGCCGGCAGCCCCCGAGATCTACGTGCCGGCCGCCGTGCTCGGGGTGAACCCGATGAACGTCGTCGTCCGCTCGGACCTGCCGGCCAATCAACTGATCGGCGCCGTCCGCCGCACCGTCCGGCAGGCCGATCCGACACTGGTGATGGAAAACGTGAGGACGATACACGACATCGTCCTCAACACCCTGCAGCTCGAGCGTCTCAGCTCGCTGGTCATGACGTTCTTCGGCCTGGCGGCGCTGCTCATGGCGACGCTCGGCATCTACGGCGTGATGTCATACTTCGTCCGGCAGCGCACCGTGGAGCTGGGCACGCGGATGGCCCTCGGCGCCGTCAACCGCGATCTCGTGGCGCTCGTCCTGGGCGGCGGCCTGAAGCTGTCGCTGGCGGGCGTGGCGTTGGGATCGATCGCGCTCGTCGGCGGTGTCTGGCTGCTCGTACGGTTTCTCGACGTCGCGAACTTCGGATGGCTGCCGTTCGCGTTTTCCACGGCGGTCGTCGCCCTCGTCGCCGCGGCGGCCGCGTCGGTGCCGGCGTGGCGCACCACGCTGCTCTCGCCGATGGCCGCCATTCGCGAGCAGCCACCATCGGTCTGGGGATTGGCGCGCCAGCGGATGCAGCGCGCCGCTCGCGACATTCGCCAGGCGGTCGGCGGTGACGACAGCGGATCGGACGTCTCGGCGGCAGACGTGCTGACGGCCTTCGTCGACGCCGCCCGCAGCGCCAACTCGTACAGCGGCGCTCTGCGCGCCGTGCTGGCCAGCGTGTGCGAGGAGCTGCACGTCGAGTCGGCCGCGCTGCTCGAGCGGCGTGACGGCTCGACGCCGGAGTACCGCTGCCTCGTCGCCGCCGGCGCGCTCGAAACGGCCGCACCGGTCGTGGCCGCCGATGGATTCCTGATCACGCGGCTGCGCGCCTATCCGCTGCCGCTGCCGTTTGCGCCGAACGAATTGGACGCCGTCGCCGAATGGGCCGCAGTGCATCGTCCGGATCGGCTCGACGAGATTCGTGCGCTCGCCGCCGCCGGCGTCCGCATGGCCGTGCCGCTGCGCACACGCAGCGAGATCCTCGGCGTGCTGCTGCTGGGTGAACCCTTCGACTCGCCTGCGCTCGCTCAGGGCAGGCGGCAGCGCGCCGGCTTCAGCGCGCACGAGAAACAGGTGATGCGCGCGTGCGCCGATCAGTTCGCGCTGATGATCGAAAACGCGCGGCTGACCGATCGGGTCGTCGAACAGGAAACGCTGCGCCGCGACATCGCCCTGGCGTCGGATGTCCAGCGCCGCCTGCTCCCCGATGCTCCGCCGGGCGCCGATTGCGCCGATTTCGCCGCGATCAGCGTTCCGGCCCGCCGCATCGGCGGCGACTACTACGATTTCGTCGAGCTGAGGGACGGCGCGATCGGCATCGCGCTGGCCGACGTATCGGGAAAAGGCGTCGCCGCCGCCCTGATCATGTCCGTCGTGCAGGCGTCGCTGCGGATCATTTCGTCCGAGGGCGACGTGCCGCCGCCACGCCTCGTCGCGCGCATGAATCAGTTCGTCCACCGGTCGACGCCGGCGAGCAAGTACGCCACGTTCTTCTATGCGCAGCTCGACCAGCAGCGCCGGCAGCTGCGCTACGTCAACGCCGGCCACAACGCCCCGTATCTCCTGCGGGCCGGCCGGCCATCGACAGCTGACGCCGCGCCGCCCGAGATCGAGGAGCTGTCCGTCGGAGGCACCGTGGTCGGCATGTTCCCGGAGGTGGAGTACCGAAGAGGCGACCGTGGACTTGTGCCCCGGTGATGTTCTCCTCGCCTTCACCGACGGCGTCCCCGAGGCGCACAACCCCGAGAACGAAGAGTTCGGCGAGGAACGCCTGCAGCAGCTGCTCCGCCAGACCGCTCACCTCCCGGCCAACGAGATCAGCGCGCGGCTTTCCGACGCGATGAAAGACTGGATTCGCGACGCGGAGCAGTACGACGATCTCACCTTCATCGTGATGAAGGTGCGCTGACTTCGCTCACTCGCCGACACGCGGCTTGCGGTCAAGATCCGCCAGCGGTGCTCTGTCGCAGCAGCTGGCCTCTTCAGTTTTGTAGCTTGCGCCTGATTGACGTGATGCGGCGTCGGATGTGACGCGGGGAGCCTACCTCCCGAGAACGGCCGGCCAGTTCAGGAGTACAGTCACGGGCGAATCGCTTTCGGTCGGCACGCGCGCGTTGACGAGAAAGCGGTCGCCGTTCGCGCTCGGCTGATATTGATGCCGGTTGATGTTCCAGCCGACGGGGACCATCTGGAAGAGCTTGGCGGGTCGTCCAATCTTAATCGGAGCCGTTGTTTCAATTACGACGGCCATCAACGCGCGATCCGGGTCGAGGTAGTACAGTTCACGGCCGTCCGGACGCCACTCCGGCCGAACGCCGCCGCCGACCGACACGGGCCGTTTCGTCTGCGGCTCGGGGAAGCTGTCGACGTACACTTCGGCGCGCCCGCTCTCGTCCGAGACGTACGCCATGGCGCGTCCGTCTGGTGACAGCACTGCCTGGCCCTCGCTGTAATTTGTCGCGACGTACGGCCGGGCGGTGGGCGGCGACCTGAGCGCGAGGACCCAGATGTCCTCCTGCGTCACGGGGTCGCCTTTCTCGAATACCAGGAACTTCCCGTCTTCGGAACGATCGTCCAACCACACCGTGCGATCCTGCGCGAGGAGGGGCACGACCTGTCCGGCCCGGAGTTCCCTCGCAAAGATGCCACGCTGCGTGGAAAAGAAGACGCGCGTCTCATCGGTCGACCAGAGCGGCGTCAGTTCCATGGACTCGACCTGGTTGCTCGCGATCCGTGCTTCGGTACCTGCGGCGAAATCGGCGACCCATGGACCGGTCAAATTCGTCTTGGGATCATGGCGCTCGACGAGCGCTCGCATCCGATCGGGCGACAGCACGGCGCCGATCGATTCCGCGACCTGATCGTCGCGCTCGATCAGCCGGCCCGATCGATCGAACCAGATCAACTGCATCGGCGGTTGCCATGTACCCCTGCGCGAACACGAGCCTGCCGGTCGAAGAGACCGAGAAGGCTCGGTCGATGAACGACCCGAAGCCGGAGCCGTAGCCAATCCGGTCGGAGATTCGGACGGGTGCACCGGACACCTCGAAGCGGGAAATGTCGAACGCCTGCGTGTAGAGGCCGCCGTCCTGCTCGAAGAACAGGCGCCCGGCCGAGTACTCCACGCGCGACCGGACGTCGGAGACTTTGCGGATCGCGGGGTTATCCAGGCTGCACAGGAAGACGCCGCCATTCAGGGATGACATCAGGAAATGCCTGCCGTCCGGCAGAGCCGAGGGATACTGCAGCGGCCGATGCTCGGGATCGACGATGGCGACGGCGGTGGCGGTGCCGCCGGCTTGTGGAATGGTGTAAACCGCTCCTCCCGAGACCGGCAGGAACAGGATTCGGCCATCACGAGTCCACGATCCGCCGCGCGGATGAGTGGCGTCCGCAAGCGGTTGTGGCGCTCCGCCGTCGAGCGCGATGCGCTTCAGTTTGCCGTCCGCGAAGAAGGCGAGCGCCCTTCCGTCGGGTGCCCAGAACGCCTGGTATGGGTCTCCGCTGATCTCGGTGCCGGGCAGCGGGCGCGCATCCGGAACGTCGAACGGCCGGTTCCACAACATGACGCGGCCCCGCTCGTCTGGCGCCCAGAACGCGACCTGGGTGCCATCGGGCGAAATGGCCGGCGCGGGGAACGTCGCGAAGCGGCCGTGTGGGGCCGCGAGCGAGACCCACGTTGCGGTCGTCGACGCCGTGGACGGCACAACGGCACGTCCACCGAACCAGCCGGCGGCAAGCAAGACCGATCCCAATCGCACTGCCGGCGATCCATGCCGACGCCGGCCGGCGCGAGCGCATGGGGATGGACACGGGCGCGGGTCCCGACGACACGCCTGATCCCGAGAGCGATTCCAGCGCAAACGCCACATCGCGCGCGCTCTGGAAGCGCTCGCTGGGATTCTTCTCGAGGCAGTGGCGAACGATCCGATCGAGCGCTGGCGGCAGATCCGTCGCGACACCGGCAAGGTCGGGTGGATCGTGACTGAGAATCGCCGTCATCGAATCGGCGGCCGTAGCGCCCTGGAACGCGCGGCGGCCCGACAGCATTTCGTAGAGTACCGCGCCGAGGGCGAAGATGTCGGCGCGCGCGTCGACCGTCTGCCCGAGCACCTGCTCGGGCGCCATGTACCCGATCGTGCCCATCACGACGCCAGCGTTCGTGCCGGCGAAGGTCTTCGTTGCACCTGACGCGGTCTCCGGCCCGACTTGGCGCACCAGACCGAAGTCGAGAATCTTGACCTGCCCGTCCTCGATCAGAAAGACGTTTTCAGGTTTCAGATCGCGGTGGATCAGCCCCTTCGCGTGCGCCGCGGCGAGACCGCGCGCGATCGGCACCGAGATCTCTATCGCTTTGCGTGGCGACAGAGCACCGTTTGGTACTGCGCGTGGGGTCCCACCCCCACGCGCGCGCGCTCCAGCGCTGGAAGACTCGCTCTCCTCGCTCGGGCGGAAGGCTGTTGCCAGTCGATCCCGGAGCGTCTGCCCCTGGAGCAGTTCCGTAACCGCGAAGAGTTGCCCTTCATGAATGCCGGTGTCGAAAATCGCCAGGATGTTGGGGTGCGAGAGCGCAGCGACGGCCTTCGTCTCCCGCTCGAAGCGAGCACGCCTATCCGGGTCGGACGCGACCGCGTCGGGCAGGACTTTGATCGCCACATCGCGGCCGAGCCTCGTGTCGTGCGCTCGGTACACCTCGCCCATACCGCCAGCGCCGAGGGCAGAAAAGACCTCGTACGGGCCAAGGCGTGTGCCGGGGGTGAGGGCCAAACGCTGCTAATTATATGGGCGGAATGGAGCGCGCACTGGATCACTCCTCATCAACATCAACGCCGCAGCGGTGAACGAAGGCTGCGCCGCCTCTGGGTCGTCACCTGGCGACTACTCCCGAGCAATCGCCTCACCAGTAGCCGAGAATGTCGACGATCGTTTCGGGCGGCGCGAGGCGGAATGACCCGTAGTCTTGGCACCGATCGCACGCGGTCACGACGGTGGAGTATTCTTCGGAGACAACGAGCTCAGGGTGCCGACCCAGGAACAGATGTGCCTCTCGTGTCGCCTCCTCCAAGGTTCCGGGCACGTCTTGGCGGTGGTCTTCCCACACCTCGGTGAGCTGCGTGGGGCTTCCCGAGATCGGTGAGGCGCATGAAACTTCGGACGTACTTCGCGTCGATCTCAAGGCCCTTTCGCAAACGACGGCAGACCTGCGCCGTCGTTCTCGCGACGAGATCCTCGACTGCGAGCACCGGCAACGGTCCCGTTTGATCGTCCAGCACGCGTGCCCGAGACAGAGTCGTTCCGAACGCTCTGAACAGATCAACCCGAAGGGCGCGCTCCCGGTCGATGAGTTGAATCAGCGTCTTGCCCTCGGGCACGTGCGGATGAATGTGATTCAGTACAAATTCGTCGGCGAGTGCAGCGGGGATGGAGTCGAAACCTTCAACGACGAGGTCCACATCGTTCAGTGCGCGCGAGTGGATGGGGCGGCCATGCGCGCGCAGACGCGCTTCAATGGCGAGACCACCTGTGAGGGCGCAGCCGCGAAGGCCATTCGCCAGAAGCTTCTCGATAACGTCAGACGCCCGCTTGGCATCGTTGGCCTTCAAGAAGGCGGAGAACACGGCCAATGATAGCTCCGGCGTTTACATTCCGAGTAACGCCGATCTGGCGGTCAATCGGCGCGTCAAGAGAAACGGCCGCCACATGGGCGACTACTATTTGCTAATCCTCGCTTTCAGCCCCTCATGCCCGGGCGGAGGCGGACTGTTGGCCGTCGGGAAGTCATGCACTATGCTCTCAAGCGCTCGTGCGGCGCCGGCACTGCCGGCCTCTCCGCAAACCCTTTGAGGGCATTCGTCGTCGGGGGTCTTGCTGCTCAAAGAGCTTTTCGATCGCATGGCTGCCATGCGTAAGTGAATTCGGTGACGCCGGACGCACGTCCACACCGTCACGCGCAAGCAACGGCGCTACTATGGATGCGGATCGCAACCTTCTGTTCGGTGTACTAGCGCTACAGGCTGACATCATCGATGCCGATCAGTTCATCAAGATCTGCACGCTCTGGACGACGCGTAAGCAGGCTGCACTCGGCGATCTGCTCATCGATTTAGGCTGGATCACGCCGATTGACAAAGCGGATGTGGAGCGTTTGGTCGAGCGCAAATTGAAGAGACACGGCGGCGATCCCAGAGCTGGTCTGGCCGCTGTCGGCGACGATATGAAACGTTCGCTGGCGGCTTTGCAAGACGACGACATCAACCGATCTCTCTGCGACCTACCCGGGCCAGATGCGACAACTACATTAGCAACTGTCGATGAGATACCGAGCGGGAAGCGATACACGCTGACGCGTCTACATGCCAGTGGCGGCATAGGACGCGTCTGGCTGGCCCGCGACAACGCGTTCGATCGGAATGTCGCCTTGAAGGAGCTACGCCCTGAACGCGCGGCAGTGGCCACTCACAGGTCTCGGTTACTTCAGGAGGCCCGCATTACGGGGCAGTTAGAGCATCCGGGTATTGTGCCGGTTTATGAGTTGGCGCTCCGGCCCGACGATCACCAGCCTTTCTACACTATGCGGTTTGTCAAAGGCCGCACCCTCAGCGAGGCGGCGCGGACGTGGCACCTGACTCGCGACCGAGCTCAGGCCGGGATGCTCGACTTCGTCTCCTTGCTCAATGCGTTCGTCACCGTCTGCAATACCGTCGCATACGCCCACTCCCACGGGGTGATCCATCGCGATCTCAAAGGGGAGAATGTGGTGTTGGGAGACTTCGGCGAAGTCGTCGTTCTTGATTGGGGCTTGGCAAAGTTCGTGGACCGAGTTCAAAAAGAGCCGGACGATCCTTCGCCTGTCGTCGATAGTGGTAACTCGAGCGAGATCGGTCTCACCGTGCAAGGGCAAGCGATTGGTACGCCCGCGTACATGTCGCCCGAACAAGCGTCGGGACGCCTCGATCTCATCGATCGGCACACCGACATCTATGGCTTGGGAGCGATTCTTTACGAGGTTCTCACTGGACGCCCGCCATTTTCGGGCGCAGACACGCACGAGGTCTTACGCAAAGTTCGTGAAGAACCGGCGTCGTTGCCGCGGGAGCACTGGCGGGACGTTCCTCCGGCGTTGGAAGACATTTGCATCCGTGCGCTCGCCAAGAACCCGACCGATCGCTTCAGCTCCGCCACTGAACTCGCCACGGCAGTTCAAACCTGGCAGGAGGTTGAGCGCCGAGAGGCGCAGGAAGAGCGCGATCGCTTTTTTACTCTATCTCTCGACATGTTGTGCATCGCAGGCTACGACGGGTATTTCAAACGACTTAACCCTGCGTTCGTACGAATCCTTGGCTTCTCGATCGAAGAAATACTCGCCGAACCGTATCTGAATTTCGTCCACCCCGATGATCGGGAGCGAACCATCGCCGAAGCGCAAAAAATCCTGAGTGGTGAACCCACAATAGTGTTCGAGAATCGGTACCGCTGCAAAGATGGGTCGTACAAGTGGTTCTTATGGACCTCGACAGCCTACGCCAGCCGACAGTTGCTCTACTCGGCCGCACGGGACATTACCGCACGGAAGCACGCGGAGGAAGAGTTGCGGATGAGCGACGAGCGCTACCGGTCGATCATCGCGGCGATGCAGGATGGCATAGTCGTCCTCGACGGCGACGGCAGCATTCGGTCATGCAATGGCAGCGCCGAGCGAATCCTTGGACTATCGGCTGAACAGATCATAGGCCGCACAGCGGTCGACCCGCGCTGGCGGGCGGTCCACGAGGATGGCTCACCCTTTCCCGGTGAAACATTCCCAGCCGCCGTGACCTTGCGCACGGGCCAACGGTGCTCGAACATCATCATGGGAGTGTATAAGCCAGACGGCGGTCTGACCTGGATCTCCATCAATTCTGAGCCTTTGTTCGAGGCGGATGGTGCAACTCTCGGCGGAGTTGTGGCGTCCTTTGAAGACATCACGGAGCGCAGACGAACCGAGACGGCACTCTATCAAGCGTCGACCGAGCTCGCTCGTCTCCGCCAGGAATTGTCGCATTGAGCCAGTTCGCCCGCCGCATGGCACGTACAGACTCGTCGCGCAGAGGACACGAACCCGCAGGCTGTCCAAACATCTACTTGCCACCGTCGCGCTTGCCGCCGTGTGTGATCGTCGCACGCTGACTCGCTCGTTCGGGTGTAAGTAACGATCAACGCCGTCGTGACGACCGGCGATCATCGCGAGCAGGCGTGCAGGTTGACGCCAAGCTGCATTCGTTGGTGGCGGCAGACGATTTGCCGATCCAGGCGCACGTGGGAACGGTGAAGCTCACCGGCTCGCGAACGCCGCGAGTGCCGTCTCGGCGACCGGCACACAGTCGAGCGCCTCGCGACGTGGATGGGCCTCCCAGAAGTCGCGGCGCAGAAAGACGGCCCGGTCCATACCATCGTACGGCGCGTTGCGCACGAAGACGTACTCGCGTTGAAACCGCGGCGACGACAGCATCTCGAGAATCATCTTGCGGCGGCGCGCACCGATGATTTCGTCCAGGCCAGCGCCGCGCAGAAGCGCCAGGCCCGAGAGGTACCCCTCGACAATGTCAGGGCGCTGCTCGATGACCCAGCGCATGTCGGTCTTCGAATCCTGGGGGCCGCCGGGATCGAACGTGCCGTGCCTCGCGATGTAGGGCGTGTTCAATCCAAGCGCGTCGATGTGGACGGCATCCACGAGAAACGGGATCGCGCCTCCGTAGCTGCTGGAGATCGTCGTCGTGGGGCTCGAGACCGACGCGAGCCACGCGATATAGACCGCGGCGCCCGGTCGCGGACCGCCGCCTCTCTGCACCAGCAACCCGCCAAGGTCGGCCGCGAGCGCCAGCCCGACGGCGGCACCGACCTGTCGCCACCGACGGTCGCGCACGACGCTGGAGAGACCTGTCATCGCCACGAGCAGCCAGGCCGGGGCCACGTGGATGAATTGGCGCCAGGCTGGGAATGCGGTTGGCGGGTCTCCTCCCGCGCTCGCCATGTAGACGATGTACGCGACGACGAGTGCCAGGCACGTCAATCCGCGGCGATCTCGGCTGCGCGTCACGGCAACGGCCCCAATCACCAGGAAGCCGACCACCACTGCGTGCGCGAGCATCCAGCCGCCCACGTACACCAGGCCGAGCCGCACGTGTCCGATGCCGCCGCCCGCGACCTTCGCGTAATAAGTGTTGGGCGCGAGCGCACCATATGCCACCCAACGGTGAACCGCGATCGCGATGAGTGTCAGCCCGCCGGCGATCGCCGTCCCGACGACCCATCGCCAGCGCTCACGCCGCCACGCGAGCGCCAGCGCGTCGACACCCGCGACGAGCGCGCCCTCGGGGCGCATCGCCACCAGGAGCGGCGCGACGATCGGCTGCCACTCGGCTGGACCGACCAGCGCAAGCGTGACGAGGCTGGTGAACGCCACGGCTTCCATGCCCGACGCGGCGTAAAGCATGAATGGCAAGTACAGCGCGAGGAAGACGCCAGTCAGCACGGCAGGACGATCGTCGCGGCGCCGGAAGAGCACGGCCATCATGGTCAGCGCCGCCGCAATCCCGAACACTTTGGACGCTATCCGGACATCCAAGCCGAACCACGCGGCGCCGCCGAGCAGCAACGTCCACAGCAGCGATGAGTAGCCTTCGACGTGCTCGCCGGTGTGATTCCAGGCGCCGAGTCCATACCCTTCCGCCAGATGGCGCGCGTATCTAAACGTGATATAGGCATCATCGAGCGTCAGACGCGTCGACAAGAGCACCGCCACAGTTGCGACGACCGTCATCGCCGCTGAGGCAAGCAGGATCGTTTCGCGTTTCGAGAAGATGGCGCCCGCGACCGAGGGTCGGTCGTCAGATGGCATGGCTGGTCCGCTACGTGAAACTGTACCTCTGGCTGCTGGCGGATGGCTACTGGCTACTGTGCCGTTCGCGTAGAAGGCAGTGGACCTCTGCTGTTTTCTAACCCGTCGCCGTAGGAGTGTTTTTCCGGATTGCGGAGCGTTTCCGAATCGAATGAATCCGGTCGGCTCCGCACCGTCGCGAAGCTAGCGTTCTACCTGGCAGGCGTCTTGGTGGTCTTCGTCGGCGTCGTCTTCTTCGTCGGCGTCTTTTTCTTTGTCGCCGCCTTCTTCTTCGCCGCCGCCTTCCTGGCGGCGCTCGCCGAGGCCGGTGCCTTCGCCGGTGAGAGCGTCGAGATCGTGCGCGGAATGGTACTGCCGTCCGGATACAGCCGTCGGTAGTCCTCGGCGGTCCCGAGGATGCGCTTCACGTAATTCTGCGTCTCCGGAAACGGAATGTCGTCGATGAATTCATCCTCATCGAGCCCGGGACGCTCGGACTTCCAGCGCACCACGCGGCTCTCGCCGGCGTTGTAGCTCGCGAGCGCGTAGTACGTGCCGCCGAATTGCGACACGAGCTGCGAAAAATACAACGTGCCGAGCCGGATGTTGATGTCGGGATTCGTCAATGACCCGGTCGAGAAGCCGCGGAGCCCCACCGAGCGGGCCAGGCGCCTTCCGGTGGACGGCACCAGCTGCATCAGTCCCCACGCGTTAGCCACCGATTTGACGCCGGCGTCGAACGTCGATTCCTGCGCGACGAGTGCGGCAACCAGGTAGGGATCGAGATCGTGTTGCGCGGCCTGCTTCCGGATGGCGTCCCAATAGACGAGCGGAAAGATCACCTGGAGTATTTCGGCGGGCAGTTCCCGACCGCCCGCGGTCAAGAACTGCGGATAGGTGCGGCGCATGAGCGAAATCGCGCGCCGCAATTCCCCCTTGCGGTTGTAGACCCACGCGATCGTGGCATCGATGCGCGCGGAGTTCCCCCACGCGCGCTGCGCGTGCCGCAGCTCCGCAAGCGCGTCGTCGTACATCTCGTTCGAGAGGAGCAGACGGATGAGCGGCTCGGTTGGAATCGGCTTGACTTCGGGCAGCGGCGCCTGCGAGCTCGACACGCGGCGAAGGTCGCCGTGTTCAGCCACGATGTCCCCACTCCGCGAAAGCTGACGCTCCGCGAGCCGGCCGTAGTACGAGTTCGCGTAATCCGCATACACCAGCCGCAGACGCGAGTCCGCCTGTGTGGCTTCGCCGAGCTTCTCGTGTGCGCGGCCCGCCCAGTACAGGAATGAGGGCCGGTAGTCCGAACGGGGAAAGCCGCTCGCGGCGCTCTCGAACACGCGAACGGTTTCCGCGTAATCGGCGGTCATGTACGCCCACCATCCGTACTTCCAGGCGGCGCGCTCCGCCCGCGGCCCTGTCGGGAACTTCTCGTACAGCTCTTTGAACGCCTTCGCCGCTTCCCCGTCTTCGTCCTGCACGATGTAGTAGGTTCCCAGATTGCTCAGCGCCTCTTCGGACCATGAGCTGTCCGGGAATTCCGCCACGAGCGCCGCGGTCATCGACTCGTACCGGTCTCGATCACCCAGCTCGCGCAGGCTGGTCAAATAAAAGAATCGCGCTTCGGCCTTTCTCGACGCGCCCTCGAGATACGGTTGCATGCCGTCGCGCGCGGCCGCATAGCGTTTCGAATAGAAGTCGCACTCCGCGAGACGGAGCGCCACGAGCTCCTTGTCGTCACCCTCGGCGGATGGCTGGAGTGCCTGGAATGCGGCGCGTGCGTCCGTGAATCGGCGCCCCCCGAAGAGCGCCTGCGCGCGTCCCAGGTCCGCCTTGTAGTTCGGCTTGCTGACCTGATCCTGTAGCGACGCGAGCTGAGCGCCGGCGCTGGTAGCCGCATCCGTCAGCGGAAACTCGTAGTAGACGCGAAGGAATGCCTGCGTGGCTTTGGAACGATCACCGGCCGCGAGCGCCGCGCGGCCCAGGCGCGAGAGCAGTTCGTCGTTGACCCCTGCCTTCTGTTCGGCGATGTGTTCGTAGTTGGCCAACGCCGCCGCGTAGTCTCCGGCGAGCTCGGCGGCCTCGCCCGACGCGAGCCCAGCCGCAATGCTGACGTACCCGGGAGCCTTGCGATCGATCACCTCGTCGAAGCTGCGTCGCGCGGCGGCCACCTGGCCGAGACGCAGCTGCGCCATCCCCCGGTAATAGGTTGCGTAGTCGGCAAGCGCCGTCTTGGCCAGCGCGGGATTCGTGAAGAACGTCAGCGCGGCCTGGTAGTTCCCGTCCTGAAAGCGCTTCAGACCGGTGGCGAGCGGCTCGAACGCCGCAGTGGATCGGGCCGAGCGATCGCTCTCGGACGGAACGAGCCAGAGGTCGCTCGGATTCGAGGGGATCGCCGGATGCACCGTGGGGACGAGCTGCAGCGGCGCGGACACCGGCTGCTGCGGCGGCGCGGACGTCGGCTGCTGCGCCGGCGTCAGCAGCACCGCGCACATGACCGGTAGCATCGCGGAACGTAGGATGAATTCGTGCATGACCAGGATCAATTACTAGTGCTTGGGCGCGACCGTTACTCGAAGAGAGACTGATCGCCGTCGGCCAGCGTCTGCACGAGCTCCAGCTGAAAGTACATCTCCCTGCCCGGAACGGACGCGGCGATCCGCTGCTCGTACAGCCGA
The DNA here is from genome assembly GCA_963725335.1 of uncultured Acidobacteriota bacterium. GTDB lineage: Bacteria > Acidobacteriota > Vicinamibacteria > Vicinamibacterales > 2-12-FULL-66-21 > JALZOC01. Next base: position 279,351 of record CAVRYD010000002.1, on the reverse strand, counting down.
CGCGCCCGATCGATCTCGTCTCGGAGGCGCGCGCTCAAATCGCGGCGCTCGCGCCCGACGCGTACCGCGCCTTCGTTGTACAGCTTGATCTCGGATACGAGCAGCTTCGCGTACCGCCGCGCACCTTGCGCCTCGTCGTCTGTACCATTACCGGCTGCCGGCATGGCCACGGCAGCGGCTGCGCTGGCGTCGTCACCGCGACGATCCGCGCGCGAGATATCCGAGGGCTTGCGCGGTGCGGACCGCGGTTAGTGACGCGACCACTGACGAGGCATGACGTCCGAGAATCTGGACCGTCTCCTGCCACGAGGCGAGCGGCTGCCCATCCGACCCTTCGTCTGCATACAGGACCGCCACCGGCCGGCCGTCGAGCACGAACGGCACCGCGATGGCGCGCCGTCCCGGGGGCAGCCTTGCAAAAATCGGTGCCGTCTGGCCATTCGTGCCATCAATCGATACCGTTTCACGGCTGCGCAAGACTTCCGCGAGGAATCCCGCTTCACGGCCTTCGGCGCGGATTGGTCCGGAGTGTACCGGCGGCACTCCGTCCACCGCCCATTCCTGCAAGGTTGTACCGTTGACGACAAAAAGGGCTGCGCGGGGAGATTCCAGCGATGCGCCGCGGACGGCGGCCGCGAGCACCTCGGTCAACGAGGCCGCCTCGTCTATGGCGCGCAGGGAAATCAGCAGTGAGGAGGCATCGCGTGGCATCGATTCCGCGGCCTGGCGCGCGGCCGCCAGCGCATCGGCCGCGGAGGCACGTTCGATCTCATGCCGTTGGCGCGCCTGGTCCAACTGCCGCGACGCCTGCTCGCGAATCGTCTGCGCCTCGTCCTGCGCGCGCTGCAGTTCTGACTGCGCGCGTTCGAGCGCCGCGTGGGCACGCTGCAGATCCTCCTGCGCGCGCTCGCGCTCGACGTGCGCTCGCTGGAGATCTTCCTGCGCACGCTCGCGCTCGACGTGCGCTCGCTGCAGGTCCTCCTGGGCACGCTCGTGATCGGCACGGGCGCGCTGAAGGTCCTGCTGGGTCCTATCCCGATCGGCCTGCGCGAGCTGCAGTTCCTCCTGCGTACGCTCGCGTTCGGTCTGCGCGCGCTGCAGTTCGTCGTGCGCGCTCTGGCGATCGGCGTGCGCCCGCTCGCGGTCCGCCTGGGCGCGCTCGAGATCCGCCTGCGCCCGCTGGAGGTCGGCCTGCGCTCGTTCGCGATCCGCCTGGGCGCGTTCCAGATCGGCCTGCGCACGGGCTCGCTCGGTCGCGACGGCCTCTTCGAGCTCGCGCCTCGCCTGAGCCGCGGCCTCTGCTGCAGCTTGCTCGGATTCCTGGCGCGCGCGGGCAATCGTCTCGGACAACGCGCGCTCGACGTCGCCGCGCACGGCCGCGACCTCGGACTCGAGGCGCGTGCCCCACTGGGCATGAACCGCGTCGAGTTTCGACGTCCACCGCTGTTCCGCGTCCGCCTCAGCGCGCTGGCGCGCATCCTGGATCGCTTGCTCGTGGCTCTGCGCCAGGCCACCGAGCTGGGTCTCGAGCTCGGCTTGAAGCCGCGCCCGGATCCCGTCAATCACGCCGCGAAGCTGTTCCTCGGCCATTAGTTGGCATTATCCGAAGCGCGATCCGCCAAGTCAAGCACCGAAAACGCCGCAACTTCAAGCCCAAGAACAACTTGACGGCAGTCGCGTCGCGGTCGTACAATGGGGGTTCGATTGCCGCGCACTTGTCCGGAGTATCGGCAGATCCTGCCGTTCCGGACACAGCCATAAGGGGGCGACCTAGATTCGACGGAGATACGGTTTCGCAGGATGCGTGCCGAGGACCATCACCCTCGTAAAACAGATGGAAACCAACATAACTGCGAACACGCAGCTCGCTCTCGCAGCGTAAAAACCTGTGAGCGTCCACTCCGGTCAGCCTGCGGGCCGGAACTGGATGTCATTTAAGCAGGCTGGCTGCTGACGGTTACCTCGGACGTCAGCGGCGAGATCTCTTCGGGGTTGGCGTCTGACGGTTTTGCCGTCTCTTCACGTCAGGCGCGACACCACAGAGGCGGATACGCATCGTAGATTCCTGCGGGGATGTATTTTCGGACCCGGGTGCAAATCCCGGCGCCTCCACCATTCGACTCGCCGCGCTCACGCACGGCTCGCTCATGGCAGGCCGCGCTGGCACCTCACGCGCGGCTCGCTTGGCAGGCCGCGTCTGGCGCGTCACGTCGAATGGTGCCCTGAGCGAGGCCCCGCAGGGGCCGAGTCGAAGGGCTGTCGGTCCCTCGCTCACGTGTCCCAGCGCGCGCTCATGGCAGGCTGCGATCGGCTTCATCGTCACGGCGGTCATTGTCGTCATCCAGATCGTGAAACAGCTGCAACGACTGAAGCGCGCGACGCCGATGCCGCCTGACTCAATGGCGGCGCGCGCCGCTCGCTAGGAGGCACTCGCTCGGCCAAGTCTTTCGTGCGAGGCGGGTTGCGACGACATAGCGGGCCGACCTGTCGATTTCGCAGAGTCTGATTCGACTTATAGGTAGAGGCGAGGCTGATTGATGGGAAGAAGGATTATGACGGCCACATTCGAACAATGCACCGACGAATCGATCCTTGAAGTTGAGGGCACCCTTCGAGCGCCAATGAACTCCGAGCTGAACGACAGCGTCCAGGCCCTGCTTCTCGGCGGCGAACGGCGGATCCTGCTGGATTTGGCGCGTCTCTCCGACATCGACGCGGGCGGCGTGGGTGAATTGGTCCGTGCCTTCAATAGCACTCGGGCAGAGGGCGGGGTTCTGCGAGTTGTGCATGCAAACCGACACGTCCGCCGCCTGCTCGATGTCGCGGGAGTCTTGCACTTCATGATCGGTGATACCGCTCACTCCTCGGATCGGGCCACCGACGATTCGCGCGTTGCGTTAGATCTGCTCGGACGAGGATTCGAATGCCAGTTCCGCCTGTAGGCATTCGCGATCCCGTCCGACCGTTGCGACAGCGAGCAGCGTGTCGTTCCGGAAGAACTTCACAGAGGCGTCGTGCGTATCGAGCGACCCATCGATCTGAACCCGATCCCATCGCTCGGCATGGCCGACGTATCTGATCGTCACGTCGTAGTGCTGGCTCCAGAAAAACGGCACGGCGTCGAAGCGCTCGCGCCGGCCGAGCATGTTCCGAGCCGCGGTCTGGCCCTGACGCTGCGCCACGACCCAGTGTTCGACGCGAATGTTCTCCCCAGTCCGCGGATCTGGCCAACGGGCCACATCGCCGGCGGCAAAAACGCCCGGTGTGCTCGTTTCGAGAAACTCGTTGACCAGAATACCGTGGTCCACAGCAAGGCCCGAACGTTCGGCCAGCGGCACGGATGGTTGGACACCGATACCGACCACTATGAGGTCGGCGTCGATGGTCGCGCCGCTGCGCAGAGTCACGCGACGCCCGGCCATCGATACCACCGTATCGCCAAGGTGAAACACGACACCGTGCGCTTCGTGCACGGTCTGGATGAAGCGTCCGAGTTCATCGCCCATGACCCGCGCCAGCGGACGCGACTCCGGCGCGACCACCGTCACAGACAGGCCGCGCGTACGTAGTGAAGCCGCCACCTCGAGTCCGATGAAGCTTGCTCCGACGACGACGACATGTTTCGACGAACGCGCCCGCTCGACGATGGCGCGACTGTCGGCGAACGTGCGCAGATAACGCACGTCACCCGTGTCAGCTCCGGGAATCTGCAGGCGATTGGGTTCGGCGCCGGTCGCAATCAACAAAGCGCCGTACTCTCGACGCGATCCGTCCTCCAGCAGCACCGTGCGCGTCTTCGGTTCGATCTGAACCGCTTGCGTGCTCAGGACGAGATCGATGCGGCGCTCACCGTAGAGATCGTCCGGCCACAGAGGAATCCAGTCGTCCTGAGCCTCGCCAGCGAGGTAATCCTTCGACAGATTTGGCCGGTCGACCGGAGGATCCGTGTCGGCGCTGACCATCGCAATCGATCCGTCGTAGCCTTCGCGGCGCAGCATGTCGGCTGCGGCCAACCCGGCGGCACCGCCGCCAACAATCACAACCGACGGAGGTTGCGATACCCGCGTTCGTGGAGTGGGCGGCGGCAGCAGCTCACGAACGAACACGGTGTTGCCTTGGCGTTCCGCGCGCCAGCACGGAAGGGGATCGAGGGCTGGCGCACGAACGGCATCACCTGTGGAGAGATCGAAGCACGCGTGATGGAGGGGACATCGAATCGTCTTTCCAACCACGATGCCCTCGGCGAGCGGTCCGCGGTAATGCGTGCATTGTGCGCGAACGGCGAAGAATTGTTCCTCGCTACGAATCAGCAGCACATCGTGTTCTCCGACGCGACCAGCGAGGACCTTTCCTTCAGGAATCGATTCCACCGGGACGCCTCGTGTCAGATCAGCTACCGCTTCGCTGTCACTCATATCGCGCTCCTCACTGAAGCTTCCTGCGCGCGCGAGGCGCTCGTGGGCCCGTGACAGGGGTGTGAGGCCCAGCACACAATCGTTCGCCCGAGTAGCTTAATACGATCTGGCCGGCTCGCGACGAATACACGCTCGGTGCGATTACCGGGCGAGCAGCCAACCGAGCGCGGCGGCGGGATCGATCACCGGGAGGGGCGCGCCTGGGTATCCGACCGGATCGCGCGTCACGATAGCCTCGCAGCCGCTGGCCCCCGCCGCAGCGGCGCAGACCGCGTCCTCGAAATTGGGCCACGCGAAGACAAGCGCCCGGCGCAATACAGCGTCCGTCACGGCGGCGACGCCAAACACCGTGAGGAGCCGCTCGACGCCCTCACGAGCGAAGCTCGCGCCTCTCGCTTTCTCGAGCAAGCAGAAGATCGTGGTGACGCCGTGCGCCGGAATCAGGCCTCGCCCCTGCCCACCTTCGATGGCAGCCCAGAGAGCGGCAGCGGCGTCCGCGCCGGGCCGGCGCTCGAGGATCACGTCGAGGATCACATTGAGGGCCGAGGAGGAGCGGCTTCACCGATACTTGCGGGTGAGATATCTTCGGTGCGCATCAGGAGGAACGCCGCGAGCCGCGCCGCGAAGCAGGCGCAACACCGGCGGCGCCTTCGCCATGTCGAACGGACGTGACAGCAGGTCGAGGTATCGTTCCACAAGGCTCGAGACCGATGTCCCATGAGCCGCCGCATATCGCTTCGCGCCGCGAACTACCTTTTCGTCGATGCTCAGCGTCAGTTTCGGCATATACGTGTCATATCACCGACTTCATACGTATCATGAGCCCGTCCGGCCTCGAGCGAGCGGATTGGGCGTCGGCTCGCCGATCTTCGTGAGAACACTTCGATCCGTGTGATGGAACGGATCTGACTGGCCGCGCACCATGAGAACGGTGTCCTCCTGGTACGCCCACCAGGCCGTCGATACCTTCCTATCCAGCCCGGACGACATCGCCGCGCAATCTCAGTGCGCACCACTTGCTCGCCCCGTGTGCACGGTTCGGGAACGAAGCATCGTGATTCTCGTCGGCGTGAACCGGTTGCGCACGTCCGCACAGTGATCGCGACGGGAGGCGGACTCTAATGGGTTGCCTCGGCGCGATCGAGCAACCTGCGCAGCTCCGGCCCGCTCATGCCCGTGTTGTAGGGAGGCGTATCGGGTTCGAACTCCTTCCCACGCGCGAGCGCGCCGACGATCACCGGATCGAATCCAGCATCACGGACGAGATCCGCGGCGGTCTGCATTGCAGACGGGACATCGCTGGCGAGCGGAATGCCAACGCGATCGCCATTTCGATGCGCCTCGCTCTCGAGCGTTTTGAAGTAAACGGAATTGAACGCCTTCACCCACAGCGCGCCGGGAAATTTTGCCGCAGCCCATCCTGCAGAACCCTGCGGATGCGCCGACGCCTTTTTGGCGATCTCGCCGTCTCGACGCTCGTAGGCATTGCCGGTGTCGAGAACAACTTGTCCGGCAAGGAGAGGCGCTGAGATCGTGGGAGAGATCGGGAACCGCTTTGAGCGGCACCGTCAGCATGACGACTCGTCCGAAAGCCGCAGCCTCTGCCGCGGTGCCCGCTGACGCGTGCGGGCCCAGTCGTGCGATCAAGCCCTGCAATTCCTCAGGATGTCGCGATGCCACGAGCACATCATGGCCCGCGTCCACCCATAACCTCGCGAGCGTCGATCCGATCATTCCCGCTCCGATAATTCCGATGCGCACGAGCTCCTCCTAAGATTAATGATAAATGCCGCGCCGGTCGGTCGCCCCGATATCGCGAGGCGACCGAACGACATCGATAATCGTTAACGGAGGAATGCTGCGAAATATTCCCTGGCGCTGCCGTAAAATCCATCTGGATGAAAAATTGAGGTGGGGGACAGTACCGCAGCCTCCTGATGCATAATCGCACCGTCGCCGACAGGCACAGGTAGTGGTGTCGCATCCACAAAGGAGCCTTCAACATGAGACGCCGGGACTTTCTTGCACTTACGGCAGCCGGTGCGGCAAGTGTGGTGGGTTTGAACGGTCAGGGGGCACAAGTGCCGGCTCCCCCGCCCCCGGGACGGGAGGGCGGAGCAACCTCCCCTCAGGGCCGGGGTGGCGGCCGAGGCCGCGGACCGGCGCCGGTCGCGCCGGAGAAGCTCGCGCGCGTCTCGCTGATGTCGCTGAACTTCAACGCCTATCTGAAGAATCCCAGAAACCAGAATCCAACGCCCGAACAGACGCTCACGCCCTTCGACCTGCCAAAGATGTACGTCGAGATCTACGGCGTGCACAACATCGAGTACCAGCACGAGACGATCGTTCAGTCCGAAACCGATCCCGCGTACATCAAGGAGCTGAAGGCACAGCTCGACGAGAACAAGATGACGATGACCCAGATCAACCTGGAGTTCGGCGCCGTGCAGTCGATTTCGTACGCCGAGGCGTCGGGGCGTCAGCAGGCGGTCGATCATGTCAAGCAGTGGATGGACATCGCGGCGCAGTACGGGTGTCCGCGCGTGATGATCAACCAGCAGCAGGCGCAGCTGACCAAGGAGACGAGGGAAGGCGCTGTCGCGGCGATGAAGGCAATGGCCGACTACGGCCGGACCGAAGAACGTCAAGGTGTCAGTCGAGACGCGCGGCGCGGGCACGCCTGAATACGTCCAGGCAATCGGCATGAAGCCGTGGGAGTTCGTGCTCGGTGTGATCAAGGACGCGGGCGCCAACTCGAACGTCGACATCGGAAATGTTGCCGCCATGAATCAGCAGGAGCTGCACGACTGCATCAAGGCCTGGCTCCCCTACTCGTCCGGCAACATGCACATCAAGTCGAGCCCCTTCTGGGACATCGGGCAAGCGGTCAAGTTCACCGAAAGCCAGGGCTATAAGGGGCTGTACTCGATAGAGGTGTCGAGGCACGAGGCCGTACGCATCGTCTACAACACGATTCTGGCGAATCTCGCGTGACCAGGTATGCGTGCCGGCGAAGCAAGCCTCCCATGTCGTCACTTTACCGTGCAAAATGACGACATACTTATCACTTTGTCCGCTGCGCCGACGAAACCACGCCGCCACAGAATCTACTTCGTGCGGTCCGGCAGCGAAAACGCAATCACCGTATCAGCCGTCGGACTTCTCAGGAACCCGCCACCGCCCGCGGGAACGACGACGTACTGCTTGCCGTCCCGGCCCATATAGGTCGACGGAATGGAATGCGCGGGGGCGTCGAGTTTCTCGCGCCACAGCTCGGTGCCGTTCCGCGCATCAATCGCGCGGAAGTAGCCATCGATGGTAGCGCCGATGAAGATGAGATTTCCGGCCGTGGTGATGCCACCGCCAAGCATCGGCTGACCGGTCTTGATGCCCTTTGCGGCCAGCTCAGGAAACTCTCCTATCGGAACACGCCACGCGATATCGCCCGTGTTGGCATTCACCGCAACCAGCTCTCCCCACGGCGGCGCGGCGCAGCTGTAGTTGTGCTGCGCATCCCAGAAGCGCCCGCCCTCGGGCGTGACCTTGTTCAAGGTCATCGCACCGGCGGGCGGCGTTCCTGGCGGGACGACGCCTTCTGGCATCTGGGCGTTCGCCTCATTTCCTCTCGCACCGCGAGCGCCGGCCGCAGGTTCGCCACGAGCGCCAGCGGCCGGGTTGGCGGCAGCATCGGCATCGTCACCAGCGGGCGCTCCCCGTCGTCCGCGACGACCGAACGCGACGCGCTCTTCGAGATGGCCCCACTGACCCGCATTCATGACGTTGGTGATGATGAGACCCAACGGTCGATTGAACATCACGCCCTGCCAGTTGCCGCCGCCAATCGCGCCGGGAAACACAACGATGTCCTGCTTTTCACGCCAGGGGTTATAGGGCACCGTGTCCGACAGGTTGTACTTCTCCCAGAGACCTTTGCAGTACGCCTCCAGCTCCGGCGTAACGGCCGCGAGCTCTTCCTTCTTGAGTGAGTTTCTCGCGAGCGGCGGCGGCTTTAACGGGAACGGCTGCGTCGGCGACGACCACTCATTCTTGGCCGTGGTCTGCGGAACCGGTCTCTCCGCCATTCCATACATTGGCTCGCCGGTTTCACGATTGAAGACGAAGAGCATCCCCATCTTCGTGATGAGCGCGACGCCAGGAATCGTGCGGCCGCCACGACGCACGTCGACGAGGGTCGGTTGCGCGGCGAGGTCGTAGTCCCAGATGTCGTGATGCACGAGCTGCTGATGCCATTTCATCTTGCCCGTGTTCACATCGATGGCGAGCAGCGAATCACTATAGAGATTGTTTCCGTGGTGCGGCCCGCCGTAGTAGTCGTTCCCCACCTTCTCCACCGGCACGAAGAGAAGCCCGCGCTGCACGTCGACAGTGAAGATCCCCCACAGTCCAGGCGTGTACCTGACTCTTCCAGCTGTCGTCGAGCCAGCTCGCCTGGTTTGGATCGCCAGGCTGCGCCTTCAGATTCAGAGTCCAACGGGGTTCACCGGTCACCGAGTCCCATGCCTTGACGAAGCCCTCACCGCCCTGCGTCATCAGCACGTTGTTGAAGAGCGCCGGCGGTGACGACACTCTGAGGCCTGGAATCAATCCGTTCTCGCCGAAGGCTGTCACGAGCGCACCGGTCTTCGCGTCAAGCGCGGCGAGGCCGTTCTGCGTGGACGTAAACAATCGCGGCGGAAGTCCCCGGTAGCCAGGCCAGTAGGTCAGCCCTCTCCGCGTCGTCCCGGTCGTCTCGTACTTCCAGATTTGCTGCCCCGTCACCGCATCGAGCGCGTACACGCCGTTCGCCGCGCTGAAGTACATGACGCTGTCGACGACGAGGGGCGTGCTCTCGAAGAAGCCGGACTTGTCGCCCGTGTGAAATGTCCAGGCGCGTTTCAAGTCCTTCGCGTTCGTGGTGTTGATCTGCGCGAGCGTGGAGAACTTCGTACCGCCCGGATCCTGCCCGAACGATACCCAGTTGTTCTGCCCGGCGAGCGTGGACGACCACAGCAACGCTCCGGTCACGACGACGATTGACAGCCTCTTCATAGGTCTTTTCGCGCCTCATTCATCTACGAGCTTGAGTGCCCACCGGAGTGCTTCAAAGTACATGTGCTGGACCGCCGGGTTGTCCCACACTTCGGGAAGATGACCCAGCGTCGAGTAAAACACGCGTCCTTTGCCGTACGTCTTCGCCCATGCCACGGGAAAGTCGCTATCCGTCCGGTGGACCAGTGGGGCTCTCAGGTCCAGCGTGGCTGGGTCGAGTTTCGCCAGCACGCGAAGTTTGTTACGCGAGAAGTCTTTCAGTTGGTAGTGCTCGTCGGTCAGAACCAGCGAGGGCGGGAAGCCCTTCATCGCGGGAAAGTTTGGATTCTCGAGGATGACCTTCGCCTGGACGACATTCCACGGATGTTGGTCGAACCGTCCGCCGAGCATCTCCCCGAACTCCGGCCACGAGAGAAATGCCGTGATTCCGGAGTGCGCGGCGACGAAACCCTTCCCGTCCTCCTTGATGAACGACATCAAGTCTGACCGTTGATCGGCGGTCAGTTCTATTTCGCGGACGCCGAAAAACAGAATGGCGTCGAAGTCGTTGAGATTTCGCGCAAGGAAATTCTCGCCGGTGGCAATCCCGGTATTCGCCCCGAACGTGATGGGTTTCTTCGTGATTGGCTGGGAGTCGGTCCGAATGAACGTGTCGAAGGCGCCGGACTCGTACCCTAACCGTTCGATCGTGGCGAGCGCATGCGAGATGACGTCGTGCTGGTACCCGAATCGCACATCGGCCCAGGCGAGTACGCGCTTGCGTGGCGCAGGCTGCTTCGAGCGCGACGACGTTGCGCCAATGCCGGCGTGACAGGCGACAAAGGCAAACAGGATGAAGACGATGCGCAGTCGCATCAATCAATCTTCTTCTTCTGCACGTGCCAGGTCGTATCCTTGCAGAGCGTGCAGTTGGCACCCTTGAACATTCGCGCGGCCTTCTGATCGCCTCTCGTCGTCCATTCCAGCCAGTTTGTCGCAATTACGCCGAGGTCGCCGCCATCCTTCGCGCCAAACGTGCCGATGTGCTGCAGGCCATCCCGCCATCCGTAGAAGATCGGCAGGTGATTCAGCGCTTCGAACGTGTTCTTGCCGGACTGATAAGCGATGTCCAGCGTCTCTTCGCCGGTGATGAGGAGGACCGGCCCCTTCATCTTGTTCAGCGACTCAGGCTCGGCACCACGGGCGCCGGCCAGGCCTGCTCCGCTGAACCAGATGCCGATGCCGTTGATGCGAGAATCCTCCGTCCCGAGCTGCACCGCGAGGCCACCGCCACAGGAGTGACCCATTGAGACAATCCAACGAACATCGAGCCGGTTGTTGAAGCGGCTGCCGGCCGCACCATTCTGCTGGATCGCCCAATCCACCGCCTCCTTCAGGAGTGGAACCGTCACGCGCCCTTGCGGCTGCGCTGCCGTGGCGCCGGCGGGCGGCTGGTCCGCTCGGCCGCCTGCCGCCGGTGGCTGTTCACCGCGAGCGCCGCGACCAGGACCTCCCTGCCGTGGCGCGGGGTTGCTCTGCGGCCCGACCTCCAGTTCGACGGCGCCCATCGGCCCGCCGGCAATGACCAAGTACCCGTGCGAGGCGAGCTCGGTGAGAAACGAGCGATATCGATTGCCCGCATACAGGCACGACCCGTTGCCCCAGATTACAACCGGCAGTTTTTTCGCGCCGAGCGCGTTGAGGTCCGCGGGATAGTAGACGACGTGCGCTGAGAGACCGGGCTCCACCGCCATGATCGCTTTGAACGGACCGCCGCCAAGCGGATAGTCCGGTTTGAAGTACGGTTGAACGCCGAACGGCAGGGGAAACCCGCGGCCGTCCATGAGCGGCGTCGGCGTCGGCTTCTGCGCGTGCACGGGCGCGATGACGCCGATTACGCCGAGAGCGATTGCACTGACTAGATGGTGCGCCTTCATCGGCCTCCTTTATCGGGCCCTCGCCGCGGGGATCTCACGCGGTGAGCGCAGAGTGCGCGGAGAAAGGGATCTCGCGCGGAGAAACGCAGAGTTCGCGGAGAAGAACGTGGCAGCGGCTGGCGGGACCGCGCGCGCGCGGTTGACCGAGACGCTGATCCAGAAACACAAGCACCACAGGATCAGGAGGTGTTTGTGTTTCTGGATCAACGTCTCGGTCATACGCCGGCCGGAACGGCCGGCGTCCCGCCAGCCGCTGCTACGTTTTTTTCTCTGCGGCCTCAGCGTCTCTCTGCGTGAGATCTTTCTCTCCGCCCTCTGCTATCTCTCCGATCTCCGCGCGAGCCGAAATCAGAACGCGAAACGCAGCTGGAACTGCAGCGTCCGGGGCGCCTGATAACCCGTCGCCACGCCAAACCCCGCGCCTCGCGGCTTCGATCGCGACTCGATCAAATTCCCGTTCGCATCGAACGGCAGGTTCTGAATATCAACCGGATTCGCCGGAGACGACAGCGACATCGTCGAATTGCGGTTGGTAATCCCAGCCTGATTGAACGCATTGAACAGGTCGACCCTCAGTTGCATGGATCTTGGGCCGCCCAGGCGGATCGTGCGGGCGATGGCCAGATCCATCGTGCTGATGAAACAGCTGTAGACGTACCCGGCGCCGGACTCGAGGCCATCGCTGCCGACCAGCGGCCCCTGGAACGCGCTCGTGGTGAACTGGCGGTACGGGTCCGAACTGCAGCCCTCGCCAGGATCGCCGACAAGCCGCACGCGGGCGGCATAGTCCGGAGACCCGGTCAGATTGACGTTGCCGCCGCCGCTCTGATAGTTGAAGCCAACCGTGTAAGTCGCACCGGTCACGCCGGACCAAATCCCCGACAGACTCCAATCATTCACAATCCAGCCGAGTATCCGAAGGGCATCCTCGCTGGCGCTGATCTTCGGCAGCTGCCACACGAAGTTCGCGCGCATGATGTGCGACTGCGGATGGTTGTTGCCGAGCAGTTTATCCGCGGTCGCCTGGTCCGATCGCGTCGTGATCGTTCCGTCGGGATTGTGCTGCAGGCGTAGCGGCCGACTGCTGCCTGTCGGAGAGGCTGATCGTGTCGTCAAAGCCGAACGAGAATCCCGTGCTTGAGCCGGCGATTCACGGCAACTGAATCGAGTGATAGGTTCTCCAGCCGATCGGCTGCTCTGCGTGATCGTGCCGTAGCCCGCGATAGAACCGCACGAGATCTGGCGTTCGTGTTGACGACATACGACGTGGCGACGTTCTGAGTCGCCTGCGTCGGATCGCTGGTACTGCGGCAGGAACGCGGCGCCGATGTCGATCGCGTTGATATTCACGGGGTTGGCGTGTCGTAGCTGTGCTGGCCGGTGTACGAGACGTCCAGACGAGCTGCTGAACGGCAGCACCATCTGCAGACCGACGTTCCATTGGACCGACGTCGGCAGCGGTCGTTGTCGTACTCGAACACGGTCATGCGCGGCGGCGCCTCCGTCGTCAGGCCGGCGGCGCCGAGATTCTGCAGCTGGCCGTACCGCACCGTCACGTTCTGCGAGAACGGCGGGTTGTTCACGGTGTTGTAGATGTTGTGGCCTGGCGGTCGATCGTAAGAACAGCCCGCTCCGCCGCGCACGACGAACCGCTGCTTGCCGTTCACGTCCCAGGCGACGCCCAACCGCGGCGCGTAGCCCGAGCGCTGGGATACGTGAAGCCGTTCTCTGCGCGATGCCCTTGCCCGGCGGCGAAGATGCCGTTGGTCGCTGTTCCCGGTGTTCGGGCACCAGCGTGCCGATCGATGACGCTGGCCTGTGCGGTGCCGACGAACTGCCCCGTGACCGGGTCCATCGCCTGGCGGTTCGCGGCCGCGCACGGATACACGCCGTTGTTCGCAGCCGTGCCACGTACAGCCGCGGCGCGCTCGAGGCCTTCCACTGGTCCGGGAAGAAATTCGACGCCTGTCAGATACCCGTCGTAGTTCGGGACCTGGTGCACGAAGCGGACGCCGTAGTCGAGCGTCAGGCCGTTCGAGTCATCTTCCAGTTGTCCTGGACGAACCCTTCGTGGTTGATCGCGGTGTAAGCGCCCTCGCCCCAGCGCGACAGCTGCGAGTACGAGCTGAACACGCCCAGCGCCGCGTTGGCGAACCCGAACGACGTGTCGAGCGGGTTGTTCGCGTGTCGTTGCGCGAAGTTGATCGATGCCGATAGATCGCCCCCTGTGCCGCGCTTCTGATACGCTCTTGAAGTAGTAGTAGCCGGTCTTGAACGTGTGCGTGCCGCTGACCTTGCGTCAGCGTGACGTTGAGCGTTGCCGCCGCGGTGTCGAGAATGAAGTTGCTGAACGGGTTGCTGTTGTTCGGCGGCGCGTTCGCGATGCGGCTGCCCCACTGGAACGTCGGCGCCGCCTGCACGCGCGTGCCGTCCCAGACGGCGGCTGCCGGAGCCGAGGTTGTTCAGGATCTGGTACGACCACGTGCTGCGGATCGATGATCGTCGCGTCCGGGAACAGATACGGAATGTCGCCGAACCCGGCCGTGGTGCGGTTCGCGAGTCGGCGTTGACCGGCAGTCGCCGGTGATGCACCAGTTCGGATCGCCGCCGACGATCGAGCAGCCTTCCTGATGGTGCGTGTTCGCGCCCCAGGATGCCTCGACGAACGTCGGGTTGACCGTCCAGCGTGCAGTCGACAGCCGGCGACCACGTAGATGCCGTAATCGTCCTGCCGGCTGTCGTTGAACCCGGGAATCGTGCCCGGAATGACCTTCGTTGGGCTGCTGATATTCGAGGTACTTGAAGTTGCCGCGCAGATTCTGCGTGCGGCTGGTAGTCGACGCGCACGACCGGCTGCCAGCCGAGCAGCTTGACCGACGGATACGGTGGTCTCGTAGTTGTACGCCTGGCCGGCCGGCACGTTCGCGATGTTGGGCGTCGGCCACCACTTCAGGATGTTCAGCCCGGTCTGGTACAGGCGGTTCTGCCGGAATCCGGCCCAGCACGCCGCCGTCGGCGAAGCAGCGCCGCCTGGCTCGTCGCGTTGCACGCGCCGGTCAGCGCGGGATCCTTGATGTAGGGATACGGATTGCCCAGGTTGTCGGTGGACTTGCGAGAAGTCGCCCTGCCGCTCGAGCAGCGGTCGGCACGCGGTAGCGGGTGACGGTGTTGCCGAACGTCCGCGGGTTGAACTCCTGGTTGTAATAGAAGAACAGCTTGTTGTTGCCGCCCGGCTTGCCGACGGGCCCGCCGATCGCCAAGCCCCAGTCACGCTTCGTCCGGATCGGCTTCGGATCGCCGTTCAGGATGTTCGTCTTGCTGTTCGCGTTGCCAGTTCGAATGGCGCTCGACGTCGTAGACCGACGCCGCGGAACTGGTTCGTGCCGCTCTTGGTCACGGCGTTGATCTGCAGGCCGCTCGAGCGGCCGTATTCCGCCTGATATGCGAAGGTGTCGACCTTGACCTCCGAAATCGCCTCGACGCTGACGCGCGTCGCCGGACGGTTCACGCCAGGATCCATCGCCGTCACGCCATCGAGCATGTAGTTGCCGTCGCCGCCGCCGCCGATTCGGCGTCGCCGGCGTCAGCGCACCTGGGGTGCTGTTCACGCCCGGCATCAGGCCGAGCAGCGCGATGTAGCTGCGGTTGGCGAGCGGCAGGCTGCTGACCGACTGCGTCGCGATGGTGAACGACTTCTCACCGCTCGCGGTCTGCACGAGCGGCGACTCGGCGGTCACGACGACCTGTTCGGCCGCGCCGCCGACCTCGATCGTCATCGGCGGGAGCACCAGGCGACTCCCCGGGACTCACCGCGATGCCGCCAATCTTCAGCGTTCGAAACGACGGCATCTCGACCTGGACCGTGTATGTGTCGGCCGGGACGTTGGGAAAGACGAAGTCGCCGGTGGCGTTGGTCATGACCGGCGCCGATCTGCGTGCCTTGCGACTCGCTGATGACGATGACGGTCGCCCCTGGGACGACGCCGCCTTGCGGATCCTTGACGGTGCCCGAAACGGTGCCGGTGACGCCTTGAGCGAACACTGCGACGCACGTGGCGGCTGACACAACCAGCACACCCATGGTGTGCGTCAGCACACGCGTCAGCCGGTGAGACATGGCGACCGCTCTACGAATCTCCGCGGAGCTTACAAACATCGGTCCTCCTGGCGGCCTGTTCGCCAATCGGTTGGTGGCGGTACGAGCGAGCGCACCATAGCACCGGACCGTGTAGAGGTGGTGGTTGTAACGGTGCCGTTACGGTAAAACCCGGGGGATCTCTCGCAGGGCGCGGGGATCTCGCGCAGAGAACGCGGAGGGCGCAGAGAAGAGGGATCTCACGCAGAGAGACGCGGAGGCCGCAGAGAAAAAAACGTGGCGGCGACCCTCCTCCTTGAGTCAGCGATCAAAAGCCTCAAGGAGGAGGGTCGCCGCCACGTTTCTTCTCCGCGAACTCTGCGATTCTCCGCGCGAGATCGTTTTCTCTGCGATCTCCGCGATCTCCGCGTGAGATCCCTCAGCGATCTCCGCGCGGAAGCCGCGACAGGTTTTCCCGGGCGGGGCCGTAGTCAGGCTTCAGCTCCAACGCGCGTCGCAGGTGCGCGGCCGCTTCGTCGAACCGGCCGGCCTCGGCAAGTGCCCCGCCCAGATCGCTGTGCACGGTCGCGGATTCTGGGGCGAGATCGACGGCACGCTGGAGATGCTTCAGGGCTTCCTGCAGCCGGCCGCCGGAAAACAGCAGCGCACCGAGCTCCTGATGGGCTTCCGCAAATTTGCCGTCGAGGGCAATTGCTCGCTCGAACCGCTCGGCCGCCTCCGCAGGACGGCCGGCCGTCGCGAGGGCCTTGCCGTTATTGAACTGCAGGTGCGCGTCACGCGGCGAAAGCGTCGCGGCGATCCCGAGATGCCTCAACGCCTCCGCCGTACGGCCTGCGCTCAGCAGCGCTCCACCCAGGAAATTGTGCGCCTGAGCAGATCGTGGATCGAGGTGGACGGCAATCTGCAAGTGCTCGATGGCGTCTGCGACGCGCCCGACTTCGAGGTAGCTGCTGCCGAGCCACGTCTGCTCGCCCGGGTCTTCGGGTGCATGACGGACGCGGATCTCCGCGCCTCGCACGTTGTCCCGGGCCTCTCGTTCCGCGAAGAAGTTCGCGAGGACCGTTGCATCGGCTGGAGTGGCCGGCAGCAACTGCAAGCCGAGATTGCCCATCTCGTCGCGTGACTGAGGCCCCCACGTGACGCCTCGCGGCGGATGCTGCGGGTTGGCTGGATTGTCCTCGGAATTGTCATAGGTATACCGCATGGTGATCGTCGTGCCGCGCGGCAGCGCGATCGGCGAGACGTAACCGTAATCCTGCTGCCAGTGAAAGTCCCAGCGTTTGATGTGCAGGAGAGACCACTCGCGACCGTCAGGCAGCACCGCCCGAACGCTCATGTCCTTTCCCAGATAGTGCGCATGCGGATAGACACTCAGTAACGTCACATCCACCGGCAGCGCACACGTGTCGGTGATGGCGTAGTCGCTCTCGCCTGCGGGGATATCAATCGCTTTGGTACCCATCACCACCATGACCGGTGATTGCGACGGAGGCTTGTCGGTGAAGTACAGACCCACGACCGGCTGCACGTCTACTGCCGTGTCCACGTGAAGCAGGTGCAGCTCGACGACGAGGTCGCTGTCCGGGTTGAGCCGCCACGGCATCCCGTCAGGCGAGAGGATTGGGCCCCGGCCGGGAGCCCAGCCGATGAAATGTCCTTCCGGATTCTGCACGTTCAGGGCGGCCATCCCGTCGAAGCCGGGCTCTCCGTCCGCTCCGTCCCGCGCGCGAGATTCATGGGTGGGATCGACCCGGATGATGGCGTGATGAATCGGCGCGCGGCCGGCACGAAATTCGACGGCGCGGATGAATCGCCCTGTGTCGAGTGACGTGCGCAGCACGACGTTGCGAAACACATCGTGATGTCCTGGCCGATGCGTGTACGCCCGGGACATCGTCAGCACCAGGTCTGGCCGCCCGAGCTGCCACTCGTTGGAAAAGATGGGAGCTGGCGGGAGATCCACGGCGCTGCCCTCCACCGCGCCGCCGCTTACCCAGCGCTGAATCGTTTCAATCTGATCCGGCGGCAGGCGTCGCTCGCCGACAAAGCCGAAAGAGCCGGCTTCAGGCAACCACGGCGGCATCTTTCCGGTTCGGGTCGCACGCGCGATCTTGTCTGCGTGGCTGCTCGCGTCCTTAAATGTCAGGAGCGGAAATGGCACCGCCTCGACACCAGGCCGGTGGCACGGCGTGCAGCGCTCGAACAGAATCGGCGCGATGTCTTTGTTGAAGGTCGGGTGAGCCACAGCGGTATCCGCGGTGTGGGCCGCGCGCCCGCATGCGGACATACACGCCGCGATGACAAGTAAAGCAGCCTGAGCTCTCAGCGCGCGGGTTCCGCAGTGCCCGTGTTCATCGCGTGAGGCTTGAGCGTGGCGTCGGTCAGACCCAATGACCATTTAAGGGCTTCAAAATACATCTGCTGCACGTCGCGGATGTCCCACGTGTTGGATGCGTGTGCGAACGATCCGTAGAACACTCGACCCTTGCCGTACATCTTCGCCCACGCGAGCGGATAGTCCTTGTCGGGGCGATGCAACGCGTCGCTGGCTGTCACGTTCGCGAGATCGAGGCGCAGCAGGACGTGAATTTTGTCCCGCGAGTAGTCCTTCGGCTGGTAGAACTCGTCGTTGAAGTCGAACCTCGCCGGGAAGTGCTTCGTGGCCGGGAACGACGGATCCTCGTTGACGATCGATCCCGGGCCGACGATGGGATGCCCGTCGAACCTCGCGCCAATCAGTTCGCCGAATTCCGGCCACGACTCCAGGGCCGTCAGCCCCACGTGGGCGGCAACAAAGCCCTTGCCATCGTCTCTCACGAACGAGAGGAGCTCGGCTTTCTGCTTGTCGTCGAGCGGCACGTCGCGGTGCCCCATGAAGAAGATGGCGTCGACGTTGTTCAGATTCGGGCCGCCGCTCGCGGGTTCACCGGTGGTCTTGAGCGGCGTCTTCGAGATGATCTGCGAGTCGGTGCGGATGAAGGTGTCGTACGCGCCCGATTCGTAGCCAAGGCGCTCGATGATCGCCAGGGCGTGCGACACGGAATCGTGTTGCGCCACACCGTTCCGCGTATCTGCCCAGGCGAGAACGACCTTCCGGGTTCTGGCCCCCCGACCGGCTCCGCGGCCGCGCTGACCCCGCCCCTGCTGATTGGCCTGTGGCGCGGCGATTGCGGGCTGGTCCTGGGCCGGAGCGGGCGGCGTTGGCTGTTGGGCTCCAACCAGTAACCCCGCAGCCAGTACTGCCAGTGCCACGAAGGTCAATCGAATCCTCTGCATAATCGCTCTCATTCAGCATTCAGCATTCAGCATCAGCATCAGCATTCGGCATTCGAGCAATTCCGGGTCTGCAACATATCATCTCCTGCAGGCCTTCCCCCGGCCGTAACGGTATCGCTACCGTAACACCGCGCGGGCGGGCGGTGAAGCGGCGATAATCCGGAGTCCCGAATGAATCCATGGCGAACGGGCATCGCGCGAACGGACGACACCTCAATCCGCATCCGGGGATATGACGTCACCGATTTGATGCGCCAGTCGACGTTTGCGGGGCTGGTGTTTCTGCTGCATAAAGGGCGTCTGCCCACGGAGGCCGAAGCCCGGTTGGTGGATGCGCTGTTGATAGGAGTTGCTGATCCTGGCGCCGGCGCGCCGTCGTGCGCCGCGAGTCGTCTGGTCGCCTCGGGCAACAGACAATCGCTGTCCGCGGCAGTCGCCGCGGGTGTGCTGGCGATAGGCGATGAACACGGCGGTGCAGGCGAAGCGTGCATGGAAATGATCGCGGCCGTTCTGGAGCGCACTCGCCATGACGGCTCGACCATCGAGAAAGCCGCGCACGCTGTCGTCCGTGAGATGCGAGACGCCGGAGACCGAATTCCAGGGCTGGGGCATCGGCGGCTGACCACGGATCCACGCGTTGACGTCATCTTCACCATGGCTCGCGAGGCACACCTGGCGGGTGACGGCAT
The DNA here is from genome assembly GCA_963725335.1 of uncultured Acidobacteriota bacterium. Lineage (GTDB taxonomy): Bacteria > Acidobacteriota > Vicinamibacteria > Vicinamibacterales > 2-12-FULL-66-21 > JALZOC01. The sequence continues at coordinate 259,910 of CAVRYD010000002.1, read as the reverse complement.
CACAGTGGTCCGGGCGATCGAATCGGCCGTGCGTGAGCAGATCAAGCCGTTGCCGCTGAACATCGACGGAGCGCTCGCGGCGATTCTGCACGACTTGGGGTTTCCACCTCCTGCCGGCAAACTGGTGTTCATGATCGGCCGCGTCGCAGGTTTGACCGCAGAAGTGGCAGAAGAGCACCAGCGGGAAAAGCCGATGCGAATCCGCATCCCCGTCGAGTACGACGGCGAGGCGCCACGCGGGATCCCCTGAACGGACGAACTATGGCGACACGAGCAATCAGTCCCGAAGAGAGGCAACTCGCGCAGGTCCTGCTCGAGCGCGCTCGCGCGGCCATGAAAGCCATCGAGACGCTCGATCAGAAAGCCGTCGATCGCCTGTGCCAGGCGGTCGCGTGGGCGGCGGCCAACGAAGTCACCGCCACGCGGCTCGCGCGGATGAGCGTCGAGGAAAGCGGCATGGGCATCCCCGAACCCAGCCGCCGCGGAAAAGTGCTAGGTATTCTTCGAGATGCGTTGCGACAAACAAGCATGGGGATCATCGAGGAGATCCCCGAGAAGGGGATCGTGAAGTACGCCAAGCCGGCTGGCGTGATCACCTCGCTCATTCCCGTCACGAGCCCATACATCACGCCGATTGGAATTGCGATTTACGCGATCAAGTGCAAGGACGCCGTGATTTTTTCACCGCACCCGGCGAGCCGGAACACCACCAACGAGGTCGTGCGGTTGATGCGCGAGGCGCTCCGGCGCCAGGGCGTCACCGAAGACGTCCTGCAGTGTGTCGAGCGGCCCAGCATTCCGCTTGCGAACGAGTTGATGTCGAAAGCGGATCTCACGATTGCGACCGGCGGCCCCGCGATGGTCAAGGCCGCCTACGGCTCCGGGAAGCCCGCGTACGGCGTCGGCGCCGGCAACGCGACGATGGTCATCGACGAGACCGCCGACATCGCGGAAGCCGCCCGGAATACGCGAATCAGCAAGACCAACGACAACGGCTCGGGTTGTTCCGCAGATGGCAACCTCGTCGTCGACTCGCGGATCTACGACGCGTTCCTGGGCGCGCTGCAACAAGAAGGTGGCTACCTCGTTACCGAGAGTGAGAAGGAGCTGCTGCGCGCGGCGTATTGGGACCAGGAGGGACATCGAACGGCGGAGACCATTGCGCGGCCGGCCAAGGCCGTCGCCGACCGCGCCGGCTTCTCGCTCCCCGACGGCAAGACCTTCCTGATCGTCCCGGAAACACATATCGGGCGGCAGCATCTCTTCTCGACCGAAAAGCTCGGGACGGTTCTCGCGATTTTCAAATACGACGGATTCGACGACGCGCTCGATAAAGTGCGGCAGATCTTCGAGACCGGCGGGAAGGGGCACTCGTGCGGTATCTACTCCTTCGACGACAGTCACATTGATGCCCTCGCCCTTGTCGCGCCGGTGAGCCGGATCATGGTGCGCCAGGTACAATCCCGCGCGAACGCCGGGACGTTCACCAACGGCATGCCGATGACGTCGAGCATGGGATGCGGAACGTGGGGCGGCAACATCACCAACGAAAACATCTCGTTGAAGCATTACATGAACGTGACGTGGGTTAGCCGGCCGATTCCGGAAGATCGGCCGCCAGACCGTGAACTGTTCGGTGAGTTCTACAACAGCGATATCTTCGAACCAGCGGCGAGGACACTCTGATGGCTCCAGTGGCACAACGCGAGATCCGTCGCGCGACCGAAACCCGCATCGCATCGTACCTGCTCGTGGAGTACCTCGAGCGGGTCGGCGTCGAGGTGATCTTTGGCTTGTGCGGCCACACCAACATTGCCGTCCTCGACGCCCTGAGCAAGAGCCGCATTCGATTCATCACGAGCCGGCACGAGCAGATCTCCGCGCACTCAGCCGACGGCTACGCCCGCGTCTCGGGCAAACCCGGCGTGGTATTGAGCCATCTCGGGCCTGGTTTGACGAACGCGGCAACCGGCGTGGCAAACGCCGCACTCGACTCGATTCCGATGGTCGTGATCGCCGGCGACATCCCCTCGCATTACTACGGCCGACATCCGCATCAGGAATTCAATCTTCACCAGGACGCCGACCAATCGCAGATTTACCGCCCCTTCTGCAAGCGCGTGTATCGTGTCGAGCGCGCCGCCGACCTGCCGCGCGTGATGGAGCGGGCCTTCCACCTCGCCACGACGGGGCGGCCCGGTCCCGTGCTGGTGGATGTGCCGATGGATCTGTTCTCCGCCGATCTGCCAGTCGATGCGTTCCATCAGGTTCCCGCCGAGATCGCGCGGCCCGCGCTCGATCCAGCAACCGCCGACCGCATCGTGCAGATGCTCGCCGACGCCCATCGTCCGCTTATCTATGCGGGCGGCGGAGTGCTGTCCGCCCGCGCGAGCAAGGAGCTCGCCGCGTTCGCCGAGGCACTGGAGATCCCGGTAGCCCATTCCCTCATGGGCAAGGGCTGCCTTCACGAAGATCATCCGCTGCTGCTCGGGATGACCGGCTTCTGGGGGACGCCCGTCGCCAACGACAAGTGCCGGACCGCAGACGTCATCCTTGCGGTTGGAACCCGTCTGGCCGAAGCCAGCTCCAGCTCATGGGACCCGCGTTTCACCTTTGCGGCGCCGCCGACGCGCCTCATCCACATCGACGCCGACCTCGCGGAGATCGGCCGAAATCTGCCGACAGAGCTTGGCGTCGTCGCGGATGCGAAGCTCGCGCTGGGGACGTTGGCTACCGTTGCACATGGACGGTCGCACCGCGATCGCGGACGCATTCGCGACGAGATCAGGCGAGGTCGGCGCGCATTCTCGGAGGAGTGGGCGCATCAGTGGACGTCCGATCAATTCCCGCTTCGACCGGAGCGAATTCTCAGCGAGCTGCGGCAGGCAATCCCGGAGGATGGCTTCGTCGTCACCGATGTCGGTTGGAACAAGAACGGTGTCGCGCAGCAGTTTTCCATCACCGTGCCCGGCACGTTCATCACGCCCAGTGGTCTCGCGACGATGGGGTTCGGCGCCGCAGCGGTTTTAGGAGTGAAGGTCGCCCAGCCAGATCGCGCGGCCGTCGCGCTCATCGGCGATGGTGGATTCGGCGCCAATCCAAACGTGGTCGCGACCGCGATGGAGGCCGGGTTGAACGTGGTGTGGGTCATCATGGACAACGCCGCGTTCGGCACCATTGCGGGTCTCGAAAACATGCACTACGGCACGACGTTTGGCTGTGTGTTCGAGCGTAACGGAAAGCCGTATCGCGTCGATTTCGCCGCCATGGCCCGCGCCTGGGGCGCGCATGGGGTCATGGTCGACTCCGCAGCCGGTCTGGGTCCGGCCTTGCGCGACGCGCTCGCGAGTGACCGGCCCGCGGTCGTGCAGGTGCCGATGGAGAACGCACCGACACCGACGCCGGGCTACTGGAACATCAACGACATTTATCGGAAGGGCGATTAGCCGGACCGCCGCGCCTTCGCGCGCGGTGGCCGGATTATTCATGCCTCCAACGCGCACCCGGTACACGCTCCTGTACTTTGCCTGCGTGCTGTCGGTGATCACGTTCATCGACCGCGTCTGCATCGCCTCGTCGGCGTCGGCGATTCGATCCGAGTTGGGATTGACGACGGTGCAGATGGGCTGGATCTTCAGTGCGTTTACCTTTGCCTACGCCGCATTCGAGATTCCCAGCGGGTGGATAGGGGACGTGCTCGGTCCACGCAAGACGCTGATGCGGATCGTGTTGTGGTGGTCGGTGTTCACCACCGCCAGCGGACTCGCCTGGAATTTCACGTCACTCCTGGTGGCGCGCTTTCTGTTCGGCGTTGGCGAGGCCGGAGCGTATCCGAACATCTCGCGCAGCTTCTCGAAGTGGTTCCCGGTGACGGAACGCGGCGCCGCGCACGGCGCGGTCTTCATGAGCAGCCGCATCGGCGCCGCTGCCGCGCCGCCGCTCGTGATCCTGATCATCTCGATGGCCGGGTGGAGGGCATCATTCTGGATCTTCGGCTCGCTCGGTGTCGTGTGGAGCGTGTTCTGGTGGCGCTGGTTCCGCGACGACCCCGCGTTCCACCCGTCGGTGAGTCGCGAAGAGCTCGCGGCTATTACGGCAGGCACGCCGGCAGTTGCGCACCCGCACGTGCACTGGCGGGATTTGCTCGATCCGAATCTGGTGTGCATCTGCCTGATGTACTTCTGTATCGGCTATGGCCTCTACTTCTATTTGACGTGGCTCCCCACGTATTTCAAGGAAGCGCGAGGATTCAGCACGAAGCAGGCCGCGTGGCTGTCGAGCGCGGTGCTGCTCACCGGAGGCGTCGCCACCATCACGGGTGGGTGGCTCACCGACAGGCTGACCAGGCGTTATGGTCTGAAGGTCGGCCGGTCCATCGGCGCCGTGGCAATGCCGATGAGCGCGCTGTTCATTCTGACGGCCGCGCTGACGCCTCAACCAATCGCCGCGGCGCTGCTCATGGCACTCGCGTTCTTCTGCGCCGACCTCTCGATGAGCCCGGCCTGGGCGATGTGCCACGATGTCGGGGGCGAAGCCGCGGGAACAGTCACCGGCGCCATGAATACGCTCGGCAATCTCGGCGGCGCGATCAGCCCGCTCGTGGTCGGATACTCGGTGCAGCTGTGGGACTCGTGGTTGACGCCGCTGGTGATCACAGCCGGTGTTTACGCGTGCGGTGGCGTGCTCACGCTGCTCTCGAACCCTCACCGCCGGATGATTTTCCGACGATCCGAGCGATTGGCGCCGCCTGAACTGAGCGAATCGCCCGCGCGCCCGGTGTAACGAACCGTGGCTATTCAGAAGATCCCGACACACCAGGGGCAGCATCGGCGCCAGCGAGCCAGGGGTCTCCCCACGACGACCCACATGGCGCTACGATCGCAGCCAGTGACGTCCCAGCAGAGCCTCGCCTCCGGTCAGCCAAAGCGTGATGCGGTGCGAGATCAACTGGATCGCGTGCTCGCCAGCGCGACGTTCCGCCAAGTCGATCGCCTGAAGCGATTCTTGAGCTTCATCGTGACGGAGTCGATCGGCGGCCGTGGCGATCAGTTGAAGGAGTACGTCATTGGCGTTCAGGTCTTCGACAAGGAGACGTCCTTCGATCCGCGCGCTGACCCGATCGTACGTGTACAGGCACGACGGCTGCGGGCTCGCCTGCTGCGGTACTACCGTGAGGAAGGACGGCCCGACGAGCTCGTCATCGAATTGCCGAAGGGCGGCTACGCGCCAACCGTCAAGCAGCGCGAAACCGGCACGGCGGCGCGCTCGATCGGTGCCGCACTCGTCCGGCAGAATACGATCGCGGTCCTCCCCTTTGCCGACCACACCGCTGCCGGCGACCTCGGTTATTTCTGTCAGTCCCTGCGTCAGGAGATCATCACCGGTCTCGCCACCCTCGACGCCCTTCGCGTGCTGGCGTGGGAGCCGACGGAGTCCCAGCACGCGAACGATCCGCGTCAGGCGGTCGAGGCGCTCCACGCCGCGCTTGTCGTGACCGGCAGCGTCCGGAGCTTCGGCGACAACCTTCGCGTGACGACGCACCTGATCGACGGAGCAAGTGGATCCTACTTGTGGTCGGAGCCGCTCGACTGTCGCGCGCCCGACTTCACCGCGCAGGAAACAGTCGCCCGTCTGCTCCTGGACAAGCTGAAAGCTGGCACGACGGGAGCGGGCCCGCCCCGGAGCCGGCGGCCGACCGACAACCTGGCGGCGCGCAACCTGTATCTGCAGGGGCGCTATCACATGAATCAGCGCACGGAAGAAGGCCTTCGGAAGGCCGTCGAATTTTTCGAGCGCGCAATCGTCGAGGACAGTCACTATGCGCTGGCGCATAGCGGTCTCGCTGATGGGTACGGCCTGTTGACGCATTACGGCGTCTTTGCCCCGGCCGACGTCTGGACGAAGGCGGCCTCGAGTGCCGCGGCCGCCGTCATGCTCGATCCGGAGTCAGCCGAGGCGCACACGTCGCTCGCTCACGTGAAATCCACACAGGATTGGGACTGGCAGGGAGCGGAGCGCGAGTTCCAGCTCGCCATCACGCTCGACCCGAGCTACGCCACAGCGCACCATTGGTATGCCGTCTCGTGCCTCGTTCCCATGGGCCGCTTGAACGAGGCGCTCGATGAGATGTTCATCGCCCAATCGCTCGATCCGGTGTCGTCAATTGTCGCCCGGGACCTCGCGCTCGTGCATTTGTTCCGCAGGGACCTCGAAGCGGCGCTCGACCAGTGCGATCATGCGATTGAACTGAATCCGCATTTCTCCCCCGCCTATTGGACGCTCGGTCTCGTCCAGGAACAGCGGAAGGACTTCGACGAGGCGGCCGCGGCCTTTCAGCGCGCGATTCACCTCTCCCCGCAAACCCCGCGCATGCAGGCGGGCCTGGCACGGACCCAGGCTCTTGCCGGCAAACGAAAGGAAGCGTCAGAGATCCTGCGAAAGCTGGAGGTGCTCTCGGAGCAGCGCTACGTCTCGCCGTTCGAGTTCGCCATTATGCGCTTTGCTCTGGGGCAAACCGATCTTGCGTTCCGATGGTTCAAGAAAGCATGCCAGGACCGCTCGTTCGAGCTGCTCTGGATGCGTGTCGATCCTCGCCTGGACCCCATCAGAGCCGACAAACGATTCGAAGCCGCCGCGAAGCAGATGAACCTCGGCTGAGGTCAATTGCCAGCGCTGAGCTTTTATTGACGCCGTCCCATGACGAATGCTTCGTCGTCACCAGCGCCGGTCACTGAGACCGACGTCGTCGTGTTGGGCAGCGGCGCCGCCGCGCTCGCGGTGGCGGTGACCGCCGCGACAGCCGGACTGAGGGTGACCGTGCTCGAGCGCGACACGCTGTTGGGCGGCACGTCGGCGATTTCGGGAGGCGCGTTGTGGATTCCGTGCACGCGCCAGGCCGTCTCCGGAGGATTCACGGACTCGCGCGAGAACGCGCGAACATATCTTCAACATGTTCTTGGAGACTCGGACCGATCGGATCTGATCGAAACTTTCCTCGACTATGGGCCGCAGGCGTTGGCCTTCCTCGAGTCCCACACGAATCTGAAGTACACCGTGCGAGCCCTCTCTCCCGACTACTATCCCGAGCTGCCCGGCGCGACCGATTGCGGGCGAGCCTTGGAAGTTGGCGAGTACGACGGCAGGAAGTTGGGCCGGTATTTCGAAATGCTCAGGCCACCGCCCCGGGGAATGATGGGGTTCGGCGGCATGATGGTCAATCGGACCGACATCTACCATTTCTTGAACATGCGCCGATCGCTCACCTCCTTCCTGCATCTGGCGGTGTTGGCGATGCGATATTGGAAAGACCGCTTGCGATACTCACGGGGCACTCGGTTGGTCATCGGCAATGCGATGGTGGCAGCCCTGCTCGAGGCGGCCCTCGACCGGGGCGTGGTCTTCTACCCTGGAGCACACACCATCTCTTTCATCACTGACAACGATGAATCCGTCTCCGGCGTCGTCACCGATCTGCCTCAGGGCGGGACCGTTCGGATTCTTGCGCGTGGCGGCGTCGTTCTGGGCACTGGGGGCCTGAGCCGGCGTCGTGATGCGCAACTGGAGCGACCAGACACGCGCGCTGACCATTTGACGATGGCCGCGCCGACCGCTGACGGCGCGATGATGTCGTTGGCTGAACGGACGCTGGGAGCCAGGATCGGTGGAGGGCTGCAATCGAATTTCTACTGGGCGCCGATGTCGTCGATGCCGCAGCCCGGGGGCGGCGTCGAGGTGTTCCCGCATATCGTCACCGATCGGGCAAAGCCGGGAATCATCGCGGTCACAGAAAAAGGTGTCCGCTTCGTGAACGAAGCGAACTCGTATCATCGATTCGTCGAGGCCATGCGTGCAGAGCAGCGCAACGGTGCTTCGCGATTTTGGCTCATCGCCGACCACCGAGCGATCGCTGCTTATGGCCTCGGGCTCGTTCGGCCGCGCCCGGGACTGCACCGTCGATTCATCAGAAGCGGTTATCTGATCAAAGCCTCCTCGATCCGGTACTCTTGCGACGTTGCTGGACATCGACCCGTCGGCGCTGGAAATCACGGTAGCGGAGTTCAACGCCGATGCGGCTGCCGGAATCGATCGCAGGTTCGGGCGGGGTGTGAAGCTCGTACAACCGCGCGATGGGGGACGCTTCAGCGAAGAATCCGTGCCTCGCTCCTCTCGAGACTCCGCCGTTCTATGCGGTTCGGATCATGACTGGAGACCTGGGATCCGCCAAGGGGCTCGCCACGGATGCACGCGCACGTGTGCTGCGGAACGATGGCACGGTCATTTCTGGTCTCTATGCCGTGGGAACGGATATGAACTCGGTCATGGGAGGCACCTACCCAGGGCCCGGTATCGTCCTGGGGACGGCGGTGACATACGGATACCTCGCCGCCCAATCGATCATCGAGCGCATCTCGGGCGAGTCGCGGAGGTGACGTTATTTTGCTACCGGAGGTGGAGGGACTTCTCCCAGTTGGCGCCATCCGCCATCGACAGCGAGTTCGGCTCCCAGGATGAAGCTCGCGTCGTCGGACGCCAGAAACAGGATCGCGTTCGCAATATCCTCCGGCGTGCCGACCCGTCCGAGCGGCACCATCTTGCCCAGGAACGCCGCCTGCTCGTCGCGGTTGCGGGTAGCCACCATGTTGAGGCGGGTCAGCGTGGGTCCCGGGCTCACCGCGTTGACGCGCACGCCGTGATGAACGAGCTCCGCCGCCAACGATCGCGCAAGCTGACGAGTCGCGGCCTTCGATGCGGCGTACAGTCCCCTTCCCACACGGCCCAGTTCAGCGGCACCTGAACTGACGAGGATCACGCTCGATCCCTTTCTCAAAAGGGGTGCGGCCTTCTGGACACAGAAGAAGACCGCTTTGACGTTGACGCCGAAGATCTCGTCGAAATCCGCTTCGGTGACAGCATCGAGTGATGCGACCTTGAGAACTCCGGCGCTCAGAACGAGAACATCGAGGCCACCGAACTCTCGTTTCACCGTGCTCATCAGCACGTCGATGTCGCCGAGATGCTCGATCCGGCCAACAACTCCCTGAGTGCCGGCGGGAAGATCGGCGAGCGCCTGCTTGACCGTGTCGTCGTGCCGGCCGTGGATGATCACGCGACCGCCTTCGCGCGCGAGCATCGTGGCGGTTGCAAGGCCAATCCCGGAACTGCCTCCGGTTACGACCGCGGTCTTCCCCTCGAACCGTCCCATCGATGCTCCTCTCCTCATGTGTATCGACCTCGCCGTCATCCCGTTCACAGGTGAGCTTACAGTATCGGGAAAGGGGGGCCTGACCCTGCGGTATTCTGTGCCGTATGGAAGGAGTCACCATGCGAACGACAGCAATCCTGGCACTGGTCATGTCGGCAATCCCATGGCAGTCGACTCCGTCGTACCGGATCACGCAGACGTACAAGCTTGGCGGGGACGGCAGCTGGGACTACATCGTCCCGGATCCACCCAATCACAGGCTCTTCATCGGCCGGCAGAATCGCGTGATGGTCGTCGACGAGGACGGGACGGTGCTCGGCGAGGTGGCCGGCATTCACGGCGCGCATGGTACGGCGATCGCAGCAGCCACAGGACATGGCTTCGCGACGTCCGGAGACGACGCGTCCGTAGTGATGTTCGATCTGAAGACGTTCAAGGTGCTGAGCCGGATCCCGGCGGCGGAGGACGCCGACGCCATCATCTACGACAGCGCATCGAACCGCGTCTTCACGTTCAATGGGGACGCGCACTCCTCCACCGTCATCGATCCAAAAGCGGGCAGCCTCGTGACGAACATTTCACTCGGAGGGAAGCCGGAGTACGGCGCGTCCGCCGGGGACGGCAAGGTGTACGCGAACCTGACTGACACGAGCGAAGTAGTGGAAATCGATGCAAAATCCGCGACTGTATCGCGTCGCTGGCCGACCGCCCAGTGCAAGCAGCCCGTCGCCATGGCGATTGACACCGCGCATCATCGGCTGTTCAGCGGATGTCGCAGCGGCGTGATGGGCATCTCTGATTATCAGGCCGGCAAGCTGGTCACGACGGTCCCGATCGGCAGCGGGGTCGACGGAGCCGGATACGATCCGGCTTCGGCCGACGCCTTTGCCTCGAACGCCGACGGCACGCTCACAGTGATTCATCAGGACGGCCCGGACCAGTATCGCGTCTCCCAGACGGTCCAGACCGCACCCGGCTCGCGAAACATGGGACTCGATCCGACGAACCATCGAGTCTTCGTCGTGTCCGCGAAGTTTGGGCCACCGCCGGCGAGCGGCAGAGGACGGGCGCCGGTGCTGCCCGATTCATTCACGTTGCTCGTCATCGAGAACGAGAGCGCCGCGCGTTAGGGAGGCTGTTCGATCCGTGGACCACGCGCCTCGCTTTCGCCAACATGACGAGGCCGAGCGCGATGGCCGCCAGCGACGCGATATGTGCCGTTGACAGTACGCCGAGCACGCGGACGTCAACGCGAATGAATTCGATCAGGAATCGAATCGTGCCAGCCAGCGTGAGATACGCCCCCAGCACGAAGAGATCCGGGCGTCCGCGGCGCCGCCAGCGAAGCAGCAGCCAGGCGAGCGGAACCAGCGCCATCGCCTCATAGAGCTGCGTCGGGTGTATCGCACCGTTGTCGGTGGCAGGCCGTGGGGGAATGCGACGCCCCACGGGAGGCGTGTGGGACGACCGTAGTCGTCGCCGACCAGAAAGCAGCCGAGCCGCCCTATCGCCTGCCCAATCGCGAGCGCCGGCGTCGCGGCTGCCAGGACCGCGATCTTGGGCAATTGCTTCCACCACATCACCAAAAGACCGGCCCCGATGCCGCCGGCAAATCCCCCGAACCAGCTCATCCCGCCGCGACTGAAGAGCAAATCCAGGAGGGGCTCTTCGCCTCGATGCTCGATCGTCCACAGGAGTTTCGCTCCAACCATTCCACCGATGACGCCGGCGACGGCCGCGTCGAGCGCCGACGCGGGAATGTTCGATCGCAGCAGCTCTCTCTGGAGCAACCACAGCCCAACGAGGGCGCCCGTGGCGACCATGACGCCGAAGCTCGTAATGTCGAACTGTCCGATGCGAAACAGAACTGGGTACACGTGCTCCTTCTCTTCGTGGGAGTGCAAAGCCGCCGCCACGATTGTCTTCAGCAGTCTATTCGGTCACGCTCGGATCAGATCGCTCACAAGCTGTCAGGTGCTCGAGCAGCAGCGCGTTGATCTCTCGCGGGCACTGGATCGGAAGGGCGTGGCTGGCGTCTGCAAACTCCACGAATCGCGCCCCGTCGATTCCGGACGCGATAGCCCTGCCGAGCGCCGGGCGCACGATGGGATCGTGCGAGGCATTCACGACAAGTGTCGGAATGCCTGAAAGCTCGCGCAGGCGAGGAAGTGCGGTGTACTGCGACATCGCTCGCAGCTGTTCGGAAATGACCGCCGGCTGATCGGCGAGATCGCGGCCGAACAGATCGCCCAGGTGCGTCGCGAGATTGCTGGTGCCGTGTTCACGTACGTAGGCGTCCGGCATGATCATGCGGATCATCCCACGCCGCCGCATTGCGCGGGTGCCGATGCGGCATCGCAGTGCGAGGAGGAGCATCCGTCCGGAGAGGCGAGTCGCCGCGGCACCATCGGCAAACGTGCAGAGCAGCGCGAGGCTCTTGATCCGAGCGCGAAACCGCAGGGCGACGTCCATCGCGATCAGGCCACCCATGGAATGTCCCATCAGGTGGAAGCGACCGAGGCCCTCCGCGTCAGCGACCGCAACCGCATCGGCTGCCATCCGCTCGATCGTTAGAGGGACCGTGCCGCGAGGACTGCCGCCGGTCCCGCGATTGTCGAGCGTCAGGATGCGGAATGCTGCTGCCAGACCTTCGATCTGCGGCAGCCAGCCGCGGCCGATCACGCCGGCGCCCTGAATGCAGAGCACCGCCGGACCGCTGCCGACCGCGGCGTAAGACAGCTCACCGTGTGGGGTCGAGATCCTCTTCGACTCGGACTGATTGAAGCTGCGTCGGCGTGCTGACAATCGACGAATACGATCTTACGTCAGGCTCTCGAAAGTTCAGCGGAGAAAGCGCTGATCCAAGAACAGGCGTGGCGTCGAGGTGCTCAGCACCTCGCGCCACGCCAACGCCGCAACACGCTAGAATTCGAACCGGGCGCCGATTCGAACCTGTCGTGGCGCCGCGAACTGCTGACCCGAGACGACACCTGATACGCCTGCCGCGCCGAAGTCCGGATTTGGCACGCTGAATTGGAGCTCGGAGTAGCTGTTGTAGTCGAGAACCGTCTGCCGGTTGAAAATGTTGAACGCGTCGGCAATCAACAGCAGATTCCGGCTGCCAAGCTTCACGTTGTACGACACCCCCGCATTGACGGGCTTCGTCCACGGCGTGCGCGTCTGAAAACCGTCCGACGTCTGGAATCCGGCGCCGCGTACGGTCAGCGGAATCTCGCCGCCACTGTCGTACACCGGGTGCGCGGCCAGGGCGGTCAACGGCGCGCCCGATTCCAGTTCCAGCCCAAGCGAGAGATTCAACCCCATCCCGAAGACGTAGGTGCCATACAGCTTCACGTCGTGGGTGCGATCGAGCGGCAGCGGTCCGTTCCCCGCCGCGCCGAGAAATCGGATGTCGCCGGAGTAGCCGAACAGCGGCACGCCGATCCCCGTGTACGTCGGATCGTTGGTTGGATAGTCGTAGAGCGACGAGATGCCGGGGTCCGACTGGCCATTGTCGTTGCGGTAGAAGCCCTCGAAATTGCCGGTCAGCCGCGACCATCGATACGACGAGGTCAAGGCCCAGCTCTTTGCCAGCCGCTTGTTCGCCGTGAACTCCACCGCGTTGTAGGTGTGAACGGGCGATTCGAAGCTGACGGTGGTGCCTTCGACTATCTGGACCACCGGTGTGCTCGGACTCGGATTGGTCAGCAGGTAGTCCGCCGTCGCGGCGCCTGCCACGCCAAGCGAGGTCGCCACGACCGGATACTGCTGCACGTCTTCGAGCACTCGTCCAATGTCGCGGTGCACGTAGCGGACGCCCACGTCGAGCCCGCGGCTGAGGCCGTACTCGGTTCCCACGACAAACTCGTTGTAGTAACTGAGCTTCGCTTTCGGGTCGATCACGTCTCCACCAGCGCCGAGGAGGGTGAAGTGGGTGGTCGTCTGAGTGCCGTTTGTCGCATTGGTCGTCACCGTGCCGTCCGGCACTGGCTGCGTGAGGTTCGAATCGAAGTAGTCGGCGGTTATGGACGCGTCGGACGAGAGCGCGCGTGCCGCCAGATCGTTCGGCACGCGTGCGTAGTAGCGGCCGTAGTTCGCGAACACCTTGCTTCTGCCGCTGCGGGTCGGGTCCCAGACGATACCCAGGCGCGGCGCCCAGTTGTTCTTGAGCGAGAAGTCCTGCACGATGGTTCCCGACAGCGTTTCCTGCTCGTACCTGACGCCTGGCAGGATCGTCAGCGAATTGCCAATCTTCCATTCGTCCTGGACGAAGGCTGAGCTGTAATGCTGGAGGGTCGAACGGGCGGCCGTGAGGCTGGCGCGGCTCACGTGATAGATCTGGCCGTAGACCGGATCGGGAATGATGTTGATGGTCGCGCCGGTCTCGGTCTGCTGCCCATTCGGCGCCTTGAAGGTCGGACCGGAGTACTGCTGCAGCTGGCTGAAGTCGAGGTGCTCGTAGTCGAAGCCATAGCGCACCTGATGCTGTCCGTAGCCGCCGATGATGTTCGTCGCCTTCGCCTGCACCTGCCAGTTGTTGCTCCGGTTCCCGGCCTCATAAAAACCTAGTCCGCCCGTACGGACAGTTGGCGTGACCCGAAAATCGTTGACCAGCCATTCGTTGACCGACGGCGTCTCGAGGATGCGATTGAGCGCGCGACCGAACGACGCATCGACCAGGAAGTGCGGACCCAGCACGCCATCATAATGGACGGACTGATTGTGGCCGCCGTACTCCAACGAGCTATAGCGGGCTGTGTTCTGGCTCAGCAGCGATGACGAGCGCTGCGGCCCAAGCGCGCCAGTCGCGGGATCGCCGAAAAACGACGCATCGACGCGGTGTCCGGGCATCAGCTGCCAGGTTCCCTTCGCTGCGTAGTTCGTGACACGGCGATCGCGGTCGACGTTGCCGAGCGTTTGGAGTGGAAACCCCTCGGGCGCCTGGAACGTGCTCGTCTCCCATTGCGGATCGATCGCGCCGAAGAAAAAGAGCCGGTCTCTACGGAGCGGACCGCCAACTGTGGCCCCGACATCGCTCAGTCGTGACGCGACGGTGTTGACCGTCCCTTCGACGCTCTCCACAGTCCTGTGCTCGGATTCGAGGCCTTGCGGCCGGGCATAGCCGAAGGCGCTCCCTTTGAAGGCATTCGAGCCGCTCTTCGTGACGACGTTGATGACGCCGCCGGTCGCTTGTCCGAACTCCGCTTCGTAACCGCCCGTCTTCACCTGGACTTCCTGCATGAAGTCGTACGGCGTGCCGTTGCCGAGCGACCCGAACACGATCGAGTACGATCCCAGCGCGCCGTACCCGCCATTCGTGATGTTCACGCCGTCCACGACGTACTGGTTCTCGAGGCCGCTCGAGCCTTCGATCGATGGATTCGCGGTACCCACCGTGCCGCCGGTGCTCACACCTGGTGCGAGATAGAGCGTGTCGCTGAACCGACGGCCAACCGGCAGGCGGGAGAGCGTCGCGCTGTCGAGGGTCGCACCGATCGTCGTGCGGGTCGTGTCGACCGTTTGTGGAGCGGGGCCGACCTGAATGGTTTCGGTCAGGCCGCCGACTTCCATCGTCAACCGCAGGTCGGCGGTTCGTCCGAGCTGTACCTGGACGCCGGATCGATCAGGCGACGTGAATCCCTGCAGCTCGGTATGCACTGTGTAGCTGCCAGGGGTCAGAAAAGGAATGGTGAACCGACCTTCGCGATCGGTTACCGCTGTGTTTGCACCTTGCGATCCGGTTGCCGTGACGGTGACGCCCGGCATAGCCAGGCCCTGCGCGTCGACGATCCGACCGGCAATCGCCCCGGTGGTTTCCTGCGCCGCAGCTCGACTTCCGGCGGCACATGCGATGAGGACGATGATGACTGCACACACTTTCTTCACGACAGATTCCTCCACACGGTTCTCCAACCCTTCCAGCTCGGACCACGCCATGGCACGTCGACGACACGACGCCGTTGCGTTTGATCCCTTCACTCCTGATAGGCATCGGCGTCTCGATCCATTTCAAGCGCACGACCACCGCCGAGTCGCGAGTCACGAGTCACGAGTCACGAGCGCGAGCCGCGAGCCGCGAGTCGCGACTCGCGAGTTCGGTGAGGCGCTGGAATAACCTGCCGTCGAAGGGTGTTCCTGGTCATGGACACACGCCGCGTGACTGGACACGTGGCGACAGGAGATCTGTTGTGATCGATCGAATCGGGAAGACGCAGCGGCACGCGTGCTCACACGCAGCGCAGGCCTGGATCATCAACCTGGCGCTGGTCGCAGGGATCGTTACTGTCTGGCCGAGCGCTCCGGCGCAGCGACCATGATTCGTGTCCTGGATCTCTTCGAGGCGCACCTGATGGTCACGGACCTCGAGAGGGCTATTGCGTTCTACCGCGACGTCCTCGGACTTCGGCTGGCGGACATCACGTCATCGCGTCAGGGCGCGTTCTTCTGGATCGGCGACTCCGGAAACGCGATGCTCGGATTATGGGCAGCCGGGCAGGGGCCACAGAGAGTGACATTTCACACGGCGTTTCGCGTGAGTCTCGCCGACGTCCTCTCTGCTCCGCACGGTTTGAGGTCTGCCGGTATCACGCCGCTCGACTTCGACGGCGAACCGACGGACGAACCCGTGGTTCTTGCGTGGATGCCCGCCGCATCCGTCTACTTCCGCGACCCCGACGGCAACCTGCTGGAGTACATCGCCATGCTCTCACACGAGCCTCGACCGGAACGAGGCGTCGTGCCGTGGCATGCCTGGGAGCTCACACCAGGGAACGCGGTCCCAGCCGAGTCTGCGCGGGCGCGACGATGAAAGGAATCCCCACGTGCGGGTTCGTCGTTGAAGGACGGTTCGATCCGCGCGGTTTAGCTGCCGCCGCGATCGATGTCTTTCAGCAGTGAATCGATCGACGCGCTCCGCCCAGCGGCGTGCGCTCGCTCCCAGCGATCCGGCCCGAGGCGCGCCCGCACCTCGCGTTCCGTGCGTTCCCGGAGATCCACGACTGATTTACCCACGGACGTGGCGCCTGCCCGCTCGGTCAGGGCGTCGCGAGCGCCAAGGATGCGTGCAGCCCACGCGTGGTCACCCTTGAGTACGGCGGCGGCGGCGAGAGGCGTCAGCGCATAGACGAACGCGAATCTGTCATGGAGCTGCCGGCTGCATCCCAGACTGGCACGAGCGAACGCGATGGCTTCATCCGCGTTTCCTCGTTGCACCGCCAGAATCGCGCGGATAAAACGGGGCAGGTTCAGGAACCACGGGCCAGTCTCCTGCAGGACCGACGTCGCTTCGTCCAGCAACCGTTCCGCACGCTCGATATCGCCGGCCGCCAGGTCAACCGACGCCAGCCCCATCAGCGCGTTGCCGGTGCCCCACGACGTGGAGAGCGCTTGAAAGCCTTTGTGGCTGGAGATGAATCGGCCGCGGGCTGCCTCGAAATTGCCCTCGGCGTGTTCAACGTGGCCGAGGAGGTTCTCGCCCATCACGGCTACGTCCGTGGTGGCGGCGTCGATCGACAGCGCCCGCGTGAGCGCCGTGCGCGTGCGCGTCAGGTCTCCGCGGGTAAACGACATGACGGATGCGCCCACGAGCGCTCTGGCCTCCACCGCGGGCGGAATAGCCGAACCGCTCAAGATGTGCTCGAACCACCGGAGCGCCTCGGCTTGTTGTCCGCGAATGAGCCAGAAGAACAGCAGTCCCCATGCGATATCGCAGGCCTCCGCGTGATGCCGACCGTCCATGAGCCAGGTCAAGGCCGCACGGTAGTTTTCGAGATCCTCGTGGACCCGCTCCAACCATTCGGCCTGCGCCTGCCCGATCAGCCCTTCCGCGGCCAGCGCGGCCTCATCACGGTAATGACGTGCCAGTCCGTCAAGGGCGTCGTCGCGTTCTCCCGCTGCGACAAGCTCGAGACCGGCGTACGCGCGTATGGTCTCGAGCATCTGGTAGAGCGGACGCGTGGGCAACGAAGAGTTCGCTCGGAGAAGAAGGCTCTTGTCGATCAAGCCGGCCGCCGCGGCCAACACCTGTTCGCTGCTTGGGGAGGAACTCTCACGACCGCCGAGGACTGCGGCCGCCGCCTCCATCGGAAATCGGCCCGGCAGCGCGCCGAGTCGACGGAACACCCGTTGTGCATCCTGATCGAGGAGCTGATAGCTCCAGGCGACCGTCGTATTCATGGTCTGCTGACGTCCGGGAAGATCGCGCGATCTGACGTTCGAAAGCAGGACATCGTGATCGAGTCGGTGAAGTAGATCTTCCACAGTCAGCACTTTCATCCACGGCGCGGCAAGCTCGAGTGCCAACGGCAACGCGTCGAGCCGTCGACAGATCCGCGTCACGGTGGGGCCGTTGGCGGATGTGAGACGAAAGCCCGGTTGCACGTCTCGCACACGTTCGAGAAAGAGTCGCACCGCGGGAGATCGGGCTAGGTCGGCCGGCGCCATGGCCTCGGCATCCGAGTCCAGCGCGAGCGGTCGAACCGCGTACTCTCGCTCTCCTCGCACGCGCAACGGCGCGCGGCTGGTCGCCAGGAGTCGCAGGGCTGCCGCCGACGACAGGAGTTCTGCGGCCAGCGGCGCGGCGTGGAGAAGGTGCTCGCAGTTATCGAGTACCAGGAGGGTCGGGTGATTGTCGCACGCCGCGCGAACGCGTATCGGCAGCTCGACGGGCGTGACGTCTGACAGGCCCAGAGCCTGAGCGATCGCCAGTGCCACGAACCCCGGATCGCACACGACGGCCAGCGGCACGAACACCACCCGGGTATCGCCCGCCTCCGCCACCACGCGTGCCAGCTCGAGCGCCAGTCGTGTCTTCCCGACTCCCCCCGGACCGACGAGCGTGATCAGGCGCACGGCGGGATCGGCCAGCCACTCACGCAGCGTCTGCAAGTCCGCTTCACGACCGAGAAGGGCCGTCAGCGCCAGCGGCAGCGACGTGGTGCTGAGTTCATCCACAGCGGCGTGGTGGACCGGCGCCCGCGCGCTGCCAAGGAGCGCGTCGCGCGTGGCACCACTCAGGTCGAGGGCTGCCGACAGCGCGCGGACGGTATCGACGTGCGGCCGTCGTCGTTCCCCTCGCTCCAGAGCGCTCACGGAATGGACGGACAATCCCGCAATCGTCGCAAGCTCATCCTGGGTGAAACCCGCAGCCTCTCGGAGCGCTTTCAGTTGCGCCCCAAATGATGCCGGAGCGCCGGTTTTCATACCCACATCTTACTGCTCCGGCTGTACCAGCAGCGTACGGGTGCTGTGTGTGGTCAGGAAGTCCTCCCTGCTCCACACTGGCGGCATGACATTGCTGGATCGGCCAGGCCAGGTACTTTTGACTCGAACACTTACGCCACGCGTAACGACGTACCGAACGTGTCGGTCTACGCCTGTGTGAGAAGTTCACGAACTCGAGGTCTGCTCGCGTAAAACACCTGGGGCATCAAATATTGATCGTCCCGACTGCTCGAGCACGTCATGTGTCTTGCATGGTCGTCTACAACCGTCACACTCAGAGAGAGCGTCTGAAAGCGAGCGAAGAAAGCGCCATGAATGTTCTCACGCAGGAAGTTGATCGACCCGACTCGGGAATCTCGGGAACCGCCTTCACGCGACTCCTTCGGTGGCTGGATGACGGATCCGATTCGCAGGGTGAGCGATACCTGGAGATGCGCCGCAGGCTCGTCGCCTATTTCGATCGCCGCAACCGGCCCACACCCGACATGTTGGCCGACGAGACCTTCGACCGCGTCAGCCGAACACTCGAAGAGTCCGGACGCATCAGGATTAGCCCTCCCCCACGCTACTGTTATGTGGTTGCCCGGTTCGTCCTCCTCGAGGACATCCGAAAGGGACGCCGCGCTGTCCCGTTTGACGAGACGCGGTCGCTGGGTCTGCACGAACTGTCCGGGGCGGCCGCCGGGGAAGAAACCGCCGAGCGGTCTCTCGAATGCCTGGGTCGCTGCCTGGCGAGACTGAAGCCGGAAGATCGGGACCTCATCGTCGAGGACCACCGCGACGCGAAACGGCAGCGAATCGATCGCCGCCGGGAGCTTGCCCGGCGACTCGGGATCACGATGAACGCCCTCGGCATTCGCGCCTGGCGTCTGAGGGCCAGCCTGGAAGGCTGCGTGACTGCCTGCCGCAAACGACACTGAAAGATTTCGACCCCAGGATTCCTATTCGTGGAAGGCCCTTTGCAATCCGGGATGCCCATGCCTCCACCCCGAGAGTCCTTTGACGACGACCAGCTGGTTGCCTATCTCCTGGGGTCGCTTCCCGAAGACGAAACCGAGCGTCTCGAGGAGCACAGTGTCGTGGACGATGATTTGGCCGCACGCTTGCGCCACGTCGAGGACGATCTGGTGGACGCCTACGCGAGGGGCACGCTCACAGGAGACTCGCTCAAACGCTTCAAGTCCTTCTACCTTGCCTCGCCGCGGCGTCGCGAGAAGACGGCATTTGCCCAAGAGTTCGTCGCTGCCGTCAGCGGCTTGGGACCGCCGCACCCGTCGGTTTCGCAATCAGCGGCCGGCCCACGCGGCCAGCGAGCGCGGGTGTTTTTCTGGTCGTTCGCTGCGGCCGCCGTCCTCGCTCTGAGCGTTGGCGTGCTGCTCCTTGAAAACGTGCGGCTCCGCCGCGATTTGAAGGATGCGGAGCAACAGGTAGCGGCCGCGGACCATCGCGCCACTGCGATGTCGACCGAGCTCGAGGAACGGCAGCGGGCAGCTGCCGCCGCCACGCAGGCGCTCGCGGATGCACGCGCCGTCCAGCCGCTCGGCACTGTCGCGCTCGTGCTCCTGCCGCAGACGCGCGGCGTCGGGCCCACGCCGATCATCGCGATCGCATCAGAATTGCGCACGGTGCCGCTGGACCTTCAGATCGAAGTCGCCAGCTCGGCGCCGTACGAAGTGGCGCTCAAAGATCCGGCAACCAATCAGATACTCTGGCGCAGCGCGCCGGTCATATTACCGCACGCGAGACAGCCGCCAATGGTCACGGTGAGTGTGCCGTCTGTTCTGCTCAAGCCGCAGCACTATGTCCTGGATCTCTTCGAACTTCGCCCGGGAACGCCACCAGCGTCCGCGGGCAGCTACGCGTTCGAAGTGGTGCGGCGGTAAATGCGCGGCTCTTTTCCCGTGCGCATTTCCTGACGGTTGACCGGACCCGCGCGCCCTCTCTCGACGCCATCTTCTGAGTCGTCGCGCGGCCCTTCGCACCAATCCTTTCACCTCCTCTGAAAGCGTTCCGTCAGTCGTCGAAAGACGCACCGACGACGGGGAGGGCTCAGGCGACGGCTCGAGCCAACATGAATGGGTCCGTGGCTTTCGGCGGTGAGACTCACTGCCCCATTCGCCAACACTCGGACAAGCAGGACCATCTCACTGATGACGGATGCGTTCACCGCGAGCGGGGCTCGCAGACCGTACGAGTGCCGTACGGACTCTGTGCGGGTGCTGTGTCTGGTGGCGAACCGCTAACTCTCCCACACTGACGACATGACACCCGCCGTAACCGTGTTCGTAACCGGAGCTACCAGCTTCATCGGCGCGGAACTGGTGAAGTTCCTCGTGAGCGAGGGGCATCACGTACTCGGCCTTGCGCCCTGCGTGGAGTCCGCCGAGACCGTGCGCCGTTCCGGCGCAAGACCCGTGATCGGCGATCCGCGGACGCCGGGGCGGTGGCAGGACGAAGCGGCGGCCGATTGGGTCTTTCATCTGTCGTCGCAGCCATGGGATGGAACGCGAGTGACTCGAAAATGCACCGCGTCGATCGACCGCGAGCGCCTGATCATAGATGCACACCTGCTTGATGCGGTCGCGGACGGCGCCACGCGGCGGATTGTATACGTCGCGGACACGAGCGGCTACGGCGCGACCGGGCCCTATCCAGTCACCGAAGACGAGCCCCTCCGGCCTTCGGCCTGGGGACACTCTCTAACACCAGCGCTCGATCGACTCGACGGCTACGTCGTCGCCGGCCTTCCGATAGTGACCGCGCTGCCAGGATGGGTCTATGGCAACGGGTCATGGTTGCGCGAACGAGTGATCGAACCGGTCCTGGGCGGTGGCCGGGTGTTGCAGTGTGGGAAGACCGGCGCGCTCATGTCGCCCATTCACGTCCACGACTGCGCCCGTGCACTGGTCCATCTCGCGGCGCGCGGTGAAACGAGCGGACGGTACTTCCTCGTGAACAGCGAACCAGTCCGGATGAATCAGTTCGCGGAAACGTTCGCCCGGTTGGCAGGACGTCCCTTGAGAGTGCGGCGCCTCCCGCGCGCGGCCGCTCGGCTCCTGGCGGGACCGGTCGTGTGGGACTACCTCGAGCAGGATGCGGTGTTCTCGAACATCAGGCTGCGCGGGATCGGCTTCCGGTTTCAGTATTCCACGCTCGAGGACGGGCTCCGGCAGGTTGCTGAGACTGTCAGTGGATGACCGTCAGCGCGGACCTCTGACCGCCTGGCGAACCGCGGCCAGACCCCCTGCACCTGTGACACCAGTGTGTCAGTCCTGCTGCCACCGTACGACCGGCGTACGGGCGCTGTGCGGGTGTTGTCTGTGGCGACGCGCGCGGGCGCACTTCACACTGACAACATAGCAATCGGGCGCTGCGGTTGCTCCCATTCCACCGCCGCCAGAATCGCCAATCGTTGAATGTATACGCCAGTATTTGTTGGTAGACACGTGAATACACTAACCATCGAATTGACTGGTGCCGAGGATTCGTCCCGCGGCACCCAGAGCACACCGACACAGCCGGGGCGATCGCTCGGCAACCGACCGCGACGACCGCCAGCGGAACCAGAGCCGGGCGAGTCCTTTGACGACCTCATCATGCCCCATCTCGACGCCGCCCGACGGCTGGCGCGTTGGCTGATGCGGAACGAGCACGATGCGGAAGACGTGGTCCAGGATGCGTTGATGCGGGCGTTTCGATACTTTGGGACCTTCACCGGCGGAAACGCCCGTGCCTGGTTCCTCAGGATCGTTCGCAACTCGTGCTCTGGCTGGCGCGGCCACCGCATGCGGTCAGCGACCGATCCGTTCGACGAAGAGCAACACAGCCGCACGCGGTACGCCTGCGATCCGGAAATGCTCATGCTGCGAACCGACGACGCCGCGCTGATCGAGCGCGCCATGAACCGTCTGCCTGAGCGTTCCCGTGACCTGCTCGCGCTGCGCGAGCTCGAGGGTCTGTCGTACCGCGAGCTGGCTGACGCCATGGACATCCCCATGGGAACGGTCATGTCCGGCCTGTCGCGCGCCCGTCAGGCGCTCCGGGGGGCAGTAGACCACGAGCTGAAACAGCATGACACTCCCGAAAGAACACATCGCCGGGAACGTCGAGCAGACGAGGTAGTCGCGTGAACCACATGAATGAAGACAACACACGAGTCGACGACAGCAACGTCTACGATTGAGTGCAGCACGAAGGCGTGACCGATCGGGACATCCGGCGCACAGCGCCCGTGAAGCCTCTCGGACGCGGCCGGGGTGGACCGCAGGAGACCCGTATCTTCGGGCCACATGCTCGGGAGTATGGCCTGGTCGGTCGTAGCCGAGCGATGACCGAGGTGGTTCGCCAGATCGAGCTGGTCTCGGCGACGCGGAGCACAGTCCTCATTACCGGCGAAACCGGAACGGGTAAGGAACTGGTGGCCCGGGCCATCCACAATCGCAGCGCGCAGCGGCACATGCCGTTCATCAAGATCAATTGCGCCGCCATTCCCGAGACTCTACTGGAGTCGGAGCTCTTCGGTCACGCGAAAGGGGCCTTCACGGACGCGAGCGGGGTGAAGAAAGGCAAGTTCTCCCTGGCCCACCGCGGCTCGATATTCCTCGATGAAATTGGAACGATGAGCATCGGCCTCCAAGCGAAGCTGTTGCGCGTCCTACAAGAGCGAGAGATCGAGCTGCTTGGCGCGGAGCGAACCGAGCAGGTGGACATCCGCGTCATCGCGGCGACCAATCGGGACCTCCGCCAGTTGATGAACGATGGTCTGTTCCAGAACGATCTGTTCTATCGGCTGCACGTCATCCCGATTGCGGTGCCGCCGCTCCGGGAACGCCTCGAAGACATTCCCATGCTCGTGCAGTTCTTCGTCGAGAAGCACGCCGCACGGAACGGCAAATCGGTCGTGGTGCTGGACGACGATGTGCTGGTGTCCTTGCAGGCGTATCACTGGCCCGGCAACGTGCGCGAACTCGAGAACACGATCGAGCGCGCCGTTGTGCTGTCGACCGGCCCGACGATCTCCTGTGAGGTGATCACCATGGACCCGATCCCGACTGCGCCGGCAACTCCCCTGCCGTCGTTGAAGCTGCGCCAGAACGTCGAATGGATCGAGTGCGAGACGATTCGGCGCGCGTTGGAAGTCTCGCGCGTCAAGGAGCACGCGGCGAGGCTCATGGGCATCAGCCCCAGGGCGCTCTCGTACTACCTGGCCAAGTATCCAGTCATCGGCCAGAACCGGGCCGATCTGTCACAGGCGATCCCCCGGCTCTGATGGTCCGAGCCCGGTCATCTGGCGGAGCAACGCGGATGGGCCGGCGCGTCCCAGTCCGAGAGACGCGCCGCGCGCCTGAGGCGGGCAGGGGGTCTCGTGGCACGGTGGCCTATCAGCGTCGAGAGAGGCCATTGCCGTCGGCAACCCAATCATCAGAATGCGAAAGGGAGAGCCTGGGCGTTGCAGTGATTCTCAGCACCTTCCGCATTTACAGTAGAGTGTGACGGTGACGCAGACCGACTGGATGCCACGTTGGCGCTGGGTTTTCCTCACCGCGACGATTCTGGCACTCTCTTCGACACTCCAGGCCTATCGGATGACGGCGTTGGGGATCAGGCCACCGGCAGTCATTCCAATCGGCCGCCTGCTGGCTCTGAATTTCACGCTATGGATGGTTCCGGCGGCGATGACCCCGTCGGTCTTCCGCCTTGTCGATTGGCTGTCCCGACATCAGGCATCGTGGGCGCGATCGCTCGTGTTTCACACAGTCGCAGCGGCCGTCTTCTCGTTCGTTCATTCTATGGCGGTCTTCCTCGTCTACGCGGGAATCTGGTGGCTTGATGGCAGACTGGCCAAGATCCAATGGCTCTCGGCAGCGAAAAGCGAATACTCCGGGAACTTCAATTTCACGTTGGTGACGTACGGGACGATAGCCGCTCTCGGCTATGCGTTCGATTTCCGGCATCGCGTCCATCAGCGCGCACTCGAAGTCGCCAGACTCGAAACGCAACTGGTCGAGGAGCGTCTCGGCGCTCTCGCCGGTGAACTGCGCCCGGAGTTTCTCTACAGCTCGCTCGACACCGTAGCGAAACTCGTCCACACAAATCCGGATAGCGCAGACCGCATCATCAGCAAGCTTGCCGATTTCCTGAGGCTCGTACTCAACCGATCCGGCAGCATCGTCGGGCCTTTGCAGGATGAATTGGAGTGCGTGGAGCGGTACATCGACATCGAGCAAGTCCGACAGGGTGCGCATTTATCGGTGACGCTGGAGATCGATCCAGATACGCTCGACGCTGAATTTCCACCGATGACGCTCCACAGCCTGGTCGAGATCGTTCTTGATCCCAGCCGACCGCAGCCTCTCAACACGGCCCTGACCATTCAATCGAGCCATGACGACGCGAGCCTTTACGTCCGGGTCAAAACAGTCTTCGAGGGATCTCGCGGGGCCGAGGCCAGTCCGACGACTCGTATCGGAGTGGTTCGCGATCGTCTTCAGGCGTTATATGGCGAGAATCAGGAAGTGGGCGTGGAGCTCGACGCCCAGGCGTCGGCCGTGTGGATCATGCTGCCATTTCGCGCGGCGCTGGCAACACAGTAGGCGCTCCAAGGTGAACGTCACTGCTTCACATCTCGGACTCTTTTGGCGCTCCAACCGCGACAAACTTTGTAACCACTTACGCTGAACGGACGCGCGGGACGTTGAGACGTCTCGGTCCACTGAGTTTGGCGGCCGAAAGCGTTGGCACAATCTGTGCGTCCGCACGGTCCCTGATGGCTGGGCCTGTTGCCCGCACGCTGTCGTTTCGCTAAGCTGTTCACGAGTGATGGCCCTGCTCCGCCGGCGCCTGCGACTTCTGACGGCGGCCTGGATTCTGTTCCAGGCGACGTCGCTCTCGGCGCTCGTACCACGGGCATGCTGTCTCGCCCATCAGACGGACTCCATCGAGAAAACCCCGGGATGCCATGAGCAGGCAGCGGTTCCGCACTGCCCGATGCCCGGCGCGCACGGGACTCCTTGCCCCATGCATCGCGGCCACGGTACGGATCAGAAGCGATCTGGCGACGGCGACCAGGCGACTGCTCACGAGTGTGCCATGCGTAGCACATGCGGCGGCCCTGCCGCGGCGCTTCTCGCGGTTCTTTCGAATCACGGTGTACTCGCGGATGCCTTCACCTCGCCGCTGCCGGATCTTCGTCCGACCGCCATCACACACGCTTCCACAGAACAGCTGATTCGGCAGTTCGCGTCCCCCGACGCTCCCCCTCCACGCGCATAGACGTCTCCGCGTTCTGCTCGAGGCACCGGTGTGCCTTGGGTCCCCCGTGGTGTCGTTTCTTTCGTGGAGGTGTTTTCGTGCGGTGGTTGAAAGTGTCGACTCTCGTCTGCGTCGTGCTGGTTGCGGCGCGGTCGAGCGTGGCCCAGCAATCGGTTGATTACGCCAGCGTCAGCGGACGCGTGACGGATCCTCAAGGCGCCGTCGTCTCAGGTGCGCTGGTCTCCGCTCGCCAGACGGAAACCAATGTGACGGCGAAGACCGTGACGGATTCCGCGGGACGCTTTCGCTTCCCATACCTCAAAGTCGGCCCGTACGAACTGACAGTCCGCGCGCAGGGATTCGTGGACCTCTCTCGCCCCCTGACCCTCACTGTCGGCTCGGCATTCGATCTCCCGCTTTCGCTCACGGTCGGCGGGGTCGAAACGAGCGTCACCGTCAGTGGCGGAGCGGATGTGTTGGAGACGGCTCGGAGCCAGATTGCGGGCACGCTGCAGCAGGCCGAAATCCAGAATCTGCCGATGAACGGCCGGAACTTCCTCGACCTCGCGCTGCTCGTGCCTGGCGTCTCACCGACGAACATCGGGAGCACGCAGCTCTTCGCGGAAACCTCGGCGGTGCCCGGTCAGGGTATTTCGATCGCGAGCCAGCGAAACCTGTCGAACAACTTCATCGTCGATGGCTTGTCGGCCAACGATGATGCCGCCGGGCTCAGCGGAATGCCGTATGGTGTCGATGTCGTGGAGCAGTTTCAAGTCGTCACGTCGGGCGGGCAGGCAGAATTCGGGCGTGCGGTTGGCGGGTACGTCAACGTCCTCACGAAGAGCGGCACCAAACGGTTCACGGTACCGCGTACGATTTCATCCGCGACGACAATCTCAACGCGGCCAATGCACTCTCAGGGCAGAAGCTGCCGATGAATCAGCAGCAGTACGGCGGAGGCATTGGCGGTCCCCTGGCGCGCAACAGGACGTTCTACTTTTCGAACTTCGAGCAACGGCTGCTGGACCAGACCGGGCTCGTCACGATCCTTCCGCAGAACGTGCCCATCATCAACGACAGGCTGACGGCGGTCGGCTACCCAGGCTCGCTCATCAGCACGGGCATCTATCCCAACCCCGTTCACAGTGCCAATCTGCTGGGGAAGATCGATCACCATGTCAGTGCATCGAATCAGCTCAGCATCCGCTACAGCCTGTATCGCGTCACGTCCGACAATTCGCGTGGCGCTGGCGCCCTGAATGCCGCGACTGCGTCGGCCGGGTTGGACAACATCGACCATTCCCTCGCCATCGGCAATACGTGGATGATTTCCTCGCAGCACGGTCAACGAAACCCGCGCGCAGATCACGTACGGCGATTTGAAGGCTCCCCCAACTGACACGATTGGCCCAGCGGTCAGCATTGCAGGCGTGGCATCGTTCGGCACATTGTCCGGCAGCCCAACGAGACGTCTGAACAAAATGTATCAGATCGTCGACAACCTCTCCCATCAGGCGGGTGCACACGCGTTGCGGGCTGGCGTCGACTTCGTGTTCAACGACGATACCATCACGTATCCGCGCTCGTTTCGAGGCAGTTACTCCTTTTCGTCGCTCGCGAATTTCCTGGTGGGCAACTACAGCGGCTTCACCCAGACGTTTGGCAATCCCGTCGTCTCGCAGACCAATCCGAACATCGGAATGTATGCACAGGATGAGTGGCGCGTCGGGTCGGACCTGACCGTCAACCTTGGGCTTCGATACGACCTGCAGTTCCTCGAACCCATCAACATCGACACCAACAATGTGTCACCCCGAGTCGGATTCGTGTGGTCGCCAACGGCATCCCAGAATCTCGTGGTCCGCGGCAGCGTTGGCTTGTTTTTCGACCGTGTGCCGCTTCGAGCCGCCGCCAATGCCATCCTCTCCGCTGAAAACACCACCGACTTGAACAACCTCCATCAGCCGAGTGTGGCGGGGATTATTCCCGCGCAGGATGGCGCCCCCGCGTTCCCGAACATTCTTCCCGCGCGGATCCTGACGACGACGCTCGTGGACTTCACGACGATGGATAGGAGCCTGCAGAACGCGAACTCTAAGCAGGCCAGCCTGGAGGTCGAGCGATCGCTTGGCAAGCGACGCACGGTCAGCATCGGCTATCAGTACGTGCGCGGCGACGGCCTCCTCATGTCGGTCAACCAGAATGTGCCGACCTGTGTGGCGGCCGAAACGAACAACGGCTGCAGGCCGAACCCGGTGTATCAGGAACAACAGCCAATATTCGTCCGTGGCCGAATCGAACTATCACGGATTACACGTGTCGTTCGTCCAGCGACCCACCGCATGGTCGAGCCTCCGAGTCACCTACACGCTGTCCAAGTCGATGAATGACGTTGGCGAAGCATTCTTCAGTTCGCCGATCGACCCGACCAACATCATGAGAGACTGGGGACGCTCGGACGACGATCAGCGACACCGCCTTGTGATCAATGGCAGCGTCAATTCATCGATGGCACCTGCGGCAACCACCTGGGAGCGGCTTAGTCATGGATTTCAGATGAGCGGCATGCTCCAGCTGTACTCCGCACTGCCGTTCAACATCACATCGGGAATCACGAGCCTGCAGGGAACAACCGGCCGGCCGCTCGAGGACGCGGCGACCGCTTCCGCCAACTTCGACGTCCTGAACGTGACCTTCGTCCCACGAAACGCGGGAGTCGGCAACGATTTCTTCACGCTGAACCTTCGGCTGAACCGCGCCTTCCCGATCACCCGCGGCGTCAGGGTCGAGGGGATGGTCGAAGCCTTCAATCTGACGAATCGTGTGAACAATCTGACGCGAAATACGAACTTCGGCGTCGGGCCTTATCCAACCAATCCGTCGGCCACCTTCAACCAGATCACCGCCGTCGGCGATCCGCGGACGTTCCAACTTGGCGTGCGACTGATATTTTGATGACCAGACAACCCGAATTCGCTTCAAGGATTCAAGGATTCGAGGGATCCGGGATTCAAGGATCAGGGATTCGGGATCAGTGATTAGTGATGAGTGATTCTCGCGCGTTCACCGCACGACAACCGTCCCCACCATGCCCGGGTGAATCGCGCAGTGGTATCGAAAGGTCCCGGCGGATGGAAACGTCCGTGAGAATTGCCCGCCCGGCGCCACCGCTCCCGAATCCCACCCGCTGACATCGGACGTCGACGTATGAGCAACGGAATCAGAGTTGGTCCACGTCACTGTTGCACCGGCGTCAACGTCCACCTCGTCTGGGTTGAAGGCTCGATTTCCGAGCACTTCCGCTCCCCGGGGAATCATGACGGAGGATGACGGGCCGCCGACTGGCGCGGGCACCGGCGTCGGCGAAGGTGACATTGACGAATAGCCGCCGCACGCGGTTGTGAAGATCAAGACTGCGAAAACGACTGCACGACGCGATGAGAACATTCGGTCCTCCTGGCACATAGTGAGAGCAGGCGCTCAAGGGAAGTCCGCCCCTTTACCTGTGTAGGACAGAGCAGCCTATATCCTTCGGGAGAGCAGGCCAATCGCCCGCTCCCGAGACATAACGTCTGCTTGCTGCCGTCCCTGATCCGGCAGTTGCGCCGATTTCATCGGCACGACGCGCCGTCGTCATGTGAACGATCGAACATCGCGTCATGTCTTACACGGTCACGCTCTGGTGCGGTTGCAGGGTCTATGTGTCGTGTCACCCGCTGACGGGCATCGCGCACTCCAGAATTGTCGAGGCACGCGGCCAGCAGTGCGTCGTCCGGAGTCACGAGGTCGGTGTTCGACTCTGGTTGTGGGAACTGCTGCCGGATCATAAGGTGCGCTCCGTGTGTGAACACGCAGCGAACATTCAGAAAAGCAAATGTAAAATGCTAGCGGCTGAGATAATCGCGCGTCGCGATTGTGATCGGTCGGTCGCCCGCAGTTCTCGATCGATGACCATCGGCGCGGCGATCGGTCTGACCGTTGTAACAACGCCGCAGCACCATGCCGCCAGCGGCGGGTCTGCACTACTATTGGTTTTCAAAGATGAAGATGTCGTGCTCCTCGATGATACGCGCCGAACGGTTCGCGCGGACGCTCACCATCACCTCGATTGCTGTGATATTGGGTAGCCACCCCAAGGCCGCAGTGGCCATGTCGTTTCTTCACGGCCCACCCATGCTGGCGAACGCGGAATCCCAGCAGTCAGCGAACGCCGGGCGGGTCGTCGTGACAATCGTCGTTGAGGGACTGCGGATTCCCGGCGGTCAATGTCGAGTTGCGAAATGTCGATCGCAACATCGTGCTGGCGCAGACGACGAGCGATGTCGTCGGGCAGGTCACCTTCCCCGACGTACCGAACGGACGTTATGTGGTGCACGCCGTCCGTCAGGGGTTCGCCGACGCCGAGTCGACGCCATTCACGGTTCGCGGCAACACGGAACAGGTCCTGCGTGGAGATGCGGCTGACGTTCGTTCGGGAAAGCGTTGATGTGGTGGTGCCGGCGAATTCGCCGACGGAAAGTCTGCAGCCCGTGGCCGTGAGCGACGTGCTGACTGGCGCCAGGATGGACGTTCAACCGCTCGCGGGGGACGACTTCCAGTCGCTGCTGACGGTGCTGCCAAGCGTCATCCGTGGTCCTGAAGGACGGCTACGCATCAAAGGAGGTGCCCCGACTACGGGTGCACTTCAAATCAGCAGCGCGAGCCTGAACGACCCATCGACAGGCGATTTCGATCTCGAACTCCCGAGCGGCGCGGTCGAGTCCGTCGAGGTGCTGTCGAATCCCTTCGCGGCGGAGTACGGTCGGTTCTCGACGAGCGTCACGCAGGTACGCACCAAACGAGGAACGAACGATTGGATCGTCAAGCCCGACAACTTGTCGCCGGGATTTGGCAAGGGATTCGCGTTCGTCAACAAGTTCGAGCCGCGGCTGTCGATCTCAGGCCCGCTGAAGCGCGACAAGCTGCTGTTTGGCGAGTACCTGCAGTATCGCTACGTCCGCACGCCGGTCAAGAGCCTCCCCGGCGAGCCTCAACTAGGTCTCGACAGCTTCGACTCCTTCACGCGGCTCGACGCCGTCCTGTCGTCGCGTCATGCGCTCACAGGTGGCGTCATCTACTTTCCGCGGAAGATCACCAATGCCACGCTCTCGACATTTCGCCCGGAGGAGACGACGCCGAAGTTCACGCAGTCAGGTTTTTCTTCTGGCGCAGCCGACCGCCTGATCCTGTCGGCGCATGCCGTGCTCGAATCGACGCTGGCACTTCGCGTGTTCGAGGTCGATCAGAAGACCAAAGGCGAGCAGCCGATGATCTACGCGCCGCAGGGCCAGAGTGGACACTTCTTCAACCGGCAGGAGCGCAACGTCCATAGCGTCCAGCTCGTCGAGGTTGTCACCTACTCGAAGGACAAGTGGGCCGGCGATCACCTCTTCAAGGCCGGCCTCGACCTTCAGCATTCGAGCTTCGATGGCGACAACTACAGCCACGAGCTCGACGTGCACCGCCTGGACGGCTCGCTCGCCGAGCGAACAACCTACTCGCCTCTGCTGACGCACCCTGACGTCAACGGCACGGAGTTCGCGGTCTTCGTGCAGGATCGCTGGCGCGTCAACGATCGCCTGATCTTCGAATTGGGCATTCGGGCCGATCGCGACGACATCGTGGAGCAAGTGAACTACTCGCCGCGAGCCGGCTTGTCCGTGAGTGTCCTTCGCGATGGACGGGGGATCCTGCGCGGAGGCTTTGGAAAGTTCGCGGAGCGAACGCCGCTGACCGTCGGCGCGTTCACGCCGTACGACGTGCAGACGGTGAGCCGGTTCGGACCAGATGGAGAGCCGCTTGGCGCCCGCGGTGACGTTCGCGCACATCGTGGATTCGACTCTGAAAACACCGGAGAGCATCGTCCAGACCGCCGCCTGGGATCAGCGGCTCGGCCGCCGGTTCTTCTTCAAGGCGGCGTACCTGCACCGGGAGGGTCGCACGCGTACATCGTCAATCCAGAACCGAGCCGCGGCCAGCTCACGCTGTCGTCCGAAGGCGCATCGAAATACTGGGAGATTGAAACGACCGGACGCTTTCTGGCCAGCGAATACCGCGACCTGTCCGTGTCGTACGTTCGATCGCACAGCACTCGGGATCTGAATGACTACGATCAGTTCTTCGGGAACTTCAGAAACCCGATCATCAGGCGCAACGAGAACTCACTCAGCCCGACCGACGTCCCGAACCGACTCATCGTCCGCGGCACGATCGGCCTACCGGGGAAATGGGTGTTTGCGCCGGTGTACGAGTGGCGAACGGGATTTCCCGTGGTCGGCGGTCAACGAATTCCAGGATTACGTCGGGACACGCAACCAGTCGGGCCGGCTGCCCACGGTGTCCACGCTCGACTTCACGCTCGCCCGTCCGTGGCATTTCCGGAAGTATCGCTTTACTGGCGGATTCAAGATCTACAACGCGTTCGATGCCGGAAACGAACGCGACGTGCAGACCAATATTACGTCCCCGGACTACGGCAACTTTTTCAACCCGATTCAGCGTTCCATCGGATTCGTCGTGTCCTCGGCCAAGCGCTGACCTAGAGACAGCGCCGATAGGGTGGAGGCGGCAGGAGGACTTTTCGCGGCCGAGCAGCACGCCTTTCGACGCCTCCTCGAGAATTCGCGGGCGTCCGTTCGGCTCGAGTTCCGCAATCGCGAGACGAATCGCACTCGCGCCCATATCGAGCACCGCGGCCAGTGCAGGTGTGCCCCGATTGGGACTGGGATTCTCCGGGCGCGGAGGCGTTTCTCCGTTGACCGACTCGTCAGAATCAGACGCAGGCATGGCGGGGATGATATCGAAACCCGGAGCCACGACCCCGCCCGTGTAACATTCATGTAACGCGCAAGAGCGTCAGGCCGCGTTATTGGAACCCCGCGAGTGACCCCTGTGCGACGACGCAGACGTCTCCGCCGATCGAGGGACGACCTGCTGCCATCCTTGCTCGATCATGCGGTTCCTCCAGCGCTCGGCCACTCCAAACGCCTCGGCACCCCGAGGACAACGTTCCGAGAGGAGAGTATCGCCGTCCACGATGATGCGAAGTTCCCACTCACCCGCCCAGGCGATGAGAGCGCAGCGCGCGAAGCAGTCCAGCCGCCGCATGCACCACAGAGTCCCGACATCGTGCGGTGTGCCCTGATTTGATCGTGATTCCGATGTATCCAAGGTCCCCCCTTGTTCAGGCATCCACCCAGATCGTAACTGGCTGTCGTGATGTCCATGTAAACGTCCAGCGACGGAAGGATGACTGGATCCTTGTGTGGTAGATCCCAGCTCGGCTATGAAGATGGGGTATCGAGAGTCTGCGCACACACACGCAAGTTCGTCCGCGCGAGGGCTTCCACTCAGTCCCGATCAATTCAGAACTGGTTTCAAAGCCTGTAGCGCAGCCCTTCAGGGCTGCCGGGGCGGAAGCCCTGCGCTACGGGATTTGAAACTTCCACTCACGATTGACTGGGTGTAGGCTGCTGTGAAGGGGAAGGACGCGTCTACGGTGGCCACGATTGGAGGTGCATCTCACTGAGTCGATGAACGTCCCGGGTACAATTCGCGCGGGCGAGGCAGCGTCCACCGTCTGTCTGCTCAGCGCTCCACGTGACAGGTCATCGGCCTGCCACAGGAGGTCTTCATGAACGTCCGTCCTCATGTTCCCCACCGAATCTCAGCGGCGAGCGTGGCTGTGGCCGCGCTAGTCGCCCTCGGGCTACCCGCTTCATCGTCGACGCACGCGGTGAAGGCGGCGGCGCGCGACATCTTCCATCAGACCAATCTGGTTTCCGATCAGCCAGGCGTCGCGCAGATTCTCGATCCCAACCTCGTCAACCCCTGGGGCATCAGCTTCACCGCGACCAGTCCATTCTGGGTTGCGAACAACGTCAGCGGCACAGCCACGTTGTACGCCGGCGACGCCAACGGCAATCCGCTGGTCAAGAATTCGCTGGTCGTCACGATCCCTGGCGGTTCGCCAACCGGCACCGTGGCCAACAGCACGACTGATTTCGTGGTGACATCCGGAGCCGCAAGCGGGCGCGCCGCGTTTCTCTTTGCCTCACAGGTAGGCATCATCAGCGGATGGAATCCGGGGGTGCCGCCGCCAGCGCCATCGACCCACGCGCAAATCGGTGGAACATCGGACGCCGTGTACACCGGCCTCGCGATCGGGCAGGTGACGACGGCCGGGCAGACGACGAATTATCTGTATGCGGCCGACTTCGAACACGGACACATCGACGTGTACGACAAGACGTTTCACGTCGTGTCGCTCGACGGTTCATTCGAAGACCCGAACGTTCCGAACAGCTACTCCCCCTTCAACATTCAGAACCTCGGGGGAAAGCTCTACGTCACCTATGCGCAGCAGAGCCACAAGGAGCCTGACGAAGAGACCGATAAGGGATCGGGATTCGTCGACGTGTTCGACACCGGCGGCCACCTGCTGCAGCGTCTGGTCCTCGGCAATCACCTCAATGCGCCGTGGGGCCTGGCGCTCTCGCCTGCCAATTTCGGCGCCTTCAGCAACGCGCTGCTGGTCGGCAACTTCGGCGATGGCCACATCCAGGCATTCGATCCGGACAGCGGAAAGTTTCTCGGTCAGTTGAAAGACGAGAGCGGCAAGCCCGTCACCATCGACGGTCTGTGGGGCATTGCATTCGGCAACGGCGCGGGCGCGGGCGACAAGAACGCCTTGTACTTCGCCTCCGGGCCTGACGAGGAGACGCACGGTCTGTTCGGTTCGTTGAGAGTCGTTGAGAACTGACGCAGTCGGGATCCGGGATCCGGGATGGGTGATCCCGGATCCCCATCTGCCCAGCTCCGAAAACGATTCAAGGATTCGCGATTCAGGATTCGCGATTCAGGATTCGCGATTCAAGGATTAGTGATTAGTGATGAGTGATTGAATCACCACGCGACCATCGCGTCCTCGAAAAGCGTGGCAAGCTCGTGGGGACCTGCGGGGCGCGGCGACAGCTTCGTGACGCGGTGTTGCGGGAGCGTCCCTTCGACAAGGTGTGGGATGTCGGCAGGCGTATAACCGACCGCTCTCAATCCGTTGGGCACGCCGAGCCGTTCCATGAACCAGATGATCCGGTCGGCAAGAACTCTTCCGGCGTCTGCGGCTGTCACGCCTGTCACCTTGGCGCCCAGCGCCTCGGCCGCCTGTAGATGTCGCGCGGGCTGGGCGACCGCCGTGAACCGGAAGACGGCGGGCGCGTTGAGAATCACGGAGATGCCGTGCGGCACGAGCGGATGATCCCTGGAATAACCGGGTGCGTAGAACTCTTTGACCTGGCCTGAAACCGGATAGGACATGCCGTGCGGGAGGTGCACCCCCGCATTTCCAAATCCCATGCCCGCGTACGACGCAGCCAGCAGCATCTGCGCGCGGGCCTCGTCGTCGTCTGGACGTTCAACCGCCGGCA
The DNA here is from genome assembly GCA_963725335.1 of uncultured Acidobacteriota bacterium. GTDB lineage: Bacteria > Acidobacteriota > Vicinamibacteria > Vicinamibacterales > 2-12-FULL-66-21 > JALZOC01. Next base: position 224,771 of record CAVRYD010000002.1, on the reverse strand, counting down.
CTAGATACTGGGCGACCATTCGAAGCGCCTGAAGCGCCCAGATGTCGCTGATCGGATTCGACCCCTGGTAGGCCGGACGCATCATCGGGCTCGCCGGGCGAGGACGCGATGTGTACGGGAGTGCGGTGAACGACTCGACGGCATGGCTCAAGATGTCGAGACCGCTTGATGCGGCGACCTGCGGCGGCAGCGTTCGCGTGTTCTCGGGATCCAGCAAGCCCAGTGTCGGCTTGAGACGCCGGCTCGCGATGCCAGTCTTCGCGTGGAGCTCCGTGAAATCAAAGATGCTGACGCCGGTCGTCTCGCTGCCGGTTCCCGCGGTCGTGGGAATCGCGATCAGGGGCTTGAGCGGGCCGGGCACCGGCATGGCTTTCCCGACAGGAGCGTTCACGTAATCGAGAAAGTCCGCCGGAGGATACGTCGTGTAGAGGTTCACGGCCTTGGCCGTGTCGATCACCGAACCTCCGCCGACGGCCACAATCCCGTCGACTGCGTGTCCGTGCGCGAACTGAATGGCGTCGCGGAACGATCCGTCGGTCGGTTCGACGCGAACCCGATCGAAGAGCACGACCTGCACGCCGGCCTCATCGAGCGCCGCAAGCACCGTCGCTACAGGTGGGAGCCGGGCCAGGTTCGAGTCGGTGATGACCAGCGCTTTGCGAACGCCCAGGTCGACAAGGTCCATCCCCACTTCCCGGGTGGCACCCCTGCCGAAGCGCAGGCTGGAGGTCGCCATCTCAAAGGCGCTCTCATTGCTCATGCGTTAACACAGTAGCTGTTCGTGCTTCTTACGTAAACCTTTCTCGCGCTGCACGCGCCGACAGCAGCCGTCGAAGATCCGAAGAAACGAAGAATCGAAGGAGAATCGAAGAAGAACAGAGCAAGCGACACGAGATTCTCGATTCGGCGACGGCTGGCGGGACCGCGCTCGCGCGGTTGACCGAGACGCTGATCCAGAAACTCAACCACCTCAAGATCGAGTGGTGCTTGTGTTTCTGGATCAGCGTCTCGGTCACACGCCGGCCGGAACGGCCGGCGTCCCGCCAGCCGCCGTCGTTTCTCCTTCGGATCTTCGAGTCTTCGGATCTTCGACGTGAGCCGTCGGCGCGTGCAGCGGGACGACCGTTAAACTGGCAGGCTGGCGGCTGGGAGCTGGAACTCGACGACGGTGCCGCGAGTGGCGGCGTTTGCGGCGTGAATGCGTCCGCCATGGGCCTCGACGATAGAGCGCACGATCGACAGGCCCATCCCCATTCCTCCGCTCTTCGTCGTGAAGAAGGGTTCGAACACGACTTCCTCGGTCCCGGCGCGCAGCCCCGGGCCCGAATCGCGTACGCTGACGACGGCCAGCCCGCGATCCTGACGGCAGGCGATGACGATCCGCCGAGGATACTCGTGCTGGTCGACCATCGCCTCCATTGCGTTGTACAGCAGATTCAGAATCACCTGCTGCAGCTGAACCCGCTCGGCCGTTGCAAACACCGGCTCCTCCGCGAAGTCGAACGATACGCCGATCGTGCGGGTGATCGCCTCGGTGCTGATCAGGTCGACGACCTCACGAATCGCGGCCGTGAGGTTGATGACCGTCATCTCGAGCTCCCCTTTGCGCAGCAGCTGGCTCAGGCGCTGAATGACGTCGCTCGCGCGTCGATCGTCCCTGACGATGTCCTGCAGGATCTGGCGCACTTCGTCGACATCCGGCACCGAGGCGTTGAGGATCCGTCCGGCGGCCTGCGCATTGGTCATAATCGCCGCGAGTGGTTGATTGAGCTGGTGCGCGAGTGACGCCGTCATCTCACCGACCGTCGACACCCGCGACACCTGGGCCAGCTCCTGCCGGCTGCGCTGTGCCTCCAGCTCGGCGCGACGCAAGTCGGTGATGTCGTCGCAGACCAGGACCGCACCTCCTTCGGGCCGATGAAGCGGAACGGCGTTCAGCGACCACCACCTGGCATCGCCTGCTGGGTCGAACAGCTGCTCGACTGTGAAGCGATCGCGAGTGCCCGCCAGCACCCCGGCGACCCCCTCGGCGACGCCGGCGGCCAGGCGGTCGCCCGCGTCGCGCGCGGTCCAGCACGCCTGCAGCAGGTTGGCACCGATTCCCAATTTCATCCATTCGCGTCCGCGAGACTCGTGCACCCACGTCGAGTTGAATTGCAGCAGGGAGCCCACGCGATCGAGCACCGCGACACCGCTCGTGAGCGACTGCAGAATCGCTGACTTCATCCCCTCGCTCTTCTGAAGCGCCTCTTCCGACTGCTTGCGGTGCAGCGCGGCCGCCACGACCTCGCCGACCAGCCACACGTTGGAAAGCAGGGTGCTGGGGCTCGGCGGCTCGCGGAGAGAGCTGAAGGCCAGCGCTCCGAGCGGCTGTCCTTGTCCGACGAGCGCGATCGCGCCGCCGGCCTTGAAAAACGGCGTCGGTTCCAGCGTGTGCCGGGCTCCTCGAAGCGGCGTTTCATCGTCGCCAGAGATCTGGACCATGTCGCGGTCAACGAAGCTGCGCTGCGCCCACTCCGCATGATGCCTCGCGGTATCGCCATCATCCGCGCGCGCTCCCTCATCAGTCCATGTATAGACCAGAGTCGGCGCTGCCGCCGCAGTCGACACGGTGAACACCGTGAGCCTGTCGATACCAAGGACCCACGCGATGCGGCCGAGCCAGGACTCGAACGTGCGAGTCATCTGTTCGCTCGGCTCCTGCACGAGAGCGGAAGAGAGCCGCGAGAGCAGGCTTTCGAATTCGAGACGCATCCGCAGCGTACGCTGCGTCTGGCTGCGCTCCTCGATCAGAGTCGCCAGACACAGCAGCGGGGCGGCAACGACGATCAGCGACAACGTCAGCGCGGTTACGGTGGTCGACGGTGAAACGAACCCGAAGGACCCGATGCCGTGCACGATCGCCCAGGCTCTCACGAGGGTCGTCAGCAGGACGGCAATCCCGGTGCCGGTTGGTCCGAATCGCATGGCCGCCCAGAGTAGAAACGGCAGTTGAATGGCGAGCGGCATGTAACTCGAGAGCGCGCTCAGGCTGGGGGCCCAGGTCAACGCGTCGGTGAGATTGATCCACGCGATCCCCGAGAGGGTCAGCCCGAGCGCGATGGCTTCGAACCTCGGCGCCGGCATGCCGCGCCGCCACCAGCGGACCACACCGAGTGCGATGCCAACCATCGCTGGCACCACGGTCAATTCCGCGAGGACGTTGCTGACAGAGCGATCGCCCCACACGTGCCAGTACGGTTCTCCGCGGAACCAGTGGACGGCGGCGGCATCAGCAAACGACGACAGCGGCGGAGCTATCAGCACCGCCGCGACGTAGAACGCGGTCAGCGCACGAAGCGTGTCGAACCGCCACGGCGTGTCGCTGAGGAAGCGCATCCCGATGGCGGCAATGAGCGCCTCCAGGCAGTTCGTCACAAAGAGCGCGAGAATCAGAGGAAGAGGCCATCCGGTTGGGTACTGGATGAGCACGTGCACCGGTAGAACCGCCAACAGCACGGCAGCCCAGCGCTTCGGCGGCGTCAGGACCAGGGCCGATGTCAGGATGGCATTTGAAGGCCACAATACCGACGTGGTCGCCGGCAGCAGCCGCAGCTGCAGTCCGATGAGCGATCCGAGATAGTAGCCGGCGCAGGTCGCAAGCGCGACCGTCAGAAGCGTCACACGAGGACTGCGCTCTGGCCGCGTAAACTGATCGGAGATCATCGCACGCATTCGGCCGGGAGATCAGCCGGTACCAGTAGGGTAGCTGGCGCGGTGAATTGTACTCCTCTCGCTGACCCGCGGCGAGTTCGGCTGTCTCATCCAAAACCGCCGCTGGCGCGCTGATCCAACCCCAAGCGATCCACGGCGCGCCGCTGATCGAATACCGGCGCGTGACCAGCCAACACTTGCGCGTGTAGCGGGTGAACGAACCGGAAGACTCCGGCGACCGATGGGCCGCCGCGGATTCTTGCGCCCCGGCGAGCGACGAATCCGCGGGTCCACAGCGTCTCCAGGCGCCGCGCGATCGGGAACGGCGACTCCATCCCAGCCGCTCTGGCGACATCGAGCGCACAGAACTCCATCCCCACGCCCGCCGCCCTTTCCAGCACCACCCGGTCCTCGACGTCCAGCTGATCGAAGCGCCAGAGGATTGCGTCCAGCACGCGAACCGGCAGCGATCGCTCCAGGGTGCGCACTGAATGACGCAGCCGCCATCCGTCGTATTGGAGCACCACCGCCCCGGACGCGATGAGCGCATCCATCGTCGACACCATCACGAGCGGGTTGCCGGCGGATACGCGATGAACCATCCGCGCCAACGCCGCGATCGCGTCACTGTTGAACCGTTCGATCAGGTACGTTCGCACCTCGTCCTCGGTGAGCGAACCGAGTGCCATCGGCCAGGAGCGGCCAGTGGCCCGCAATTCAGCGGCGAGACTGCGCAGCGCCGCCGCGGTCAGCGTCGTGGCGAATGGCGTGTAGGTGCCAAGGACCATCGCGCGAAGCGGCGCGTGGCGTCGCGCGAGCGCGCGAAGGAGCTCCACGGTTTCGAGATCCGCCCACTGGAGATCGTCGAGCACCATGACGGTCGGCACCTCGAACGCCATGCGTTCCAGGAAGTCGCCGAGCTCCCGAATCATACGGGAAGGCTCGCCAGGCGCCGCGGTGGCGGTCGATGGCGCTGCGTCTCGCACCCAATGCGGCATGGCCGCGAGCCAGGAGGGAGCATACTGCGCGAGCATCGCGGGAATCGCGGCCGGCGACTGGCGGGCCAGATGATGGAGCGCGTCGATGATCGGCAGGTACGGCTGCGCGGCTCCCGCGTGCGCAAACGACTGGCCGTAGCAGACGCGGGCCGATGGAACGGCTCTCGCCCGTTTCATGAACTCGGCGCACAAGGCGGTCTTCCCCATTCCACGCTCACCTTCCACGAGGAAGACGCGGCAATCGGAACGGCGCGGATCCGTCAGCGCGGCGGACAGGTTGGACAGCTCGTTCTGGTTCACGAAGATCGACGACACCGCGCTGTCGCGATACTCCGGCAGAGACAGCGCATCGAAGACGGGCGCGACGAACCTGTAGCCGGATCCCGGTTCGCTCCGGATGAACTGCGGATCGCGCGGATCGTCGTTGAGCGCCACACGGATCTCGTGGACGAGCACCTTGATATTGTCGGCCTGCACGTGCGTGCCAGGCCACACCGTCGACAGGATCGTGTCGCGGGTCACGGTTCGGCCGGCTCGCTCGATCAGACAGAGGAGAACCGCCGCGGCCTTGCGTGTCAGGCGGATCTCGTCAGCACCGCGCCACAACGTGCGCTCGTCCTCGTCGAACCGATGCCCCAGAAAATGCTTCATCGGCAATGTCAACGTCTCGATCTGGATTAGGGACTTCCTTTAAGTGCTTCGAACTTTATAATGGGCTTCGACGCCTGATCCATAGGACCTAAGGCCACCGGCGGTGAGACTTTGGTCCAGCGGCCGGTTGAGCGCCAGGCATAAACGTCACGCCACCGGCAGTTCCAGTTCGAAGGTCGCCCCGACGTCGGAATTGCTCCTCAAATTGAGATGTCCGCCGTGCGCTTCCACGATCGAGCGGCTAATCGACAGTCCGACCCCCATGCCATCGGGCTTCGTCGTGAAGAACGGCGTGAAGATACGCCGGACGCTGGCTTCCGGAAGCCCTGGACCCGAGTCGTGAACGAGCACGCTGACGTATCCATTTCGGCGCGCCGTCTGGATCTCCAGGACGCGGGCGCGCGCGTCGACGGTCTTCATGACGTCGGCGGCGTTGGTCACGAGATTGAGCAGCACCTGCTGGAGCTGAACCCGATCTCCGGAGACAGGCGGGAGATCCGACGTCCTCTTGATTTGGACGCTGACATGGTGCTGCGACAGCATCCGCCTGCTCAGTTCCATCACGTCGTCGACAACCTCGTTCACATCGAGCGGGGCCGGCTGGATGGGCGTCTGTTTGACGAGGCCTCGCACGCGTGTAATGACCTCGGTCGCGCGCTGGCCGTCGGCGACCACGTCCCGCAGCACGGCGCGAAGTTCCTCGACATCACACGATCCATCGATTCGGCGCAGACCCGCCCGGGCGTTTGTAATCATGGCTGACAGCGGCTGGCTGACCTCGTGGGCGATTCCTGTCGTGAGCTCGCCGATCGATCGCACGCGTTCCGCGTGGGCGAGCTCGGCCTGCAAATGATGCAACTCCTCGGCGGCGTGGCGGCTCGCCGTGACGTCGCGGACGATGCAGATGATCGCGGCGTTGTCGCAGCGCACGAGCCGGGCTTCGTAGTGCCGCTCGCCGCCATCCATCGGCAAGCTGTACTCGAGCGGAACCGGGAGTCCGGATTCCATCGCGCGCCGCAAGAGCGGTTCGATCGCTTGCGCCAGGTCCGCAGGCATCACGTCGCGAATATGCTTGCCGAGGAATTGCTCTGGGGGGACGAACAGCGCGCTCGGATGCGGCGCCTTGTAATCGAGGTACACCCCCTCCGGACTCAGCACGAACATCAGATCCGGAATCGTCCGGAGAATTGCACTGTTGCGGGCTTCTGTGCGCTGCAGTGCCTCTTCAGCGCTCTGCCGTCGGCTGCGCTGCGCGACCAGCCAGACGATGAGCCCGAGCTGCGCGAGAAAAACCGCCAACGCCAGGAGGAGGGCTCCCTTGTGCTCCGTCCAGAGCGGAGGTGTCGCAGCACGTTCCATCGTTGCAGCGATTCCGGGAGATTGTGATGCGCCTTCGAGGCGGGCGGTCACCGCGAACGGGAGCAACCACGAACGACTCAGTCGTCGCAGGCTCCGTAGAGCAACGGTGTGGTCTCGGGTGGGCAACATGGCGAGACACCCTATCAGGATCGCCTACACCGGTAGCAGAGTATGACTCGATTTCGTACGAGCCACGGTATTCTGTGGGCAGGTCAGGATCTATAGGACCAAGGTCGTAGGACGTTGGGGCTTTGGTCCATGGGTTACCTCTGGGACTCGAGGTCAGATGCCAGCCGGAACGTCACCCAGCATGTCCGCCATGCGGACAAGCGCGGCCACAGAGTCGGCCTCCATCTTATGCATGACCTGCGCGCGATGCACTTTGACGGTCTTCTCGGTCGTTCCGAGTTGACCGGCTATCTGCTTGTTCAGCATGCCTGTGACGACGAGCGCCATGACCTCGCGTTCGCGCGGCGTGAGCGTGTCGAATCGTGTACGCAGACGATCCATCTTCGTGCGTTGTTCGCCACGGCGGAGCGCGGTCTCCAGCGCCTTGTTCACAAGGTCGAGGAAGGCCTGATCGTCGAAGGGCTTGGTGAGCACTTCGAGCGCCCCCTCTTTCATCGCGCGCACGGTCAGCGGCACGTCCGCATGGGCGGTCACGAAGATAATCGGAATGTCGTTGCCGGTACTGTTCAGTATCCGCTGCAGGTCGAGCCCGCTCGGCCCGGGCATCCTGACATCCAGCACGAGACAGCCTAGCAAACCGGCTGCGGCGCGCTTCAAGAACTCAGGCGCGCTCGCAAACGTTTCGCACGGGAGTCCCACTGACACAAGCAGACGCTCCACCGCCGTACGGACGGATGGATCGTCATCAACGACAAAAACCGTGGGGGCGTTCGCCATACGTTCGACAGACCGATAGCACTCGAGCCGAAACAGTCAGATGGATGTCTGGAGTGCGGGACCAGCCGGCGCGACGCTGGAGACCCTGACCGGCGCTACGCCAATTGAGCGGAACGACGGCAGCGACACAAACTCCGGACGTGTTTCTCCGGAGAAGGCCCTCCGTCGACGGCCGCAGCCATCGAAGACCTTCTTGGAATGCGGGATTCTAACACACCGTTTTCAGCGGGGCGTGACGTTTCATTCTGTAAACGCGATGTAACATTCGTCGTGCCTCGCGGAGACTCCGCGCGGAAACATTGTCGGTATCGCGGCTGTTTACCGGCTGAGGTGCCGGTGGCCTTCCATCCTGAATATCAATATCGCGGCTGAGCTTCTCTAGATTGAGCAGCTCTGCAGGCCGCCTACCGAAGCTTCCTCTCGACGGGGAGGGCGGGCTCCAGTTGACTGGCAATCGCGTGCTTACGCCAGCTGGTGTAGGGAATGGCGATGACGGCCGACCCAATGACCACGATGAGAATGGCCGGCACCAGGTTCTGCGAAAGGCTGCTCGTTGCAATGAGTATGGCCAGGCCGGGATGTCGCGTCACGGTCGCGATCGCGAGTGCCGTTCGCTCTCCGGCATCGGGGCCGCCAAGCACATGGCCGAGCAGCAGCGAGCCACCCGCAAAAAGAGCAATCGCCGGCAGCGATCGCCATACCAGGGGGAAGATGTTGTCGCGCTCAGCGAAGACGAGCAGGATGACCAGCAGGACCAGCACTATCGTGCCGATGAGCCCAGCCAGTTCGCCGAGGCGTAACGACCGATCGCCGAGCGCCGCCTTAAGCCCCATCCCAACCACCAAGGGCACCAGAAACGTCTTTGCCAGCGTACCGGCGACCGCGATGGGGGATACGACAACGTCACGACCGAACAGCGTACCGAGTGTGGCCGCTGTGACGGGCACCAGGGGAATCGCCAGCAACATCGTGACGGCAGACAGACTCTCAGCAAACCCCGCGTCGATGCCAAGCTTCAACAGTTTTTTGGGAAGCATCGGGGCGACTGCCGCGACAGCCATCAGGAGCATGGCCCCCTTCACGCGATCGGAGGCACTCGTCACCTTCGCCAGTATCGTCGCCAGCAGCGGGACAGCGACGTACATGGCGAGCACGATCCGAAGCAGCCACGACGGTCGCCGTATGCACGTCATGAGATTGCGCGGCGTGGTCTGAATGCCGATTGCAATGACCTGCAGCACGATAGACGCCGCCAGAATGAGCTTCATGATGGTGTCGCGGCCTGCCCGGGTCGGGCAGCCGACGCGGCAATGGTAGCGGATCGGACTCCTGAATCGGACGGGTGACGCGCCTCAAAGGTCCGGCCGAGCTTCGTCGCCGCTCTAATCGCGGCGATCGGCCAACCTCGAAGTCCCCACCATCTGCGGAATAACGTAGGGGCCCGCGAATGCTCGTGGAGGTTGTACATGGAGTGCGACAGATTTCGCCGCAGATACGACTGTTCGCGTCTCATCAATGCGGCAAACGCGTTGCAGGATCAGGTGGCCGGGGCGTTCAATGATGCCGTACGGGATCCAGTCGTCCCCGCAGAGGGCAATATGACGCTTGCGCCAAACGGTCCCGGGCGAGGGATGCTGCTTGCGTCGATCGGGTTTCGCGTGCAGCCCTACAAACGCGCCGAAATCCTGAGCGCGGTCGATGAAACCGTGCGACGCATGCGAATCACGTCCGGCTGTGCGCGCAGCCGGCTGATGGAGGACGCCGAGGATCCCAATGTCTTCATGCTGCTGTCAGAGTGGCAGTCTGCAGCAACGGCCGATGACTTCTTCAATTCCCGCGACTTTCAGATTTTCAAAGGCATCCGCATCATGCTGCGCGACGAGCCGGTCATCGTCCTCGATGAAGTACAGTCACGCGTGATCAGAGTGCTTCGAAACCCCTGACCGCCTCGCGCTCAGTGCGGTCGAAGAATGCCCAGCTTCATCATCCGGCTCCGAAGCGTGCTCGGTTTGAGGCCGAGGACATGGGCTGCCCCACCCGTCCCCTCGATGCGCCACCGCGCAGCGTCGAGCACGCGAAGGATGTGACGCCGCTCGACTTCGGTGAGCGTCGCGTTGACCGGGTCCGGCGTGCCATCGAGTGTCGGAACACCGAGATCGACGGACGTCAGCGTCGTGTCGCGCGACAGGATCATCGCGCGCTGCAGCACATTCTCGAGCTCGCGGACGTTTCCCGGCCAGTCGTACGCCTGGAGCGAGTCCATCACCTCGTCGGCAATGGTGTCGATCGGACGGCGAAGAGTGCGGCCAAGACGATCGACGAGATGCCGCACCAGCAGCGGAATGTCTTCCCGGTGCTGTCGGAGCGACGGCAGCGTGATCGGAAACACATTCAGCCGGTAGTAGAGATCTCGACGGAAACGGCCTTCTTTTGCTTCCTCGGTCAGGTCGCGGTTGGTCGCGGCGACGATCCGGACGTCGACGTCCACCGTCCGCGGACTGCCAAGCCGCTCCACTTGGCCTTCCTGGAGCACGCGCAGAAGCTTCGGCTGGACTTCGAGAGGCAATTCGCCGATTTCGTCGAGAAAAATCGTGCCGCGATTGGCGAGCTCGAAGCGGCCAATCTGTGAGGTGTGAGCGCCCGTGAATGCGCCCCGCTCCCGGCCGAACAGCTCGCTCTCGATCAGGGCTGCCGGCATTGCCGCGCAATTCACCACGACGAAGGGGTGGTTTCGCCTGGCGCTCCGGCGATGGAGCGCGCGGGCGACCAGCTCCTTGCCGGTTCCGGTCTCTCCATAGAGCAGGACGGTTGCATCGGTCGAGGCGACCTGGTCAATTCGAAACATCACGTAGCGCATCGCGTCACTGACGCCGACGATCAGCTCGTCGTCTTCAGCCACATGCGCGCCGGGAGACGGGCGGAGACTTGGGGGGGTCGAGTCGAAGAGCACCGGACGGAATGCTGAGTGAGCCATGTGGACCTCCTGCCGAACAGCCGCGGTTCGGCCCGAACTCGTGGATTCAACCACGGCGGGCAGCAGGAAGGCGGTTGGATTTCGGTTGGATTCGGTAGGAACGTCTTTGTCTGATACGTCCCTCACGAAATTGCGTGGCGAGCACCCTAACTCATGCACAATCATGGCACGTTCTATTCGGGCATGAGCAACATCGATTTCGAGATCGGCAACGGGAATCCGGCCGCCGTCGCGATCCGTTTCCACGTGGCCCAGCATGGCGTGCTCAGCCACATGGACTTCCGCATGGGATCGGGACTCGCCGCGCTGACGGAGATCGGCAACGTCGTGCAGGATCTGCGTGTCTACGGCGGACGATACGGCATCCTGACCACCAACACGTCGCCGTTCTGGCCGTTCACGGTCCTGGATTCGGTCTTCGAAGGCCAGCGCGAGGCAGCGATTCGTGAGCACATGGCGGGACTCACGCTCGTCCGCGATACGTTTCGCGATCTGCCCGTCGCCATCGACATCGATCCGCACTACTCCGATGAGTTGTGGGTCAAGGACAGCCGGTTCGAGAACATCTCGGGCGCCGCTGTCGTCATCAGCAACGAGAAGAATCCGATGACAGAAATTGGATTCGAGAATGCGGTCTGCACGAAAGTGCCGGTCTTCGCCAGGTTCCGGGAAAGCGGAAAGACGACGTCCGCTCCTGCCTCAAATTATCGGGTCGTGAATTTCAATCATGGACTCATCGTGCCGGGCGCGGGCATGACCGGCCGGCTCGACACGCTGTATCGCGCCGAACCCTTGAGCGTGATACCGTCACCAATGGCGGCGGCGATCCGCGTGCTGCCGCCGATGGAGAGCTGGGGCAACGTCCACACCCTGGGCGTCATGGGTGATGGGAAGACTGACGACACCGAAGCCATCCGCAAGGCCATCGACGCCCATCCGGTTCTGTACTTCCCTCCGGCTTCTACATCGTCCGCGACACGATCGCGCTGAAGCGCGACACGGTGGTCATCGCATTGCACCCGGGAATAACACAGCTGGACCTGCCCGATTCAACGTCTGGCTACCAGGGTGTGGGCGCGCCCAAGGCCTTGCTGGAAGCGCCAACCGGCGGCACGAACATCGTCACTGGCATCGGGCTCCTCACCGGCGGCATCAATCCACGCGCAGCCAGCATCTTATGGATGGCCGGCGAGGACTCGCTCATGGACGATGTGCAGATCCATAGCTTCGCGGGGACGTTCCTCCCTCCCGCCGTCAGGGCTGCGTTCTACGCCGGCGGCCGCGGGGGCCCGGCTTCTTCGTCTGGACGTTGGGGCGCGCAGTACCCGAGTGTGTGGGTCACCCGTGGCGGCGGTGGCACCTTCAACGGCATCTGGACTCCGAACACCTTCGCGCGGGCGGGGTTCTACGTATCGGATACGACCACACCGGGCCACGTCTACGAACTCTCCGCCGAGCACCACCTCTTCACTGAAATCAAGCTGGATCGCGTCGAGAACTGGGACTTCAATGGTCCGCAGACAGAGGAGGAAGTGTCGACGAGTGCTGAGGCGGTCTCCCTCGAAATCAACGCGTCGAAGAACATCACCATCGCCAACTATCACGCGTATCGGGTAGCACGCAGCTACGCGCCGTTCCCCGCAGCGGTTCGAATCTCGAATTCTTCGGACATTCGCTTCCGCAACGCGCACGTCAACGCCGAGCATGGCTATGCCGCCTGCGACCCAGGCGGGTGCGGCACGTTCCTCCGCGCCGGCAAGTTCGCGTACGACAACGCCATTCAGGATGTGACCCGACATCTGGACGTTCGCGAGCGCGAATTCGCCGTGCTCGACATCCGCGCGAATCCGGCCGCTCCAGCGCGGGCCGACGATTCGACCGTGGTGGCGGCGGGCGCTCGTGTCGACAGGCTGGAGGGTGGCTTCCATTCCATTTCCGGCGCTGCGGTCGACGCGCGTGGAACGCTGTATTTCATCGATCATTACCAGCAGCGGGTTTTTTCGTGGTCGCACACCAGCGGACTCACCATCCTGCGCGACGATCCGCTCGATGCCGTGAACCTGGCGGTCGACAAATCTGGCAACCTCATGGTGATGTCGTCCGCTGGCACTGAAGGCACCGTCTATGCGTTTCGCCCCGACGCCGTGCGCGAGGCGCTCGTGCCGATCGAACCGCACACGAGTGCGGCCCACACCGGTGCAGCGGCCGTTCTGCCCGTTAATGTCTGGGTCGACGGGCAGTTCAGCAACTATCTCGATCTGAGCAGCTACGAATACACCACGCTCGCGCAGATGTTCTCACGCGAGGTTACGACCGCCACCGCGAGCGAATACATGTCGCCGGATGGAAGCCTGTTTCTGCCCGCGCGTCGCGTGTTCCGGCAGGGCCCGGATGGGTCGTATCCGGGGATGGATGAAACTGGCTGGCGCTGGTCTCACAATCTGGGCGCCCACAGCTTCGTGACGGCGCTCCCTGGCCATCGCGTCTATGTCATCAGCAGCGCGGAGAATCGGACGTACAGCGCAACCGTCCAGGCCAATGGCACCCTCGGCGATCTGAAGCCGTTTGCCGAACGCGGCGGCGAGGGGGTCGCCGTGGACAGGAAGGGGAGTGTCTATATCGCGAACGGACAGGTATTCGTCTACGACCCGAGCGGTACAATCATCGGCGAGATCGATGTACCCGAACGACCGACGGGGCTCGTCTTCGGTGGCGCCGACCGTCGCACGCTTTTCATCCTCACGCATCACGCGCTCTACTCGGTGAAGACGCGCGAGCCGGGAGAGGCCTCGGTCTGGAGTAAGTGACCTCGCGTCGCCAACCTTGCGCGACATGTTCGCTGTCGCTGGGTCCTGCGCAGAGGATTGCCATCGTCACGCCGTCACGCGCTCTTCCCCGTTTGCGCGGGCGTGAATCTGCCGGACGTTTTCGACGATTCGCTGGGCCACGTCGCGCTCGGCCTGAAGGGCTTTCATCGTGCCTCGCGCCTCCTGCACCAGATACTCGATCCGCGCCAGCTCGGCGAAGACGTGATCCACCATCGCCTTCTGCTCGCTGACGCTGTCGAGCGTAATCTGCACGTCCCCGAGGATGTTCATGATGGTGTCGGCCTTGCGCTGCACATCGTCGACGAGTTGACGTCGATTCTCGATGGCCACGATCCTTTCCTGGGTCGCCGCGAGACTATTGCCCAGGCGGTCCATCTCGCTCGTGGCGCGGGCGATCTCACCCCGGCGTTCAGCGATGGCTGCCAGGTCCGCTTGGCTCTTCTGCCCGAGCGCATGCACACCTTCGATTCCGCGGCGGACGGATTCGACCACCTGCTCTCGATCGGCGATTGCCTGAATCCTGCGCTCCATGTCGTCGGAAAGGCGGCGCAGTTCATTCATGCGGCCGTCCACCTTGCCTAACATGTGTTCGGCTTCTTCGAGCTGGGACCGTCGCTGATCGAGCTTCTTCCACAACTCGTCGAGGCGATTGAATTGATCGTCCGCAGCCTCGATCTGCGCGAATGTGTCGCGCTGGTGTTTCTGGATCTGCGCGAGCTCGCCGACCAACTGCTCTCGGAGTGCACCGGCCTTGTCCAGTTCCTGATGGAGACCCTGAACGGTCTCGAGGCGTTGCGCCGCTTCGAGCGACAGTGCGCGCGACGCGTCGGACAGCTCCGCGAGCCTCCGGTCCTGCGCAGCCAGCGTGTCCTCGTCGCGCTGTAGCGCCTGCAGCGCTGCGCGGGCGTGTTCGAGATCGTGTTGCAGCACCGCAAGGCGATCGATTGCCGGCTCCAGCTCCATACGAACGGCGTTGACGGCGGCCAGTTTCTGCTGCGCGTCCGTCACCTGCGCGCCAAGGCCTTCGCAAAGCACGTTGAGGCTTTCCAGCTCCGCGCGGGCGGCGAGCTGCTCGCTCAGACGACGGTCGACATCGGTGCTCAGAGCGTTGAGCGCATTCAGACGTCCTTCCAGGTCCTCGATGATCCGCGTTCTTGGCTCGAGCGCCTCGAGCTTCCCCACGAGATCGTCGACGGTGCCGGCGACACTCGATGTTTTCGCCGCGCTGGCTTCTGCGGCCGTGATCTGCGCGCTCAATGCGTCGATCTTCGTCTCGAACTGCGCAGCCTGTCCCATGAAGCTGCCCGCCTTGTCGAGAAACACTTCCACCTCGCGCTTGTCCGTCCGAAGTCTGTCGAGGAGCGTCGTGGTCTGCTCGTAGGTGGTATGGACCGTCTGGATTTCAGTCTTCAGTGTGTCGAGATCCGTGCGGTGCTGCGCGAGGCCCTCGAATTGCCATTGTGTACGCTTGGCCATGGCCTCCAAGCCAGCCAGCCGCTCCTCGATCGCGGCGAGCGAGGCCTGCTTTCGCTCGAGTGCCTCGGCCGCTGCCGTCAGCTCCTGTACTGTCGTCGCGAGGTTCTGGATGCGCTCTACCAGCTGTCCCAACGACTGTTCTCGCGTCGACACCGCCTCGACGCGTGTCTCGGCCGCGGCAATGCCGGTCTGAACGAGCCGCAGTCGTTCATGGACTGTCTCGATTTCCTGCTTGTTGCCCACGAGTTGATCGAGCTGACGTCGAACGGTTTCAATCAAGGTTTGTGCGTCGCGCTCCTGTCGATCGACTTCGCGACGGAAGTTCTCGCGAGCGTGTGAGGCCTCCTCGAGCGTTGAATTGGTCGCCGCCTGCATGCGTTGAAGACTCGCCAGTGTTTCCTCCACGCGCGCTGCCCGCTTCGTCCCCTCGTCCAGTTTCTTGAGCTGCACTTCCATCTCCCAGACCATCTCGTGGACGCGGCGTGATTCGACGAGCGCATGCTCGACCACCGACTGCTGGTTCTCGAGCGCTTTGGTCTTGGCTGCGACGTGCTCGGACAATGCGCTCAGAGTGCGGAGCTGCGCGTCGGCATCCTTGCCGAGCGCGCTGATCTGCGAAAGTGGCTCGAGCTTGCGCTGCAGTTCTGTCACCACCTCCGTCGCCTTCGTGGCGTGGGCGCGCGCCTTGAGTGCCGACTCACGACCTGCTTCAGCATCCTGCGTGAGCGTCACGATCCCGGTGCGAAGGGCGTCGAGATCATTCTTCAGGGCGGCCTGCTGGTCGAACAGCGGCTGGAACTCTTTCCTGAGACGAGGCAGCCGTTCCTCGAGCTCCATGAAGGCGGCGCTTTCCTGCTTCAGACCGTCGAGGCTCGCGCCGGCGCTCCTGCCCAGCGATACCAGCTGCTCGATCGCGGAGCGATGTTCATCGACCTGTGTCTCGCGCGCGAGCGCCTGCTGAACTCTTTCTTCCAGAGCGATGACGCGCGCTTCGACTGTCTGCGTCTGCCGGCGAGTGTTCTCGAGGTCGTCCACGCGCGAAGCGAGGATCTCGAGTCGCTGGCCAAGGTCGGCGGCCCGACGTTCGCCTTCCTCCATCGATGCGTTGACCTGCGGAATCTGCGCGACGTGCGCCTGGGCAAGAGTGACGAGTGCTTCCAGCGTCTGGCGCGCATCGTGTGCGCGCGCGATTTGCGCATCGAGGTCTTCTGCGACGGCCGCCTGCTGCGCGTCGCCGCCGTTCATCAACTTTCGGAAGAGAGCCATGGGTGGATCCTCTGACAGAAGTGTCAGCCGTCTTTCAACTCTGCGTAGACAACGGCCAACATCGTCGGAAGACGGCGTCGTCTTCGTGGAGTAGAGCCGTCGACGCCTGTGATGATCCGCGGCCCGTGCAAGTGGTGTTCCCTATTCGTCTCGGCCCTGAGTGTCCTGTCCGCGTGGATCGCGGCGTACGTCCCGGAGCGCGGCGCCCGGATGGCAAGGCGCATCCGTCCCGAGGTCGCCGAAGCGCGCGACAGTCGAGGGCGCATCCTGCGCGTCACAGCGCAACTGGTGAACGAGGAGGACGGTTACCAGATGTGGTCGAAGCGTTTCGATCGCGAGATCACGGATATCTTCGTGATTCAGGACGAGATCGCGGCCAAGTACTGTCGCCGCAGAAGCCGTGAGCCGGCCGGTTCTGCTCGACGCCTCATTCCGTATCGATTTGGGAGATTACGCCGTGCGCATCTTGTCACGCCGCCTCCGGTCGGTCGAGACGCGGCGATCGAGTGCGCGCTCAAGCACCTGGCGCGTGAGCACGTTCGTCTCGTTCCTGTAGGCGATTTGCAGGGCCTCGAGTCGCTGGCGAAGCGGACTGATGGCGCTGAGATCGCCTTCACCGGAGGTGCGGACGAGCAGCTCGAGGCTCTTCAGATTGCGCGCGGCCTGATCGAGGATTGCCGACAATTCCGGATCGCGCAGCATGGGTGCCTCCCTGGGTAAGGAAACCCGGCGAACGGTTGAGGTAGTGATCACCGTTCACAGCTCAATCGTAGATGCAAATCGTTTTCACGTTCGTCAAAAATCGACACTCGACCAGACCAACCGCGTTGGATGAACGACAAAGGGGGCTCGGCGCGCGGTTACGATGAACGCGCGGCGACAGGAAGTCAGTAGCCTTTCGTGGTGATCCAGAAGCTCTCTTCCCACGAGCCTCCGGGCGGAATGCTCTGCAGGTCTTTGTAAACGCCTTTCTGCGCGAGGTTCAATGCATTGGTGATGGCGACCATCGGCTCGAACGCAATGAAGCCTCTGGTCGTCGGTGCCGGCGCGCCCTCGGCGGGCGGAAGTGCTGGAGGCGCAACCCTGACACCTTGGGCCGGATCAACGGGGAACGGGCCCGACGGCGTGGGCGGTGCACCGGCACCTCGCCCGCCACCAGCCGCAGGGGCACCCGGACCCTGTCCGCCAGCGCGACCTCCCCCACCGCCGCGGCCGCCGCCACCACCAAGCGGCGTTGACCACATCAGCACTGTCTTGTACTTCGGCCCGAGGATCGCGTGCAGCTCTTTGCCGTTGTACGTCAGCTTCATCGTCGCGCGGCCGTTCGCGTCCCGCACGAGGTCGGTGAAGACGTCGTCGATGAGCGCGTACTTCCCAAGCTGAATCGCTGTCCGATCTGAGCCGAAAAAGTTTTCGATCGGCTGTGTCTCGCCGGTCGGGAGGCGCTGAGGAATTTCGATCCAATGCGTCTTGGCGTCCGCCGACACGATCCAGTCGTTGCGATTGCCCTCGGGCAGCTCGTAAATCGGGTGATAGCCGATCACGACGGGCATCGGCTCCGTGCTGACATTCTCGAGGCGCGTTCGCACCTCGAGCGTGCCGTCGGCGATGCGGTAGGTCATCGTGATCGTGTGTGCGAACGGGAACTGCTTCATGAATTGCGGAATCTTGTAGAAATCCAGCCTGCAGGTCACCCACGCGCCCGTACCGTCAGCCTTGAACTCCACGAGCTGCCATGCCTTGGATCCACTGACGAAACCCGTTCCCGGGATCGGTCCGCGCACGTTGCCGAGTTCGAGATCGAAGTTGTACTTCTTGCCGTTGGCGTAAAACGCCGTCTCATCGAGACGATTGGCAAACGGCGCGAGGAGTGGCACCCCGTTCAGTCCCGGCCTGGCCTGGAAGTCGGCCAGCGTGGCGGACGTGCGCACCAGGTCCTTGCCTTTGACCTGAATGCGCCACGCATTGCTCATGCTCCAGACGACTGACACATTCATTTGCGCGTTCGCATCCGCGAGTTCGATGACGTCGCCGTCCTGTTTTGCGGTGTAACGCTGGGCGCGCGCCGGCGCGGCGACCGAAAAGGCAAACATCGCCGCCAATACAAGTCGAAGCAGCCTCATGAGGTTCTCTCCGATGAAGAGGAGCATAAAGGAGTTTGTCGAGGATGTCGAAGAGGGGGCGGCATGGCAAGAAGAACCCGGAAGATGATTGGTATAGCATTTGCGGGTACTCGTCCCGGAACCGCAATGAGCACCGTCCCCACGACACCTGGGCTCCGCACGCGGCCCGTCACCCGCTTCGAGCCCCCGTCGCTGCGTAGCCTTCGGCCATTGCGCGAGCTGGCCCGACTCACGCAGTTCGCTGATCTGCTGAAGACGCTCAGCATTCATCGCGTCAAGGTGCGCTACCAGCGGTCGCAGCTCGGAATGCTCTGGGCGCTGCTCCATCCGCTTTCCATGATGCTCGTGTTCGCGTTGATGGTTTCGTTCCTCCGCGGTGCACCCGCACAGGGAGTGCCGTACGCTGTCTTCGCCTATGCGGGTCTTCTTCCCTGGACGGCCTTTTCCTCGGGCCTCTCGAGTGCGGCTGGCGCGCTGACGAGTCATGCCGCACTGGTTACGAAGGTCGCGTTCCCCAGGGAGATCCTTCCCGTCACGTACGTCGTCGCCGCGCTCGCTGATCTCGCGATCGCGTCGACGGCGCTCGTCGGGATGATGTTCTGGTTTCACGTCCCGCTGACGCCCACCGCAATCTGGTCTGTTGTGGCGGTGGCCTTGCTGGCGCTGTTTCTCGTGGCCGCCGGACTGATCGTGTCGGCGGTGCAGGTGCGCCACCGCGACGTCGGCCTCGCGATGCCGGTCGTTCTGCAGATGTGGATGTTCGCGACGCCGGTTCTGTACCCGCTCTCGTCGGCGCGGCGGGCGCTGTCGCCGGCGCTCTACGGACTCTTCATTGCGAACCCGATGGCCGGTATCGTCGACTCGTTCCGACGGGCTGTGGTGTTGAATCAATATCCGGACTCGGCCGCACTCGCTGTCAGTGCACTCGTGATCCTCGCCTTGCTCCCCGCGTCGTACGTCTATTTCAAGCACGCCGAGCGAACGATGGCGGACGTGGTATGACGCCGATTGATGTCAGAATCGAACGGCTCGGAAAGCAATATCGGCTCGGCACGCGGCGCAAGGCGAACAGTTTCTGGGCGTTGAAAGACGTTACCTTTGATGTGCACCGTGGCACATCGGTCGGCGTCATCGGGCGGAACGGCGCTGGCAAGAGCACGCTGCTCAAGCTCCTTGCCGGCATCACCGCGCCGACCTGCGGCAGTGTGACGATCGACGGCCGGCTCGCGGCGCTGATCGAAGTCGGGTCCGGCTTTCATCCGGAGTTGACTGGTCGCGAGAACGTCTTCCTGAGCGCCGCGATCCTCGGCATGCGCCGCAGTGAGATCGCGGCCAAGCTCCCCAACATCGTCGAATTCGCCGGCGTCGAGCGGTTCATCGACACGCCCGTCAAGTGGTACTCCTCCGGGATGTACGTGCGTCTCGGATTTTCGGTTGCGGCGCACCTCGAGCCCGACGTGCTGCTCGTCGACGAGGTCCTCGCCGTGGGCGACGCCGAGTTTCAGGTGAAATGCCTCACGCGGATCCGCGACCTGAAGCGCCAGGGCATCACGACGATCTTCATCTCGCATGACTTGACCGCCGTCGAGCATCTGTGTGATACGGCGGTTCTCCTCGACAAAGGGGAAGTGATGATGATCGACGAGCCGGCCCAGGTCATCAGCGAGTACCACCGGCGGATCACCACTGCCGCCACCGAGCCAGCGACATCCGGGTTTGCCAGCATCGCGCGCGAGGGGTCGCTGAAAATCACCGGGCTCACCCTCGGCGGCGACCCGTCCGCCTCGCCGGTGCTATCGGCGCGCACGGGCGCGCCGCTCATCGTGTCGGTCCGCTACACCGCGGCGCGGCAGCTCGGTCTGCTGGTCTTCGAGATCACGTACTACTCGAGCGACGGCAAGACGATCATCGCAACCGCGCGGACCGATGAGGCGGGAGGCGTCAGCGTCTTGCCGCCGGGCGGCATCATCGAGTTCGTGTCCGACCCGTTTCCGTTGAAGCCAGGCGCGTACCATGTGGGGGTCGTGGTACGCGAGGCAGCGACGCGCCACGTCATCGACTGGTGGGACGGGGGTACAAACTTGTACGTGGAAGCAGGAGTCGAGGTGAATGGGCAATTTTACATGCCGCACACCTGGCGCGTGATTCACTCTGACGAAACGACGCCCTTATTGCCTCGCGTGATCGGCCCCAAAACGCGATAGCGTCCTACGACGGACCCGGCCTCACCTCGTACAAGGCGAAGCGGTGGTCTTCGTATACGAGCGTCAGGCAACAGCGCCGCATCTCTTCGGTGCCAATCGCGATCGCTCGCACGCTGCCGGTCTCGAATTGACGCTTGTCGAACAGGACATGCGTGACGCCAAGCTCGATCAACGCGCGCACCGCCACGCGCTCCTCCCCCGCCTCCGTGCCCCACGTTGCCTCGTGCGCAACGATCGCATCGCTCGGAATGCGAGAGCGGTCGCTGTAGAGATTGTCGCCGCCTGAAAACGACAGAACGCGGCTCGATGGTGGCAGCATCGTGTCGATGAAGTGCCACGCGCGGAACGACGGAACGACCCGCGCGAGATAGTCATTCTCTCTTTCGACACCGACGACAACACCGACAGGCAGTCCGCGGATGACATGGGTCAACCAGCCGGACCAACCCACGCGGTCGCGTTCGTGCCATTCGATGGCCGGCGGCAGATTCGTCAACAGCAGCACGACGATGACCGCCCTGGTGGCTGCTCCGCCGTGTCGCAGCGTGACCTCGGCCGCCTCTCCGATCCGCATCGCGCCGTGTGCAGCAACCGCCGCGAGGAGCGGGACGACCGGCACGAGAAATCGCAGCTGAAAGCTGCTGACCGGCGATGCCCACACCGCGATATATGCCGCGCACCCGGCGAAGAGGACCCAGCCTGCTGGTACCCGCTTACGGCGATGCCACGACGCTGCTGCCGGGACCAGAATCAAAAACAGAGGGCCGAAGGTACCCCCATAACTGGCACCGTGCACCGTGACGTCCCACGGCAATGTGGCCAGGTGCGCCGCCGTCCTCGAACGCCCGAAATGATCCTTGAAGCGGCGAAGTGATCGCTCCGCATCGGGACTCCATCGCGTTCCCGGTCTCGCGCCGAACACCGAGTACATCTCCGGAAACACCGGATTACCCGAAGCCGCGTAGGCGCGGACGTACCACGGCGAAGCGATTGCAAGCGCGATCGCGGCGAACACCGCCACGGTCCGTGCCGCGTAGCGCCGCGTTGCGACTCGCGCTTCACGGACGGCGAGCACGATCGAGGTAATCGCGAGCGCGACGAGGCCGAGGTGTTTGATACCCAGCGCCGTGCCCATGACGATCGCGCCGACGATCAGCCAGCGTCGATCCCGCAACGTGTCGTACCGGATGAGCGCATACACTGCCAGCGAGATGTACCACGCCAACGCGAGATCGATGTACGCGGTGGTGGACTCCCACAGGACCGTCGGTGCCGTCACCACGAGCGCAGCGGCAACCCACGGGTTCGCGCGGGGGAAAAGCCGTGCTGTCAGCAGCGACGCCGTCATCGCGACGAGCGGCAGGCAAACGAAGTGAACCGCCTTCGCGGCGACGGTTCCGCCGAGCGCCATGGCGGCCCCGTACAGCATCTCCCATGCGAGCGGGTACAGTGAGATGTACTCTTCGATCAGGTCTACCGGTCTTCCCGCGGCCATCCATCGAGCCGGCAGGAACAGGTGATACCACAGCGCGTCGTATTCGGTTTCGGGGGCGAGCGCTGCGATCAATCCGCAGGCGACCGCCGCGCCCACGCAGAGGACGAATACCACGTCGGCGCGCTGTGGGACAGAGAACGATCGTACGGCCCGTATTAACGATCGATGCGCGGACACGCATCCCGCCGCAGCGAGCAGCATGACAATACCACCCACTGCTGCGCGCCGGTATAGCCCGACGCAGGCCAACGCGAAGAGCGCGTATGAGAGAGACGTGAACCCAATCGCCAACTGAAACACCAGGGCTTCGAGCGACTCCGTGAACAGGCCGTTGAGGAACCATTTCGACAGTCGTTGACCCACGGTCCACGCTGCGAGCGCGATGCCAGCGGCCGCCCCGATCGCAAGAACGCCGCGCACCGCCGCTTCCCGCCAGAATTGTGGAAAGCCGATCGGTCCTTCGAAGAAGAGAAATCGGTTCGCGGGGAGCGTGAAATAGTGCGTGACTACCACTGCAGCCCACGTCACCCAGATTGTGCAGAGTGCCGCGGGTCGCATGCGCTCGGTCATCACGCGACCTGTGCAGATCGAGGAGGCCGTCGTTCAGTATGGTGGGTCGCAGACTCGTTGATGATCTCGGCCGGCAACGCCGGGAGTCCATGGGGAATGGCGCCGGCACGAGCAGCCGCGCGCAAATACTCGCGTGCGAAGTGACGCGCGATCATCTCGCGAAGGTGAACGCCTCGGAGACGCTCGGCGCCGTCCCGTTCCCGCACCGCACCGATCAGGTGTTCGCCGTACACCAACCGCACACTACGTGGCCGAAGCTCGTCGAGCCTGTGTTCCGCCTCCGCGATGTCGCGCGCAAGGTCCAGCTCCAGCTCGGCCTCCGCTGGCACCGGCGCCTTCCGGAGCATGGCGGATAGTTGTTCCGTGCCGCCGCTCGCGTGGACGATGCCGCGCCAGTACCAGTAGTCGAGCAGATCTTCCAGCAGCGCGCGCCAGCGGAATCGAAGCCCGATCCGCTCGTAGGCGGGCAGCAGCCATCGTGCACCTGTCGCGAAGCGGTCTCCGGCGCGCGGGCTTATCGCCACAAGACGCGCCGCAACCCTGCCGACGAAGCCAGCTGCGGGCCGTCGCGCCAGCGGCAGCGTCACTCCAAGCCCCGGATACCGCCGAAGCAGGGAGACGTCGGCGACACCATCGTCTACCTTGCGCGCCAATGTCTTCGCGAGTTCGCTCGCCTCATGGTGAACGGCCGTCGCGGCGTCGACGAACCGGAGATTCATTCCAGCCGCGATCGCCCGGTACCCGAGCTCGTAGTCTTCGTGGCTGCGAAGCGTAGCGTCGAATCCTCCCAGCCGCTCGAATGCGCGCCGTTCGATCGAGCAATGACCGGTCAGCAGGTCACTATACACATATCGGTGTCCGGGCCGGCGCGACTCTTCGAACATCGATTCCCACCATCCGCGCAAAGCCACGCCGAAGAATCCGCCCGCAGTGACCGCCGGCTGCAGGTAGCCGATGCCAATCCCGTCGGCGACGGCCGCGTGAAAGTCGGCGTGTGCGCGTAACACGCCGGGCCGCGGCTCCACGTCGTCATCCAGAAACAACAGAATGTCCCCCGTCGCGTGTGCGGCGCCCCGGTTGCGCGCGGCGGCTGGTCCGGATGCCGGTTGTTCGAGCACCGCGCAGGGGACTCCGATGTCCAGATCGCGAAGCGCTTCCACCGTTCCATCCGCGCATCCGTCGGCGACGACGACGACTTCGAACCCGCCGGTCACCGGATCCTGCCGTTCAAGCGCGCGCAGCAGACGCATCACTGCATCCCGGCGGTCGTGTGTCGGAATCACGACGGAGAATCGCGGCGCCATCATCCGTATTCAGCGTTGCGCCCGCAGGCGCCGGGAGGTGAACCATGCGGCTGGCCCGTGCAGGCAGCCGCGCAGCTCCGCCAGCATCAATGGTGAGGTGCGCGTCGGCGGCCGGCGCAGCAACCAGCGGCGCAGCTCCGGCAGATGTGCCGAACGAAACCAGGCCCAGGCGAGGCGCAGCACGCCCAATTCGCGCCGTTCGAGGAGCAGCCCGGTGAACATGGCGTACACACCGACGCCGTAGCCGTGCAGCGTATCCCGTACTTCCCCATATGTCCGGCGATGACGATGCCAGCTCACCGCCGCCGGGTCGTAGGCGATCTGGTATCCGGCGGCCAGAATGCGCACGAACATCTCGTGGTCTCCTCCAGAGCAGGTCGGCGTGCCGGCGTCGAGTCGCTCATCGAACGGACCGACCAGATCGATGAGCGCGCGCCGCAGGGCCATGTTCGCGCCAGCGCCGACCCGGCCCACTTCCACCGCGTTGTCGTGCTGTCCGTCGAAGATTCGGCGGCGAAATCCGCGTGCGAATGGCGAGAGTTGCTCGAAGAGCTCCTGGGCTTCGGTTTCGAGTTCGAAAGGCAGCGTCAATCCGGTCGCGCACTGCACGCGGGGATCGCCGAAGTTGGCGAGCAGCGCGTCGAGCCACTCGGCCTCGGGCACCGCGTCGTCGTCGGTAAATGCCACGAGGTCGGTCGACGCTTCGCGCATCGCGCGATTGCGAGCGACGTTCAGGCCGACTGTCGGTTCGCACACGTAACGAACCCCGGGAAACCGCTCCACCACTTCGCGCGTCCGACTCGTGCGCGGCGCGTTGTCGACGACGAGTATGTGGTGTCCGGCATCGATGAAGGGTCCGACCGCGCCAAGCGTACGCGACAGATCCTCGGGCCGCTCACGGGTGCAAATCGCTACCGTTGCCGTGAGCGCCCGCGCGCCGACAAAGTCACGCTCGTCGTAGCCGATTGTGTCGGCGAGCCAGCGATAGAGGGCGTCGGCGCCGCACTGATTCGCAGCTTGGGCTATCGCGCCGGTATCCAGGCGGTCGCTGACGACGGGAACAAACTGCCGGCCGACCACGCGTCGACACCATCGGAACACGAGCAGACACCGCGAGTAAGCTCCGAGATCGGCGATCGGGGCCAATGGTGAGGACAGCTCGACATCGCGGATGGCGGTCGCCATGAGCGAGAGAGGGTCAGCCGCGCATCGACTTTGCGGAAGGCTCCGACACGTCGGAGGTGAACCGGCCTCGCTCCAGTGGCGCCGGCGAGATCCCGCGAACGACGCGCGACAGCTTGATCCTGATCTGGCGGAACATCAGACCGGGCGTGTGCCGCGCCAACGTCCACACGGCGCGGATGTGCCACCATCCCAGTCCACCGATGCGCCAATCGTGTCGCAGCCGGTGGATGATCTGCTCGCCGTAATACTCGCGCCACAAGCGGCGCGAAACGTGGAGATCGCGGCGGTACGCATCCGGCGCCCGTGGACGCTCGCGGCGCAGCACGCCGAGGACCGCGCGCAGCATCAACACCGGGTCGAGCGACATGTTGTGATCGTGTTGCCGATACCGAACGACGTCGCGGGGGTCGAGCACGACGTCGCCGCCGCGCGCCAGCGCGAGGTAGACGGCGTAATCGGAGGCCGGCCCAAGCTCTGCAGGAAACCCGCCGATTTCGGCTACACGTTCTCGGCGAAACATCGCCGCGCCCGGTGTCCAGACAAAGTTCGCTCGGAGCCACTCACCGTAAAGGTCTTCGCTGTCGATGTTTCGATAACTCGACGGAAGAGCGCGTCCTAGCGAATCCATGAGCTGGCAGCGCCGAACGACGCAGGAAGCCGCGGGCTGGGCCCGCAACGTCGCGACGCCAGTGTCCAACGCATCAGGTAAGAGTTCGTCGTCGGCATCCAGAAACAGGATGAATTCTCCGGTCGCGGCTGCCAGACCGGCGTTTCGTGCAGCGCCGAGGCCTGAATTCGGCTGCCGGATGAGCCTGACGCCTGCGCGCCTGGCGACTGCAGCCGAGTCATCCGTCGAGCCATCGTCCACGACGATGATTTCAAACGGCCGGTACTGCTGAGCTTTGACACTGTGAATAGCTTTGCCTAAGTAGTGGCTGTAGTTGAAACAGGGGATGGCAATAGTCACCAACGATGGCACCGTGGCGGTTGCCATCACAACAGGACGCGGGACCGACGCTCGTGACCCAAGACTCGGTAGAAGTGAAGGAAATGTGATGTGGCGCAAGAGGGTGCCAAGAAAGTCACGGAGCGACGACAGTCCAGCTTGCAAACGGAATGCCGCTCCAGGCAGATTTCCCGGAGCCGCACTCAACCTGCGACCACTTGTTGTAACGCCGGGTAGCCATCAACTCTCCTGAAATATGGATTTGCGCAGAGGGAGAACTCCGTCCTGGACAAGCAATTGCCGCGCAGCGCGCCGCCATGCGAGCGGTCATCCATCATTCGGCCATCGTCGCCCAGCTCCTGCCGGAGTCCGATCTCGATCGTGCAATAGCCGGTGATCGTCATCGACTTGATCGCGCGGAAGAACGCGATGCCTGGCGCGTCCTCGGCGGCCGCCGTCCCCTCTGCGGCGAGCGGCGTCAGCACGCGGTCAGCTCCTCGGCAGTCGCGCCGGCGATGTCCTTGCCGACGCGCGCGCGACAGCGATCGTCCAACCAACCTGACCCTCGAATGAACTCGGAACGATCTTTGGCATCGGCCGGTGAGAGGACGTGATCGACAAAGCGATTGACGAGCGCTGCTTTAGCGCCCGGTGTATCAGTCGCAGGGATGATCAGCTCGGTCAGCGCGATGACGGCTTCGTTCTGATGCTGCTGATCGGACGATGGGCGGAGATCGTTCACGAGACCGGAACGGTAGCGGACGTCGAGAATTGGGCGCACGACGGTGTCGGCGTCTCGAGCGCAGGGCCGATCGAAATGTATGCTATCATATGTCATATGAAACGGACGACGATCTTCGTTCCGGAATCGCTCGAGCGCGATCTGCAGTTGTACGCCCGGCGCGAACAAAAAGCCGTCGCGTCGCTCGTTCGCGAAGCGCTCACGGAGTATCTGGCCGCGCGACGGCCGACAGCGGCGCTGCCGTCATTCACCGGAATCGGACGCAGTTCCCGAAGCGACATCGCGAGCCGGCATGAGGAACTGCTCTGGCGCGATCCGCACGAAGACGCGCCACCGCCGTCACGCGTTGCCGGTCAGCGACGGCCCTCGGCGCGGAAACGCCGCTGATGCCGCTCCTTGTCGACGCCGGAGTGCTTTACGCGCTCGTCGATCGGAGCGACGCCTGGCACAGCCGGGCCGTTGATTACGTCAAGACATCCAACACGAATCTGCTGGCGCCAGTGACAGTCCTTCCGGAGACCGCCTACCTGATTCGAACGCGACTCGGGATACGCGAGGAGCTGAAACTGATTGAAGGCTTCGTCAACGGCGAGGTGGCCTTCGAGCCGCTGAGTGACCTCGATCTGAGTCGCGCGTTGGCGGTCATGGCGAAGTATCCCGAGCTCGGTTTTACCGATTCGACGATTGTCGCGATGGCCGAACGGCTCGCCCTCACCACGATCGCGACAACAGATCGACGACATTTCAAGACTGTTCGGCCCCGTCACGTGCGGCAGTTCACGCTTGTTCCGTAGACTCGTGACGAGCCAGACCGGCGCTAGATTCACGGAATCGAACCGGATCTTCCACCTGAAGGTGGAAGCCACAGAATCTCGCCGGCGACCTTCCGCCTAACGCCCTTCGCCACAGACCGGGCGGGTTGCTGATTGCGCACCGCCAATCAATCAGCAATCTGCAATCAGAAATCAGAAATTTCAGCATTCACTTTACTGGTGCTCCGGATGCGTGCAGCCTTCGAACGAACCAAGCATCATTCGCCCGTCGTCGCCAAGCTCCTGCCGGAGTCCGATCTCGGTCGTGTAATAGCCGGTGATCGTCATCGACTTGATCGCTCGGAAGAACGCGATGCCTGGCGCGTCCTCGGCGGCCGCCGTCCCCTCGGCGGCGAGCGGCGTCAGCAGCGCGGTCAGCTCCGCCGTCGTCGCACCGGCGACGTCCTTGCCGACGCGCGCGCGACAGCGATCGTCCAACCAACCTAACCCTCGAATGAACTCGGAACGATCTCTGGCATCGGCCGTTGAGAGGATGTGATCGACAAAGCGATTGACGAGCGCGGCTTTCGCGCCTGGTGTGTCGGTCGCCGGGATGATCAACTCGGTCAGCGCGATGACAGCCTCGTTCTGACGCGGCGTCAGCACAGAGGGGCTCCAGACAGGCACGCTGGCTACGGCCTGGGCTGCGTGCGTATACGCCTCGGCGCGCGCTTGCGCGCAGAGCGACTGTACCCACAGCGGCATCGATGCGACGCCCACGGCGCCTGCGACGAGCTGAGTCAACACTCGCCGACGGTTGACGTCAGTTTCAGAGGTTCCCACGTTTCATCTCCTGCGCCAGATAATCTGTGGCGCGCCACGAGAGCGACAGAATCGTGAGCGTCGGATTCTTTTCAGTAGCGGTTGGAAATGCGGATCCGTCCACAACGAACACGTTCTTGACCTCATGCATCTGGTTGAACGTCGTCAGCGCCGATCGCTTTGGATCCGTGCCCATGCGGCACGTGCCGTGCTCGTGAATCGCTGACCCCATCGCATCGAGGCCGCCGCGCTTGTAGTTGACGAGGACGCCGCCCGCGGCTTTGACGATCTCCTCGATCGTATCCGCCATGTGCTCGGTCATCTTTCGTTCGTTCTCGCCGATGTGGTAGTCGATGTTCAGCAGCGGCACCCCGTATCGATCGACGCGGGACGGATCGACGGTGATGCGGTTGTGCGCGTAGGGCAGCGCCTCACCGAACGGATGAATTTCGAACCACGCCGGATGGCGCCGCTTGATCTGTTTCTTCAGCGAAGCGCCGAACCCCGGAATCTGATCCGATCCTTCCTGCGGCCCATTCCAGTTCGACCACGTGTTCCAGAACTGCGCGCCGAATCCACGTAGGTAGTCGCGGCCGCGGCCCGGTCGATGGTTGAAGCGCGGCATGTAGATATGCTCGCCGCCAATTCCGCGATCGTTTCGCGTCGGCGTACCTTCGAGTGCCGGCAGATATCCCCGCGCGTTCAGCCGGATCTGTTCGCAGAGGTAGCGGCCGACCACGTCGGACGCATTGCCGAGGCCGTTCGGGTGCGTCGGAGATTTCGAGTTCAGCAGAATGCGTGTCGAATCGACGCAGCTCGCGCCCAGCACGACGACCTTCCCGCGCACCTGCTGTTCGGCACCGGTACGTCGATCGAAATACTGCACGCCGGTGGCGCGTCCGTTCTCATCGGTCAGGATCCGCGCCGCCACCGCGTTCGATCGCAGTTCCAGCTTGCCGGTCTGCAGAGCGAACGGCAGCAGGTGATCGGCAGAGCAGAAGAACGATGCCGTATCGCAGCCGTTGCCGCAGTTGCCGCAGTAGTGACATGCGGGGAAGCCTCGCGTCGGACGCGTCATGTTCGCGCGTCGTCCGGCCACGACAGGGATGTTCAGCTTCCCCATCGCTTTCTGCAGCAGCCGCTCTCCGCAGCGCGGCGCAGGCGGTGGCTGCAGATACGTGCTGCCGGGGAGCACGTCTGAATCATCCGTGCCGCCATTGACCCCGACCAGCTGCTCGACCTGGTCGTAGTACGGCGAGATGTCCTTGTAGGAGATCGGCCAGGAGATCTCCCAGCCGTCGCGGTCGGCCGCCTTGAAATCGATGTCCGAGTACCGGAGGCTGACGCGACCCCACACGTTCGTCTTGCCGCCGTGTCCCCACACGCGCGTGAGCGCGAACGGTCGATCGTTTGCCGTGAGGTACGGCTGCTCTTTTGTGTCGAGGAAGAACGTTTCAGGCTTCTCGTCGCGTGCGAGCCGCGCCTGAGTCTCCCACGGCGGCACGTGCGTCCAGTATTTCGATCGGTCGAACTTGTCGCCGGCATCCAGGAGGACGACCTCGATGCCCTGGCGCGTCAGGTTCCACGCCGCCATGCCCCCCGACGCGCCGCTGCCGATCACGATGACTGGATACACCTTCGGAGGGGATATGACCTGCATGGTGCCGCTACTATCTCATTTCGCGTCGGCGGCGTCGAACCTTTATCCGTAGTGACGATCCGGATCGTTCGCGACGAGTGACGGCAACACCTAGAATCCCTGCTTCTTTTCGCGTCTGTAAGGCTGACGTTCGCGCACATGAACGTACGGCGGTACGCGTCAGTCGGAATCGACAGGACGTCAGTCTCTTCGCCAGCAACTGACGGCTCGTGTCGAGGTCCAGACCGCGATTCGCACCGGGCACCAGCGCAACACGCTGTCGTGCGTCCATCATGGATTTCTAGTTCCCACAGCGGATGGACATCTGATAGGACGGACACTGAGAGGACGCACACCGGGATACTGGGTGTAACATCCGTCGCATGCGTCCGCTCACCTGCAGTGTCGCCCTCACCCTCGCGCTGGTTGACGTGAAGATCCAAGACACGCGTGCACTCCCCAGCTTCTCAACCGAGATTCAACTCGAGACCACGTCTGATCCATCGGCGAACGTCAGCCTCGGTGATCTGGACGGTGACGGCGATCTCGACATCGTCCTCGCCAAAGGCCGGCACGATCCTTATGTCGACAAGGTCTTGCTGAACGACGGCAAGGGACACTTCGTCACCTCCGATCTCGGACCGACTGCCGATCGCACCTACACCGCCGCCCTCGCTGATTTGGACGGCGATGGGGATCTCGACGTCGTCGTCAGCAACGATGCCCCTGATCGGAAGCTCCTCTACTTCAACGACGGCAAAGGGCGATTCACAGTGGCGGGCACCTGGGGTGATCCGAAATGGTCGACTCGCAACGCAGCGATTGCAGACTTGAATGGCGACGGCCGCCCGGACGTGATCGCGGCTAATCGCCCGGGGCCAAGCTATGTGTGTCTCAACGACGGGCGCGGCCGATTGTTGAGTCCATGCATCCCGATACCTGCCGAATCAGCGACGACGATCGTGCCAGCCGATTTTGACAAAGACGGCCACAACGATCTCGCGGTGCCGAGCCGCGACGGTGGGCAAAGCCACATCTACTTCAATGACGGCAAAGCCGGGTTCGCACGAACGATCGCATTCGGACCGCCAAATGCTGCAGCGCGCGTCGGCGCCGCTGCGGACTTCGACGGCGATGGCTCCGTCGATCTTGCTGTCGGAGATGAAGCCGCGGCGTCGATGACCGTCTACATGAACGACGGCAAGGGGCGACTGACGCCTGGATTTCACATTGCTGACAAGCAGCGCACGCCCTACGCAATGACGGCCGCTGACATGAACGGCGATCGTCATCCCGACATCGTGCTCGGCTACACCGAAGGGCCACACTCAGTCTTCATCAACGACGGATCAGGGAAGCGATTCGTGGAAGTCACGTTCGGGGACAAGGCCGGCGCTGCATACGGGTTCGCCATCGGCGATATCAACGGTGACGGCAAGCCGGACATCGCGCTCGCGCGGTCGGGCGCGCCGAACGTTTTGGTACCTGAACGGGAAATAAACTCGCAGACACTTCACGCTGCGCTTTGTGACGATCAACCACCTCCGGGTAGCATCAGGACCTGCTACACCGCATCGGTTTTACGCCGTGAGATTACGGAGGCGATGGTGAGAAGCCCCTGTACGGTCTCCCACCATCCCGAGGGTTCGACCCGTGACGTCACAACTGACACAGTGGGCGTCCCTGTTGTCCATGGTCGCATCGGACTGGCGGCCGCCACGAATCTACTCGGCGTGCAGAACGCCTGACGGCGCGAGCCGTGCCGCGCGCCACGCGGGAATCATTGTCGCAAACGCCGTGATACCGACGACCAGCACGATCGCCGCGCCGAGCATCAGGGGATCGGAGGCGCGGATGGTGTAGATCTGGCTGGCGACGACGCGACCGGACAGATACGCGATTGCCAGGCCAATCGCCGTGCCGATAGCGGCAAGCGTTCCCCCCTGCTTCATCACGAGCCAGAAGACGCTGCCGGGCGTAGCGCCGAGCGCCAGCCGCGTCGCCATCTCTCCTCGACGCTGGGACACCGCGTAGGCGACAACGCCATAGATGCCAACCGCGGCGAGCAGGATCGCAACGCCGCCGAAGATCAGCATCAGCGTCATCCCGAGCTGCTGTCGGCGAATCGTGCCCGCCACAAGGTCGCTCACCCGTTCGAATTCGACGGCGATTTGCGGATCGAGGCGCCGCACTTCCTCGCGAATGGCGGACTCCAGTATGGCGGCGTCGTTCGCCGACGAGGCGACAACGACGGTCTGGCGTCGGAGAGGAAACCGCGTCAACGGCGAGTAAAACGCCGGCTCCGCTTCATCGCTCACCGTCTTCTGACGGACATCGTCGACCACGCCGACGACGAGGACCTCGTTGCGCGGATCGGGAGCCGGATATCCAGCCGAGAATCGGACGCCGATCGGATCGCGTCCGGCCAGATACCGCTTCACGAACGTCCTGTTGACGATCGCCACAGGCGTCGTGTTGTTGACGATCGTCCGGACCGAAATCGCGACCTGGCCACCAAGGTCGTGCCCGTCGACGCGAAGTACCCGGGGCTGACGAAGCGCTGCCGCGTCCCGATCGGGTGCGCGGGGTCGACGGTCTCGCCGTGAAACTGCGCGATGAGCGAGTTCTCCGGCGTATTCCGCAATGGGAAGTTCGAGGTCGCGCCGACGCTCGTGACACCAGGGAGGCCGGCGAGTCTCTCGATGAGGACGCGCGACGCCGTCACGCACGGCGTCCCCATCCGGGTATTTCGCACCGAGAAACGAGACGTCGAAGATCAGTCGCTTGTCGGTGCGAAATCCGAGGTCGGTGTTGCGCAGATTGGCGAACCCGCGCACGAGCCAGCCGGCGCCGGCCACGAGCACGATGGCCAGAGCGATCTCGGCGACCGTCATCGCGCTCAGCCATCGGGACGTCGTGCGACCGCCGCTCGTCGAGCGACCGCTCTCGTTCATGAGCGTGCGCACGTCGGTGCCGGCCAGTCGCAGCGCCGGCGCGAATCCGACGAAGCAGTCCGCTCACGATCAGCGTCGACCAGGACGAACAGCAGGACGCGCGCGTCGAACGGGACCGCATCCAGCCGCGGCAGCTTCGACGCGCCCAGCGCGAGCAGCGCGCGCACGCCGACATAGGCAACCACGGCGCCGAGGATCGCGCCGGCACTGCACAGGAGCGCCGACTCCGTGAGCAGCTGACGGACGATGCGACCGCGGCCAGCCCCGAGCGAGACGCGCACCGCCATTTCGCGGGCGCGCGCAGCGCCGCGCGCGAGCAACAGATTGGTCACGTTGACGCATGCGAGCAGGAGCAGCAGGCCGGTCGCCGACATGACGATGATCAGGATGGGCCTGAGATCTCCCACGACCGAGGCGACGAGCGGCTTCGTCACGTACGCGCGATTGAAGTCCGAAGCCGGGAAGTCCTTCGCCAGTCCGGCCATGACCGACGCCATCTCCGCGTTGGCGCGGTCGAGCGTCACGCCGGGCTTCAAGCGCATGAACCCGTCGAAGAAGTGATTGATGTCGTCCTTGCTCGAGCTGCTGGCTGAACCAGAAGTCGCCGCCGTGCGGCGTGTCGAAATCGCGCGGCGCCACGCCGGCGATCGTGGTCGCGACCTCTGCGAAGCGGATCGACTTGCCGACAATCGCCGGATCGCCGCGGTACAGATCCTGCCAGACGCGATACGAGATCACGACGACAGGCGGCGCGCCCTGGCGCCGGGCGGCGTGTTGCGGAGGAGGCGGCGCCGGGCGGCACGAAATGCTGATGCGTGAAGCCGCCGAGCGTCATCGGCAGCCCGAACAGCTCGAAGAACCCTTCGGAGACGCCGTAGATCTTCACGTGCTGTGGCGTGCCGTCCTCGTGCAGCAAGGTCAGATCGGCCGTCTGCATCCCGGCAGCGCGCACGATCGACATGTTCGGATCGTTCAGGCGTGAGAGTTCGCCATTCGACAACATGCCCGTCGTCACGCGTCCGTCGACCAGCGTCGTGCGGATGTTGTAGAGGTCTTCAGCCCTGGGATAGGGCAGCGGTTTGAGGAGGACGGCGTTCAGCGTGGCGAAGATCGCGGTGGTTGCGCCGATGCCAACCGCGAGGGTCGCGATCGCGGCGAGGGGAACGGCTGGCGCACGACGAAGACTGCGCAGCGCGAACCGAAGGTCCTGGAGCAACGGGCCCATGGATAGCCCTCCCTGCAAACGCGGTGAACTCCAGACGCGTAACGGAACGTCAGCGACGCTTGGAGTTTACACCGCGATCGCAGGATCGGATCCACGGTCACTGCGGCCGCGGCCGCAGAGCGATTGCTTCAATGCGCCGGCCAGGAGATTGCCGACTAGCCTCCACGATCACTGCAACTGGTCGAGCTTGCTGGGCTGACTCGAATAGTTCCCGGTTCTAAGGAAGAGATGCCTCGCGTTCAGCACCACAACGCGCGGACTGCCGCACCATGCCGTGACCCCGCCGCGCAGTGACTTGGCTTTTCCGCTGAAATCAGCGGGAACTCGAACATCGTGGTCTTCATCAGCATCGTACGTGCCTGTTGCGCGCGGCGTGAGGATGGCTGGCGAGGCTCGCGATGGGCGCGCGTTACAGGGCCAAGTCGCTGGTGTGCACGATCCGATATCGTGCACTGGGGGGATCGCTCGCACCAGGATTGTCGAACACAAACGTCAGATCGTGCCGGTTGAAGTGATCGAACCATTCGGTCCAGGAGATTTCTCGGAATCGGGCGATGCCCGGGAAGTTGAACCTCAGACCCGACCCGCCGTCCACGACTTTCATCGACGACGCCTGACCGGACGGAGTGGCTTCGCCTGTTGCGGGCTCAGCGCCGAAAAGTCGCGCCCACTCGCGGATCACCGCGTGGTCTCGTGTCGAGAGTAGCGGATCGTTGGGATCACCAGGCGCATCCCGCGTGACACTTTTCACAGGCGTGCGCTCGCTGAAGAAGGGCTCATCTATACTCATGAGAATTCCTCGACTGTTTTTGCGACATTCGTGTGTATGCGCATGGCCTCAGTTGACGTGCATGAAGCAAGAATGACTCCGAACGCGCAGGGCGATTTCATGCGGGATCGAGCGAAAGCGTCGACCAGTTGGCCGTAGCCGGTTATGACAGACCGAGCAAAGATGCTGCATTGCCGCCGAAGATCTTCTCCCGGACCGTCTCGTCAACAGCCAGCCCCCGGATAGTCTCGATCATCAGCGGAATACTGCCGATCTGATGGGGATAGTCGCTGCCGGCGAGGATCCGATCGGGTCCCGCAAAGTCCAGAGCCAGACGGATCGCCGACGGACTGAAGTTGACCGTGTCGTAGTAGAAGTATCTGAGGTATTCAGTCGGCGGTCGATCGATGAGGCGGCGGCAGTCAGCGAACGCCCGATAGCCGCGATCGAGGCGCTCGGCGAGATAGGGGATCGCTCCGCCCATGTGAGTCAGCACCCAGCGAATCCTCGGATGTCGCGCCACGACGCCGCTGAACACGAGCGTCGACGCAGCAAGCGTCGTATCCATGAGAAATCCGACAAGCGGCATCAGCCAGTAGTCGAGCATGGCCTCCACGCCAGCCGGATCCGTGGGATGAATATAGATGACCGCGCCGAGCTCGTCCGCCTTCTTCCACAGCGGCGCGAACCGCTCGTCGGCGAGCGCCACGTGGTTGACGTTGCTGAACACCATTGCCCCTGGCAGCCCGAGGTCTTTCATCGCGCGCTCGAGCTCGGACACCGACGCCGCCGGGTCGTTCAGCGGGAGCGTCGCCAACGCGGTGAACCGGCCGGCCCGCTCGCGGACCACTCGTGCGAACGCGTCGTTGATTTCCCGCGCGAGCCGGACTGCCATCTGCGGGGTCTCGACGTGCACACCGGGTGTCGTAAAGCTCAACACCTGCGTCGTCACCCCGTGCTCGTCGAGCACGCGCTGCCGGTACGCGATGTCGCGATGCCCCGGGACGAGGATGTTGTAGTCCCCCGGATAGTGCACGCAGGGATTGCCTTCCCCGTCGTACGTGACCTTCACGGCGGATGCCGACGACTCGAGCGCAGCCACGTACGCGGGCGGATAGTAGTGATTGTGGAAATCAACGATTCGCATAGCGCCAATAGTAGTAGACCGGCGCGCCGAGCACGACCAGTCCGAGACCGGCAGCCGCTTCGAACGGCTCGCTGGCAAACTGATTCATCACGATCGCCAGCGACACCGCGATGAACGCCAGCGGCACGACGGGATAGCCCCACATCCGGAATTCCGGGTTGTAGCCAGGACGACGGCGCAGCAAGATTAGCCCGGCCGCCATCAGCGCGAAGAACAGCCATTCGGTGAAGATCACGCGCGTGAACACTTGTCGATACGCCCCCGTCGCGGCGAGCGCGCTCGCCCAGACCGCCTGCGCAACGATCGCGTGCGACGGCGAGCGGTGAACTCGATGAATATGGCCAAGCCATCGAGGCGCGAGCCCATCCTGCGCCATCGAGTAGTACACGCGCGGTCCCGTCAGAATGATGCCCGTCAACGCGCCAGCCGAAGACACCATGACCACCGCCGCAAGCAGCGCCGATCCTCCGCGGCCGACCACTGCATCCGCGGCGTCAGCGGCGATCCGCGTCGACGAGCGGACCACGTCAAGAGGCAGCACGCGGAGATAGACCAGATTCAGTGCGACGTAACAGGCCGTGACAATCGTGACGCCCGCCACGAGGGCCGCGGGAATCACCCTTGTCGGCATTCGGGTTTCACCAGCCGTGTAAGTCACCATGTGCCAGCCGCCATAGGCGAACAATCCCGCGACCATGGCCAGCAGGAACTCTCGCAGGAACCCGGCGCCCGAGGGCAAGCTCGCGGGACTGACCGAAGGCGTGACGACGGAGTGGTGCCCGAACAGCAGACCCAGAGCGACCAGAAGTACCGATGGCGGTCACCTTTGCTCCGGTCAGGATTGTCTGAACGCGGCTTCCCAGGCGCACGCCGACGTAGTTGAGTACCGACAGCAACAGGATCACAGTGACGGCGATCGCGCGGACGCCTCGATCGCCGGCGGGAACGAAGAATGCTGCGTAGCGCGCGAAGACCATCGCGATGGCGGCAATGATCCCGCTGTGCATGCTCCAGAACATCGCCCAGCCCCACAGAAAGCCGGCGAGCGGTGAAAAAATATCGCGCAGGAAGACGTACACGCCGCCAGTCTGCGGGAACACGGACGCGAGTTCCGCGCAGACTATCGCGCCGGCGAGCGTCAGCACACCACACGCGGCCCAGACGATTAGGATTTGACCGGGTGTCTCGAGGTGGCGGGCAATCTCGGAGGGCTGCACGAAGATCGACGCGCCGATGATCGTTCCGGCGACCATCGCGATGGCGTTGAGGCGCGTCAGGGGACGAAGGAGGTCGGCCAGCGCCGAAGAGTGTAATGCCTTCCCGGGTTGTCGTACTCCTGTGCCTGGCTTCCGTCTTCGTCGGTTTGTAGACGTTCCGCTGCTATAGGCCTTCGATGTCTCCGAGGTCCCTGATGCGTCCGGTGGCTCTCTTGTTCTGGATGAATGCATCGCGGCCGATGAAATCGACCTCGAGATCACCGAATCGGCCACATACGCGATCCGGCCAGGCGTCCGCGAACGTGAGCCCCGTCAGGTGCGTCAGGATGTCGATGCGCCCGGGGGGCAATCCTATCTGGTAGACGATGCCCTCTCGGGCGAAGTCTGACTCTGACACGTCGAGGAGAGGGGCGCCAAAGGCCGCCAACGCGCGCATGATCCGTTGAGCATTCTTCGGGTCGGCTTCGACCCAAATGTCGAGATCGCCGGTTGCGCGCGGCCGGCCGTGAAGGGCGAGCGCATACGCGCCAACGATCAGAAACCGGACGTCAGCAGCGGCGAACGCTTGCAACAGATCGACAAAGTCCGGATTCATCGGTCCGCCCATCGCGCAAACGCCATTGTTCCTGACTCAGTTTCCAGACCTGCAGGACACGTTCTGCCGAGGGCAGCTGCCGCCAGTAGGTGATGTCGCGCGCGTCGGCCTCGGCGTGCGACTCGTAGCGCGCGGTCGTCAGGCGGGCCCGCCGCTCCATCGCGCGCTTGTCCATGACTCAATTATCTCACGTGGTTCAGAGGCGTGAACATTACCCGAACGCTTCGATCTTCACTCGCTCGCGAGGCACATTGAGCGCACTCAGATGGCTCCGCATCGATTCGAGAAAGCGCGGGGCCGGTGTGGTGCCGGCCGCGGCATGGGCGCGCCGTTCCCATACGCTGACGGCGGGACCGCAGGCATAAACGAGCGAGTTCGGCTCGCGCTCGAGGATCCCGCCGAGAAGTTCCACCGTGACACGCCCGCTGCGGACGTCTTCATTTGGTGATGAGGCGCCAGACTCGCGCGTCAGCGTGTGAATGACCTGCAGCCTGTCAGGATACGCCGCGCGCAGCCGCGCCAGGGCGTCTCGGAAGATCACGTCCTGCCAGGTCTTGTTCGAGTACACGAACGTATGCCGAAGTCGGGGATGGCGAAGCAGAGAGTCCTTGACGATGGACAGATTCGGCACGCTTCCGGATCCGGCGCACAGGTGAAGGATGTGCTCGACGTTGACGTCATCGGGAAGCACATAGGCGCCAGCAAAGCCTACTACCTGCATTCGGTCGCCCGGTCGCGTCTGGTGGACGAGGAACCCAGAGATCAGGGGCGGATAGGCCATCTGCCCGTCGTAGACCTCTTCCTTGATCGTGATGGCCACGTGCGGTTCGTGCGGCGACGAGCACATGGAATACGCACGCGGCGGCTCGGCGCGGCCCTTCATGTGTTCCAGGTAACGGGTCATGCTCTGCAGAGACGGAAACTGGTGCGGGTCGATCGAGACGTACTGCCCTGCCCGGTATTTCGCGGGAACGCCTATATCGAGGACGGCGGTGATGGTGTCCGGCGTCTCGACCACCACCTCCGTCACGAGCGCGTCGTACGTCGTCTGCGCCGGCGCGCGTGTCGATGGAGTCTCGATGGTCATGGTGATCGCCGGCGGATCGGCTATACACCTCAGTGTACCTGGGTACTGACGGATCCTTGGGCGGCGACAGCGCGATGTCAGGATTCGACAAGACAATGTCCCGGACGAACCGCTCGAGGTCATGACACGCGTCGGAGAACTGTCGAAGTGTCCGCACCGTCGGGCCGAAGCTGTCGAATTCGACCGGCGTGAGTCCATCCGGCTCGTAGGCGCGGCGGAAATCGACGAACTTGCGGTGAAGCTCGTCGACGATGTGCTGGGCCACCGGCGCGTCGATCCTCGGCTTCACCTCGACGTCGCAGCAGTTGAAGCGCTTCTGCCAGACGTGCGGCGGTGAAATGACCACATCGCCGCCGATCAGCTCGCTCCAGTGCATGTGATTGCGGAATGCGGCCGAAAGCAGCCGCAAGCGGTAGCCGCGAGAGTGGTAGAGACGGTACGCGTTCTTGAACACCGCGACTCCAGCCCATTCCAGGTAGCCGGGATCGACCGTCACGACCTGCTTGTCAGCCACAACTTTGAGCCAGTCATCGAGGCGTCCGACCATGATGGTGCACACCGGCCCCATCGTCGTGATGTCGTGTCCGTCGCGTTCTCTCCGCCGTAAACCGCGCTCGACCGCTTCCGCGACGGCAAGAGCCTGCGGCACGCTGAACGACACGGTCGCATTGATGCTGATCCCGCGCGCCGTGGCCTCTTCGATGGCCCAGATGCCCGCGTACGTCGCGGGAATCTTCACGATCATATTGGGAGCGAGCGCGTCAAAGTGGATCGCCTGTCGAAGAATGCCGGGACCGTCTCGGAACATCCGCGGATCGGTCTGGATGGACAGTCGCCCGTTCCGGCCGTGATGCGCCTCGAAGATCGGCCGGAGCATCGCCGCGCGGCTGGCTGACATTTCTTCGATGACGCGCCACGCCAGCTCCCCTTCCGTGGCGGTCGCATGCTCGGCAGCCAGCGCCTTGATTCGGGCGGTCCAGTACGCGAGCTCCTTTTTGACGACCTCGACGGCGATGACCGGGTTGCACGTGGCGCCCACCGCGCCGTGATCGATCGCGTATGCGAGCTCGGCTTCAGCCGCCGAGTCGTTCCACAGGCACGTCCCGGTCGTCTGCGTCATCTGGTGCAGCGGGCTCTTGAACGAGACGCTGTGCAACATGGGAACTCCAAGAAATTCTGAATGTTGAGTGCTGAATGCTGAATGAATGAATCGGCTCATTCAGCATTCAGCAATCAGCATTCACCCTTTGATATTCGCCGCGATCGCGGCCATCATCTTCTTGGCAGCCGCGACGGGGTCGGACGGCGGATTCTTTTCAGTATAGAACTCGATCGAATAGATACCGCGATAACCGGAGGCTTCGGTGGCCTTGATGAGCGGCACGACGTCGTAGCTCGTGTGGTTGTTGTTCGCATCGAAGTCGAGCTCTTTCGCCGACACGAGCGCGAGGTACGGCATGAGCTTCTGCATATCGGCGACACGCTCTTCGATGGTCGTCGCCGGCGAGTTCCCCCAGTCCGTGATCGCGCCACAGTTCGGATCGTTCACGGCCTTGAGGATGGTGACGACCTTGTTCACATCGGCGCTGAATCCGATGTGGTTTTCGATCAGAATCTTGACGCCGATCGTCTTACCGTATGTCGCCAGCTGCTTGAAGGAATCCGCAATAGTGGCCGGCTCGAACGGCGCCCCGGCTTTCGCAGGTCCGGTGTTGGCGCGCAGCGTCGGAGCGCCAACCGCCTTCGCGCGATCCATCCAGCCCTTGACGAACGTGATGGACTCGGCCCGCCTCGCGGCATCCGCCGACGACAGATCGTACGAGCCATCGAGCTGGATGTTGCTGATCCGCGATCCCACCTTGGCCGCCGCGTCCTTGACCTGCGCGCAGTACTCGGGCGATTCGCTCTCGAAGTGCGCGTTCCACACCTCGACGTTGTGAATCCCCAGGGAGTCGGCGATGAACTTCGGTGCGGCCAGGAGCGTCAAATCGGCTTTCGCCGCCGCGTCTTTCGGGGCGGTCTGACGGAAGCGATTCCGGAAGCAGACAGTCGTGATGCCGATGCGCTGCAGAGCCGCCGGAGCGAATCGACGGAACGCCCGCTCCCTGCCGAGCCGACACGCGAGTCGCCGACAGAATTGGAGCCGCTCCGACCGCTGCGGTCAACTGCGCCAGAAACACTCGACGATTCATGCGGAACCTCCCCTCCGTTAGCTCACCCCGACGGGCGCCATCTTATACCGGGCCGCCGTTGTGATAAATCACTTCACTTGCGCTGGTGCCTCCGAGTAGCATCCGGGCATCTCGCCAAGACGGTTTCGAGATGCCCGTCTCGCCGAAGCGCCGCAAGCCGCGAAGGCGGACAGTGTGCGTTTTGTGCACGCTGGGTGCAATGGTTCCGGCCCGCGTTCTGATGACGATAAGCCGGAGCTGCGTTTTTCCGGCTTGCGGAGCGGTTTCCGAGTCGATTGAGTCGAGTCGGCCTTGACACTACATGACTGAGATACTTGTAAAGAGACGCGAGTTTCTCTCGGCTACTGGCGGAATGATCACCGCCGCGATGGGAGTGCGAATGCAGGCACCCGGTTACGTGCTCGTCCCGGAGGCGGACGGGCAGACTTTGCGCGGGCCAGACGGACGTGTGGCCTTCACATACCTCACGAAGAAGCCGGCCGGCTCCAATCTGAAAGCCAATAGCGCGTGCTGCTTTCATCCGCTGAATACGCCGTCGGGCGAGCGTGTGACCGATCTGGCGCCGGGCGATCACGTGCATCATCGCGGCGTGTTCCTCGCCTGGCACGCGATGGAGTTCCGATGGAAGGCTGATTTTACGAAGCTTGGTCCGCTTGGACCGACGCACGGATTCGATATCAGCCGCGGTGATTTCTGGGGATGGGGGCAGTTCGCGCCGACCGATCAACGCGTCATCACCAACCAGCGTGTGCAGCTTCAACCGTCGACCGCGACGGCGGCGACCGTCGACATCCAGAATGACTGGATGATCGCCACACGCAAGGTCATGGACGAGAAGACGACGGCGTCGTGGCGGTTGGCCGATGGAGCGAATGTCCTCGATCTGGCCTACCGGC
Organism: uncultured Acidobacteriota bacterium; assembly: GCA_963725335.1. Lineage (GTDB taxonomy): Bacteria > Acidobacteriota > Vicinamibacteria > Vicinamibacterales > 2-12-FULL-66-21 > JALZOC01. The sequence continues at coordinate 182,756 of CAVRYD010000002.1, read as the reverse complement.
TCACCCCGGACGGCACGCTGGTGCTCAATCAGACGCCGTTCGGCGGCTTTTGCGTGCGCGCGCGTAACGACGGGCAGTCCTGGTACGCCGACGCACACGGCCGTGTCACCCGACCGGACCCGCACTATTCGACCGCCGATCTGAACTGGCCGGCCGCTGATTGGTATGCGTACCTGATCACGCTCACGAACGGGAAGTCGATCGGCTGCGCGGTGATCGACCATCCGTCGAATCCGCCATCCACATGGCACAATCCGCGTTATGTCTGGATGATCAACCCCTGCATCGTTGCGAACAAGCCGTTCGAAGTGCCGCAGGGACAGTCGCTCACGCTGCACTATCGTGTGATCACGTTCGATGGCGCCTTGCCTGATCGCGCGATCAACGATCTGTCAAAGCAGTTCCGCGCGGGCTGATTGGATTGCCCGCCAGATGCGCTCGGGCGTCAACGGCAGATCGCGCATCTTTACGCCAACGGCCTGGTTCACCGCCGCGCCGATCGGCTCCGGCGATGCCGAGGATGCCCCCTTCGCCGGCCCCTTTCGCGCCGTAGGGGCCGGGGCCGTCTTCGTTTTCGATGAGCACCGAGTGGAGCTCGCGGGGAATGTCCTGAATGGTAGGGATCCGATAATCCATCGCGCCGAGATTCACGATTCGGCCGCTGCCATCGAGAATCAGCTCTTCCATCAGCGAGTGACCGACGCCCATCGTTGCCGCGCCCTCGTCCTGCGTCTCGACCTGTTGTGGGTTGAGCGCCTTGCCCACGTCGCTCGCCAGCACCAGTCGAGTCACGTCCACCATTCCGGTTTCAGGATCGACCTCAACTTCCACGGCCGTGCACATGAATTCCCAGAACTCCGGCCGTCCGCCCAGAGGATGCTCAGGGCGGTAGCCACCGCCACGCTCTTCGCCGACGCCGATGATCTCTCCGCGCGGCGGCCCGAGCCCAGCCTGCAGCACCTCGGCGTAGGACATGGTCTTGTTCGGAGTCCTGACTTCGCCCGGAGCGACTTCGATCTGTGATTCATCGACGCCGAGCGCACGAGCAGCGATAGCCTGAAGTTGTTCGACGAATCTGCTCGCACGCTTTGATCACGGCATTGCCCATGAACACCGTCGAACGACTCGCCGATGTGGACGAATCGTAGGGCACGATCGCCGTATCACCCAGCGTGATCACGACACGATCCGGACTGACGCCCAGCTCCTTCCCGGCGATCTGCGCGAGCACGGTTCGCGCGCCCTGCCCCATGTCGGACGTGCCGGACAACACCGACACGCTGCCGTCGTAGTGAAGGCGCACGATCGCCAGGGATGCTGACGCCGTGGACGAGCTCTTCAGACCGAGCGCGATGCCGCGGCCCCTGTTCTTCGCCAGCGGGGCGTGCCAGTCGATGTCGCGCTCAGCCGACGTGAGCGCGGCTGCCCATTCGCCGTCCGCCGGCGTGTCGTTCGGGATGAACGCTTCGCCTCTGCTGGGCAGGTTGCGGCGTCGAATCTCGACGGGATCGATCCCGAGAATGCCGGCGGCTTCCGTCAGCTGACTCTCCACAGCCCACGACGCCTGCGGCGTGCCGAATCCTCGAAACGCCGTGCTTGGCGTCGTATGCGAGAGCAGCGCCCGCGCGGTGACCTTTGCATTTGGTGTGCGATACGGACCGCACGCGGCGTAGCTGGCCTTGCTGACGACGCGCACGCCGATGTCGGCGTAGGCGCCGATCAGGAAATCCGTGTTCAGTTCCTGCGAAACAATCCGGCCCTGTCGATCGAAACCCGTCTTGGCGTGAATCCGCGCCGACGTGCGACGGGCGTTCTGGAATGTCTCCTCGAGCGTGAGCACCAGTCGAACCGGACGGCCAAGCCGAAGCGCGAGGACGGCGAGCAACGGCTCGAACTTCGGCCATCCCTTGCCACCGAAGCCGCCCCCGGGATCGGGTGCGACGATGCGGACTCTCGCGATCGGCCACTTCAGGGCGGCGGCCACGACGCGTTGAAGCACGAACACATGTTGGGTCGGCGTCCAGATCGTCACGCCGTTGGCATCCGGCGCGGCGATGAAGACGTGGGGCTCGATGGCGAAGTGCGTCACCATCGGGAACCGGTATTCGTGCTCGATCACCAGATCCGCCACAGCCCCCGCAGCGTTGCCCCAGCCGAACGTCCATTCGCGCAGGACGTTTGTGTGTGCGAGCGGGTCGCCGGGGCGTAGCGACGGATCCTGAACAACGGCCGAAGCAGGATCGAGCGCCTGCTCTACTGACAGGACCGCGGGAAGAGGTTCGGCATCAACCTGGACGAGTGCGACTGCAGCCTCCGCGGCATCCTTCGTCCTCGCCACGACGGCTGCCACTGGCTCGCCGAAGAACTTTGTCTCCCCTGTCGCGAGGATTGGTCGATCGGCGAACGCCGGGCCGTACCGCGGCATCGGCTGCGGCAGATCGTCGGCCGTGAGCACGCACTCCACGCCAGGCACCTTCAGCGCCTCGGCTCGATCGATCCCCTTGATGGCGGATCGGGCTCCACCCACCTGCACGAGCTTCACGTGCAGCACATCGTCAAACGACAGATCGGCGGTGTAGCGAAGGGCTCCCGTGACTCGATCGCGTGCGCCGATTCGCTCGTGAGAACGCCCGATCCAGTCGGCAGTGCGTCATCGACGTGAACCGGCGGCACTCGCCACCGCGTCAACGATGCGGCTGTATCCGCCACAACGGCACAGATTCCCGGCGAGGCCTTCCTGGATTTCCGCACGCGTTGGGTGCGGGTTCGACGCCAGCAGCTGGCGCGCGGCCATGATCATTCCCGGGATGCAGAAGCCGCACTGAACCGCGCCAGTCGCGACGAAGGCTTCCTGAATTGGATCCAGTTGCCCGTGGGATGCGAGCCCTTCGATCGTGGTGATGCTGCTGGCCGTCCATTTCGACGGCAAGCACGAGGCACGAGCAGACGGCCTCGCCGTTGACCAGGACCGTGCACGCGCCGCACTCCCCTTCCGCACAACACTCTTTCGTTCCTGTGAGCCGACATCGTCACGTAACACATCGAGGAGCGTGTGGTGGGCTGGAATCTCGAGATCGAACGAGCGCTCGTTCACCCTGATGCGGACCGGCACCTTCTCCGCGCTCATGAGTTGCCGTTCCTCAATCGGTCGTTCAGCCGTATCGCCGCCACCTGCCAGGTGCGCGCCGTCATGACCTCCAACATGGCCGTCCGGTATTCCTGGCTGCCGCGAACATCTGTGATCGGACGCGCCCGAGAGAACAACGCACGCAGCGCGGCCGCTCTCGCGGCGGTGCCGGTCCCATGGGTCGCCAGCGCCCCTGAATCATCGGTCGCGACAAACGGCGTAGGGCCCACCGCGCCGAATGCAAAACGGGCCGTCCCGTCAGAGGCAATCAGCCCGCACAGGTTGATCGTCGCGAGATCCACGCCCCGACGACGCGTGATCCGCCCAAATGCGGCGCCAACCTGTACTTCCGGATATGGCAGATCGACGGACTCGAGAATCTCGCCGCGCGTCAGCACCGTGCGGCCGGGGCCGGTGAAAAACTCCGACAACGGAGCCGTGCGCCATCCTGACGGTCCGACAACATTCGCGATGGCGCCGTAAACGAGCAGTGCTGGCACCGTATCTGCGGCTGGAGACGCATTGCAGATATTGCCGGTGAGCGTGGCGCGGTTGCGGATCTGCACCGAGCCCACGACCGACGCGGCTTCGACAAGCGCCTGGAAGTGCTCGCGCACACGGGCGTCCCGGATGATGGATGTCATCGTGACACGTGCGCCGAACCTCAACCCGTCGTCGATAGCCACAATCTCGGCGTGCAGATCGCGGACGCCCTTCGTATCGATCACGATTGTCGGCCGGAGGTGACCTCTTCTCAGCCGGACGATCAGGTCGGTCCCCCCAGCGAGCAAGTAAGGCTTGGCGCCGGGATCAGCCAGGGCGGCAATCGTCTGATCGAGGGTTGTGGGACGCAGATAGGCGAACGGGCGCAAGCAATGGGCTCCGCAGTGAACTCAGTCAGGCGTGCCCTGAGCCGACCGCTCGACCGCATCAAGCTGCTGGAGCGCCTGATCGAGCAGCGGCTGCGCCAGCTGCTTGAGCCGCGGTATTTGAATGCGGCCGAACATCGAATTGAACTTCTTGCGCACTTCGTCCGCGGGGTGCTTTCCGCTTCGAACGAACCCGAGGAACAGCTCGATGTTCGTTTCGAGAAAACTCAGGCTGTCGGCCGCTTGCACCAGATCCGCCTCAGGCCAGCCGCCGAACTCGTGGGCAACAATCAGGGCCTCAACGTGCTCAACGAGCGCCTCGTTCGCATGATGCTCGCGCAACCACGCCCCAACGATCCGCGCGCTGCGAAGTGAATGTTGGCGTTCGTACTCCGGATCGCTCAAAGTCTTGATCATCGGTTGATCGGGACCCGGAAATGCACGCTCCATGTCATGCGTCAACGTCGCGAGGCGCACCGCTTCTGTAGAATGCGGCGCGACGCGATCGAGCCATTCCAGCGCCTTCAGAAGATGATGCCGATTGTACGGGTAGCACTCGATGACCCAGTTGCGCGCAGCGTCGAGGAGCGGCGATGATTCCATCATTGAGCTCGCACCTGTGAGCACATCGCCAGCAACCCTTTCGCCATCGCCTCGGCAAACGGCGCGTCGTTGATGTGACAGTCCATCGCGTGCACCGGAATTCCTTTCTCAGGTTCTTCTGGAGGGACTCGAGCAGCGCTGTATCCGCCTCCGGCCAATGGTACGGTTTCCCGGCCGCTGAAATCACCGAAATACCGCGAAGCGGAAAGAAAGACCTCGACCGGTCCCGTCGACGCATTCAATTTGCCCGCGATGATTCGGCCGAGCTCGTCGTTCTCCTCGGGCGTCGTGCGAACGAGCGTTTGTTTCTCGTTGTGCCGATAGAGCCGACGACCCGCCAGCCGTTCCGGAATCGTTTCTGGCCCCCAGAAATTGACCATGTCGAGACAGCCGGGCGCGACGACCGCCGGTGTGCCGGTCTTCGCGGCCGCCTCGAGCCGTGTCGGTCCGGCTGACATCACCCCTCCGACAAGCTCGTCGGCCCACTCCGTGGTCGTCACGTCCAGCACTCCAGCAACCTGCCGCGCTTCGATCAGACTCTCCATCGTCTGGCCGCCACTGCCCGTCGCATGGAACACCAGGACCTCGAAACCGGCCTTCTCGAGGATCGCGCGGGCCGCTTCGACGCATGGCGTGGTATTGCCGAACATCGACGCGACGATGATGGGCTTGTCCTCGGCTGGCGGCACGGATGACTCCACCATCCCGCAGATCGCCCCTGCCGCCCGGGTGAACACGGTCCGGCTGATGCGATTCAGGCCGCTGATGTCGACGATCGTCGGGATCATCGTGATGTCTTTCACCCCGACAAAGCCGCGAACATCGCCGCTGGCGAGGGTCGACACCATGACCTTCGGAATGCCGAGCGGCAGCGCACGCATCGCCGCGGTCCCGATTGAGGTGCCTGCGCCGCCGCCCATGGCGATGACGGCGTCGAGCTCTCCTCTGCTCGAGCATGCGCTGCACGATGACGCTCGCCCCGCGGCTCATCGCAGTGACTGCGCGACCGCGATCGGCTTCAGAAATGAGTGTCGCGAGCGACGCACCCGCAGCCGTCGCAACCTCGTCGCGGGTAACGAAGGGAGCAAATGCTGGCTCGCCGAGTACCCCGGCGTCGACCACGAGAACCTTGTGTCCGCGATCCTCGATCTGCCGGGCCAGGAACCGAACTTCCTCTCCCTTGGTGTCGAGCGCGCCGAGTACGACGACGGTTGCCATGTCGGCTCAGTCCATGATTGCCACCGCGCGCACCGGGGCCGCGGTGGTGTTGACCCATTTGACAGGGAAGACCGCCAGCTTGAAGCCGTGGCCGGGCAGCTGATCCAGGTTCGTCATGTTCTCCAGGTGGTAGTACTCGCGCTCACACATGACGCGGTGGGCTTCCCAGAACTGCTTCCGCTCGAACATCGCCCAGACCGGCGGGTCGAACGTGATTGCGTCAATCCCCATCACCTTGATGCCCTGATCGAGCATCCAGTGAGTTGCCTCCGCGGTCATGCCGACCTGATCGGTGATGTAGGCATCGCTATCCTGAATCTTCCCGGCGCCAGTGTGAATGAGGACGATATCGAGAGGCTTCAGTGTGTAGTTGATCTTCGGCGAGCGCAGCCTGCGCGTCCTTGACCGAAATACCCGCGCCCTTCGGAAGATGGCGGAAAGTCGAGGCAGACACCATCACCGAAGCAATAGTCGAGCGGAATCGCCTCGGCTCCCGGGCCCTGTTCGCGCAGATGCCGGAGGGAATCGATGTGCGTGCCGACGTGATCGCCGAGCACGACCATGTAGCTGGCTGTCAGCGAGGTCGCGCCGTACTTCGCGGCGCCGACGCGTTCGGCAAACTGCTGCCAGGTTTCATACATGACGAGCGCCGGTCGAACGACTCTGGGGAAGACAACCATATCGTTGTGGACGGGCATGCTCAGATCGATCAGCTTCTGGCGGCATAAAAGAAGCCTCCCAGTGGATCGCCGTATCGCAGTGCCTCAGCCGCTGCCCCGCGTGAGGCAGCCCAATTGAAGGGCTGCGCTACGGCAGCGTCACATGATTCTGCGCGTCAACATATGGCTCGACGTTCGCGCGCGCAAGCGCTACTGCGTGGCGGTGATGCCGCCATCGAGATACAACGTCTGTCCGGTGACGAAATTCGAGGCTGGCGATACGAAGAACAGCACCGCGCCAACGACGTCATCCGTTTCACCGATCCGGCCAAGCGGAATGCGTCCGACCACGCTTTGATAGAACGCCGGGTCGGTCAGGAATCGCTCACCCTGCGGCGTGCGCACGAACGTCGGGGAGATCATGTTGACGGTGATGTTGTGCGGCGCCCACTCTGCCGCGAGCTGCTTGCAGAGAATCGCCAGACCGCCCTTGGAGGCGCAATACGCCGAAAAGCCTTTGCCCCGAAGCGCGAGCAGAGCTCCGCACCGAGCCGATATGGACCTGCTTTCCACCACGGCCCCCGCAATCATGTGCCGCGCCGAGGCCTGCGACTGAAACATCGCGCTCGTCAGGTTCAGCCGCATGACGTGGCTCGAATCCTTCTTCGGTCACTTCGTCTGCCAGCTCCGCCCGCTGATTGCCACCGACCGTGTTCACGAGGATGTCCAGCCGGCCCCATCGCGCCGCCACTTCGTCCACCATCCGGCGCGTATCGGTCGCACTGAGCGCATCGAAGACTGCGGCTTCCGCCTCACCAGCGGTATCCCGAATTCCTGGCGCAGGCCGTCGCCTTCTCGGCGTCACGGCCGGCGACGGCTACCCGCGCGCCCGCCGAGGCAAGACTTCGGCAGACCGCGGAGCCGATGCCACCGTATCCGCCAGTCACAAGTGCGACTTTGCCGTCCAGACGAAAGAATCCTCGCGATGTCCGTCATGGCACGGGAGCATAGTGCAGAATTGCCGATTTTTGATTGTCGATTGCTGATTGATGGGGCCAGCCATTCAGCAATCAACATTCAGCACTCAGCAATGGCCTTGTGGCATGATGCACCGCGCACCAGCGTCATCTTTGGAAAGGAGACGTAACCCTCATGGGATTCGTCAAGACTCGCCTCGGGACCATGATGTTCCTGCAGTACGTCATCTGGGGATCCTGGTACGTCACGCTGAATACCTACCTGACAAGCACGTTGCATTTCTCGGGAACCGAGGCTGGCGCCGCGTTCAGCACCGTCTCAATCGCGTGTCTCGTGTCGCCGTTCTTTGTCGGCCTCGTCGCGGATCGGTTCTTTTCCACCGAGCGGGTCATGGCGGTGCTCTATGCGCTCGGCGCGTGTGCATGATTCTGCTTGAGTCGCGTCACGACGTTTCCGGGCGTGTTCGGACTGCTGCTCGCCTTCTGTCTCTGCTACTTCCCCACGATCGCGCTGTCGAACTCGATCGCGATGCAGCAAGTGACGAATCCCGGGCGTGATTTCCCGCCGATTCGCGTGATGGGCACGCTTGGCTGGATTGCCGTGAATCTCGTCGATCGGATTCATGGCGGTCGAAGCGATGACCACGCCGTTCCTCATCGCGGCGGGCGCGTGCGTCGGTGATGTGCCTCTACAGTCTCGCGGCATTGCCCCACACGCCGCCGCCGGCGCGCGGCCAGCAGGTGACCCTCAGCCGCATTCTCGGGCTCGACGCGCTGGCGATGCTCAAGGATCGGTCATACCTGGTCTTCGTGATCGCATCGATCTTGGCGTGCATCCCGCTTGACCTTTTACTACTCGTTCACCAATCCCTATCTCAACGATGTCGGGGTCGTGAACGCCGCCGGCAAGATGACGCTCGGGCAGATGTCGGAAGTGGTCATGATGCTCGCCATGCCGCTGGCGTTCCGGTTGCTCAACGTGCGCGGCATCCTGCTCCTCGGCCTTTCCGCCTGGGCGATCCGCTACGCGCTCCTGGCGCTCGGCAATCCTGGCGCCGGGCATGTGGATGTTCTACATCGCCATCCTTCTGCACGGCGTCTGCTACGACTTCTTCTTCGTCGCCGGACAGCTCTATACCGACCAGGCGGCGCCGGCGCATCTGCGCAGCACCGCCCAGGGCTTCATCACGTTCGTAACCTACGGCATCGGCATGCTGATCGGCTCGCTGCTCTCCGGAGGCATCCTCGACTACTTCTCCACAACGACCGCCACTGGCGTCGTCCGCAACTGGTCGTCGTTCTGGTTGAGCTCGGCGGCGATGTCGTTCGTGATCACGTTGCTCGTCCTCTTCTTCTTCCGTTCGAAGGCGCGCGTCGGCACGCAAGTCAGCCAGGCAGCCGCATGAAAGCGGTGGTCAAGTACCGCATCCGGGGCCGGCAACATCGACGTGCGCGACGTCAAGGAGCCGGCATGCGGTCCGGGGCTCGTCAAGGTGCAGGTCGCCTTCTGCGGAGTGTGCGGAACCGACCTGCACGTCCTGCACGACACGTTTCGGAACTACCCTCCGGTGATCCTCGGCCATGAATGCGCGGGAACAGTAAGTGAGGTGGGCGTCGGCGTGACTGGTGTCGCGGTCGGCGACCCGGTCACGGTGCTCGGGGCGACGGCCGTCACCTGCGGACGATGCGCGTACTGCCGCTCGGGGTACTTCATTTTCTGTTCGCAGCGGCGCGGAATGGGACATGGCGTTGACGGCGCGTTCACACGCTACCTGGTGGTACGCCCCGACCAGTTGTACCGCCTCCCGGACGGCATGTCGCTGGAGGCGGGCGCGCTCAGCGAGCCATTTGCCGCGGTCGTACAGGCGGTGACGGAGATTACGCAAGTGCGACTCGGCGAAACGGCCGTCGTGTCTGGACCGGGACCGATTGGCCTTTTGTGCGTGAAGCTGCTGGTCGCTGAAGGCATTCAGACGATTGTCGCGGGCACGCCAGGTGACGCCGAGCGCCTGTCGGCTGCCCGGCGTTTCGGGGCAGCGCACATCGTCAACGTCGGCGAGCGTGCCCTGGGCGGCGCGGTGCGTGAAATCACGAAGGACGTTGGCGCAGACGTCGCCCTCGAATGCTCAGGACATCCCGACTCGGTGCGCGGCTGTCTGGACGCGCTGCGGCCGATGGGCCGCTACACGCAAGTTGGGATCTGCGGTCGTGAGATTCAGTTCCCGATGGACCAGGTCTTCTACAAGCAGCTCACCGTCCGGGGCTCGATCACCTACACCGCCGAACGTGGTCGCGGATGATGAACATTTTCGCGCAGGGAAGAGTGCGCCTCGATGCCATGGTGTCGACGACGCTGCCCATCACCGAGTGGCAGCGCGCATTCGATATGGTCGCGGACCGCGGCGCGCTGAAGGTGCTGCTGTATCCGGTCGATTAATCCCTGATCACTGATCACTAATCGCGAATCGCGAATGCGATCCTCGGATCCCAGAATCCCCGAATCGTTGAATCCTCGATCGAATTGCCGAATCCCTGGTTCGTCGCCCGCCAAATCCATGATCCGGATCGCGAGCCGCGAGTCGCGAGTCGCAGTGTCTTTGCGAACGCCATCACTGACGGCGCGAGAGCCGCGCAACCCTTTCGTCACTCGCTGCGGAGCGCGACGAGCGGGTCGACTCGGGTGGCGCGATGCGCCGGGATCCATGCCGCGGCCGTGGCGACGAGGGCGAACAGCGCCGCGACCCCAGCGAAGGTCCCTGGATCGAGTGGCGTCAGGCCGAAGAGTATCTCGCGGACATAGCGCGTCAGCGCGGAAGCGATTGCCAGACCGAGGCCAATGCCGATCGCGGTGAGTCTGAGGCTCTGCCCGAGAATCAGTCCGAGCACCTGCGCCCGCTGCGCGCCGAGCGCCATGCGGATCCCGATTTCGGTGAACCGCCGGTTCACGGTGTACGACGTCACGCCGTAAAGCCCCAGCGCAGCAATGAGCACTGCCAGCCCGCCGAACAATCCGGAGAGGATCGCCACGATCCGCTCTTGCCGGACAGACGCGTCCACGTGATCCGATCAGCAGACGGAACGTGTAAGACAGGCCAGGATCGACGCCGGTCACCGCCGCGCCTACGCTCCGCGCAAGCTGCATCGGCGATCCCGCGGCTGGGCGTACGCCGACGCTGATCTCGGCGGGACTGTTTGGTCCTTCGTCGAGTGCCTGCGCTATCGGCAAGTACACGATCGGCTGGATCCCTTCCCGCTGCGAATCGAACACCGCATCGTCCACGACGCCAACGATCGTGCGCTGCACCTCGCCTCGTGGCGATCGCGGATACGGGATGGTCTCGCCAACAGGCAACCGTCCCGGCAGGAGGGCGCGCACGAATGCCTGGTTCACGACGACGACTGGCGACGCTTCGGCCGTGTCGTGTTCGGTGAAATCGCGGCCAATCCGGACGGCGGTGCCGTACGCCGCAAACCACCCGGCGGTCACGAAGTTGAACTCCGCGCGAGTCTGCGAGTCGCCCATCCGCATGCCGCCATCCACCGGGGTCCAGATCGATGCTCCGGCGTGGGCGACGCCCGGCACGCTGCGCGCCGCATCCACAATGCGCTGATACAGACGCGTCCGATCGGGCTCCGCGCGGGCCCGCGCCGTGTCGACGTTCACGATCAGGACGCGATCCGGATCGAACCCCAAAGGGACGTGCGAGAGCCGTTCGAACGAACGCACGAAGAGCGCGGCGGCAATCACGAGCGTCAGCGACAGCGCGATCTGTACGATGGCGAGGCATCCCGAGAGGGTCGCGACGCCGCCTCCGCCAGCCGTGTGCCGCAACGCGGCGCGCCCCTGCATCTCGATCACGTCTCGCGATGCGGCGCGCGTCGCACGGAAGGCCGGCGCCGTTCCGAAGACGCCGACCGTCGCGACGGCGACGCCCGCGATGAATGCCAGGGTTCGCCAGTCGAACGACAGATCCAGCACGATACGATCGGCCGCGGTCGAAAGCTGTGCAACCAGGGCGTGACTGCCCCATCCTGCGATCGCGGCGGCTCCGATCGCCCCAAGCGCAGCAAGCACGAGGCTCTCCATCAGCAGCTGACGGGCCAGGCGTGTCCGCGATGCGCCGAGCGCGACCCGCACGCTGAGCTCGTGCCGCCGCGCCGTGGCGCGCGCGAGCATCAGGTTCGCGATATTGACGCACGCGATCGCGAGTACGAGCAGCACCACAATGAGGAGTGTCAGGAGTGGGCGCGTATAGGACTGCCGCAGCCCGGCCGGACCTCGAACGGGCAGTGACGTCCCGCCTGCGGCAGACACGAGCGTGAACGGTTCTCGGTTCTGCGGCGGCCTGACCGTCGACAGTGTCTCCGGCGTCACGCCGAGAATCGCCGGCTGGAGGGTGCGGAGCGTTGCCGTGCCCACTGCGATCGACTGGGCCAGCTTGAGACGGAGCATCACAACCAATCGCGAGCTCCGCAGGATCGAGCGATTGGTGTGAATCAGCGGTTCTGTTTCGAGCGGCAACGCCACGTCGAACGCGCGGCCAACGTCGACGCCAAAGAACTCCGGAGGCGTCACGCCAATAATTGTGACGGGGATGCCGTCCACGACGAGCCGCCCGCCGACAACGCTGGCGGCCCCGCCGAAACGACGTTGCCAGAAGCGGTGGCTGATCACGGCGATCGGCCCCTCTGCGCCCCCGCCCGGGCGATCGTCGGCGGCCGTGAACGTGCGGCCGAGAATCGCAGATACGCCGAGCGTCTCGAAGTACCCGCCGCTCGCAAACAGCCCTTCCACGATCTGGCGTTCACCACTCGGCGCCAGATCGAATCGTGCCGGCGTCCAGGCCAGGACGCCTGCGAACAGATCCGCGTGTGGCTGCAGCGCCTCCCACATGGCGAACGTCCAGCCCCCCTGATAGCCGTGAGCGATCGCTGCATCCGATGAAATCGTCACCAGCCGATTCGGATCGGTCACAGGCAGTGAACGCAGCAGCAGACCGTTAATGACCGCGAAGATCGCGACGTTCGCGCCGATACCCAGCGCGAGGGTCAGCGCAATCGTTGCCGCGAATCCGGGCGATCGATGCACGTGCCGCATCGCTTGCCGCAGGTCCTGCCAAAGGCTGTCCATTGGCCTCCTCGCTCTATTCGTCGGGCGCGGGCTCCGCACTGCATAGGCTTATTATACTAGTACATTAGTACAAATCAAGCAACGGAAACTCGAACCGGTGCCATGGCCGGAAAGAACACGCCTTCTCCGTTTCTCACTTACTCCTGTTTGATCTTGGCGGCGGCTGTCGTTGTTTGCGCACAGGGACTGATCACGAGTTGCTCCGCAGCGCATCCACCGGCGCCATGCGCCTGACCGATGACGAGACGGAAGACCGACATCGCGGTCGCGCCGTGTCATGCACGGTTGGGTTGCATCCGACGTGCCGCCTATTTCCCCGTCTGATACCAGTCGCGAATCCGCACGTCGATGCCGGTGTCCTTCAGGGCAGCGGCGAATTCCTCCGGCTTCTGCCCGCGGTAGTGATAGGGATAGACAATCTTTGGCTTGAAAGCCTTCACGCACTCGGCCGCTTCCGCGGACGGCATCGTGTACGGAAGGTTCATCGGCACAAACGCGACATCAATCCCGGTGAGTCCTTTCATCTCCGGCGTGCACTCCGTGTCGCCGGCGATGTAAATCCGCCGGCCGCCGAGCGACAGGATGTATCCGTTGCCACGCCCTTTGTCGTGATACAGGCTCCCGGCTGACGGTCCGCGCGTCAGGTTGTACATCGGCACTGCTTCGATGCTGACACCCTTCACGTCCTTTTTGTCCCCGTTCGCCATTACCGTCGCCCCCTCGATCTTCGCCGCCGCGGCGGCCGGTGCAATCACCGCCGTCGTGGGTGCCTTCAGCTTGCCGATGGTCGCAGGGTCCAGATGGTCGCCATGAATATCGGTGATCAGAATGATGTCGGGCGCGGCGAGACCGGCGAAGCTGGCCTGTGCCACCGGGTCGACATCGATCACGTGCGTGCCGTGGCGCAGCTGGAGCGTGGCATGGTTGATAGGCAGGATGGTGACGTCACCGCCGGTCGCAGAAAGCGTGTCCGCTTGCGCGGCGTGCAGAAGAATCGCAGTTGCGGCGGCGGCGAACGCCGCCAAGCCGAGACGGGCGCATTGCGTGGAAATCATCTTCGCCTCCAATAAGGTCACGACAAAGTATATGTTGCACATTGACATCCTCGCCGTTCGCGCCATAGCGTGAGGTATCCGTGCGATTTCAGGGTGAGGAGAAAAACCCAATGAGAAGAGTTCTGACCGTCGTGGCGCTGTTGACATTGGCGCTTTCGAGCGTGGCGTCCGCCCAGGTCGACCGGGCAACGATCACGGGCACAATCACCGATAGCGGTGGCGCGGTTATCCCCGGCGCCACGGTGACGATCACCAACCTGGCGACCAACGTCGCCATCCGGCAGCCGACGACGGAGACGGGGTCGTATCTTCTGGTCAACCTGATTCCAGGGAAGTATCAGGTCGACGTGGAACTGACCGGGTTCAAGAAGGTGTCGCAGGTGGTCACGCTGGAAGTCGGCCAGCGGGCACGTGTGGATGCCACTCTCCAAGTCGGCGCCGTCAGCGAGACCGTCACCGTCGGCGAGACAACGCAGTTGCTGAACTCGAACGACGCCACGCTCGGTACCGTGATTCCGCAATTCCAGGTGTCCAACCTTCCGCTCGCGATCCGCAACTGGGACGACCTGCTCGCTCTGGTGCCAGGGGTGCAGGGCGATCGCTACACCGAGCAGGGCGGCGGCACTTCTTTCGGACGCACCGGCGGCATCAACGTCCACGGTGCCCGCGCGCTGCAGAACAACTTCCTGCTCGACGGCGTGGACAACAACAGCATCTCCGAAAACGTCCAGGAGTTGACTACGCAGGTCTCGCGTCCGTCGGTGGATGCGATCCAGGAGTTCAAGGTCGTCACCAGCCCGTACGCGGCGGAGTACGGCCGATCGCCGGGCGCCGCGGTCAGCGTCTCGACGAAGTCCGGGACCAACAGCGTGCACGGAACCGCGTATGAGTATTTCCGCAACCAGGCGATGGATTCGATCGATTTCTTCTCGAAGCGCGCCAACGCCGCAAAACCGGACAACAAGCAGAACCAGTACGGCGGCAACCTCGGCGGCCCGCTCATCAGGGACCACGCCTTCTTCTTCGCCGACTACGAGGGGACACGCATCACCCGCGGTGTGACCCGGCTCACCAGCGTCCCAACCGCCGATCAGCGCGCGGGGATCTTCACCACGCCCATCAAGGATCCAACCACTGGCCTGAACTTCGACAACAACACGATTCCGGCCAGCCGGATCGATCCCTATGCGGCCTCGATCATCGCGCTGGTACCGCTCCCCAATCAGCCGGGCGCCAACAACTTCTTCCGCACGGCCAACCTGATCGACGACTCCGACCGGCTGCTCCTCCGCAGCGACTGGCGGCCCAACGCGAAAAACAGTCTCTTCGGCCGCTACATCTACTCGACCCGCGATCGGGAAATCCCGGGCGCATTCGGCGGCGTCATCGACGGCACCGGTACCTCCGCGTTCGGCAATCAGACCATCGACACCAACGCGTTCGTCGGCGGCTGGACCCGAGTGCTGTCGTCGACGATGGTGAACGAGGCGCGCGTGTCGTGGTCGCGTTCGCGCGCGGACGCCGTGCACCAGGCGTTCGGCCTGACCCCACCGGCCAACGCGCAGATCCCCGGCATGATCACCGACCCACTGGTTGCGGGCGGCTTCCCGGGCATCACCATCGACGGCTTCTTTGGCGGCTCGGGCCTCGGCCGTCTCGGCTCGCCGGACTTCCTGCCGAAGTTCCAGCACACCGATCAGTTCGAGTACCTCGACACGCTGTCGTCGCTGCGCGGCAACCACGCGCTGAAGGTCGGCGCCGACATCATTGCGCCGATGAAGAACCAGTACATGGACATCCCCGCGACGCGGGGCGCGCTGCGATTCCGAAATGCCTTCACCGGCAATCCCATGGCGGACTTCCTGCTCGGTTACGTCTCTGACCTTCAGCTGTCGAACGTCTGGGTGGTCGATCAGCGGCACTGGGCGACGATGGCGTTCGCGCAGGATGACTGGAAGGTGAACGGACACCTCACGTTGAATCTCGGCCTGCGCTACGACTTCATCACCCCGGCGCTCGAGGCGAACAACCACCAGACGAACTTCGATCCGTCCGGGACCGGGTCGCTGATCTACGCCAGCGACGGCTCGCTGCACGAGCGCGGCCTCGTGAAGTCCGACACGAACAACTTCGCGCCGCGTATCGGCGTCGTCTACCGGCTGAACGACAAAACGATCGTGCGCGGCGGCTGGGGCATCTTCTACAACCTGTTCGATCGCGTCGGCAGCGAAGATCAGCTCGCGCTGAACGTGCCAGGGCTCGTCAACAACAGCGTGACGCAGACGTCCGGGTCGCCGGTCTTCTTCCTGAAGCAGGGGATGCCGTCCGATGCGTTCCTCACCGTACCCGACCTGAATCCGGCGAACGGCCAGCTGCGCCGGCTGCGCATCCGCGCGGTCAACAACGACGCGCCAAAGACGACCATCAACCAGGCCAGCTTCGGGTTCCAGCGCGAGCTCGCGCAGGGCATGATCGCGACCGCCGACTTCGTCTACACCCGCGGATCGAATCTGGCGTCGCTGGTCAACCTGAACCAGCCGCTGCCGAATGCGCCGGGCGCGAACAACGCGCTGGGCGCGGCGCCGTATCCCAACTTTGGTTTCATCGAGTGGCGCGAGCAGAATGGCAAGTCGGAGTACAAGGGCATCGACACGGGGCTCGAGAAGCGGTTCTCGAAAGGCTATGCGTTTGGCGTCTCGTACACGCTTGGCGATTCGAAGGACAACACGTCCGAGCAGCTGACGACGCAGGGGTCGAACGCGTTCCCGCAGAACGCCCGCGACTTCAGCGCCTGGTACGGCCCCAGCGACTACGACGTCCGTCATCGCCTCGCCGCGAACTTCGTCATCAACCTGCCGCTTGGCGAGAACGTCTTTGCACGCGACTGGGTGTATTCCGGTGTTTACGCGTGGCGATCGGGCCGGCCGTTCACCGTCAACCAGAGCGGCAACAACGTCGGCACCAACATGACCGGCCTTCCAAATCTCGTTGGTGATCCCGACGGAGCGAAGACCGTCGATCAGTGGTTCAACCCCGCCGCGTTCCAGGCCGTGCCGTCCGGCGTCTTCGGCAACGAGTTGAGGAACCGCCTGCGAGGTCCCGGCTACCAGAGCTACGACATGACCCTGCAGCGGCTGATCAAGTTCAGCGGCCGCTATACAGCGACGTTGCGGTGGGACGTGTTCAACCTGTTCAACACGACCAACTTCGGTCTGCCGAACCGGAACGTCTCGGATGCGACCACGATCGGGACGATCAGCAGCCTGTCGGGCGACGCGAGGGTCATGCAGCTGGCGTTCCGGTTTGCGTTCTGAGTAGATCAGGTTTCATAACCTGCTCCGCTTCGTCTAGCCCGAAGATCGCACGCCGACTTGCGCAGAGCTGGCCGAAGAAAACCGATCTCGCGCGGAGATCGCCGAGGCAGCCGAGAAGGAAGAGGGACTGGCGGAGATTTTAGCCACGCGCACTGACCCGACCGCGCTTCACGCGGTGAAGGGCGAGCCATGCACGCCTGTCCTTCACCCACGTAAACTCCGTTCTCCTTCGGATCTTCGCTTCTTCGAATCTTTGGGGTAGCAGGCCGCATTAGCGGCCTGTCGCGCCACTGAGTTTGCTGAAGATCCCTTATCAGAACCCCGCTCGCTCTCCGACAGACGCGACCGATCTGACGCAAGGCCTGCTCGGCGCGCGGCATTGGCGCGGTAACAGGAGGCCGCTCGTCCAATAGGCCAGCAGAAGAAGCAGCGGCGGAAGCAGCCACCCGTGCAGCAACACACTCGACGGCGCGAGAGCTGACGCGGCGGTGACGACGAGCCCGGCCGGAGATCCCGCGAAAGCGCGCACGCGGATGGCCGGCGCAAGACCGCGAAGGATCGCGGCCAGGATCGCCGTGTACACGAACAGCCCGTAACTCGCGATTTCCCAGTTCCGTAGCGCCAGAGCCATCAGTGTTTTTTGTAATGCGTCGAAGCGCAGAAGGGTGGCTCATCGTCCGCCATCATGGCCCAATTTCGCTTGCCATGTTTGTCTCTGTAAGTGTATACACTCTTCGAGATAAACATGGCAGCGACCGCTGACCCGCCTGCTCTTCAGCCACACTGGTTCCAGATTCTGTTGGCGCTAGCCGATCACGACCTGCATGGTCTCGGAGTCATGAACGAGGTTCTCGAACGTACTCACGGGCGCATGCGGTTGTGGCCGGGGATGTTGTACCGGAATCTGGGGCGGCTGGCTGACGAGGGCTTAGTCGTGGAGGTCGAGGCGCCCCGGGATGCCGAGGCCGGCGGGGGACGGCCACGCTTCTATCGGATCACCCCGCTCGGTCGCCGGGCGTGCGCGCGCGAGGCCGAGCACCTCATGGGATTTGTCGAGGCTGCCCGTCAGAAGAAGCTAATCAGGACATGATGCGCCGGTTCCTTTTCGCGCTCTTCCCGAAACACGTGCGCCGGCACAGGTGGAAGGAGCTGGATCTAGCGTGGACAGCGTGCCTCGAGCGCGAGCGCCGACGCCTGGGTGCAGCCGGTGTGCCGTACGCGTGGTTTCGATTGTTCGTCGATGCACTTGCGTCGTCCTTCGCCATGCGCGCCGACCTCCGGCATGCGCGTCGCATTGCGGCGCTGCACCTTCCGCCACACGCGCGAGGAGAGACACAAATGGGCAGCTTCATGCAGGACGTTCGTTATGCCGCGCGGGGAATGCGTCGTGCTCCTGGCTTTAGTCTCGTGGTCGTCGCGACGCTTGCCGTCTCCATCGGCGCGACGACGGCGATTTTCGGCGTCGTCAATGCCGTGCTGCTCCGCGCCTTACCGTACCCAGAACCCGAGCGCCTCGTGCTGGTATATGAGGGCATGCCGAGATCCGTTGCCACTCCTATCGGATTCTCTGCCCCCGACTTTGTCGGATTCGACCAGCGTACGCGGAGTTTTGACGCGATCGCAGCGTACGCAAACAAGGAGTTCGAGCTGTCAGGAATCGATCAACCGGATCGCGTGACGGGAGCGCGCGCGTCGGCATCGCTCTTTGATGCGCTTGGCGTGCAGCCGGCCCTCGGGCGCGCGTTCACGCACGATGAGGACGCCGGCCGGCGTCCTGTTGTCGTGCTCAATGACGCCTTGTGGCGCCGCAAGTTCGGCGGTGATCCAGGCGTGCTCGGCCGGTCCGTCCTGCTCGATCGCAGCGCGTACACCATTGTCGGTGTCATGCCGCGGGGCTTCGTGTTTCCCAACCGCGGCCCTTCTCTCAACAACAAGCCTGCGGATCTCTACGTGCCGATCAGTTATACCGATCAAGAGCTCAGCGCTTTCGCCAGCATGTACAACAGCAGCGTGATCGCCAGGCTAAAGCGTGGGGTCGACGCGTCGAAAGCTGATGCTGAGGCAAGAACCGCCATTCGACAGGTGGTACAGGAGGTGTATCCCGCGAACCTGCGGCAGATGGAATTGTCGGCCTCCGTCACGCCGATTCGCGACGAGACTGTCGGCCGGATTCAAACGACGCTGTACGTGCTGCTCGCTGCGATTGCGGTCGTGTTGCTCATCGCATGCGCGGACATCGCAAATCTGATGCTCACGCGGGCAGCCACCAGGGAGCGCGAAATGGCCGTCCGCGCGGCGCTTGGGGCGGGACCTGGCCGCATTGTCCGGCAGGTGCTCGTCGAAACGTGCGTGCTGGCGCTCTGTGGAGGCACGTTCGGAATCCTGCTTGCCTGGTGGGCGACGGGCATCCTCGTGAGCCTCGCTCCACCGACGATTCCGCGGACCAGCGAGATTGGTCTCGACGCGCGCGTTCTACTCTTCTCATTCGGCATATCGGTTCTGACGGCCATTCTGTGTGGCGTCCTTCCGGCGTGGGAATCCGCGCGCGGGAGGACTGGAGAATCGTTGAAGGAGGGGGGACGCGGAGGTATGTCCGGGATTCGTCAGCGTCGAGTGTTCGGCACGCTGGTCACCGCGCAATTTACGTTCGCGGTCGTTCTGCTTGTGGCGGGCGGCCTTCTCATCAGGAGCTTTTCGCGCCTCATGGCCATCGATCCCGGCTTCCGTGCGGATCATGTTCTCACGCTGGCAACAAGTCTGCCCGCCGCCGCCTACCCCAATGGTGCTGGGATCCGTGCGTTCTACCAGCGTCTCCTCGAACGCGTCGACACTTTCCCGGGTGTCAGCGCGTCTGGAGCGTCGACCAGCCTCCCCCTCTCGATACGCGAGCGCCGCAGCTTTACAATCGAGGCGCAGCCTTTGGCGTCGGCAGACGTACCTCACCTTGTCGCTCACGACTGGATTGTCGGCCGCTACTTCGAAACGATGGGGATTGCCCTCAAGCGCGGCCGCTTCCTGGGTCCGCAGGATTCGGCAGGATCTGAACGCGTGGTCGTGATCAACGAGACGATGGCCCGCCGATTCTGGCCTGGACAGGACCCGGTCGGGCAGCGGATCGCCTGGGGTGGCGCCCGCAATCACGGCCCGTGGATGCGGATTGCTGGTGTCGTCGGCGACGTCAAGCAGGGGCCGCTCAATACCGAAACGCTCCAGCAGACGTACCAGCCATGGCTGCAACTCGACGACGCGTTCATCGCGGAAAACATCGTCGGGGCGTTGCGATCATTGAAGATTATGGCCCGGACGACCTTGGACCCGGAATCCATCGCGGCGTCTGTTCGCGCGCAGATACGAGAGCTCGATGCATCTCTGCCGGTGACGGAGCTCAAGACGATGACGGAGGTCGTGAGCGCGTCGACCGGCCCACAGCGCTTCAACACTGTCCTTTTGGGCAGCTTTGCGGCGATAGCCCTGCTCCTCGCGGCGATTGGGATCGGCGGCGTGCTCGCGACGTCGGTTTCACGGCGCACGCAGGAAATTGGCGTCCGTATGGCACTTGGTGCGCAGCGCAGCGACGTTCTGCGAATGGTCGTACGCCAGGGCATGGTCCTGGCGATGTCCGGCCTGCTGATAGGACTTGCAGCGGCTTTCCTGTTGACGCGATGGCTGTCGAGCATGCTCTTCCAGGTCACGCCGCGCGATCCTGTGACGTTTGGCGGCGTCGCCCTCATCCTTATCACCGTCGCGCTGCTCGTCTGCTACATTCCGGCTCGCCGGGCGACCCGCGTGGATCCTATCGTGGCGCTGCGATACGAGTAAGCAGGGGCGTGAGTCGGCGGTCTCGAAAGACGCGGATTATTTCGCCGACGGCAGCGGAAATTGGTGGATTGGTCCGCCATGAGGAAGGGCTGGCGTTGGATCGTCCACGCGATTCTGCGGGCCTGGCTCCTCATGCTCGTGGTCGCGGTCTGGGCGAGCACGGCCACGGCAGTCGGCTTGTTCGCCGCCCTGGGCCTGTGGGAGACGGCGCGCGGGTTGAGGGTGGTGCTGGCGCAGCGTTCTAAAGGTCTAACGGTCCAACGTTTTAAGTGCCGGAGATTCGCGGTTGCGCTGCTGGAACTTGGAACGTTGGAGGAGAGAAGCATGCGCGTCATATTTCAGTTCGGGCTGGTCATGCTGTTGGCGACCGGTGCCGGTGCATCCGCGCAGGACCGCGTGTCGTTCACCGTAGGCACGGCGACCGCGGCGCGCGGCCAGAAGGCCTTCGGGGCCATTCAGGTGCCCGCCGGAATCGATCCGTCGCTGACGATTCCCGTGGCCGTCGTGCACGGCGCGAAGCCGGGTCCGGTGCTCGCCATCGTGTCCGGCGCGCACGGGACCGAATACGCCTCTATCATCGCGGTCGAGCGGCTGATTCAGCAGATCGACGCGTCCGCGGTCTCGGGCACGGTGATTCTCGTCCCGCTCGTGAACGTGCCGTCGTTCGAGCAGAAGATTACGCACGTCAACCCGGTGGACGGGAAGAGCATGAATCGCTTCTATCCGGGCCGGATGGACGGCACGCAAACCGAGCGTGCGTCGTTCCTCATCACGAAGCAGGTCGTCGAACCGGCCGATCACCTCATCGACCTGCATGGCGGCGATCTCGACGAGAACCTGCGTCCGTACCTGGTCCTGGACGAAGACCGGCAATGAGAAGCAAGACGCGACGTCGCGCGAGATGCTGCTGGCGTTCGGCCTGGACCACATCATCATCTCCGCCGATCGTCCCAAAGACGCCGCCGCCTCTAGGTATCTCGAGAACACCGCGAGCACGCGCGGCAAGCCATCACTCACAGCGGAGGCCGGGCACGCCGGCACCACCGAGCCTCAGGACATCGACGCGCTCACAAACGGCTGTCTCTCCGTGATGCGGTATCTCAAGATGTTGCCAGGCGCTCCGTCGATCGTGGAGTCGCCGGTCTGGATTGAGCGGGTCGCGAGCATCACCAGCGAGGCCACCGGCATCTTCAGCGCGCAGGTCGCGCGCGGCACGTACGTGCAGAAGGGCATGAAGGTCGGGACGGTGACCGATTACCTCGGCCGTGTCCTCATAGAAGCGCACGCGCCCGAAAGCGGTGTCGTTCTCTTCATCCGCGCGGTGCCATCGACGACTAAGGGGGAAACGATCGCCAACATCGGCGTCCCGGTAAAATAGCGACTCGTCGTGGAGAGGATAGCCCGCATTAGCGGCCTGTCGCGCCACTGAGTTTACTGAAGATCCCTGATTCAGAACCCCGCTCGCTCTCCGACAGCTGCTCAGCGGTCATGCAACTCGCCGAGCTAATGGGTAATGGTGCGGAGCCAGGGGACCCAGATGATGGATTGGCAGTCGTACGCGGTTGGCTTGTTCGGAGCATTTAACGGGCTGAACTGAGCACGGTGGTTGCGATCAAGAATGCCGACACGCTTGCTGACGAACAGCACCTCGTACGCCCGGGCCGGAAATGGCCAATTGCTGCGTGCGCAGCTGTAGTTATTGAAGTGCAGGTTGGCGATGTAGAAATCCCGCTTGAGTTTTTGAATGACCTCACGGAATCGCGGCTCGTTGTTGCCGTGAAACTCGACGGCCAGCTGATCGATCTGATCGAGGACTGACTGGGGAGTGTTCAAGAAGGTGTCCCACTCAGCACCTTCCACATCCATTTTGAACACAAGGTGACGCCCCGCGTCTCCGTTTCGTGCAATCTGAGCCTCCGGCGTATCGAACACGCGTCCGTCGCTGTCGGTCGATCGGCCTCCCGCCACACACTCCGGATGGAACATGAGCGCACCAGCGTGACACACCGGCTGCTGCACGTTGAAGCAATCGTATTCGTGAACCTTCACCTTGAGCTGGCGCGAAATATCGCAACCCCACCCGTCATACCCGGAGATGCCGTAGGAATACGCCGCCTGCACGTCCTTGAGCAGGTTCGCGCATAACAGGTATCCCCCGTCATTCGATTCGCCGAATCGTTTCAGCTCGCAGTTGGCAAGCGCGACGGGCTGCAAATCTTCGAGCAGCGCTTGTCTCCGTCCTTCTGGCGTGTTGCGATACCACCGCTCGCGACGGATTTCGGCGAATGCGAGGCCGGTGACGAGGATGATGACGATGACAGCGAGCCACAGCGCCGTGCGTTTCAATCAAGCTGCTCCTTGATCCCCGATGTCGACGATGTCATCGTCTGTGCGTATCACCGGGCGGCGATCCTTGTCGAGCACCGATACATCGACCTGCACCAGGTCGATGCCCGTTCGATAGGTTCGGCCGGTGCACGTTCGCATCCTGAGCGAACGTCAGTGAGGAAAGAGCAATCGCCGAGGCAGTAAAGACGATTCGCCGGGGCATTCGGTCCTTGCGGATGATGAGATGTCGCAGCCCGGGCACACGCCCTCGACCGCGACCTCTTGAAACAACTCTACAGATCCGTCAACCGCGTCGTGGCGTCGCCGAAGCGATCGAGCTTCACGCCCATGCGATCCATGATCGAGAGGTGCAGGCTGCAGGCTTTGCGGTTCTCGTCCCCTTTGTTCAGGTAATCGAGGATGCGGCCCCCCTTGATCGTCCCGCCGCCCTTGCCAGTGATCAGAATCGGCAGCTGATCGGCGCCGTGCGCGTCGCCGTCGAAGAGGCTCGACGTGCACATCAGGATGGAGTTGTCGAGGAGCGTCGTCTCGCCTTCGGGGATTTCCTTCATCCGCTTCGTCAGGTAGGCGAACTGAGCGATGTGGAACTGATTCGTCTTCAGGTACATCGCTTCCTTGTCCGGCGCGTGGCCGTTGTGCGTGAGGTCGAGATGCAGCGCGCCCTGTACGCCTTCGAGGAACTTGAAGTTCATCTGCGACAGGTCGTTGTTGAGCATCACCGTCGCGATGCGCGTCTTGTCCATCTGGAACGCGAGCACGATCAGATCGAGCATCAGCTTCATGTGGTCGGGCACGTTCTGCGGCAGCTCGTTCTTCGGACGCGGCATGTCGGGCTGCGTCAGCGTCGGCCGCCAGCCTTCGATCCGCTCCTCCTTCGACGCGCGCTCGATGCGCTTCTCGATGTCGCGGATCGACTCGAAGTACTCCGTCAGCTTGACGTTGTCCCCTCGGCTGATCTTCGGCCGCAGGCTCTGTGAGTCCTGTCGCACCTCGTCGAGAATGCTGCGATCGAGCTTGCGCCCCGTGCCGTCGCCGACGAGGCGATCGAACGCGCGCGACGGATAGATCTCCTTCGTCGCGGGCTTGGTCGGCGAGGCCCACGACAGGCTCGAGCCGTAGATCATCGACAGGCCGTCCTCGAGCCGAAGCTCGTTCGGCTCGATGCCGAGCACGAGGCTGGGAATGGCGGTTCGTCCGCCGATCTGCGACGCGATGATCTGATCCATCGACGTGCCGACGCGGATCTCGTTCGGATCGAGACTCACCGGCGCGCCCGACAGCACGTTCATCCGGCCGAGGTGCGGGCTCGTCGACACGAACGCCGACTGGTTGAAGAGGCCCTGGATGAAGACCATGTCCTCGCGGTGCGGCATCATCGGCAGCGCCGCTGGACCCAGTTCCATCGTCGCGCCCGCTGCCCTTCGCCCACCAGTGGATCGGCTCGACGCCGTTCGAGAAGAAGACGATGCCGAGCCGCAGCGGCGGCGTGCTCGTCTTCACGGCTTCCGCCGCCTGTCCGAACACCGGCAGCGATTCCATCCAGGGCAGCGCCAGCGCGACGCCCACGCCGCGAAGGAAGTGACGCCGTGACGGGTGGCGCAAGTCGTCCATGCTCATCGAATACCTGCTCTCGGTGGCGGAGCGGAGTTCGATCCGCTTTCGCCTTCTCGTGCTCGACGCGGCTGCAACTGTCTCGTCGCCGGCGCGGTTGCGGAACTGGCGGCTGGTGACGATCGCGATGGCCAGATCGGAGAACGACGCGATGCCGCCGGCTGCGATCATCGCGTCCACGAGCGGCCGATCCGAACCCCTGACCGTGCGTCCGAGCGCGTAGCCGATCATCTTCTTCGACAGCGTCGTCATCACCTGCTTGTCCTTCGTCTGCAGGTACTTCAGCAGGCCCTCTGTGCCGACGATCGTCGTCTTGTCGGCGAATTCACCGGTGACGTCCACCGGCTTGCCGTCGGCATAGGTGATCCGCGTGCGGCCCACCGCGTCGAAGCCTTCGAGCGGAAAGCCCAGCGGATCGATGCGCAGGTGGCAGTTGGCGCATGTCGCGTTGCGCTTGTGCTGCGCCAGCCGTTCTCGCAGCGTCAGGCCGTTGAACGTCTTGTCGTCGGCCGGGATCGTGCCGGCGTCGGCCGGCGGCGGCGGCGTCGGCGTGCCGAGAATCCGCCGCAAGACCCAGTCGCCCCGCTTGACCGGGCTCGTGCGCAGCGGCGCCGACGTCGTCGTCAGCACCGAGCCGAGCCGCAGCGCGCCGCCGCGATTGAACGCGTTCGCGCCGTCGACCTTCTCGCACCGCGTCGGTCGAGCTTCACGATCGCTATCGATACCGTAGAACTTCGCGAGCGGCTTGTTCAGGAACGTGTAGTCGGCGTAGAGCATTTCCTTCACCGGCCGGTCGTGTCGGACGATGTATTCGAAGGTGGAGACCGCCTCGTCGTACATCGCCGACTTCACGTCGTCGGTGAACTCCGGGAAGCGCGCCGGTGTCGACGCCGCGGTACTCGTCGAAGTGATAGAACCCGAGCCACTGGCCGAAGAACTCGGTCGCGAGCCGGCGCGCCTTCGGATCGGCGGTCATGCGCTTCACCTGCTTCGCGAGCATCGCCGGATTGTTCAACTCGCCGGCGGCGGCCGCACGCCGCAGCTCGTCGTCCGGAATCGACGACCACAGGAAGAAGCTCATGCGGCTGGCCAGTTCCCAGCCGTTGAGCGGCCGCTCGGGGCCGCGCGCCGACCGTCTCGACGCGATAGAGGAACGCGGGCGACACGAGGACGCGCGCGATCAGCGCGCGCATGGCCGCGTCGTGATCGAGGTGCGTCACCGTGCGCGACTTCTGGTAGAACGCGCGCAGGCTCGCCTTCTCGTCGGCCGTCAGCGGCCGGCGCCATGCGCGGCTGGCGAATGCGAGCGCATCGGTCACCTGGCCGGGCTGCGCCAGCGCCTGCGCTCGCATCACCTCGTCGTAGTGCGCGCGCAGCGACTTGACGTGAGGTCTCGCCGCAGCGGGCAGCGCGGCAATCTGCGCGGCATCGAGATCCTGGATCTTGCGGCCGCTCAGCTTCAACCCGAAGTGATCGGCCAGCATGCCGAGGTACGCGTCGTGGTACGGCCACGATCCGAACAGATCGTTCCACGCCTGATTCAGCCGCGCGCGATCCGCGCCGTCGACCATGTTCTCGGTGAAGAACTTGTCGTTGCGCTGGTACTTCACCTTCAGCACGAACGCGTCGTGCTCGGGGCTGTTGTAGGTGTTGTCGAACGGCGGCGGAACCGGATCCTTGTCGGCCGGATTCGCTTCGCCGTGCGAGTTCGGCGGCAGCAGCGACGACGTACTCGGCGATGTTCCGCGCGGAACGTCTCGTAGCCGGCGCTCTTCGGATCGCCGAGGAGCACGCGCTGTCCCGCGTCGCGCGGGGAGCCCTCCGGCTCGATCGGAGATCATCACGCGGACGACGGCGTTCCGGTCCTTGCCGAGTTCGGCATCCGACCTGAAACTCCAGGACGTTGCCGCCTGGCAGGCACGTCGATCGTGAACGACACCGGTGCCGGTCGTCGCGAAATCGTCGGCGCCGATCGCGCGTTCCGTCCGGTGCTCGTGCCGAACGCGAGTGTCGCTGCGGCGTCGGCGGGCAGAATCGCGCGCAGCGGCACGGTCGACAGGATCGGGCCCGCCGCGCCGCGGCCACGGCCTGCGCCAGTCGCCGCCGCGGCGCCCGCAGCGCCGGGTGCGCCCGACCCGGCGGTGGCGCGGCACGCGTGACGACGCGCGGGTTGCGCCAGATCACCACCGGCGTCACGCCCGATGTCGGGATTCACATCCGTGAACGTGAGATAGACCTTCGCCGGGCCGCGGTGCGACCGGAGCGCCGCGTCCGCGGCCGCTACGAGTGCCCAACGGGTAGGTGTAGTGATGCGTCGGCTCGGCCTTGAGCGACGTGTCGTCGAACACCAGCGGGCTCTCGTCGCCGGCGCCGCCCGGCGGCGAGATCGCCGCGCGCGAAGAACCAGCTCGGCCACGTCGTCAGCGCTTTGTAGAGGTCGTCGCAGCCGGCGCGCGCCTTCGCGATCGACGCGCTGACGTCGGAGGTCGGGCGCTGGGCAGGCTTCGTTCCAGCCGTCGACCGTCTCGCGCGTGGGATAGCCGGTGTTCGGCTTGTTGACCACCGTCCAGATGTGCTCGGCGAAGCGGCCGGTGATGCCTTCCTTCGCCGCCAGCCCGCGAAGCGTCGCCGTCGGATCGCCGAGCGCGACGCGATGCTTGTAGTACCACGCGACGTAGAACGCCTTGCCGTACCGCTCGAGGCCGAACGGCCGTCCGCCTTCGCCTGAGACGACGCGGAAGCCCTTCGTCGCGTAGAGCTCGTTGATGCGGTTCAGCGCCGACAGCTCGAGGCCGGTCTTGCCGGTATCGGCGTAGAACTCGAGCGGTCCTGCGCCGATGACGGCGTGATCGGCGACGAGCTTCGCCGCCTCGAGATAGCGCTCGATGCTCGCGTCCTGCACGAACTGCACGTCGCCGAAGTTCGTGAAGCCCTCGCCGCCGACCGAGTCGCTCGACGCGTCGATGCCGACCTTGATGTCGATGCCGGTCAGATCGCGGATCGCGTACGCGTATTCCGCGCTCGTCAGCCGGCGAACGGTGACGCGGCCGGGCTCGCCCGCGTGCTCGGCCGAGTATTTGCCAAGCGAGGACCGGATCCAGGCGGTCGCCGCTGTGCGTTCGGCGTCGGTCGGAAACAGTTCGGCCTTGTCCTCCGGCGGCATTTCCTTCGTTTCCAGCTTTTCCGCGACCTTGTCCCATAGATCCCAGTAGTCGCCGATAGACGATTGCGCGGACTGCTGGATGAGCCGCTCGATGCTGACGTCACCTCGATGCTTCTCGCCGCCGTGGCATTCGAAGCAGTATTTCTTGAAGGTCTCGGGCGGTTGGAGCGATGGGGCGGCTCGATGCGCGGGCGCGTGGACGGGACGGATGCCCGGCGCCTGGGCCGACAACATTGAGGCTGCGATCGACAGGAGCGCCACGCAGAACCCGAGTCGTTTCATGAGACTCCAGGGTAAACCGGACGAAAATGCTCGCAGAATTGTACCTGGAGGGTCCCCCGGAGTCCAGCAACCCTGGCACAGGACCGGGCGAGTCGGGACCCGGGAACACAAAAAGGTGGCTGGCACCTTTGCTGGAAGGTGCCAGCCACCTTTTTCCACCACTCTGTGGCGAGGGCCGGGCTATCGCAGCGTAAACCGCACGCTTCGGCTGGCGTTGTACCGGCCCTGCGCGGCCTCGATGGTAAGGAGGTACTCGCCGCGGTCCAGACGGTCGAGCGGGAGTGCCATGCGATAGTCGGCGCCCACTTTCGACGTAAACCGCTCGGAAGACAGCGACATGACCTCGTTCGTCAGGACTCGGCCTCCGGTGTCCTGGATTTGGGCGGTGATGACCGTCGACTGCGCGGGATCGCTCGACTTCTGATAGACACGCAGGAACGCGATCGCATGATCGCTGCGAGCGAAGTCCCGGCGGGAGGTGGGGATGATCGGCAGGAGGTCCGGGAATC
The DNA here is from genome assembly GCA_963725335.1 of uncultured Acidobacteriota bacterium. Taxonomy (GTDB): domain Bacteria; phylum Acidobacteriota; class Vicinamibacteria; order Vicinamibacterales; family 2-12-FULL-66-21; genus JALZOC01. The sequence continues at coordinate 154,070 of CAVRYD010000002.1, read as the reverse complement.
CGTCGGGGGGCGCGGTGGCCACGGCCGGTGACACGCCTAGCACAAGCCCTGAGAGCGACAGCGGCTGCTGCGTGAAGTCCGGGACATCCACGTAGGTGTAGACGCTGGCACGCTCAGCGGACGTCGCATCGAGCGCCACGCGAATCTCATAGCGGCCTGGCTTCAGCGTGAGCCGCGACAGCACCTCATACGGAAAGTCGCCTGCCGCAGTGGCGGGCAGCGTGATGCCGACAGTCTGCTCTTCTGAATGAACGGGTCGTCCGTTGCGGTCGAACGCCGCCGCCAGGACCTTGACTGGCCGATTGACTCCAGAGCGATCTGTCGGAACTCGTTGCCGTACGCCCAGCATGACCGCAATCGCAGACTCTGTCTTTCCCGGCAACGCAAACGGCGCGACGCTCACACGAAGCGGGACGTCGGGGCGCGGCAGCACTCCTGCGAGCGCGGACGCCGCTTCGGGGGAGACGACGCTCGGTTTGCTATCCGGCACACGTGTCTCGCCGGCGTAATAGCCAGAGCGCGTCCGCAAGCTGACGCCCGGCCGGTTGACCTTCACCTCGATCTTGTGAAACTTGCCGTTGGCGCTGAGATCCGCTGGCGCGAACGCAAGCAGGTAGTACGACTGGCTCTCGGCAAATACCGCCGGCAGGAGTGCCTCCGGCGCATTGGTGGACATCACGGTACGTCCGCCCGTGATGTCCGCGAGCAACTTCAAGTCGTCCTGCCGCTCGCGCATGGCGTCGAGCGCTCCGCCGAGCGGGCTGTTTTCTCCGGTCTCCATACCAACCGGATCGAGCGTGTGAACCGTCAGGTTCGCCAACGCGGTCGCGCGCGTCATCTTGTCGCGGGCGTCCTTCAGCGGCGCAGAGCAGACACCCGCGTGGTAAACCGGGGCTCCAGGTGCAAGGGGCTTTCCTTGACGCGAGATCGGCCCCTGAAGGTTCTCGTAGATCCTGAAATACGAGCCGATGAACAGCAGTGTCTTTCGCCGGCCCCGAACGTCGCGCACGGCATCCGCGACACGCGCGATCGTCTCGGCCACGCACAGTCGGCAGTAGCAGTCGCCGCTCTCATAGCCTTCGGGGTCATCAATCATCAGGTCGTTGTTGTTGCGCGGATCGTGCCCCGGGAATCCCTTCGGCGGGTTCTGCATGACCGGCGCGATCGGGCGGTTGATGGCGGCCAGCAGCAGCGCGCGGTCAGCCGTGAAGTTCTGTGGCGAGCCGGCATTCGCGAAGCCGCTCGAGAAGACCACGGCCGCGAGATCGTCGGGACCCAGTTGGTCAACCGCCGCTGTGGCGATTCGCCGCGCCAGCGCTTGATCGAGGAACCTGATCGACCAGTCGAACATGATCACGACGAGCCGGCCTTCTGGCCGCACGGCGTTTGTCGTCACATCCGGCGCGACGTCGCGCAGCCACGGCGCGGACGCAGGCGCAGACTCTGGTTCGGCAAGGTCGACGGCCGCGAAGGCAACCACCGGGCGCGGCTTGCCGTCTTCGAGAACCGTGAAGTCGCCCTGGGTCAGATCCCGGACAGGTTTGCGATTCTTGTCGAGGACGGAGACGTCGACCTGCACGACATCGACGCCGGCCCGGAAGGTGGGCTGCTGCGCTGACGTTGTTCCTGCGCCGCGGGCCAAAGACCGGCTCCCACCGCGCAAAGCGCAATGGCCATGAGTGATCGCATGATGCAAGTACATAGCCCACAAGGCCCAGGCCAAAATCGCTCGTTCGGTCGATGATGCATGGTCGCGACACATGCGGATCGACCGAGCGAGCTTCAACACCTGCATCTTGCCGGCTACTGCTGCGAGCTGTCGATGCAGCCCTCAGTGAAAAGCTTCAGCCCCAACAATCCGGTCAGCGCCCCGAAACGCCCATCGACCGCACCGCCGATCATGCAGCTGACGGCAAACCCGGCGTTCGTACCCGTGTTGGTGTCGTCGTCGAACGCCGGCGTCGAATGGTTCACATCGGTGCCGAGGTCCAGACGGAGCCCCTCATCGCACGAATCGCCGTCTCCTCCATTGCCGACGATCGTATTTGCACGCGACTTCTGCCTGGGCGTTCCGATCGACGAAGACACCGTGGCTCGCGTTGTTCTGGATCGTGTTGGTGAAGATCTGCGCAGACGATCCGCGGTAGACCTGAACGCCTTGGGTGCCGTTGTTCTGGATCGTGTTCGGCGCACTGACCCTGTTGGTGGGAGGGCCGAACCATCCAATGCGGGCGCCCGAGTTCGTACTGAACGGCAATTCCGGCAAGCGGGTTGTTCTGGATCACGTTGTTGATGATGTCGGCCGAGCTGTTGCGGAACACCGCAACGCCATTGCGGTCGGCGAACTCGATCGTGTTTCCGTCGATGACGGCCGATCCGCCGTCGGTCACGCCGATGCCCTGGGGCGCTCCGCCGATGATGTGAAATCCTCGAATCGTGATCCCACGACCGGTGATCGTGACCGCGTTCGCGGTCGAATCGGCCGTGGATAATAGCCGTCCCCTGGCCGTCCAGCGTGATGCGCTGAACTTCCTGCCCCAGCGTTACGTTCTCGTTGCATGTGCCGCCGACCAGGAGCGTGTCTCCCGGCTTCAACGTCTTGATGGCCTGGCCGATGGTTTTGTCGGGACCGCACGTCAGCGTGTGGGTGCCCGACTGCCCCTGCCCGCTCGATTGGATCCTGGAACATCAACATCGCCGCGAACACCAATGGAATTCCTCTCAAATACGAGTTGCCTATGGTTCACCATTCCGTGTGCCTCCTGTCCTGATTGGCGGGAAATCGGCAGCGAAAACAGGTGCACGGGATGCCTAAAGGCCCTAAACGGCTTAGAATCTCCGCATTCCAGATCACACGCCCCACCCCGACAGCGTTGCTCCTGGCCTGGAACCGCGGCGAGCCCGACGCGCTCGAGGCGCTGCTGCCGCTCGTCTACGACGAGTTGCGTCGTCTCGCTGCCGGGTATTTGCGCGGGAGCGCAAGGGGCACACGCTGCAGGCGACCGCGCTCGTCAACGAGGCGTATCTGCGGCTGATCGAGGTTCAGGAGGTGCAATGGCAGAACCGGGCGCACTTTTTCGCGATGGCGGCGCGACTGATGCGGCGAATTCTGGTGGACGCGGCACGTGCGCGAGGCTACCAGAAACGCGGCGGGGGCGCGCCCGTCCTGTCCTTCGATGAAGCGCTCGTTGTCGCCGCTGGAGCCGGGCGAGGATCTCGTGGCGCTCGACGATGCCCTGACGTCGTTGGCGGTGGTGGATGCGCGAAAGAGTCAGGTGGTGGAAATGCGATTCTTCGGCGGGCTCAACATCGACGAGACCGCCGAGGCGCTGCACGTGTCGCGGGATACCGTCAAGCGAGACTGGAAGATGGCCAAGCTCTGGTTGCTGCGCGAGCTGGGAGACAGCCAACGCGATGACGCCTGAACGCTGGCGGCAAATCGAGGATCTGTGTCACGCAGCGCTGGCGCTCGGATCCAGGCCAGCGCGCCGCGCTTTCTGGACCGACGCCTGTGCAGGCGATGCGACGCTGCGACACGAGGTCGAGTCGCTGATCGCGCAGGAACCCAGGGCCGCCGGGTTCATGAGCGTCCCGGCAGTGGCCCTGGCTGGGATCGGACGAGCTGGACCGCCGGAGGGGCATCACTGGTCGGGCCAGCGGCTCGGCATCTATACCATTCGCTCGCTCCTTGGCGTTGGCGGGATGGGCGAAGTCTATCGAGCATACGACGAGACGCTCGGGCGCGAGGTCGCGATCAAGGTCCTGCCGCCTCAGTTCACCGCCGATGCGCAGCGGATCGCGCGCTTCGAACGCGAAGCACGGATGCTCGCGACGCTGAATCATCCACACATCGCGCGCGATCTACGGCGTCCAGGAAGCCGGACGGCGGTGCGCGCGCTCGTGCTGGAGCTGGTCGAAGGCGAGACGCTCGCGGATCGGATCGCCCGCGCGTCCGGCTCGGCGCCGATGCCCGTTCGCCGAAGTCCTCGGTCTTGCGCGCCAGATCTCGGAGGCGCTCGACGCCGCGCACGAAAAGGGCATCGTCCACCGGGATCTTGAAGCCAGCGAACATCAAGATCACGCCAGACGGCGTGGTCAAGGTGCTCGACTTCGGCCTGGCGAAAGTGCCGGTCGCCGATGGCGCACGTCCCGACGTCACCGAGACGCTCGACGGTGCGATCCTCGGCACGGCCGCCTACATGAGTCCGGAGCAGGCGCGCGGTCAGCCGTCGACAAGCGCACAGATATCTGGGCCTTCGGGTGTGTCCTCTACGAGATGCTCACCGGCCGTCTCGCGTTTCCGGGCGACACGGTGTCCGACACGATTGCGGCAATTCTTCACCGTGATCCGGACTGGTCCGCATTGCCAGCGGCAACGCCCCGCCTCCGTCCGGCGGCTCTTGCCGCGCTGCCTCGCGAAGAATCTGAAACAACGGCTTCGAGACATTGGTGACGTCAGGATCGAGCTCGACGCGGTCGACGATAGTGCCTGCCCGGGCTCCCCGACGACGCAGCACGCGCAGCGACAAGGAAGATCCGCGCTGGATGGCTGCCCTGGTTCACGTTCGTCGCGCTCGCAGCGGGCGTTGGTATCTGGGAAGCGGCACGACCGGTTGCTCCTGTCGATCCGCTCGCCGATGCCGAATTCAGACGCTTGACGGATTGGGACAGGCACCGAAGAAGGCGCCGAGATTTCTCCCGACGGAAAATTCGTCGCATTCTTGTCGGACCGGACGGGCGAATGGGATATCTGGCTGAGTCAGGTGGGCAGCCGGAGCTTCACAAATCTGACCGAGAACGTTCTTCCGCTCGCCCCGAGCGGCTTCATCGTACGGAAGCTCGGCTTTTCAGGCGACGGAACCGATATCTGGTTCAATCCTGGGGACTCGAAGCCCTTGCTGTTGATGCCTCTGACCGGCGGCGGACCACGACCCTTCCTGGGGGATGGGCGAGAACGTCCCCGCCTGGTCGGCCTACGGCGATCGCGTGGCGTTCGTCTACAAGCGCAATCGCGACGATCCGATGTATGTGGTCGATCGCTCTCTTGGCGACCGGCGGCAAATCCTCCCTCCCGGTCCGAACAAGGTCAACAACCTGGTGTGGTCGCCCGACGGCCAGTGGATTTACTACGTCAGCGGACCAGAACCCCAGGACGAGATCGAAATGGACATCTGGCGCGTCCGATCGTCCGGCGGGCCTCCCGAGCGATTAACCAGCCACGCTGCGGTAAATTTCCTGACGGTGCTCAACTCACGTACGCTGCTCTACCTCGCACGATCTGAGGACTGGTCCGGCCCATGGCTGTGGGCGCTCGATGTCGAGCGGAGGGTGTCACGACGTGTCCCGGCCGGCATCGATCAGTTCACGTCGATCGCCGCCAGCCGCGACGGCAGCCGCATCGTCGCTTCCGTGGCGAATCCAACTTCAACGCTCTCAAGCGTGCCGCTGCTCGATCGTGTGGCCGACGATCATGATGCGGAGCCGTATCAACTGCCGGTGCCTGGGGGGCACACGCAGGCGCCTCGCTTCGGCGGGCCTTCATTGTTCTACCTCTCTGCCGGCGGAAGCGGCGACGGGCTCTGGAAGGTGCAGGACGGACACGCATCAGAAATCTGGAGGAATATCGACGGCGCATTGTCCGAGCCTCCAGCCGTCTCGCCGGATGGGCAGCACGTGGCCGTCGCGGTCAGGCGTCAAGGCAAACGGCTGCTATCGATCATGTCGCCAGACGGGACGAATCGCCAGACGATTGCGCCCTCGATAGAGGTGGAAGGAGTAGCCGGCCAGGGTATCGCCGACTGGTCCCCCGACAGCGCCGAAATCGTGGTCGGTGGCCGTGACTCGACGCGGGCCCGGACTGTTTCTGATCCCGATAGACGGCAAGCCGCCGAAGCGGCTCATCGATGGCGCGTTTGTCAATCCTGTCTGGTCGCGCGACGGGAACGCTGATTGTGTATGCGGGTCGATCTCTCGTCGGTCAAGTGAAGCTTCTTGCGGTGCGGCCGGATGGCACCCGGTCGGATCGGCCCGAGGTGTGGGCGCGACCGGGCGGCTATCGGTTCCTGCCGGACGGAACGGGACTCGTGTTCTTGCCCCGCATACATGCCATCGACTTCTGGCTCTTCGATCCTCGTCGACGAAAAGCACGCGCCCTCTGACCCATTTCAGCAATCAGGGCACCATCAGGACGTTCGACATCACCCCCGACGGGAAATCGATTGTCTTCGATCGCTCGCGGCAGAACTCCGACATCGTTCTGATCGATGTACCGAAATAGCAGGCCTCTTCAGCGTCCCAGGTTCAGCCTCACACCCAACATCACGCGGCGCGGATCCATGAACACGGTGGGCTGGCCGAAATCAGGATTCGATCGGACGTTTCGGTCAGGAGCACGTCGGTCGCCAGCGCCTCTTCCGCGGTATCGTTGAGCACGTTCAGCACATCGAGCAGCAGTTCGATCGCGGCCCATTCCGCCGAACGAGAACGCCCGTGGATAGCCGCAGGTCAAGCAGCGATTGCGACGACAGACGACGCGAGCCTCGCGGCTCGAGCAGGACGCGCTGCTGGCTGTTCTGCCGAAGATCCAGAAGCGTTGCGGCAGCCCAAGGCTTCCCGCTGAAGTGCTGGAAATTGGCAGCCAGCACGAAGCCGGTCTTCGGCACGTCAACGCTGGCCATTGCGCGAAAGATGTGCGGTCGATGGTTTGGCAGCCTTCCAGTCGCGTTGGTGAGATCGTTGGGATCGCGCCCGAACGGACCGTTAGGCAGCGCCACGGTGCTCGATTGCGGGGCCGCCGCTGTTGCGCCGCTCGACGCCTGCAACCCGACGGACTTCGAGTAGGTGTAGGACCCAAACGCCTGCCAGCCATGAGTGCGCCGCTTTTCAATGGCCGCGACCAGACCGTTGTACCGCATGAAGTATCCCGGGGGATTGGTCAGGAAGAATCGCTGATCGGTCGTCGGGCGTGACGAGCACAAAGGCCGGCACCGTGCTGCCATCGGCCAGCGTTCGCTGGACCTGTCATAGCGGCCGCCGATGTCCGTCCAGGCGATGAAGTCCGCCCCCTGCTTCCGCACATACGCGACGGCCATCGACAGTCCACGCGTGACCTCGCGATCGACGCCGATTGAGTATTCGTCCGATTGGGGCGGGCGCATGTTCGAATCGATTTGCAGGTTGCTGTTGTCGACCACCGACCGGATGTGCGTGTAGCCGCCGTCAGCGGGAACGAAGTCTCTCGTCGTGACCGGGGCGACCGCTGGGTGAAAGCGCGCTGTACTCGCCAGTAAAGACGCCCTGATTGAACCGCCCGTAGCTGCCGCGCAGCAGCGTCCGCCCATCCGCCGTCAGTTTCGCGGTGACGCCGAGTCTCGGAGACCACAGATTCCACGTGTAGAGTGTACCGAGGCCGTGCACGATCTGATCCGTTTCATGTCCCTCCGCGTCGATTGCGTGCAGGCCTGGCTGATCGCGCGGCTGTGATCGAATCGCAGGCCCGCATTGATGGTGAGTCGATCGCCGAACGTTATGGCATCGCTCGCGAAGGCGGCGGCCGTGAGGAACAGCCCGCCGGTGTGCGACGGATCGCTCGAGATGGATCGAGATGGCAGCCCGTTCCGGTCTTCGTACCGCACGCCGGTGGGTATCACGTTCGGTCCGTGTCCCTCGCCCCTTTCGATTTGCGTGCCGATCTTCCACTCGTGGTCGACCTGACTTGCCGGGGCGGATAGCGGCTGACCGTCGCCTTCGCCGTCGTGCGAATCAGCGTGAGCCCGCCGAATTCGGTGGCGCACCGGACGTGATGCCCGTCACGCGGTCGATATGGCTCGGCGTCGTCAGGTCACCCGTGCTCGGATCGTCCTCGCGGTCGTAGACGAACCGCCCGACGCGCACGTCCCAGACCGTATTCGTGGACGTATGAGTCAAGTCGCCGAACGTCATGGCCGGCACCGACGCGTGCAGACGCAAAGTGGCCTCGAACGGCTTGGCGTACGTCGGAGGCTTCCGGGTTCACCCAGAACTCGTCGTGAACGCTTTGCACCAGCTGCCATCCCGGAGCAATTCGCCACGTGAGCTTCCCGAGAATTTGTCCTGCTCGTAGGTTCTCGGGAACTGCGGATCGCTCCCGGGCTGGCTGTCGTAATCCCGCAGATACTGATACCCGCCGAAAAACCACAGCTCGTTCGCGAACCGCTGGCCCTCCGAAATTCGACGTGAAATCCTTGGTACTCGGCGCGCTCGTATCCGCTGTTCCGCTGAGTAGGATCTCGGATGGCAAGCCGTACCGGTTGGCTGGTCAACGCCAGCGGTCTGCCCGTAATACGACGCGTCGTAGAGAAACCGATCGCTCCCCTGGCGGGTCACGACGTTGATGACGGCCCCCTGAACGTTGCCGTACTCCGCTGAGGCGCCGACCGACTGAACGTGGATCTCCTGGATGAAATCGACGCCCGGCTCGGATCGCGCCACACCGTTGCATGGACAGGTGAAGTTTGTGCCGTCGATCAGGAACATGTTTTCGTTCGTGCCCGAGCCGAACGCAGAGATCGTGGTCGCGGTCGCGCTCGACGGAGAGGTCGGCGAGATGCCGGGCGCGGCCCTGATGAAATCGAACATGCTGACGCGCCGCGTCGGAATCAGTTTGAGATCCTCTGGACCGAAGACGCGTGGCGAACCCGGGATTGCGTGCCTCGATTCGCGAGCTTGTGCCCTTGACTTCCATCGATTGCGCGACGCCCGCCACAGCCTCAGGATCGACGCATCCGATCAACGGTAGCGTTCGTGCCAACTTTGATGTTCTCTTCGTGGTAGGGCGGTAAGCCTCTGAACTCGATGTCGAGGACGTAAAGCCCGGGCGGCAGACGCCGGGAAACCGTAGATGCCCCTTCTGATTCGTGGTGAGCGTGTGACCGGGCTGCCAATCAGGGCCGGCGAACTGAGACGGACGACTGCGCCGGCAGCCATGGCACCCTGGTCGTCCTTGACCGTTCCCGATCAACGCCCCAGTCAGTCCTTGTCCGACGCCGAGGCGGCACGACAGACCACCGTCAAGAGACCAACGAAAATAGAAGGAGGTACCAGAGAGCGGCACTCGGTTGCCCGCGCACTGGTGTCCATGCGACCGCTCCTACTACTGTCCGACTCGTTCACTTACCGACTCCCAGTGCTTCAGGCTGGTGCTGCACGAGTGTAGTCGAGTTCGTGTGCCCCGTCAGAGGCCGCCCTGATAGGCGGGAATTGAGGGCGAAAAGGTGCAGGGCGGTTAGCGGCGAGTTGACGTCAGCGTCCAGGCGTCCCCTCGGCAAGATCGCCGCATCTCGTCCCAAGCCCCACCACGCACGGCATCTCGTCACATGGCCGTCAGCAACCGTCACATAACGCAATCCCAATCGCATGTCCATCCGTAGGATGGACCGATAAGCGTGCGGTTCATTCAAGGAGTGTCGACATGCGATTGCGTTTTGCTGTCAGCGTGCTCGTGGCCCTGCTGGCAGTCATCGTCACGGCACGGCCACAGCGCAGGAACGATTCGGCGGTCTCGCCGGTGTTGTGACTGACTCCACTCAGTCTCCCGTTCCGGGAGTGACAATCACGGCAACCAACAAACAGACCGGCGCAACAGGGTTGTCGTCACCGGCTCGGATGGCGCGTACCGCATTCCCGATCTCGATCCGGGACGCTACACGGTCACCGTCGAGCTGCAGGGCTTCCAGAAAGTCCAGGCAGACGATGTGCTGGTGCTGCTTGGCAAGACGGCGGACTTTCCGGCGACGCTGAAAGTCGGAGGCGTCACCGAAGTTGTGACCGTGACGAGCGACACCAAAACGCAAGTCGACCTGCACAGCACCACCGTCGCGCACAACGTCACGGCTGAAGAACTCGACCGCATGCCGAAGACGCGCAGCTTCCAGGGCATCGCGCTGACATCACCCGGCGTCAATCAGGGCGACGATCGAGGGCGGCTTCCAGGTGAACGGCGCCAGCGGCGCCGAGAACAGCTTCACCGTCGACGGCGTGAACACCAACAGCCTGATCTACGGCAGCTCGCGGCAGGACACCGTGTTCGAGTATCTGCAGGAAGTCCAGGTGAAGACCGGCGGCATCGCGGCGGAATATGGCGGGGCGCTCGGCGGCGTGATCAGCGCAGTCACCAAGTCCGGTGGCAATCGCTTCAGCGGTGAAGGTCACTACTACTATTCGGGCAACTCCATCTCCGCCGAGCCCCGTGCAGCGCCTGCAGCTCAGCCCGCTTGACGACACGACGGTGCTGAACGTGCAGGACGAGAAGCAGACGAACAACCGCAACGAGGTCGGCGGGTCGCTCGGTGGTCCGATCGTGAGCGACCGCCTGTTCTTCTTTGCTTCAGTGTCTCCGCGGTTCATCCGATCGCACGAACAACTACCTGTTCTCGAACGGCACCGAGCCGGGATCGACTTCCGCAGGACCAGACCGCGACGCAGACGTTCGGAAAGGTCACCTACTCCGCGCGTCGCGTGCAGGCCAATGGCAGCGTCCTCTGGACGCCAATCCGATCGACCGGCACCCTGTCGGCCTACGACGGCACCGGACCCAATTTCATCAGCAGCTCGCTCGCCGGAAACGCGGCGCAGATTCCGCGCGGCTTCAATCAGGACCAGCTGAACACCAGCGGCAACGTCGACATCACGCTGAGCGGCCGTTCGTCATTGAGCGTGCGCGGCGGTCTCTTCTCCGACAACTACTACGACACCGGCGTCTCAACGACCACGGCTGTCATCTGGAATACGCCGTCCATTGGCGTTGCGGGCGTCCCTCCGGAACTGCAGCTGCCCAAAGGCTCACAGAACACGCCGCGGGTACACATCACCAATCAGGACGAGACGCAGACCAGCTTCTTCCAGGTTGATTACACTCACGCGTTCAACGCCGCCGGTTCGCATCTGATCAAAGGCGGTGCCGGCGTGCGTCACACCACGAACGTCGTGGACGCCACGTATCCGGGCGGCTACGTGCTCCTGAACTGGGGCACCTCGTTCGTCAACAACAGCGGTCAGAGCGGAACCGGCACCTACGGCTACTACGAGGTGAACGATCGCGGCACGCGTGGCAGCGTGGACGCCAACATGCCGTCGCTCTACGTGCAGGATACGTGGATCGTGGGCAATCGCCTGACGCTCAATCTCGGCGTCAGAACGGAGCGTGAAACGATCCCGTCGTTCCGGACCGATGTGAAAGCGGAGGCATTCGAATTCGGTTTCGGCAAGAAGATCGCCCCGCGTCTCGGCGCCACCTACGATGTGCTCGGTAACGGCCGGCTGAAGGCATTCGGCAGCTGGGGACGGTATTTCGACTGGGTCAAATACGAGCTTGCTCGTGGATCGTTTGGCGGCGACACGTGGCTGGTGAACTATCGTTCGCTCGACACGCTCGATGTGAACAGCCTGAACCTGTCCAACATGCCGGGGCATGACCTGTGGGGCGGCGTGCGCGACCGCCGCGTCCCGAACTTCGACACGATCGATCCCGACCTCAAGCCGATGTACCAGGATGCGACGAACCTCGGTCTCGAATATCAGATCACGCCGACGACTGCCCTCGGCGTCAACTACGTGCACAACAAGCTCACGCGGGCGATTGAAGACGTCGGCTCGCTGGATGCGACGGGCAACGAGGTCTACTTCGCCGCCAACCCAGGCGAAGGCGTGGCGACGACGATGTTCGTGACGGGGCTGACCGCGCCGTTCAACACGCCGAAGCCGCTGCGGCAGTATGACGCCATCGACTTCACGATCAGCCGCCGGTTCTCGAACAACTGGTTCGGCAGCGCGAACCTGACGATCAGCCGGCTCTACGGCAACTACGCCGGTCTCGCGAACTCGGACGAGATCCTGACACCGACGACTGGCACGTCCTCGTCAACTGCGCAGCAGCAGGCGGGCAGCATCGCGCGGCCGGGCACCGCGGCGGGACGCGCGTGGGACCTCGATGAGCTCGAGTGGGATTCGCACGGGCACCTTGACACCCTCGGCCGGCTCGCAACCGATCGGCCGGTCGTGGCCAAGCTCTATGGCTCCTACATGCTGAAGTTCGGCACTCAGATAGGAGGATTCGTCTACGTGGGCAGCGGCACGCCGATGAGCACCGTCGTCAACACCACGAACACCATCCCGGTGCTGGTGGAAGGACGCGGCGATATGGGCCGGACGCCGATGCTCTCGCGCACTGACCTGCTCGTCTCGCACGAGCTGAAGATGGCGGGCAGCAGGCGCGTCAGGCTCGAGCTCAATGTGATCAATCTGTTCAACCAGAAGACCGCGACCCACATCTTCAACTCGCTCAACAAAGGCGCTGGGCTGGCAAGAGCCGATTCGGCAATCGACCTGTCGAACGTCGACCTGGGGAAAGGCTACGACTACCGCGCGTTGATCCTCGCGTCGCCGTCGAGGTCAGAACGCTTTCGATCCGCGCTACGGCAAGGCGGATCTGTGGCAGGCGGGAACGCAGGGCCAGTTCAGCGTCAAGTACATCTTCTAGGCGCCGGCGGCTGGAAGCCGCAGGTGGTTTCGCCGAACGGGGGGAGCGCGGGCTCCCCCCGTTTTTTGTTGGTGGGGGCAGGGCTGACCAGCCTCCGCCACCGCGGCCCCCCAAAGAGAACGCGAAGGCGGAAGCCCTGCGCTACGTGTCCCGGGATGTTCATGTAGCGCAGCCCTTCAGGGCTGCCTCCCGCGACGGCCCCGTCATGCGATGATAGAAGGGCCTGCCATACTCGCGGCGCGGGTGTCGCCGCCCGATGGACTCCATGAAACTGCTCACGTCGCTCGCCCTGGCGGTGACACTTGCCGCCGCACAGTCGCAGCAGCCCACTTTCAAGAGCGGCGCAAGGACCGTTGCCGTCTACGCAACCGTGGCGCAGAAGGACGGACGGCTCGTGACCGACCTCGCCCGGGACGCGTTCGAAATCCGGGACGATGGAAAGGCTCAGCCGATTACTGTCTTTTCCACTGAGGTCCAACCGATCAGTGTTGTGATCATGCTCGACCGAAGCGGCAGCATGCGCGGCAACGTGGGGCTGGTCCAAGAAGCGGCCGAGGCGTTCGTGCAGAATCTCGGTCCCGCCGACGCCGCACGCATCGGCACGTTCGCCGACCGCATCGTCATTCAGCCTGAGAGCTTCACGAGCGATAAGGGGACGCTGCTCCGCATTCTGCGATCCGGCCAGCCGGTGATCGGTCCGACGCCGCTCTGGAACGCGCTCGACCAGGCCGTGGCCTCGCTCAACGGGCGTGAGGGGCGCAAAGTCGTCCTCGTCTTCAGCGATGGCGGCGACGCGCCGATGGCCTTGAGCGTGAACAACCGCAGCATCATGGACGTCATGCGCGATGCGCAGCGCGACGACGTCATGGTCTACGCGATCGGGCTGCAGACAACGGTGCTGCTCGGACCCAGCGGCCGCGGCGGTATCGGTTCGATGGGAGGATCGATGACCTCCATCAGACCCGATCCGGGGCTGTCCGCGGATTGCCGACGACACAGGCGGCGGCTACTTCGAACTGACCCGCGCTGAGGATCTCGGCGCGACGTTCGCGGGCGTCGCCGACGAGCTGCATCGTCAATACGCACTGGGCTTCGAGCCCGCCAGACTCGATGATCGCATGCACAAGATCGACGTTCGAGTAAATCAAAAGGGGCTGAAGGTGCGGGCGCGAAAGGAATACTTCGCCGCACCCTCGAATCCTTGATCGCGCGAGGAGGCGCCATGGACAAGATCAGCCGGTCGGGGATTATCGGAATGCTCGCCGGCATTGTCCTCGTTTTTCTGGCGGCCCCGCGCGCACAGCCGGCAGCCCCCTCTCCGGACCGGTCCTCGCCGTCGCTCCGGGCTTTTCCGTCGAACGCGTCGCCGGGCCGCCTCTCGTCAACCGGCCGATCGTGGCCGATTTCGATGATGACGGACGGTTTACGTCGCCGATTCGTCGGGTTCGAACGACAAGGTCGATAAGCAGCTCGAAGATCGGCCACATCGCATCGTGCGGCTCGAGGACACCGACGGCGACGGTCGCTACGACCAGAGCGTCGTGTTTGCCGACAGGATGATGTTTCCCGGAAGGGGCGATGTGGCTCGACGGCTCGCTCTACGTGGCCGCACCGCCAAGCATCTGGAAGTTGACCGACACCGACGGCGATGGCGTGGCCGATCGCCGGGAGGAATGGTTTCAGGGGAAAACGCTCACCGGGTGCGCCAACGATCTGCACGGACCCTATCTCGGTCCGGACGGCTGGATCTACTGGACCAAGGGGGCCTTCGCGGAACAGACATACGAGCGGCCTGGCAGAGCACCGCTCGTGACACGTGCGTCGCACATCCTTCGGCGGCGCCCCGGAGATCCCACGGTCGACATCGTCATGACCGGAGGGATGGACAACCCTGTCGACGTCGCGTTCACGAGCGGTGGCGAGCGCATTCTGACGTCGACGTTCGTCGAACAGCCGCAGCTCGGCCGCCGCGATGGCTTGATTCACGCGATTTACGGCGGCCTCTACGGAAAGGTGCACGCGGTCATCGAGGGGCACAAACGCACTGGCGATCTGATGCCGATTCTTGACGCAGCTCGGCCCCGCGGTTCCCGCGGGGCTGACGCGCTATGCCTCGCGCGCGTTCGGCGACGACTTTCGGGACAACTTCTTCGCCGCGATGTTCAACATGCGAAAGGTCACGCGCAACGTGCTCGAGCCAGCGGGCGCGACCTTCACGGTTCGCGAATCGGATTTTCTGACTTCGGACGATCGCGACTTCCATCCTACTGATGTCATTGAAGACGCCGACGGAAGCCTGCTCGTCATCGATACGGGCGCCTGGTACAAGCTCTGTTGCCCGACGTCGCAGCTGGCGAAGCCTGACGTGCTCGGCGGCATTTACCGCATCCGACGCGCCGGAGCGACGTCGGTGCGCGACCCGCGCGGCCTTGCTCTCGGGTGGAAGACGATGAATCCGGTGAATCTGGTGGCGCTGCTCGACGATAGACGGACCGCGGTGCAGAACCGCGCTGTGCGCGAGCTTGCGGCGCGCGGAGCCAATGCGATTCCGGCGCTGAGCGACGCCTTGCGCGCATCCAAGTCAACGGATACGCGCCGCAACGCCGTGTGGGCGCTGACCCGAATCGACGACACGGCGGCGCGTCAGGCCACCCTCGTCGCGATCGGTGACGCCGACGAGAGCGTGCGGCACGCAGCGGTTCATGCCGCCGGACTCTGGCGCGACGCCGGTGCGGCACCGCGGCTCAGAGAGGCCCTGAAGTCGGGCATGCCGTCGATTCAGCGTGCGGCGTCAGAGGCGCTCGGACGGATCGGCGATGCGAAAGCGATCCCCGACTTGATTGCGCTCGCGGGCTCGCCACTCGACCGAGTATTGGAACACTCGGTCACGTATGCGCTCATCGAGATCAACGATCCGGCCGCAACCGCCGCCGCAGGACGGCAAGCCTCGGCCTCGCGATCGAAGCGCGCCGCGCTCATTGCGCTCGATCAGATGGACACCGCCACCCTGCAGCCTGGCTCCATCGTGCCGCTGCTCGATTCGCCGGATCCGCTCCTGAAGGAGACCGCGTGGTGGATTGCCGGCCATCATGCCGAGTGGGGCGACGCGCTCGCACAGTTCTTCGATGCCCATCTGTCAGCGACGGCTCCCGCTTCGGCGGAGCGTGAAGATCTGCAGGGGAAGCTGGTGCAGTTTGCCGACAACGTCGCCATTCAGAACCTCATTGCCGGCATCGTCGGGCGTGCTTCTACGAAACAGGAACGCCTGACGGCACTGGGCGTGATGGCATCCGTGGCGCGCACGCGGATCAAAACGTTGCCTGCGAGCTGGATCGCTCCGCTCGACAACGCACTGACCAACAGCGACAGCGAGATCGTGGCGCTCGCTGTTTCGGTCGCTCGGGTGGTACCTGCGCCCAAGGACGCACCATCTGCTCTTCAGGCGTCGCTCCTCCGCGTGGCCCGCGATTCCGCGCGACCGATCGAACTCCGCGTCGCCGCGGTTGCCAGCGTGCAGAATCCACAAACCGCGGTCCCACCCGACGTGTTCGATCTGTTGAAATCCGCCGTCGACCCCGCCCGACCGATGGAGGTACGGGCAACAGCGGCGGCCATTCTGGAGAAGGGGACGCTCGATCGCGCGCAATTGATGTCGCTGACATCATCCTTCCAAAACGCCGGACCACTGGAATTACCGCGCCTCGTCCGCGCCTACGCGGCCGGCGCTGACGATGCGATCGGGCTCGCGATGATTGCAGCATTAAAGCAGTCGAGCGCTCGGTCGAGCGTGCGCGCCGATGTTCTGCGACCTATTCTGGCCAAGTACTCCGAACCCGTGCAGAAAGAAGGCGAAGCGTTCCTCACCTCACTCACCGTCGACACAGCAAATCAGATTCGGAGGATCGACGAGCTGCTGCCGACGATTCAGGGAGGCGACATCACGCGCGGTCAAGCCGTGTTCAACAGCGCGAAGGTGGCGTGCTACTCGTGCCACGCGATTGGCTACATGGGTGGGCGCATCGGGCCCGACCTCACGCGGATCGGTCAGGTTCGGAGCGAGCGCGATCTCCTCGAGGCGATCGTCTATCCAAGCGCCAGCTTCGCGCGAGGCTACGAGCCCGTAGTCATCAAGACGCGATCGGGTGCGGTCCACACCGGCGTCCTTCGCAGCAACGATCTACCAGAGGAGGTCATCGTCGCGACCGAGCGCGACGAAACGCGCATCCTGCGGCGCGACATCGTCGACATGCAGCCCGGCACCGTGTCGCTGATGCCACAGGGACTCACCGATCAGCTCACCCGCCAGGAACTCGCCGATCTGCTGGCCTTCCTGAAGGCGACACGGTCGGGGGCGTAGGAGATCTCGCGCCGAGTTCGCAGAGGATGCAGAGAAACGGATCTCGCGCAGAGAAACGCAGAGTTCGCGGAGAAGAAACGTGGCGGCGACCGTCCTCCTTGAGTCAGCGGGCAGGACCCTCAAGGAGGACGGTCGCCGCCACGTTTTTTTCTCTGCGGCCTCAGCGCTCCTCTGCGTGAGATCCGTTTTCTCTGCGGCCTCCGCGCTCTCCGCGCGAGATCCCCGCGATCTCGGCGCGCGCTTACTTCGTCGTCGTCAAGTCGAACGACACCGCTCCAATGAGCGTGGCCAGCTCGCCGCGAAGCTTCTCCATATCCGCCGTCGTCCGCCCAATATCCTCTCGTAAAGTTGCGAGCCGCGTCTCTTGTTCGTCCAATTGTCGGGTATAGCGCTGCAGCAGTTGTTTCTCTTCAGCACTTCCCCGCAGGGCCTTCATGTTCTCGCGCAATCGCTGCTGATCGCCAGTAATGGATTGCTGCTCCTGCTGCAGAATCGCCACGCGGCGTTCAGTACGGGACAGTTCGGCTTTCTTGTCCAGTACAGGCTTGAGCGCGCCTTCGAGCGCCGCGGCAGACACACCGGACTTCACCAGCTGCGCGATCATGACTTCGTCGACGTTGCCGACCAGGATGCGTGTCTCGCCCTGCCGCATCTCGCGTACCTCGTGAATGGTTTCCTTCCCCGGAGGAAGAACGACCCGGAAGCGCTGGGCGTCGGCGGTCGATTCCACTGGCGTCTGGCCCTCTCCCAGCCGCCAGCCAGGACCAAGACGATGCTCGATAATCAGGGTGGTCGGCGTGGCGTTCTCGTTCCGCGCTTTGTAGGTCCATGTCACACGCTCTTCCGTCTCCTGCGTGATCACTCCGTCACGGGCGCGCAGCCGGAAGATGCGGCCGTCGGCCGATTGTCGGCGTGCGTCGACAAGAACGCCAAGGTCGGCGGCGTAAGAAAGCAAACGCCTTTCACCGGGTTTCAAAGGCTCGATCAGTCCTTCCCCAGCGAACGCGTCCGCATCGATGAGCGTCATGCTTCCGCCATCAAGCGTCAGGCCTGTCGTGTTGGTCAGCCAGACGGCGCGAAGCGGCCGGCCGCTTCCGGATGGGCGATTCCACAACGACACCTTTTCCGCCTCAATTTCGGCGCTGAGGATCGGAACCAGCGCTGACTGATCCTTCCGAAGCGTGATGGGTTCCTTGATGCGGTATTCGAACAGGTCGCCAAGTGACGCGCTTGCCGCCTGCGGATCCAGGCTTCTCGTCTGGTCGTATATGTCGGGGCGCGCTGGCGCGACTGCGGACCTCAAGTCTGTGACGGAGGCAGGCGGTTCCGCAATTCCGCCGACCACCCCTCCCGCGACTCCGCCAGGAACGCCTCGGCCTTTTGTCGCTGATGTCGCCTCCTGAGCGATGACCGTGACCGCTTCAGTCGTGGATGCCAGGGTTGGCTGGTGCGTTTGCGGAGCAAGCAGCACCGCTGCAGGCATCGGCACGACCGCACGCCGTCCGTAATAAGGCTGCGAGATGTTTTGAATGAACGACTGCGGCGCGCCGGCCACTAGAGACAATTCGACGTTCCGCCAATCCTCACCGATGGTGTTGTCGACGACCGCCCAACCCTGTAGCAGTGGCTTGCCCTTCGGGCTGATGACCAGGCGGTAGGTGCTCTTCCAGATGGGGACCTCACTGATGTAGCTCACGAACAGCTGACGGTCCCCCGTGCCTGCCGTCGAGATCACCAGACTCCGCACGTCCTGCTGGCGCGTCGAACCGACGAGATCCAGGTATCGCCCTATCTCCTGGCGAAGATCGCGTTCGACGATGCGCACGTGGACGGACGGCGACAGCTCGAAGTTGCGCAGGTCGCCCCCGTCCGTCACGATCGAAATGGTGTCAACCTCAGTGGCCTCTTCACCGCGCTGGCGTGAGCGGTGCTCGACGCTGAGCAGCCGGCCTTCGATCGGGACCGTGCCGGCGGTCACCTCGACTCGCGCTCCTCGGAGCGAATCGAGCATCTGCGACTGCGTGGTGCTCTCCCCGAGCGGAATGCGCAGCGCGCCCAGTCGCTGCTGTAGCGGAGCGACGGAGTTGTAACTGATGCCAGTAATCTGCCCGCGACCGAGATCGAGCACGGTGAGCGAGTTCAACACGTCGTTCAATTGTGCGCTCGTGAAGCGCACGGTGACCTCCTGGCGATTCCGCACATTGCCGAGATGTTCGAAGTACCCGACGCCGGCCTTGTAGAGGACGACGCGGCGCACGGGGAGCGCGGGGGCCGTGGTCGGCTCCGTAGAAGGGCGATCCTGGACCGGAGTCGTTGGCGCCTGTGCGGACAGCAGGACGGGAACGGCCACAAAACACGTGATCAGGAACCGGCGCATAACAGTTTTCTCCTGGGAAGCATGGCGTCCACTCCTTCGACGGCCGAGCTGTGAGTTTAGACACCTCGACACGGCCGTTGGCCGACGGGATCTCGCGCGGAGAACCCGGAGGCCGCGGAGAAAGCGGATCTCACGCAGAGGATCGCGGAGGGCGCAGAGAAAAAACGTGGCAGCGGCTGGCGGGACGCCGGCCGTTCCGGCCGGCGTACGACCGAGACGCTGATCCAGAAACACAAACACCTCATGATCGTGTGGTGCTTGTGTTTCTGGATCAGAGTCTCGGTCAACCGCGCGAGCGCGGTCCGGCCAGCCGCTGCCACGTTCTACTCCGCGAACTCTGTGTTTCTCCACGCGAGATGGTTTTCTCTGCGATCCTCTGCGATCCTTGCGAGATCTCTTAGCGATCTCCGCGCGCACGCTGACGTAGAATTGCCGACATGCGATTCGCCATGTGCAACGAGCTGTTCGAGAGCTGGAAGTTCGATGAGGTGTGCCGGTTCTTGAAGAGGGCGGGGTAAAGACGGCGTCGAGGTCGCGCCCTTCACGCTCGCGCCGCGGATCACCGACGTGACGCGCGAGCGCCGCTCCGAGCTGCGCGCGCAGGCCGCGCACGCCGGCGTCGAGATCATCGGGCTCCACTGGCTGCTGGCCGGGACGCAGGGACTGTATCTGACGTCGCCGGATGCGACTGTGCGCTCGCAGACGGCCGACTACATCGGCCTTCTCGCGGAGGCGACGCGCGATCTCGGTGGCGAGCTGATGGTGTTCGGCTCGCCCAAACAGCGTTCCCTCCTGCCGGGCGTCTCGCGTCAGCAGGCGTTCGACTGGGCCGCGGCGCTGTTCAGGACCGTGATGCCTCGCGTCGCCGACTGCGGCGTCACCATCTGCATGGAGCCTCTCGCGCCGGCGGAGACCGATTTCATCAACACCTGCGCGGAGGCGTCAGATCTCATTGACGCGGTGGGTCATCCGAACTTCTCGCTTCATCTCGACGTGAAGGCGATGTGCAGCGAGGGCACGCCCGTGACCGAGTTGATCCGCACCTACGGACCAACCGCACACCATTTCCACGCAAACGATGCGAACCTGCGCGGCCCCGGCTTCGGCGATATCGATTTCGTGCCAATCTTCGAGGCGCTGCGCGCGAGCGGGTACGACCGCTGGATTTCGGTCGAGGTGTTCGACTACAAGCCGGACCCCGAAACGATCACGGTGAAGAGTATCGAATACATGCGCCAATCGATGGTGAGTCACCGTTAAAGATGGCTCGCGCGGAGGCACGCGACAGAGCTTCCGCGGGCTGTCCTGTCCGAACGTCGGTCAAGCGATCAGCTATGATAGCGAGCCCGCGATGATTCAGATCGATCGGACGCGCTCGCCAGAAGATCTGCTCACACCTATCAACGGTCTCTTCGAGCTCTCCGCCGCGAAGATCCGCTCGCTCGAACACTCCTGGTCGCCGTCCAACGGTGCACCTGTCTTCACCGTCGAAGGACGCTATACGGCGCGCGGCTGGACGGAATGGACGGAAGGGTTCCAGTACGGGTCGGCGCTGGTGCAGTTCGACGCGACCGGCGACACGGAGTTTCTCGATGTGGGACGCGAGCGCACGCTTGCGCGCATGGCGCCGCACCTGACGCACACTGGCGTCCACGATCACGGCTTCAACAATGTGAGCACCTACGGCGCGCTGTGGCGAATGGCGCGTGAAGACCGCATCGACGCCAGCGAATGGGAAGTCAGGTTCTACGAGCTTGCGCTGAAAGTGAGCGGCGCCGTGCAGGCACGGCGCTGGACCGCGCTACCGGACGGCGGCTTCATCCATTCCTTCAACGGTGCCCATTCGCTGTTCGTCGACACGATTCGATCGCTGAGAGCGCTGGCGTTGGCGCACCAGTTGGGCCATCGGCTCGTCGAGGAGCAGGATGCGCAGGTGAACCTGCTGACGCGTCTGCTGCAGCACGCGAGAGCCACCGCCACCTACAGTGTATTCAGCGGTCGCAGCGGCGCTCCGTTCGACGTGCGGGGACGTGTCGCGCACGAGAGCCTCTTCAATGCCGCAAACGGCACTTACCGAGGACCGAGCACACAGCAGGGCTACTCGCCTTTCACGACGTGGACGCGCGGACTAGCCTGGGCGATGCTCGGATTCGCGGAGGAACTCGAGTTCTTGTCGACGCTTCCCGCAGCGGTACTCACCGCGGCTGACGACACGGACCCTACGCCGTGGATGCTCGATGCCGCCCGTGCGACGTGCGATTTCTACATCGACGCGGCCGCGTGCGCTGACGGCATTCCGTACTGGGACACCGGTGCGCCAGGCCTGGGGGCGCTGGGTGATTGGGGATCGCGGGCCGCCGATCCGTTCAACGATCGCGAGCCGGTCGACAGTTCCGCCGCGGCGATCGCGGCTCAAGGCCTCCTCCGCCTCGGCCATTTCCTGAACAGCGGCGGTGAAGATGGCGCGCGCTACTGGCAGGCTGGGCTGCGAGTAGTCGATACGCTGTTCGATTCCACCGGTCCGTATGTGAGCAAGGCCTCATCGCATCAGGGCCTGCTGCTCCACTCGGTGTATCACTGGCCGAACGGCTGGGATCACGTCCCGCCGGGCGCGCGAGTGCCCCGCGGAGAGTCAAGTCAGTGGGGCGATTACCACGCACGCGAGGTCGCATTGTATCTGTCGCGGCTCACCCAAGGTCAACCATACCTCTCTTTCTTCGGACCACCACCCGTCAATGGCTGATCGCGATGACGCTTCACACGCCGTAGTATCGACGCGCCAGGCTGCGCTCGTCACCGGCGGCACGCGAGGAATCGGCCTGGGTGTCGCTCGGGAGCTTGCCCGCGATGGCTGGGATCTTCTGCTGAGCGGCCAACGTCCTGCGGGCGATGTGACCGGCGTGCTCGACGATCTCGCAAGCTTGGGTGGCCGCGTCGAATACGTCGCCGGCAACATTGCTGAGCCGTCCGGTCGGAACGCCATCGTCGAACGGGCGCGGGCGACTTATGGATCCGTCAACGCGCTTGTCAACAATGCGGGCCGGGCTCCTCGCGTTCGCGCCGACATCATCGACGCCACGGAGGAAAGCTTCGAGGAAGTGCTCCGGACGAACCTGCAGGGCCCGTATTTCCTCAGTCAGGCGATTGCCCGAGACATGCTGCAGCGGAAACACGCCGATGCCGCCTTTCGCGCCGCTATCGTATTCGTCACCTCTGTGTCGGCACAGATGGCGTCGACCAATCGGGGGGAGTACTGCATCAGCAAGGCCGGGCTCGCCATGGCCGCGAGCCTCTTCGCCGTGCGGCTCGCGCCGGCCGGTATTCCGGTCTACGACGTGCGCCCCGGCATCATCGCCACGGACATGACCTCTGCAGTGAAAGACATCTACGATCGTCGCATCGCCGAGGGCCTCGTACCCGAAGGACGGTGGGGCCAGCCGGAAGACGTCGGCCGCGTCGTACGCGCGCTGCTGCGAGGCGACCTCCCGTACGCGACCGGCAGCATCATTCATCTCGACGGCGGCTTGTCCCTGCCGCGGTTGTGATGAGCCGAGACTGTTTCGACTCATTACCAAGGCCGGCGCCTGAAACCGAAAACCAAAATCGGCACGATTCAGTATCATGATCAAATCGTGTCCTTCCGCCGATCCCCCTCGGCTGTAGCAGCGTTGCTGCTGGCGCTACTGCACAGCGCCTCAGCCGCACAGCCTCCCGCAAGCGCCGCGCCGTACACCGTGCTGTCGCGCGACGGCCGTCGGCCGCTGGCCGCGCGAATCATGGCCGGACAGGAAATGTTCGCGCTCGACGACCTCGCGCGTCTCTTCAACGTCGTCGTTCGCGAGGACGCGGCAGCGGGCGGGCTCACGGTGACCGCGGGCACCGCCACTATCGCGCTCTCCCCGGGCCAGAGTCTCGTCTCACTCAACGGACGCCTGATATCTCTGCCGTCGGCGCCGGTTCGTGAGGGACGCACCTGGTACGTGCCAGTCGACTTCGTGGCTCGCGCATTAGCACCCGCGCTCGGCGGTCGGCTGGAGCTCCGCAAACCATCCCGCCTCATCCTGGTCGGCGACATTCGCGCGCCGCACATCGTCGGACGAATGGAGGCGCTCGGCACCCTCGCACGGCTGACGCTCGACATCGCGCCGCCGACGCCGCACACCGTCGTCCAGGAAGTACCAAGCTGACGGTCCGCTTCGAGGCGGACATGCTCGACGCGGCGCTGCCCGCCACTACATCGCCAGACCTGGTCGCGAATGTGAGGCCCGGGGAGACTGCGGCAACGATTGCGATCGACTTCGGACCACGTTTCGCCTCGTTTCGCACGACCGACACGCCCGGCGACCGCGGCAGCGCGCGTCTCGTGATCGATGTGCTGGCGCAGACCACCGAAGCGCCGCCTCAGCAGCCGACGCCCCCGCTCCCCGAAGCGCCGCCGCTCATCGATCTGGCGCCGTCGGGCACGCTCCGCGCCATCGTCATCGACGCCGGGCACGGAGGTGAGGAAGACGGCGCACGAGGACCGTCAGGAGCGCTCGAGAAACAGATCACGCTCAATGTGGCGCGAAAGCTGAAAGCGTCCCTCGAAGGACGATTGGGGCTCCGCGTCATCCTCACCCGGGACGCCGACACCACGGTTGGTCTCGATGAACGCGCCGCGCTCGCGAACAACAACAAGGCCGATCTCTTCGTCAGCCTTCACGCCAACGCGTCGCCACGGCCAGGCACGACCGGCGCCGAGGTGTTCTATCTCAGCCTCGACGAGTACGGCGACGCGGCCGAGCGGGTCGCCCACGCCGACAGCGATCTCCTGCCGGTGTTTGGCGGCGGCAATCGCGACATCGAGCTGATCCTCTGGGACATGGCGCAGGCGCGCTACATCAAGGAGTCGGCTTCGCTCGCGCAGACGATTGAAGCGTCGCTGCGTCAGCGGGTGCCGATGAGCGCGCGCGCGATTCAGCAGGCGCCCTTCAGAGTGCTCGTCGGCGCCAACATGCCGGCCGTACTGGTCGAAATGGGGTTCATCACGAACCCCGGACAGGAAAAGCAGCTGCAGTCGGATGAATTTCAGAACCTGATCGTTCAGTCGCTGGTCGAAAGTATCACTCGATTCCGGGACGCGCGCCCGGGCGCGAATTTGCCGGGAGCCCGGTGATGATCCGCCGGATGGCGCTCGGGTCGCTCGTCGTGCTCGTAATCGTGGCGCTCGTGTGGATGGTTTCCGTGATCGCGCCGCGACTGCCCGTCCGCCCTGCGCCGGCCGCCGCCTCGCCTGCGACCGCGACGCCGCCCGCCGGGCCGGAGCGGAAGATCAAGGCCACGTTGTATTACGTCTCCGAGGACGGAGTGTCGCTTCCGGGCGTTCAGCGCGAGGTTGCCTTCGCGGATTCGATTGAAGAGCAGGCGCGCCGGATCATCGAAGCACAGCTCATGGAGGCGCCTGCGCCGTACATCTCCCCCGCCCCCGCCGGCACCTCTCTGCGATCGCTGTTCATCGGCCAGCGTGGTGAGGCGTTCGTGGATCTGGGCGGCGAGATTCGAACGAAACACCCGGGCGGATCGCTCGAGGAGCTGTTCACGATTTACGCGATCGTCAACTCGCTCACGGTGAACCTGCCCGCCATCACGCGCGTGCAGATCCTCATCGATGGCAAAGAAGCGGATACCCTGGCGGGCCATGTCGACCTCCGTCATCCGCTGCAGAAGAACCTCAAGTGGACCGATCTTCAGACGGATGCCGACAAATGAGCATGACCCGAACCGACGGCCGCGCGGCCGGACAACTGCGGCCGACGCGGATGACGCCCGCGTTCACCATGCACGCGGAAGGCTCAGTGCTGATCGAGTCTGGACGCACGCGCGTCATTTGCACCGCGAGCGTCGAAGATCGCGTCCCCCCGTTTCTGCGCAACACTGGAAAGGGATGGGTAACGGCGGAATATGGCATGCTGCCGCGCGCCACGTCCACACGGACGCAGCGCGAGGCGTCGGCGGGTAAGGTGGGCGGCCGCACGCAGGAAATCCAGCGGCTGATCGGACGCTCGCTGCGATCGGTCACGAGGCTCGCGGAGCTCGGAGAACGCACGATCTGGATCGACTGCGACGTCATCCAGGCGGACGGCGGCACGCGAACGGCATCCATCACGGGCGGCTTCGTTGCCCTCGTGCTCGCCCTGCAGAAGATGCGTTCGAACGGGCAGATCAAGTCGCTCCCCCTGGTGGATCACGTCGCCGCCATCAGCGTCGGCGTCGTCGAGACGACGCCGCTGCTTGATCTGGCGTACGAGGAGGATTCGCGCGCGGAAGTCGACATGAACATCGTCAAGACGGGCGACGGCCGCTTCATTGAGGTGCAGGGGACGGCGGAGGGTCCGCCGTTCGAACGTCGAGCGCTCGACGACCTGCTGGCACTGGCCGACGAGGGCATCCGCGAGCTCGTCACTTTGCAACGCACCATCGTGGGGGACATCAAGTCCTAGGTTCTACAAGGTTCGGCTTGGTTCCACAAGGTTCTACAAGGTTCGCTGGGTTCTACCGGGTTCTACCGGGTTCTACCGGTCTCCAGGTTCGGTTCTAAAAGGTTCGACATTGCACGAACCATGAACTCCAACCTCGAACCCCGCAGAACCCCGCAGAACCCCGTAGAACCCCGTAGAACCCCGTAGAACCCGCGGAACCCTGAAGAACCTGGTAGAACCAAGCCGAACCCTGCAGAACCTATGACACGGCTCTTAATAGCCACAACAAATCCCGGCAAGCTGAGGGAAATCGCCGGAATTCTCGAAGGCGTGCCGATCGAACTCGTGACGCTCACCGATCGTCCACCGATCGCCGAGCCGCAGGAAAACGGCGCGACCTTCGACGAGAATGCGCGGTTGAAGGCACGCTACTACTCGAAGGCCACTGGACTGCTCAGCGTGGCCGACGATTCAGGCCTGGAGATCGATGCGCTCGACAAGGCTCCGGGCGTGCACTCGGCGCGGTGGCATGGCACCGACTACGCGGTAAAGTTCCGGAAGATCCAGGAACTGTTCCGCGAGTGTGGTGTGTCGGGCAGTACGGCGCGATTCGTGTGCTCGATTGCCGTCGCGCGAGGCGACTCGATCGTGTTCGAAGCGCGTGGAATCGTGGAGGGAGAGATCGCTGCCGAGCCGCGTGGCTCCAACGGCTTCGGATACGATCCGATCTTCTTCTATCCGCCGTTCGGCTGCACGCTTGCGGAGCTGGACCGGGATCAGAAAGCCGCCGTCAGCCATCGGGGCAAAGCGTTCAGAGCCCTGCGCGACTACCTACTGACGCGGAAGTAGACTCGCGACTCGCGGCTCGCGGCTCGCGGCTCGCGAGCTCTGAGCCCTTCATGATCGGCGGCCGCCAACTACGCTCCAAACAGAAACTCGAGCGCTTGGGGAAACCGTCCGGCCCACGCCCCCTCAGAGTGCGTTGCGCCTTCCTCGACGACGACGCGAAGGCGGCGCGCGCCGAGACCCGCCGCACGCAGAGTCGATTCCAGCTTCAATACGTTGGCAACCGTTTCATGGTTGCGTTCGGCATTGCGCGTTTCGGTTGTGCCGACTCCCAGGTAGACGCGCCCGGGCCACCGTTCAACAGTCGCTGTCTTCCGCAGCACGTGCACTCGCCGCCGACGTACAAAGAAGGACTCTCGATCAACAGCTTTCCAAAAGTTCCAGGTTTGGTGATCGCGGTATTCAATGCGGCGATCGCGCCGTAGGAAGACCCGCCAAACCCTGTGTTCGAGGGCCCGCGCGCGATCGAATAGGCGCGCGCGATGAACGGCATCACCTCGCGTGTCACGAACTCGGCGTACTCTCGCCCGAGTGGGTCGGTCGCCGTCGGATTGTGCAAGTCCTCAACCGGCAGGTACTCTCTGTTCCGGCGCACGCCGCCGTGATCGATCCCGACGATCAGGAGCGGAGGAATGCGACGAGCACGGACGAGACGCGTCGCGGTCTGGGCCACGCGCCAGGTGTTTCCGGCAAAAGCGCGCTCGGGATCGAACAGGTTCTGACCGTCGTTGAGATACAGCACTGGGTAGCGCGCGACGATCTTCGTGCGTGAGCGTGGCGGAATCCAGACCGTCAGCCGGCGCGTGAGACCGAGATAGAGGCTGGGGATTTCGTGGGTCTCAAGCATGCGAATCAGTTCGCCCTCCGCACCGGCCTTGGCGCAACGGCAATCCCGATGTCGAGCGGATTGCCGCGACGGCTGGTCTGCAGATCGGAGTGCGGCTCCCATACGCCGCCATCGTCCGTCCGATTGGCTCCGACGCTGTACACCTTGTAGCCGGCGGCATCGTGTCGATACTTCAGTTCCGTGCCGGAGTAGGGGTCGACGAGCGGCGCCGAGACGTAAGTTGGAATGAGCTGTTGAAGCGTCGCTGGCAGCTCGCCCGCGTGATCGCCTCGGTAGCGGGCCACCGCGATGGCGCCAATGCTCGCGCGCGAGCGCGCCAGCCCCTCTGCAATCACGCCGACGTAGTTCGTCAAGCTTGCGGATGCGGCGTGTGCGCCCCAGGGACTCGACAACTCGTCGAGCAGCCCGCGGCGTACGGACTGCGATCGATTGGCTGGATGCTCGCGCGAAAAGGCCGCGACCGCGTCTATCTTCTGCGGCCAAGGCTGTTTGGCGACCTCGACCGCCTCGTCGTACTCCCGTAGCTCGGCGACGATCCGGTGATCGCGCAATGGGCGCACCAGTCGGGTCGCGATTCCCTCGAGGGGCGTCACTCGCCGCACTGAATACCCGGGCGGCGGATCGCTGAAGACGCCAGGCATGACAACGTACAACCACCCCGCGCGTGCGCGCGCGATCCAGTTCTCCAGTGCATGTTCGTCCGCCGCGAGCGCGTAAGCGCGCTGGATCCGCTCCAGAACCAGCGGCGACGCCGGTCCAAACGTCAACACCGCATGAAGGCTGTGTGCGGTCTGCATCGGAATCGGAGCCGGAATCCAGACGCGCCGCAGCCGCAACGTCGCCAGCAACGTGTCAGCGGCGGCATCCGCATCGCCAGTGCACGCCAACCTGGCCACGCGTACGAGGTTTGCGCGCGTCAGTGTAAGTGATTGCATTTCGTCCATCGATTGACGCTCGGGGCGATCGGAATCAGCCCATCCGGCCGATTCGAGCAGGCTCGCGCGATCGAGACGCTGAAAGATCGGTGCGTACCGCTCTTCGAACGCGAGCAGCACGCGATTTCGGTCCGCTCGAGTCAGGGGATCGAGGCCTGGCGTGCACAACTGCTCGATAGTCCGTGCCAGATCTGCGGTCTGCTGGCTCCCGATCGGCAGCGCAGCGACGGCTTTTCTCGCCTCAGCGTACAGGCGCGATGCCGCGCGCTGTTCGGGTGTCGTCGGCGTCAGATCGAAATCCGCGAGGTCGAGCGGTTCGTGCCGTGCCTCGAGGCCATCGAGCGCGCGATCGAGTCGAGCGGCTTCAATCCAGCCCCACCCAAACCAGGCAATGACTGGCAGCGCGAAGAGCGTGACGATGCAAGCAGCGGCCGCTCGCAGTGACCAGCGGCGCGCAGGGCATGAGATCTCCGGGTCGTTTGGCATGAATCGCGACTGGCGCGATTATGCATGGACGACACCATCAATCCCTAATCACTAATCACTGATCCTGAATCCCTGATCCCGAATCCTCGAATCCCGAATCCCTTGAATCGGGGGATTCCGGGATTCGAGATTCACGATTCGGGATGAGGATTCAGGATGAGGGATTCAGGATCAGTGATCAGTGATTAGTGATTCACTGCTAAACTCCGAAAACAAATGCGCGCGCTCTATCTCATCCTCCCCATCCTTGGCATCCTCGCGCTCGCCTATCGCTATTACAGTGCGTTCATCGCCGCGCGCCTGATGATGCTCGACGATACGCGCGTGACCCCTGCGCACGAACTGAACGATGGACGGAATTACCATCCGACGCATCGGCTGATCCTTTTCGGCCATCACTTCGCGGCGATCGCCGGGGCTGGCCCGCTGATCGGTCCCGTGCTCGCAGCTCAGTTCGGGTACGCCCCTGGGCTCATCTGGCTCGTCGCCGGTGTGTGCCTCGCGGGCGCGGTGCACGACTACATCATTCTCTGGGCATCGGTACGCCGCCGCGGACGCTCGCTGGCCGATATCGCACGCTCGGAGATCGGTCCGGTGGCTGGTATCACCGCCGCGATTGCCATTCTCTTCATCATCGTGATTGCGCTCGCCGGCCTGGGATTCGCCGTCGTCAATGCGCTTCAGGAAAGCGCGTGGGGCACGTTCACAATCGGCGTATCGATTCCCCTCGCGATCGTCATGGGCCTCTACATGCACCGGTTCCGCAGGGGACGGATCGTCGAGGCGACGGTGCTCGGGGTCATCGGGATGGTTCTGGCGGTCGTGCTTGGGAAACCGGTCGCCGGTGCATCCTTCGGACACTGGTTCCTGCTGTCACGGCAGCAGATCATCGTCGCGATGGCGGCCTATGGATTTCTTGCCTCTGTGCTACCGGTCTGGCTGCTGCTCGTCCCGCGCGATTACCTGAGCTCGTACATGAAGATTGGGACGATTGCGTTTCTCGTCCTCGCGGTCGTCGTGGTGAACCCGCAACTGCGGATGCCGGCGTTCAGCCAGTTCACCGGGGGCGGCGGACCGATCATCCCGGGCCCGCTGTTCCCCTTCGCGTTCATCACGATCGCGTGCGGCGCGATTTCCGGCTTTCACTCGCTGATTTCTTCCGGGACGACGCCCAAGATGATCGACCGCGAGTCGGACATCCGGCCGATCGGTTATGGCGCCATGCTGATGGAAGGGCTCGTCGGAATCATGGCGCTCCTGGCTGCGGCCGCGATGTTTCCGGGAGACTACTTCGCCATCAACACGCCCCCGCCGGTGTTCGCGAATCTCGGCATACCGCCGGTCAACCTTCCGGATCTCCAGCTTGCTGTCGGCGAGACCGTCGCCGGCCGGCCCGGCGGCGCGGTGTCGCTCGCGGTCGGCATTGCGCAGATGTTCAGCGGCCTGCCAGGCATGCGTGGCCTGATGGACTACTGGTATCACTTCGCGATCATGTTCGAGGCGCTCTTCATCCTCACGACGATCGACACGGGGACACGCGTCGGACGATTTCTGCTGCAGGAATTTCTCGGACGCTTCTACGAGCCGTTCGGACGGAAGGAATGGCTGCCGGGCTCGATCGTCGCCACGCTCGCCATCGTCGTGTCCTGGTCGTACTTCATCTGGAACGGCAGCATCAACACCATCTGGCCGATGTTCGGCATTGCGAACCAGCTACTGGCGGCTGTTGCGCTGGCGGTGGGGACCACAATCATCATCAACATGGGAAGGGCGCGCTACGCCTGGGTCACCGGCCTGCCGCTGGCGTTCGTGTCGGTGACGACGCTGACGGCGGGCGTGCTGAGCGTGCGCGACAACTTCTGGCCGATGGCCATCGGGCCAGACGCCTCGCGCCATTTCCAGGGTTATCTGGACACGACGCTGACGATCATCATGATGATCTGCGTCCTCGTGATTCTGACCAACGCCTTGTGGCGGTGCACGCAAGTGCTCCGCGGCCGGCTGGCAATCATGCCGGAGCCTGCCGCCTCGAACCGCTGACCGGTTCGATTCAGACTTTCACCCAGCCGGTGTCTCCGTGTCGATAATGACTCTCCCCCATTCCTGAGAACATCTGCCGGTCCGGATCCCAGACCATTCGTTCAACCGCGATGCGCGGCCGCTCGATCCTCAGGACGTTGAACGATGGCTGCTCGCCGCGGGATCGTGTCGAGACCGTACCCGCCTGGACAACGAGCGCGGAATGATTGGCGATGTCGTAGCGTTCCGCGGTGTGCCCGATGTGGCTGATGTGAAGGTGCCCCGCCAGGAAGAGGTCGGCGCCCGCGGCTGCAAGTTTCGCCATCGCCATCTCGGCGCGGCCGAGCAGCCGCTCCTCGGCGACGCCTTCTGGCAGGTCGAACGGGTGGTGCGTGACCACGATCCGGATCACGTCGTGCGGCACGCCTGAGAGGTGTTCGACGACCTCGTCGACCTGCCGGACATTGATCCGACCTTCTCCCCACGTCCAGGAACGCGCGGTGTTCACGCCCACGACGATCATCTCGTTGTCGCAATACACCGGCAAAAGATCGTCGGTAATCGCATGCCTGTAGCGAGCGAGGGGCGTGAAGAAGCGCGTGAACAGGTTGTAGAGCGGCACGTCGTGATTGCCAGGAACGACCAGCCGTCGGACCGGCAGGCGATCGAGAAACGCACGAGCCGCCGCGAACTCTCGTCGTCGGGCCCGTTGCGTCAGGTCTCCCGATACGGCTAAGAGATCGGGCGAGAGCCGCGCAACCGATGCAACGAGTGGATCGACCGTGGCTGGATCGAGTCGTCCGAAGTGAACGTCGGAAAGATGCACCACGACACGCATCGGCATCTCTACCCTTCGGACGGAGCCACAATCACACGCAAAGCGCGCGGTCGCACGCGGTAGACGAGCGGGGACGTCATGACGGCCAGCTCACCATCCAGCGCAACGCGTCGGCTGGCGACATGGACGGTGACGGTGTCCGACAGGAAGCCCGCAAATGGCGCGTCGGTGCCAAGCCGTCGCGTCAGCGCCCGCACGGGTAGGGAGAGAATCTCGAAGCGTCCGCATTCGGGGGCCACGAAGATCGACAGCTGCCCCTCGTCGAGCCTGGACCGTCCGCCCAGCTGAAATCCCGTGGCGTTGTACTTGTTGTTGCCGACGAAGATGAACGGCGTGCGGACGACGGCGGCGTTGGCGCCGACGACGACATGCGCCGTGATCGTCCGATAACTGCGCCAGGTGCGCAGGATGGCGATGGTGAAAGCAGTCGCCTTGCTCCGGCCGCGGCGCTGCTCGGCGTCCCGCTCCCACACCATGCGTGGATACAGACCCACGCTCGAGTTGTTGACGAAGATCCGCTTATTGACCTCGCCGACGTCGACATCGCGCGTATCGCTCATGGCGATCGCGGCCACGGCACTCTTGAGATCGAGGGGAATCCCGACGTCCTTTGCGAAGTGATTGAGCGTGCCCATCGGCAGGACGCCGAGCGTGGCGTGTGTTTCGACCGCAATGGCCGCGACGGCACTGACGGTCCCATCTCCGCCCGCTGCGACGAGCACATCGCCGCGTGACGCGGCCTGCCTCGCGCGAGCGAGGAGATCGCCCGGATCGCGCACACGCTCCAGGCGAATGCGGATGTCGTGTTTCGCGAACAGCGACTGAATCTCCGACCCTGCATCAGGTCTGGCCGACAGCCCGGATCGCTCGTTGATAATCACGCTGATGCCACTCGCGGGATCCGCCACGTCCATGACTGTACGCAAGGATCAGGCCCACCTGATCCGCCCAACGGCGGTCGCCTGTCGCAAGATCCCACCGTTCAAAGAGACCCAACAGTATGTGAAGCGCCTCACCGGATTCTGGCCTTCGTCGGCGCGCGAGGCGTGAACGTCGAGCCCAGTCGTTCGGTCCTGGCGGAAACCGCTCCACAGGCCGGAAAACTGCCGCTTCGGCTTACCGTCGTCAGAACGCGCCGCGCGACCATTAAGGCTCGCGCGGCCTGTCGTAGGCCTGCGCGACAGTTTTCGTGAGTCATAACGGCCTGCTCCGCAATTGTTTCCACCAGGACCGAACGACTCGGCTCGCCTTGGGGACCTCGATGATCGAGTCGACGCCGCACCACCGATGGGCGCAGGACGAGTGAGTTCGGCGGCCGACGCGTTGCGGAGCGTGCCGACGCGCTGCGAAGCCGGAAAGCGGGCGCGCCGATTCGTTGCGGCGAGTTCGGTCTGTGTGATCCGCGTCGGCCAACCGCACGCCCGGCGCATCGGTGCGCCTGGCATGTGTCGTCCACACGCACCCCTATTCGCCGCGACGGCGTCAGGGTACGAGGCGCGAACGCTTTCCCGGCATGCGGAGCGGCGCCGGCCGGCGAATCCACTCGGCCAGCGCACATCTCACCCAGCGGTTATGCGACTGGTGAACGACTCGGCTCGTCGTTCGCAATTCGCGAGCCCAACGTCCGAGCGCGGCAAATGGTGGGGGCCCGCCGCGACACCACCCCAGGACAGGATTCGGATAAGATGACCGCTTTCAACAGCGAAGGTGGTTATGACGACAGAGATCACGAGACGCCGTGTGCTTACGACGATCGGCGCGGCGACGGGAGCGGTGCTCGCCGGATCGCGCGGCGCGTTTGCGCAGAAACCACAAAGCGCGCCGACGGTCATTTCCAATCCACCGCGCGACTTCGGGCCCGACGCGCCGCCGACGACATACTTCGCCGATCCAGACGTCCTGACCGTCGATCCGGCGTTCGACGGCCTGATTCAGGCGAACACCTCGATCAAGCGGATATGGACCGGCGCGCTGTGGGCCGAAGGGCCTGCGTGGAACAGCCAGGGACGGTATCTTCTCTGGAGCGATATCCCCAACAATCGCCAGATGCGATGGATCGAAGACGATGGGCATGTCACCGTGTTCCGGAGCCCGTCCAACAACAGCAACGGCAACACCTTCGATTCGCAGGGTCGCCAGTTGTCCTGCGAACATCTCACGCGGCGCGTCGTGCGATACGAACACGACGGCTCCCTCACCATCATCGCCGAATCGTTTCAAGGCAAGCGGCTGAACTCTCCGAACGATGTCGCGGTGCATCGTGACGGCAGCATCTGGTTCACCGATCCGCCGTATGGCGGTCAGCTGTACGAAGGGGCGCCCGACGCGAGCGGCGGGCCAACGAATCTTGCTGGCCGGCTGAATTCAAAGGCGGGCCAGCCAGCCGGCATGGGCAGCTTCAAACGTGAGCTGCCCACCAACGTCTACCGGGTCGATCCGACCGGACGCATCGATCTCGTCATCACGGAAGATCAGGTGCCGGATCCAAATGGAATCACGTTCTCACCTGACTTCAAGACGGTGTATGTCGCGAGCACGGGCAAGGGGCCAGGCGACACCGGCGCCGGGGGAAAAGGGGAAGTGTATTCGTTCGACGTCGGCGCGGATAACAAGGTGTCGAATCGAAAGCTCTTCAGCGATTGCACGATTGACGGCGTCAAGTGCGGGCCCGATGGTTTGCGATGCGATGTCGAAGGCAATCTCTGGGTCTCGAGCAATGCCGGGCGCGCGCTGGGATACAGCGGTGCCACTGTGTGGAATCCCGCAGGCAAGCTGCTTGGACGGATTCGGATTCCGGAAGTGTGCGGCAATCTGACATTCGGCGGTCCGAAGCGTAATCGTCTCTTCATGGCGGCCAGCCAATCGATTTACGCGGTCTACGTGGGTACTCAAGGGGCGGCGCCGGGGTAGTGGCGTCGCAGATATCGCCGGGCTCACCTGAGCCGCAGTCCGTGTCATACTGGGTGACCCTGCGACGCCGCGAAGCCAGCGAAGCCTTATGTCCGTGGATTGGCGCAAACTCTTCGGGGAAGCTCGTCCCTTCTCCTATGCGGGGGCCGTGTGTGCGGCCGCACTGGCGCTGTGCTTCGAGCTCTTCTTCGCGAAACTGACGGGCTCAACCCCGTCGACAACTCTCTTCGCCGTCAGCGTCGCTGTGAGCGCATGGTACGGGGGCCTCGGGCCGGGCATCCTTGCGCTGCTCCTCTCCGCAGTAGCGATTGACTACCTCGTCTACGAGCCGGGCACGCTGCTGCACTTTGCCAATGCCGGCCAGGTGGTGTTGTATGTCTGCTACGTTGCCGCCTGGTTGGGCTTCTGTCTCCTCACCGAACGAACCTATCGAGTGCTCCGCCGCGATCGGAATCTGCGCCGCATGGCGGAGCAGACGGCGCGGCAGTCCGATCGCGTCGCTCAGCTGACCGCGGCATTGGGACAGGCCCGCACGCCAGGGGCGGTGATCGAGGCGGCGCTGCAGGAGCCGCTGCACGCGCTCGAAGCCGAAGCCGGCATCATGGTCCTCACGCGCAGCGACGGCGAGACAGCCGAAATCGTGCGCGCGGTGGGCCAGCATCAGGATGGCCCCGAACCCGGGACGGTCGTCAGCCTTGCCGCGAAGAGTCCCATCGCTGACGCCGTCGGACGCGGCGCGCCCGTCATCGTCGACTCACGCGACGCCGCCTCGTCGGAATATCGCGGAATCAATCGCGCGCTCAGCGTGTCGCAGTATCAGGCGGTGGTCGCGGTTCCGCTTGTCATTGGCAGCCGTGTCGTTGCGGTCGTTCAGCTCGA
The DNA here is from genome assembly GCA_963725335.1 of uncultured Acidobacteriota bacterium. GTDB lineage: Bacteria > Acidobacteriota > Vicinamibacteria > Vicinamibacterales > 2-12-FULL-66-21 > JALZOC01. Next base: position 118,604 of record CAVRYD010000002.1, on the reverse strand, counting down.
ATTCGCTCGTCCGCAGAGCTTCAGCGCGGACGATCGGAACTACTTGTTCGTGCTCGGACCGCGCGCCGCGCAGGCGCTCGATCGCACGTGGCAGTACGAATCGGCTCAGCGCGCACGAACCGAAGCTGAGATGCTGCGTGCCCGTGCCGATGAGGAGCTCGAAGGGCACCAGCAGACCGAGGTGGCGCTTCGCGCGAGCGAGGCGCGCTATCGCACGCTTGCGGCCCGGACGACGCGACTGCATGGCTTGACCGCCGCGCTGTCCGAAGCGGTCACGGTGAAGGCGGTGGCGGAAGCCGTCGTGCGTCAGGGAAAGATTGCCGTCGGCGCCACGTCTGGGGAAGTCGCGCTGCTCATCGAAAAGGGTGCGGCGTTCGAGACCGTACACTCGGACGTCGGCGGCGAACATGCGTCGGCGGGCGAACGCTTCCCGGCCGAGACCGGGCTGTGCGCCACGCATGTTGTGGAAACCCGGCAACCCGTTTTCATCGGGTCGTTCGCTGAGTGGCAGCAGCGCTACTGGCGCTCGGCATCGATTGCCGCCGACGGCGGATATGTCTCGTCCGCCACGCTCCCGCTCTTCGCCAGCGGTCAAGCCGTGGGCGTGCTGGCCTTCCATTTCACGGCGCCCGTGAAGTTCGACGAGGAGTATCAGGCGTTGCTCGTCTCGGTCGCTCAGCACTGCGCGCAGGCGCTGGACCGCGCGCGATTGTACGAATCGGCGCAGAAGGCCCGTACCGAAGCGGAGGCCGCGAATCGCCTCAAGGACGAGTTCGTCTCGATCGTGTCGCACGATCTTCGCACCCCGCTGAATGCCATGCTCGGTTGGACCGCGCTGCTGCAGAAAGGCACGCTGGCGCCCTCGATTACCGCACGGGCGCTCCAATCCATCCACGACAACGCCACACGACAGGCCAAGCTCATCGACGATCTGCTGGACTTCTCGCGCATCACCGGCGGTCGGATGGCGCTCGACCGCGATGAGATCGACTTGCGCGACCTGCTCAGGAACGTTATCGAATCGATGGTGCCCGCCACCGCGGCGAAGCGAATCGAGCTGCAGTTCTCCGCCACGCCTGATGCGATCGTGCTCGGCGACATCCGGCGGCTCGAGCAGGTCTTCTTCAACCTGATCGGCAACGCGGTCAAATTCACGGACGAAGGCGGCCAGATCGACGTCTCGATCCGCCGCGGTGAGAGCAGTTTCGAAGTTCGCGTGGCGGACAGCGGCATCGGCATCGAGCCGGAGTTTCTTCCGCACGTGTTCGACCGCTTCCGTCAGGCCGACAGCACGACGACGCGCGTTCACGGCGGCGTGGGCCTCGGGTTGTCAATCGCGCGGCAGCTGGTCGAGGCGCATCAGGGCACGATCTCCGTTGAGAGCGCCGGGAAAAATCGCGGTTCGACCTTCATCGTGCGCCTGCCTATCGCCGCAGCGCGCGTCGCTCCGCCGGCCACAACCGCGCCGGAGCCGAAGGCATCGTCAGGCATCCGGCTCGACGGCATTCGTGTGCTCGTGGTTGACGACGAGTCAGATAGTCGGGAAGTGATGGCGCATGCGCTGGAAGACTGCGGCGCCAGTGTCCGAGTCGCCGAGAACGCGCAGCAGGCGATGGAAATCCTCGAAGAGTTCGAAATGGATGTGCTTCTCGCCGACATCGCGATGCCCGAGCAAGACGGGTATGCGCTGATCCGTCAGATCCGTTCATCCGCAGCCGGCCGAATCGCGACAATCCCAGCGGCCGCCGTCACAGCCCACGCGCGCGACGATGAACGCCGGCAGGCCCTCGCTGCAGGTTTTCATCTGCATCTCGCGAAACCGTTCGAGCCAGGGCAGCTGACTCGAATCGTTCAGGCGCTCGCCCGCGGCAATTCGCTCGTTCATTAGCTATCAGCTATCAGCTATCAGCCATCAGCTATCAGCTGTTAGCTATCAGCTGTTAGCTATCAGCTGTTAGCTCTCAGCTCTCAGCTGTGAGCTGTGAGCTAGCTGTCAGCTGATAGCTGTCCTACGGCTGACGTAATGCGTCCTCACCGCCTGACCGATAGGCAGTTTTGGGGGGACTCCGTGGAGGAACAACCGGTTCACGAACGGCTCAGGTCGGCACGAATCTCGCTCGGTCAGTCGATTGGACCCATGGCGAAGCTGAGCGGCCAGCGCGTCGAGTGGCTGCAGGCGATCGAGGCTGGCCGATTCTCGGAGCTGCCCCGGGGTATCTACGCACGGTCGGCCGTACGCGCGTACGCGGCCGCGCTCCATCTCGACGCCGACGAGATTCTTCGCTCGATCGAGCCGATGCTCCCGGCCGTCGAAGATCCGATCGGCGCCATGAGACGTTTGAACGGAATCTCCGCTGCTCCACTCGCCCGGGACGCCGTCGAGCGCCCATCGTCAACCCCGCCGGACTGGCGTTTGCTCGTATCGGCGATCATCGATGCGGCGGCGATGACGGCAGGACTCCTCGTCCTCGTAACGTGTCTCGTCGCCACAGGGCTTCCGATGGCCGCTCTCGATCGAGGCGCAGCTGGCCCCCTCTTCGTGGTGATGATGCTCCTCGCAGGTCTCTACTTCATCGTCCTGGGCGGCATCGCCGGACACACCCTGGGAGAGTACGTGACGGGCGGTCACGCGGCAGGCGCCCATGCGCACCTCGATCTTCGAGGTATCGCCGTGCGGACGCGAGACACGATTCTCCGCGATGTGTACTTCGTCGAGCGCCTCGGCGAGTGGATCGGCCGCACGACCGCGACGAATCTGCATTGGCCTGTCGCCAGCTACCATTCGACGGCACAGACCGAGAGCAAGTAATCGCGCGGCTCACGACTCGCGGCTGGCGGCTCGCGACTCGCGACTCGCGGCTCGCGGCTCGCGGCTCGCGACTCGGCTGCAACTCGCAATGAGCTTCCGCTTGAAGCGAACTTCCGCCTGAAGGCGGAAGCTACAAGTTTTCAGAAAGTGCCGATTCGCCGCTGCCACCCTTCGACTGCGCTCAGGGCCCGCCCCGAGCAGAGTCGAGGGGCGACTCACGATTGGCTGGAGCTGGGAGCTAGCAGCTGATAGCTGATAGCTGATAGCTACTTCACCGCCAGCTCATTATTCGCGCGGTCGAACATCAGGAGCGCTCCCGCCGCTGCCGACGCCGCGTCCCAGCCGGCCGTGGGATCGTTGGTGTTCGCGTTCTCCTGGCGCAATCGCACCGCGCGGGCGCCAAGCGTGCACGTTCTCAGGAGCAGCGCATGCGTCGCCTGACGCGACGACGGCGGCTTGATCGCGGAGAATACCGCGGCGATCGCGTCGAACTCCTTCGCTGCCGCATCGAGATCTCCCGACACTTGGTCCGCCCGGCGATCGATCGATTCCAGCAACGGACGCAGCGCGTGCAGGCGAAGAAGAGCCGACGAAACGCGCACGGCGTACTGGTCCTCCAAAACCTGCCCGCGCCCTCTTGACGGGGAGGAGCCCGGCGGTGTCGCTGAACTCGAACGCGACGGTGGACCAGAGCCTGAAGACGACGAAGGAGTAGGTGGCGGCGTAGCTGTGCGCGCAGGTTGTTGCGCCGCGGTTGACGCTTTCGATTCAGACGCCTGCGCGCCAAGGATGACAAGGATCCGCCCCTGGCTTCGGGCGGAGGCATCAATCCGATACGGTATCGCTTTGCTCAGATTAATCACGACCCTCGTGATCAATGGGTCGGCGCTGTGCGGTGCCACGCGGATTCGCGTGACGATTGGGTTCGGCGCGACCGGCCCGATATCGGAAGTTGGAAGCACATCCGTGAAGTCCAGATAGACACGCGGCGGAGGAGACGTTGAAACGCCGCTGACAGGCTCCGGCAGCGCGCCGCTGGATTCGACGACGACCGTCGCCACGTCATTCTCGACCTGCGAGAGCCGAACCGTCCGCAGCGATGGCTGAGCGGCCTTCCTGGCAGCCTGTCCGGAGGCGTCCGTCACGAGCCACGTCTGGCTCAGCGCGACAAGGACAAGCGTCGCGAGTAGTGCGCGCCGTGTTGGTTCAGCTGGAACTGTCATGACGCGTCGTGCCGATTATCGATCCGTCCTGAGTCCCCACGGGCGGCCATAATAGTGGATCGGGGCCACAACTATTTCGCGTCCGCTGAGCGCAAGGATGACTTATGGCCATCACGTCCATCAACCCCGCCACCGGCAAACCCATCCGAACATACGCGGAGATGACGCCGGAAGCCGCGGCAGCCGCGATCGTAGAGGCTCACGGCGCCTGGCAATCGTGGCGAAGCACGCCGTTCAGCCAGCGCTCACCGTTGATGAAAAAGGCGGGCTCGTTGCTGCGCCAGCGCAAGGGTGAGCTCGCAACGCTGATGGCAGACGAGATGGGCAAGCCACTGGCGCAGGGCGCTGCCGAGGTCGAGAAGTGCGCGTGGGTCTGCGATTACTATGCGGACTTTGCCGAGTCCCATCTTGCGCCGGACGTCATCAAAACAGAAAGCACGAAGTCGTACGTGGCGTTCGAACCGCTCGGCGTCGTTTTGGCGATCATGCCGTGGAACTTCCCACTCTGGCAGGTGTATCGATTCGCCGCGCCGGCGCTCATGGCGGGCAACGCGGGCGTCCTCAAGCATGCGTCGAACGTGCCGGGCTGCGCGGTCGTCATCGAACAGATCTTCAAGGACGCCGGGTTCCCCGCTGGTGTCTTTCGCACGCTGCTCGTTGGCAGCCGCCAGGTGCAGGCGGTGATCGAACATCCGCTCGTCCGCGCCGTCACGCTGACCGGCAGCACTCCCGCCGGCAAGGCTGTCGCCGCGCAGGCTGGCGCCGTCCTGAAGAAAACCGTGCTCGAGCTCGGAGGATCGGACGCCTATGTTGTCCTCGAAGACGCGGACCTGGAGTATGCCGCGACCACGTGCGTCAACTCGCGCCTGATCAACGCGGGACAGAGCTGCATCGCGGCCAAACGATTTGTGGTCGTGCAGCCGGTGCTCGAGGCGTTTACCGCGCGTTTCGTGTCGCTCATGAAAGCGAAGAAGGTGGGAGATCCGATGGCCGAAGGGACCGATGTCGGGCCGCAGGCACGCCGCGACCTCCGCGACAGCCTTCACCAGCAAGTGCTCGCATCCATCGAGGGGGGCGCGTCTCTGTTGCTTGGCGGCGAGATCCCAAAGGGCGACGGCGCGTACTATCCCCCGACCGTGCTGTCGAACGTGAAGCCCGGCATGCCGGCCTACGATGAAGAGTTGTTCGGCCCGGTCGCGTCGATCATCGCGGCGCGCGATGAGGATGACGCGGTTCGCATCGCCAACGATTCGATCTTTGGTCTCGGCGGCGCGGTGTTCACGAGAGACGCGGCGCGCGGCGAGCGCGTCGCGAGACGTCTTGAAGCGGGCGCCACGTTCGTCAATAGCTTCGTCGCCTCCGATCCGCGTCTGCCGTTTGGCGGGATCAAGGAGTCCGGCTACGGTCGTGAGCTCGGCGCGTACGGGATCAAAGAGTTCGTGAACGCCAAAACGATCGTCGTGAAGTGAATGAGTCGCGATCCGCGATCCGCGAGTCGCGAGCCGCGAGCCGCGGGATCTGTCATAATCCGCCCGGCTGCCGATGGTGCACTCGAGCACACGCACCGCGTTCCTCGTCGCAATTGCTGCAGGAGCCGTCGCGATTGGATGCGCATCGCTGGGACTTCTGAAGACCGCGGCGTCTGTCCCGCCGCCGCCGCCGCAGGGACTGGCGGTCCGTCACGATACGCAGGCTGGCACGATCTCGGTGTTCCGCGCCGGCGTCGAGCATCCGATTCTCGTCGAGCACGCCGGAGCGGAGACGCGGCCCTATATCCATCCCTTTGTCTCACCGGACGGCACCACCGTCATGACCGGCCCCGAGGGTCTCTTCTGGGCGTACACAAGCCTCAACGGGCGCGACTATTTCCACAACTCCGGATCCGGTTACTGGCGACGCGTGTCAGTGACCGTGGCGCAGGCGGCAGGCGACGAAGTCCGCTGGGAAACGCTGTACGACCTGCTCGATGCGTCTGGCAACGCCGTGTTGAGCGAGACCGAGCGCTGGACGATGCGCGAAGCCAACCACGCGTTCGTGCTCTCTCTCGAGTGGCGTGGGCTCGCGCAGACCGATGTCACCCTGAGTGGCGATAGCGGACCGACACAAGGCGCTGGCGTCCCTGAGCCCTCAACCGTCGCGGAGAACACCGGTCTGTTTCTGTCGCTCCCCCGGCGCGATGGCCGGGCCAGCGAGATTGTCAACGCGGCTCGTCAACGCAACGATCGCGCAGCGGGCCAGCGCGCGATGTGGATCGATGCCGCGTTCCAGGTGGAGGACGGCCCCGATGTGGCGCACATCGCGATCTTCGACTACCCGGACAACTCCGGATACCCGCAAACCTGGCGTGTCGATCGCCAGTCAGGCATCGGTGCTGCGCGATCCCGCGGCGGCACCTCCACGATCAAGAAAAGCACGACCGAGGTCGTCCGCCATCAGGTCCTCGTGTACGCGGGGCCGCTGGATGATGTGCGGATGGACGCGGCGTGGGCTGAATACAGCGGCAATCGTTCGGCCTATGCGACGTCGGCGCTGTGGAATGTCGCGCAACGCGAAGGACGCGAAGCGAAGTTCCTCACGGCTGAGGAAGCTGTCGCTCAGATGACCGTCATCGATGGATATCGCGTGAACGCCTGGGCGGCGGAGCCGATGCTCGTGCAGCCGATGGCCTTCTGCTGGGACGATCGCGGACGGCTGTGGGTTGCCGAGAATCGCGACTACGAATCGCGGAGTCAGGGCTTCTCGAGCGCGGGGAACAGTCGGATCGTCATCCTCGAGGATACGAACCACGACGGTGTGGCCGACAGCCGCAAGGTCTTCATGGACGGCATCGTGTTTCCGTCCGCGCTCGCTGTAGGGTTCGACGGCGTGTTCGTCACGGCGCCGCCGAATCTTCTGTTCATTCCGGATCGAAATGGCGATGACAAGGCGGATGTCTCGGACATCGAGGTGCGCCTCACCGGATGGGGCATCCGCGATCGTCACGAGGTCGTCAACAGCCTGCACTGGGGGCCTGATGGATGGCTGTACGGGCTGGAGGGCTACGCCACGTCATCGAAGGTCAGGAAGCCGGTCGGCAAAGGGCGCATGTATAGCCGGAACGAGCCGTTTCCAGAAGAAGAATGCTCGCTGGCGACGGCGTCGAGATCAACGGCGGCGTGTGGCGGTATCACCCGACAAAAGATGTCTTCGAGGTGGTCGCGCACGGCTTCAGCAATCCGTGGGGCATTGACTACGATCGCAAAGGACAGCTCTTCATCACCGCCTGCGTCATTCCACATCTCTTTCATGTGATTCCTGGCGGCATCTATCAACGTCAGGGCGGGCAGCACTTCAATCCCTACGTCTACAGCGACATTCAGACGATTGCGGATCATCGCCATCGATCGGCGCATGGCGGCGCGCGCGTCTATCAGTCCGACGCGTTTCCCGCCTCGCAGCAGGGACGCATCTTCATGGCGAACATCCACGAGCACGCGGTGCTGTCAGACGTGCTCGAGCGGAAAGGGTCAGGCTTCACCGCCCATCATGGCGACGACTTCATGCTGGCGAACAATGCGCAGTGGATCGGATTCAGCGTCGAAGTCGGTCCCGACGGCGCCGTTTACGTCCTGGACTGGCATGACAGCGACATCTGCGGCACGGACGTCCTTCAAAAGGAGACCGGACGCATCTTCCGAATCGCGCCGCAGCAGACGCTCGCGGAAAACTGGGACGGCCGTTATGGAGACCTGCGATCGCTTACGGATGGCCAGCTGATCGATCTTCAAACGAGCCGCAGTGACTGGCACGCGCGTCGAGCTCGAGTGATTCTCCAGAACCGCGCGGCAAAGGGCACGCTCAAGCCGGATTCCCGAGACCACCTGCACAGCCTGTTTCGATCCGCGACGAATGCTGACGTCCGCCTGCGTGCGATGTGGGCGCTGCACATCACTGGCGGATGGCGTCCAGACGAGCTCGTTCAGCTGTTGAGCGACGACGACGAGTACGTCCGTGCGTGGGCCATCCAGCTGCTCTGTGAGGATCGCGCGCCGCCCGACGCGGCGATTCAGAAGTTCGCCCAATTGGCGCGCGACGATCGGTCACCAGTGGTCCGCCTCTATCTCGCGTCCGCACTTCAACGGCTGAATGCCGCGGCGCGTTGGCCGATTGCGAGCGAGTTGATGGGGCATGCGGAGGATGCGTCCGATCAAAATCTGCCGAAGATGATCTGGGTTGGAGTCGAACCGCTCGTCGCGACCAACCCGACGCTCGCGCTCGACCGGGCCACACGCAGCCGGATCCCGACGCTGGCGCGCTTCATCGCGCGACGCACTGTCGACGCCGATGCGATCGAAGCCGTTGTCGCCGCCCTGGAGAAGTCCCCGGCCACCGAAGGCGACATGCTCGAGGGCACGCGTGACGCGCTCGAAGGTCGGTACGATGTGGTCGCGCCTGCGAAATGGGCCTCCGTGTACGACCGCCTCAAAAGAGGGGATGCGTCAATCGCCCGACTCGCCGCGGACGTGAATCAGCAATTCAACGACGCACATGCGACCGCCGCGAATCTGACGACCGTGCGCAGTCGGAAATCGCCGATCGACGAGCGGCGGAAGGCGCTGCAAACGCTGACGCTGCAGCGGCGGCCACAGCTGGCCCAGGCGCTGCCCGCGCTCTTCGACGAACCATCGCTGCGGGTGGATGCGATCAAATCCGCGGCCGCGTTCGACGACGAGTCGCTCGGCAAGCTGCTGATTACGCGATACGGGGCATTCAGCCAGGCCGAGAAGGTTGAGGCGATACAGACGCTCGCCTCCCGGCCCCGGTATGCGAGGCTGCTGACGGATGCGCTCGCCGCCGGCGTCGTCCCCAAGAGCGACATTCCGCCGCACGTCGCACGGCAGGTGCGCCGACTCGCGGGCACCAGGTTTGCGGACGTGTGGGGACCCATGACCGAGAACGCGGTCGAAGACAAGGCCTACACGCGGTACCGAAGCCTTCTCAACGACACCGCGATGAAGGGCGCGAACGCGCAGAACGGACACGGCGTCTTCCTGCGCACGTGCGGTCCGTGTCACAAGATGTACGGCGAAGGCGGCAGCATCGGCCCCGAGCTCACCGGTTCGAATCGCGCCAACCTCGAATACCTGCTCTTGAATGTGCTCAATCCGAACGGCGACGTGCCCGACGCTTACAGGATGGTGCTCGTCACCACGCGTGATGGCCGCACGTTCTCCGGCACCATCGTCGCTGAAACCGATCGTCAGATCACGCTGCGCGTCGTCGGTCACGACAATGCGGTCATCAGGAAGTCGGACATTCAATCGCGTGAAGCGACCGCGGTGTCCATGATGCCGACCGGCCTCTTCGACTCTCTCGCCGACCGCGAGGTGATCGATCTGGTGGCTTACCTGCGCACCGCCGGCCCCGTGAAGACGCAGTAACACCGACAAAAACAGCGACAAACACGGCAACACCTACCCCTGTAGCTTCCGCCTTGAGGCGGAAGTGCGACTTTCGCGCATCGAGGCGAAGAAATACCGAAGAAAAGGTGCCAGGCACCTTTGTGGGAAAGGTGCCAGCCACCTCCCACTGCCCCTTACACGGACGTCCGAAGCCGCGCGACCTTCGTGAGGAGGTAATCGCGCTCAGGAATGCTGGTCGTTCCCGCAGCCGCCTTTCGGTAGTGCTCGATTGCAGCCTCAGGTTTTCCCGCGCGCTCGAGCAGGTGCGCCCGAACCGCCGCAAGGCGATAGTGACCAGCGAGTCGATCATCTGCGTCGAGTGTCTCGAGCAGCGTGAGGCCCGCTTCGGCCCCGTGCACCATGGCTGCCGCGATGGCGTGGTTGAGCGCGATCATTGGGTTGTCCGACATGCGCATGAGGAGTCCGTACAGCGCGAGAATCTGCGGCCAGTCGGTGTCGGCGGCTCGGGCGGCTTCGTCGTGGAGCGCCGCGATCGCGGCCTGCAGCTGATAGGCGCCGATGGATCCACGGGACAGCGTGTGCGTGACGAGCGCGGTTCCCTCCGAGATTGCCGCGCGGTCCCACAGCGTTCGATCCTGTTCCTCCAGCGGAATCAGCTCCCCGTCCGGTCCGCTGCGCGCTGGACGACGGGCGTCGGTCAGGAGCATCAACGCCAGCAGCCCCGCGGCCTCGGCATCCGACGGCAGCAGGTTGTGAATCGCGCGCGTCAGCCGAATCGCTTCATTCGAAAGATCCGTGCGCTGAAGTCGGGCGCCGATGCTGCTCGAATACCCCTCGTTGAAGATCAGATAGAGGACGTGCAGCACTGCGCTCAGACGTTCCGCACGCTCCTGTTCGGTGGGCATCCGGAATGGCACACCTGATGTCTTGATGCGCTGCTTGGCCCGGCTGATCCGCTGCGCCATGGTCGATTCCGGGACCAGGAAGGCGTTGGCGATTTCGGCGGTGGTCAGTCCGCCGACAGCGCGCAGCGTGAGCGCGATCGCCGATGATCGCGTCAAGGCCGGATGGCAGCACATGAACAGGAGGATCGAGCGTATCGTCTCCGCTCCGCATGATCCACGCCGAGCACTTCACCGAAGCGACCAGCGAATGGGTCGGACAGCGTGTCTGAAGCCGCGATCGCCTGCACGCCCGACTGGGTTTGCATGACGCTGCGCGTTTCGCGCCGACGACGCGAGAGTTCGGAGCGGATGTGATCCGTCATCCGCCGCGCCGCCACGTGGATCAGCCAGCCACGCGGGTTGTCCGGCACGCCCTCTCGCGGCCACTGCAGCGTCGCAGCGAGCAGCGCCTCCTGAACGGCGTCTTCGGCGGCGGAGAAGTCGCCGAAGCGGCGGACGATCGCGCCGAGCACCTGCGGCGCGAGTTCGCGCAGCAGGTGCTCGGCGGTGTCTTCCGATGAGCTCATCACACCTCGACTGGCGGTGCGCTCATCACTTCGCGCACTTCGATCGGCATATTCAGCGGCACACCACCTGGGCCCGGCGCAGCCGACGCGCGTGCCGCGATCTGCGTAGGCCGCTCCGTGGACTGTCGACGTCGACGATCCAGTAGCCGGCGAGAAATTCCTTCGCCTCGGCGAATGGACCATCGGTGACTTCCGGCGTGCCGTTCTTCCCCGCCCGCACCACCCTGGCTTGCGCCGGAGCAGCCAGTCCCTCGGCTCCGACCAGCTCGCCCGGCTTCGCTCAGCTCTTTGCTGAACCGAACCATGAACCCGATGTGCGCCTTCAGGTCCTCCGGCGCCCAGTCCATCACGGCCCAATCCCCTTTTCCCGCTTGGCGTTCATCATCAGCATGTATTTCACGGTCGTGTCTCCTTATGTTGGGTGTCTGTGTGTAAGTCGGAGCCGTGGAGAAATTCTCGACATCGGTGATTCTAGAAAAAAACCAGGCGTCAGGGTGCGCCGCGCCAACCGAGGAGTGCTGCTGAGCGTATGATGTAATTGCCAGCGGAGCGCGGGAACCAAATCATGCGAAGGAACCTCTTCGGGCTCATCGCCGCGATTTCGCTCGGAGCGGCCGTCTCAGCCGCGCAGAAACCGGAGGACGCGGGGACCACCCCTGCGAGAGGCGACACCATCGTGGTCCGCGGATGTGTGTCGGGATCGCTGCTGAAGGATCTGCGTCAGCAGAAGACCGAAGTTCTGAGCGGAGCAGAAACCGCCGTGGTGTACCGCCTCGCCGGTGACAAGAAGCTCCTGCAGCAAATCCAGAAAGAGCATCAGAACCAGGTGCTTGATGTGACGGGCATCCTTCCCCCGAGGGAAGCAGTTCCAGCACGACGCGCAGCAAGGAGTTCGGCAAGACGCGCGTGTTCGTGGGCGCCGGCCAACAGGCCTCGTCGGAACCACAGCAGCCGCCAACGCATCCAATTCTTCGCGTCACATCTTTCGAATTCGTCCGTCCGGGCTGTCAGCCGTGACCACTTGATCGGCCGCTAGACAGTCCCATCGACTTGGCGCTTGACATATTCCCGTATAGGAATATGATTCAGACATGCCCAGAGCGGCGACCAGCTCAGACGTCTTCAACGCGGTGGCCGAGCCCCAGCGGCGCGCCATTCTGGAGTTCCTCGCCGGCGACGAACGTCCGGTAGGCGAGATTGTCGATGCGCTCGAGCTCGCCCAGCCGTCCGTCTCGAAACATCTTCGTGTGCTGCGCGAGGTCGGGCTCGTCCGCTCCCGCCGCGATGGACGACAGGTGCTGTACCGGACGAACGCGACAGAACTGAGACCGCTGCACGAGTGGGCGGGTCTGTTCGAGCGCTTCTGGCGAAATCAGCTCAATCAAATCAAGCAACGGGCCGAGCGCGAGTAACGCGCGTCACAATGATCAGAGGAGGCAGTATGGTGGCAGTCGACCCCGCAATCGAGAATCTGACGCTCAACATCAATCAGGAAATCCGAGTTCGTGCATCGCTGGAGAAGACGTTCGCGGCGCTTCTCGAACAGATGGGTCCGTTCAATGCCGGACCCGACGGTAAGCCGATGCGTATGACGATCGAGGCTTGGCCTGGAGGGCGCTGGTTTCGCGACCTCGGCAACAACAACGGACACTTCTGGGGCGTCGTGCAGGCCATCAAGAAGCCTACGCTGCTCGAAATCAGCGGACCGCTGTTCATGTCGTATCCGGTTGTCTCGAATCTCCAGTACCGCCTGACGGAGATTGACGGTGGAACCTTGATGACCTTCCGTCATACCGCGTTCGGCCTCATCCCTGATGATCATCGCGTCGGATTGTCGGAGGGCTGGAACCATCTGCACGATGCCGTTCGCAAGCGCGCGGAAGCGGCTTAGTCCAATTCGGTTTGTAGCGGAGGATTTTCAATCTGTAGCTTTCGCCTTCCGCCTTCGCCAAGGCTCCGGCGGACCGCCGTAGCTTCAGCGGAGGCTGGTCAGGCGGAAGACATGAGGAGTCAACCATGGCCATGATCGATTCGATACTGCAGGAACTCGAACACGAAGCGAAGACGACTCGGCGCGTGCTCGAACGCGTGCCGGATAACCAGCTTGGATGGAGACCGCACAAGAAAGCGCGGACGCTTGGGGAGCTTGCCCTGCACGTCGCGGGCACGCCGGGAGCGGTCGCGACGATCGCGGCCCAGTCAGAGATTCAGCCGCCGGAGTTCAAGGATCCCGTGCCGACAAACGCATCTGAGCTGATTCCGGCGCTCGACGAAAGCGTCGCCACGGCGAAGCGACTGCTTGGCTCGATGGACGACGCGACTCTCAACGCGACGTGGCGGATGAAGCGCAACGGACAGGAGATCCTGGCGATGCCACGCGCCGCGCTGCTGCGGTCGATCATGCTGAACCACTGGTATCACCACCGTGGTCAGCTGTCGGTGTACCTGCGCGAACTGGGCGTGGCGATCCCGTCGATTTACGGCCCGAGCGCCGACGAGAACCCCTTCCAGTAGACTCGTCCGGTCGAATACACCGGGTTGCGGCCGCGATGTTCTCCCCCATCTCGGCTGCAACTCGGCGTCAGCCATGAAGTCATGGCACCAGAGCGGACGGGAATCCGTATAGATCAGTATGGTGAAGTTCCTGCTCTGGCTGATCCTGTTTGTGGTCTGCTGGCCGGTCGCGTTGCTCGCCCTGGTGCTCTATCCGATCGTATGGCTCGTGCTGCTCCCCTTCCGCCTGGTCGGCATTGTCGTCGACGGTGTGTTCGACACGCTGCACGCTCTCGTGCGGCTGCCAGCGCGAGCGCTGGGCGCCAGGCCCTGAGGCAGGGGGGCTCTCGCAGAGGTCGCACAGAGACCGATCTCACGCAGAGGACCGCGGAGGGCGCAGAGAAGACGGATCTCACGCAGAGAAACGCGGAGGCCGCAGAGAGAAAACGTGGCGGCGACCGTCCTCCTTGAGTCAGGGATTAATCAGGAGACTCAAGGAGGACGGTCGCCGCCACGTTTCTTCTCCGCGAACTCTGCGATCCTCCGCGCGAGATCGTTTTCTCCGCGGCCTCTGCCGTCCTCTGCGCGAGATCTCTCCGGCCATCACGGCACGACTGCCACTCCAACAGAATCGCTCTGCAGGGCCGTGCGGCTCGCCAGCCAATCGATCCAGCGCGTCCATCCCTTCTCCGGTGCGAGGCGGACATCGGGATGTAACGCGGCTGCGGCATCACGCGCCCGAGCGCGTCGACGATCGCGTCGATCCGGACCTCGGGCAGATGCGGCAGCAGATCGATCTTCGTGATGAGGACGAGATCGGCCTTGCGGAACATGACGGGGTATTTCAGCGGCTTGTCTTCCCCTTCCGTGACGGACAGCGCCACCACATTGGCCTCCTGGCCGAGATCGTAGACCGCCGGGCACACGAGGTTGCCGACGTTCTCGATGAACAGATAGTCGAGCTCGCGCCACGGGAAATCGATGCAGGCGCGTGATGCACCATCGTCGGCGTCGAGATGACACGCCGAGCCCGTCGTGATCGATTCGGCCGTGATGCCCGCCGCGCGCAGACGTTCGGCGTCGCTGTCGGTCGCGAGATCGCCGGCGAGCGCACCGAGGCGCTGGCGGCCGTCGAGCCGCCGCGACGGTCGCCTCGAGCACCGCGGTCTTGCCGGCGCCGGGCGATCCCATCAGATTCACCGCGACGACGCCGCTGCTCACGAAAGTGCTCGCGGTTGTGCGCCGCCGTGCGTTCGTTGCCGGCGAGAATCCTGTCGTGCACGTCGACCGGGACGATGTCCGGGATCGCCGCATCCACAGGTATCGCACATCACGGCACCTCCATCTCGATCCGATCCAGCATGATTTCGTCGCCTTCGGCCAGCCGTGCCGGCACGCCGCACGTCCGCGCATCGCAGCATCGCTGCCGCGCGCGATCGCGCCGCCGCAGCTCGGGACACGCCCAGCGCGCAGGCACGATCTGCACGTCCAGCTCGGCGCTCTCGCAGATCGTCCGCTCGCGAAACGTCTCATAGGCAGTCGTCAGCAGATCCGATCTCGACGCCCGACAGCTCACCGATGCTGACCGACAGCCGATGCACGGCCGTCGCGCCGCGCGCACGCGCCTCCGCGTCCACGCGCTCCACCAGCGCCTGGACGATCGAGTACTCGTGCATGCTCATGGCCTCGCGTGCGAACTGCGGCGGCGCGCTTCGCGAAGAAGCCGTCGAGGCCCTCCGCGAACTCGGCCCCGTCGGCGATGCGGCGTCAGGTGCTCCAGCTCCCGATCGAGGTGGACGTCGAGCCGATCCATCCCGGCCGCCTGGTTGATCAGCGCCTTTGGCCATCGCGAACGCGGCGGTCGGGCCAGCCGCGACCGTTTCCGCGCAGCGCCGCACGTCCTCGTCGAAGGTCGCTGCCGGGTACACCGCGTTGATCAAGCCCAGCTCGAGCGCGCGCGCCGCATCGAGCCGCGGATTGAGCAGCACCAGCTCCATCGCGCGGCGGAACCCGACGAGGCGCGGCAGCATGAACGTCGAGCTTTCGGCGCCGGTCAGGCCGGTCTTCGAATAGGCCCACTCGAACACGGCACGATCCGAGGCGACCACGAGGTCGCAGCACATCGCCAGGCCGAATCCGCCGGCCGCGGCGATGCCGTCCACCGCGGCGATGAACGGCTTCGGCGCGCGGCGGATCTCCGCGATCGTGCTGTGGATGTATTCGAGGATCTGCTTGAAGCGCTCGCCGTAGCCCGGCGGCGTCTCGCGCGCGTCGGGGCGTCAGATACGCGAGGTCCTCCGCCTCGCCGCCGCCGCGGATGTATTTGAGATCGGCGCCGCTGCAGAACACGCCGTTGACGCCGCGCAGCACGACGACGCGCACGGCATGCGTCGCGCGCCATCGCCAGACCGGCGCGTCGCAGGTCCTGCGCGGTCCGCACGTCGAGCGAGTTGAAGCGCTCCGGTCGATCGATCGTGATGAACCCGACCGCCGTCGTCGACGCGCGTGCGGATGTGTTCAGTGAGACTGTCCACCATGGTCATGTCCGTCCCTCAGCAGATCCGCGGCAGCAGCTCGCCGTCCGGCTCGGTCACCGAGCCGCCGCCCGAAGCCGGTGTCGAGCACGACCGCACCAATCCGCTCACTCGGTGCACGTTCCGATCGATCGCCGCATCGCGGCCCAGCGGATGCGCGCGCAGCGCCTCGCAGCACCCGCATCCGCAGCCTCGGGCCGCACGCCGAGCACCGCCTTCCCTTCGTTGGCGACGTGCAACGGATCGATGCCGAGCAGCTCGCCGCCGCCGCGAACCGGCGCGGTCACCGGCAGCGGCCATCTCGTCGATGCACGATGCCGACGCGGCTCTTCTCCGCCATCTCGTGCAGCGCGGACGCCAGCACCGCCGCGCGTCGGATCCTTCATCGCGACGATGGCGCCGGGCGCGCGGTCGAGCGCCGCGCGAATCAGCCGTTCAGCGGCGCGACGTCGGACCGCAGGTCGCCGTCGAGCGCCAGCCCGTGGCGCCGCGCCATCACCGCCATCCCGTGATCGCCGATCGTGCCGGTCACGATCAGCACGTCGCCGGCGCGCAAGCCCGAGTCGGGCACGACACGATCGGTCAGGGCGATGCCGGTCGTGTTGAGCACGATGCCGTCGAGCTCGCCTCTGCCCATCACCTTCGTGTCGCCGGTGACGATCGACGGCGCCCGCCTCGTCGCAGGTCTCGCGGATCGAACGCTGAATCCGCACGAGATCGGCGCGCGCGAAACCCTTCCTCGATGATGACGGCGCACGTGAGCGCCGAGCACCTCGGTCGCGCCCATCATCGGCCAGGTCGTTGACGGTGCCCGAGACCGCCAGCCGTCCGATGTCGCCGCCGGGAAAGAACGACCGGGTGGATCACATGCGAATCGGTCGTCACCACCAGCCACCGATCGCCGAGGCGCAGCGCCGCGCCGTCGTCCATCGCGGCGAGGCCGATCGTCGCCGTCGGCTTCGCTCGCGCGCGATGCCGTCGAGGAACACCTCGCTGGATCAGCGTGCGCATCGCCTGCCCGCCGGCGCCGTACTTCAGCGTGATGCGCTCATCGAGCACAGTAGCCACGGCACCGTTCCAGCCTCGCCGTTAGCAGTCCGGATGCCCCCCGTATTGGTGCCAGATCTTGCAGGTGCCCTCGCTGCTCACCATGCACGCGCCGACCGGCGTGTGCGGCACGCACTGCCTTGCCGAACAGCGCGCAGTCGCGTCGGCGACTTGATGCCCGCCATGATGTCGCCGCAGATGCACTCCTGCGACGAGCGCCGGGCGGCGCATAGTCCCACAGCGTGTGCAGGTCGATGTCGAACTGCCTCCGCGCGTCGAGATGCGCCCACTCATCGCGCAGCCGCAGGTTGCCGTTGGGCACGTGGGCGATGCCACGCCAGCGGCCGCCGATCGGGCGGAACACCCGCCAGAGCTGCTCCTGCGCGCGCAGGTTCCCTTCTTTCGTGACGCAGCGCGGGAACATGTTCTCGACCGACGCGCGGCCCTCGCGAATCGAGCTCCGACGAGCTTGACCAGCCCCGCGAGGATGTCGAGCGGCTCGAAGCCCGCAACGACGACCGGCAGCTTGTGCCGCGTCGACGAACGGCTCGAAAACGCCCCAGCCGGTGATCGTTGCGGCGTGACCGGCGGCGAGGAATCCCTCGACGCGCGTGTCCGGCATTTCGGCGACGATTTCCATGACCGGCGGGATGTACTTGTGCGCGGAGAGCACGAAGAAATTCGGCGGCGGATCGGCAAGCACCGCCGCGGCGGTCGCGACCGCGGTCGTCTCGAACCCGGTGGCGAAGAACACGAGCGGCTCGTCGATCCGCCGCGCCAGCTCGATCGCCTGCGCGACGCTGTAGACCACGTCGACTCTCGCGCCCTCGGCCTGCGCGTCGGCGAGCGACAGCGACGTGCCCGGCACCTTGAGCATGTCGCCATAGGTCGCGATGCGCACGCCCTGCCGCGCCAGCGCGACCCCTTCGTCCACCTCCGGCACGTCGGTGATGCAGACCGGACAGCCGGGCCCCATGATCACGTTGAGCTTGCGCGGCAGAGTCGCGCGGAGCCCGAACCTGGCGATCGCCTGCTCGTGGCTGCCGCAAACGTGCATCACCGAGACCGGCGCTCCGGCCGATCTCGTCGATCGATCGCGCCAGCGCCTCCGACAGCGCCCGCGCGCTCGCCGGGATCGCGGAATTTCAGCTCGGCAAAGCCGCCGTTATTGCTGGTCATTCGCGCGGCCTCGCCTCAATCTCGCCCCTGACGTCGGCCGCCATCAGATCGTCCTCGCTTCTCCGCCTGCCCGAGCAGCTGCTCGTACAGCGCGAGCGTCGCGTCGATCTCGCCTGGCGGAATGCGGCGGATCGCGTACCCGACATGATTGAGGATGTAGTCGCCCGGCTGAACCGGTTCGTCGACCACTTCGAGCCGAACCTGCTTGCGCACACCCCAGAAATCGACCGTCGCCAACAGCCCATTGACCTCGATCGACCTTGCCGGGAACACCGAGACACATGCGACTTACTCCTCGTTCCTATGTCCATCAGCCGACGCGCGATGGCCGCGGCAACCACGGCCTGTCCCAGCGCGATGCCCGCCATCGCCTGGCGGCACCCGCGCGTGCAGATGCACGGTGAATCTCGGCTTCAAGCTCGCGCGCCAGACCCTTCGCGAGCCGTGCGATTCTGGAAGCACCCGCCGGTCAGCACGACCGGCAACGCACCGTGCACGACGCGCCGTCGCACGCACCACGTCCGCCGTGGCCGCCACGAGGGTGTTGTGGAAGCGAGCCGAAATGATCGCCGGCGGCACGCCCTGCGATGAACGTCGCGCACAACCTCGCGCACCATCGGGCGCAGATCGATCGTCCATGGCGACTGCCGCTCGATCGATTTCGTAGTCGTAACGGCCCGTCCTCAGCCGGATCCGCCACCACGTTCCACTCGAGCGCGACCTGTCCTTCGTAACGGGAATCGGGCCGGGCCAGCACCAGCGAACCGATCCCGTCGAAGTAGCGCCCGGCGCCGTGGGCCAGCGGCGATCGGATCCGCGCAGCGATCATCTGACGCACGACGGCGAATTCCCGGCAGGCACGCTCGAGAACAACGGCAACTCATCGATCGGCGCCTCGCCGTCGAACGCATCCTCGACGCATCGCCAGCGCGATGCGCCATGGATGGCGGATGGCCGCATCGCCGCCGGCCAGCGGAATGGCCGCAGCGTGGCGACCCGCTCGAAGGTCTCGTAGCCGCGCAACCAACACCTCGCCGCCCCAGGCCGTGCCATCGGTGCCGTAGCCGGTGCCGTCGTACGCGACGCCGATGACCGGGCCGGCCAGTCCGTGCTCCGCCATCGCGCTTGCGACGTGGGCGTGATGATGCTGCACGCCAATCTTCAGATCGCTCCGGCCGCGCCAGCGCGTACGTCGTCGACAGGTATTCCGGATGCAGGTCGTGCGCGACGATCTCTGGCTTCACGCGGAGGAACCGCTCCATCCGCGCGATCGATTCCTCGAACGACTCGATACGTCTCGAGGTTCTCGAGGTCGCCGATGTGCGGGCCGAGGTACGCCGCGTCGCCGGTGCCGATGCAGAACGTGTTCTTGAGCAGCGCGCCGCAGGCCAGCACCGGCGCATCGAATCGCGCAGCGCACGGCGATCGCTCGCGGCACATAACCGCGCGCGCGGCGGAGCACGACTGGCTGGCCGCGCGATGACGCGCGCCACGGAGTCGTCGCAGCGCGTGACGATCTCGCGGTCGTGCATCAGAAACATGTCGGCGATGCCGCTCAGACGCGTCGCAGCGCCTCATCGTTCCGATACGCGAGAGGCTCCTCGGACAGGTTGCCCGACGTCATCACCAGCGGCGACCGGCCGTCGTGCATCAGCACGTGATGCAGCGGCGTGTACGGCAGCAGCAGCCCGACCAGCGGATTGTTGGGGGCGACCGCCGGCGCCACGGCCGCATTCCTCACGCCGTGTCGCGAGCACGATCGGGCGCTCGACCGAAGCCAGCAGCCGCCGCTCCTCGCTCGGTGACACCGGCAACTCGTCGGCCTCGCCGAGGTCTCGCACCATGACGGCAAACGGCTTTTCGTCGCGCCGCTTCCGTGCGCGCAGCCGCTGCACCGCTTCGCGTCGACGTCGCGTCACATGCGAGATGAAACCCGCCGAGCCCTTTGATCGCGACGATCGCACCGGTCGTGAGCGCCGCCGCAACCGCGGCAATCGGATCTCAGTCGACTGATCACGCCGCCGTCGCGGCGTCATGCAGCGTCGAGCCGCGGCCCGCAAACCGGGCACGCGTTCGGCTGGGCGTGGAACCGGCGATCGTCGACGTCCTCGTACTCGCGTCGGCATGCCGGACACATCGTCAAACGCCGCCATCGTCGTGGCCGGCCGGTCGTAGGGCACGTCACGCGCAATCGTGAAGCGAGGACCGCAGTTCGTGCAGTTGGTGAACGGATATCGGTAGCGTCGATCAGCCGGATCGAAGATCTCGCGCAGGCACGCCGGGCAGGTGGCGAGGTCGGGCGGAATTGAGACTCGCCGCTCCGCGGTCTCCTGGCTCTGGACAATCGAGAACGACTCGCTGGTCTCGGCCGGAATCGGGCACGAACGCAGCTCGCCGATCTCGGCGGCAGGCGGCGGAGCCCCCTCAAGACGGCGCATGAACAGGTCAATCGCGCCTTCAGACCCGAACACTTCAATCGTGACACCTGTGGCGTCGTTCCTGACGCGACCACCCAGTCCTTGTTCGGTGGCCAGGCGGTAAACCCATGGCCGAAAGCCAACGCCCTGCACGATGCCGCGGATCTCAATGTGCCGGCCAAGCGCGGTAAACATCAGCGCATCCCGGCGAGGCGTGCAACGTCCACCGTCCGATCGCCATCGAACACGTGATCGGCACTCCTGGGCTGGAACGCAAAGCCCAGCATGCCCGCTTCTTCAACGATCCGTTCAACGAGGTCGTCGAGCGATGCACGCACGTGCGGCGACAAGCCCACCGCCAATTCCATCGACTCCGGCACGAGGCCGAGCAGCAAGACTCGACCAGGATAGCGTCCGAGCCAGCGGGCCCCATCCAGCAGATCGGCTACGCCAACCTGGTGTGGTGACAGACGAGTCGCCACCGCTGGCGCCACATCGTCGCCATCGAGCCGCACGAGGCTGCCGGGCGCACTGTCGGCTCGCACGGCATCGACCAGAATTACGGCGTCGGCCATCTCCAGGTACGGCAGCAGCGAAAGGCCAAGCGTCCCACCGTCGAAGACACGCACGCCTGCTGGCGTCTCGAACCGGTCGAGCAGCAGCGAGACCGCTGCGCCGCCGACGCCATCGTCCTCGAGCAACACGTTGCCCAGGCCGAGCACGAGGAGCTGGATCCGCTCACTCATCGACCTGGCCTTTCCGATCGATGAAGCGATAGCCTGAGAACTCGAGATCTTCGGGCGGCACGAACTTGTACCCGGAGAAGATCGATTCCACGGTCGCATTGGCTTCGACCACAGACATGAGGACGCTGCTGTAAACGTGGTGAACGGCGAAACCGAGCAGCAGCCACATGATCGCATGGTGAATCCAGCGTGCGATCTGAAGGCCGC
Source organism: uncultured Acidobacteriota bacterium (assembly GCA_963725335.1). Classification (GTDB taxonomy): domain Bacteria; phylum Acidobacteriota; class Vicinamibacteria; order Vicinamibacterales; family 2-12-FULL-66-21; genus JALZOC01. The sequence continues at coordinate 97,076 of CAVRYD010000002.1, read as the reverse complement.
CCATGAGCGGCGCCATGGCGGCAAACCAGCGCAGCGGCGAGCCGACCTCGGCGCTTGCACCGCGCATGGCGAGGCCGGTGGCTATGGCGACGAAGTAGAGCGCGAACACACCCACGTAGGCTACCCCTGCGACTGGATTGTGCCCGACGAAACCGGGTGGCTTGCGCAGGGCGAACAGGTAGAACTTGAGCGTTGGCCACAGCCCGTGGCGGCGCGATCGATGCACTGGAATGAACTTGTCCCAGTGCGCGTACTTATTGCCTGTGAACATCCAGATCACGCGGACAACGACTGCGCCCAGGAACACATAGGATGCCCAGCTGTGGATCACCCGCATCCATCCCATGACGAAGTGCTGGCCTGCCTGACCGGCCACGTTGATGAAAGGATAGCCGATGTACAACCCTGTGACCGACAGCACAGCGATCGCAAGCACGATCAGCCAGTGCGTGATCCTGACCGGCACCTCCCACACGTAGACATGCACGATCTCAGGCGGCGCGGCCGCGGCAACCGATGATGGAGTGCTCATACAGCCCTCACGCGCACAACTTCATGCCGTGCGGCATCGACCACGTGAACACCGCACGCCATGCACGGATCGAACGAATGAACCGTGCGGAGGATTTCGACCGGCCGTTTCATGTCGACCACCGGTGTGCCGAGCAGCGCTTCCTCGTAGGGCCCGCGCCGGCCTTTCGCGTCCCGTGGGCCGGCGTTCCATGTGCTGGGGACGACACACTGGTAGTTGTTGATGACACCGTCGTGAATTGACACCCAGTGTCCGAGCGCACCGCGCGGCGCCTCGTGGAATCCGGCGCCCATCGCATCGGCTGGCCACGTGCCCGGGTCCCATTTCGAGTTGTCGTGAATGCGAAGCTCGCCGGACGCCATGTTCGCACCGAGTGCATCCACCCAGTCGCCCATCTTTTCTGCAAGGACCTGGGTTTCGATGCCGCGGGCCGCCACGCGACCGAGCGTCGAGAACAATGCTTCGGGCCCGACGTTCAGCGTCTTCAGCACCGCGCCGACGAGCTCTTTCACCCGTGCGTGGCCCGAGGCGTACGCCACGAGCATGCGGGCGAGCGGACCCACTTCCATCGGCTGGTCATCGTAGCGCGGCGACTTGAGCCAGGAGTACTTACTGTCGGGCTCCGTGTTGAGACGCTCGTACGGCGGGGTTGGCCCGGTGTATGTCGGCACCGTCTCCCCTTTGAACGGGTGCAGGGCCACACGGTCGCCTTGTTGGTACCGGTACCAGGAGTGGGCAACGTACTCTGTCACCTTCGTCTGATCGAAGGGCTCGACCTTCGACAGATCGCGCCCGCGAATCACGCCGCCGGGCAGGAACAGCGCCGGCTTCCCACTGTCGTCGTCAGGATATTCGCCATAGACCAGGTAGTTGCCGACACCTTTCCCGTAGCCCGCCCAGTCCTTATAGAAGGACGCGACCGCCAGAAGATCCGGGATGTACACGCGCACGACAAAGTCGCGAGCCTTCGCAACGAGCTGCTTCAGCTCAGCGACGGTGCCGGCGTTCAGCGCGGCCTGGCTGTTCGGATCGACAGGGGTTGCCATCCCGCCGACCAGGAAGCTCTGAAGATGCGGGTTCTTGCCGCCGAGGACCGCGTGCATCTTGATGAACTCGCGCTGCCAGTCGAGCGCCTCGAGGTAGTGCGCCACCGCCATCAGATTGGCTTCAGCGGGCAATCGATACGCGGGGTGGCCCCAATACGCGTTTGCGAACGGTCCGAGCTGGCCGCGATCGACGAAGCCCTTCACCCGGTCCCGGATGCCGGCGAAGTACTTCGGGCTCGAGAGCGGCCAGTCCGAGATCGACTGCGCGAGCGACGAGGTCTTGACCGGATCCGCCGAGAGCGCGGACACGATGTCCACCCAGTCGAGCGCGTGCAGGTGATAGAAGTGGACGACGTGGTCCTGCACGGCCTGGGCGGACACGATCAGATTGCGAAGCAGCCGCGCGTTCGGCGGCGGCGCCGCGCCGATCGCGTTTTCAACAGCGCGTATCGAGGCGATGGCGTGCACCGTCGTGCACACCCCGCAGATACGCTGCGTGAAGGCCCACGCGTCGCGGGGGTCGCGTCCTTTCAGGATCATCTCGATCCCGCGGAACATGGTGGAGGAAGACCATGCATCCCGGACCGTACCGCCGTCGACTTCAGCTTCGATCCGCAGGTGACCCTCGATGCGGGTGACGGGATCGACAATGACGCGGGCCATCACGCAACTCCCTTCGGCTTCGGCGTCGGCTTCGGCGCAATCGGTTCAACCTTCTCGCCGGAGCGCTTCGCAATCTGGATCAGGCCATGTCCGGCGAACGCGGCGCCAACGCCGAGAACGGCGAGGCCGCCGATCGCGTCGATGTTGGAGCCCGCTCCAAACCCCGGCACGCCCGCGAGGTGCTGGTAGAAGGGGGTCATGCGATCCCAGAAGCCAGCTTCGGAGCAGCCGATGCACGGATGGCCGCAGCCGATCGGCCAGTTCGTGCCGCCGTTCCACCGCACGTTCGGACAGTTCTGGAATGTGACGGGCCCTTTGCACCCCATCTTGTAGAGGCAGTACCCGGCGCGGTGCCCCGCGTCGCCCCAAAGCTCGACGTATTGCCCGGCGTCGAAGTGCGCGCGGCGCTCGCAGTTGTCGTGAATCGACTTCCCGTAGGCGAACAGCGGACGACGGTAGGCATCGAGCGGCGGCCAGTTCTTGAACGTCAGGTAGTAGACCAGCAGTGCCGTCAGGTTCTCGACATTCGCGGGGCATGCGGAGAGGTTGATGAGATTCTTGACACCCGGCACTGCATCCGAGACACCAAGCGCACCTGTCGGATTCGGTGCAGCTGCCGGCAGACCGCCGAACGTCGCGCAGGTCCCGATGGCAATCGTCGCGGCCGCGCCGCCGCAAACCTTGCGGGCGATGTCGATCGCCGATTCGCCGCCGATCGTGCAGTACGCGCCGTTCGCGCCGGTCGGAATCGCGCCTTCCACGACGGCGATGTATCCGCCTGGACGATCCTTCACGACCCGATCCCGGTTCTCTCGCGACTGTTCGCCGGCGGCCGCCATGATGGTCTCGTGGTAGTCGACCGAGAGGACGTCGAGGACGATCTCGGATGCCGTCGGCCGGCTGGCACGGAGGAACGATTCGCTGTTGCCGGCGCAGTCCTGGAACTCGAGCCAGATGAGGATCGGCTTCTCTGTCCGTGCGACCGCGCGCGCGATCTGCGCGGCCGCCTTGTCGGGCAGCGCCAACGCCGCCGCCATCGTCGCGCAGAAGCCCAGGAACTCGCGCCGTTTCACACCGCGATGTTCGAGCTCAGTGGCCAACCATCCGTGTCGCGCGCTCATATCGTCACCTTCGCCTTCCTGCAGGCCGTGCGACTTAGTCCTTGTGTTTTTTCGTTACGCTCATGATCCGCAGCCACAGCGCGCCGGCAAACGGCAGCAGCAGTGACAGGGTGGGTAGCAGTGTGAGTTCCTCGTGATGTTGTCTCATCGCTGTTCTAGAGGCCTAATTGAGCAAGATCCTCCCCGGGGCGCCGGATATCCGGTCGGCGACGTGTGCCGGATTTTCAGCAACTCAAGCGAATTGAGTTCGACTTGAGCAAAGGGCGTTCCGCATTTCGTGCAGAGAGCCGACGGGCGGGGCCGATCCGTGGGGCTCATTTCGCCGTGCAGGTGCTCGACGCTCTGGCGGTACCCCCGCGCGGTCGTCGACCGAACCCTGAGAACGCCCGCCGTCATGGTCGGACGGCTGCTGGTCGTGGCAGCGGGATTGCTCCGTGTTTACGGTTGGGTTCGACAAAAGCACCGCGCGTTCGAGATACGCGGTGCGCTTCCGAAAAGCCGTCACTCATGACGACAACGCGGCGACCTCAATCCGTCTCCATGCAGACAGGGCTCTGACGCAGGAGGATGCCATGGTCGCTCAGATGTTCTCCATTGCGCGGTGCCTCACGGTCACGGCGGGGCTGATCGCCCTGTCGGCCTCGACGAGCGCTGCGCAGGCTCTCGCCACGAATTTCGATCAACTGCAGTTCAAGGTAAAGAAAGGAGACACGCTGTTCATCACCAGCAAGACTGGATATGAAACGTCCGTGTCGCTCGTCGAGATCTCGAAGGGAGTTCTACTCGTTGACCAGGGCGGCTCACGCCGGGAATTTGCCGAGTCCGAGGTCACCCAAATCAGACAGCGACTCCCCGACCCGCTCTGGACGGGGGCGGTCATTGGTTTCGGCGTTGGCGCCGTGCTCGGCGGTCTGGCGGCCTCATTCGACGAGGGATGCAGTCACGACAGTACATCGTGCATCTCGCCGGTCCTCTGGACCGGTGGGCTCGGCGCTGGCATCGGCGTCGGCATCGATGCACTGATCAAAGGGCGGAAGGTGATTTACAGGGCGCCCGTCTCTGAGTCGAGATCCCGCGTGACGGTGTTGCCAGTAGTGTCAGCGGCAACGAAAGGTGTCGCGATAAGGGTGAATTTCTAGAGACCGGCGACTCGCGACTCGCGGTTCGCGGCGGGAGTGCGGCAGGCGAGCGAGGCTGGCCGCCGTCGGTAGTCTGGAGATCTCACCGGCAGATCAGCGGCAACACTTCGCCGATGGCGGTGGCAACCACGGCGTCAGCCAATTCGTCGAATGGTGTTGGCTCGGCGTTGATGATGACGATGCCCGCGCCCGCGCGTGCCGCGAGCGGCACCAGGCCTGCGACCGGGTAGACCTGCAAGCTCGTGCCGATGGCCATCAACAGGTCTGCCTCGGCGGCCGCCTGGACCGCGCGATCGATTACCTCTGGCACGAGCGACTGCCCGAAAGAAATCGTGGCGCTCTTCAGGATGCCGCCGCACTCGGCGCAGGGTGGATCTTCCTCCCCCGCTCTCACGCGTTCGAGCGCCTGCTGCATCGGTCCCCGCCAACCGCAACGCATGCAGACGACGTCGTGCACGGTCCCGTGGACTTCAATCACGCGATCGGGTGAATTCCCTGCGCGCTGGTGCAGGCCATCGATGTTCTGTGTGACGAGCGCGTGCAGCTTCCCTCGTCGTTCAAGATCGACGAGCGCGCGATGACCCGCGTTCGGCACCGCGGTCCAGGCCGGATGATCCAGGCGTCCCCGCCATGCGAGCCTGCGGACCTCCGGATCGGACATGTAGTAATGGATGTTCGAGAGTTTCTCCGACTTCGGATCCTTCGTCCAGAGGCCTTGCGGTCCGCGGAAGTCAGGGATCCCGGATTCGGTGGAGATGCCGGCGCCCGTCAGCACGACGACGCGTGAGGATTCGTCAACCCATTGGCGAACTTCGGGAACTGGGTCGGCAATCATGAGACTAAGCGCTCTCGCCCAACATCCGGTACGCGGCGTCGAGAAGTCTCGGCGCATCGGCGAACGTCAGGAGCGACCTCGCAGCAGGGAACGTTCGCCAGAGCGTCTCACGTTCCGCCTCTGCCCGCCCGCCCGTGTCGCGGACCAGAAAGTACGTCACTTCGACGTCCTCGTCGCCCGAGCGGAATGTTGATACGCCAACCGGGCCCACAGCCTTGCCGATCACGCCTGCCTCCTCGCCCAATTCTCGGACGGCTGTCTCGGCAAGCGTCTCCCCCTTCTCTTGGTGCCCTTTAGGAAAGATCCATTGACGCGGATCCTTCTTCGCTCGCACCAACAGCACTTCCGGTTCATCTGAAGAGCCGCGCACCGTAATGGCACCACCTTGACGTATGAGAGGCATGGTTGATCTTAGTTTCATCCGAGGGCTCGGCCGGAGCAATGTCGTCATGCGAAGGATCGTTTAGAAGAGGACTCTTCCTTCACTGCATCGATCACGGCGTCGGGCTGATCGAGAGGGATCCAGTGGCCACTTCTCGACGCCATGATGTGCCGGCCGCGCGTCGACAGGGCGGCCAGCGCGTCCTGCTGTCGCAAACGGTAGTCGCCGGGATCGGTCGACGAAATAGTGATGAGCGGCAGATCGCCGAACCCCCCGGCGGTCGCGTCCAGCACCTCGGCGGCGCTCGTCGACACCGAGGCGATCTGGCTTCCGAGTGCGTCGAAGAACTGGGGCTTCGTCCAGAACTGCGCGAGAACCGGGCGCACCTCCGCGGGCAATTTCCAGATCGGTGCGAGAATCACCTCGTCTTGTCGCGACAGACCGCCGCGGCTGACCGCTTTCGTCAGGCCGCGTGCCAGCGTGAGCTGCCCAAGATGCACGAGCCCCGCGACGACGCGCGCGAGGCCGGTCCTCGCGCTGAGCGCGCCGTAGCGGCACAGACGCACGCCGCGGTCGATCTGCGCCTGTTCTTTCGGCGCGGGCCTCACCCAGTCCTCGGCGTGTGCGGGATCCACCAGGACCATGCCTGCAGTCTCGCTGCGGAACCGTCGCGCGAAGATCAGCGCAACAAGGCCACCGAAGGAATGTCCGACGAGCAGAAATGGCGGCGAAACGCCTGCTCGATCGAGCAGCGTCCGCAGTTCATCAGCGATGCGGCCCGCGGTCCGCGGCATCGGACCGGCATCGCTCCATCCGAAGCCCGCGCGATCATAGCTGCACACACGCGAGAGCTTGGCGAGCTCGGGCTGCACGAGCGACCAGCTGAGTGACGACCCGCCGAGCGCGGCATCGAGGACAATCGCCGGAGACCCCTCGCCGGTGCAGTGCATGTGCAGCCGGAAGCCACCGACGTCGATGAGCTGCCCGGGAGGACTGATGGCGCCCACGGGTTCAGCATACGACGGCCAGCGGGTGCCTTTCCTCGACCTCATCGATCAGCTGGACATCTTCAGGAACTTGCCACTCCCCTGTCTTCGCGATCACAATTGCGGTATTTCTTGTGTGGCGCCTGCGGCCACCCGACCAGAACATGACCGCGATGACCTCGCTCGTTCTTTCGCTGCTAATGGGGATCGTTGCCGGACTCCGGACGATGACCGCCCCCGCTGCGGTCAGTTGGGCAGCGCGCCTTGGCTGGCTCAGACTGGCTCCCACCAGCCTGGCCTTCGTCGGATATGCGTATGCGCCCTGGATCTTCACTGCGCTGGCCCTGGGGGAGCTCGTGACTGACCAACTTCCTTCGACCCCGAGCCGCACGGTGCCCGTGCAGTTCGGTGCGCGCATCGTCATGGGCGCGCTCGCAGGCGCCGCCATCGGCGCAGGCAATGGCGTGCTCGTCGGTGGGCTGCTTGCGGGCAGCGTCGGCGCAATCATTGGCACGCTTGGCGGCCGCGCCTTTCGGGCGCGGCTCGCGGCGGCATTCGGACACGACCGCCCCGCGGCGTTGATCGAGGATGCGATCGCGCTCGGCGGCGCGTTCCTCATCGTGATGGCGCTGCCGTGACGCGATTCGACGCCATCATCATCGGCGCTGGCCAGGCTGGTCCGCCGCTTGCCGGGCGACTGACGACGGCCGGTATGAAGGTCGCGCTGATCGAGCGCCACCTCTTTGGCGGAACCTGCGTGAACACAGGCTGCATGCCAACGAAGACGCTCGTCGCGAGCGCGTACGCAGCACATCTCGTGCGGAGATCGGCCGACTACGGCGTCGTATCCGGCGCGGTGCAGATTGACATGCCAACGATCAAGGCACGCGCCGACACGGTGTCAGCCAATTCTCGCGCGGGTATCGAGCAGACGCTTCGCAGCAAACGAGGCTGTACGGTTTTGCAAGGTCACGCCAGATTCGAAGCGCCGGACGTCGTTCGCGTCGCTGAGGAGCAGCTGACCGCGTCGCGCGTCTTCATCAACGTGGGCGGGCGCGCGCTCGTGCCCGACATGCCAGGCATCGCCGAGGTACCGTATTTGACGAATACGTCAATCCTGAAGCTCGACCGTGTGCCGCGGCACCTCGTCGTCGTCGGGGGCAGCTATGTTGGCCTCGAGTTCGCGCAGATGTACCGCCGGTTTGGTGCCGACGTGACCGTGGTCGAAAAGGCGTCGCGCCTGGTTCCCAGAGAAGACGAAGATGTTTCCGTCGAGATCGAACGCATTTTAGAAAAGGAAGGCATCGTCATTCGCACGAACGCGACGTGCATTGGATTCGCACCACGCGATCAGGACGTCGCCGTGTCGGTTGACTGCGCCGTGGCGCCACCGGAAACCATCGGCTCCCATGTACTCCTGGCGGTCGGTCGCCGTCCGAACACCGATGACCTCGGGCTGGACAAGGCGGGTGTGGCGACCGACGCCCGCGGCTACATCACTGTGAACGAGGACCTCACCACCAACGTACCCGGAATCTGGGCGCTCGGCGATTGCAACGGCCGCGGAGCATTCACGCACACGGCGTATAACGACTTCGAGATCATCGCGGCCAATCTGCTCGGCGGTGAGCATCGCGAGGTGCGGCATCGTGTGCCCGCATACGCCCTCTATATCGATCCGCCGCTGGGACGGGTCGGCATGACGGAAACCGAGGCCCGGGCGAGTGGACGCCCGCTCTTGATTGGCAGACGCGCGATGAACCGCGTATCGCGGGCAATCGAAAAGGGGGAAACGGACGGTTTCATGAAAGTCGTCGTGGACGCCGACAGCCGCATGATTCTCGGCGCCGTGATTCTCGGCACGGGCGGCGACGAGGCCATTCACGGCATCCTCGACATGGTCAACGCCCGTGTCCCGTACGACGTCTTTCAGCGAGCAGTGCCGATTCACCCGACTGTCTCGGAGCTCATTCCCACGATGCTGGGCGAGATGCAGCCGGTTCATGGCGCGCCCGATCCCTTCCGTTCCGCCGCGCGTTGAGCTCCACGTCGACAGCCCAGGTTGCAGCAAAACAAAACGCTGTGCGTCATCCTTTTTCGTCGCTGACGAATCGTTCTTCTTTGAAGTACTGAATCGATGCACCGCGACCGGTTGTGTTGTAAAGACTCGCGTCGCGCATTTCGAACGCGACACGGGCTCCTCGCCAAATATCCGAAGCTTTCTTGATTGGCACGTCGGGTGCTCGCTCTTTGGTCAGCGGCCATCTTCGTCGCAACAGAACATCACGATGAATCGTTCGTTGAAGCGGACCCGCAAGCGGCCCACGCGGACCGCTCAGGCTCAGCGCACGAAAAAGAAGGCGACGCATCCCCGACAACATGCGGGCGGCGTTCAGGCGCACCGTGCCAGACGAGGTGCGCGAAACCAGCGGACCACCGCGGCGCGACGGTGTCGTGAGTTCGGGAAGAGGCCGGCCACAAGGACGACCCAGGAGGTTTTCATGACAGGCATCGGATCACAGTTCGGCCAGTTCGGACAGTCGGGTGGAGGCATCTCTGCATATGGCTACGGCGCTTCGCCACTCGCCAATCCGTTCTTGCTGCAGACGCCGCAGCATTTGCAGTCGTTGCAGCAGCTGCCGTTCGGCTACGCTCAGCAGACACAGGCATTCGCGCAGCCGCTGCAGCAGTTGATACAGATTCTTCCGCAGCAGCTTTGGCAGCTCAATCAGCTCCTTCAGCACCAGGTCCATGGTCTGCAGCAGCTGGTTCAGGTCGTGCCTCAGCAGCTTCAGCAGATTCAGCAGGTACTGCAGACCCTGCCGCAGCAGATTCAGCAACTACAGGCACAGCAGCAGCCGTTCGGAGCGCTGGTCGTGCCCTCGATTGGGGCCTATGGTCCCTGGCAGCAGCCAGGCGTGAGCATAGGTGCCCCGGGATTCACCGGGCAGTCAGGGCCGGTGATGTAGGCGGACCGGCAACGCGCCGGCTGCGCGCACTTGGCGCGCGGTACGCGACCGCAGAGGAAGGAGAGTCCACATGACAGAACCGTTCTTCGGGTCGGTAGGGAGCGCGCCGATCTGGCCCGCGATCACTTACCCCGGATTCGGACCGTTTCAGACGCCTCTCGGACTCGGCAGCCGCCCGCTCGGCATCGGGGAGGGGTTCGCCCCGTCATCTCTGCCGCAGACGGGGCCGCCGATGCTCGGTCAGGCTTTTCCCCTGGCCGGAAATTTCGGCGTTCCCTCGGGCTATGCCTCCACGCCGCAGTCATACGGACTCGGCGGCGGAATCACCGGACCGACAGCAGCGAGCACATTCGGGCAGGCGGTGCAAAGTCAGGGCATCCCGAGTATGCCCAGCATCACGTCCGGCGGCCTCCCTGCCTTTGGAGGCTTTGAAGTTCCAACGGGTATCGCGGTTGCCGGACTGCTGGCAGGCGTCGCAATGCGGCGAGGGCAGCCATTCGGTCCGACCAACGAACACGAGATCGAAGATTTCATCTACGATGCCCTGGACCTGCTACCCGGCACGAACGACATCGAAGTTCGCATTGAAGGAGGACGCATAACGCTGACCGGAATGGTTCAGCACAAACGGCTCAAACACGATATCGGAGAAATCGCGTGGGCCACACCCGGCGTCAACGACGTCGTGAACAACCTGAGTATTACGGCTCGACGACGGACGCGCGGAGCCGGACGCGAGGTGGAGTCACAAACGGCCGCGGCCGGCGAAGGCAGGCGTAAGTGAACCAAGGCGACCGGCATGGGCTCGCAGCGCTGCGGGTCCATGCCTGCCCGCCGTGTCAGGGTTCTGGCGCTTCGCGCCAGGCCTCGACAGGATCAACCGTGTACCAGCCGTGTTGATCATCGTACCGGAGCCGACCATGAATAATGATGCGGGCTCCGACGCGTGGGAGCACGATCCTTCTGGAAGGGCGGATCTCGGCGGCAGCCAGCGTGCCGCCAGTGTCCGTCAGGCGGACCCGCCAGCCTCCGCTGTTTTGCCGCACCCTTACGACACGGCCGATGACGGTAACGTGCCTGGATGTGTTCATACACCTCGGCCGAGCACTGCCGGAATTCGGACTGTTCGAAGGAAGTAGAGCCAACTGCAACGAAGTCGCGTCAACTGTAACATCGACGTTACGGTAGAGCAACCGTTGGGTGAACGCGGTGACGAACCCATTTCAGGGCGGTGGGTGATTCGGCGCGTGGCTCGCACCATGTGTGTTTCGGCAGTCAGACCGCTCCTCAATCCTTAAAGCACTCCGCCACGGTCAATCCACGGTAGACCGTGAACCCATTGGTGCTCTACCTTGTTCCGCAAACGTCGGTCCTCGCCGCAATCGTGATGACCGGCTATCTCGGCGGGGCGGTGGCCACGCATTTGCGGATCGCAGACACGGCGCGCGCCGCGATTCCGCTGGTCGTAGGAATTCTCGCCTGGGGCGGCCTGTACTTGCGGGACAGGCGCATCCGCGAACTGGTTCCCTTTCGCCGGTCGACGTGAGTGAGAAGCAGACGAGATCAGGAGGATGAGAGCATGAAGAAATCGGACGCGAGCCAAGGCCAGTCGGCATCGACGCTCATTTCGGAAAGAATAGCCGAACTCGGGGACTGGCGCGGAAGAACCCTCAGCAAAATGCGCGCGCTCATCAAGCAAGCAGACCCGGATGTCGTCGAGGAGTGGAAGTGGGTCAAACCAACCAAACCCGGCACCCCGGTTTGGTCGAACGGCGGCATCATCTGTACTGGCGAATCCTATAAGAATGTCGTGAAGCTGACCTTCGCCAGGGGCGCGTCTCTGAAGGATCCGGCCCGGCTCTTCAACTCGAGTCTCGACGGAAACGTACGCCGCGCGATCGACATCCACGAAGGAGAAGACGTCGACGAGTCCGCCTTCAAGGCGCTCGTTCGCCAGGCGATCGCCATCAACCGTTCTGGCAAGTCGAAACCTACGAAGTCAGCCAAGCCTTGAACAGCGCGGTCTCTTAACCCGCTCTGACCCTCGAAGCACGCGGTGTCACAGTCACGCTACTACCGCGACACGATTGGCCGGGCCGTGGCAGCAGGCGCGTCGCTCGATGATCTTCCGATCCTGACCAAGACGGCTCTGATGAACGAATGGGATCGGATCGTGACCAATTCGCGCTGCGTCTGCGAGACGTCGAGGCTCACCTCGCGGGCGATCGCTGCGGCGACCTTCTCCTTGGCGAGTTCCGGCCGTTTGCCACCGGCGGCACCACGGGCGAGCGCGCGGTCGTCGTCTACAGCCACACCGACTGGCTCGACGCCATCGCGAACTGTCTCCGTTGGGTCAAGACGGCAGAGAGTCTGGACTCGCGTCGAGCGCCTGTCAGGCGAGCCGTTGCTCGACTTCCCTCTCGCCACTCAACAGATCGAAGAGATGTGCACGCTCGAGCATCTCGCGCACCCATGCGGTCGCATTTACAATCCGCAGCCCACCATTCGTCGCGGTGGTCATGTTGAAGGTCCGGATGAGCTCGCCTACGCCCGAGGCATCAATTCGCGACACGGCGGACAGATCAACCACGATCCGGCGCTCTCCACGACGAAGCAGAGCGCGGACGTTATGGCGCAGCGATCGGCTCACGGGCATTCGAAGAGGGCCTTCGACATGAACGGTGTGAACTCCTTTGGGACATAGTTTCAGGAATACGGTCATGGCCCCCTCGCTACGATAGACGCTGCGCGCCGGTCCGAGTGCTCCCGACTCACGGTTCAGTCGGCACCCGCCCCTTGCGGGACTCGCGACTCTCATACGTTCCAACTGATCCTCTCTAAGCTGTAGACGATCGCCACAGCGGACGTTCGACATGGAAACCTGATGAAAAGGGTGTTCACGTTGCGCTGTATGTAAGGTGCCCTCACCCGGAAGCAGAATCACTCAGTATTCGGCTGGCGGCGGCTCTGCGCCGGCGGATGGCGACTGAACCTATCGATAGGGTCGGATAGGTCTGTCTCTCACAGATGAGCCGCTATTGCTGCCGGGAATTCGGCACGGCTGATCTCCCCTCACGTGTGGCGGACGTCACGCCTCGTTTCTTGGAGTTGTGCCCAGCTCGGAGTGCTCAACTGCTCGCACGGCTTCACGCCAGTCTTGATCAATTGCCGCAAGTCGCCGTCGTCCGTCGGCAGTCAAACGATAGTACTGACGCGGAGGGCCAGCCGGTGATTGCCTCCTGAACGTTTCCAGGTGACGGTTTGATTTGAGCCGGCGGAGTAGCGGATACACCGTGTTCTCTCCGGAAGCGAGAGGACCGAAGTCGCGAAGTGCGGCCGCGATCTCGTAGCCATAACGCGGGCGGCGTCGAAGGAGCTTGAGAATACACAGCTCAAGTACGCCGCGCCGGAGCTGTGCAGTCCACTGGGTCCGTCCGGTTGCGTCCATCCTCGATCCTCACATTGATCCTCACATTAGTACTGTGCGCCACATAGTAGCATACTACCGTGCGGAACACATTAGATACGATCGGGCGATGGCGAGATCGGCAACGGATTGTCGGCACCCGTCGCGTCTTCTGGACTCTGAAGCACCCAAAAATCGGCCGTTAGTTGCGGCATCAAGTGTGCTTGCTGAACCCGCAACTCGAAGGTCCATCCTTTGAGCCACTCTGCCGAAAGGAGAAACGCACAATGCCTCCACCTAAATTCCAGAAGGTCTCGGGAGATCTGAACATCGTTCTCTCGAACAAACAGATCACTCAGGTGCTCAAGAACGTGCTCGGTCCGAGGGGTAGCAAGATCCCATCGATCGCGCTGGCTTCCGACCATTGCTGCGTCGACGCGTCCGTCGGCTCCTCGGTGGCGGGGCCGGTCAGCGGCGTCGCGTCGTCGGTCAGCGTCGTAGGCGCGCGTGGGATCCAGACCGCCAAGACCGTCAGAGCCAAGGTCACGTCGAAGGAGATCAAGTCCAACATCCGCGTACCCAAGTCGGTCAAGGTCAAGTAAGGGTGAGCGTACAGCTCAACCAGAACGAATGCCTGCTATCGCCGGAGCGCAGGCCAGTGTGAAGCGCGGCGAGAGGGCTCGCCGGCGCGCTCGCGATTTCTGCAGTTGCGAACGGTGTAGCCATGAAGCCGAGTACCTTCAACTACGTAGTGCGGCTCGACGACGGCAGGACTGTCTTACTCAACACGTTGTCGGGAGCCATCGATCTCGTCCCGGACGAAGCGCTGGCCTGCCTCGCCGATACGAGCGTGGCTCCCGCCGACGATGTCAGGACCTACCTGTCAGATCGTCGATACCTCCTGGAAGACTCCATTGATGAGTCGAACATCGTTGCGGACATCTACCGCGAACTGCTGCTGAAAACCCGGCAGCAGAAGACCGTCCACTGCATCCTGATCCTTTCCTTCGGTTGCAACCTGCGCTGCACCTACTGCTGGCAGCAGCAGGACGCTGTGCTCGACACGCGCGCTCAAAAGGCCGCGATGACAACCACTCAGGTAGATCGATTGACCGAGGCCGTGGGTCGGTTGAGCGAAACGGCCGTCGCTCATCCGGACACTCCTCCCGAGATCCAACTGTTTGGTGGGGAGCCGTTACTCCCGCGGAACCGCAAGGTCATCGAATACATCCTGGCGCAGTGCCGTGACCGCTGCTGGCCGGTGCAAATTACGACCAATGGCGTGTTTCTCGACCGGTACGCGGATCTGATCACCGAATACGACGTCCGTGAAGTTCAAGTCACGATCGACGGGCCACGCGGCATCCACAACAGCCGTCGGCTTGGCAGCGACTACGACAAGCTGATGCGGGCGCTCGACCGGCTGATCCAGCCCGGTACCTTGACCGTCAAGGTTCGCACCAACGTTGACTTCACAAACCTCGATGGGCTGCCTGCTCTGGCGGATGAGATCTACGGGCGACACTGGTACGCCAGCGGCCGTTTTTACGCGTACCTGGCGCCGCTGCGGGATGCCGGACCACATTGCTACTCGCTGATCGAACGACGGGGCGACCTGCTCAACGCGGTCCTCGATCTTGTCGAGCGCGAACCGAAGCTCGAGGTATTCGACATGCTCGGCTGGGATGGCTACCAGCCCGTGCGCCGACTCGCCGCGACCGGGCGTTTTCCGTATCCCCGGGCGCACATCTGCGACACGAACCTGAACCAATTTGTCTTCACGCCGGGCGGCGACATCTATTTGTGCGCCGAGCAAGCCACCGATCGAGGAGCGATCGTCGGCACGTATTCACCGGAGTTTCACATCGATCCCGTGGCCTTCCGCCGCGTGTACGACCATCGCCCGCTCGATCTCGCCCGCTGCGCTGGCTGCGCCCTGCTCCCCGTTTGCGGCGGCGGCTGTCAGCTGTGGGAAGAGCACTCGGAAATGGCGCGACTGTATTGCCGCGCGGTAGACCAAAGTTTCTCGTCAAGCATCGCACGCGCGTTTCGAAATGGAGACTTGCCATGAGGATCGCCCTGGTCAATCCTCCGGTGGCGCATCGATACGTCCCGGGGATCGATGAACCGCTTCATCTCGAATACCTCGCGGCCCAGGTTCGGGACGAACACGAAGTTCTCCTGGTGGACGCGCTCGGCATGGGGTTCACGGCCGAACAGACAGTCGAGCACCTGAGAGAGGCGTGTGCCGACATTGTCGGCGTCAGCCTCGGTTTTACGGCCGCCTGGACGACCACCCGCGCGATCTGCGCAGGCATTAAGGCGGCGTGTCCGGACGTGTTGACGCTCGTCGGTGGAAACACTGCCACCTTTCTCGCGCGCGACCTCGCGCAGCTGCCCGAAGTGGACGTTGTCGTACGTGGCGAGGCCGACATTTCGTTCCGTCTGCTGATTGACGCGCTCGACCGGGGCGACTCGCTCCGTGACATCGACGGCCTCACCTATCGTCTCGACAATAAACTCGTCGAAACACCAGATCGCTCCCTGATCGCTGACCTCGAGGCGCTACCATTCCCCGCGAGGGATCTGTTGCCCTACGCCGAGCAATACCGAAAGGTGGTGCTCACTGCCCGCGGCTGCCCGTATGGCTGCATCTACTGCTCGACGTCGGCATTCTGGCAACGGCGCTTCCGCCCCCGCAGCGTTCCATCCATTCTCGAGGAGGTCCGGCTGCTGCTGTCTGACCGCACGGTTGACTATTTCGCGTTCGCCGACGACTGTTTCACGCTCGTTCGCGACCGGGTTCTGCAGATCTGCGAAGGCCTGCAGGCGCTCGGCCACCAGGCGACCTGGAGCTGCACGGGCAGGATCGAGACCGCTACCTCCGAGGTGCTCGAGCGCATGAGCCAAGCGGGGTGCCGCAATATCTTCTTCGGCGCAGAATCCGGCAGCGACCGCGTGCTTCGCACCATCGGCCGCAAGTATGGCGCCGCTGACGTGCAGCGGGCGTACCGGGATTGCCTGGCCAACGGTATCCAGCCAAGCTTCTCCTTTATCGTCGGTCTGCCATCGGAAACGGAACAGGATCTCCAACAGACGTTCCAGCTGATTGAGAGCCTCGACGGCGTGGAGAACGGCGTCCATGTGTTGACGCCGTTCCCGGGAACGCCGATCACGATGCACCCCGAGAAGTTCGGGATCCGGATTTTGCCGCATCGGGTCGAGGACCTCGACATTAATACCCGCTCCTTCATCGAGACACGAAACGCGTCCAGCGACGAGTCCGAGGCAAACTTCAAAAAAGGCCTGGGCTACTGCTTCCGCGCGTTGCGCAGATCGCGGAACAAGAGTGCCGTCCTGGGTTAGGTGCGGCCATGATTGGTGTCGATACCCTCACCGTATTCTTCTCATGGAAGTGCACCTTCCGATGTGCGCACTGCGGGTTTTCGTGCGGACCGGATCGATCGGAGAGGCTGCCTCTTCAAGAGGTGCTTGCCGCAATTGAAGCGGTGTCGGCGAAGTCCGGCGTGCGCATGATCGCCTACTCCGGTGGCGAGCCTTTCCTGCACTACCGCGACCTGCTCGAGTGTATGACGCTCGCACACGGCAAGGGGCTCGACGGCGGAGTCGTCACGAACTGCTACTGGGCCGTCAATCATGACGTGACCGAGCTCCGCATGGGCCAGCTGACGGCGCTCGGACTCGCCGAAGTGATTGTCAGCGTGGACGATTACCACCTGCGGTTCGTGCCCCTCGCAAACATTCGGCGCGTCGTCCACGCGGCGCTGGAGCGGCGCGTGCGCGTCGGCGTCAACATGCTGGTGACAAAGAACAGCACGATGCGCGCGTGCGACGTTCACCGCGTTCTGGAGCTTCCGAAGGAGCTGGCCGATGATCCCCGGGTTCTCTGGATTCGGGAATCGAGCCCGATCCTCGCCGGCAGGGCCCGATCGTCGTTCCGCCGCGGCGAGCTTCGCACGTATGGCGAACGCGAGCTCATGGACAACCCGTGCTACTTCGTCTTGCGGAACATGGTGTTGACGCCGGACCGTTCCGTTTACGCCTGCTGCGGCTTTGGCGACGCCTCCGATGACGGGCCAGCGGCGGTGGCGTACGTCGGCTCATTGCAATCGTCGGCGGTCGAGGACCTGTTCGACCGCGCGTCGCGCAACCTGCTGCTCAACCTGTTGTATCCCGCGGTCCTTATCGTCTGCTGAAGATGGTCGAGCAGCACCATCCGGAGGTCCGGTTCCGCCGGCGCTACGTCAGCAACTGCGACGTCTGCGGCGAGATTTCCTCCAACACGCGCTTGCGGCGGGCGCTTGCACAGGTGCTCCGCGACAACGTCGATCAGTTGCTGCCCGACGGCAAGGTACACGCAAATGGCTAAGGCTCACCTGCTCAGTCTGAACCTCTTGTTGACGTACCGGTGCAACTGCCTCTGCCGGCACTGCATCTCCGATTGCGGTCCGAACCGGACTGAGGCCATGTCGTTCGACCAGGGCCGCTCGTACATCGATGCCGCAGTGGCGACGACGACGATCGAAACGATCGGTTATACCGGCGGCGAGCCCTTTCTCTGCTATCCCCTGCTCGAGGGGCTGTGTGCGTATACGTGGGAACGGTATGGAATTCCGCAGGGCGCCGTCACGAATTGTGCATGGGCCAAGAGCCCCGAATTCGCCGCGTCCCGCCTCGCACGCCTTCACGCGCGCGGGTTGCGCTACCTGACGGTGAGTTGCGACAGTTTTCATCTGGAATACGTGAAGCCGGCCGCGATCCGTTCGGTGGTGCACGCCGCGCTCGACCTGGGGATCACGGTCGGCATCAACGCCACCGTGACGCGCACAGGTGCGCTCTGCAAGACCAACCTGCCCGAGTTCCTGGACCTTGACCGCGACGATCTCGGCGACCGCCTCTTCATCAAGGAATTCGGTCCGCTGTTGATCGGGCGTGCCGCCACGGGCTGTTCGGCGGAGGATCTGATTGCTACCGACGAGACGAGCTGCTTCGATGGCATTTGCCGGTTCGTGATGCGGACGCCGGCGATCGCGCCCGACGGGTCGCTCTATGGCTGTTGCTGTTTTGGAGACGCCGAACAGGAGCCGGAGCGGAAGATTGCCTACGTTGGAAATGTCAACCGACACAGTCTTCGCACGCTGATGCGAACCATGCGACAGAACCTCTTGCTGACCCTGCTCGCCAGGCGCGGGCCGTACCTCTCTGCTCCAGGCGCTCGTCCGCAAACGGCCAAATCTGCCGATACGCGCGCGCTATTTCACGAATTGCGATGTGTGCGTCGAGTTGTTTCACAACGACGCAGTGCGCGAAGAGCTGCATCAATGGCTGCAAGACGTGGCGCGCACTGAGGGCGAGGTGCTCCAATGATCCCGATCGCGGGGGTCACGCTCGTTCTCACACGAAAGTGCAATGCCGGATGCCGGCACTGCGGGTTCTCGTGCGGCCCCGGTCCGGCAGACCGGATACCGCTGGAACAGGTGAAAACCCTGATCGCAGACGCGCGAAAACTGCGATCGCTGGAGTCGATCTCGATTACCGGCGGAGAGCCGTTTCTGTTCTTCTCGGATCTGCGCGAGATCATCGGATTCGCCAGGAGCCTCGGACTGTCCAGCGAAGTTGTGACCAACAGTTTCTGGGCGACGAGCCACGACGCCGCGCTCGCGAGGCTGCGCGAGCTGCAGCACCTCGGCCTCCGGCGCTTTGTCACGAGCCTCGACGAGTACCACGCCGAATTTGTCGCACCCACGCGGGTGCGCAACGCCGTTCGCGCCGCTATGGACGTCGGTATCGCTGTAACGGTGAAGTCCGTAAAGACTCGCGACAGCCTTTTCACCCGGGAGTGGATCGAGCAGTTCATCCCGATTCGGACGGCTGATCGGAACGTGAAGCTCGTGATAATGGATCCCGTGCCCACCGGGCGCGCTGAAGCGCCAGAGGTGCGGCGAATGGGTTTTCACGGTTCTCCGGCGAGCTTCGCCGGGTGCTGCGACAAGGTTGTCCGGTATCCTGCGGTTGGTCCGGATGGTGATGTCTACCCCTGCTGCTCTTTCGGTGAACCGGCCCGTCGCGCGGGCTCTGTGTTCGACGAACCGCTCTCTCGCATTCTGCGCCGTCTGCAGCGCAATCTCCTGTTCAACCTGCTGGCGGTTTGCGGACCGGCCGGCGTGTGGGAGTTGGCCGCGCCGCTGATGCCACAACGTCATGACCGTCAGTTCTCCGGCGCGTGCGACCTCTGCAATGCCCTATACGATGATCGTGTCGTTCGCGATGCGGTCGAACGGATGTTATTGACACTGAGCGGCCGCCACGACGATTCTTGTGATCCGTCGACACCAATCAGCGAGAACGGCACACCGTCTGGAGCTGACACCGCGCCCTTGGTACACGGCTGAGGTAAGACCATCACGTAAGCAAACAGACACCTATGGCAACAAATCCATCACTGTTGCGGGCACTGAAGATTCTCACGGCTCCACAGGCGCGAATCGAGGCGCTCGCGCCATCCAAAAAGGATCCGCTGCTGCAACTACGGCGGGTGCTCGAGAAGAAGAACGTCGTGGGCGTCGGCATCTCCGAGAAGCTGGTGAAAGGCAAGCCTACGGGAAAGCAGGCTCTCACGTTCTACGTCGCCAAGAAGATGCCCCCGGAGAAGTTACGGGGCGATGCCATGGTGCCACCGGCGCTGCCGGAAACGGTCGGCGGACGCACGACGGTATCGACGGATGTTGTGGAGATCGGGCGGCTTCGACTGCAGTTGAATGTCAAACGGACGCCGATACAACCTGGCTTCAGCATCGGACACCGGCGCGTGTCCGCCGGCACGCTGGGCGCGGTGGTGTCCAAGGGGAAGGCCCGGCTTCTGCTGAGCAACAATCACGTGCTCGCCAACAGCAACCGAGGCAAGAGCGGCGATCCCGTTCTTTACCCTGCCAAAGACGACGGCGGCAAGTTGGCTACGGATGTCGTCGCAAAGCTGAAGACCTTTCATCCGCTTCGCCGCGGAGGGGACTTCGTCAACGAGGTGGATTGTGCACTTGCTGCGCCGGTACGCGAGCGGCTCGCTGAAGTCCTCGCCACGATCAAGAACATTGGGCTGCCACGAGCCGGAAAGATCGTATTAAAGCGGGGAATGAAGGTCGTGAAGGTGGGCCGCACAACCGGCAAGACGACCGGGCGCATCAAGGACGTGAATTTTCATTTCAGTGTCGAGTATCCCGGGCTGGGCGAGGTGGGCTTCCGCAACCAGGTCCTGTGCACGCCCTACACCGACGGCGGCGACTCCGGCGCGCTGGTACTCGACCAGCGCAGCCGACGCGCAGTCGGCTTACATTTCGCCGGCGCGGACGGGGGAAGCGTGTTCAATCCGATCGACGCAGTGCTCAAGGCGCTCGGCGTCAAACTCGTGACCGGCCGCTGACGCCCGATCTGGCTGCTCATTCTTGCGCGAATGGAATCAAAGGGATACCCATGGCGACGCTCGCCGAAGCGGAGCAAGCCCGGCGCGAGCACGCGGAGAAACTGCGACGGCTCGGTGCGTGGGGCGTCACGGTAGACGAGGTGAAACGGGGAGCGACCACGACGTTTGCCGTCGTCGCATTGTTCGAAACGAAACCACAGACGCCTGTTCCGAGAGCGCTGCAGACGTCGAAGCGGGGCGTCACGACAACTGTCCCGCTCGTCGTCCGAGTTCAAGAGAGATTTCGACCGCAGTAGTCCGCCTCACCGACGTTGGTCACCGCCGAAGACGCGCATCGCGGTTTTTTCCACGGCGCCGTCCTGCACGTGCAGCTCCGAGGGCGTTCCGTCAGCCGCTCTGACGAAGGTTACGTCAGCGCCGCCAATGCTGGTAAAGAACCGATCCTCGCTCTCGGGAATGATTGCGGTCTTCAAGCGATCGGTGATCTGCATGAAGAGACGATCGCCCTCGCGGGTGATCGTCGCGTGCGATTCAGGTCCGAGACGGTATTCGCCGACGTACGCGTCGAGCCGTGTACGGTCGATGACTAGAGGCCTCCGTTGCTTTGGGACACGATTGAGGGGAACGCGCGGATCCAGCAGGTGCATCCCGATGTCGTCGATGCCGGTGAGGGGTCCCGACAGATTCATCGCGTTGGAAAGAACGACGACTCCAATCCCCGAAGAAGGTCGATAGCCGAGGAATGAGGAATAGCCGCCGGTCATTCCGCTCTGCATGACGATCTCTTGATCCTCACGCCTCAGGACGTGCCAACCGAGAGCGGCCTCGAGGCCAGGCGTCGGTGTGGGACGGCGAATCGTCAACATCATCGCGATCGCAGGTGCCAGCGGGGTCTCGACGTGCTGAAGTGCGGCAGCGAGAAACCGAAGCTGATCGTTCGCCGTGGACTTGATCGCTCCTGCACCCTCTAACGCTGCGTAGTCCCAGCCAGGCACCGGTTCGAGCCGGTCGTTGTGTCCAGTCGCGAGCTGGGCCCTTTGGAGATTCGTGAGCTGAACACTAGTGTTCTTCAATCGCAGCGGCTCGAAGATCCGCGCGTGAACGAGCTCGCCGTAATCGACACTGGCGCGTCTGGCGAGAGCGTCTCCGAGCAGGCCATAGCCGAGGTTCGAGTACTGGTACTTCGCCCCAATGTCGCGAGTGAGCTCGTAGGTCGACAGAAACGCGTAGAGTTGCTTGGAGTCGTAATCGGCATACGGATTCGACGGCTCGCGGCTCGTGAAGTTGGTCGGCAGCCTCGGCAGGCCTGATGTGTGTGTCGCGAGATCCAGCAGCGTGATCTGACGGTCCCCCCGGCGCGGGACATCAACTGTGCCGGGCAAGTAGACGGAAACGGGATCCGTCAGCGCGACCTCCCCGCGCGTGGCCATGTCCGCGAGGAGCATCGCCGTGAAGACTTTCGTCAGCGACGCGATTTCGAATATGGTGTCGCCCGCGACCGGACGCGCATCATCTCTCCCAAAACACCCGTGCGCGATCACCCGGCTCGTGGACGGTGCGCGGATCCCGACCACGATCCCGACGCTCTGTCTGCGAACGTCGACCCGGTCGACGAGAATCTGGCGAATCTGATCGTCTCCGAGTGAGTCCGCCGAACGTCCATGTGTCGCAAGAACCATATCAACGTGCAACATCGAAACGACCAGAGGTTCTATCGTCGATTTTTACCCAACTTGCGTCCCGCACGCATCTCGGCGCCCCGACCATCTTCCGCTGGTCCCGCCCGCCGGGAAACGTTGAACAGTATTCTCAAGCAGTCTGGATTGAAGCCATGAAGTACCTGATCGTCAGCGAGCAGACCGCGACCGGCTACTCCGCGTACTCGCCCGACCTTCCGGGCTGCATTGCGACCGGCAGTATGTGCGACGATGTCGACGGCGGCAGTCCTGACAGGAGCGATGCGAGGTCGGCGTCCGGAACCCCGGGCATCACGCCCTCAATTGCGGAAGAAGCACACCAATCACCACGCCCGCGCCGTCCATCAAAGCGTGCGCGATCGCGAACGGCACCAGCCGGCGAAGTCGCAGATACAAAAGCGTCGAGAAGACTGAGAACAGCATCGGCGACAACAGCCGGAAGACCATGAACTTCGCATCGAAGGTCAACGGCATCACGACATGCTGGAACGACCAGGCGAACGCCACACACGCAACGGCCGGGCTCGTGCTCCGGCACAGAACCCGGAAACGGGGCATCAGATAGCCGTTATAGGTCATCTGCTCGGTCAGCCCCCAGACAAACGGCCACACCAGCACGCCGTAGAGTGCCGCCGGCAATGGCAGCGGTGCATAGAGGTACGGCGGCGTGAGCGTCCCGTACACGAGCCAGCCGGCCGCATAGACGCCGCCGAAAATGAAGGCGAGGCTCACCGGGATGAGCGCGAAGCCGAGCAGCACATCGTGGACGAGGCGCGCGCGCTCGAAGCCGACAAGATCGAACAGGCCGATACCCTCGCGGCGCGTGAGCTGCCACAACAGCGCGAGGCATCCGGCGTCGATCAATGTCCCATAGACCGGCAGCCATGGTTCAGCGTCATGCCAAGGGGTCGGTGACGACCGGAGAGCGAAGATGGCCGCGACAAGCGCTTGCGCCGCGACCGCACAAATCGCGCGGGCAAACAGCATCAGTGCCGGGCCGCGCCATGTCAGCGTTCCGGCGTCCAGCCGGCGAAGGAGGGCCGCTTCGTCGTTCGGGCCAATCATGTCGGGCCCCGATGACCGGCGCCGGCCGCCATGTCGCGCGCTCGACCCACCTGCTCCCGCTCGACGCGCAACTCGACCTTCGTGATATCCGGCCGGAAGAACAGGGCCACCGTCCAGTCGAGGACGATGCGCAGACGGCGGTCCCACCGAGGCATCTGGAACAAGTAGTACGTCCGCCGTACCCACCAGGCGAGAAAACCTGTGAGGCGCACGCCAAACACCCGCGCAACGCCGCGCGTGTGCCCGAGCGAGGCCATGGTTCCCAACGGTCGAAATACGAACGGCGTCGGAGCGCGCCCTTCGATCACCGCCTGGATGTTGCGCGCGAGGTGTCGCGCCTCGCGGACGGTATGCTGCGCGAGCGCTGGATACGGGCGGCCATCCGGTCCCGGAATCGCCGCGCAGTCGCCAAGCGCCCACACATTCGTATGGCTGCGACTCCGCATCGTCCCATCGACGGCGATCCGGCCACGTTGATCGTGCACGACGGGAATCGCCGCGGCGACGACGCTTGGCACGATGCCCGCCGCCAGCACAATCGTGCCGGCGTCGATGATCTCGTCCGCGACGCGCACACGACCGGGCTCGATCGAGCGGACGGGCGTCGAGACACGGATGTCGGCGCCGCGTCGCTGGAGCACGCGCGTTGCCACGACCGCCAGCTTCTCGTCGATCTCGGGCAGGACGCGTGCACCGGCCTCGAACAGCCGGAAGCGGATCTCGTCGCGTCGCAGTCGAGGATAGAAGCGCAGCACGTCGTCCGCGAATGCCGTGAGCTCGCCCAGGAGCTCGATGCCGACGAGGCCGCCGCCGATCAGAACGACCGTGAGGCAGCCGCGACGCGTTGTCGACTCTGCGGTCGCATCGGCTCGCTCAAACTGTTCGATCAGGTGATTCCTCAGCACTAGCGCGTCCGCCATCGTCTTGAACGTGAAGGCGTTCGATGAGCCAGGAATGAGGTGCTCGTTGGTTGACGCGCCGAGCGCCACGGCGAGATGGTCGTACGGCAGATCATAAGAATTGCCTCCCTCGGGGGCGACGGCTCGAACGATCTGGCGCGCGACATCAACACCTTCAACGGTGGCCTCGATAAAGCGGGCACGTCGGAGTGCGGCACGGATTGGCTGCGCGCAGTGGCGCAGTTCCAATCTTCCGGAGCACGCTTCGAAAAGGAGCGGCGTGAGCACGAAGAAGTTCTCGCGGCTCACGAGCGTGATTTCGACGTCCGTGTGCCCGCGCAAGGCTCGCTCCAGGTGGCGCGCGGTTGCCACGCCACCAAATCCCCCGCCCAGCACGACGATACGCATGCTGTCCTCCGTCCTCATTCAGATGAGCCCGCGTCGAAACTCGCGTTCGATTCACAGACGTCATTGGCAAGAAAGAGGCCGTCTGCAAGCTCTGGCGGCTCGCGATTCGCGGCTCGGCAATTCGCGGTTTGGGGCCGAGCCCGCGGACACGCGGCCGAGCCGTCCGCGAAATCAGTCCTTGGTGCTCACTAATAATCAACGACTGTGTCCATATGAACAGCGGCAGTGTGACCCCCGTGTCATTCGGCGTTTCACTTGCGCATTTGCGTCGACGATGGTCTGGCATGGCCGGTGCTCATCGATCGGGCATCGGAGGCGTTTGTGGACACGGATGTTCTGATCGTCGGTGCCGGTCCGGTCGGGCTGTTTCTCGCGAACGAATGCGCCCGCCGCGGTCTGCGATGGCGGCTCGTCGAGGCGAACGCGGAGCAATCGTCGCAGTCGAAGGCGCTCGCCATCTTCCCCCGCACGCTCGAAATCCTCGACATGGCCGGGCTCGTCGAGCCGTTCATGAGAGTCGCGAACCGGGTGACGTCGGTCGCTGTCATCGCGCACGGGCACACACTCGCGCGCGTGAGCTTCACGCCGGATGAGACGCCCTACTCATTTATTGCGATGGTGCCCCAGAACGTCACAGAACGGCTGCTGGCCGAGCGCCTGCAGCACGGTGGCGGCACGATCGAATACGACACATCGTTCGTAACAGCGGTCCAGCACGACGACCACGTCGAGGTCACGCTGGACCGCATGGGACAACGCGAAACGTTGACGGCGGCCTTTGTCGTCGGCTGCGACGGCGCACACAGCGCGGTGCGGCATCTGCTGAATCTGCCGTTCGAGGGTGCCGCTTACGACGCGTTGTTCATGCTGGCCGACATCGACACCAACGATGCACTGCCGGGCGACGAGCTGCAGCTCTGTCCGAGTGAATTCGGTCCTGCGGCAATCTTCCCCATGAGTGCCTCGCGGCGGCGTGTCGTCGCGATGGTCGATAAAGCCAACGGTGAGACGCCATCGCTGGAATTCGTGCGGCAGATCCTTCGCCAGCGCGCGCCGGCGGCCATCGAGGCGCTCGGGCTCCGGTGGAGCAGTTATTTTCACGTGCATCATCGCCAGGTCGCCGACATGCGGGTCGGCCGCATCTTCATCGCCGGCGATGCGGCCCATATCCACAGCCCGTTCGGCGGGCAGGGGATGAACACGGGATTACACGACGTGTGGAACCTCGCGTGGAAGCTCGATCTCGTGCTGCGCGGCCGCGGTAACGATCGGCTGCTCCAAAGCTATACCGCT
This sequence comes from uncultured Acidobacteriota bacterium, assembly GCA_963725335.1. GTDB lineage: Bacteria > Acidobacteriota > Vicinamibacteria > Vicinamibacterales > 2-12-FULL-66-21 > JALZOC01. Next base: position 71,197 of record CAVRYD010000002.1, on the reverse strand, counting down.
GAACGCCGTCCCGTGATTGCACAGGTGATCAGAACCACGGATCTGCTGACAAGGGCGATGGGCACACCGAACAAGGTCGCACAGTTGCTGCGGGACGCCGTCATTCCGTTGGTGTCGCGTCTGGCGCCGTTCCAGCATGCCTTCGTCGATCGATTGTCAGAGCTCGGTGTCGCCTACCGCGAGAGCCCAATCATCGAAGGTCCAGCGACGCGGTACTTCGATGAATCATTGCGCGGCGGAGACGGCATTGGCAGCCGTTTCCTCCTCCTCGTCGACGAAGAGCTGGATCGACTGGTCAGGGAAGCGGCACAACGCCTGATCGCAGCGTTTCCAGGCGTCCTCGAGCTTCGGACGCGCCGGGGCGCCCACATCACGCTAATCCGCCCGGACGGGTATGTCGCGTACAGCGCACGCCATCGCAGCCCAATCGCCGCGCTGGATCGCGTGCGGACGCTGCTCGAGCGTCAAACGATCTGCGACTCGGATCCGGTCCTGACCGGAGTGAGCTGACGTCGACAGGAATTCCGGGCGGCCTGGCTCGATGTCACATTCGGCGCCGCTGTTTCGTCTTCCAGAGTAGAGGCTCGAAGGTAGAACCGGATGACGCGACGGCACGATCAAAACATTCGCATTGCATGTCCGCCGGAGAAAGAGGTCGATCATGATTCGCTCACTGGTTTTGTTCATTCATATCGCTGGCGTGCTGGCGATGTTTGCCGGCCTCGCGCTCGAAGCGTTCGGCGTAGAGTCGGCGCGAAAAGCGGCACCACGTATTTCTGGAATCGCGGTGGCGCTGACGGTGCTGTCCGGCTTCTTCCTGGGTGCACGATTCGGCGTCCTGGGCGACGAGTGGATGCGCGCATCCTACGGAGCGATCGTCGTGATGGCGGTCGCGGGCGCGCTGGCGCGGCGGTCGGAGGCACTGCTGCGGATCTCGCTGCGAGTGCGCACGGCATTCGGTCTGGCTGTCGTGTTCTTGATGATTGCGAAGCCGGACGCCGTAGTGTCATTGGTCGTGCTCGGCCTTGCACTTGGCGCTTCGATGCTCGTCGCGCTGCCGATCGGGTTCAAGCAGCCGAGCGGCCTGTCATCGTCAACGGGAGCGTGAGGTGTGAACTCGGTTGAGGCCCGTGACTGCTAAAGAAGATCCAACCGGGAACACGTCGGACAACTATGTCTCAGAAAACGGTTCAATCAATTATCGGACGCCTGGTCACCGATGAGGAGTATCGTCTCCGATTCCTGAACGATCCGCTCGGAACCCTGAACGAATTGCGCGATCAGGGAGTCGAGCTGACGCGGGGAGAGATCGAAGCGCTCGCGCGAACCGACCGCACTTTCTGGAACGATGCAGCAGAGCGTATCGACCGACGCTTGCAGCGGTCGAGTCTCCGGAGCGACTAGAACTGTTTCAAAACCGGTCCAGAGGGTCGAAGACGGCGATCAGGGTTAGGCGTCTCGTTCGCGGCGACCTCGGACTCGCGTGATCCTCGAAGGCAGTAAAGCGCGCCCGGAGCGTGACTGCCGCGCAGGTCGCGGACCTGCGCGGGTCGCAACCCGCGCGGCGGAGGGCAGCGCTTTTCCACGCGACGTCCGCGGGCGCGGCGAACGAGATGCCCAACCCTGATCCTCAGCAGACACGGTCTTGAAACCACTTCTAGGTCATTCCGCAGGCAACTCGGTGCTGTTCACAGTGATGGCGACACAGCTGAGCTGCGCGCTCGATCGACTGGGACGCCAGGACATTACCTTCTCACAAAGAGTCTCGACTCGACGTCTGTCTTGAGCGGACAATGCGGAAATGGGAACCCGCCCGTCCGTCGTGCATGAGGACGGACACATGCTCGATGGTGGAAACGGCGCGCTGGCTGGAATTCACGACAGTGCGGCGTCAACCGTCGCGCGATATGAAGCGCTCATCCGCGTCTCGGAAGCCCTGAGGGCGTATCACGATCGCGACACGCTCTTCCGTAGTCTGGCGCGTGAGCTCCGTCCTGTCGTCCGTTTCAGCTTCCTCGGCCTGGGACTCTACGACGAGCACACGCACGGTCTGGATCTGCGCGTCCTCGAGGCTACCGGCAATCCGCTGTCGCCGCCGGAACTGTCCGCAGAGGAATCTCTCACCTACTGGACTGTTCAGCACCAGGCACCGCTCGTCATTCCCAATGTCGAAGAGGAGGCCAGATTTCCAAAGGCCATGGCGTACTTCCGCGATCAAGACGTGCGATCGACGTGTTCGCTGCCGTTGACGACGCCGCGGCGGCGCATCGGGATGCTGGTGGCAGGTGACTCACAGGTCCAGGTCTACGACACGAAGGACGTGACGTTCCTGTCGCTCGTCGCGAATCAGGTAGCCCTCGCGATTGACGACGCGCTCAACTACAGCGCCTTGCAGCAATCCCTTGTCGTCGAACGAGAGCGGCAGCGAAACCTCGACGCATCTGACGAACTGTTGCGAGCCCTTTCAACCGTGCTCGATGTACGGAAGGTGTTTCCGCGAGTCTCGCAAATCGCAGCGACGGTGCTGCCCCACGACCTCCTGACGTTCGCAGTCGTCAATGACCAGCGGGAGTTCGTCCTTCACGCGGTTTCCGATGGGTCGGAACCGCTAGTCCCCCGCGCGAAGCTGACTGATTCGGCACCGATGGGCGAGACGTTCCGCATCATCGGCGACCTGGCCACCGATCAGCTTCCACCGATCGAGCCTGCCGGCTTCTGGGACCAGATTCTGGCGGCGGGCTATCGCTCCACGTTGTGGATCGAACGCACGGCCCGTGATCAGTTGTTCGGCCTCCAATTCTGGTCGAAGCGCCGTGCGGCATTCGATGAAGGGCAGGTGGCGGTCGGCCGCCGGATCGCTGACCACATCGCTCTGGCGATTTCGCATGAGCAGCTGGCGGAGAGTGAGCGCCAGGCCGCAGAAGCGCAATTGCGGGCGGACCGACTGGCGGCGCGCGTCAAGTCGCTGTCCGACGAACTTGCCGCGAAGTCGGGGCGCATGGTCGGGCCGTCGGCAGAGTGGCAGGTTGTGCTCAAAGCCGCGAGTCAGGTCGCGCTGACGGATACGACAGTTCTGCTCGTGGGTGAGTCGGGCACCGGAAAAGAGGTCGTGGCCAAATTCATCCATCATGCGTCAAGTCGCGCGAACGGGCCCTTTGTCGCGCTCAATTGCGCCGCCCTCCCTGAGCAGCTGCTCGAGTCGGAGCTCTTCGGCTTTGAGCGTGGCGCGTTCACCGGTGCGCAACAAGCCAAGCCCGGGCAGATTGAGCTGGCCGCCGGCGGCGTGCTCTTTCTCGATGAAGTCGCTGAAATGAGTCCGTCCGCACAGGCAAAATTCCTGCGCGTGCTCCAGGAACGAGAGTTTCAGCGCCTCGGTTCCACGCGCCCCTTGAAGGCGAACGTGCGCGTGATCGCGGCGACCAATCGCGACCTGAAAAAGGCGATGGAACGCGGGGACTTTCGCGAAGACCTCTTCTATCGGCTGCAAGTGTTCGATATCAAACTTCCTCCACTACGCGAGCGCCCGCGTGACATTCTTCCTTTGAGCGAGGCGTTTCTGCAGGAGATTGGTCAGCTCTTCGGCCGTCCGCCAGCAGGGCTCACTCGCGACGCCAAAGACGCGTTACTTCGTTATCACTGGCCGGGTAACGTCAGGCAACTGCGGAATGCACTCGAGCGTGCGGCGATCCTCTGCGAAGGCGGCCTGATCACTCTCGAGCATCTGTCGCTGGATCAAGAACGTGCCGTCACGGCGCCAACCGTCGTCGCCTCGTCGACAACCCACCTGAATACGGTGGAGCGCGACATGATCGTACAGGCCCTCGCGGAGTGCGCTGGCAATAAATCGAAGGCCGCTGCGAGACTCGGCATCTCGCGCACTCAGCTGTACGTCCGTCTGCGGAAATATCAGCTCTCCTGACCACTTCACCGAAGTGCAGCTGGTCGGCCTGACGTTCGCCGTCATCGCCATCAACAGCTGGAACCGCCTCGCGATCCCGTTCCGCGCCGAGGTAGGTTCGTATCAGCCAGGCACCGCCGAGGCCGCGGCGGCTGCGCTCGCGCCAGCCTGATCCGCTTACCGCGGCTGGGCGGCGGCGGCGGTGTCGTCACTCTGAAGCAGTTATTCGACCGGGAGTTCACCCGCGAACGATCCGGTGCGACGGTCGGCCGTTCGAATCGCGAGCGTCACCGTGCGTGCACCGGCAACCGCGCGGAGTGTTGCAGCCGTGAGTGTCGACGGAATCTGGCCCGTAACCCGAAGCTGCACGACGGCATCTCCAGGAGTTGATTCGATCACAGCGGCCAAACGCCTGTGAACTGTCATGGCGTCAGCATCGTCGAAGGAGACCGTGCGAGTGACCATCGTCCGCGCGGGGAGCGGTCGAAATTCGAATGAACGGAGGCCTGATCGGGCCAGTTCCAATACAACGAATCCCTTCGTCTCCCCGGCCTCGGCGAATGACGTGCGCTCGATCGACCCTGCATAGACGATGGGGGCCCCTCGCACCGGCTGCAAGACCTGGTGGCGATGAATGTGTCCGCTCAGCGTGACCACAACGTTTCGGGGCAGGTCGGCGGTGCGGATCACGTCTGGGCCGAAACGGAACGTGAAGTTGCCTGGTCCGCAGGTCGCTCCTTCGATGCACTGATGAAGGCACAGCACGCGGAGATCAGCCGATAAGCTATCGCGGTTCAGGGCAGCGAGTATTTCCGGAAACCGGCGACGAATGTCGTGAGTGTACGGGAAACCCATGAACGCGACGCGTACTCCGCGTGCTTCGAGGACGAGGGTGCGCGGTCGGTCGAAGACGTGCAGGCGTTCGTGCAACGCAAGCAAGGGAAAGGGCATGCGGCTGCGTTCATGGTTGCCCGGCACGAGCAGAACCGGAACTCCTGACTCGGCAAGGTCCTTGAGCGGCGCGAGTGCCGCTTCGGCGAGCCAGGCTGGTACGCGGCTTCGATACAGCAGGTCACCGCCATGGACGACCACATCGACCTCGCCGACTCGTGCAGGTTCGAGCGCTCGTTCGAAATTCCGAAAGAAGTCGTCGCCTCGTCGACGACGAACCACCCGCGGGCGGCTGGGCAAATCGAAACCAAGGTGTGTGTCGGACACGAACAGGACGCGCACGTCACACCCACCAGAGAACAGACGCCAGGTGCACGTCCGCGAGCGGAGGTGCGACGCCTAGTCGCAGCGCCACGGGGACATCTGCAGCAACGAGACGTTTGAGCTCGGTCGTCAGCACTCGCAGACGATCGAAGCACGCCAAAGTGAAGGCCTCACGGCGTGCGGCGACTGGACGCGCGTGGCCAGGCGGAATCGGCGGTGTCGCGCCGGCGTCGATGTTGGCGTTGACGACAACCTCGCCGTTCTCGATCACGATCAACCTCGCACCAACGAGGCCCGGCTCGGTCCAAAGCACGCTCGAATCGACCAGGCGAGTCAACCAGATCGCTCGGCGCCGCGCGAGCGCCCCGCGCAACGCGAGCCACTCCAGAGAGCGTTGCACGAGCTCTGGTGTCCAGCTCGTGATGCCGCGAGTCTCTTCATCCGCGTCGACGTCGTGGTCCCGTCGACCTTCTCTCCACAGGCGTGTGCCGAGCCGCAGCAGTCGCTCGTGCGCGCCGAGGTCGAGACGCGACAGCTCGGAGTGCGCCGCGCAGAGCCGCGCGTAACCCGCATCGAAAGTGGGTGCGTCGGGACGCCAGCGACCGGAGCCAAGCGCGCGGCGGTCAGCCCCGGCGAGCGCAGCGAATTCATCGAGTATCCCGGCCGAAGGAAGCGGTCCGAGCGGACACCGAGACGACGGGTGCGCACTGCGCTCGCTGAGATCCGGTGCCGCGAACCAGACTGCGCGGTCCTCGACGGTGAGCGCGATGTTGTACGGCGGTCGATGCAACTTGATTTCGTCGGGCTCGAAGAGAGCCGCCTCGAGCGCGCTCGGGGTGACATCGAACGAGATCCCCCGTGCCTGCGACAGCATCTCGAGCGTTCGCTCGGGCATGCCATTCTGTTTCCGAAAGTAGCTGTTGACGCGATGACGGAGCGACGCGGCCTTGCCCACATACAGCACGTCGCCACTCGTCCGCAGCATGCGATAGATGCCCGGTGCATCGGGCAATGAGAGCCGCACATCCCGCGGCATCGGCCATACGCGGCGCCCGCGCTTCCTGGTATCGCGTGTGGCGGCGAGCCATTCCTGAAGCGCGCTCCAGGTCGAAATACCTTCGTCCTGGAGCAGACGCACCAGCTCTCGCCAGACGAACGCTGTGGCCTCCACGTGATCGGCGCTGCGACGCAGCGCGCCTACCGCGCGGCCGAAGTACCCCGTGAGGGCACGCACGCCGCGGCGTGGCAGATCGGGTAAGAGGCGGCGGGCGATGTCATGCGTGCACACGATGTCGAGGAGAGGCGTGCCGCCGGCCAACGCACGAAGGAACGGTTGCTCGAATCGAGCGAAGTGAATGACCGTTGGCGCCGGCTGCCTGGCCAGCATCGCGGCTTCATTGGAGAGCTCGCGCCAGGCCACATGTGCATCGACGCCGTCCTGCGCCATCCGTTCGGAAATGCCAGTGAGGCGTGCCACGGCGGGCGGAATGCGTTCGCCGTTCGGAAGTGCAATGAGCCGCACGTGTGCGTCTGTTGTCGTCGTCCCCGCTCGCGCCCAGCCCATCTCGAGGAGATGCCCATGCGGAGCTGCGGCCGTCGCCTGGCAGTCGACGACCAGCACCTCGATCTGCGACAGCGACTCAGAAACAGTGGACATCACCGTTCGCGAACGGCCAGACCTCAGACGTGCTCGTCAGGCCAATAGCAGCTTCAGTCTGCGCTTCTTGAGCGTCTCGTCTGGGCTGACCGTGACGCCATCACACCAGCGATGAATCTGCTGGACCGTGATCCGGTGGCACGTGGGCGGCTCTCTGACCTGAACCTCGAGCTCGGTTCCGAGCGCCACGGCATCAGCCCAGCCACTCCCCCTGAGAGCTGACACTCCCAAAGCAGCCGCTTCGTAAACGGACTCGGCGGTTACATCGACTGAGTGGCGGATTCCGGACGGACCGATGAAGCTGACCGTGCACGTCCGAACCGCCACGGTAGCCGAGGGTAGCACATTCGCCGTATCTTCGCCTAGAATCCGCAAGTGAGACGCGCCTCTATGCCAGCGTCCCAGTGCTCCTCAACTCAACTACCAGGCGTGTCGTGCGTGATGAGCGTCACTTCTTCCACATCCGAGGATCGAAGCTGAACGGCTCCGAGCGACCGATCGAGAGGTCCGCGAATTCACGGTGGATCGGATTCAGCGCAAAGTTCCGCTCGTGAGGAATGACGACGGAGGGAACCGACAGAACGGCGGTTTTGGACGCACGGAACCACTGTTCGCCAATTACGGCGAGCGCCGGTGGAGCGGGAAACGATCGCCATTCAGGCGGCAAGGCTCTCAAGTTGACCGACTCGATCGAGATGTTTTCGCCGATGTCTACCGGAATCGCGACCAGGTCGAGTGGCTCGAGGTCGGAATCGGTGTGAACGAACCGTTCCAGGGCCGCCAGTGACAGCGTTGCCGACGTGAAAACCGCCGGAACGCCTCGCGGTGTCCAGCGGCTCCCAAGACGCCGTGCGCCCTCGCCGTCAAACGCGGCATGAGCAGCGCTGGCGATCCGCCAGACGCGCACTAGCTGACTATCCCGTGCTCAATCCACCCGAGAATATCTTCGACCTGGCGCGCGCCGACATCAGTGTCGAGCAACCGAATAGGGAGCTCCCCGTTCAACGCGCGATTCGGTCTCTGCAGCCACGTCGTCGCTTTGTCTTCAGCACCAAACACCGAAACGGCGTGACCCGCCACGCGCGCGATTCGATACAGACGATCGGATTCGTCGGGGTCCAGTTTCCGCGCCTGCCGGCGCCGTGCCATCGTCCGAGTCGGCATGTGAAGAACGTCGGCAGCCTCAGGTGCGGACAGTCGCAGCCGTTCGCGAACAGACTCGAGCGAGCGGTACGGGAGTCCCTGCTTAATCCGCGCCCGTAACTCGGTCGACGTTGGCACGGACCGCCCTTTGAACACACTCGGTCCGCCCAGGACCTCGACAACGTTACTCGTTCGCGGTCATGCTTCCTCCTGCCATCTGGCATTATAGCATAATGCCAGATGGCTCATCAGGCTGCAGCCCGTTCATCGGAAGACTTCACGGGGGTGTTGACAGCGAGGTTGTTGCTCGATGCCGAGCGACGGCAGCGCTCCCGGAATGTTCGCTCTACCACCGCTTCAGCTGCGTCACCTGAATGAGATTGCCGCAGGTGTCGTTCAGCATGGCGATCCTGGAGCCGGTCACATCCGTTGGAGGCTTGGTGAACTCGGCGCCGCGCGCTTTCATCCGCTCGTAATCGGCCTGCACGTCGTCGGTGAAGAACATGGCCGCAGGCTGGCCTTGCTGGAACATCGCCTGCTGGTAGGCTTTGGTCGCCGGGTCGCCATTGAGCGCCAGCTGCAGCTCAGTGCCGTCCGGGTCCTCTGGTGAGGCCACCGTGAGCCAGCGATACGGCCCCTGGCTGAAGTCGGTCTTCTTCACGAAACCCAGCACGTCGGTATAGAAGCGCAGGGCCTTCTCCTGGTCGTTGACGTGCACGCTCGTCAGTTTGATCTTCATCGTTTCCTCCAGTTCGTGAAGGCTGGAGGGGGCGCACTAAGGTACTTATTGAAAGAGTTATGTCACATTGGGCGCCGCCCGCCGTCACTACCATGACGGAACGCGACGAGAAAGTGTGACCGAGCCGGCGCGCCGAGAAGCTAGCGAATAGAGATCTTCGACGTCCCTTCGAGCACGCGTAGCAGCTCGCACCGGTTATCTCTCGTCGTCACATTGCGTGCCGTTCGTCCGTCAGGGTTATGACGGAACGCGACGAGGAAGTGTGACCCATGAGCGAACGCGATTATCTGGCTGAGCGATTCGAAGAGCACCGAACCCATCTGCGCGCCGTGGCCTACCGGATGCTCGGCTCGTTGAGCGAGGTGGACGACGCCGTACAGGAAGCATGGCTGCGGCTCAGCCGCGCCGATACCGAGGGCATCGACAACCTTGGCGGCTGGCTGACCACCGTCGTCGCGCGCGTGTGCCTCGACATGCTGCGATCGCGCCAATCGCGGCGCGAGGAGCCGTTGATTCCGGACGCGCCGGAGCCGGTCGCGACCGGCACGAGCGGAAGCAGCCCCGAGCAGGAAGCGCTCCTCGCGGATTCGGTCGGGCTCGCGCTGCTCGTCGTGCTCGACCGGCTGACGCCGGCGGAACGGCTCGCCTTCGTGCTGCACGACATGTTCGCGGTGCCGTTCGAGGAGATCGCGCCGATCGTCGGCCGTTCCGCAGAGGCGGCGCGGCAGCTCGCGAGCCGCGCGCGGCGCCGCGTGCGTGGCGGCGGGGCTCCCGACCCCGATCTCGTTCGGCAGCGTGAGGTCGTCGAGGCCTTCATTTCCGCATTACGCGCTGGCGACTTCGAAGGCCTTCTCGCCGTCCTCGATCCGGATCTCGTGGTTCGCGCGGACATGGCGGCCGGCGCGCCGACCGAGATTCGCGGCGCGGCAGTCTGGGCGAAGGGGGCGGTCGCCTACGGACACCTCGCGCGGCTCACGCGGCCCGCGCTCGTGGATGGGGCCATCGGCGTCGTCGTGGCGCCGCGGGGACGATTGGTGAGAGCGCTCCGGTTCACGATCGCGAACGACAAGATCACCGAGATCGAGGTCATCGGCAATCCGGCGCGGCTCGGCGAGCTCGACGTGTTGACCATCGACTGAGACATGCCGATCGACGGCTCCGACATCTCGCCGCCACGCTCGCGTTATCGCGGGGCAAAGGAGAGAGCCGATCACGAACGCTCACGTCGGCGGCTGATGGCTGGAGATGCTGCGCGCCGTCGAGTTCGACCGCCACGCATCGGGCTGAGCAGATCAACTTCCATTATGCGCGCGCGCAAGGAGCCTTCCAGGGCTCCGGGGCGCCAAGGCGCGCCCTGTTGATGATCGCGGTCTGCGCCACCGGCCAGCCCATCGTCCAATACTTGAACTCGTCAACTGACCAGTAGAGTGTGCCGGATGCGGTAGTAGAAGTCCGCGGAGCCACACCTTCGCAGGAGCGTCACAAAGCGGTCGAATTCCGCGTTGGCGTCGTCACTGCCCTGCCACTTCCGGCGCGTGTACTGCGTGCGGGGCGGTCTCACGATAAGTGACCGCTTCCTGCCACCGCCTGCGGCGGATGAAGCCGCGGGCCCATTCCAATTCCTCAGGGGTGGGTGGGTCGCGCAGCTCCGGCAGATCGAGCTTGCCCTCGTGCAGAAAGTCGCCGTTGACGCCATAGCCGACGATAGGGATTGAAGACTTCCCGCTCCTACTCATGCTGGAACTCGATTCGCGAGGCTTCTTCCCACAGTCGCTCAAAGTGATCCGTGCCGGTTGGAACAACGCCGTCGGTCTCGGAAAACTGGTCATTCTGGCTCGCTGGGAAGTCCTTCAGGAAATCGATTGGCGCGAACAAACAGCGAAGCGCACGCGGTTGACATAGGAACGAGGCGGAAGAGTTTTAGAAGTTCCAGAGGGAGCGGCGGAATCCGCTTGTTCGGGAACCCACAAGCTCGGCTTTTGGAGCAATGTCACAACGGCCGGTGCTGTTTCGTCTTTCCCATAGAAAGCGGAGGCGGGAGGACGACCATGGTGAGATGGCTGTTGCTGCGTGCCGTCAGTTCGTTCGAGCGGCAATGGAACTACGACGCGAGCTATCTGCGGGAGATGATTGAGGCGAGCCCTCGCGCGGCATGGCGGTTTTTGCAGGCCACGAGACTGGGGAACTACCGCCGTGATGTTCCGATCGAGGCGTTGGTCGCCGCCGGGATCACGGCCGTCCGATCGGAAGACTGCGGTCCGTGCACACAACTGGGCACGGCGATGGCTGAACGGCAAGGCGTGCGTCCGGAGATCCTCCGCGCCATACTGAAGGATGACGTCGCCGCTATGCCAGACGATGTGGCGCTCGCGTGGCGATTTACCAAAGCGATCCTGGCCCACGATGCGTCGTCGGCTGACGATTACCGGGCGGTGATCCTCGAGCGATGGGGACCGCGAGCCGTCGTGAGCCTGGCGTTTGCGATCACCACGGCGCGGATCTATCCAACGGTGAAGTACACCATGGGACACGGAAAGGCGTGCACTCGCGTCGTAGTCGGTGGAGCCCCGGTGGCGATTGACCGGAAGCTGACCTCGACGCTGTGGGGTTCGACCCCCAGGCAATCGCACGGGAGTCGATCGGCATGACGGATCCCGCGGTCAGCTTCGAGCCGCACCGGCGGCGTCTACTTGGACTGGCATACCGCATGCTCGGGTCAGTCTCTGAAGCCGAGGACGCCGTCCAGGACGCGTATCTTCGATGGCATGCCGTCGATCGCGACGTCGTAACGGACACCCGAGCATTCCTGACGACGACCACGACGAGGATCTGCCTGGACACGCTCAAGTCGGCGCGCGCACGCCGCGAGTCATATGTCGGCCCGTGGCTGCCCGAACCGGTCCTCGACACCGCCGCGCTCGCGCCGGATACACAGGCCGAACTTGCGGAGGATCTGTCCATCGCGTTGCTGCTGGCGCTCGATCGACTGTCGGCGCTCGAGCGGGCTGCGTTCCTGCTGCACGATGTCTTCGATTGCTCGTTCAGCGAGGTGGCCAGCGCGCTCGATCGCAGCGAGGCTGCATGCCGTCAGTTGGCGTCGCGTGCCCGCACGCACGTGCGTGACGCGCGGCCGCAAAGCGCATCAACACTTCGCGATCGTTCCGAGCCCTCGAACCACCAGCAGTTGGTGTCCGCGTTCGTCAACGCCGCGAGATCAGGTGATTTGCAGACTCTCATGGGCCTGCTGGCCGACGATGTACGGCTGACGACCGACGGTGGTGGCAAAGTGCCTTCCGCGCTGAACGTGATCGAGGGCGCCGATCGCACGGCTCGTTTCGTCGTCGGCGTGGTGAGCAAGGGGCTGCCCGAAGGTTCGATCATTCGCATGGTCCCGATCAACGGGCTGCCTGGTCTGATCGTCTACAGAGCGGATGGTTCGGTTCAGAGCGTGGCATTCGAAATCGTGGACGACCTGGTTCGTGCGATCTACGCGGTGAGCAATCCCGAGAAGCTGTCGCACCTCGCGCCGCCGGCGTAGCATGCGTGTTGATCCTGCGGAGTTCCGAAAACTAGACCTGCGCTGCCACGCGCTTCTTGGCGACGTGCCGCTGCACGACGTGTGGGCGATTCCACTCCACGACGGCGGGCCCGGTCGGACCATGGAGGAAGTCCGTGCTCTTCTGTTTGGCGCCCGGCGGCTGCGGACGAACGTCGCGGTTCGAGCGTTGTTTGCGCTGCGATGGTGGCTTGGTCGCGTGTTCGGATGGGATGATGAGCGTCATGACCCGCCGCGCGCATCGTATGTCCATCGATTGACTGAAGCCGATCGTGTGAAGTCCCTGGTTCCGCCAGGGACTCGCGACGGCCGGTTTCGAGTGCTCTACGTCTTGCCTCATGAGGCCCTCAGCGAGATCCGCAACGCGACCGTACATGGCTTCTTGGCGTTGGTCCTCACTCCTCGTGAGCGGGGCTACGTTCTCTACGTGGCGATCTATGTAAAAGCCGTCAGTCGCTTCACGGCGCTCTACATGGCCCTCATCGACCCATTCCGCCGATTCGTGGTCTACCCGGCTCTCATCCGCACAGTTCAGCAGGCGTGGTCCCGAGAACTTCCGCCCGCAAGGGCCGAGCTGCGGAGACACAGCGGAGCCGCTCAGCGCTAAACGCCTCGATCAGCGCGCCCTCGATGCGGGCGATCTGAACGACAGAACCTGGGTTGGTGCCGATTCCAATCGTGATCAGTCGCGCGGCCTGCGCATCTGGTGAACGTGAACGAAGGAGAAGTCGCTCTCCCTGCCTGCAGCGTCATCCGAGCCTGGCTGCTCGCGCGATCAGAAACAACCCTGCCCCGAGGAAGACGGCTCCGATGGCTCGCGCGACGCGCTCACCGGCCAGTGCGAGACGTTCGACGTGTGTCCGCAGCAGTCAACGTCAACACTGCTGGGTCACGTCGTGCAGCACTGGGCGTGTCGCCGCTCAGGCGAAAGGATTGCGTACCGTGAAGAGACTCAAACTTTCGAAAGTCGCGGTCATTGGATAAACGTCCGGACGCCGTTTTGGAAGAGGATCGCGGCTACGTGTGCATCAGCCACAAGGTTTCCGCGTACCGTCATTGCGTCGGTGACGTGCTTGTACGCATCGATGAATCCGTCCTGTTCCGACACCACGCGCACGTGTGGCAGCGTGAGGAGGGCGACAATGTTGCCCAGCGCCTCCTCCGGCGTCAACGGCGCGGCGAAGATGCTCGGATGTGTGGCGATGCGGAGATAGGACATCAGCGTCGGCCACGTCAGACAGAGCACCTCCGGCCGGGCAGCGCACGATTCGAGAAACTGCCGCGCGGCGTCGTGGCGATCGCTCGATCGGTCGGATGAATAGAGCAGGACGTTGACGTCAAGCGAATAGCTCATGACCGATCGGCATCGAGGACCGAATACACGGCCTCCTTGTCCGAGATATCGACCAACGCTTTCATCGGGCGCGAGGTCCAGCGAAATGCTGGACGTCCTCGCGCCCCCGACGCCGGGCGAGCGCATCCGCTAATAGCTCCGACACCACCGCACCCATTGATCGGCCCTCCTTCTCGTGGATGGCCTTCACTTCCCGGAGGATGGGATCATCTATATCAACTGTGGTCCTCATGATGTTTGATGATAACATTGAGAGCATCAGATGTCTAAAGAGAGTGACTTCATGGTCTGCATGATGATTGACGCGAACAGACTAGTCGAATAGACTAGATGTCATGAAGTCTCAGGTAATTGGCGCCTTCGAAGCCAAGACTCGCCTCTCCGAGCTCCTCGACCGCGTCGACAGGGGCCAGGTGTACACTGATCACGCAAGCGAGGGCGTCCTGTCGCCGAGCTGCGTCCGGCGGCTCGCGGCGCCCGACTGGAATTTGGCAGCGATGCAGGACGCATCACGATCCGTGAGGACTTTGACGCCGGTATTCCGGACTTCGCCGACTACACCGAATGAGGCTGCTCGTCGATACTCACGCCTTCCTTTGGTTCATGGCCGGGGATCGGCGATTGAGGCGCGCCGCGCAGCGCGCGATCGAGGAGAGCAATGGTCAGTGGTGGCTCAGCGCGGCGAGCGTCTGGGAACTGGCGATCAAGTGAAGTCTCGGGCGTCTCACGCTACCGGCGCCCGTGGATGCATACATCGCCGAGAAAGTCCAGCAGGGGCTGCAGGTCCTATCGGTTGACTGGACCCACGCCGCCGCCGTCGAGCGCTTACCCTTTCATCACCGCGATCCCTTCGACCGTCTGATCGTGGCTCAGGCACAATCGGAGCGGATCCCTCTCGTGACCAAGGACAAGGTGTTTGCCAAATACGGGGTGCAGGTCGTGTGGTGAGCGTGACGCCTCGGACGCCCTGAATGACAGCCGCCGATGATGGGGCGGCGCCACCCAGTCGCTAGGTGGTGACGACCGGATGGTCCTCAAGATGCTCGAGGCCTTCTGGGTTGCATTGCGGCCGGCGGTATTCGCCACGATTCGAGCGCGAGATGGGAGACGCGATTGCGTTTCATCTCGAAGATCATGGTGAGATGGCTGTTGCTGCGTGCGTGCCGTCAGTTCGTTCGAGCGGCAATGGAACTACGACGCGAGCTATCTGCGGGAGATGATTGGCGAGCCCTCGCGCGGCATGGCGGTTTTTGCAGGCCGCGAGGCTGGGGAACTACCGCCGTGATGTTCCGATCGAGGCGTCAACCATCGACGTGCCCAGTTGTGTGCACGGACCGCAGTCTTCCGGAATCGGACGGCCGTGATCCCGGCGGCGACCAACCGCATCAACACTTCGCGATCGTTCCCAGCCCTCGAACCACCAGCAGTTGGTGTCCGCGTTCGTCAACGCCGCGAGATCAGGTGATTTGCAGACCTCAATGGGCCTGCTGCCCGACGACATACGGCTGACGACCGACGGTGGTGGCAGGATGCCTTCCGCGCTGAATGTGATCGAGGGCGCCGACGCACGGCTCGTTTCGCCCCGGGCGGCGTGTGGCGCCGCGATCTGGGCGTTGATCCTCGCGGTCTGAACACGTGGCGATCCAGCCGCGTTCGCCATGCTTGAGGGTATGCAGGTTGCCATCGATGCGTGTTGATCCTGCGGAGTGCCGTCAGTCGTTTCACGGCGCTCTACATGGCCGTCATCGACCCATTCCGCCGATTAAGGAAATCGCGCTAGGCTGATCGTTATCTCCGCATTACCCTTTGAGGCCTCATGCCGGTCTGAAAAGCCGGCGCCGCGCCCTTGGTGTCAGTGCGGGAGGCCCATCACGAGACCGGCCGATCGCTTATCCAAGCACTAACATCCGTTTGAGCCAGGCGACCGCGCTCGACGACAGCCGACGAGGTTTCGGGAAACGTCCATCCTTCATCAGCCACATGTGAGAGCGGCTCAACCTGAGCCGGTCAGCAACCTGGTCGATGGTGAATAGGCGAACCGGCCTCGGCGGTCGACAGCAGCGAGGACGACGATGCTGACAGTGACGCCGGTCCGCGCTTGCGCACAAAGGTGCGAGCCACGCTCAGCGCGGCGGACAGTTCGTGGTGGACGTCCGTAAGAAGATCGCCATCGCGCCGCATGCGCATCGGGATTTCAGCGGCGCGGATGCGTAACGCGGTCACTTCTTCGATGAGTTCAGAGACGTTTATTCGCATAGTCCCCCACGAGTTAGACGCGCGACCCTGCGTCCTGACGCGGACCCGACGGACGTTACGACTCTGGCTCTTCTAAATAGGGCCCGGCGATCCGTAACGCCTGGTGTTTGTCGTCCGTCGCCGGTGGGTGTGGCGGTTTTGCCTCAGTGCTAAGGGGAACGCGTTTTACCAACCTGGGAGTGGCTGCCGCACGCATCGGAGGAGAGGCGATAGGCGACTGAGAGGCGGCACCAAACGGTCGCGCTACCTGTGAAGACGACGGCCCTCTCGGCTTCGTAAAGAAGCCCGCATTTCGGCTGCTGGAAACTGCTCCACTAACTTCTTCGCGACGAACACCCTCACGCGGGCGAACTTCCCTAGTAGCGCCCAGATCCTCAACCTTCTCTGTTCTGCCGACACCTCGCCTTCAAACCCGAGCGTCCAGTCCGATATAGACTCGCCGCGGCGCGCGGGAGAACAGATGATCGTAACGAAAGTACGCGCACGCGACTCATCAGTAGTCGGCCGTTTTGAGATATTCCTGACGGTGGCGTTCGGCGGCACGGACCGGGCAGGCGCGGTACCGCGTCGATGTTTCGATTCGGGCCGAGACTCCAGCGAGTGCCAGCCCGGTACAAGCTTTCGGCACTCGTCGCAGATTCCGCCACGTTTTACCTCGCGCTTCATCCGCAAGCAGCGCAAGCATTGCCGCAAGCTCATCTCAGCCTCTCGACCATACACCACTTGCGAACACGCCGATCCGTATTCGCGCTCAATGCTACGAAGGGCCAGGTGGGCACGTTGATCAGCCGGGGCCTCGACGTCACTTCACAACAGCGTCGGTCTCTTCACGCCATTTCGAGATGCGAAAATCCAACCAAAGATTGCACAACCAAGCTACCGCCGATTCGAATCTTAGCGGCCCATCGTGAAGGAGAATGTTACTTGTTGGCTGCGGCATCGAATCTTGTCAGTATCTCGTTGAACTTGCGATCGATCATCGCTGGGGTCCTCAACAAGATTCCCTGTTCGTCCCGGTAGCCCTTTTCTCTCTGACCCTTTGAAAGACAGCCATTGAAACTGGTGAGGATTACCCAAGTGCGATCGTACGCAAGCACTTTTGCGTGCGTATCGCCTAGGCGCCTCACTGTCACGTTCTTGACTACCCTCCCCAAGTCCTTCAGCTTTCTTTCCGCCTCGACCTCGCGGGGTGGGGGCGACGGTCGTCGCGGATCATCGGGAATCCCGTAGCCGATATACACCTTGACGCCGCGGCTGGCAGCCTTCGCCAACTTTCGCAAAAACTCGTCGTTGACAACGCACGCGCCAAATCAAGGCGAAACAATTAGCAAGCGTTCGCGCGCTTCCGCCAAGGCCTCCTCGAGACGAGGGGGATGATCGAACACCTGCAAGTATGTGGCGCTCAAGCTCTCTATCGCTTCCCGAGCCCGCTGGAGCTTCGTTTCGGAATCCGTCATCTGCGCGCGCGCCTGGTGCTGCTGATTCACGGGGGCCGCATTCACAGCCTCGTGCGCAGACGCTACGTCCGCCTCAGCGACGGCCACTGCCTTCCTCAATTCCTGATTGAGAACCGGAGAGGGCGGCCAAGCAACAATCTCCTTGGCAGCGCCCTCATCATCAACTCCGAGAATCGCCGGTGTTACAGCTGGCGGCACGAACATCCATTCCGACGCGTCTAGGCCCATCAGCCTTTGCAAAGGCGGTTTCGTGTTCTTCTGACAGGCGACCGTTCAACGCGAAGCCGACCTCAACTCTCCCGTCTGACTCATTTCGGTATACCAAGGCCACGGCAGACCGGAAGAACCGAAATCGCTTCTCAATCGTGACGATCGATACCAGTTGTCGCCTGAACCGTCCGGTGTCCGCCGCGACTTCGCGTGCCACGTCTTCATGTGACAAATCGGCCATTTCAGGAGGACGGACCGGGTGCGCAGGTATCTCGAGCAGGCCGACGTCCTTTAATTCGCGGGGAGCGTATGACGCCTCCTTCTTGTAGTTCACAACCTTCCGGAGGAGACCGTCATAATCGATTTCAAACGTCCCTTGTTGTGCTGTGATTTGCTCGGCTTCTTCAGAGTTCGTCCGGCCCTTTGACGTCAGTTTCCAAATGTGTCTACGGTCGTCAGGGAGCGTACCCAGTTGAACGTCTTCGGACCGAACTAGGCTTGAGAGTGCTCCCTCGACGACCTTCGGTGGGAGACCAAGGAAGCCCCCGATGTCCTGGGGCGCTACCACGCCGCCGTTCAGGCATTTGAGAACGAACTCCTCGATGGCCGCTATCGGTTTGTGTTCCAGCGTAAACGCGCGAATCTTGACTCGGTAGAAGGGCAGGCCCACTTCTTCATAACCAACCAGTCGCAACTCCGGTCTCGAAAACTCGTACCGCTTGACGACATCCTCGACAGTCACTGACTCACCTCATAGACAAGGCAGTCAGCGGGATGACACTCCACGTAGCGCGCTATGCGCTGTAGCGGCTGCAGCTCCGGCAGCCCCCTGCTAAATTGATGATCGCCGACGATTACCAGGTGATCGCGCCTGCGCGAGAGCGCCACGTTGAGACGCTTTTGTTCAGCCAGAAATCCCGTGCGCAGTTCAGGATTGGATCGCGTGATCGAGTAAATCGCTATATCGGCCTCGCGCCCCTGAAATGCGTCCACCGTGTTAACTTCGACTCGGAGTGATGGCCAAGCAATTTCCTTCGCTCCGATCTGGCGCTGGAGCGCGATGACCTGGCCTGCGTAACCGCTCAATATAGCGACTGAATAGTTCTTGCCGGATCGTTGAGCGATCTTGTCTAGATTCGCGAGCAATTCGCAGATCGCCCTGATTTCCGCTTGATTGGCGAAACTCACGCCGTTGTTCTCTTCACGACGATTTTGAAGGCCAGATGTGCTCAACCATGTCACGGGGCGCGCCAACACCGCCCCGAGCGCGTGGTCCGACGGCGTTCGACTGCTGTCAAGTTCGTCGCCGTAAAAACAATGCGAGATCATGTCGCCGATCGGCTTCACCATCCTGTGCTGGACGGTGAGCTTGGCTAGACATTCAGACGGCAAACCGTCTGCGAGCAAATCCAACAATGTCTGTTGAGCATCGTCTCGGCTAACGCCATACTTCTCAAGGAGGCCGCGCTCGACCAGCTCCGGGTCCTGGAAAGGGGATAGCTGTCGTGGATCGCCGACGATTATGAATCGTCTCGACCGAGACATCGGAACCAAGACTTCCGTCGCGGTGGCCTTCGAAGCCTCATCAACGATGCAATAGTCGTATTCGATGTCTTCTGTTCCGCGCACTCCCACGACACCTAGACACGTCCCGGCTACAACATGGGCTGTCGAGAGGAGGGCGGCGGCAAATCCACCGCCAATCCCGAAGCGCTCGGACCACGCACCATGCAGCTCCATCAGGTTTCTGAGCTGACGTGCAACGCCCTGATCGGGGAGAAACGCTCCGATCTCTCGACGAAGCCCATCGTCGTCGAGCGCGATGAGTTCCTCCGCAAGTTCTTCCTGTTTTCCCTGAGCTCCGATTCGAGCGTTCTCATCTGACGCTTTTGGACCCTGGTTTCTTCCGCGGAGCCTCGACTGTTCCTCCTCCGGAAACGCGCCTCGCTCGGCCTCGACGAGGGTCTCTTCTGCCCGCTGCAGCTGATCGCGGAGCATCAGGAGCCGGACAAGCATCAACCCAACGTGAGTGTCCTTTCTGGACAAGCCATTTCGTTCGGCCCACTTCTGAAGAAACTGGTCTCCGGACCGAATCGCGTTGGTGCGCCACCGTTGGATAGCGCTCTCCAGCATAAGGTCCTTGATCGTGCTTGCCACTCTTTCAGCCGTGAATCGACTCGCAACACGAACCATCGTGATATCAGGCGCTATAGTGCGCAGGCGCTCGAGCGCATTGTCCAATGCGACGTGCGTCTGCGAGGTGAGCAGAACCCCAGCTCCGGTATGTCGTCGAAGCAGTTGGACAATCGTCTCGGCGATGAACGTCGTCTTGCCCGTACCCGGAGGTCCTTCCACTATTACAAAGTCGTTCACACCGACGGCCATCTGCACGGCCCGCCTTTTGGCTTCGTCGAGATCTGCGTGCAGGAAGTTCAGTTCGCTCACTGGGTCGGGAATGCGGCATTCGGAGGGCTTCGTAAGAAGGTCTCGTAGCCTGCTGTGAACGGCGCGTCCGAATCGCACATTGTCCAGAACGTTTTGCTGCCGGCCAAGGGCAGCATCCGCCGCCCGGTTGTCGAACTCCAGCGTCCCCTTCGCAGATATTTGCTCCGCCTCGCCCGCTGTGATATCCAACGTGAGGATGAGAGCGCCGATGTCCTGAATCTCTCCACGAACCATCGAATTGTCGCGGAGTCGAATTCCACAAGGAGTGCCGACGAGTTCTTCGCGTGGTTCCGTTTGGATTGTGAAAGTCGCCGACCCCGTGCTCGAATGCCACGACGTGTAATGGATGGGTGGTGTACACTCCCGTTCGAGATCCAATCGGGCCTTGAGAAGCCCGCGCCGCCAGGTCTCAAAGAGCCTCTGCTCGCCGCGCTGAACTCGTAGGGCCCTAACCTCTGCCTCGTGCTCCTCGACTCCAACCACAAGTGCTCGGATGGTGTCTCTGCCCTGGTCGGCGCATCCCGCGGCTTTCCGAGGCGAAAATCGAACGGAGATTCCCAAGCGTATCTCGGGCTTTTTCGCAGTCGCTTTGGCTTGCCGGCCACGCATTGAACACGAACAAATGGTCACCACTGTCTTCCACGGTCACGTGAAGGCGGCATGACCCCGCGTGAATCCTGAAGTGAGGCCGCCTTTCCGCCTCGGTGGCATCCCGATTCTTGAAGACATACCGCTCGATTGCGCACGGACCGTGCAACTCTTCACTGAGTCGCTTTCTCAGCGCTTCCACCGAGGGCAAGTCCATTGACGCCCTAAACCTCTCGGCATCGCGCACTGGGACTCCGATCCAGCAGGTTGAGCGTTGCTCTCTCGCTTTAAGCCTTAGAGCCTGAATCGAATCAAGCCGGGCGCGGAGTACGCCCCCGTGCGCTGGTCGCCTAGCGGGTTCAAGACTCAGGCATTCACGAAGGACAACTCGAACCTCGTCGGGCAATGCGATTGCGTCGAATGCCTGGATGACTTCATCTCAATCGCGAAGTTCGCGACCGGCTAGACAACGTACCGCAACTACCGCGAAGCCATAGATGTCCCGCGAAAAATAGAATTGCCCTTCACCAGCGTCAGGGGGTGCATACGGTCTCGAGGCGAAATCCGCCAGCGTAATGCCGGCCTCCATGAAGGCGTGAAGCTTTGCGATGCCGAAATCGGCGAGTTTAGGCGGTTTCCCGTTGGCAATCAGAATGTTTGCAGGCTTGATGTCCCTGTGCGTTAGGCGCCGCGAGTGTGCAAAGTCGAGAGCATCGAGAATCGGGGCGCCCAAATGAGTTCAGTAGTCGTCCCAGTTCTCGTACGGGTGCGCCTGAATGTGCTCGGCGAGATCAGAGTCGAGCCATTCCAGTCACGAGGAAGTACCGGCCACTGTCGGTGTCCTGGCCGGCCTCGACTAGCTTGACGATGTTGGGATGCTCGAGCCGTCGCAAGGCGTCAGTCTCCCTGCGGAAAGACTCCGATATGATTGCGTCCTGCTCTGGCAAGTATCGGAGAAGCTTGACGGCGACTTTCCGACGTCGTCGAGGATCCAGTGGCGCAGTAGACGTCCGCCATTCCTCCGGCTTTGGGGTTCGGCAGCAGGGCGTAGCGACCGTTCAGAATTCGTCGTGCCACTATATGCATAGGTGGTCTTCAGAGGCTCCAGGTCGTCCTGTCCGCTTTGCGTCCGGCCTAGTTGTCAGGAATACGACTTCAGCCGTTTCCGGACGCCGCGCGATACCGAACCCTAAGGCCGGCCTCATCAAGGTCAAAGCGCCCCTTGGAAGCACGGCAAGGTCGAACGGATTAGGAAGAAATTGCGCTTCTGGTACCAAGCGGAGGTTCCGCACGTGCAAAATGCGGAACCGTTCTTTACGGCTGTCTGCCCGCTCGAGAGCAGCGCGGACCTCGCTCGAACCAAGCGCGAACTCCTCAGGATCATCGAGGCTCGCCTTGACCTCGATGTACCGTGTTCTGCGGCCATCGATGATGACGAAGTCATAACCCAAAGCATCGTCGGCTGGATTTCCAGGAAAAATCGCGCAACTGTTCTCGGAACGCCAGGAACCAGCTCCGACACTGTCGCTGCCAAACTTCTTCTGCAGGACTCGGAAGGCAAACATCTCACCGAGCAATCCAACGAGGTTCGCTTCGCGTTCGGGCATGCGCCGCCTCGATGACGACGATTGTGATGAGCCCGAACCATTGCGACCTGTCCGCTGTCGTTTCGCCAACATGTTCAAATTGAGGAGATGATTCGGATCGAGCTCCTGAATCACCACATCCGGGAGATTGGCTACAGTGTGCCAAGCACGGGAGGCGGAGATCCGAATCCTCTGGATCGAGCTGAGTTCCGCGAGACCTCGACAAGTCGGCGTCTGCGCCGCTCGGCCTCTCGATGCTTGGACAGCACGACATCTACTCGAGCAAGTGCATCGGAGCCGACCCCGAGTGATCGTCTGAGATCGTCGATGGTCGACGATGTTTCTAACGCGGCGCCGAATGCGCCCTCCAGGAGATTCTGCCCACTGACTGATGCCTTTTCGAGGATCGCAAGGAGGCAGCGAATTGCTCCTGCTTCTTCGAGCCTGACGAGATACCCCTCACCCTGCGAGAGCTGCCCTTCAAGCGACGCGCGCAGCGAAGTCAAATCATCCCCCCAAGGCCCGACGCCACCCTGTGCAGCTGTGTGGTATGCAATTGCAGTTACGCGCACCGCTTCGAACACCTTGCTTGTTAACGACAGATTGTCGCGAAGGTCCTCTGATGGGTCGCGTTCGGGATCGATTCCGGAGCACTCAGCGCGTAGAAGCTGCGATAGCTCGCTGCAGTCCTGAGCCTCTTCAAGCACCTTTCGAATACCTGGGGGCGGTGCGAGGGTATCAATGAGGAGACGAACGACTTGTAGCACTTCTCGGCACCCAACCTGCCAGCACGAGTATTTGAATCTATCTGCCGGAGGGTCTATTAGCAGTCCCTCAGCCAGGGTCTGGTAGCTCGCGCCGGTGCCAGATTTCCCTCAGAGGTGGCGAAGTAACGCACGAAGTGGCGTCAAAAGCGACGTTCGGCAGGTTCGGGAACTCCTCGAGGCTACGGGGATTCTCTATCCGTCGCCGCGGCGGCTGGAGATGCTGAAGCGCGGTGTTCCACGCGTGCAGCTCGGCCCTGTGGCCAACACGCTCCCACAGGGCACGGCCCATACTGGCCGTCGCTGTTCGACTCCCGAGCCCGGTCTAATAGCCACTCGGAAGGAGGTTCACCGCTTATATCTTCGTGGATCACGGTTCGGATCTCGTCGATAGACGCGCATTTTGCCAAACGTGTTGAATCAACTGTCGAATCGACGAGGATTAGAGCCAGCAGAAGACGATCGGCAATCCAAGACAGATCGCCAGAACAGGCCTGACGCACTTCATTGAACTCGTCAGCATCGATATCCAGCGCAGCCAGTGCGTCTCGCTGCTGCTCGTCACCCGGCGCAGCGTTGCCTCTTAATTCTGTAAGCGCCAGCCGCAGGTCCTTTAGGACGTCCGCCCGATCCAGGATGCTGGCGAGCGGACCGGCGAGACCGACTAACCATTTCTGATCGGTGTCGTCATACAGCAGGATCCGTTCTTCGTCGTACCAGAACGCACTGACTTCGGCGGAAGTCGAATCGCCCTCGCCACGTAGTCGAAGGTTTAGCCCGGCCACCCGGTCTACGCGCGCAGCACGGAGAGTTGCGAGAGCCTCTCGAAAGGTTTTGGTTTGACGGTGCTGCTTCGGATCGCGAGCGACCGCAACGCACAGTGTGAAGGGCACCAACCATGCCAGCGTTGTCTGTTCCAGCGCCGCGATGTCCGATGAGGGAGCCCACGGCTGATTGCCGCACCACGCGTCGATTCTAATGCCGGATAGGCGACAAACAAGCGTACCAAAGCGCGCCTCGAAGGAGGGCAAAAGACGATTAACATCGGCGGGCCGGATTACCAGCACAGGAAATTTCGCGAGCGGACCGGAATCAAACCACCGCTGTCTGACGTCTGGAAGATAGATTGGGGTCTCGGCTGTTGGCGTCAGGGACTCGGGTTGTCGCCCAGCTCAAGATCACCACCAGGCGATCAGGCAGGCTGGAGGCAGTGGCCGGAGCGAACACGCCCCAACCGGTGCGCACTTGACCGATAAATACCGAGGTGTTGGTGGGATTCACAGCGCCTTCGTCAAGTGCGTTTGCGAGGTCCTGAAGCAACTGTGGACTGCTCGTTGGAACTTCCGAATCGAGTATCTGGCGACCCGAGTCCCGCAAGCACCGGCAGCGGCGGAGATGGCACGATTTTCTGGAGAGCGCGGACGATTTCTGGCGACACAGGGCTTAGGTGATCGCTACTGATGCGACTGGCCAGGTTCGGCAACAGCCGGCACAAACCAGCGATCCCGTATGCTCGCGGGAGGCGCCCCCCTCTCCAGACCACAGCCATGGAAGCCGACTTATTGCCCAAGACAGGAATGATTGGACCAAGACTGAATGCGACTGTCCCTCCTCTTTGTTGAGACGAGTGTTCCGCCAATCACGCTTCCAATCAGAGATCGATCTGAGCACAACCAGCGTCAGGTTTTGCAAACCACGGTTTGAGAGCGTTGCGATGCGATCCAGACCAGCAACAAACAATTGCGGTTCCGACTCAGCCCCAGTTAAGCCCAGCAAAAACTGGCTTGATCTGAGATCGAACTTCTTCGTCATACTGAACCCAGAGGTCGGTCGGTATGCCGCTTGGCGGTGTCGATGGAAGCTTCGGCGTGAACCCTCTTTGCAGCCAGCAGCGACCAACCCAATCTGGGTCTTCGAGGACTCGAAGTCCGGTTGCGATCCCCAAATCGACCTGCGCCGCCCACGTGAGCAGTGTGGGTCCATGTCCTCCCCAGGTCGGATCATCCGGAGGCAGGAGCAAGTGCGTCAGCTCGTCCCGCGAGAGGAATCTGTGTCAACTTCAGAGAGGAGTTCACAGAGGCAATCTCCGTCATGGCCAGACCAGCCTGGACCAAAGGTCGTGTCGTCAGCCGGAAGCCACCCGCCGCGGCACGGGAACCTGAGAGCCCGAAGAAGCGGCAAAAGTGTCGCGCGTTCGCGGGCAGATGCGACGATCCTGAACGCGAAGTCTAGCGCTTCAGCGCATCGCACTGCTTCAGGGCTGTCGAGAGCCACCTCGCCCTTCGGCAGCGACGGAAGCACAACGCGTCGAAGGATCGGTTCAGCACCATAGTCGTCGACCAGATGGTCCTGAAGGTAGTTACGAACGGGGGTCCTCTCCTGGCGTCCATTTGGGAGCGCGCGCCGCATAGGAATCCTGTCCGAGAGGAAAGCGATCCGACTCTGAAGTGTTTGAGGAACATCCGTTGGTGCTGGGAGATAAGTCTGAGCCTTCGCTGTCCGCGCGCGCAGAGGAGGAAAGAACACGCGGAGCGTATTCTGTTCGGGATCGCTTGCGACAAGTGAGCCATCTTGGACGAGCAGCACGCGGCGCCCACGCAGCGCCGCAGCGTTCCGTGGAAGGAGATGCTCAACATCGCTGCAGAATTCGACCCAATCGATCTGCTCACCCTCGCGCCGAGCGCCACGCGCTCAATCGTCGCAGCGATCTCCGAGTCGAGTGGCCGATTTCTGCCTGCCAGCATTGTGATAAGCGTGGAAGCGGTTGCGAGTCGGCTGTCGAGGCTGGCGTCGAGCGCCTTGAAGGTTGCGTGAGTCCGCAATCTATTGGAATCCAAGTACCGCGACCGAAGGTCTGGGATTGGCCGCGCATCCTGTGCGTGTGCCCAACCGTGCTGAGTAAGCAGCAAAGGCATCTGCGAGAGCCTTGCCGTTTTCCCTTCGATAATCCTCGGCGGCGTGCCTCCGGTCTGTCCAAGGAGGTCGACAAGGGCCTCCGCTTCTTGGGTCGAGCCGCCGATCAGGGTTGGTGCAATTTCATCGAGCAGCCACTCACGAAGAGCGTCGAGGAACAAGGCATTTATCGGCAGCGTGAAATCAATGCCGGTCCGACTGAGATCGCCATAAAACGGTGCGTTTAGGTGAGCGGCCGTGCCAGTCGGCACATCTGTGGGAAGGTAAATGAAGAAGCGCCCATCCTCAGGCTCGGCGCAAGACACTGCTGCCCACAAGTCCGCTGGATCGAGCTGATGCCAGGACTCTGGCAAGCTCTTGACCGCGGTCAGGATTCGGTTTCGTTCCTCGGCGTTGTTGTCTCCGAACGTCCTTCGCCACGTCAGGAACTCTCGGACCCGGATGTCGCCCCCCTCCTCGACACGCACGCGAACGGCGAGTGAGTTGGGCTCCGGCGTTGCCGAGCGGCTAAGGACTTTGTCGGATTCTGATGACACATGGATGCGCAACATGCGAAGCGAATCCAGAAACAGGACTGCTTCAGAATCCAGGTCGAGAAATCGGTCAGCCACTGCACTCGTCGATTCAGCGCTCGCCAATGGCAACCGAATGACGCTACTGAACCCTGCGTTCAGCGAACGTTCTCAATTCTCCGGGACGTCGTCGATCGGTAGTGGCAGGAGGTACGGCGACAGGTACCGAACCTCGTCGCTCGCGTCAAATCCTTCGTCTCTGACCCGGTCCAGAATGGCGGTCCGATCGAACTCCTGCAGATCTATTGGAACGCCGGCTAGCGCCAGGGGATGCCCTGGCTTTGCGAGATTCTCTAGGCGCAGAAACTCCTGTAGGAGACTCAGCACACGTGGGGCGAATCGAAAGTTAAATCCCGAGAAGAGCTCCTGGGCTGGTCGCTCGCCATCTGAGCCCTGGGAATAGACTTCCGGCGCGTTCGTAATCTCAAGAACACTACGGAAGCCGAGGCCCTTGTGGCCAATCGAGTCGCGTGGTCTGGGTCTGGCCCAGTCGCGCGATCGCCAGGAAGTCCCGGTATCGGAATGGCTGACCGTCGTTGGCCACATACAGCACGCCATGCCCGGCCTCAGTGGTGAGAAGGCGGCAGACCGATCCGCCCGAGGCCACGACCAGGCTGTGCCTTGACCGCATCGTGCGCGTTCTGAAGCAACTCGATTACAAACCGCGAGTGGTACTGGTGCTCGATTTGCCGGGTGAGGCTGTTGATCCGGGTTCGTGGTTCCATTCGCCAACTCGGCCAAAAACGTCCGCACCTCGCCTGTCGTTTTGGCAAGGATGAGATGTCTTGGCAGGTACGGAGCAATGTTGGGGCCGGTTGAAATCAAACTGATACGAATGGAACCTCGATCTGCCGGATCACGACGGACAACATGGGGTGAACGCGAGCAAACGTATTCGCGCAAGTAAACAGTGCGGTGACCACTACAACCGAACCAAATATCGTCGCCTTAGCCTATCGACGTGTTCCCGCAGATTCATCAAGCCGTGTGGCGTGTCCCACGCTCTCCACAAGTCGGGATAGCTCTGATACGCGAATTCAACACGATCACCCGCAACTATTCGCGCAAACTCCTGAAGCTCGCGGCGGTGAGTGGCGAATACCTCGAATTCGGCTGCGTTCACCGGCTGCCAAACAGATAGAGCAGCACGACACGGCCAATCGCAAACAGATGCGCGAGCCCGAGATAGTGCTTCACGAGCTGCGCCGTATCAAGATGAGCGAAATGGCTACGGAGGGCAGCGTCTGTGACCAATGCGAACCAAGGGCTGTCGCGCCGAACGTCGTGAATCCGCTCGTACGCTTCAGCGACAATCTCGCCTCTGGTTAAAACTCGGTGCATTCTCGACTCGATCGCCAGGACGGCGTCCGGTGTGCCGTGCAAGGGCGTCCAGGTGCGGCGCCGTGCCTGCTCACGCCACCGCTGCACGCGTACTCGAACCGAAGGCTGATGAAGTCCGCTCAGCCCGGCGACCGACAACGTCCGCGGATCGTTCCTCCACGACCGCCCGAATGCGTTCGCGGCCAGCGCCGATGACGAATGCGCAGCACAGAAGGCTTCGTGGCGCATGCCAGCTCGTGACGTGCCCAGTTCGCCGCCGGCACCCTTCGTCAGGTCGCCCTCAATCGCCGGCCACGCATCTGGACAGGATTACGTTCTCCTTCGGGTGTCCGACGTACCCCTTGTCATCGCAGAGAATTCCAGAGGCACGACAGGCGTTCTGCCAGCGCTCGTCTGCGCCCGCTGCCGCAGACTGACAGCCTGGGTTGCTGGACTCAGCCTTCACCGGCGGGATCTGCTCAGTCGCCGTTTCTCACAAGTTACGAGTGCTGCATCGACTACATTGCACTGCAGTTTCTCGAGCGCACCACGGTAAGTCTTCAATTGGCCTTCGTACACGCTGGCATCCAGCGAGACGTCCGTCTTGTAGTCACGTACGTGCCACCCGTCGGTCGACTTGAACGGCGGGTCAATGTCGTCCGACGGTCAACTCGTTAGCTGCTTGCGCGATCGCGAACGGCGTCTCTTCTGCGTGCTCGCCCGCCTGCGCCGCCTGCCAGAATTCCGCTCGCGCAACCTGCAGCACCGTGTCGATTGCATCGTCAATTGAGTGGCGAATCTGCGGCTCGTCGACGGTCAACCAGATCGCCGAGCCGGCGCAGATCCTCACGCGTAGCCGCACGGTGGCGCATGGCGTGCTCGAGCAGACCATGCATCAACGTGCCCCAGGCCATTCCGGCATCGGCTCGATGCGTGGGCGTGTCAGCGCTCACGACTTTCGTCGGGTCATCAGCCGCCGCGTCCGCGGTACACATCGTCCGAACGATGTGCTTGGCATCGGCCGTGACCGAGCCAATCGACCACGACGGCTGTCGCACTCTATCGTGTGACGCGAGACGCGTCACGCTCGACTCTGACTGCGCCTGGTCGGAGGAGTCGAGCGGCTCCAAGCTGGGAACCGGGACGGACTGCGGAACGGGCAGTTCCTGCGCGCTCGCGAGAAAGTTGTTCAGAACGCCCCACGCCCTCAGTGTCTGATTCCCAGTCCAGCGGCTCACGATCAGCATCTCGCGCGCGCGTGTGGCGGCGACATAGAGGAGCCGATCCTCTTCGGCCTGGCGATACGGCTGCTCTGCCAGTTGGTCCACCAGGCCAGTCGGCGTGTTCACCAAGGAGCTTCCCGTTCCACGGTTTCGCCTCCGACCTTTGCACCAGCTTGAACCAGCCATCAGGCTTTCGAGCCGTTACGCTCAATGTGATCGTCAGCTCGAAGGGGGAAACCACCGTTTGGGATCTGCAAGAAACACGACCGTGCCTTCGAGCCCCTTCGCTTTGTGAAGGTTCATCAGCCGGACGACATCGGCTCGTCCCGGCTCGAGCGGAAGGGACTCCACCTCGTTCGATTCCTCGGCGTCTTCCTCGAGCGCCTCGGCAGCATCTGCGAGACTGCCGCCCCTCCTGGACGATCTCTCGACGCGATCGACAGCGTGCAGTAGGTCGCCAGCTTCAACGCCGCTCGGTGTCATCGCCGACAGCGCGAGATAGCCTGTGTGTTCCAGGATGCGTTCCAACGCCGCGCCGGCCGGCAGTATGCGGGTCCATCGATGGTCCTCCCGCAGAGCGGTCAACGCGGCTCTCACGATCCCGCCCGAATTCGGAGCTGATTGTGCAGGGCTGGGATCCGCTCTGAGATTGATCGCTGCCGTTGTCCGTCTTCGCGAAGATGCTGAACCACCCGCCCGACTGCTTGAACGCAAACAGTTCCCGATCGCTTATGCCAAAAGCGGACCACGGAACACAGCGATGAGCGTCAGCGTGTCCTGCGGATCAGCGAGCGCTCCTAGGAGCGCGACCAACGCCGACACCTCCTTGGATTCGCCGAACGCACCAGCACCACTAACCTCAATTGGGATGTTCACCGTTTCGAGGGCACGAGCGTATGGAACGAGACGATTGCGCTTCTTTCTCGTCAAGATCAGGAAATCGCTGAACTTCCGCCTGCCCGCGATCGACTTCCGATCGGATGTACGTGCGATCTTTTCGGCGTCGTGATCGTGGACCTCCGATCGGTCACAGTTGTGCGTCAGTGTGAGGACACCCCCAGGTGCGGTGTTGTCCTCTTTCGCGTCGAGCGCCGCGAACCGCGGTGAATGCGTCGTCGGCTCCGCGGGGAATCGGGTCTTGAAGACCTCGTTTGCCCAGTTACACAACGACGGCACTGAACGGAAATTCATCGTCAACGGGAGAACCGGACGACCGAGGGTCACTGAAGCGATCACGGACGATGTTGTAGATGTCGATGTCGGCGCGGCGGAAGCGGTAGATGGACTGTTTGGGATCGCCGACGACGAACAGCGCACCGGGACGGAGCGCGATGGTGCGCCAGTCGGCGCCAGTCTCGGCGAAACGGCTGAAGCGGCTGGCGATGGGACTCTCTGCAGCCGCCAGCAGAAACACGATCTCAGCCTGGACAGGATCTGTGTCCTGAAACTCGTCGACGAACAGATGCCGATACTTCTGCTGCAACGAGTGGCGGACGGCCGTGTTCTCGCGTAACACTCGCGCGGTCAGGATGAGCAGGTCGCCGTAATTCAGCGCGTCCAGTCGGCGGCGCTCGCGAGCCGCGTGCTCCCGTGCTTGTGTGAGCAGGGTCACGGTCAGCCGGGACACGTATTGACGCCACTGGGACAGGTAGGGCGTGACCTGTCGGTGCAGAACTCTTCATGGAGCGGGTTGATGAGATCGCGCAGTCGCCTCTTCTCGGCCGGGGAGTCGGCCCACCACTTCTGTCTGATCTTGGACTCGCATTTCCACGTGTGCGAGCAGCGACGCCATGACCGACGGCCGATCCAGCCGGAACCGCGACACGTCCAAGTTGCCCGCGGAACTCGCGCGCGGCCTTCTGAATCGGGCACGTCGTCGCGGGGTCGATGTCCGACGGCAGGTGTTTCTGCAGCTCCTTCCAGAACTTGTCGAGTGCCTTCCGCGCGCCCTGCGGGTCCGGAGAATCGGCCTCGCCGGCGGGAAACTCGACGTCTTCGTTGAGACAGATGGTGGCGAAGGCCGCTTCCAGGTCTCTGGACGGATGTCGGCGTCGAGGAGCGCCCTCATGTCCGGATCGCCGGCGCTGGGGTGCTCGTGACATAATCGCGCCACGTCCGTTTGCGCAGCTCGAGATCCTGCACCTCGTCCAGCTCGGTGAATCCTGGGACACTCCGGATTCGACGGGCCGCTCGCGGAGCAGCCGCGCGCAAAACGAATGAATGGTGCCGGCGAAAAAGCGCTCGAGATTGCCCAGGCGCCGTCATGTGTTGCGTGCGAGTTTCCGTTCCATCGACATCCGGAATCCGATCAACCTCGCCAAGTTCTTCTCGAAGGCCAGATGGAACCGACCGCGCAGCTCCGAGGCCGCCTTGCGCGTGAACGTCACGGCGGCCATGTGGTCGATTTCGTAGACGCCCGCGGCAACCCCGGCAGCCATGCGCTCGGCGAGCATCTGCGTCTTGCCGGAACCAGCGCCTGCCTCGAGGAGAATCGGTGAGCAGCTCCTCGCGGACGACGCGGCGAGATTCACGATCGACGGCACGCGAATCCGACATGCGCCGCCAAGCCTTCATGAACGCGCGTGGGGAGTTAGACATGCGCCGAAGTCCCGAATGCCTGCATCGCTCTTCCAGTTTCTGCTCGGCCCGTCCCTCGAGAGCTTCGCATGCAGCGCTGTAGTCACAGAATTTGCAGGCGGCCTCCGGGGGAGCGTGCACGAAGGGCCGAGATTACTGCGCGAAGGTCCGCCAGCACGCCGCGATCGCCTTCGACCCGGCGCGTCGATCCTCACGTGTTCCCGCCGACCTTTGCGGCTTGGGAAGTAATACACGCCCGCCACGACCTTGGGGTTCTTGTAGCGCTCCGCAGCAGCTCGACCGCTGCAAGGCCGTACAGCGCGTGCTGAAGCCGACGGCCTCCGTTGAACACGCCCGTCCAGTCCTGTGCGCCAGTAGCCGCCCGTCTTGTAGTCGAGGACCTCGAACGACGCTGGGTCCGACCTTGTCAATGCGATCGATGCGCCCGGCAATCCTGAAGGTCAGCCCCTTTCCGAGATCGATCTCCACGGCGTCAGCCTGCGCCAGCGGCTCGCCATCGTCTTTGAGCGGGCGGCCGAAGGACACTTCGAAGCCGATTGGCGTTGACGTCGTGTCGTCCTCAGATTCGGCGTCGACGGAGAGTTCGACATCGGCCAGGAATTCCTTGGATTCCCTCTCCAGGATCTCCACGGTTGCAGCTGGCATTTCGCGCTCGAGTTCGCTGAGGCGCGCCTCTGCGAGCGATCGCAGCCAGGCACCGTCTTTCTTCTATCTGGCCGGCGCCCTTCGTCGCGGCACCTACGCAGCATGACCGCATACAGGTCGTGCAGTTCGACCCGCACATCAACGAATCGAGCCAGACGTCCTTGTCGCGTTCCCGTTCTTCCAACGGGCGAACACCGAGTCCGCGCTTCAGGAAGAAACGGAACGGACACCTGGCCGCGGATCCGAGCTCTGTAATCGAGGACGACGCTCCGTCTGCGCAAGGATCGAGCTGCTCACCGGCCTCGTGTACCAGACCGTCATACTCGGTGAACGCATTGGACGCCTTCTCTCTTCGGCGAGGCGCCCACGCGCTATCGCCGGGAATGTCGCGCTCAGCGCGACAGCACCCTTGTCGCCAGTGCCGACAACGCTGCGAAGCCACCAGCCGCCTGAAGACGATGCCCTCCGCTCGGTCAAGAGAAACGGTGGACTTCGGCTCGCCCAGCGCGGCCTTCATCTGCTGATACGAGGCCGCCGGATTGCCTTGCTGCAGTCGAAACGCTTGCAGCATCAGCCACGACCCGTAGGTTTCGCGGAACTCGCGCGTGTCGCGACAGGAATAACTGAACGTAACCGTTGCAGGAGCCTCAGCGCTCCACTCGCGAGCCGCGTCAGCACGCCGTACACCGATTCATCGATCCTTGCTGTTGACCGCCGCAGTGCCTGAGAAATCGCTGCCCGTTCGTCGTCGAGCAGAACAGCGTCCTCGCTCGCCGTCGGAAACACACGACCTTCCTCGAGCCCCACCACGAAGAGATGGGTCGGCCGGGGAAGCACGCCTGGGACAACGCGCACACATGGAGATGGCCGGGACGCGGCCGCTCGGGTGCCACCTGCAGCGTGTGGACGCGCTCACGGATAAAGCGAGGCGCCTCTAGCAACGAGCACGAAAACGATACCAGTGCGCGCAGCTCCGCGACGTGATCGAGAAGAGCTGACGCCGCCCGATGGTCGAGCGCGCTCTTCCGGGCGGTCGTGTGTTCGATAACGCGATCGCGCTATCAACGAGCGTCTGGAGCGGCACCTGGCCGTTGCCGTTCGCGTCCGGAATCGCAGTCACGAGACCGGTGATCCATCGAGGACTCGAGCGGTGAGATCCGCCTTCGCCTGCGCGTCGGCGCGATCGTCGTCGGACTCGTCGGGATCCGCCGCACGCGACGCATAGGTCTCGCGCAGCCGCCCGAGTGCGAGCGCGTACGTGGCCCGTCCCCAGCCAGCGCCCGCGCGGCCAAGAATCCGTGCAGCCTGCGCAGCGGTGAATCCTTCGTCCTCGAGCTCCAGGCCCATGTCGCCGGACTGCAGCAGACGACGAAAATACCCGGCAGAGAAGTCGGTTTCGATCCAATCACAGAGCCCAATCAGTGCGCGACCCGGACGCGTCTGCGCCGCGGGGATGCCGGGCCCGAGCGTAATCGGCCAGTCGTGTCTGAGAGCCTTTTCCCAGACGAGCGAGACGTGAGCATTGGACGCACACGCGATTTCGACCTGGTCGAGCGGAGCGCCCGTTGCGAGGATGCGGCGGAACACCTCTTCGATCTCGGCTTCACGACCGCCCGCATGAAAGAGGTGAATTGCTCTGGCGGCGAATTCCTGACGCGGCGATCCGGAGTTTCCGGCCAGCACTGGATGGGCGTTCCTGCGTGCGTAGCAGATGGACAAGCGGAGTAACGCTGAATCTGGTGCGACGCTCGTCGCGCGTCGGCCGGATAACCGCCGCGGCGTCGTTGCACCTGGAATGCTCAGCGTCGGCGGCGTGATCCGCTCGCCCGGAAGCATCTGGAGTAAAGAGCACTGAAGTGGAGCCCAGACCACGTCCGGCAACTCGGTCCAGCAGTCTTCTGACATCACTGGAGACCCAGTCCGGATGGCGCGCGGCCTCTTTATAGACGAGCGCCATGTCGCCATGTTTGGTCTGGAGCAGAAATGCCTCGGACGCGGCGAGCAACGCACGCAATTCCGCGTATTTAACCGGCGGCCGAAGGCGTTCTCCTTGGATCGGCCGACCTGACTCCCGCCATCCGCAGCTCGCGGATCGTCGTCCAGAGACCTGCGCCATGCTGGGCTGATCCGCGAGTGGCCGGAAATACCCACCCTTCTGAGGCAGATCGAGCAGCAGCCGCATGATCAGGGCTGCACCGACACCCTCTTCAGACGGCTCGACCCCGCGCTCGACGAGAAACGGCGCGCCCATGCGAAGCGCCAGATCGAGCGGAGTCATCAACCGGAGATTCAGCCAGTTGTGCCGCCTAGGGCAATCCGCTCCCCGAGCGTCCGGCCGATCGCATGCGACGGGAAAAACACCCACTTGGCGCGAGTGACTTGAGCGCGACAGAGCTCCGCTAGCTGCTGAACGAATGGGTCCATTACTGTGTCAGCTACTGTGTTAGCAACGTGCGCGAGCGAACCGCACCTTCGGTGGAGTGACAGAACGGCGCCCACGTTGACAAATGGGCGGCACCGATAAGGGTAGCGAACTCCCTCGCGATCTCGAGATAACCGGGGAGGCCAATTTCGGCTCCTCTGGCGCGAGGAGTCAGTGGGAGTGCCGCGGAGCGTATCGCTCCGGAATCTGGCGGCGGTTGGTGAGAGCGGTCAGGCCTCTCTGAACGCTTGTGGCGTCCGACCGGTCCACCGCCGGAACGATCGGTGGAACGCCGCAGGTTCGGAATACTGGAGAAAGAACGCGATGTCGCCGATGCTCAGGCTGCGATCCTGAAGCAAGGCGCGCGCGAAATCACTTCGCACCTCATCGAGAATATGGCGGAATGACGTGCGCTCCTCGGCCAGACGGCGGGTCAGCGTCCGCCGGCTGACCGCAAGCGCAGTGGCGACGGCGTCAACCGTCAGGACCGACTGCCCCAGATGCTCGACCAGCATGTGTCGGACGCGTGTGCTCATGGCGCCGGCACTCGACCGGTCTCGATCTCCCAGCGCGTTCTCGAGCCGGCGGCGGATAATCCCCGCGAGTGCCGCATCGGCTTCGCGCATCGGACGAGACGCATCGGATGCGCTGAGGCTCATCGAGCTCGAACCGGCGGCAAACCGAACACGTCCGTGGAAGAACCGCCGATGCTCCGCAGTGTTGTCCGGTGCAGGATGAGCGAAGCACACGCGGACCGGTGTGATGTCCGCTCCCGTACTGTCACGCGCGAGCTTGAGCGCCACCGCCAGCGCAAACTCTGCCCGTGCCGGGTGCAACGGCGTCGTGGCGGTGTCGTGGACCAGAAACAACAGGCTTTCTCCCTTGCGGTGTGTCCGCGCCGCCACGCGATCGCTCAGCAGACGCCCATAACGCGCCAGACGATCGAGCCCTTTCCCGAGAGAGGGGCTGGATCGCAGGGCGTACTCGATGAGGTCGAGCGCGCCGCGGGGCAGCGACTCGGCGAGATGGATGCCGAGAGCTTCGTCGCGTGTGAGGGTCGCGGCGAGGCGCCACGCCGTCTCGGTCACAGCCTCGGGGACGCGAACGTTCGGATCCTCGAGCCTCGTCCGCCCGAAGAGCCGGCGAATAGGCGCGGCGTTGACGTTGCGGCTCTCGACCCATGCGATGAGGTGCGGCAGGACCCACCCTTGTACGGATGGCGCGATGACCGCGCGCCCGTGTCTCCTGCCCGCACGGTCAGGCCGTCCGGCTGGCCACTGTTCCGCGATTGACGACGCGGAGCTCCGGCGCCCTCCGATGATCGACATACTTCGCAGGATACGCCTGATAGTGGAAAGGAGCGTCCATGGTTGTCAGGCGAAAAGAAGACGTATGACCGGGGCTGTCACACCCTTTGGTATGCTCGACAGCACGACGCGCAGGGACTATGCGCGGCTGCGCATCAGTACGGTTGCTGTTCTCGACGAAAAGCTTCAAGAAGTCATGCGCTGCCTGCCGTGCGGTTCGGGAACTCGGTTGGTGTCCACGCCGGGACGCGGGAGCTGGTCGAAATCGACTGCGACTTAATCAGCAAATCTCTCATGACTGAAACTATCGATCGCGAGCAAGAGCTGCTGTGGTTCAGAGGGTTTGTCGTCGAATCCCGGTGGCGCTTTGCACGGACCTACGTGGAATCGTATCCGCACGGATACACGCTGCAGCGCTGGGGTGACGCGGAGAGATTCTGGCGAGCGATCCTCTGTATAGAGCGCTGGGGCGTCGTGGAGCGATTCTGGAGCTCTCGACGAAAGTCCTTGTAGTCGATGACCAGAGGTCCTGGCACATGGGCGACCCGTCGTCGCAGAAGCTTGACCAGCGGCCCGGTCTCATCAATCGTGCCTTGGCTGGATGTGAGCCGCTACCGGGAAGATGCCAGGATGTTAGGCTACGACAACGAGGCTCAAAACGCGCTCGTTGAGCGGTGGATGCTGCTGCTGGAGAAGGCCAGGAGAGGATCAGCCAGGACGGGTTAGGTTTGCTCGCTAACACATTTCGCTGACGCGATTGACAATGCTCGCGCAGGCCTCGGCATCGGACAAAGGATCGTGATGGTGCAGCGTGATGCCGAGTCGACGGCACACGTCGGGAAGAGTCGTCGGGTAGATAGACCACACGGAGCGCGCATCTCGACGGTACACCTGAATTGGTGTCGAGGCGTTCGAATGCGCGCACGGTGAGCAGCAGCAGTCAGAACCGACTAGTAGAACGAGGCGTTGTGTGCAGCAAGGAAATCCAGGCCTTCCAGCTCCTTGCTCATCGACGGCCACAGCTCGTGAAAAGAAAGCGAATCCGCGACGTCCGCACACGTGATGTTGTGAATGTACGAGAAGACGAAATGCCGGCCTGGAGGACGAATCAGATAGCGGACCCGCTTGACGATTCCCGTGCCGACCACGCGGACGACGGCGACTGCACACGCGCTGTCGGGATCACGATTGGCGGTCTCGAAATCGATCGCCGCGAAGGTGAGAGGCCGTCGTTGTGTTTGCCTGCAGGCTTCGCCCTCGAGCGCAATCACAGTCGGTCCGAATCGATCAGCACGCGACCGAGACCCTGCTGCTCCAACCACCAGTAGGTGAAGTGCTTCGAGAGCCAGCTCGCGGCGCGCTCCGTCGCCAGATCCTGCACGGTGAGCGCGTAGATGAAGGGGATGCCGAACTTCGCTTCAATCGCGTCCACGAGGCCGCATACGGCATTGGGATGGACCTCAGAGGGAATACCAAAGGACTCGAATCCTCCCTTGATGTCCACGTACGTCGCCTCGATGAGGATGGCCTTCCATGGAAACCGGGCGAGCCGACCGCAGGCAGCCAGGAACTGCCGACGGTAGGTCACCGTGCACGCGACGAGGTCCGCCAGGCTCTTGCGTTCCAACGCGAGCAGGTTCTCCATGCCCATCACGGTGTAGTCCCCGGTCTTCAGCGCGACCCTCCGCTCCCCCTCAATCCAGTTCGGGTGGTTCACATGGAGGGGAAACAGCTTGCCAGCCCGTGTGTCCACCAACGCGACCGGCTTGGGGATGCGCGCACGGCGAATGATGTTGTGCCCATCGCGCATCACTCGCAACCGGCTGGTACATCGCGGAAACGAAATCTGCATCCTCATCGATCATGACCAACGCCTCGAACTGTTCATTGGATGCTGCGACGTGC
The DNA here is from genome assembly GCA_963725335.1 of uncultured Acidobacteriota bacterium. Taxonomy (GTDB): domain Bacteria; phylum Acidobacteriota; class Vicinamibacteria; order Vicinamibacterales; family 2-12-FULL-66-21; genus JALZOC01. The sequence continues at coordinate 33,424 of CAVRYD010000002.1, read as the reverse complement.
GCGGCGATCGCTGTTCGTCGCCTTGAGAACGTCGGTCGTGTGTGTCACGCTGCTATCCCAGCTGCAGGAGGAAGTCGCGCGGGATTTCGCCGCGCCAGAGCACCTGCTCGGCGACCTCGTTACGTCTTGCGGCGACCCACGCGAGCGCCTGCGCGAGTCCGTAGCGGTCTGAGCGGGCAGCTCCGCGCCGGGCACGGGCCTGCCATGGAGGATCTCTCGCGCGTGAGGCAGCAGGCCGGATCACCGTCAGTCGCCGTGCGTCGTGCCAACAACAAGGCCCATGCTGCAGACAAAGCGGAACCATCCGGAGAATGCGAAAAACCGACGTTCGGTCGACCGAGTTGAAGCACTCAACGTGGAGCGCCATCGGACTGATCGGGAGCATTAACGCAAACCGCTCGGGCAGTTCGACGCGTATCCGCAATCTGACTCGAAACTAGTGAAGACAGCAGCATCAAGACGCAAGACAATACGCCACTACTCACAATTCCAGCGGTCAATGAAATGATCATCCCTCGCTGAGCGAGCTGGGCTGAGCAGCCCAGGAAATGCGAACTCCTCAAGCCCTTGAAGATGCGGATGTCGATCGGAATCTCGTAACGCGTCAAGCCCAGCCCCTGAAGCAAGTTGCGAGCTTGCTTTGGGCCGAAGCCAGCGAGCCTCTCGTTGATGAAGTTGGCGACCTCGACCTCGGTGGTCCTGGTGGCAACCTTGCTTTCAGTGAGTCGCTCGATCTCGCGGTGAACCTCCGGCCACAGGCCGCCTTCGAGGAGCTTGAAGTTGTCGGCGATCTGGGTAGCCAACGTCGGAGCGCGGCGGATACCGCCAAACGCCGAAATGGGTCCGCGCGCCACGGACACGCGAGGAGATCTGGTTCGCCGACGCATCCGGAATAAGCCAACGCAAACGGCGTGGAGCGGCTGAAGAGCATCACCGGACTGCCATGGACCCGAGCGCTGCTGAGTTGTAAGCAGGCAGCTCACCAGTGCTCGCCAGAACCGTTCCTTCGACACCCGCGCTCTCGTGCCTGCGAGGTTGCGTTTTTTTCTGGCGAGAACAATTGGGTTGTTCTTCTGCCGGGCGACAATCGCGTTCACGCGCGACACGTTTTCTTTCGATATTTTCCACACGATGGTCAAGAATCACCTCTGGGAGAATATGGAACGAGTGTACGCTCAACGTAGCTCACGACTCTGCGCGACAGTCGCTCGCGCCTCCAAACGTCGCTCTCGTCGGATCGAGGCGATTCGACTATCGGCGCCATTCCCGCGGGACCAGATATCCCACACCGAAAAGAGTTTCGGCACATGCCTGACCTCGGTGGACACCCAAAACCGGCCATTAATCGACACCTGAAAACCGGCCATTAACTGACGCGACCGAGACGTTGACGCGGGCGGGGGACGCAGTAGTCCTTCGCCGGATGAGCAACGTCTTGGACCACGAGAAACAGCAACAGATTGTGGCGCTCGGGCGCCTCGGCTGGTCGCTGCGCCGCATCGAGGAGGCGACCGGCGTTCGCCGCGACACCGCCAGCGGCTACCTGAGTGCGGCCGGCATTTCGGTGCGTGGCGCGGGGGCGACCGAGCGAAGGGCCAGCCAAAAGCGGCCATTACGGCGGAGGTGTCCACCGACTCCGCCCGTCAAAACCGGCAATTTCGCCCGGAGGTGTCCACCGACCCCGCGCCGGTGGCCACGCCGGTTCGCGCGCCCACGCGCGAGCGCGTGCGAGCCGTACCGCGAGCTGATCACCGAGGCGCTCGGCACGCGGGCGCAACGCGATGGCGATCTGGCAGGACCTCGTCGATGACCATGGCTTCGCCGCGCGGTATGCGAGCGTCCGTCGCTTCGTCGTGCACCCTGCGCGGCACGTCGCCGCCCGAGGCGCGCGTCGTCATCACGACGGCGCCCGGCGAAGAAGCCCAGGTCGATTACGGCGAGGGCCCGATGGTGCGCGACCCGCCACCGGCAAGTACCGGCGCACGCGCCTCTTCGTCCTGACGCTCGGCTACTCGCGCAAAGCGGTGCGGCTCCTCGTGTGGCAGTCGAGCGCGCAGGTCTGGGCCGAGCTGCACGAGCGCGCGTTTCGCCGGCTGGGCGGCACGGTCGCAGATCATCGTGCTCGACAACCTCAGAGAGGGCGTGCTCACGCCCGACATCTACGATCCGACGCTCAATCCGCTCTACCGCGATGTGCTCGCGCATTACGGCGTCGTGGCCCTGCCGTGTCGCGTCGGCGATCCCGATCGCAAGGGAAGGTCGAAGCCGGCGTCGGGCACGCGCAGAAGACGCCGCTGAAAGGGCTGCGCTTCGAGACGCTCGAGGCGGCGCAGGCCTATCTCGATCGCTGGGAAGCGCGCTGGGCCGACACGCGCATCCACGGCACGACGAAACGCCAGGTCGCCGCGATGTTTGCCGAGGAGCAGCCCGCGCTCGGCCCGCTGCCGCTCGAGCCGTTTCGGTACTACCGCTTCGGCACCGCACGGTGCATCTCGATGGCTGCGTCGAAGTCGAGGCCGCCTACTACGGCGCGCCGCCCGGCTGGATCGGCCGCCGCGTCTACGTGCAGTGGAACGACCTCCACGTCCGGCTGCTGGATCCCAAGACCGGCCAGCTGCTGCGCGAGCATCTGCGCGCGCCGCGCGGCTGGCACCGCATCGCACGACGACGATCGGCCGGCGCGGACGCCGCCGAAGACGCTGGCGCTCCTGGCGGCGGCGAAGCGCGCGGGCCCCACATCAGCGCGCGTCTGCGATCACATCCATCGCTCACGACGGCGCCGCCGGCGTCCGGCGCATCCTCGGCGTGCTCGCGCTCGCGAAGAAACACGGGCCGCCGTCGTCGAGGACGCCGCCACGGCCGCCCTCGAGCTCGGCGTGCCGTCGTATCGCTTCCTGCGCCGCTATCTCGAACGCCGCCCGCCGGTGCCGCTGACGCTCCGCCAAGTCGATCCGCTCATCCGGCAGCTCACCCTCTACCGCGATCTCATCGATCGCACCACAGGAGACCCCGAATGAATCTCGTCGAACTCGATCACGCGCTCCGCAACTCCGACTGTCCGGCATGGCCGCCGTCCTCGAGACGCGGCTGCGCCAGGCGCAGACCGAGAAGATGACGCCGCATCGATCTCGTCTCCGACGCTCGTCACGCGACGAACTGCTGCGCCGCGCAGGATCGCCTGCTCGAACGCCGTCACAAGCCCGCGCGCTTTCGCGACCCCGATCGCTCGCTCGACACCTTCGATTTCGATTTCAACAAGAAGATGAATCGCGCGCTCGTCCACGAACTCGCGACCGCGCGCTTCATCGCCCAGCGCGAAGACGCGCTCTTCCTCGGCCCGCCGGGCACCGGCAAGAGCCATCTTGCCCAGGCGATCGGCCGCGCCGCGATCCAGCAGGGCTATCGCGTCATCTATCGCGAGGCCCACACCGCTGCTCGAAGAACTCGCCGACGCCACGCTCGCCGGCACCCGCAAGGCGCTACCTCACGGAGCTCGCGACGGTCCCGCTGCTGATCATCGATGACCTCGGGATGCGGAAGCTCCCGCACACCGCCGCCGAAGATCTGCTCGAGCTGATCATGCGCCGCTACGAACGCGCCTCAACGCTGCTGACGTCCAATCGCCCGGTCGATGACTGGGGCAAGCTGCTCGGCGACACGGCCGCGGTCACCGCGCTGCTCGATCGGCTGCTGCACCACGCGCACGTGCTCAAGTGCGGACCGCGCAGCTGGCGGACCAAGGTCCACACCGACTTGCGACCGACGGAGGCACGAAGTAGAACTCACCGTCTCGGCCGCCGCCGGAAATGGCCGGTTTTGAGCTGTCGACAAATGGCCGGTTTTGAGCTGTCCACCGAGGTAGCGCCCCTGCACTCGTCCGCGTGCCCCGAAGAAGGACGGTGTCACGGCATCACGTGTTATCGAATTCCCTGTCATGACGAATATGGAAGCGACATCGAGTCTCTCCACCTGCGTGGTTTGGAAGCGGCAACGCACAGCGTTTGACTCAAGCGGTGACGCCTCACAGCGTTGTAACCGACGGTGGCAGGCACCACGGTGAGCCACCGCGCGCCATCGTCACGAGACCCAGTCAGCGAGGAATTCTGAAAACTTGAATTCGCTTCAACATTCCTGGGGCGGACATCCATCGCTAGGGTGCATGACGCAGCAGTCCCCGGCATGCACCAGACTCCAATAGTCACGCCCTCGAGACACGTTCGTTCACTGGACGGTCCGTCGGCGTCTCGTCGAAGCGAGCGCCGATCACCGGCGCGCAACTCTCCTTCCGATGTCGCCTCGACGATTCGCCAAATTGTAACGTAATTCGCAGCAGTGGCCGTAGTGCCGCTCAACTTGATCCTTGTCGCCTCAGTCTTCGTCGGGCCACACCTGATCCGCCCACTCGTTAGCTTGATCGGCGTTGACCAATGCCTCTTCGAACAGATAGGCCCACCGACTCTGACCGTCAGCAGCCTGATCACCCCACTGCCTAGTTATGACCTGCTGCGCGCCGACCATCAGATCCGCATCCGCGGGGAAATGCCCGATGGCGAAGTCCGTGAAGCCGAACGCGTCCGTTCCGTCCGCTGACGCCGTCACGACCATCGCCTTGAACGCCGGGACTGCGGTCGCATAGTAGGCCGTCGGCCACGAGAACCCAGGACCAGAATCTGCCCAGTTGAGTGTGAAAAGGTGCTTCGGCTTGTAGGCGCTGCGAACGGATTGCCTGTTGGGCCGCCCCAATGTGACGACACCCTTATCGACCACAGCCCACTGCGGCAATTCGGCGCGGGTCGACTTCAGCAAGACCGCAGCGACAGCCGCGTCCAGAAGAGTGATGGAGCCGCCCTCGAACGCTTCCCCTTCAATGTCCAGGCGCCGAATTGCGGATGCGAGCGTCCGGGCCGATACCTTGCCACCGAAATAGGCGGCGAGAATCACGTCGTCGGAGTTATGGGCGCGCTTCACAGAACGTTTCTTCGTGGCCACTGACTGCCTCCAAGACAAAAGCCCTACGCTGCCCCGTCCGGTCGCGGTCGGCTACCTTTGTTGCGGTTCCGCGCGCTGGCTGATCCGACAGGAAACGCACTCACATGAATCGCCCGCTCCCTCGTCACCAGCGCGGCGCCCAGCGCACCGGCTCCGTCGAACCGGACGTCAGCGCCTTCACCAACGGCCGGAAAGACTGACGCCTGACTCGACATCAGCCCGTGGATCAACCTCGTCGCATCGGCGGCAGAGTCGGACTGAACCGACCCGTCCTCCTGATCGAGCGCGTCCAGCGCGTAACTACGAATCAGCTTCGGCGCCAGCGTGCGCCACGTCCGTGGTGCATCGAACAGCTCGAGGCCAGCGGCGCGACCGTTCACGAAAAACACCGCGCCCACCTGCCGTTCCACCGGAGTGAACGCCGCCACGAATTCATCGAGCGCCACATGGCGCGCCTCAAACATCGCCGACATCGCCGACGTATCTGACGTGGCGCCCAGTCGGGCCGACTTCTCCGCAATCTGGCTCCAGACTTCGGCCTGATCCGACGAGCGGCTTCCGTCTGCCTTCAACGAGCTCGTCACGTGGCGCATCTTCTCAGCGCGGCCCTCCGCGAAGTGTGCACGCGGAGAGGCCGCGAACTCGCGTGAGACGTGATGCCATCGGCCCGATTCGACGCAGGACACCGGGATCACGCACGTCTGATGGGCGGGAGCCAGGATCGTCAGATTGAGGACCCGGTTCTGCTTGGCGCCGAGGAGCTCCTCGCCGTCGAGCAACAGCACGGGCAGCTCGCCTTCGTTGACGAACTTCAGTTCCGGAACGCGGCCGCCTTCACTGATTTCGGCAATGTGCGCGGAGCGCCGTGCGAGCGCCTCATCGAGGGTCAGGTAGTCTGCCTCGCGCTCGCCGGCGGTCGACAGCGCCAGAAGACCGAGATTCCGAAACGTCGTCAGGGGACCGAATTGAACTCGCTCGTACCGCATCGATGACCGTGTCTGCTGCGTTCAGTGTGCTCGCTCTCCGGGTGTTTGCGTCCATGCCATTGATCCAGCTCCGACTGTCCCACTGTTTAGTGATTCTTTCTCGATTCATGGTACTGACAACGTATGACAGACTGGTCAGTGAAGAACTGGTTTCAAAGCCGATAGCGGGTGGCCGCGAACGGGGCGCCCCACGGGCCACCCCAGCGCGCACAAAACGCGCGCCGGGGACCCCGCCGCGGCCCGCCGCATGCGCCGTCTCCCGTTACAGTGCTTGTCGGCCCGAGGAGGCCGTGGGGCTGTTCGCGGACCTCATGATTGATCACATGTGGATGCCGCCACCCATCCAACTTCCATGGTGAGGAGCTTCTGCATCCCGCGGTTGAGGACCAGTTAGCCCGTTCGCCATTTGGTCGCAGATGCCGCCGAGACCGACAGCGAAAAGGACTTCCGGGATGTCAGTGGTGGTCGAGAGCTTGGTGCCAGCCGGTGTCCGACGCAACAGCGCGATCTGACGCACGCTGAGCACAAGGGTCGCGGGCGTCTCAGGACGCTCGCGGGTGAGAGATCGCATTAACAAGAGTTGCCAGGCGATCGGCGCCAGCAACCCCAAGGCGACGAGCAGAGTGTCCAAGCTTTCGAGTTGCCGTTTTTCTGAACGACAATACCCGGTCTTGAGACATTTGAAAAACTCTTCGATGAGCCAGCGCGTGCGATACCACTCAAGGATTTGCACGACCTGCTCACGCGAGGCGATCGGTTCGGTGGTGATCTCAACCGCCACTCGAGCGGCGCTTCGCCAGCAGGGGGATTCTTTTGAAGGTGTACACGACATTGACCGTGAGCGACGGCGGAAGGGGCGCACGGTGATCACGCGGGCGCTTCAGCGTCACGGTGGCGGCCGCGATCGACACGGTAGCCACCCGAGATGACCGCGCCGGACGGCGCGCGACCAGCGGGCCAGTACGCGTCCCGACCTGACGCGCGGCCACCGTGACGGCCTGTTCGCCCAGAACGGACACGGGGCGGGCAGCCTCCACGGTATCGGGGGCGGGCGACGCCACCGTCGAGACCAATCTGCACCGTAATTAGGCGCACGACGAAGCGGTCCTTCTGCTGGATCAGATCGGCCAACAGCTCGTAGTTATCGCCCTCGCGATCCATCACATGAATGGGGTGCGCGTCCGTCCCGAGCCGCTGGCGGACGGTGGCGACACCCTTCGCCCAGCGGCGACTTTCCTTGGCGGGATCCCGAAACCGCACCCGCCAGTGTGGCTTCTTGACCCGAGTTCGATCGGGCTGACGCACAAACGGGGCGATTCCCACAACCCCCAAGGGAGCGCGCAGCCCCTCGGCAGACACCGCCAGCGCCGCATGCAGCCAAAACCCGTGGCGACGCGGCCCGAGCCGTGTCAGGCCAGGACGCGGTTGTTCCCCCGTGAACACGTTTTCAGTCGTGTCGTGCATTAGAACATCCCCCACCGCGCGACACCGATCGGCCGTCGCCTGCAGGTGCGGCTCGATCACCGCCTCGAGCGACACGCGGCGATTTCGAAGAAACCGGTACAGCGCTTCTGTCTCGGCGTCGCTGCCGCACGCGTCCGGAAATCCTGTGTCGGGTTGTTGCTCCAGCACCTCAATGACGCGATCGCGGCGCGCGTTCAACCGCGCATCACCCAGATCCGCATCACCCATCTCCGCACTGAGCGAGACTCGCCCGGCAATTACCTCGCGGCTCGATCGACCCACGGACACCTCCAGCTCCACCGTGATGCCCTGTTAGATCACGTCCGATCATCGAACGCAAGCCGTTTCCATCGGCCGACCGTCCGGAGATGTGTAGGATCATGAGGTCCGCGACAGGACCCGCGCCTCTACACGGTTTTGAAACAAGTCCTGAGTCTCTTCATCACGTTGATCGACCATGCTTGTCGTCGGTCAGTGAATGAGCTCGGCCTGCTGCGATGTCCGGTGATGCTTCGCCGGCGCGGCGGCACGCCGGAGCTCTCGCTCGCATTCGCGCCAGCTGCGAATCCAGTGATGCAGCGACTGCGCGAGCCACGCCGCCGTCACGCCGCCATCGAGCACGAGCGGCATGCTGCATGCGGACCGTGCGGCCTCGGTGCGCCAGACCTTCACGAACTTGCAATCTCGAATTGACCTGCGAGATCGCCTCGTCCGACACTGGCTGCTTCAGCGTCAGGTCCGCCTGCAAGGCGACCAGCGAATAGAGATTCTGCCTGGCTACGCGCCAGTCCATGAACGCCAGGAATTTGCGCCGGCCGCGTGTCAAGGCCACGAGCGGCGTGTCGCCGCTGTTCCTGACCGTCGCCTGGTACCCGGCACGGGCCGCGACTTTCGCGAAGTCCTCTGGGGTGACGCTCGTGTAGACCGGGCCGTGGTCGGCACGCTCGCCCCGATGCCGCTCGATATCGAGTCGCCACTGCCCGCGGTACCCGAACACCTCGAAGAAGATCTGCAGCACCTCGAGCGCGGCGGCTTCGGCCGCCGCCGCCGAGTCGATGACGAGCTCCTTCTCGTAGTTCCGCGCGCGCCCGCCGAGCGCGTAGCCGCGCGCCTCCAGTGCCTTCCGTTGCGACGGACCGATGTATCGAATCGCACCCGGACACCATTCGCCCGAACCGATTTCCATCACGACACGCTCGCCTGGCTCGGACCAGAACTGCACGTACAGGCTCGGGTATCCGCATCCGGCTCGACGGAGACGACGAGATAGTTGAAATCGCCGATCTTCCAGCCTGAGCCGCCTTCAGGCCAGCAGCAGGTCATCCACAGCTGTGCACTCAGCGCGCGGTGGCACTGCTCCACGAGCGCGTCAATCGACGTGATCGGTTCGTTGCATACGTCGAGCAGGACTTCCCGCCGCGTGTCATCTCTCTTGTCCATCAGTCTCTCCGTCTCACCAGAATCAAGAGTAAACGGCCCCTATGACAGGACTGGGCAGCCTGGAATGCAAGGCCGCGAGGCGAACGCATGGCGAAGAAGGCGACGTCTTCGATCAGGATCGATAAGATTCGGGCGATCAGGACGTCAGGGGCAGACCTCATGGGACGCAACAGCGAATTGATTCGACAATGGACGATCCTGCAGCGGATCGCCACGGCGAGAGGCCAGACGATTCCGAAGCTCGCGACTGACTTTCGGTCAGCACGCGCACGATTCGTCGGGATCTGGAGGCGCTTCAGGTGGCGGGATTTCCCGTGTACGACGAGATCGTCCACGGCGCCAAGTTCTGGCGACTGGATCCGCGGGCGATGGGCGCGCTGGCCCGCACCGGCCTGACGCTGTCGGAACTGGCCGCGCTGTATTTCAGCCGCGCGCTGATCGAATGCTTCGCGGGGACCGCGCTGCGAAAGGACATCACGAGCGTATTCGACAAGCTCGAAGCCGTGCTGTCACCCGCCATGAAGAAGTTCCTCGACAGGTTGCCGCGCGTCATCTCGGCGAAGCACGAACATGCGAAGCGCCAGGGGGCGCACACCTACGCGATCACCGCTCGGCTCCTCGACGCCATTCTCGGCCAACGCGTGATCGCGATGCAGTATCACTCCCTCGAGAGCCGGCGCGAGAAGCTGTACACCGTGCATCCGTCACGCTTGATTCACGCGCAGGGTGGCCTGTATCTCATCGCCTTCGTCCCGGCGTACGCCGAGGTGCGGACGTTTGCCGTCGAGCGCATCAAGAAAGTGACCGTGCAGGAGGCGACGTTCGAACCGGTTGCGGAGCTCGATGCTGATCCCTTCAAGCACTCACTGGGCGTGCACCGCGGTGGTCAGACGTGCAAAGTACGGCTCCGATTTCATCCGCAGATCGCGCCCCTGGTGAAAGAGCGCACATGGCATGCCTCGCAGCAGTTCAAAGATCGGGCCGATGGGTCTCTCGTCATGACGCTCGACGTCACCGATGACTACGCCTTGAGGAATTGGATTCTCGGCTTCGGCCGGTTCGTGAAAGTGCTGGCGCCGGCGCAGCTGGTCAAATGGATGGAAGAGGAACTGGAGGCGGCACGGCAGCAGTACGGGTGGGCGGCGTGGCGGTCGACAGCGATGTTCAGCCGCCGCTGCCGTTTCCGTTGCCGCGTCTTGCGAACGCGTGACGCCTTCGACTCGCGCTTGTGACCGGTCGCTGCGCTCAGGACCGGCCCTCCACACGCGGAGCCGGTCGCTCAACAGTGAGAGTTGTTGCGCAACGTGCGAGCGAGCGTCGCGAGCGAGCCACGCGAACGGAGCGAGCCGCCGAAGCGGCGAGCGAGAGAGCGTGTCGGGGAGTCCGAGGGGCGAAGCCTCCTCGGATCAGCGAAGACAAGGCGTATGACCAGCTCTGTCACACGCTCGCACTACAGTCGACTGCAGACCGGGACCGATGACGGCCCGGCGAAAGAGGTTCCATGGCCGACCAGTCGATCTCGTGCCCTTCATGTGGAAAAAAGATCCCGCTGACACGCGCCTTACGCGCCGAAATCGAGGCGTCGCTCAAGCAGCAGTTCGACGAAACGCTGCAAAACCGCGAGCGCGAGCTGCGCGCGAAATACGAGAGCCGGCTGGAGGAGGACCTGCAGCGCGCGCAGGCAGATGCTGCGAAGAAGGCGGAGAAGAGAGTCGCGCAGGAACTCGCTGGGCTGAAGAACCAGGTGAAGGATCAGGCGAAAGATCTCGAAGAGGCTCGACGCCTCGAACTCTCGATGCGCAAGAAGGAGCGAGAGCTCGAACGAAAGCAGCAGGAGCTGGAGCTGACCGTCGCCCGAGAGATCGACAAAGAACGCACCCGGCTCGTCACCGAGACGCAGGAGCGTCTTGCGGACGAGCACCGCCTGAAAGACGCAGAAAAGGAAAGGCAGCTTGGTGACATGCGCCGCCAGATCGAAGATCTGAAGCGGAAGGCCGAACAGGGCTCGCAGCAACTGCAGGGTGAAGCCGGAGAAGGAGAACTGGAATCGCTCCTGCGGGCCAACTTCCCGTCAGACGAGATTAGCGCAATCGGCCAGGGCGTCCGTGGGGCCGACGTGCACCAGGTCGTCATCGACCCCCGCGGCAGGAAGATCGGCGCGATCCTGTGGGAGTGCAAGAACACCCGGAACTGGAGCGACGGGTGGATCGCGAAGCTGAAACAGGATCAGCGATCGCTGCACGCTGACGTCGCGGTTCTCGTGACGGCAACCTTGCCCAAGGGCTGCACCAGGTTTGCGCTCATCGACGGCGTTCTGGTGACGGATTTCGCCTGTGCCGCCGGTCTGGCGGCGGTCTTGCGGGCAAACCTGTGTCAGCTCGCGCAGACGCGGAGCGCAGCGATCAGCAAAGAAGAAAGCCTGGAGCTCTTGTACCGATACTTGTCGGGTGTCGAATTCCGGCACCGCGTGGAGGCCGTCGTGGAGGCGTTCACGGCCATGCGACACGACCTGGACCAGGAGCGCCGGGCCGCCGAGCGGCAGTGGGCGCGCCGCTCGCGTCAGATTGATGCGGTCACCTTCAACGTCTCCGGGATGTACGGCGACCTGCAAGGGCTGGTTCCTGCCCTGCCGCCGATCGCGCTCCTTGAACTGCCCGAGGCGGAGGAGCCGATCCTGGCGGCATCATAATAGCGCGGAACAGCCGGAGAATGGCAAACCCGGATTATAACCGGCTGAACCATCGATCCCATTGACCGTTACCGAGCGCCGATTTCGCGCTCCAGCGACGGCGACGTAGGCCAGGTAGATGGAACCCGTGAAAAAACGCAGCGCCAAGCTCCCCGCGACCGACAGGCCCGACGCAGCCGCCGCCGACGTTGACGCATTCGCTCGGGAGATGCGGGACGTCGTCCGGCTTGAACCCGACCCGCGCGGGCGCGTGCGCAGTGTTGCACCAATCAGTCCGCCGCGTCACTCACCGCAGCGAACGGAACATGCGGACGTATCGGATAACGACTTCGTCGCGCACGGCGTCGATCGGCGCGAGATCAGGAAACTGAAAAAAGGCGAATACATCGTCCGCGACCGGCGCGACCTGCACGGCATGACGGGTGCCGACGCGCTCGCCAGCGTGGGACGGTTCATCGAGAACAGCCGGCATGGCGGCCATCGATGCGTCTGCATCATCCACGGCCGCGGGCTGCACTCAAAAGGCAACCCGCCGATCCTGAAGACGCGCGTGCGGGAGTACCCTCAGGTCGCACCGGTCGGTCCTCGCGTACACGGACGCGCCGGTGTCAGACGGCGGTTCGGGCGCCGTTTACGTGCTGCTGCGGAAGTAGGCACTCCCTCGACCGTTGCCGATGTGGCCACATGTGGCTATACTAGACAGATGGAGACGGGGATTCGCGAGCTCAAGGACAACTTGAGCCGATATATTCGGCGAGTCGAAGCGGGACAGCGGATTGCCGTGACCGCTCATGGGCGCGTCGTCGCTGAACTCGTGCCTCCAGGAACGGCGACGTGCAAGTCGCGCGGAAGTCGATGGGACGAGCTCATTGCCGCCGGCATTCTCCATCCTCCGGTGGAGACTGGCGACCCGTTCGAGGACTGGCCCGACATCCGCCTGCCGCCGGGTACGGCCGCGGAACTCATTGACGCCGATCGTGGCGAAACGTAGTGCGCCACGACGCCGCTCCGCCCGAAGGGCGGTGCCGGCCCGTCCTGCCGGCCCCGTGGCCACCCGCACGAGAGTGCGGTACATCGAGTCGAGCGCCCTGGTCGCCGCACTGCTCGAGCGCGACACGGCCATCGTCCAGAGGATTCCCCGCAGCACGCAGCAGGTGACTTCGGCTCTGACACTCGCCGAAGCGGGGCGCGCCATCATTCGAGCGCGCGCGACTGGTCGTCTGACGGCGGAAGCAGGAGCAAGCCGCCGTGCGCGCCCTCCGAACGTTCGAGCGGCGCTGTTTCATCCTGGACGTCGATCGAGCGGTGCTCGATCGAGTCCGCCGTCCCTTTCCGGTCGAACCGATCCGCACGCTCGACGCCGTCCACCTCGCGACCGCGGAGCTGCTCGGCGAGGCGCCACCGCTGGTAACCATCGTCACACGGGATGACCGCGTGCGGGAGAATGCCGAAGCGCTCGGATACACAGTCGAATAGGCGAGCTGACCCAGGCAAGAGGAAAAGCATCGGCAGCCGTGTTCGTCAAGCCACGATGCGAGGTCCCGAGCGCCTACCAGGCCGTCAGCGATGTCATTCACTGCCTCGCCGTACGAATTTGAGAGGCTCGACCCGTCGCTGCTGACTGGCGACGCCGCGCAAGCACCCTCAGGATCGCATCGAGCACAGCGTCCAGGTCCTTGCCTACGTCCTCGGCAAGAAAGCGCAGCACGAAGTAGCCGTTCTCCTGCAGCAACTGGTCCTTCCGCCTATCGCGACGATACGCGACCGGATCCGCGAGGTGCTGTCCGCCATCGAGTTCGATGGCCACGCGCGCGTCGGCGCACAGCAGGTCGACTTCAAGGGTTCCGAAGCCGTCGAACGGGATCGGCAGCGCCACGTTGAGACGGAAGCGTCCACTGGTCTCCGTCAGCGTGTCCAGTCGCCGGTAGAGGAACGCCTCGGTTGCACTTCTTGCCCGCGCTGCACCCTCGGCGTCTTCCGGCATCGCCCGGGCGGCGTGCACGAACAGGCTCGCCAGCGGCGTGTCGACGCCGTCTCTAATGAGCCTTCGCACGCTACCGGAGTAATCGCGCTTCCAGACCGGATCGGACGGAAGAACGACATCGGCAGGCCACCCTGGAATGGCGCTGGCCGGAAGAAGGATCGTGTAGCCGATAGCCTCATACCCGCGACATCGCCGATCAAACATTCGCGCCAGCATCGGCACGTTGAGATCGGCGTAGTCGTAGATGCGCACCTCGCGCTTCCCGTCGTAGAGACGATGCAGCCGGCCGGCGTACTGCGCGACCGTTCCTCGCCACGAGACAGGAAGCGTCAGAAACAACGTGTCCAAACGTGGGTCGTCGAATCCCTCGCCAACGTACTTGCCGGTCGCGAGGATGACTCGCCCTTCCTGCGCGCGGGATGGCTGCGAGACGGTCATTGACCGCCTGGCGCTGCTTCTTGCCCATGCCGGCGCGCAGGACGACAACGTGATCGAACGCGCGACGCCAGCTCGTGTTCGAAGCGGTCGAGGTGCTCATTGCGCTCCGTCAGGATCAAGCGGCGAGCGCCCATTGCGCACCGAATCGACGACGTCCTCGCAGATTCGTCGAGTTGCGCGTCTGGTCGTCGACCAACTCCTGGTACAGCGTCTGAAATTCGACGCGCTTGTCCGGATCAGGACTTCTGTTCGGCTGGAACGACGTCGGCTGAACCAGCACGAAGTGCTCGAACGGGCGGGCTGCCGCCTGTGCGCGAGCATTTACCCGATGTCGAACCGGGCCGCACTGCATGAAGATGATCGGATGGTGGCCGTCCTTGCGTGCGACGGTTGCCGACAAGCCCACCACGAATCGGGCTTTGGCTTGGCGTACCACCTGCTCGAAACTGTGCGCCGACAGGTGATGGCACTCATCGACGATCACATGGCCGTACTCGGCGACGCGGTCATCTACGACGCCTTTTCGGACGAGACTCTGAATGATGCCGACGTCAATCTGTCCAGTCGGTCGATTTCGTCCTCCGCCGATTCGACCGATCGATTTCGCCGGGACATCGAGGAACGTCGAGAGCCGCTCAATCCATTGGTCGAGCAGTTGCCGGCGATGAACGAGCACGAGCGTGTTCACGCCGCGCCGGGCGATGAGCCACGCGGCGACGACGGTCTTGCCGAACGCTGTTGTGGCGGCCAGTACGCCAGTCTCGTGACGCAGCATCGCGTCCGCTGCTGCCTTCTGCTGCTGCCGAAGCTCGCCTTGAAACTTCACCTCCAAACGACTGCCGTCGCGGCGTTCGTCGCGAATGGCCGTGCGAACACCAAGATCGGTGAGCGTCTTGCGAACGTCATCGAGGCAGCCGCGCGGCAGGCCGATGTGATGCGGGAGATCCTCGGCGCAGGCGATGACGCGTGGCTTGCTGTAGGTCGACAGCCGCATCGCCTGCGCTTTGTAGAACTCGGGATTCTGGAACGCAGCGAGCCGAAGCAATCGGTTTCGAAGTCCCGGATGCAGCCCTTGCTTGGCGATGTAGATCTGATTGCCAAGGACGAGTTCCAACGTCGCTGGCAAATCACCGACGATCGGCGGCTCCCTGCGATGACGTGACGGAGGTGCTGTCCACGGCTCCGTTTCTCCGTCGTCCTGCGGTGGCAACCGCACGCCGAGAATGCGGCCTCGTCGTTCAGCGTCCTCGACGATCCCTTCAACCTGCGGCCGCCCTATCTTGCGAACGCTCGCGAGAAATGCCCACTGGTCGGCCCACGGAACGAAGGCGCTCATCGAGGAAGACGCGTGTTGTCCTGTTTGCGCGCGGCCCTTCTGGAGCGGCAGAGCGATCAGGTTTCCGAATCCTCCTTGCGGCATCGTGTCCTGATTCGGAAACAGCCGGTCGTACGAATCGAGCCCGATGTCCGGACGCCTCTCCATCGTCTCGGTGAGGACGTGCGATCCCAGTCTTCGGGCAAGCGCGGCTGGAATGGCCTCTTCGAAGAAGAACCAGACATGCGCGCCTCGCCCGGAGCGTGATCGTTCGAGCGCGGCTGGGAGATTCAGGTGGCGACACGTTTCAAGAAAGGCCGCGGCATCGTCGCGCCAGCCGGCCTTGTCGAAATCGACGGCGAGGAAGAAGCAGGTCTCGTCCTGAAGCAACGGGTAGACGCCAGCGACGAAGGGCTGTCCCTCGGCGTCGCAACCTGACAGGTGCCAGCGAATGACGTCGTCAGTGACCGGAAGGAACCGACGGTTGGGACATTCGGCGCACTTGATGCGCGGCTTCTCGCAGACGCCTCGGACCCACTCGTTGGCACAGGCGGGCGCGTACCCAGACCTGCCCGTCTTGCGGCTCTCGAATCGCCGCGGGTACACGTCTTCGCGACCTCGGAAGAGCGACCGGAACAGGGCGATCTTCGCCTGCGGCGACGATGTCTGATCGACAGGCCCGGAGATCAGGTCCATGAGGTTGATTTCGTCTGCTCAGCGACGAGAAGCCGTCCCGTGCGTCGGACTGGCGAATGACGACATCGCCCGCCATGACAAGTGTAAGATCCTCGTCAGTCCCGGTGACCGAACCAACGTCGGACCTGGAACCAGTACACCACGTGAGTGTGAGGATCACGAGAAATGTGAACCGCATGGGATCCTCGAGCACGTTCGGCTTCTCCGTCTTTCTGAGCTCAGAGTAGTCCGGGGTAGATGTCGGAAAATCTTCTTTCGGTGGCGTCCGCAGCTGTCGGACCCGAAGGATGAGCTCGTGCTGGAGGCAGCCGTGAACGGCGAGGCCGATGCCTTGGTGACGCACAATGTCAGGGACTTCGAGCCCGCAGCTCGGTTATTCGGTCTGCGCGTGCTGCTGCCGCGCCAGGTGTTGAAGGAGTTGGAACGATGAGCAAGAGCGCGTACCCGCTAAAGTTGCCGACGTCCGTCAAGGCCGCAGCAGCCAGGTTGGCGAAAGCCGACGGCGTCTCGCTCAACCAGTTCATCGCCGTGGCGGTCGCCGAAAAAGTGGGCGTGATGGAGACCGCCCGCGAGTTTCTGGAACGACGCGCCGGCAAGGCGAGGCCGAAGGATCTCCTCAAGTTCCTGCGCAAGGCGGGACGCGAACAACCTGCGGAGACCGACCGACGGTAGCGATGTCTTTGAGAGGTACGGCGCTTTCGCCCTGCGCCACCACGAATCGCGTACGTTCCGCCTCAGTCTGCAGTCGGCTCTTTCTTCTGGCGAACGTGTCTCTTCGACCGGTTCTCGACCCTCAGTCCCTTGAAGCGGACGAAGTCCTTATCATTTGTCGTTGCCAGCACGAGCCCGTGCACGTGGGCGATCGCCGCGATCTGACCGTCGACGAACGGGGCGGGTCACTGGTCGACATGAACGAAGAACGGCAAGCTGAACCAGAGCGCCTTGCCGAACGGCCCGACGCCGGCCGGAAGGCGGCGCGGCGGTGTCGCGTGCAGAATCACGTCGATGCCACTCGTCCGCAATGCGTCCTTGCTGCGGAAGTGAGCATAGAACGCCGACCGGCCGACATCGGCGCGTTCGAGGATCTCGCCGACGATGATCGACGGGTAGCTCTTCTCGTGGATCAGTGAGACGAGCGCATCGTGGAGTCGGCTTCGCGTCTTGCGCACGCGCATCCATCATCGGCGTTGATCTCACGCGCCCTCTTTGCGGAGTTCGAAAACAGTCAAAACGAACAAGATGACGGTTCCTGTTCGATAACGCACGAATCGCCGCCCATGCCGTCGCGGCAGGGTCGTTTCAGTCTACGCTAATCGTGGAGATCGTCATGGACCAGGAAGCAGCGCCGCGAACCCACGGACGGGTCATCAACTGGGCCGTTCGTTATGACCTCTTGGCATGGCTGTTCACGCACGGCCGAGAGCGGCAGCTGCGCGAGCGCCTTATCACCCTCGCTGGTCTCCAGGCTGGCGACGTGGTGCTCGACATCGGTTGCGGCACCGGCACGCTGGCGATCGCGGCAACGCGCCATGTCGCGCCGACAGGGGTTGTCTGCGGAATTGATGCCTCCGCTCCGATGATCGCCAGAGCGCGCCGAAAGGCGGTCAAGACCGGCGTTGACGTTGGCTTCCAGGTGGCTGTCGCGGAGAAGCTTCCGTTTCCTGACGGTCGATTCGACGTCGTGCTGAGCACGCTGATGCTTCACCATCTTCCGAGGAAGACTCGCCACGAGTGTGCGAAGGAGATCTGCCGGGTGTTGAAGATTGGCGGACGAGTCCTGGCGGTGGACTTCGGACGTGAGAACGGACGCGGCCTGCTGGCGCATTTTCACCGGCATGGCCATGTCGACATCAACGAGATCGTGACGCTGCTCGCAGGCGCGGGCTTGACCGTCGACACGACGGGCCCGGTCGGCATGAACAATCTGCATTTCGTTCTCGCCGAGAAGGAGGGAACGATCCGTCCGGAAGCATGCACAAGCGAATGACCGAACGTCGCCGCCATTTCTGGTTGCTGGTCACTGCCGTTGTCATCATCGGTGGGTCACTCGTCTTGTACAAAGCTGTGCCCGTCGCAGGGATCGTGATTGGCGTGGGTTCCAGTGCCGTTGCGGTCGTCGTGATGGCGCATCTCGGAGTGCTCGCGGCAGTCCTCGTGCCGTTGGCGATCCTGCGCCGCCGATCGCGAGGCCGAAAGACGTGAAACCCGTTCGCTGACGTCGTCCGCCACGATGAGCGATCCAACAGCTGGGAGCTCACGATGTTCCGGAAGAGGGTGAAGGACACATGAAACCGAAAAACACGATCTGCCTCTGGTTCGACAAGGACGCGCAGGACGCGGCGCGGTTCTACGCCGCCACCTTTCCGAATAGTGAAGTGACCGCTGTCCACAAGGCACCTGGCGACTACCCGAGCGGCAAGGCCGGCGATGTCTTGACGGTGGAGTTCACCGTCCTCGGCATTCCCTGCCTCGGTCTCAACGGCGGCCCGGCGTTCAAGCACAGCGAGGCGTTCTCCTTCCAGATCGCCACGGACGATCAGGCGGAGACGGACCGCTACTGGAATGCGATTGTCGGCAATGGCGGCCAGGAAAGCGCGTGCGGTTGGTGCAAGGACCGCTGGGGCCTCTCCTGGCAGATCGCCCCGCGCGCGCTGACCGACGCGCTGGCGGCCGGTGGCGCCGAGGCCAAGCGCGCCTTCGAGGCGATGATGTCGATGAAGAAGATCGACGTCGCCACCATCGAGGCGGCCCGACGCGGCTGACGACGGGCGGCGCTTTGACTCCAGCTCCATTCGAGAGCGCGCCGGTGCCTCCGATTCTGGCGCCTCAGGACGGTTATCTGTCGCCACGGCCGACGGCCAGGTCATCTGCTTCGGATAACGCCAAACGCCAACAGTTGACAGCCTCTCCCCAAAGGGAGGAAACTTCCCACTTCCATAGTTCGTCTATGCAAAGAGTATCTGATGAAAGAAGCTAAGACGAAGAGCAAGAACGAGCTGCTTCCGGGCACGCTCGAGATGTTGATTCTGAAGACGCTGTCGATCGAGTCGATGCACGGCTACGGCATCGCGCAGCACATCCAGATGCTGTCGGCGGACGTGCTGACGATCGAAGAGGGATCGCTGTATCCGGCGCTGCAGCGGATGCTCGTCAAGCGATGGGTGTTGGCCGAGTGGAAGATTTCGGCGAACAACCGGCGAGCGCGCTTCTACACGCTCACGACGGCCGGGAAGAAGCAGCTCGGCGTCGAGGAATCGCGATTCTCCCAGATGTTCGGCGCGATCAGGCGCGTGATGAAGACGACGTAGTCTTATCCGAGAGGCTGCGCCCCTCGGACTCCCCGACACGCGCTCTCGCTCGCCGGCGGCTCGCTCCGATCGCGTGGCTCACTCGCTGCCGCTCGTTCGCGATGGCTGTGAGGGTACGGCGATTGACGAAATACGTTCTGGTGTCCTGACTCTCAGGAGGGTGCCGTGGGTTCTGTGCTCCGACGTCTGCTGTTCTTCTTCCAGCGGAATCAGTTCGATCGGGATCTGGAAGACGAGCTGCGCTTTCACGAGGAGATGAAGGCGCACGCCCTCGCGGAGGCGGATGGCATGAGCGACGACGAGGCGCGGGCGGCCGCGCGGCGGCGGATTGGCAATCCGCTGCGGCTGCGCGAACAGTCGCGCGAACCGTGGAGCTTCGCGACGGTCGAAACCTTCGCGCAGGACGTGCGTCACGCGCTGCGATTGATCCGGCGCGATCCGGCGTTCACCTTCACCGCCCTCGCCATGCTCGCGCTCGGCATCGGCCTCAACACCGCGATTTTCTCCGTCGCCTACGGCGTACTCTGGCGTCCGCTGCCGTATCTCAATCCCGATCGCCTCGTCATCGTCTCGTCAGCGCAGCAGACCGAGAGGGGCGTCAAGACGTTCTGGACCTGGGCGCCCTTCTCGTACGAGGCGCTGCGCCCGCGCGTCACCACGCTCGATCATCTCGCGGCCTACGCCCCGATCGACGCGCCGCTCACCGGACGCGGCGAGCCGCTGCAGTTGAGCGCGGTCGACGTGAGTCCGAATTTCTTCGCCACGCTGGGCGTCACGCCCGCGCGCGGCCGCGCGTTCCTCACCGGTGCCTTGGCGCCAGACGACGATCGCACCGCGATCGTCAGCGATCGGCTGTGGCGCACCTCGCTCGAGGCCGATCCGGCGATCGTCGGACAGTCCATCACCATCGACGGCCTCCCCCGTACCATCGTCGGCGTGCTGCCGCCGGACTTCAGCTTCAGGCCGGTGGTCGGGAACGGCGCGCTGGCGCTGCCGGAAGCGGACATCTTTCTGCCCAATCGCTGGCCCGGCGACACCGGCAGGAACAGGTTTCTCTTCCTGCTGGGCCGCATGAAGTCAGGCGTGACGCAGGAACGCGCCGAAGCGGAATTGACGGCGCTGGCGAACGATTCGTCGATCGTGCCCGCCGGCGCACTCGGGACCGAAGGCGCACTCGCGCCGAACGTCCGCACGCTCGCGCGCGCGGTCGGCTTGCAGGAGTACGGCACGGCGTCGGTGCGCAGGCTGCTGCTGATCCTGCTCGGGGCGGTGTCGTTCGTGCTCCTGATCGCCTGCGTCAACGTCGCGAACCTGCAGATGGCGCGCCTCACCGCGCGCCGCGGCGAACTGTCCGTACGCATGGCCCTCGGCGCGGCACGCCGGCGGATCGTGCGTCAGTTGCTGACGGAAGCGGTCGTGTTGTCGCTGCTGGGCGCGGCGCTCGGCGTGATGCTCGCGCAGATCGCGATCGGCGTCACGCTGCCGCTCGTGCCGCAATTCGCGCTTCCACGCCTCGGCGGCATCGTGATCGACGCGCGGGTGATGGCGTTCTGCCTCGGCTTGTCGCTCGTCTCGACTCTGCTGATCGGTCTCGTGCCGGCGCTGCGCGTCAGCGGGGCCACGTTTGGCGAAGGGCTCGCGCTGCACGCCGGCGACGCGCGCACGACCGGCGACCGTCAGGGCGAGCGGTTGCGGACGCTGCTGGTCGCCGCGCAGATCGCGATGACGCTCGTCCTCCTGATCGGCGCGGGCCTGCTGATTCACAGCTTCGTGCGTCTCACGTCGGTGTCGCCCGGCTTCGAATCGAGCGGCCGCGACGGCGTCGTGCAGACCGTCAGGGTGACGCTGCCCGAACGCCTCTACGACGAGCCCGAGCGCATCCATGCGTTCGCGCGCGGCGTGCTCGATCGCATCCAGTACCTGCCGGGCGTGAAGTCCGCGAGCCTGATCAACTCACCGCCGTTCGGCATGATGTTCATCCAAGGCGACTTCGACATCGAGGGGCAGCCGAAGCCGAAGCTCTATGCCGGCACGCCGAAGATCGACTCGGGCTATTTCAAGACCATGGGGATTCCGCTGCTGGCGGGACGCGATTTCACCGCACGGGACACGGCGGCCGCGCCGAAAGTGGCGATCGTCAGCGAGCGCATCGTGCGCGAATACTTTCCGGCGGGGCCGGACGAGGCGCTCGGCCGGCGCGTGCGCTTGAGCGATCGCGGCGAGTGGCTGACGGTGGTGGGCGTGGTCGCGGACATCCGTCAGAGGGGACTCGATCGGGACGTGCAGCCAATGATCTACGTGCCGTTCCAGCAGGAGCGCGGCGGGTTCGTGCGGTTCGTGTCGTTCGTCGCGCGCACGGCCACGCCCGCCAGCGTGGTCGAAGGCATCCGCGCGGAAATTCGCCGCGCCGCGCCCGATCTGGCGATCGAGGGCACGGTGACGATGGACGAAGCGGTGGCCGCGTCGGTGGCGCCGCCGCGTTTCCGGATGTGGCTGCTGGCGCTGTTCGCGATGACCGCGACGCTGATCGCGACGTGCGGCATCTACGGATTGATGGCCTACGCGGTGACGCAGCGGCGCCGCGAGATCGGCGTCCGCATGGCGCTCGGCGCCGAACGCCGCGACGTGCTCCGCCTCGTGCTCACGCGCGCGCTCCGCATCGTCGTCGCCGGCCTGATCGTCGGCCTCGCCGGGGCCGCCGGCGCGACTCGCGTGCTGCAGAGGTTCCTGTTCGGGGTGACGCCGACCGATCCGATCGCGTTCACGATCGTCACGCTGCTGCTGATGGCGGTGGGACTGATGGCGGCATGGCTGCCCGCGCGCCGCGCGACACGGATCGACCCGTGCGCCGCGCTGCGCGCGGAATAGCCGTCAACGGAAGTGACCCATCAGTGATGGGCGTGTGCTTCGTCTTGCGGCACGTCGGGTCGGCGACCCACGCCCCGATGCGTTCGCGCGTCCAGTGATGCTTCGAGCGGATCGCGAGAACGTGGGAGCGCGATGTAGGTCCTTGGGGTCTGTCCGGAGTGGATCAGCTCGATCGGAATGGAATCAGTGTTCGCTTTCCAAGCGTGCTCCTTCATCCGCCTCCGCTCGCGTCTGAGTTCGGCGCGAGCTACGGCGCGATGTCTCGCCGTAGCGGCAATGCCGCGAAGGCGGACAACCACTCGGACATCTCTCCGTCTTTAAAATCAACGATTTGCGAGCGGCCTGCAGGAGATTATCGCACACGTCGGCGTTCTCACTAGCGCAGACGCGATCATCTTTGTATTCAGCATTTTGAACGGACGGAGGACGCGGGTCGGAAAAATTGTGTAAGACCTCGCAATGTCGTGCGATCACTTACGGCGATTCTCGGTTGTGGTCCGCCTGTGTTTCTACTGCGCCGGCATCCTCGCTGCCAATGCATCGATGCGCGACGTCGAAGTTGAGCAAGTGGTGGCACGGTACTTCGTGATCCGCCCGAAAGGGTTAGGGACGCGATCGAACTGATTGCGTGTGCGACCGTCGTTGAGTAGAAGTAGCCGATTACGGTTGGCAGCGAGCCCGGCGAGAACCAAGGATGAGTCAGGTTCCCACACTCGCTGCGGTGATCAGGTCAGACGCCGAGAATTGACGACCACTCGACCGCGTGGCGTGACGCTTCGAGTCGATCGTTGCGAAAGGGATCTCGGGTGCGGCGGCTTTCCTGGCAACGGGCCGCCGCGGTGTCCCGAGATCCAAGCCGGTTGATCCCCCTTATGTCCGGAAGGTAGGATGACCAAGCTCGAGGAGCACTCGATCAAAGTGCCCGGTGCGGCAGCGGACCACCGAGATGCTGATCTTTTCCATCGACAACATCGTCAGCTTCGTGAGCGGCCACATGACGCTGGCGTTTCGCGCGACAAGGCGGGCGTAGAGCGGCGTTGAGGCAGCTTTTGGGTACCTCTCGACACGTCACGTTCGGTCAATTCCATTTCGACCTGCTGACGGGTGAGCTTCGGAAGTCCGAACGCCGGGTCCGCCTCGCCGAGCAGTCAGCCCAGGTCCTGACGGCGCTCTTGGAGCGCTCTGGCGACCTCGTCACACGTGACGAGCTGCGGGAGCGCCTGTGGCCCGCCGACAGCTTCGTCGATTTCGACCATGGGTTGAACAGCGCCATCCGCCGCTTGCGCAATGCGCTCGGCGATTCCGCCGATCGGCCGAAGTTCGTCGAGACCCTCCCGAGAAAGGGCTACCGGTTCGTCGCACGGGTCCGCAGCACGCCGGTACAGGAGGGTAGCGGCATTGCCGGGGACGCACCGCTGATTCCTCCGCTCGCACCGGAAAATAGCCCTATTCCTCCTGCCGCGGCCGCTCGTCGAACAAACGTCCGATCCTGGATCGCACTGGGCGCAACGCTGTCGGCGGTGGCGCTCTACGCCGCCCTCGTGGCCTTGTCGCCGGATAAGAACGGTGACGCTGCCGAGTGGGCGCCGCTGCGTCTGACGTTCGAGGATGGCCTGCAGACGGAACCGGTCTTTTCGCCGGACGGCCAGTCGGTTGCCTACGCGGCGAATGTCTCAGGCCAGTTCGACATCTATACGCGGCGGATTTCGGGCGGTCGTCCCATACGCATCACCACGGACGCCGCCGACGACTGGCAGCCCGACTGGTCTCCCGACGGAAACTCGGTCGTCTTTCGCTCGGAGCGTGCCGGCGGCGGCATCTATGTCGCGCCGATCAATGGCGGACCGGAACAGCGGCTCGCCGATTTCGGCTTTCGTCCCACCTGGTCGCCGGACGGCGCGACGATCGTGTTCGCGCGATCCGTCCTCGGCGGCGCGAATACCGGACTGCACGCCGTCGGCCGGACCGGCGCCGTGCGGCCTTTGTCGGGGACGTGGCCCGGCGCCTTCGGATGGCTGGCGCCCGGCGAGATCGTCGTGCTGACGTGTCTCGCCGGCCCGTTCATTCCATCGGCGGAAAGCATCGATGTCGAAGGCCGCGAGGTCGAGACCTGGCAGGTGGACGCCGCGGTCGCGCACCGCTTTCTCCAACTCAAGTTGTCGGTAGAAGGCGGTGAGCCGATCCGCTGGGTAGCTGGAGAAAATGCCATCTTCTTCATCGGGAACGTGCAGGGCTTCAGGAGCGTGTGGCGGATCGGTGTCGATCGCAACGCCCGCCGGATCGTCACGGGTCCACTCCCGCTGACGACATCGATCGAAGCCAGCAACTTTAGCATCACAGGCGACGGCCGACGGCTGGCGTTCGGTGCGTCGCGACGTGCCGCGCGTCTGTGGTCGTACGCGCTCGACGCGGCGGGCAAGCTTCAGGAGAATACGCGCACAGCGCTCACTGCGGAGGCCGTCCATACGGAGGCGCCGGACATCAGCCGCGACGGGGAACAGCTGGTCTTCACGCTCGCGCGTCCCGCCAGCCACCAACAGCGCGAGCTCGTGACGCGCGACATGTCAACCGGACAGGAACAGACGCGGCGCGTGCTGGACGATGACCGAGGAGTGATGCTCTTCCCGCGCTGGAGCAGTGAGGGCACACGTCTCTCCTACACTCTGGTGACGCGAACCTCGGCCACGACGGCTCAACAGCAGATCGTCTTGCGCGATCTCGCGACGAACCGGGAATCGCCGCTGACGTCGCCGGTCACGGTCGACGCGCTGGAGCAGGCGGCGGGCTGGACGCCCGATGATCGCTTCCTGATCTCGACCAGCCGGCGCTACAAGCCAGGACACACCGCCATCGTGATGCTGAGCGTGTCGGACGCGCCATCGGCAGAGAGGTCCGCTCGTGTGATTACTGCGACGGCGACCGGCACGTTGAGTCAACCGTCGATATCGCCCGACGGACAATGGGTGGCCTTTCGGGCGGGAGGGGTGCCCGGGGCACCGAGAGCCCGGCTGGCGGTAGTCCGCGCCGACGGCGGCGAACCGGCCGCGTGGACGATCCTGACAGGTGACGATTTCAACGCGGACAAGCCGCGCTGGTCCGCCGACGGCAGCGCGATCTACTTCACCTCGGACAACGGTGGGCTCATCAACTTGTGGTCGATACCGTTCGACCGCGCTCATGGTCGCCCCTCCGGCGCGCCCCGGCGGGAGACCGGCTTTACCGGCCCCGCGGCGCAGCTTCTACCCGATATCCGCGCGCTCGAGGTCGGCCTCAGTAGAAACCGCGTGGTGCTGCCTGTGGTGGAGCAGACAGGCGGCGTCTGGATCAGCGAACGCCGGCCATAACTCAACTCGCCAGCCAGGCGACGAAATCCTGCCAGGGCTTGCTCGGCCCAATCACGGCGAACTGAACAGCCCCGGCGACGATCAGCGCGAAGCCGCCATAGAGCGACGCGGGATGGATCCGACCGCTTGTGCGCCGATCGTGCACGATCATCACGAGCAGCACGCCCACACTCCACAGAGGGATTGGAATCGGCACTCGCCAATATCCGGCGATGTGCGTGAGGGGCGCAGTCATCAGCTGTTGAATCACCGCCAGCGTCATCAGCCGCTTGTGCACCTGCGGTCGGCGACGCAGGACGAGAGCGGCACAGACCAGCACGCCGAAGATGACGCCGTTGCCGAACGTGAAGACTGTCTGCGCCATCGCGCCGCCTGGCCCGGCACTCAGATCGCCGCTCAGGTCGTAGCCGCGCCGCGCCATGGCGACACCGGCCTGCCACGCGGTGACCACGACACCCGCCGCAACGATCGCCGATCCGGTTCCGAGTGCCTTGTGGGCGCCGACGCGTCCTGTGGCAACTAGCGTTGCCTGCACGACGTACAGTCCGACCCACGCCGCTGCAAACGCCGCGTGCACCATGACCAGCGGCGTCATCGGGCCGTTCCGACGCGAGCCGTCGAGGAGCGACGGCGCAAATCCAGCCACGCATACGGCGCATGCCACCGCCGCCACACCCACGTAGAACCACCGCCCCGCAGCGGACGGTCGCGGGTGTGTGGGGCGTCGAGATTCCGATGCGACGTCAAGGGAAACTGGAGTCATGCCGCCGAATATCAGGCCGGCACGCGGCCGAGGTCAATGCACGGGAGGTGACGGGCGCCTCACCGGGAGGTAACGACGTAAACCACAGCATCCGAAGGTCATGGTCCAGAATCCGACCGTCTACTCCACGCTCGTCGTACGGCGCAGCCGCCCGCAATAAATCGCGCCTCTTGGGACCCCGCCGATCGAATTCGGGGTCCCAAACTATCTTTCGGTGGCGTAACGCCATCCCTGGATGCCGCTTCATTCCGATCCTCACCAGACGGTGGGCCGCTGGCTGCGAAAACGGGCGGTTGCTGCTGCTGGGCCTGGAGTCAGGACTGGTCGGGATTGGTCGGACGAACCACCAACTCGAAGGGGCGGCCGTCACGCAGTCGAACGGCTGCGAAGTGACGCACGTCGCGCGTGGCCAGACGACGGATGCCGAGAGACTCGGCGAGCGCTACAACCGACCCATCGACGAGGCCCAGGCCAATATCCGCGAAGCGTCGGTCCACTTCCATCGCACGTGAGAGCTGACCAACGGTCGGCGGCGCGTAGGTGAAGGCGCCTCTGGCGAGATCCTGCATGAACACGTGCATCGCCTGGCGCTCATCGCGAAGGAAGTAGTCGACTTCGGCAAGTACCAGACCAGGGACGTAGCGGGTGCGTGCCTGGTTGATGGCGTTGCGAAAGAGCCTGTGGTCTGCCGCGCTCTCGACGAGGTAGTCGATGAGCGCACCAGTATCGCAGATGAGCGCAGCCGCGCTACCGGCCGGCACCGAACAGCTCGCGCTCGTCGCCGCGCTCCGTCAGCGCTCGGACGATGCCCGCGCTTCGCGGCCTGGGATGCCGTCGGTACCTGCTCGAGTACCAGGGCGAGGTGCTGTCGGATGAATTCTGAACGCGAGACCCCACGCTCGCGCGCAGCCCGGGAGAGCAGCCGATCATCCTCCGGATCCAGGGCGATGGTGGTCGCTTTCTTCCTCGAGAGTGCCATAGAAGTAATATGACTCGACGACCCACGCCCGTCAAGCCGCCACCCGTTGCAGCGAGGAAGATCGTCCACTTCAACGCGCGCTGAGTGGGCGTCGGTCGATCTGGCGCGGGGCCAGACATGCCGCATCCGTCGCCCATCAACACGGGAGCGCAGGCCTTTCAGGCCAGCAGAGGGAGCTGGAACCCTCGCTCGGCTGGAGCGCCGTATCGGGGAGGAACGTCACGGCTAGCAGAGGAGCTATTACTTGGATGGAAGGGACTCGGAGTTCGATGAGCCGGCGGGCTGTGGAGAGACCGCATCGGCGGTGATTAACAACTGAGCGCGGTAATTGTGTAAGAACTGTGCAAGGTGGGGTCGAGACTGACGACGAATACTACGGTTTACGGATTCACATCGAGGCACATCTTAGCGTCGTAAACCGTTCGATCGCATGCGCAAAAGGAGTCCTTCGGCATCACTCGGTGGGCGTCGCCCGAATCGCTTTCCAAGCGTGCTCCTTCAAGCGTTCGCACATCTATCCCGTCAATTCTCCGGGCCACAGCGCCTCGACGGGCGGCAGGGTCGCGGCCCAACTCAGAAGGGGGAAGCTCGGCAGAGAACGCAACGGTTCAGGAGACCGCTGCACATCCTTGGGGCGTCCCCTGGTCGTTCCGCCCGCAAGCCCCAAGTAACCCCTGCGCTCAGAAAACGCGGACCTGAAGGCATTCCGGAGTCAGCCCCCGTGTGCGTGGAGCAGGAGCCCGTCGAGCGCCGTACGGATGTAACCCCGGCGCAACGCCATCACGCCTAAACGGCCCGAACGCGTCGTCCTCTGGCTATGACTCCCCGCGCGAGAGCCAGGGAATCGATCATGGCGATGCGAGAACGCAAGCGCGATCAGCTCACAACTGCTTCGGCCATTTCTGCCTGGCGTGCCGCGAGCAGCCCCATCACTACGGTCCAGACGAAACACTTTTTGGCGGTCAGTTGCACCGAATACCGCCGGTACAGCCTAAGAGGCGAACAAAAAGCGAATGTGATAGGCTGGATCTCGGCTCGTTCGATCGCCTACGGGTATTGACTACGGAGCTTAAGCGGTTGATTGCAGCTGGCGCTCCAGTGGCGCTGCGCCTGGGCGTCGGACCGGCACTCGACGAGTCGCGACTCGCGTCTGCGCTGTGGCGGGTGTGATGCGTGGCTGGCAGATGGTCGACCGATGGACGGACAGGCTCTCCGCAGTCGACGTGTGGGCATACACCCACTGCGAGACGGTCGTCCAGTACGCCATCAGGCAGTGAGGGTCCAGGGCGAGGAGTCAACGACATGGGTTCCACAGCCACCATTCTCCACGCGGACCTCGACGCCTTTTATGCTTCGGTCGAACAGTTACTTGACCCTCGCCTGCGCGGCAAGCCGATTGCAGTCGGCGGCGGCGTCGTTCTCGCGGCCTCCTATGAAGCGCGGGCCTTCGGCGTACGAAGCGGCATGCCTGGACGGCGCGCGCGGCAACTCTGTCACGACCTCGTTTTTGTCGGCGGACATTTCGACGAATACCAACGGCTCGGCGACGCCGCCATCGGAGTCCTGAGCGATTTCACGCCTGCCATCGAGCGCATCTCCATCGACGAGGCCTTCGCCGACGTTGCAGGGTGCACGCATCTCTTCGGTTCGCCGGCAGAAATCGCCAGGACGGTTCGGGCTCGCGTGCGCGCCGAGCTTGGCTTGCCGATGTCAATCGGCGTGGCGCGTACCAAGCACCTGGCCAAGATCGCATCGCAGGTCGCGAAGCCGGATGGATTAGTCGTCGTCGATCCAGATACTGAACTCGAGTTCCTTCACGACCTGCCCGTCGCGCTGATGTGGGGCGTTGGCCCCGCCACCGAGGCGCGGCTCGCCAAGATCGGCGTCACCACCATCGGTCAATTGGCTGAGAGCTCTCCTGCGTCCGTGGAGCGATTGCTTGGGCACGCGGCGGGAAGAAAGTTGACGGCACTCGCGTGGAACCGCGATCCGCGGCAAATCCAGACGCGCCGGCGCGCGCGCTCCGCCGGCGCACAATCGGCGCTCGGACGACGGCCTGCGATCGAACGCGTCTTCAAACCGACGCTCCATCATCTCGCCGACCGCATCGGCGCGCGGCTCCGCGCCAAATCCCTGGCGGGCCGGACGATCACGGTCCGCGTGCGCTTTGCCGATTTGCGCTCGGTCACGCGCGCGCTCACGCTGTCAGCGCCGATTTCTGCAACGAGGGCGCTCGCTGAGATCGCCGAGGACTTGGTGCGCGGCGTCCTTGCGGATCACCGTGACGAGAGGACGATCTCGCTGCTGGCGATCTCCGTCTCACATCTCGAAGCGCATGCGATCGTGCAACTGGAGCTGCCGCTCGGGCTTGCCGACGAAGGACGCCGTCCTGGCACAAAGAAAGGCCTGGCGCGATCGCGCGCAGACCGGGCCGTCGATGCGATCCGCAAGCGTTTCGGAGGACAAGCGGTCGATTATGGGTCAACGATGCGGGGTGTGCGCTCCGTCCCTGACGAGTTCCGACGCCTTGCTGAAAGAGAGCTGTGAATATCGCGATACGCTAACGCAATGCGACCTTCGGTATTCCATCAACGTCACATTGGACGGGTGCTGCGATCATCGGGAAATGATCGCGGACGAAGACTTGCATCGTCACGCGATGGAAAACATCGTCCAAGCCGATGCCCTTCTCTTTGGCCGCGTGACTTACGAAATGATGGAGGCGGGGTGGCGGTTGTCGACCCGGACGGTGGCGATGCCTGACTGGACGGAACCCTTCGCGTGGACGATCGACGCGGCGAAGAAGTACGTCGTGTCGAGCACCCTGGACCGGGTCGATTGGAACGCGGAGCTCATCCGCGGGGATCTCGGGCAGGCCGTTGAGCAGCTCAAGCAGGAACCGGGCAAGGGACTGTTCACGGGCGGCGTGACGCTCCCGCTGGCGTTGGCGGAGCTGGGATTGATCGATGAGTACGAGTTCGTGGTGCACCCCAGGCTAGCGGGCCACGGGCCGACGTTGTTCGCGGGACTCTCAAAGCGTGTCGACTTGAAGCTCGTGGACCGGCTGGAGTTCGGCTCGGGGGCGGTGGCGATGCGGTATCAGCCGAGAAGGTAGCCATCCGCTGTGCCAGTCTGCTCAGGATCTTCGGCCGGCCGCTCAGCTCACCGTCGGTTATCGACAATCCGTCCGGACCCAGTCGGCCCGCCTTGACGCACGGTGACAGCCGACATGACTGATCCAGGACGCCTCTGCGGTCCCTGCTTGCCGGCGATGTCTCGACAGGTCGGGAGTTCGAGATCGTCCCTAGATCATCGCAGTCCGACGGCGACTTCGAAGGCGATTCGTCACCAGTCCCATCGCAACCCGTCGCGCCAACGGTCGCCGTATCTCGTGCTCCGCACGCTGCGTGCGAAGAACAGGGGTTGAGGCCACCGTGACTCTCGCCCGCGGCGCGCTGGTACCCAGTGTCGATGTTTCCGTTACACTGCGCCCTTTCAGTGGCGATAACGGCACAAACTAAGCGACAGCTTCTGTCTGAGGCTAGGAACGGCTGCGATTCGCTCAAGAACCTCATCCCGCTGTGTCCCATTTGTCATCGCCTGCTGCATGACGCTAACGCCGGGAATCGCAAAGGTTTGGGTGCTCGGTGAGATCCCACGGCGGAACATCCGCGAGATCGATCCAGACGGAGACGGTTACTATCAAGGGCCGCATCTTTTTGCGCCTACGCCGACAATGGGATGCCGTATGAGCGAATCGTCGCCCGCGTGATCGGTGAGTACTACGATTCGCCGCTTGACCCCGCGAAACAGCACCCCGAGGTCATGTCGTTAGGGGAACTGAAGGGCGAAGGCGACGCTGGGGATCGTCCGCATAGCTCGATAACCGGTTTTACTAAATCGTGATAATCGCGGCGGAAGAAGTCGAGCGTCTTGAGATCTCAGAGGATCAACGCACTGCACAGCCGTCTGAGTCAGAGGGCGCCGTATGACGTTGAGCCTTCGTCTGGCGTTTGCGACCGGCGCGCCAGGCCGGCACCAAAGGCGCACCAAGCGCGGCTCAAATCGTCAGAACTCGATCATCAACGATGGACCCGGGATCTGACGATCTGCTCGACACAAGAAGATTGGCCGTGCTCGACGAGTGCGTCGCGCCACATCTGGACGTGTAGCTGAAACTACGCCATTCCGAGTCTTGCCGTCACGCTGACGGAATCGCGCGCCCCGACGACGAAAGCTGGCGGTTCCTCGAAATCAAGTCCGACATCGCCGCGGTCAATGAAGGCCGAAGCGTGCCGCATGCTGCTGCGTGAAGTGGCTGCGGTCTTGGAGCACGAGTGCATGAAAGCGCCTCATACGAGCCGCGGAGCGCGCGTGGAGCGGTTGCTAAAGTCGTACGAGATGGCGTGAGGCTGTCACCCCCGGTGTCACCCCGGAAGCTAAAAGTGGTCGGGGCGACTGGATTCGAACCAGCGACCCCCTGCGCCCAAGGCAAGCCCGGGAGAGCTTTCGAAGTGCTGATTCTCGAATGATTTGCAGCATCTGAAAATTCGTGGGCCCACTTTTGGGACCACCCCCTCGGCGATGCGATGTTGTTCACGGCCAGCGAAGGCGAAGAAGCGGACCGCATCTCACGCACCGCTCGCCTGCGCACGACGTCGAGGCATTCGCACGACGTTGCCTGTGCCTCTCGGTGCGACTGGAATCTTGACCTGCTGACTCGCGGCCACGAGATTTTCCTTCAGCAGATGTGCGTAATGCGCTTCGGTGACGGCGACACTCGAGTGCCCGAGGATTTTCGAGAGCTTGTAGATGTCGCCGCCCGCTTGGAGCCATCGCGTCCCGAACGTGTGGCGCAGCGCGTGAGGTGTGATCGAGGAATCTTCGCGCGCACCGCGCTTTCGGCGAGGACCTCGCGCAGCCTCTGCGGGTTCTGGGTCCATAGCTTGCCGTCCGCCTCGAGCTGCTCCTCGAGCGCAGCGCGCGCGTCCGGCTGCATCGGCACGTCACGCTCCTTACGGAACTTGCCAATGACGTGGACCGTTCCGCGGAGCCAGTCGATGTCGCGCTCGGCACCGATGCCGCGGATCTCGTCGAGACGGCAGCCGGTCCCGAGCGCGAACCTGGCGAACCGCTGGAAACGTGGATGAAGCGCTTCCAGCAGCAGCGTCTCTTCGTCGAGCGTCAACACCCGAGTCCGCGTGCCTTGTCCTTTCCGCGTTTGATGCCGCGGAACGGATTGCGGATGTCGTGCCCTTCGTCGATGGCCCTCTCGAAGATTGACTGCAACAGGCCACGCTCACGGCGAACCGTGCTCTCCGAAACGAGTCGACGCTTCTTGTGGCCGGGATTGCCGGTCATCTGCGTCCGCCGCAAATTCAGATAGCGGACGATGTCGGACTTCGAGATCTCGTCGAGCCGCTTCGCGCCGAAGTGCGGCAGGAAGTGCGCGACGATCTGGGCGTCACGGTTCCTGGCTGACTTCTGCGGCGTGTACGTGGCGCGATACACGGCCCACCAGTCAGCAAAGCTCGGAATTGTGCTCTTCCATCCGTGAATCCCAGCCCGAATGTCGTGCTCGATCTCGGACGCGCGCCGCTCCGCCGACTTCTTGTCCGCGAACCCGGTGGACTCGCGGAACAGCTGACCGTTGATCGTCTTCCGGAAGTACCAGATCCCTCCTCGCTTCCTCAAAGCCATTGCGCACCCCCTTGCTCATCCAGCGATCGAGTGCCTGTCGGTCAAATCGAATGATCCGACCGCTCCGAACGAATGGAATCTGACGACGACTGATACGGTGATAGAGCGCATGCCGGCTCATACAGAGGTACTGAGCCGCAGTGTCCACGTCGAGCCAGCGCGGCTCGATGATTGGTCCTGCAACGACGTCTCGCGGTTCCATGGCGGAGGCCCCTCAGTTGCCGAGGGTGTTGTCGGAAGGGGCGATCGGCTGCCGCCATTGGCGGGGACCGACCGCATCGTCGGAGCCGCCCTCGGATTCAGCGGCTCGGTTGACGGCTCAGGCGCTGGGCCCGAGCTGACCTCGGACAGTTCACTGTCCCGCACGTTCGCGGCGATCGATGACTGACGGTTGCCCGCAAGCGCGCCATGGGGTGGCGTGTGCGCTCCTCCGCGCCGTGCGGCGCGGGGACGAGGCGATA
>CAVRYD010000001.1:0-334643 GCA_963725335.1 uncultured Acidobacteriota bacterium | reverse complement strand
ACTGTGCCGAGCAGGTCACCGCTGGAAAGGCCGACTTGATCCGCGCCATGTTCCGCTCCGCGCCCATGTGGAGAGCGCCGGCATCGCATCGCCGAGGAGCGAAGGCGTCAGACCGACGACGTTCAGGACGGCGGTCTTGTGCATGGGTGAAACGTGTCAGTTCCCAGTTTCCAGTTTCATTCCGAGTTTCCAGTTTTTCGTTCTTGTGCTCTCCACTGGCAACTGGCAACTGGTGGAAACTCTCATTTGAACTCATTCAACACCCACCGGTACTCCCGCGCGATCGAGTCCAGCAGATCGATCTTCAGCCCGCCGGGCAGCACGTCCCATGTGTAGGTCTCGATTTCGAGGTGCCGCGTGAACGGGCGTCGCCGCGCCAGCGTCGAGCACCTCGCGGACGTCGTCCTGCGTCGAGTCCGAGGCCGTCGTACTCGCTGGCGAACAGCGGGACATGGAAATGAATGCGCCACTCGCGGCCGCCGGCGAGGCGCTCGCGATCGAGCGCGACGTCGAGATCGGGGAAGTGGCGCAGCGTCGTCCTGCGCGCGTTCGACGACCTGATGGAGGTAGGTCGCGTCGGCGAAGCGGCCGCAGGCGTTCGACGATGGCTCGGCGCACGCCGTCCCGATCGCCCGGGAACGCGCACCTGAGCGCCGAGCTCAGCTGCACGCGCCCGACCTTGACGCCCGGCCGCCGCAGCGATCGAGCGCCGCGACGCGGGTCTTCGTGCTCGACCGCGAAATGACAGCAGTCGAAGCAGACGCGGACGTGGTCGACGAGGTGCGCGCGTGCCTGGTCTGGCATGCGCCGACCGAGTTGCGCGAGCCAGCGGGCGCCCCGATCGGCAGCAGCGCTGCGTGAAGAACGCGATCGTCTCGTCGGTCGTCTCGAGGACGCAGTCCGGTTCAGGCTCGATGTCGAGATGGATGAGTCGTCCGCGTTCCTGCCGCGACCCGCACCAGCGCTTCGGCGACGCCCGACGACGTTTCGGCCGAACGGCTCGCGGTCGATCGGCGTGCCGGCCGCCATCCACGCCTTGTACGACAAGCGGCGCCGTCGAGACGCCGCCGTCGAGGCCGTCCGGCAGCAGCGCGCGAGGATCTCGATCAGATCGAGCGTGTACCGCGACGCGCTCCTCGTCGCGCCAGTCCGGCGCGTAGACCTCGGCTTTGACGGGCGTCCGATGGAACGCGCCGTAGGGAAAGCCGTTGATGATCGCGACGTACAGTCCTTCGCTCGTCGAGAAAGCGACGGAACTCGTCGAGCCGTGGCCGTCGAGCAGCTCGCGCGCGTCGCGCGCCGACAGCCGCAGGCCGATGCCGAACGGCGCGGCCGGCGAGAAGCCGCTGCTTCAGCGCCGGCGCGAACCGCGCCGGACGTTGGCGAAGACCGCCGCCCAGCCGTCCGCGGCGTGGATGTTCGTGCAGTAGGTGAGATGGAGCGGAGCCGGCCGGATCGAGCTCGCAAGGCCGGCCGCGTCAGCCGACGCGCGCCGGCTGCGGTCACCGCGGCGGCGGGCACCTTGAACTTCGGCGACTGGCTCAGGAAGCGCACCGGATTCTCGAAGCACCACCCGCTGGATGAGCTCGTCCGGAATGCCGGCGGCGGCGCATCTCCATGACGAACTTCGGCACGGCGATCGGCTCGCTCGGGCCCCAGTCGCACGCGCCGGCGACGCAGATCCGCTCCGGCCCGTACCGCTCGATCATGTCGACGGCGCGCTGCGGCGAGACCTTCGTCTGCGGATAGAGCGTCAGCCCGGCCCAGAAGCCGTGCTCGAGAATCATCTCGATCGTGTGCTCCTCGGCGTGATCGACGAGCACGCGCGACGGGTCGAGATCGCGATAGCGGCGGAGCACGTCGATCGTGATCGCGCGTGCCCTTGAGCTTGTCCTCGAGATGCGGCGTGTGGATCAGGATCAGCTGCCGGTGCGCGATCGGCCAGCTCGACCTGCTCGGTGTAGGTCGCGATCTCGTTGCGCGTGACGCGGTTCATGCCGATCTCGCCGATGCCGAGCACGGTCGGCCGCTCGAGGAACTTCGGAATCCGCTGCAGCACTTCGCGCGACAGCTCGCGATTGTCCGATTCCTTCGGGTTCATCGCCGAGCCACGTGTAGTGCTGGATGCCGTACTGCGCGGCGCGCCGCGGCTCGAACTCCGTCAGCTGCCGGAAGTAGTCCTCGAAGCCGTCGCCGCGCTCCGATCCCAGCCGGCCCAGAACGCCGGCTCGGTCACGGCGACGCATCCCGTCAGCGCCATCTGCGCGTAGTCGTCGGTCGTGCGCGAGACCATGTGCGCGTGGTGATCGATGTACCTCATCGAGCGCGCCTCCCTTGCCGCACGCGATCGTACGCGCCCATGGCGCCCTTCCGATCGAGCGCGCTCGAGCGGCTCGGTCGTCGGATCGCTCAGGAGCATCTGAATGCGAGTGAGCCGGTCTCCGGGCGTCCCGCAGCGCGTCCACCGCGTCGCGGAACACCCGCATCCGGAAATCCTGGACCGCCAGGCCGGGTCGGCGCGATCGAGCCGATCGAGAAACGCCGCGATCTCGAGCAGGCGGTTGCGGTTCTCGATGAAGTACTCGTCGACAAGCTGGGGCCGCTGAGTGGACAGCCGGGAGGTGGCGTCTTCATGATCAGGACGCTGTCTTCGCCGCGGACGCCACGCGCTCGGCTTCCAGCGACTCAGGATCTCGATGCTCCGGATCATAACGTTCCGGTGTCGACCTCGTGCACGTCGAACGGGTGGCCGATGTCCCGGAGCAGCATGATGGTCAGCCGGCCGCCCAGATGCTCGCGAAACTCCGCCAGACCGCCGCAGCACCGAGTCGGGATGGTCCGGCGTCGCCAGGTGCTCGGCCAGCTCCGGAGCGTAGACGGGAGCCGAGCGCCGCGAAGCAGATCGAATGATCCGCCGCCAGTCCGCCTCCGGCAGAAAGCCCGGCCAGGTACGCGTAGGTGCTGTCCAGCGCGATGCCGATGCGCCACCGCCTCGCCGTGCCGCAGCCGGTGATCGGTCAGTTGCTCGAGCTTGTGCGCCGCCCAGTGGCCGAAATCCAGCGGCCGCGACGAGCCGAGCTCGAACGGATCGCCGCCGGTCGCGATGTGCGCGCAGATGCAGCTCCGCCGACCGGCGGACGACCTTCGCCATCGTCGGAGATCGCGCTGCGACGAGCGCGGCCGCGTGCTGCTCGAGGAACGTCGAAAAACGCCGCATCGCGGATCAGCGCGGCCTTCATCGCCTCGGAGATGCCGCCGAGCCAGTCGCGATCCGACGAGTGTGGGCAGAAAACGCGAAGTCGTTGATGACCGCAAACGGCGGCGCGAACGTGCCGAGGTAGTTCTTCTTGCCGAACGCGTTGACGCCGTTCTTCACGCCGATCGCCGAGTCGTCCTGCGACAGCACCGTCGTCGGCACGCGAATCAGCCGCACGCCGCGATGCGCGGTCGCCGCCGCGTAGCCGACGACG
The DNA here is from genome assembly GCA_963725335.1 of uncultured Acidobacteriota bacterium. GTDB lineage: Bacteria > Acidobacteriota > Vicinamibacteria > Vicinamibacterales > 2-12-FULL-66-21 > JALZOC01. Next base: position 331,173 of record CAVRYD010000001.1, on the reverse strand, counting down.
TCGAGCACGCCCCGCCGCCGATGGCGACGACGTAGGAATGCCGGCAGAGTGCGGCGTCGTTGATCGCTTCGACGATGCGATCGAGATGTCGCGGCTCGTTCTTGATGGGTTCGCCGCCCGGGCACGACGAGCACGGGTCCCGCCAGCGTCAAGCGCCGACCGATGCGCCTCGCAATAGGCGCGAATCGCGTCGACCAGCCCGGGATGTGACCGTTCGACTCCACGATCGAGGACGACCAGCATCTTTGCCGGCAGATTGTCCTCGCCGGTCGAAGTCGGCCGGTTGACCGTCGCGCCCGTTGAGCACGATGTCCCGAAGCAAACCGTTGGACAGCTCGAACACACCGGTCGTGAAATAGACCGGATAGCGAACCGGAACCAGGAACTCCTGCTGGATCACATCCATCGTCTACGTTACCGAAAACAGTCGCGCGAGCGCGCCCGCTACAAGGCCCGTGACCAGCACGGCCGCCGCGTAAAGGGGCCCGGCGAACGACGCGCTGATCGCCGAGTCGACCAGGACCAGCGAGAGCACGCCCGCTTTCACGGCTCCTCGTATCACGGCGGGTCGCGGATCCTTCACCACGCGCCAGTAGGGAGGCAGCACGCGATACGCGGAGCGCGGCCACGAGCACGATTCGCCGCGATCGTCTGCCGGTCGTCGCGCCGGCCACGACGCCCGACAGCAACCCAGCACGACCGCCACCCAACGATATCAAAGCCACCGTGGCGACGACGGTGCGGCCACCGTGCACTTCTCCGCGGCTCACGGCGGTCACCGCCGCGATGTAAACGACCGACGAACAACCCGATGGGCCAGCGGCTCCCACAACGCGGCGGGAACTCGCGCTGACACCGAGCAGCAGGTTCAGTCCGCGGCAGAGGCCCATGCTGATCGGCCCCGCAACAGGATGCCGCTTTGTGCGCGCGTCGTACAAAACCACGAACGCCGCGATGGCGACCGCGACGAACAGTGCGTCGCGAGTCGCCTGCGACGCAGCAGCTACGCCGAGGACGAGCAGCGTGGTCCCGAGAGCCGCGCGCGTTGGCTGCCGCGACTCCGCCACTCGGGATCGGCCGTTCCGGCCGTTCGATCGCGTCCAGCCGCGATCGAAAAAATCATTCAGAACCACGCCGCCCGCATACAGGCACAATCGTGGCGCCGACCAGCCAGGGTAGCGCCTGGGGATGGCCGATCGGCCCGCAACAGCATATCCCGCAAGGACATCCGCAATCGCTGTGACCACGTTTGCCGGTCGCAGCAGCTCCAGGTACCCGCGCAACACGGCCTCGCTCTCCCGCGAGGTGGCGGGTCTGTAGATTCTACTAGGGACTGGGCCCTACTGGGTTCTATTGGGTTCTGCAGGGTTCTGAAGGTTCTACAGGGTTCGTTCGGGGTCACGTTCGTTCGGGGCTCTACAGAGTTTGTTTGGGGTAATCGTTGTCGAGGGTTATACAAGGCACGGTCGGGGGGGGGACGTTACTCGCCAGCGGGTGACCGGCGGCGTGGGCACCCTTCGGTCGGGCTCGGGTCGTTGAGCCGAGGGCTCGTGCGTGCCACGCCACGACTCGATTCTCAGCGGCGGCAGCGCGGCCTGCCCGATGGGCCCGCTCCGATTCGAACGCGCCCGCCAAACCGCAGCGAACGATTCCACCATTTCGCGTCTTCGCGAGCGTCTCGAAGTCCACTCCATCGATGAACTCGATCACGTGCTCCAGCTCATGTGCGAGAAGCTCCGCGAATTCCTGAGAGGCCGGGGGCATCTCGATGTCGACGAAGAGGAGCCCCGATTGAAAGCGGCGCGCGGTCGCGCGTGCACGCGCCTGGTTTGCGAAGGGGCCCACGCTCAGTTCGAGCGTCACGTACGTCCTGGGCGTGGCCGCGATTCTCGCGCACTGCGCGCGCAGGGTAGGCGAACGCGCGAGGAGTGGCTCGATGACGGCTCGAAGATCCGGAGTCGTCCGGATGTTCGGGGCGAGCTCATCGCACGCGATCGAGCCGGTGATCAACGCGACAGGATGTAGAGCCAGTGCTGACAGACTCAGGATGAGGGCCGCGGGCGCGAGCGGGATCACGGTGGTCTCCACGAGAACGACGGTCTGTACGACCGCCATTGCCGGCACCTCGAGCAAGGCCGGAGCCATGGCCGTCCATGGAGACGCGTGGCCGCGCAAGTACTGAGATCGCAATCCCTTAGCGGTTCAATGCGCGCGGGGATTCGAAAATGTCGCCTCGTTAAATACGACAATTTTGTCTGAAGATGGCCTGTCGAGGAACAACTCGTGTCAGGTCAAGAAGCTCAGCACATGTCGATTAGCTCCAGAAGATACATGTTTTTTGCAACTTACACGTTGACGTGACGAGGGCACGCGGTGGACAATCGGTGCGCTGCACGATTGCGAACGACATTTTTGTCAAATATCGAGATGATGACGACTACCAAGGTTTCCACCCGCAGCACGCCGCCCGACAGCCCTTCAAACGAACACGAACGTCTTGGCACGCTGCTGCAGATCGGCGACGCGCTGTCCAGTACGCTGAATGCGAAGACCGGGATCCAGGAAGTGCTCGAGACCTTGTCGCGCCGTCACGCGGTGGCTCGCAGTCTCGTCGTGCTGATGGACGAGGAAGGGAAGCAGCTCCACGTCGAGGCGGCACACGGCCTGAATCGCCCGTCGCATCACATTCAGTACGCGCTCGGAGAGGGCGTGATCGGAAAGGTCGTCGAGTCCGGCCGTTCCGTCGTGGTTCCGCGTGTGACGAAGGAACCCTCGCTCGTCTTTCGCGCGTCGGCGCGTGAAGATCCGCACGAAGAGGAATCGAGCTTCTTCTGCGTGCCGATCGTGATCGACCGCCGCGTGTCGGCGCGCTGGGCGTCAACCTGAAGTTCAAGCCGGATCGCAACTACGAGCGTTCCACCAAGTTCTTCGGCGTCGTGGCCTCGATGATCGGCCAGGCCGTGAAGGTGCAGCGGCTCGTCGCCGCGCAGCACCGGCGGCTGGTGACCGAGAACGCGCACCTCGAGCAGGAATTGCGCGAGGGCTACGACTTCTCGACGCATCATCGGCAACAGCGGCCCCATGCAGCGGGTGTACGAAGCAGTCGCGCAGGTCGCGCGCACGAACACGACCGTGCTCGTTGCGCGGCGAATCCGGCACGGGCAAGGAGCTGATCGCCCACGCGATCCACTACAACTCGCTGCGCGCCAAGAAGCCGTTCGTCAAGGTCAGCTGCGCGGCGCTGCCCGATACGCTGATCGAGTCGGAGCTGTTCGGCTACGAAAAGGGCGCGTTCACCGGCGCGCAGGACCGGAAGAAGGGACGCTTCGAGCTGGCGCGAGGGCGGCACGCTGTTTCTCGACGAGATCGGCGACGTGCACCTCGCCACGCAGGTGAAGCTGCTGCGCGTGCTGCAGGAGCGGGAGTTCGAGCGGCTCGGCGGCACGGAGACCGTCAAGGTCAACGTCCGGCTCGATCGCCGCGACCAACAAGGACCTGGAGCAGGCCATCGAGCAGGGCACGTTCCGCGAGGATCTGTTCTACCGCCTGAACGTGTTTCGCGATCTTCATTCCGCCGCTGCGCGAGCGGAAACCCGACGTCCTGCTGCTGGCCGACCACTTCCTGCAGCGGTTCTCGCCGGAGCACGGCAACGACATCCGCCGCATCTCGACGCCGGCGATCGACATGCTGACGGCGTACCACTGGCCGGGCAACGTGCGCGAACTGCAGAACGTGATCGAGCGCGCGGTGCTCGTGTGCGACGGCCACGTGATTCACGCGCATCACCTGCCGCCGACGCTCCAGACCGCCGAGGCGTCCGGCACGGTCATGAACATTGCGCTCGATGAGCGGTCGCGGCCTACGAGAAGGACCTGCTGCAGGACGCGCTCAAGAGCGCGCGCGGCAACCGCGCCAAGGCCGCGCGGCTTCTGCGCACGACCGACCGCATCTTCAACTACAAGGTCCGAAAGCTTGGGATCGACTGGAAACGGTTCAAGTCTTGAGGGCGCGTCTCTTGCGGAGCGCCCGTAAGTCAGAGGCAAACCACAATTTGTCGGCAGTGACTGCAATTCCGTAACAGCGGCCCCGCCGGCAGCTCTCCATTCGGCCACAATCCCGTTGAAAACCGCGTGGCATTCGCTTTGCCCTGCCAATGGTCAGGGAGTGCGCGTCGATGCAAATGCCGGCGGGGCGGAACATTCTGATAGTCGAGGACGACGAGAGCACGTTGTCCGGGTGGGTCGAATTGCTGCGATCGGCGGGCTACCTGGTCACGGGCGTGTCCTCGTACCAGGAAGGACGACAGGAGCTGGCGACGATGCCTGACCTGTTGATTACCGACGTTCGCCTTGGCGTCTACAACGGTCTTCAGCTCTTGATGCGTGGGCGGATGGTGAATCCGCAACTTCAGGGCATCGTGGTCACGGGATACGCGGATCAGATCGTGCGCAGGGAAGCGGTCTATCTCCAGGCCGAACACCTCGAAAAGCCGGTTGACGCCGACCGGCTCCTGCAGGTGGTCGGCAACGCCTTGCGCTCGCCGGCTGCGGCGCTGCGCGTGAACTAGTTTTCGGCTGCTGGCTTCTGGATAGTCGCGAATCGCGGTCTCGGCGTATAAATGATCGTTGCACAAGAGCGATCACTTCGATGGCGTCAGGTTCTTCAATCCAACTGGCGCAAACGGTCAGCCGTTTTCCAAACTGCCACAACTGTTCCGCACCCCGCAGGCGCGTTGGCCCCGGCACGTTGACGTGCCTCGAGGCGAGGTGCCGGTGCTCGGCGACGATCCGGTAGTCGTCACATTCATCGGGCACTCAACCTGGCCGATCCAGACGTCATCGGGAAACCTATTGACCGATCCGATGTACACGACAACGAGCAGGGCCGATGAATCTCTTCGGTCCTCGCCGCGTGCGCGAGGCGGCGGTGCCATTCGACGATCTCCCGCCGATCACGCTACGGTGCTCGTCAGCCACAATCATTACGACCATTGCGATCTGCCGACGCTTCGACGCCTTGCGCGACTGTTCAATCCGCTGGTGGTCACGCCTGTCGGCAATGCTGCTCTCCTCAGATCTGCAGGGATGGGCCGCGTCGAAGAACGGGACTGGTGGGAGCGGGTACAGCTCCCATCGATGGAGGTCACGGTGACCCCGGCCCAGCACTTCTCGGCGCGAGGGCCATTCGATCGCAATCGTGCCCTCTGGGGCGGCTTCGTTGTCGAACTGGACCGTGTGCGGCTGTACTTCGCGGGGGATTCCGGTTACGGTCCGTTCTTCCGTGACATTCGCCAGCGCCTGGGAGCCATCGACCTCGCGCTGCTGCCGATTGGCGCCTACGAACCGCGGTGGTTCATGAAGGACATCCACATGAATCCGGCCGAGGCCGTGCAGGCGCACCTCGATCTTGAAGCCACGCACAGTCTCGGGATGCACTTTGGAACCTTCCAGTTGACGCCTGAGGCGATTGACGATCCCGTGCGTGCGCTGGATGCGGCTCGACGATCGCTGGGGGTCCCGGAAGCGCGTTTACGGACCCTGGAGTTCGGAGCGTCCTTCCGGCTTCCGGCTCCGGCCGCAGAAAGACCTAGGAACCCACGCCACAGAAGAACACAGGTAAGCGGCCACAGAAGAACACATCTAAAGGGCCACAGAAGAACACATCAAAGGGCCACAGAAGAACACAGAAGAACACAGCAAGAAAAGTTCGCGTATGAACAGACAGCTCTGTGTTGTTCTGTGTTGTTCTGTGTTTTTCTGCGGCCAGCGGCCAGCGGCCAGCAGCCAGCACTTAGATTGAACTCTGCGCGCTGACCTGGCGCAGCATGCTGCGCGAGCGGCGCACCGCCTTGTCGCGATACATCCGCTCGTCGGCAGCCGCGAGCAGCTCGTCGAACGTCTGCCCGTCGTTCGGGAAGCGCGCCGGGCCCGCACTGATCGACAGCGAGAGGCGGACGCCGGGTCGTGGCTCGAACGGATACGCCGCAACCGCGTTCTGCAGCTCCTGCGACCCGCCGCGCTTCGTGCTCGGGCGGGCAGTCCCACAGCACGACGACGAACTCGTCGCCGGCGAACCGCGCACACAGATCGTTCTGGCGCACCGTGGCCTTCAGCACCGACCCGATCGCGCGCAGCGCACGGTCGCCCGCTTCGTGGCCGTACGTGTCGTTCATCTCCTTCAGCCGATCGAGGTCCAGCACGACGACGCCGATCGCTGCTCTGGGTGCGCGACGCGTGTGCCAGGCCGGTCTCGAACTGCCGATCGAGCGAGCGCCGGTTGGCGAGCCCCGTGAGCGGATCGGTGTGCGATTCGTGCTGCGTCTGCTCGAACCGCGTCGAGTTGAAGATGACGGCCGCGGCCTGTTCGCTGACGCGGCCGAGGACACGGCGGTGCTCATCGGTGAAGCAGCTGGCAACCGAGTGATAGATGACCAGCCCGCCGATCAGGCGGCCTTCGAAGCGCAGCGGGCACGGCAGCAGCGACGTCAGTTCCTCGCCGTGCGCGCCGCGGCCGTCGGCGCACGCGGGCAGGCGCAGCGAGATTTCGCTCCACGACTTCGGCTCCCACTTGAAGAGCGCTTCGGTGCCCGGGCCGTGCGCGTAGCGGCAAACGTAGCCGTCTGTCGTCGTCGCCGAGGAACAGCGCGCACGTGACGAACGGGACCAGGCGGCTGACCTTTTCCTGGATCAGCGCCATCGCGTCCGACACGCCGAGGCTGCAGCCGAGCGCCTGCGCGATTTCGTAGAGCGTCTGCTCCTCGCGGTGCGCGCCGGCAATGTCCTGCAGCGCGATCGACTCCTGCGCTCGTTCCAGACGGCTCTGGCGATCGCCGCCTCGGCTGGCCGCATCGCCGTGACGGCCAGCCGCGCGATCAGCAGGTCGACGAGCGCGGGATCGAACGATGAGCCGGCGATATTCCCGCAGCACCGCGATCGCCTCCGCCTCGCTGCGCGCCGGCCGATACGGCCGATCGGCCTGCAGCGTGCTGAAGCAATCGGCGATGGCGAGCACGCGCGCGCCAAGCGGAATGTCCTTGCCGCGAAGCCCGGCCGGGTAGCCGAGGCCGTCCCACCGCTCGTGATGGCAGAGCACCAGATCGCTGACCGGCGCGCCGAACGGCACGTTCTCCAGGATCTCGGCGCCGACGCGCGGGTGGATCTTCACGCGCTCGAATTCCTCGGGCGTGAGCGCGTCGGGCTTCGACAGGATGTGCTCGGGGACCGCCATGTTGCCGATGTCGTGCAGCAGCGCCGCCGTTCGCACCGCCTGCACGTCGGCGTCGCGACAGCCCGGCCGCTTCCGCGAGCATCGCGGCGTACTGCTGGATCGATCGGATGTGCTCGGGTGTACAGCCCGCCTTGCGCTTCGATCGCCAGCGCGAGCGCCTCGATCGTGGCCAGTTGCACGTCCATCGCGCGGCGCGTTTCGTCCTGCTCTTCGCGCAGCCGCGCGACGACCGTGTGATAGCTGCGGAACACCAGATACAGCGGCACCGCGAGCAGTGCCAGCCATCCGAACCAGCCGCGGGACGGACGCCGCCGTCGCGAGGGCGGCAAGCGCGGCGCCGGCGAGATAGCTCGGCGCGCTCCAGAGGAAGTTCCGGTGCCAGACGCGGGACCACCGGCTGACGGGTCGACAGCCCGATCGCCGCGGCAACCAGCGCGCGTGTTGGTGAAGAAGTAGAGCGGCGCGATGATCGCGGCCGTGCGCAGCCAGCGCGGCAAACGCCGGGTCGCCGCCGACGCATCACGATGCGACCGGCACGCCGGCCAGCCAGGCCGTCAACGTCAGCGAACCAATGTTGAAGAGAATCGCGATGCAGCGGGTTGCGGGCGCCGACGCGGAACGTGCACTGCGTCCACGCGCTGACGCGTCGCGATGCAGACCGCGTGCGCCGGTCCCAGCGCGAACAGCGCCCAGAAGTTGATCGCGTGGGACAGCGACAGATTCGATTGGCTGCGGCCGAGCGGCAGATCGATCTTGACCCCCGAGGTCACGATGCCGAGCGCCAGCAGCAACGCGAACAGCCCGGGCGCATGATCGAACTGCAGCCTGCGTGGCGGCATCGAGTAGACACAGCGCGCCGGAGGCGACGACGGCGCCGACATAGGCCCGAGCGGCAGGCGGCAAATCAGCGAACGTCGGCGCGCCAGCCTTCTGACGGGTCATTCGGGCCTCGTTGCACCCCGGGGCCGAGCCCGCGGAGTGACCGGGACGTGTGACAGACCTTCTGATAGCGGTCGGCGCCCGTCGTCCACGGCGCCTGGCCTCCACACGATTGCACGTGATTGCACGAGGAGACAGAAGTATCACAGCACGGTCAGAAGGCAAGGGTGATGCCTGAGTTTGGAAGACATCCGCAAACAGCAGAACCACGAGCTGGCGTGAAGCTAAAGGGCTGATTGTCGAAATGCATGAGGCTGGGCGCAGGACGCCCGTCCGCGCCCGTCGGGCGACCCTGGGACGCATGCCACTGTTCCGTTTCAGCGCAGTGGTTTCATCTCTGCATCATGACGATCTCCGGCGCCCTGAATTCTCGGCCGTCCCGTGAACGCGCCGGGTCACCCCTGCTCGCCTGGAGCGATGACAAATTGAATGACATTGAGCCGGTAATAAAGGTTCGCGTCAAAGGTGCCGTCCTCGAGGCGCTGGGCCAGCGGCGTCGGACTCGACGAAATCACCCGGCGCCTGTTCCGGCGTGGTTCCCCGGGCCTCGTCCGAAGAATCGCCAGCCGCTCCGACAGCCTCAGTTGCAGCGGCCGGGGCAGACGTCCGACGTCCCGCAGGAATACCGTTCCCGACTGCAGCCAGCGTCGGGCGCAGGGCCTTCCCCGAGCGACCTGGCCTCTTCGACATCAAGCAGGTTGAACGAGGTGAGACTCCAGCGACGCCTCCGGCTGACCGCAATCGACGGCGACGAATGGTCCCTTGCCGCCAGCCGCTGAGCCCATGGAGGCGGCGTGCGAGGATCTCGGCTGTCTCTGGTCGCCGGTGAACAGCACGCAGGCGTCAGATCGAACTGCGTGGGAGAGATCGATGTCGGGAATTGAGGGCACATCTTGCTCCTGGGTGGTCATGGGTTCCTCCGATCCGGTCGTTTCTTGCTGTGACGATACGGCGCCGCGTTTGGATTGCCATAAGGAGCGGATGCGCAAAGCATGAGCAAGCGATGAGTGATCTAAGCGCCTGTACCGCATCATTCACTTACAACGCTGCGATTCGGAGCGCGTGATAGGCTCTTCTGCACTTTCGATTCCCGGTGCTTGGTGGGACATGACGACGACCCGTGAAACTTTTTGCTTTGGCGAGTTCGAACTCGATGTCGATGCGGGGGAGCTTCGACGGAAAAACCGCCGGCTGAAGCTCCAGCCGCAGCCGTTCAAGCTCTTGCTCCTGCTGGTGCGGAAGGCCGGAACGCTCGTGAGCCGCGACGAGATTCGGCGTGAACTCTGGCCGGACGGCACGTTCGTCGACTTCGATCAGTCGGTGAATTTTTCAATCAAGCAGATCCGCGACGTGCTCGGTGACGATGCGGATCGGCCGCTCTGTTCATTGAGACCGTTCCGCAGTCGCGGGCCATCGGTTCATTGCCCCAATCTCCACTCCGGGCATCAACCCGCGCCCATCGTTCTTTCCGATGGGGGCGACCGGATCCGGCTGGAGAAGGCCCTTGTGGACGCAACATCGCCGAGCTTCGGCTGGCCGAGTCGAGGCGCCGACGCCGATACCTTGGGTACGCTATCGGGGCAGCTTTCCGTTCTGCTGGTCGTCACCACCATTCTTTTGTTCCTGCGCTGACCGGCGGTCGCCGCGAAAAAGCCGCGAAGCAGCCCGGTAAACGGCACTGATATATGTCGCCATGCGCAAAGGCCGCGCCCTGGCCCTTTTCGCCGCGGCATTCGTCTGCGGATCCGGCGCAGCCTCGCGCGTCGTCATTCTCGACGCGCAGGTCGGCCAGGCCGCAGCCGGTCAGCTTCAACCGCGAAATCCTGCCGATCCTCTCCAACAACTGCTTCGCCTGCCACGGGCCGGACGAGAAGCAGCGCGAAGACGAAGTTCCACTTCGACACCCAAGAAGGCGCGTTCGCTCAAGCGCGGGGTCATCGTGCCGGGCAACGCCGCCGAGAGCCTGCTGATCCAGCACGATCACCAGCCAAGACCCGAACGAGCAGATGCCGCCGCCCGAGTCCGGGCACACGCTGACCGAGAAGCAAATCGACCTGCTTGCGCCGATGGATCGATCAGGGCGCGAAGTGGGACACGCACTGGGCCTACGTGCCGCCGAAGCGTCCGGAGCCGCCGCCGCCAGGCAGCCGTCGGATGGGTCCGCAATCCGATCGATCAGTTCGTCCTGGCGCGGCTCGATCGCGAGGGCCTGCAAGCCGTCGCCCGAAGCCGACAAGGAAACGCTGCTGCGGCGGCTCACGTACGACCTGACCGGACTGCCGCCGACGCCCGCGGAGGTCGACGCGTTCCTGGCCGATCGGTCGCCCGATGCGTACGAGAAGCGCGTCGACGCGCTGCTGCAGTCGCCGCACTACGGCGAGCGGATGGCCATGCCGTGGCTCGACGCCGCGCGCTACGCCGACACGCACGGCTATCACATCGACAGCCTCCGCGAGATGTGGCCGTGGCGCGACTGGGTCATCGACGCCTTCAACCGCAACCTGCCGTTCGACCAGTTCGTGATCGAGCAGCTGGCCGGCGACCTGCTGCCGAACGCGACCCGCGAGCAGAAGATCGCGTCCGGGTTCAACCGCAACCACATGATCAACTTCGAGGGCGGCGCGATCGCCGACGAATACCAGGTCGAATACGTCGTCGATCGGGTCGAGGCGACCTCGAGCGCCTTCATGGGCCTGACGATGGGCTGCGCGCGCTGCCATTCGCACAAGTTCGATCCGATCACGCACAAGGAGTTCTACCAGTTCTTCGCGTTCTTCAACACCGTGCCCGAACGAGGGCTCGACGGCCGAACCGGCAACGCCGCGCCGGTGATGCTGCTGCCGTCGCCCGACCAGCAGGCGCGGCTCGACGAGCTGACGCGGCGATTGCGGCGCAGCAAGCGGCGCTCGCCGACGCGATCGTCGCGCCGCTGCAGGCGCGAGTGGGAGAAGGACGTGTGCCGCCGCAGCGCAGCCGCGCCGAACCTAGATCGGCGACGACCGAGGCGGCTCGTCGCGCACTACGAGTTGGACGGCAACTTCTCGGATGTCTCCGGCCGGTATCAGCACGGCCGGACGATCGCCGGCGATCCGACCTTCGACGCCGGCCAGATCGGCCGGGCGGTCTCGTTCGACGGCGACACCGAGGTCAGCTTCGGCAACGTCGGCGCCTTCGATCGCGGCGATCGCGTTCAGCCTCGCCGTCTGGCTGAAGGGCCGCGGCAACCTGCCGATCGACGTGTTCCAGAAACTGGACGATCCGCAGCATCGGCGCGGCTACGAGTGGCACCTCGACGACATCGCGCTCGTCGGCATCCAGACAGTGGGCCGCGCGACTGACCATCACGCTGCTGGCGATCCGACCGCCGACGAGCGCCATCCAGATCCGCACGCGCGAGCGGCTGACGCTCGGCGACTGGTACCACGTGGCGCTGACCTACGACGGTTCCGGCAAGGCGGCGGGGCTGCGCGCTCTACGTCAACGGCGCGCGCGCGGACGTCGACGTCGTGCGCGACGCCCTGGCCGGATCGATTCGCCACCGACGCGCCGCTGCGCGTCGGCAGCCAGCGCTCGGGCAGCCCTTCGTCGGGCAGATCGACGACCTGCGCCTCTACAGCCGCGCGCTGACGCCCGAGCAGATCGAGGAGCTCGCGATCCACCACCCGCTGCGCGTCATCCTCTCCGGGCGTGCTCGGCAAGCGCTTCGAAGGACGACGCCGCGGACGTGCGCGACTACTTCCTCACCTACGCCGCGCCCGACGCGCTTCGCACGGCCTACGCCGATCTGAAAGCGCTCAGGCAGGAAAAGGACGATTCGAGAAGCAGATCCCGACCACGATGGTCATGGCCGAGATGGCCAAGCCGCGGGACACGTTCGTGCTCGGCGCGCGGCGACTATCGCAACCAGACAGAGAAGGTGCAGCCCGGCGTGCCGGCGATGCTGCCGCCGCTGCCGAAAGACGCGCCGCTCAACCGGCTGACGCTCGCGAAGTGGCTCGTCGATCCCGGACATCCGCTCACCGCGCGCGTCGCCGTCAATCGATTCTGGCAGATGTACTTCGGCATGGGCATCGTCAAGACGCAGGAGGACTTCGGCGTGCAGGGCGAGCCGCCCGTCACATCCGGAGCTGCTCGACTGGCTCGCGACCGAGTTCGTCCGGACCGGCTGGGACGTCCGCGCCATGCAGCGGCTGATCGTCACGTCGGCGACGTATCGCCAGTCGTCGAAGGTCACGCCGGCCCTGCTCGAGAAGGATCCGGAGAACCGGCTGCTCGCGCGCGGGCCGCGCGTGCGGCTGCCGGCGGAGATGATTCGCGACACGGCGCTCGCGGCGAGCGGGCTGCTCGACGACGGATCGGCGGCCCGAGCGTGATGCCGTATCAGCCGCCGGGCACTCTGGGAGGAGATGGCGTTCGGCGAGGGCTTCTCGGGCCAGCCGTACGAGCAGAGCCACGGCAAGGACCTGTATCGGCGCGGCATGTATACGCTCTGGAAGCGGACCGTGCCGCCTGCGTCGCTCGCGACGTTCGACGCGCCGTCGCGGAGAAGTGCACGGCGCGGCGCGGCCAGACGAACACGCCGCTGCAGGCGCTCGCGCTGCTGAACGATCCGACCTACGTCGAAGCGGCTCGCGCGCGCTGGCGCAGCGCGCGCTGCTCGAAGGCGGGAAGGACGACAAGACGCCGCGATCGCGTACGCGTTCCGCCTGGCCACCGCGCGGAAGCCGAGCGGCAAGGAAGGAGATCAAGGTCCTGCGGGCGCTGCTCGACGGGCGGCTCGAGTCTTACCGCAAGGATCGCCCGGCCGCGTAAGCTGCTGGCGTCGGCGAATCGCCGCGCGACCGCGGCTCGACGTCGCCGAGCTCGCGGCGTGGACCACCGTCGCGAGCGTGATCCTGAACCTGGACGAGACGATCACCAAGCAGTGACGATGAGACGGAACGTCAGAAGTCGAAATCCGGAGCTCATGAACACGACTGGACGGTCCATGGAATCGAACTCGAACTCGATCTGCATCTCACGCGCGCGCAGTTCTTCGGCCGCTCGGCGCAGGGCATCGGCGTCGGCGGCGCTGGCGACGCTGCTCGGGCCGGACCTCGCTTGCCGCGGCGGACTGGATCAGGCGCGCGACCCGAAGACCGGCGGGCTGGTCGGGCTGCCGCACTTCGCGCCGAAGGCGAAGCGGGTCATCTTCCTGCATCAGTCCGGCGGACCGTCGCAGCTCGAGACGTTCGACTACAAGCCGGCGCTGGCGAAGTTTCAGGGCACGCAGATCCCCGACTCGGTGCGCAAGGGGCAGCGCGTCGCGCAGACGATGGGGCAGTCGCCGCTGCTGGTGCGCGCAATCGACGTTCACGTTCGCGCAGTACGGCCAGTCGGGCACGTGGGTCAGCGAGCTGCTTGCCGCACACCGCGAAGATCGTCGACGACATCACCGTCATCAAGACGATGAACACCGAGGCGATCAACCACGATCCGGCGATCACGTTCATCCAGACCGGATTTCAGCAGCCGGGCCGGCCGAGCATGGGCGCGTGGCTCAGCTACGGGCTCGGCAGCGAGAACCAGAACCTGCCGGCGTTCGTCGTGCTGCTCTCGCAGGCGCACGCGATCAACGCCGACCAGCCGCTGTTCTCGCGGCTGTGGGGCGAGCGGCTTCCTGCCGTCGAGCTATCAGGGCGTCCGCTTCCGCGCCGGCAGCGCGCCGGTGCTGTATCTCGAGGATCCGCCGGGCATCAGCAAGACGACGCGCCGGGTAGATGCTCGACGCGGTCGAAGAAGCTCAACGCGATGAGGCACGAGGCGTACGGCGATCCGGAAATCGAAACGCGGATCGCCAGTACCAGATGGCCTATCGCATGCAGACGTCGGTGCCGGAGCTGATGGATCTGTCGAAGGAACCGGATTCGGTCTTCGAGCTGTACGGACCTGAGTCGAGGAAGCCCGGGCACCTATGCAGCCAACTGCCTGCTGGCGCGGCGGCTGGCCGAACGGAACGTCCGGTTCATCCAGCTCTATCACCGCGGCTGGGACCAGCACAAAGATCTGCCGCGCGACCTGGCGCTGCAGTGCGAGGGCACCGACCAGCCGACGGCGGCGCTCATCACCGACCTGAAGCAGCGCGGCCTGCTCGACGACACGCTCGTGGTGTGGGGCGGCGAGTTCGGCCGCACGGTGTTCAGCCAGGGCAAGCTGACCGACGCGAACTACGGCCGCGATCACCATCCGCGCAACTTCTGCATGTGGGTCGCCGGCGGCGGCATGAAGCGCGGCGTCCGTGCTCGGCGAGACCGACGACTTCAGCTACAACATCGTCTCGGATCCGGTGTCGGTCTACGACCTGCAGGCCACGATCCTGCACCTGCTCGGGCATCGATCACACGAAGCTGACGTATCGGTTCCAGGGACGCGACTTCCGGCTGACCGACGTGCACGGCGAGGTGGTGAAGAAGATGCTGGCATAGCTTCTGGCTGCCGGCTTCTGGCGGCTGGCGGCTGGCTGCTGGCTATTTGACTCGAGCCGCCGGTCTTCCAGATATAACCAGTTCTACAATGTATTCGCTATGACAGGACATCGAGTCATCATCTGTGCCGTGTGCGTCGCGCTCGTCAGCGCGGCAGTCGGCGGCCGGGAGCTCCAAAATGCTTCTTCCTCAGCGCGTGCGTTCATCGATGGCACCGGGCCTGGGTGGCAGACGCTCACCGAAACCGATTTCGCCGGTGTGAATGGCAATGTCGACACGTGGACGTGGAAAGAGAGTTTGCTGGTCTCGACCGGCATGCCGATTGGTGTCCTGCGGACGCGCCAGAAGTACACGAATTTCGAGATGGTGATCGAGTGGCGCCATCTCAAGCCGGCCGGGAACTCAGGCGTGTTCGTCTGGGTGCCCGAACAGGCGCTCGCGCAGTTGAAGTCCGGCGTGCTTCCGGATTACGGGATCGAAGTGCAGATGCTCGATCACGGGTTCCGCGATCAGTACGAGAAATCGGGGAGCAAGGGTGACTGGTTTACCACCCACGGCGACATCTTTGCCGTCGGCAAATCGAAGCTGACGCCGTTTCCGCCGCTCTCGCCGAACGGCTCGCGCAGTTTTCCGCGCAAGGCGTTGAGCCGAGGTGCCGGCGAGTGGAATCACTACTACGTGCGAGGGATTAACGGCGAGCTGCGGTTGTGGGTCAACGGCGAAGAAGTCTCGGGCGGCAGCGGCGCCGACCCGCGCACCGGCTACTTGTGTCTGGAAGCGGAAGGCTCGCCGATCGAGTTCAGGAACATTCGAGTTCGCGAGGTCTCGTAAAAGACCCGCCACTATTGTGAGCACTATGTAAACAGATTCCAACTGACTTCCGGCTGATTCAGGGGGAGGAACAGCCATGATGAAGCGATACGTGTTCGCAGTCCTTGTGTCGGCGGCGATATCGACAGGTCTCGCCGAACCAGTCGCCGCGCAGGTGACGACCGGAACAATCGTCGGCACCGTCAGTGATACGAGCGGCGTCGTCCCAGGCGCCAACGTCACCATTCATCGAGGTCAACCGTGGGACGTCGGACACGTACGTCACCGATTCCGCACGGCACCTACGCGGCGCCTTTCCTGACTCCCGGTACCTACAAGGTCGAAGTCAACGTCTCCGGGCTTCAAGAAATGGGTACGCGACGGGGTCATCCTGCAGGTGAATCAGCGTGCCCGTGTTGATGTCTCGCTGGAAGTCGGGCGGCTCGAGGAGACCACCACCGTGGTCGCCTCGACGCCGCTGCTCCGCACGGATTCGTCCGAGGTCGGCACCGTCATCGAAGAGCGGGCGATCAAGGAATTGCCGCTGAATGGCCGGAACTTCGCGACGCTCGTCTATCTGACCCCCGGAATCACGCCGGGGCAGGCGGGCGAGAACCTCTCCGGCGCGAGCACGTTCAATCCTCGCGGCGCGTCGAACTTCAACGCGCTCGGTCATCAGGCCAATGCCAACGCGTGGCTGATCGACGGCATCGACAACAACGAGTACTCGTTCAACACCGTCATCATCGCGCCATCGGTCGAGCAGGTCCGCGAGTTCAAGGTGTTGTCCGGCGTCTTCTCCGCGGAGTTCGGGCGCGGCGCCGGTGTCGTGTCGGTCGCGACGAAATCGGGAACCAACACGCTGCACGGCACCGTGTTCGAGTATCTGCGCGACGATGCGTTCGACGCGCGAAACTTCTTCGTGCGCAAGGTGCCGCTCCCGACGGGCGGGCTTCAGAAGGATCCGAAGCCGCCGCTGAATCGACATCAGTTCGGCGGCGCACTCGGCGGCGCGCTCGTCATTCCCGGCATCTACGACGGACACAGCCGGACGTTCTTCTTCACCGATTACGCGGGTCTGAAAGAAAAGCGCGGGCAGGTCTTCGTCAACACCGTGCCGACCGCGCTGACCCGCATCGGCGACTTCAGCGATTTCCGCGATACGAGCGGCAACCCGATCCTCATCTATGATCCGCTGACCACGCAGCCGAATCCCGATTTCGATTCGACCAAGCCGGTCAGCGCCACCAACCCGCAGTTCCTGCGGGACCCATTTCCGGCAACATCATTCCGGCCGATCGGATCAATGTGGTGGGCCGAAACGTCGCGAGCATCTACCCGCTCCCGAACGGTCCGGGGAACTTCAACAACTACACCTCGACGGTCAATCGTGACGTCACCGACAACGTGTTCTCCGGACGCGTCGATCATCGCGGATCGGACAAGGATTCCTTCTTCGTGCGGTTCAACTGGGGCAAGTTCAAGCTCGACGCGCCGCAGGGCCAGGCCGCGTGTTGTCTGCCAACGCCATCAGAAGCGGCGGCCAAGTTCGATCTCGGTCCGTTCGTGGCCGGCATACAGAACACGCGCCTGACGACGCATGGCGCGGCGTTCAACTATTCCGCGGGTGATCTCGCCGCGCTCGTGAACGAGCTGCGAAGCGGCTACGCGAAGACGGTGCCGTTCACGTTTCAGTCGGACTTCGGTACCCATGCGGCTGATTCGCTGGGCATTCACGGCATCAACGTCACCGAGTTCACGACCGGCCTCCCCAACATCAACGTGCCGGACGTGACCGGCATTTCCGGAGGTCCCGGCGTTTCTGCCGGTCAACCCCAAGCAGTTCCATTGGCAAATCGAGGACGCGCTCGTCTGGTTGAAGGGAGACATCAGGTGAAGGTTGGATATCGGCTCGTCGATCGCTATCCATCCCCGTTCACGAACACCGACACGCGCGGCACGATCAACTTCGGCCGAAACTACACCAACAATCCCGGCACCAACGCCGGCGGATCGGGATCGCGTCCCTGCTGACCGGGTATATCAACAACGCGGCCCGAGGGTTCCTGCTCGAGCCCTACACCCTGCGGACGCAGGAGCACGGCACCTTCATTCAGGACGACTTCAAGTTCAAGTCGCGGTTGACCATCAACGCCGGCCTTCGCTACGAGTTCTTTGGCGCGGAGACGGAGGAACACAACAAGATCGTGAACTTCGATCCCGTCAACTTACGCTTGATCTATGCCGGTGAGGACGGCGCGAGCCGGTCGGTGAACAAGAAATCGCAACAAGGGCTCGCGCCGCGGCTGGGGCTGACCTACGACCTGCTCGGCGATGCGTCGACGATTCTTCGCACCGGTTTCGGCATCACGTACTTCCCCGACAGCCGTCGGCGTCGAACATGGTCGGCCAGCAGGTGCCGTACACGATTTCGCAGAACGTCAACTTCGCGACCAATCCGACGGACTTTTCAACGGTTCGACGATCGACGATCCGTTCCCGCCGATCGTCCAGGTGAAGCCGATCACCACCGCGGACCTCCAGGCCGCGAACCCCCGCGTGCTCGGGCATTCGTTCGAGAATGAAATCGCCTATGCGGAACAGTGGCATTTCGGGGTTGAACGCCGCGTCCTCAGTCGCGATGGCGGTCGAATTGGCCTACGCGGGCAGCGCCGGGAAGCACATGGTGTTCTGCTACAACCCGAACGAAGTCCAGCCAGGCCTGGGCTCGCAGGAATCACGCCGGCTGATCCAGCCGCTCAATCGACTGAACAACATGCTGCAGTGCGATCCGCGGAATCGCTCGACCTATCACAGCGGTCAGCTGAAGTGACGCAACGCTTTCACGATGGGCTGCAGTTCCTCGGGAGCTACACCTATGGCAAGTCGCTCGACTACGGCGGGTCGGCCGCGAGCGGCGGCGGCGCGGTCGGAAATCCGCAGACCGTCACGAACCTGAACGCAGGTCACGGGCCATCAGGGTTCGACGTGAGACATCGCGCCGTGATCAGCGGTGTATGGGAACTGCCGTGGGGGCCGGGCCGCCGATGGATGCAGGACGACGGAATGCTTGGCGCGCTTCTTGGCGGCTGGCAGCTCGCCGGGATCGGGACGCTGACAACCGGCCGGCCGTTCACCGTCTTCATGCAGAACGGCGTCAACAACGGCGCACCGAGCTGGCCGGATCGGATCGGATCCGGGGAGCTCGATCATCCAACTGTCGATCTGTGGTACAACCCCGCGGATTTCAAGGCGCCGCCGGCAAACACCTACGGCAACACCGGCCGCGGCATTCTTGTACGCGCCGGGGCACGTGAATCTCGACACGTCGTTGTCGAAGCGGTTCACGATGTCGGGCCGCTTGAACGTCGAGTTCCGCTGGGATGCGTTCAACCTGTTCAATCATCCCGGCTTCGGATTTCCCAATCAGAATTTCGATTCGCCGACCGCCGGACGGATCACGTCGACGATCGTCGACAATAGATCGATGCAGTTCTCCTTGAAGGTGAATTTCTAGCGAGGCTCCGCCTCAGACCGGCGAGAGGCTCCGCCTCGCTAGACCGCAAGCTTGATAACGCCGCGCTGACGCGCGGACGGCCTTGACCGAAAACTTGACTCAGTTGGGTGCGGTCTGGTCGGTCAAGGCCTCTAACCGGCAAAAAAAGAACCGCGAGTCGCGCTTCGCGATTCGCGGTTCTGATTCGAGGATTCCCGATTAGCGATTAGTGATCAGGGATTCGTCACTTCTTCGCCGGCATCTCGATCTTCGCGATCGTCAGGGTGTCGCCTTTCGCCGTCCCGGTGATCGACGACCTCATGACCGGCGTGGGTCTTCAACGCCGCCAGGTCCTGATTGGCGATGTTGTAAACCTTGTCGCCCTCGCCGACGAAGACGTACTTCTCTCCGCCCTTGACGCAGCCTTCGACGCATTCACGGTCGGTCATCTTCTTCGTCCCGTGCTCGCCGTCCTTGTGCATCGCCTTGCACATCCATCGCTGATCCGGCCTTGAACGTATCCGCCAGAAGTCCGGGCGCCGAAAGGAGTGCAGGGCCGCGACACATGCCAGAGTCTTCCGCATACAGTCCCTCCTTGTGAGCGGCGACAGTCTAACAGCAGAATCCCTGATCACTAATCACTGATCCGCGAATCCCTAATCCTCGCATCCTGAATCCTTGGATCCCCGAATCCTTGCCAGCAGCCGACCGCATCCACGACCGCGATCCGAACCGCGATACCCGTCGCCGCAGCCCTCACCCTTTATAGCCCAGCAATAGCCTCGGCAGGATCAGCGTGATGCTTGGGAAAGCCGCAATCAGCGCGAGGCCAACGAGCAGCGCGATCAGATACGGCACGTACGGCCGGCTCACGTCGTCGATGTCGACCCGGCCGATGCCGGCAGCGATTGTCAGGCCGACGCCTACCGGCGGCAGAAAAAACGCGATGCCCATCGCGGCAATGACGACGATCCCGTAGTGAACGGGATCGATGCCGATCGCGCGGCTGATCGGGAAAGAGGATCGGACCGAAAATCAGCAGCGCCGGCAGCCCCTCGAGCAGCGCGCCGATGACGACGAACAGCGCGATGGTCAGCGCCATGAATTCCACGCGTCCGGCACCGGCGCTGGCGAATCCACTCGCCGAGCATCTGCGGCACCCATTCACGCACGAGAATCCAGGCGAAGGCTGAGGCCGCCGCCAGCACCCACAGCGTCGTCGCGGTGACGACCCCGCTCTGCGCGAGCTGGCCGAATAGCTCAGTGCGGCGGATGCCGCCCAGCGCGATGCCAGCCACGAGCGAATAGACCACAGCCAGCAGCGCGGCTTCGGTGACGGTCGTAACCTGCTGAAGATGCCGCCGAACAGCAGAACGGGCAGGCCGCTCGGCATGGCTGCGCGGCGTGCCGCACGCCAGACGTCGGACCGAGTGACCGGGCCGCTGACCGGCCAGCGCTGACGGCGAGCACGCATCGGCGATGAGCACGAAGAGCGCCAGCGCGAGCACGAATGCCGGAACGAACCCTGCCAGGAACAACGTGACGATCGACAGGTTCACGAGCGATCCGAGGACGACCATCGTCAGACACGGAGGCACGAGAATGCCCATCGCGGATGCCGCAGCCACGATGCTGACCGACTCGGCGCCGAAT
Source organism: uncultured Acidobacteriota bacterium (assembly GCA_963725335.1). Lineage (GTDB taxonomy): Bacteria > Acidobacteriota > Vicinamibacteria > Vicinamibacterales > 2-12-FULL-66-21 > JALZOC01. Next base: position 310,583 of record CAVRYD010000001.1, on the reverse strand, counting down.
ATCCGGCCCGCCGCATCGAAGGCACGAGCAGTGAGCTGATCGCGGAAACGTCCGCCGTTGTCGATCCCGAGATCCCGGAGAACAGAATCTCCGCGACGACCGCCACCATCGCCAGCCCGCCGCGCACGCGGCCGACGATGGCCATCGCGAAGTCGACCGTTCGCTCCGAAATTCCTCCGGCTTCCATCAACGTGCCGGCGACGATGAAGAGCGGGATCGCCAGCAGGACGAACGAGTCCACGCCGCCGAGAATCTTGATCGGAAGGATGATCAGGCTCACGCCGCCGATGCCGAGGAGATAGGTGAGCGAGGTCAGTGCGAGCGTGAACGCCAGCGGAACGCCCAGCGCGGCCGTGACGAGGAAGCCGAGATCAGCACGACGATTGGCGCGGCACCGGCGACGATCGGAATCAGCACCGAGGCAATGTGCAAGGCTCGCCGCGCCCAGCGCCCATGCAGCGACGCCCGGTCGCGCCAACCGCAAACCGTCCCGGCGCAGCTGCTCGACGACGACCGCCGACATCACAAGCAACGCGACCGGCAGCACAACGGAGATCGCGGCGCCAGACAGTCCGCTTGCCGGCAGCCGCTCGCCCGCGCTCGCGACCGTCAGATGCCACGCGGGAAACACGAGGCAAAGGAAAAACGCGAGCAGCACGAGCCGGAGCCCTGCGTCGACCGCCGTCGCGCTCGGCGGCCGGAAAGAGACGCAGCAGCGCGGTCACGCGCGGATGCTGCGCGTGACGCAACGCCGTGATGCCGCCGACGCACATCAGCCAGACGAGCAGCAGCCGCGCGATTTCCTCCGTCCATGGGATCGGTTGCCGGAAGACGTGACGTCCGATCACCTGCAGACCGACGACAGCGGCCTGCGCGACGACGAGCGTCGCGATGGCACACTGCGAGCAGCGCGATCCGTCCAGTGAGCTGTGCCGGCGGATCCAGAATCGCAGTGGCTCATGCGCGGATGGCGCCGAGCCACGCCCGCGCGTCGAGCGCGCGGGCCTCCGATTCCCACAGCTGTTCGGCGCGGTCGACGGAACGCACGGCCGTCGATATCGCGGATGGTCATTCCGAGACCGGTGAGTTGTTCGGTTGCCGCCGCGTCCTCGCGCGGGCCGACCTCGCGCTGCGCGGCCGACGCCTCCAGCGCCGCACGCTTCAAGCGCGCGGCGGATGTCCGCGGCAAGCCGTGCGAGACTGCGCAGACGACGCGAACAGTCCAATCACGCCGGCGATGTGACGCGTCCGCGCCATGTGATGAGCCACCTCGTAGAAACGCTGCTGCACGGTCGTGCTCGCATCGTGCTCGTAGCCGTCGATCACGCCGGTCTGCAGAGACGTATAGACCTCGCCGAATGCCATGGGCGTCGGGCTGGCGCCCATCAGCTCGATCGGCCTTCACGTAAATCGATGACTGAATCGTCCGAATCTTGAGGCCGGCCAGCTGCGCGGCCTCGATGACATCGCGCGATCGCGTCACGACCTGCCGAAAGCCGAACGAATCGCCCCACGCGAGCGGCCGCATCCGCACCGTTTTCTCGAGATAGTCCGCTGCATCGAGCCCCACACGGCCGTCGACGATCCGGTGCACATGGTCCCAGTCGCGCCACAGGAATGGAAAGTCGAAGACCTGCAGCTTCGGCGCGACGCTGCCCCAGATCGCGGTGCCCGATACCATGAAATCGACGAGCCCTTCCTGGAGCTGCTGGACGACCTCGCGCTCCTGGCCGAGCGTTCCGCTGGGGAAGACACGGATCGTGACCGCACCACCCGTCGCCTTTTCCGCCAGCGCGCGAAACGTATCGCCGAATACATGAAGGGCGTCGGACCGGCGGACATCGAATGCGACAGGCGAAGCACGATCGGTCCGCGATCCTCGCCGGATCACGGCACCCGGCCGCCGCGGCAGCCAGGGCAAGCGAACCCAGAAAGCGCCGCCGACCGATGGATCCGCTGCATGTGTCCGCACATTATGCGGGCAAACCGCGGCCGGCGGCTCGCGCAGAGCGTCATTCCGGCCCATAGCCGCGCTGGTTGTACTGGGCGACATGGCTGACGATCAGACGCGTCAGTGGACGAGGAAGCGGATACGTCGTTCCGTGTATCCCGAGAGCGGACGACAGGGCTTCGCAATCTGCATGGCGACTGCTGCGCTCGAGCGGATTCTCGCAGTTGTTCGACGAAGAAGGAGATCGCGCGGGCGAGCGAGTTCCGCACCGAGGAACATGCGCACCGGCTGGCGAATCTGGTGGACAAGGGCGAGGTGTTCCGCGCGGCGATCGCGCTGCCCGACGTGCTCGATCTCGTCCGGCACGTGCTCGGCCGCGACTGCAAATTGAGCAGCCTGAACGCGCGATCGGCCGATCCCGCACGCGATGTCGGCCAGCCGCTGCACGTGGACATGGGGGCGATCCCGGACGAGAAAGGCTATTGGGTCTGCAACACCGTCTGGCTGCTGGATGATTTCACGCGCGACAACGGCCCGACGCGGATGATCCCGGGCTCGCACAGTGGGGAACGCGGCCGCAGGACGTGCTCGACGATCCGCATGGCGCCGCATCCGCAGGAGGTGCTGCTCACCGGCACGGCCGGCAGCATCGTGGTGATGAACGCGCACATGTGGCACGGCGGCACCGCGAATCGCACGGCGGCGCCGCGGCTGGCGATGCACGCGTTCTACTGCCGCCGCGACAAACCGCAGCAGCAGTATCAGAAGCAGCTGTGCGGCCGGAGGTCCAAGCGGCGCTGTCGCCGGAGCTGCGCCAGCTGCTGGCGCTCGACGATCCGCTGAACGACGAGCTGAGTTCGGCGGTGACGGTGAAGAGTGGGTTTTTGAAGTAGGGGAGTTTCAAGGCATTGAATGGGATGGAATTGACCCGACTGTTCGGGTTCGGAGCTGAACGTCGGTTCGATCGCCGGTTGTCAGTCCGGCTCGCGCAGCGATGGCGCGCTCGACATCCCGGCGTGCTCCTCGATGTCCGGCGAGGAATCCGCCGGCCCGTCGACTCGTGTGGATCGACCGTCGAGCGCCAGCCGCTCTTCGATGAGCGCCAGCAGCGCGGAAGGTTTGATGGGCTTTACCAGGTAGCTGGCGCCAAAGCCTCCGGCATCCGCGCGCAGGACCGGTGTCGTCGAACCCGGTCACGACAATCGCGGGGATGTGAACCTGTCCCGTGGAGATCAGTTGCAGGCCGTTGAACGCGCCGAGGCGGACATCGATGATGAGGAGGTCGGGTGTGTGATCGCGGAGTTCGTGCTTCCCCCGCATCGAAACTGCTGGCGAGAAGGACACTCGTATCCCGCCTCTTCGAGCAGTTCCTTCATCCCTTCCAGATAAACCTCGTCGTCGTCAACGATCAAAACACGAGCACGCATTCTGCGCTCCTGTCACTCTCGATACGATGTGACTCGGCCCGCCTGGAACTCATGCTCGGTGCCGCGCTCAGTATTGCACAGTTGTCAACCCGTCGTGACGATCAAGTAAATGTCAAGCAACGTTTTTGTGGATGGGCTGACCTGAGCGCGTATGCAATTTGGTCAAAAGGCCGAATTAAGAGAGTGTGCGCTGCAGAGCACACAAGTAGACCGCAACGGCAGCATCATTGTCTTCGTTCGTCTCCGTTAACTTCGTTCCTTCGTTGTGAACTCCGTTACCTCCGTCACTTCTTACGCACCGAACTGCCGAAGGTGATGATCCGTGTGAAGGTAGGCCCAGCGCAGCCAGGCGCGTCTCGACATCCTTCCGAACACCGGATGATTGGGCCAGGGCGTGCGGCGTTCTCGCGTCGTGAGCGTCTCGAGCAGCCGTTCCACGTGAGCGACATCGGCGGCAAACTCCACCGGGAGCGTGCCCCCCTCTCCCTGATCTACTTCGGGTCTGGTCACGAGGCCAGGGGGCCACTGGAGGGGAGCATAAAGTGCGATCCACTTGATGACCGTTCGGTGGATGACGCCGGACGCCTGGCTGACGCGCTTTTCGCCCAGAGCCATTCGACAGCAGTCGCCTAGATGGCAGACCATCTGGTGCGCGGTCATCCGTCCCCACCGGCGCTCGGTTGCGGGTTGGATTGTTTTCAATCGCCGAATCAATTCCGCGCGGCATGGCTCACGCGCAATCGTCTTCATAATCACTCCGAGGGGCTTCGCCCCTCGGACTCCCCCACACGCTCGCTGGCGGGGCCCCGCGATCCCCACTCCGCTCGCGTGGGCTCACTCGCGCGCTCGTTTGCCAGGCCGCCTGTATTCGGTTTTAGAACCACTCATCGCGGTTGCGAGCATGCGCCGACGCTGAACGTCATAGACCGAGCAGGCGCTCGCCGCCCGCGTCGCGATACGCGGCCAGCGCTCGTGCGCGCCCCACGTTCGCCTGTGCCAGGAGTGACTGGAATTCGGGATGACTCCGCAGCGCGTCGAACTGTCGGCTGTTCGCGAGCGTCGCGACTGCCCAGTAGCGCTTATCGATTGCACGCTGGAGATACCGAAGCCCCGTCTGGTGATCTTCAACGTCGCACAGGAGCCAGCCTTCCTGGAAGATGGCTTCCGGGTCCTCCTGGATCTTCAGTTTCCTGAACACAGACATGCGGTCGTTCATGTCGGTCCGCCGTCGATCGAGCCAGGCGGTCAGGTACTCGATCCATGATTCGAACGCGGGGATGCGCGAAAACTCCCGCATCTTGAGTAGTTTCTGGCGCGCCTCCTCCCGACGTCCGGCCAGGCCCAGCCCGATCACCCGAATGCCATCGTCGGCGCCAGCGACCAGGCGCGGGGGCTCGATCGCGAGCAGTCGATCGATCTCGCCGGTCATGAGCAGTGTCTGCTCGATGCTCGTAGGAACGTTGGGATCGAGACGACGTGCTTCGGCGTGCGCCGAGATGGATTGCTCCAGGAGGCCGCAATAGCGACAGGCGTGAACGAGTCCGGCAAACAGTTCCGGATCGTTTCCGTGGCGTCCGGCCTCGCCGAGCAGGCGCACGAGGCCGTCCTGCGCTCGACCGATATCGGCTTCGAGGTTGGCAAAGAACTTATGCGCGATCGTCAGCCGCGGACTGAGGGCGAGCGCACGGCGCAGGGCTTCTTCGGCGCGCGCCTCGCTGTCCTCAGACGCGTCGATGTACTTGCCGATGACGCGGTAGCAACGTCCGAGATGAGCCCATGCGGGCGCGAAGCGCGAATCCATCTCCAGGCTTGCCTGATAGAGATCGCGCGCGGCCACGAGTCCGTTGTACGTCCGCGCCAGCTCGTTCGCTCTGAGATACAGCTCGTAGGCACGGCCATCGGGTGCCGGGCCTGGCGCTGGTGAAATCGGTCCGCCTGTCAGCGGCAGCGAGAGGGCATCCGCGACGCGTGTGGCGATGTCGTCCTGGAGACGGAACAGGTCGCCGAGCGACGATTGCACAGTGTGCGACGTGAGCAGCGTCCCGGCCGGCGCTTCGACGAGCTGCGCCGCTGCCCGCAGCTGATCGCCGGATCGCAAGAGCGTGCCCATGACGACGCGGTCGACGTCGACCTCAGCAGCGAGTGCTTTCAAATCCGGCATCTCGCCGGCAAACCGCGCGGCGGCTGCACTCGACCGGAGGATGAGCGATGCATGGGCGGACAGCGAAGTCGAAATCGCGTCCGGCAGGCTGAACGCGAGGAAGTCCGTTTCCGGATCGGGCCGCAACACACGAAAAGGCAGCACGACGAGGCGCGTCAGGGCGCGGGCCAGCGTGGGAGTGGTGCCGTCCCCCGGCGTGTGCGCGGCGCGGAGCTCGTCGGCCATCGCCTCCGCGGACGCGGGCCGTTCGGTCGGCCGTTTGGAGAGCGCTCTCCGGATCACGCGATCGAGCGCCGCGACCGCGGGCGAGCCGGTCAGCGCCGGCGGCTGCTCGTAGCGCGTCGCGTGCACGATCTCGACGAACGTGCGGCCTGCGAATGCGGGCCGGCCCGAGAGCATCTCGAACAGCATCGATCCCACGGCAAACAGGTCGCTGCGGCCATCGATCGGATCGCCGGTGATTTGTTCGGGAGACATGTAGCGCGGCGTCCCCATGACGCTTCCCGGGCGCGTGAGTTCGGTCGCCGAGTCTGGCGAGGCGTCGAGATCCGGACGGGCCAGACCGAAATCGAGAAGTTTCACGCCGTGAGGCGTCAGGAACACATTCGATGGCTTCAGATCCCTATGCACGATACCGCGCGCGTGCAGCGCAGAGAGGGCGGCGAGGACTCCCAAACCGATCGGCACAGCCTCCGGGGCGTTGAGCGGCCCGCCACGGAGCCGCTCCGAGAGGACTTGTCCTTCGAGGAGCTCCATCGCGATGAAGAGTGTTCCGTCCTGTTCGCCGATTTCATAAACCTGACACACATTCGGATGATTGACGCTCGCGGCCGATCGTGCCTCGCGCCAGAACCGTTTCTGCGCGGTCGGATCGTCGGCGAGCGACGAGAAGAGCATCTTCAAGGCGACCTTGCGGTGCAGCCGCTCGTCTCGTGCCGCGTACACCACGCCCATGCCCCCCTCGCCAAGCTTGTGCTCGATTACGTAGGATCCGATGCGGCCGGGATGGTCGGCTCCGGGCCGCGAGTTCTCGCGCGTCCGTCCCTGATCGATCACTACGCGTCCAATCTCCTGCCGATCTGCTGCAGTCTGTTTCTCAGCATCAGACCCGAGGTTCCGCCCATCAGCAGGTTGATCCCGACCAACACGCCAATCGCCCAGGCGCTGCTCGACGGCCATTGTCTCCAGATCATGCCGCCGAGAAGAAACGTCACCACGGCATTCACCAGGATCCAGGGTGACCGTTCATGACCGCTCATCTGGAAATAGGCGAGCGCGCGCAGGATCGCTTCGGCCAGCAAGATCGCTGCGAGAAGCAGCGTCAACGTTCCCAGCGCGAGCAGCGGATGGGTAATCATGTACCAGGCCTCCCATCACGTAGATCGCGCCAAGCAGGAGCTGCCAGAGCGCACGCCCAATTCCGCCGCCGAAAGCTTCCACGATGTGCACGCCTCCGGCAAGCAGGAACAGCCATCCGGCCAGGATCGCGACGGCCAGACCCGCGACCATTGGCTCGGCAATCGCCATGATGCCGAGGATGACGAACAGGACGGCTGTCGCCGTGAACCATTTACCGCCGTTTGCCATTGCTGACCTCCTTGCAAAGACCGAAAGGCTATTGTTAGACGAATCGAAAGGCTTCGCGCAATCATGAACCGAAGGCGGCTGGCGGGGACGCCTTGGCCGGGGAATGAGCCACATGCCTCAACACGACAACCAGAACGAACGCACGGCACCAGTCAACGTCGTTGACACCGGTTCCGCACACGACGATCCGCGAATGCCGAGCGAAGGCATGGCGTTGTGCCTCTCCGGCGGCGGTTACCGCGCCATGCTGTTCCATCCCGGCGCGCTCTGGCGGCTGAAGAGCATTGGGTACCTGCCGAAGCTGATCGCATCTCATCGGTATCGGGCGGATCGATCATCGCCGGCCTGCTCGGGCTGAAATGGACGCGGCTGGCGTTTGGAGCGCAAGGCGTCGTCGACGAACTTCGAAGCCGAAGTCGTCGCAGCCGATTCGGGCCTGGCGAGCAAGACGATCGACGAGGGCGCCATCCTCGGAGGCATCCTGCTTCCGGGGACGATCTCGGACAAAGTCGCCGAGCGCCTATCGAAAGCATCTGTTCGGCGACGCGACGCTGCAGGATCTTCCGCCGGATCCGCCGCGGTTCGTGATCAACGCCACGAGCGTCCAGACCGGCGCGCTGTTCCGATTCTCGCGGCCGTTTATCGCCGACTACCGCGTCGGGACGATCCCGAATCCGACGATCGAGCTCGCGGTCGCGGTCGCGGCATCGTCGGCGTTTCCGCCGGTGCTGTCGCCGCTGACTCGAGCTCGACCCGGCGGTCGTGGGCACCAGCGAGCGGACTGCCGTCGGAGGATCTCCATCAGCGAGCCGTTTCTCATCCGACGTCGTGCTCAGCGACGGCGGCGTCTACGACAACCTGGGCCTCGAGACTGCCTGGAAGCGCTACAGACACGATCCTCGTGAGCAACGGCGGCGGCAAGATGGCAGCCGAAGAGCGACCCACCAAGCGACTGGGCGCGCCATGCGCTTCGCATCAACGAAATCATCGACAACCAGGTGCGCAGCCTGCGTGCGCGTCAGGTGATCGGTGCCTTCGAAGCAGGGAGCGGACCGGCGCGTACTGGGGCATTCGCACCGAGCATCGACGACTATCGGCTGGCGAGATCGCGCTGCCATGACCGGAGGAGGCAGACGCTGCGCGCTTGCCGCCACGCCAACGCGACTCAAGCGGATGGATGCGGTCCAGGAACGGTTGATCAACTGGGGATATGCGGTATGCGACGCGGCCATCCGCCGCCACTTGGATCCGACGTGCCACCGCCGGCCGCCTTCCCCTATCCGGCGGCGGGAGTCGGATAAAAAGGTAAAAGGGTAAAAGGCAAAAGGGAAAACCCTTTGCCTTCGCTTCTGCCTTCTGCCTTCTGCCTTCTACCTTTTCCCTTTGTCTATGTCTTCAGAATCGCCTCCCAACCCTTCCGGTACTCGGGCCGCTTGATGAACGGCGCGGCTTCCGGCGCGTTGCTTCGCGCGCATGTTCTTGTAGTCCCACTCGATCTTCTTGCCGGTCCGGTAGGCGACGTTGCCAAGATGGTTCGCCTCGGTCGTCCAGCCGGAGTACTGGAAGTTCGAGCCGGGCACCGGACCGAGTCCCTTCGCGTAATTGACCCATTCCACCCAGTGACCCGGCGAACGGGGCAGCGTCTCGGCCGGCGTTTGGAAGTCCTTGAACTTCTCCTCCGGCAGCAGCTTCCCGTTGCCGAGCAGCATGCCCTTCTCGCCAATGAACAGACACGAGCGGCCGCCCCACTCCGGCACCCACCCTGGCGGTTTGCTGTCCCCCTGATGCCACACGAGTTTGAGCGCTGGTTGTGATCCCACAGCCGCATATTCGTACGTCGCCATCAGCGTGGCTGGCGCCAGTTCCTTGTGCGCCTTCGGCACGTTCGGCGACACGGCTTCAATCGTCAGCGGGGCCATCGCGAACCCGCCACTTGCCGTCCGGCCGCTTGAGGTCCAGGACCGTGTACGGCACGTCGTTGTCGTGGCTGCCGAGATCGCTCATCGTGCCGTTGCCGAAGTCCCACCAGCGGTACCACCGCGGGCCGGGGAAATAGGTCTCGTGGAACGGCCGCGCCGGCGCTGGTCCGAGCCACAGATCGAAGTGGTTCGTCGGCGGAATTGGCATCACTTCCTTGAACCGATCGACGATCTGGATGCCGTTGTAGAACCCGTGCGGCTTGTCGAACTTCTCGGCAGACGCCGCATCCTGGAGTCCCCACGCGCGATCGGCCCACACGTGCACTTCGCGGACCGGGCCAATCACGCCGGTCATGAGGATCTCTTTGATCTTGCGTCGCGCGTCTGACGCATGCCCCTGATTGCCCATCTGCGTCGACAACTTCGGGTACTTCGCGGCGGTCTCCCGGATCAGGCGCGTTTCCCAGATGTTGTAGGCGAGCGGCTTCTCGCAGTAGACGTGCTTGCCGTTGGTCAGCGCGAGATACGTCGCGAAGGCGTGCGTCTGCTCGGCGGTGGAGACGACGACGGCGTCGAAGCCGTTGGATTGTCGAAGATCTTTCTGAAATCGTTGAACCTCTTGGCCTTCGGGTACCGCTGCGACGCGGCGTCCAGCGCGACGTCGTTCACGTCGCAGATGATCGACGACGTTCTCGTCAGGATGCGGCGCCGCCGCCGAGGCATCGCCGCGGCCTCGACCGCCGCCACCCGCCGGAGTCCGGCCCGGAACGATGGTCAGTTCGCTGAGGCTGGCATTCGCGCGGCCGCCGCACGCGATGAAGGCGATGTCCAGCTTGTTGTTCAGATTCTGTCCGCGCAGAATCGCCGGCGCGCCGGCCATCACGCCGGTGGCCGCCAGTGCGGTGCCCGACGAACTCGCGGCGGGTGATGCCGCGGCGGCGTAGCTTCTTCTTCTTTGGTCTTCGATTCATGCTGGGTTCTACGCTGACGGGTGCGAACGTGCAGGTGCCACGGGTGCCAAGGTACGTGTGCCGAGCGTTCACGACGATTGAAGCACGGTAGCGCTAGCCCGTCGCACTCCGACCCTGGCACTCCTGGCACGGCTGGCACTCTGCGCTTACTTTGGCCCATCAGACTCGATCAGAACGCGAACCTCGCTCCGATCTGCACCGTGCGCGGCGCACGCCAGTTCCCTGTGATCCACCTGCATAGTCGCGAATCTTCATGAAGTTCGGATCCGTGAAGCTCGTGATCGGCGTGCCCCACTGCGGATGGTTCAACATGTTCTGGGACTCGACCCGGATCTCGGCCCGGTAGCGACCCATTGGAATCGTGCGGAAGATTGACGCGTCCAGATTCCAGTTGCCGGGTCCCCGGAACTGGTTGCGGCCGCTGTTACCCCAGGTCGCGCCCACGGGCTGCGCGAATGCGGCCGGATTGATACCACTGCTCGTCCGGTCCGGCTGTCGCCGAAGCCAGGCTTGGCATCCCCGACCACGTTGATCGTCTGAAGACCACCGGACTGCTGCAGGCCTCCGTTGGTTCCGCCGATCGAGAACGGCCTGCCTGACAGCCACGACGCGATGCCGTTGACCTGCCAATCCTTGACCACGTAGGCGATCGGCGAAGTGCTCGTCTTCATCCATGGGATTTCATAGACGAAACCCATCTGCGCGACATGCGTCCGATCAAAGCCGGCCGGCGCATAGTTACGGCTGAACTGCGACGGCTGCGGCCACGGATATGCGGCACCATCATCATCGCCGACGTTCATGGCCCGAGACAGCGTATACGCTCCCTTCAACAGAAAACCGTTCCGGAACGGTCGATTCACGGCAACCTGGAGCGAGTTGTAACGGGCAATCCCGTCGCCGGCAAGCACGTTAATGGTCGCTGTTCCAGCCTGCGTGAACAATTGCCGGTTCGCGTTACCGCCGCTCTCGGCGTAGTTCATGTTTCGCACCGTGTAGGTGCCATCCGTCCGGGTGCCGACGTATCCCACGCTCGTCACGATATCGAGCGGCAGACGACGTTCGATCGTGACGTTATAGGACTGGGTCGCGCCGCGAGCGAAGTCGTTCGGGTCGGGCGATGTCATGTCGACACCGCGCGGGAGCGGTGCCGTGCCGGTGGTGAGGATGTCGGTGGGATTCGGCACGAGGGGAATGCCGTTCGCCAAGTTCCCAAACGGCGTGAAAGTGTTCGGCTCCGCTATCGCTGTGCGCGATCGTCAGTGGGAACCGTCCACGCATCGGACGCGTGATTGGGAGTGGGTCGAACGTCTTTCCGTACCCGGCACGAAGCACCGTGCGATCGTCGAGGCGGTAAGACATGCCCACCCGCGGCGCAAACAGCGTTTTGCTGACCTTGATGCCGAGGTCCTGGGGATTGTTGCCGACGCCGCCGAGATGCACGGTGTAGGTCGGGATGTCCAGTAGCTCGATGCCGCGATTCTGGCGAGACATCAGCGGGTAGTATTCGTAGCGCAGACCGAGATTCACCGTGATTTTCTCATTCGGCGTCCAGCGGTCCGATACGTAGGTCCCGTACTGGTTTTCACGGCCGCTCAGTTCTTCGATACTGCTCGCTCTTGTTGAAACTCGTCAGCTCACCCATCAGGAAGCCAGCGTAACTGTTCCAGCTGTTGCTGCTGTACCCCGTCGTACCGGTGACGTCGCCGCCGAACGTGAGGATGCCGCGCGGATTGCTGACTTCGGGCTGCCAGTGATTGAGTCGCAGTCGAATGAAGTCGAATCCAGAACGGATCTCGTGACGCCCGCTCACCTTTGTCAAGTTCGCCGCAACCGTGTAGCTCCGTTCGTCGCGCCAGACTGGCGTCCAGGTATCGGTGTTGCCCAAGGTCGACAGCCCGGTGGCGACTTGCGGCATGCCGCTGTACCGGTTGAGATCGGCCGATCCCGGGCCACCGACTCCGTCCGCGTTCGTGCCCTTAATGCCCCACACGGCGCTGCCGTAATTGGTCCCGTAGTCAGGTCCCTGGAAGTTCTGCTGCATCCCGTTGACGCCGGCGTTTGCGTCAAACACGAGGGTTGGGCTGAGCGTCCAGGTCTGACCGGCAGTGAAGATTCTCGTGTTCGTCTTGCCGCCGCCGACGCCGTCCACACCGAAGTAGTACCGGTCAATTACGTTGGCGTGCATCATCGAGAACTTCGCCCAGATCTGATGCGACGCGGTGCGATTCCAGTTGACCTTGGCATCGTAGTTGTCGCGGTCTGCTATCGGCTGACGCGGAAGCCGCACGTTATTCTGCAGGCCGTTGTTCGTGCCGGGTGCGTTTGGCATCGGATAACGCGACTGGATTAAGAGTGCAATGGCGCTGATCCGATCGGCCGGAACGGTCGCGTTGTCGAACGCCGTACGGTTCGCGCCGGTCGAGGTGCCGGTCTTCGGGTCGTAGATCTTGAAATTCGGGTTGATCGCCAGCACCTCGCTGAAGTCCCCGGCGCGCATTTTGGCGGTAGGCACCGTGTACTCCGTGTAGAAACCCTGGTGCTCGCTGTTGCGCTCCCACGATCCGAAGTAGAAGAGCCTGTTCTTTCGAATCGGCCCGCCGAGCGTGCCGCCGCCGATTGTCGGTGCTCGCGTCCACCTTGTTGGGATCGAAATATCCGCGGCGGGCGTTCAACTCATCCTGCTGACGGAAATAGAACGCGGAGCCCTTCAACATGTTGGTGCCTGATTTGGTCTGCACGGTAACCGCGGCACCACCGGTCATGCCCTGCGCCGCGTCGAAGTTGTTGGTCGAGACATTCACGACCTCAATCGTTTCAACCGGCGCGACATAGCCCGCATGATGCGGCAGCCACACGTTGATGCTGGCGGCGCCGTCGATGCGCGTGACGTTGTTGTTGCGGTTGGTGCCGTTCACATTGACCGACAGCGAGCGTCCCGGCGTATCGGTCTGCGCGTTCTGGAACTCGGGCGGCGTCGCGCCGGGCACCAGGTTCATCAAGTATTGATAGTTCCGGTATTGATTGAGCGGCAGGTTGACGACATCGGCCGGCTTGAGCTCGGTGCTGACGTCCTGCTTGTCGGTCTTGAGCACGGCCGCCTCGGTTGTGACCGTCACCGACTCGGTCAGCGCGCCGATCTCCAACTTGCCGTTGATGCGGACGACGCTGCCCGCCGTGATCGGGATGCCAGTCTGGACGTACTCCTTGAAGCCCTGGAGCGTCGCGTGCATCGTGTACGTGCCGCCGGTAACGTTGCGAATGGTGTAGACACCGGTCGAGTCAGTGACAGCGCTCAACGCGAGGCCGGTCGCCTCGTCCTTGATGGTGACGGTGGCCCCGGGTACGGCGGCGCCCGTACCGTCCACGATGCTTCCAGTGACGCTTCCGTACAGCACTTGTGCGGCAGCCGAAGTCGGCAGCAACCAGAGAGTTGCTGCGAGTGCCACGACCATGCCCGATCTGAGGAGCAGACGTAAGCACTCACGCTCTAAGACTTTGCGCTCACTCACAGTGAACCTCCTTGGGTGAGAACCACGCGGTGTCGAACAGAACGGAACCTTGCGAGAACGAAATGGCTCCGAGTAAGGATCGGCGCCAGGCGTCGCACGAAAGGCGCCACGCCTCACTCGCGGGACCGGAGTATCATACGCGCCGGGTCGTGTCAATGATTACCTCGAGGGCGCGTCCCGTCGTCTGTCGCGGGCGGATCCACACTGTTCGCGAGACGTGAGAGTGGCCTGTCGCGGTCTCGATCTGCTTGACGGATGAGGGGTTCACCGATATCGTTGCCGCCGACACCAACCTGTCACTTCCAAGGGGAGAGCGATGAAACGATTTCTTGCGACCGGTGTGATCGTCGTGCTGAGCCTCGGTGGCGTGCTCGCACAAGGCGGCAAGGCGGGAGGGACCGTCGCGCAGGTCCTGATGGACATGGAAAATCAATGGGCGAAGGCGTCGAAGGCCAGCAACGCGGACGCGCTCGCGCCGATGTTGTCCGACGTCTTCGTCGGGCTCGATTCCGATGGCACCATGCATACGAAGACGGAAGCACTGGACCGCACGAAGAAGGCCAAATGGGTCACCAACGAAATTGCCGACATGAAGGTCACGGTGCATGGCGACACGGCGATCGTGACCGGCTCGTGGACCGGCAAGGGCACCGACGGCGCCGGGAAGCCGGTTGACGCAAAGGAACGATGGGCCGACACCTGGGTGAAAGGGAGCGACGGGAAGTGGCAGTGTCTCGCGTCCGCCTCGGCGCCGATGAAGTAGATTTCTTGGAAGTCAGGCCGTTGTTTCGACGATGTTCGTTCGGGTACATATCCTCTGAATTGATGTACCTCGGGCGATGGTCGGACGACGGCCACCCTCCCTGCTCCTCCTCCACTCCAGCGCGCCGGCCGCGTGAGTTGAGCCACAGTCGCCGGCAGAATTCAAGCGATGAGCACACAGAACATTCTTGCCGTGACGCTGACAGCGCTCGTGCTGCCTCTGCCCGGCGTACAGATGGTTGGCGATTCGCGAGTAACCGCCGCGACCGCCGGGCGGAGCGGATTGGCGGCGCAGATGACTGGCACAAGGCCGACTCGTCCGGACGGCGAGAAGGCGCTTGCGCGCGAGATTTACAAGGAGTTCATCGAGATTCAGTCGGGATACACCACAGGGGCGACGACGCCGGTCGCGAATGCCGCAGCCGCACGGTTGAGGGCAGCAGGATTGCCGGAGTCCGATATTTTTGTCGGCGGAGCGGATCCGAAAAAGGCGAACCTCGTCGTGCGGTATCGCGGCACCGGCGCGCGCAAGCCGATATTGCTTCTGGCGCATATCGATGTCGTCGAAGCGAAGCGGGAAGACTGGACGACGAATCCGTTCGAGTTCGTCGAGAAGGACGGCTTCTTCTACGGACGCGGGACGGGTGATGACAAGGCCCAGGCCGCGGTGTGGATCGCCAATCTGATCCAATACAAGCGCGAAGGGTTCAAGCCGGATCGCGACATCATCGTGGCGCTGACCGCCGATGAAGAGGGCGGCGGACCCTACAACGGCGTGGCCTGGCTGCTGAAGAACCGGCACGACCTGATCGATGCAGAGCTCGCGTTGAACGAAGGCGGCTGGGGAGAAGAGGCGGAGGGAAAGAAAATTGCGAACGATCTGCAGGTCAGCGAGAAATACGTCGTCAACTACCGGCTCGAGGTGCTGAACAAAGGCGGGCACAGCTCGATGCCCGTCCCGGACAATGCGATTTATCACCTGGCCGGTGCCTTGGAGCGTCTCTCGAAGTTTGGCTTCCCGCTGAAAACGAACGAGGTGACGGCCGCGTATTTCAAGGCGATGGCGAGCATTGAAAATGGCGCGATCAAGGCCGACCTGGCGAAGGCTGGTGACGGATCTCAAGAGTCGATGGCGCGTGTCGCCGCGGCGTCGCCCGCCTGGAACGCCACGCTGCGGACCACGTGCGTCGCAACCCAACTGGAGGGTGGACACGCCATCAACGCGTTGCCGCAGCTTGCGGCGGCTACCGTGAATTGCCGCGTCTTGCCCGAGGATTCAGAGGAGTACGTCCGTAGCACGCTGCAGAAGGTCGTCGCCGACGAGCAGGTCACCTTCAAAGAGATGGGGGCGAGAACGAAGGGCCCGGCGTCGGCGATGCGACCCGATGTGATGCAGGCGGTCAGCAGCGTGACGGCAACGTTGTGGCCGGGGGTTCCGGCTGTGCCCATCATGGTCATGGGGGCTACCGACGGCGCCTACTTACGCGCGGCGGGGATTCCCACCTACGGCGTCTCGGGATTCTTCTTCGATCGCAACGATATCCGGTTCCATGGCCGAGATGAGCGCATGGGCGTTCAGGCGTTCTACGACGGGCAGGCGTTTCTGTACGAGGTGGTCAAACGTCTGACGAAGAGCGGCGAATGACGCATGATTGAAGCCGCCTTTCTGTGATCGGTCAGTGAGGCTGACCAGACCGTCTGCCTCCCCGGCGGTATAATCCGCGCACCCCGTCATGTCTGGTCTCGCCGACATCACCCGGGAGCAAGCCCAGAAACGCGTGGATCGCATCAACGAGTTCCGTGCGGAGCTTGCCGACGCCGAACGGGACGGGGCGCTCAGCCTGACCGACGATCAGCGCACGCGCCTCACCAGCTACCATGAGGCGCTGCTCACCGCGCTGGCTCAGCGCTTCGAGGTCGATCGGTCACGCGCCGAGTCACAGTTGTCGCTTGGATTGCGGATCGTCTCGTTTCTGGGCGCGGCGGCCTGCACGATCGCGGCGATTCTGTTCTTTCAGCGGTTCTGGGGATCGCTGTCGAGCCCTGTCCAGGTTCTCATCGTCTGGACAGCTCCTCTCGCCGCTCTCGCGGCCGCGAGCGCCACCGCGCGGATGGAGCGCACGCTGTACTTCACGGCGCTCCTCTCCACCCTGGCGTTCAGCTGCTTCGTGCTCAACGTCGCCGTGCTGGGCACGATCCTCAACGCGCGTCCGTCGCCCATGCCGTTGCTGGTCTGGAGCGCATTCGCGTTCGCGTTGGCGTACGCCTGGGATCTCCGGCTGATGCTCTTCGCAGGCGCAGCGTGCGCCATCGGCTTCTTCTCGACATCGATCGTCAACTGGTACGGTCTGCCACTGGACATGGCGCTCGCGCGGCCAGAGTCGGTGCTGGTGCCGGCCGCGCTGGTCGCGGCGTTTGCACACGCTGCGCCCAATCGCACGCGCTTCGGCTTTCCGCAGACGTTGCGGCTCGTTGGACTGATTGTCCTCTCCTTCGCTGTTTTGATCCTGGGGGAGTCCGGCACGATGAGCCAGTTGCCGCTGAGGACCAGGACTGTCGAATACCTGTATCAGATCGTCGGGTTTGCCCTCGCTGCGTCCATGCTGACGGTCGGTATTCGAAGGCGATGGACTGAAACCATCAACCTCGGGGCGGGTCTTTTCGGTGTGCTGCTCTTGCTGCGCTTCGTCGACTGGTGGTGGGACTTGATGCCGAAGTACCTCTTCTTCCTGATCGTCGGCTTGACCGCCATCGTGCTGATGGTGATCCTCCGCCGCCTCCGGCAAACGGCGGCCGGCACGCCATGACACCGCGTTGGCTGCTGCTCGGCGCTGCCGCCGTCGTCTGCGCGACAAACCTCGTCGCGCTCGGTCTCGGGGCCCTCAATCGGCGCAACGCACCGGACACTGCGATTGCGTTGACAGAGCGCGAGCTTCGGTTCAGGGACTTCGGCGCCGAATCGACGGCAACGCTCCTTCGGCTCGAGTGGGTGGCGAGAGACGATGCAGGGTTTCCGTGCGACAGGATGCGTCCGCTGGGATTCTCGTGCCCCGATACGCCGGTCCGGCTCGAGAGTGACGACCGGTTGCTGCGGCAACCGCAGCGAAATGGATACGCTGTGCTGGAGTATGACGGCCCCGCGTGGCAGCAGGTGGTGAAGCAGCGAGAGGCGCATGCAGCCGATTCCGCGGCGCGCAACACGTCCCCTACCCCGCGAGCCAATCGCTTCCCGTTGAACGATCAGACCCGTCTCGTTGCTGTCGACATCGGTGTCGATGCGGCGGGTCTGCGGCGCATGTATCCGGACGCGACTCGCCACATCATTACAGCCGCTCGGATTGCCCTCAGGTCCACGTCTGACGCATCTCCGGCGCACGTCACGACTCTCTCCGGTTACATCGTCGAGTTGCTGCCCTCGACGATCAACGTGCCACGACCCTTTTCGACAATGGTCCGTGAAGCCGCGGCGACAAAATCCGATCAACCGCCGGAGTCATGGCAACCGCGCTACACGGTCTCGTTGCGATACGGCCGCTTTCTCGAGCCGTGGGTCGTCGACGTGCGGCCGCTGCGATAGCTGTTTCGCGAGTCAAGGATACGTGCGCAATCGGCGCCGGAATCCAATGCGTCGCACCCACTTATTCCCTGTCAGATGACGTTCGGCGAAACGATGACCACAACGGGTTACACGGATTTATCTTGCGAAAGCGGGCGTGGCGCGTCATGGTTCCGGCCATGCTGCGTTTCGAGCCACTCAAAACGTTGAACACGCTGGCGGGCGGAGGTGTGTGCGTCGGTCTCCTGGCCGCTGCGCTGCACGCACAGAGCGCGGCCACACCGGCGCGGGGCGTGACCGACCCTGGCGTCATCACGACCCGTCAAACCATCACACCAGCCGGCGTGCAAAGCGTGTTCGACGGTCGGGTATACGGCATCACCTTCGGTGCGTCTGACGCCGAGGTGTGGGCCCTTACGGGCGCGCGCGGCGGCGGACTCATGCTGTACAGCCTTGATTGGCGGGACAACCGCGTGAACAACCGCTGGCCGTTGCAGGGGACGGCCGCTTTGCAGGGGCTGGCCTTTGACCCCGTGAGCAAAGCACCGCTTGTCGGTCTCACTGTGCCGTCGCGTGCCGTGGCCAACCGGCCGGGCGGTGCCGTGCAGCTGCTTCGCCATGATGGCCGGGCGTTCGTGCCGCTCGCCGCCGATCTGGGCTTGTACCTCGCGGGCGCGCCGGCTCTCTCAGGATCCTCGCGTGCCTCACGCGTCGTGGTGCCGCTCATCTTCGACAACGCGGTCGCCGTCGTGGATGCGCAGACGGGCGAGGTCAAAGGCCGTGTGAAGACCGGCGGAGTCGCGCCCTTCGGATCGGCCATCAGCCGGGATGGCCGTGTCGCCTGGATCAGCAACTGGGGCGGCCGCTGGCCGAAGAATGGGGATCCGACTCTACCCACCGGCTTGAATCCCAACGCAGATCGCGTGGTTGTAGACAGCCGCGGTATCGCCTCGACAGGGACGATCGTCCGCGTAGATCTCGATGGGCTGACGGTCACTCACTCCATCGACGTGGGTCTCCATCCCACGGCCATCGCCTGGGACGAGCCACGCAACCGGCTGTATGTCGCGAACGCGAACAGCGACACGATTTCCATCATCGATACGGCAGCCGTGCGTCTTGTGAACACCTTGCCGATCAAGCCCTTCGGACTCGAGCTGAAAGGTGTGGCCCCAACCGCGCTCACTGTCGCGCCGGACGGGAACAGACTCTATGTGGCCCTTGGCGGATTCAATGCCGTGGCTGTCATCGACACCGGGCGCGCCGAAGTTAGGGGCTTCATTCCGACGGCGTGGTACCCGAATCACCTGGCGCTGACCGCCGATGGGAAGCGGCTAGCGGTTGCGACGCTGCTCGGCGTCGGATCGGGATGGCAGGGGGATTCCACGCGCCGCTACGTTCATGCATATCGGGGAACAGTGGCCGTGCTTCCGGTGCCAGATGACGCCGAGCTTGCGAGTTACAGCACGGCCGTAGCCGAGAACAACCGGATCCAAACCGCGCGCGAGCGCCTCGCAACACCGACACGGCAAGGGAGTACACCGCTGCCCGTGCCGGCACGAGCGGGGGAGCCGTCGCCGATTGAACACGTGGTGTACATCGTCAAGGAGAACCGCACCTACGATCAGCTGTTCGGCGATCTGGGGCGTGGCAATGGCGAGCCCGCACTCGTGATGTTTGGCGCGGACGTCACGCCAAACCATCACAAGTTAGCCACCGACTTCGTCCTCCTCGACAACTTCTATGCGACCGGCGGAAATTCTGGCGATGGTCATCAATGGGTCACGCAGGCAAGCGAGACGAGCTACGCGTTGTGGCCCGGCTATGTCGGCCGCAGCTACCCGTACGACGGCACCGACCCGATCGCCTACGCGAACAGCGGGTTTCTCTGGGATCTGGCGATGGCGCGCGGCAAGACCGTCAAAGTGTACGGGGAGTACGCGGGTCGACTGGCGGAATCCGACTTCGGAGAACGCGCGCGCCTGCTGGATCGGTGGCAGAAAGGAGAGGACTTCACGCGCGACTGGAACGTGACGGCGCCGTTGACGCCGCTCAACCGCATCCTCGCCGCGAATTATCCCCCCTTTTCGCAGTCGATTCCCGACGTCGTGCGCGCGCAAATCTTCATCAAGGACGTGGCGGAGTGGAGCAGGAGCGGATCGATGCCGAATCTGGTACTCGTGCAACTCCCGAGCGATCACACCCGCGGCGCAACGCCGGATCAGTCGACTCCAAAGGCGCACCTCGCCGACAACGATCTCGCGCTCGGGCAGATTGTCGAGTCTTTGACGAAGAGCCCGTTCTGGCCGAAGATGGCAATCTTCGTCGTGGAAGACGACGCCCAGAACGGGGTCGATCATGTCGACGGACACCGGACCGTCGCACTCGCGATTTCGCCGTACGTGCGCCGCGGGTCGATTGATTCGACCTTTTACGCACAGCAGAGCATGGTGAAGACCATTGAGCTGATGCTCGGCTTGCCCACGATGTCTCTCTTCGATCTGATAGCGACGGACATGCGCGCAAGCTTTACGCCGACCTCGGACACGACGCCGTACGCCGCCGTGCGGCCGACGCAATCACTGTTCGAGCGCAATCCGAAGCTGAGTGCCATGCGCGGTCCGCTGCGACAGGCGGCACTGGCATCCCTCAAGATGCGATTCGACGTCCCAGATGCCGCGCCGACCGATCGGCTCAACCGCATCGTCTGGGGCATGGTGCACGGGTGGCAACGGCCATATCCCCTCGTCCGCAAGGCGGTCTTCACTCCGTTCGCCGTCGACCTCAATGATGAGGAACGCGAGGAAGTGGACAACAGGCCGCACCAGCATCGGCAGTAAGTCGTGAACTGACGCCCCCTGTCACCAGACCACAGATGAGACGGCTCGAAGGACAGTTCCAAGCCGCAGGCGCTGCGCCCTTATGATTACGTGTGGCTCAAATGTCCACAGTCAGCCACCGCTGGGCTTTCGTGCTTCGCGCCGGCGGCATCACGATCCTGTTCGTGCTCCTCACCACGATCATGACGTGGCCCCAGGCACGCGTCATCGAGACCCACGCGCTCGAGGATCAGGACGTGTACTTCAACCTCTGGCGCCTCCGCTGGATCGCGCATGCGCTGGCCACGGCGCCTCTTGATCTGTTCAATGCCAATATTTTCGTGCCCGAGCGGGGCGTGCTCGCGTACTCGGACGCGATGCTGGTCGAAGGTGCGATTGCGGCCCCGCTGCTGTGGGCCGGCCTGCCTCCAGTTCTGGTCCACAACCTGATGCTGCTGGGCGCGATTGCCGCATCAGGCATCGGCGCCTTCTTCCTGGCCCGTCACCTTACCGGCAGCACGGCGAGCGCCGTTGTTGCCGGCGTGGTGTTCGCCTTCGCGCCGTACCGGTTCGCGCACTACAACCACATGGAGCTGCAATGGGCGGTGTGGAGCCCCTGGGCATTCTGGGCGCTGCAACGCACTATCGAAACACGCTGGATCAGATTCGGACTCCTCACCGGTCTGTTTCTCGCCCTGCAGATGATGTCGAGCGTGTATTACGGTGTGTTCCTGTTCATTTTGATCGGGGCTGTCGCGCTGCCGCAGTTGATCCCGTTGCGCGGCCGGAACCTGGTGCGAACCGGACGCGCGTTGGTGTTGGGTCTCGCGCTCGCGGCGTCGGTCTCGGTGATCTATTCGCTTCCCTATTCCGAAGCGGCGGCCCGCGTGGGCACGCGCTCGACACCCGAGATCAGAATGTTCAGCGCGAAGCCAAGTGATTATCGTATGGCCACGCGCACGAATCTTCTCTATGGCAGGCCGGAAGCAGGGCCGCAAGAACGTCAGCTGTTCCCTGGAATCCTTCCGCCATTGCTGGCGCTTGTCGGGCTGCTGCTCGTGCCTCCGACCATTCCCGCGCTGTCCTATCTCATCGGATTGATTCTGGCGTTCGAGCTTTCCCTGGGTGTGCATGGGCAGTTGTATCTGGTGCTCTACGATCACTTCGCGGTCCTCCGAGGGTTGCGCGCGCCCGCCAGGGCTTCGGTGTTCGTCCTTCTGTTCCTGGGCGTTCTCGCGGCCTACGGCACGGCGGCACTCACGGCGGCAATGAGGATATCGATGCGCCGCGCTGTGGCAGCGGTCATTTGCGCGATCGTGCTTCTCGAATACCGAGTCGATGCTCTGACGCTCGTCCCGTACCCCAACGACCCGCCTCGACTCTATGTGTTGCTCTCGAAGCTGCCTCGCGGCATCGTTGCCGAGTTTCCGATGCCCGCCCCCCGCAAGCCGCCATTCTTCGATCCCAGGTTTGCGTACATGTCCACATTCCATTGGATGCCGCTCGTGAACGGATACAGCGGGTTCTATCCGCTGTCCTATCTTTATCGACTCGACCGCATGGAGCGATTCCCCGATGAATGGTCGGTTGCCTCGTTGCGACGGGAGAACGTCAGGTACATCGTCGTGCACGATGATGGGTATCCCGCGGGGGAGCGCCTGCGAATCGTGGGCAGCCTCGTGGACCTCGGCCTCACGAGGCTTGCTGACTACGACGATGGGTGGGGAATGGGAACCGTGCTGGAAATGAACCGCGACATGAACGCACCGTGATCGGCGTTTCCGCGTGATCGCAATCGGTACTGCAGCAGCGGCGCTGAGATATTCTTCCGTGTATGGAGCGACTGGTCTGGACTCCGCATGAAGTGGTGGATGTGGACGGTCCGCGCGCGATGCTCCGCGCTTATCTCGAACAGCGTGACGTGCGGGAGTTCTGCGCGAACATCAGGACATCCACGCCGCTTGCGTCAGCGTGCGATGTTGGCTGCGGGTTCGGTCGATTGACGCCCGTCCTGACCGAGTTCGCTGAGCGCGTCGTGGGATTCGAACGCGAGCCGGGGTTGTTAGCCATCGCGCGATCGTTGCAGCCGTCGATCGATTTCCGTGCGATCGATACCCTTCAGCGCCTGTCGGCCGATAACAGCTCCTTCAATCTTGGTCTTGTGTTCACCGTCCTCCAGCACGTTCCGGAGCCGGAGGTTTTCGATGTCATCGACGAACTGAAGCGCATTCTCAGACCGGACGGCCATCTGCTCCTCTGCGAGGAGACCGATGGGACACTCGAGGCGGGAGACCGAACGCATGCGCACCTGGGATACACCCGCGGCCGTCCGGTGACGACCTACGAAGCGTGGCTGGAGCCGTGGAAGCTCGTCGCAACCCGGCCTCGCAGGATTGAGCCCGACTATCCTCGGCCAGACGTGGGCACGTATATGTTGTTCGCTGGCCCCGCCGGCGGATAGTATCGGCGCGACACAATTGTTGGAGGTGATGCATGTCGAAGTATCTGCTTGCAGCGGCCTACACGGCTGACGGTGCCAAGGGATTGCTCAAGGACAGCGGAACGAAACGACGGCAAGCGGCGGAACAGGCGATCAAGAGCGCCGGCGGCACGATGGAGGCCTTCTATTTCGCCTTCGGTGACAACGACGCGTACGTCGTCGTCGATGCACCCGATCACGCCACCGTTGCCGCCGCATCGGTTGCGATCAACGCGAGCGGGGCGGTGCGCACGAAGACCGTGGTCCTGCTCAGCGCGGAAGAGATCGATCAGGCGATCAAGAAAACCGTGGACTACCGCGCGCCCGGCCGCTGAGCCGGGCTCACGCAGAGAACCCGGAGGATCTCGCCGGAGATCGCAGAGATCGCAGAGAAACGGATCTCGCGCAGAGAGGCGCTGAGACCGCAGAGAAAAAACGTGGCGGCGACCGTCCTCCTTGAGGCTCCTGACCGCTGACTCAAGGAGGACGGTCGCCGCCACGTTTTTTCTCCGCGAACTCTGCGTTTCTCTGCGTGAGATCGTTTTCTCCGCAGCCTCTGCGATCTCGCGCGAGATCCGTCGACATCAGTGCGTCGGCCCGCCGAGAAACCGGCTGGCAGCATTGCGAAGGAGATGGCGTCGGGAATTCGTGACGAACGCCCAGGTGAGGATTCGGACACCAACTGGGCTTGTCGCTCGCCCGCCAGGTGCGGTGGGGAACCATTGAGCGAGCACCGTTTGCGGGTCCTGCCGGAGCTCGTCGAGCTGGGCGACGCGATGCACGCAGCCCACCGTGCACAGCGGCGCGCAGCTCTTGACCTGTCGTCGCTCACGCTGGAGATCTTCGGGTCCATAGTGTTCTAGCGGAATACCCGGGTAGCCACGTTGCTGCGAGCACCAGTGGACGAGCCCGGCTTCACACACATACAAGTAGCGACAGCCCGCGCCACAGTGCCACTCGTTCGGATGTCCGTTTGCCAGATTCTTTTGAAAGCGGTTGTAATTCGCAAAATCGAATGTCGACCCGCCAAGCGCCACGAGCTCGTCGAGGATCGACTTCTGGCTGTCGTCCAGCGGGCGCAGTTCCCCGTGAGTGTTGTGGATGATTCCCACCGTCGTCGAGAACCCGAGCTCACGCGCTCGCTTTGCAATGACCACCGCGTCGTTAGGGTTGCGAATGCCGCCGCCCACGACCGAATTCACCGTGACGTCGAATTCAGCGCCTTCGGCGAGCCACCGCAGCTTCTGATCGAGCACTTTGAGGCTCTTCTTCGAGACGTCGTCGGGCAGCACGTTATCGATGCTGATCTGGAGATGATCGAGCCCGGCCCGATTCAGGCGACTTATCCGATCCTGGCTCAGAAGGTAGCCATTCGTGATCAGCGTCGCGATCAATCCGTGGCCCCGGATGTGACCGATGATCGCGTCGACATCCGGATGGAGTAATGGCTCACCACCGCTCAGCGTGACTATGCCGGTACCCAGGGCCGCGAGCCGATCAATCCGTCGAAGGATGTCAGGCGTCGGCACCGGGGACGAATGGTCGTCATACTCGTTGCAGTACGCGCACGCGAGGTTGCAGCGTCGTGTGGGAATCAGATGGGCCAGGACCGGGCGGTCAGCAAACCTGAGCGCTCTGACGAACATCCGGGCCTGCCGGATGCGTCTGTGCGCCCGACGCAGATGTCGCGTTACAAATACAGATTTCCGAGGCGTGGAGCGGGCCGGTACGTCAGGACGCACTGATAGTCCTCTTGGATGCCGCGGCGGCATCGTGTTCGAAGCGCCGCCAGCGGCACTCTGATAACTTAAGTCACGCTCGTCGCATCACCTCGCGTCGACCTCTACGAGCGGTGTCTCGATGACATGCTCAGCGAGGAACCATACCTGCAGTTCGTTTCGACGGATGATGTCGCTCACGAGCAAATCGTTGGTGCCGTCGTCACCGTTCTCGGAAGCTTTCCGCGCCATCGTGCGCGCTTCCTTGAGGATCACCTCGTGCGCGTGCAACAGCCGGGAGATCTGAGCAGGCACGGGTTCACGGCCCTTGGGTGGCCGGGGGATCAGAGTCGTCTCCGCGACGTCGTGGGCCATCGCCACGCTGACGCCGCCCAACAGCTGAATCCGCTCGGCGACCGCATCGACCAGCTCACTCTGTTCACCAGCGTGTTTGTCGAAGAGGAGATGCAACTGATAGAACGTGGGGCCAGCCACTTGCCAATGGTGCTTCTTGTAGAGATCCCGGAGCGCGATGGTGTCGGCAAGAACCTGATTCAGATTCTGAACCGATTCAGCGCACGCGCGCTCTGATAACGCGAGCGGCATTCTGACGATGTGGCCAAACGGTTGGATCTCGTGGCCGCTCTGATGTGTCTTCGGCGTGACACGAGCCATGATTACATCCGCATCGAGTGTTTTTGTGCTCATTCTTCGTCCCTCCACAACAGGTACCGATCAAGTCTGCGAAATCGCCCCGCTTCTGACATCACGACATCGAGTGCTTTTCAGCTACCACCAAGGAACATGCGTTGGTTGCCAGAGGGGCTACATTCAGTGCAGCCTTCGTTCACCTACAATGATCTACCCGATATCGTTTTCATACACGTCTATTTGCCCTGGGCAACTTCAGCCGTCGTCGTGCTCCTCGGTGTATGCAACTCGGGAGCCGGTTCGGGCCCTCGTTCAGTTGTGTTTACCGCCTCAGATATCTGGACTTGGCCCGGGGTCTACGCACTCCATTGCGTGAGTGATGACCGTGCCCGACGGTCTCTGAAGTTGTGGGAGAGCGGCTCCGTCGCGCTTGACGCAACCGAATCGACGAGGCACGCTGAAGGCCGGCCGGTCTGAACTATCCGCGAACTTACGCCTGTTTGAGTTGAGCAAAGACCGCAAGTGCTGCTGTTCCCAGCGACAGGACGACGCCAACGACAACAAGCGCGAGCATCGGTGGCGACATCTGTCTCAACTCGACCCCCGCGACATTTTCCGCGGTGACCACGACTGCGAGGAGGGTGTAACCGGCTGAAGCCACCAGCACGGCAGCGGTCCGGCGTCGCTCGCTCCAATTCGTAAAGGACAACAGCCACGCCAGGAGTGGGAGCACCAGGATCGCATGCATGGTCACCGCGTGGGTCGGCTTCAACGTCCCGCCTGTCGCGTAGGCTGTCTGCGGATCGCCGGCAAAGACAAGCCTCATGCCCTTCGCGATCATCAGCGCTCCGGCGATGACCGCCCCCATCAATGCCGCGAAACCGAAGGAGGATACCCAGACCACCGTGATCAAGGTGAGGCCAAACGACAGACCGAAGGTCGTGGGCTTGCGCAGTGACACTGGGCCCTGCCACGAACCTCCGCCGATCACGAGAATCGCAAAATGGATCAGTCCGCTGACGAGCAGCAGAGCTCCAACGATATACCCCACGCGCTCGATACGTTGGCCGCGCCTCCAGAACGACCCGAGCGAAGCAACGATCGATTGCGGCTGACCCATGACGTCGCGCCTCCGGCTGACAGGATCAGATCTTTCGACGCTCCATCAAGGTGTGGAGTTCGCGCGGGTAGGAGCCAACCTCGACCGTCCAGTTTCAGCGACCGCGCCCGGTGATGGACCGACGCGGAGGTCGAGCTATGCTGACGGGTGGATCCGAACACCTGACTCGCAGGTGCGGTACGCTTCGAAGTGGCTGTACTTCCACGCCTAACTGGTAGCGAACGCCGGGAGCGTGATTTCATGACCGTACGCTGGCTCGTCGCGACTCTCCACCTCCTTGCGCTTCCTCTCGGCCTCGGCGCGGTCTGGGCGCGCAGCCGCGGGCTCGCAAGCGCCCGTGTCCCCGCCGATCTTGGTCGCGTGTTCATCGCGGATAATCTGTGGGGCTTGGCGGCGGCCCTGTGGATTGTCACAGGGCTCTGGCGTGCGTTCGGAGGTCTCGAGAAAAGTACCGCATACTACGTCAACGATCGGGTCTTCTATGTGAAGATGGGCCTGCTCGCCCTGATCCTCCTCCTCGAGGTCTGGCCCATGACAACTCTTATCCGCTGGCGTATCGGCGTGCGGCGGGGAAAAACGGTAGACACGAGTGCGGCACCGACCCTTGGGCGGATCAGTCAAGTTCAGGCCGGCCTCATCGTTCTGATGGTATTTGCAGCGACGGCGCTCGCTCGCGGCTTCTTCTACTAAACCCACCATGCGTGTGAACGATCCGTCGCCGCTACGGCAGTAAACTGCCAGTTGATGTCGATTCCACACCGTTTGCACTGTGCCGAGACTTGGGCTGGTAACGAGGGGACCTCGAGCGCCGCCGACTTGCCTGGCCTGACGGTGTGGGTTCACTCTAGGCCGTTCGGACCTGGCGATGCCGGTGGCGACGTGCACTATGTCTCCGTCTGTCCCAGCTGCATCGTGTCTCGCATCGCCCTTGCCGATGTAAGCGGTCACGGGCGCGCCGTCGTGTCGCTCAGTGACAAGCTTCGGGAACTGATGCAGACCTATCTCACGCACCTCGAACAGACAAGCCTGATGACGGATCTCAACGAGGCCGTCCTGGTGGATCTCGATGGTGTCCATTACGCCACGATGGTGGCGGTCGGCTTCCACGCGCGTAGGGGGCTCCTCGTGATGACGAATGCCGGCCATCCACCGGCGTTCTGGTATCGAGCGCAGCGGAACGAGTGGGCCTGGTTCGAACCGCACGATGCAGAAGCACGCTCGGGCGTCAGCGGTACTCCGCTCGGCCTGCTGCCGAACGCGACCTACGACCGCACGATCGTCAAGCCGGAACCGGGCGACCTGATCGTGTTGTACAGCGACGGTGTCTCCGAATCCATCAACCCTGCCGGCACAGAGCTGGGTCGGGACGATCTCATGAAGATGGCCCGGAAGCTGGACTCCACGTCAGCCGAAACGTTCGGCACGCAGCTCTCACACGCCCTTCATGAGTTTCGCGGAGGACGTGACCCGGAAGACGATGAGACGATCATCGTGTTGCAAAGAATTGCTGACACGATGGGCTCCGGTGAGACATCCAACCAGGATATCGACGTAGGCTGACGACCTGCGAGGACCGGCCGGCAGGCCGATCTCTCGCGGGTCTGGACATTCCGACGTTCGAACGTCGTGTTCAGCAAGGCACGGCGTGTTACCGCCGGTCGTCGTCGTCCTGAGGCCGTACTTTGAAGCCTGAGATCTTCACCAGCGCCCCGTGATTGCCTCTGCCGAGACTGTCGTTGACAGCCCGGTGCTGAATGTTGACGAGCGCTTCCTCGCCCGAACCGAGGAAGATGAAGCCGCTCGGCTCGGCGCTCGTGTCACGGATTGACGCGAAGCGCACGCAACCATCAGTCAAGGCGTCGTCGTCAGCGCCGTCCGGCAGACACATCCAGAGATCGTTGCCGCGAAGCTCCGTCGTCAGCGGGTTGAGGCTCTTGACCACATCTACCGCGCCGTCCTCGAGGACGACGAGGTTGCCGGTGCCCGGCTGGAACGCCACGTTGTCAGTATCAGGTGTGTATCGTTGGTGTGTCGAATCGGTTACAGGAAAATGCAGGAGGACGATCGCCGACACTGGGTGAGCGATACCGCCTATTCTGGGAGCCGCTCACCCCCTGTTCGAATAACGTCGATTCTCTCAGGCCGCGTGCCGCCGATACCGCCGCCTGAATCGTTCGATTCGTTGCTCAGAGGTCGTCGGCCTGCGAACCCCGGTGAAGGCGGGATGGCAGTGAGAGCAGGCCTCGATCGTTAGAGTGTGTTGCGTCGACCGAGTCGTAAACGTGTTCCCGCAGGCGCAGCGTACGAGTGCATCGACGTACGGGGGATGAATGTCTTTCTTCACGAGACGCCTCCTTCCGAGATAAATGTGTGCCGCCCTGGCGGGTCAATTCCGGCCAGCCATTTATGCCACTTTCTTCACCCATGCCTTCGCGGCCGCCAGGCTCGCCTTATGGGCATCCAACCGACTCAAGAGCAACGAACCTTCCAGAAGCGAAACGAGCAGATCAGCGAACTTGGACGGAGTGAGGCCGGCGGGACTGGACCTGTCCCGCATCTTCGCGCGTCTGACGACCCACTCCTGCAGGCTCGTGAAAAACTGGTTGACGGCGGATAGCACTCCTGGATCGAGTAACTCGGCCTCCGTTGCCAGCATTCCGCAGAGGCACGAGAGCTTTTCGCCCTGCGCTCCGAGGAAGAGATCGACGAGAACGACCATGTCTTGTCTGAAGGACATGCTCTCCCGAACGCCCTGGTCGAGCGCCGCGATGAAGCTCGCCCTGTACTCACCCGCAAGCTCCGTCAAGAGATCGGCCTTCGTTGGAAAGTAGTAGTGAACGGTCGAGGACTTCACCCCCACCGACTGACCGAGGTCCCTGAAGTTGAGTGCCGCGCTGCCCCCCTTCCGCACCGTCTCGGTGGCGTTTCGGAGAAGCGCGTCGCGCGTCGTGTCCATCGCCATACTATCTATCAGTTGATAGACCCCTGTCAACCTCTTTCTGCCGGACGTTTCTCCGAGCCCCTCAGGCATCGATCAGGCGACACGCGACTGCGTTTCACGAGCCGCTGCCGCGGGCGAGTTGGCGGGGCACCTCGATTCAAGCCGAACGCCTGGCACTCTCGCGAACAAGCCTGAGCGCCGCGTTCGCATCCGCCCAGCCCACAATCCGAACGTCCTTTCCTTCGAGCGCTGTCGCCGCTACCGCGAAGTGCTCCAATTCTTGTCGGATGCGCTCGGGAATCCCTTCTAAATCCGCGACCGCGTGCTCACGACGGGCCGGGAGCGGGATTGACATGACGCGATCGTTCCGAATGCGTTCTGACCGATCGTGGTTGGTCCGATTCTGTTCGACCTGCAAAACACCGATCGCGCGACACGGAACGACGACACCGGGAACCGAGGGAACATCCCACAGCAACATCGCATCCAGCGGGTCGCCGTCCGGGCCTGCGGTCGACGGAACGAACCCCCAGTCATAGGGGTAGACGACGCCGAGGGGGAGGGGCCGGGAGACCGACATCGTCTCCCATCGGGGCTCGTACTTGAGCTTCAGGACTGACCCGCGCGGCACCTCGACGACGACGTGGAAGACATCGTCACTGGCGAACGCCGGGATGGTCGTGAGATCCATGTACCAACATAGCGCGCTACCTGACGCGGTCATAAGAAGATTCTTTCCCGGCACGTCATCTGGCAGTCGTCGTGTGTTTCACTCGTTGTTGCCGACTGTTGCGAGGTCGTGGCAAGTTGAGAGAAGAACACGTCGACCGCACGAACGTCGACTCTCACTTTGCCTCCTCGTAAGGCACTGTTCGAGTCGCCGTCTGGCACGGTCGACGCTAGGAGGCGGGGGGACTTGCGGGGGTTATGGAGGGCAGTCTCGCACCTGCTCGTGAAGGCCGCGTGGCGTTTACGTGTCAGGGACGTAAAACTTCGTGCCGCCCTCGGGCCGCGGGGACCTTTCGGCGCTATGCTGGGCGGCGTTCGGAGTGTGACGTAACACACATCGATCGTCATGATTAGCATTCGCAGACTCGTGGCGCTCGATATCGTGGGGCTCGGCGGGCGGGTCGCCATCCTCGAGTTCGCGATTGGCGTTGTCGGACCCCTGATCCTCGGCGTTGCGACGCTGTTCCGGACTACCTCGATCGGTGGCACATTCTTCGGACTGTACCTGCTGGCTCTCTCACTCAATTACATCCCACTGCTCCTTCATGCGATCGACCTCCAACGATCTCACTCGGCACCGGCTGAGATCGCCCGCGAATCGGACGACCCGCGAAGATTGTTCGGCAAGTATCAGCGGATATCACTCTGGTTGCTGCTGCCGGGCGCGGTTCCGGTACTGGCGCTCATCGAGCATCACCACCGACGCTCTGGGCCGCTATAGCGGGCTAAAGCGGCAAGGCACACGCTGATTTGTTACGCCGTGGACTTCGCGCGGTCATCGCTCCGTCACACCAGCTCCGTAGCTTGAACCAAGGAGGTGGAGATGCAGTCCGACCAGATTCTCGAGCTCATTCGGATGGAGTACGCGGAGATGCCGGGATTGCGACTGACCTCCTGGCAGGCCCAACGCCTCTGGGATCTGCCAACCGACGTCTGCGCGGCCGCATTGAAGACGCTGACCGAAAGTCAATTTCTCTTCCGTACGCGTGACGGACTTTATGCGCGGCGCGGGCAGATCTCGCGCGGAGATCGCTGAAGATCTCGCGCCGAGAACGCGGAGGCCGCCGGGAAACGGATCTCACGCGGAGGAACGCGGAGTCCGCAGAGAAAGAAACGTGGCGGCGACCGTCCTCCTTGAGTTCCTGCCCGCTGACTCAAGGAGGACGGTCGCCGCCACGTTTTTCTCCGCGACCTCTGCGATCCTCTGCGCGAGATCGGTTTTCCCCGCGGCCTCAGCGTCCTCCGCGTGAGACCTCCGTGGTCTCCGCGCGAGATCGGTCGGGCGGCGTCAGTTGTGACCCGCGGACTTTCGTTCCGGCGTTTGGTTCTCGCGATTCACACCAGCACCGCGACTGCCTTTTCTTCTCGCAGTGGAGTTCTCGCTGAAGGGCTGGACGGCTTGAGCTCGTCGTGCACGGCGCCCCGAAGCGCGTGTCGAGCGCGCGACAGGCTCGACATCACGGTGCCCATCGGCATCCCCGTGACGTCGGCGAGCTCACGGTACGACAAGCCCTCGAGTTCACGGAGCACCAGCAGTTGATGGAACCGGCCCGGCAGGTTCTGCAAGGCCCGCGCGATCAACGTGGCGGCGTCGGTCTGAAGGAGCAGCGCCTCCGGATCGGACGATGCCCGGGCGCTGCGGTGACATTCTTCATCGAACGGATCCGTCAGCGCGTCGACGCGGCGGCTTCGCCAGCCAGCACAGGTGTTGCGGACGATTCTGAGGAACCAGGCACGGCCATCGCCGCCGGTAAACGTTCGAAAGTATCGAAAGGCCCGAAGTGAGGCCTCCTGCACGACGTCTTCCGCGTCGTGTTCATTTCGCATCAGCCAGCGCGCCAGCCGATAGGCAGCATCGAGGTGGGGCAGCACGACAGCATCGAAGTCCTCACTCGCGGTGGCTCCCGCTACAAACGTCGTCGGCCGACCGTCGCGTGT
The DNA here is from genome assembly GCA_963725335.1 of uncultured Acidobacteriota bacterium. Taxonomy (GTDB): domain Bacteria; phylum Acidobacteriota; class Vicinamibacteria; order Vicinamibacterales; family 2-12-FULL-66-21; genus JALZOC01. The sequence continues at coordinate 278,342 of CAVRYD010000001.1, read as the reverse complement.
CATGCGGCCAGTGTGGAGTCGGGGTGAACTGGCGACCACCCACAGCGGTCATACGCGACTCGTACACCGCCCGTACGCCCACAGCAGCACGATGAAAAGCCATGAAATCTTGACCTTCGCGCTCGGACCTAGGCAGCGTTCCTTCCGCGCACGTTTCTGGTGAGTGCGCCAATCGCAGACTTCAACGCGCCGGACAGTTCGACGTCGGCGACGATGTCGTCGGCAGCGAGCGTGCGGCCGTCGAGCGGAATCGTGATCGAGGCCTCGACGATCACGCGCGCCGACATCATTCTCAAGGTTTCGGCCAGCGATGCCCACGCGTGTGTCGCGCGGGCGGACGCGTTGATCAGCGCGATCGGCTTGTCGATGAATTCACCACTCCCGACCACCCAGTCCAGCGCGTTCTTCAATGCTCCGGGTACTCCGTGAGCGTACTCCGGGCTCGATATCAACACGGCATCACACGCCTGCAGCGCGGCTCGAAATCTGACGACGGGCTCCGGTGCATCATCGTCTCTGATATCGGGATTGAAGGGCGGCAGCTCCGCAAGACCGCGATACACCGACACCTCCACACCGTCGGGAGCCGCCAGGACTGCGGCAGCGATGAGCGCGCTGTTCGAGGACGCGCGGCGAAGACTCCCCGAAATCGCCAGCACACGCACGCGTATCTCGTTAGGCATACACACGTGAACACCGTTGGCCCCTGGGATATTCCAGGACTCTGCGAGTCGAGTGTGTAGCGAACGATCTTCACTGTCCCGATGCACGCGCCGACGGCTTACGTCGAAGATCCGAAGATACGAAGATCCGAAGGAGAAAACGAAGGAGACGCCCGCTGGTAAGACATGCGACATTAAGCGGCGAGGAGACGAGCCGGCTGAACGAGGCCCAGCGCACTTCGCGTGTTTATGTCGTCAGTTCTCGCGCGCGCCTCCGGCCGGCGCCTCGTCAGCCCGTAGCGTGATCCTCCGGCCTTCGATTCTCCTTCGATTCTTCGATTCTTCGATTCTTCGACGTTAGCCGTTGGCGCGTGCAGCTCGACGGCATGCCGCCCGGAATATTCACGAGTGCCTGCTGATTAGGTCATGTAGGAAGCGTTGCGCGAGCCCGCCTGAAGGTGCGGCTTACCGGCGCATCAGCGAACTTGCCGCACAGCCCGTGCGGTCATGCGTTGACTGAAATCACGATCAGCAAGAGAGAGAAAGAGGAATCACATGCGCGTATTCGTCGCCACTATGATGCTCGCCTTCACTGTCGGTGCGTGGGGCTGCGGCAGCTATTCCGCCCCCGGCGGGACCCCGGTTACACCGACGCCGACACCGACTCCGGCACCGACGCCGACGCCATCGACCAGTATCGTGACGATCAACGTCGTCCTGGAGAACGGTGCAAAGTCCTTCGATCCGAATCCCGCAACCCTGCCGGCCGGACAAATGGTGGTATGGCACAACATCGACCGAGTCGTGCACCGGATCGTCCTGGACAACGGGTCGATTGACACCGGCAATCTCGCCGCTGGCGCGTCCAGCCAGCCGATGGCCATCAACACCGGCAACGCGCCGTACCACTGTTCGATCCATCCGTCGATGGTCGGCACCATCGTTCCGGCCGCGGCGTCGACCAACTAGCCCATCGCAGATTGCGATGCTGTCCGACCCAATCGACTGAGCAAGTGAGGATCTCTCATGAAATCGGTACTCATCGGTGTCGCCCTCGTCGCTGCCGCCGCAGCGACGCCCGACGCCTGGCGCGTGGGGCAGGGCGACGTGCGCGTCGTCTGCCCCATGACCATCGGCGGTAGCTTCGACGCAAAGACGACGGCGCTCAGCGGCTCGATCGCCGTCAGCGCCAAGGGGGTCTCGGCGTTCGACGGAAGCCTCGCAGTGGATCTGCGCACTCTCGATACCGGCATCGAACTGCGCAACGAACACCTGCGCGACAACTATCTCGAAGTCGCGAAACAGCCAGGCTACGACACGGCGACCTTGTCGCAGATCGATCTGAAAGGGTTGAAGCCCGACGCGCCGGAGGGAAAGGGCTCCTTCACGGGCTCGCTCGCGCTGCACGGCGTGAGCAAGACTGTGGCCGGAACCGTTGATGTGCGTCGCATGGGCGACGCGCTTCGCGTGAAGGCATCCTTTCCTGTCAACCTGCTGGACTACAGCATCCGCCGGCCTCGCTACCTTGGCATCGGCGTCAAGGATATCGTCCAGGTTGACGTGACTTTCTCCGTCACGCAATGAGCACCATCATGAGAACGCGTGTCTTCATCCTTCTGCTCGCGGCGACGGGTCTTGCTTCGATAGCGTCGGCCGAGCCGACGTTTCTCGCGAAGCAATATACGCGATGCACAGCGTGCCATTACTCGCCGACCGGCGGCGGTCTCCTGACGTCGTACGGTCGGCTCCTCTCACATCGCGAGCTGTCGACAACCGGCGGCGACTCGGCGGCTCCGCCGTCGGGCGCCGAGGACGATCCTCGCGGCGAGCAGGAGTTTCTGTATGGCGCGCTGGGTCACGCGCTTGGACCCGTGCACCTGGGAATCGAGATGCGTCCGTCCCAATTGCGCATCGGTTACCCCGGCGGGCATCAGGACATGAGTCTCCTGATGAACCTCGATCTCGTGGGCGCCCTGCAGAAAAACGGCTGGACGGCTTACGGTACGATTGGGCGCGAGCCGCCGAATTCGGCGGTGCGGACCGGCCGGACGTTGCCCGATGCCGCCGTGATCTCGTACGAGCACTGGGTGTCCTATGAGACCAACACCGGCTTCCGGGTGCGTGCCGGCCGTTTCCTGCCTGCTTACGGCGTGCGGTTTGCCGACCATACGACGTACACGCGTGCGGACCTCGATCTCGATCGGAACGATCAGGTCTACGGACTCGAGGTCGGTGCCACGGTCGGCTCTTCGTTGCTGCAGGTGATGGTCAGTCCTGGCAAGGCGGAGGCCATTCTGCACGACGAGAGTCATCGCGGGTTTTCCACGGCCGGCCGCTGGCAGATCGATCTTTCACCGCGCGCGACGATTATCGGATCGGGCTTCTATCGTCACCAAACGGACGCAGACCCGCAATCAGGCGCCATGGGTGCCGCGTTCGGCCTGGCGCCGGCCCGTCGTCTCTCGATCTGGACGGAGGCGGACGCGCAGGTACAGCCCAAGTCAGCAGGCGGACACTCGTGGGTGGTGGTCAACGAGACCTCCGTCGAGGTGTATCGCGGAATCTGGCTGAAAGTGTCGCCGCAGTTTCACACGTCGACCGATGCGCCAGGCTCGTCAGGCTTTCGCCGCATTGTGTTCGCGGCGGATCTGCTGCCGCGCACGCACTGGAACGTGAATCTGTCGTACTACCGCGACCACGCGTTCAACGCCACCACCTCGGTGGTGCTGACACAGCTGCATCTATATCTGTAAAGCGACGGACCAGGAGAAACGAACAGATGGCCACCGACGAGACAGCCCGCCTCGCGGCGCTTCGCCGGTATCGCATTCTCGATACCGAACCCGAACAGGCGTTCGATGATTTGACGCTTCTGGCCTCGCAGATTTGCCGTGCGCCGATTGCGCTCATCACGATTCTGAACGAGGATCGGCAGTGGTACAAGTCACGGGTGGGCACCAGCGCGACCGAGACCGCGCGCAGCATCGCGTTCTGTGCGCACACGATTCAGCAGGATGGCCTGTTCGTCGTTACAGATACGATGGCCGACGAACGATTCCGCGAGAACCCGCTCGTGGTCGGCGAACCCCACGTCCGGTTCTACGCCGGTGCCCCGCTCATCACGCATGACGGCCACGCCCTCGGCAGTCTGTGCGTGTTCGATCGAGTCCCGCGATCACTGACGCCCGCGGAAGCGACCGCTCTCGAGGCACTCAGGCGCCAGGCGGTTGCCCAACTGGAGCTGAGACTCAACGTCGACGAGCTCGCGCTCGCGCTTCGCGAACGCGATCGAGCCGAGGAGGCGGAGGCGCGACTCGTTCAGGAGCTGCGCGCTGCACTCGACGGCGCCAAGCAACTCAGCGCGCTCCTGCCGTTCTGCTCGGCCTGTCAGTTCAACATCGTGATCCCCGCAGATCCGGCTGCCATCGAGACGGTCACCGAAGGGGTTGCGCACGCACTCCGAGGCAAGCCCGGAGTCGCCGGGCATGAATACGAGATCGAGCTCGCGCTGCAGGAAGCGCTGGCCAATGCCATCCGTCATGGGTGTCACGGCGATCCCACGAAGCTCGTCCAGTGTTGTGTCACGTACGGGGATACCGGCGATCTGCTGATTGTCGTGCGCGACCCGGGTCCGGGCTTCGATGTCAACAGCGTGACGAACCCGCTTGACGAAGCCAACATGCTCAAGCCACACGGACGCGGAATATTCCTGATGAACCAGTTGATGGACGAAGTCCGCTTCGCCGACGGGGGCCGCGAGCTTCAGATGCGCAAGCGACACACGGCCGCTGCGTGAGACGTGTGACGGTGACCGAAGCCGTCGGAGGATGTCATGAAATTCGCCAGGATCGTCTTCATCGGAGCCGGGATCTGGGGCATCGTCGTGCTCACGCCGCTCTACTGGCTCATCGACTTGACAGGGCGCCGATACGGTGCGCCGGCGGATTATCCACACTTCTTCTACGGCTTTCTCGGGGTCGCCTTCGCCTGGCAGCTAGCCTTTCTCGTGATCGGTTCGAATCCGATTCGGTTCCGACCGCTGATGCTTCCGGCTATCGTCGAGAAGGTGACCTATGTCGTGAGCGTGGCTGTCTTGTACAGGCAGGCGCGCATTCCGGCGGTGGACGCACAGACCGGTATACCGGATCTGCTGCTCTGTATCCTCTTCATCGTTGCGTTCGTAAAGACTCGTCGCGCAGCCGCAGCGGACACGCCACCGTTGGTCCTCTCGGCGTAACGTTATTCAGGTCTGTTGCCCCACCGTGTCGCGTCGAATGACGTGCACACAAAGTTACAAACACGATCACAACGCCCTACACACAGAGAGGAACGCAGTGGCCCGGCCGCTCGCGATATCATCCTCGGGACGACGTCGAAGCCGCTCGCGTATCGCGCGCAGATCGGCCTCGTGTTCGTCGTCAGGACGTGTTTTGTCTACCGGCCGGCCTGGCCTTTACGCTGAGGGACCTGATGTTCGCTGACCGACGGCTGGCCTCCCGTATCGACGGCGCGGAAGGCCGGCTCTGTTCTGGCTTTGCGCGTGCACGGCGGCCCGAGTTCCGTCCGGCCATTCTGCCGGTCTGCGGAGGCCTGGCCGTGTACGCCGGTCCTGCGTCACCTGTGAACAAACTGATCGGGCTGGGCTTCGACGCGCCGCTGGATGTGGCCTCTTTTGACGAGGTCGAGCGCGAGTGGCGTGACCGCGGCGAGCCGGTGCGAGTCGAGCTATCGATTCTCGCTGACGCCACCGCAGGGCCGACCCTGAGCGAACGAGGATATCGTCTGCACGGCTTCGAAAACGTGCTGGGCTGTCCACTCCCTGGTCCATCACCCTCGGGGACCACGCCCCATGTCACCATCGAAACGATCAATGACGGCGATTCGCGGCTCTGGGCCGACATCGCGGTCACCGCGTTCCTGAACCTGGACGGCACAGGCAGCGTTGCCGATGACGCGCTCTCCCGCGATCAACTTCAGAGGGAGCTCCTCGACTTCGCCGCGGTTCCTGGCCTGGTGCAATACCTCGCCAGGATCGAGGCAGAGGCGGTGGGGGAGGCGGCGCTTCGCCTCGACAACGAGAGCGGCCTCGCCCAGCTCGCGGGTGCGGGAACGCTGCCTCCGTTCCGCGGACGTGGCGTGCAGAAGGCGCTTCTTCAACGGCGGCTCGCTGATGCGCATGCAGCTGGGTGCGATCTCGCTGTCGTCACGACCGCGCCAGGGACGCGATCGCAGGACAACGTGATGCGGCGTGGTTTCGTCCTCCTTTATACCCGGGCGATTCTCGTCAGAAAATGGGAGGATGCCTGACCCAAGCTGCATCGATAACGAGTGCTAGCCAGCGTCCCACTTGAACCCGGAGGTCGGCTGAGAGTCTACCGGGTCACTGCCGCAGATCGAGACAGACGAGTGTCTTCTGGTTGCGCGCGTAGAGGAGTCCGTTGGCGAGCGCGGGAAACGCGCGCACAGTTTCCGGAAGCACTTGTGCCCGTGCGAGCGGCTTGAAGGCGTCCGGCGATGCGGCCGCGAGCATCAGTTCACCGTTTTCACGCAGGATAAGCAGCCGATCGCCGGCAAGGAGGACGCTGCCGGCCATGAACCCATCCTGACTCCATCGGACTCTGCCGGTCCTGAGCTCGACCGCGCGCAAGCTTGGTCCGAATTCCTGGCGTCCATGGAAGCCGAACAGGAAGCCATCGCGCACCACGCTCGTCGCGTAGTGGTTCGAGAGGGCGTCGTTCGAGCTCCACAGCTCCGTGAGCGTCGTCCCCTCGAGGCGAAGTGCAGCCGCGCCCGGTCCGTACTCGGCCGAGATGAAAATCAGATCGCCTGCTACGAGCGGCGTCGCGGCATTCACCGATGCGTTCTGCCGTGCGCGCCACCGCTTCTGAAACTGCACGGCCCCGGTCGCCGGGTCGAGCCCGACGAGTCCCGCGCGCGTCAGGAAGATCGCGTAGCGCTTGCCTGCGATCGTCGCCCCGACTCCGGACGAATAGCTGGCTTCATCGTCGGTCGCCGTCCACAGCACTTTCCCGGTCTTTGCGTCGAAGGCGACGATGCCTGAGCCTTTGCCGCCGACGTTCGCGATGACCTTGCCGTCCTCGACGAGCGGTGATCCGGCGGCTCCGAAGAAGCCCTTGGCGACGTTGAAGCGTTTCGCCGTGTCCTCGCTCCAGAGTCGCGCGCCGGTTGTGAGCGACACCGCGTGCATTTGCCCCTCGGCGCCGAATGTGTAGACGACGCCGTTTGCGACAACGGGTACGGCACGCGGTCCCTCATCGAAGCCGAAGTCGTCGCGGTACGACGTCGCGTACCCGTAGCTCCATTGCTCGGCGCCGGTTTTGGCATCGAGCGACTGGATGATCTCGCGATCGCCGACACGATGAAAGAGGATGAGGCGGCCGTCAGCCACGACGGGACCGCTGAAGCCCTGCCCGACAGGCTTCGTCCACATAACCTTCGGTCCTGCCGATCCCCAGCTGTCAGCGAGGGCGGGTCCTCGATAGACGCCGTCGCGTTGCGGCCCCGGGTACTGCGGCCAGTCGGTGACCGCCGCCTGCGCGCCGAGCCCGAGCGCGACGAGGAACGGAAGAACCCGAATCATGGCAGTGCTCATTATGGGCGAACTCCGTACGGGCTGGTGTCGTTCGAGGTCACGGTTCGACTGGACCGGAAGGCTTTTTGCTCCGTTAGGGGAGGGCCGCCGATCTCCGCCGATTTCGGCCAGTTTCGGTCATCGGCCCGGTCAAAACCGTTATTGAAAAAACAGATGCGTGCCTGACGATTCCGCGAGCACGGCACGCGGCCGGGTTCTCGGAACCATCGCAGGAGGAGTCAGATGCTTCGACGGGTCGCAGTCATCATCGTCACGCTCGCACTCAATCCGGCGCTGCTCTACGCACAAGATACTGTGCTGACGGTCACGGTGCGATCAGCTGACGTTCACAGCGGGCCAAGCACAGTCACCCCCGTCATCGGTCACGTGTCGAGCGGCGCCGTGCTGGACGTCACGCGGAATCTGGGGAGTTGGGCAAAAGTTGCCTGGCCCGACGCGCCCAATGGTGTGGGTTATGTGCACGTGACGATGGGGCGCCTCGGACCACCGAAAGCCAATGCACCGGCCGCGAGTGTGTCCCCGACAGCACCGTCTGCCCGCACGTCGCCGACGGCGTCCTCCTCGCCCACGGCCGAACGCGCACCGGCGCCCGTGCCGTTGACGACGACGCTCCCGAATCGCCAGGTCACGAACGAACGTGTGGCGGTGAGCAATCCACAGGGTGGGCCGCCGATTAGCCACATCCTCGGCGTCGGCGGTCTGGTTGGATCTATGGGCAGTTTCGGTGCAACAGCGCGCGGGTGGCACAGCGATCGCCTCGGGATTCAGGTCGCGTTCACGCGAGACTCTGTGACGAGCGATGTCTCTCCCGACCACGTGACGTCGATGCGGGTCGAACCGGGCGTCGTTTTTAAGCTGTTGGATCGCGTGAGCCCGTACGTCTGGTTCCGTCCGTACGTCGGATCCGGGGTTGCTTTTTGTCACGAGACCTTGAAGGTGTCCTCGCCTGAGCCCGTAGTTCCGTCATCGAGCAACGGGGTTGGATTTCGCGTGTTCGGTGGGACTGAGCTGACGTTCTCAGGCGCGATGCGCTTCGCGCTGAGTGCAGAGGTGGGCTACCGTCAATTCCCGACACCGTTTCCCGGATTCGAGCCAGACCGAGTGGGCCTGTCGATCATTGGGCACTGGTACGTCAAGTAGCGCGCAACGCCGTGCGCGGCGGCAGGTTCCCATCCTGTCGCCGCTTCGAGCCCTCAGATTCAATTGTTTCAGCCGGTTTGATCTCGTTGACCCGTCCTTCCCACCTCGTTTTCCGAGCTCGCCGCGGACAGTGACTGGGATAGACGCAACAACGTCAAGTACAGCAGGATCGCAGCGGCCGTGCTGACCGACAGCCTTCTGGCCACGTTCCACCCCGCCGAACCAGCCGTTACGCGAGAGATACCCGACGTTAGAACCGCCGCCACCCAGAAAGTGAATGTCGCCGCCTTACCGAGGAGGGCGGGATGTGCGCCGTATCTCATGAGCAGGAACGCCGGGAACAGCAACATCCAGTAATGATCCCACGCGATCGGGGAGAGCAGCAGGCAGAGAACGATGACCGCGGCGATCTCATTCGGCACATGCTGCACATGCCAGCGGTGTCTGGAGAAGGCCAAGACGGCGAGAGCGACCAACGCACACGCAAGCACCGCAAAGAAAAACACCGCCAGTGGCGCTTCAGCGGCCGTTCTTATTCCCTGTACCTTCCAGCCGCCGGTGAGGCGATCGATGGCGGCGATTAAGGACTGGTTGTTGAAACGGGAGGGCCAGCCACTCGAGCTGATCTGCCACCACTCGCGCAACTGCGTCAGGAATGCTGGGGAACCGTAGATCACCACCGGCAAGATCGTGAGCACCGTGGTGATCAGGACCGCCGAGAAGAACGCTTTCCACAAGCCCCGAACAGCCAGATACACAATCACGAGCGCGGGGAAGATTTTCAAGGCCGCAGCAATGCCGAAAGCCATCCCGGCCGATCGGGGAAACCCGACGACGAGGGCCCACGTCCCAACCCCAAGAATCCCGAGCAGCAGTGCGTTCATGTTCTGGTGTTCGAAGTTCGTCTGCAACGGAAGCATGGTGGCGACGACAGCGGCGAGAACGTTGAGGGCACGCCTTCCATCAGGCAGTAGCCATCGTGACATCGCGGTAGCGCATGCGAGGTACCAGAACAGGAAGCCACAGCCCAGCGACACGAGGTTGAAGACATACCAGGCGAGCCTCGCCACCGGCTCATTTTGTTCTGCCATCGCGGCGAATGGCACGAAGAAGAGCGCCTGAAACGGGGGGCCAATGAACCCTTGCGCAGGCCCGCTGCCCTGGTACAGCGCCAGTCCATGAAGTGCGCGGGAGCCCCCTGCGAGGAAATCGCTCGCGTCCCCACCCTTATAGAGGGCATTGATGGTATTGACTGCGACGAACACGATGATCGCAGCGCCGATGAGACAGTAGGCGATCCAGATCGGACGAATAGCACGCATGTAGGGTGGTCTTCTCAGCGCCAAGTGGCCTGCGGTTCGCGTCCGTTCGATATTAGCGATCGAGAAGGTGAATGGGTAGAAGATGGTGACGGTGGCAGCGTGATTCCTAACTCATGAATCCCAGGTTCGGCGTCTCGAAGCGTCCGATGTTCGGGAATACGACGGGAATATCTGCGGCGCTGACCCCATACCAGGACGCCAGCGTCGCCGCATACTGCTCGACCGACGCGGTTGGAATCCATCGCCCTCGGTTGTCGGTATCGCTCGGTCCACTGAGCTGCAGAACGGGAAACACCGTGCGGTTTGGTCCCGGCACACCGTAGAAATCCCCGCCGCGCACGGCGCCACCGACCACCAAATGATGGTTGCCCCAGGCATGATCTGATCCGACGACGTTCGCGCCCGTTCCGGCTGGCTGCAAGGTGCGGCCGAAGTCCGACAGGGTGAAGGTCGTGATTTGGCGCTCCAGCCCGAGTTCGACGGAGGAGTCGTAGAACGCCTTGACCGCCTGACTCACCTGCGCGAGCAGGGTGGACTGGTTCGCCACCTGATTCTGGTGCGTGTCGAACCCCCCCAGCTGACAGAAGAAAATCTGGCGGGTCAGGCCGAGCGCCGACGACATGGCGTTGAACTTGATGACCTTCGCCACCTGCTTCAATTGGTTGCCGAGTGTCGTGTTCGGGAAAACCGTCGACAGTGTGACGTCGGTGCTCAACGTCTTGCCGATGTCGATCGCCTGCTGCGTGGTCTTGCTGGCGTTGGCAACGAGCGTCGAGTCGCCGTCGATGGTCCGGAGCAGGTCGAGGGAGTTGCGGCGCGCGACTTCGTCCGCGGCGGTGCCGAAGCCGTTCAGCACCAGTACCTGATTGAGCGCGGTCGGAGCCGGAGCGATCGACAGCGGCGACGTCGTTTGCCCGCGCGTGAAGATGCCGCCCGAGAGCGCCGTGATCATCGGGAAGCCAGAGCCGTTGGGAGGGAACCGGTCCGCGGTTCGCCCGCCCCATCCCGTCTGACCGACGCGATCGGCGATCGACGTCTGCCACTGCGCGACCTGGTCAGAGTGCGAAAACAGCTGATAGGGTCGCGGCGCCCCGCTCTGGTAGTCCTGCCGCGTCAGCGGTTGCACCAGCGGTCCGACATTGCACACCACTGACAGCTTCTGATCGGTCCAGAGCGTGGCCAGCTCGCTGAGGCTGGGATGGAGCCCGAACGGTGTACCGATGCTGAGCGGTGTGATCGGAAGCAGCATGTCGCGAGCGATGCCCAGGCCGGATGCGCTCCGCGCCGCGGCATACGCGTCGTACTCCGTCGTGGTCGCAGGCACGACCATGTTGTTGCCGTCGTTGCCGCCGGCCAGGAAGACGCACACGAGCGCCCGATAATCCGACCCCTGAGCCAACAGGTTGATCAGGCTGAAACGCTCGACGCCGGCGACGAACGCGGCGGCGCCGAGGGCGTAGCCAACGCACGCATGACCGGTCTGCAGCAGGAACTCGCGGCGTGTAACGTGCATGCTATTTCTCCACCTGATATTGGGATGACGACGCGACAAGATAGACGGCGGTCCGTGCGCGCTTCAGCGTGTTCGTTGCGGCAACCGCCGACACGGCGGAGATGACGCTGTCCCGCATCGTCGAGGACATCGCGCCGTGCATCATCAGCAGGTTCAGTTGATCGACGAGTGCGTCAGGCTTCGAGGCAAGCGCCTGGAGCGGCGACAGGTCGAGCGAGGTCCCGGTCGGCGCATTGGTGCCGACTGGAATCGTGGAGAACACGATCGTGTTGACGAAATTCACTCGGCGCAGCGCCGTGGACGTCGAAAAGATGCCGAACTCCGGGCCGCGCACGCCCGCCGTCCCCGCCACCACCGTGCCGGGCGAGAAGTAGCTGAACACCGAGGGCGGACGAAATACGTCCATCCCCATCAGAACGGCTTGCGGATTCAGGTATCCGTCGCTGTCCCCGTTTCCGTCAGCCGATCGCGCGGAGAACGCGCGAAGAATGTTGCTGATGAAGAGCGCCGGGTGGCGCAGATGTCCGTAATTCGGATCGGTCTTCACGTCGCCGCGCGCCTCGGGGTCGAGCAGGATCGCCCTGACGACGGATTTCAAATCGCCTCGGATGCCAACCTCGTTGCCGTTGAAGACGGAAGTCACGCGCGCGACATATGCGGGTGTCGGATTGCTCGTGACCAGGTGCTGAATGAGCTGTTTCGAGATGAACGGACCGACATTCGGATCGTTGAAGATGTTGTCGATCGCGTCGTTCAGATCCTGTGCGATCGTCCGATTGGCGGGGAGGACGATGTCGTTCAGAAGCGTCTTCGATCCGACGTCGTGCTGGCTCTGGTTGGGGACCATTGGATCGATGTAGTTCGGAACGCCAGGCGCCGGCGCGGTCGCCAGTCGCCAGCCGGTGAACACCCGGGCAAAGTTGTTGACCGTCGTCTGCGTGTAGGCCGGAATGGCAGTCCCCGCGCCGTCCAGTTGCTGAGTGCCATCCTGATTCAGCCTCACCGTGCCGATCGAGAAGAGTTGCAGGATCTCCCGTGCGTAGTTCTCGTTCGGATTCGTCTTGGTGTTGTTGGCGACGTCCAGGTAGTTGCCCATCGCCGGGTTCAGCGAGATCTCGTAGAGGAGCTGGCGATAGTTGCCAAACGCATTCCGGTCGAGCGTCTGGAGATACGGCGCCATCCAGCTTGGCTGGGTGATGTCGACGCCCGAGACCACCAGAATCTGGTGTAGAGCGAACGCGACCCGTTGACGCAACTGGTCGGGTCCGTAGCGCGCGTTGAGGAAGAACCGATTCTGCAACGGGTACATGGTGTAGTTGTCCCGCTGACACGCGGAGCCGTTGGGGCAATTCACGGTATCTCGCGTCGTCGGATACAACGGCAGCGTCGGATAACTCGACATCGGCGCGTCGAACTGTTCGTTGAGAAAGTTCTCGAAGCCGACGCTCTGCACGTGCGCGATCAGCTCGGTCGTTGGTCCGAAAGTGGCTTGTTCGAGAAAACGCACGACGTCGGCGCTCGTGGGCTGATTCGGCGGTGACCCAATCGGACGCAGGAGCCACTCCTGATTTGCGCCACCGTTCAGCGTGTACTGGATAACGGTCGCACCGCTCTCTTGCGACGCGCCGGCGACGTCGAGAGCCTTGCCGCTGTGGCGCGCGATGAGCCGATAGTAGCCGTCGCTTAGGGCCTCGACCCTCCACTGCTGATTCGCACCGCCGTTCGGCGTGTACTGAATGACCGATGCTCCGTCGTCGAGCGAGACGCCGGCCACGTCGAGCACCTTACTGCTATGCCGGACGGTCAACCGATAGTAGCCATCTCCGGTTGATTCCAGATTCCACTGCTGATTCTCACCAGTGTGACAGTCCCACTGGATCACCGGCGCGAGATCGTCTTGCGACTCGCCGCTCACGTCGAGGCACTTGCCGCTGTGACGCGCGACCAGCTGGTAGTATCCCGACAGCGATCCCTGCTCTGACGCGACGGCCGCGAGCGGATAGACCGCTCCGTCAGCGTGTGCTCGAAGCGTGCCGCCGACACCTGGGGTACACGCGAGCGCGATACACACGAACCATCGCACGCATCGGACGCGCCACCCGCTCTTCGCGTCGACCATTGAAGTCTCCGAATTCAGGTTTTGATTTGCACTCGAGAGAACACACGGCCGCAGTGACGACCGCAAGCGGTCGCAGCGCACGTCAGAGCTGCAGGAGATAGGGTCGTGATGCTCGACCTGGCCGGGCGAAAAGATACGCTCGCGCAACGGAGTTGGCAAACAGCTCATCCGTTATCAGCAGGTACCGATGTAATCGAGGGCAAGCGTCGCCGTCACCTCGGGCTCGCTAGCCCGTCTCGTCCTTCTACAGTAGCGACACGCTATGGCGGAACGGTGATGCCGTTCGGGTGAAGGACGCGGCGGGTCGCCGCAAATTCTGGCGCACCGGCGAAGGGAGTCGTCTGGCGAAACGCCCTCTTCGCTGAGGATTCCCGATCTTAGAAATAGACCGTGGCTCCCATCGTCCACATCGACCCCCGGTGCCCGGGAAGCAGCCCGCCGATCAATCCCCCGCCATTGTCGTCGTGGAAGTCGAGGAACGTATAGCGGTAGTCGCCGTGGAAACCGAAATGTCTGCTGGCCAGGATCTCGAGACCGACGCCGGCATGCCAGCCGAATTCGGTCGTGCTGACGCTCAGATCTCCGGGGCTGTCGAGTGCTTCGACCTTGCGGCGATACCAGCCCGGTCCGCCCAGCAGGAAGGGAGACACGCTGCCGCGGGCCAGGCGCATGAGGATCGACGCCTGTATCGGAGTCTCGGTGACCTTCTGATTGAGGAGCTCGAACGACTCTGAATGCCGATCCAGTGCGACCTCGAGTCCAAAACGCTGGGAGACGAGGCGTACCTGACCGCCGAAGAAGCGCATGGTATCGACGTCGGCATCGACGTCAGGTCTGACCCAGGCGATGCGCGCGCCGATTCCAAAACCCTGAGCGCGGACGGGCGCCGTCCAGGCCAGCAGTCCAGCCAAGGCGAGCATCGGTATCGTGGCCTGACGCACCGGGATCGTGCAAACGGATAGCATGGCTGAACTCCGGCCTGACACTCCTCGCAGCCGATCGCCGAAGGTTGGAAAGGCTTATCTGTCTTCTTATCGGAACAGGACGCCCGGAACGCCAGATCGCGATCGGGGTGCTCGCCGGCCGCCAAGCCGCAGCCTGGGCGTGCAGTAAGTCTTGAGACGCGAGCGGATCCGCACAGTTCGTTTTGAACGAACGACGGCTCGTCCCTATTCCGCGCGCAACGCAATCATTGGATCTACCCGTAATGCTCGGCGCGCGGGAATCCACGCCGAGAACGCTGCGATGACGATGAGCACTTCGAGTGCGGCCGCCACACTCTTCCAATCGCCGGACTCGATGTACGACTCCGACGATGTCGACCGTCATGTTGCCGTTGCCGACAACCGAAGCGCCAATAGGGTCCCGGCCGGGCGGAAGGTACGCCTTCACAAGTTCTGGTTCACGATTACCGCACGGAGAGCCACCCGGAGAAGCAGCAGTTCCCCATGCAGATCCTCCCCGATTTCGTCGCCCGGGTGAGCGAAGTGGCCAAGTCGGATGACACGATCATGGTCATGTGCCGCTCCGGCGGCCGCAGCGCCCTGGCCGTCAACCTGCTCGCGAAGGCCGGCTTCACGAAAGTCCACAACGTCATCGATGGTATGGAGGGCGATGCGGTCACGGATCCCGACAGCGTCTTTCTGGGCCAGCGGCTGAAGAACGGCTGGAAGAACTCTGGGTCTCCTTGGACCTACGAACTCACACCCGAGCGGCTGCTGCGTGCCGAGGTCCGGTAGCGGACGCGTGAAGGCGAAGCCAGGGACCAGACTTCGTTTGCCTTCACGATCTTCTTCATGCTGCTTGGGCCCCGGCCACAAACCTTGTGCGCGATACTTGGATCGGCGAGCGTCAATTGTCGCTCGGGCCTGGCCGCCTGGAGGACGGTGTACTGCCCGAGAGATATTCCCCAACCCGCATGGGTAATTCCCCGATGCTCCCACGAATCCGCGCTACCACACCGCGGATTTCCTAGATTACTGGCGGCCATGAAGCCGCTCGCGAGTCGGCATCCGCTTTGCGGTTCGTTCTGCGGAGTTCGGCTGCTGGTCCGCCACGCCTCGCCAAAGGCTGGTTCCATTCGCCGGTCCTGACTGGAGGTAGTGGCTGTGAAGGGATCCGTCTGTCTGTGCCACCGAACGCGCCTTCCACGACGTGGGTGTGATCGAGATACCGACGCCGCGCTGGACAGCCAGCGTCCAATGATCATCGTTGCAAGAACGTTTGAACAGGGCCTGCTGATCGCGGCCGTTCTGATCGTCGTGATCGCGGGACGCTCAGATGCGCAACCAGCAATTGACCACAGTGCAGCCGTAATCGCGTCGTCCACTTCGGGAGCGTCGACTGCCGGCGGGCAGACTCCAGCCGCGCCAAACACGATCGTGTGCGAATCGAAGGACGGCCAGCGCCTGCATTGTCCGGCCACGACGTCAGCGGGTGTGGCGCTCGTGAAATCGACGGGCACCGGACCGTGCCTGCTTGGGAAGACCTGGGGCTACGACGACACCGGCGTGTGGGTGTCTGACAACTGTGGCGGCGAGTTCGCCCTGGGCCAGCCGGACCAAGGCTCGGCAGGGGCGCCTCCTGTGACTGCGCCACCGACGCCGAGGCCGATTGAGACTTGGGGAGAGTTCGATCCCGGCGACGGTTTCCTCGTGGGCAGGGGGAAAGCCGGGTCGCTCTCCATCAGTGGCTACGCACTCGCGCGGTACATGAACCAGATGCCCGGAGAGTCCACCTTCACCGATCACCTTGGAAACACGCGCACGGTCGATGGCCGCAATGACATCTATTCGCACAGAGTGATGGTCTTCTTCAAGGGGTTTCTGGGTCGCCGAAGCTGGTCTACTCGATTGTCTTCTGGACCGTGAACACGACCGATCAGCGCGCGATATTCGCGAACATCGGCTATCAGTTGAGCCGCAAATTCAGTATCTACACCGGCATGAACGGGAATCCGGGAACGCGATCGCTCCAGGGTTCGCATCCTTACTGGCTGGGCCAGGACCGTGTCATGGCCGACGAGTTCTTTCGGCCTTTCTTCGGGGCCGGCGTCTGGGTACAGGGTGAACCCGTCCCAGGCCTTTGGTACAACGCCGTGATGACGAACAACTCCAGCTCGCTCGGCGTCAAGTCGAGCCAGCTGGATCGAACGTTCTCCACCGGCGCTTCGATGTGGTGGATGCCGACAACAAAGGAGTTCGGCCCGAGGGGCGCCTACGGCGACTGGGAGCAGCACGAGAAGGTCGCGACGCGCTTCGGCTTCTCCACGACACGGAGCCCCGAGCAACGTTTCACCAGCGCCACCTTGGGCACTCCTGAAAACACCACTATCAGGCTCGCCGACAGCGTAAACGTGTTCGATGCCGGCGCGCTGGCGCCGGGCGTCACCGTGGACACGGTGAACTACCGGATTCTCTCGTTCGACGCCGGCATGAAGTACCGGGGCATCTTCCTGCAGACCGAGATCTACAACCGCTGGCTCGACAACTTCCAGGCGGACGGGGTCTTGCCTGTCAACAACATTCACGACGTCGGCTTCTACGTGCAGGGCGCGTTCTTCGCCTTGCCCAAGAAGCTCGAGGTCTACGGCGTGACGTCGCAGATCTATGGCGACAAGGATGCCGGGTTCAGCAACAGCAGCGAGTACACAGGTGGTCTGAACTACTACGTCACGGACTCGCGAAATCACCGGCTTAACGTTCAGCTCGTCCACGTGAACCGCTCGCCCGTCAGTAGCGCGTTCGGCTACTACGTGGGCGGACAAACAGGCAACACGGTGTCAGTCGGCTTCTCGGTGTTCTTCTGAAAACGAGGAGAGTTCGATGATGACCGCGCGGAACCCTGCTCGGGCCTTGCGACTTCGGCGCGACACGACAGACCCGCACACGCCGTGAAGGCGATGACAGCTACCTCCAGCAGCCGCAGCGCACGGTTCAGCACTGAACTCCTGGAAGAATCCTCCGCTGATATCGAGGTGGAGGGGAGTGAGGCGCAAGATGCCCAGGCACGATTCAACTCGGTAGACGACAAGTTTTTCGAGGTCTTCGGCGCGCGCTTTCTCGCCGGGCGCAGTTTTGATGCGAGTGACTTCGGCCCGGGGCGCACGCCGGTGATCGTCAATCGTTCGTTCGTCACAGAAGTCCTCGGCGATCCGCCTTCGCCGAGGCTCCGGGGGACAAGCGCAAACGCGCTGGGCCGCCGCGTCCGGTACCGCGACCGAGAATCCCCGCGCAGCGCGAGACGCGCTTGTCCGCCGTAGCGCGCAGCGCGAAGGCGGATGGCACGAAATCGTTGGCGTCGTCGAGGATTTCCCGGGGAGTAATGATGGTCCCATGATGTTCCACCCGATGACGGGGCACCTCACCCGGTGAGTCTGACGATTCGCGCGCCATCCGGCATTGGTCCGGCGGCACGCCGGCTTCGGGAGGTCGCCAGCGGGCTCGACCCGCAGCTTCGGGTAGGACGGCTGCGATCGCTCGACGAGATGTACTGGCAGCGGCGGTCATTCGACCACATGTTTGGCTTCATGCTGGGCGCGGTGATGGTGATCGTGCTCCTCTTGTCGATGGCTGGCATGTACACCCTGATGGCCTTCATCGTCGCCCAGCGGTGGCGTGAGATCGGCGTGCGGTCGGCGCTGGGGGCGCAGCCGCGTCGCCTGCTTATCGGCATCTTCGGCCGGGCGGCCGTCCCGCTTCTCATCGGAGCGATAGCCGGATGTGCCATTGCGCTCCGTCTTCATTCCTCCTTGCCGATCGCCGAGGCCGGTGGACGGAGTATTCCGGGCATCGTCCCGGCGTCGGCCGCATTGATGATCGTGGTCGGTCTGCTTGCGGTGGCCGGACCCGCGCGGCGCGCCATTCGCATCGACCCGGTTGAGGCGCTGCGGGTCGGTTAAGGAGTCCGGTGGCCGCCGTGTAGAACGCTGACAACGACGCTCGTCGGAGAGTGTCGTTACGACGTCGCTTTCTGTCGTTGCGAAGGTACCCGATCGTCGATGTCCCTCCGACCCATCCGATATTCCGCACCTTTGCCCCCGTGGCACGCGTGCCGCAGGTCACGAACATCCAGTTCTGGCACGGGTCCGGCGGCAGGAGACCTCGGAGCGCGGTGCAGACAGCGCTGAGGTCCACACCCGCGCCATCAGCGACGCGCACGGCCGGATCATGGTCTTGATGACCCACAACACCGACCTCGGCGACTCCTGGGAGCGCGAGGGAGAGGATCCCGCATATTTCTATCAGTTCTCCCCGCCCGGCTACGCGGTCGGCATCAACGTCCTCGTGTACATGGTGACGCACTGACGCAAGGCACACACCGACGTGCGGCGGCGGGAGGGATGACGGTCACGATGCAAGCGTTCGGTCCCGCCTTCGACAGGCGGTCGATGGCAGGCAACCCGGTTCGCTCAGCACCGTCGCCTGCGGCACGCGTCGGAGCGGCATCAGCAGGCAGGCGTATAATCCCGGCGGTACGCATGTCGCTCGCCCCCGGCACGCGGCTCGGTCCGTACGAGGTCCTCGGCGTCATTGGTGCCGGGGGGATGGGCGAAGTGTACCGCGCGCGCGATCCGCGCCTGCAGCGGAACGTCGCCATCAAAGTGCTCGCCTCGGCGCCCGGCGCGGACGCGTTGCGGCAGTTTGAGCAGGAAGCGCGCGCCGCGGCCGCCCTCAACCACCCGAACATTCTCGTCATCTACGACGTCGGCACGCATAACAACCAGCCGTTTGTCGTCTCGGAGCTGCTCGAAGGAGAGACGCTCCGCGACAAGCTTGGTCGGGGCCGCCTTCCCTACCGTCGCGCCATCGATTACGCGACGCAGATTGTCGCGGGGCTGGCCGCCGCCCACGCCAGGGGCATCGTCCACCGCGATCTGAAACCCGCGAATCTGTTCATCACGACAGATGGCCGCGCCAAGATCCTCGATTTCGGACTCGCCGTCTTCGCCGAGGCGATGGCGGTCGTCGACTGGTCCACGGCCCCCACCAGTCAGCTCCCGAATGCGTTAGGCGGGATTGCCGGCACGGTCAGCTACATGTCCCCCGAGCAGGTGCGAGGCCGGCCGGTCGACCATCGAGCAGACATCTTTTCGTTCGGCGTGGTGCTCTACGAAATGCTGGCGGGCGAGCGCGCATTCGACCGCCACTCTCCTGTCGAAAGCATGAGCGCCACGCTCAACGAGGAGCCCGCGAAGATGGCCGCTCTGCTCCCGGCGTTGCCGCCGCCCATGCAGCTCATTCTTCCGCACTGTCTCGAGAAGGACCCCGACGATCGGTTTCAGTCGACGCGCGATTTGTGGTTCGCGCTCACGCTGTCCTCCGATGCGAGTCATGCCTCCGTGCCGGGAGACGCCGTCCGCATTTCGCGAGTCCGCCGGTTACGTCGCGCACTCGTGTTCACGGCGGTGGCGGTCGCGGCGCTCGCGGCGGGCGTGATCGCCGGCATGCACCTCACGCGCGCGGCGCTGCCGACGTACCAGCAGCTCACGTTTCGTCGCGGTTACCATCCTCTCCGCCCGTTTCGCCAGCGACGGGCACACGATCGTCTTCGGTGCGTCGTGGGACGGCGGCGCGCCTCAGCTCTACGCCACGCGAACGGAGAATCCCGAATCCCGCCAGTTGCCCATCGCAAACGCCGAAATCCTCGCGATTTCGCCTTCGGGAGAAATGGCCGTTCTGATCGGTCGGGCTGGCTCCGTCTACGCGCGCGCGGGAGGGACGCTGGCGCGATTGCCGCTCGACGGAACGACGCCGCGCGAGGTGCTCGGCGGCGTCGAAGACGCGGACTGGTCGCCCGATGGCGAGAACCTCGCGGTGACCCACATCGTGCAGGGGAAGTATCGAGTGGAATTTCCGATCGGCAACGTGCTCTACGAGTCGAGCGCACGAGTGAGATGGGCTCGCGTGTCTCCGGACGGGATTCGCGTCGCGTTCGTCGATCACGTGCTGTCGCACGACGATCGTGGTGCGATCTGCGTGATCGGGCGCAACGGCGACCGGAAGACGGTGCTGTCCGACGGCTGGTCGAGCGTCAGCGGTCTCGCGTGGGCACCATCCGGACACGAGATCTGGTTCACGGCGGCGACGTTCGGCGCCACTGCCTCCCTCTATGCGGTCAATCTCTCCGGAGACGTACGGCTGCTCGCGCGCTCAGCCAACCGGTTGGCGATTCGCGATGTCGATCGTAACGGCCGCGTGCTGTTGGCCGAGAGCAGCTATCGAATGCGAATCGGGAGCGTGGAGTCCGCCTCCGGCAGCGACCGGGATCTTACGTGGCTCGATGGTTCGGTCGTGACGGATGTGTCCGCCGATGGTGGCACCATTCTCATCAATGAACAGGAGGCCGGCGGCGGCACTCCGCTGTACGCCGTCTATGTCCGCAAGACCGATGGGTCGCCGGCCGTGCGTCTTGGGGATGGCTTCGCGCCCGCACTATCTCCGGACGGCAAGTGGGCGGCCGCGCTGCTGCTTCGATCACCACCCTCCATCGTCCTGTTGCCGACCGGTATCGGCCAAGCCCGTACGCTCAACGTGCCCAAGCTCACCGAGTATCATGCGGTCCGGTGGTATCCCGACGGGGGTCGGCTGCTCGTCGCCGCGAGCGAGCCGGGGCGTGGCGTCAGGCTGTGGACGCTCGATCTGGCGAGCGATATTCCGAGGCCCGTCTCGGCGGAGGGATTCAGTATCCCGTCATTTGGCCGGCCGATCTCTCCGGACGGGACCCAGGTTGCGACGTTCGATGCCAGCGGACGTCTCTGGCTGCTTCCGCTGAACGGTCGCGAACCATCCGGTCCCATCGAGGGGTTCGGAGCGTCGACTCTTCCAATTGGCTGGACGGCGGATAGCCGATCGCTTTTCTTTTTTCGCGGCGGGACGCTGCCTGCGCTCGTCTACCGGTTCACGGTCGCTAACCATGGCCAGGAACGTATTGCGACGCTCGGCCCGCCGGACCTCGCTGGAGTCAGACCACCGTCTACGATTGTGGCGACTCCGGACGGGAAGAGCTTCTTCTACACGTACGTCCAGAACCTATCGGACCTGTTTCTGGTGAACGGCTTGCGATAGTCCTGAGGGGAGCGGGCACCAACAGCACCAGCCCCGCCCAAGACGCGTCGTCCGCGACGAGAACTATTTTTTCTTCTTACCTCCTTTTTTCTTGTTGCTGTCTTCGACTGACGTCGCCTTCGCCTTCTTCTTTCCTTTCTTCGCCTGTTGCTTTGCCATCTAACCTCCTTTTGTGACGTTCCGGGACTTGGTCGGCTCGAGGATGAGCCGGCCGTGCACGTCGACCGCAAGCTGGCAAGCGGTGAGGTGCGGAACTTTCCCGCCTCGAACGCTCGTTCGCTTCCGCCTCTGCTTCCCCGTGACGGTCTCGGGCGCAACAATCCATCGCTCGCCGTCCGCAATGCCAAGGCTCCTGACAAGGATCGAGAAGCGGCGGTTCGTCGCCGGCGGAGGCACGTACTCGCCCACGGGAATCGCGAGGGCGAGATACCTCGAACCGTCGCGCAAAAGCAATCCACGCTCGACGAGCGAGGCCAGCGTCCGGTCGATCTCGTCAGGAGACACGGTCCAACCGCGTTCGGACGCGGTGTCGGCAAGCTGCGATACATCGCGCACGGCATCGCATTCGCGATACAACAGGCGCGCGAGTCCCGCCAGCAGCGCGAACGGCAACCGGCTGACGGGGCGCAGATCGACGATCACGAGGTGCTCGCCTGCATCCAGCGACAACAGCTCGCTCCGATCCGCGGCGCGTCGCCACTTCTGGAGTTCTCGTACCAACGGACGCGTGTAACCGTCGACATCGCGCGGCTCCTTGTATTCGTAGCTGAAGTAGCAGGCAAGATTGGCGATCGCCTCGTTGGGCAGCGAGTAAACGTGCTTGTAAGCCGCGATCGGTCTCACGTTGGTGAACCCAAGGCGATCGGCGTCGAAGAAGTTCGGACTGAATCGATCGATACGGATCGGCGCATCAGCGGCTGGCGGCTGAAGGTGCGTCAGCAGCGGCACGAGCCGTGCCTGTCTGTCGTATTCGTCGGACGGTTCGCCAGGGAAGCCCCACAGAAAATTCCAGGACGGTTTGACTCCAAACTCTTTGCACCATTTCAGGAGTTGTACGTTCTGCAGGCCGCTGACGCCCTTTCGCATCAGCTTCAACACCGTATCGCTGAAGCTCTCGATGCCCGGCTGGATTTTGCGAATGCCGGAGTCACGCAGCAGCCGCACCTGCTCCTTGCGAAGATTCGATTTCGTTTCGTAGAACAACATGGGCTTGAGCCGGCGTGCGGCGAGCTCGGGAACGACGCCCTTGAAATACGAGAGGTCCAGGATGTTGTCGACTGCGTAGATGTCGCTATCAGGATGGCGCCGCGCCAGCTCGGTAATCTCATCGACCGCGCGAGCGACCGACTTGCTACGGTACGCCATCGTCGTGCCGTTGAGTCCGCAGAAGGTGCAGTGCATTCGCTCGCCCCACCAGCAGCCGCGCGAGGTCTCGACGAAGACCAGCGGATACCAGTCGCGATCGTACCGGCTGGCTTTGAACTGCGCGAAATAATCCGCGTAGTCGGGCACCGGCAGGTCGTCCATGTCGCGAACCATCGGTCCACTGCTGAAGGCGGCCGCGGCGAACTCGCGTTCGATGCCGTGACGGGATCGAACGCCGGGCAGACGGTCGATTGCGCAGCCATCGAGGACGTGTCGCACAAGCTGAGGGAAGACCCGATCCGCCTCGCCCGACACGGCCGCGTCGACGAACGGAAACGATCGGACCGTCTCGGCGCCCATGATCCCCTCGCAGTTGGCGCCGCCAAAGACGACGAACGTGGACGGAAGGGCGTCCTTGATACGTCGCGCGAGCGCGAGCGACGCAGTGTGCTGCTGAAAGACGCTCGTGAAACCGACGATCGGAGGATGTTCGCGCATGAGCGTGTCGAGGCATTCGTCGAGGAACTCATCGACGCGCTCACGCGCGCGTAGGAGTCGGGCGATGAGCGCGTCCGAGTAGTATTCGTCCAGTCGCTCCGTCACATACCGCGCGACGTCATCTGCGCTCTTCTCGAACAGCGCATTGGAGAAGAGCCATTCACCGGCAAGATCCTCCAGCGCCGGGCGCCCCTTTTCCGCAATGCCCGAATAGAACGCGCGTCCGATCGTCTCGGCGAAACGAATGGTGAAGTAGTGAATGCGGGCCGTCAGTTCACATTCCGCGAGTCCTGCCCTGAGCAGGGTCAGTCCGAGGGAGGGAGAGAACACCGGGCCGAACGGCATCGAGACGAGCGCAACGTCCGGCGTCAAACGTCACCTCTCAAAAAACCGCGGCCATTCTGGCGCAGTATGGATGAGCTGTCAACGCCAAATCGGGTACACGTCGGGAATGGCGTGCGCGCACCAGGACACGCCTCAATGCGCGAGGTCGACCGCCCTGGACGCGCTGCAACCAACTACAATCCGTGGGCAACCGGACGCGCTCCCAGCCCATGTTGCTGAATGCTCTGAGCTTGGAATGAGTGGTGAGCCGCGAAGGAATTGAATCTTCAACCCGCAGATTAAGAGTCGCTCCAAGCCACCACAATGATTGGAATCTTCACACCGGCTTGGATCGACTTCGTGCCGTCGGGCTCGATTCTCGTCAGCGGAGGACGATCGGCGTCGAATCGACCGGCGGATCACAAGGCGGCCGGCCTCCAGGATCTCGCTCGTAGAGGATGAACGACTGCTCGGGCGGTGGCGGGGTCGTCAGGTCGTACAGCGCCGTGCGGGCGGGGTCGTAGACGAACACGGGGCGATCCAACGCGGCCAGTGTTGCCTGCCCGGCGAACCGGCGCAGGCATTGCTCGCGGTGATTCGGATCCAGAACCGCGTAGACGTGGACACCGCGCTCGCGCAGCCATGCTACCGCGCGGTCCAGCCACTCCCGCTCCAGAAAGTCGTACCGGAGAGTCGTCCGGCCCGAGTAATACCGGATCGTCCCCGAGCGTTCCCACACGAGCACCACGCTGTTGTCGACCGTGTGCTTGCGCACGAGTTGACCGAGTGGTGCTTCAACAGCGGCTACCTGGCGATTGAACACTCCGTCGCGAAGTGTCGTCGAGAAGGTCCATACGCCGAGCAGCACGACCAACAGCGCGAGTGCAGTTTGGGCGACCACGCGCGGGAGTCGCGCGAGCCACGCATCGCTCGCCGCGAGGAGCACGGCGGCGAGGCCGGCCATGATTAGGGGCCATGACGGCAGCAGGAATCGAAGAAAACCCCACGAGTCGAACACCCCGTAGGCGAGGTACTGCCCCCAGAGCAGCGCCACGAAGAGCGCGAGGATCGGCACGATCCGGAGGTCGGCTGCGTTCGTCCACAGCCGTCTGGTCGGCACCAGCAGGGCGGCAAGGCCCGCGAGCGCGACCGGGGTCTCGGCGAACATGAACCACGCGAAGTACCGGCGCAGGTTTGGACCGACGTGGGACCAGGCGTAAAGATCGTCGAGCGTTCCGTATCCCGACGACAACGGCGAGCCGTACAGACGGTCGTTGATGAACGCGATCAGCAGGATCGCCGGCAGGGCGCCAAGCGCGAACAGCGCGCTGGAGAGGAGCCGGGAGTCGCTATCGGTCTGGCGGCGGATCATGTACCACATGCCGATCGGGATGCTCAGCGGAACGAGGTTCGGCCGGATGAGGATCGCGATCCCTGCAGCCAGACCGACGATCGCCGGCGATAGTCGTCCGCCGATCCGCGCGAGGAGCAGATAGATGCTGATGGCCCACGCGGTCATCACCGGCACGTCCGTCAACGGTTCGAGCGCTATGCCGATCACGATTGGGCTGGCGGCAACCAGCCACGCGGCGATGACGCCGCCACCGGGCGACACCAGACGCTTGCCGATGCCGTAGGTAACGAGGACGCCGAGGCCGGTAAACAGCGGGACGACCGCAAAGAGCGCGCACTGGCCGCCCAGCAGTTTCGCGCCGGCGAGCAGCAGCGGCAAACCGGGGGAGTAGGTGGGTACGATTGCCCACTGCCCGCGAGGTTCTGCCGGGCGATAGCCGAGGGGCGAGAACGACCATTCGGCGTTCGGCCAGGGAACCTCCGCAACCCACGGCTGTTCGATCACGAGATTACCGGCGAGCCATAGGTCGGCCTGGCTGACGTACCCATACGCGTCGGCGCCACCGGCAATCCGCGTACTCCCGGCCGCCGTCGTGATCGCGAGTGTGAGCGCGAGCCCGGCGGCGACGAATCCCGGCCGCCTGACCAGCGCATGGACGACTCCCGACCCGGCGCTGACCAGCGCATGGGCGACTCCCGACCCGGCGCTGCGCAGCCGCCGAACCGTCTCACGCTGTATCCTGCCACCCGCAACGAAGTAACCGGCGAGCGCGATACACGCAATCACGAGAGCGCGACCAGGGTTGTTCGACCTGATCGCGATGCCGGACACCCGGATCTTGAAACCTCCGAAGACTGCCAGCGCAGCCGACCACGCCGCCGCCGTGCAGACTGCCCCGAGCAGAACGGCGCGAATCGCCTTCATGAACAACGCTCGCGGACGCCGTGAGCCAGCGCACCACATCGTCCGTAAAGACTATTGTCTCCATGTCCTGCAGCTCGATGTGTGCCTCCGCGAGCCGGGCCCTCTCGAACATCGCTACCTTGTCGGTATCACCGTCGGCCAGCGGCGTGGACCTCGAATCCCCTATGCTGCGACCGGTGGCCACGCGGTAGCCTTACGCGCCCAGCAGAATGAGCGGTTTCATCTTCGCTCGCAAGGCTCGATCGTACGTTACCAGCGTCAGCCCTCCGGACGCGGCGAATGCTACAAGGTAGGAATCGGCCCAGTCCTTGGTCGCCGGATTGGGGCGGCGGGTCAGAGTCCGAAAGCGCGGCTCCAGGCCGGTGGGCTCGTTCATCAGCTCGACCCGGTCATCCTGCTGCCATCGATCATAGGCGGCCCACGCCTCAGGCTGCGTCAAGACCTCGTCGCCCATCACCGCTTCGGCAGTCAACAGCCGTAACAGGCCGAGTTGCGTGAATCGGCAGAAAATGAGGCTCGAGTCTTGATCGAGCGTCGTGAACCACTTGACGGCAGCTGCGTGGTGCGCGTGTCCCTCGTAGCTGAGAGCGATCCAAACGTTGATGTCAGGGAAAAGAGATGATCTCGTAGATTCTGGCATTGTCGATCTCGACTGAGCCGGGCCGCTTGGATCGGACAATCGGCAACGCGACCCTTCGGCCTGCCTTACGGCGTCTGGTCTTCAGCACTTCCTTGACGCCGCGCAGGATCAGGGCTTTTGTGGTCCGTCCTTCGCTCGCCGCGCGTGACTTCAGGCGCCGGTAGATCGCGTCTGGGATGTCAACGGTGGTTCTCATGAATCCATTCTGCCATATTTATGGTTGACAGCGCGATTGGAGAGGAACCCCGCGCGCAGGATCGAGCAGAACGATCGGTGCTGCGCCCGGCAGCGAAGTCCGTTCTGATCCTTGGACGCTGCGCGTGAGCAGTCAGTGTGGTCTCAGCGTAGCTTCACCGGTGTCCCGGCGAGAGCCCGAGGGTCTCAGCGGCGCGCTCGAACTGATCCTCACGGAGGTACACGAGGTACCCGAAAGACCCGCGCCCATCGGTCACGCCTGACGACGCGTAGACGTCGATGGCCGCCTCGAAGAGGCGCTCGTGGATGCGCGCGAGCGCGCCGAGCTCGTCGTCGCCCTGCACGAGCAGGGCGTGATAGGGCCCTTCAAGCTTGAGGTTCGCTGCGCGCGCTTCCGCCCGCAGCCTGCTCGGGTCCTCGGGAAAGAGCGCAAATTGGGCCAGTTCCGGCCCGCTCGGCACGGCGGTGAACGCGAGCAGATTGACCCCGCGCCCGGCGAGCTCCTGCAGGAAGCGATACGCGGCGCCCAGATCGTCACGGACGTTCGCATAGTAGTACTCGACGCGGCGGATCGTGTTGGACATGGGGGCTCCTCCATGACGTCAGACGCGAGCCGACCGCCCCGCAAGAAACTGGGGCGCCGGCGGTGCGGCGCGTGACCACCTTTCCTCGGGACCATTCTCCGTCAATCATCTGTCCGTTTGTCCGGCTATCCGCGCGCAGGGCCGGTTCCATGCTAGGGCAGATCGGATAAGCCGTGCGGTAGACACCTGAGCGGTCTCCGAGACGGCCAGAGTCACGAGCGGGTGCTCAGGCTGTCTCTCTGGCGCTCATCGGTACTCCCTGCTCCCGCTGCCGTTCCGCTTCCTCCAGCCACCGGGCCAGCTTCGGGTCCTCGGCAGCGTACTCCGCCCATCCCTGTGCCGTGCTATTCCAACGATGGTCCCTGATGGTCATGTCGATGCCCCGGTCGATGAGGAATTGCATCGCCTCGTAGTTCCGATGCCAGACGAGCTCGTGCAGGATGCTCGCCGGCTCATGGGAGCTCCAGGTGGTGTTGATGTCCGCGCCGTGTTGAAGCAGGAAGTCGGCCACGTCGAGGTGGCTGTTGATGACGGACCAGGCGAGCGCCGCGTCGAGCACACGCTGCTCGCTCAGCGGGCCCCACTGGCGTGCATATTCCTCGACGCGACCTTTTGGCATGTAGGGACTGGAGGGGTAGTGATGCTCGACGTCGCCCAGCGCGGGCGCGCCCGAGTCGTCGAACCACTGCTTCACCCGCGAGAGGTCGCCCCTGCCCGCCGCATGCGGCAGATCGTCCGGCAGCGGCCAGATGCGGGTGAGGAGCGGTATGACGTGTGTGTTCGCGTACGTGAACGCGAACTCGATGGCCTGCGATGGCGGCGGCTGGCGCCGCCGGATCGCGGGATTCAGGTCGAGCAGAGCGCTGATGAATTCCCCGCGACCCACCAGCGTCGCCCGCGCGATGATCCCGGTCTGAAATTCCACGAACGCTTCGCCGAGCAGCCACGGCTCACGGTGTAAGAGGCGAACGAACGCCGGCAGGTCGCTGTCTCCGCGTCGATCCTTCAACGAGGTCTCGCTGCCACTCCAGGAATAGACTGACCGGCTGACGTGCTCCATGACAAACGCCTTCCAGAGCCCGACTTCCGTCGCATGCCCGGGGCCGTTGTCGATGAAGTACTTCGCGAAGGCCAGCCGTCCGACGCTTCGGTCGACGTGTGCGCCGAGCTCGGGATCGAGCGCGATGGCTCGGTCCAGCAGGAGCGACGCTATCGCCTCGTGCTTGAAGCTGCAGGCGATCGTGAACGCTTCGGTGACCGCGGCCGAGTCGTTCCCGTTGTCATCCAGCGCCGTGCTAACGGCGTCGATGTCGCCAAGCGCGGCGAGGAATTTGAGCGTGCGCGGAAGCAGGCCTTTCCGCCGAAACAGCTGCAGCAGCCCCCTGGCGCGGGACCGGAGAATGCCCTCGAACACTGTGGTGCACCACGACCGCGCCGGCATCGATCAGCAGCTCGGCGCAGGCCGCGCGGGTGAAGTGCTCTTCCCTGAACGGGTCGAAGCTGTCGCCATAGGACCCTGTGGCGAATCCCAGCAGGCCTTCGCGCGCGC
This sequence comes from uncultured Acidobacteriota bacterium, assembly GCA_963725335.1. Classification (GTDB taxonomy): domain Bacteria; phylum Acidobacteriota; class Vicinamibacteria; order Vicinamibacterales; family 2-12-FULL-66-21; genus JALZOC01. The sequence continues at coordinate 249,474 of CAVRYD010000001.1, read as the reverse complement.
CAGACCCGTCACTGTGCCAGGAAAGCAATGCCGGGTAGTCCGCCAGCAGCTCCTTCAGGCGTTCGACGTCGTTGTCGTGAATGACGCGTTGAGCCTGCGCTGCCGCCCACTCCAGACCCTTGCCAAGGCGTTTCCTCACTTCCGCGGTGAGGTCCTGCCAGCCGGCGTAGCCGTACTCCGCGCGCGAGTATCAGCTGGGCATCGCGGAGCGACACGGACCGGTGTCGCGCGATTTTCTTTGCCTGTTTACGAAGCGATTCCAGAGACGGACGAGCCGGGAGAGACTTCGAAGCGGTCATCACGACCTCCTTTCATGAATCGCCTGTCCCCGCTGACACCAGGCTGAAAGAAGGTCCAAACGCAAGCGGTTGAGACCGGAACAGGTGGGATATTCCCTTGCCGCGGGTTGGTGGCGCCCTGTCAGCGCGCTCCCCGCAGTATCACGGGACTGTCGGCTCGATGTCAAACGCGGCGAGCTCGCAGAGTCCCCTTGCGAAGTGATCGCGCATCGACGGAACTGGGCAACGTCCGCCGGCGTTGAACAAAACCGCCCGATCAGTCCTGACGCCGGATCACCGCGGTCATGGACTGGCTGGCGCTCGTCCTGCGGTAAACAGTCGTCGTCGACTTTCCCCGTCCGACCCACGCCTTCTTCATACGCTTCTTCACACCCGTCTTCACACGGTTTTACAACTCGACGGCCTCGACGGCGGTATCCTCTTGACGCATGGGTGCGCCAGTGCGAATGGCCGGTCGTGTTCCGCTGTTAGCCATGGTCGCTCTGATCGTCGCGCCAGGTCTGACGCTCGGCTATTTCGGATTCCGTGCACTGGCCGAACGGGAACGAAGGACGATATCGCGTAACGCGCTCACCAGCGGACCGTGGCGCCTTCAAGACTCCAACACTGCGCGAGATCGCCCGCACCGCGCCGTATATGCACGACGGCAGCCTTCCCACCCTCGAATCCGTGGTCGAGTTCTACGACGGCGGCGGCAGGGCGAACCCCGGTCTCGATCGCGAGGTTCGCCGGCTGAATCTCTCGCCGAGGGACAAGAAGGATCTCGTGGCTTTTCTTCAAGCGCTCACCGGGCGCATTCATGAAGGGAGCTGAGAACGCGCTCCGAAAAGCCGCGACCGCTTGAGCGCTTCGCCGAAGAACGCGAACAACCCGACGTCACCATATCGTTTTGGCGCGCCGATGTGGTCATTGATGCTCGCGTGGGTGACCCCGATATGCCATCGTGGATGAGGCCATGCAGCGGGAGGCGGCGGCACGCCTCGATGCCTGGATGGCTGCCTCGAGCAGATTGATGCTCAGTGCGGCCTCGAGGGGTTTCGTCAGCTTCATCAGATTGTTGGGCCGCCGTCCTAGTTCTTCGGAGCCGGAGTGATCTGGACGGCTGCCACGCGCCACTCCTGACCGTCCTTGACCCAGACAGTGATTATCCACGACCGGTCCTGCCCCTGCGTGCGTTGGATGACGGTGTTTCCGTGCGTCGAGAAACGTTCAGTCAGTGGCGGGGGCGGGAGAGCCTCGGGTTTCTCGCCCTTCAACTGGGTCAGCCGCTCCGCCTTCGTTTGTAGACGGCCATCCTCCAGAACCGTGGTGAAGTCAGCAGTGGTCAACCGATCCCAGACGGCTGCGTCCTTCTTGGCAACCGCCTGAGCTCTGAGGCGGATAGCCTCCTGCAAGTCCGCGGGGACTTCCTGTGCGGCATGGACCTGAGCCGTCAGGGCCAGGGCAACCGCCGCAAGCGCTACCGTTCGTTGCATGCTCTTCTCTCCCGTCCCAGATTGTCCTTCCGGTTCGAAGCAAGGTCGTCCAACGAATAGGGTTTCATCCGCACTGCCACGATGATCGCGTGAGCACGACCGCGGACACAGTGCGGATAAACCCTGTTGGACGAAGCCGCGTGGCTGGGTCGCCGCAATGCTATGGAGATTGTAAGGCTGCGCGGGCGTGATGCGGTTAAGTTAGGCGCTGGGAGGAGGCGCGTGGATATTAGCCGAGCAACCGAGATCGATCTAGACGGCATCATGGAACTGCAAACGGCGAACCAGCCCGAGCGCGGTGGCACGCTCTCGGCCAGTCTGCCACGTTCGCGAATCGCCAAAATGATGCGCGCCATGCCGTTGATCGTCGCACGATGCAGTGGCCGCGTCACCGGCTTCCTTATGACCAGTACGCGGGAGATGAATGCCGATGTTCCCATCATCCGTGCGATGCTCGCCGCGTATCCCGGTGCAACTGATGCCTATGTTTACGGCCCAATCTGCGTGAGCGCCGAGGAGCGTGGCAAGGGCTTGGCACAGGCCATGTTCGCGGAATTGCAGCGCTTGTTGCCAGGACGGGAAGGTATTCTTTTTATCCGACGCGATAACCCGGCATCACTGCGCGCGCACGCAAAAATGGGAATGCACGAAGTGGCTGGCTTTGTGTTCAACGGAAATGACTACGTTGCTCTCTCTTTCGTCGGTCGTGAAAGTGAGTAACCGGCAAGATAGGTAACAGAGTCAACCGGCCCCCAGCGTCAGGATAGTTGTTGGTCGGCATCCGTGGCTGTAACTTCATGCACGGTGCCGGTAGGGCGCGATGACGAGACTGACGCACCGCTTCGTCGGGAGCGACGAAGATGGTATTGCGCGACGCTCGCCGGACTGTTATCTTTGCCCGGGCGTACAGGGCGCCTCCCGTCCGCGGACAGGACCGAGTCCACCTGAAGAGCGTTTCGATCAACGGTTCGCGACGAACGAACCTCCTACGCCCGACGCAAGCGGACCCGGGCAGTCTTGAAGGAGGCTCGTCATGCCCGCTCGTCACCTCCCGCCTCGGCCAAACCTGCGCCAAGTCAGGCATCAGGCAAAGGACCTCCTCCGCGCGTTTCACAGGGGCGATCATTCCGCTATGGCTGATTTCTGCGAGTACCACCCCGAGCGAGTCGATCCTGCCAACGCAACTTTGGCCGACGCGCAGCTCGTGCTGGCACGAAGCTATCACGCACCGAGCTGGTCGCAGTTGGTCCTGGCGTGTCGAATCATTGAGGCCACTTCGCGCGATGACTTCGATGCCGTGCGCGAACTAGTCGAGGCGCACCCGGAAGTGGTACGTCAGGTTGCAAGCGATCATGACACGGGCTGGCGATCGACCATGGCGAATGCCGCAGACCTGGGTCTGCGGCGCGTCATCGTGCGGCTCCAGAATCTGGGTGTCCGGGGCATCAAAGCGGCAGTCGCCAAGCCGGAACTTCGCCAATGGCTCGACGCATTGCGCCTGCTCGGCCGGATCGGTGCGCGGCCTTCGGCGGATGTCGTCGGGGGAGCTGTGGAACTCCTCCAGGGCGCTGACCTCGCATTCATGGTCGAGGTCGGCGCCGACGTTCGCCACCACAAGGGTCTCGTAGCCTTAGCCCTCGAAACCTACGCTCGCGATCCCGAGGGCAAGCATCGGATTCTCGAGGTGATGGCGGAACAGGGCATCGTGATGCCCGATACCCCGCCGATGGCCCTCCATCGTGGCCGCATCGATCTGCTCGAACGTCACCTTCACCGGGATCGGGCGCTCTTGGCCCGGACCTTCTCGCATCGGGAAATTTATCCACCGGAACTGGAATGCCATGCCGACGAGGATCTTGCCCTCGTGGGCGCGCCATTGAGTGGCGCGACGTTGCTGCATATCGCCACCGAGTACGAGGAGGCCGAAGTGGTGGGCTGGCTTCTGGACAAGGGAATGAACGTGAACATACGCGCCGAGATGAATTCGAACGACTTCGGCGGACACACGGCCCTGTTCAACTGTGTGGTCACGTACAATTCCGGTCGGCAAGACGCGTCGCTCGCACGACTCCTGCTGGATCGCGGCGGCGACCCGAACCTCAAAGCGTCGATCCGGAAACGACTTCCGTTCGCGAGGGACACGTCTGTCCACGAGTACTGCGATGTAACGCCGTTGGGTTGGGGCCGGCAGTTTCATGATCAGTCGTATGTGTCTCAGCCGGTGGTACGTCTGCTCGCCGAGCGTGGCGGCCACGAATGACGTTCCATGACACAGGCGCCGACCGGTGCAGCCCGTATCGTTTCGGCGGTCTGACTGGACTGGCGAGGACGGGGCGATATAGGTCCTGTCTGACGCCGTACCCAAGGCGCTAATGCAGTCTGGTAAGTGCGCGGTGGTCGGCGGTGTCAGTTGTTGAGCCGTTTAGTTCTGTCGCGCCCGGTCCAAAGGTCCACTTGCCGAAGCGCACCGCGTTGATAAGAGCCAAGCCGCCCCACCCGACAACGAAGGTGTCCATCAGAACTCCTCTGGTCGAAAACATTGTTGACATTGGTGCTGACGGACCAGACCAATCACCTTTTCTTGCGAGAACCTCCAGCAGAAGCCTGCGCAGAAGGATTGCCCTTTCCGGCCTTGTCCTGCTTCGCTTTCCACTCAGCCCACCGCTTGCGCTGCGCGTCCCCAATCCGCTTCCGCGCCCCCGCCGACATCCTCCTGTGACGTCGCTTCCGCTGTGGAGGCTGTGATTCGGCATCGGAGCCTACTCTCGCGACTGTGCTTCTTCCGCGCCCACGCAGTTCAGGGAACGCCGTGTAGATTGCTTTCGCTTCATCGGCGATTTGAACGAGCCGTTGTTCTGCTCCTACCAATGCCCAGTGTCGAATGTCAGCGAGTTGCGTTTTTGCCATAAGCACAGGATTCTATACTAAAGCAACGGAATACGATGACGAGCAACGACTCAGCGAGCGCGGTCTGATGAGGTGATCTTCTGTAAACTCGCTCTCGCGGAACAGCGTTAATACGGACTATCCTCATATTGTGGTTCTTGACCGTCCTTTTGTTCAAAGATCAGTTTGTTATAATGAGGTTATGGATGAAAACTATCAGAGCAAAGTAATCGAACTAATTAATAAGTCTGAAATCACGAGTGTGGTGAATAGTTACTTTCGTGCGCTTGACGAGAAAGAGTTTGACGCTCAACATTTCTCTACCATATTCACGACAGATGCAATAGTAACACGCCCCAATGGAGCATCATTAATCGGACCCGAAGAAATCAGTTCCAGTCACCAGAAAAGTTTTGCCCGCTTTGAAGGGTCACAGCATCTTTTGACAGGACATGATATTTCTATAGATGGCAGCACCGCGACGGTTCGTGTCAATCTCGTCGCCATGCACATGTGGCAGGGTAGCAAAACCAACGCGAACAAATTAGATGACTTCTTTATTGCAGGAGGCGTCATAAATGCCAAGCTGGTTCAAGCAAGCGAACAGTGGAAGATTTCGCAGGTGAGTAATGCTGTTATATGGCGCGCCGGCGGATTTAAGAACATGGCGCAGACTGATAAGTTATAAGGACTGAAAAGAGTCTAGACCGACATGGGCCTGATCCGGTTTGGTGGGCACTTTCCGAAAGGCGGATACGATGTCCACGACCATGCCAGAGTCCCCCAAGAGCCGACGCCAGCGTCGCCGGTTCGATGACGACTTCAAAGCCCAGGCGGTCCGGCTCGTGCTGGACGAAGGCAAGAGCGTCGGCGCCGTCGCCCGCGACCTCGATCTGACGGAAACGGCACTCCGCGCCTGGGTGCACCGCGCGCGCGAATCGCACACGGGGCCGCACCGGGCTGCCGTCCGAACCTTCGAGCGCGCCGGCGTGCCGCGATTGGTCGCCATGTCGATCGTCGGGCACAAGACGGAGTCGATCTATCGGCGCTACGCGATCGTCGATGAAGCGATGCAGCGAGAAGCTGCGGCACGCCTCGATGCCTGGATGGCTGCCCGTCCGGCAGCACCATCGACGGCCACCGTCACGGCTGTCCGTCGAGGTAGTCGATTTCGGAGGTCGTCCGCCGCCTGCGGCGCGGGGTATTGATGGCCACAGCAGCCTTATCGTGGGTAAGCGACCTACTTGGCCGCGGCAACCAGCGACTGCCACGCAGTCGCACTCCGCTCGTCTGGGAGCCAGCTTCGACGCCCCTCGGACGGTTCAACGTCACCGACGCGGGATATTGCCCCTGTTGCCTGGTCGCCCAACCACCCGTCCGTGTTCGTCAGTGGGTGAAGTCGCGCGCTGCCGCGCACGCGAGCATTTACCACCGCGTCTATCCACGGCATGGTCAGGCGCGCAGCCGCTTCGATCTCTGGCGCGCGGATCTCGTGGTGGGCGCTGGATTGGACGACCATTGCCCAAGGCGCGGCGAGAGAACGGGCCTGATCGAACAAACTCGTGGCGAGTTTCACGCCTTCCGGATTGTCTTGGGCCGCGAGGAATATCAGCGCCGGAATCCCTTTCAGCCTCTCGACTTCGTTCGGGAAGGACCCTCCGTAGTGATAACGAATGAAGCCGAGTGTTCGCTCCGGATGCAGGAGGGCAAACGAAGGTCCGAATGCAGACTGCGCTGACCATCCCCAAAATAGGAAGGGGGCATCTGCGAGTTCTGGATGCCGCGACTCGCGCGCAAACCGATGCATGAGTGCTAGAAGCCCGTCCGCGCCACCCAACGCAGCGTTACGTTGCGGATCATTAGGATTCGGGCCGGGTTCGGGTGCTCGTATTGGACTGACGCGCAAGTGGAGGAGCGCACATGACAGTGATTCCGCTGCGGTGTGCCACACCGAATACGGGTTCTGTCCTGTAAGCATGAGCGCATTGGTTTCAGCATTTGCCATTACGACCAGAACAGCACGAATGCGACGCGCCCTCTCCGGTAGGAATAACGTGCCTTCTAGCTTCAGGTCCTTCTGTGGGATGTTGATTGCCGCGGCAATCTCGGACCCGTGAGTAACCACGAATGGAGGTTTGGTTTGTGCCGGTTGTCCTGCTGCATCGAATGCCATGAGCAGGTGAGACATGGTGGCCAGCAACAAGGCGCACCACAACCGGAATACGACGCAATGTGCCACCATCGCCACTGCTTCTACACGATTGGTCTTTTTCATTGCTCAAGCGCCGCGTTCTCGGCAATCGGGAGCACTTGGGATGAAGGTAGCAGGATCGCCGCGGCCAGCCCCTCGATCGCGTGCGAGCGCGCGGCCAACGCTGGGATCTTGTCGATCTTGTCCTGCAGGATCGGTGCAGCTGAGCGCTCTGAAGCAGCCATGCATCGGGCAGTATACCGGCCGCGTTCTTCCCGCGACAGGCTCAGAACGGGATCAGTCGGGCGTCCGCAGCCGGCGGCGCGCGATCGTGAAGTCGTCGTTTTCCGAATGAAATTACGAAGATGTGGTGAGCCTAACGTTCGCCAGTTGGAACCAGATTCGCGAATGGTTCAGGCGCCTTGACGCGCTCCGATGCGTGGCATGAGCACGGCCCCTTCCGTTTCTGAGTCGTGTGTTCCTGAACACTTGCGGCGTTGATCGTTACCGAAACGCAGCTTGAGCTCGTGCCGCGGACCAATAGCGGCGCCGGGGCAAGCGTAGCCGGCACGCCCGATCACCAGATTCCGGGTACGAGCAGCTTTGTTCTTGCCACGTACGCCGCGTATTCGTCGCCGAATGCCTCGAGCATCATCCTTTCCTCTGCACCGATACGAAGTGCAAAGAGAATTCCAAACGCCACTAAGTACAGACGGCCCTACAACCCAGTTCGGAAGCATGAGCGCTTGGCCGATGGAGTAAAGGAAGAGTGCTGCGTACATTGGATGACGGACATAGCGATAGACCCCTTGCGTTATGAGTCTATGGTTCTCGCGCAGTTCAAGGGTGACCGACCAGTACGTGCCCAGGTCCGAGTGTGACCGGTGGAACCACCAGAGGCCCCCTGCGAGGCACAAGACTCCGGCGCCGAACGGCCAAGGACGAAGCTGGTACTCCGCGAACGAGAAGAAAGGGGACACCACCCAGATCAACGGAACGAGGAACCCCATCCATGCGAAAGTCAGCAGGACGACCTCGCGCGGACCTTTGCAACTCCGCGCGACCTTGACTCCGCGACTCCGGCGCCCGTGAGGTGCTCGAATCACGACCATCACGACACTGGCGACGAGAATCACCGCCTTGGCGATCCAAGGGTTCATGATTGATCAGCGGCGATCGCGTGATGGCCGGCCGATAGCCTCGACTGCCGCGAACGTGTGCCCGCTGCGTATATCGCCGTCCCCTTCGCGTGCTGATGAAGTGGGTCTTCTCGGCACTCGTCGTCCTCTGGAGTCTACGCGCGATCGAGGGCCCAACCTCCGCGACCTGCGGCCAAACGAAGTGTTCGCGAAGATTACTCCCAGAAAAGTCGCGAAGTGGCGGCTATCTAATCCGATTGCCGTCGGGCCAAAACAGCCGAGAAGAGCTGCTCCCTGGTCTGTGGCGCGGCGGCTTCGATTGACTGTTTGGAACCGGAATTCCCATCGTTTGGAATCAACGGGTTGGAGCTGGTGAGCCAGATTTGTGCGAGTTCGAACCCACTGATCAGCTGACTACGTCTGCTCGATCAGCTGCGACGGGCCGCCTAAAGCAACCGTTCGAGTTCTCGCCCGACTTTGCTAAACGCCGACGACGGTGGCCAGTAATCGGCGAGCACACTCGGCCACCGCCCGACGATCGATTGCCCTGCATCAAATCGACTCCGGACTACTCGTGGCGAATTGCGGAGAGCGGGTCGATTCTCGTCGCGCGGCGCGCAGGCAGAATGCACGCCGCAACCGCCACTCCGACCATCAACAGCATCGCGCCCACGATGTTCGTCGCGTCTGTCGCGGTGAGCCCGAACAACAGGTCGGAAATGAAGCTGGCGGTCAGCCGCACGGCTGCGATGGCCGCTATAGCGCCGGCGGCGAGCCCGGCGCCGAAGACCACGATCGTGTCCCGCAGCGACTCGCGGACCACCGACCGCCGGGTCGCACCCAAGGCCATCCGGATGCCGAGCTCACGGGTCCGCTGCGCGACCGTGTACCAGGCCATGCCGAAGATCCCGATCGAGACAAGCACCAGTCCGAGAAGGCCGAAGAACGCGCTGGTCGTGGCCACCATTCGTTCCTTCGCGATGTTCCGGTCGATTTCCTCGCGCATGGTCCTGATGTCGACCAGCAGCCGCGGGTTGACCCGCTGAATCTCCTCTCGGACGGCGCGCGCGATCGCGCTCGTATCTCCGGCCGTGCGGACTTCCAGCGCACCGACGCTGTCCGGTTCACTCGGCGCCATGAAATACATCGTCGGACCGCTCGCTGTGCGCACAGCGGTGAGCCTGGCATCCTTGACGACGCCGATAATCTCGGTCTCAGGTGGGTCGCCGATCCGCTTGCCGACGGGATCCTCATTCGGAAAGTACCGTTTGACGAATGCCTCGCTGACGACGACGCCCCGCGGGTGCGCGAAGTCGGCGGACGTGAACGTCCGCCCGCGCATCACCGGAATCCTCATCGTTTCGAAGAACGACGGACCCACAGCCGCCGAGTTCCAGGCTTCGTCAGGTTCGGTGCGGCCGGGGATGCGCATGATCGTCCGGGTGTTACCGCGTTGCATCACGGTATTGCGGATGCCAGTGACCGACTGGACACCAGGTATTGCAGTCACACGCTCGAGCAGCAGGCGGTAGAGTCCGCCGACCTGCCCCTCGCGGTAGCCGCTTCCATGAGTGTCCAGTGAGACCTGCAACAGGCTGTCGGGATTGAAGCCAACGTCCAGGCGCACCAGGTTTCGCAGCGTCTGGACGAACAATCCCGCGCCGATCAACAGGAGCACCGACAAGCCGACCTGGCAGGCAAGCAGCGCGCGGCCGCGCCGCCGGCTGCGTTTCGTCGGCGTGCCTCCCTGGCTGGATCTCAGGGCGGCCGTGAGATCGACCTGTGCGGCACGCCACGCTGGCGCCAGCCCGAAGAGCAGCACGCTCACCAGCGACACAGCCGCCGCGAAGCCCAACGTGCGAACGTCGACGTGGAAGGTCAAGGCGTCGGGCATTGCCGGTAGCGGGAGCATCGACAGGATGAGTGAGACGCCAGAACGCGCGAACGCGAGCGCGAGGGATCCGCCCAGCACGGCCAGCAGGGCGCTCTCGACGAGGTACTGCTGGACCAGTCGCGACCGTCCTGCGCCGAGCGCTGTACGCACTGCCACTTCACGCCGGCGCGCGGCATTCCGGACCATGAGCAGGTTGCCGACGTTTGTGCAGGTAATCAGGAGTACGAGTGTGACCAATCCCGTGAGGGCGAGCAGTGGCCGCTCATATTGGGCACGCAAGCCAGAGAGCCCTTTCCCCGCCGCCAGCACCATCACGTGCGCCGGTGGTTCGTCCCGACGCCCTCCGGGCACGATTCCAGGCCGCGCCCGGGCGAATTGATTGAAGAGGACCTCTAACCCGGCTTGCGCCTGTGAGGCAGTGACGCCGGACTTCAGACGGGCAATCATCTGTAGCGATGGGCCCGCACGCAAGCCGGCCGACGAAATCCACAAGTCTGGAGAGCTCTCGAGTGACAGGCCCAGGAATTGCGGTGCCGCGACGCCGATCAACATGTACGACTGGCCGTCAATCGTGAGGGAACGGCCCGAAACACTCGAGCTGCCCTCGAAACGTGAGCGCCAAAAGCGATGGCTCATGATCGCGACTGGCCCGTCCGAGGAATCCGGCGTCCTGCCTGATGCCGTCGGCACTCCCAGATCACGGAAGAAATTCTGCGAGACCTCTTCGACCTGACGGGCCGGCTCCGCGATGCCGTCGATCATTACGACAGGACGATCCAGCGGGTTGACGCCTACGATTTCGGAAACGACCTGATTATGCGTTCGGATGAAGTCAAACGCAGCACTCGGAAAGGAAGTACTGATCTTCGTAATGCCGAATGCCGTGGATGTCTGCCGCACCTGTACCTGGAGCAGGCGGTCCGGCTCTCGTACGGGCAGCGAACGAAGCAGCAGGTCGTCCACGAGACTGAACAGGGCGGTATTGGCGCCAATACCGAGCGCGAGCGAGAGCGTGACGACAGCGGAAAATGCCGGACTCTTCCACAGCATGCGGACGGCGTACCGCAGATCCTGAGCGAGCACGTCCAGCACGGGCATGCCTCGCTGCTCGCGGTGCACCTCGCGGATCGACGCTAGCCCGCCGAGTTTCCGGAGCGCTTGACGCCGCGCGTCGGTGTGCGACATGCCTCTGCGCCGGCCTTCGTCGATCAGCAGCTCCAGATGCGTGGTCAGCTCTTCGTCGAACTCGCGGTCCAGGCGGTCCTTCCTCACCATAGCCAACAAGCGCGACCAGATTGTGCGGAGCCAGTGCGTCATCGATCGGACCCTCCACTTGCCAGGACGCGTCCCATCACCGCCGCGAGCCTCTCCCAGTTTTCGGTTTCGGCCACGAGCTGTTTCTCTCCCGCCCTGGTGATGGTGTAGAACTTCGCACGGCGATTGTTCTCCGAGACGCCCCACTTCGTTCGAATCCAACCTCGCTGCTCGAGCCGCACCAGCGAGGTGTAGATCGTCCCCTGATTCAAAATGACCCTGTCCCCGCTGACCTGCTCGATCCTGCGAGCGATGCCATACCCATGGAGCGATCCCAACGTGAACAAGGTGCGCAGCACCATCAGGTCGAGGGTGCCCTGGAGAATGTCGAGTTTTGTTTGCACGTCACATTGCTCCTGTCGGAATTCCACATGTAGTATTTTGCAGCTCGTGTGGAATGTCAACAGGAGCCATTCAGAGCCGTTCGACGCAGGCGGTCAGTATCGTTCAGGAGGGAGATGCGGTATCGCAAACGAGATCGTCGGCTTTACCGGGAAGAGCTCTTTGAATCGCACGCGGTCAGCAAGCGACGGGCGCGCAGACCGTTCGTCTTGCGGCACCGTGACCTTGCAGCGACGGTGCTGGGCCTCGGGTCCATCACTGCACGAGAAGGCTCACGTTGCGCGGTTCGATTCACTATTTGGGTTGAGAGTTCGATCGTTTGGAATCAGCACGTTAGAGCTGGTGACCCTAACGTTCGCCAGTTGGAACCAAGTCGGCGAATGCCTCAGACGGCTTGAATCGCTCCGACAAGTGGCATGAGGTTGCCAGAACCAGGCGTACTCGACCGTCTACGTGTTCATGGTGCTCGACATCGGACCGCGAAGATGGACTGAGCACCTTCCGGGCGCCGGAGCTCGGCTAGCTTGAAACGGCCTGTACCTGGAGACGTTCGCAAAAGGTCCGCAGGTGTCCGTTGAATGCTACCGCATCATCCCAGAACGGCCCGTGGCCCACGTTGGGCATCATCTGAACTTGAGCGTGAGCCAGACCGGCTTTGTGCTGATCGACGATCGCCGGTTTGAGATTCGCGTCCTGGGCGCCATGCACAATCAGGACGGGCTTGCGGATCGTCGGCAGAAGATCGTCATTGTCGACCGAGCGGGATAAGAGCGCCTGACGGACGTATGGTGGAACGGATAGGTTGTACCCCAGCATGAGGTACAGGTCCTCGGCCGAGAGTTCCTGGGTGAAGCACATCTGCACCAGGGACCGAAGACTACGTACGCTCTCTTCCACATCCGCGGAAAAGAAACTCGGCACAAGACTGAAAAACTCGGGAGTGATGACTGAATTCGCCTCCTCACTGCCAAGCTTCGTTATGCCGTCGACGAAGTTCATCCCGCCGACGGCCTCCTCGCCATAATGGCGGACATAGTCGAGCATCACGAGCGGTCCATACGACCAGCCACACAGGACAGGATGATCGAGCTTCAGCGTCCGAATGACCGCGTCGACGTCATCGGCCCACAGCCTGGACTCACCGTAGCCGTCGCGGGGCTTCTCCGATAGGCCGTGCCCCCTCATATCCATCGCGACCAGCCGGTAGCGGGCGGCCAGGTCTGAGTTCAGCTGCCGGCTCCAGGCAAGCCAGCATTGCGAGAAGCCGTGGATGAACAGAATCGGACGGCCGCTTGGGTCGCCCGTCTCGACCAAGTGGAGCTGTACACCGCCGCCGCCGGTGATCGTGTGATGCTTCATGATGCGGCTCCTCTCCTGATGCGGCTACCTGGTGGCAACGCGTATCGGTATCGCGCCGCCACAGTATCGATCAACTCGCCTCGCGAACTCGCGGAATGTCAGCCCATCGCCGGTCTGATTACCTAGTTGAGCTCGAGATTCCGCTCGTTTGGAATCACTCCGTTGGAGTTGATGAGCCGCATTTTCGCGAGTTGGAACCAGCTCGACCGATGGCTTGCGGCAGGTTGAGGGCCTGAGGCGCGTGGCGTAGCGACGTCAGGTCGGGTAGCTGGGCGACACCCCGGCCTGACGGACTCAGGGACCGGAGCCCTCATTGTGGTGAACAGGGCGACGGTCTGCCTCATTCCCGCGCGATCGCGTGTCAGCTTCTCGACCATCCGGAGTGTTCCCCAGTAAAGAGAGTGCGGGTAACTCAGCGATCGATTCGAAGAGATGCGCGTTCAGGACCTCAGTCCGATAGCTGCGATTGAACCGCTCGATGTACGCGTTCTGATCCGGCCTACGGGCGATAATTGACACTGAGCCCCTTCACACACTCCATCGGCGCGCCACTCGATCGGCGCGGCGGGCCTTTGTTCAGTCGATCCGAAGCGCGTCTACCGGCTGAATCGAGGCAGCTCGGTTCGCTGGAATCGCGGTGGACATCATCGTCACGACAAACAGCACCAGGCTGACGGCGACGAGCACGACCGGATCGTTCAAATTGCCGATCGACCACCGGGCGACAACCTTGTTGAGCCCCACGCTCAATGCGAGACCAGCGCAGAGGCCGGCGACGATGGCCAAGACCGCCGGCTGCATCGCAGCATTGACGATGCGGCCGCGGCTGGCACCAAGCACCATGCGGATGCCAAATTCTTTGAACCGGCACGACACCGAGTACGACACGACACTGTAGAGCCCGACTACGAATTGGTCGAAGAGCGGCTGAAGTCGCTGTTCGGCCATGCGTGGATTGACGCCCCGCTTGAGTCGGGCCTGGACGTTCCATGCGAAGTTCGGATCGAACGTCAGATGAATGGGAACGAGAATCTCCGGACCAGTGTAAAAGTATTGACGTGACAGCACGCCAATCACGGTGTAGGGTTCGCGGTTCAAATAGAGCGTCTGCCCCACTGCCTCAGGCCGCCGAAGTGTCGCTGCCAGAACCGATAGGTGAGCACGACGACCCGCTGGGGCTGCTCGCCCGCCGGCCCGTCCGCCTCGTTGAAGACTCGTCCGAGGAGGGGCGGAACCCCGAGGACGTTCAAAGCGTTTGCTGAAAAATACTGGGTGCGCACCGCTTCTGGGAGGTCCTGGCCGGTCAGCGTCATCTCCCAGGTGTTCGAGACGAAGGCGCCGTCCAAGAAGTCGCTGTGTTGAAGGGCGACGAGCTGTCGCGCCGTGACACCCAGACCACGCGGCTTGCCTTTGTCGATCATGTCAAGCCTGACGATCCGATTGATGACGGCGAATGGGAAGGGATTCAGTAATGCCGCATTCACGATGCTGAACAGCCCTGTAGCGGCGGCAATCCCGACTGCTAGGGAGACGACAGCCGTTGCGGTGGAACCGGGGCTCCGGCGGAAGATACGCAGCGCATCTCGGAGATCTGCGGCGAGGATGTCCAGCAAGAAGTTTCCTCAGCGACGAGGGCGAAAGAACTTTACCACTCCGGAGTGATCAGCCACACGATGAAATCAACGAGGGGCGTCTCGCCTCGCGGCTACGGACACCTGCGCGGAGAACGGGTGCCCCACTGCGCGGATTCGTCCGGTGCGAAATCTGTGGCCGGCCGCTCACGGGTAGTTGGTCGAAGGGCCGCAACGGCCACTACGCGTACTACCACTGTCAGCGTCAGTGCCGGGCAGTGAACGTAAGCAAGGCCGTACTCGAAGGCGCGTTCGTGGACGAACTGGCGCTCCTGCAGCCGACAGCCGGCTACATGCGCCTCGTCAAGGATCGAATCCTCCACGTGTGGGAGCAGCGCCGAACCTATGCGCCGCGCGTGACATCGAGAACGATATCGGCCCTTTTGCCCGCGCGTTTTGCTCAGGCGCCGGATCGATAGAGGGACGAGTTCTAGTCCGGTGACGGATCTGGTCGAGCAACCTGTTAACGGGCTCAAGAACGGGATAAATCGAACTGCTCGGATGCTATGCTCGTGGCCTACATGCGTCGCGATCCTCGTCCCCACTTCCTTCCAGAGTCAATGATGCACGAATGGACTGCACGCGTCGTTCTCGCCCTTTTTGCTTTCACTGCATGGGCCGCAGTAGCGGTCGCGCAGGAAAGCCGTGCTCAAGTGCGAGGTGCGGAATTCTCAGCGGCTGTGAATATCGTGGCGACAAACGTCAAGGCGGAAGGCACGATCTTCGTGCCTGATAGTGCGAGTCGCGTTGCCTCCGCACTTGTTCTCGTGAACGTCTACCACGGGCTCGAGGTGTTCGCCGACGAAGAATGGCGGAAACTGGCGGATGCGTGTGCGTGTGCGATTCTCGATGTCCATCTGGGTGCAATTCGAGCCTTGTCTGGCAACACGCCCGTAGAGGCACAGCCGATGCGTCATGCGGAGATGGGCGGAGCCGATGCGCTGCTCCTGTTGATCCAGCGGCTCGGTGCTGAGTCTGGACATCAGGAATTGAAGGAGGCGCCGATGGTGTTATGGGGATGGTCGGTCGGCGCGGCATTCGGCAGCAGTTTCGCGCAACTCCATCCCGAGCGCGTCGCTGCCTTCATCCGCTATCACATCCATCGTCGCGGTGTGCCGGTAGACCTCGGAATTCTGGCAGCATTCCTGCGCTGCTCATGGCCGGTGGGAAGGATCAGGCCGCAGGAGTCGAGGATGCGCAAGAACTATGGAAGGCCGGTCGAGCAGCAGGCGCACCATGGACCTTTGCGATTGAAGCCGACGCTCCGCACGGTCCTTCGGAGGAAATGTTGCTGCAGTCTTGCCATGACCTAATTATTCCGTGGATCCGTGGCGTCCTCCGACTGCGCTTGGCAGCTGACGGGCATACACTGCGACGAATCTCGACCGTGAGCGGTTGGTTTGCAAATAATCAGACGACGGAGATCGCGTCGTCCGCGGACTTTGTTGGCAAGAGTATCGAGGCAAGCTGGCTGCCTGATGAAGCAGCCGCGCGGGGATGGCTGACATTGGTCCGTGGCGCCCGGTAATGATCAGATATTCCCGTAGATGAATCGGTCGCGTTTCCGGCAACAGGCTCAGAACGGGATCAGTAGGGCGTTTCGGGCGTCCGCAGCCACGGCGGGCCGCCGCGAGATCGTGAAACTTCAGAACGAATCGAAGGAATTATGGTGAGCCGCGAAGGAATCGAACCTTCAACCCGCAGATTAAGAGTCTGCTGCTCTGCCAATTGAGCTAGCGGCCCACGTCGAGGTGAGACCCGCCACAGCCACGCGTACGGCTGCACGGGCAAAACGAAATTATATCACGCGGGAACGATTGCAGTCCCGGCCCAGGCATGCTGATGCGATAAGCAGGCCCTCGATAAATCGCATCAAGATCGTGAAAACGTGTCAGCCATTGTGAAAAACTCCACGATCGCGGGCGTCAGGACTCGTGGCGTGACGTTGTGCGTCTGTCCGGCAAGCTCGCGGTGCTGCGCGCCGGGAATAGCCTTCGCGACGGCGCGCGCAGCCTTCTTCAACCTCGCATCGGTCTTCGACCCGTTCATGACGAGCACGGGCGTCCGGATAGACCCGAAACGCGCCCGCGGGATCCGGAATGCGGTCATCACCGCGGCGTCGTAGGGGAGCGTGTGCGCGACGGCTTTGAGCTTGCTCCAGATCCACGGTATGAGCGGCATCAGAGTGACTACGGCTGCCGGCGCCTGAACCATGTCCTTCATGAAATACTTCACCGCGCCCCCGCGATCACCGCTCGCGACGAGTTGTGTGAGGTGATCCGCATGCTCCGCGCCGCGGCCGGGTTCACTGCCCTCGTTGACGTACGGCGGCTCATACGCGAGCACCTTGGTGATCCGGAGGCCCGTCGCCGCTGCTTCGAGCGCAAGCGCCGCTCCCGACGAAAGGCCTGCGAGAAAGGCGGAGCCCCCGGCCTCGTCAATCAATGCCGCGATGTCCTCCACTTCATGGGCCGGAGCATACGACGGGGCGTCCCCGCTTTGTCCGCGTCCGCGGCGATCGTAGGTGTAGACGGTGAAGTGTCGCGCCAGGAGGGGGGCGAACTTCGGCGACGGACCAAACGCTCGACTGCACATCGCCCCATCCACAAAGATGAGCGCGGGACCGCTGCCAGCTCGCTCGTAGGCGATCATCGTCCCGTCCTTCGATCTGACCTGACTCATGCGTTCCTCCAACTGCTCCAATGTGCGCAAGCGCCACGCACTGAATCAGCCCGCCCGCAAGCGCGCGGCCCTGTCTCCATCTGGAGGACCGCCGCCTGACCGGTTGGTTGAACCTCGCAGAACCCTGCAGAACCCTGCAGAACCCTGCAGAACCCTATAACATGTCGAATGGGGGCAAGACGGATCGACAAATTCACGAGAACGGTGCCCGAATCACGAAGAATCAGCAGGTTTGGCGGGGGGCCGCGTACGACACGCGGTCCGAAATCAGTGTCGTCGCGTGGTCGACGCGAACCTGACGAATCGCGCGGCGCGGGCGAGCGCGGACCGCTCCGCGCTCGCCCGGCTGCGGGAGGTCAGGGGATGATCTTCGCGACGAGCGTTCCCCAGTTGGCGAGTAAGCTGCGGAAGCAGCCGTTGCCCGGCCCGGCCAGCTCCTGACAGCCGATCGTTTCGTTTGCCACCCAGATGTTCCCACTCGCGTCGGTGACCGCAGCCGAGTAGTCACCCCATCGCCCGCCGCGATCGTCGAAGACCGGATAGCCCGTGAAGCCGTCATCGGGGAATACTCCCTGCGATGTAATCTTCACCTCGGTCACGCCGTTCGCGAGACTCACCGTGGCGTAGCCGGTCCCCGGGAACAGGCCCGGGCCGACGATGCTGAAGCCGATCGCGCCCTTGCCGTCCTTGTTCACCGCAATCGACGGAAACAAGATGCTCTGGTTGTTGACCGCGACGTAGCCGCCGCCAGTGAACGCACCGGTCAGCCGCCCGCTGCTCCAGCCAGGCGTCATGGCGAACCATGCCGCGCCCGACCGGGTCGGACCGTTGCGCGTCTTGACGACCGTCGTGACCGTGCCCCACAGCTTCCCGTTCGCGAACACCACCTGCTGCATCCGATCGTCGTTGGAGTCGACGAGCGGCGCATGGATGTTGAAGGGCACCCCTAGAAGACTGCCGTCCAGCAGCCCGCAGCCGACAAGCATGAAGAGCGTCGGATCGCAGATGTGCCCGACGGCAATGTTCGGCTGCTGCGCCTCCGGGGGCTGGCCGTACACGATGGTGTTCTCGACGACGACGTTCTGGATCGAGATCGCCGGCGTCGTGTGGATCGAGGCGGTGTTGGTTGCGGCCCAGACGGCCAACCGGTTGTCCAGCCCGCCGAAGAACTCGAGCGCGCTCAGGAAATACTGCGTCCCGTTGTTGACGCTCGCGTAGCTGTCGCCTGGCGGGATTGTAGCCGGCTGCACGCTGTAAGAGATGCCTTCCGCGAGCGGACCGCCCTGCATCACGTACTGAACGTTGGCGGCCCCGCCGGTCACCATCGCCAGCTTGTCGAGCGCGTAGATTTGCGCCCCGTTGAAGCCGGGCACGAAGATCGGGAACTCGTTGGTCGTGACCCAGAACGCGTGCGCGTCGGCGCCGATGAGCGGCTGGTCGCCGAAGCACGGACAACCCGGGTGCGTTGGCGTCCCGGCCGTACCGTTATTGGTGACGTCGACTTCATAGATGACGAAGCCGGCGAACGGGTTCGTAGCCCGGCTGACCGCGATGAGGACGCTCGAGTGCGGGAGGAAGTCTCCACTGGCCGGGTCCTGATCGATCTGCAGTTCCGTGACGAACCAGCGATTCGTCTGCCAGTCGAAATAGACTCTCGGGTCCGTCAGGAACGGACCGTATGGGCCGTTCGGTCGGACGAATGCCGAGGGGAGACCGAAGAACTGATTCATCGACACACTGCCGAGAACCTGGCCGCTCGTGGTGGAGACCGCAATGGCGTTGTTCACCGCGGCGATGATGCACGGACCGCCCCCGCATTGCGTCGTCCCGCCGATCGCGAACCCTTGATCGGGCGGTTCCAGACTGAACTGGTTCCCGTTGTCGGCAAGGCGCTGGTCGAGGTGGGTGATCGACAGGAACGCCGGGCTCGCGGTGCTGACGGGCAGGCCGTCCGGCGTCGGCACGCCCGACGAGGGCACGCGCGCCTGGCTGACGCTTCCGCTCACGAACTTCTGAAACGATCTGTTCTGTTCGGGGCCTTCCTTGCGACCCTCCGCGACGTCCGGCGTCGGGGTACTCGTGCCCGACCCAAAACCTCCCGCGCCTCTAGGACGTGATCTTCGTGATCTGCGCCTGAGCGGTGCTGGCGCAAGCCAGGGCCGCGACCACGATCATCGGGCTGAGCCTCATCGTCATCCTCCTGGGTAATGTTCCGGTGCGGTACCGCGCGCCCTGTGGCGACTCACCGACGCGCGGTGCCTGTCGACGTTCACTTCCGCTGACGTCTTCGTGACGTCAGGGTCAGCGACTCTACTGATCCGGGCAGCACTCGCCTGGATTCGGGTTATCCGGGCGCGAAGGAATCGCCCTCAGATACTCGTAGATGGCGCTCAGATCGCGGTCGGTCATCTTGCGGAAGGTCGGCCACGGCATGACCTGGAGCACGGGACCAAACTGCGGATGATCATCGGTCAGCCCGGTGCGTATGAGGTGGATGAACGCTTCCAGCGTCAACCCGGCTGGAAGCCCGTTGGCATCGGGCGTCAGGTTCACGGACGTGAATGGGCCGAACTGATTGCCTCCGGTCAGGTGATTCAACATGTTGGGCCGCTCCTCCTCACCGTTGAAGGGGTTTCCTCCGGCCAGGTAATGCGGACGCGTGTGGCAATCGTTGCATTCGGAGACGGCGTTTACGATGTAGCTGCCCAACCCGACGAGCGCGCGGTTCTTTCCCCGCAGGTCCAGATGAACCGGCGCAATTGCCAGACCTTGCTTGACGATGCTTTCGTCGAACGGGATGGACGACTGGGCGGACGTCTCGCGCATGGGGACGACGACGAGGGCGAGCAGGATGCCGAACAGTACAACGCGCGGAATCGATTTCATGAAACTTCTCCTTCCCGCTGTGATCTGTTCCGTTGTGAGGCTGTTAAACGCGAAGGGGTATATCAGCACTTGTTGCCTGTGAAAGCAACACTCCCGCGCCGAGCAGGAGTCAGGTGGGGCACTGACGGTCCGGTCAGCGGGACTCGGGCGAGAGGATCCAGCGGAGCTGCACACGCTCGCCGGCATTCCCCGGGAGCGCCGAGACATCCAGATGCACACGCATCGGACGTCGATCGCGCGGCTGCAGCGTGCTCATGCGATCGATCAGGAGACCCTCCGCCGCGCGCAGGAGTTCGCCGATCAGGCGCGGACGATTGTCGGTGATGAACGCCGGGAGATTCCGCCCGCGCAATCCGCGCGGCGAAAGGTTCAGCATCCGCGCCGCTTCGACACTGATGTCCTGAATGTCTCCGACGGCGTCGGTGATGACCCACGCGTCGCCGACGGTCGGACCGGGCTCGCCTTTCCGCTTCAGCAGCGTCTCGATCGTGCGAACGAGCTGTTCGGGTGCGATGGGTTCGAGGAGAAACGCGTCGGCGCCGACGGCGAACGCGTCGCGGCGCGCCTGGGTGGTGCGATAGACCGACGTGACCATGACGACCGGAATGTGCGGCGCTGCGCGCTTCACCGCCTCGCAGACGCTAAAGCCATCGCCGTCCGGCAGCTTGACGTCGAGCAGCACCAGCGAGGCATCAGGCGCGCGCTCAATCGCGCCCGCCGCGCTGTCCACCTCGTCCACCCCGAAGCCCGCGCGTTGCAGAATGCGCGTACGGAGAAACCTCGCGGGCGCATGATCATCGACGTTCAGTACAGGTCTTGTGTCCATGGTTCACCCAGCGTTCGGTTCATGCTGCGCAGAGTCTAGCGCCTCTGGAGCCAGTTTGTCGACGGGTGACGAAACCCCTGTGACGGGAACCCCTGGGTGACGGAACCACGCGATTGTGTCGCTAATTCATACGCGCTGGCTAGCTCCCGGTCACGCGCTCCGCGGTCCTGCGGGAGCGCAAGCCGCGAGCGCCGCGAGAATCATCTCGGTCAACTGGTCGAGGTAGGCAGGTGAGGCCGGACGCCGCATCGCGATCATGCGCCAGTAGAGCGGCGCCGCCAGCAGGTCGAGCGCCACGTCGACGTCGAGATCAGCGCGCAGCTCGCGTCGCGCGATAGCTCGCCGCAGCAGCTCTGCGCCCTTCGCGCGACGCTGGTCCTGCACGCCGGTCCGGAGTGCGGCGTACAGCTGCCGCTCACGGCGTGTCTCCGCCATGAGGTCGGCGAGAATCCGCTGCGTCATCGGCCGGCGCAGCAGCGCGGCATTCGCGTCGAGCACCGCACGGATGTCTCCGCGCAAGGTACCGGTATCCGGTAGGTCCGCCGCGTCGCTCGCCACCGCGGAGATGACCGTCGCGACAAGCGCCTCTTTCGAGGGCCAACGCCGGTAGATCGCCGCCTTTCCAACGCCCGCGCGCCGTGCGATCGCTTCCATCGACAAACGTGCATAACCCGCCCGTGCCAGCTCCACCAACGTGGCGCGGCGAATCGCGTCGGTGACGGTCTGGCGCAGCACTGCGGCGCCGGCCGGTATCCGTCGGCCGCGTTTCCGGGCCTGAGCCTTCGTCATGACGCCAGCCTACCATACGACGGAACGGTAGCGTTCCATCGTGATTGTGATCTATCCTATGCGTCGGAACGATACCGTATCGACGTGACGCTTCGAAGACGACGGGGCGCACGACGCGATTTACTGGAGGTCCGATGTACCCGAACGAGTCAGACGATCCGCTTTCGCCTCGCGTACCCTGGCCGAGGGGTCTTTGGCCGGCAGGGCAATTGCCACCTCTGCCGATTCTGGTGGTGGGCGGCAGTTCGGTCGGCCTGTCGGCTGCCGTCATGCTCGCAACCCGGGGACTGCCCGTCCGCGTCATCGAGCGTCAAGCGGCCCCTTCGATCCACCCGCGAGCCGGAGGCCTTGGTCCGCGCACGCTCGAAATCTTCCGGCAATTCGGCCTGGCGGACAAGGTGCGCGCCGCCGGTGGCTCGCCGGACGCCGGCAGCGGCCGCGCACGCGCGCAAACGCTCAGCGCCGCCGGCCTCACCGACCGGCCGACGGTCGCCGCAACCGCCATCGGCGACGCGTCGAAGGCTTTCAGCCCGGAAGGCGGCGTCTCCTGCGCCCAGGACCGGCTCGACGCGGTGCTGCTTCGGGCGGCCCGTGAACGCGGAGCGGAGGTCACCTTCAGTTGCGCCCTGCGCGATCTGCAGCCAGGTGGAGACCGCGTGCTGGCAGTCGTGGAGCATGCGGCGACTGGCACATCCGAAGTGATCGAAGCGAGCCATGTCATAGCCGCCGACGGTGTGAACAGCACCACGCGGCGACTCCTTGACGTCGGCGTGTACGGTCCAGGGGCGCTCGGAATGCGCATGGTGAACGTGCTGTTTCGCGCGGATCTTCGCGGGCTGACCGGCCCGAACGCCGCCACGCTGGTGCAGATCACGCATCCCGAGGCGCCCGGCCTGCTCGTGCCGACCGGCGTCGTCGACCGATGGACCTTCCACATCTCCGTCGATGCCCGCGTCGCGACGGACGCGAGCGATGGATCGCAGGGTGATCCGATGGGCGGCCTGACACCAGAGCGGTGCCGCTCGCTCATTCGGATCGCGGTGGGCGTTCCCGATCTCGCCGTGGAGATTCTGAGCATGCTGCCCTGGTCTCCTTCAGCGCAGGTCGCGGAAACCTTCCAGCGCGGCTGCGTGTTCCTCGCCGGCGACGCGGCGCATGTCGTGCCGCCACTGGGCGGGTTCGGCCTGAACACTGGCATCGCCGATGCGCACAATCTCGCCTGGAAGCTCGCGCTCACGCGGCGCGGCATCGCCGGATCAGCGCTGTTGGAAACCTATGACCCTGAGCGGCGCGCCGTGGCGCAATTCACTGTCGATCACGCGCTCGCGCGAGTTCGAAATCCCGAGCTGCACTTCGATCATCTGCAGCTCGATTCCCCGGCGTTCCGTGCGGCGCGCGAACGACTCGGCGTCGCGCATGCGCTCGTCCTGCACCTCGGTTACCGGTACGCCTCGGACGCGGTCGTCTCGCCGCATCCGGAGCTGCCATCGCTCGAGGATCTCTCGTGTGATCTCGACGGCGCGGCGGGTTCGCGATTGCCGCATGCCTGGATCACGCATCGCAGCACCACCTGTTCGACGCTCGATCTGATCCGCTCGCGCTTCACGCTGCTGGCCGGTCCGCGCGCGGCACATCTCTGCGCGAAGGCTGCCGAAGCCGCGCGTTGCCTCGGACTGGAACTCGACGTCCATTGCCTCGTAGGCGACGGCGCGGCACGATGGTGGGAAATGGTGCGCTTGCCCGACGACGGGGCTCTACTCGTGAGGCCGGATGGATTCATTGCGTCGCGACACGACGCCGGGGGCGCGTGCGACTTCGCGGCGCTCTTCGACTGCATCCTTTGTCGGACGCAAGGAGCGGTGGGTTTGAGTCCGGCTTCGCGCTAGGGCCGACGGCGCGACAGGGCAGTGTCACTACTCGAGCCTGCCCGGCCCACCTTCGCGACTTCGTCGCTTCGGCGAGGCACAAACGCTTCCGCGCCATCGCGCCGTAGCCGGCGTGATCGCGAGCCGGCGGAGGCGGATGGCGCGCCCGGCCCTCCTTCGCGACTTCGTCGCTTCGGCGAGGCACAAACACTTCCGCGCCGTCGCGCCGTAGCCGGCGTGATCGCGAGCCGGCGGAGGCGGATGGCGCGCCCGGCCCTCCTTCGCGACTTCGTCGCTTCGGCGAGGCACAAACACTTCCGCGCCGTCGCGCCGTAGCCGGCGTGATCGCGAGCCGGCGGAGGCGGATGGCGCGCCCGGCAGGATTCGAACCTGCGGCCTTTGGCTCCGGAGGCCAACGCTCTATCCAGCTGAGCTACGGGCGCATTGAGGCGACGTACCGTCTCGCCGATCGCGAAAATGTGGCGCGCCCGGAGGGATTTGAACCCCCGACCTACGGGTTCGAAGCCCGGCGCTCTATCCAACTGAGCTACGGGCGCACGCAGACGATCGCGAGTACATCAGGGACGGACGTCTCGAATAAACCGAATCCCGATCATAACGAGCGGCCCGCCGAGGCGCAAGCCACGCCTCAGGGCAGTGCCTCCACGGCCGGCAGCGGGTTTCGAGCAAAGCACAGGTCTTCGACGACGTGTCCACCGATGAGATGTTCCTGAATAATGCGCTCCGCATGCTCCGGCGTGACGTTCCTGTACCACGCACCTTCCGGATACACGACGCAGATAGGTCCGTTGCTGCAGATGCGAAGGCACTGACACTTGGTGCGATAGAACGGGCCGTCGGCGCCCGTAATGTTGAGTTCCTTCATCCGCCCCTTCAGATACACCCATGTGCGCTCGCCATTTTCCAGATCTGTGCAATCTGGCCCCAGACAAATGAAGAGGTGACGCGTCAGCTGTCCGACGCCAAAGACGCGCGCCGCTTCCTCCGGCGAATCCGTTCGCTTGGCCATCCGCTCGATGATATCGCAGTCGTGGCACCCTCTTTGCTCGATAGCGCGTACTCGAAAGGAGCGTTCATGGCGAACAGAGACATGGGCCGGAAGAGCCAGAATCCTTGGCGCGACCGCGACTCGATGGACGCCGACGATCGCGATCGCGTTCGCGGCCGCGTCGACGAGATGGAAGACGCCTGGAGCGACACCGAGGAGTTCGACGACATCGAGGATCTTGACGAAGAAGAGGATGACGACGGAGACCGCAGTTCTTGACGAAGCCCGCACCCGGCGCAGCCGTGATCTTCGACGTGGTCGGAACGCTCGTCGACAGTTACGGCTGCGTGGGTCCGCCTCTCTAAAGGCGGTGTTCTTCCGGCCGGACGCCGGAAGCTACAGTTTCTTTTTATACTTCCTGAACACGCTCTCGAGATTGGCGGGCTTTGTCGTGCGGAGCCGCGCCCAGAGGTCGCCGACTTCGCGGAACCGCGCCGGGGCCGTCTTGATCGTGAAGTCCTTCGGATCCACTCCCGCGTGCACCTCATCCCACGTCAAGGGTGTCGACACGCCGGCGAAATCGCTGGCGCGCGCGCTGTAGGCTGTCGCCAGCGTCTTCCCGAGGATGTTCTGCAGAAAATCGACGTAGACCGTTCCGCGCGGGCGCGCCCGCACGGTGCGCTCGACGGTGGCGACCTTCGGGTGCTGCGCGGCGACAACGGTCGCGACGATCTGACAGAAGAGCTGTCCCGATTCGTAGGACGTCCGCGGTGGAAGCGGAACGTAGATGTGCAGGCCGCTCGATCCCGACGTTTTCGGCACGGCCGGCACACCGAGCGTTTCCAGTTCATCGTGCACCCAGCGCGCAACGTCGAGCACGCGTGAAAACGGCGCATGGTCGTCGGGGTCGAGATCGATTGCGGCGTAATCGGCGTCGAGCGGCGACTGCACGCGCGAGAACCAGGGATCCTGTGAGATGGCGGCGATCTGCGTCATGTAGAGCAGTGTGATCAGCGATCCGCCGATGAAGCGGCGCGCGTCCGGCTCGGAGATCGGGTCGATGTCATCAGCGATCGTCTCGATCCGAACTCCCGAGGGCGGCTTCTCCAACCGTGAGCGCTGCTGATAGAACGCCATGCCGCCGACGCCGTTGGGAAATCGTTTCATCACGAGCGGACGATCGGCAACGGCGGGGAGAATGAACGGCGACACCTCCGCGTAGTAGCGAAGCAAGTCCCCCTTCGTCAGCTTGCCCTCCGGCCAGAACACCTTTGCGAGGTTCGTCACGCCGAGTTTCTGTCCGCCGGGTAGACTCGATCACGCCATCGCGACGCGCGTGCTCCAGCGCACGCAGCTGCGCGACGACAGGCGAGTCTGGAAGCCCCGCCTTGGCAGCGCCTCGCCGCGGTGATCGCGCGCCACCGGACGCCGGCCGCGCCGCAGGCCGGGATGTCGCCACTACCGGATCCTCGCGCCGAACATCCTGAGGCCGTTTGTCATCCCGCAATCCCAGATAGACCGGATGCCTGAGTTTGGCGTCTGCCGTCCATTCGGTGAATCGTACCTGTGCCACCAGCTCCGGGCGCACCCAGTGCGCGGGCTCGTTCGTTTTCAGCCGCGAAGAAAATGGCGACTGCGCAACCTCGCGTGCTTTCAGCAGCTTCCATACTCGTTCGAGCTCCGCCTGATCGAAACCCGTTCCCGTGTGGCCCACGTAGGTTAGCGCATGGTCCTTGTCGTCGTGCACGCCGAGCAGCAGGGCGCCGAAGTACTGCCTCGTCTGTCGCGGCTCGGTCCACCCGCCGACGACGAACTCCTGTTCGTGAAGGACCTTCAGCTTCCGCCATGTCGGACTCCGCCGCCCTGACTGATAGGGTGAGCCGGCTTCCTTGACGATGAGGCCCTCCCAGCCCTCGCGAAGCGCCCGGTCGTGCAAGGCGCGGCCGTCGTCTGGTACCTGCTCGCTGATTCGGATCGTGCTCGAGAGGTGCCGTCCGATATGCGCTTCCAGCCGCGCGCGCCGTTCGGTCAGCGGCAGACCTCGAATGTCGTCGTCACCATCACGCAGGAGATCGAAGGCGATGAGCGCAACCGGCTGCGCCTTGTCGATCTGCTCGACCTCACGCGCGGCGGTCAGGTGAATGCGTCCCTGGAGCCGCTGAAAACCCGCCGGACGTCCCTGCTCGTCGAGCGCGACGATCTCCGAATCAATGAGCAGCGGGGCGTCGATTGCGGCACGAAGCTTCTCCAGCGCACGCACAATGGAGGGGAATTGCGCTGTCTTTTCATTGCCGAGTCGGGACCAGAGCCGAACGCCGTCGCGGCCCCCTTGGGGCGGCACATACACCAGGGCCCGGATGCCGTCGTATTTTGGCTCGTACACGAGGCCGCGCCCGGTCTTCGGCGGGTCGGCCAGGGTCGCCAGCATGGGCCGTACGGTTCCCGGGTTTTCGCGCCATTTCATGGGCTCAGCGTAACAAGGGAAAAGGGCAGGGAAAAGGAGCTCTTTTCCCATGTCCCTTTTCTACCGATAATCTGTTTTGCCCCGACCGGGGCATAAAGGAGAAGAAGCATGGCTGCCAGACCGACGTGGAAAGGGTTCATGAAGATCAGCCTCGTCAACATTCCGGTACGGGTGTTTCCGGCGACGGATTCGGCAGCCACGATCAGCTTCAACCAGCTTCACGCGGAATGTCAGACGCGCATCCAGCAGAAGCGCTGGTGCCCGACGTGTCAGCGGGAAGTCCCGATCTCCGAAGTGGCCAAAGGGTACGAATTCGAGAAGGGGCGCTACGTGGTGATGACGGAGGAGGACGTCGCGAAGGTGCGTCCCGAGTCCACGCGCGTGATCGACCTGGTCCAGTTCACCGATGCCGTGAGCATCGATCCGATCTACTTCGAACGTCCGTATTACCTGGCGCCCGATGGTGCGATGGCAACCGAAGCGTTCGCCGTCATGCGCGAGGGCATGAAGGGGAAGGCGGGCATTGGCAAGCTGGCGCTGTATGGACGCGAGTACCTCGTGGCGGTGCAGCCGCGCGAGCGTGGCATGGTGATGTACACGATGCGCCACGCGAAGGAAGTGCGCAGCATGGAGGCCATCGAGGAGCTCGATAACGTGCCGTCGAAGATCAAGCCGGACGAGATCAAGCTGGCAAAGCAAGTCATCGAGAACTTCGAGGCCGAGCTGGATCTGAAGGAGTTCCGCGACGAGTATCAGGAAGAGCTGCAGCGGATCATCGACGCGAAGATCGCGGGGGAGGAAGTTGTCGCGACCGCCGAGGAGACGCCGCCCAAGGTGGTGAACCTGATGGACGCGCTCCGTCAGAGCCTGGATCGCGTCAGCACCGGAAAGAAGAAGGCCGCGAAGGCCGAGATGGAGAAGCCGGCGAAGGCTGCGCCGAAGAAACGTGCCGCGCGCTGAGGCGCGGGTCAGCTGAGAGCCGTGTACTGATCGAATATCTGCTGCCGCACCCAGTGCGCCGTTGAGCCGGCGCCGCACCGGATCCGCAACTGGCCGGGTCCGCCGCCGCCCTGAATGTCGACACGCCACTCGCCAGGCTGCGCGTCGGACGTCACCGTCACGACCGCGCCCACCACGCCCAGCTCGCGCAGCGTGACGTGCGCGATCCGCTCGACATCGGTCCGTGTCACCCTGCCCCCATGAAGCCTGGCCGCTGTAACTACAGGCTTCCAAACGACATGCTGTGTGCTGGAAACCGCATTCTCCGTCAGCGTACGACGTGTCGTCAACCGGTGGCAGCAGCACGCCGGTCCGCCGGCGCATTATGACAAAGTGACTTTCCAATTGGTGCTGATGCTGATATAAGGATTCTCCGATAAGCCACTCCACAATCGAACAGATCGCAATGGGCTGGACAAGGTCCATGGAATCGATTCCGCGCGTTGTTCTGTTTGCCGCCATGCCCGATCTCCGGGCCATCACTACGCGCGTCACGTCTGCGCAACCTCGGCGGGATCGCTTAGCTCTCGCATTATCCAAAAGCAGCAGGACGGAGGTCAGAGATGAAGTGGCAACTCGCACATGATTTCCGCGCTCGATCGGGAGGCGAGCGCCCGCGTCCTGTGATGACGCGCCGTGAGTTCGCACGCGCGGCTGCCGGCACGGCCATGGCGGGTGCGGTCGTTGGCCCCGGCTTGTGGAGATCGAATGGGGTCAAGGCATTGGCCTCGACCGATCCCGTCCCCATTCCAGGCGGCAGCCCCGGTCTGGGCGGGGCCTACCACGTCTTCGGGCCGGGGCCGGAGGGAGGTCTTGATCCGATCGACGCGGAGCCGGTGACGATCACGGACTTCAACGGATTCATGGCGCTTGCCTATCTAGACGGGACTGTTACGCGAACGAACACGAAGACTGGCGAAGTTCGTGTGCTGCCGACGATTGCTTCGGACATGCGACTGATGCATGGCGTCTACAGGGGAGTGGACGGCAAGCCCCATCAGGGGGCGTTCGCCCTGGTTTGAGTGGACGTCTACGAACCCGGTCCGGGTTCGACCTTCACGCAGCTCCACGATCTCAATCCAAGTCTGTTCCCTCCCACCGGCCTGTTCTGGACTGTTCCGATTCCAGAAAGCGGCGTCCAGGTGCAACCAGGACGCGGCTTAGCATCGATGGAAGCGCGCGACGTTCCGATTCTCGATTACGGCGACATCGTCAACGCCATATTTGGTGGAGGCCCTGCACCCACTCCAGGCAAGGTTTCGTTCAAGGTGATCTGGAATGGAGTGATCGATCGCGTCACGATCCGCAATACCGATCCGGTGTATGGCGGGTTTGGCGGCAGCTTCATCTACACGGCCGCGCAGATGGAGTGGACCGCGACGGTGGGCGACTATACCTTCGTGTCCGCACCGCTGGCCGAGTCGAGCAGCGAGTTCGCGCTGCTCGGTCAGGAACGTAACGGCGCTTTCTTCCCGTAAGGAGCTGGGGGACAGTGAATCGTGCACTGTCCCCCAACCAAGCTCCTCGAAGTGCTCGAGGCTTCGTCAGCTGTCTGAACAGCCAGTCGCCACGGCAAGGGCCCGGCACACACGGCGCATTTCGGCTGCGCTGAGCGATCCAACAAAAGAGATCAGACGTGCCCGTTCGACAGTCTGGACATGATCCAGGTTGACCGCCGAGTCGTGCTTCAGTCCTTGATCCGGGCCAACCGGTACTTCGCTCGGGGCTCCACGTCGCGTCGAGGTGATCGGGGCCACCATCACGGTGTGTAGCAGCGGAATCACTTCCTGCCTGGAGAGGACGAGCACCGGTCGCCGCTTATCGGGCGCCTTGAATCGATATTGCCAGATGTCGCCGCGATTCACCGAGCGGGCCACGCGCCTTCATCCTCCCAGCCGTTGAACTCGGCTCCGAGACCCGCACCGCGTCCGTAGGCCCGGGCGTACTGGTCCGCGATCGCTCGTCGTCGCCGCTTGCGTAGATACTCGTCCGCCGCCCGTCTTAGAACCGCCGAACGCCCATCCCGGCGTACCTCGTCGTCGGCATCGAGCCGCGCCAGCAGGTCGTCGTCCATCGTTACTTGTATAGCCTTCATGTACATAAATATACTATATAAGCTTCCATTATCGATGGATTGGCACTCGTTTCAGCTCGGTGTCCTTGACGATGGCGATGAGCGTGCCATTCAGTCCTGCGCGACCTCGTCGCGATGGCTTCGACGGAAATACGAGGGTTCTGGAGAGAAGTGGGGTGGATGACGGGGTTTTTTGAGGCGGTTCTGGTCAAGTACCAACGAGTAACGGAACGCCCGATTCTATTGGGCGTTCCGTCACTCGACCAACCTTCTCGTCGTATCAGATTCTGTCTAGTTCGAGGGAGTTCGTGATCAATCCGTGATCAAAATCGCCCTTCTTCCGGCGGAGGCCGCGAAGTATTGCTACGCCGAGGCCGGTTCCGAACAACGCCATGCTAGTCGGCTCGGGGACCGGCTGCACCACGCTGAACGTGACGGTGCTTGTGCCGATGATGCCCCCTCCTGGCTCGCTTGGGACGGTTAGCGTCAGGGTGACAGGGACCGGATGATAGACAACCGGAAAATCCATCCCGAAGACAATTATGTCGGCACCGCCAGGGATATCGAAGCTCTCCTGCACAAGGGAACTAAACGGAGGTCTCCAACCAGCGAACACGATCGATCTGCTACGCCAGCACAAACGCGCGGAGGCGGAATTGAAGATGGCGCACCGCACGACCTGTTACGACTTCGGGCTGGCTTTCGCGAACGAGTGCGGAGATCTTCACCGGCGCGAAGATCTCGTGGGGCAGCCGCTGCAAGTCAACAACATCGGCGGCCGGCAGTTCACGCCGCTCACCGCGTCGAATTGCTCACGAGTATCAAAAGCCAGAGCTCCACCTGGCTTGAGCATCACGGCTTCCGGATCGTGGCCGAGCAAATGCGGCGCTCTTTGAGTCTCCAGTCGCCGCTACTGCGGCGGTGCCGGTCTTGATCGCTTGAACAATCTCCTCGGCCATCGCGATCAACGTATCTGCCTGCGTATCGGTCAGTGACTTGTTTCGTTTCGCATTCACTTGTTGGATGAACGCGCCAAGCTCATTTGCAGCAGCATTCGTGCGTCCACGCTCCCAGCTCGCAACGGCCGCTTCGAGTTTCGCCAATAGCGCATTCGTCAGACCCGCACTCAGTGCGTACGAGGTGACCTGGTTCATGAGCTCCCGTAGCGCGGAAACGGGATCTAAGGAGAGGACCCACACGGCCGCGTGGGCGAAGGTCCCGCCAAAGTTGCTGACCCCTACTATCTCGCCATTGTTATTGAGAGCTGACGCGGCGCTAAAGCCACACCCCGCACCGATGTCTACCATTCCGCTACGCGCATCCCATAAAAACGCGTGAGATAGTCCGACCTCAGCGGAAAAAAAGAACCCAACCACCTGGCCCACGTCGTTCACGGCTGCGGCTTTGCTCAATGTTCCCGTCGGGCCGAGATCAACCATGCCGCCAGCCGCGGTCCACGAGAACGCGTGATATGAACTGTTGCCTGGACCGAGGCTGTAGCCGACAACTTGCCCGACGTTACTTAGCGCGTCGCCTTCGCTGTAAAATCCTCCAAGAGTCCCGATATCCACCATGCCGGCTGTAGGCGTCCAAAAGAACGCGTGTTCCCCTGCGTTCCCTGCAGTCCAGCTTGAGCCGATGACTTCTCCGTGATTGTTTACGGCTCTGGCCGAACTCGAAGAGCCTCCAAGAGTGCCGAGGTCTACCATCCGGCCTGTCGGCATCCACAAGACGGCGTGCTTATCCCCGTCGCCGGGGAGGAAGCTTTCCCCGACAACTTCGCCATTGTTGTTCACGGCAAGGGCAGTACTGAATGATCCACCGAGAGTGCCGAGGTCTACCATGCCGTGATCGGCGTTCCAGATGAATGCGTGGTACGATCCGTTTCCCTGTGGCGTACTCACCCCGACGACGTCGCCCTTATCGTTGACGGCATTCGCGTCACTGAAGTCGCCGCCCAGCGTACCGAGATCCACCATCCCCCCACCCGGCGTCCACAGAAAAGCGTGCCCAGACCCACTTGGAGTGTCACTGCCGCCTACAACTCCGCCGCTTTCGTTGATGGCTGCGACATAGCTATAGGGGCCTCCCAACGTTCCGAGGTCAACCATGCCACCATTCGGGGACCAGAAGAACGCATAGAACGGGCGTGGCCCCCCTGGGCTGGTGTTTGAGCCGACGACTTCACCCCGGTCGTTCACGGCGTTGGCCTCGCTGCTCTCCATCCCGCGCAGCGTGCCGAGATCAATCGCGCCACATTGGGCTACAGCGTTCGTTGCCGCACTGACAGCCAGCGCCACAAAGATCAGGACTCTGAGTTGAAGCTTCATATTGTCCTCGCTCGACTGGGCGTTGAACGTGGCGAAGCACGATGCACCCAGCTGGCTGCGTTGTCAGTCGTCGAGTCAACGCCATCGCCGCAGCAGCCGCTCGAATGTTTTCGGGTACCGCAAACAACACGCCCGGAGAAACGCACTGTTTGTTGAGAGTTCAGGAGGTCATCGCCGAAAAGTCGTCACCAGTAGGAACGCGCGGACGAGCAACCCGCGAAATCCTGACACCTGAGCCATATTGTTGGAACGTCGCAGTAAGTTGCGGCAAGCACGGCGTGCTGTTCATTGGGCCCTGAGCCCACATTCGGACCACCGAAGAACGGAAGGACCCGGACGATCATGGTCACGCCAGAGACCGTGGAGTTGCTGAAGTCGCACAAAGCGGAGCCAGGCCGAACTGAAGACGGCGAACCGCAACCCGTATCAGGATCACTCACGAAGCTGTGCAAAGCGGTGAGCGTGCGGCGCTCACGGCCTCAGACACACGAGCGCGAGCCCTGTTGCTCGCAGCCGGTAAACCTGTCCACGTCGTCAGTGAACGACTCGGCCATCGAGACGCCACGGTCACGCTGACGGCCTACGCACACGTATTGAAGACGCACCAGCAAGGCGCGGTCGGTCGCATCAGCGCGTCGCTGTGCGGTCTTTGGTTGGCACACCGTTAGCAAGACCCGCCTGAAGCGGTCATTTCGACACCGCTAAACTGGGAGACCGCAAGGAGCCAGCGGAGTCAGTGAGCTGTCGGGACGCAGAAAGCCGACTATATAAACGACGATTTGGAAAGAAGCGAACGAGCGGTGCGAGTGAGCCACCGGAGCGGAGCGGGGCGGCGGGCCCCCGCGAGCGACGGTGTAGGGGAGCCCGAGGCGCGAAGCCTCTCGGAGTAAGGGTGGATGACGGGGCTCGGCAAGCCAGGTCCCGTCAGGTACTACGGCGTACTACTAAGCCCAATTCTGTTGGTGATTTCTACTGAGTCGCAGTCCGCCGTCCTGTTGAGTACCGGCCTGTACTGATACGTTCGTTAGCAAACGGTTAGCAACGTCCTCCTTCCCGTATCTTAGCGAAAACTCCCATGCGAAGAATGGGAACTCAATATCTGGTGGTCCTCAAAGACGCCGTCGAGTCAGGTGCCCAGTCCACGGGCCGCGATCGTCCATGTTCGGATTCTAATGTCCTGACCGCGTGGTTCGCGGAAAAAGTGGCGCGGCCCGAAAGTCGAGTGTTCGTTGGGCGAAGCGCGATGCTGGAGGTTTCGTCGGCACGTCCTATTTTCGGAACAGCGCGAGAAAGGTCGGCTCCCCCGGCGGCCATTTTTCGGCCGTTCTGATGTGAGTGAGGCCCGCGGCCTTGAGTTCGTCGACCACGATGCCCGGCGGGACGCCATGTCCGCCGCGATTGGCGGGCACACCCTTGGGAATCTGACCTCCGCTGCGATCCTCGAGGTCGATGATGGCCAACCGTCCGCCAGGTTTCAGCGACGCGACGAGGCTCTTGTTGAACGCGTCGACTGCCGTGATGTGGTGATAGACGTTACGGAGGAAAATCGCATCGCAGCACGCGTCGGGCAGATTCGTCGCTGCCTCTGCGCCTTCGATTACGGTCACGTTCGTCAAACCTTCCTTTTCCACGTACTCGCGCGTTTGCCGCAGCGCATGCTCGGTAATGTCGGTAGCGAACACACGGCCCGAGCCGATCCAATGCCCGAGTACCACCGTCATCGCGCCGAAGCCGGAACCGACATCGGCCACGGTCATGCCGGGCTTCAACTCGAGCACTTCGACGAGCTTGGGCGCATCCAGCTCGGCCTGCCTGCGCTCCTGCGCGATCTGGGCGGCATCGGGTTGCTGTGCATGCACGGTGCCGACTGTGCAGAGGACGACGAGGATCTGGAGCAAGTGCTGGCGTCGCATCATGGTGAAAAGACGTCCCTCAGGCCTCGCAGGTTGGGCTGAAGGAGTTCGCAGTACGCCCAGAATCAGTGCAACCTTCGGGCGTCCGAGTCGCATGCTCGCCTCCTTGTAGACGAGTACGACGACGGGGCCGCGCCCCGCGTTCACTTTCTTCGCGGTCAGGACACTAGATCCCGAGATGCTGCCTCACACGGGCGCGTCGCAGCACGTCGGCAGGACTTTTCGTGCCGGCGTCGATCCAGCGATGCAACTGCGCGACGGTGAGACTGTGAGTCGTCGGTGGTTCACGCACATAGATGTCCAGTCGCGAGCCGGGACCCAATCCTTCGACCCAGCCATCCTTCTTGAGCCGCGCCAACCCTAACCCCGCCGCCTCATAGAGCGTTTCGGCCTCGACTTCGACGCCGTGCGTGATGCCCGTTGGACTCTTGAAGCTCACGAGGCAAACGCGTAGCGGCATTCTGGAAATCGTATCACTTTCGCCAAATATTCGCCCGAGGCGACCTATTCATCGTTGTCGTCTCCCAGCCAGATGTCGAGTGCTACCCAATCGGAATCCACACCCGCGCTGCACGAACCGATCGACTTCTTCTTGCAGACATCGACCGCATACACCGGGTGAATCTGCCACACCGAGATTCGCTTCGGTGATTGTGGATGTCCCGGCGTGCAGGGCTTATGCGACCCGTCCATCATCATCTGCCCGGTGATCCGCAGCGGCCGATCAAGGTCCAGCGCGGCGATCCGTTCCGCCGCGGTCTTCGTCGAGGTCTTGTGCAGCGTCGAGAGGACCACCCATGACGCGGGCCGGAAGTGCGGCGTGATCTCGGCGGTGAAGCTGTTGCACTCGTCTGGTTCAGTCTTCGTCTTTGCCAGCGCCAGATGGATGTCGTTCGACTCCGCCCCATGGATGTCGCAATTCACGCTCTCACCGCTGCTGGTGTTGGAGTACGCGCCGTGCAGCAGGAACGCGACCGAATGCACAAGCGTCTCTTCATGGACGTCGTCCCCGTTCGTGGCGGTTGGCATAGACGTCAGCGGGAAGTGGTCAGCGCACCGATTGCGTGACGGCGGGTTGGCGAGCTACCGCACCGTGAACCGGACGCCACGTCGAGCGACGTGCTGGCGCTGCGACGCTTCAATCGTGAGGAGATACTCGCCGCGCTCCAGTCGATCCACCGGAAGCTCGAGCCGGTAGTCCGCACTACGATTGCCTGTGAACCGGTCGGCGGTAAGCGATGTCGCCTCGTCCAGTACGACGCGGTCGCTAGTGTCTGCGATTCGCGCTGTTACCGTCACCGGCTGCGGCGTACCTGATCGGTCCTGGTAGACCTGGAGAAAGGCCGTCGCGCGATTGGTCGGTGCAAACTCGCGCTGCGCGGTCGGGACAATCGGCAGGAGATTCGTAAACGCGTCCCGAGGGGCCGAGGGCACCGCAGGCGACGCGGCGAGCACGATGCCCGACAGAGACAGCGGCTGGTTCGCGAAGTCCGGCACGTCGACGAATGTGTAGACGCTGGCGCGCTGGCCGGGCCCGTCGTCGAGCCCGACCCGGACCTCGTAGCGACCCGGCTTGAGCGCGAGGCGCGATATCACTTCATACGCCGAGCGTCCTGACACACCGACGCGCCGCGTAATGCCGACCGTCTGATCTTCTGATTGCACCGATCGTCCGTTCCGGTCGAACGCTGCCGCCAGGACCTTGACGGTCCCATTCGTGGCGACGCGATCTGCGGGAACTTGTTGGCCGACGCTGAGCACAATCGCGACGGCGGACTCCGACTTGCCGGGCGTCGCAAACGGCGCGACGCTCACGCTGAGCGGCACATCAGTGCGCGGCAGGACACCGTCGAGGGTCGTCGCCGCATCTGGCGACACGGTTGACGGTCCCCGGAGACCTGGCTCGCGCGTGGGACCCGCATAATACCCAGAACGGGTCCGGACACTAACCGCCGGGCGATCGACCTTGACCTCGATTTTATGGAACTTACCGTTCTTCTTCAGATCGGCGGGCGCGAACGCCAGCAGATAGTACGAGTGACTCTCCGCGAAGACGGCCGGAACGTGTTCCTCGGGGGCATTCGTGTTCATCACGGCGCGTCCGCCCGTCAGATCGGCGAGCACGGCAAGGTCGTCCCGGCGCTCCAATTGCCCGCCTATAAATCCGCCGAGCGGACTGTTCTCCTTCATCTCGATTCCAACCGGATCCAATGTGTGAATCGTCAGATTCGCCAACGACGTGGCGCGCACCATCTTGTCGCGCGCATACTCCAGCCGCCCCGAGCAGACTCCGGCACCAAGCGGGGAAGCCCGCTTCCCTTTTTTCGCCAAGGCGGCCTGCAGCGACGCGGGGCCCTGGGGGCCTTCGTAACT
Organism: uncultured Acidobacteriota bacterium; assembly: GCA_963725335.1. Classification (GTDB taxonomy): domain Bacteria; phylum Acidobacteriota; class Vicinamibacteria; order Vicinamibacterales; family 2-12-FULL-66-21; genus JALZOC01. The sequence goes on along the minus strand of CAVRYD010000001.1, from coordinate 212,734 downwards.
GCGAAAGTACGTGCCGATGAACAGCAGGGTCTTCCGCCGGCCCTGCACGTCGCGCACGGCGTCGGCCACACGCGCAATCGTCTCGGGCACGCACAGCCGGCAATAGCAGTCGCCGCTCTCGTACCCCTCCGGGTCCTGGATCATCACGCAATTCTCGTTGCGGGGATCGGCATGGATCCCGCACGGGTCGTGCATCGCGAACGCGAACGGCCGATTAATCGCGGCGAGGAGCCTGGAACGATCGGCCGTGAAGTTCTGTGGCGTGCCGGCGGTCGCGAAGGCGCTCGTAAAGACCACGGCGGCCAGGTCGCCAGGTCCCAACTGGTCGACCGCCGCTGTCGCGATTCGTCGTGCCAGGGTGCTGTCGTCGAAGCGGATCGACCAATCGAACAGGATGATGACAAGTCGTCCCTCGCGCTTCACGTCGTTCGTCGTGATGTCGGGGGTCACATCGCGCAGCCATGATGCCCCGGCTGATGCACGCTCGCGTTCGGCGAGTTGGACTGGTACGAACCCAACGATCGGCCGCGGCTTGCCGTCTTCGAGGACGGTGAAGTCCGCGATCGTCAGACCCTGCACTGGCCGGCGGTCCTTGTCCAGGACCGACACGTCCACCTGCACGATGTCAATGCCCGACTGAAACGTTGGCGGAGGTTGTGATGGCAGCTGTTGCGTGCGCACGGCTATGGAGAGACCGGCAAGACAGACGATTACAATCATGGCTCGCATCGTCGGAATCTCAGCGCTGACCAAAGGATTGTCCTTCTGTTTCGTGCGGCGTTGCGCGCACTCGCGTTCAAACGCTGCTCACGAATGCGATGAGGTGAGCGGCGCGGCTCACCTGATCGACGTCTTGTCGGCGGACGGGAAGTCGCGCGGCACCGGGATCGTCACTGCGCCCGTCGCGGCCCATTCGGTGCCGCGTTGGAGCAGGACGATGTAGTCCACGGAGTTCATCGGCACGATCCTTGGAGCGCCGGATGGTTCTTGATGTCGTCGGGCGTCGAGCTGTGCGTTTTCTGCCAGATGATGTCGCCCGTCTTCATGTCGTACGCCGGGATGCGGTCATACGGCGGTTTGATGAGCGGCAGGCCCTGTACCGAGGTGCCGCCGCGGCCGCCCGCTGGCGGACCGCCGGCCCCGCGCGCCCCTGCGCCTCCCGCGTGCCTGAATGGCATTCAGTGAGGTCACCGGTTCGATCCCGGTCAGGTCCATATCCCTACAAAGTTCGGGGTAACACCCGCGTCACACGGGAACACTCGCTACTCTCATAGTATTAGCCCTTCTGATGATCGATCACCAGTGGTATAGAAGCCGGCGGTCCGGATCGGTGTGCGATCGTCCGGTAAGGCGTTGTGGCTGCCGTACGTGAACGGCGTCGCGGACCGAGCCGTCGCCGCCTTCAGGTCGTCGGTCTTCTTCTGCAGGCGTGTGAACGTGAACCAGGTCGCTGACGCCGGTGTGCCACTCGCACAGAAGTTGTTTTTCGTCCGGTTCTGCTCCTGGTTCGGCCCATCTTCAGACAAGTCGCCGGCAATCGTGCAGGCGTCATCAATGGAGTGATGGTTATCAATCCATCAAGGTCCTCGCCCTGGAGTCACGATTCTAGCCTACGCGGCTTTTTTGGACTCGGACTCGATCAGCAGGCTCACAAGATCCATCACATCGAAGAGCAGAGTGGTGACGCCTGCGGCAATCGTCGGAGTCACCCCCACCGCTTGATCCAGTGGTACCGCTCGCGCCAGGCAAGTTAACCAGCAGCGGTTCATCGAAACGCAGGAACGGCCGGTGAACCATCAGCGCAAAAAAGATCGACCGTCGGCCCAGTCTCGCTGTCAAATGCTGACAAGGAGGCTGGACATGCCCATCGTGAAACGGATCGGGTGGCTGGTAGTGGGAGCGGTTATCGGTGCGATTGCCGTGAGCACCCTCACCGCGGCGCAGTTGCCGCCGTTACAGTCCGAACGTCGGCTGATCGTTCTCCGGAATGCTGGTCCTATCGAATATGGGACGGCGTACTTCATCAAGGACGCAAAGACTGGCGCCTGCTGGCTGACAGTCCGCTTTCATAATGATGGCGGCGGCACACTGGCGCCAGCTCCGGCGGCTTCGTGCGAACAGTGAGTGGTTCAGAACCTCCTCATATGCGACTCACCGTCGCCATGGTTCGTTCGCTTTGTGGATCTGCGTCGAGTTGTAGATTGCGCCGGTCACACCGTACGCGATCACGAACGTGGGCAACCAGCGCTCCATGCGGTGGTGGTTGTGCTTGCGGAGCAGGAAACTGCGCCCACTTCGGCGGACGATGAACAGTGCGCCGCCGACGATCATGCCGGGCCATCCGTGTTCCACGAAGGGTCGCGCAAAGGGATCCGCCTCACGCCCACCGTAATGACTCAGGCCGTACTGGGTAGTAACGCCATCGGCCAGTAGTGCGCCACTCTCGGCAACGATCAAGCTCACATTGAGCGAGTCGAAGAACTTATGTGTCTTCGACGGCGCGATCTCACGGCGCTGCCGAGGAACTGAACTCTGGCGGAGCGGTGAGCATCTGGATTCATAGTGCGATCGTGTACGAAATGTTGACGGGGAAACGCGCCTTCGAGGCAACGAGTGCGGCCAGCTTGATGGGTGCGATTCTCGAACGCGAGCCGGCGCCGCCTGCCACCGTGCAACCACTGACGCCGCCCCGGCTCGACAGAATTGTGCGGAAGACTACCGGGTTGTTTCTCCTCTTGCGCCAGAAGGATCAACCCTCGACAGTCCCGTTCTGTTTCCAAGAAAAGGAGAAGGTATGACGCGAGGATGGGCCGTGGCGGCGGTCGCAGCGCACGGATCTTCCAATCGTCGCAGCGTCTGGGCCTGGCAAGAAAGCGGCCCCGGTTAATCTGGGACTTCCTTCAAGTGATACTCAAAGACGGCCGAATGGTAAGCGTCCAGCAGCGCCCTTGAGGCCGTCACTTCAAAGACCGCGCGCGATTCCCGCCGTCTATCGTTTCCGCAGGAACAGGAACCAGAAGAGGACCGCGCTGACGGACGCGATGATCCACGTACGTGGCTCGGCGTTCCGCACAGTGTCTTCAATGGCTTCAAGAGCGGATGCGAGGCTCGAGAATGCGCCACCACCACCGCCGCCGACCGCGCCGTACTCACCTAGCCCCTGTGCCAGCATTGGGGAACTCCACGCCGACATGAGGACGGTCGTCACCACAGCAATCGAGATCACTCGGCGAAACGGCATCGGCGCTCGTCTCACTCCTCTTCAGGGAGCCATTGCCGGAGCAAGCGGCGGACCACGAGCACGGCATCACGCCAGCCTCACCGTAGTCGCCTCAGGGCCTATGATTTAACGGGCGATGCGTGGCCAGATCCACGCGCGTCGCCGCACGAAACTTGTCTTGACCCCAGGAAAAAGTCTGGTGAGGAGTAGATTTCGAGACCTTCGGAGGAGCTACCGAGAAACGGGGCGGCGCGACCCTGACGATGAGCACTGCTGCACGGCCTCGGTTAGCAAACGGTTAGCAAGACCCGCCTGTTGCGGTCATTTCGACCGCGATTTATTGGGAACTGAATGAATGGGGTGGATGACGGGGTTCGAACCCGCGACTTCCGGAGCCACAGTCCGGCGCTCTACCGCTGAGCTACACCCACCGCAATGAGGTCGTGACGATCAACGTGTGCGGTTTGAGGATCCTGTTCGCTGAATGGATGTAGGCGTCTTCAGTCCCGCCCTCATCCTGTCGAACAGCAGACTAGTTTAGCACCCGCGTGAACGGGCTCGCAAATCAGGAACGGCGCTCGATGGCCGTATTTCGAGGGGCCTTCACGAAATCAGCGCGAATCTCCACCAGCGCGCTGTTCTGCACACCAACGGCGGTCTGGTGGACATGATCGGCCTTGCGGCTCTTGGCGTCGTACATCAATTGATCCGCGCGGTGGATTAATTCCGCCGCCAGCTTCCGCGCCACGCCGCGGCGTTCGGCGACGGGCCCGAGGCGCATGCAGACCACGCCAACGTCGACCCGGACCGGCCGGGAGGCGAGACGGCGATCGTCGCGGCTCCAGTCGTGCGCCTCAACGGCATGCTTGAACCGATCGGCGATTTCCACAGCCTCGGCGCAGCCCGGCAGATCGGGGATCAGGAAGCAGAATTCGTCGCCGCCGAATCGGGCATGCAGGTCGCGCGCATCGGCGCTGCCACGTTCCAGAGCGAGAAAGTCCTCCGATCGGATCTGATCCGACAGGATGTGGGCCACGCGCTCGATGATCTTGTCGCCGGCGGCATGTCCGAGCGTGTCGTTGTACCACTTGAAGCTGTTGATATCGACGACGCCGATGCCGCACCAGCGCACGCGCTGCTCGACCGAGAGGAATGATTCCAGCCGCTCCATGAACCAGTCGAAGTTGAGCAGCTTCGTTTTCGGATCCCGATGCGATTTGTCGGTCAGGCCCGCGACCACCTCTTCGAAGTACCGCGCGATGTTGCTGACCGTGACGTCCTTCTCGGTGAGTTGCCGCTGAAGCGTCGCCATCTTCTCGGCAAATCCCTCCGTCAGCGCGCGAATCGCCTCGCGCTTGGATTCCTCGATGAGCTGACGCTGGTTGCCAAGGACGTGATCGATCGCCTCCAACAGCCGCCCCTGCTGTTGCGCGTCGAGCGTCAACGCCTGGCGAATCCACTCGCGCAGGTCGGAAGTGGTGCGCGGCGCGTCGTCCGTCGTGTCGGTCGACCGCTCACGACGGTCGTCACGCGAGAGCTCTGCCATATGCACAGTACAGGAAACATCAATCAAGCCACGTGCCGCATTTGAGAACGGTAGAGGTGGCCGGCTGCCGTCCAGCTCGGCCGCGAATGGATCAATCAACGCAGGGATAATCGGGCATCCCGCGCGATTCCGTGGACCGAGTCTCAATCCGGCCCGCGGGTTCGTGGGGAAGGAACTACAGCTTTTTGGCAGTCGGGTTCAGCGCGATTTCGCGACCACCACGGTGACATCGTCGCGGCGCCGGCCGAAATCGCGATACAGGACGGCGGCAATGAGAGTCGGGTGACGCGTTTGCAGACCGGGGTAGGAAGCGAGATCCCAGTGGGACGTAAGGCCGTCCGAGAACATCACCACGATCGACTCAGCAGGAATCGGGTAACTGAACTCGTTGATGCGGCTAGCAGCATGACCGGCCGTCCCGTTCTGAGAAATCATGCCCTGCCGCGACCCGGCAGCCGGTAGCACCACCGCGCCGATGTTGCCCAGGCCGCAGTAGTGCCCGACGCGGCGGTCTGTGTCGACGGCCAGCATCGCCACCGCGGCACCTCGCGTGGCCCGGAGCGACGCATGCACTTCTCCGACGACACGAGACGGGGATTCTTCGTGCAGGTGATTGAAGACGTCGGTCGCCGCCGCCGCCGCCTCATGCGCCGACAATCCGTGCCCGAGGCCGTCGGCCACCATGATCGCGAGGCGGTCATCACCGCATCGCCCAGCTCCAATCGTCGCCGCAGATGTCTTCCCCCGGATGCGAGACCATGACGCCGCCGACCTCAAAAAGAGACTCCCGCGCAATCGCGATCGGTGGTTCACGACAGATCTGCGCCATCGCCACCGTTCCGGATGACCGCGAATAGATCTGGAAGAAGTCGGATTGTCGCGCGATCGATCCGAGACCGTGTCCGAGCGTGCCCGCGGTGGAGTAGCCGTCCTGTCGCGCGAGCGCGACGTCCGGCATGCCGGGTCCGCGATCGAGCGCGACGATTTCGATGCCGTCCGGTACCCCGATGCCGGCGTGATCGCGGACCGGACGAATCAGCAGTTCGCCGCCGGCGGCGTGTTTGGCAAGGTTGGTGGCCAGCTCGGTTGCGATCAGCGCCGCCTTGCCAGCGCGTTCCTCGGAAAACCCCGCGCCGTTGAGCGAGATCCAGAGCAGCGCGTCGTGCGCCCGCGATTTGACTGGCATGCTCGATGGCATGCGCCGCCGTGACGTTCATCGCCAGCGGACGATCGTCACGCGCGTACCCTCTCCCGGGCGGGAGTGGATCGCGAATTCGTTCGACAGGCGCTTCGCGCCCGACAGTCCGAGCCCGAGCCCGTTGGCGGTCGTGTAGCCGTCCTTCATCGCGAGCTCGATATTTGGAATGCCAGGGCCGTTGTCCTCGAAGACGAGACGGAGACCCCGGCGTGTGCCCGCGATCACTTCCTCGATTCGCAGCGTTCCGCCGCCGCCATACTGCAGCGTGTTGCGCGCCAGTTCGCTGGCGGCGGTGACGATCTTCGTCTGGTCGACGAGGTTGAACCCGAGCTCGACCGCGCGCTGGCGCACGGCCTGGCGGACGGCGACCACATCCTCCGGCGTCGAGATCGGGCGATTCTCGCTAAGCGGCACCAGCACCGTCGCGCCCTCTCGCCGCAATGAGGCTGCGAAGCAGCTCCATGCCCCGCTCGATGTTGAGCGCGGTCCGAACGCCGGGCAGCGACAGCCCGAGCTCCACCAGCGTGATGGCCACCGCCGGCCGCATGCCGACGACGACCGTCTCCGCGTCGAGCACACGCGACATGGCCGCGATGTCGCCGAACATCCGGCCGATGAAGGAATCCACCATCTCCAGCGCGGAAATGTCGATGAGCACGCCTTTGGCGTGGGCGGACACGATGCGCGACGTCAGATCGTCCTGCAGCGTCATGGCCAGGCGGTCGTGCATGTCCACCTGGATGGTGACGAGCAGGTACTCGCCCATCTTGAGAATCGGAATTCGTTCCACGATCAGGCCTCGCCGCGCTCGGCGGCCGATCGCGATTCCGGGTTCTCGTCGTCGCGCCGCCTCGGGCTGGTCTGGGCTTTCTGGACGCTCAGCCCCAGTCTCCTGATCGCAATCGCGAATGCATCGGCGAGCGTCGCTTTCGTCACCACCGTGCCGAGATCGACGCCAAGGTGCACGATCGTCTGTGCAATCTGCGGACGAATGCCGCTGATGATGCAGTCGGCTCCCATCAATCGTGCCGCCGCGATCGTCTTCAGCAGATGCTGCGCGGTGACGGTATCGACGGTTGGCACTCCGGTGATGTCGATAATGGCGATCGCGGCGCCGCTGTCGACGATGCGCTGCAGCAGGTTTTCCATGACGACCTGGGTCCTCGCGCTGTCGAGCGTGCCAATCAACGGCAGGGCGAGCACGCCTTCCCACAGCGTCACGACCGGCGTTGACAGCTCCATCAACTCCTGCTGCTGACGAATGATGACCTGCTCACGGCCGCGCTGAAACACCTCGGTCGTGTACAGACCGAGGCGGTCGAGGAGGAAGTTCGTCTGCCAGAGGCGATTGAGCGCGTCGGCGGTCGCTCCGGTCCCGCCCTGAAGCCGATCGAAGAGCGGCTGCTTGAGCGAGAGGACGAACGTGGCGGTTTCCGATGGCGAGAACCCCTGCTGCGCGCGCGAGACCGACAGCTCGTCGAGCATCTGGCGCACCTCTGACCATGCGGAGCCCATGATGTCGGTATCGCCCGACTTCACCGCGTCGCGCAGCAGCGTCAGGAATCGGCGCGAGTAATCCGTCAACTCCTGCAGGTTCGTGCGATCGCGCCGGAAGGTCGAGGCATTGACCTGGTTCTCGAGCCAGTTCTGGAGCAGGGCGCCGTCGTCTTTCTGCAGGATGTCTTTCAGCGTGCCGATCGATTCAGTAGCCATCAAGTCGTTCCTTCTGTGCGTGTGGTGAATCGAAGTCCACGTTCCAATGCCTGCCTGTACGATTGCCGGGGCCGTGGCTCGCGTCAGATTTCGCTTCGGCAGAATCGCCGATGCCTGGTCGAGCAGCGCGCGCGTGTCTTCACCGTCGAGATCGACACCGGTCGAGATCACGATCGGAATCTCGCACGTCGCGGGATCCTGACGCAGCTCGGCGAGTACCCACCGTCCGTCCCGTCCGGGCATGACCAGGTCCAGGAGGATGACGTCAGGACGATCGGATCGGGCCTTGCGGAGTCCTTCTTCGGCCGATCCAGCCTCGGTCACTTCGAATGATGGTCCGGGCAGGCACTGTCGAATCAGGAACCGGGCCAGCGGCTCGTCGTCGATCGCGAGCACGCGAACCGCCGGACGCGCGCGCGCCTGAAGACCGTGGATGGTATCGATCAGGGCCCGGCGCTCGATCGGCTTCACCAGATAGGCATCGGCACCGAGCGCGAGGCCCTTTTGCTGCTGCGCCAGTGCGCTGACGATCACCAGCGGTATCTGTCGCGTTCGCTCGTCACGCTTCAACCGGATCAGAAAGTCCCACGCCTCCTGCCCACTGAGCACCAGGTCCATGACGATGGCGGCAGGCTCGCATGTCAGGAGCGCTTCGTCAGCCTGTCCGACCGTGTACGCGGGATAGACCTGAAACGGCGAGACACGAAAAATCTTCTCGTACACGTACTGATCGTCGGGAGCATCCTCCACCACGAGCACCGGCAGTCGCGCGGGATCCGGCGTCCACTCGACCTTGGGTTCGATGGCACTCGCCGCGGCGTACGTGGCAGGGATCGTCAGCGAGAAGGTCGACCCGATTTCTGGTTCGCTGACGACCGTCAGACTGCCTCCGAGCAGCTCGGCGAGGCGGCGCGACAGCGGAAGACCCAGACCGGTTCCCTTCACGGTGCGCTGAAGCCGATGCTCCAGCTGGCCGAATTCTTCGAAAATGCGTCCTTGATCCTCGGGAGCGATGCCAATGCCCGTGTCGCTCACGCTGAAAGTGATCTGGGCGCCCGAGTCGTCCATGCGTGCACCGACACGCACTTCCCCGCGCTCGGTGAACTTCAGCGCGTTCGACAGGAGGTTGCGCAAGATTTGCGACACCTTCGCTTCGTCTGTCAGCAGCCGCGGCAGCGCGGACGCGTCGTCGAACACCAGGGCCACCGATCGATTGAGGAGCATCGGCTTCAGCATGCCGCGCAGCGCGCCGAAGAGCGACTCGATTTTGAACTCGACCGGCCGAACGACGGTCTTGCCGGCTTCGACTTTCGCAAGATCGAGCAGATCGTTCACCAGATCTGAGAGCTGATCGGCTGCCTTGCGAATGTAATCGAGCTCCGGCTCCGGTGTTGTCCCCGCCTGTTCCCGATCGTCGGCGAGGAGATTGCAGAGGCCGATGATGGCGTTGACGGGTGTCCGGAACTCGTGCGTCATGTTCGAGAGGAACCGCGACTTCAGTTCGTCGGCCCGCCGAAGATGATCCGCCTTCTCATCGAGCTCCGCATACAACGCCACAACCCCGCGGTTGGTGTCCTCGAGCTCCCGATTAAGGCGGCCGAGCTCCTGCTGCTTCCGCTGCAGTTCGTCGAGCGCGCGCAGCAGCTCCTGGTTCTGCAGCTGGATTTCCTCCACCAGCCCCTGCGGACGCCGCTGTCGAACCGCTTCCACGATCTGATCGACGCGCTTGGTCGTCACCAGGGGCGCACGCTGCGGAAGCGCCTTCTCGAGCATCACGCGTGTGCCACCACTGTCTGACTCGATGGCGAACCGATCCATCAACCGCCGGGCACCCACGATCCCCATTCCCATGCCGGTCGAGGATTGATATCGCCCGGACAGCACGTCGTCCAGCCTGGCGATCCCCGGTCCCCTGTCCTCCACCCGAACGATCAGGCACTGCGGCCGTGCGTCGGTATCGACCTCGAAATGTACCGTGCCGTGGCCCGAGTAGCGGAACGCGTTGCGCACGATCTCGGAGACGGCCGTCGCCACACGCGTCTGTTCGGAGGTGTCGAACTCGAGCAGACGTGCAATCTGCGCCGCGCGCTGTCGCGCGGTGACGACGTCCTGATCGTGATGGAGATTCAGAGCCAGCAGTGAGCGCACAGTGGGTTGTCGGGGCCAGGGATATGTATCGACCGCCACGCCGAATTGCGGATTATATCGCCGGTTTGCGATAGCCGATGTGGCACCGGCACGATGTTTTACTGATGAGTCGGCGCAGTTCGTAGTTTGCCCACGATTCTTCCGACCGACGAACAGACCTCAGCGATCTCGGCGCGCAGTGACCGCGTCGAGATGACGCCGCGCGGCTTCGAGCGCCCGTTCGGTCTCCTTCGCTCGTCGTGCCGCCGCGTCCCGCCGCCGCGCGGCTTCTGCCGCGCCGGCTTCGGCCTCCTGCAGCACCTGTTGCGCGGTCTCGAGCGCCTCGCGCGCCTTGTCGAGTTGCTTCGCCGCCTTCTCCGCCTCGCGCGTCGCCCGCATGGCTTCGAACTCCTCGCGTCTCGCTGACTGCTCCGCCTCGCGCAACGCCTTTGCCGCTTCCGCTCGCACGGCTTCCGCTTTCGCCGCCTCCGCCCGACTGACTTCCGGCTTCGCGCGCTGAGGTTTACCCGGTGCCGCTTGCTCGGACTCGATCCGTGCGACGCTCGCTTTTGGCCGAATCACTCCGGTCGATCCGGCGATCGACAGGCCCTGCAGCATTTCGAATCCTCCGGGCTGGAGCGACTCGGTCAAGCGTCCGGGCGTCTCGTTCGATGGCAGCGTGACGCAGCGTCGTCAGGACCGCCTGGCGGGTCGTGTCCGTGGCGGGATGGCCAGCCTCCTCGAGAGTCGTGAGCGCGGCCTTCAGCGCCGCATCCAGTGCCTGGTCATGCTCACGGGCAGCCTCGCGCACGTCCGCGCGGCGGCCTCCGAGGATCGTTTTGTGAACCTTCCGCAGCGCCGTGGACGCTGCGATCAGCGCGTCGTAGATGTCCCGGTGCTTCCCATACAACTGATTGACGGCCCAGGCCGCGAGCGGGGGTTTCGGGAGCCGACGAACGTCCGCAGCGTTCGCACCTGCCGTGCGGGCGAGAGCATTACGCGCGGCCGTGAACTCGTCCAACGGCAGCTGGTACAGGCGGTCGATTTCCTCTTCGATGCGGCGTGGCGGCATGACACCGAAGAATATCAAGAGTGCCAAGGGTGCCGGGGGTGCCACGGGTGCCACGGGTGCCACGGGTGCCACGGGTGCCACGGGTGCCCGGGTGCCACGGGTGCCACGGGTGCCGGTGCCGCGGGGTGCCAGGGGTGCATGCGACGTAACCGCTTACGTGGCGCGTATCCATCGGGCGACTCACCGGCCGAAAAAACACACAATTACGGGCCGATGCTGACGTTCGATCCAGGGCATGCGCCTTGCTCAATCGACGACAGGCCTACTTGGACATTCCCATGCTCTGCCTGCGTCGCGCATTCTTCGCTGTGGTTCTCGCCGCAATGCCGGCCGTTCTGTCCGCCCAAACAGTCACGTGGACGATCGATTCCGGGCATTCCGCGGCGACGTTCTCGGTGCGGCACATGGTCGTGGCGAACGTGAAGGGGGAGTTCGGCGGCCCCGTCGGCACGGTGACGTTCGATCCCAAGGATCTGACGACACTGCGTGTCGATGCGACGATCGACGCGCGCACAATCAACACCCGGAATCCAGATCGCGACAAAGATCTGCGGAGCGATCTCTTCTTCGACGTGTCCAAGTATCCGCGCATCACGTTCAAGTCGCGCAGCGTGACGGTCGATGGGCCAGGCAAACTGAAGGTGCTTGGCGATCTGACCATCAAGGGCGTGACCAAAGCGGTGACCCTTGACGTCGATGGCCCCACCGGCGAAATCAAGGATATCTGGGGCAGCCGCCGCATCGGAGCCACGGCGTCGACGACGATCGACCGCCGGGATTTCGGAATCGTCTACAACCGCATGCTGGAGGGGGGCGGGGCGGTGGTTGGCGACCAGGTCATCATCTCGCTCGATATCGAAGTGACGAAAAGTCAATAGGACGCGCCGACTTGGAAGTCGGACGCTCGATGAAGGAGTAGTGAAATGTTTCGTGTGTTGAGGAGCGCAATGTTGCTGGCGGCAGCGGTCGGTGTGGCGCACGTCGGAGTATATGCTTCAGGATCGTCGGCTCCATCGGCGCCATCCGGGGAGTGGTTCGTCTCTGTCGTCGATGACGTCCGGAGAGCGCGCGATTGCCGCATATATGAGCGGCGACGCGCACCGAATCAAAGGGAAGAAGCTCGAGGAAGAAGCTCTCGCCAAGAACGCCCGTGACGCGGAGAAGACCAACGCGAAGGCGCGCAGTGAATATCAAAAGTCGCTGAAGGATTTCAAGAACGCGGCGAAGCTCAATCCCGGGCTCTTCCAGGCCTACAACGGCATGGGATTCGCCTATCGCAAGACCGGCGACTACGCCAAGGCTCTCGAGATGTACGACCAGGCCATCAAGCTGGCGCCAGGGTTCTTCCCCGAAGCGGTGGAGTATCGCGCGGAGGCCTACCTGTCGTTGAATCGTATCGACGACGCGCGTCAGGCATACCTCGACCTCTTTGCCGCGGATCGCAAGCAGGCAGACATCCTGATGGCGGCCATGAAGAAGTGGGTCGCGGCGCGCCAGGCGGATCCGGCGGGCGTGACGCCCGACGCCGTCTCCACGTTCGACAAATGGATTGGAGAGCGCGAGGGCATTGCGAAACAGACTCAGCTGATGGCTGTCACCACGCGCTACGCCGGGTGGTAAACTAATGAATCGCTAATCACTGATCACTGATCCCGAATCCCTAATCCCGAATCCCGAATCGCGAATCGCGAATCCCGAATCGGATCTCGCATCCCGGATCCCGGATTCCGGATGCGAAGCCCAACATGACGCGAGTTCTCGTAGCCCTGGTGCTGCTGGGGGCCCTCGCGGGCGGCTCGCGCGACCATAGCGCCGGTTCGGCAGAGACCTACGTTTGGCACTTGCCGCCCGGCGTTCCACGTCCCACCGTCCCGGCCGACAATCCGATGGCCGACGCGAAGGTGCGCCTCGGCCGTCGTCTGTTCTACGACACCCGTCTCTCCGGCAACGGCACGTACTCGTGCGCGTCGTGCCACCAGCAGAAGCTCGCTTTTACCGACGGTCGGGCCCGCGCGCTCGGATCGACCGGACAGGCGCACGCGCGCAGCGCGATGTCGCTCGCCAACGTCGCGTTCAACGCCTCGTATGGATGGGCGAACGCTCGCGCGCGGACGCTCGAGGCGCAAATGGCCGTTCCGATGTTCAACGAACATCCGATTGAGATGGGGATCAAGGGCAATGAGGCGGCGATCGTCGCCAGGATCACCAGCGATCCCGCCGACGCCACGCTGTTCGCGCAGGCGTTTCCGGGGCAGCCCGCTACGCTCGACACAATAGTCAAGGCGATCGCCTCGTTCGAACGCACCATCGTCTCTGCGAATTCGCCGCTCGATCGCTATCTCTATCGGGACGATCGCACGGCGCTCTCACCGGACGCGCAGCGCGGCATGGCGCTGTTCTTCTCCGATCGCCTGTCCTGCGCGCGCTGCCACACAGGCTTCAACCTGTCGGGGCCCACTCTCCATGACCGGCAGCGTCGAGACCGCGCCGACGTTCCACAATACCGGCCTCTATAACGTTGATGGCCACGGAGGCTACCCCGCGATCGATCGAGGTCTGTTCGATACTACCCACGTGCCCGCCGACATGGGCAAGTTCCGCGCGCCGACCTTGCGGAACATTGCCGTCACCGCTCCGTACATGCACGACGGCAGCATCCCGACACTCGGCGAGGTCGTGGGGCATTACGCGTCGGGCGGGCTCAAGAGCCCATTCGTCAGCCCGCATCTGAAGGGATTCCAGATCACGACGGCGGAGGTCGCCGACCTCGTCGCGTTCCTGAACAGCCTGACGGATACGGAGTTTCTGACGAACCCGGCATTCGGCCCGGCTCAGAAATAGGCTGCCAGTTTCCAGGGCTCACCGCGTTGATCCACGACGCACGTTCGCGCCCTTTGAGCGGCGAATCCGGTGGGACGGCGATTCGGGTGTTCCATCCCGCGCGTCCGACCGGCGTGGTGTACGAAATGGCCGCACTCGAGACGCCGGGAACCGCTGCGGCGGTCGCCGGCTGGCTCCCCGCCCGTCGAGCATCGCGCATCGATCCAGCCAGCGAGCTCAGGCTCAATCATTAGTCCGAGGGGCTTCGCCCCTCGGACTCCCCTACACGCTCTCTCGCGCGCCGCTTCGCCGGCGCGCTCCGTTTCCCCTCCCAAGGCTACGGCGGCTCGCGCCTTCGCGCGGCTCCCTCGCTATCGCTCGCTCGCGTTGCGGTATTTGTTTACCGAGCCCGTCTGCGTTTATGAGATAGCCTCAGTCGCCACGAATGGTTTGACGAACCATCCTGACGATCCCGCGCATGGCGCGTTCGGTCATGGTGCCGAACGGTTCGTCGGTGGTGAGATACGTCCACGTGGCCCCGCGGTCGATGCGGCCGGTGGATGCCGAGCCGGGCGCGCTCAGCCGCGCGATGATCTCGTCATCGATGGTTCGCTGCAGCTCCTCGAACATGCCGTGCAACCTGATCAGGAAGTCTCCCATCGGGTTTCCGCCGCCCAGCGAAATCCACACGGTGCCGGCGCGAAGCTCTGCGACGGCCGCCAGATAGTCGGACCAGAGATCGTCAATCGTGGTGAGCGTGACGAGCCGTTCGCTGTCTGAGGCACTGGGCGTGGTTCCGGTGAGGACGTTCTGACGCCGCTCTTGAAGGGCGAGCCGCTGTCCTTCGAGCACCGACTCGTACTTTCTCAGAAAGAGGCGAATGTCGAGGTTCTGACCCTCCGCTATGCGCTGCACGGCGTCCGGGTCGTGCGCCAGGCTGGGATCGTGGGAGGCGTACTTCACGATGAGCGGATCTTCATAGGACACGAAGAACTGCGAGCTGCCGGGATCGCCCTGACGCCCCGCGCGTCCTCGGAGCTGGTTGTCGATCCGACGGCTCTCGTGGCGGTTCGTGCCGATGACGTGCAGCCCGCCCAACTCTGCGACGCCAGGTCCCAGCTGGATGTCCACCCCGCGTCCGGCCATGTTGGTGGAAATCGTGACGGCGCCACGCATGCCGGCACGCGCGATGACGGCCGCTTCAGCTTCCTCGTTGCGCGCATTGAGAACCTGATGCGGCAGGTGGCTGAGGCTGCGGCTGACGCGCTCGGACTCCTCCACGCTCGCGGTGCCGACCAGCACCGGCCGACCAGTCTCGTGCACGCCTACGATTTCCGCGGTGACCCTCGCGTCCTTTTCTGCCCTGGTCGGAAACACCGCGTCCGGATCGTCGCGCCGCACCACGGGGCGGTTCGTGGGAATGGTCTCGACCTCGAGCTGGTAGATCTCGCGAAACTCGTCCGCTTGTGTTGCCGCGGTGCCGGTCATGCCGCAGACGGTGGGGTAGAGCGCCATCAGGTTTTGAATGGTGATCGACCCAAGCACCCGGCCCTGCTGCCTGGGCACGACTCTCTCCTTGACCTCGACCGCCGTTTGCAGGCCCGCGGGCCAGCGTCTTTCCGGAACCCCGCGCCCCTTGAACTCATCGATCGACACGACGGCGCCGTTCTGGACCACGTAGTCAACCTCCCTGCGAAGGAGGACGTGCGCATGCAGCGCGTCCTGCACGGCGGTGAGGAGCGCGAGGTTGCCGCTCTCGAAGAGATTTCGGCGATTCAGCGCCCGCTCGACACGCTCGACGCCTGCCGTCGTCAACGACACGTTTCGCCCGGCACCCTCCACGGAGAAGTGGACCGTCGGTGAGAGGTTGCGCACGGCCTTGTCGGCGCGGATCGCCGCGCCGGACGCGTCGGCTGCCCCTCCCGCGATCACCAACGGGATTCGCGCCTCATCGATCAGGATGGAGTCGGCCTCGTCCACCACGGCGACGCTGAACGGCCGATGCACCTGTTCCGCGGTCGTCAGCGCGATCTGATCCCGCAGGTAGTCGAACCCCGCTTCATTCGCCGTGGCGTAGGTCACGTCAGCCCGGTAGGCCGCCTGGCGTTCGGGCGGAGCCATCCCCTGCTGGATCACACCGACCGAGAGACCGAACCATGCGTAGATCCCGCGCATCCAGTCCGCATCGCGCCGGGCCAGGTAGTCGTTCGCGGTCAGGACGTGCACGCCATCTCCCGACCGGGCGTACCAGACCACAACCGGGACGGCCGCCAGCGTCTTGCCCTCGCCGGTCTGCATTTCCGCGACCCGCCCAGCGGCCAGCGACAGCGCTCCCTGCAGCTGGACATCGAACATCTGCAGACCAAGGACGCGCGCAGCCACGACCGCGGTGATGGCGACCACTTCCGGCAGAGACGACGCGGTGCGGCTGGCCGCCCTGAGCTCGTCATCTCCGAGCTGGGCATAGGTGGCCTGGCATCGCCTGACGTCAGCGACCGTCACTTCCGCGGAGCCCGTTCGTGCGAACCACCCGCGCCACCACGCCGCCATGAATTCACCTCGTTGCGGAATATGACACAAGCGCGCCCGCGACCCGCCTGTCGCGATGGGTGCCCGGCGGATCGACGTCGTGGGGCTGGTGCTGCGTCAGGGGACTGGCTACGCGCTGGCGGGACTGGTCTTTGGTGTCGGCGGCGCGCTCGCTTTCATGCGACTGCTGGCGGCTCTGGTACCGGGCGCCGCATCACAAGATATGGTGATCCTCGGGGAAGTTGCCGCACTGCTTCTCGCCGTCGCGCTTGCGGCCAGCTACATCCCCGCTCGCCGCGGCGCGCGCGTGGATCCGGTGGTGGCGTTGAAATGTGAATGAGAAAGCTTCCAGCTTCCCGCTCTTGTTGGGAGCTGTGAGCTGGAAGCTGGTAGCTGGAAGCTGGTAGCTCTACTTCCGAGCATCAGTGATTGGCGTCACCGTCACCTTGCGGTACCACACCTTCTCGTGATCTCCCTGAAGCATGATCGGTCCCGGCTCGCTTTCGTTGGCATCGAGCGCGCCACCAGTGATCGCCTCGAGCGTCACGTTGTCCTGAACCTTCTGGCCGTTCAGCAGCACGGTGACTTTGTTACCGACGACGGTCGCCTCCATCGTCTGCCATTCGCCTGCGGGCTTGCTGGCGTTGGCGGTTGGGGTGTGCCAGCCATAGACCGACATGTGGCCGCGCTCGAACGGCTTCTCGCCGTAGTCGTCAAGCACCTGCAGTTCATAGCGTCCGCGGAGGTAGATGCCGCTGTTCGCCTTGGTTATACCGCCGTCCCGATTTGTATGCGGCTTGTCGAGCTTGTATTCCGCCTGGATCTTGAAGTCCTGGAACTTCTGCTTGGACACGAGGTTGTTTGCCGGCGGCGTGTTGGTCATCGCGCCATCCTCGATCGTCCAGTTCATCGGCCGGTTCTTGTTTTGAACATCCCACGCGTCCATTGACTTGCCGTCGAACAGTTGAACGGGTGTTCCGAACGTGTGCGGCGCGTTCGCATCATACTTGCCCCACTTCGGCGGACGAGCGCCGGCAAGTTCCACGGTGCGTTCACCAAGTTTGACGCTGCCGGTCAACTTGTCGCCTTGCGCGCGCATGTGGAATTCGGGACCGGGTCCGCTCCTGCCGCCGTCAGGCTGGAAGATCAATTCGCCGTTCTCGACCTTGATCACTGGAAGCGGCAGTGGATGGCCGCCGCGGTTCAGGAGCATGCCCGACAGCTTTCCGCCGTCGTCCTTCACTTCCAGCCAATACACGTACCCCGAGTTCTCGCCGGTGCCGGTAATGTTCCAGCGCCCGAGGTACGGGTTCTGCTGCGCGATGGCCGATGCAACCGCGAGCGCCGTCGAGACGAGCGCAATGACAACGTGCCGTATGGTCATGGTGAAGTCCTCTTGTCAGTAGCCAGTGTCCAGTTTCCAGTCCGCGGTTTCCGGTCTCTTTGCCTACTGAAATCTGGCAACGGGAAACGGGCAACTGCAGACACTATTACGGGACATACCCTCAGTTCAAGCCGGGATGGTACAATCGGACCCCCATGGAGATGTCCAGGCTTGCCGTGATCCTGCAGTACCCTGTCCGCCGCATGAGTGGCGACGACATGCGCGCGACGCGGACGTTCCTCGCGTCGTTTCTGGTTCTCTTCCTCGAAGTTGCGCTGATTCGATGGATGCCGGCCTACATCCGGCTGCTGGCGTACTTCTCCAACTTCATCCTGCTCGCCAGCTTCCTGGGCATCGGCCTCGGCTGCCTGCTCGCGCCTGCCCGCTCGCGGCTGTTCAGCTGGTTCCCGCTGCTGCAGGCGGTCGTGATCGCGGCGGTCTACTACTTCCGGCTCGAGGTCGCGGTGCCGACGTCCGGCAGCATCTACTTCTCGAGCGGCACCGCGGAGAAGGTCGTCGTGGTCGAGAGCACGATGCTGCTGCCGCTGCTCTTCGTCGTCGTCGCGGCGCTGTTCGCGACGATGGCGCAGCGCATGGGACGCGAGATGGCGGCGCTGCCGCCGCTCCGCGGCTACACGATCAATCTCGCTGGGCAGCCTCGCCGGCGTCGTCGTGTTCGGCCTGATCTCGTGGCTGGAACTTCCCCCGGTCATGTGGTTCGCGCTTGCCTTCGCGTCGGCGCATGCCGTTGCTGGTCGACGGATGCGCCGGCCGACAGCACGCAGCGAGGAACCGTTCGCGGCTCTGCGGTGCCAGTCGTCGCGGTCAACGTGGCGTTGCTCGCCGGATCGCTGGTCCTCGTGCACGTCATGGCTCGCGGCGCGATCTGGTCGCCCGTACTACAAGATCACCGTCGAGCCAGCAGGGGCCGGACACGGTCGTGGAGGTGAACAACATCTTTCACCAGTCGATGGCGCCGGTGGAGCAGAAGGAATACTTCTACCAGTGGCCGTACACGGTGTTCGGCGACACGTTCGACGATGTGCTGATCCTCGGGCGCCGGCTCGGGCACCGACGTCGCCGCCGCGCTCCGCCACGGCGCGCGCCACGTGGACGCGGTCGAGATCGATCCGGCCATCATCCGTCTCGGCCGCGAGCATCATCCCGATCATCCGTATTCGGATCCGCGCGTCACCGTCATCAACGACGACGCGCGGCACTACCTGCGAACGACGACGAAGCACTACGACCTCGTCGTGTTCGCGCTGATTGATTCGCTGACGATGCAGTCGAGCTTTTCGGGCGTGCGCCTCGAGAGCTACATGTTCACCGAGGAGTCGTTCCGGGCCGTGCGGGATCAGCTGAAGCCGAACGGCCTGCTGGTCGTCTACAACTACTTCCGCGAGCGCTGGCTCGTCGATCGGCTGGCGAACACGGCGGCGGTCGCGTTCGGCGAGGAGCCGCGCGTCCACGTGCACGAAGCGCGCGCGTATCCTCGGCGTCCTGATGGCCGGCCCGCGGCTGGCGCACGTTGACGGCGCGAGCCGCTCGTTCCCGACCGGGTGACGGCGTTCAACCAGTCGCACGCGCCGAGCCCGGCGCGGCATCCACCAGCGCGATCCGTCGATCGAGCCGGCCACCGACGACTGGCCGTTTCTGTATCTGCAGGACCGCCACCTGCCGCAGCCACTACATCATCGCGCTCGGCGTCGTGCTGATCATCTCGGTGGTCTCGGTGTTCCTGACGCTGGGTGTCGCGGGCGGGCGCCAGCGGCAGCGCCGGTGGTCGTGGCAGTTCTTCCTGCTCGGCGCCGGCTTCATGCTGCTCGAGACGAAGTCGATCATCCAGTTCGCGCTGTTGTGGGGATCGACCTGGGTCGTGGCGTCGCTGGCCATCGCGTCGGTGCTGACCATGGCGCTCGTCGCGAACTTCATCGTCGCGCGCAGAGACCATCGGCGGCCGTGGCTGGTGGCCGGCGTCGCTCGTCGGCGCTGCTCGCGCTGAACTACCTGATCCCGATCGGCCGGATCGGCTTCGACAGCCGCGCGGCTCGAGTCGCTCTTCTACGCCGTGCTGGTCTTCAGCCCGATCGCTGTGCGCGGGCCTGCTGTTCGGGTCCGCGATCAAGCGAAGTCGACGTCGCTGGCGCGCGACTACGGCACGAACCTGCTCGGCGCGATGGTCGGCGGGGTGGGCGAGTATCTCTCGCTGGTGACCGGCTTCCGCGCGCTGCTCCTCGTGATCGCCCTGTGCTATATCGGGGCGGTGGCGGCACGAGGTGCGGAGGGCCGAGAGTAGCGAATTTCGGATCTCCGGGAGAGCTCACGCAGAGCACGCCCGGGATCTCGCGCGGAGAGAGGGCGCAGAGAAATCCCCGTCCCGAAGATCTCACGCGGAGAGACGCCGAGGGCGCAGAGAAATCCCCGTCCCGAAGATCTCGCGCGGAGGGACGCCGAGGGCGCAGAGAAATCCCGTCCCGAAGATCTCGACGCGGAGGGACGCAGAGGGCGCAGAGAAATCCCCGTCCCGAAGATCTCACGCGGAGGGACGCCGAGGGCGCAGAGAAATCCCCGTCCCGAAGATCTCCGCGGAGAGACGCAGGGGGCGCAGAGAACGTCTATGAATCGCGCAGGTTCGCTCGCGGACCTCCAACGCTCGCCGCGAATTCCAACGTGCAGAATCCGTAACGTCCCATCGTCTCGGTTATTGCAGTCTCTGCACACCGAAGCCTGTATTTTGGACGGAACCGGAGCATTTTTGGGAGGCATCAGATGTGCAGCTCAAAGCGAAATGCGCACTGAGACCGATCTAAATCGAATCGCCGGAGAGATCATTGCGGCAGGCATCATGGTCCATCAGGAGATAGGGCCCGGCTGTTTCGAGTCGGCGTATGTTCCCTGTCTCGCCTACGAGTTGCACCAACGAGGACTCGCGTACGAGATGAAGGTCCCGATCGCCATTCAGTACCGCGGCCTGGCCGTTCCACGGGCGTATGAGGCCGACTTCATCGTCGAATCGGACATTGTCGTCGAACTGAAAGCCGCCAGCACGATTGGTCCCGTAGACTCGCGACAGTTGCTTACGTATCTGCGTTTCACCGGCTGTCCGCTCGGCTTACTCATGAACTTCGGTGCGATAACCCTCGTTAACGGGCTCAAACGGATCGTGAACAATTTCCCCGAAGGTTCGCGTGTGACTGCGACTGCGGAGGGCTCGTCGAGTCGGACAACCGAGCCAAGCAAAAATTGAGAATCTCCGCGCGCTCGGCGGCCCTCTGCGCGAGCCGACCGTGACAGTCTCTGCGCGCTCGGCGTCCCTCTGCGCGAGTCGACCGTGACAGTCTCTGCGCGCTCCGCGTCCCTCTGCGCGAGTCGACCGTGACAGTCTCTGCGCGCTCGGCGTCCCTCTGCGCGAGTCGACCGTGACAGTCTCTGCGCGCTCGGCGTCCCTCTGCGCGAGCCGACCGTGACAGTCTCCGCGCGCCTCGGCGGCCCTCTGCGCGAGCCGACCGTGCCAGTCGCTGCGCGCTCCGCGTCCCTCTGCGGGAGCCGACCGTGCCAGTCTCTGCGCGCTCCGCGTCCCTCTGCGGGAGCCGACCGTGACAGTCTCTGCGCGCTCGGCGTCCCTCTGCGCGAGTCGACCGTGGCAGTCTCCGCGCGCTCGGCGTCCCTCTGCGCGAGCCGACCGTGACAGTCTCCGCGCGCTCGGCGGCCCTCTGCGGGAGCCGACCGTGACAGTCTCTGCGCCTCCGCGGCCCTCAGCGCGAGCCAACCGTGACAGTCTCCGCGTCCTCCGCGGCCCTCTGCGTGAGCCGACCGTGACAGTCTCCGCGACCTCCGCGTCCCTTTGCGCGAACCGACCGTGACAGTCTCCGCGTCCTCCGCGTCCCTCTGCGCGAGCCGACCGTGACAGTCTCCGCGTCCTCCGCGCCCCTCTGCGCGAGCCGACCGTGACCGTCTCCGCGTCCCTCTGCGCGAGCCAACCGTGCCAGTCTCAGCGTCCTCGGCGTCCCTCTGCGCGAGTCGACCGTGACAGTCTCTGCGCGCTCGGCGTCCCTCTGCGCGAGCCGACCGTGACAGTCTCTCGCGCGCTCGGCGTCCCTCTGCGCGAGCCGACCGTGACAGTCTCCGCGCGCTCGGCGTCCCTCTGCGCGAGCCGACCGTGCCAGTCGCTGCGCGCTCCGCGTCCCTCTGCGGGAGCCGACCGTGCCAGTCGCTGCGCGCGTCCCTCTGCGTGAGAACTGGGGATTAGTGCGAAGTCGCCGGCACACCAACCCGCGGCTGCATCTTCTGCGGCGGATGGAAGAACAGCGCGAGGGCGATCGCCGCGCCGATTGCCGAGATCAGCGGCACCAGGAACAGGCCCCTGAAGTCCACGAGGCCGGCGTGGTTGAACGTCTCGCTGATGAGAATCGGCCCGAGCGTGTTCGCCACTAGCGGGCCGAAGCCAAGAATCTGCAGGTTGAACAAGCCCTGCGCGCTCGCGCGGGCATCCTTCGGGAAGAACTCGTCGACGAAGATGTAGACCGTGGCGAAGAAGAACGCGTAGCGATGCCGTGCAGAATGTTGACCGCAACGACGAGCCCTGGGTACTCGGGCAGGAACGCGAACACCGCGAACCGCGCCGCGTGACCGAGGATCCCGACAATCATCGTCGTGCGCCAGCCGAGGCGCTTCAGGGTCGACCCCCAGACACGAGCATCGTGAGAATCTCCGCAATCTGACCGATGCTCATGACCGGCATGATCCAGTTGCCCGGAATGCCGACGCCTCCGCCGGCGACCTCGCGTGCCCAGAAATCGTCCCGGTCCAGTTGAAGAACAGGTTGTGCACGGTCGCATCGACGAACGTCACCAGCCACAGCACCGAGAATGAACGGCGTGCGCAGCAGGCGCATGGCCTCGAGCCAGGCGAAACGGTTGGCCCCCGTTTCGACGGGCTTGGGCGGCGTGTGCGGCAGCGTCAGGCTGAAGGCCGCGAGCACGAGCGACGCGACGCCCGCGACGATGAAAGTCCACGTCGTGCCCTGTTCCAGCGCCGGCCCGGTGAGGCCGGACGCCGAGCACCGTGCCGAGCCAGCCCACGAATCCTTCGGGCGCCGCCGCGTTCACCTTCGCCCAGTCGACGAGGATGAACGTGAACGGCCAGGCCGCGAGAATCCATCCGATCGTGCCGCCCATGCGCACGATGCCGAACTCCTTCTGCGCGATCCTTCATGTGGGCGAAGGCGATCGAGTTCGTGATCGAGATCGTCGGCACGTAGAGCAGGCAATGCACCAGCATCGCGAGGAAGAACGGCCAGAACGACCGCGTGTACGCCAGGTACAACATCGCCACGCCGCCGATCAGGTGGCTGACCGACAGGAACTTTTCCGCGGCGAAGTTACGGTCCGCAAACTGGTTGCTGAAGAACATGCCGACGATGGCGGCGATGGGGAACGCGTTGAGGATCCAGCGTCTGCTCGCCGGCGCTGAACCCCAGGCTGGGGAGGTAGCCGAAGATCAGCGGAAACCACGCGCCCCAGATGAAGAACTCCAGCACCATCATCAGGATCAGCTTGAGACGGATCGTTGTGTTCATAGGATCTGCGTGAAAGCGAGGTGATGGCTCGAGATGATGGAGAAGACGCGAGCTGAAGCACCACTGGTGGCCTCAGCCCGCATCGTGAACGCCTAGGTCAGCTTGAACCCTTCGCGGTAGTTCCGGCTCAGGAACTCGTTGGGATCAACCGTCTTGTTCCCAACGCTTGACCATGTTGGTGACGTGCCCCTGTGCGCCGTCGTAGTAGATCTTCCCGCCGGACCGCAGCGCGACGACGCCGAGGAGCATGACCTCGACGAGGCGCGATGCGTAGTCGAACGGGCACGAGATTTCGGCCTTGCCCTTGATGGCCTCGACCCAGTTCATCTCGTGTTCCTGCTGCGTGATCCGCGCGAGCTTCGGTTTGGGCGCGCCGTACGACTCGTGCAGCGATTTCGGCAGCAGACGCGGGTTGTTTCCGTACGTGTCCTGGAGCATCTTGCCCTTGGTGCCGATGTAGAGGATGCCTCCTTCGCCGTTCAGCCGCTCGTCGCCGATCTCTTCGGGCTTGGGCGGATTGAAGCCGCCGTCGTACCACGTCAGCTTGACGGCGGGCATGTTTCCCCGCGCCGCGAACTCGTAATACGTCGTCGTCGCGCTCGGGTAGGTGGCGCCGTTGAACGGCGTCGAAATCGTTTCGATCGCTGTCGGCATGCCAAGGTTCAGCGACCAGAACGGGTGATCGATCAGGTGAGCGCCCATGTCACCGAGGGCGCCCTGACCCCAGTCCACCCAGCCGCGCCAGTTGAACGGGTGATAGATCGGGTGGTACTCGACAGGAGGAGCGACGCCGAGGAAGAGGTCCCAGGACAGCTTGTCGGGCACCGGGTAATTTCCGGCGAGCGCCGCGGCCAGTCTCGCCTCGACGCCAGGACCGTTCCAGGACAGCGGATGATCCGGGTTGGCTGCCGGCAGCGGCGCCGGGCGGGGGATGCCCTGCGGCCAGTAGCCCAGCGGACGATTGGTCCACACATGGACCTCGCGAATGTCGCCGATGGCGCCACCGGTGATGTACTCGTAGCCGGAGCGGGCTCCGTCCATTGAGTGCCCCTGGTTGCCCATCTGCGTGACCACCTTGGTGGTCTTCGCCTTCTCGGCGAGGTGCCGGGCCTCTTGAACTGACCAGCACAGCGGCTTCTGCACGTAGACGTGCTTGCCCACGTCCATTGCAGCCGAGGCGATTGCCGCGTGCATGTGATCCGGCGTCGCCACGACAATCCCGTCGATGTCCTTCTGCTTGTCGAGCATCTGCCGGTAGTCGGTGTGCCGTTGAATCTTGGGCAGCTGCTCTTCGACGAAGCGCTTGAGATTGGCCGCGATGTCTTGTGCCGGCCGGCGAGCATCGGCGTCCATCTGGGCCTTCGAGAGCGTAGGCCGCGGACGCTGATTCTGTCCCTGATTCGCCGGCGTTCGCGCTTTGCAGCCGGCCGAGCTCCGCCTTGTAGGCGTCGAACCGCTTTTCTGCGTATCCCCAGTCCACGTCGCAGACCGCGACGATGTTCTGACTCATGAGATTACGTGTGTTCGATCCACCCATGCCGCCGATGCCCACGGTCGCGATGTTCACCGTGTCACTCGGCGCCTGGAACCCACGTCCTAGCACATGGCGCGGCACGATCGTCAGGCCTGCCCCGGTGGCGGCCACCGTGGTCATGAATTTCCGCCGCGATATGCCGTCTGTCATGTTTGCCCCCTTTCGAACACTATATAGCGAAGGCACATTGGCACGATGCCCACGCTGCGGTCAAGTGCCCCGGGGCTGGATGCCGTGTCGAATTTCCCTCTCATGCGCCGTCCCTTGAGCGTGTTCGTCCTGTCCCTCGCGCTGTCCGCCTGGGCGCGCGGTCCGGTCAAGCCCGATGAACCCAGTCTGAAGGCGGTCCTGCAGCGGGCAGGAACGTATTCCGCGGACTATCACCAGCGGTTCACGGTCTTGGTTGCCGAGGAACGCTACATTCAGCGCATGTCGCCGGAGCGACCCTCGGAGTCGGCGGTCGGGCCCGGCACTCGTCAGGAGCGCGTGCTGAAATCGGACTACATCCTGGTGCGTGATTTCGCGGGCTCGAACACCTGGCTGGGCGTTCGCGAGGTGCTCGAGGTGGACGGACAACCGGTGACGACCGATCGCGAACGGCTGCGCGCGCTCCTGGAGGACACGACCCGGCCGCTGACCGCCCGCGCGCGCGCGCTCGCGGATCTCCAGGCCCAATACAACCTGGGTGATCTGTATCGCACGATCAACGTGCCAACGCTGCCGCTCGAGTTCCTGCTTCCCGATCGTCAGCCGCGGTTCCGCTTCAAGCATTCCAGTACCACGACCGTCCACGACACACCGGTATGGATCGTGTCGTTCGAGGAACGCGATCGCCCGACGATCATCCGGACACCCGACGGCCGCGACATCGCGTCGAGCGGAACGTTCTGGATCGATCCGAACACCGGCGCCGTGTTTCGGAGCGAGCTGCGCACCGGCCAGCTGCCGGGCCGCCCGCTTCAAACCATCATTCTCGTCAGCTACACGCACAACGAGCGGTTCGACATGCTCCTGCCCGACGACATGAACGAGTTGTACCTGACTGGCCGCACACGCATCGAAGGGCACGCGCTATACACGAACTACCGGCGATGGGAGGCAGAAGTCAGGATCAAGTAGGCGTCCTTCCGCCTTAAGGCGGAAGATCGCGTGTCGCGGAAGATCGCGAGCCGCGAGCCGCGAGTCGCGAGCCGCGAGTCGCGAGTCGCGGCGCGGCGGCGCGCTCATACACGCCGCAGCATCCAGCCAACCATGTCCTGGCGCTTCGAGAAATGCAGGAGCGGGGTCACCGAGGGCAGACGAATTCCAGAAGCATCGGCCATCGTGTTGACTGAAATCTGTGCCTCCGCATCTTGAAGCGGCCAGGGCGGGTGATGAATGTCGAGCCGATACGAGCGCAACGAAGAGTCCACCGTGAAGAGGCAGTAGCGCTCGGTCAGAAAGTATTCGAGCGTGCCTGCCATCGGGTGTCGTGCCTCGATCGTCGGACGATATCGCCCGACGAACTCCGCGGGCGCGCCAGAGGCCGACGTCCTGCGGCTGGTGTAATTGATCCATCCGTCACGCTCTTCCACGTCCATCGCTGCGGAGAAGTACGGAAGATGCACGAACGTTCGCGCCACGACGACTGCGACAGGGTTGGCGGCGTCGAGGCTGAAGAAATACACACCGGGCACGCCGCCGACGCGCACGTACGTCCGTACGTTGAGCTCGGGAAAGGCGGAGACCCAAGGCAGCGACGGCACGCCGCGCGGCCCGACGTTGCGCATGTGAAACGGGACAATGCCCAGCCACGCCTGGTCGTTGAACTCGTCGAGCTCGAATCCCGGGGGGATCTTGGCGCGGAGAACGGCCGAGTCGATCGGCCAGTGCGCAAACAACAGATCGTGCCAGCTCTGCGTCATGACCCACGGCGACGACGGCATCGGCCACCGACGATGTGCGGTGATGTCGAGGATGTCGTAGTTGAACGACATGTATCGGACGTACCGTGCCGCCTATTCGTGTCGCAGCGCCACCAGCGGGTCGACAGCGGTTGCACGACGCGCAGGGATGTAGCTCGCGACGGCGGCAACGATCATGGCGAATGCAGAGAGGCCGGCAAAGGCCGTCATGTCGAACGCTCCGACGCCGAACAGGAAATCCGGACTGCTCGGCTCGGCCAATGTGGACTGCAGCAGCCGCGAGATCGTCGCGGCTGCGCCGAGTCCTACCACGCCCCCTGCCAGGATCGGAGTCATAGCCTGCCGCACCATGAGCCGCTGCACATCGCGCGCCGTGGCGCCGAGCGCCATGCGGATTCCGACCTCATGCGTTCGCTGGACGGCCAGATAGGACGTGACGCCATAGATGCCTGTCCCGGCGAGAATCAGCGCCACGCAGCCCAGAGTCGCGACAAACGGTGCCACGATTGCAGGTATGGCCGTTTGCATTCGCACGAACGGGCCCTCGTTTACGCTCATCACGCGAACGGTTGGGAGCACCCGTCGATCTGTTGATTCCACCGCGCGCGTCACGGCCGCGAATACACGAGCGGGGTCGTGGTTGCTTCGGATCAGGATGTTGTAGCTCGCGCCCGGGCTCGTTGGCAGATAGACGAACGCTGGATCGATGCGGGAGACGTTCGCGCTTCGAACGTCTTTGACGACGCCGATGACTTCGAACGTGGCAAGGTGGCCTCTGAAATCCATGTCGAGCGTCAGCCGCTTCCCAATCGGGTCTCCAGACGGCCAGAGACGTCTGGCCGCGGCCTCGCTGACGATGGCCACCGCGCTCCCGCCTTCCTCATCGGCCGACGTAAACGTGCGTCCCCGTTGGATCGAGATGCCCAGCGTGTGGAAATAGCTCGCTGACACGTAATTCGCGAGCGTCCGAGTGGCGCGCCGCGAGGGCATCTCCGCTGGATCGTCGACCATGATTGGAGGCGACCACGTTCCAGCGAACGGAAAACGATCCGTGAGCGCCACGTCCTCGATCTCCGGCGCCTTGCGCAAACGATCGACGATTCGCTTCTGTAACGCGGGCGCCGCCACCGGGTCCGTGCCAAGGTTCATGAATGCCATGAGGACCTTGGAGCTTTCGAAACCCAGGTCCGCACTCTGCGCGTGCGCGAGTCCTTTCAGGAGCAGCCCCGCACAGATCAGAAACGTCATCGAGACCGCCATCTGAAGAGCATTCAGCCACGATCGGGTTGCGCGCCGGCGGTTGCCGAAACCTGCAGTCTCCTCCTTGAGCGCCCCATTGAGATCGGGCCTGGAAATTCTCAACGCGGGTGAGAGGCCGAACAGCAATCCCGTTGCGATTGAAACTGCTACCGTGAAGACGAGGATCCGGCCATCCGGCGCGACCGATGCCGCGAACGGCCTGTCGGAGAGAAACAGGATGCGGATGAGGCGATCGATCAGACGCCAGACCACAGTGCTGCCCCAGAAGGACAAGAGAAGGCCGGTCACGCCTCCCATTCCGGCCAGCAGCAGGCTTTCGGTCAGCAGCTGACGCACGATTCGGCCCCGGCTCGCGCCCAGCGCCAGCCGCATGCCAATCTCCTTGTGGCGGGCGGCGCCGCGCGCCAGCAGCATGTTGGCCAGGTTCGCGCACGCCACGATCAGAATGATCGACACCGTGGCCATCAGCAACGCCACCACCGCGGCGAAACGAAAATCGTCGGTGCCGCCGAAGTAGACGGCTGGCTGGAGGGTCAATGCGATCGTTCGATCGTCCACCTTGTGCGTTTCGGGAAACTCGGCGATCTGCAACGCGAGCCCCTGCAGCTCGGCCCGCGCCTGCTCGATCGATGCATCTGCCTGGACGCGAGCGAGCAGCTGAAGACGATGCGTCTCGGGGCGATCCAGCCAGGCGGCACCCGGACTCAACTGCCCCTGCATCATTAGAGGCGCCCAGAAATCAGGAGCCTGTGGAGGGTTTCCGGTTCCGATGAACTGCGCCGGCGCCACGCCAACGATCGTGAATGCGGTGCCATTGAGCATGACCGTGCGTCCGACGACCTGCGGATCCGCGTGGAAGTGACGGCGCCAGGAGCCATCCGACAGCACCATCACCGGATTGGCGCCAGGAATCCGATTCTCCTCCGGCAGAAAGGTCCGGCCCAAGGGGGCGCTGACCCCGAGGGCGGTGAAATAATCGTCCGATACAACGCGACCCTCGAGTAGCTCTCCCTCAGCGCCTGTGGCGACGACAGTTTCCGGCCAGGCGACCGCGATGACCGACGAGAGCCGCTGACTGTGTGCGCGGAAGGTCGAGTACTCCTCGAACGAGAACGCATACTCGACGTCTCCGCGTGCGCCGCTCTGGAACGACCGCTTGATGCGGACGAGGTTCCCTGCATCGGCCACTGGCAGCGGCTTGAAGGCTACCGCGTCGACGAGCGTGAAGACGATGGTGTTCACGCCAATTCCAAGCGCAACCGTCAGGATCGCGACGACGGTGAAGCCCGGGCTTCGGCGGAACATCCTGAGCGCATACCGGACGTCCTGCAAAAGCGTGTCGAGGAAGGGGAGGCCACGACCCTCGCGCTGATCCTCCCTGAGCTGTGTCAGGTTGCCGAGTCGGACACGTGCCGCTCGTTCTGCGTCCGCCGGGGTCATGCCGCGGCGCACGTTGTCTTCCGTCAGCATTTCGAGGTGAGACTGGAACTCTGTCGTGAACTCTTCGTCGAGTGGCCGATCGCGCAGCCAGCCGACGACACGCGCGGCGAGCACGAAGATCCAGGTTGGCATAACGCCCTATCGCACCATGGCGAGCAGCCGGCCAATGACGCCGGAAATTCGCGTCCAGTTCTCCGCTTCAGCGGCAAGCTGTCGTCGTCCGCTCTTCGTGATGGTGTAGAACCTGGACCGGCGATTGTTCTCTGACGTGCCCCAGGCGGCTGAGATCCAGCGCCGCTGCAACAGCCGCTGCAACGAGGCGTACACCGTTCCCTGGTTCACCTGGAGCGTGGCTTCGCTGATCTGCTCGAGCCGACGCGCAATGCCGTATCCGTGCAGCGGGCCCATCGCGTCCAGCGTCTTGAGAACCATGAGGTCGAGCGTCCCCTGGAGAATCGCGGATTTGCCGTCGGCCATGGTTACTCCTGTGGGATAGCCACAAGAGAGTGGCACGACTCCTCTGGGATGTCAATAGGAAGCTGCCAGTTTCCGGCTGCCAGCTCTCAGCTGGCAGCCCTGAAGGGCTGCGCTACGAGTCGCGAGCCGCGAACCGCGAACCGCGAACCGCGAACCGCGAGTCTACCGAACGGCGAACAGCAGCCGCGGGAAGTCGAACTTGCCCGAGACCGTGTCGATGATGTTGATCTGGCAGGTGTAGAGGCCCGGCGTGAACGACGACGCCGGGCACCTCGAACTGGAACAGCGCGGCGTGCCGATCGGGCGCGTCGATCGACGTGCGCTCGACGACCGGCGTTTCGAAGACCTTCACCTTGCCGCGATAGAACGCCAGGCTCGTGCGCAGCTGCGGCCCCGACCCCGTTCGTCTGCCGGGATCGTAGACCTCGTAGTAGAAGAACAGCTTCTGATCCTTGCCGACGACGTGCGTCAGGTTGGGCACCAGCTGCACGCCGTCGCGCACGAGCGGATTGTCGGTCTTGGTCTTTGCCGCCGGCTGCAGCTGCGTGCTGAGCACGACGGAGCTGACCTTCAGCGGCGCTTGCTTCAGCTCCGGCACGATGATCGGCGCCTCGAACGATCCCATCAGGCCGCTGGTGTTCTCGCGGACGACGACCTTCACCGAGAACCGGCCGGGCGGCAGCGTGACGCCGGACTGATAGAGCACCTGTTTGCCGGCGAGCGTCTTCTCGGTGCCCGGGCGGCAGCTTGCAGCGTCTCGCGGAATCGGCCGACCGGGAGGCCCCTGCTCGTCGCGCACCATGCCGAGCACGTCGAGCGACGACCTTGTCCTTGTCGTTGGCGACCGGCACGGCGGAGCCCGGGACCGCCAGCGAGACCGGCACGTAGTACTTGTCCGCCGCCAGCCGGAACCAGCCGGCGGTGACGAGCACGGGCAGGTCGGTCGCCGACACCGCCGAGAACAGCTGCTCCTGCGAGCTGCGTCTCGCGATCGGTGCGTGTCGTGTGCGCGAAGTCGCGGTCGGCGTAGTAGCCGGCGCGCGCCTCGACGCTGCATGCCGTCGCGTTTCACGCGCACCTGGATGCGGCGGAAGCGGCCGTCCTTCGCGGTGTTGGTGCTGCTGTAGCCGAGCAGGTAGTAGGCCGACATGTCGCGCTGCACGCGCGCGAACGCCTCGCCGAAATCGTTCGTAGTCGGTGAACGCGCGTGCCGCCGGTGTCGGCGGCGAGCGACGTCAGCGTGTCCTGCGACGCGGAGAGCTGCGCGAACTGCTGCGCGACGCCGCGCCCGGAGAACAGCGACTGCCGCGGCCGCTGGCCTGCCGCGCGTCGCCGCCGGGCACGACCGCCTGCAGGCCGCGCGTGTCGACGGGATAGATCGAGACGTTGGCGCGGACGGCGGCGTTGATCGCCGAGCGCAGCTCGACCTGGTTGTCCTGGCCGCTGCGCTGCATGCCGGCGCTGAAGTAGAGGATCGCCTTCTTCTGCTCGATCGGCGCCAGCGTTTCGGCCAGCGTCTTCAGCGCGCGCAGCCGGACGTCGTTGTTGAACATGTCGAGCTCGGCCGTGTCCGTCGCCGCGTCGTCGTCGGTCGCCGCGGCCGCCGCTTCGTCGGTGGCGGCGGTGCTGGCGGCCGGCGGCGGCGTCGCGGTGCCTTCGGTGTAGCCGAGCGTCGCCGAGCGCCGCTGCCACCTTGCCGCGATCGGCGGTGAAGTCGGTCAGCACGTCGAGCGTCGAGCCGACCGTCGCGACGGCGACCAGGTCGGCGGGCGTCATCTTCTCGTTGACGTACTTCTTCGCCGAGTCGACCGCGCGCTGCACGTCCTCGGGCTGCATCGAGCTGACGTCGAAGAGCAGCGTGATGAGCCGGCGGCCGGCCAGCATGTCGGACGTCATCGGCGCCGGCGCGCTCCGCCGCGGCTGTCGAGGCCGGCGGCGTGGACGGCGAACGTCGGGTCTCTTCTGCGAGCTTCGCTTCGACGCCTGCCAGCAGCTCAGCGGACTCGACTGCGCCGGCGCGCTTGTCGGTGATCTCCTCGAAGGCTGAAGTTGGAGATCTCCTGCGGCTGGCCGTCCTCGCGGATCTCGAAATCGGCCGCGGTCAGGCCGCGCACGACCGCGCCGGTCTTGTCGCGGACGATGACGTCCACCGAGACGACGTTGCAGACGCGAGCGGAAGACCGACCGGCGCCTGCGACTGCTGCGCCGATGGGCGCGGTGCGACGTCGCGGTCGACCGCGAGGCCAGGACGACGCGCGGCGACGATCACCGTAGCGCGACAGTCGAGTCCGTGGAGACAGACATCAATCTAGAACCTGAAACGCAGATTGAGCTGCATCGATCGCATCGGCCGCACCGACAGTGACCTGGCCGAAGGTCGGCGAGTTGACCACCGTGTCGATCGCGCGCGTAGTTGACCATGTTCAGCAGGTTGGTCGTGTTCACCTGGATCGTCAGCGCGCGGTTGCCGCCCATGCGGACGTCGCGCGAGAACTGCGCGTTCAGCAGCCGGCTGCCCGGGCCGATGATCATGTTGCGCGACGCGTTGCCGAACGTGCCCGGCGACGGGATCGAGAACGCGGTCGTGTTGAAGAACCGGTCGATGGTCGGGTTCGGCGATCGAGATCGGCTGCGCCGTTGTAGTCGGCCCGCAGCGTGCCGTTGGTGCCGCGCGCGACGTCGCTGACTGCCGCCGTGCACGCGCGGCGTGTAGCGGCGTGCCGGACTGCCAGGTGAAGGTCGTCGTCACCCGCCAGTCGCGCAGCGATCGCCTGCCACATGCCGCCGCTGTTCAGCCACTTGCGTTGGGCCCGAACGGCAGCTCGATGTTGGCGTTGGCCGACAGCTGGTGGCGCCGATCGAAGCTCGAGAGCCCCCATTCGGCCGCGAGGTTCTGATCGTTCTGCGCCACGGCCGTGCCGCCGCCGCCGATCGTCGACGCGTCGTCGCGCGACTTGGCCAGCGTGTAGGTCGACGCCGCCGCCGATGCCCTTTGACCGGCCGCCGCGTGAGCACGGAACGTGCCGGCGTGGAGGACCGACGCGCCTTCGGACGTCTGCCACAGGAACGGCTGCACGTCCGGGATGCGCAGGCCGTCGGGCCCGCGGTTCGGCGCGCGCACGATGTCGAGGCTCGGCGCCGCGCGTTTCGGTGTAGCCGGCGCCGACGTTCCAGACCTGCCGGAGATCGCTGCGAGAAGTCGGCGTTCCAGCGTCTGCACGACGCCCGAGCGCGTAGTTCTTGTCGACGCCGTAGTTGTTCGTCGTCTCGGTCGGCGACGCGCTGGCGAACGGATCCTCGATCGTCAGCGGCGCGTCGAACGTGCCGATCGCTGTTGTCGGTGACGGCAAACGGCGGCTGCCCCGACGAGCTGGCGCGCGATCGAGGCATACGAGCCGGAGTTGTAGCTGATGCCGTAGCCGCCGCGCAGGATCGTCCCGGGCTTGATGCGCCACGCGAAGCCGACGCGCGGCGCGATGTTGTTGGTGTCGGCGTTCATCAGCGCCTTCGGGAACGGGCCGGTGAACGGGCCGGTCTCGCCGGAGATGCACCGGCACCGCGGCGGTGAAGTCCGGCGTGCACGTCGAGGTTGACCATCTGGCCGGCGCTCGTAGTACGGCCAGATCAGCTCGTAGCGCACGCCGAGGTTGAAGCGTCAGCGTCGTCGTTCTTGCGCCAGTCGTCCTGCAAGTAGACGCTCAGCGACTTGCCGCGCATGCGCGACGTTGCCGGGACCGTACTGGACGCGTCGCCTGCTGCGGCAGGCCGAGCAGGAAGTCCGCGAAGTCGAGGCCGCCGCCGCGCACCGCGGCAGCCCGCCGAGGTATACAGCCCCGTGAAGACGAACGCGCCGCGCGCGTTGGTGTCGGTCTGGTTGTCCGATTCGATCGAAGCGCAGGTCGCCGCCGACGCGCAGCGTGTGCTTCGTGTGCACCGGCCGCGTCCAGCCGTAGCCGAAGCGTCAGCCGCTGTGTCCGTGCGCCGCGACGGCGTCAGGTCGCGCAGGCTCGAGAACGTCGAGAACGACAGCTGCGGCACGCCCCAGTCGAACGGATCGGTCGAGACGCCGGTGATCCCGGCGTTGCCGGCGACGTCCTCGACGTACGCGTAGTGATTGATCGTCTCCGACGCGGTCCGCGAGAAGTTCACGTTGACGTTGTGCAGCGATCCGGCTTGTGCTGGATGTTGAGCGAGACCGGCAGCGCGAAGGCTGGATCCGTTGCTGTGTCCGCCGAGCGTCGGGAACACGTTGTTCTGATCGTTGTCGTTGCGGCGGTACTGCAGCTGCGCCGTCATGTTGACGCTGGTGCCCTGCTGCTGTCCGCGCCCGCGCCCGCCGGGCCCGCCAAATCCGCCGCGTCCGCCGCCGCCGCCACCGCGGCCGCCGCGGCCCGCCGCGCCCGGCGTTCTGCGTGAAGTTGTGCGTCACGCGCAGGTTCAGGTTGTCGGCGATCGACTGGTTCGTCGTGGCGTAGTGGAAGTTGCGGTTCGTGCCGTCGAGATTCGGCAGCGGAATGAAACGCAGCAGCGATCGATCGAACCGGGATCGAGGCGCGTCGGCGGGAATCTGATTGCCGGGGAACGGCAGCCCCGTGGCCGGATCGATCAGCTGTGCGCGACCGACGAGAAATCGCCGGCGCGCATCGCCGCGGTCGGCACGGTCGCGTACTGATCGAAGAGGTCGCCGCCGCGGTTGCCGGAGTAGCTCGCGTTGAAGTTCGTGCGGCGGTGCCGTTGTAGATGCCCGGAATCTCGACCGGGCCGCCAACCGTGACGCCGAAGTTCTGTCGTGAGTACGGCTGCTGCTGACGCGGACGATCCCGGATGGAGCTGGTAGGGCGCGCTGTCGAGCGCCGAGCCGCCGAACGTGTAGTTGCGTCTGGACGTTGTAGGCGTTCTGTCCACGGCCGCGGCCGCCGAGGACGAAACCGCCGCGCCGCCGCCGGTCCACCGGTCCGCCGCGGCCGCCCGGTCCGCCGGCCCGGTCCGCCACGGCCGCCCTGTCCGCCGAACCGCCTGGCCGCCGTCGAAGCCGCGCCCGCCCGGCCCGAAGCCCTGCGCCGAATTCGCCGGTCGCCGGGATCGAACTCGCCGCGGCCGATCGCATCGAGCCGATCGTTCATCATGCCGCGATCGAGGCTGGCCATGTTGCCGTTGATCGCGACGGCTTCAGTCGGACCTTCGGTCGAGAAGCCCGGGGGGAGGAGCAGTCGTGCGGCGGCATCGCTGGTGTCGTTCGTCTCGACGCCTGCCGCGGCCGCCGCCTGCGTCTGCACCGTCAAGGTCTCGAATCGTTGTGCGCCTGCGGCGTTGGCAGGTTGCGCGCTCGCCGATTGCTGCGGCTGCGGCGGAGCGCCTCGACGTCCCGACGAAGGCACCGTCCCGGACGGTCCTGCAGCGGACGCAGGCGCGGCCGGCGTGCGCGGCGCAAGCGTGAGCTGAAAATCGATCGTTTGATCGCACGCGCCGCCGCCCACCGTCACTGCGTGCGACGCCGATGTGAAGCCAGTGAGTTCAGCGGCCACATCGTAGGAGCCGTCGGCCAACGCGAGGCGATACGTGCCATCGGGGTCGGTCGAGGTCGCCGTCTTCACGGCGCCCGACGATCGAACCAGTACCGACACACCGGGAAGCGGCAACGTTCCGCTCAACGCCCGGCCGCTGATCCGGCATGCTCCAGCTGCCTGCTGCCACGCGTCGAGCGGCCCCTTCCAGCCGAACGCCAGCACGCCGCACGTGGCGATGATGACCACGCGCGCGACGGATGGCGACCCGATTCGCTCTCCGCGAAATGATCGCGTTCTGTGTGCCATGGACATGCGACGGGTCATCAGACCAGATTACGCTCGTCGACCGGCAATCGTTTAGTCGATTCCGTCAAGTCACTCGTTCGCAACTCATCATGGATGAGCCGACCGTGTGTGGCATCTTTGTGTGATCGTGCGTGGCGCGATGGCAACCCTGAGAGCCCCTGCGTCAGGTCCAGTGCGATCGCACCACGCAACGCAGCCCTTCACGCTTACTGCTCGGTGACGCTCACAGTGTAGTCGAGCGGCTCGGACGTGACGTCTCCCGAGTCGTATACCGCTACACAGTACGTGCCTTTGCGCAGCGTGCCGCCGATCCGGTCGGTCACGCGCGTCGAATCAATCGCTTCGACGAGCGCGCAATTGCCGGCGGCTGTAGGCGTGCCCAGTCCCAGCCCGACCTTGGTCGGTGTCGTCGCGGCCGGACGAAGTCCGGTCAGCGTGACCTCGACCTCGCCTTCGCGCGGAACGGTGAAGGTATGCGCGCTGACGCTCTCGTGCGCCACAGATCCGGCGAACGTGACGGCAACCTTGTTGTTCGACCCGCTCGATAACGTGGTGATCGCACCAAAGCCGGCGAGAAGCAGGCCGGCGATCAGGGCAATTCGATTGGTGGAAAGCATGACAATCTCCTTCGACGTATGGACGCTCACGCCGCTGCTACATAGTCGTTAATACGTGGGGGTTGTGGCCGGGCAGGGGCACGGGGATGACAAGACTGTGACTCGGCGCTAGGGGTGCCAGGGGTGCCAGGGGTGCCAGGGGTGCCAGGTGGGTGCCAGGGGTGCCAGGTGCGAGTGCCAAGGGTGCCAAGAGTGCCAAGGGTGCCAAGAGTGCCGACTGCCCAGGGGTCACACCTACTGGCGTGTCAGAAGTGGTGGCCGAACCTTACGATGTCGGTGGCTTATCGCAGAGGCAAGATCTGCATCGACTGCACCAGCGATCCCCGTAAGCTTTTGCTGGATCGCGAATCGTCGCCTGGCTCGTTTATGTGATGATCAAATGGCGTGTCTGGCGTGAAGTGCAGCACCCAACGGCACTCATGGCACCCATGGCACTCATGGCACTCATGGCACCCATGGCACACGTGGCACCGCTTTCTTAAGCGGCTGGGAGATCCAACTCGAACAACGCGCCCCCGTCGCGCGCGTTCGCGACGGTCACGGTGCCGCCGTGACGTTGGATGATGGCGCGCACGATCGACAGGCCGAGGCCGCTGCCAGACGGCACGTCGGTGCCCGCGCGCGAGGCGTCGACCTTATAAAACCGATCGAACACGCGCGGCAGATGCTCGGGCGGAATCCCGGGACCGGTGTCGCGGACGGTGATGTGCACGCCGTTCTCTGCGCGCGAGGCCGCGAGACGCACGACGCCCCCGTCGGGTGTGTGACGAATCGCGTTGGCCGCCAGATTCTGCAGCGCCTGTTCAAGGCGTCCTGCGTCGCCCAGTATCCGCGGCGTGTCCGGTGCGACCTCGATCCGCAGAGAGACTCCGCGATCGCGCAGCGATGGTTCGTGTCGATCCGCGATTCTCTTGAAGAGGTCTTCGACCGCCACCGGCTCGGCCCGCATGCGATCGCCGCCTCCCTCGAGCCGCGCGAGATCCAGCAGGTCGCCGATGATCGCCTCGAGCTTGTGCGTTTCCTGCTCGACGATGTCGAGATATCGTTTGCGCGTGTCGAGGTCGAGCGGCACATCTGCCATGCCGAGCGTTTCGACGTACCCGCGGATCGCCGACAACGGCGTCATCAGCTCGTGAGAGACATCCGCGAGCAGCTGACGGCGCGCGCGATCGGACACCGCGAGGGCGGTCGCGCGGGTCTCCAGATCCTCGGCCATCCGGTTGAACGTCCGCGCCAGCGAGCTCACCTCATCGCCGCCGGTCTCGGTCGCGCGAACGTCGGTGCGTCCTTCGCCGAGTGCGCGGGCCGCATGCTCGAGCGTTCGGATTCGCTTGTGCACGGGTCGGAAGACGAAGAGCGCGGTCAGTGTTGCGCCGAGGCCGAGGAGCCCGAGCCCGAGCCACGTCAGCGTCGGGCCAAGTTCATGCAGCGCGACGGAAACCGGCGGCGGGTTGGACGGCACAGCCGCGACTCCAACCTGACGCTCTGCCACCATGATCGGCGCGAACTCCGCTGGATATCTCGGTCCGCCACGACGCCCGAACGGGCCGCCGGGGCCGGGACCACCTGGAAAACTCCTGGGCTCGATTGCCGGACCAGCGGGCAACTCTCCGGTCGGGCCGCGCGAGATGGGCGGCGGACCGCCGCGTCCAGTTTCGGTCCCGCCCGGGCCCATCGGGCTGCGTGGAACTGTCGACGGCTCTCCGAATCGGCCCGTGCCGAGCATTTCCCCGCGCAGGCGTCCCTGCACTGCTCGACCGAATTCTGGCGGCAGGCCGTTCGGCCGGTTCGAGGCGCGCTGGCCGTTGGCCAGGACGACGAGGAATGGCTGATAAATGCGGGAGTATTTGTCGCGTACGAATGCTTCGAGATCGGTGTCGGGATGCTGCTGGATTTCCGTGCCGACTTCTTCGGCCACGAGCGTGGCCAGTTGCGCAGGCGTCCGCGCGGGGACGCCGAAGATCTGATCCGTGAGCCAGAGAAACAGCAGTCCCTGCGTCAGCAGCAGGATCGCCAGCATCGCGACGAAGCCGAACGCGATCTTCCAGTAGAGACTGCGATACCAGACGGGATCAGACATCGGCGAACTTGTATCCCGTGCCCCACACGGTCAGCACGAATTGTGGATCGGCGGGATCCTGTTCGATCTTCCGCCGCACTCGTTTGACGAGGGTATCGACGCTGCGCTCGGTGATGTGGGTGTCGTCTCCCCACACTTTCTGCATCAAGGCGTCGCGGCTGAACACGATGCCGCGATTGGTCG
Organism: uncultured Acidobacteriota bacterium; assembly: GCA_963725335.1. Classification (GTDB taxonomy): domain Bacteria; phylum Acidobacteriota; class Vicinamibacteria; order Vicinamibacterales; family 2-12-FULL-66-21; genus JALZOC01. The sequence continues at coordinate 174,236 of CAVRYD010000001.1, read as the reverse complement.
CAAGCAGATACAGCAGATCGAACTCGTGCGCCGTCAGTTCGATCTCACGATCCTGTAGCCGTGCGTGACGCCGGGCCGGATCGACAGTCAGTCCGCCGGCGACGACCGCGGCCGCATGGCCCGGCGCGCGCGACGGCCGCCGGCGCAGCAACGCGCGCACTCGCGCGATGAACTCACGGATGCCGAACGGCTTGGTCAAGTAGTCGTCCGCACCACTTTCGAGCCCGAGCACCTTGTCGGACTCTTCGCGACGCGCGGTCAGCATCAGGATTGGGACGTCGCCATTCATCGATTCGCGCCGCACGGCCCGACATACCGTCACCCCATCGAGTTGCGGCAGCATGACGTCCAGGATCAACAGATCGAACGGATCGGCCTTGGCGAGGCGCAGCCCCGTGGCGCCATCACCGGCGGCAACCGCCGTCAATCCTTCGAGCTGAAGATGCAGCACGACGAGATCGCGGATGTGCGCATCGTCCTCGACAACGAGCACCCGGCCGCGCGACTGGCCGTCTGGCTGAGGGGCGTCTGGAGCAGGCGTCACGATTCCAGTCTATCGGAGAGTGAGGCCGTCGGCACGGTGCCACCATTTTGTCATTCGGGAGCCACACGGATGCCATGCATACACGGTCTATCTCCGGCGAGGGAGCGTTTCCGTGCTCCGCTCGCGCGTGCCAGCGCGCCCGCCTGCCAGAAAGAGACACGAGATGTCAGGTTCAATTGCACTCACGACGATCGTTGGCGCGATCGGGTATCTCTGGTTGACCGCCGTCACTCATCCGCTGGTCAAAGGGCTCCACGCGACGCGGCAAGACAAGTGGACCGACCGGTGGGCCGCGGCGTTGCCGCTGACGATCGCCATGGCCGTGGTGTCTGCGGCGGTTCCTGCCGCGGTGTTCGTCCTCCTCGCCATGGCGGCTCCGTCGATTGACACCTATCTGCCCGACCTTGATGGGGCGCCGCTCGGGCTCATCGTGGCTGCTGCTCTCTGGGTCCTGCGTGCCATCATCTTTGGTATCCCGCGCTTACCCGAGGACTTCGAGATGGCGCTGGCACTTGGCGTCGTCGCACTCAGGACCGACGATCCCGAGGTCCTCTCCAGCGTTGCGCGCCGCTACGAGCGGTACATACTTGGAACTCCAGTTGAGCGGGTTTACGGCGCTGAACGCGTGAGCGTAGTATGAGCACCGCCACTCGGCGAATCGTCCTCGCTGTCTGACAAGAGTGTGTGAGGTGGATGACGATTCGCCGGCAGTCTTGCGGCCAATCGCGAAGCGACGTGCGAAAAGTCCACAATGTGGCGTGTCGGCTTCGTGGTATTTGGCTTGCTTGTACTGCTGTGCCTGCCTGACTGTTCGCCGGAGGATTCCGTGAATCCCAGATGCGTTCGATTTCTTGTTCCAGCCCTCTTCACCGCCGCGGTGACGTTGTCACCGGTCGCGGCTGCCGCCCAATATCACGGCCATGGCCACGTTTCCGTGGGGGTTGGAATCGGAGTGGGGTATGGCTACCCGGTATACGCTTCGCCATACTTCTACAATCCGTACTGGTGGGGCTTCTATGGCGGATTTTACGGAGGGTTCTACGGATATCCGTATTTCGCCTACCCGTATCCGCCGTATGGCTACGGCTATTACGATCCGTCGGCTGACCTTCGCCTCCAGGTGACACCGCGCACGGCGGAAGTCTACGTCGATGGATATCTGATCGGCACCGTGGACGACTTCGACGGGGTCTTTCAACGCGTCCACATGCCGCTTGGTGAACACGAGGTGACGATCTACGCACCCGGTCACCACAGCATCGCGCAGCGCATGCTGTTCCGACCGTTCGAGTCGTACAAGATCAAGGATACGATGCAGCCGCTCGGGTCAGGTACGGCCGACGACCCGCGCCCAACGCCGGCACCGGCTCCCCGCCGCGAGCAGGGGCCGCCGCAAGGTCCGCCGCGTGGCGGACCACCGATGGGGCCCCCTCCCGGACAACCGGGAGAACAGCTGCAGTTCGAGCAGGGCGATCGCTTCGGCGCTGTTGCGGTCCGCGTTCAGCCTGCGGATGCCGAGGTCCTGATTGATGGCGAGCGCTGGCAAGCGTCGATGGGCGAGCGTATGCTCGTGCAACTGAGCAACGGCACGCACCGCGTGGAGGTTCGGAAGCCGGGGTTCAAGCCGTACTCGTCGACGGTCAACATCAGGAACGGGCAGACGATCACGTTGAACGTCAGCCTCTCGCCCGAGTAGCGGTGGGCTCGCTGTTTTCTTCCGCCTGAAGGCGGAAGCTACAAGATTCTCTATTCGTAGCCTCCGCCTTCAGGCGGAAGAGGACCGCGTCAACCCCGCGAATCGCCAGCGACCTCCCGAATTTGCGCGTTAGCGGCTGCCGTGTTACAAGCGCGTATGCTCGCACGCGTCGGCCGCTTCCTTCTCTGTGCTCTCGGATCTCTCACGCTCAGCGCCTCGACGCCTCAGTCCAACGCCACGCCCGTGGAACGATTCTGGCCGCAGTGGCGCGGCCCGTACTCCACCGGCGTGTCAAAGACAGCGACCCCACCGCTTCAATGGAGCGATAACAAGAATATCCGCTGGAAGATAGAGATTCCCGGACGCGGCTCGGCGTCTCCGATCGTGTGGGGAGATCGAGTCTACGTCCTTACCGCTGTTCCCGCCGGCGTACCGATCGAAGCGTCGCATGCGCCGCACGGCGCCTCGCCAACGATGCACAAGCTACCTCGTGCTCGCCATCGATCGCGCGACCGGCCGGATCGTCTGGGAACGCACCGGCGCGTGAAGAGGCGCCGCACGAAACCTCGCATCCCGAGAACGGTACCTGGGCGTCGAGCTCGCCAATCACCAACGGTGAAATCCTGATTGCGCCGTTCGAATCGCGCGGGCTCTACGCGTATGACATGAACGGGACGCTCCTGTGGCAGACCGATCTCGGCGACAAGCGGATGCGTCAGCAGTTTGGCGAGGGGAGCACGCCGACGCTCTATCGCAATCGGCTCGTTGTCGGTGTGGGACCACACCGCCGGATCCTTCATCACCGTCCTCGACGCCACAACGGGAAAAGAGATCTGGCGCCAGACCCGCGACGAAATCGACACATGGGCCACACCGCTCGTTCTGGAACGTGACGGCCGCACGCAGGTGATTGTGCCTGGTATGAACCGCGTGCGTAGCTACGACCTCGAGACGGGCGAGTTGATCTGGCATACAGCCGGATTGACGATGAACCCGATTCCCTCGCCGGTGGCGGACGATACGTTCGTCTATCTGATGAGCGGGTTTCGCGGGAACAGTCTCAAGGCCATTCGTGTCTCAGGTGCGAAGGGAGATATTACCGGCACCGGGGCGGTTGCCTGGACGCTGGAGCGCGATACACCGTACGTGCCATCACCTCTGCTGTACGACGGCATCATCTATTTTTTGAAGTCGAACAACGGGCTGCTTTCGGCGTACGACGCCAAGTCCGGAAAGCCGCATTTCCAGGCGCAGCGGCTGGCGTCAGCTCCCGAGGTGTTTGCCTCGCCGGTCGGTGCCGCAGGGCGGGTGTATATTCCATCGCGCGATGGCACGACCGTCGTCCTGAAGCACGGCCCAACGCTCGAGACCGTGGCGGAGAACAAACTGTCGGACGGATTCGATGCCTCGCCGGCACTCGTCGATCGAGAGATGTATCTCCGAGGGTACAAATACCTGTATTGCATTGCCGAGTAGGGTTGAAGTGCTTCCAAACCTGTAGCGCAGTCCTTCACGGCTGTCGTTTCAAAGGCAGGGCTGAAGCCTGCGCGACGATGTTCCTGTCTCGAGCGCGCCGAGATACGCGGCGTGCTCCGTAGTCTCGTTAGTTGTGAGCCACACGAACATGAAACAACTGCCGGTCTCCCGCCGAAAGTTCATGAAGGGCATGGCCTCGTCGGCCGCAGCGATGTCCGTGCTTCCGAAGGATGTGTTCGGTATGAATGAAACCTCACGCGATCGGGGCGAATCTTCCCAGCAGTCCGCTGCCGTGAGTCAGGGTGCCAAGCCGCAGGATCCGGTTCTCCGTGATCGGCATCAACCACAATCACATCAACAGCCAGGTTAGGGCAGTGCTGCGGGGCGGAGGGGAACTGATATCGCTGTATGCCGTCGAGGACGATCTCGCCTCCGCGTTCATGAAGACGTTCCCCCAGGTGAAACGCGTCCGGACCGAAGACGAAATCCTCGACGATCCGTCGATTCAGCTCGTCCTGAGTTCGGCGATTCCGGATCAGCGCGCCCCGATTGGCATTCGAGTCATGCAGCACGGCAAGGACTACATGGCGGACAAGCCGGGCATCACGACCCTCGAACAGCTGGCGGAAGTGCGCAAGGTGCAGGCGCAGACGAAGCGCATCTACTCAATCATGTACAGCGAGCGATTCGAGAACCGCGCGACGGTGAAAGCCGGCGAGCTCGTGAAAGCGGGAGCGATCGGTCGCGTGGTCCAGACGATCGGTCTCGGGCCGCACCGCATCACGCCTGCGACGCGACCGGCCTGGTTCTGGGAAAAGCCGCGATACGGTGGGATCCTGTGCGACATCGGCTCGCATCAGGCCGACCAGTTCCTCTATTTCACGGGCTCGACGCGCGCCGATGTTGTCTCTGCGCAAGTCGCCAACGTGCACAATCAGAAGCACCCGTCATTCGAAGACTTTGGCGATGTGACGCTCCATGGCGACAAGGGGGCCGGGTACATCCGCGTGGACTGGTTCACGCCGGACGGCCTGGCGACCTGGGGCGATGGGCGGCTGACCGTGCTCGGCACCGAAGGCTTCATCGAGGTCCGCAAGAACATTGACATTGCGGGAAAGCCGGGCGAAAGTCACCTTTTCATCGTCGATCAGAAGGAAACACGCTACATCGACTGCCGCGACGTCGTCCTGCCGTACGGCGCGCGCGCTCGTCTCGGATATCTTGAATCGCACGGAAACGGCGATGTCGCAGGAACACTGTTTCCTGGCGACCGAGTTGATGCTGAAGGCGCAGAAACAGGCGCAGAAGGTGAACTTCACTAGTGGCTTCAGCCGTGCCCGGGCAGCCCTGAAGGGGTGCGCTACAGGTGAAAGAAGGGGTCGCGGCGGCTACGGTTCGAAACGCCCGGGCAGCCGGCTGCGCTACAGTTCTGAAACGAAAAGGATCACGCATGGCTCGAAAACGGCGGGGCTCAACCTCGCGGCGCGACTTCCTCTCCACCGCCGCGAAGGGGATTGTCGCTTCATCGATGGTTTCAGGATTTCCGTCGATCGTCCCATCGTCCGTGCTCGGCGCGTGGTCGCCTTCCAATCGCATCAACATCGGTGCGATCGGGAACGGGCGGATCTCGCGCGCGCATGATCTCCCGGGCCTCTGGAAGTACGACACGGCTCGAATCATGGCGGCGTGCGATCTCGACAGCCATCGTGCCGAGGACGCACGCACGCTCATCAATCGGTACTACACGCAGAAGAGCGGCAAGAAATACGACGGCGTGACGACGTACACCGATTATCGCGAGCTGCTCGCGAACAAAGATGTCGATGCTGTCGTGATCAGCACACCCGACCACTGGCACGCGCTGATCGCGATCCATGCCGTGCAGGCAGCAAAGGACGTCTATCTCCAGAAGCCCGCATCGCTGACGATTGCCGAGGGTCGAACGCTCAGCGATGCCGTTCATCGCTCCGGTCGCATCTTTCAGATCGGAAGCCAGCAGCGCTCGTCGCCGCAGTTCCGCTATGCGGCCGAGCTGGTGCGCAACGGCAGGATTGGACAGCTGCGAACCGTGCTGATCGGTCTTCCCGGCGATCCGTCAGGCGAAGTCGAGCCCACGATGCCGGTCCCGAAGGGTTTGAACTACGACATGTGGCTGGGATCGACACCCGTCGTGCCGTACACCGAGAAGCGCGTGCACCCGCAGACCGGCTACGATCGGCCAGGATGGCTGCGCTGCGAGCAGTTTGGCGCCGGCATGATCACCGGCTGGGGAGCCCACCACATCGACAGCGCACATTGGGGCATGGATACGGAATACACCGGCCCGGTCGAGATTTGGGGAACCGCCGAATTCCCAAAGAGCGGGCTTTGGGATGTTCACGGTCCGTTCAAGACCGAAGCGATGTACGCCAACGGTGTGCACATGATCGTCAGCGGCGAGTATCCGAACGGCATCGATTCGAAGGCACGAATGGGTGGATCTTCGTGTCGCGCGGCGATGAGACAGTGACCGCGAGTGATCCGGTCGCGAAGCTGCACGACAGCCAGGCGCTCGCCGCGAGTGATTCCAAAATCATCGCAACGGCGATTGGTCCCGACGATATCCATCTCTACGACAGCAAGGATCACCACGGCAACTGGCTCGACTGCATCCGATCACGCCAGCAGCCTATCGCGCCGGTCGAAGTGGCGCATCGCGCGTGCTCCGCCTGCCTGCTGCACCACATGGCCATGAAACTCAGACGCAAGCTGTACTGGGATCCCACGCGTGAGCGGTTCAAGGGTGACGACGAGGCCAACGGGATGTTATCGAGGCCGCAACGCGCACCCTACACGCTGCCTTGAGCTCTGTCCGAAGGCGACAATCCTTTTCTTCTCGATGTAACAATCCGCCAAACGGACGGCGTATTCACGTCGTCTTAACACACTGAGCTGCCGACTCGACGGCCGGGGAGACGCATACGTATGCGCGGTTTTGCCCACGTTCTCTTGATAGGTCACTCTTGGGGCTCTTTCGCTGCGGCCGGTGTCTACTCCCGCGCAGGCACCGCCGCCGCCGCGGGACGCAACGGCCGTGCTTGCGGCGGCGCGCGAGGCCCTTGGAGGAGAAAAACGGCTGAGCGCCGTGAAGAACTTTGTCGCAACCGGGCGAACACGTCAGGTTCGTGGCGATAACCTGGTGCCGATTGAATTCGAGATCTCCGTAGAGCTTCCGGACAAGTACGTGCGCAAGGACGAGATTCCTGCCCAGGAGAGCGGTCCGACTTCCACAGGATTCAACGGGGACGAGTTGATTCAGCTGCCCATACCAACGACGCCTGTTCCACCCCCCGGAATGGGACGAGCTGCGGGACCAACCGCCCCGCCACCCAGGCGCAGCTCGACGCCATGAAGAAGGCCCGAGTGACTGCGGTAAAACAGGACTTCGTGCGATTGACCCTGGGGATGTTTGCCGGGTCGTTCGACTCATACCCCCTGACGTTTTCGTACATCGGAGAAGCCGAGGCGCCTCAGGGAAGAGCCGATGTCGTCGAGGCGAAGGGCAGCACCCAACTTTACAGCGCGGCTGTTCGTCAACAGTCAGACGCACCTCCCCATCATGGTCAGCTGGCAGGCAGCAGCCAGGCCGGCAGGTCCAGGACGGGGTGGGCCAGGTGCGGCGCCGGGGCCTGTTGAAGGTCGTGGAGCGCCAACGCGTCCCGAAGGAGCTGGAACGCCAGCAAACCCGCCGACGCCACCGGCCTCGGGGCCGCCAGCAGCAGCTGGATCTGCAGCGCCCCCGAGCGCGCCCCCTCAGGGTGCTGCCGCCGGGTGCGCCGGCCGGAGCGCCTGCGACTGGAGCTGCGGCACCTGGCCGGTCCGCGGCGCCGCCGGCCCCGGTCGAGTTCCGGATCTACTACGGAGACTACCGGGACGTTGACGGCCTGCAGTGGCCGTTCCGGCTCCGAAGAGCGACGGGTGCCGATACCACAGAGGAGACCACGTTCGACCGTTTCAAAATCAACACGAAGATCGATCCGAAGAAGTTCGAGGTCCGTAAATGAATCGTTCCATCGCCTCCGGTGCGCGCCGCCTTGTCGTTCTGCTAATCCTGGCGCTGCATCTGTGCAATCGACGCACGGGCGGGTCAGTCCCAGGCCGCGCGCGCTCGCGCGATCGTCACGGTCGTCGATCAGAGCGGAGCGGTCGTTCCTGATGCGACCGTCACGGTGGTCGGAATAGACGAGGCGACCAAGGCAACGACGATCGCGCCGGCGAAGACGTCCGATAAAGGCATTGCGACGATCGAGAACGTGGTGCCCGGCCGCTACTCGATTCAGGCGGCGTTCCCCGGCTTCGAGCTTGGACTGCTGAAGGACATCCGGCTTCGGCCCGGCGACAACAAGCACGTGGTGGTGCTGCCGATCAAGAAGGTCGAGACGGAGGTGACGGTTGGCCGGGATGCCCAGGCCGTTGCGGCGGATCCGCGCGCGCGATTCGGCACCGCGCTGACGCGCGAGCAGATCGAAGCGCTGTCGGATGATCCGGCCGAGATGCAGCAGCAGTTGCAGGACATGGCCGGGCCGAACGCGATTCTCCGGGTCGACAGCTTCGAGGGCGGTCAGTTGCCGCCGAAGTCGCAGATCAAGTCGATTCACATCACGCGCGATGCCTTCGCCGCGGAGAATCACTTTGCCGGCGGCCTGTTCATCGACATCATCACGCAGCCCGGGATCGGCGGCCTCCGCGGCGGCGCCAATATTCGGCTGCGCGATGGCGCGCTGAGCGCCAGGAACCCGTTCGCCACGCGGAAGGGCCCCGAGCGCATGCAGAACTACGGGATGAATTTCGGCGGCTCGTTGATGAAGGAGAAGGCGTCCTTCTCGCTCTCGATCAACGGCGGTAACGCAGTTCATGGCACCCTATGCCTTCACATACGTCCCAGGCTTTGGCAGGTATTCCGAGCCTCTGCCCATCCACCAAAATAGCGACGACGTGGGTATCTTCGGTCTGTTCGATTACGCGCTCACCCGCGATCAGACACTCAGGGTGAGCCTCAGCCGCAACTCGTTCACCTCGGACAACCTCGGCGTCGGTGGCAACGACGCGATTGAACGTGCGTACTCGAGCGAACAAGCGTTCACCACGTTGCGTATTCAGGAGGCGGGGCCGCTCGGCCGACGATTCTTCACCAACACGCGTCTGATGATTGGCCGAACCGATTCGGATTCGACGCCGACCGATTGAGGCCGTCACGTTCCTGGTGATGGATGCGCGCACGACCGGAGGCGCGCAGGTGCGCGGCGGTAGGCGCGGCACGACGTTCAACCTGCAATCAGATCTGGATTATGTCCGAGGCATTCAGTCCCTTCGAGCTGGTATCAGTCTCGACGGCGGGTCCTATCACTCGGACGACGAGACGAACTATCTGGGAACGTTCCTCTTCGATAGCCCCGACGCGTTCGAGGCCGGACGGCCGCTGAACTATACGAGGCGCCTCGGCGACCCCAACATCGACTACAACAATGTTCAGGCCGGCTTCTATTTGCAGGACGACATCCGCGTACGTAAGAACCTGACGTTCAGCCCAGGTCTGCGGTACGAGGCGCAGACGCACCTCAGCGACTACAACAACTTCGGTCCGAGGCTCGGCGTGTCATGGGCGCCGTTCAAGAGCGGAAAAACCTCGCTTCGAGCAAGCGCTGGCATCTTCTACGACTGGCTGAGCGCCAGCGTGTATGAGCAGTCGCTGCGCTTCGACGGATTCAGACAGCAGGAACTGAACATTGCCAGCCCGTCGTTCCCCGATCCCGGCACCGTGGGCGACTGTCAGCACGACGAACCGCTATCTACTCAGCGAGGACCTGCCGATGCCGCGGAATATGCGGCGTCAGCGCCGGCATCGATCAGACAGTTTCGCCGCGTGTCAGGGTGGGGATGAACTACGCCCATACCACCGGGACAGGGATTGTTTCGCGGCGAAAACCTCAATATCCCGATCAACGGCGTCCGGCCCGAATCCCTTGTTCGTCAACATCGTCCGAGTCGTTGCGGACGCGGCATCTCGTCAGGACCTGCTCTCGGTTTTTGGATCGATTGCGCTCTCGCCACCGTCCCCGCCGTTGACGGGGCCGCGCTGGAACTGGAAACGCACGTCGTTCAACCTGAACTACTCGACCGGTCGTCTCGAGAACAACACGGATGGTCCCTATAGTCTGCCCGCGAGCGGATCGCCAGCCGGCGAGTGGGGGCATGTCCCGGGAGAGATCAGGCGTCACCGATTCAATATCGGCATCAGTTCAACAGCGCTCAAGAACCTTAACGCGAACGTGAACCTGAATGCCTCAACCGGGACCCCCTATACCATCACCACTGGCCACGACGACAACGGGGATCTGGTTTTCAACGATCGTCCGGCGGGTGTCGGCCGTAACAGCGCAATGGACGCCGGGGCAGTGGACGGTCAACGGGAACTTCTTCTATACCCTGGCGATCGGCAAGCGCACCGTCCAGAATCCCGGTGGGATTACCGGCATTTCGATTCGCAACGGGGAAGTGTCCGTCACGACGGGCGGTGCCGCGCCGCCGAGATACCGCATCGGTATCTCGGCGAATATTCAGAATCTGCTGAATCACGCCAACTTCACCGGCTATAAGGGGACGATGACGTCTCCGTTCTTCCTGCAGCCGCAGAACGTTCAGAACATGCGCAAGGTGGATCTCTCGCTGAATTTCTCGTTCTAATCTCGCGGCTCGCGGCTCGCGGCTCGCGGCTCGCGGCTCGCGACGACTCGCTCTGTCATTTCGTCGCCTTCAACAGGTACGCGCGCCTCGCGTCCGCGAATTCCTTGACGCTCTCGACGCCTTTCTCGAACCCGGCGGTGTCGTACAGCTTTCTCGTGTCGACTGGCACGTCGGCGGCAATCAGGTCGTGATACTTCTGCGCAATCGGACCGAGTGTCTTCCAATCGAGCCACTTCTCGGCGATGTCGTGGACGTATGAGAGGTAGCGGGCACGCAGCGCCGGCACCGCAAGCAGTTTCGATCGGAGGGCCTTGCTCTCGTCGTTCAACCCCACCAGCGGATCGAGGTCTGGTCCGGCGCCGCCGGGACCGAAGCCGCCGCGTCCGCCAAATCCTCCGGGTCCCATCGGGGGCGGTGGTGGAAACCCGTTGGGATCGCCCATGCCCGGCGGTGGACCGCCCGGGCCCCGGCCCATGAATCCGCCCGGTCCGCTACCGCGGCGTCCGCCGCCTTCTTCCGGGCCCATGCCTTCGTTCACATCGTGTGGAATGATGTGCAGAACCTTCTTATCGTCCTGATAGAGACTGTAATCGCTGGCGCGCGCCCAATACCCGTCGCTGTTCACGAGTGCGACTTCCACCGCGAGAAACTTCAATGCGCCGTCGATGTCGAAGATCGGCGAGAGCGCCGCTTCGAGCTTTTCCGGCGGCGTCTCGTTCAACACTTTGAACACGGTGATCAGGTCGGCCCATGCCTTCGGGTCTTCCTTGCTCGTCATCTCATAGAAGCGCTTGTAGTCGGCGGAATTGTCGCCGAGGTACGTGAAGCCTGCCTGTCCGCCCGGACTGCCCGGCGTTTTCCAGCGAGCGCCCGTCGTCGACTTGAAGAAGTCGCGGGTGAAGTCCTTGTTGAACTGCTGCGCGTTGACATACAGCCCCCAGCTCTCGCCATTGATCGCGACACGCATGTAGTTCATTTTCGGCGCGGGCACGTAGTGCGACGCGATCTCCGTGTAGAGCACGGCGCGCAGGAAGGAGGGATCGTTGGCCGCGTTCAGGAGATTGAGCGTCTTGTAGCCGTTGAACTCCTGCTTGCCGTCGGCAAAATCGAACGACAGGTTCAGCGAGCGTTTCCGTCCTTCAGGGACCATGAAGTACGACGACATGCCTCGGAAGTGCACGCCGACATCCTTGTAGATCTTTCCGTCAATCGTCGTCGCCGCCGGCACATCGACATCCGTGTTGTTGAACGCGGCCAGCTCCTGTTCCCAGTCGCTCGCTTCGAACTGGAGAAAGACGGTGCGGATCGTCGCCGGGTCGTACACCGGCGTGCCCGATGGATACGACTTCACGTCAGCCAGTGCGAGTTTGCGTCCCGGCTCGGGTGGTGTGGCGCTGCCGGACGGGCCGCCGCGCCGTCCGCCGAAGCCGCCGGTCGGCTGCGTCGCGAGCCACTCGCGCGCAGTCTTGCGTTCCGCTGCGTCCAGCCGTTTGTCGCCGTTCTTGTCGAACTGCGCCAGAATCTTGCGCTGCGGCTGCTGCATTGGCCCGCCGAACCCGCCGCGCTGCGCCACGACTCCGAGCGGCACCAACGCCCCGAGCGCCAGGCCCGCCGCAAACACGCGATGCTGTATCGAACGTTTCATGATGTTGTCCTTTGTCCTGGTGAAAATTGTTCAAAACCCGGCCGACGGCCGGCAAGGGACGCCTGCGGGGATCGCGGAGGGTCTCACGCGGAGATCGCAGAGTCCGCAGAGATCTCCAGTCTGGCGCTTCGCCGAGCCGGCACTTCGTGCGGCATCAGGGCGTGAGATCCCCAGATACAAGCGGCATCCGGTTCATCAGCCGTTTGTATCTGGGGATCTCACGCCCTGCTGTTGGGCCGGCCGAAGGCCGGCCTCGGCGAAGCGCCAGGCTGCTCTGCGGTCCCCGCGATCTCTGCGCGAGATCCGTCGCGATCTCTGCGAGAGACCAGGCACCCCTGGCACCGCTAATCCGCCTGGTTTTCTCTCCTCTGCAGTTCCACGTTCTGCACGCCATCGAGCCGGTTCAACGCGTTGACCAGCGAGCTTGCATGGTTATCCCCTCGCAGCGCCACGTGATACGACGCGTCGATCGACATCCCCTGACGAGCCGTCGTCACTGCGACCAGCCGTCGGCCTGAGACGAACTGATCGAGCGTTGCGCTCAGCAGGCCGTCCGCATCGCGTCCAATCGCCAGCCGTACGTGCAGTTCGAACGGCAGGAGTTCATCTGCTGGCGCCTGAACGGTCGCGCCGCGTTTCCGGAGCATCAACGCCGCGACACCGACCACCGCGAGCCCGCACAGGGCAACCGACGGATGATTGGCGCCCATCGCCATGCCGATCGCGACAGCGAAGATGACGTACGCGGTGTCCTGTGTGTCGCGGACCACCGTGCGGAAACGGACGATGGACAGGGCCCCGACAAGGCTGAACGCCCGCGCGACGTTGTCGCCAATGACCTGCGTGACCATCGCGATGAGGATCGTGAGGAGGACGAGCGTGACGCCGAACGATTCGGCCTCGCCATTGACTCCGCGGGCGCGACGGTAGACCCATGCGATGGCCAGCCCGAGCAGCAGCGCGAGCACCAATCGCACGAACATCAGCACGACGGCCCCGCTGTTGAAATCGAGCAGCGGCGCGAGCGCCTCAGAGATGCGCACGGCCGCCTGCAATCGACACCGGTGACGCGAACGTGGCCTCGCCGATGGCCGTCATCCCGAGCCGGTACTTCGATGCGCGCTGCGGCTCCAGGGTGAACGTCTCTACGAGACGCTTGAAGATCGCGGGCAGGTGGTACAGGTACTTGAGTTCGAGAATCATCTGGCCGGGGAGAACAGTCTCGCCGTCCACGCTGGAGAAGCGTGCATGCCTCGCCGGCAGCACGCGCACGTTCTCGTCGAGCGTCAGCCTCGCGGGGCCTTGGGCGGTTCGTGCGAAGCGCGCCACGCGCGCGTACGACACTTGGCAGACTGGTCTGATCTGCCGAAGCAGCAGCCGCCGATGGAACCATTCCCCTGGCCAATCGGGATCCGCCGCTGGTGCGGCCAACAGATGGATGGCATCCAAAGACACCGTCGTTCTGCGCTTGACGAGCACGCCGGGCTTGCGCAGCTTGCGCTCCAGGAACACGAACTCCGCCTCGCCGTATCGCCGCACGCGGTACTTGCTGCGGCCGAAGGATCGGCGCCGGTAAAACACATCACCGGCTATGGTGTCGAAATAGAGGCTGGCGGTGTGGTACCGGTCGTTGAACGCTCCGCCGCCGTAAGGATCGGGTTCGAGGTTCTCCCGCGCCCAGCCGCGGATCTGCTCGCCGACGGCGGTAGAGACGACGAACTTGGTCTCGGAAGCAAAGGGTCGCGTTTCGCGCACGTGAGGTGACATCAGTCTTCAATACGTTACATACCCGTTACCTGCCAGCGAAAAACCGCGCGTCCGATGTTTCTTCACGCTTCTGCCACAGAACTGCCGCAAGAGGGCAGCTGAGAGCTGTCAGCTATCAACTATCAGCTCCTTGCTTCCCGCTTTCCGCTCCCAGCTTCCAGCTTTCCGTTGACATCAACCAGAATAGACACCATGTCTCTCGAGGATCACTCTGTCAGGCTGGAAGAGATTGCCCGTCGGACGATGGTGAAGTACGGGCTCGAGCCGGATTGGCCGCCGGACGCCCTCGCGGAACTCTCTCGTCTTCGGGCGACGGAGCCGGCGGGCATCCGCGATCTGAGATCGCTGCTCTGGTCGTCGATCGACAATGACGAATCGCGCGACCTCGACCAGCTGGAGGTGTGCATCGACGGGGCGCCGCCACGTCTGTTGATCGCGATTGCCGATGTCGACGCGCTGGTGCGACGGGGTTCCGCGCTCGATGCGCACGCCCGCGCAAACACCACTTCCGTGTACACGCCCGCGCGTGTCTTTCCAATGCTGCCGCCCGAGCTGTCAACGGATCGGACGTCGCTGAACGAAAGCGCGGATCGCGACGCCCTGGTGGTCGACATGGCTGTCGGTGAGGACGGCGTCGTCGTGAGCTGCGACGTGTACCAGGCGCACGTGCGCAATCGCGCCAAGTTGACCTATCCCGCCGTCGCTGCCTGGCTCGATGGTGACAGACCCGCTCCGATCCCGATCGCATCTGACCCGCAGCTGGCGGCGCAAGTGAAGCTCCAGGACCGGATTGCCTCGCAGCTTCGCGCCCGGCGTGCCGAGCAAGGCGCGCTCGACTTCGATCGGCGTGAGGTCAAGCCGATCGTGTCCAACGGCGTCGTCACCGACCTTCGTACGGACGAGCCGAACCGTGCGCGCGACTTGATCGAGAGCTTCATGGTGGCGGCGAACGGGGCCACCGCGGACTTCCTGTCGTCGCGCGGATATCCCTCCATCCGCCGGGTTGTCCGCTCGCCCGAACGCTGGCCGCGCATCGTCGACCTGGCGCGGCAGCATGGCGCAACGCTCCCACCGGAACCGGATGCCCGGGCGCTGGAGTCATTTCTCAGGACCATGCGCGCTGAACGGCCTGATGATTTTGCCGATCTCTCACTCAGCGTGATCAAGCTGCTCGGACGAGGCGAATACGTCGCCGAGGCGGCGGTCGAATCCTCGGCCGGCCACTTTGCGCTCGCGGTCAGCAACTACACGCATTCGACCGCGCCTAACCGGCGCTTTCCGGATCTCGTCACGCAGCGGCTGATCAAAGCAGCGCTGGCGCGGATGGCGACGCCCTACCCGCTCGGGGAGCTGTCGACGCTCGCGGCGCACTGCACGAAGCAGGAAGATGCGGCGAACAAGGTCGAGCGGCTGGTGCGCAAGGCGGCCGCTGCACTGTGGATGTCGAGCCGCGTCGGCCAGGTATTCGACGGTGTGGTAACCGGCGCGTCACCCAAAGGCACCTGGGTACGCCTGCGGCGTCCGCCGGTCGAAGGCCGCATCGAGCGGGGAGAGGAGGGACTCGATGTCGGCGACCGCGTCCGAGTTCGGCTCCTGAGCACGGATCCGGATCAGGGCTTCATCGATTTCGCGCGAGTGTAGTGTCTCGCGATTCGCGATTCGCGATTCGCGAGCCGCGAGCCGCGAGCCGCGAGCCGCGACTACTTCTTCGCGGCGATCCGAATGTGCTCGATGTGGTGACGGCAATGCCACGCGTACATGCCGAGCGCTTCCTCAACCGCGACGAGACCCCAATCGGGATGCGAGAAGGCCTTGCGGAAATCGCGCTCCGGGAGCGATCTCAGGAAGGCGACCCATCGCCGATGAAGCGCATCGAGCAGATCCATTGACATCGCGACAGGTGCGCTCTTGGCCTCCGGCAGATCTGCCCAGCGCGCCTCTTCGTATGTCTTCACCGTCGGCTGATCTTCCGTGACCGCAAGTTTCATCCGCACGTATGCATTCATGTGGCTGTCGGGCACATGGTGCACGACCTGCCGAATCGTCCACCCGTCCGGCCGATACGGCGTATCGAGCTCCCGATCGGTGAGCCCGTTCACAAGAGAGCGGATCACCGCCGGTGTTTTCTCGAGCACGTCGATGTGCTCGTCGCGCGTGCGCGTATCCAGCGGCGCGCTGTTTCTCGGCATTCGTCCGACGGGGTAGCGAAGATGTTCAAGGTGCTCCATGAGGACCTGACAAGAGAATTGGTGAATGGCGCGACAGTTTCCAGAGTGTGCACGCACCCGGACGCCTCCGGTGAGTCCATCTGCGCGATGGCCACAGAGCCTCAATTGGCGACGGAGGATCTCAGGATGATCCGTGCGGCAGCTTTCCCAAAAGCCGGCCGAGCAGCTTGACCGCATAGATCGCAGCCCGCTCGCGGGTCTGCTGCAGATCGACCGCGTCGTTGCTGAACTTCAGCGCCCAGAGCTGGTCGACCGCCTGGTCGTCACCATCGGTTGGATGAAGCGCGATCCAGTACAGGATCTTGATCAGCTGCTCCTTCGGGATGTCCTCCTGAAGCCGCTCGTACACGGCGTGCGGCGCGAATCGCTCGATTGGTAACTGCAGGACGTCGGGCACCGCGGCCACGTAGAGAATGTTGCGGACGCGCTGCACGGGATCGGCGACCTTGCCGGGCTGCCACGATGGCAGCATCTCCCGGATGTACTGCAGATGTTCCCCGACGTCCGGGTCGGGGTCCTCGTCCTCAGGCGCGATCGGTGTCACGATGCCTGCGTCCGAGGGCAGTCGATCGAAGACGAGATCGCGATCGATATCTGCGACGGTGACAGCCTGCCAGGATGACTGCGTCGGATGCGGCGGAACGATGCTCGCCGCTGGTGGTTTCTCCGTGGGCTTCGCCGCCGGAGCCGGCACCACGGACGTTGCGGGAGGCTTTGCGGATGACGTGGCTTTCGGTGCCGTTCTCTTTTCGGCGTCGCTGAGCGTAACAACCGTGGGCGCCGCCGCTACTTCCGGAAGCGCCGTCGTTGTCGTGGGCGGGGCTGGGGGCGCGGTTGGTGCTGGAGTCGCCGGCGCCTGCGCGCTCTCGGGAACAGGCCTCGCGGCGTGGGCGGCGCGCATGCGGTATTCCGCGAGCGTGCCGACAATGGCCCAGGAGAGCAGCGCGACGCCGACCCAGGCCTTTCCAGAACGCCGGGCGAAGCGTTGCTCCGCATCCCATCGAAACATCTTCGCGCCGGCAATCGAGCCGCCGGCGCCGATGATGAGCAGTGCCAGCAGCTGGAAGCGCGTCGTTCCCAGTCCCGGTCCGGCGATGCAGGCCTGCAGCGCCTCGACCGCGTAGCGTCCTGGGAAGAACTGCGACAGGTGCTGCGCCCAGTCGGGCAGGCTTGCGAGCGGCACCGCGATGCCGCCGATGATCAGCATCGGCAGGAAAATGCATTGCCCCAGCGCCTGCACGGCCGGCACGTTGTCCGCCATCATCGCCATGACGAGGCCGAGGCCGATGAATGCGAACGACACGAACGTGAAGACGACCCACAGGTCGAATGGATGCTGCGGCCACGGCATGCCGACAGCAAGCGCCACGGCGAGTTGCAGCAGTCCCGCCGTCATGAGAATGAAGTATCGAGCCGCGATCACGCTCAGCACGAGCGTTGCGGTCGAGATCGGTGCCAGCCGATAGCGCCGCCACACCCCGCGCTCCCTCTCGCTCACCAGGGTCGTCGGCAGACCGAAGCACGCACCGCCCAGCACGCTGACCGTCAGCAGTTCGCCCATGTGTCGGGCGAGGATTACCTTTTCGTGTCGATACAGAACCCAGAAGGCGAGGAGGAAGATCAGCGGAAACAGATAGCTGTAGATCAACGCCATCTTGTTGCGATAGTGCAGCGTCAGGCTGATGCGAAGCTGCTGAAGGGCTGCGTGCATATCGTTTGTCGTGTGCCGCTACTGTGCCGGTTCTTCGCTCGTCAACGCGAGGAACACGTCCTCCAGCCTGGCCTTGCGCGCGTGGAGCTCGAGCAGCTCCACGCCCCGGTCAGCGAGAATCTGCATCACTGCGGCCAGCGTCGTGCTGGCGGAGGTCGTCCGGAACGTGGCGGCCGAGCCCTCACAGACCAGATCCTCAAGGCCGGGAACGATGGAAAGCCATGCAGAGTCGAGTGGCTGTGCCGTTCGCAGCGAGACCGACTGCGACGACGAGGACGCCGCGATCAGGTCGCGTGGCAGACCGGCAGCGATGATCCGGCCGCGATCGATAATCGCAATCCGGTCGCACAACTGTTCGGCTTCATCGATGTTGTGCGTCGTGAGAAGAACAGTATGGCCGTCGCGTTTCATCTGCGCGATTTCACCGTGCAGATCGCGACGGGATTGCGGATCCAGCCCTGTCGTGGGTTCGTCCAGAAAGATGAGCTCGGGATTGTTCACGAACGCGAGCGCCACGGCGAGCCGCTGTCGCTGACCGGCTGACAGAGAGTCGAACGGCGCGTCGGCTTTTTCGTTCAGACCGAATCGCCCGATCAGCTCCGAAGGGCTCGTGGGGTTGCGGTAGAAAGAGGCGAAGAGCGCGAGTGCCTCGCGCGGCGTGATCTTGTCCTGCAGAGCGATCGTCTGAAGGACGGCGCCGATCTTTTCCTTGACGGCTCTTGGATATCGTCGCGCGTCCAGCCCGCAAACCTCGACCTCCCCGGCATCGGGCTGCCTGAGCCCGATGACGCATTCGAGCGTCGTGGTTTTTCCCGATCCATTTGGACCGAGCAAGCCGAAGATCTCACCGTCCTGGATCTCGAAGCTGACGCCCTGTGCGGCCAGCACATCGTCGTACCGTTTATGCAGGTCCCGGACACTCACCTTGGCCATGGCCGTCTTGCAGAATACAACACGACGGGATTTCCGCCCGCGCGGCCATTCGGGGGATACTGGCGCGTTCGTGTTTTCAGCGGTTTGAGCAAGGAGCCATTTATGCGACGGGCTTTCACGATGTTCCTCGCCGCGCTCGTGTGGAGCGCGACAGCATTCGGTCAGGGAGGCGCGGGAGCGCCTGGGGCGCCCGCCGGGCAAGCCGGCCGAGCCGGCGGACGCGGTCCGCAGGGGCCGCAAGTCGTGTCGCCGCAGGTCAACGCCGATCGAACCGTCACCGTTCGCGTGCTTGCGCCGAAGGCGACAGAAATTACGGTGACCGGTGAGATCCTGAACGGCAGCCAGCCGAAGCCGATGACGAAGGGAGACGACGGCATCTGGACGGCGACGCTCGGTCCAGTGCCTGCCGACGTCTATACGTACGCGTTCAACATCGACGGCGTGAACACGACGGATCCCCGCAACCCCTGGGTGAAGCTTGTGTCGTCGACCGGACTTGCGTCGCAAGTCGAAGTGCCGGGCGACGGCGCGCAGTATTACGACACCAAGCCGGTGCCGCACGGACTCGTGCAGATCATGACCTACGAGTCCAAGGCGACTGGTGCCACACGGCAGGCCTACGTGTACACACCGCCGGACTACAACCGGACGACGACGAAGTATCCGGTGTTCTATCTGCTGCATGGCGGAGGCGATCTCGATCCAGGCTGGGTGATGACCGGACGCGCCAACATCATCATGGATAACCTGCTCGCCGAGAAGAAAGCGGTTCCGATGATCGTCGTCATGCCGCTCGCGCGCGGCGGCGGCAGCCTTGGCCTCGGGCCGGCCGGCATGTCGCCGGGGATTGCGGCAGCGGGCAATGTTGTGCCGGGCCCCGGTCGCGGCGCACCCGGTGCGCCAGCCGCGGCTGGTGCCGCGCCGGCTCCGTCTGGACCTGCGCCGCTTCAGGCGTTCGCACAGGACTTCATCGGCGACCTCGTGCCGGCCGTCGAGAAAACGTTCCGCGCGTCGAGCAAGCCCGAGGACCGCGCGATCGGCGGACTGTCAGCCGGGGGCGCTGCGACGGTGAACACGGCATTCAGTCGTCCGGATCTCTTCCGCTACATCATCATCATGAGCGCTGGCGCCCAGCCGAACGTCGAGGAGTTGTATCCGAAGTTCTTCGGCAACGGAGCCGCGGGGGCCAAGCAGATGAAGCTGATCTGGCTGGCCGCCGGCGATGAGGACTTCGCGCTCACCGGTACGAAGACGCTCGATGAGGTTCTCACCAAGAACGGCATCAAGCACTCGTTCAAGACGACGCAGGGCCGTCACGAGTGGCGCCTCTGGCGGCCGCACCTCTACGAGTTCGCGCAGCTGCTGTTCAAAGACTCGAAGAATGCGGGAACGAAGTAGCTGTCGGTGGTTTGCGACTGGTGACTGGCCGCTCGGCCAGTCGCCAAATCGTCAGTCGCTCAAATCGTCAGTCCGCGCTCAAATCGTCAGTCCGCCTCAAATCGTCAATCCGCAATCTCAAATCGTCAATCCGCAATCTCAATCGTCAATCCGCAATCTCAATCGTCAATCCGCAATCACCAAATCCGCAATCGCCAATCCGCAATCCACAATCGATCACCCTTCCCAGCCATTGATGATCGTCTCGCGCAGGTCGAACCCGAACGCTCGTTCCGTGACCACAACAATCGGCGGTCCCTGCAACCGCTTGTAAACCGATCGCCGCAGGCGGCGGAAGCAGTCGTACACCACGTCGCTGAACGTGGCGACCGTGTGCTTGTCGTACACCGAACGGCCGTCGGCATCGGGAACAAACCGTGCCGGATCGAGGGTGTGCTCTTCGAACTGGCGGACCAACGCCGACGGGCTCGTTCGCTTTTCGACCAGCTCGCCGACGACGGGCGCGACGACCCAGTAGTCGAAGGGGTCGAACTGGTTCGCGGCGAGCTCTGCGGACGGCTTGATCCGGAACGCATCCTCGGGAATGATCTCGCTCGCATGTTTGGCGTTGACGTACCGCGCGAGCCGGTAGACGTCGAGCTTCGACAGATCGCCGATGAGGGAGACGCCGCCGCACATGTCACCGTAGAGCGTGGCGTAGCCCAGCGCGATCTCGGTTTCGTTTCCGCAGGAGATCAGCAGCGCTCCGGTATCGTTGGACTCGGCCATCATCAGCAGGCCGCGAATCCGCGCGTGCAGGTTTTCTCCCGTGAAGCCCCGCAGGATTGGATGGGCATGCGTCTCGAACACGCCGCGGACCTTCTCGTCGATCTCCTGGATGGGAATGACCCCGTACGCGACGCCACAGGCGCGCGCCAGCCGTGCGGCAATGGACTGGGTCATCTCTGTGTTGAACCGCGAGGGCATGTTGTACGCCGTTACGCGATCGGGTCCGAGCGCGTCGACCGCAATCGCCAGCGCAAGCGCCGAGTCGATGCCCCCCGATACCGCGATCACCGCGCGTTCGAACGCGGTCTTCCGCATGTAGTCGCGGAGGGCCATCACCAGTCCGTCGTACATCTCGCGATCTTGATCGAGGGGAGGCAGGTCGATCGCGGCGGATCCGTCAGCCGTGTCGAGGTCGACGATCAGGAGCTGCTCTGCGAACTGCCGGCCGACGGCGATCAACCGTCCGCTCGAGTCGTAGACGAGGCTTTCGCCGTCGAACGGGATGATGTTCTTGCCGTTGTCCGCGGCGCCGGTCGTGTTGATGTAGACCAAGGGCTTCCGCAGCACCGCGAGATGCTGGCGGATCACTTCGTCGCGTGCGTGGCGCTTGCCCGGACAGAACGGCGACGCATTGAGGTTCAACAGGACGTCGGCCCCTTTTGCGACCAGCTCGGCGAGCGGCTTGACCTCGTAGAACTCGTCCCACAGATCTTCGCAAATCGAGACGCCTAAGCGGACCGGCCCCTTCCTGGTCGGCACCGTGACCGGTTCGCGCACCTCGCCGGGAGCGAAGAAGCGCTTGTCGTCGAAATAGCGGTAGCTGGGGAGCAGCGTCTTGTGCGCGCGCTGGAGGACCTCGCCGTCGCGGACGACGGCGGCGGCGTTGTGTTTGCGAATCGAGCCGCTTTCATTGCGCGCCGCGGCGTTGACGTCGATGAAGCCGATCACCGCCGTGATGCCGCGGGCCGTCTCCGCGATGCGCCGCATCGCGCGCTCGTTCGCCGCCAGAAATCCTTCGTCCTCGACGAGATCCCCGATGCAATACCCAGGGAGCGCCATTTCGGGCGTGACGACCACGTCAGCGCCCGCGACGGCGGCCGATTCGAGTGCCTCCAGAATCTTCGCGGCGTTCCCGTCGATGTCGCCGCTCATCGGATTCAACTGCGCCAGCGCGACCCTCATATCAAAGGTGGCTGGCACCTTTCCCAGAAAGGTGGCTGGCACCTTTTCGGGGGGTCTGCGGCGGCGGCGAACTCATAAATTGTCGAAGCACAATGGTTTGTGGACAGAGGTGGCTGGCACCTTATTGTGCACGGCACGCGAAGTTCGCGGCATCGTCGGTGCTGCCCTGACCCGTGTAGCGTGCGCTCGAGGGGAACTGACAGAGCGGCCGCGAGCGGACGACGGCGCCTGACGCATCCCGGCGAATGGCGGTCAGAGTCTCGGGCGCTTTGGCGTTCTCGACCCAATCGATGACGGCCTGCACCTGTCCGGTAGGTGCCGGCCCCGCGCCGCCCCCGCAGTGGCCGACGCCCGGCGCCAGAAAGAATCGCAGGAACTCGGCGGTCTTCGCCGCGCCGCCAATTTGCGCGGTGACGCGCTTGTAGTAGTCGATCGATCCACCCGGATAAATCAGGGGATCCGCCTGCCCGTGCCACATCACGATCCGTCCGCCGTGGTCACGGAACGCGCTGAGATCCGGATTGTCCGTGCCAATCACGCTACTGAATTCCTCAACCGACTGATCCCACAGTTGCTCGTACGACCCTCGGGTGACGGTCGTCCAGTCCCATTGCGGATTCTGCGTGAGGAAGAATCGAAACCACTCGAGCGTGATCGGGTTCGGACGGCCGGTCGGTGGGTTGCCCTGCGTGCCGCTGAGTCCGCCGAAATCCGCACCACGCGGCAGGCCATACCAGAGCACTGATCCATCAAGCCGTCGCGGACCCTCCCAGATCTTTCTGATCACATCGACGTCCGCTTCGGTGAAGGCTCCGCAATCCCCGCTCGACGTACCGACGAGCGCTTTCGGATCGTAGGGTACAGCGGGCCGGATCATCGATGACGGCGTCCTTCACGCCATCGATCTCATCGCACGCGCTCACCGCGGCTGCCGTAGCCGCGCTGAACTTGCACATCGGCAGAAAATTCCTGGCTTCGAGCATCACGAGCGAGCCCCACAGCTGTTCGGGATGCAGCTTCGTCCAGTTGATGGCCGGCGCGCCGGAGACGATGCCATCGTAATCGGCGGGGTAGCGCTGCGCTTCCATCAAACCCTGTCGGCCGCCGGTCGAGCATCCGTTGAAGTACGCTCGACGCGGCGCCGCTCCATAGAACGCTTCGGTGGCGGCTTTCCCGACGATGGTCATCTCGTGAATGCCGAGGTAGGCGTTGTCGCGGATCAGCTGCCAGTTCAGGCGTCCGTTCGCGTCGAGCGCGAAGCTACCGCTCGCCCCTTCGTGGCCGGTATCGGTGGATCCGGCCGCAAAGCCCTGAGCCGCGGGTTGACGAACCGCCATCGGGCTCCCGCCGGAAAAACCCCCGCCACCCACGCCCTCGAAGCGACCATTCCAACCCGTCATCGGAAAGGCCAGAAAGATTCGAACCTTGTCGCCGGCCGGCGGGTGAGTCAGCATCGCGGTCACGCGACAGGTTGGACGGTTCGTCTGATCGCCGGGATCCACCGTGGCTGACTCGATCGTCGTGTTCGTGAACGAGAACGTGGTGAGGCTCTCGCACGATCGCGCGGGAACGCCGTTTGCGACGAGCGGTTTGAACGTCACGGGCGGCTCAGATGGCGCGCTGCCGCGTCCCGGACCCTGACCCCCTCCCGCTCGCTGGCCGTCCCAGCCTGACGACATGATCGCCGCGCTCAGGGCCGCGATCGGTACTATCTTCATGCGCGGCAGCGTAGCATATACTCACCAGACCACCTTATGACTCCTGCACCCCTTCGGTTTCGTTTTGCGGCGCGAAGCGCCGCCGCGTTGCTCCTCAGCATGCTGGTCGTCGCAATCCTGCGCGCCCAGGCGCCGCAAACGCCCGCGCCTGCCGGTGGACGAGGCGGCCAAGGCGGCGGTCGCGCGACGCAGCAGAGCCCGGCTTCGCAAAAACCGCCGCAGACCGTCACGCCGCAGACGTATCCACCTGAGCTCGTGCAGCGAGGCCAGGCGCTCTTCGCCTCGACGTGCGGGTTCTGTCACGGACGCGATGCGATGGGCGGCGAGACAGGACCTGACCTGACGCGCTCCGCGCTCGTCGCCGAGGACGTTCGCGGCGACAAGATCATTCCACTCGTTCACACCGGACGCGTCGACAAAGGGATGCCGCCACAGAATCTGCCGGATGCGGACCTCGAAGCGATTGTCGCGTTCATTCACGACGCCAAAAGCAAGGCTGATTCGAACGAAGGCAACCGACGCACGGTCGATGTTGCGGATCTCCAGACCGGCAACGCGCAGGCAGGGCAGCAGTACTTCAATGGCGCGGGCGGCTGCGCGAAGTGCCACTCGCCGACGGGTGATTTCGCCGGTCTGGCAGGAAGGCTTCAGGGTCTGCAGCTCTTTCAGCGGATGCTGTATCCCGGGGGCCGGGGTCGTGGTGGGGCGCCGCCGCCCACGCCGGTTGCGACGGTGAAGCTCCCATCGGGTGAAACGGTCACCGGCAAGGTCGCGTATCGCGACGAGTTCAACATCGCGGTCACCGACGCCTCCGGCTATTACCGGTCATGGCCGACGAGCAAGGTGAAGGTGACCATCGAGAATCCGCTCGACGCGCACATTGCCCAGCTCGGGAAATACACCAACGACGACCTGCACAACGTGCTCGCGTACCTTCAGACGCTGAAGTAGGCCCAGGGTGACGATGATGTTCCGACGTTTCGCGTTTCGTTGTGCGATGGTTGTGCTGCCGGTCGCGTGTTGCTGCGCGCTCGTCGTCGCGCAGAGTCCTCAAGGGCTCGACCCAGCCATGATGCTCAAGCCGCCGGCGGACAGCTGGCCAACCTATCACGGTGACTACACCGGACGTCGTCACAGCCAGCTGTCGCAGATTACCCCGGACAACGTGCATCAGCTGACCGTGGCGTGGACATTCCAGACCGGTTCGGCCGCGGGAATCAAGGCGACACCCATCCTCGTCAATGGCGTGATGTATCTGACGATGCCGGACAACATCTGGGCGATCGACGCACGGACCGGCCGTCAGATCTGGCGCTATACGTATCCACCGAATCAGGCATTCCACATCGGCCACCGCGGCGCCGCTGTCTACAAGGACACGGTGTTTCTGACCACGCCGGACGCCCATCTCGTTGCGCTGGACGTGAAGGACGGGAAGGTCAAATGGGACGTAGTGATTGCTGATTCGAAGAAGGGATTCTGGTCGACGAACGCGCCGCTCCTCGTGCGCGATCACCTGCTGGTCGGCGTTTCTGGAGACTTCGACAATCTTCCCGGAACCCTGAAGTCGGTCGATCCGGAGACAGGCAAAACGCAGTGGATCTTCTACAGCACGCCACCCCCGGGGACGCCTGACTCGATCAGCGGCGGTGCGACGGGCGGACAGATGTGGAATACCGGCACCTACGATCCGGACCTGAATCTGGTCTACGTGGGAACCGGGAATCCGACGCCGGTGCTGAACGGCGCCGCTCGACCTGGCGACAACAAATGGGTGTGCAGCATCCTGGCGATCAATCCCGATACGGGGCAGCTGGCGTGGGGTTTCCAGGCGTCACCGCACGACACGCACGACTGGGACGCCGCGGAAGTGCCGGTGCTTGTCGACGGAACGTTCGCAGGCGCTCCCCGGAAGATGCTGATGCAGGCCTCGCGCAACGGATACTTCTTCGTGCTCGATCGCACCAATGGAAAGAACTTGTTGACGAAGCCGTTTGCGGCCGTCAACTGGGCCAAAGGGATTGACGAAAAGGGAAGCCCCATCCCAGATCCCGCGATGGAGCCCGCGCGCGATGGACGACTGGTCTCGCCAAACGAGGGAGGCGGCACGAACTATCGTTCCCCCAGCTTCGATCCGCGCACCGGGCTGTTCATCGTCAGCGCGCAGGATGCGTATGGGATCTACTTCTTCAAGCCGGAACATGGCTCGTATGGGTGGGCCGGCGCCGACTACGGCATCTACGGGAAAGGCATGCTGCGCGCGATCGACTACCAGACGGGCAAGGTCAAGTGGGAGCACGATATTGGGGGCGAGGGCAGCGCGGGCGTGCTGACGACCGACACCGGCCTGACCTTTTCCGGCGACGCCGCCAACAGCGTCTTTGCCCTCCGTACCAGTGACGGCGCAACGCTGTGGCATTCCACGATCGGCCGCGTGGGCAACGGGCCGATCATGTACGAGCTGGATGGGCATCAGTACATGGTCGTTGCTGGCGGCGGCGTCCTATACGCGTGGACCTTGCCGGAGAAAATGACCGTACCAGCAGCGCCGCGATAGGCCCCGTATCGCCTTGTCGAACGAGGCCGCGTCCGCGCGAGAGTGTCACGCAGTTCGTGAACGGTCTCGCGCACGCGTCCACGCGCAAGTCGCGTCACAGCCTGTCCCACCTATTTCGCTACCGCTGCGCCTTTTCGCCATCGATGCGTTGTCAGTACTCGTCTACCAACCACGAGGAGCTCACGCATCCACATGGTTGGTACCCTCTTTCTGGCGTGCACGCTCTCGCTTAGTCCGGACGCGGAACCAGCCAGCTCGATTGGGACGCGTGGTGTGATGAGCGACGCGGTCGCGTTTCACGTGCGCACGACCAGCCCGCGCGTGCAGGAATGGCTCGAGATCGGCGCCGCCGAGTCTCAGACATTCCGTCAGCTGCTTCAGACGCTTGGCGAGAGCGATTTAATCGTCCACGTGCAGCTGGTCGATCGCCTCAACACTGCGGGTCAGACGTATTTCGTGACGTCGACGGCCACTGTGCGCTACGTGCGAGTCGAAGTCGCGCGCAACGGAAACGACAGCGACATGATTGCGCTCATCGGACACGAGCTGCAGCACGCGGTTGAGATTGCGCAGGCGCCTGATATTCGCGATCGACAGACGCTGGCGCAGTTCTACAGAAGGCTGGCCGGCAACTCCACCTCGCGAAGCGAGTACGATTCGGCTGATGCCCGGGTGATGGAAGATCGGGTGCGGCGTGAACTGGCTGGTTTCAACCCAACGGCAGCCAACAGTGCAGCCCACACGGTCGCGGTCCTGAAGCGCCGCGATCACGCACGAGAGGCTGGCCGGTAGTCCTTCAATAAGGTGAGCACGGTCCGTTCCGCATAGAACAGCCGGACCCGCAGCGCCGCCGCAAGGGCGTCGGCATCCGCAACCGCACTCTCGTACACCGTGAACACGCGTTCCCTCTGATCAGGCTGACCGCATACCGACACGCGATATTCGGGCGTCGTCATCGTTATCGGTGTGGTGAGTCCGGGCCCGCTTCGCCAGATACCAGCGATCTCGCGCTGAACGAGGACGTCCCCTTCGGCGACGATCAGGTGAGGCCGCGACAGCGTGCGTTCATCTGTTTCGATTGGATTGTCGTTCGGTGCAAGCCTGCGCGTGCGACTCTCCTGTCCCTTCGACTTGCGAGAAGGGCGAGCCGCGTCGTTCCCCATGGTCGACCTCGAGGACTATCAATTGCGAAGGACCGGCCAATGGGGGGATCCCGTACCTGCAACGAACCACGGCGGCTTAAGTGCCGCTATCGTCCGAGGGTTGAGGTAGATAGCGGCGCTGAGGGATTCAAGCCACTCTGATATGCCTGAGGTCGTCCCCACGACGGGGCGTGTTCAATTTTTAAGCAACCACGTAGATTGTGCCTGCTCAACCCGAAGAAAAGGTGGCTGGCACCTTTCTCCGCTGGGGGCGCGGCTCAGTTCTTCGTCGCGCGGGTCATCAGGTAGTCCTGACGGACGGTGTTGCGATCGAAGTACTGGACCGTCAGAGCGTCATAGCTCTCGCGGAATTCTGCGAGCCGTGCGGGATCCGACGCGGTCAGCGTTTCGACGAGTTTCAGAACCGGTCCGGCGGTTCGTTCCGTGAGATCGCGGTAGTGCTGCACGCTCAGCGCCGGCGCGTCGATCCGGCCGCGGTCGAACAGGACGTCCCGCACCGCGGCGCCTAGCCGTTCGCGGACGACATTCGGATCGCCCCAAAGCGGCGGCGGAGCGACTGGAATCGGAGGCGCAGGCAGAAACTTCGACACGATCGCGAACATGTGGCCGATGAACAGCTCGGGCGGCCAGGTCGAGAACGCGATCGTGCCGCCGGGTTTGAGCACGCGGAGCATTTCGGCGACGGCCACATCCGGCCGTGGTGCGAACATGTGACCGAACTGGCTGACGACGGCGTCGAATATGCCATCGTCGAATGGCAGTTGCTCCACGTCCCCCTCGTGCCACTCGATCTTGACGTTCGCAATTCGGGCGTTCGTTCGCGCGACCTCGAGGAGCTCCGGCGTGAGATCGAGCCCGGTGACGGTCGCGCCCAGACGTGCGGCCGTGACCGACACGACGCCGGTGCCGCATGCGACGTCGAGCACCTGCATGCCGCTCCGGATGCCGGCGTGCTCCACGAGCCGACCCGCCGGAATCGTGGTAAATGTCTGCAGCGGCGCGAAGTAGGCCCAGCCCGCCTTCTGTGCGGCTTTGAACTTGTCGAGAGGATCCATGTGTTATGACTCCGCCGCAACGGCGGCGATAAGGGCCTTGATGTAGCCGAACGCGAACGCGAAGGCTTGCGCGCCCTTTGCGTCGCCGTCAATGGCCGGGACGTGGTCCGGCATCATCATCCCGTCGAACCCGACTTCTTTGTACACGCGCATCGCCTTCAGCATGTCGACGTCGCCGTCATCGATGAACGTCTCCTGGAAGCGGAGGAATCCGCCTCTGATGTTCCTGAAGTGCACGTTGAAGATCTTCTTGCGCGATCCGAAGTAGCGGATCACATCGTAGATTTCTTCACCCGGCTTCCCGAGCATCTCGCTGACCGTTCCCTGGCAGAAATTGAGGCCGTGATAGGCGCTCGGCGAAATCGCGATGAAGCGCTTGAGCCCATCCACGCTTCCCAGCACCGTCTCGACGCCGCGGAACCCTTTGCCGCGCGGCATGCCGGGATCCTGGGGGTGACAGGCGAGGCGAACTTTGTATTCCTCCGCGACCGGAATCACGCGACTGAGAAAGTACGTGATGCGCTCCCAGTAAACGTCCTCGCCGACGACGCCGGCCTCGGTGAGCGGCGGATCCTGCGACGCCTGGTCGTAGACGAATGTGCTGTAACGCGCACCGCCGCGGCCGGGCGTGCTGGCAGTGCGCGGAACGCCGAGCAGCGTCAGGTTGTACCTGAGCGATGGAATGCCCGCACGCGACGCGTTGCGAATCATCTGACAGATGTCGTCGATCTCTCTGTCCCGCTCCGGACTCTTGCCGAGCAGGATGTTCGGGTTCTCAGCGCGCGCGATCGGGTTGGAGCTCATCGGCAGCGGCACCATATCGAGCGTGATGCCGAAGTGTTCCACGCGTTCCCGCAGACGCGTCAGCCCGTTCACCGACCACTCGTCATCGAACCGCGGGGATGGCAGACGGCTGCAGATGTTCGTCACGCCAAGTGCTGCCAGCACGCCCAGCACGTCGTCGGCCGAATCGTGCTGGGTGCCGACTTTCATCAGAGCCCTTGCCGGGGGCTTCGCAGGACGTTCGCGCGCCACTGCCTCTGACCCGTAGGGGGTCTCGGCGCGCGCGCTGGCCGACCCGGCGGCGGCCATCCCGAGGCCGGCCAGCCGAACGAAATCGCGTCGGTGCATGGTCATGGCGCTCTAGACTCCCGTCGTCTTCAGCGCCTTGCCGGCGCTTACCTTCTGCCACATCGGAACGGTTGCGCGGAGCTCCTCGAGTTCTTCCGGCCGCATCGGCACGAGGGGCGGCCGCACCGCTCCGCCAGCGAGACCGAGCATCGTCATCAGCTCTTTCATGACGGTGACCTCGTGTCCCTTCCGTCGCGCGCGGAGTGCATAGAGCGGCACTACGTAGTCCGCCATCATGCGCTGCAGCGCCGCCGAGTCGCCGCGAGTCCCCGCATCGTGAAGCTGTAGCGCAAGCTGCGGCGAGACGTTGGCGATGCTCGACGTGAAGCAACGGATGCCGAGCGAATAGTAGGCGGGCACCATGTCGTCCCCCGCGCCACCGATCCAGCACAGACGATCGCCGACGCGCTGCTTGATCATCTGGAGGCGCCGAATATCTCCCTGGCCATCCTTCCAGGCGATGAGGCTCGGTATGCTGGCAAGCCGTTCGACCGTGGCTGCGCTCGGATGAAACCAGTCGCGGCTGTAGATGAGCAATCCGAGCGGCGTGGCGGCGCCCAGCGCGGTGTAGTACTTGACGAGGCCGTCGTCCTCGGCGCCGGGGTAGTACGGCGGGAACGCCAGGATGCCTGACGCGCCGGCGGCCGCAGCCTGTTTTGCCAACTCGGTCCCGAGGGCGGTGCTGAACCCGGTCCCGGCAATGACCGGCACCCGGCCACGTGCCTCCTCGACGATCGTCCGCACGACGTCGAGATGCTCGGTGGGGGTCAGCGAGTAGAGCTCGCCGGTCCCACCGGCTGCGACGAGCGCTGCCAGCGGATGTTCAAGCATCGATCGAACGTTCCGCCCGAGCGCCTCGAGGTCCAGGGACAGATCGGGTTGAAATGGCGTGACCGGAAAGCCGATGACGCCGGTGAGCGTGTCGCGAAGACGAGCCGGGGAAATCGACATAGGCGATCGGGATCATCCCGATGCCGTTGTCGGAGTGCAAGTAATTTCCTGCTGGACCGCGATTCGAACCGGATCCCGGACCCCGGATCCCGGATCCCGACAGCGAAGCCCCATTGACAAGCATCGATAAACGATGCATCGTTTAACATCTTACATGCGCAACAAGCATTCGATCAGCTCGGAACTGCTCCCGGGAACCCTGGAAATGCTGATTCTGAAGACTCTCACCCGAGGCCCGGCTCACGGCTATGCCGTCGCGCGTCATCTCGAGACGATGTCCGCCGACGTCCTGCAGGTCGGCGAGAGCTCGCTGTATCCGGCGCTTCAGCGCCTGCTCGTGAATGGCTGGGTGACGGCGGAATGGGGAGAAACGGATCTCAAGCGCCGAGCGCGCTTCTATCGGATCACCGCCGCCGGTCGCAAACGGCTCGCGACCGAGTCCGCCGGCTTCGACCGCGTCGTCGGTGCCATTACGTCGATCATGCAGGCGGGGTAGGAAGCGATGTGGACGACGTTCCGCAACAAGCTGCGATATCTCATTGGTGGCCGCCGCATCGATCGTGAGCTCGAGCAGGAGCTCGACTTTCATCGCGACATGCTGACCGCCGATCAGGAGCGGCTTGGCTACAGCCATGAAACTGCACTGCTGAACGCGAGGCGAAGGATGGGAAATACCGCGTTGATGGCCGAGTACTCCCGCGACGCGTGGATTGTCACCTGGATCGACACGCTCCACCGCGACATTCGGTACGCGCTCCGTTCGTTCGCGCGCAGCCCCGGATTCACTGTGGTCGCGTTGTTGACGCTCGCCCTCGGCATCGGCGCCAACACCGCGATCTTCCGTTTCGTGGACGCTATCATGCTCCGGTCGTTGCCCGTGCAGCGTCCGGAAGAACTGCTCGCGATCCGCGGTTCGTTCTGGTACTGGCGCTTCGAGCAGATTCGCGATCGGAACGAGGTGTTCAGCGGCGTTGTCGGGCTCCGCGCGTTCGACGATGTGACCGTGACGTCTCGGGATCAGCCGCTCGGTCGGGTGACCACGGAACTCGTCTCGGGGAACTACTTCGAGGTCCTGGGCGTCGAGCCGATTCTCGGTCGGCCGATTACGACCGGCGACGACCGCGCGCCTGGCGCGGGGCCTGTCGCCGTGATCAGTTATGGATTCTGGCAGCGGGCGTTCGGCGGGTCGCGCGACGCGCTCGGTCGCACGGTTGCGCTTCGGGCGGGCGTGGTCGGCGGCGGCACGAGCGGATTCGAACCCGATGCGCCCGCGGTGCCGCATCCGGACACGACGGTCTTCACGATCATCGGAATTGCGCCCCCGGAGTTCTTTGGCGACACCGTCGGCAAACTGATCGACGTGTGGGTACCCATCACGATGCAGCCCGTGCTGATGCCCGGCCGCGCCTGGCTCACGCGTCGGACGGCGTCGTGGGTCAATATCTTTGGCCGGCGTCGACCAGGCTTGACCGACGAGCAGGCCCGCGAGTCGCTGACGCGCTCATATCGGCAAATCCGCGCCGACGAGATCGGATCGGCGATCACGGAGGAGCAGCGGCGCAATCTCGCAAACATGCGGCTGACCGTCGATCCCGGCGAAAAAGGGTTCGGTCAAATACGACGGCAGTTCTCGAAGCCCCTCCTCATTCTGATGACCGTGGTCACGCTCGTGCTGCTCATCGCCTGTTTGAACGTCGCGAACCTCCTGCTTGCCAGGGCGACCGCCCGCCAGCAGGAGATCTCGATGCGCTTGTCTCTCGGTGCGAGCCGCGCGCGTCTCGTCCGTCAATTGCTGACGGAGAGCCTTCTGCTTGCGGGAACTGGCGGTCTGCTCGGACTGGGCCTCGCCGCGATCGGCGCGCGCATGCTTCTGGCGCTGGTCTCCGGCGAGTCGCAGCAGATCGCGGTGTCTCTCTCTCCGGACGCGCGCATCCTGGGTTTTACCGTCGCGGTGTCGGTGCTGAGCGGCATCGTATTTGGCCTCGTGCCGGCGCTCTTCGGAACACGCCGGGAGCTTCAGCACATGCTGAAGGACTCGTCGCGGACGAGCGGCCGCGGCAGGAGCCGCAGCGCGAGGGCGCTCGTGTCTGTCCAGATCGCCGTCTCGCTCGTGCTTCTCGTCGCGTGCGGATTGTTCCTGCGCACGCTCTACAACCTGAAGTCGCA
Organism: uncultured Acidobacteriota bacterium; assembly: GCA_963725335.1. GTDB lineage: Bacteria > Acidobacteriota > Vicinamibacteria > Vicinamibacterales > 2-12-FULL-66-21 > JALZOC01. The sequence continues at coordinate 141,424 of CAVRYD010000001.1, read as the reverse complement.
AACACTTGGCTACGACCGCACGGGCCTGATCCTGATCCGCGTGGATCCGGTGGCTGCCGGTTACAAGGGCGATGACCTTGGACGGGCGATGGTCGCGCTCATGCAGCGTCTTGGAACGCTTCCGGGCGTGCGATCGGCCACGTTCTCGGAGAACGGGCTGTTCAGCGGCACCGAATCGGGAACACCGATCATTGCTGAAGGATTCACGCCGGCGTCCGACGACGACCGTGTGGCCCGGTTTGACCAGGCGGGACCGGGCTACTTCACGAACGTCGGGATCCCCCTGACGCTCGGCCGCGACTTCACCGAACACGATGGTCCCGGTGCGCCGCGTGTCGCAATCATCAACGACACCATGGCCCGGTTCTATTTTGCGAACCAGAATCCGATCGGCAAACACATCGACGTCAGAGGACCGAGCGACGCGACGCTGGAGATCGTCGGCGTCGCGCGCGACGCGCAGGATCACGATCTCCGCAACGTGCTGCCACTGCGGCGGTTCTACGTGTCGTACCTCCAGCCCATCGATGGGATCACGACAGCGAACTTTGAAATCCGCGCCGCTGGCAGCATGTCCGCACTCTTCGGCCCGATTCGATCGGAGATCGCGGCGTTCGATCCCAAGCTTCAGCTACTGAGCCTGAAGACCGCGCAGGCGCTCGTCGACGAGAGCATCCTGACCGAGCGCCTGATTGCGAAGCTTTCGACATTCTTCGGCGCCCTGGCGCTGCTGCTTGCGGCGATCGGCCTGTACGGCGTGATGTCCTACACCGTCGCGAGGCGCACAACCGAGATTGGCCTCCGAATGGCGCTCGGCGCCCAGCGTTCACACGTCACCTCGATGGTGCTCGGCGACATCCTGCGGCTCATCGCCGTCGGAAGCGTGGCTGGCATCGCTGCCGCCTTGCTGCTGGCTCGATTCGTCGAGAGCCTGATGTTCGGATTGAACCCTCACGATCCGCTGACCGTTGCCGCATCAGCCATCGTCCTCGTGGTCATTGGCCTGGTCGCCGGCTATCTGCCCGCCAGACGCGCCGCCCGAATCGATCCGATCCTGGCACTCAGAGCGGAATAGCGGTCCTGCCGGCGCTCTTCCGCTCTGGTGGCCCTCCTGCGCCTACAGCGATCGCAGGAAATTCAGCAGGTTCTGCTTGTCAGCTTCCGAGAGGCCCAAAAACTTGAGCGTGGTCAGGGTCGCCTCGGAACCGAGACTCTGGTGAGCGCGAATCGCAGTGATGAGATCGGATGTTCGTCCGTCGTGCAGGAAGAAGATCCGCTGCCCGAGGCCCCAGAGTGGAGCGGTTCGGAACTCTCGAGGTCCCGCACCTCCCTGGCTGACGCCGTCGCTCAGGCCCACGCCCATGTCGTGAACCATCAGATCGAGGTACAGGTTGACGGTCTGGTTTGCGAGCGCCGCGATTCGTGAACTGCCGGTCTGCAAGGACGGCGTATGGCAGAACGCGCAGCCGACGGATGTGAACAGATTCTGTCCGCTGGTGATCGAGGCTGCTTCGCCAGGCGTCGTGGTCGGCCGAACGGGCGGCGCCGTCATTCGCATGAACATCGTGAATTTCTCGATGGCGCTCATCATGCCCACGGGTGACTCGGCCGTCAGGTCCGAAACATTGTTCGGGTTCGACGCGAACTGGCACTCGGACTGTTCGTCCCGCTCGGTCTGGAACAGATCGTTTGTGACCCCCATCTCGACGTTGTACGCTTCGCCGGAGAAGAGGAGCAGCGACTTGTTCTGCGCCTTCCATCCAAACCTGGCGATCGTTCCGTCGTTGCCGTTGTTGTTCATCTGACCCGATACCGTGCGACCCGACACGCTGAAGTTCGGGCGGCCACGGATGCCAAGCGCGCTCCTGGCGGCCGCCGTGCCGGCCTGATTGGCGAGCAGCGCGGCGTCTGGAATCATCTCGATGAGACCAGCTCCGAAAACAGGCGTCGGGATGCGGAAGATGACGTTCCTGTTTGCCACCGCCGTTTCAAAGTCCGGCTGTGCCAGCGTGCAGCCCTCCGCGCCGGTGCGACCGGTGATCGTGAAGAGCGCATGCACACCGCCGTCAGGGGATCGGTCCGGATTCGAGACGAATCTCGCTTCGCGGACCGGACCGTCCAGACTCAGGAACGAAGGAAGAGTGTCGGTGCCGCCGTTCTTGTTGGCGAAGGCCACTTGAGGGTTGATGGCGGGGCTGGTCCCGCCGAGCGCCGGCTGACTGTGGCAGCCCCCGCAGCTATCGAGATTCATCCGGGGCCCCATGCCTTCGTCGATCTCCTCCGGTTCTTCGAACTCCGCTTTTCCTGCGTTGAAGTACTCCTGTTCCTGCGAAGTCAATCCGGCGATTGGATCGCCAGCACCGGCGGCTCCTCCCCGTACGCCGGGATCCTTGGCGACCAACGTGGATTGCGAGGAGATCCGAACCTGGAAGGTGAATAAGGCGATTCCGGCCATGATCAGGATCGCTGATGTCGATGCCGAGAGTTGTCGCCTCATAGCCACACCCCTCCCGTCACGACCTTGTTCGTGTTCATAGTGGTCCCCCGTGTGGAAGCTGTGAGTGGCTGGCGACGTGGCAAGGTGTCGGCCAGATTCGCGGCAGCCTTGCATTTCCGCGCGAATGTGTGAACCGCGCCCGTGCGCCGCAGGGAAGCGTCGCAGCAAGTGACTCAGCGGGTGGAAGCAACTACACGGTGCCTTCGTGCGACGCCAAGCCCTGGACCGGCTCGCGCGGAAAATACAAAGAGAAATCGATCTGTACAGGAGGAGCCGGCGCTCGTGTAGCGGAACGATCAGGCGTCTTGGAACCTAACAGCCCGCCATGGGCGGGATGGCGTTGTGAGTCCGCCGCGAAACCAATCGTACTGACGGCATACAGCGTCGAGGCCGACGCCCGGCCAAGGCGCATCCTCACATACCCACGAACTCTCGCGGAATCTCACGGCGACCCACACCTGCGATTGGGAATGGGTTTATGATGCCGCGCATGAACAGCCATTCCAGCCCGCGATGTTTCACGACCACCGCATTTGTGGCTCTGCTGTTTTGCACGATTGGCGCCGCGGTCGCCATGCTGGCGCAGACACGGGCAACGAACACCAGAAACAACCCTGATGAAAAGGAATGGATTCAGTTGTTCAACGGCCACGATTTGAAGGACTGGACACCGAAGTTCGCTCATCACGATCTCGGTGAGAACTTCAACGAGACGTTTCGTGTCGAGGACGGCCTCCTCAAGGTGCGCTACGACAAGTGGCAGAAGTTTACGGACGAGTTCGGCCACCTTTTCTACAAGGAGCCGTTTTCGTACTATCTCCTCGCCGCCGAATACCGCTTCGTCGGGGAGCAGGTGCACACGGACCGCACCGACCTTGGCTGGGCGATCCGCAACAACGGGCTGATGATTCATTCGCCCGCACCGCAGACGATGTTGAAGGATCAGGATTTCCCGATCTCAATCGAGGTGCAGCTGCTCGGAGGCTTGAGCAACGGGAAGCCTCGACCCACCGCAAACGTGTGCACGCCAGGCACGAACATCGTCATGAACGGTGCGCTCTACACTCCGCATTGCACGAATTCGAAATCCAAGACGTACGACGGCGATCAGTGGGTCCGCGTCGAGGTCCTTGCCCACGGCGACGAGAGCATCAAACACATCGTCGAAGGTGAAACGGTGCTCGAATATTCGAAGCCGCAGATCGGGGGAGGGGCCGCGAGTCCGACGGACCCGAAGATCAAGGTGGACGGCACGCCACTGACGGGCGGCTACATTTCGCTGCAGGCTGAAACCGCACCGATCGATTTCAGAAAAGTGGAGTTGCTGAACCTCGAGGGGTGCATGGATCCCAAGGCCGCGAACTTCAAGACATATTTCGTGAAATCAAATCCGTCGAAGTGCCGATATTGATTTAGGAAGTGCCGATCTTGATTTAGAATGATCGGCATCCCGAATTCATAGTGATACGGCTGAGCTGGCACCCGCTTGCACAACTGTTGAGCCGCAATACAGCGGCCGGTCAGATTTTTACAGCGCAGCTTTCTTCGTATCTCCACGAACTCTATTAACAGAAGAAAACCCTAGAAAACGACTAGGCCCCATCGACAGCTGAACGGTACGTCCGTTGCTACGCCTGATGAGCATTGCTATGCGCACCTCCCCAACGTCCGGCAGACTGCTCGCCCTGATCCTGTTTCTTGCCATCGCGGGGCCGTCGACGTCCACCCCGCAGATGCTCACAGACGATCCGCCGGGGCTCCAGAAGATCGACAAGGGGCTCCGCGGTCGGGCACTGATGCCCGAACGTTATTCGCGCGTCATCGTGCGCGGAGTGAATGGCGCTTCGGACACTGAAGTCGGAGACGCAATCCGTGGCGCCGGCGGAGCGCCCGGAAAAAAGCTCAAGCTGATTGGTGGTCACGTGGCCGATCTACCCGATGCGGCTCTGATCGCTTTGGCCAGCAATCCGAGCGTTGCGCAGGTATCTGAAGACCGCGTCATTGTCGGCGCCATGGAGCGAACCGGAACCACCGTGGGCGCCACGGCGGTTCGCCAAAATCTAGGGTACGACGGTACTGGCGTGGGTGTGGCGGTGATTGATTCGGGTTCGGCCGCCTCGCTTGACGATCTGATGGGGTCAAACGGTGCCCCGCGAGTCGATCGTTTCGTGGATTTTGTGGCTGGACAGGCCACCCCGTACGACGATTACGGACATGGGAGCCATGTGGCCGGCATCATTGCTGGCAACGGCTACGATTCCGGCGGTGCACGGACTGGTATCGCACCGGGCGTACGACTGACGGTCCTGAAGGTGCTCGATGGGCAAGGCAATGGCCGCATCAGTGACGTCATCGCGGCGCTCGACTACGTCGCCAGTCATAAGGATGAGCTGAACATCCGCGTCGTCAACCTCTCTGTTGCTACTGGCGTGTACGAATCGGTACGAAACGGATCCGCTCACCGTGGCGGCGGAGACGGTGGTGAAGGAAGGGGTCGTTGTTGTCGCGGCGGCGGGCAACAACGGACGCGGTCCGGACGGACGCACGCGACACGGCGGGATCACTGCGCCAGGAAATGCCCCGTCGGTGCTGACGGTTGGCGCGTCCAGCCACATGGGAACCGTTAGTCGCGATGACGACATCATGGCGTCGTTCAGTTCGCGTGGGCCCGCGGCCATCGATGCCGGCGCGAAGCCGGATCTCGTGGCACCCGGTGTCGGGATCGAGTCGCTGAGTGTTCCGGCAAGCGGCTTGTATTCGACGCGGGCACCCTATCTTCTTCGGGGCACTGTCGCAACGTCCTACTTGCCGTACCTGAGCCTGAGCGGAACGAGCATGGCGGCGCCCGTGGTGACCGGGACCGTTGCGCTGATGCTGCAGGCGAACCCGTCGTTGACTCCCAATGCCGTGAAAGCGATCCTCCAATACACCGCGGAGGTTCACGGCGGGTACGATCCACTCACGCAGGGAGCTGGTTTCCTGAATGCGCTCGGCGCGGTACAGCTCGCGAAGTATTTCGTATCACCCTCGTCGGGTGGCTACCCCGACGACACGGCCTGGTCGAAATCAATCATCTGGGGCAATCAGCTCGTGCGTGGTGGACACCTCACCGGAACGGCGAACGCCTGGACGACCGATGTGAGATGGGGCGCGTGGGTGACCCTGGGCGGACAGTCCGTCGAATGGGGCGTCGTCTGCGGCGACGTGATGTGCCAATCGATCGCCGGCCCGTGGCGGCTGGGGCAGAGCCGCACAGTGAACGTCGTGTGGGGACCTGCGTGCGGTGGTGCGGACTGCCAGATGCCGTGGACGGGCAGCGTATATGGGACGAACGACGAGGGCGATACCGTCGTGTGGGGCACCAGCGACGAAGATACGGTCGTGTGGGGTACGAGCGATGAAGACACCGTCGTCTGGGGAACGAGCTGCAGTGACCCCGATTGTGAACCGGTGATCTGGAAGAAGGTCGGATAGAATGCCCCTGGCGGCGGTCGCTCGACAGATCTCTGATCCGCTCGCATGGCACGGCCTGCCGCGGACCGCTCAGGCTTACGTCGCGGCGGTGACAGTCCTGGGCGCAGCAGTCTTCGTGGTGGCGCTGCCGCATTCGTATCCCGATCCGATTCTTCTCGCCTCTCTGCTCCTGCTTGCCTGTGTCACGTCCGCGTGGAAGGTGACGCTGCCTCTGTCTCTGTCAAGTGGCTCGACGTTGTCCGTGTCGTACGCGGCGGATCTCATGACGCTTCTGCTGCTCGGCGCTGGCCCCGCCGTCGTTGTCGCGGTCGCCGGTGCGTGGATGCAGTGCACATTCAGGGTCAAGCAGTCGTACCCGCTTTATCGCACCGGGTTCAGCATGTCGGCCGAGGCGATCACGATGGTCGCGACTGGCCTCGCGTACGTGTCTCTCGGCGGATCCCCGGGATCGATTGACCTGTCGTCGATCGCCAAGCCGCTCGTTGGCGCGATCGCTACGTACTTCGTGGTGAACACCAGCCTCGTCGGAGGCGCGATTGCCCTGTCATCCGGCCGCAGCTGGTGGCATGTCTGGCACGATGAATTTCTCTGGAGCGCGCCGAGCTTCATGGTCGCCGGCAGTGCCGGAGCGCTTGCCGCGCTGGTCATCGAGCGAGGCCGCCACTGGGAGGCGTTGCTCCTTCTGGCCCCCGTGTACCTCACCTACCGCACCTACGAGATTTTCGTCGGCCGTCTTGCGGATCAGCGACGTCACGTTCAGGAGACGCAGAAGCTCCACGTGGAGACGCTCGAGGCACTCCGTCAAGCGTTGAATGCGGAGCAGGCGCTCGCGCAGGAGAAGGAGCGGCTCGCGAAGACGCTGGCGGATATGACGCGGCTCGAGGACGCTCGCCGGCAGCTGTTGAACCGTGAGCACGCGGCGCGCTCAGCAGCCGAGCAGGCGAACCGCCTGAAGGACCAGTTTCTCGCGGTCGTGTCACACGAGCTTCGCACACCCTTGAACGCCATCCTCGGATGGGCAGAGCTGCTGCAGAGCCGCAAGCTCGACGAGACGAAGAGCAGTCGCGCGTCGCGCGCGATTCTCGACAGCGCGAAACGGCAGGCACAGCTCATCGACGAGCTCCTCGATGTCGCCCGCATCATGTCCGGCAAGTTGCGGCTCGAGCGAAGCACGGTCGATCTGACAGAGATCGTGCAGGGCGCGGTCGCGGTCGTGCAGCCGGTGCTCGAGGCCAAGCACATCGAGGTCGTCGTCGAGTCCTCGCCGGGATTGAGCACGGTGTTCGGGGACAGCTCGCGGCTGCAGCAGGTCATCTGGAATCTGCTCTCCAACGCCGTGAAGTTCACGCATGAAGGCGGCGTCGTTCGCGTGCGGCTTCACACGTCTGGCGGTACTGCTGAGATGGTCGTCGCTGACAGCGGCGAAGGCATACCTCCAGAGTTCCTGCCGCACGTGTTCGAACCTTTCCGCCAGGCGGATGCCTCCACGACGCGCACCCACGCCGGCCTGGGTCTGGGACTGTCGATTGTGAAGCAGATCGTCGAGGCACATGGCGGCACGGTGACGGCCGAAAACAATCCCCACGGACGCGGGGCCGTGTTCACGGTTCGGCTCCCCATCGTCGCTGTGCGACATCACCGGCGCGCGAGCGACGAGATTGTCGATCCCGCGATCAAGGAAGAGAACTCGCTCCGGGGATTGTCGGTGCTCGTCGTGGACGACGACGACGAGAGCCGGCACGTCGTGGCGGCGCATCTGGAGAGCTGCGACGCGACCGTCTTGACGGCCGGGTCAGCGCCCGAGGCGATGCAGATGCTTCAGCAGCACAACATTCACGTGCTTCTCGCCGATATCGCGATGCCTGGGGAGGATGGCTATTCGCTCATCCGAAGGGTGCGCGCCGTCGACAACCCGATCGCATCGGTCCCCGCGGCGGCGCTCACGGCTTTCGCGCGCGAAGAAGATCGTCAGGAAGCACTTGACGCCGGCTACCAGTTGCATCTTTCCAAGCCGATCGATGCCGGCTCGCTGATCGCCGCGGTCGCGACCCTCGCACGCTGGAACGCACCGCACCGCCGCGCCGCCGCCGGCGTCTGACGCAATTACCCTTCCCTCCGTCGGATCTCACGCGGAGAGACGCGGAGCGCGCAGAGAGGACGATTCCACGGCCCACGGGCACATTGGTCCGCTGGCGGAACTACCACCCTCGCATCACATACCATTGCCCCCTGAGTGATGGTCGCCACGTACTTCCTCTGGCTATTCACCGTGCTGCTGGTGCTGCGTGTCGTCGGGCAGCTCGTTGTCGTGCTGCGCGCGCCACGGTGGCTCCCTCCGATGGAGCAGTGGCAGTCCGGATTACTACCGTACCCGATGCTGCTGGTTGGACAGATTGTTGTACTGACGTTGATGCTGTGGATCTCGGCGGACTTCCTGCGTGGCCAGGGCCCTTTCATCGACCCTCGACGTCCGGACATGGGCCGCGGCGTCGTCTGGTTCAGCTATCTGTATTTCGGCGGAATGGTCGTGCGCTATGTGATCTGGATGTGGCGGCGGCCCGATCAGCGCTGGTTCGGTGGAACGATTCCCATCATCTTCCATTCAGTTGTTGCGGCTTTTCTCTATACCTTCGGTCGCTACCACTCGACTCTTTCGCGATGAGCCGGGCCGCAATGCGCGAGTCCTGCGCGATGTTGCGGAGGCCGCCGGCGACATCGTAGTTGTGGCCGACGAAATACAGGTGAGGGCAATCGGCGCTGCTCACGCGATCGCGGCGCGCCGCAAAGCCGCAGCGATCGCGCCCGATGCGATCGCCGAGCATCCCGAGCGCAGCGCGGTATCCTGTCGCCAGAATGATCGTGTCGAATGTCTGTTCCGAGCCGTCTGAAAAGCGCATACCGTCAGCCGTAAACTCCGACACACCCGGCTTCAGCTGAATGCGTCCGGCCTTGACGGCGTCGGTCAGGCAAAACCCAATCAGAGGCACTGCCGAACATGGTGAATCCGCCGGAGGCGGCAGGGGAGAGGGACCTCGAATCCGTTCTGAAATCGCGCCCGTGATCGACATCGCCCGGCGCAGCCATGACGTCGGCAGGGGTCGGAGCGCGACGCCGAAATATTGAATCGGAATGCCGAACATCTCGCGCGGGACGACGCGGGCGCCGGACCGAATCGCCACGGTCACGTGGGCTCCGGCCCTGGCCAGCTCCGCGCTGATCTCACCTGAGGAGTTGCCCGCACCTACCACCAGGACCCGGCGATTCGCGAAAGGCTGAGGGCGCCGGTATTCGACGCTATGGATGATTCGTCCCCTGAACCGCGCGCGGTTCGGAAGGTCAGGGACATACGGGTTCGACACGATGCCGGTTGCAACCACGACCGCACGCGCGCGCAGCGACTGCCCGTCGCCGAGATCGATCACCCACTCTTGTCCGTCCGGCCGCACGGTCGTGACCTCCGACGCCGTCCGTACCGGCAACCGGAACGTCTCGGCGTAGCGGCGGAGATAGCCGAGGAATTGACTGCGCGTCGGGAAGAGCGCGGTGGACGGCGGGAACGGCATACCTGGCAGCGCAGACAGATGTTTCCCGGTGTGCAGAACAAGTCCCTCGTAGAGGTTGGCCCACACGTGTCCGATCGCGTCCCCTCGCTCGAGCACGAGATGATGAATGCCGGCGCGGGTCAGTTCGCGTGACGACGCCAGCCCGGAGGGGCCGGCGCCCACGACGATCGCCTCGTACGATTCGATGGCAGTACCCTCGGGACACTACAGCGTCTTCAGATACTCGATCAGCGCGCGCCGGTTCTCGTCCGTTCTGATGCGGGACCACATGTCGTGCCCGCCGTTCCCACAGCCGTCACGCGCGGTGTTGAACCAGTTTCGATCCGCGCCGAACCTGTGCAGCAGCTGCGGCTCGCCGAGGCGCGCACTATCGGCATCAGGATAAAGGACCTGTCCCACTCTATCCCGATCGAAATTCCTCGCGGCCATCACGCTGAAGATCGCCGGGCGTTCGGAAACCGGTCCAAGCAGATCATGAAGCGTTGGAACGCTGCCGTTGTGAAGGTATGGATAATTTGCCCACACCCCGGTCAACGGCGTCGCCGCATAGCCTTCGCTCGTCTCCAGCGTGCCTTCGGCCGCGAGCGGGCTCGCGTCGAATGCTTCGATGAACCCCTCCGACACCACATCGCGGCGTCCACGGTCCGTCTCCACATCGGTGTGCACGCCCGGCCACCTGACGTTGCCGCGACCATCGTACTCGCCATGGCATCTCGAGCAACGCATTTCCTTCGAGTAGAACAGTTGCCGGCCTTTCTCAGCCAGCGCACGGTCGATGGTGTAAGGATAGGGCGGTGGACGCAGGTGAGTGATCACCGAATCGAATTCCTGCTTGATCGTCGGAATCACCGTCTGAACGAGCGCGTCGAACGGTCGATCTTTCTCCAGCTCCATCGACGACGCCATCATCGGGACCCGTCCGTGAAAGCTGCCATCGGTGTACCAACGGCCGGACTGTATCTTGGCTGCGGTATGCCACAACGGCGGCGTCTTGACGTCGCCTCGACCGACCGCGTTGTTTGCGGGCATCGCGCCCTGATGCGGCCGCATGTAGAGCTCGACGTGCGACGCCGCAAACGCGGTCGATCGCGCGCGCGTCAACGAATCGATCTTGTCGTGGTGATGGCTGTTCAGGATTCTGTTGGCCGCCGCCGCATACGCCTCATCGTGCGGGTTGTGCAGGATCACTCCACGCCAGCGCTCGTTCGTGAGCACCTTGAGCGCGTCGCCAAGCCACTTGTCGTCGAAGGTTTTCGTTCCCGCGCCGAAGTACACAACGCCGTCGATCTCGGCCGTATGACAGGTGATGCAGTTGACCGTCCACTTCAGCGGCTCTCCAGGCACGGCGTTTGGCGCCATCCCGAACGCCGCCACCCGCGAGTTCTCTCGCCACAGGACGAGCCCGACCTTGTCGCGCACGATCGTGTTCACGTCTCCAACGATCGCCTGCGTGGCCAGGTTCCCGTCAAAGAGCGACTGCGGAATCCACGCGGAACTGTCGTAGGTCTGGTAGACGAAGTCGAAGAGCGCGGTCCGCTTCTCTTCTTCGGATCGTGGGTCATCTGGAGACCAGCGGTAAACGACATTGCGCATATCGGATTCGAAGCTCGCCCTCAGCGCGGAACGCGGAATTGCCGTCGAGTGCGCCGAGCTCGCGCCCGAGAATGCGATCGCCCAGAACGCAATCAGCAGCGTGACGGAGACGATGCCGATCAGCCGTTTCGTGCCAAAGCCGTACACCTTGACCACGTTACCCTCCGGTTCGATCCTGTCGATATGGCGACGAGATCAGCGCCGTCGCTTCCTGAGCGCACGCGGGGTCGTGCTGCTCCCGGCAGACGCGGTTTGCGGTGCGGTATTCCGAGATGGCACGCTGCCGATCGCCGGCAAGATCCGCGATTTTTCCCAGTTCCTTGTGGGCACGCCCGCGAAGCCACTCGGCCGCTTCCATCGTGAGTACCATCTTCAGCTCGCGTTCGGCCTGCTCGACGCGGCGAAGCCCGACGAGCGCGGCGCCGTGGTAATAGCGCCACCGCGCCTCCTCCCCGTAGGCGCGCGGCCGTGGATCCCGCGCCAGGCGCTCCATGCCGTCTTCAATCGCGGTCCGCGCCTCTTCATACCGTCCGGCTCTCAGTGCGGTGCTCCCGGCCTCCAGCCACAGCAAGCGATTTCGCGGGTAGAGCTGCTGCAGGTCGTGGATCACCTGCAAGGCCTCCTCATACCGGTGCTCCCCGTTGTAGATGACGATGAGGGTGAATCGCGCATTGGTCTGGATGTCGCTCGGATACCGAGCGGCCTGTTCAACGAGATGCAAGTCCTCGCGCTCGTCCCCCCTCGAAGCCCACGAGACCAGCCAGCAGGCGCAGTGGCGGTGAGAGTGTCGACACGCCGTAGCGATACAGTCCTACCGTCAGCCCGGCATCGCTCCTGCGCGGATCGAGCGTCAAGGCACGCTCGTGCTCCTTGTAGGCTCGTCGTGCTGTGCGGAATCCGCCGACGACGTGCCCTTCGACCGTGGCCTTGTAGGTCGTCAGAAAGGCATAGGCGGCGCCCAGCTGAAAATGGGCGTCGGCATCGTTGGGTCGTTCCTGAAGGCGCTGTTCCGCGAGCGAGAGCGCTCGATCGATGTTGGTATGAAACGCCGCGGTCGAGATCCGGCGGCATCGGTTGTCGAGTGACGTCGGATCTTACTTGCCCGAGGTAGTCGTCCGCGGTCACCGCGCCTTGTCGTAAAAGGGCGTTGATCCACATCGTCGCAGCGGTGAGGCGGTAGCCGGCCGGGTGTGTCGGATCCGCGGCTATGGCGTCGCGGAACGCGTCAAGCGCCTGTTCGTAGTCGAGGTTGTATCCGAGCTCGAGGCCTCGTGCCCGGAGCGCGGATGCGTCGCGCTCATGCGACGACGCGGTCGCGGAAGAAACTGGCTGAGATCCCGCGCCCTGCGGTTCCAGCAGCACTGCCGCCGCGAAGAGAACCTGTGCGAATCCAGCGAGACGGGCCATGTGGTCACTCTAGGTGACCGACCCGAATCAAGTACTCAGCTCGCTGTGAAATCGCGCTGAATTAGTGTGAGGAGGAGAACGGCAGCCGGGATGCGGGATCCGGGACCCGGGATCCGCGGGTGCGCGACGCACGGGCGATTCCGATATCCTGGGCCCACGACCGACTGGAGCTCGAGTGAGGGTGGAACCCGGGGTTCAGCACGGCGGATGCGTCAATGCACGCGCCGCTGGCGAGAAATGGTGTTCGTGATGGCGCGCGCAAGCTCCAGCCGCGCGGCCTCATAGGGATCGCCCGATTCCGGAAAACTGACGCGCGCGCCGGCATCCGAGAACACGCGAGGCACGATCGTCTGCAGCGCTTTGGCGACAGCGTCATCCAGACCGAGCTTGCGCGCGAGCGTCAGGTATTGATGATCCTGTAGACCTCGCCTGAAATTTGCCAGTTGGATCGTCGCGATGGGCCCAGGCACGCCACGGTCCTCCTCAGCGTGAAGGCGCTCTTCTCCGGGATACACGAGCACGCCATCACCATGGATGTACCCGGCATCCTCGGCCGATCGGTTCGGCTGTCGACGGTTGTCGAAGGTGATGCTGTCGGCCCACACGTTCTGGTTACGCTCGCCCTGCTTCTGCGAGTTGTGTCGCCAGTGCACGGCATGCCAGTAAAAGTAGACCCGGACGTCGTGCTTGAACGCAGCCCAGATCGTTGCACGAGCGTCGGTTGCGGGCGCATCAATGGTGATCGCTCCCCCGGCCGGACGACCGCCGTTATAAAACCAGTACTCTCGACCTCTGGCGCGTTCGCTCGCGACGCGGTCGAGATAAAAACCCTTGGGCCCCGAGCACCAGATGTCGATCGCCGAATCGAGCGCATCGACGTACGTGCTGGTCACGAACACTGGCAGGGATCGACCCGGACCTGGATTCGAGTGGATGTTGTCAGCAAGAGCACGGATGCGTGGGTATTCCGGGGCGCGCGGTTCGTCCGGCATGTAGAGAAAAGTAATGGCATGCGGCAGCTTCTCGCGCAGGAGCGTCATCCACGCATCGCTGTGGGCCCATGCGGACGCGCGCTCGTCGAAATCCCGTCCCGGCCCGTAGAAGGTTCGTGGGACGATCACGTTACCTTTTCCTTCCCCAGGTCCTTCGTAACCACGATCGCGCGTGAAGTCCGCGCCGGAGAACCGGTCCCATACTCGCGGAAGCGTCTGCTCGTCGTAGGCCTGCACGAACTCGACGCGATTGCGGTGGGCGAGCCGGTGATACGCCGGGTCGAGGTTACGGCCGTGATAGAGCTCGGGCTGGTCGCTCGAATAGAACAGCATCGCGTGCATGCTGTTTTCATCAGGAAGGGTGAAGTCGAACACTTCGAGCTCGATTGGAATACTTCGGCGGACGCGGTCGGCGCGCACGTCGATCGTGCCTTTGTAGAGACCCGGGAGTCGATGGCGATCGATGTACACCTCAATCCAGATGCCCTGGTTCTCGGAGGGGCGAACCTTCATCGGCAGCCCGCCGCGATCCGGCCGCGCATTCTCGGGTACCAGCTGCACCGGTTTCCATCCAGTGGGATGGGCAGGCGCCGCGGGACCGTTACGGTCTGTACACCCAGGAGGCATACGACGGCGTCGCCACATACATGTAGTGCTCCGTGAAGAGCTGAATGGGGCGACCGGCATACTCCGTCGGGTCGGCAGATGGTTCGCGATAGACGATGCGATCGCGCGATGAGGTGAGGGAGGTGAGGTGAACCGACAGGGCGTCAATCCCGCGCGCGTCTGCCTCGATGATGACCTGGAACGCGACGATTTCGTTCCGGGCGCCGAATACGTGCGCGAGGTGTCCATCCCACGCGGAATTGCGCGCACTGGCTGGATGGTTCACGACGTCGCGCTCGATCTTCTCCCCATCGTTGACGACCCACACGCGCCGCACGGCCGCCGTTGCAGGTGTCGCACATATCGTCAGCATCAGGGCGACGCCAGTGATTCCAATCGATAGCGCCAACGCTGTCCGGATGCCGCCACGAGCGCGGCTGCTCCTGGGGGTCAGACCCCTGTGGGCTCGCGCGCAGGGGGTCAGACCCCGGTTGGGGGGTCAGACCCCGGTTGGGGGTCAGACCCCGGCTTGGGGGCAGGCCCCGGCTGGGGGTCAGACCCCGGTTGGGGGTCACGCCCCGGTTGGGGGTCAGACCCCGCGTGGGGGTCAGACCCCAACTGACTGGGGGTAACTCACGGCCAACGGTCGTCGAGTGAGACTGAGTCATGGCGATTGGCGCCGCCTTTCACGAGGCTCACTCGGCAGAGAAGCGATCGCGGCACGAGCGAGCACGTGGGATAGCCCGCGATCCGGATAGGTGAACACCCGGCGCAGCGAGGCTCGCGCCTCGCTCGGTCGTCCCAATGCGGCCAGCAATGAGCCACGGGCGCACTCGATCAGTCCGGGATTGTTGGTCCCTGCCGATTCGAGCGTGAGGGTTGCGCTCTCGAGCGCACGCTCCAGTCGCGCCCGTTCGGCAGCCGTCCGCGGCCGCCCAAGCCGACTCCGTGCCGAGTCGGCGATCGCCAGCGTCATAGGTGCGCCGTCGGCCGCGAGGGCGCGGGCCAGGCCCTCCCACCTGGTCCGCGCTGCCGCCACTCTATGGCATGCCGATTCGACGGAGGCGGCCTGTTGCGACAGCGCCGGAGCGGCGATAACGTCTGACAGTCCGCCGGCCGTGAATGAGATCCCGGGCTGCTCGTTCGACAAGGCGTCCAGTATCCGCAGCGCTGTCTCGCACTGTCCTCTGCTCGCGGCGACCGTCGCTGAAATCAGCCGCACCTGTGTATACACAGTTCTCACGCTTGTCCCTCCCTCCTCCCGCGGGAAGAAACGATCGTGGAACAGCCGCTCGGCGCTCGCCTCGTCGCCCGCTTCAGCGGTTGCAAGCGCCGCCTTGAAGACGAGCGATGCTGGCGTCGTCGTGCCGCTCGCGGGGTAGCGCCGAAGAGCGGCCGCACGGTCGCGCGGAGACTCACCGAGGGCACTTAACACTCCGTCGAGTCCCAGATAGACCTCGACGTTGGCGTTGTCAGCAGTGAGTCCCTCCTCGAGCACCGCACGCGCTTCGTTGTATTCAGCACGTTGAAGCAGCGCAAACCCCAGGTTGCGATGGAGCACGGGCGTGTTCGGCCGGCCTCTTCTGACCTGCCGCCATGCCTCGATCGCCGGCTCGACGAGACCACTCGACAGATAGAGCGAACCAAGAAGGAATCGCGCCATCCCATCGTCGGGATCTGCCTTGAGCGCGTCGTTCAACACCAAGTACGACGAACGGCGGTTTGGAAAAACGTAGGCCGCGGGAAGCGCCTGCGCCGTCTTGAAATCAGACGCCGGATCGCCGCCCGCTTGGTGGCGTGCGTATCCCCGGTAGTACGCAACGAGCGGCGATTGAGCCGGCGGTATCGCACCGGGCTCGCGAACCGGTTCATCCACCGACGGATACTGCCGCGCCAGCAGCGCCACGGCATCGTTGTACGCGCCGATCGAGAGATACTGATCCGCCAGATCGAGCACGCGGTTGGCATCAACACCCAGGTGTGTCCAGAGATCCGGATCGGATTCTCCCAGCAGCGTGAGCTCGTATCGGATGAAACTGCTAGTCGGGTCGAGCGCGCGAGTCTGTCGTGCGTGCTCCCGCGCTTCTTCGACGTGGCCGCCGAGACGAAGCAGGGATACGTTCAACGCCCGGGGCACTGTGGCGCGCGGAGACGCCGCTGCCGCCATCGACAGCAGCGACCGCGCGGTTTCCGTCCGGCCCTCGCGCGCGAGCAGGCGGGCGAGCTCGAGGCCGGCGGCCACGTGCGAGGTTCGGAATCGTTGCGCGGATTCGAAACAGCGCTGAGCCTCGCTCGACCGTCCCGCACCGCCAAGCGCGAGGCCGAGGTAATACTGCACCTCGACATCCGTGGTGTTGCGCGCCAGCGCGCGCTCGAGCCAGCGGATGCTCTGCACGGAAGCGGCTGACGCCGAGTCCGCCCACCCCAGCGACACCGCCAGCCGGCCCGCTGCCTTCAGCAGCGACAGACTGTCGGGATGTTCAACTAGCGCCTTCTCGTAGCGCGACATTGCGATCAGCCGGCGTCCTTCCAGCTCGTCTGTCCGGCCCCGATCGATGATGTCGTCGGCCGCGAGCACTCCGCGCGCGAGCGGTGGAGGGGGTTGGGGGCCGACCTGCGCGTCGGCGGCACGCGTTCGGTCGAATTGATTTTCCGTATGCGATATGACCGGCTGGCCAGCTGCATCCGTGACGTCGAACACGACGACGTTGCTCGCCGCCTCGCCTTCCCAGCGCCACGTCTCGCGGGGAGACAGCGACAGCCGGTTCTCAAACGGGGTCGTCCCTGCCCGGATTGTGACGCGAGCGTTTGGCACGTCGCGCGTGACGTCGAGCGCAATTCGAACGTGCGTCGATGTGGTCCGGTCCATGTGGAGGACTGCGTCGGCATTCGCGCGGGTGATCCCCTCCGAGATTTCTGACCGGCACCCAGTACTCGGAGAAGTGCACTGTTTCTTGCGGTTCAAGAAACGCGTAGGTCTCCTGATTGCGAAACAAACCGGCCTGCAGCTCGACATATGCGCTGTCGTCGTCGGAGAGCGCCGTACGCCATTCGGCCGCATCGCGATCGTGTCCCCATGACCAGACCTTATGCGTGGGAAGTTCCGATGGTGCGGCGACGTGCACGGTGCCACTCTGAGTGTGCGGATGATAGACTCCGACGAATCCCTCTCGTGTGCCATAGGTGAAAAGCGAGACCGGCCCATCGGCCTGGTTCCGAATTACGCTCAGGTCTCGGCCCTGGTTGTCGACGGGCCATGGTTCGATCCGCGTGAACCCATGCGTTGCCATCAGTTCGGTCGGATACACGAGATGTGAATCGTCCCAGACCTGCACGGCCCCGTTGTTCCACCAGTAATAGCGATGTCGCGCCGCGCTCGGCGTTATAAAGATCAACCTTCTGTTCGAGCACCGACCGTCCAGGATCGAGTCGAAGCTCCACGCGCCACTGGGCTCCGTATACCTGGTCAACGTTGCCGACCCAGATCGATCCGCTGCCATCCGGATGCTGCATGGTGGCAAAGTCCACCGGCGACATCGACATCCAGTTGTGTGACACGGGAAAGTTGAACTCGACGCCGAACGCGGCCCATGCCCCGCGATAGCCGATGAGCGCCTTTTTGATGGCCGTGTTGGCATAGAACATCTCTCGCCCCGTGCGCTTGTCGAGACAGCGGTAGATGTGCCCGCCGAGGTCCGGCAGTACCGTGAGCTGTAGGTATTCGTTCTCCAGGTTCAGCGTGCGCCACGCGATAGATTCGCGCCGATCCGTCAGCGCGTCGCGGATCGGATACGGGTAGTTGAATCGACCGAAAGAAAACAAATCGAACGGCGGGTTTGGATTGGCCGGACCTTCTGTGTATGTCGGAATCTGCAGCGTTCCCTGCCAGACGCGCACGCTCGAAGCAGGCATCTGAGACATCAAAGCCGCCGCGCACACGACGACCCAAACCGCAATCGCTGCTCGCATGATCAGGGCAGAGTCGCGCCAGCCGGCCTGCCGCGTCAAGGGCTCATTCTGCAAGGCTGAGCTGCGTTAACAAGGACAGGTGAAACCGCTGCGTCTCGAACCTGCGCCCTATACCGTGACGGCGAGCCTCAGCGGCTTCAAGAAAGTCCAACGCACGGGGATCGTTCTTCGCGCGGCCGGCACGGGTCTGGCCGATATTCATCTCGAAGTCGGCGGTCTCGAAAACACGGTCACGGTGAATGCCGAAGGGCAGAACAACGTCACGCTCGGGCGATCCCAACAACGGGAGCGCCGCCGTGCTCGGGGCGGACACCGTCGGGAACGCGGAAGGATTCTCCGCGCTTCTAATCGCTACTGCTTCTTCGCCGCTGACGCGAGCCACGTATCGATGAGCGCCTGAGACGCGCCACCGCGCGCGCGGTAGTTGTCCGCGAGCCGCACCATGCGCGTGCGGTCGAGTTCCAGGCTTTCGACTGCCTGGCCGCTCTCGAATGCGTCGTACAGGACCAGGAGCGCAATCGCCAGCGATGCCTCGTCGTCAGCCTTCTTCTCGATCAGCTCGTCGATCGCGCGAAGCCCCTCCAGCCGCTGTCCGGCGAGGAGCGCCGCGATCGTGAAGCGGCGCGTCAGGGCCAGATCGTCCGGCCAGCGTGTGTGCGCCGTGGTCAGGTCGTCGATCGCCAAATCGCCACGCCCCTGGCGAAGTTGCGCGTCGGCCAGCATGATGTGGAGCGCCGCGACGTCTCCTTCGCGAATCAGCGCCGTGTGCCAGATGCTCGCGGCTTCCTTGTCTTTGCCGGCTGCGGCGTAGCAGGCCCCTCGATAAATCATTGCGGGGTAGAAATCGATCGATCCGGCCATCGCCGTCTTGAACTCCTCCTCCGCCGGTCCAGGCTTGTTCTGGTGGAGGAGCGTCAGGCCTTTGAGAAATGCACCGACCGGAGAATCTTTTTTGACTGAGTCCGGCACCTCGAGACCTGCAAGACCGGACGTCCGCGCCCGCTCGAGAACCTGCCGCACGGCCGGCGACGACGCATCGGGTCTGGCGGCGACGTGATCGAGGAACGTCGTCAGGACTTCGGGTGCGAGCACCTCATTCATCGTGAATGGTGGCGCGCCTGCCACCGGCAGCCGCATGGCGGATGTGGCGGGAGCCGGACGGTTCGACATCGTTGACGGAGCCACCGGAGGTGCCGCCGCAAGCGCCCGTGACGCACCGACGACCGAGATGCCGCGGCGCACCTCAGCGACATCGTCTGCGGGCGATTTGATCCGTGCGCGGACGACATATGATCCCGCGGGCAGCACGCGCATATCCGCGACGCCCTGGGCAATGGCCGACCCGTCGCGCGATCCTCGCGAGATGGCGGCCGGCGCGCGCAGGAGCGCTGGACCATCGGTCGTCGGAGCGATCTCGAATTCGACGTCGGTTTTCTCGATTCGAGAAGGATCGCCTTCGAGATCGACCTCCAGCGCGAGCCGTTCATCCTGATTGACGGTATCGAGCACGAGCTGCGGGATGGCCGCCTCACCGCGGGGCACTCGCACAAACATGGGGCCTCTCGCCGAAAGTGAGCCGAATCGCGTGTCGAGCACGTCCGCCTTGTGATCGACCGATCCAATCCGTCCGGCACTGTCCATGACCACGACGCGAACGATGTAGCTTCCTTGCGGAACGGCGATGTTGGTCGAGAACGGCAGCGTGGCTTCGTTGCCGTGGGGCAACGGCAACTCGCCGCCAGCGATCCTCTTTCCGTCGATGTCGCTGACCAGCACGCGCAGCGTCGCGTTTCCGGCTTGGAGGCGCGATGCTTCGCCCGTGATCACGAGCTTCAGGTGGGACGGGTTGTCGTTGTCGGTCGAAAGATAATTCGTGACCCGGACAGGGATCTCCGTGGCGAGAACCGGGCCCTCGAGCGCGTATCCCATGCGCGCCGCCCAGTCGCGATCCTCATACGCGTGCACATCGAAAATCTCGCGTGCGCGTGCGGTCAGTCCATTCCGCACCTGAACCTTCATGTGGCGGTCCTTGCCGTTCGCATCGCCCGGATCCTTCTCGATGGCGAGCCGGTAGTACCCGGACAGCTCGCGTCCGAGTCGTTCGAACGCCGCTTCGGCCCCGACTTCGGCTCGAAATGAGCCACCGCCCGTCATGGCCGCGAGCGTTTCCAGAGGACCTGAGTGGAGATAGTTGTCCGCGAGCGGGGTCGAGGTCATCAACCGCCGGTCGGCCGAGAACGTCGAGGTGGGCACGTAGATCGTGAAGATTCTCACACCGGCGCCGGCCGCCTCCGCAGCGACGGTCGAGAGCGTCGGGACCTCATCGCGCTCATCCAGCGGCCATCCGCCGGAGATCAGAATCACCGTCTTGTCTCCGCGGACCTGTCCAAGCATCCCGAGAAACTGTCGCAGCTGGGCAATGCTCGAGTGCGACGTCATCAGCGCCGATCGCCACGTCGATTCCGCCTGCATCTGGATCTCGCGCGTGCAGGAGCTCGTGCCGAACGATCCACTTGACCCGCTGCGTGACGTCGTCGAACCGCCGCCACCGCCACCGCCACCGCTACCGCCGCCACCACCACCCGCTGGAGCCGCCGGTGCGGGAGCCGCGCCCCCTCCGCCGCTCGATTCTCCACCGCCGGCCCCCCCGGAAGGGGGTGGCGCCGGCGAGGGAGATGCGCCGACTGACCCCGGCGAAGGCGCCGACCCGAACCCGGACGCCACGGCCGTTCCGCACTCGCGCTCGCCGAGTGTTCGCAGCGCGATCATGTTACGGTTTGTGATGTCGCGCGCGTCAGCCAGGCTGCCGTACTCCCAGCCGGTGATCGGCCTGCCCAGTCCCGTGACCCGCTGCAAACCCTCTCGAATGCGATCGTGCGCCCAGGTGAACGAGATGTTCGGTCCCACCGGCATCAGCATCAGCGCGGTTCGATCGGCGAACGTCAGTCGCGAGAAGAATGGCGCGACGGAGTTGGTCACGCGGCGCGCGCTTCCCAGGTCGAGCGTGTTCTGATCGACCACGAACGCGTACAAGCGTCCCGCGCCGGTTCCTTCGTTGGTGCTGACCGTTGCGCCCTCGATCCGTGGAGCGGCCGCAATGGCTTGGGCGCTGCGGTCGATGAATTCCGCGGTCACGACGCGACGGGGTTGGCCGGCGACCAAGACGGTGAAGTCGGCGGGCGTGAGCCCGCGCTGCGGCTGCCCCTGTTTGTCGACGACCGTGACGTCGATGGTGACCACCTCGACGCCGCTCCGGAACGATGGGATCTGCTCCGGGCGGGGCTGCTGCGCGGAAAGCACAGGTATGCCCTCCAGGCCGACAGCCGCCGCGATGACCGCAAGAGCGAAAATGCCGCTGGCTGTCCGCATGATTACCTCCCGGCGCGCTGTGGTACCAGGGCGCGGTATCCGTCCCGATGCCTGACTTTGTACTTGCCGTTCGTGACTCGTACCTTGATGTTTCGCCAGCTGTTGTCCTGCTTCAGGTTCGTCGATGAATATGTCAGCACGTACTGATTGGCGAGCTCCGCGACGATTTCGTCGAACACGTTGTTGAGATCCTGTGGGCGCTGCGGGAAGAAGGCACGTCCGCCGGTGGCGCGCGCGTAGCTCTCGAGCTTCATCTTGAGTCCGGGGACAGTCGCGCCGCCTCCGAACCCCACCGTGTACAGCATGGCGTCGCTCGCCTGCACGCGCGCAGTGGCCGCTTCGCGTGTCGTGATGCTATTGCGATCGTCGCCGTCGGAAAAAATCACGATGCCCTTCCGCCCCCATCCCCGGCTGACGAGGTCGATCGCTCGGTACTGTGGCGTCGTACAGGGAGGTCCCTCCCCAGGATTCCAGCAGGTCGACCGCCCGCTCTCGCTCCGCTTGATTTTTCTCGCGCTCGGCAGCCAGGAACATCGTATCGTTGAAGCCGATAATCGTCGCGGCGTCTCCCGTCCGCAGCCTCGAGAGCAGCTGCTTGACGGCGACCTTCACGTCGGGGAGGGCATGCTCCATGCTTCCGCTGACGTCGATCGCCAGCACCAGGTCGAGCGGCGAATTCTCATCGACCAGCGTCGCGATCGACTGCTTGACGCCATCCTCGACGACCTCGAAGTCCTTCTGTTTCAGTCCCCGCACGAACTGTCCGCCGTGCGTGACGATCACCGGCACGACCACGGCCTCGGTGCGGGCGTGTTCAGTGAAGCCGAGATCCTTGGTCCAGACGCTGTTTTTGAGGGTGCTGCCGTCTGCGAGCGCGGCGACTACGCGGACTTGATAGGCGCGAACCACATCACCCGGATCCCACGAGCACGCGAACGGCGGCTTCTCGACCGTGCACGCCAGCCGCCCATTAACCGTGAACGTGACAGTCCGGACCGTCGAGATTGCCGATGCCGGCTCGATTGAGACCGCGAATCGTGTTGGGCCGCTGACCACGGTCTCGTGGTCGGGCGATATGATCCGCAGTGTGGCCGATTGCCGCCCGCTGACCGAAATGGTCAGCGCACACGCGGCCGCGATCACCGTTGCAACAATCGTCTTCATTGCGGCAGCCTCCACAAGTGCGCGGTTGCACCGAGACGCCTAGTATCCTTGACTACGGGAGCATCGCCAACCGGTACCAATGGCCCATCCGATGTGAGCAGCGCCAGGTACTGTTCCAACCGATCGACCTGGAGCGCCTGCACGAACTCGACGAGCCCGCGGCGATCGTCCTGATCGCGGCTCGTGACCGAGTTCACGAAATCGAGCGTCGCCGAGGTGAGAACCGGAGCGAGAAGGGCCGCCGGCATGTGGAGGTCGCTCAGCAACTCCGCGAGGCGGAAGTTCAAGTCCGGAAACGCGCTCGCCACCATGCCGGTGTTCCAGCGCCCCGCGAACGTCTCCCACGACCGGTGCCGCACCACCTGCACGCACAGGCAACCGGTCCGCGAGCCGGCGGGAACGCCCCACGCGTCGAGCGTATCCACGCGCACGTCAGCGGCGCCCAGCCAGAACAGTTCGCTTGGCGACAGGAACGAGGGGATCCGTGTTGGGTCGTGTTCCACCGTCCACGATAACAGCGTGCGCCGCTGTGCGCTCAGCGGAATCGCGTCAGCGATCGCGATCGCGTCGCTCGACGATCGGAGGGCGGCGAGCCGCGCGCGTCCGTTTCGAATCGCCGCCGCGATCGCGTCGCGGTCCGAGTCGGAGAGCGACTTCGGCTCGACGAGCGCAACCGCGTCGATGAACACGCGGCGATCGATCTCGCCGAGCGTCGGGCGTATCGATGGCGGCTTGAACGAGAGACTCACGAGCGAGAAATTGGCGAGGGCGACATCGAGCCCGAGCAACGGCCCGAGCACGTGCCAGCGTCCGGAGACGTCGTTTCCAGCCACCGGCAGTTGCCAGGCGTGCAGCCCGGCTCCCTGCTGGGTGCCGAAGTCGTGTCGGCTGGCGGCTTCGGCGGCCGAAATCGAGATCCCGTCGCGAGGCCCAAGCGCCGCCGCGTACGCCCACTCCATGAGTCCTCGCGCGACGAATTCATCGGCGACCACTCGCAGCGCCGGTGCGAGCCGTGATGCCGCGTGCACGTCGCCAGACCGGGCCGCGCGCTGGAGCGCTTTGGACGCTTCCCCGTATCCCTTGAGAGGCTCGACAGGCGAATCCTCGGTCGCCTCGGCTGTCGGATCCGTCTGCCATATCCGTCCGAACGCTTGTGCCTGTTGCTGAACAGCTTCTCGGGTCAATCCCGCATCCGAGAGCGCGTCGGCGACACTCATCACCGCCCCTGCCGATGAAAGGTACGGACGCGATGATTGCCCATGCGATTGCGTCAGCCGGACGGCCTCTGCCCGTGGAAGGTCGAGTCGATAGCGGGTCCCTTCCCAGTCGAGCAGGCGGGGCGCCGCTGCCGGTTTCCCGCTGAGGATGCGAAGCGCATCCTCTTCCATCGGGCCGCTTGCGCTCTCGTAGAGTTCGTCCACGGATCCGTCGCCGGCGGGGCCGGCGGCCGCTGTCCGTTGTGCCGGCCGCGCGTTCGCATTCAGCCAGGCACCCAGCCAAGCCACGATCCGTCCTTCGTAGTCGCCGCGATCGCTGACACCGATCGCCGCGAGCGACGACACCAGCTTGGTCGCAGACTCCGCGGTCAGCGTGCCACGGGAGGCGGCTCGCGTGATCATCGCGAGGGCACCTTGATACTGCGCCAGAGCACGGGAGGCGCGGGTCTCGTCTTCGATCGCCGTGAGCGCCGCCGCCCGCCGTGCGGCGGCCGCCACTACGGCGAGGTCGGATACGCCCGCGCGCTCGATCGTCGCGGTCAGCGCAGGATACGTTCCCGCCGCACGAATCGCCTCGAGCGCATCACGGGCTGCTTCCTTCGTCACGCCCGCCGCATGACGCGACGCAAACAGCACCATCATGAAGTGGCGCCGATATTCCGGTTGATCTCCCTTGAACACCTGCTCGCACAGCCACGGAAAGTCCGGCGGCTGGTCCCATGTGATCGGCCCAGATGGTTCTTTCCATGGCTTCTTGCCGGGCGACTCGCGCTCCTCCGCGAATACGGCACTCCAGAACCCACGTGTGCCGGGCACCGCGGGGCCGTCATCCCCGTTCGCGCCCAGCTCGGAGACCAGCAGCGCTGGATCGAAGGCTGGACGCACGAACACGCGCTGTTCGAGCGCGCGGCCCAACCAGAGGCGCTCGAAGACGCCGTACAGCCGCCGTCCAGCGTCGACTCGCCGGCGTGCGTCCGCCAGGTCGAGCGCCATCGCGAACTGAATCTCCTGCGGATTCAACTGCGCCATGGCGCCGAAGAAGAAAGCGAGTCGCCCTTCGTCCGACGAGAGCAGCGCCCGCACGAAATCGTTCGCCTCCGTCGGACGATGTCCGACCAGGGCTTGCCAGACGGGCTCGGCTGCCTGACCACCCGGGACCTGCACACCTGCCGCTGTGATCCGCAGGCCAGGTGCGGCAATGAGAAATGGAGCCGCGCGCCGTGACGCGATCTCCTCGATCAGCGCCGGTTGTTGCGCCATCCACGCGCGCGAATCGTCGTCGAGTGACAGCAGACCGTTGTACAGGAGTGCCGCGTTGCGCGACTCCAATATCGATGCGACGAGCGTGTCCGGCTTCGCCTGCTTCCGGAACACGACATCAATCCAGATGCTGCTGGAGAGAGGAAGAGGCACGGTGTCGGTCGACTGGCCGCCCGCCTTGAGCTGCGCCAGCAGCGACCGGAGGGCGGATTCACGCGTGTCCCCCTTGGCACCGATCGGTGTGTCGTAGATCCGTCGAATGAACTCCGCGAGAAATTGTGCGCGGTCGGGAGCTGTTGAATCGCCGATCGCGGCAAGCGCCGCCCGAAGTCCGCCAGGCAGCGGTGCTTCCGAGACGGTCGCCGGCCGCGCGGGAACCTGCCCGGTGGCTGGGGCAACGAGCACGAACACGCCAAGAAAGGCGGCGTGAAAGGGCGCAAGAAGTGCAATACGCAGCACGTGCCGCTCCGTTGGGCGCTATATTCTGCCCCCGAAGGCAGAAAAAGCGAAGGCTAAATCAGCGACTCATCTGAAATCCCTTAGAAAGACCATTCAATTCCAATCAATGGCGCCACCTTGTCGGCCAGACCGTTATCGCCAAGGTTGAACCGCATGTTGAAATTGATGAGCAGGCGCGACGCTACGTTGGCTTTGAATCCGAGCGACGCGTCCGTGACCCAGTACGAATCGGTGCTGAAGCGGATATCGGGCAGGTCGGCGCTTCCAGCCTGACCGGTGGCGTTGAGTGTGTAGACCGAGAGCCGTGGCGAATTCAGTACCCGTTGGCCGAGCACATCGAAGACCATGCTGAACTTGGGGTTGACCGCGATATCGGTACCCAGCGCGTACTGGAACTGGTCCGGCAGTGTGGCTTCGGTTCCAGCGCGCACGTCGCCGGCGAGCACGCTCTGGCCGTTCCACTGATACGCGATGTTGGCGTGCGGCGCGAACACACCAGACGCGCCCGACACCGCCATGAACGGCCGCAACCCCATCGCGCCGGTTCCGAGAAGATTCATCTCGTCGCCGGTGGGCAGCCGCGTGTCGAGTCCAGCGGCCAACGCGCGGCTTCCTTCACGGATCATCATCGCTTTCACTCGCAGCACGAGATCGCCGACGCCGCTCGCCGACCCTTCCGTGAAGTACTGATGGGTGGACCCGAAGCCACCGAGGGCCGTCGGATCGAGGAAGTAATGCACGGCCAGATTGGTCCCCGTGCCGAGGCGCAGGATTTGCGCGTTCGAGAGCAACGACAGACTGGTCTTGACGAGCGGCACCGCCAGCGACACGTCGAGGCGGCTGGTCAGCCCGTACGTCAACGCGCCCGCGAACTGGCTGACGTTGGCCTGGACCGTGTTCGTGGTCGACACCACGTCGGCGCGGCCACCGCCCAACTGAGACGAATCATGCTTGAAGACCGCGGGTATCGCCGAGAGCGAGACGCCGTCGAGATGATCGAAGGTGAAGAACTGGTTCGAGAAGCCGAACGCGAGGCGTCCGTGTCCGATTGTTTCGGCGCGATCCGACAGAATTGGACCGAAGCTGCGGGTCGAGCGCACGAATGTGCCGGTGGCCGAGTCGAATTCGTAGGTGAAGCCGGACGCAGGAGACGGCAGCGGCACGGCGGTCAGCTGACCCGTCAACGCGATGTTGACCAGACGGAAATCCGATTGGAACGCGCTGTTGAAGTGTGCCGCGTGGGTGGTTCCATCCAGCGTGACGTCGTCGCTGCTCAGCACCAGTCCATTGGGACCGTAAACATCCTCGAACAGCGTGGCGAGTGACGTCGCCCGCGTCTGCGCGCCAGCCTGAATGGTCGACAGACACCAGCACGCCGCCACGATCGCCGCAAGTCTTCGCATCGGTCAATCCTTTCTGAAATGTCCAGGCCCGATCATTTGAACGCGAGGTCCTCGATGATCCACGAGGTTCCACTCCGTCGTACCTTCATCGTCGCATTCGATTGCGCTGGCAGCCGCTGGCCGTCGATCACGACCTCGTACAGGCGGACGAACGTGACTGTTCCGGTGTCGGTCGCCGCCAGAATCTTCGGGTCCACGATGTTGACGCTGATGCTGGTTGCGCGCCGGAACTGGTCGCGTGTCCTTGCCTCCAGCGCGCCCGTCAACCCGGGCCAGATGCGCTTCAAGGCGTCGAGGCTACGCGACTCCATGGCGGACTTGTATCGGCCGAGCAGATCGGTGATCGCGGCGTCTCGCGCCGCTGCCAGTGCCTCGGCGCTCGGTTGTGCCGGAGCCGCGGGCGCAGTTGTCGTCGGTGGTACCGTCGTCGTCGGGACCGGCGCGGGCGGCGTTGGCGCGGGAGCCGGTGCTGTTGCGGTTTCGGGCGGCGTCGAGGGTGGAGCGGACGAGCGCGGCGGTTCGCGGTTCTCAACCGCAGGTGCCGCCGCTGGAGGAGGAGGGAGCGCAGCAGTGCGCCCCGAATCGGGTCCCGGCCGATCGGCGGGAGGGCTGTCAACGCGTGCGGCTGCATCGCGTCTGGTCGTTTCGTTCTGCGCGGCGACTTCCGCGCTGCGGAACAGGCCGCTCGCTTCGTAGAACTTGATCGTCGCCTCGCCGTGTCGTCCCGAGTCGAAGAGCCGCTGCGCTTCGCGCTCGGCGCTCACGGCCGTCGAATATGGCCCCGACGCCAAACGCGGCGCTCCAGCACTTCGTGCCGCGGCGCGCGCCCGGGCGACCTGCGTTCGTGCTTCGTCGGCGCCGCGGCCGCGCGAGCGCTCCGCGCCGTCAGCCATGATCTGCCGCGCCTCGCTGTTGCCCGGTGCAACACCCAGCACTTCGCCAGCGGCCTTGGACGCATCTTCGAATTGCCCCGCGGCAACGAGCATGCGCGCTTTCTTGAGTCCCTGCTCGACCGCATTGCCAGCTGCTCGCGCGCGATCCCGAAGTTGACGCGCCGCATCATTGCCGGGATCCCTCGCCAGCGCCGCATCTGCAGTCCGCTCGGCCGTCGCGAAGTCCTCCGCCTCGAACGCCGTCAACGCCGTTTTCATCAGCTCGCTGATGGTCGGCGCGGGAGCCGCTGCCGTCGCTGGCGGCTGACTCGGCGGGCTCGAATCCGGGCGCGACGCTTTCCACATTGCCACAGCGGCGATCGCCAGCGCGAGAATCGCGACCGCGGGCAGCAGACTCGAACGCAAACGCGACGGAGCAGGAGCCCCTGACGGCGGGGACGGCGGTGCCGTCGCGACGCCCGTGACGGGCAAAGGCGTCGCCACCGGCGGCAACGGGATCGGCGGCGTCACCGGGTACGGCCTGTCAGAGGGTGTCCGCAATTCGGTCGGCGCCGCTCGACCTGCCGACGGCGAATCCATTCCCGCGAGCTGCTGACGATAGACGGCCAGATCCAGCAGCATCTCGCTCATGTGCTGGTAGCGCTCGTCGCGCGGTTTGGCGAGCGCGCGCTCGACAATCCGAACCAGCTCGGTCGGGATGGACGGATCGATTTGCTGCAGCGGCTCAGGAAACTCCTGCAGGATCTTGTAGAGCGTGGCGGCAAAGGAATCGGCCTCGAACGCGCGGCGTCCACTCAGCAGTTCGTACACCACGACCGCGGTCGAGAAGATGTCGGCGCGATGGTCGATTTTCTCTCCGCGAATCTGTTCGGGCGACATGTAGTTGATGGTGCCCATCATCATGTTGCTGCGCGTCAGCTCGGACGTGACGAGCCGCGCCAGCCCGAAGTCGAGGATCTTCACCGTCCCCGCATCGGTGATGAAGATATTCGCCGGCTTGATGTCCCGATGAACGACTCCGTGGACGTGGGCGAAGTCCAGTCCCTCGCAGATCTCGGTCGCAATCTCCACGCGCCGCCGCAGGCTGATAGGCTGCGGCAAGGCCATCCGCGCGAGCAGATCCTGCCCCTGCAGGTATTCCATCGCGAGATACGGCTGACCTTCGTGCTCGCCGAGGTCGTGGATCGTGATGATGTTCTTGTGAGAAAGCTGCCCGGCGGCTCTCGCCTCACGGAAGAATCGCTCCCGGAGCTCGTCGTTCTGGTCGATCGACGTCGCGATCACCTTGACCGCAACGATCCGTTCGAGCAGGGTGTCGCGGGCGCGATACACCGCTCCCATACCGCCCTGGCCCAGTTTTTCGAGAAGCTCGTATCGGCCGATTTTCTGCATGCAGAGGTGCCGGGTGAAGTCCCAGCTGAGAGGTAACCGGCGGATGATAGCAGTGCGCGGTCGGCGCCCACAAGCGCCAACCGCCGACAATGGGCAGGGACCGGAGTACTGTCCGTCAGGAAGGCAGCAGCATCCCGAAAGCCAGGCAGATCAAGGCGTTGCCCGTGGCCATGAAGAAGTCGTCGGTGCCGCGGGGCGAGAACAGCTCGATAAGGGTGGTGGAAAGCGCGATGATCACGGCCACGGCGATCCACGCAGCTGGCATACCCTGGGCCAGTACTACCCAGACGCAGAAGATGAGGGCACCGGTGAACCCTGCGACCGTTCCCCCGATGGACTTCCGGTTCACGTCCCCGATGCCGCGAACCCGCAGCGTCTGCTTGCCAAAAAGCGCGCCGCCGATCTCGGACATGGCGTCGCTGACGATATAGGCGCCCCATATCAGCGCGAAGATGGCGGCGAATCGATGCGGCGGGAACACCGCCGCGAGCCGTCCGCCGAGCGGAACCATCACGAACTTGAATGCCGTCCACAACGTCGTGATCAACAGACAATTCGCGCGCGCGAGGATGCCGTCCATGACACGGGACTGCGGCCCGTAGAACGCCGCCGCGAGGAAACCGTTGGCGTAATAAAAGGCGAGAAACACCCAGCTCGTGATCACCGCATCGAACAGGTTGTCCTGCAAGAAGAGCGTGGCGAAGCCGGGTGACTGCTCCACCGCCACACGCTCGTACAGATAGAAGAACCCAGCCGCGGCGAGCGTGATGAATCGCCCACGGCGGCCAATCATGTCGACGATCCTGATTCGTCGCTCCGAGTAGCGCGCCGTGAACGCCGCGACATCAAATGGCGCGCTCATGCGCGACGAGAACGCCTGGCGCCGCTCCTCTTTTGAGAACCCGACGAAATACTTCAGGAGCAGCGTCTTGATCCCGTACCAGATGAATCCCCAGATGACATAAAAGAAAAAGATGCCGCCGGCGATCCGGGCGACGATATCCCGGCCCATGTCGTAGTGCTCGAAGAAGCCGCCGGTCTTGTGCGTGAGTACGGCAAACAGCCAGAACGCGGTCAGCCCGGTATTGAAGATGAGCGCGCCACGGAAGACGCGATGCGCGGTGCGCAGCCGTGTGTCCGCCTGAAGAGAGGCGGCAGACTGGTCGAGCGTGATGGTTGCGTCCATAAAGGGGACTGTGAAGCCGTGGGTTCTTGACTGGATACGGGTTTTCAGCGATACGGGTTCACTGCCAGGCAAGAATCGTCTCGGTGCTCCTGGCATCGCGTAGAATTGGCGCACTTTCGGGTCGCGCCGCACCCAGGATCCGGATCTTGCCGCGCTGCGCTGGACCGTCAGGGGTCGGATGATCGGAGGCACCTATGCGATCCTTCGTAGGTCTGTTCCCCATCGTGCTGTTGGTGCCGCTCATGTCTCTCGGGTTGGCACCGCCTCAATCGGCCGATCCGTCCTTTCGTATACAGGCCATCGATGCGGTCCAGAGCGAGACCGCCGCGGTCGCGGACCTGAACAACGATCGACGGCTCGACATTATCTCTGCCGAGAGCTGGTACGAAGCGCCAAGCTGGACCAAACATCCACTGCGCGCAATCAACCGCGCCTCTGGATACGTCGACGACTTCAGCGATCTGCGGCCTGACATCCTGACAACCATGGGACATTCGTGCGGCGTCCTGTGGCTCGAGCAGGGCGTCGACGGTGGATGGACGCGACATGTCATCGACGATGCCTGGTCGGCCGCGCACGCGTCGACGCTTGCGGATCTGAATGGAGACGGTCGCCTCGATCTCGTGACGGGCAAACGCGCGCAGATCCACAGCGATGCGGTGGCCGCAGAACGCGATCGGCTCGGGATGTATTGGTATGACTTGTCTCCGCCGAAGGCTGGTTCGACGACCGCCTGGACCCGTCACGTCATCGACGAGGGTGGCAAGATGGGCGGCGGACTCCAGATTGTCGCAATTGATATTGATGGCGACGGCGATCTCGACGTGGTCGCGAGTGGAAAGACAGGGCTGTATCTGGCTGAGAATCTCGCGAAGTCACCGCCTATTCGCGGACGATGATTGAATCACGGACGTCGTTGGGACCAGCTGACGACCGCGCACATGCGACAGGCTGCCTGAGTGTCCTGGGAGATGCGCTTTGAGGAAATGGCTGCTCTGCCTGTTGATGGTCACGGCGGTGGTCGCCCGTGCCTTGGCGCAGGGAGACGCGCCCGTCTACGTCACGCTCTGGTTCGACACGGAGGATTACATCCTGCCGCAGGACGATGACGCGACGAAGCGGTTGGCCGAGATGCTGACGGGTCTTGGTGTGCGGGCGACGTTCAAGATCGTGGGGGAAAAGGCTCGTGTGCTCGAGGCCCGCGGCCGAAGCGATGTGATCGCCGCGCTGAAGCGCCACGACATCGGCTATCACACCGACACCCACAGTCAGCAGCCTACGGTCGCCGTCTACCTGCAGAACGCGGGATGGGAGGACGGCCGTGCCGAGTTCTATCGACGTGAAATGCCTGGTGTTCGTGATATTCAGCGAATCTTCGGCGTCACGCCGGTGGCCTACGGCCAGCCGGGCAGCGCGTGGGCCCCGCAGACGTATCCCGCCCTGCACGACATGGGCATCGGCATGTACCTGGACGAGGCGGATCACGTCGGGATCGACGATCAGCCGTTCTACTACGGCGGCATGCTGAACGTGTTCAAGATGCGATCGAACCTGGCAAGAATGAATCTGAGCGGTGGCGCAAGCCTGGCTGACGGCAAAGCGAGATTCACGAAGGCGTACGAGGGACTGCGTGCGAAGGGAGGCGGGACGATCAGCATCTATTACCACCCGAGCGAGTGGGTGCATACCGAGTTCTGGGACGGCGTGAACTTCAGACGCGGCGCGAATCCGCCGCGTGAGGAGTGGAAATTGCCGGGCACGCGGCCGGCTGCGGAAACCGAGCAAGCGTTCCAGGATTTCGAACAGTACGTGCGGTTCATGAAAGGATTGCCCGGGGTCCGGTTCGTGACGGCCACTGAGCTGATGAAGATTTACGACGACAAGGCACTGTCTCAGCGTTTCGGGCGAGACGCCATCCTCGGCCTGGCGCGATCGGTGCAAAAAGAGATCACGTTTCAGCGATTCGACGGTTATGCCGTATCAGCTGCCGATGTGTTCGGCTTGTTGACGAGCGCAATGTCGGCGTTCGCGGAGCGGAACGAGCTTTCCGCGGACGTGACAGTCACGCGCCTCTATGGTCCGTCACGTGGGTATCTCCCATCCACGGGTGGCACGCCATCGTCGAGCTTTCAGCGGAGCGCGTTCGTACGGGCCGTTCGAGACGTTGCAGATTTCTATCGAACGGCCGGCCGGGTTCCGGATGAGATCTGGATTGGCGCCGAAAGCATATCGCCCGCGGACTATCTGGCGACGTTGGGGCAGGCGCTCGAGAGTGCAATTACCAGTGGAAAAATGC
Source organism: uncultured Acidobacteriota bacterium (assembly GCA_963725335.1). GTDB lineage: Bacteria > Acidobacteriota > Vicinamibacteria > Vicinamibacterales > 2-12-FULL-66-21 > JALZOC01. Next base: position 108,684 of record CAVRYD010000001.1, on the reverse strand, counting down.
CGGCGGAGATTGTCCGACGGAACGGACATTTCACCGCCGATCGATATGTGGCAGACGACTCTCCCGCGCTGTGGGGCTGGGTCATTTTTCCTGAAGGATTTCACGCTCCGCACATCATGGACCTGGCTCGGCTACAGGCTTGGACGCTGAAGCCTGCCACACTCCCGCGCTGAACGGGGTCAGACCCCGCCCCCCGAGGGGGTCAGACCCCTCTGGCACGCATCTTTCGACCGTCTCCCGCGCTGTGGGGCTGGGTCATTTTTCCTGAAGGATTTCACGCTCCGCACATCATGGACCTGGCTCGGCTACAGGCTTGGACGCTGAAGCCTGCCACACTCCCGCGCTGAGCGGGGTCAGACCCCGCCCCCCGAGGGGGTCAGACCCCTGTGGCACGAATCTTTCGACCGTGCGACAGGCCCCGATAGTGGGGCGCAAAAAACTGCCTGCGCGATGTCGATCAAGGCGGTCCGGCTCCGACCTCGTTAGTAGAAACTGCGACAAAGGAGCAGGGCTGATGCAGAAGATAACGCCATTTCTCTGGTTCGATGGGAAGGCCGAAGAGGCGATGAATTTCTATGTATCGATCTTCAAGGATGCCAAGGTCGTCACGACCACACGGTACGGTGACGCGGGCCCTGGACCCAAGGGCTCGGTCATGACGGCGGTGTTTCAGCTGCAGGGACAGGAATTCATGGCGCTGAACGGCGGCCCTCAATTCCAGTTCACACCGGCCCTGTCGTTCGTGGTGAAGTGCGAGACGCAGAAAGAAGTGGACGAATACTGGGAGAAGCTGTCCGCGGGTGGACGCACGGATCAGTGCGGGTGGCTCACCGACAAGTATGGTCTGTCATGGCAGATCGTGCCGACGATGCTGGGCAAACTGCTGGGCGGCAACGATCCGGTGAAATCCGACCGGATGATGCAGGCCTTGATGAAGATGACCAAGCTCGATATCGCCGACCTGCAGCGCGCGTACGACGGCGCGTAGCGACGCGGGAAGCATCGGGTGTGGCCGCCATGGTGTCTATCGCAGTCGTGGCCACTCATCGATTTTGATCCGACCCGCGACCGATGCGCCGCCCTTGCCGTCGGGCCGGAGCACGACGGCCTCTCCGTCCGCGATCGCACCCCATTCCGGAAACGCGCGGGCCAGGTTCGGCATGTGGGTCACGATGACGGTGTTCGTTCCTGCTGGGGTGTGCGTGACTTTCTCCCGCAGCCAGGCAGCCTGTGCCTCGCTCACTCCCTGCATGCTCTGCCCGCCATCACCAAGCTCCGGCTGTGCGCGCGGATTCGAAAGCTCCGCAAGACGAATCGTTTCCATCGCGCGGTAGGTCGGGCTCGTCCAGACGTCTCTAATCGGAATCTTCAACTCACGGATGGCTTTGCCCATTGCGATTGCTGACGCGCGTCCCGATTCGTCGAGCTGACGTTCGAGCTTGACGTTGTCGGGATTGGCTGTCTGCTTGTCGGGAGCCTCAGGCGGCGAGCTCGCGTGACGCATGACGATGACGTAGCCGCCTTGCCGCAGCGCGGCGATCAGTGCGGTACCCGAGAGCGTCTGCGAGTATGTTGCCGCACTCCCGAGCACGACCGCCGCGATGACAAACTTCAGGCTGATGATGTGTGGATGGCGCCTGCTCATTGATCCTCGTCGTCCTCGCTCCGATTACAGTCTGGTCAGAGAATCTCGAATTTTCTGGTGCGTCCCCATCGGTAGATTCTAAAGTCAGCATCAAAGGTTGCGATCCGGGCCTCCTGGTGGATTTCCGCACATCGGACGAGACACGCATCGGCCAGAGACATCGGGCGGCTCGAATATTTTTTCAGCAGTGCCTCGATTCCAATCCAGTGTTGCTCGGCTGAAATCGCAATGCTGTACAAGCCTCGGGCACCAAGTGCGACGATGTCGGCGGGGCCATCGCGATGCACCTTCCGCATCAGAAAACAGGCCTCAGCGACGACGGCCTCGCACGTGCGAAGCGGCGGCGCGCATGCAGCAAAAATCCGCCGGGACGCCTCGTGGTTGTCGTCGTTGCGGGACAGCAGGGCCACCAGCGGACCCGTATCCAGCAGAACCCCCGGGGCGTTCATTCCCCGAATCCCTCGAGATGCCTGCGGTTCGTCGACAGATCGCGTGGTCCCGTTGTGAATCGACCGGCCCGGCGGCCGGCCAGCGCGAGGGCGCTCCGGCGAGCGTTTTCCTCCCAGGCCACGAGCTGGAGCCCGCGCCGCACGATTTCCGAGTCCGTCTTCCCCGTCTTCTCTCTCAGGTCTTCAAGCGTGGCACGATCCCGATTGCTGAGGCGTGCGTGGATGTAGTTCTTCACGATCGCTAGTGAGTGTAGCACACGATGTCACTGTTGTGCTACATAAACCCCGCTCTTTTTCCCCCTGGATGCCGTTCAGCTCGGGTACTGTCCGCGCTTCGCCATCAGCTCGTCATGCGTGTCGACTCTGGAGCACGTCGATCCCCGATGTGTTCCCTTAACGCTGCAGCTGTCTTTTGTCGGCGGCGCCCGGCTCATCGAGCAGCTGCGTCGACGACGCGGGCCCGAGCACGGTCCAGTCGCGCAGCGCCCAGACGACCCGCTTCGCTGGCGTGACCTCGATCAGTTGCACGACGTTCGGCCAATCCTCTGGTGCTGCGCCACCGGGCCAGTTGTTGATGAGGGTATTTCCATTCGCAAGGCGACTGACCTCCTGGACCGTGTAGAGCGTGATGCCTGGGAGATCGTTCTTGCTGATTTCCCAGACGACCTCACCGGTGCGATTCACCTCGCGGACGTAGCCGTGCTGATTGCCGCTGATGAGCGTGTTGCCGTTCTTCAATCGCACCGCGGCCCACGCCGACGGCGCAGCGACGGACCACAGCTCCTTCCCGTCCGCATCGTATTCCACCACTTTCCCGAGGTCCATGTGGGCCACGAGAAAATGTCCCTCCGGCGTCATCCGCACGTGGCGGAATTGTCCGTGCGTGCCGGTGGGATTGCGGGTCGTAAGCGTCAACGTCTTTTCGACCGCGTGGGTTCGTTTGTTGATGATCAGCAGTGTCGCGGGGTTTCCGTTCTGCATGACGAGCACGCGATCGCGATCGACGGGCCAGGTGGTGTGAATCTCGGTGCCCGGCGGACCGTCGTAGTTCCAGACGATCCTTTTGTCTGGCGTAATCTCGCTGGCGCCGAACTGGCGCGAGAAGAGGATGTTGCCGTTGTCGAGCCGGCTGCAGTCCCCGAGCTCACCTTTGAGCGGATTGGTGTACGACCAGACGACTTTCCCGTTCCGCACGAGATACATCGTCTGATCCGAGGTACTTGCGGCGCTGCCATTCGCCGCAGTACAAGAAAGGATGCTGAGCGAGCCCTTGGCCCGGGAGCCCAGGGTGATCGGTTCCGGTCTGCGCCGCCTGCATCGACGCCACGGTGGCGAGGAGCGAAAGAGTTAGATCCCTGAGTCGCACAGAGCGCATGGTATTCCGAACGCGCGGTGAATCGCACCCATGCTGGACCACAGACAGCCTGCCCGAATGGAAGACTCTCCTCATTCAACGATTGTCGCGATCTGATGAGCTAGCGCAGCCACGTCCTCGGCTACACTGCCCATCGAGTGTCCAGCATGTATTCGCCCGCGGCGCGAAGCGGATCGCTTCGCGGCCCGACCGGCACAGTGTCGTGGCCCATGCGCAGCACCAACGCCGAGACTCGCAAACTGGTCGTCATGGGTCTCGCGATCGTCGCCGCGTACGCCCTCGCCGCGCGGCTCGGGCTTCGGGTCGCGTTCGTGGCCGAACAGGTCACGACTGTGTGGCCGCCGACCGGCCTCGCCGAAGCCGCGCTTCTCCTGTGGGGCCGATCGCTGTGGCCCGCGATCTGGCTCGGGGCGTTCATCACCAACGCGGGCACCAGCGTTCCGCTCTGGGCTGCGACATCCATCGCGACTGGTAATACTCTCGAAGCGCTCGTCGCGGCATCGCTGCTGCAGCGGCTCACGAACTTCGACCCGACACTGCGCCGCGTGCGCGACGCCCTGGCCTTCATCATCGTGGCCGGTCTCGGCGCAACGGCGCTCAGCGCGACGATCGGCTCCGTGACCCTGTGTGCCTCAGGCGTCCAGCCGTGGTCACGGTTCTCCGCACTCTGGCCCGACTGGTGGCTCGGCGACGCCGTCGGAGCGCTCGTCGTGGCTCCGGCCTTGCTGACGACCCTCCGAACACCCCGCGCCCGATGGCGTGCGACCATCCTGGAAGCCGCCGTGCTCGTCGCTGGCTGCGTGCTGACGACGGAATTGATTTTTGGTCAGGTGTTTCGATCCGACGCCGGCCATCATCCGCTCGAGTACGTGATCTTTCCGTTTGTCATCGCTGCCGCAGTGCGAGCAGGACAGCCGGCGACCGCGCTCGTTGTGCTTGGCGCATCCGCCGTCACGATCTGGAACACGACTCATCACGCCGGGCCGTTCGCGGCTGTCGACATGCACCAGGGATTGATCCTGCTGCAGGTCTTCACCGGCGTCCTGGCCGGTACAGGCCTTCTGCTGGCCGCGGCGATGGCGGAGCAGAAAACCGGGGAGCGGCGTCGCGCCGCCGGTCACGCGGTTGTCGAAGTGCTCGCGCGGGCTCCGGATCTTTCGTCCGCCGCGCCGGAGATCCTGCGGTCAGTTTGCAAGGAGCTGGATTGGGTCTTCGGCGCGATCTGGATCGTCGACTCGAGCCTTCAGCAAATCCGGTGCGTCAGCGTGTGGCGCGATCCGAGCGTGCCGCCGGCGTTCGAAGCCACGACCATGGCTATGCGCTTTGCAACGGGCGTCGGACTGCCGGGGCGGATCTGGGCAGATGGGAAAGCGCGGTGGGTCGAGAACGTTGTCGACGACCCCAACTTTCCGCGCTCGGACGTCGCGCGCCAGGCCGGCATCCGTGGAGCGTTCGGCTTTCCGATTTGTCTCGGAACAGAAGTGCTGGGCGTCGTCGAATGTTTCAATCGAGCGATCGTGACGCCTGACACCGATCTCCTGCACACGATGACGGCCGTAGGCCATCAGATCGGGCAGTTCATGGATCGGAAGCGCGTCGAGCGCGCGGTTGCAGCCGAGCAGCGTCGCACGCAGATCGCTCGGCTGGAGGCGGAAGCTGCGAATCGAGCCAAAGACGAGTTTCTCGCGACGTTATCGCACGAGCTCCGCACGCCATTGAACGCCATCCTCGGATGGGCGCGCATGCTGCGCGATGGCACGGTCAAACCCGAGAACATGAACAAAGCGCTCGAGGTCATCGATCGCAACGCCGTGCTGCAGGTGCGGCTCGTCGACGATATTCTCGACGTCTCGCGGATCATCACCGGCGGTCTGAAGCTGGACGTGCGTCCCGTCGATCTCGTCGCGATTGTCACCGCGGCGCTCGATGCGATCCGGCCGGCCGCCGAAGCGAAGACGATTGCCATCCACGCCAGGCTGTCGCCGGGGGCGCGGCACACGGAGGGCGACCCGCAGCGTCTGCAGCAAATCGTGTGGAATCTCGCGGCGAACGCCGTGAAGTTCACCCATCCGGGCGGCCGTGTGGAGGTGGAACTGATCGAGGCTGGATCGGAGGGGGTGCGACTCGTCGTGCGCGACAACGGCCCGGGCATCGACCCGGCCTTTCTTCCACACGTCTTCGAGCGGTTCAGACAAGGGGATGGCACGGTCAGCCGCGCGCACGGCGGCCTGGGTCTTGGGCTCGCGATTGTGCGCCACCTCGTCGAATTGCACGGTGGCACGGTACGGGCCGAGAGCACCGGCACCGGGACAGGATCGACGTTTACCGTCGACCTGCCGCGACGCGCGGTGGCTGGCGTCTCAGCGGTCGAGCGCGTCGGTGATCCGTCGTAGGATTCCTTCTGCTCATTATTCACTGCGCAGGGCGATCGTTGGATCGACGCTCGCTGCGCGCCGCGCGGGTAGAACGCTCGCAAGGATCGCCGCACACACCAGGACCAGTGCGGACAGCACGAAGGGCCGACTGTCGTGTGGATCGAGTCCGAAGAGAAACTGCCTCGCGATGGTTGACAGATACCATCCGGCCGCGCCACCCACAGCGACGCCAGCCACCACCAGAGCCGCATTTCGTAAGGGCAGCGACCGTGAAGCTCGGAGACGAGCGGAGTCCGCGCCACGACTGCCGCAGATCAGCGCCGAGGCCGCGAAGAGAGAACACGCCGGCAGCGGATGGCGCAGGATCCGTCCAACGAGGGTGGGAAAAAAGTTGAGTGTCGGTATGGAGAGAACGCCGCGGGGGTCTGAGGCGATCTGACCCCCGCGGTTTCAGCGGCGTCCTGGCAGAGAGTCCGCTACTGGGATCCGTCCTGCTGCGCCCGGGCGATGAAGACCCCCGCGACGGATTTGCCGAGATTCACCCCCGCGACGTTGTCCATCTGATAGTGAATGCCCGCCCAGATTCTCGAGTCCCCCGCCTCCTTGCCGACGGCGCGTATGAACGTCGCGTGCGCCGGAAACAGGTAGGCCAGGACCTCCGAGCGCGTGGCCGAGAATGTCGAGTGATTCGACGGGTAGCTCGGGAAATTCGGTACTGGGAAGAGTGGCAAGATCGTCGGATCGAGCTGGCTCGGCCGGATATACCAGTACGTGAACTTGCCGTCCTGGCTCGTGATGAACGAGTCGAATAACGACGCCGCGATGAGCGCGTAGACGCGCGCCACGCGCGGAGGATTCAGGTGGGTGCCATCCTCGAACATCCATTTGTCCGCGTAGCGGTACGGCCACGTGTTCAGACCTTCGGGGCTTTGCCAGTAAAAGGCTTTGTAGTTGGTGGCGAAGGCCGTCATGCCTCGTGGGAAGTTCCTCACGTCGGCGAGTTCCTGCTGCACCTGGGTCGACGTGCAGGCGGGCGGCATGGGCGGTCGAAACTGATCCGGCGACGCCAGCAGGATCGGATGCCAGTTCTGGGCGCCGAAGTTGGCGGGGTTCGAGCCGATCCAGTTACATGGCCCCGTGAGGCGCGAGCCGCTCGGCGGAAGCTCTGACCCGTCCATGTCAGCCTTCGCGATGACCGCCGCCGCTACGCGTCGGCCAAGCTCCGCACCGGCGTCATCGTCGCTGGGGAACTGCAGCCCGGCGAGCACTCGCGACTTGCCGGCCTGATCCGCCATCGCCAGGAACGAGGCGGCTTCTGCGGGGATCATATGTGCGAGCACCGTCGCAGCGGCCCATGCCGTGGCCGAGTGCTCGGACGGATACGATGGGCTGTTCGGCACAGCGGCGGAGGTCACCAGCTTGTGATCCATTTCGCTGGGGCGAGCGCGGTTGTAGTAATACTTCGATTCCCACGCGGCAATCGTCGCGTCGTTCATCGCGATCGCCACATACGTGTAGATGCGATGCGCGAACCCCGGCAGCGCGGGGCCGTTGAGCGCGCGCTGGTTGATGTAATCCATCCAGCGATACGACGGCGCGCCCGCATCCCAGAACTCGATCTGCTGCTGGATTGCGGCGTCATTGTGCGTGACCAGTTCGGCGAGCGCTTTCAGTTCGTGGCGTGTCTCGGCGGCACCCGGCGGCGGAGGGACGCGAAAATCCTTTCCGGAAGAAATGATCCAGGGTTTCCAGTTGCCGGCGTTCGGCTCAATCGGACCATTCGACTGAGCGTGGACCGGCAACACCAGGGAAAGAAACGACACTAGAGTGAGCAACACTCTCTTTGCAGCCATGTAACCTCCTCGCTTCCGTTCCATTGCCCGGGAGAAGCGCGAGCCTACCACACGCGTGGAACCTGCGAATGACGTATTCAGTTGTCGCTAACCAGAAGTACCCGGGTGCATCGCAACAGACAGAATCGTGATCACGAGGCTGACGGAGGGTGCCAATGGGTGCCATGGGTGCCACGGGTGCCATGGGTGCCACGGGTGCCATGGGTGCCACGAGTGCCACGGGTGCCATGGGTGCCACGAGTGCCGCGGATGCTGATTGTTGATTGCTGATCGTTGATTAGCTGAATCGTCCAACCGCCATCAGCCATCAGCCAATCAGCCATCAGCCATCAGCTATCAGCCATCAGCCATCCGCCATCAGCTATCAGCCACTCAGCCATCAGCCATCAGCCATCAGCCATCAGCTATCAGCCATCAGCTATCAGCCATCAGTACTCAACCTCAGCAATTTGCGCGGCTATTCGCTGCGAAGCGTTTGGGCGGGATCGATCCGGGCGGCCCGCATCACGGGAGGCACGGCGGCGAGAGCGGCCGCAAGTGCCAGCGTCGCCAGCGGGGTGATGAGGGCAAAGGGATCCATGGCTCTGATTTCGAACAACAGCCGTTCGACGACACGACCGAACCCGAAGCCAGCGGCGAGGCCGATCAAGGCGCCTGTCGCGACGGTGATGGCCATATCGCGCGTCACGCGCCCCACGACCTGGGCGGCACGCGCGCCAAGCGCCATCCGGACGCCGATCTCCCGGCGTTGCTGGATGACGCCGTAGTTGAGGACTCCGTAGAGGCCGACGCAGGCCAGCAGCAGCGCCACGACGGCAAAGAACATGGAAAGCGTCGCCAGAAGGCGTTCACGGATCACTTGACGTCGGACGAAGGCGCTCATCTCGCCTACTCGTACGCGCGATCCCGGGAACGTACCAGACACGACCCGCCGGAATGTGGATGCGAACATCAGCGGATCCCCGGCGGTGCGAACGCCGAACGTTCCATTACGGCGCGTTCCCGCCGGCATGTACATGATTGGATGCATCGGCTCACGCACATTGTCATAGACCGTATCGGCGACGACTCCGACGATGTCCACCGGTGCCTGCACCACGTTGCCTAGTCGAACCGCCACGCGCCGGCCGACCGCGTTCTGTCCGTCGAAGTAGACCCGTTCGAATGCTTCGTTGACGATTCCCACGCCGGGAACCGGCTGATTGTGTTCATCGACCTTCGCGGCCACATCGCCGACACGGAAGTCGCGTCCGTGGATCCTGCCAACCTGCATGGTGTCGAAAAAACCGGGAGAGATTTCCAGGAAGTATGCCGGTCGGGTCTCGAGCGGCCGGCCGGCGACGAATACCATGCCGGTCCATCGGTTTTGCGACAGGAAGGTCCACCCCGAGAACGCAGCCGACTCGACGCCGGGGGATGCCCGCAGTCGGTCTACCATCTGCGCCCACATCTCTGGAGTTTGTGGTTTTCCCGGAATCTCCGCGTCGATGAGCAGCAGGCGCTCGTGCACAAAGCCCAGTGGCAGCCGCGACAGTCGCGCGAATGTCGCCATGAACAGCACCGCCACGAACAGCACGAATACGCAAAACGCCATCTGTGCGGCGACGAGCAACTTCATCACACGACGATGGCCGCGCGGATCCACGCCACCCTTGAGCGCACTCAACGGCTGGAACGAGGAGGCGCGGATGGCGGGAGCCAGCCCGAAGAGACAAGTCACCACTGTAGCGAGTGACAGCGCAAACGCGAGAGCGCGCCAGTCCGTGTCGAGCGCGAGCCGCACGGGCTGGTCCACCGACGAGAGCATCGAGACGACCATCGGTGCAGCCCACCAGCCGAACAGTGTCCCCACCACCGTCGCAGACACCGCGAGGAGCGCGCTTTCGACGAGTACGAGCCGAATGAGCCGCCAGCGATCCGCGCCGATCGACACGCGCAGCGCCATCTCGCGTCCACGCGCGAGCGCCTGAGCGAGCAGGACATTTGCGACGTTGGTGCACGCGATCAGGAGGACGAGCACGACGAGCGCCGCCAGAATCCACAGCGGGCGCCGGAAGTTCTTCTGGATCCCCGAGGCTCCCGATCCAGCGGGAAGCAGCAAGATCCGCTCGTTCGCGTACGCATCGATTCGCTGCCGTGGCGTATCCGGCGGAAAGCTCTTGATCTGCTGCCGGTGCTCGTCGGTGAACGCCGCCTGCAATGACTGCTGGATCTCGGCGGGGAGGACTCCCGGCTTCGGACGCACCCAGAGCCGAAACCACGACCAGCCCGGGCTGTCGAGCGCCTGCACGTTCATCGTGGCGGGAACGAACAGATCGGTCACTCGACCGGGCTCCGTTCCGCTGAAACCCCTGGGCGCCACGCCGACGATTTCGTACGGACGCACGCCCGCGTGAATCGTCTGCCCGATTGCCTTCGGGTCGCGTCCGAACCGGCGCGTCCAATAGTCGTAGCTGAGGACCGCAACGGCATGTGCCCCCGGCCCGTCGTCGTCAGGCGGCCCGAAGAGACGGCCGACCGCCGGCTGCAAGCCAAAAGAGGAGAAGACATTGCCGGACAGGAATTGGCGAAACACTTCTTCGGGCTCGTCGCCGCTGTTGACGGTGATTTCCTGCGGCGCGCTCATGCCGACGACCATCACGTCAGCGCGGTCCCGGATCACGTCCGCGTACTTGCGATAGGTGGGGTAGTCGAAGTCGTCGAGTTCGTCCGGCCGGTTCTGCGAGTCATGCGCGGTGAATGCGACATACAGGAGGCCGCCGGGATCGTGAACCGGCAGCGGGCGCAGCAGGACCGCATCCACCAATCGGAACCCGGCTGTCGTGGCGCCAATCGCCAGTCCGAGCGACAGGATGGCGGCGCAGCTGACCGCCCGATGCTTGTTCAGTTGCCGCCAGCCAAACACGATGTCGGACGAGAGCGCGTCGATCCACGGCAGCCCGCGCTGATCGCGCAAGGCCTCCATGGCCTGCGCCGTGCCGCCCGACTGGATGCGCACCGCGCGCCGTGCTTGCTCCGGTGACTGACCCCGCTGTCGAGCGGCTTCGGCGGCGAGATCCAGATGAAGCTGCAGCTCCTGTTCGAGATCGTCGTCGCGACGGGCGCGGCGAAGATAGCCGGACAGTCGAGACACCCACTCACGCAGCGCGCCCATGATGGTTCCTTTCGTTCAGACGTCGCCGCGCAGCAGCGCCTGCATGATGGCCGACATGCGATCCCATGCCTGCTGTTCTTTCCCGAGCTCGCGGCGGCCGGCGGGCGTCAGCGCGTAAAAGCGCGCCTTTCGATTCGTGTCGGTCGTGCCCCAGGTTCCCCTGAGCAGCCCGCGCTGCTCGAGCCGCATCAGCGCGGGATAGAGCGTGCCCATGTTCAGCTGCAGCGCGCCGGCGGAGACCTGCTCCAGCCGCGCCGCGATCGCGTAGCCGTGAAGGGAACCGAGCGTGTCGAGCGTCTTGAGCACCATCAGATCGAGCGTGCCCTGCAGGATGTCGGCCTTGGATGACTCTCTATTAGACACGCCAATGGAATACCACACCGTGTATTAGACGGTCAAATGAAAGAAGAGTTCACGCGGTGAGGGGTGCCAAGGGTGCCAAGGGTGCCAAGGGTGCCAAGGGTGCCAAGGGTGCCAAGGGTGCCAAGGGTGCCGGGGGTGCCGGGGGTGCCGGGGACGCCAGGGGTGCCAGAAGTGCTTGCGGCGGCCCAAACGTGCGCCTACAGTAGTCCGCACTATGACGAGACAACTCTCATTCGCCCTTACTGTGCTCTGCCTGCTCGCGTTGGGCGTCGCCGGCGGTGCTCAGCAGCCCGGGGCGGGCTCGCTGTTCAATGGAAAAGATCTCTCCGGCTGGAAGATCCCTGCCGGGGACAACGGCCACTGGAAGGTCGTGAACGGCGTCATCGACTACGACGCGGAAAGCGAATCGACCGCCGCCGACAAGAGCCTCTGGTCGGAACGCTCGTACGGCGACTTCGTGTTGAACGTCGACTGGCGGATCAAGGCGACCCCGTATGTGAACCCCAATGTGCCGATCATCAGATTTGACGGCACGCACAAAAAAGACGCCGACGGAAAGGAGATCCGCATCTCTGTGCCGGATTCCGATTCGGGCATCCTCCTGCGCGGCACCAGCAAGGCGCAGGTGAACATCTGGTGCTGGCCGATCGGGTCGGGCGAGGTTTATGGATACCGCACCGATGAAAAAATGCCGCCGGCCGTGCGCGCGGCCGTGACCCCGTCGAAGAACGCCGACCACAACATCGGCGAGTGGAACACCTATCAGATCACCGTGAAGGGCAGTCGCCTCACGGTCGTCCTCAACGGCCAGACCGTGATCAACGCTGCCGAATTACCGGAACTGCCGGCCACGGGGCCAATCGGCCTCCAGCATCATGGCGCAAAGAAGGGGGATGTCTGGACCAGTCCGCCCGCGCTCGTCCAGTTCAGGAACATTTCAATCTCCGAACTGCATTGAAATCGATTCCACCGCCACACCGCATAGGGCGGAGTCTTTGGCCCCGCCGGGGAGATTCGTCATGGCCGATCAGTTGACGGACACAGGAATCGACAGAAGAGACTTTGCTCGAGTCACGTTGGGCGCGTTTGGTGCCGCAGCGATAGCCGGCCAGACGGTGCAGGCCTCGACGCAAAAGACAGCTGGAAGCATCAAGCTGTGCGTCCAGTCTGGCGCAACCCCGTCGGACGAACAGCTGCTGTTCCTCCAGCAGCTCGGTGCCGGATACGTCAGCGTCGGCTCGACGCCGGAGCTCAGGACCGCCGACGGCTTCGCGCAGATCAAGAAGCGCTACGCCGATGCCGGAATCACTGTGTACAACATCGGCAACACGAGCGTGCACAACATGCCCGAGGTGACCCTGAACCTGCCCGGGCGCGATCAGAAGATCGAGGAGTACAAGCAGTATCTCCGCAATCTGGGGAAGGCTGGCATCACCTACACGACCTACGCGCACATGGGCAACGGGATCTGGACGAGCGGCCGCGCGCCGGTTCGCGGCGCGTCCGCACGCGAGTTCGACGAGAACAGCCCGGACGCGAAGGGGAACTGGGACGGGAAAGTGTTCACGGGGCCCCTCTCGCATGGACGCGTGTTCACCAAGGACGAGATCTGGGACAACTACACGTATTTCATCAGACAGGTCGCGCCGGTCGCCGAAGAGGTCGGCGTGCACATCGGCATTCACCCCGACGATCCGCCGGTCCCGGTGCTCGCTGGCGTCCCGCGCTGCATCTTTGGCAACTTCGACGGCTACAAGCGAGCGATTGAGATTGCCAACAGCCCCAACGTGGGAATCTGTCTATGCTGCGGGACGTGGCTCGAGGGCGGGAAGATGCTGACCGGCAAGGATCCCGAGGAGATGATCCGCTATTTCGGCGCGCGCAGGATCTGGAAGATCCATTTCCGCAACGTCAGTGCCCCGTTGCCGCACTTCGTTGAGACCTTCATGGACAACGGCTATTACGACATGTGGAGGATCATGAAGGCGCTCCGCGACGTGAACTTCGACGGCATTGTCATCCTCGACCACAGCCCGACGATGGTGGGCGGGAACTACGCGCAGACCGCGTACGGCTTTGCGTATATGAAGGCGCTCCTCAATCGCGCCAACGCGGATGCCAAAGCGTGAGCGCGCCGATGATCATCCGACCTATGCAGGCGAGCGATGTCGAGCGAGTCGCCGATTTGACGACGCAATTGGGCTACCCGGCCACGGGCTCGGACATCGCCCGGCGATTTGATCGGATCCGTGGCGAGCAGAATCACGCGGTTCTGGTTGCGGATGAAGGCGGGACCGCGATCGCGTGGATCCATGTGACTGTGCATCCTTATCTGGAGAACGACGCGTCTGCCGAGATCATGGGGCTGGTCGTGGCCGACGGCCATCGAGGCCGGGGGATCGGTAAGGCGCTCGTGGACGCCGCCGAGTCCTGGGCGGCGGCGCAGGGATGCCGTGCGCTGCGCGTGAGGTCCCGGATCGTTCGCGAGCGCGCTCACGCGTTTTACGAACGATCCGGCTTCCACCGGATCAAGACACAGCACTGCTTCGAAAAAGCAATCGGATAAGAACCTCCGCACCCGGATCCCGGATCCCGGATCCCGATACGTCTTTTGTCGTTACATGTCGCGATATCGCCGCGCGGCGGCGAGATCGTTCCGCAGTTCGTCGGCGGTGCGCCGCGGGCCGTATCCGGGCGTATCGCGCTGAATCCGCCAGCCTTCCTTCAGAGGACCAGCATCGACCGTGTCGAACCCGAACTGATCGAGAAGATTCGTCACCGTCGCCTTCGCGGCGGCATCGTCTCCGGCGATAACCAGCGCGCGGCGATTGAGTGTGCCTTTCGGCCGTCCGTCGGTGGTCAGCTGAGCGGCATAGATGTGATTGAAGGCCTTCACGACCTTTGACGAGGGCAGGTGCGCCTGCAGCAACTCCGCGGTGGTGGTGGATTCGTTGTCCAGCTCGGCGATGTGGCCGTCGCGCTGTGGATAGTAGTTGTTGGTGTCGATCACAACCTTGCCGGCCAGCGGTTCGACCGGCACTTGCCGGTAGTTCTTGAGCGGGACCGTGACGACGGCCATGTCTGCGGCGCGAGCGGCCTCAGCAGGTGTTGCCGCACGCGCCTTCGGTCCAAGCTCCTTCACGAGTTCCGCAAGCGTCTCTGGGCCGCGCGAATTGCTGATCACCACGTCGTAGCCGTGTGCGACCGCGAGTCGCGCGACCTGACTGCCGATGTGTCCCGCTCCGATCAATCCAATTGTCGCCATCCGGCGATTATAGACCGCGATCAGCAGGCTGCCTTGCGCCAACCATCACCGCGCGGAAGGCTTTGCGTCCTTCTTCGTGATCTTGAACTCGCCGCTTTCTTCGCCGGTGAAGTGCCCGGTGGCCGTGCCTTTGACGAGCGTGCCGTCGAGCACGAGGAGAACGGCTCCTTCTCCCGTCTTCCCCAACTGCAGCTTCAAGGCCCCCGTCTTCGGATCGAAGGCGCCCGACTTCACCTCGGCCGGGCTCGGCAGACCGGAGGCCGTCCCGGACACTGTACTCTTCCCGTCGAACTTCAGCTCCATCGTGACGGGAATCGGATCCGACGCGCTCTGTCGGGCCAATGTTCCAGTCCACGTTCCCGAGATGGGATCAGCCTTTGCCTTTGTCGCGCGCGTCTGCGCGAACATCGGACTGGCGGATAACAGCACGCACCACGCTATGACGAACCGTCTGAATCTCATCACGTCTTCTCTCTTTCCCTTTTCCCTTTTCCCTTTTCTTCCGTTACTCATAGCGAAGCGCGATCACCGGATCGACTCGTGCTGCCCGTCGCGCCGGGAGCGCGGCGGCCAGCAGCGCGGCCAGCACGAGCGTCCCGAGCGGCAGCGCCAGGCTCCAGAACTCCACCGGCGTGACTTCGAACAGCAGCGTTTTCACGTACTGCGACAAGTACAGCCCGCCCGCCAGACCGCACGCGACCCCGACCAGGACGCTGCCTCCGGCGTCCGCCAGTACGGTCCGGATCACGCTGGCCTGGCGCGCTCCGAGGGCAACTCGAATGCCAATCTCACGCGTCCGTTGTACGACTCCATAACTCAAGACGCCGTACAGTCCGACGGCGGCGAGGGCCAGTCCTACCAACGCGAAGAACCCAGACAGGCGTGCGAGCAACCGCTCGCGCAAGAGCGTCTGCCCGACCGCCGCGGCCTGTGACGTGACGGACGTCACGCGGAACACCCCATTCGCGGCGCGGACCTCTTCGCGCAGCCTGGACGTAAGCGCCGTCGGATCGCCAGCGATCCGCACGTGCACAGTGCTGTTGGCCCGCTTCGTGAGCGGAATGTAGATCGTGGGGGCCGCGGGCTTGCGCAGGTCGTATCGCGTGTCGGCCACCACGCCGACGACCTCGTGCGCGCTGCTGTCATCGTTCTCGCCAAAACGCGTCTCGAGGATCCGGCCGACAGCGACGTCGCGGCCGAAGTACCGTGCCGCGAACGTCTCGTTGACCATGACGGCGGTCGATTTCTCCGCGAGCATGTCGCCGGGCACGAATGCGCGGCCTGCGAGCACCGGGATCCGCATGGTCTCGAAGAATCCCGTGGAGACCGGCGCCATCGTCGATTCGATGGTGTCGTGCTCGGTTCCCGGTACGCGAACGGTGAGGGTCCAGGCGCGCCCGAGCGCGCCGAACTCGGCGGAACTGGCGGCTTGCACGCCGGGAACCGCACGGAGCCGGTCGAGGACCTCGAACAGCGCCGCGCGCTGCTGGGGAGCCTCGGCGTGCTGCACGGGTTCCAGTGACAACAACAGCACATCCGAGGTGGCAAAGCCGGGATTCACGCTCGACAGCCGCGCAAACGACAGGACGAGCAAGCTACCGACGAACAAGACGACGAGACCGAACGCGACCTGACCGGCCACGAACGGACGCATGGCGCTGGCGCGGGCGACACGCCCTCCGCCCGTCTTGAGCGCGCCGATCGGCGCGACACCGGACGCACGCAACGCTGGCGCGAGACCGAACAGCGCCGTTGTCAGCAGGGCGAGGCCGCCAGCGACTGCGGCGAGCCGCCAATCGACGCGGAGATCGAGATGCACCGGGTCGTCGGCCGATGCGAGCATGCCAACGACCGCGGGCGCGGCGAAGGCGGCAAAGAGGAGACCCAGAAGGCAGGCGCCGGTGGCGACGAGCGCGCTCTCGATCAGCACCTGCTGGATCAGGCGGCCCCGGCCGGCGCCGATCGACAGCCGAAGCGCCATCTCGTGCTCGCGCGCGGCCGTGCGCGCAAGAAATAAATTCGCGACGTTCGAGCCGGCGATGAGCAGGACGAGCCCGGCAATCGACGCCAGAATCCACAGCGATCGCTCGAACTGGCTCCGCAAGGGTGACGGACCGTTGGCGGCCGATCGTACGAACAGTGGAGTGTTGACGAAGCGCGCGACGTCCTGCGGCGACACATTCGGTCCGTACGCGAGCGCCCGGTCGCGACGGAACGCCGTAAATGCGGCCTTCAGCACACTCTCGGCTTCCTCCGCGCGCACGTTCTGGTGTAGCCGGCCGAGCACGCGGAACCAGTTGAAGGCGAAATTTCCAAATGCGCGCGGGTTATACATCGCATACGGCAGCCACAGATCCGTGGGGCGGCCAGGCTCGATGCCGGGGAAGCGGGGATCGGCGACGCCCACGATCTGGAATTGACGATCCTCCATCGCGAACCAGCGTCCGATAACCGCCGGATCGCCGCCGAACCGGCGCATCCAGAACGCGTGGCTCACGACCGCCACCGGGTGCACCCCCGGTTGGGCGTCGTCCTCTGCGGTCAAGAGCCGCCCGGCCGCTGGCAGAACGCCCAGGCGTGCGAACGCGTCGCCAGACACATACTGCGACCGCACCTGTTCCTTGTCGCTGTCGGCGCCGGCGAACCTGGCAGGCCGCATCACCTGGGTGCTCATGGCGAACAGATCGGCGCGTCCCCTGGCGATGTCACGCAGGCGTACGAACATCGGATCGTTGAACGTGTCGGATTCCGGCCGCTCCGGGGTGTAGGTCGGGAACGTCAGGTAGATGAGTTGTTCAGGCTGACGCACGGGCAGCGGCCTCAGAATCAATGCGTCGACGAGCGAGAACGCCGCGACGCAGGCGCCCAGCGCCATCGCCAGCGACATGACGGCAGCCGCCGTCACGACCGCGTGCTTGCGCAACATGCGCACGCCGAGCTTCAGGTCGCGGGCGAGGGAATCGAGCCAGGGCAGCAGCTTGATGTCGAGGCTCTGCTCGCGCAGCCGCAGCGGGCTTCCAAACCGCCGCGCGACTTCTCTGGCGGCCGCGTCGCGGGTCATGCCGCGAGCGGTCAACTCACGGATGCGCTCCTCGACGTGGAATTGAAGCTCCTCGTCGAGCTCGCGCTGCACGTTGTCCGAACGGAGTACGTTGGCAAGTCGGGACCACCACGACATGGCACTCACCTTCCCGTGTTACCGGCTACGCGTGCTTCAGAATCCTGCCGACTGCCGTCGTAATCGCCTTCCAGCGGACTTCCTCGGATTCGAGCTGCTTGCGGCCGCCGGCCGTGATCTCATAGACGCGCGCCCGCCGCCCGGTTCCGGTCGTCGTCCACCGCGCTTTGATCCAGCCCGATTCCTCGAGCCGATGGAGCGCTGGATAGAGCGACCCTTCCTCGACGCGGAGAGTTTCCTCGGACATTCCTTCGATCTGTGTCGCGAGGGCGTAGCCGTGAAGCGGCCCGCGACGCGCGAGCAGCGTCAATACGAGCAGAGGAAGAGAGCCCTGGAGAGCGTCCTGTCGCGCCATACTCAGTAATCTTACTCAGATATCTTATTATTGCAAGCCCTGGTCGGCCGTGTGCGCGAGTCGCTCGACTCAAGCCGCAGCGGGCGGCACTGGTACCAGGCATCCGGCCTTTCGTCCCGTGCAACCGCCACTCACACCATCGCGCTGGAAGTTGCGCCATCGAGCCCGTAGGCTCCCGTTCACACAAGCATGTCAGGAGGTGTGGGATGTTCGAGAGGTTCGTGAATCACACAGCAGCCGTGCTGATCGCCGGAGCGTGCGCCGCGTCGACGATGGTCGCGCAGTCGCCTGGCGTCACTGGCAAGATGCCCATCACC
This sequence comes from uncultured Acidobacteriota bacterium, assembly GCA_963725335.1. Taxonomy (GTDB): domain Bacteria; phylum Acidobacteriota; class Vicinamibacteria; order Vicinamibacterales; family 2-12-FULL-66-21; genus JALZOC01. The sequence goes on along the minus strand of CAVRYD010000001.1, from coordinate 90,355 downwards.
GCGGCGTCCGACGAGGCGCGCAAGCTGTACGTCGATGGACGCGACCTCCTCGAGAGGCTGCGAGGGACGGACGCGCGGCGCCTGTTCGAGCAGGCCGTTGCCAAGGATCCGAACTTCGCGCTCGGATACGTCGGACTCGCGAATACGGCCGGCACCAACCGTGAATTCGTCGACGCGGTGACGAAGGCGGCCGCGCTCGCCGACAAGGTGAGCGAGGCGGAGCGCCATCAGATCCTCGGGCTCGAGGCCGGCTTGAAAGGCGACCCCAACGGCAATCTGGCGCATCTGACAGCACTCGTCAAGCTCTGCCCGAATGATGAACGTGCGCACAACCTGCTGGCGATTCTCTACTTCGGCCGGCAGGACTACGACAACGCGATCGCCGAGTTCGTGAAGGCCACGTCAATAAATCCGAAGTTTTCGCCTCCGTACAATCAGCTCGGTTATGCGTACCGCTTCCTCGAGCGTTTCAGCGACGCCGAAACGGCATTCAAGAAGTACACGGAGCTGATTCCGGACGATCCGAATCCGTACGATTCGTACGCCGAGCTGCTGATGAAGATTGGACGCTTCGAAGAATCCATCACGATGTACGAAAAGGCACTGTCGATCGATCCGAACTTCGTCAATTCATACGTCGGCATCGGCAATGACTACCTGGCGATGGGGAAGACGGACCAGGCACGCACGGCGTTTGCGAAGGTTGCCACCCGCGCGCGCAACACAGGCGAGCGGCGCCTTGCGCGATTCTGGACCGCCGCGTCGTACGTGCACGACGGCGCAACCGACAAGGCGATCGACGAGCTGAAAGCCGGCTCTGCGCTGGCCGAGGCGGAGCACGATGCGGGCACGATGTCCGGCGATCTCGTGCAGATGGGAGACGTGCTCCGCGAGGCGGGCCGCCCCGACGAGGCGCTGGCGAAGTACACCGAGGCGGTGAAAGTGATGGACGGCTCCCAGCTGCCCGAGCCGGTCAAAGCCGCCACCCGGCGTAACAACCTGTTCGAGGAGGGGCGCGTCGCCGTCGCCAGACACGATCTCGCAACGGCGAAGAGCAAGGCGGCCGAGTACGCCAGTCAGGTGGCCGCTCGCAAAGCTCCGTTCGAGCTGCGCCAGCAGCACGAGCTTGCCGGCCTGATCGCCCTTGCCGAGAAACGGTACGCCGCGGCAACCGAGGAATTCAAGCAGGCGAATCAGCGGGACCCGCGCGTTCTGTTTTTGATGGCGCAAGCCGCACAGGGGGCAGGTGATACGCAGCAGGCGGCTGCGCTGGCGCAGAAGGTTGCGCACTTCAACGAGCTGAGCTTCAACTTTGCCTACGTCAAGAGCAAAGCTACTAAATCCCTAATCACTAATCACTGATCCTGAATCACTGATCCTGAATCCTGAATCGCTGAATCCTGAATCCTTGAATCCTGAATCCTTGAATCGCTGAATCCCTGAATCCTGAATCCTGTCCGCCGAAGCGAACGCGAAGGCGGAAACACCGACGCTATTGGGTTTTGGAAACGGTTCTGGTCAGCTGATCCTCCAACCCTCGATTACAGTTTCATCGATTCAAGGATTCAGGATTCGCGATTCAGGATTATTCAGGATCAGTGATCAGTGATTAGGGATAGTTCGCCGGCAGTGCGTACGCCACAATTCCGATAGGGCCCTCAGGACCCGGTGCTGCAGGTTCGGCCGCACCACGCCCGCCTCGGCCGGTGGCAGCGGCTGCCGTGACCAGGAGGAACTGGCGACCGTTGAGCTCGTACATGGAGGGCGCTCCAGTCGTGGCGGCACCCAAGGGCAGTTCCCCGAGCTGCTTGCCGTTGGTGCTGTCGTAGACGTGCACCTTATGATCGCCTGCGGTGGCGAAGACAAGACCCGTGGCGGTCGTGATCAGTCCTCCCTTGACATTCGCGGCCGTCCCCGTGCCCTTGATGCCCTGACCGACGATACGCAGATCGTCGCCGAGGCCGATCTGCCACTTGATCGTGCCGCGATTCAGATCGTATGACGTGAGCGTGGTGTAGGGCGGATTGACGATCGTCGGATACAAACCGAATCCTTCGGTCACGTATCGTCCTTCCTTGATGGGTTCACCCGCGCCGCGTCCGCCCCGACGCACCTCGCCCGCTTTGAGGAGCCGAATGATCGTCGGCGTGTTGAAGCCAATCACATAGACAGTGCCGTCGTTCGGGTTCGACGCTGTGCTGCCCCAGTTGGATCCGCCCTGGTTCCCAGGCATGTGAATCACTTCGTCGAATCCGATTGGCGTGAAGGGGCCATCGTTGCGCGCCTTGAGAATCCGTTGCTTGAACTGCTCTCGTTCCTCAGGCGTCAGGATGTATGGGTTGATGTCGTCCGCGGTGAACTTCTGCCGGGAGAACGGCGGAGGAGCCGTCGGAAATGGCTGCGTCAGCGACAACTCTTCGCCAGGCACCGTCGTATTCTGCGGGACCGGGCGCTCTTCGATCGGCCAGATAGGTTTCCCGGTGACGCGATCGAACACGTACAGATATCCGGTCTTGCTTGCGACGGCCACGACGTCGATGGCGCGGCCGTTCTGCCGGATCGTCGTCAACTGCGGTGCGGAGTTGTTGTCGAGATCCCAGATGTCGTGGTGGACCGTCTGGAAGTGCCAGAGCCGCTTCCCGGTTCGCACATCGAGCGCCACGATGCAATCACCAAACAAATTGGCACCGTGCCGGTTGCCGCCGTAGAAGTTGTACTTGGGGCTCGCCGTCGGCACGTAGATGATGCCGCGCTTCTCGTCGATTGACTGCTCGCCCCAGTTGTTCGCGCCGCCCACGGTCTTCCACGCGTCCTTCGGCCATGTGTCGTAGCCGAACTCGCCGGGCCGCGGCACGGTGTGGAATGTCCAGACGAGCGCCCCGGTCCGCACGTCGAACGCGCGAACGTCGCCCGGCGCCGACCCGTACTCCTCGTTGGTCGCGGATCCAAGGATGATCAGGTTCTCGAAGACGCGCCCTGGCGTACGGGTTTGCTGATTGATCGTGGTCGGATCGCGATCGAGGCCGACGCGCAGATCCACCTGACCGTTGTTGCCGAACTTCGTAATCGGCTCTCCGGTGTAGGCGTCAAGTTCCTGCAGCAGGTTGAGTGTGCTGAAGATGAGCCGCCGATCCTTGCCGTCCTTGCTCTCCCAGTAGTTCACGCCACGGCTGGTGAAGCCCTGAACACCCTCGTGAATCCACACTTGCTTGCCCGTGGCGGCGTCGAGCGCGACGAACGATCCGTTCGGGCCGCGGCCGTAGACGAGTCCGCGTACCACGAGCGGATTGAAATCCGTCTGGCCAGAGGGAAAGTTCCAGGCAACCTGGAGCTGGTTCACATTTGCGCTGGTGATCTGCTTCGCGGCAACGAATCGTGAGCTATCCGGGCCGCCTGCGTAATCGCGCCATTCCCTCGGACCTTGTGGGAGCGCGGCGAAGGTCGCGCCGAGCGCGATCGCGAGCGACGCAATGGCGGTCATCCGCCCGGACGTTGACTGTCGTCTGATCATCGATGCTCCTCATCACCACGCGCGGGTGAACTGTCAAACACTACACCAGCAGGTGCGTGGATCTCGATGATCTTCGCGACGGCGCGTTACATTCCCGGCGGTCGTGGTCCTCCGGGCGGGCGGCCGGGCATCAACGGGTTGCCCGTCGTCGCCGCAGGAGCAGGCGACGAGGTCGCCGTCGTTGCCGCTCGGGTGACGACGAGCGTCCCTTCGGCGAAGGGCGCCCCCAGAATCTCCGTCCGTGTCCCGTCACTGGCGCCTATGGTCACGGGAACCGGTGTGATGGTGGTTCCATCCGAGACCCAGACCGTGTTCGACGTGCCGGATGCCGTTGCGGAAGTCGCCGCTGCTTTGCCGCCAAAGCGCCCGAGGACGTCGGCGCCTGGCTTGAACCTCAAGGCCGATGTCGGCACCCGAAGGACGTCGTCCCGCCGTGCAACTTCGATGGTGACCGTCGCGGTCATACCCGGCTTCAACTTCAACTCAGGATTCGGCGCGTCGATGATTGCCGTATACGTCACCACGTTCGACACCGTTGTTGGATTCAACCGAACCTGCAGCACCTTTCCCGCGAAGGTCTGTGTGGGATAGGCATCGACGTGAAAGCTGACCAGCTGGCCTTCCTTCACATTGCCGAGGTCGGACTCGTCGATGCTGGCCTCGAGCTGCATCTTGGAGAGATCCGCGGCGATGACGAACAGGGTCGGCGCGGACACGCTTGCCGACACCGTCTGACCGACATCGACGCTCCGGGAGATGACGACGCCGTCGATGGGCGACAGGATGATGGTTTTCGAGAGGTTCAGCCGCGCCGTATCGACAGCCGACCGCGCCTGCCTGATCCGGGCCGCCGCGCTGGCAACCTGAGCCGCCGCGGAACGGCTGTCGGTTTCAGCGGTCTGGAGGTCTGAGGGGGGTAGCAGCGATTTGGCGAAGAGCTCGTGCGCCCGCGTCAAAGCGGTGTCGGCGGCTGACTGAGCCACGCGGTAGCGCTCGGCGTCAGCCTCGGCGCTCGCCAGCGCGGACTGCACCTGGTCGAGTGCAGTCTCATAGATCGACGGATCGAGCCTCGCGATAACCTGCCCTTTCCGGACAATCTGATTGAAGTCGGCCCCCAGGGACTGGATAGTTCCGGTCACCTGGCTGCCCACCTCCACCGTCGTGACCGCATCGACGGTGCCTGTTGCCGAGATGACATTGACGATCTCGCCCCGCGTGACAGGCGCGGTTACCAGGGCCGGAAGGGTCGACGTGCGACGGGCATAATAGGCTCCCACGGTGATGGTGGCCATCAGGAGGAGCGCGACCAGCACGAGGCCTTTGCGTTTCATACTAGGGATTACGGGCGCCTCGTGACCGGGCTGTGTCGCAGATGTGAAGAAATGGTGGCGGCCTCGCTGGGTGGGGCTCACGCCTGGAGCGGTGGAATTTCAAGCCGGAGGATGCTACCGTCCCTTGGAGTCAAGCAAGTCGGATCGAGCAGTCCATTAACAGAGGAATCGCGGCATGACGACCGGCAATGACCGTATCCCGTACCGCGTGAAGGCGGACAGCGTTGAAGCGTGTAACTGCCAGCACGGGTGCAACTGTCAGTTCGGTGGCTTCCCGAACGAGGGGCATTGCGAGTTCATCATCGGGTACTCGGTCAGGGAAGGTCGATTCGGCGGCACCTCGCTCGATGGCGTGCGCGCCGTGATTGTCGCCAAGTACCCGAAGGCCATTCACGACGGCCACGGGCATATGGCGCTATTCGTTGACGAGCGGGCCAGCGACGATCAGGCGCAAGCGCTCGCGACGATTCTCTCTGGCAAGATAGGCGGCATGCCCTGGGAAGCGCTGGCCGCGACGCTCGATCGCTTCGAGGGGCCCATTCGGAGACCCATCGAGATCACGGTGGCAGCCGAGCGATCCGAGGTGCGTATTGCCGGCGCAATCGATCTGCAGCTCACGCCGCTCCGCAATCCGGTCACCGGGGCGGAGAAGGAAGTCCACATTACGTACCCCAAAGGTGGTTTTTTCTGGAATGACGCGCGCGTGGCGACGTCGTCCTGCATGCGCGCAAATTACGGCGAACTGCACCTCGACTGGCCGGCACGCTACGCGGCGGCCGCCGAAGTGAACTGGACCAACCAGCAGTAAGCCTTGGGCAGTGACTTGACCACCGCGGCGGTTGATCCGTCGTCGTCGCTCGAGCGGCTGATCCGGCGCGACCGCCTGGTCGTCGCGCTCGCGCTGACGGGCGTCACGCTCCTCGCCTGGATTTATCTCGTGCGGATGGCAGCGGCGATGCACGCGGCCGCCAGCGAGGCCGAGATGCACGCGGCGATGGGCATGACGAGCATGACCGCCTGGAGTGCGGCTGATGTCGTCGCGCTCTTCGTCATGTGGGCCGTAATGATGGCGGGCATGATGCTGCCGTCGGCCGCGCCCATGATCCTGCTCGTCATCGGGACGTATCGTCGAAGAGGCGGGCGCAACGCGACGACCGTAACCTTTGCGCTCGCCGGAGGGTATCTCGTCGCGTGGACCGGGTTCAGCCTGGTGGCCGCGCTCCTTCAGGCCGTGCTACACGCCGCGGCGCTGATGTCCTCGGCCATGGTGACGAAATCGACCGTGCTGGCCGGTGCGATCTTCCTGGCCGCGGGCACCTATCAATGGCTGCCCGTCAAGCACGCATGCCTGATGCACTGCCGATCGCCTTTGCATTTCCTGACCGACGAGTGGCGCGAAGGCGTGTACGGAGCATTTCGGTTAGGGTTGCGGCACGGCCTGTTTTGCATCGGCTGCTGCTGGGTGCTCATGGCGGTGCTGTTTGCAGCCGGCGTCATGAACCTGCTGTGGGTTGCGGCCATCGCCGTTCTTGTGCTCCTCGAGAGGGCACTGCGGCAAGGCCCGGTCGTCGGGCGTCTCGCCGGCCTGTTGCTCGTCGCGTGGGGAGTCTACCTCCTGACACTCGGCGCCTGAGATTGACGCTGAATCCTCGACAGTTCGTCCCTGACTCCTTGACCGCTACCGCCGTTCCGGGTAGTGTCGCGTCTCCGCGACTCATTTTCACTTGCTTCCGGAGGACGACGTATGCAACGGGTTACTGCACTTGGTCTGGCCCTGGCAATGACGGCAACGACGCTGGCGGCGCAGACCGGGCCTGGTGCAACTTCCCACGCGGCTATCCTGCACGCTCAGGCCGAAGCGGTCCGCGCCCTCGTGTTGCGCACCGCGGAAAAGGTTCCCGAGGACCTGTACGGATTCAAGCCGACACCGGAGATTAGGAGTCTTGGCGCCATTCTGGGTCACATCGCGGATGGCAACCTGTTGATCTGCGCGACTGCCAACGGCGAGAAACCGACCTTCACTCCCGTCAACGAAAAGAAGACGACTCGCGCCGAACTGGTTGCTGCGTTAAAGGCGTCATTTGCCGCGTGCGACAAGGTGTTTGCCGCGACCACCGACGCGAATGCGTCGACGCCAGTGGATCTGTTCGGGCAGAAGGAGACACGCCTTGGTGTGCTCGCGTTCAACAACAGCCACACGTGGGAGCACTACGGCAATCTCGTCACCTACATGCGCCTGAAAAACATCGTCCCGCCTTCGAGCGAACGGTGAATCGCTAATCACTAATCACTGATCCTGAATCGCTAATCCTGAATCCGTGAATCCAATCCCTGAATCCCTGAATCCATGAATCATCGTGATTCACTTCGCGTCAGCCTGATTCAAGGATTCAAGGATTCGAGGATGAGTGATCCGGGATCCGGGATCAGTGATCAGTGATTAGGATCATCGCGTTACCCGTACCCAGTCGACGACCATGACGGCCTTGTCGGCCTTGATCAGATCGACCGTGGATTGGGCCAGTCCGACATACGGCTCGGCGATATGGTTGACGGCCTGCGGATATTGACCGCCGAGCGCCAGGTTGAGGATCAGGAACTTCGGATTGTCGTACGCCCACCGACCGTAGCGCTCGACCATCGCGCGTGTCACGCGGTATTCCTCGTTGCCGTCGACCTTGAATACCAGCGCGTCGGTGGTCCACTCCATCAGGTACACATGCCAGCCGGTAATGTCGCCGCCGTGCGTGAAGTGCTGGCGGCTCACGAGCGGCGTGTTGCCTGAGTAACCCGGACCGTGGAGCGCGAAGTTCGTCCAGGTCGGATCACCGACGGTTTCCATGATGTCCATCTCGCCGGTGTCCGGCCAACGACCGGTTCCGAGCGCCCAGAACGCGGGCCAGAGTCCGGCGCCCGCCGTCAGTTTGATGCGGGCGGCCGCCGTTCCGTACGTGAACTCGAACTTCGAACGCGACTCCAGGCGGCCGGAGATGAAATCGAATGCGCGGCCTTCCGGTGTCTTGAAGCCAGGCCGGTTGCGCGCGCGAATCACGAGCGCGCCGTTCTCGGCGCCGCTCGCCTCGGGCGGCTCGCCGACAGCGATCGTGTCCGTCGAGTCGATGTAGGCCTGCTGTTCGTTGTTCACCGTGCGGCCGGTCACGATGACGTTCCACTTGGAGCGATCGAGATGACTGTCGGAGAAATCGTCGAAGAACAATAGCGTTGGAGCGGGGGGCAGCGTCTGGCCGCGCTGGATCCCGGCGAGCCAAAGGGCCGCTATGACCGTCAGCAGCGTCATGTGTTGCCAGTTGGCTCGCATAGATGAATACAGCGGTCGCGTGGTGACGGCGCACGCAGGTGCGGTGAGTTCGACGTCCAGTTTCTACTCGATCGGACGATGACGTTCAAGCGCTCGCCAAATCGGCTGCTGATAGCAGCTCCGCGTCTCGCACGAAGATGAGCTTGACCTTTTGATATAGATGTCTATAGTAGACGTCTATAACAGAGTCTGCCCGCATGCCCAAAGCCGATAATCTGCAAGGCGCCCTCGAACTCCTGGTGTTGAAAAGCCTCCGCCGCGGGCCGAACCACGGCCTGGCGATTGCGTCTTACATTCAACAGACGTCCGATGAGGTTCTTCGAGTCGAGGCCGGTTCGCTGTACCCCGCGTTGCATCGAATGACCGAGGCTGGGCTCCTCAAGGCGGAGTGGCGCGTGTCGGATGCAGGACGCCGCGCGCGCGTTTATGCACTCACGACGAAAGGCCACCGCCAGCTCGACGCGCAGGAAAAGCGATGGCGCGTGATTGCCGGCGCGGTAGCCAAGGTCCTCGGCACCACGTGAGGGACTGCTTATGAGTCTCTGGTCACGGCTTCGGAACACGTTCCGCGGCGATCGACTCAGCGACGAGATTCAGGAGGAGCTGCGGTTCCATCTCGACATGGACGCCGCCGGCCGCGTCGATCCGCGAGAAGCCCGTCTGCGCCTCGGCAACATCACCCGGATCGCCGAAGAGACGAGGGCGGCGGGCATCATCCCTTGGCTCGAGTCGGCGCTCCAGGATGCTCGCTACGGCGTCCGCCAGCTGCGCAGGACACCCGCCCTGACGGCAGCCGTCGTGCTGTCGCTCACGATCGGGATGGGCGCGAACACGGCGATGTTCAGTCTCGTGAACGCCGCGCTGCTGAAGCCGCTGCCGGTCAGCGACCCGGACTCCCTGGTAATCGTCGAATGGATTGCGGATGGGTTTCCGCCGGGCGTGACGAACATCAACGGCGAGGTCAAACGGGTCAGTGGAGACCGGCACCAGGCCTCGTCGGTCAGTGCCAATGTGTATCGGCAGCTCGAGCGCGAACAGCAGGCGTATGCCGCCCTGATCGGCATCGCTGACCCGGAGACGGTGGCGATCCAGATCGATGCGGCTCCCGTCGAGCAGGTGAGCCTGCAATATGTCAGTAGCAACTTCTTTCAAGGCCTCGGCGTTCTTCCCGTGATCGGACGACCCTTCCGCGCCGAGGAGGATCGGGTCGGTCAAGAGCCCGTGGTGATCGTGAGTCAACGCTTCTGGTCGAGCCGGTTTGGCAGGGATGAAACAGCCGACCGCGGCATCCGCATCAACAACGTGCCCGCGCGCATTGTCGGCGTTGCCCCGCCGGGCTTCTTTGGTCTCATGGCCGGACAGTGGACAGACGTATACGCGCCGCTCGGGACGAAGGTGGCCTTTCAACCGCGCCGGGGCCCCGGCGCCGGTTCTGAGGACGACACCGACTGGTGGGTTCGGCAAATGGGACGACTGAAACCAGGCATACCGGACTCCGTCGCTCGTGCGCAGATCAACCCGCTGTTTCGACATCTGGCGACTCTGGAAGGCGCAACCGTCGCGCCGACGAAGATTCCCGACCTGGTCACCTTGCCTGGCCGTCGCGGCTTCGATTGGCTGAATTCAAGGGACGCCGGCGCATTGTGGATTCTGACCGTGCTCGTCGGCGTGCTCCTTCTCCTTGTTTGTGCCAACGTGGCCAACCTGCTGCTTTCACGCTCGGTAAGTCGCCGACGCGAGTCAGCCGTCCGTCTGGCACTTGGCGCGGCGAGGTCGCGACTGTTCCGGCAGCACCTGATCGAGAGCGCGTCTGTTCGGGTTCCTGGGAGGCGCCGCCGGCCTTGGACTGGGATACGTCCTCGCCGAGTCCATCCATCAACTTTTTGAGTCTGGCCTCGACGCAAGCCACGCCTTCGACTTGCATCTCGATCAGCGCGTGCTCGCCTACAACGCGGCCCTGTCGCTTTTCACCGCCGTCCTCTTTGGCCTCGCGCCCGCTGTGCGCGCGGCACGTGCTGACCTCAACGACACACTGAAAGCGCACGCGAAATCCGTGATGGGCGACCGCTTGCGGCTGCCGAAGCTGCTGGTCTCGATTCAAATCGCGCTGTGCCTCTGCGCGTTGGTGGCCGCTGGCCTTCTTGGTCGGTCGCTCGCGAACCTGCGGTGGCTCGATGTGGGATTCGACCGGGACAACCTGGCCTATGTGTCGGTCAGTGCGTCGCGGGCCGGATACTCAGGTGACCGTCTGCAGTCGTATATCGATCGAGTAAGAGACGAACTGGCCAGATTACCGGGGGTGTTGGGCGTCAGCCCCGTGCAGACGCGCCCGCTCTCGGGCAATGGCAACAATGGAGGGGTGCATTTTCCCGGGCGCCCGTGGAATGAGGGGAGCCGAGCCAACTTGAACAGCGTGGGAGAACGATTCTTCGACACGCTGCGCATTCCGCTTCTCTCGGGCAGAAGGTTCGAGGCGCGCGACCAGCCTCCGGACGCCGGCGTGGCGATCGTCGACGAGGCCTTCGCGAAGCGGTATTTTCCAAATCAGAATCCGTTGGGTCATCGCTTCGGACTCGACCCGGCGAACGACACCCGATACCAGATTGTGGGCGTCGTCGGCAACAGCCGCTACAACGACCTGCGCGGCGAGGCTGTGCCGACCGTCTACGAACCGTACCGGCCTGGAGGCACCACCCACTTCGCCATCCGCACCACGATGGACTCCGCGCGCCTCGCCGAGACCGTTCGAAAGACTGTAGCGAGCATCGATCCGGCCGTGCCGATCGGGTTCTTCACCCAGACCGCGTTGATCGATCGGCTCCTTCGTACGGAGCGGTTGCTTGGCTACGTGTCCGGCGCGTTCGGCCTGATCGCGCTGACGCTCGCCGCCATCGGACTTGGCGGCCTGCTGGCCTACGCGGTGGCGCGCCGGACGAACGAAATCGGCCTCCGAATGGCTCTGGGCGCTTCAGCGACCGGCGTGATTCGAATGGTGCTGCGAGATTCGGTTGCCGTGGTGGGCAGGGGGATCCTCATCGGGCTCCCGTGCGCGTTCGCGCTGGCGTGGATTCTACGGGCGACGCTGTTTCAGCTCGAGCCGTTCGATCCTCGAACCGCCGCGCTCTCGGTTCTGGCGTTGGGCACCGTTGCACTCATCGCCGCCTGGATTCCGGCATCGCGCGCGGCCAGGATCGATCCCATCACCGCCTTGCGGGAGGAGTAGCAATCGGGGGAAGGCTCCGTGCCGTCAGGTAGGGCAACGCCGACGAGAAACCCTTCGCTGTGCGGACTTCCACTGAAAACGTTCTCCGCGCCTCGCTGTACTCGGTTGAGAGAAAGACCGACGGCTTGCGCTCGCCGGAGACTGGCACAGTCCACAGGTCGTCCTGGTGGGTTTGGGCTTCCTTCGCTGTTTCTGTCAGTCCTGGAGCCAGGAAGAGTAGTATTCCTGTCAATCCGCGAGGCATTGATCGAGGGGAGACGTCCGCCTATGGCATCCGTTCGTTTGGCAATTCGCATTTCGCTGATCGCGTTCCTGGCAGCCGGGATCATGGCGCAGACAGCACCGCCTCGAAAGCGCGTCCTCGTGATCGGCGAGGAGAAGGGCTACCGGCATGAAGCCGTAACCCACGCGATGGTCACGATCGAGCGGCTCGGACGCGAGACGGGAGCGTGGGACACGGTCATCCGCACCGACACGGAAGCGCTGACAAAAACGAAATTGGAGTATAACGCGAAGAACCTGAATGACTTCGACGCGGTGCTGTTCTATACCGGCGGCACGCTGGAAATGGACGATCAGAAGAAGGCCGATTTCATGTCGTTCGTCCACGACGAGGGAAAGGGGTTCATCGGAATACACAGCGCGGCGATCACGTTCACCCAGTGGCCGGCGTACGGAGACATGATCGGCGGCTACTACGACGAACACCCGTGGAACACGTTCGACGCACCGATCCTCGTCGAAGACGCCGCGTTCCCCGGCATGCAATCGTGGAAGCCTGCCTTCACGCTGACCGACGAGATCTATCAGATCAAGCCGTTCTCCCGGTCCGACAGGCGCGTGCTGATGCGGCTCGATCCGTCGAAACTCGATCTGAAGAATCCGCGCGTGCATCGGACGGACAACGACTTCGCGGTGGCGTGGGCGAAGATGTACGGCAAGGGGAGGGTCTTCTACACGACGCTCGGTCACGTCGAAGCGAACTGGGACAAGCCGGAGATGCAGGCGATGATCGTCGGGGCAATCAAGTGGGCGCTCGGCCTCGTCGACGCCGACATCACCCCGAGGGCAGCGCCGGCGGGAGGAAGCCGTTGAGTCTCGATGCCCAGATCGAGAAGGCCGCTCAGCGAGGCCACATGTCGAAAGGGAAGTCTGACCCGCCTACGGACGAATGTTGACGTTGACGTGGAAGACGTTCTCCGGATCGTACTTCCGCTTCAATTCGCGCAGCCGCGCGTAGTTCGCGCCGTAGGCCACCGCCGCCGGATCGCCGAGCTCGTCGTCTCCCATGTAGTTCACGTAGCGCGCCGTGCCGAGGTACGGCGTGAGCGCCGCGTACACATCGCGGCACCAGCCGATGCACTGCTCATCGTCTTTGTGATCCATCCACTGCGAGATGATGACCACGTTGAAGCCGGTGATGCGCATCGCGCATGCGGTGTCTTTCACCGGAACCCGGCTGGCGGCGCCGTGGAAATGCTCGATAACGACCTGGCTCATTGGCGAGGGGCAGGAGACGAACGTCTCCGCCATTGCATTGATGCAATCGTCGCTGAGACTGGTCAGAAAGTGCGATTTCCAGTAATTGAGCGCGCCTTTCGGGAGCGATGGATCGAGCAGGCCGTTCAGCTGGCAGTACGAAATCGGGCCCATGGCGTCCATCACCGGAGGACCGAATGCCTTGATCGGCTTCACGGCGCCTTCGCCCTGCTCGAGCGATCCGCAATGCGCCGCAAGCATGGCGCTCAGCTTGTTGCCCGAGCCATCAGGCGCGGTCAAGAGTCCCGCCACCATCATCATCTCGTCGGGCAGGGTCGCGCAGGTATCGCGGAAAAACCGCAGCATGTCGCGCGCGTTCTGAAATGGATGGGCGACCAGGCCGCCCGTGATCATCGGTCCGACCGGATGAAGCGCATACTCGAGCGAGGCCGCGACGCCGAAGTTCCCGCCTCCGCCCCTGATCGCCCAGAAGAGATCGGGATTCTCATCGGCCGCAGCCCGCATGACCGATCCGTCCGCCATCACCATCTCCGCTGATCGCAGGTTGTCGAGTGCGAGACCGTACTTCGGCATGAGCCAGCCAAGCCCACCGCCGAGCGTCAGCCCGGCAATGCCCGTTGTCCCCACGACCCCACCCGTCGTCGCAAGACCGTGCACCTGCGTTTCGCGATTGAATTCCTTCCAAAGCACGCCACCTTGCGCGCGTGCCGTGCGCGTCGCGGCGTCGACGTAGATGCCTTTCATCGGCGCGAGATCGATCATCAGGCCGTTGTCGATGGTGCCGCGACCGCCGACGTTGTGGCCCCCGCCGCGAACCGCAATCTCGAGGTTCATCGAACGCGCGAGCTTGACCGCGTCCGCCACATCGGCCGTGCCGTGGCAGCGCGCGATGACGGCGGGACGCTTGTCTATCAGGCCGTTGTGAACCCGCCGCGCCTCGTCGTACCCAGAGTCTGACGACTGCAGCAGCTGGCCGGTGAAGGTAGGTGAGAGCTGATCGAGGGTCACGCCTACAGACATGAGAGAAGCTCCATGATGAATGGCGACGAGAAATACGAAACCGGGGGAGTCAAGGATCCGATCCGCAGCAGCTTCGGACATTCTATGTCCGCGACGCATTCGAGCGCACGCATTTTCAGCTCTACGCGTTCGAGCGATCCTCCTGGCGGTCATGCGGCCATTCACCTTCGCGGCTCGTTCTGTTTCGTTCCCTGGCTGCATTTACTGATCTCGTTGTGGATTTCGAACTCCGTCGCGCGATCTCGTGGACTCGCTCGCATTCGACAGCTGCTGCGCCTGATTTCATCGAGTTGATCGATGGCCGGAATCTTGCGGGCGCGCGTGGCTTCCGCTGCAGGGGAGAGCTTGGGCGCGAAAGTCCATCGGCGAACTGCCGGCGCCCTGGCGGCAGCTGGTCCGTTCGGCAGCCATAGGCGCGAACGCGAGAGATGGAGGAGAAAAATGCGGTTCAAACTTTTGCTCGTTGTGGCGGCTTTCGTTGCTGCGCCAATCGTGTCGCTCGCCCAGCAGGGCGACCTCACACACCAGCAGCCGGCCACTCCCAACGCCAACGTTGATTTTGGTGTGCTGGCAACCGCTCCCATTGGCCCGCCTCCGTGTCTTCAGAGCGGCGCGATCGGCGGCCCTGCCGACCCCTGCTGGTACAAGCTGCACCACCTCACCCCTGAAGAGGTGACGATCGAAAAGGGCGGCGAGGTCACGTTTCAGATTCACGGCGGTGGTCATGCGATGGCCATTCTCGAGGTGAGCAAAGACACTACACGCGACGATATTGGACAGTTGCTCTGCCCCGGCACTGATCCCTCAACCATTCCTCTCCCAGGGGACCACGTCTGCGACCTTGATCAAGTCAATGCCAACGCGGCCCACATCATTTCTGACGGCAAGGGCGACGTCGTGATCGTTGCATCGGCCAATGTCACAAACGCGCACCCCGACAACCGAGTGTGGTCCCCGACGGGCCGGCTGATGTCGGCTGGCGGCGTGCAGTTTCTCAACGGGGGTGCGGCTCCGACTGGCACGGGCCCGGCAGGCGGCCAGCTGATCACCTATCGATTCCTGAAGACCGGCCGCTACCTGGTTCACTGTATGAACCGGGTGCACTTCCTGAACGACTGGATGTTCGGTTTCGTGAACGTGACTGGAGAGTAAACGCGCGACTTTTCAGTCGAGATTCCTCATCGACGCCTTCCAGCGTCCCGTATGCCGACGGCCTGCGAGCCGAGTAGATCGAACAGAACGGGAGAAAGAGATCTCATCCTGTTTCTGGTCTTCAAAAACAAGAATGCTCCCTTTACTCCTTTTCTCCTGTTTGATCTGGGGGTGCTGTCGGGCGAAGGGTATGATCCCGACAGCTCGGCGCGCCGCTTGACCGTCAGCGAATCATGATGGCGCCGCCGACCGACCAGAAGTTGCCCATGACGTTCTGTATCGTGCGATCGCTGGTCTCCAGGTCGCCGAGCGCTGCGGCATGAAGGGTGGCGAAGACTTGTGCCCCCACTCGGCTGCGGGTGCGCCACTCCCATCCCGTGCCGATGCCGAGCGCGAATGCTTTCGATCGCAACGGGGTCCCTTGCTCATTGACGGTCTTGAGGAAGTTCTTGAGAAACGCCATTCCGGCTGTGGTCTTCAGGAAGAAGCCCTTGCTGCGCCATGGCCGGACCTGAACCGATGCCATCAGATACGAGACCTGCAGACGATCCCCTGTCGTCAGCGTGGCCGGTACCCAGAGATATTCGCCGCCGAGGTCCGCGCGCGCGTTCAGCGCCATACCGGCCCCCGCCATGAAGCTGCCCGAGTGCAGATAGTTGTTCCCTTCGCAATCGGTGCAGTCGCCGAGCACCGTCGTCGACGATCCACCAGCGGTGAAATACCCACGCGACGGCGGAGCCGGCGCTTCGCCGGGCGAGGTCGTGGCCTGCTGTGCAGACGCCGCGACCGACATGCCGCACAAAAGCGCGCCCGCCATCAGCGTCGAAAGCCGCCACTTCATGATGCGCTCCATGTGAGGAAGGCCCTGAACTGCGGAAAGTGGAAATGCGCTTTGGGCACGCCGGGTGTCTGATAGAACGTACGGCGATCGAAAAACTCTCCGGAAACACCCACCCCCAGGCGCCCCTTCAGGGGGATCTGCAGGTTCGCTCTTGAACGTTGCAGGAAGTGATTGCACCTGACGCCGTCGAGGACGTGAAGTTGGTGCGCCTCGTACGAAATGACCAGGAAATCAGTTCCACGGTGTCGCAGATTGAACAGTCCTCCGAAATTCGTACCCGGCCCGTAATCGTAGAAGCGAGGTCCCGTCGATACGCCCTGCCCGGCATCTCCTTCGGGCTCGGTCGGGAGACCCTGGTCGGCCCCCGGTGGCGGCACTGAATCGACCGCCCCCAGGATCGTGACCCCTCCCCACGCCCCGGTCCAGAGTGAAAAGGTTGGCGAGAATTCGTGCGTTGTCGACACGCTGGTTTCGACCGACTCCGCGCCGAACTGATAGGCGTCGTTCTTGTTGAATTGGTATCCCTGCGCCACCATCAATTGCAGCGCACCATTTTTGTAGGGCTGACCGAGCAGCCGGCCGCGCACGCGCACCTCGCTGATTGCCGTGCCCCCGCCGAAGTCGAACTTGACCCCGAAGGCGTCGTACGGCGTGCGGCTGCGGCCCGTCGTCGGATCACCATAAAGCACGTCTACCTCAACGGACGGATAGACCGCCGACTTCACATCCTGGGTGTTCGATCCGCGCCACAGCACTCCGGCACTTGTCGTCGCGGCGAGCGACGAGGGCGTGAACTCCGCGGGCTTTTCAGAAACGCGGTGCGCGTCTCCTGAAATAAACCGGTTCACGCCGTTCATCGGATCGATGATCGTGGCCAGTATCTCCTTCTTCTTGCGCGACCCGCCGGTTGCTTTCGGATCGATCACCAGCCACGCCGTGCGATGCAGCATTTCGCCTAGCGCGATGCCGCCGAGTGTCGTGTTGATGAAATCGTTGAGCGACGCCTGGTTCGTTTCGCCGAAGTACTCCCACGTCCCGCTGCCAAACGCGGTGAGCGCCGAGGACTCCCAGAAGCTCAGGCCATTGGCTCTTCCCGTCGTGAAGTAGTTGTTGCCCTGATACGGATGGCCGAACTGGTTGACGACGAACTCGTCGAGGTCCCACTCCCAGCCTCTCTTCATGTTCGTCCACCATGTCTTCGGCGTGATCTTGGCGGTGTCCTGGCCGCGTATCAGGTTGGCCGCCTCGTAGAAGACGTTGACAATCGTGACCTGGAGAAACGCTTTGCCGATCCGCCGCCGAGGACAGCCGTCGCAGGCTCGCTTTTCGTCGGCTGTCGCTTGGGCTGGAAACAAAAAGTCGTCGTTGGGCCGCACCGCGAAGAGCGTCGGTTTCACGATGAAATCGCTCGCGTCCAGCGGATCGACAGTTGCCGCCGGCGGCGGTTGTTGCGCAGGTTCCACGGTCTGCGCGGTCACGTTGGAGATTGACAGGGCTGCAGCGAGGGCAATCAGGACACAGTCTCTGAATCATGTGTCCGGAAATCTTACCGCAGAGCGCTGGTTGGTTTTCTTCTTTCTTTCTATCAATCTATCTGGCAATCGAGGATCGGTGTTCCGACCTGGATCGGAAGGCCTCCGGCTGGGAATCGCCGCACTCGCGCCGGTCAGCCGTTCAATTCAAGTCGTCCGGACTAGCGGGCCAGTCACAGCGGCTTTGCCGAATTAGGTGACGGCAGCGTGCGAAGTCGCGAACCGCACGGCGCTTCAGGTAATATCCCGCTCCATGAGCTTCACGTTCAGGGGCGTGCGCTGGTGGATGATCACCCTCCTCATGCTGGGAGCCATCATCAACTACCTCACGCGAAGCACGCTGGCGGTGGCCGCGCCGACGGTCCTCAAGGATCTCGCGATCAGCACCAGGCAGTATTCGTGGATTCTGAGCGCCTTCCAGGGCGCGATCATGCTGCAGCCGCTCTGTGGCTACGTGCTCGACGTGATCGGTCTGAAGTTCGGGTTTGCGTTGTTCGCGTTCGCGTGGTCGCTCATCAGCATGGCCCACGGCACCGCGCACAGTTGGACGACGCTCTTCTGGCTGCGCGGGCTGCTGGGTCTGGCGGAGGGCTCAGCGAACCCCGCCGGGATGAAAGCCACGTCCGAGTGGTTTCCGTCGCACGAACGCGGGCTGGCCGGCGGCGTCTTCAACATCGGTGCGTCCGTCGGGTCCATGCTTGCGCCGCCGCTCGTCGCGTGGGCGATTCTCACGTACAACTGGCAGGCGGCATTCGTGCTGACCGGCGGGCTCGGTCTGATCTGGCTGGCGCTGTGGCTCGCGTTCTATCAATCGCCGTCGACACACCGTGCGCTGTCGCCAGAGGAGCGCGACTACATCCGTGCTGGACAGGAACGGCATCTCGATGGAGATGGCACACGTCCGTCCATCGCGAGAATCATCGCCCAGCGGAACTTCTGGGGAATCGCACTGCCTCGATTCCTCGCCGACCCAACGTGGGGGACGTTGACGTTCTGGCTGCCGCTGTACCTGACGACCGTGCGTCACTTCGATCTGAAGCAGATTGCCCTGTTCGCGTGGCTGCCGTTTCTCGCGGCCGATCTCGGGTGCCTGTCCGGGGGCACGATCAGCATGGCGCTTCAGAAGCGCTTCGGCGTGCGGCTGATCAACGCGCGCCGCGGGGCGTTCACCGTGGGCGCGTGTTTGATGATGGGTGTGGCCTTTGTCGGGTTCGTCAGCAGCCCTTACGTCGCCATCGCGCTGCTCAGCCTGGCCGGCTTCGCCCATCAAACACTTTCCGTGACGGTGATCACCATGTCCTCCGATTTGTTCCGCAGGAACGAAGTCGCGACCGTCGCGGGCATGGCAGGCACGTGCGGCAACGCTGGCGTGCTCCTCTTCTCGCTGCTGATGGGCACGCTGGTAACGACCGTCGGCTACACGCCGTTCTTCGTTGGATTGGCGGTTCTCGATCTCATCGGCGCGCTGGTCCTCTGGACGGTCGTGCGGGAGCCGGCCGCCACGTCGGCGGCCGCCGCGGCACTCTGAGAATATGTCCGGCACGGCGACACGCATCCGAAACCCGATTTTGCCAGGGTTCAATCCCGATCCCTCGATCGTTCGGGTCGACGCGGACTACTACATCGCAACCTCGACGTTCGAATGGTTTCCCGGCGTGCAGATTCACCATTCGCGCGATCTGGTCCACTGGCGGCTGCTGACCCGCCCGCTCCGGCGCTCGACTCAGCTCAACATGCTCGGCAATCCTGACTCCTGCGGTATCTGGGCACCATGCCTTACCCATGCTGACGGGCTCTTCTATCTGGTTTACACGGACGTGAAGCGCTACGGACGAACGTCTCAGGCCGGCGCTGCCGGAGCGTCGCTGCGCGACTTTCACAACTATCTCGTGACCAGTCCTCTCATCGACGGCGAATGGTCCGCCCCGATTTTCCTCAACAGCAGCGGCTTCGATCCGTCGCTGTTTCACGACGACGACGGTCGGAAGTACCTCGTGAACATGCTGTGGGATCATCGTCCCGGACGGAACAGGTTTGCTGGAATCGTCCTGCAGGAGTACTTGGCGGGGGACCGCCAGCTGGTCGGCGAGCGCTCCCTTATCTTCCAGGGCACGTCGCTCGGGTTCACAGAGGCGCCGCACCTCTATAAGCGCAACGGGTACTACTACCTCCTGGTGGCGGAAGGAGGAACCGGCTGGGGACATGCAGTCACCATGGCCCGCTCCCGGACGTTGACCGGCCCTTATGAGCTTCATCCCGACGTCCACATCCTGACCGCGCGCGATCGTCCTGACGCGGCGCTGCAGCGTGCCGGACATGCCGACCTGGTTGAGACGTCAGGCGGCGAAACGTACATGGTGTATCTGTGTGGCCGGCCGCTTCGCAACCGCGGCCGCTGCACACTCGGCCGCGAGACCGCGATTCAGCCGATGGTGTGGTCACCGGATGGATGGCTGCGCACCACTGACGGGGATGGTCTCCCGATGTCGGAGGCACCTGGTCCAGCGCTGCCGATTCACGTATTTCCAGATCGCCCCGCGCGCCACGACTTCGACACCGATCAGTTGCCGATCGAGTTTCAGTGGCTTCGAACCCCGTGGCCGGAGGAGATTTTCAGCCTGACTGCCCGTCCGGGTCACCTGCGACTCTACGGCCGTGAGACAGTTGGCAGCTCTTTCTGTCAGGCGCTCGTCGCCCGACGGCAGGAGTCGCATGCCTTCACCGTGTCGACGCTGATCGATGTCAACCCGACGCACTTTCAACAGGCGGCGGGTCTCATCTGCTACTACAACAGCGCCAAGTTTCATTACCTCTACATCTCGCACGATGAAACCGTCGGGCGGCACCTGCGGGTGATGACGTGTGTACCGGATCAGGTGCAGACCGACACGTTTACCGAACCCATCGCGATTCCAGACGGTCGCGTTCATCTCCGCGTCGAGGTGGATTGCGAGCGACTGCAATGTGCTTTTCGGATCGACGACGGGAAGTGGCGATGGCTGACTCAGATCTTCGACGCCAGCATCCTCTCGGATGAAGCGACCGCGCCGGGCTTGCCGAACTTCACCGGCGCCTTCGTCGGCATGTGTTGTCAGGATCTGGCCGGCACGCGCATGCCCGCTGATTTCGATTACTTCGAGTACGTCGATCGCGACTATCATTCCCGGCCGTTTGGCCAGGCGGATTGAGCGAGTGAGTCAGCTCGGGTCGCCACGTCATGGACGACGCATGATAATGCCGCTCCTGATATCCGCACTCGCCGGTCTGGCGCTGATGCTGCTGCTCGTGCGCTGGTTCGAGCCGCGCTTTGCCTTCTTCCCGACGAGGGGCGAATCAGAGACGCCCCGCGACTTCGGTGTTCCATTCGAATCGCTCACGGTCGAGACCGCAGACGGCGAGCACCTGCGGGTTTGGGTGATGCGCGCCCAGGCTCCGCGTGCAAACGTCATCTACTTTCACGGTAATGGCGCGAACCTGTCCAACTGGTCGCCAATCCTCGCGGGGATCGTCCAGCGTGGCTACTCCGTCTTCGCGTTCGACTATCGAGGGTACGGCCTGAGCACGGGACATCCGACTGAGCGCGGTCTGTATCGCGACGCTGACGCGATAGTGCGGAAGGCGTGGATCGAAGCATCCCCATCGGTGCCGACGATTTACTGGGGACGCTCTCTAGGGGCAACGGTGGCGGCGTATGCGGCCACCGTGCGCCCGCCCGACGGCATGATTCTGGAGTCGGGATTCGCCACCGCGCGCGCTGCGGTCCGCGGCTCGCTCGCACTGCTCGTCCTTTCCCTCTTCTCCTCGTATCGATTTCCGACTGCCGAATTCGCGAACCGCGCGAACCGGCCGGTCCTCGTCATGCACGGCAATCGCGACGGCGTCATTCCGTTTGCCATCGGTCGTGAATTATTCGACAGACTCACAGTGAAGAAGCAGTTTGTCGTCATTGAGGGAGGCGATCACAACGATGAGGTGCCGCGCGACGCGGCGGCCTATTGGTCAGTCGTTGAGGGCTTCACCAGCGAGCTGGTACGCCAGTAGAAGTGGTTTCAAAACCTGTAGCGCAGCCCTTCAGGGCTGCGCTACAGCTGGCAGGGCTGAAGCCCTGCGCTACACGTTTGAATTGAAAACACTTCTCATCCGAGCGCGGATCATCAGGTCAGCGCCAGGTACTCGTGCGCCAGGCGCACCGTCATCGATCCCTCGCCCACCGCGGACGCGACGCGGTTCATCGCGCCTGCGCGAATGTCCCCGGCCGCGAAGATTCCGGGTACGCTCGTCTCGAGCGGCAGCGGTTCGCGCGTTTCCTTCCACACGCGTGCGAAAGCCTCCGCAGACGCCAGGTCGCGGCCGGTCAGCACGAATCCCTTGTCGTTGCGCAGCACGTTTGTCGGTAGCCAGTCGCTTTGTGGACGGGTGCCGATGTAGACGAACACCGCATCCGCATCCTCGGTCCGGCTCACGCCGTCATCCAGCGACGTGAGCGCCACGCGCTCGACGTGGCCGTCCCCTTCGACGCGCTCGATCTCCGTCCGCGCGAGCAGTTGAATGTTCGGCGTCTTCGCGATCTGATCGATCAGGTACTGCGACATCGTCTCGCGCAGGCTGTCACGACGCACGACGATCTGAACTTCCTTCGCGTAGCGTGCCAGGTACATCGCGCCCTGACCTGCCGAATTCCCGCCGCCGACGACGAGGACTCGGCGGCCGCTGAACGAGGGCGCCTCGGTCGTCGCCGCGCCGTAGTACACACCCGCGCCGGTGTGATCGATGATGCCGGATGCCGGATGTTCGCGATACATCATGCCCGTTGCTGCGAGCATCGTTCGCGTGACCAGCTCGCGACCGTCGGCGAGGGTCAGCCGCTTGTAGCCGGCGTCAATCGACACTCCCGTGACTTCGAGCGGCGCGAGGAACTCTGCGCCAAGCCGCTGCGCCTGCATCAGCGCGCGCCGGGTCAGGTCGCTGCCGCTGACACCCGCCGGAAAGCCGAGATAGTTCTCGATTCGGGAACTGGTGCCCGCCTGCCCCCCGGGGCGTGGCGATCGACGAGCAGCGTTCGGAGCCCCTCGGACGCACCGTACACCGCCGCCCCCAGCCCCGCTGGACCAGCACCAACGATCACGAGGTCGTACAGATCGAATGCCGCGGAGAGCGTCCGGCCCAGGCGTTCGGCCAGCCGGCGCGGGTCCGGGTCGCGCAGCACGGATCCATCCTCGAAGAACACGACTGGAAGGTCCTCGTCGCGAACGCCGCCGGCGTCGAGCAGCGCGCGAGCGTCGGCATCGCGAGCCACGTCGAGCC
Organism: uncultured Acidobacteriota bacterium; assembly: GCA_963725335.1. Classification (GTDB taxonomy): domain Bacteria; phylum Acidobacteriota; class Vicinamibacteria; order Vicinamibacterales; family 2-12-FULL-66-21; genus JALZOC01. Next base: position 67,622 of record CAVRYD010000001.1, on the reverse strand, counting down.
ATCGGTACGGAATGAGGCTGCTGGCGAGGAAGTTCTTGATCTCGTGCGACCGCGGCGACCATTGATGTCCGACCAGCCGCAGTCCCTTTGCTTCAGGCAGATATTCAACCTGCCACGTGTCGAGCAGATCGTCGATCACCGGGTACAGCCGTTCCTCAGGGGGATCCCACGGCTTCGACAGATAGTGATCGATACGGGCTTCGTTGATCGCTTTGACGGCGGCCTCGATGTCCGAATACGCCGTCAGCAGCACGCGTCGCGCGAGCGGATAGACGTCGCGCGATCGGGCGAGCACTTCATGACCCAGCATGCCGGGCATGCGCTGATCGCTGACCAGCATCGCGAGCGAATCCCCGCGCGCCTTCAGCTCGCGTACGGTCGAAAGCGCCTCCTGCCCCGAGTCCGCGCTCAGAACCGTGTAGTGCTCACGATAGCGAGACCGAAGATCGCGCCGCACCGCCGCCAGCACCTGCGGATCGTCGTCGACCACGAGGAGGGCCGGTTTGTTCACGAGGCCGCTCCGGAGCCGTCGCTCTTGACCGCCAGAAGCACGACGCGAAATTCCGTTCGACCCGGTCGCGACTCCACGGTGATGTCCCCGTCGTTGTGGCGGACGAGGCGGCGGACGATGTCCAGGCCGAGGCCCGTGCCGTGTCCGACCGGCTTCGTGGTGAAGAACGGATCGAAAATGCGGGCGCGGATCTCCTCGGGAATGCCGCTCCCGTTGTCGACGATGCGGACGACGACGTGCTGGCCGTCGCGGTTCGCGAGCACCTCGACACGGCCGGCCTCGGCGATCGCGTCGAGCGCGTTGTCCAGCAGGTTCGCCCAGATCTGGTTGAGCTCGCCGACGAAGCCGAGCACGCGCGGGAGATCCGGTTCGACGTGCACGGCGACGGAGGCCGCTTTCCCCCGCGCCTTGGCCCGCAGCACCGCGATGGTGTTGTCGAGGCCCTGCACCAGGTCAACGGGCTCTGCGACGGTGGCCTGATCCATATGCGTGAAACCCTTGATGGCGGTGACCAGGCCGGCGATCCGGGTGGCCGCGTCCTGGATCTCGGAAGCGAGGCTCCGAACCGAACATCCGGCTGCAGCCCACCGCAGCACCGCGGTCAGGGCCGGCCCCTCGACGGCAGCGGCGATGCGCTGCAAGTTGTCGAGAGTCATCGTCGTATCTGCGAGCGCTTCCGCGAGACCGGCGTCGACGCCGTGCCCGCCAAGCCAGTCGGTGATGGCTTCCTCGCGCTCGGCGTCCTCGATCGGCGACCGCACGCCCTGCGCGCGCGCGACGCCGCACGACTGGCGAAAGGCATCGATCACGGCGAGCTGGGCGTCGGTCAGGGTGGCTGCGCCAAGCGAGCGCGTGGCCAGTTCGGCGTCCTCGAGACGGTCGGCGAGCAGAGTGGCGCTGCGTTCGATCGCGGCGGCAGGGTTGTTCAGCTCGTGTGCGAGGCCCGCGGAGAGCTTGCCAAGGGAGATCATCTTCTCGTTGTGCAGGTCGCCCGACGTGAACGCGCGCGCGCGATCGAGCATCGTGTGGACGAGAATTGACGTGATCCCCGGGCACTCACGAATCATCGCGTCGAGATCATCGCGATGGACGAACAAAACCTCCGTAGGCTCCTGGGCGGCGGAATTGCCCGGTGGAGCGACGAGACGGGAGTACGGCAGCATTCCCGTGACGTCTCCCGCCCGCCACTCCATCGCTTTGTACCGACCAGCGCCGCGGTCGATGTAGATGGCGACGCGCCCTGACAGCAGGACATACAGGCCATCGACCGGGACGCCCTTTGTCGCGATCAGATCGCCGGTCGCCAGCTGTCGGAGAGTGCCGCGCGCGGCCAGCCATGCCAGTTCCTCACGCGGCGCCTGGCCGAGGGTCTTGTGCGCTGCGAGCCGATCGACGAGATCGGGTGCCGTCATGTGCGGGTCATCCGTGTGGAAACGTGATCGTACATCGCGGCAAGGTGTGGGGACAATTCGATTTCGGAACGTTGCGCTCCCAAAGGTGCTCTCCGGGCGTATAATCCGCGGCCTCTCTTTCAACCGCGAAAGGATTCCCTTATGACTGCTTCGACAAGAATCGCCGCAACAGCGGCCGCATTCCTCGCGTTGTGTGCGCCCCTCGCGGCGCAGAGCAACTCGTCGGACAAGCCCACGTGGTGGGCCAAGTATCAGTATCTTGCGGCCAACGGTCCGGAGACCTGCACCAGTCCTGGCTCCCTTGTCGTGGGCCCGAACGTCAACGTGTCCAACGAGTGCGGGCCGCAGAGCGAAACGTACATCACGCTCGACCCGTTGCACTCGAAGACGCTCGCCGGCGGGTCGAACGAGATTTTCCGGCTGCCGATGCGAGGCTACTATTCGACGGATGGCGGATCGACCTGGGGTGGCGTCGACCTGCCTCTTCCGCCGGCCAAGGGCAATGGAACCAACTTCGGCTCCGATCCCACGCTCGCCTTCGACTCGAGCGGCAGTCTCTACTACGGCTACATTGTCGTGTACTTCGGGAACGGAAACGGAATCAATGCCACCGCGATGGGCGTGGCGCGTTCGACCGACGGCGGCCGTACGTATCCCCAGTTCACGCTGTTCTCCTTCGAAGGCGGCGAGAACCACTTCAACGACAAGCCCATGATCACGGCCGATTCGAACCTCGCGAGCCCGTTCCGCGACAGCGTGTACGTCGCGTGGGATGCGGCAACTGGCGGATCAACGAGCGGCGGCGTTCGTCTGGCGCGGTCCACCGATCACGGCGCAACCTTTACGATCACCCGCGTCGATGATCCATCCGGGCAAGGGCGCGCCATTGGCGCGGTGCCGTTCGTCGGTCCCGGTGGAGAGCTGTACGTCGCCTGGAACGACTACCGCGCGAACACGATCGCGTTCAATCGATCGTTCGATGGTGGGGTGACGTGGGATCGCCCCCGGTCGATCGCGAGGAAACGGCTGCCGTTCGACATCGCCATTCCGGCAGAAGCCACGCGCGGAGCGCTGGTATATCCCGCGTGCGACACCGATCGTTCCGCCGGCGCGCACCGCGGCCGGCTGTATTGCACGTGGATGGATCTCACGACGGCCGGCAATACGGATATCTTCGCCTCGTTCTCTGACGATAAGGGTGCGACGTGGTCGGCGGCGGCGCCCGTGACCGATCATCTTGTGGCCGTGGACCGCTTCAATCACTGGATGTCCGTCGATGTCGTCACAGGCGATGTCAACGTCTCGTTCTACGACACCCGCAACGATACGACGGGTGCGCGGTACATGACCGACATCTACTTCGCGCAGTCGCGCACCGGCGGCGTGTCGTGGTCCGCCAATGTCCGGGTGACCGACGTCAGCTCCAACGAACACGACTGCGGCGGAGTGTTTCCATGCCCGGGGATTAACTACGGGAACCAGCAAGGGGACTACTCAGGCCTGGTTTCGTACGGGGGTATCTCGCATCCCTTCTGGACCGATAGCCGCGACCAGCTCGATCCACTTGCCGGATGCAGCCGGGGTCTGGCAATGGAGGAGGTTTTCACGGCCACGATTGCGCCGAAGAAGTAGGTGCTTCCTCGCAGGAAGGTCAAGAGATCGGCACCGCTATCGCCGTGCGGTCGGCGCCAGGACGCTCTCTCGGAGGTCGCGAATCGCGCGTGTGAAGATGCTGGTGTCGCCGGTCGCGGCGCAGACGACGAGCGCGCCTTCGATTCGGACGACCAGATCTTCGGCGCGCAGTCGAGCGACCGCGCGAGGCAAGCCGGACTCGATGCCGAGCGCTTCGACCGCATCGATCCACGCGGTGACGACTCGGCCGAGCGGCCGCCGGAAGCGCTTTGCGTCGACACTCGCCGCGAGGCGCTCCAGCAGGCACGCCTTCTTTCCGCCGTCGTAGAAGCCGTCGATGGTATCGAGCATCTGATCCAGCTTCTTTCTCGGCGCAGCAGTGGAGCGCATGGGCTCGAACAGCGCACCCTCGAGTTGCTCCTCGAGGTGCGCGAGTACCTGGAGCGCGATCTCCTCTTTGCCGTTCGGAAAGTGGTGGTACAGGCTCGACTTGCCCAGACCCGTGGATTCTGAAATATCAGCGAGCGACGCGCCGTCGTATCCCTTCTCGCGGAAGAGATCCATCAACCGGTTGAGCATGTCGACTCTGGTCAGGAGCGGCGCGGGCATTGCCACGACCTTATCATTTCCGCGGCCCCGGCGGATTGAACGGTGAGGAATCGAGTAGTTCCCAGCGCAGCCCGCACGGCACCTCGAACTCTACCCACTGCCGCACGATGAAATCCCAGTACCGGCCCGTGCCGCCCGTCGGGTGTTGCGGGTTGTCGGTCTCGAAGTGAAGCCGTGCAGTTCCCGAAAGAGAAAGGACGCGGCCGCGATCGAAATCGAGCACGGCGAGGCTCGCTCGCGAATCGACCTCGTAGTTGCCGAGCGTCAAGAACATGCTGTTGCCCGGGTAGTCCGGGATACGCAAAGTGGTCGAGTCGACGGCCTGGATGAACCCGGATGGCCCACCTCTGTGCGAGGCATCCAGCCCTCGTGATGGATGCATGCTTCCGACGAAGGCCGTGTCTGCGCGCTCGATGAATGCCCGCCGTTCCGAATCCAGTGTCTGTCCCGATTCGCTCGGTCTTCGATTCGACGACGCCGTCGACTCTTCGTATGACACCCGTCGCTGGATGTACTTGGGGCAGTTGGGCACGCTTTCGCGGACGACGACGCCGATTTCGTCAGCAGAGATTTCATCGACGGTGCCGTTGATACGGAGGCGACGGCGCGAGGCGAACTCGATGGCGAGAATGCCCACGTCACGCCCGCGTGCGAGACGCTGTTTCACGGGATCGTCGGGAGATGCGGTCATCGACGAAGGCAGGATCCTGACTCGCTGACCGTCTGCGCTTTGGACGAAACCGGGCTGGCCACACCACACCGACGTCCACAAGTGTCCCTCGTCGCCAGCGGCCGTGAGTGCCACCAGGCGTTGGCGTGCGAGGAACGGCAGGGCACCGGGAACGATGCGGGACGCGATGGCGGCGCCGTGCCGGCGTGCGAAATCGCGCTCGCCGGCACGTTCCTGGACGGCGATTTCGCCGTCGTGATATGGCTGTTCGTTCACGTGGTTGTCTCCCAGGGTCACCGTCGATTTCGCCTCGGTCAGAACGTCAGAATCGTGTAACCCTCGGACGCGTAGGTTGCAAGGCTCGGCAGTCCAGACGTGCCAGGGACGGCGTTGGTCGTGATCAAAGAAAAGCCGTTTCGTTCGGCATCATCGCGGGCGCCAAAAAAATCGGTGCATGCAGACGACACGCCGGCCACCTTGTCTTCGACGGCCTTGTAGAGCGCGTGCGCCGGATGATCGGCCTTGGTCAGCACTCCGGTCCATCGGGTGCCTGTCCCCTGGAAGACCAATTGAACGTCCTGGTGCTTCTCCTTGAAATCGTATGTGGCGGCCAGTGCATTGAAGAGGCGTCCGAGCGCTTCTTCGCCTCCGCGCGGATCGGACAGAACGACGACGGCGGTTTTTGTCGAGGGCATGGCATAGCTCCTGCGGCCAGTTCAGTTGTCGATCCGCACGGCCGTTGTACGGAACGTTCGGTACAATAGCGCGAGTCGACAAAGATGTCAAGCGCGGGATCTCACGCGGAGATCGCGGAGGCCGCAGAGAAGACGTGGCGGCTCGGGCCGCCGGCCGGAGGCCGGCGACAGAAGTAAAGCGCGACCGGCAAAGACAAACCACAGAAATGATCGAGTGTGGCTTGTCTTGTGCCGGTCACGCTTTACTTCGGCCGCGCTTCGCGCGGCCCGGGCCGCCACGTTCGTCTCCGCGAACTCTGCGCCCTCTGCGTGAGATCCGGCTACTCCGCGCTCTCCGCGTGAGATCCGTCACGGCATCGCGTACACTTCGATTCGATCGGCATATGGCGGCAGATAGCAGCGGTCGGCGCAGGTCTCCCGCACACCGGGGCCGGGAAGACGACTACATGGAACTCTCCGCGCTCGATGTGCGAACGCTCGAGCCGGCGGACCTCGAACGGCTCGGCACTGCCGCGTATCTCGCCGGTGACGAAGCCCGCAGCCTCGACGCCTACACGCGCGCGCACAACCTGGCGCTCGAGAAAGGCGACACGCGGCTGGCCGCGCGATCGGCATTCTGGATCGCGTTTGTCTTTCTTGGCGCGCGCGAGGTGACACGTGCGGGCGGATGGGCCGCTCGCGCCCGGCGTCTGCTCGAAGAAGATCGGCACGACTGCGTCGAGTGTGGATACGTGCTGCTGCCGCAAGGCATCGAGCAGGTCACTGCCGGCGATCTTGCCGGAGCGGAGGCGACCTTCGCGGCAGCCGAGCGCCTCGGCGAGCGCTTCAACGATTTCGACCTGACCAGCCTGGCACGCCAGGGCCGTGGGCGCGTGCTCGTCGGACTGGGCCGCGTCGCTGAAGGTGTGGCGCTCTTCGACGAAGCGATGGTAGCCGTGACGGCCGGCGAGGTGACGCCGATCGTCTCGGGCGTGGTCTATTGCAGCGTGATCTCCGCGTGTTTCGACCTGCTCGATATCCGGCGCGCGCAGGAATGGACCGAGGCATTGAACGACTGGTGCGAGGCGCAGTCGGATCATGTGCGCTATCGCGGTGAGTGCCTGACGCACCGCGCCGAGATCTTCCGCCTGCGCGGCGAGTGGTCCGCGGCCCTCGCGGCGGCGCGGCGCGCGAATGACGCGCTGATGTCCGCCACGCACATCGGGCACGGCATGGCGGCCTATGCGCTCGCGGAACTCCACCGCCTTCAGGGCGACATCGGTGCGGCGGAAGAGGCCTACCGGCTGGCGAGTGAGTACGGGCGATCCCCGCACCCAGGTCTCGCCTTGCTGCGACTCGGCCAGGGGCAGCGCGAAGCCGCCCGCGCAGCCATCGATCGCATCATGGCAGAGCCCGCTCGCGGCCGACAGCGTGCTGACGTGCTGATGGCAGCCGTGGAGATTCTGCTGGCGTCACAGGAGGTTCAGGCCGCCAGGCGTGCGGCCGACGAGTTGTCGACGATGGCCGGCACGGTGGCGTCCGTGTGGCTCCGCGCGATGGCGGCGTCGGCCGACGGCCGTGTGCTTCTTGCCGACGGGCAACCCCGTCAGGCTTTGACGCCGTTGAGGGAGGCGCTGACGATCTGGCGTGAGATCCACGCGCCCTACGAAGCGGCACGCGTCAGTGTCCTCATCGGTCGTGCGTGCCGTGCGCTCGGCGACGTCGATGGCGCAGAGACCGAGTGGAATTCTGCGGCCCGCGTATTCCGGCAATGTGGCGCGGCACCCGCTCTTGCGGAGATTGAGGCCCTGACGCACGAGCAGCCATCGACGACTCGGCCCGACACCGTCGGTCTGACGCCGCGGGAAGTGGAAGTGCTTCGGCTGATCGCGCAGGGGAAAACGAACCGCGGAATCGCCCGCGCGCTCGACATCAGCGAGAAGACGGTCGCCCGTCACGTCAGTAACATCTTCATCAAGCTGGCTGTGTCGACGAGGGCGGCCGCGACCGCGTATGCCTTTACGCACGGGCTCGCACCGTAGGCCACTAACCTGGCCGCGTCTACATACAAATACCCATTCAGTCTTTTTGCCCGGGCTGCACAGTTCAGTCGATGCGGCGCGGGTGGGTAATCGCTACCATCTGCTTGGAGCCAGGGTGCCAGGGGTGCCCGGCGATCGACGAGGTGGCGTATGTTGAACAGAAACCAGGCAACCGAGCGTGTGCAGGTCGTAGTGATTGGTGGCGGACAGGCGGGTTTGTCGGTGGGTTATTGCCTGGCGAAGCGCGGTCTGTCTTTCGTGATCCTGGAAGGGAACGCGCGTGTCGGCGACTCGTGGCGCAGGCGGTGGGATTCGCTGCGGTTGTTCTCGCCTGCCAAGTACAACGGCCTCATCGGCCTGCCGTTCCCCGCACCGCCTTTCAGTTTTCCGACAAAAGATCAGATGGCGGATTACCTCGAGGCGTACGCGAAGCACTTCGATCTGCCGGTGCGGACGGGCGTCAAGGTCGATCGGCTGTCGCGCGAAGGCACTCGCTACATCGTGGAGGCGGGCGACCGCCGCTTCGAAGCCGATCACGTGGTGGTCGCGATGGCCACCTACCAGGCGCCCCGAGTGCCCGAGTTCGCGCAGTCGCTCGATTCCACCATCGTCCAGCTGCATTCCAGCGCGTACCGGAATCCGAGCCAGCTCCGGCCGGGCGATGTGCTTCTCGTCGGCGCCGGCAATTCCGGAGCGGACATCGCGATTGAGGTGGCGCGCTCGCACCGCACCTGGTTGTCAGGGCGTCATCCCGGCCACGTGCCGTTCCGCCTCGGGAGCCCGATTGCGCGCGTCCTGCTTCCGTTTCTCTTTCGCGTCGTCTTTCATCGAATCCTGACCGTCGCCACGCCGATGGGACGACGTGTGCGCCCGTCGGTCATTTCGAAAGGCGGACCGCTGATTCGCGTGAAGCCGGCGGAGCTTACCGAAGCCGGCGTACAGCGGACTCCGCGCGTGACCGCTGTGCGCGACGGTAAACCGCTGCTGGCCGACGGCCGTGTCCTTGACGTGACGAACGTGATCTGGTGCACCGGGTTCCATCCTGGACTCTCGTGGATCAATCTGCCGAAACCGATCTACGGTTCCGATGGGGAGCCCGTGCACCAGCGTGGCGTCGTGCCCGGCGAGCCGGGGCTCTACTTCGTGGGCTTGCACTTCCTCTACGCGTTCTCGTCCACGATGATTCACGGCGTCGCGCGCGATGCTGAGCGAATCGCGAACACGATCAAGGCGCGTGTGCGAGCAGAAGCGTCGGAGCGATCCGCCGCCGTCGCCGCCGCGGTCGCCTAGCCTCTCGCAGAGATCGCGAAGGATCTCACGCGGAGAAACGCCGAGGACGCAGAGATCGTGAGGTTTCGCTCGGGCGCTTCGCCGAGGGCCGGCCTCGGCCTGTTGCCGCACGGAGTGCGGCTCGGCGAAGCGCGAGACCTAGGATCTCTGCGCTCCCTGCGACCTCTGCGCGAGATCCCGCGCGTCGTTCCCCGTGCTGGTATCGACGTCTACTGGCTTGCGACCGTCAGTACGCGTGGCGACTTCGGCAGTGCGGGCATCTCCGGCAGATCTCCCGTGTCGGGCCGGAGGAACCGCCGCTGAGTAGGACGGATCGTTTCGAGCAGCTCGCGGCGGCTCTTGATTGCCAGCGGCCGGCCGATATGGATCTTGCCGAGGCGGCCCATCAGTGACTCGGGCAGCGCGCTCGAGAACATCAGAAGCGGCCACGTGAAGTTCGGGCCGTTCAGCTTGCGCAGCCTGTACAGCCAGAGCCCTATCGCTCCGAGCCGCCACGCCGTCGGTCCCCACCAGCTGATCTGCCCGGGTCGCAGGTTCATCTTCCAGCACTTCATCATCAGTTCCCACTGCAGCGGCGTGAGCTGCCGCGTTTCGGTTACGCCCGTCGCGTTTTCAAGACGGGTATCGTGCAGCGGCGTGAAGATCGAGGGAATGAAGAAGGCGAACAGGCCGCGACGCTCCACCTCGTAGATCAGATCGAGCGTGGCCCGCGTGTCCTCGTCTGTCTCGCCGGGGCTGCCGACGATGAGCGTCATGGCAGGGAACCAGTTGTGCCTGTTGAGCACTTCAAGGCCGTTCACGACGACGCTCGGCCAGTCGTCGATCGGGAACGGCACGCCTTTGCTCGGCATGATCTGCTTGGCAAGACGCACCGATCCGGTCTCGAGACCAATGAGCGGCACGAGCGCGCGGTGCTCGGGGTGGCTGCTGAGCAGCGGAAGCCGAATGGGGCTCTTGTCGAGCAGCGTCTCCGACAACTTCTGGATCAGGACCGGATCGACGACCGACGGGGCAATGGTGGCGTGGCTCAAGACGTGCTGCTCGACGCCCGGTGTCGTTACGATGCTCGAGTACAGGTCGAGGAGCGCCTCCCGGTTGGGAAAGTAGAACGGCGTGTCCGTGTGCACCTGTCCCCAGATGAACATGTCCTCGGTTGCCAGCGAGATCTGTTTGTTGCCCTCGCGCACGTTGGCCCGCACGCCGGCCATGATGCGGTCCTTCGGCACATCGATCTGCGGGTTCAAATCGGGCACGCAGAACTGGCAGCGGCGTCCGCAGCCGGTCGTCATCTCCACGACGCCGAAGGTGGTGCGTTTGTCCGGGACCAGGATGCTTTCGCGATCTTTCGGATGATGCACGTCGATCTGCCGCGGCAGGGTCTCGCCTCGGATCGCGCGGTCGAACAGCGCGATCGTCTCGGGCGACTCGCTCCGGCCTTCCACGACGCAGTCGACGCCGAGATCGTCCCAGGCGTTGTTTTGCGTGATCTGCCAGCCGCCCGAGCCTCCGACCAGCACCGTGAAATGCTGGCGGTGGGTGCTTGCCTTGACGCGATCGAACAACTGGCGCGCGTAGTGGGCGTTGATCGGCTGCTTCGATTCCCCGAAGATGGACGTGTAGACGCCGGCCGCGAACGTCACGCCGAGCGGGTTGTGCGTCGAGATGGCGACGACCCTGGTGGCCGGTCCGATGAAGCGATCGAGGTCGTCGGGGTAGCAGGCGACGACTTCGTCGGGCGAGTAGTGTTGCAGCAACGTCGCTTCGAGCACGCGGACGCCTGCCGGCATGTACCGCGCCGAACCGTCTGTGTTGTACTCCAGACTCTTCCAGGCCGGGTACTTCCGATTGAGAATTCCTTCCAGCCACATGGGCAGCGATGCCATGCTCATCTGGATGAAGTAGCCGGCGTGATCGATGGTTTCCGTCAGTGGAGCCGTCAGGACAATGAGCGCGCCGTTTGGCAAGTTGGGTCTGACCTCGCGATGATGAACAGGCCTGGGATCGTACACCGATTCGTTGACGCTGAGTGCGCTCTAGACGGTATCCTGCGGCTCGCGCATGAGCGGGCTCTCCCAGACCCGGAGCAGCAGCTCCTTGAGCTGGGTGAAATGGGTTGGTCCGAGCTCAGCGCTCCACTCACGTTCGATGTCCTGCAGGATCTCGTGGATCTTCGCGTATGCGGCGCGGCCGCGCCTGGTGAGGCGGACAATGCGCGCGCGTCCTTCATCGGGAGCGTCTGACCGGGCGATATATCCGAGCGCTTCGAGGCTCCGTAGAAGCTGGTTCATGGCCTGCTTGCTCATGCCGGCGCGCTCGGCGAGCACGCCAGGACGGATTCCATCCGGTCCAGGAAACTGCAGCACCGCCATGTGCGGCACACGGAGCTCCTCGAACCCGGCGGCGTTCGAGCTCCTTGATGATTCGGCGGTGAATGGCCTGGGCCGGAACGCGCAGCAGGGCGCCAATCAGCATCCCTGTCGGCGCGACCGAACGGGGTGGGGAAGGTGGTCTTGACATATAAGTAAACTGCGTTTACATTATACACGAGTAAACTGAGTTTACTAGAAAGGGAAGATTGGCCATGACATCACAGACCGTGGACCTCCAGATCAATCCGTCCGACGAGACCATTCGTCTCGGGCCGCTTGCCGTGCGCTTCTTGATCACAGGGGAAAACGCGACCGGCAGCGTCGCTGTCTTCGAGCTCTCGGTCCCAGGCGCCGCGCGCCTGGCCGCTCCGGCGCACAGCCACGACCACTACGAAGAGACGATCTACGGCCTGGCTGGCGTGTTGACCTGGACCGTAGGCGACAAACCGATCGATGTCGGGCCGGGGCAGGCGCTCTGCATTCCGCGCGGCGCCGTTCATCGGTTCGACAACAATCGCCGCGAGGACGCGAAGGCACTCTGCGTCATCACACCCGCCGCAATTGGTCCGCAGTATTTCCGCGAGGCTGCCGAGGTGATGGCCGCGGCGGCCGGCGGACCGCCGGACCGAGCGAGGATGGCCGAGATCATGCTCCGCCACGGCCTCACGCCGGCTCCGCCACGTCCCCAGCCATAGCGCCGAACGGTGCGCAACAGGCAAGGGCGATGAAGTGCGCCTTGCAACGCACAATTCTCGGCGTCCGGACTATACTCAGGCTCTCCGGCTATGTTTGTTGAACGGTCTTTCGCGGCTCCGCAGCGTCGTGGCTGCCGGGCCGCGGACGGGTCTCGAAGGAGGCCGCCCATGAAACCGAGTCTCGTGGCACGCACGTCCGCCCTCTCTCTCCTGGCGATTGCGTTGACGACGCCGACGTATCTTGCGCAGGCACCCGAGGTGACCAGCGCGAAGACCTGGGCTCAGGACGCGAAGGCGATCGAGGACTACATCAAGTCAGCGAAAGTCGTAAGCATGAAGGAGCTGTCGGTAGGCGTGACCAAACCCAAACGCGCCGAGCTGGCACCCGGCGGACCGGTCGCGGCGATCGCGTGGAAGAAGATCCCACCGGGGCGGTATGACGGGTATTGGGAAAGCTACAAATCCGAAATCGCGGCGTACGAACTCGACAAGTTTCTGGGCCTGGGCATGGTTCCACCAACCGTCGAGAAGCGGGTGGACGGCGACCTCGGGGCGGCGGTCATGTGGGTGTCCCCGACGAAAAGCTTCAAGGAGCTCGGTGGCGTGCCCGGTCAGAATGGCGTGAAGGGACCTCCGCCGGTGCAGATGGGCACGTGGACGAACCAGATAACCCGGGCCAAGATGTTCGATGATCTGATCGGCAACACCGACCCGAACCTTGGGAACTGGCTCGTCGATCCCGCCTGGAACCTGATTCTGATCGATCACACGCGCGCGTTTATGAGCAACAATCTTTATCACCACCTCGTTCAGGTCGACACCGAGCTCTGGGACAAGATGAAGGCCCTCGATGAAGCCAGCCTGACGGCCGCAGTCGGACCCTGGCTCGACAAGCGCGAAATCAAGGGCATTCTCGAGCGGCGCGACAAGATGCAACAGGTGGTCGACAAGCTGCAAAAGAAATAGCGTCAGGCAGTTGTCGAAACCTTCTCGTCGACCGGCAGGCGTGAGCGTGTCGCCAGCAGCCGCTCGATCGCGTCGGCGACGTGCTCGTCCGTGATGTGATGGTCGCCGCGCTCGACACGCAGCCTGTGAGCCTCCATCAGCACATCCACGTCGCGGAACCCTTCGGGCGTCTCGAACTTGTAGCAGGCGAGTTCGATCTTGAGGCCGTTGGGATCGTGGAGGTAGATGGAGTCCATGAAGCCGCGATCGCGCTGAATGAAGTCGATGCCGCGCTCGCGCAGCCGGCCCGGCGCCTGCATGAACGTCGCTCTCGAGACATTGAAGGCGATGTGCTCCACGCATCCGATTTCCCGCGGCGCGTCCCGCCTGGCGTCCTCGCGCGATTCGTTGGTGAACACCGTGAGCAGCCGGCCGTCGCCGGGATCGAAATACAGATGATTCTCGTCGGGCTTACCGAGGTTAGGTTGCTCGAGGACGAACGGCATGCCCAGCGCGCCCTGCCAGAAATCGACGGCGCTCTGCTTCGTCGATCCGACGATCGTGATGTGGTGAACGCCTTGCACCTGCAGCTTCTTCACGGCGGGCTCCTGAGAGGTGGCGGTCCGTCAACGAGAGGGGTTGCGATCAGATTCTCAGGAAGATTTTCCTGCGATACATCCAGAACAGAATCAGCCAGAAGACCATCAGCACGGCCATCCCGCGCAGCACCGGCTCGAACGGCGCGCCCAGGATCGCGAACGGCGCGGGGCTCAGGTGCCGGACCAGCGCGGACGAGACGAAGTGCTCGATCGTCCAGCTCATGACGTAGATCGCGATCGAGTTCGCGCCAATCACCAGGAGCGGGAACGACCAGCGCCGCCACTCCTTCCACTCGATGAGCGCGTAAAAACCAGCCAGGATCAGGATGACCAGGCCGCCGCTGTAGAGCGTGTACGACGAGGTCCAGATGCGCTTCACGATTGGGCAGATGTGAAGCCATTGAAGGATCAGGCCCGCCAATACCAGCACCATGCCGCTGACGATCAGCCCCTTCAGCTTCTCGACGGTCGAACGGGAGGTCCGCAGCCACTCGCCGGCCCACAGCCCGAGCTGCATGGTCGCGAGCGTGGGAATGAAGCTCAGCGTGGACCAGCCGCCGGAGTTGAAACGGAACGGCGATTCGCGAGGAAACAGGTTCAGGAACCACACGTCGAACGCCCACGACAGGTTCGAGTTCTTGTTGAAGTGCGCGAGGAAGCCCGTGTAGAGATGGGGCCAGTCCTGGCGCACACCAACCTGGGTGTAGTCGAAGCCGGGGCCTGGCACGGGATACAGGGCGAACGCGGCCCAGAACCCGACGAGAATCGTCGCGAATATGGCAATCTGGACGCGTAACGACGCGAACGCCAGCAGAAACAAGAAGGTGTACCCGAGTCCGATTTGCGTGAGCGTGTCTTCAAACGTCCAGTAGGTCTGCGGCCGCTCGAGCGAGCGGAGAAAGATGCCAAGCAGGATCAACGCGATGCTGCGCCATGCGGCGTGACCGAGCATGCGCGAAAACGGTTCACCCCGCGCGCGCCGCTTCGCCAGGGAGAAGGGCAGCGCCGCTCCCACGAGAAACGAGAAGGCCGGCTGAATGAGATCGTGGAGGGAACAGCCCTGCCACTGCACGTGCGAGGTGTTGTAGGCGACGATCGACCAGAAGCGGCTCGACGGGAATGCCGTGTGAAGCGTCCACAGCCGCATGGCCTCCGCGAGCATCAGGAACATCACGAAGCCGCGGAACGCGTCGATTGAGGTGATGCGCGTCGACGCGGCGGCCTCGACCCCTCGACCCTGTGCCACCGTCGACGCCGCATCCGTCACAGTGACGTGCATGATCTCCGCATTCTACTGCCGAATATCCACAAGCGCTCGAAAATGTCCGAGTCGTTCGGATGAGCTATCGCCTGACAATCTCATTCCCTTCGCAGGGCACGCGGACCTCCGAGTCGACTCATTCAGCATTCAGCATTCCACATTCAGCAATTCGTCAGCTTCCCTTCAAGGAACTCAGATACGCGACGATGTCGGCCACCTGCTGATCGGTGAGCTTGCCCTGAACCGATGGCATCAGCCCTTTGTCCACGATGGTGTAGTCGCGGATCCCGTTCCGCAGGTATGACTTCAGCTCTTCCTTCGGAGTGATCAATTGAACGCTGATGGCGTCCTGATTCAGTAGGCGCCCGGTGATTGTGGCGCCATCCGTGGTGACGAAGCGCACGAACCGGTTCTCGAACAGGACCTCGTCGTCGGGTGCCACCAGGGCCTGCTGCAGACGACTGGGTGTGCGCCGGCTGCCGACGTCGGAAAGATTCGGTCCCAGGCGCGAACCGCGGTCGTCGATACGGTGACAGTCGAAGCAGCCGCTCGACTCGACGAGTGCCTGTCCGCGCGCGCTATCCCCCGACGGCGTGTCCACCTGCTGCGCCAGGGCCACGGCGCGACTCTTGGGCACGCCGGCCAGGGCTACGGTGAGAACGCAGGTTGCCGCCGCACACAAAGTGGTTCTTTTCAGGTCCATCATGTGCCGTCCCCCGGAGGAGCTTACGCCATCGAATGCGCCTGTCAAGACACGTCCGTTTCCACACGTCCGTTTCCGCTCTTGACAAGAGCGATGCAATGGATCAGCCTCTCGCGAGAATCCCTCGCGAAGAGAGGTGTTTGCCATGAACGCTCGGATATTGATTCTGCTCACGCTCCTGGCTGCCGCGTTGCCGTCGGAAGTGACCTACGACCGTCTTCTTCATGCCGACCGTGAGCCGCACAACTGGCTGAGCTACTCGGGCAACTACGCGGGCCATCGCTACAGCCCGCTGACGCAAATCAACCGGAGCAACATCAAATACCTCCAGTTGAAGTGGTCCTACCATCCGCTCTACGCGAAAAACGGAAACAGTCAGAACAAGATGGAAAACACGCCGCTGGTCGTGGACGGCATCATGTATACCGGCACCGCGCTCGAAGCCGTTGCCCTGGACGCCATCACCGGTCGCGAGTACTGGAAACTCGCGCGCCCACTCGATCCGAAGGCGTACTACAACGCGTACGAAGTCAACAAAGGCATGGCGACTACCGGCGACACGCTGTTCTGGGCGACGGTCGATTGCCATCTCCTCGCGATCGACATCAGAACCGGCAAGGTGATCTGGGACAAGCTGCTCGCCGACTTCAAGAAGGGTTACCAGTACAACGTGGCACCGCTTATCGTCCGGGACAAGATCATCCTGGGACCGGCGACGAACGAAGCAGGCGCGAACTGCTGGGTCGCGGCGTATGACGTCAAGACCGGCAGGGAACTCTGGCGGTTCAACACCGCACCCATCTCCGCGGAGGCTCCGGAAGCAAAAACCTGGGTCGGTGAATCCTGGAAACACGGCGGCAGTCCGATCTGGAATGCCGGCAGCTACGATCCCGAAACGAACCTGACGTTCTGGGGAACCGGCAATCCGAATCCCGGCTGGAACGGCGACACTCGCACGCCGGCCGACAATCTGTATTCCAACTCCGTGATCGCGCTCGACGCCGACACAGGCGCGCTGAAGTGGTACTACCAGTTCACGCCCGGCGACGAGTACGACTGGGACTCCACCCAGGTTCCCGTACTCGTCGACATGCAGTGGCAAGGACGGCCGCGCAAGCTGATGCTCTGGGCCAACCGCAATGGCTTCTTCTACGTGCTGGACCGGGTGACCGGGCAGTTCCAGATGGCCAAGGCCTTTGTCAAACAAACGTGGAACCTGGGCTTCGAGGAGACAGGCCGTCCGATCAAGAATCCCGAGTTCTGGCCGAAGCCGATGGGAGGCATCGTGGTGTCTCCAGGCACTCAGGGCGGCACGAACTGGTATCCGCCGTCATACAGCCCGCGGACGGGTCTTTTCTACATTCCGACCTGGGAGAACTCCGGCGGTCGGTCCGCGAAGTACGACGCTGGAGAGTGGAAAGAAGGGCAGCGCTACACCGGATCCACTCCGCCCGCCGGCGTCGTCGCACCCGGTGGCCGCGCGTCGCGTCCCCCCGCGACGTTTAGAAAGGAAGAAGAGGGCTACGGCGCGATCCGTGCGCTCGATCCGAAGACCGGCGAAAAGAAGTGGGACTTCAAGATGATCAACTACACCGAGTCGGGCGTGCTCTCGACTGCGGGCGACCTCGTGTTCGCGGGAGGCATGGAAGGCAACTTCGTTGCGCTCGACGCGAAAACCGGTGAGCTACTGTGGCACGTCAATCTCGGGGGTCCCAGCGCCAGCGGTCCGATCAGCTACGCGGTCGACGGCAAGCAGTACATCGTCGGCACCGGCCAGGGCTCGATGTTCGTGTTCGGGCTGCCGGACGAGAAGTGACCGCTGCTGAAAAACAGCAACGGTCACTCGTAGTTGCCTTCGATGCGCTCCTGGTCGTCACCGGAAGATCTAGCGAGGCTGCGCCTCAGACCATCGAGGCTCCGCCTCGCTAGCACCATATGCTTGATAACGCCCCGCTGACGCGGGGACGGTCTTGACCCAGGAAACTTGACTCAATTGTGCAAGTTCGGAGGGGTCAAGACCTTATCTCGTGCGCTAGTCACGACGCGGCTAGCATAGCAAGTGATTGTCGAGATCCAGGTGACGAGCTGCCCGCCACGATGGCGGAGTTTCCGCAGGCGTCGCTCGACGGTTTTCATCCAGCCAAACGCTCGCTCGACCAGTTTGCGTTTCCGCTGACTTCACGGCGTAACCGCGTTGGCGTATCGTGCGCCGGTCGATCGCACTGCCACCGGGGCGCGTTGCGTACTGCGCCTGTTGCGGTGTGGCGCCCATCCGCCGAAACTCCGCGTTTACTTCAGCCACCGTGTCAAATCGCCTTGTCGCCGGCGTCGGTGTTGCGATCAGCCTACCCAGAATAGCCGTCGATCATTCACGCAGAGCGGCGTCCCGCTCGCCATTATTCCGTCGGCCGTCGTCACCATCTCGTCCGCGTGCAACTCCTGCAGCGTTGCTCCATCTAGACGTCTCCCAGATACCCTAGTCTCTCCTCTCTCCCCGGCTTTCTTCATACAGATCCGGCGTCTCGATCAGTCGTCGATTGTTGCGTGTCGTTGCGTCGTCCTCTGTCTCCCATAGAAATTCGCCCGTCATATTGCCGCCTCCCTCCGCGCGGATCCTGATCTCTCTCGCTGTTAACTCTTCTTACTCTCCCTCTCCTCTCGCATCTTGCCGTCGTCGTTGTATTGTTCGTCGTAGAGCATTCCGTTCTCTATCCTCTTGCAGCATTTCCTCGTCGTAGTAATCCGCCTCTTTGTCTCCGTCTCGCAGCCTTTCTCTTTTTTTTCTTATTCTTCTTCTTCTTCCTCTCCTCGTCTTCCTTCCCCTAGCCCTCTTTCCATCTTTACAGCTCTTTGTAGTCCTATTTCTCCTTCAGCTGCCTCTCTCTCCTTTTCTTCTTTTCCTCCTCTAGCAGCATTCTCTCTCTACTTCTTCTCCCTCTTTATCTTCTTTCTTCCTTTTTTTATATACATCGTCTCCGTATCTTTTCTATATCTCTCTCTTATCTCTCTATCTTTGTTTCATCTTTCTATCCTCTATCGTTTTTCCTTCCTCTCTCTCTCCTCCATCTACTCTTAGCTTTACTTCATTTCCTCGCTCGTCATCTCCTCTCATTCATCTCTCTCCCTTCTTTCATCTCGGGAGCATCGTAGTATCTCTTTGTTCTTTTGTCGATCTCGCTTTTTCTTTTTTCAGCAAGCTGCTGTACCTCTTTGTCAGATTCGCAGTTGCACGTCTTTGAGCTTCAGCATCCATTCGAGGTAACCCGGATGCGTCATGAAGAAGTGCGCGGTCAGGACTTCTTGAATCACGGCGCGCACCCGGGGCAAGGTGAGCTGCGTCTGCCCGCGCCGCCCACGTTCGTGTTGCAGAAAGCCGTACACGATGGCGGTCAGCACAACGTGGCGTTGCCAGCCCGGCAGGCTGCGGCCTTCGAAGTGGTCGAGCCCGATCTCGTCTTTCAATTCCTGATACTGCTGCTCGATCGCCCACCGCTGGTGCGCGAGCTGCACGAGGGCGCGCAGGGGCGCGGTCACCGGGAGATCCACCAGGTAGTACTTGATCCGCGGCGTCGGACCGAGATCGCGTTCGCACAGCAACCACACTTCGGGCGCGAGTCGGTCTCTCGCGCCAGTCGTGGGCCGGCGTGACGCGGACGGCACAGAAGCGCGCGCGCCAGGCGGGATTCACGCCGTTGCGCCACGACACCAGTCGCCACGCCCGCGGCGTTTGCGCGGCGGCCCAGGCGCGGGCTTCGACGGTCTGCGTCCCGAGCGGCAACCGCCGGCGGGTGCGCGGGCGCCCCTTGCCGATCAGGGGCGGCGGCACTTCGAGTGCGGGCGTTCCCAGGAAAATCGTCACATCGGACGACACGCCCAAGGCATAGGGCAGCTTGGCCCGATGCAGCGTGCGGCGCAACGTGGCGTTGTCGCCGAACTCGGCATCGCCGACCACCGCCGTGACGGTGAAGCCCGCCGCACGCACCTGGCGCAGCAGCGTCAACGCCAACTGCCACTTGGGCGCGAACGCCACCGCGGCGGGAATCTTCGCCCGGCTCCGCTGCCGCGACGTGAGCCACGCCTCGGGGAGATACAGCGTGGCGCCGAGCAGCCAGGCCCGGGTGCCTGTCCACAGCGCGACGGTGACGGCGGTCTGGCAATTCGCGATCTTGCCGCGCGCTCCGCAGTACTGCCGCGCGACCCCGACCGATGCCGGGCCCTGTTTGGGAAAGCTCGTGCCATCGAGGATCAGGACCCCGGTCCGATCCGGCACCACCTCCCGCAACCGCCTCCAGACCGCGTCGGCCTCCCACGGCGCATGCGTGATGAAGTGCTGAAAGGCTTGATAGGTGCCCGGATCGCTCAGGCGCGCCCACATCGCTTCCATCGACTTGCGCCGACTGTCGCTCAGCAGACCGGTCACATACCGACGCAACGCACCGCGCTGACTCTGACGCGCGAAGCCGTCTTCGAACAGCTCCAACCACGTCAGCAACCGGCGCAGCCACGCCGTCGCGGTTCGATCCAGCACTGCTGCGCAGCGTACCGAATCCCTGCGGAAAGTACAATGCCCTCAAAACAGATCACTCGCGATTCATCGAACGAATTCGTCAATCTGACAAAGTAGTACTAGTGTCGTGTCTCCGAAGTTCGTTCGCAGAATCGCTTGACCTTCTCGAGGATCGCGTCAGCGGTCGCAGTCCACACGAAGGGTTTGCAGTGATTGTTATCATGCGCCAGGTAGCGCTCGATCGCTGTTTCGAGCGCCCGCACACTCTCGAAGGTGCCCGCGCCGAATCCGTTGCGTCGTGATCTTCGCGAAGAACCGCTCCACTTGATTGAGCCAGCTCGCACTGTCGGCGTGAAATGCACGTGATACCGGTGTTGCGGACAAACCACCGCGCTACCTTGGGCACTTTGTGCGTCCCGTAGTTGTCCATGATCACGTGCACCTCGCCCCTCCGGCTGCAACTTCGCATCTACTTGTTTGAGGAACTTGAGCAGCTCCTGGTGCCGATGCCGCCGATGACAGCAACCGATCACCTTGCCGTCGCGACATTCAGCGCGGCAACAACGACGTCGTGCCGTGCCTAATGTAGTCATGCGTCTGTCGCGCCGGTATCCCCGGACGCATCGGCAGCAATCGGTCGCGTCCGATCCAACGCTTGCACTTGGCTCTTCTCGTCGAGGCAGAGCACCAACGCATGGTCTGGCGTATTCAGATACAGGCCGACTATGTCTCGCACCTTCTCCACTAACTGCTGTTCCGCCTACAACTTGAACGTTTCGCCGGCGATGCTATTGCAAGCCGAAGGTTCTGCCAGATCGCGAAATCGTCGCCTTCGAGAGGCCCACTACCTCCGCCATGCTGCGCGTGCTTCCACTGTGTCGCCATCGGCTGCTGCGCCTCCAGCGTCCGCGTAATCACGTCCACCACTGCCGTTCATCCGTCATTTTGCGCGGCGTGCCTGGTCGCTGCTCATCTGTCAAGCCCTTCTAGTCGCCTCACGCTAAAGCGTTCCCGCCACTTGCATACGCTGTTTCTCGACACGTGCAACCGTTTCGCCACGGTTCTGTTCGTCATTCCTTCCGCACACGCCAGTACCACGCGCGACTCGCTGCGCCAGACGCTGCGCCGTGGTCTAGCTGCCGCGCCCACTCCTCCAGCGTACCACGCTCCTCGTCTGTCAGCAGCAACTGCTTTCTATTGTCGTCTTCTCTGCATGCGCGCAGTGTACCAAGCCTGCCGATACAAGTCTTTTTCTGAGACACTACACTAGCAGGTTGCTGAAATAGTGATTCGCATCGTTACGTTCTCTTCGTCCTATGTGGCAGTGCCGCGGTCACTGCTGACCAAGAGGCCGACTCGCTCACTGGTCGTGCCCTGGTCACGTCGTGGCTTCCAGCTATCTGCGGAGTCGCACGATGTTGTAGGCCGCCGCGGTGAAGGTGAAGATCCAGGTGACTAGCTGCCCGCCACGATGGCGGAGTTTCCGCAGGCCGCCGACGGTTTTCATCCAGCCAAACGCTTGCTCGACCAGTTTGCGTTTCCGCTGACTCACGGCGTAACCGGGATGGCGTATCGTGCGCCGTCGATCGCACTGCCACCGGGGCGCGATGCGTTCTGCGCCAGATGCGGTGTGGCGCCCATCTCACCTTAACTCCGCGACTTCAGCCACTCGTGTCAAACGCCTTGTCTACCGGCGACGGTGATACGATGGCCACCCCGAATAGCCGCGATCATCACGAGAGCGGCGTCCCGCTCGCCATATCCGTCGGCTGGCGTCACCATCGCATCCACGAGCAACCCTGAGCGATGCTCCATCAAGACGTGGCCCAGATACCCGAGTCTTGCCTCGCGCCCCACGGCCTTCTTATACAGACGGGCGTCTCGATCGTCGTCTACTGGTGCGTGTCGTTGCGTCGACGTTGCCCATGGAAATTCACCGTCTGATTGCCGCCGCCCGCCGCTGTCGGATCCTGATCGCGCGGCTGGAAACTCTTCTGACTGACCCACGCCTCTAGCAGCGTGCCGTCGACGGTGAAGTGTTCGTCTGAGAGCACCTTTGCTAGAGCAAGTGATCGAGAAAACTCGATCCGACGTTCAGGCAATCAAATGCATGCAGTCCGAACCGTGCGGCGAGCTCGGCGCAGGCCTCGATGCCCCGGGCGCTGTTACCGCGCGCGTCCAGGCGCGGAGAAAAAGTGGCCACGCCCAGCTGGCGGTTGACGACGGCGACGACACCGCCGCTGACGCCGCTCTTGGCAGGAACGCCCACCCGGTATGCCCATTCGCCCGAGTAGTCGTACATCCCGCACGTGAACATGATCGCCAGCATGTTCTTCACGCTGGTCACGTCGTAGACCGACTCCCCGGTGAGCGGGTTCCGTCCCATGTTCGCAAGGGTCGCGCCCATCACGGCGAGGTCGCGGCACGTCACGAGGATCGCGCATTGCCGGAAATAGACGTCGAGTGCGGCTTCGGCGTCGCAGTGGACCATTCCAAAGTTCAGCAGAAGATGCGCGATCGCGCGGTTGCGATGGCCTGTCCTCCGCTCCGAGTCGTACACGGCCTCGTCGACCGACAGTCGACGTCCAGCGGCCAGGCTCAAGCGCTCGAGGATCGTGTCGAACGTCTCGTCGCCCAGGTGTGAATGGAGAAGCGCGGTGACCGTGATCGCGCCGGCGTTGATCATCGGGTTGTGCGGCCGATTGGTACCCTGCTGAAGCGTGATCGCATTGAAAGCGTCTCCGCTCGGTTCGACGCCTACGCGTCCAGCGACCCCTGATGGACCGCACGTCTCGAGGGCCAGGCCGAAGGTAAAAGGCTTGGAGATCGACTGGATCGTGAAGGCGCGATCGCAGTCGCCGACCTGAAAGAGTTTGCCCGAGTGCGTCATCAGGCAGATGCCGAACCGCTCGGGATCGGCCTTGCTCAGTTCGGGAATGTAGGTTGCGACCTGCCCGTTGTTCAGCGGCTGGTAGCGATGGTGCACATCTTCGATCACGGATTGCAGTTCGTGTTTGTCAAGCGACTGTGAATTCACGCGACGGCAAAGAGCAAGCGATGTGCCCGGCCTGCCAGCGATTCATCCGGACGATTTGGTGAAAAATCGCGCAAAAGACTGAAGAGAATTGCCAGATCGGGGGATCTGCTGCGCTCGACCTCTCGGACAGAAGTGTTGGGATCATTCCGTGGCGCAGACAGAAATGTCCGCAGAGATGATCGAGCCTCAGGCCTCGCGCAGGGTGGTGCGTGCCAGATCGCGTAACGCATTCTTGTCGACTTTGCCGACTTTCGTCAGAGGAAGCTCCGCGAGGATCTCGACACGCTCGGGAAGCTTGAACCGGGCAAGACCGCGGTCGACAAGAAACTGATTCAGCTGGTCGTGCGCCACGCTCGTAGCGTCGCGCGTGACGAGAAACGCGCACACGCGCTCGCCGAGTATCCGATCCGGCATTGCCACGACAGCTGCCTGAATCACCCCGGGGTGCGCGGCGATCAGATTCTCCAGTTCTTCCGCGCTGATCTTCTCCCCGCCGCGATTGATCAGGTCCTTGATACGACCTTCCACGACAAGACTGCCGTGGTGCCACCTGACAAGGTCGCCGCTCCGGTACCAGCCGTCGCTGGTGAAACAGCGCCCATTGTGCTCAGGCGCGCGGAAGTATCCGCGCAGCGTGTACGGCCCACGCGTGAGCAACTCCCCGGGCTCACCCTTCGCAACGTCGCGGTCGTTCTCGTCCACGACGCGTACTTCGTCCTGCGCCAGCATCGGACGGCCCTGGGTGCCGACGATGACGTCGTCCGGGTCGTCGAGCCGCGTGTAGTTGAGCAGACCCTCCGCCATACCAAAGACCTGTTGCAGGGTGCATCCCAACTGCAGCCGTACCAGCCGTGCGTGCTCCGGCTGAAAGCGCTGACCGCCCACCTGCAAGAGCTTCAACGACGAGAGGTCACGCTCTGCCAGTCCCGATGATTCCATCCAGCGGATCGCGATCGCGGGAACAAGTGCCGTGACCGTGACGCGCTCGGCTTCAATCAGTGAGAGCGCGCTCTGAGCGTCAACTGACGGCGCAAACACGACGCGGCCGCCGGAGTTCAGCGTTCCCAGGATCCCAGGGCACCCGAGCGGAAAGTTGTGCGCGGCGGGTAGGGCCGCGAGATACACCGTCGACTCGTCGAAGCCGCACAGGCTCGCGCTCTCGCGCAGGTTGAGCGCATAGTCATCGTGCGTCCTCGGAATGAGTTTCGGCACCCCTGTTGTGCCACCGGAGAGAAGGAACAGCGCCACGTCGCACGCAGCCGGTCCTGTCAGGTCGACCGAAGGTGGCCGAGTCGTCTCAAGGTGATCGAGCGCGATTACGTCGTCCCCAGCCGGCTCGCCGGACACCAGAATGTGCCGCAGCCACGGGCGGATCGCGCGCAAGGCGCGCGCCATCGGCAGACAATCGCTTCCCTTGAATGTTCGAGCGACCGCGTAGGCGGTGGCGCCCGAATGATCGAGCATGTAGCCGATTTCGTGTTCGCCGTGCTGCGGCAGCGCGAGCACTGGGATGGCACCGACCTTGAACAATGCCAGGAGCAGCGTGACAAAGCCGGGGACATTCGGGAGCTGCACCACGACTCGAGAGCCCAACGCAATGCCGTGCTGATGGAGATGCGCGGCGAGATTGTTCACCCGCTGCTGCAGGGTCGCATAGCTCATTCGGTGGATGATGCCGTGGACGTCGGCGCCGGCCACCGCCTCGCGATCACCCGAACGCTTGGCCCACTCATCGAACAGTTCCCCCAACGTCCGGCCTTGCCAGAGACCCTCGCGGCGATAGCGATCGGCAAGCTCCCGCGAGATGGGAACGAACCCGTCGAGATGGATGCGTCCGCCGTGGGAAGCGTCGCTGCTCATTTGCCCGTGAGTGTAAGTGAAAGTCCGCAGGATAATGCACCGGTGAGAATTCTCTGCGTAGGTGGCGGTCCGGCCGGCTTGTACTTCGCACTACTGCACAAGCAGGCGCGTCCGGCGGACCACGTCGTAGTGCTCGAGCGGAATCGCGCCGACGCCACCTACGGATGGGGTGTCGTCTTCTCCGATAAGGCGTTGACGTTCCTGGAAGGGGGCGATGCGCGGTTCATGGCCGACCTCCGGAATCGACTCGAAAACTGGGACGACCTGACCGTCGTTCATCGCGACTACGCGATCTCGCTCGACGGACACGGGTTTACGGCGATCGCGCGCCTCGAACTGCTGCAACTCCTGCAGCGGCATTGCGCTGCAGCCGGGGTCGAGATGTGCTTCGAGACTCCCTCGGAGCGCGTCACCCCGGATGACTACGACCTCGTGGTGGGAAGTGATGGCCTCCACAGCGGGGTGCGGGACCAGTTCGCCCCGCACTTCGCGCCTCGGTCAAGGTTGCTGAGCAACAAGTACATCTGGTACGGAACACGCCGAGTGTTCGATGCGCTGTCATTGATTTTTCGTGAGTTCGATGGTGGCTTCTACGTCGCGCACGCGTACCGCTTCAGTCCTCACGCCTCCACGTTTCTCGTCGAATGCGACGCGGGCACATGGACCCGCGCCGGCTTCAACACGATGAGCGATGAGGAGAGTCGCGCGTACTGTGCGCGCATTTTTGCTCGTGACCTGCAGGGTCACCCGCTGATGTCGAACAAGTCCACGTGGACAAGTTTCACCGTGTCATCGAATGCGCGCTGGTCGTATCGCAACGTGGTGCTCGTCGGCGACGCGCTGCGCAGCGTCCACTTCAGCATCGGATCCGGCACGAGGCTCGCGCTCGAGGATGCCATCACCCTTCATCGCGCCATCCAATCGACCGGTACCGTGAGCCAGGCGCTCGACACGTTCGAGTCGACTCGCAAGCCCATCGTCGACAAGATCGTTGAGGCCGCGGCGCGCAGCTGCGAATGGTATGAGCGATTCCCTGAGCACATGATCCTGGCGCCGCATGAATTCGCCATGAGCTACGCGACCCGCACCGGCCGTGTGAGCCGCGCCCAGCTCGAACAGACTTCGCCGCGCTTCGTGGCGCTGTACGATCGCTCGGTCGCGCACAACGCCTCGTCTGCGAACTGAGCGAGGGAGGCACAAGCAGGTTGCGGGGCGATCGTTTCGCCCCGCACACAGTGATTCGTACCTGCTCGGGATACTGAATCGCACCCTTGGCACACCAAGGGCCGGTCCTGATGCTCGTGGGAACGAGCACACTGGCCACAGCCGGAGAGGCTTTACTGGCGCTCGTATACCTCTGTGTTTTGGTACGCCTTGCCCTGGGCGTCCACACCTTTTACGACCCGCGTCACCGTCTTGCCATCAGCGGCGACGACTGTATGAGTGCTACCGACTTCTTTTCCATTCAAGGAGCTCGTACTGTCGATCGTGCTGGCATTCGGCCGCTTGGCGGTTGCGGTTGCGCCAGTGGGAGGGGCGCCCTCCGTGTAGTTCACTGCCCCGCCTTTAGCTGGGAATGTGTATTTCACCGAGATCGGTTTGCCATCGCCAGCGGTGCCTTTTACAGTTACCACCAGGTTGGCGCCTTCCTCGGCAAGCACGGCAGTGAGTTCCTTCACTTCCATCCCCGCCGCGAGCTTCGATTTTGCGACGTTCAGTTTCCACGTCCCGGTGAAAGCGTCAGCCGCCAACAGCGTGCCAGTGAAGCTCAGTACCGTCAGTGCTAGGACAAGTTTCTTGACCATCGTGTCGACATCCTCCTGTAAGAGATGCCGGCACTATACACCAGGCGAGTGCAGGCTCCTCGCGAGTTCGGCAGCAACGTGAGGTCGCCACCCCGGATCTCCGTAGAGCCGCGTCGACTGGCTGGTCACGAAGTTGGTGTACTGATTGAGAGCCAGAACCGTTTGGGTCGGAGCGAAAAGTGGTCCTGACGGAGTGGCTCGCTCGCGACGCTACTTGCCGGGCGCTGGCGACTGCAGGGTCTTCAATTGACGTGATTCAGTTGCGTTGACTCTATGGCACGCGACGGAGGCTGGACAGAGTTAGAGAGATGAGCGGGGCAGGAGGAGAGGGCCGGGGATTCGAGTGGAGGGCGCCATGGCGCCCTCCCACGAAATGGTGCCGGTGCGCCTAGGATTCGCGGACGTTCTCGGCGCGCGGACCCTTGGGGCCCTGCCCCGTCTCGAACGTCACGGCCTGCCCCTCACGGAGCGAGTCGAACGACTGGCACGCCGACTGATGGAAGAAGTACTCATGGCCCGACTCGTCGGCCACGAAGCCGAAGCCTTTGTCCGAGACGATACGCTTAATGGTGCCCTTGGATGACATGTGAAACTCCCAGTTCATCTGAACTGAAAAACGCCTATCGGGCCGAGGCACGGTGAATCCCGCGCCATTGTCTCCGACTCGTCTGCGTGGTCCAGAAGGAGTTCGTGGAGCCCACCGGGAGATGGGCAAGGCGAATACAGTTCAGGCTCAGCGTAGAAGCGGCGTGTAGACGAGCCCTGAGTGTATCAGGTATTGGTCGCCAGCGCGGCTCTGTCGCTTCCGAGAGTTCCGGGGTCGAGACATGATTGGAATTTCACACGATTTTTCGAGTGAGGGAATCCCGGCCTCGAAATGGGGCGCACAGCCAACCCGACCCTGGCTCTGAGCGAGCGGCAATCACCGATGCGCACGTTTGGTCGAATTACCGGCGCGGCGGTGATCTCTCCCCACCGCCTTGGCGGACTTCGGCAAGCGTGCGAGCGATGTCGGCCTGCTTTGGATCGAGCCGCAACGACTCGCGGAAGGCTGCGGCCGCTCCCGCTCGATCCCCGAGGTCGAGGCGCGTCAGGCCCAATCCATTCAGCGCCATCGTCGAGGCTGGGCCCGCTTTGAGCGCTCGCTCGAAGTAGGGCAGGGCGTCAGCGGAACGTCCCGCCGATGCCAGCGCCCCCGCCAGATACAACAGAGCCTCGGCATTCGCGGGTTCGCGCCCGATTGCCTCGCGAAAGAGTCGCATCGCCTCGTCCGGGCGCCCACTCCGCATGCGGACAACGCCGAGGTTGGTCATGGCAGGCACATCGCCAGCATCCACCTCCAGGATGCGAGCGTAGCGGGCAGCCGCCGCGTTGAGATCTTCGCGGAGCAGAGCGAGGTCGCCCAGCCGGCGGAGGGCCTCGATGTGATCGGGGACCAGCTTCAGGACTCTCTCGCACGCCGCAGCGGCTTCATCATACTTGCGTTCCTGGATGCGGACGGCGGCAAGGGAAATCAAGGGCTGCGGAAAGCTCGGGTTCTCGCGCTCGGCGCGTTGAAGGATGAGGGCCGCTTCTTCCAGCCGACCCGCCGACCGTAGGTTGTCGCCGAGTACGACCGCGTCTTCGGGTGTGAGCTGCCCTTCCCTGTCGAGCACGCGCAGGTCCGCGATGGCGAGCTCGTGTCGTCCAGCGGCAGCGTAAGCGACGGCCCGTGTGCGTCTGGCCATGAACAGACCAGGATCTTCCTCGAGCACGGTGGTCAGCGCGCGTATGGCAAGCTCGGGCTCCGACCGCGCCGCGGACATGCCGCGATTGAGCCTCGGCAGAAGGCGAACGCCTTCTTTGGGGTCGCGGAGCGCCGCGCCCGCGGGCCGTGAGGCGCGTCCTCCACTCACATAGCCGAGCGCGCGCAGCCGATCGGCGGTTTCCGCGTCGACCGATTGTGCCGGGGCCGACGGCGTCGGATGTCGCAGCGCCGCTTCGAGCTGGCTGCTCAAATCGCTGACCCGCGCCCCTTGCTCCCCGGCGCGATTCGCCTTCTCGGAGGGATCGTTCTGCAGGTCGTACAGCTCCGGGTGCGGAGCCTTGATGAACTTGAATCCAGCCGTACGCCAGGCATGCAGCGGGGCCCAACCCAGCTCCAGCTCGGAGTAGAGCGACTCGGCGTAAGCCGGAGCATCCGACATTTGCTCTCCATCGGCGGCGCGTCGAAGCGAGCGGCCATCGACATCGCTGCGCTGAGGAAGCCCCGCATAGTCGAGGAGCGTCGGCAACACATCGATGGAGCGGGCGATAGTTTGCGACACGCGACCCGCGGCGATCTGCGGCCCTGCCATGATCCAGGGAACTCGAAGCGTCGCGTCGTACAAGAAGATTCCGTGCGTGCCCTCGCCGTGCTCGCCAAGGCTCTCTCCATGGTCGGCCGTGACGAGCACGATCGTGCGGCTGGTCTCCCCCCTGACTTCGAGCGTCTGTAGCAGACGCCCGAGTTGACGGTCCACGAATGCGATCTCTCCGTCGTATGGCGATTGACGGTACCGATCGGCCAGGTCTGCGACCGGTGGCTCGTACGGCGCGTGCGGATCGTAGTAATGCACCCACAGGAACCAGGGAGCCGGCTGCCGAGTCTCCGGCGGGCTGGCGGTTGCGAGCCAGCGGAGCACCGCGTCGGTCGTCGCATCCGCGAAGCGTTCGACATAAGGTGTCCGGCGTGGATCATTCCCCTTGGGCAAGTGGTCGTCATACGTCTCGAATCCGCGATCGAATCCAAACCGGCGATCCAGTGGAAACCCGGACACAAACCCGGCGGTGCGATAGCCCGCGTTCCGGAAATCCTGAGCAACGGTTTTCACTTCCGGCGCCAGGATGAACCCGCTGTTGTTCCGAAAGCCATGTCCAAGCGGCGTCTGGCCGGTGAGGATGGACGCATGTGAGGGCCCGGTCAGTGGTGCATGAGCCACCGCCGTCTCGAAGCGGACACCGCGGCGCGCCAGGGCATCGATCGTCGGGGTGGAGGCCTCGTGGTATCCGTAACTCCCGACGTGGTCGGCCCGAAGCGTATCAATCGTAACGAGGAGCACATTCGGCCGGCTCGACGGCGCAGCCACGCTGGACTCCGAACCGTGCGAACGGCAGCCGACGGCGAGCGTGAGGAACGCGAGCGCGAAGAAGAAGCGCCTGCGGCCCGCGCGAGGCGCGAAGTCGCCGAGCGCGAGCGCATGGGGGTGCCCGCCCGCCAAGGCTTCGGCGAGGTCTCGCCGTAGCGCGCACGTGTTGCGGGCGCGCGCAGGCGGAGGGCCCCATGCGCATTGAATAAGGCGTGAGGACGATCGCGCGCGCGAGGAGAGACCGCATGGAGAACTGGGACGAGCGTAACGATAAACGAAGAACCGCTCAAGCCTTAACTCGTCAGCAATCAGTTGACAGCGGACAGAGCACAGAGTAAACGTTCATCGAAACTCGCGCGCGATCTGAAGGCTGGTGCCTTCCGGAGCGTCGAGCCATGCGACGTCGAAGGGGAGGAAGATGCCGAAGCACTCCCGAGCCGCAATACCAACTATCCGACAGGTTGCACGCGGATTTCTCGCGCTCTGCGTGTTCCTGGCCACTTACTCCATCACCACACCAGCCGGGGCGCAGTCGTTCCTCGGTACCATCCGGGGTACGGTCGTCGATCCCCAGGGCAATGTCGTGCCGGGCGCGGCGGTGTCTGATTGTGGACGAGGGGACCGGCGTGCCCCGCGCGGTCGAGACCGATGCGGAGGGCCGCTACGAAGCGACAAACCTCAGACCTGGGACCTACCGGGTCGAGGTCGTGACGACGAGCTTCAAAAAATTCGAGAGAACGGGCGTTGTCCTGCGCGCTGCCGGCACCGCTCTAGTGGACATCACCCTGGCCGTCGGCAGCCTCAACGAGACGGTCACCGTCACGGCTGATGCGATCAACAACATCACGCTCGAGAGCCAGGCCATCTCGCGCGGTCTCGACGAGCAGCAGCTCCACGACCTTCCGCGCAACAGCCGCGATATCCAGTCGTTCCTGCTCCTCAACCCCAACGTGGTCGGCGGCGCCGACGACCTTCAATTTCTCGGGGCCAGGACGTACGGCGTCTCGTACATCCAGGACGGCCAGGCATCGACGAACGCGATCTTCGGCACCATCGGCAACTCCGCTCCCGGGCTCGACGCGATTTCGGAGATGACCGTGCTGTCGAACTCCTACAGTGCCGAGTACGGTGGACTGGCGGGCGTCGTGGTGACGACCAAGCGCGGCGCGAACAGTTACCACGGGACCAGCTTCTACGACTTCAACAGCGACGGCTTGAACGCACTGACCTACAACCAGACACTTTCGGGCGTCCAGCGCGGCGATCCTCTCTCCGACACGCACGAGCACCGGTGGGGTGGAAGCATCGGCGGCCCGCTGGTCACCGGAAAACTGTTCTTCTATGGGAACTACGAGGGTTCGAACAACAAGTCAATATTCGGTGGTGGACGCGCAACCGTTCCTACCGCGGCGATGCGGAACGGCGACTTCCGTGGCACCGCGATCGCGCCTAACGATCCGAACACCGGTCTTCCCTTCCCCGATAAGGTGATTCCCAGCGGCCGGATCGATCCGGCCGCGAAGGCGATCATGGACTTCTTCTATCCGCTGCCCAATCAGGGGACGCTAGCGAATGGGTATGGTGTCTTCCAGCAGTTCGTGCCCGAGGCGCGCGAACGGCAGCGCGGCGACATCAGAATCGATCACGAGGCGGGCAAGAACGACACGCTGTTCCTCCGCGGAAGCTATCAGCACCGTAATCCGAACGGCATCACCTTCGAGGCCGGCAATGCCCTCACCAATCTTCCGATCCTGAATACCACCCTCAACACGGCGTCGGTGATCGGCGGATGGACCAAGGTCTTCTCTCCGACGGTCGTCAATGAATTCCGGACTGGCTACAACTATGACGACTCGGCGCGAGAGAGCACCTTTCTGGCGGCCGACGTGACTGCCCGGCTCGGCATCGAAAACGCGCCGAGCCTGGGACCGGACCGCCGCGGGTTCCCTCAGTTTCAGTTCACGGCCGGAACGAATCGTCCGACCAACATCTCCGACGCCGGACGGAACGTGGATCGCACGCTTCGTCAAAACGCCTTTTCGGTCAGCGACAACATCACGTGGGTCACTGGGGGACACACACTGAAGGGTGGCGGCCTCTGGACGCAAAACACCGCCCGCGATGGGTTTGGCTTCGGAGTGAACTACCGCGGCCGCTACCGATTTCGCGGTACGTCCACCGGCAATGCCTTCACGGATTTTCTACTGGGGCTGCCCACCGACGTGTCTGACCACATCAGCAATCGCGGCCCGCTCGATGGTCATTCCAACG
Source organism: uncultured Acidobacteriota bacterium (assembly GCA_963725335.1). Taxonomy (GTDB): domain Bacteria; phylum Acidobacteriota; class Vicinamibacteria; order Vicinamibacterales; family 2-12-FULL-66-21; genus JALZOC01. The sequence goes on along the minus strand of CAVRYD010000001.1, from coordinate 35,623 downwards.
ACATCGCCGGATTCGTCCAGGACGACTGGCGGGTCAACAAGAGTGTGACGATGTTTTTGGGGGTACGGTACGAAGTCGTCGGGGCGTGGCACGAGAAGAGCCTGACCCTCGCGAACTTCCTGCCTGTCGACGGTGGCCACCACGTCGTGCCGAATGCGCAGATCGCAGCGCTGCTGCCGCCTGGCCTCATCGCGCTCAACCGCACCGAAACGGCCGACCAGGCGGGTCTGCCGGAGACGTTGGTCAACACGGACAAGAACAACTTCAGTCCGCGGGTCGGTTTCGCCTGGCGACTCGACCAGAGCAACAAGACGGTGCTCCGTGGCGGCTTCGGGTTGTTCCATCCGACCGTCGCAGTTCAGGGCATCCGCGACTTGCTCGCCACCAACGAGTTTCGCTACGGCAACGTGCGACGCGGTGGCGGGCTCCGCAACGGCTTCTCCGGCGGCACGCCGTTCGTGGACCTCACTGATTTCGGTAATCAGGGAATCGATCCGAACCTCCAGAGTCCCGACATCTATCAGTACAACTTGACGCTCGAGCGTGAGTTGCCGGGCCAGCTGGGCCTGCGCGTCAGCTACATCGGCTCGACCATGCGCAAGTTGCTGGTCGATCGCGACGCCAACACACTGCCGGCCAGCACGGTCCCGTTCGATCCCGCGGATCCCGCGGACTATGCCCGGCTGCCCTTCCCCCTTTACGGCTCCTTCATGGACAACGTGTCGAACGCCGGCAGCGGCCAGTTCCATTCGGGCCAGCTCGAGTTGAATCGCCGCTGGCGGAGCGGGCTGGCGTTCAACGCCGCCTACACGCTCGCCCACTCCGACAGCAATGCTCCGGATACCGGCAACAGCAGTCTCGGGCCAGTCCAATTCGATCCGTATGACATCGAAAAGGATCGCGGTCCCGATCCGAACGTGGTGAAGCATCGACTCGTCGCGAATGCGACCCTGGACATTCCGGTGGGTCGCGGCCGCCCGCACGGCGCGAACATGGCGAAATGGGCGGACAGCCTGTTCGGCGGCTGGACTGTCTCGTCGATCGTCCAGGCGCGCAGCGGCCAGAACCTGACGCCGTTCTTCAGCGGGTTCTACAGTACCAGCCCGTGGAACACCGGCAAAGCGCTGGACGGTTTGGGCAACTGCTTCTGCGAGGCCTGGCGACCCGATCAGATTGGGGATCCGAACAGCGGTGGGTCACGCGATGCCTTCTTCAATCAGGCTGCGTATGCGCTTCCTGCGCCGGGAAAACTCGGCAACGCCAAGAAGGGCAGCCTGAAGGGGCCGGGCACGTGGGTCGTGAACTTCGCGATCTACAAGGATGTCGTGCAGCAGGGCCATTTCCGGCTGCAGTTCTCGGCACTGCTCGACAACGCGTTCAACCATCCGCAGTTCTTCCCGCCCTATGGGAGCGACTTCGTCAATCTCACCTCGTTCCTGACAGAGGACGATCCCCACAACGGGACCACGGGTGTGCTGGGTGCGGGTGCCATAGGAAACGCGGAAGGATTCTCGCCTGGACGGGTCATACGTTTGGGCATCAGAGCGACGTTCTGATGCCCTCGGTGATAGTGGTCGCGAGCGCGCCGCGTGCGGCCTTCAATTGGCTCGGCCGATATTTGAAGGTGAGATACGTGTTCAGGGAAGATGCCGTCGATTTGGTCACACGCTCTTCTGGTTGTCGACATAGTGTCGATGAAGGTGTTCGTGTGGGTGCTCGGTCAGGCGCTTGCCTGGCCGGCCGATCCGAACGGCGGTGCTGCACGACGCGGCACAACGCTGCAACCTCGACGCAACCGGGAGCCGCCGGAAGCCAACAGCCAGGAGCCGCGTGGTTACGGTTCGTTGGTCAGGCGTTCTGGCGAGGCGGAGCTTCGGACGAGCATGCGATACAGCGTGCGACGGTTGATGCCCAGCAGCCGCGCGGCCTCCGCCTTGTTGCCGCGGCGGCTCTCGAGGACGCGACGAACGTAGGCATGCTCGAGATCCTCCAGACTGACCGGGGCTTGAGCGTGACTGGTCAGGAACATCTCGATCGCGTCAGGCCCCTTCGGAAAATCCAGATCGTCGGGAAGCAGCGTGTCGTGATCGCACAGGGCGACGGCGCGTTCGATCAGGTTGGCCAGCTCGCGCACGTTGCCCGGCCACGAGTACGCCATCAGCCGCCGCATCGCTGACGCCGACACGCCGACAATCGGACGGGATTGTCGGTCGCCGAGCTGGCTCAACATGAGATCGATCAGGGGAACGATATCCTCGCGGCGCTGACGCAGCGGCGGCAACTCGATGCGGATCACGTTCAACCGATAGTACAAGTCAGGCCTGAATTCCCCGTCTCGAAGCAGGTTCTCGAGAGGACGATTGGTCGCCGCGATCACGCGAGCCCGGACCGGCGTCTCCGAAGTCGAACCCAGCGGGCGCACATGCCGGCTCTCCAAGGTGTGGAGCAGCTTGCCCTGCACCTCGAGACTCAGCTCGCCCACCTCGTCGAGAAACAGCGTGCCGTCACCCGCGGCGACGAACGCTCCGGCCCGATCCTCGCGCGCGTCGGTGAAGGCCCCGCGCCGAACACCGAAGAGTTCGCTTTCGATCAGCGGGGCTGGCAGCGATGCACAGTTGACGTGCTGGAACGGCCGGTTGCGCCGCGAGCTCGACTCGTGAATGAATTTCGCGATTGAGCCTTTGCCGGTTCCCGTTTCCCCCGTCAGCAGCACGATCGAGTCCAGGTCCGCGATCCGTCGCGCGCGAAGAATCACTGCCTTCATCTCGGGACTCTTGGCAATCAATGACCCGCTCTCGGTCGCCGGCACCCGAGCTCGCAACCGGACGATCTCGCGGCGCATCTCGCGCTCACGGAATGCCCGCTCGATGGCGAGCACGAGCGCTTCAATCTTGAACGGCTTGGCGATGAAGTCGCAGGCCCCGGCGCGGACGGCAGCGACCGCCAGATCGATGCTCCCGAACGCGGTCATCAGCAGCACGAGCTGCGTCGGGCGACGGCTCAGCATCGCGGTCAGCACATCTGTGCCGCTCATGCCCGGCATACGGACGTCGGTGATGACCAGGTCAAACGGTTCGGCCTCGATGCGCGCGAGCGCCTTGTCCGGCGAGGCGTACGTTTCGACGTGAAAGCCTCGCTCGACGAGGCTCTCGCAGAGAAAATCGACGACCCCGGGATCGTCGTCGAGAACGAGCAGGCGTTTTGCGCTCATGACTACGCCACCTTTCCGCCGGCCAGCGCCGCGGCGCCAGCCAGCGGGAAATGCAGGGCGAACCGAGTGCCTCCGCCATCGCGGGGCGTCACGGTAATCGTCCCGCGGTGGGCATCGACGATCGACTTGACGATGGCGAGCCCGAGCCCGGTGCCGCCGGAGTGGGAGCGCGTCGTGAAGAACGGCTCGAACATGTGCGCCGCCACATCATCGGGGATCCCCTCGCCGCTGTCCTCGACAGCCAAACAGACCGATGGCTCCGATTGGCCTCCCGTCGGCGACTGCGTCGTCAGCGACACGTGAATGCGTCCGCCGCGCGGCGTCGCGCGCACGGCATTCCGCAGCAGGTTCATCACGACCTGTTGCACCTGTCCCGCATCGGCGTTGACGAGCGGGAGCGACTCGTCGCACACGAACTCGAGCCGCACGGCATGGCGGCGCGCCTCCAGCTCGAAGAGCTCGACGACATCCCGGACCGGTTCTCGAAGACCCACATCGATCCGCTTCGGCGTGGTGTGACGCGCAAACGTCAGGAGTTGTTCGACGATGCGCGTGATTCGGTCCGACTCGTTGGCGACGATCTCTGCAATCCGCCGGATGTCCGCGGGGATGTCTGGTCTGGCGGCCAGCGCGCGGGCCCGCCCGTTCACCACCTGGAGGGGCGAGCCGATCTCGTGCGCGAGGCCAGCCGAGAGCTGACCGACGGTAATCAGTTTGTCCGTCCGTTGAAGCGCGATCTCCAACGCTTCTCTCGCTTCGGTCTCCGCGATCAGCCGCCGACGAGCATCGCCGAGCTCGGCGACCATCGCGTTGAATTCGGAAACGGCCGCCCCCATTTCGTCCGCGCGCTGGAACGAGACCTTGGCCGAGAGATCGCCGGCGCGAACCGCTCTCATCGTCTGCACCAGGTCGAGGAGCGGACGCCGGACGTACGCGAGGAGAGCAGCCATCCGGCGCCGGCCAGCGCAACCACGAGCGTCACCAGAGACAAAACCGTCCCCCGCGCTTCGACGTCGAGGTCGCGTCGCAATTCATCGAGGGGGCGCACCACGACCAGCGTGCCAAAGTCGGTGTTGTCGTCGGTGTGGAGTGGAAAGGCACCAATCAGATACGAGAGACCACGAGGCCCCTCGAACTGCAGGACCGCGCGATCGCTCGCCCGAGCGCGCTCGGTCAAGCCGCGGACGAGGTTTTGCACCGCGGTGCTGCCCCAGGATCCGGCCGTCAGCGAGCCGCTCGCGTCGAAGACCAGGACGTCGAGCGACGGATCGCGCAGCTTCACGACATCGATGATTTCCTGCACATCGGCGGTCTGCTTGTCGCGAAACGCATTCTGAACGGCGACCTGGACGGTTGTCCCGACCAGGCGCAGGTCGCGCTGCGATGCTCCACGCAGGTCGACCGCTTCATTCCGCAGCTGGTTGGCGCCGTAGAGCGCCACGATCAGGAGCGCGGTGACGGCAAACCCAAGCGTGAGCTTCGTCCAGAGCCGCATAGAGTTCAAGTGTGGCAATAGTAATCATGTGTGTCAATTCGCACCGCAAATGAACTTGAGGTTGGTTCGGTAGGTCGCCGAAAACAAAGGACAAACAGCGCCATGGCGCCGTGGATCACGCGCTCCGCGTGGAAATCTTTTGAGGAAACAAGGAAACGGCAAAGTCATTGGCGCGCCTCATCATCCTCCGTCGCGCCGAGACCATTGCCAGGCCGGCGCTGACGAGGATCAGCGACGCGGGTTCCGGCACGGGACTCGCGACGATGTTGTCGAGGCCCACAGGATTGCTGCAGCACTGGGTGGCGGGGTTCGAGAGTGTGATCCGGAGTGTGTCGATGATTTGCGTCGAGCTCGAGTTCACGGTCGCAAAATTTCCAAAGGTGTTCGGCACCGTCCCGGCAAGGGTGAACACCGGATTGGAGTCTCGAAGTCCAGTGACCAAGTACGGGATGGGCGTGAGACTCGAGTAGAGATCGATGGACGAAAACCTGAACGGCGCTCCGGAGGTCGTGACGTCAATTTGTGCGGTGATCGTCGGTTCGCTGGCCGCACGAGTGAAAAGGATGAAGGGAGCCGGATTTCCGAAACTTGTGGACGCCTCCCAACTACCCGAAACGGCTGAGATACTGAAGCCGGACTCAGCGTAGGTCGTGAATGGGCCTGGAGTCAGGAGATCGCTGAAGCCGATGGTCGACGCTGACGCGCGACCGACGGTGCTCAGAAGCGCAACTACCAACGCGAGGAACGTGGTGCGCATGTGAGTTATGCCTCCGTTATTGAAGGGAAGTGACCGCCTCAGTCCAATGCCATACACCACCGGCTGGCGCGAGGTCAAATGAGCGCATCATTTGTCCAGCTGGCGAGATTAGGTAGAGTCCGTCCCTGTGTTGCGCCACAGGCACGTCGGACGAGAATACCGCGCAGGATCGGCAGCCGCGTAGACTGACAGGGCGACGACGATATGGCAGACACGCACTCCAACACACGGCTCGAGGTTTTCTGCGATGGTGTCTTTGCCATCGCGCTCACGCTCCTGATCCTCGACATCAAGATTCCTGCGTCGGAAGGGATTGGCACCACTCGTGAGTTGTGGCTTGCCCTCAGGCATCTCGGGCCATCGATCGTCGCGTTCGTATTGAGTTTTGCCATCATCCTCATCACCTGGGTCAATCACCACAGCTTTTTCAGATTGGTGAACAAGTCATCCGGGTTGTTTGTCTACGCGAACGGTTTTCTGCTGCTGACCGTCGTGTTCATGCCGTTTCCAACTGGGTTGGTCGGCGAGTATCTGCTGACTGACCACGCTGCCCCGGCGGTCGTCGTCTATAACTCTGTGACGGCCGTGCAGGCGCTTGCCTGGATTCTGGTGTCCGGGGCGGCACTGAGAAATCGATTGACCAAGGATGAGAAGTCCGCGGCGCTCGTGCGTCACTCCCGTCGAAATGGTTACTTTGCGCTGGTGGTCTATTCTCTTCTGGCACTCATCGCCTTCTGGTTCCCTCTCTCCATTGCGATCCTGACCACGATGCTTTGGGCTTATTGGCTGACCTTTAGCCTGAGGGCCGACTAGAGGTCCCCGCGCCAGCGGGGCGTTATCAAGAGATGTGTCCTAGCGAGGCGCAGCCCTCATGGTCTGAGGCGGAGCCTCGCTAGGTCTGCATCTGTGAAGGCGACTTTTGTAGACCCGGCGAGAGACAAAGCGCGGGAACGCTGAGGGCGCACCCATAGAGTGGCTGATGTTTCCGGGGTGCCCTTCTTGCACAATCGCCGGTTGCTCTGACAATACGATTTCTGATCGCGCCGATTGTGCTGATGTTCGCCGGGTCCGTGGCGTTCGCCGCTGACGAACGCTCGGCGCAGGATCCAATTGCCCTTGCGCGCGCCGGCACGGCAGCGATCGAGAGCCAGCGCTTCGGAGACGCGCTGGAGGCCTTCACCAGGGCCGCGGCGCTGCAGCCAGGCGACGCGAGCCTGTGCTTCGGCGCGGGCGTCGCCGCGTTCATGCTCGGACAGAATGACGTCGCGCAGGCGCGCTTCGAGTGCGCCCTTGCGCTCAATCCGGATTACGTGACAGCGGCGCAGTGGCTTGGCGACCTGCACTATCGCGCGGGACGGTTGCAGGACGCGATCTCCGTCTACGAAACCGCCCGGCAACGCTCGCCGGCCGCGCGCGAGCTCGAGGAGCAGCTCGCGACCTGGCGCAAGGAGCAGGCGCTGCAGAGCCGCTTTCACGAACTGCGCACGACGCACTTCTCGGCGCTCTTCGAGGCAGCCACCGACGAACCACTCGCCCGCGTCATCGTCGATCGTCTCGAGGCGACGTACTCGAGAATCGGCAGCACACTCGGCGCCTACCCGTCTCAGGCCATAACCGTCGTGCTGTACACGCACGAACAATTCACCGACATCACGAAGCTGGCCGCATGGTCCGCGGCGGCGTACGACGGCCGCATTCGTGTGCCGCTCGCTGGCGCGCTGGACCAGGGCGATGAGCTCGATCGCGTGCTGTCGCACGAATTCGTTCACGCCGTGGTGGCGATGTTAGGGGGTCGCACCGTTCCCGCATGGATGAACGAGGGTCTGGCCACCGTGCTCGAACCAGCGGGTCCGGACGATGCGGAGGCGATGCTGGCGGGTACCGGCGTACGGCCAGCACTCTCGAAGCTGCACCGCAGTTTTGTCGGGCTCTCCAGGCGCGACGCCGAGATCGCGTATGCGTCGGCTGCCCGGGCCGTCCGGCGTCTCATCGAGCAGCGCGGCCCGGCCGCCGTCGTCGCGCTGCTGGAGGATCTGTCCCGAGGCACGCGGTTCCCCAACGCATTCCATCAACGAATGGCGATGCGCTACGAGGATTTCGCGGCGCTCGTGGCGCGCGACTGAACCCGCCATTCGCCCGCAGTGCCGATTCGCGCGCGTCGGGCTCGCCGTGCGGCATTTCGTGTCCGGTCCCCGATGCGCGCTACGGCTCGACCTCGCCTCTCTCCTCCAGTTCGGTTCAACCTCGAGCTCGCGTTCCAGTGTGGCGATGTGCTCCAGCAGATCGTCGATCCGCGAGACCATGAGCGCTCCGTTTCGAAAGGATTGATGATGCTTGTGAGGTCATCCGTAAGTCATATAATCCACCCCAATGACAAGGGTCACTTTCCTGCTCTCGTGCCTTGCCATCACCACACCTGCCGCGGCCGCGGATTTTCGCCTCGGACTTGTCGGCACCGATAGCTCACATGTGACGGCCTTCGCCGCCGCGTTCAACGAACCTTCTTCCCCCGAGCACGTCGCGGGCGCGCGGATCGTCGCCGCGTATCGCGGCGGAAGTCCGGATCTGCCCTCGAGCCGCGATCGCATCGACAACTTCACGGCGCAGCTGCAGGACAAATACGGCGTCGAAATCGTCGGCAGCATTTCTGAACTCTGCGCGCGCGTCGACGGCGTGCTGCTGACGAGCGTCGATGGGCGCGTGCACCTCGCGCAGGCACGCGAGATCATCGCCGCCGGGAAGCCGATGTTCATCGACAAGCCGCTGGCCTCGACGCTCGACGACGCTCGCGAGATTGCCAGGCTGGCGAAGGCCGCAGGAGTTCCGTGGTTCAGCACGTCGACGCTCCGCTACGGGGTGGCCGCGCTGAAGGGCGGGGACATCAGCGGCGTTGAGGTCTGGGGCCCCGGCCCCCTCGAGGAGCACCACCAGCTCGACTTGGCGTGGTACGCCATTCACGAAGCAGAGATGCTCTATACGATCCTCGGCCGCGGCTGCGAGGAAGTGACCCGCACTGCGTCGGCCGACGCTGACGTCGTGACCTGCCGCTGGAGCGACGGGCGAATTGGAACGATGCGCGCATTGCGGCCGTACTCGGACTACGGCGTTGTCATCTTTCGCAAGAACGCGAAACGCCAGGAATTCGACATGAAGACGGTCGTGCCTGTCCCCCGCGGCCTTGACGAGGATCTCGTCCGGTTCTTTCACAGCCGGGTTCCCCCGATTCCGAACGAGGACACGCTCGAGCTGCTGGCATTTCTCGATGCCGCGCAGCGCAGCAAGGACGATGGAGGCAAGCCGATGCGGCTGCGTTAGCCTGCCGTGGGCGGGCGGCGATGGAATTCGGCGCCCCAAACAGCGAGCAAGGGTTCGGAAAACGCGCCCGGCCCGACTTCGCGCTGCGCGCTTCGGCGAGACGATTCACTTCAACGGCCGGCCGCGCACGAGCCGAACGGCAGCCGTGACCAGACGATCTCCAGGCCGAACGTCGCCGGACACCAGTTCGGTCCACGAGTCATCCGCGATCCCCGTTTCCACGGGGATCGGTACGAACCGGTTGTTCTCAAACTTCCAGACGTGACCCTTCCGCGTGCTTGACCGCTTTCTCGAGTCGCTATCCGGCTGGCTGAGAACCGGCGGCTTCTGATCCAGGGCGTCGAACGAGGCGGCCGACGGGGCGAACGTGAGGGAATTGTTCGGGATTCGCACGGCCTGCGTCCGCTCGGAACCAGCCAGTGTCACGATTGCAGTACTGCCAGGCGGGATGTCCTGGCCTGCCGCGTCCACGTCGATCACCGCGATATACGTAACGACACCCACCGTGGCAGGTGTCTGCTGAGTGGATGTCGTCGGAGTCGCGGGTGAAGACGCCTGACCGCCTGGGGGTGCCGTGGTGCCGGAGGCCGGTGATCCCCCCGGTGGCGTGGTCCCGCTGGTCGCAACAGGAGTCGAGTTCGAGACTCCTGCCGGCGCCGGGGTCGAAGTCGCGCCCGCGTTGGTGGCGGTAGCCGGCGCGACCTGCGGCGAAAGACGTACGTCTGCGACGGTGCCAGTGAATGCGCGTCCTTCGATCGACTCGATGTCGAAGCTGACCTGCGATCCGCGCTGCACCCCGCCGACCTCTCCTTCCGGAACCTCGGCAAAGAGTCGCATGCGCCGCAGGTCGCCGATCGTGAAGAGGGTCGGCGCGTTCACCGAGGCGACAATGGTCTGGCCCACGTCCACGTCACGGCCGATCACTACGCCGTCAATGGGCGATCGAATGATGGTGCGATCCAGGTTCACGCGCGCCTCACTTACCATGGCTCGCGCGGCAGCGATGTCGGCCTCGGCGCCTTTCACGTCGGCCGAAGCCTGCAGCGCGGCCTGTACGCGCGAGATCGAGCTCGGCCCGCGGCAGCTGCTGGTCGCCGGCCAGCGTCTGCGCGTTCTCCAGCTTCATGCGGGCGTCGTCCAGGACCGCCAGACGACGGGCACGCTCGGCCTGCGCTCGAGCGAGTCCGGCTTCGGCTTCGGCAAGACCCGTCTCAAACAAGGCGGGATCGAGTCGCGCGATCACCTGACCGGCCTTGACGCGCGAGGAGAAGTCGACCGGCAACGATGCGATCGTGCCGGACACCTCCGAGCCCACCTCCACCATCCGCGCGGGCTCGAGCGTTCCACTGACCAGGACTCGCCGCGTAATCGGACCGCTCGTTACATCTGCGGTCTGCACTTGAAGGTGGTTTTCATCGCGAGCGATCACGACGACCGCCACGATCGCCCCGATGGCAACCGCTGCCACGATCCCCGCCAGAGCCCAGCGATACGGCCTATCCACAACTCTCAGGATACGGCCATCCTGCTCGTTACCGATGAGGTGAGGGGGATGCTACGTCCCCGCGCCGCCGAGCGGTATGATCCGCTCGCCCCCAACAATGTCGCTGGCTGCCGGCGCGCGCCTGGATACCTACGAGATCGTCGCGCCGCTCGGCTCCGGCGGCGTGGGTGAAGCGTGGCTTGCCACAGACCACCGCCTGCAACGCAAGGTTGCCATCACCGGCAACATCTGGACGCTTCACAACGTGAACCGCTGATGGCCCCACGGTTCTCGACGAGGCTCGCCCAGCCTCGAGGTGGTGTCGATCCCGCGCGGTGTGCGATACCGAACAGTTTCGGACACGCAACTGGTTGGCATAGCATGCGCGAATGGACTCACTTCTCCGCGACCTGCGTCACGGCCTGCGACGAGTAGTCTCGACGCCCGGATTCACCGCCATCGCGATCCTCACGCTCGCTCTTGGCATCGGTGCGAACGTCGCGATTTTCACCGTCGTCAACGCGGTCCTCATTCGCCCGCTGCCGTTTCCGAATCCGGATCGCCTCGTGCGTATCGCTGCGGACGCGCGCGCGACGAACGGCCGGAATATCGGCATCTCGCAGCCCGAGCTCGACGATCTGCGCGACCGCGCGGGCGTCTTCGACGGCGTCACCGCGCTATGGCCTGTCAGCGCGTCGCTGCTCGGCGGCGATCGACCCGAACGTGTCGAGGTGCTCGTCACGAGTGCCAACTACTTCCAGTTGCTCGGCGCGAGCGCGCAGGTCGGACGCGTCTATGGACCGGGGGATGCGGTGCCGGGCTTCTCCGACGCCGTCGTGATCAGCGATGGGCTGTGGCGTCGCGCGTTCGGCGCGGCGCGCGACATCGTCGGACGCAAGGTCGTGATGGATACCGACACGTACACGGTGGTCGGGGTCATGCCGCGCGACTTCCGACATCCCGGGGAGACGGTCCGCGGCGACGTGGACATGTGGAGCGCGTGCGGATTCGCCGCGGCGCCGTTCACGAGTCCACCCCAGCGTCAGCAGAACTTCATTCCCGGCGTGATGGGACGGCTGAAGCCCGGCGTCTCGCTGCCGCAGGGGCAGGATCGTCTCGACGCCGTCGGCGCCGAACTGCGAGCAGCGTATCCGACCAACTATCCGGCAAACGTGCAGTGGGCGCTGCGCCTCGAAGGTGTGCAGAGCGAGCTGACGACCCGCATCCGCCCAACGCTGAGCGTGCTGATGGGCGCCGTCGGACTGCTGCTCCTCCTTACCTGCGTGAATATCGCCAACCTCACCCTCGCGCGAGCGTCGAGCCGCGTACGCGAGATCGCCGTGCGGCGCGCGCTCGGCGCGACACGCGGTCGGCTCGTGAGCCAGCTGCTGGTCGAGAGTCTCGTTGTTGCGATTGCCGGAGGGGCAGCCGCGCTCGCCGCCCTCACCTGGTCGAAGGAGTGGATCGTCGCCATGATGCCGGCTGATCTCCCGCGGCTCACGGAGGTGCACTTCGACGGCGGCATGGTCGCGATCGGCCTTGCGCTGTCTATTGTGGCCGGTGTCGTGTTCGGCATCGTGCCGGCGATCCAGGTGTCGGGCGTCGATCCCGGCGATAGCCTGAAGGAGGCCGGCCGCGGACTCGGCGAAGGACTGCGCGAGCGCCGGTTCCGGAGTGCGCTCGTCGCAGCGGAGATCGGCATCTCGCTCGTACTCCTCGTGGGCGCCGGGCTGCTGGTGCGCAGCTTCTGGAGCATGCTGCAGGTCAATCCCGGACTGGATCCGTCACACGTCGGGTTCGCGCAAATCTGGATTCCCGTTCCGAACGATCCGTCGAAAAACCCGTACGCCACGCCCGTTCAGCGCAACGCCTACATCAATGAGGTGCTGCGTCGTGTCGGCGGGCTCCCCGGCATCGAAGCGGTCGGGATGAGCGTCAGCAACCGGACGCCGTTCAGCGGATCGGGCGTGACTCAGCGTTTTACGTTCGTCGGTGAATCGACGGCGCCAGCCGACGTCCGGCGCGCGCAGTTCCAGGTCGCGAGCCCGGATTATTTCGCAACGCTGAAGTCTCCAATCCTCAGCGGCCGCGCGTTCACCGCCGCCGACATTGTCGGGAGCGAGCCGGTCGTGATCGTCAACGACACACTCGCGAAGACGCAGTCTCCAGGCAAGGATGCCGTCGGCCGCAGCATCGCGGTCGGCCGCCAGTCTGCCCGCGTCGTCGGCATTGTCGCCGACATCCACGACGACGGCCTCGACGTACCGGTTGCGTCACGGATCTATTTCCCGCTGTTCCAACGCTCGAACAACGCGCTGACGGTCTTCTATCGATCGACCACGGATCCCGCGGCGCTGAACGTCGAGATCGAGCGCGCGATCCACGCAGTCGATCCGACGCTGCCCGTGTTTGGACAGAGCACGATGGAGAGCCTGCTCGCCGACTCGATGGTGCGGCGCAGGGTCGTGCTGTCGCTGATGGCCGCGTTCGCAGCCGTTGCGCTGCTGCTCGCAGCGATCGGCACCTACGGCGTGATGAGCGTCGCGGCGAGTCAGCGCGTGCGCGAAATCGGCATCCGCCTGGCGCTCGGGGCCCAGCGCCGCGACATCGAGCGGCTGATCGTGCGACCCGGTCTTGCCCTCGCTGCCGCCGGCATCGTCGCTGGCCTCGTCAGCGCCGCGTTGCTCGCGCGGCTCATGCGCGCGGTGCTGTTCACGGTCGCGGCCACGGATCTGATGACATATGCGTCGGTGTCGTTCCTGCTGATCGTGGTGACGTTAATCGCTTGTTACGTTCCCGCGCGGCGGGCGACGAAGCAGGATCCCCTGATTGCGCTTCGCAACGGATAGTCGCGGCAGGCGCCAACTGGGATTGGACGCCACGGTGCGAAATAGCGCGCCAGATCGAACGGCCAGAACAGGGCACATCCGAGACCTCCATCGGTCATCGTATCGAGGACCGTGTGGCTCGCGAGCACCACACCGGCAACCAGAGCCGTTCGGGCGCCCGGGCGTTTGAGGCAGCGTGCAGCCAGGCCAATAGACAGTCCAAGCGCAACCGCAAACGTCAGTGAGTGGGTCGCTCCACGATGTCCCCAAGGGTCGCCATATTGGACGCCAAGCGAAAATCCGATGACATCAGCGTCGGGCAGCAGCGATAGACCTGACCACAAGGCCATCGAGGACCATCGCGGCTTTCGCCCGTGGCGATAGACGCGGGCCGCTGCCATTCCGACCGCGATATGTCCGACGCTCGCCATCAGTCCTCGGAGCTGGTCCTCAATTCGGGCGCCGTCCAAATCCGTGAGCCGGTTGTAACCGGGCGCCGACGCTCAGACACTTTCAATGCGACATCGCGCCCAGCGGGCGAGGCTACGGCTGGCAAGCCGAGCCAAGTATTCCAGCGAAGGCCGCCCATTGAAGCAATCGCGATCTCCCGCTCATTATGAGAGCGCAGACATCGCCATGCCGCGGCCGACTCGAGCGAATTCGCCTGGTGTCTCAGCCGGTGGACACATTGCTATTCCCGCCGGCATGTCTGTCCCCAAGCGATTCGTCTACATCCTGAAGAGCATCCTCACTCCGTACGAGTATTACGTTGGGATAACGTCCGACCCGAAGGCAAGGCTCGCGGCGCACAACAAGGGATCCTCGCCGCATACGTCCCGGCATTCGTCCGTGGAGAGCCCTTGTGGTGATCGAGTTCGATGAGGAGCAGCCGGCCATTGAATTCGAGCGGTATACTCAGCGTGAACGACTGCCATATCTCGGGCGAGCCAGTTCGATGTGGCATACTGCGAGTGCCTGAAGACTGGACCAGACCTGCCGGTGGGCAACTGGCCCTCGCGATCATGGTGAGGTGCCGAACGCAGGAGGACCTATTGACGACCGGCGAGCCGTGGAAGACGGCGATGCTCGAGAACGGTTGGGCATGATGCACCGACTGGGAAGAGAAGCCTGGGTCAGTGGCGACCCGTTTCACACGGAGGTTCGACGCCAGGTCGCACTCTACTTTCAACGGGAAGGCACCGACAGCAAAGGCGGCCCGCGACTCTGGCGGAAAGCGACACTCCTGCTCGTCTGGCTGGCGGCTTCGTGGGCGACGTTTGTGTTTACGACCACCGGGCTGGCAGCGACCATCACGTTGGCCGCTTCTGCCGGACTCGCGATGGCTGGCATCGGTTTCAATATTCAGCACGACGGAAGCCATCGCTCGCTGTCGCGTCGACGCTGGATGAACAGAGTCGCGGCCGCGTCACTCGATCTGCTGGGCGGCAGTTCCTACATCTGGCACTGGAAGCATAACGTCCTGCATCATTCGAGCCCGAATGTATCAGGGGTGGACGAGGATATTGACCTGGGCGGCCTTGGTCGTCTCAGCCCTCTGCAGGAATGGCGGCCCCTGTACCAATATCAACACGTGTATCTGTGGTTCGCATATGCCCTCTTGCCGTTCAAGTGGCACTGGTACGACGATTTCGCGGCGTTCATGCGAGGGCGCGTCGGAGCCCAGAACATCCCACGGTCCAAAGGCGCGCTGGTCGGACTCCTCGTCGGCAAGAGCGTTTTTGTCACGTGGGCGCTGCTCCTGCCTCTTCTGTTTCAACCTGCTGGACGGGTTCTTCTCTTCTACGTGACGTGCTGCTGCGTGCTTGGATTCACGCTCAGTTCCGTGTTTCAGATGGCTCACTGTGTGCCTGAGGGCTTTGACCCGCCTGTGAACGACGCTCAGCGCGCTCCCTGGGCCGCACACCAGGTTGCCTCCACGGTCAACTTTGCTGGTGCCAACCGCCTGCTCGGATGGTATGTGGGCGGACTGAATTTTCAGATCGAGCACCATCTGTTTCCCGCCGTCAGCCACGTGCATTACCAGAAGCTGGCGCCTCTGGTTGCCTCGGTGTGCCGTGAGTACGGTGTGCGATATACGTCGCGCGCGACTTTATGGCAGGCGATTCAGGCACATCACCGCTGGCTACGGCATCTCGGCCAACCAGAATCCGCGGCTCTGTCAAACTGTAGAGATCGCGCAGACCCGGCACTGTGTGGCACGGATCGACGACGTTCACATCTCCGGTGACAGGCCCATATGCGCGGCGAGCGACCTTCGCAAGGGCAGGGGAGTGTCCACATGATCGACTTGTCCAGAGTCAGCCACTCCTTGTTTCTCTCGAAACGAAACGGACGTGTTGCGCGGTTGCGACCGCAGATAGGAATCGAACCCAAGTATCCAGGGTCAGCGGAGCGCGCCATTCGAGGCGTCTTGACGGAGTACTTGAACACGCACCCGGCCAGTCGGCCAGACGCACGGGTCCGCGTGGCACGTTTCTCCGACAGCGGGAAGCGGAAGGTTGATATCGTCGGCGTCGCGGCCCTGGTGGGCGCCCGTCGAAGCGCCAAGAAGGCTCGCGCCTCGCGAACCAATGGCCGGCTTGGTGGTCGCCCGCGCACTCCCGGCGTCGCCGCACAACGGCGCGCCAAGTCTCGCTGAGCCGCAAGGGGCAACGAAACGGGAATGCCTTTCGAGATGTACGGCGACGTGATCCTAACCTGCGACGTCACCGAGCGCGGGCTCCGTGCTGGCGACAGCCGAGTCCCGCAAGTCATCGCGTCGCCAGCGGACGAACTCGCGACACGAGCTGGTCGAGAAACGCGCCGGACTTCATGAACACCGCAAAGTGCCCGCCTCCCTCGATTGGGACGAACGCCTTCGCCGGCGCCCGGATGGACTCAACGAACGAACGCGCGAGACTCGTCGGGGTGGTGAAGTCCTCAGTGCCCTGAATCACGAAGACCGGCACCGCGAAGTCGCCGGCGAGCGTTCGTGCGTCGAGCGCGCTCGTTTCCGGAATCAGGCGCTCGGCACTGACACTCTGACCGTCGAACCAGTCGTTGACATCGCGCAGCGTATAGCCCGGCGCAGCGAGGGCGAAACCGACCATGGCCGAGATGAACGCGTCCGCGCCTTCGAAAAGATTCGACCACCTGCGCTGCACGCCATAGCCACGGCCGTCCGAGTATGGCGGTGGGCCAACCTCGCGCAGCTCTCGAATCGCCCGCTCGTCCTTGAGCGCTTCCGCCTTCCTCAACAGTTCTCCATAGGCCACTGTATAGCTCGTCGCCGGATTGGCCACCTGCCCTGTGCCGACGAACGCGTAGAAGAGATCGGGCCGCGCTTTGACCATGTGGATGCCAAGGATCGATCCCCACGAGTGGCCGACAAGAATGATCTTGTCCTTGCGCAGTTGCTTGCGGAGTAATTCAGCGAGCTCGACGCCGTCCTGCGTCATGCGGGCGATGGTGATGGCCTGTGACGGAGCGTTTGGGTTCTTTCCCAATGTTCTCCCTGCGCCGCGCTGATCCCATTGGACGACGGTGAAGTGCTTCAACCACAACCTGAAGATGGCGTAGCCCCACGGATTGGTCGCGTCGCCAGGTCCGCCGTGGAGAAAGAGCAACACTGGATTATTCTTGTCTTCTCCGCGAATCGTGACCCACTGCTGGATGCCGCCGACCTCGACGTACCGGGCTTCATCGATGCCGTTTGACGTGGTGATGGCGTAGTCGCGCGCGTTTCGCGCGCGCAGCAACGCCCACGTCGCTTCGTTCTGGACGTCGGCACGCGCCGGAGGATTCTGTCCGGCGGACGCTGCGGCGACACCAAAAGGAGCAGTAGTGGCCACAATCGAGCGGTTGCTCGTCTCATGATCCGCCAGCGCAAACACATCGAGACACTATAGGCCGTCATGCGGAATGAATCTAAGGCGAATTGCACATGGAGCCGATCGCCTTGACGTCCGCAGTGACTTGACCGCCAGTGCGAGTTATGTCTCTGCCGGCGCAGCGGCGACCAACGCTGCGGCGCCGCCGTTGAGTCGTCACTTCGCGAACAGTGAGGAGCGATTACTCGCACCGAAGTGCGACGAGTGGATCGACGAGGGATGCCTTGACCGCCGGCCCGCAGCACGCAGCGAACGCAGTGCCGCCGACAGTCGCAACGGCCGCCGCGAACGTCGCGAGATCGGTGGGCGTCACCTCGTACAGGAGAGATGTCATCACCTGCGCAGATGCCATTGCACCGGCAAGCCCCAACATGATTCCGCCGAGCGTGATTGCCATCCCCTGTCGCACCACCATCGCCACCACTTGTCGTCGTGGCGCGCCGAGAGCGATTCGGACGCCGATCTCCTGTGTTCGCCGCGCTACTGCATACGCGACGACGCCGTAGATGCCGACGATCGCCAGCAGCAGCGCCGACAGAGCGAATGTACCAAGCAACGCCAAGGTCAACCGGCGCGGTGCGATCGAATCGGCGAGCGCAACTTCGAGTGGTTTCACGTCGAACAGCGGCTGGGTGCGATCGATACCGGAAAGCAGGGTCCGGAGCGCCGGTGCGACGGACATCGGGTCGGTGCCGGTACGAATCGTCAGTGTCGTCCGGGCAATTCTCGCGTGGGCGTAATCCATGAATAGTTCCGGCTCGGTTGCCGCGCCCAGCTTTGTGTACCGCAGATCCGCGACGACGCCGACCACCGGCGCAAAACTCGAGGATGCATCCACAAAGGGCAGCCGGATCCGTTTGCCAATTGGATGGCCGCCGGGAAAAGCTTGCCGCGCGAGCGTCTCATTGATCACGAACACCGGCGTCGGCTCATGATCCGTAAGCCATCGGCCCTCTACGACGCGCAAGCCGAGAGCGGAGGCATAGCCTTCCGACGCCGAGCTCAGAACGCCCCGTGCCTTCTGCTCCGGCGGCATGTCGGCCTCTCCCTCGATGGTCAGAAGCATGTTCGAGTCACCGTTCGAACCAACACCCGCCGCTTCCACAGCCGGTGCGGCGGCGGCGCGCCGGAGGAGGTCGTTGATAAACGCGTGCTGATTCTGCGGATCGCGATAACGCGGCCCAGAAAACTGAAGCTGCATCGTAAGGATTCGATCTGGAGCAAAGCCGGGCGGGTACGCGGTCATGTGCAAGAAGCTCTTCAACATTAGTCCGGCGGCAATGAGCAAGACGACCGTGAGCGCGACCTCAATCGCGACGAGCGCACTCCTTACGTGAACGCTCTGCAGACTCGACGACGCGGACCGCGCACCGTCCTTCAACGTCTCGTAGACATTGGTCTTCCACATCGCGACGGCTGGCACCAACGTGAAGACGAACGTCGTCGCCACGCCGGCGCCAAGTGCGAACGCGAGGACGCGCGCGTCGATGGTCGTCTCGGACAGTCGCGGCACCGCCAGCGGTAGTACCCGCAGCATCATGGCTATGACACCCCGTGCGGCCAGCACTCCGGCGGCGCACCCGATTGCGCCCAGTAGCAAACTCTCAACGAAGAACTGCCGCAGGATGCGAGCACGGCCCGCACCGATCGCCGTCCGGATCGCGATCTCGCGTTGGCGCGCCGATCCCCGCACCAGCAGCAGATTCGCCGTATTGACGCAGACGATGAACAGGACCAGGGCGACCGCTGCCTGCAGGATGACGAGTGGTCTTCCGTGCATCGCCAACGAGCTTGTCGGCGTATCGGACGACGCGCAGAGAGGGCGGTCCTCCCGCTCGCGGGCTGCCCGTTTCTCGAATGCGCTCGAGTTCCGCACGTGCGCGCTCAATCGAGACGTCGGGCTTCAGGCGGCCCATGACGTTGAGGATTTGGACGCCGGGACCGCTCGATGGGCGGATAACGTTCGCGCGATAGACGTCGATGTCGCCTCTGCCGGTCGCGACAAACGCCGGCGGCGAGACGAGCTGGGGATGAAAATCGAGCGTCAGCACTCCGCTGATGACATTCTGCCGCCCGTTGAGCATCACGGGGCGTCCGATGACCGACGCATCGGCGTGAAACCAACGTTCGAAGAACGTGTGTGGTAGAACGACACCATCTTGACCCACTGGCGGAGGCCCACCGAGAGCAAAGCTCGCGCCCGTGAGATCCCAGAAGCCGTCAGTGACTGCGGCGACGTGCGCCTGCACGACCTCGTCGCCGACGTCGATCGGCTCCGCAGCGGTCAAGAATCCGGCGAGCCGGTCAAAAACGGTCGCCTGATCGCGCCACGCGACAAAATCGGGCGACATGACGACGTCGTCCTGACCGCGATCGTCAAAAGGCGCGATCCATACCAGACGCTCAGGATGCGGATACGCCAGCGGTCGTACGAGCACCGCGTTGACGACGCTGAACACGGCCGTGTTCAACCCGATCCCAAGTGCAAGGGTGAGCACGACGACGACGCTGAAGCCGGGTGCGCGGCGAAGCAGACGAAGGCCGTATCGGGTGTCCTGGAGGAGGTGATCCCACCACACTGGGATCCAGATTGTGCGCGCCGCTTCCTTCGTCAATGTGGTGTTACCGAACGCTCGCCTGGCCGCTGCGTACGCCTCGTCTGGCGCCATCCCACGGGCGATGTTCTCTTCGGTTTCGCGGAGGATGTGATCGCGGATCTCATCGTCCAAACTGTCGAGACTTTCGCGCGCGCGCCGCTTCATGCCGGCCTCAGCACCCGTGCGATCGCGCGCGCGAGTCTCTCCCACTTCGATGTCTCAATCGCGAGCTGCTTCCGACCCTTTGACGTCAGACGGTAGTACTTCGCGCGTCGATTGTTCTCGGACGTGCCGTGTTCGAAATCGATCCAGCCCCGTTTGATCAGCCGATGAAGCGCCGGGTAGAGAGACCCCTGCTCCACCTGCAACACGTCGTCCGAGCTCTGCTTGATCACCTGCATGATCGTGTGGCCATGGGCGGGACCGAGGCGCAGCGTCTGCAAGATGAGGAGATCCAGCGTCCCTTGAAGCAACTCGATTCGGTCGACATTTTCGCTAGGCATCCAAGGTGGAGGGTACGCATGTGTCACCTAGGATGTCAAGGTGTAGAGAGGCGCGATATCGGCGCTATTCGGACGTGAAAGACAGAAATCCCCCGTATACTCTGCCAGCGTCTTTTCGCATCGGCGACGGTTGACGGTGGCTGAGGAGCACTTGAGGGTTGCATGAAATATCAACACCGGGTGCTCGGCATGCTGTCGCTGCTCGCCGTCATCACCTACCTGGACCGCGTCTGCATCGCCGTTGCCGGCCCTCGCATGCAGGACGCCCTGCACATCAGCCCCGAAGCGTGGGGCTGGGTCACCAGCGTCTTCTTTCTGTCCTATAGCGCCTTCGAAATCCCCACCGGCGCGTTGGGCGATCGCATCGGCCCGCGCCGCGTCCTGACGCGGATCGTGGTCTGGTGGTCGGCCTTCACCACGCTCACGGGGACGGTGTCGAATTACTCCGTCTTGTTGCTGGTGCGGTTCTGTTTTGGCGCGGGCGAGGCCGGCGCCTACCCCAATGCGTCCGCGGTGATCGGCCGCTGGATGCCGGTCACCAAGCGCGCGCGGGCCTGGGGCACCGTGTGGATGACCAGTCAAGTCGGCGCCGCCCTGTCGCCGCTGCTCGTCGTGCCGATTCAAGTGCGCTACGGCTGGCGGGCGCCCTTCTTCGTGTTCGGCCTCCTCGGCATCGTGTGGAGCCTGGCCTGGTACGCGTGGTTTCGGGATTCGCCTCATGAGAAAGCCGGCGTCACCGAGGCCGAACTCCGCGAAATCGGTCCCGCTCCTCAGCGTGCAACACCACGGCATGCCATGGGCCACGGCGTTGCGCATCCCGGCGCTGTGGCGCATCGCCGCCATTGGCGCCTGTTATGTGTATACGCTGGGATTCTTCCAGTCGTGGCTGCAAACGTATCTGGTGAAGGGCCGCGGCTTCACCGAAGCCGCGCTCGTGCTGTCCTCGCTCACCTACGTGGTCGGGGCCACGGCGAACGGGGTCGGGGGGCTGGCGGGCGATTGGATGGTGAGGCGCCATGGCCTGCGCAACGGCCGCCGGTGGCTCGGCGTCGCGGGACTCAGTGCGGCGGCGCTGTTTCTGGCGGCGGCCATCGTCGCACCCAGCGGGAACCTGGCGCTGGTGTTCCTGTCGTGCGCCTACGGCGGCATCCTGTTTCAGCAGCCGACCCTCTGCGCGCTGTGCCTCGACGTCGGCCGCAAGCACGCCGGCGCGGTCTTTGGCTTCATGAACACCGCGGGCAACGCCGCGTCGGCATTGTCCGCCGTCGTCTTTGGCTACCTGGTGGGCTATTTCGGCAACTACAACGCGCCGTTCGTCCCGATGGTGGTGCTGCTCTCGGTGGGGGCCGTGCTGTGGCTGCAAGTAGACGCGACGCGCGAGCTGTTTCCCGACGAGCATCCCGCCGAATCCCTCATTGGTCCGGCTTCGGATTGAGCCCGGCCTTGCAAACGACTGGTGGACTCCAACCGATAGGTGAATGTGGCGCGACCTGCGGCGACACCTCTCTTTCCAAGACCTCGGCAAAGAGCTGCATGAGCTTGCCTGTCTTAGAAACACACCTCGAGGCGTTGTCTTGTGACCAGGACCGACTCTTGTCGATACCGCTGCCTGTAGGTGTCCACGACCTCGTGAACGCGGCGGTCCGCCTCTGGCGAATGGTCGAGCACGATTTCCACCACCTGCGAACGTTCCATCGTGATGGCGTCGCGACCCGCGAGAACGCCATTGTCCGGTCGCACCGACCACCGTCAGTCCGCTCGGGAATCGAGGCGTCACAACGTCGGCGAGAAATCGCACCCACTCTTCATCCGAGACGGGGCCGTCTGGCGAGCTCAGGCCGAAGAAGATCCGGACCTGCACGCGATCGGCGCAGCGGGGCCGTCCATCCGGTGACGCGATGGCTCCTCCGAGCCCGAGGACTACGGCGACGGCCACCGCGCCTCGACTCACCCGTCGCAGCCGCGGAGAAAGCGTGTGTGTCGTCATCACTTCACGATCACCTGGCCCTGCGCCTGCCACTTTCCGCTCGTGCTGCGCACGTCCAGCCACATCAGTCCGCGGCCGGCCGGGGCGGTGTATTCGAAGTCGTAGGTTTCGCCGACGGCGATCGTCACCGTCGCCGGAATTGGTGGGCCGTCGATGACTGGCACCGGCGCTCCGTCCTTCGTCAATGGCCGCCACGACGCTGCCGCGTCCCCCTTGCGCAGCGACACGGAGAGGATGTCGTCCGGCGTGATGTTGACCAACCGGATCCGGTGGCGTTGGCCGGCACGCCACACCCACCGGGGCGAGCGTTCGCCGTTCACGACGACGAAGCTGGATCGCTGAGAACGCTGAGGCCTCTGACGCATTCCGTCGTCCCAGGACGATGACGTGGTCCACGGCAGGGTCGAACGCCTCTTCTGGCTCTGTCACGATCAGCGGCCCGTAGAGACCTGCCGACAACTGACGGTAGTCGTGGACGTGCGTGTGATAGATGAACGTGCCGGCGCGCGGCGGCGTGATCCGCACGACGAACGTGCCGCCGGATTTAATCATCGGCGCGGTCTGGCCGCCCATGCCACTCCAGCCGTGCACCCCGTCGTAGTAGCTCTCGACCTCGAGCCCATGCCAGTGAATCGATGTGGGCTCCGTCAGGTGATTCAACACGGCGATCTCGGCGAGTTCGCCGCGGCGGAGCACCAGCGGCGGGCCGGCCCAGGCGAGCGGTGTGCCTGATCGCGCGCCGGGGCGTCGTCCACAACGACGCGCATCGCCGCCGCGCCTTCTTCAATGGCCATCGTGATCCGTCGGAGTGGTGAAGCGATACGCGGGACGTCCGTGGCCGCATCCGACGAGATCACGGTGATCCCGAGCACCATGCCAGCCATGCCTAGTGCGGAATCGATGTGGCCGTGATCGTGGCTCGTGCCAGGCGCCGCATGTGAATCGTCAGCTGCCGGGTGCGCGCCGAGACGGCGCTCGGTGAGACATGGGACATGATGTGACAGTGGAACAGCCAATTGCCCACGCGCTCTGGCGTCCATTCCAATGTCAGCGTGCCGCCCGATGGCATCAGCTGTGTGACGACCCGCTGCCCGTGTCCGCCCTCCACCGGTTCGTCGCGCTGGCCGTCGCCGAGCTGCAGCACGTTGAAATAGAACCCGTGCAGGTGCATCGGGTGGCGCTGTGAACTGAGGTTGATGACGCGCCACCGCGCGACCTCGCCGCGGCGGTAGACCAAGCGTTCTGTCGCCGGCCATGACAGGCCATTGATCATGAACGCGAAGGTCGGCCGCAACGCGAGAAAGCGCTCGCTTGCGTCATCGGCGGTGATGACCTCGGCGAGTTGTGCCGCGGTGAGGTTGTTCCACTCGGTGATGACGAAGATGCGGTCTGGACCGGTCGGGCCGCTCAGGGGATCGACGACCAGCGCGCCGGCCAATTCTCGGAATGGCACCGGCGCCCCCATCGTCGTGGCCCAATAGTGATACGTGCCGGCACGCCCGCTAGGAAAGCGCACATGCCCGGTGGCGCCCGGCGCCACGTCGAGCGGAACACACGGGCCGCCGTCGCGGGCGCAGAGACCGTGCACGCGGAGCGGCGCGCCGAGGTCGTTGCGGATCGAGACGTCGATCAGGCTTCCCTCCGTGACGCGGATGAGCGGGGCCGGCACGTTGAGCGACCGGCCTTCCTCGCCAAAAGCGTCGACTGTCAGCGTCGGACCGTCGGGGCCTTCGGGGCGCCACAGTCCCGAGGCGGCGCGAAGACGAATCCTCACCGTGTTGCCGTTGGCCATCCCGGCGGGTCGCGTGTTGTCGTTGGCAACGATGCGTGTCGGTGCCTCGCGAGTGGCCGCGCGTGCCGCGATGGGACTTGATGCGATGGACGCGGTGGCCAGCGCGACGATCAGGCACGGCCCCGGGATGCCGGGACGGCTGCGGACGCCGACACGCTCATACGATCGCGAGATTTGAATGTCTGAACATAATTTGTCTAAACACATATTGCACCGCCAAAGACTATGTTTCATCGCTATAGATACGTTCGCAGAACGCGCTCAACTGTCGCCATTCGGCCGCCGACAACCGGGACGCCAGCGCTGCGTGCTGGGCGTCGTTGGCAACTTCGGCTCGCTCGAGCAGTTCCAGGCCCTTCGGGGTAATCCGCGTGAGGGAAACTCGCCGGTCCGTACGCGCGCGCAACCGGCGCACGAGTCCTCGACGTGCCAGGCGGTCGATGAGCCGGGTGACGTCCGGCGACGGGTTCACCATCCGCAGCGCGATCTCGCCCCGCGGCAGACCGTCTGGCGATCCACGCAGGATGCGCAGCACGTTGTAGGCGCTCGTGGTCAGGCCGAACCGGGCGTATTCTGCGTCCCCCCGCTGGTTGAGGAGCGCGCCGGTCACGAGCAGGTTCAGCATGCCCTCGACCACGGGGTTCTCGATCGCCCGCATCTTCAGGCGCTGCTGCAGCCCTCGGCCCATACCGACAGGCTATCCGAACTTGAAACGTGTTTCAACACATATCTGCGCACAGAGATTCCGTTCGGATTGAGCCCAGCGTTGCACACGACTGGTGGACTCCAAACGCCGGCGAGGAGGTTCTCGCCGGCGAAGAAATCGGGGGTGGGTGCACGTGACGAACTCCGACCAGCAAACCAGCTGGGTTCCCACACGCTGTTTAACCAGCGCTTGAACCTGCACCTATTTGCAGCTGTGAAGATCCGGACTCCCGCCTCGACCAGGAATTTGCGCAAGTCATCCTGGGCGATCCTGTTCTGCCAGAATGTTACATAGGGTACCTGCGCGTTAGGCATGTCCGTCGAGTGGCACACCTTCTCTTCAATCAGCGTCGCAGCGCGCTGGAAGTCCTGGAAATGTCAGGAACGGCGCTTTGCTGCTGGCCATGTGGCACATGCGGCAGGTACTGCCGGTAGACGTTCTTGTACAGCGTTTCCTGGCCGGCCCAGCCTGGTGGCAGGTAGCTATCGTCGGTGACCACGGTCCCCGGCGTGTCGACCGTGTTGTGATACATCCTGTCGATAAAATCCGCGATCGCAGTCGGAGGCGTAGTTGGAGTAGGTGCAGGCTGCGTCTCCTTCACTAGCGCGTTCAGCTGTCGATATCCTTCCTGCTGATTGTCGAGCGTGTATCCCGGCTGCAGGCTGTGCTCGAAGTAGTAGACGTCGAACGGCAGGAACTGCGCATCCTTGACCGAATGCGTGCCGGAGTCGTAAGTTCCACCATGACACGCCATGCACATGCGCGGGTTGCTTTTTCCGCCCTCGGCGTCGAGCGCAGGCAAGGGAAGGCGATCGCCATTCCCTTTGAACACGTAAAAGGTGACAGCGTTGGCGCTCTGATTGAGTGCGGCGCTCCGGTTATAGACCATCGCGACGGTTGCAAACGGATCGTGCCCCGCGATCGCGTCCTCGACGGCCTGGGTGAGGCCCGGAAATTCATTGTTCGAACCGACCCAATCGGGATTCACAGCTCCGTTGACGAACGGGGGAAAACCATAGTTCGTGACGTAGCACGCGATATTCCCATTGGCTGATTTCACACAGTTCATATCGCGGCCAATTCGGAGGTCGCCCAGGTTCCCGTAGATGGCGTGAGCCTCCGGCGCACCAGTCGCTGGAAAACCGTTCGCCATCTTCCAGGTATTGAAGTTGAGGATCGGAGGCTGGTTCTGCGCACAATTGGCAGGGTCAACAGGATCAACGCCGTTCCCTGCGCTGCCGCCCGTCAAGGCGATGGAACAGTAGTAGGCGTCCTCCTCCACTTGATTGATGATCTCGGGGCAGTTTGTATTTGGATCGGTACAGCCGCCCGCTGAATATTTGTAACTCAGCCATAACGCTCTCGGCGGCGGCGGGGTGCCCGGCGGGGTTGGCGGACCGATGATTTGACCATCACACCCCGCGAGAGCTGTAACGAATACTCCACAGGCCAGGAGTCTCAGTGCCTGCATCGCGCCGTTTCGAAGCCATGTGCGTTTCACAGCTCACCTCCTACTTCAGCCCGATGGCGACGCTGTGAACGGTCCCATCGTCCAGGCGCACCTGGAGTTGCCACGTACCCACCGCCAAGGCTTTCGTGCTCAGGTTGTAGATGTACCTGACCGCCGTCGTAGCGAAACAGATCTCCGACATCGGCGTTGCCAGGCGGCGTGGCGTCGATTGGTGTACCCACCGGCTGTCCGCCTGCGTACATCTGGAGCGTGAGTCTGGCGACCGCGGTCGCGACCGAGAGTCCGCCCGCGTCGGTGAGCCGGAACTTCACTGGCACGACGCTTCCGAGCTTGAACACGCCGGAGGAGTCACCTGGCAGCGGCGGCAGAAAACCGCCGAAGTCGTAGAGCACCGAGAACGTCGCGGTGCGCGTCGATGTGTTACCGGCGACGTCTGTGGCCGTCAGCGTGAAGGTGTTGGTCCCGGGATGGTTCAGCGTGAACGTCGCTCCGCTCAGCACTGGCGATCCGTTGAACGTGGCCTGACTGAGCGCGAGCCCCGAGAGCGGGTCGGTGCTGCCAAACGTGAGCGTCAGCGACGCGTTGTAAACGTAGTTGGATGCCAGAACGGGCATCGTCAGCACCGGCGGCGTTTCGTCGAGATTGACGGTCCGCGACACGGTCGCTGAGTTGCCGGCGCGATCGACGGCGCCCCCCGTGACGACCTGATTCGCGCCATCAGCACTTACCGTCGCCGGAGACGCACATGTCGCCATTCCCGAGAGTGCGTCTGCGCAGCTGAACGTCACCGTCACATCGCTGTTGTTCCATCCCGCTGCATTGGCCACGGGCGTCTGGGAGCTCGCGATAGTCGGCGCCGTTTTGTCGATGCGCACCAAAAGCGATTGAGTGGCCTCGACGTTGCCCGCGTTGTCTGCCGCGAAGAAAGTCAGCGGATACACGCCTTCGCTGTTGAACAGCAACGTCTTGGACCCACCCGGCACGACGACCTGTGACTGAGCGCCGATCTGGTAGGTCACTTCCTTCACCCCGGAGCCGCCGCTGTTGTCCGTGGCGTCGAGCGTCAGCGTCACGCTCGTGTTGTTCCACCCATTGCTGTTCGGCGACGGCACCAGTGTGGCCGTCGTGACCGGCGGCACGACGTCGGTGGAATTCAGAAGCACGGCGACGTTGCCGGCGGTGAGGTTCGCGGAGACGACGTCGGGCTGATTGTTTCCGTCGAAATCGGCCACCGCAATTGATTGCGGGTCGCCACCAACCGAGACGTGCCTGGCGGGCTTGAACGTGCCATTGCCGTTCCCGACCAGGACCGACACCATGTGACTGAGGTTGTCGCCGGTGACGATGTCCAGCTTGCCGTCGCTGTTGAAGTCCGCGACCGCGACGGAGATTGGGGAGCGGCCGACCGGGTAATCCTGGACGGTCGGGAACGTGCCGCTGCCATCGCCGAGGGACACCGACACCGTGCCGTCGGTCAGATCCGCCACTGCCAGATCCAGCTTTGCGTCGCCGTTCAGGTCGGCGAGCGCAATGGAGGCCGGGCGGCCGCCAACGGCTACGGGTGAGTTCAGATTCGGGCTGAACGTACCGTTGCCCTGTCCCATCAGGATGGCGACCGCGTTGTCGTCCGCGTTAGCCACCGCAAGGTCAAATTTGCTGTCTGAATTGAAATCGCCGATCGCGATCGAGGCGGGTCGCGTGCCGACGGCGAACGGAGAGCCTGGCGCAAACGAAAACGACCCGCCGCCATTTCCCAGCAGAACGGACACGTTGCCGCTGTTCAGATGGGCGATTGCGAGGTCGCGTTTGCCATCGCCATTCAAATCGGCGATAGCCACCGAGATGGGGAGGTCCCCGCCTGTGTCGACGTTGCCGGCGCCGTTGAACGACCCATCGGCCCGTCCGAGCAGTACCGGCAACCGCACCGCCGATGTGTCCGGTAATCGCGCCGCCGATCACGGACAGGGGATTGATCGGGACGTTCGTGATCGCGAGATCCGGGTGGCCGTCGGCGTTCAAATCGCCGACGGCGATCGCCGTCGGCACGCTGCCGCTGAGGATCCCGCCGTTGACGGTGAACGGGGACTGTGGGCCGGGAGAGAACGTTCCGTTGCCGCTTCCCAGGAATACCGCGACGGTATTCTGCTGACCGTTGACCACGGCGACATCGAGGCGGCCGTCGCCGTTGAAATCCGCGGCCGCGATCGACGAAAGCCGTCCGCCGACAGCGACAGGTGACCCGACGGCGGGCCGGAACGACACCGTCTGGGCGGAGCCCGGCGTCGCGAAAACGGTCAGTGTCACAATGACGATCAACAAGTGGCGTTGGTGTGCTGACAGTTTCGAGGTCATGGCAGAGTGATCTCCCATCACGAACGCGTCTTCCGAGCGCAGGGCCGTCCGTTCATTGCGTGGTCCCGGCGGTTTCGTCACATGGATCATCCGGCGGCCGAGTACCTTTGATGGCCTCGTCCGCATGTTTGTCTCCCTTGGGCGAATACGCGCGAGCTCACGCTACGGAACAAAGTCCGGCAGAGGGCTGCTGCCTAGAGACGCGCCAAACTGGCGAAAAGCGGCTCACGCGATCGGAAGGGTCGGGAATGAGGGATCGGCGGGGCGACTAGTCGCCGCGAGATACAGCTTGGTGCTCAAAGATCGCTTCTGATAGTGCGATCTATCTGGAGGAGTTCGACCGGAGCGCCGGCGACCTTGATGAAAGCGACTATCACTCCCGCACTTGGGCTGTTCGGCGGAATGATGACGTCTTGCCCGCGCAGGGCCTGCTCCAGGTCGTCCACCTCGAAGGCCACATGCGCGACCGTCTTGACGAGGTCGGGATAGGGCGCCCCCTCCCAGTACCGCTGCCACTGGATGCCGAAGGGATTGCTCTGATGGTCACTCACGGTGACTTTCAGGTGGGGAAGATCGATTTCCCCTTCAAAGCGAGTCGTTGTGGGGATGCCAACGTGATTGAACCTCATAGCGCCGTCTCCATCTGACGGGTCCGACTCACCCCTCATAGCGAAACGCCTCGACGGGGTTGATGCGGCTGGCCCGCCAGGCCGGCGCGGCGGCGGCGACGATCGCCGTCAGCAGGATCACGACCGGTACGCTCACGAACGTCAGCGGGTCGAGCGGATCGACCCCAAAGAGGAACGTCGCGACGACCCGTCCTGAGAGGGCCGCGACCACCATGCCGGACGCGGCACCGGTCGCGATCATCCAGCCGGCGTCACGGAACACGAGCCACGTTACACGAAAGGAGGTGGCGCCCAGCGCCATGCGGACGCCAATCTCGCGCTGCCGCTGCTGCACGGTGTAGGCGAGCACGCCGAATACGCCCACCATGGCCAGCACGAGCGCCAGCGCCGCGAACGTCCCGACCATCTTCGCTCGGAAGCGATAGCCTGCGGTCGACTCAATCGACAGCGTCTCGAGCGTCCGGTCGCGCCGCACCGGCGAGTCGGGATCGATCCGAGCGACGACGCGCCGCACGAGCGGCGTCAGCGTCCCTGCCGCGCCGGCCGACGGCTGCACCACCATGTAGACGTCGCCGGTCGGGAACTGCGCCAGCGGCACGTAGACCTGGAGCAGCTCTTCGGGCGCATCGGGCTCGCCGCTGGTTTGCCGCGCCACGCCGACGATCTCGCGGATCTGGGTGGGCCCGTTGAAGGGCGCGATGAGCGAGAGACGCACGCCGACTGGGTTGCGCCCCTGGAAATGCCGGCGCACGAACGCCTCGTTGACGAGACACACAGGCAGGCTGTGCAGCGTGTCGCGATCGTTGAAGCCTCGCCCGCTCACGATCGGCAGGTCGAGCGTGCCAAAGTATCCGGGATCGGCGGTCGTGTACTCCGCGCTCGGCCGATCGCGGGCCTCGACCTGCGGATCGCCGATGATCTCGAACGCCCACCGGCCCAGCTCGCTCGTGCCGTACGGCAGGCTCGACGCCCAGCCGACGCGGCGCACCTCGGGCAGCGCGCTGACGTCGCGACCGACCGCATCGTAAAACTGTATGACCGCTTCCGCCGTTGGATACCGTGAGCTCGTCCCCGTGGGCACGCTGAAGTCGAGCGTCAGGACCGACTCGCTCGTCGCTCGATAGCCGGTGTCGCCGGCGACCAGTTTCAGCAGCGTCTGCAGCAGCAACCCTGCGCCGCATAAGAGCACGACCGCCGCGGCCACCTCGCCCGACACGAGCAGGCTGCGCAAGCGCCTCCTCGTCGAAGTCGAGGACCGGCTCTCGGACGCCATCACACCGGCAAGCGACCCGCCCGTCGCCTGCCACGCCGGTATGGCACCGAACACGACGCCCACCGCCAGCGCCGCGGCCAGACCAAACAGCACGACCCGCGCGTCGAATGCGGGTGTCACTGCCGCCGGCAACAGACCCGGCGGAATCAGCGCTGGCGCGGCCCGGAGAATCGCGGCGCCGACGCCGATGCCCAGCATCCCGCCGACCACCGCGAGCACGAGGCTCTCCGTGAGCAGCTGCCTGATGATGCGGCCGCGCGCGGCGCCGAGCGCGGACCGCACGGCGATCTCACGGGTGCGCGCGGCAGCCCGCGCGAGCAGCAGATTGGCGACGTTCGCGCAGCACAGGAGCAGCACGAAGCCCACCACGCCCAGCAACAACATCGACGTTGTCGCCAAATCGCTCCCGATGATGCCGGCGCGGATCGGCTCGACGATCACGCCGGCACCCTTGTTCGCTTCTGGATATGCCTGCGCGAGCCGGCCGGCAATGACGTTCAACTCGGACTGCGCCGCCTCGATCGACACACCGGGCTTCAGACGCGCGACAACCTCGAAGGCGCGGGCGGCGCGCAACGTCGGGATGTCGGGGAACTGGCCAGTCAGCGTCCAGATCTCGGCTGGCCGCGAGAACTGCACATTGTCGGCGACGACGCCGACGACGGTGTACGGCTGGCCGTTCAGCCGCACGAGACGGCCGACAATCGAAGGATCGCTGCTGAATCGGCGCCGCCATACGGCCTCGCCGAGCAGCACCATGTGGGGCGACGGGCCGTCGTCTTCGGGCTTGAACGTGCGGCCCACAATCGGGACCACCTTGAGGACATCGAAGAAGTTGACACTGGTGCTCTGACGCTCCGCCGTTTCCATCGAGCCGTCAGGCGCGGTCAGCAGCGGCCCGCCGCCCATGCCTCGCTGGACGAAGGCGATGCCCTCGAACGACCGGCTTTGCAGGTTCCAGTCGCGCATGTTCAGCGGCGAGACACCGGTTCTTGGCGACGTCGGCGTGCGCTCCCACAGCATCACCAGTCGCTCGGCCTCGCCAAACGGCAGCGGCCGCATCAGCGCCGCATCGGCCAGCGAGAAGATGGCGCTGTTGACGCCGATGCCGAGCGCCAGGGTGAGCGCTGCCACCAGCGTGAACCCACGGAGCCGAGATCAACTGCCGGACTGCCAGTCGGACGTCACTCAGCAGTTCTTCGAGCCGTTGCATGAGTCGCATCGCGGGTTCCTCCCCTGGCGCGCCGGACTTGGCGGGGCCACTGAAACAAGGATCGCACAGGCGCGCAGGCCCGTGCGGGTGTCATTTCCTCAGACGGATCCATCCGGCAAGAGGTTGCCTTTATCCGCCACTGCGTTGAGGTTTAAAGAGGCGTTAGGTCCAGGAATCGTGGGCCCCGAAGATCGGTGCGGACCAGCACTCAGTGCCGATTCCGATTGGCAAACTCGGCGTGCCAGTCTTGCACGACCACCATAGCGCGTGACGTATCGTGCTTGCCCACACGCTGGACCATCAGGAACCGTTGACCGTCTGGTGAGACCCCGAACAGAGACCTGCCTGAGAGCGGCGCGGCTTGAAGGGCCGCTTTCTCGAGATCGAACAACTTCTTCGGGGCGCTCAGAGTCAGGGACGGCTTCGCGACGACGTCCACGGACATCATGCTGCCCTTCGAGGTAAAAAACACCTCACCACCCCGTGGGTTCCATATCGGCGATTCGCCCACGGCGGTCACCTCCCATCTGCCTTCGCCGCTGGGAAAGCGCGAAATACAGACGCCCGTCTGCTTTGCGTTGCGTGTCACATAGGCAGCAAGTGTCTCGTCGGGGGAAATGTGAAGATCGATCTTGGAACCGGGATCGTCGAGGAAGATGCGAGGTTTAAGAGGATCGGGAGGCAGCCTGCCTTTCTCCAACGCCAGATAGTTCACTGTGCCATCCCCGGTGAACGTGAACGCTGTGAATTGGAGATAATTGCCGCGCGGAGACAGGTGAGGCCAGGCGCCCGGGAAGAGATTCTGCGTTGTCCCGGTTCCATCGGCAGCCCGAAGGGCGATTGTAGACGAAATGTTCGTGAAGTATGAGAACACCACGCGGCCGTCCGGCATCCAGCCAGGTGCGCTGTATTCGATCTGCGCGGAGGATGTGAGCTGAACTCGACTGCCACGGGCGAGATCGCCAATCGCAATGAACTCGTTGCCATCTTCATCCACGGCCGCGACGGCCAGTTTCTTGCCATCGGGCGACAACGCGGGATTCTGCAAGCCGAGTTCCGGCTTGCCAACGCTGGCAAGTATCTCTCCGTTGCGACTGACCCACACAGCCTGACGAAGCTCATCGGGTGCCGGCAGGATGTAAAACAGGGTTCCGTCAGAGGAAACCGTCGGCGCGGTGCCCCTGGCCACGATCAGGAAGGGCTCTCCCGTCAGTTCCGCCTTCGCGAGGGAAAAAGGGTGGGCCCAAATGCCCTTTCCCTCGTGCTCGATGATCAGGTAACCATCCGGCGCGTAGGCGGGCAGAGCGGCCGACAGGTCGCTGGAAGAGAACACTGTTTTCGGCTTGCCATCGAGAAGAACATCTACTCTGGTGCCAGGGCCCACGGTGTGCACCATGTACATCAGGTGTCCATCCGGGAGCATGCTGAGACCATGGAAGTCCACTTCGGTTGAAGGATGGAAAAGCCCAAGTGGCGTGGCATCGCCTCCCCCATCCGATAGTTCATAGATGTCTCCGAAGTGTGCGGCCAAATAAATCTTCCCCGCAGGACTCCAGGCTCCGCTCTGCAGCAGGTTGAACGGAAGCTTGCATAACTGTACGGGCTGACCGCCCGCAGCAGGGACACGGAGCAACTTGTCCCGGTTTCGAAACGCGAGAGATGCGCTGTCGGGAGACCAGATCAGCGGGGTTGACGTCTGGCCGGTTCCTTCGATTTCAAACACCTGATGCACATCCAGCTGATCGAACTCCCAGACGAAGATGCGATTGCCGCTCTGGTAGGCGACTCTCTTTCCGTCAGCGGAGATGGCCGGACCCCCAACGCCGTACATCCCCGCCTGAAGGTTTTCCACGTTGCGCTGAAACTTGCGCAGCGGCAACACACGCGGCGCGGGACGCAATGCAAAAAACAGCATCGCAGCGCAGACGCCGGCCACAGCGATCGCCCAGGGCAAAACCCGGAGCCATCCGGCAGGCCGAACAGCCGCCGGGGCCGTTTCGGTGTCCTCGACCCCGCGTGCGAGCGTTTCTTCGATCGAAATTCGCGCATCGCCGATGGCTTGCATACGGCCCTTTGGATCTTTGGTGAGGCAGCGCCGAAGGAGGTCGCGGATTTGCAGCGGAGTGTTCTGGGGCAGAACGGTCCAATCGGGCTCGGCACGAATCACCTCCGCGAGTGTGTCCGAGATCGTGTCTCCCTTGAACGTCATCTTGCCCGTCAGCATCTCGTAGAGCACGCAACCGAACGCCCAGGTATCCGTACGGCGATCGACGGACTTGCCTTTGGCCTGCTCCGGAGACATGTAGGCAGCCGTCCCGAGAATGATGCCGGCCGTGAGTGGCCACTCGGCTGGCGGTCGGCGAGGTGCGAGGAGTCGGCCGTGGCAGCCTCGCATGGCCTTGGCGAGGCCGAAGTCCAGGACTTTTACTGCGCCGTCGGGCCGCACCTTGATGTTCGCGGGCTTGAGATCGCGATGGACGATGCCCTGCTCGTGCGCCGCTTCGAGCGCGTCCGCAATCTGCTTCGCGATGGGCAGGGCTTCGTCGATCGGAATCGCGCCACGCGCGATCCGTTGCGACAGGTCGTCGCCCTCGACGAGTTCCATCACGAGGGCGCGTCACGCCGCCGGACTTCTCGAGTCCGTAGATCGCGGCGATGTTCGGATGATTCAGGGACGCGAGCGTCTTCGCCTCGCGTTCGAAGCGCGCCAAGCGTTCGGGGTCCGAGGCGAAAGCGTCCGGCAGGATCTTGATCGCCACCTGGCGGCCCAGCTTCGTGTCCGTCGCTCGGTACACCTGCCCCATGCCGCCTTCGCCGATCCGCGCCGTGATGTCGTAGACGCCGAGGCGCGTGCCGGGAGTAAGGGGCATCTTTAAGGCGATTATACGAGCCGGGCAGCAGGGCGGACGAGATAGTTCCCTCACTGACGCCGCAGAGTTGACCGAGAGGTAAGTCGGTCTACGATCAGTCAGGCAGCTTTGAGGACCTCCGTCGAACTCGCGCTCTAGAGCAGAGAGCGACCAACAAATGGGAAACCGAACAGTTAGACGATCGATTCTCAAGGCCTGACATGACACGTCCGATCCAACGTTGGCGGGCCGGTATGGTCACGACGAACGCGATCGCGTGCGCGCTCGCTCTCGCGGTCGCGCTTCCCGCCGCGACTGTGGCTGCCCAGACGATTCGGGCGCGCGCCGATGGTCTGCTGGAGGTCACGGATGCGCCGCCTGGGACCGTCGTGCGCTACACGCTCGACGGCACGGATGCGACCCGGGACGCCGGCGTGTGGCTCGCACCGGTCGACGTGCCCGCCGGGTACACGGTCAAAGCGCGTGCGTTCACACCGGACCATTCGCCGGTCGGGACACAGCTCGAATGGGCATCGCGCGCGACGGGCCCGCGCATCGCGTCGACACTCGTGCCCGTGACGCAAGGACGGGACTGGCGCGTCTATGACTGGCCGGCACGCCACGCGGCCGCGGTCGCGCTGATGCAGGCGCGTCAGCCCGAGATCGTCATGCTGGGCGATTCCATCATGCACTTCTGGGGTGGCGAACCCAGCGGCGAGCACGTCGGCGGCCGCAGGACTGCGCCGGACGTCTGGGATCGGTTTTTCACGGCGCGCCGCATCGTGAATCTCGGCTACGGCTGGGACCGCACGGAGAACGTCCTGTGGCGGCTGCGGCACGGCGAGTTCGAACAGGTCTCGCCGAAGGTCGTGGTCCTGATGATCGGCACGAACAACGTCCCGCTGAACACGCCAGACGAGATCGCCGCCGGGGTTTCGGCCATCTGCGACGAGATCCACCGGCGGTCACCGGCGAGCCGCATACTGCTGCTGGGCATCTTTCCCCGCGGCGAGAAGCCCGATGCCAACCGCGCCGCGATCGAGGCGGTGAATCAGCGCATTGCGACGTTCGAGGGACGCGGCGGCGTCGTGACGTATCTGGACATCGGCGACAGGTTTCTCGCCGCCGATCGGTCGATTTCCAAGGACATCATGTACGACTTCCTGCATCCCACCGCGAAGGGCTATGGAATCTGGGGCGCCGCGATGGAGCCGACGCTGACACGCCTCCTCTCTGCTGAGTACACGGTCACCCCCGGGGTGAGTAACGAGT